>NZ_FOHI01000020.1 GCF_900111585.1 Nitrosospira multiformis
TTGAGCACGGCTTATCATTTGAGCGGGGGGTTGCGGCTGACAGGCAGGCTGGATATTGAAGCGCTGCGCTGGAGCTTTGCGGCGCTGGGCAGGCGGCATGAGTCGTTGCGTACGATATTCAGGGCCAATGCGGAAGGGCTGGCGGAGCAGATCATCGAAGATGAGCCGCGGCTTGAAATTCCGCTGACCGACTTTTCCGGACTGCCGTTGGAACAAGCCAGAGCGCAAGCTGGTGAAGAAGCAGGCCGGATAGCCGGAACGCCCTTTGATCTGACGCAAGGCCCGCTGCTTCGGGTTGCCCTCATCCGCATTGCAGCGGAAGAACATCTTCTTGTGGTGGTGATGCACCACATCATCTCGGACGCCTGGTCCAACCGCATTGTCATTGACGAATTTGCTGCCCACTATCGGGCCCGGGTGCAGCGGGAGGGGCAGGGGCAGGAATCCTCCCTGCCGGCACTGCCGATCCAGTATGCCGATTACGCGATATGGCAGCGCAACTGGCTGGAAGCGGGAGAAAAAGAGCGGCAGTTGGCCTACTGGCGCAGCCAGTTGGGGGAAGAGCACCCGGTATTGCAATTGCCCACCGATCACCCCCGATCTTCCAAGGCCAGTTACCGTGCGGCGCGCCACACCTTCACATTACCCGCGGGTCTGGCTACACGCTTGCAGCGTCAGGCGCAAAGCCAGGGAGCGACCCTGTTCATGGCGCTGCTCTCGGGCTTTCAGGGCTTGCTCTATCGCTATACCGGCCAGCGGGATATCCGTGTGGGCGTGCCGATTGCCAACCGGCATCGGGCTGAAATAGAAAACATCGTCGGATTCTTCGTCAATACCCAGGTATTGCGCGCCCTCATGGACGGACGCATGTCCCTGCATACGGTGCTCGATCAGACGCGGGAAGCAGCGCTGGGTGCCCAGACCCACCAGGATTTGCCGTTTGAGCGACTGGTTGAAGCCCTGCAACCCGAACGCAACCTGAATCAGAATCCTCTGTTTCAGGTCATGTACAACCACCTGCGCGAAGACTACCGGGCACTTGAGCAATTGCCCGGGCTCACGGTGGAAAATCACGAGCTGAGCGAGCAGGCGGCGCAGTTCGAACTGACCCTGGATACGGTCGAGCAGCCCGATGGCAGGCTGGAAGCCACCTTCACCTATGCCGCGGAGCTGTTTGAGCCTGCCACCATTGGACGGCTTGGCGACCATTATCTGCATCTTCTGGAGCAACTGGCCGAGCATCCGCAGCAGAGCCTTGGCGACATCGACATCCTCAGTGAAGCCGAGCGGGCGCAGCTTAAGGCCTGGGGGATCAACGAGCAGCGCTATGAAAATGCGGAGCCCGTGCATAAGCTGATCGAACGGCAGGCTGAAGAGCGGTCAGGAGCGGTTGCCCTGGTCTTTGGCGATGTCGAGCTGAGCTATGGTGAGCTGAACCGAAGAGCGAACCGCCTGGCGCACCGCTTGATCAGGCTTGGGGTTGGGCCGGAGGTCAAGGTGGGCATTGCGGTGGAGCGCTCGATCGACATGGTGGTGGGATTGCTTGCCATCCTGAAGGCAGGCGGGGCGTATGTGCCGCTGGACCCGGAATATCCGCAGGAGCGGCTGGCCTACATGGCAGAAGACAGTGCCATCGGGCTGCTGCTGACGCAAAGCCGGATTCGATCGCGCATTCCCCATTCCGGCCAACATCCGGTGCTGGAGCTGGACAGGCTCGACCTCGAGGAGGAATCCGACAGCAACCCGCAAGCCGCCCTGCATCGACACAACCTTGCCTATGTCATCTATACCTCAGGCTCCACAGGAAAACCAAAAGGCGT
>NZ_FOHI01000019.1 GCF_900111585.1 Nitrosospira multiformis
TGTCAACGGCAATTTAAAACTGATACAGTTTTTTCGACATCGGCAATTGAAATTTGATACACCCATCTGTGGTATTAATGGTATTGCCGATGATTTTTTACAATTGCACCTCCTCCTCTTCGATGGACCTATTTCGAGCCAGCAGTCCCGCACGGCGCTTGTCACGTAAACGGAAGCTTTCTCCCTGAATCGACGCCACATGGGCGTGATGCAGCAGTCGATCCAGCATGGCGGCGGTCAGGGTGGCATCACTGGCGAAGGTTTGATCCCACTGCCCAAACGGCAGGTTGCTGGTCAAGATCAGGCTGCCTTTTTCATAGCGCTTGGCGATTACCTGGAAGAACAGATTGGCCTGTTCCCGGCTCATTGGCAAATAGCCAATCTCGTCAATAATCAGCAGGCGATATGGATTGACGAATCGCTTGAGTGCCTCGGCAAGCTGATTTTGCCGGTGCGCAGTCGTCAGAATCAATAACAGGTCGGCAGCGGTGATGAACCGAACCTTGATGCCTGCTTGCGTAGCGGCGTAGCCCAAAGCGATGGCGATGTGAGTTTTGCCAGTGCCGCTTGGCCCAAGCAGCACCACGTTCTCGGCTCGCTCGATGAAGGCAAGGCTTGCCAACTCCTGAATCTGTGCCTTGGGTACGCCTGTGGCAGCACTGAAGTCAAAGCTATCCAGGGTTTTGATCGCAGGGAAGCTTGCAAGCCTGGCAAGGGTCATTCTTTGCCGTGACAGACGTGCCGCCACTTCAGTCTTGAGCACTGACTCCAGGAATTCAGTCAGGCTGGCATCGTTGCTGACAGCCTTCTGCGCCAGATGGGGCAATGCATCCGCAACGGTGGAGAGCTTGAGCTGTCCGCACAGTTCGGCAATCCGTTCCTGCGCCAGGTTCATGTCGGCACCCCTACGAACTGCTCGTAGACCGATAACGGATGCTGCACTGGCGACGGCCAGTCATGAAAGCGCTCACGCAGTTCCTGACCGCTTGCCGCTGTTGCCGGTTTGTTCCAGGCTGGATATATCGGCGGCAAGCTCTGCAGGACAGGCCGCTCAACGCGCAATTGCTCGCCAGGCTGCCGCTGGGTAGTGCCATGCACCCGCCCATCTGCTACTTCCCGTAGCCAACGCCAGACCTCGGTATTGGCGGTCGTCACATCAAGCTCAAGACCCGCTGCCTTGAGGCGGGCGGTCAGCGGCACATAGAAGGATCGGCGCAGGTAGCCGTTGAAACGCTCAACCTTGCCTTTGGTTTTGGCGCGGTATGGTTGGCACAACTGTGGCTGGAATCCATAATGCTGGGCAAAATCGAGGAATCCCGGCTGGAAGCGATGCCGCTTTGGCCCATAGGCATTGCGCTCGATGACCACAGTCTTCATGTTGTCGTAGAGGGTGCGGCGTGGCACACCGCCAAACCACTCAAAGCAATTCGCATGGCATGCCAGCAGTGTCTCAAGCCGCATATCGGAAACGAACTCGACATAGCTGGCCCGGCTGTACCCAAGCGTGGCAACGAAGGCGAATAAGCTCGATGACTTGCGGCGTCGAAACTCGATCCAGTCTGCCTGCATTTGGTCACCAGGTGCTGTCTCAAAGCGCACCACAGGGTCAGGCGCTGGAGCCGGCCGTAATGTGGCAACAAAGTTGCGCACCGTCCGTTCACAGCCAGTAAAGCCCATTTCCCGTATCTCCCGCCATAGCACGGTAGCTGGAATCCAATCCGGTGCAGCCGATGCCTCCCTCTGCCGCAGATACGCTTCAAATGCCGCAAGCTTGGTTACGCGGGGAAGACGGGCCTTGAACGCAGGGACCGAATCTTCAACCAAATACTTGCGCACGGTATTGACCGAACAGCCAACTTCGCATGCAATGGCACGCAGACTCTTGCCTTGCTTGTGCAGTATCTTGATTTGCATGTACTCCTCGTATGAAAACATCGCCGCTCAAAAAGCGGCAATTATCCCTATGTCGAGGTGTATCAATTCTCACTTGCCACCCTGTATCAATTTACATTTGCCGGTGACA
>NZ_FOHI01000017.1 GCF_900111585.1 Nitrosospira multiformis
TTACTCCTCGTCTTCCTCTTCCTCGTCGTCATCATCCTTTTTTTCGGGCTTGAGCACCATCTTGCCCTGCTTGATGCTCTCGTTCAGGTCGGTTTCTGCAACCTCCTTGTGCACCAGGTTCTGGTGGCAGTCGATGCAGGTTGCGCCTTCCGTCTCCATTTTCTTGTGCGCAGCCTTGGCATCCGCTCCAGGAGGCTGCGGATTCCGGTGGCAGGTGCGGCAGGTGCGGCTGTCCCACTTCTTGAGATTCATGCGCGCATCGTGCGCCATGATCAGGCGGCGCTCGTTGAATTTCTCCAGCGTGGAGTAGTCATTGACCATCTCAAGATAGAGTTCGCGCGCCCCGTCCACCACATGGGTCGCCACCGCCAGGTGGAAGTTCTGCAATCCCTGCGGGATGTGGCAGTCCTTGCAGCCGGGGTTGGCGCCCAGGGCGCCATAGTGCGAGGATTCCTTCAACTCCTCGGCCGGATAAGTCATGGAATGGCAACTGGTGCAGAATTCGGTGGTGGAGACGGCCGCTTCCCCGCCCAATACCACCGCCGCCATCACCACGCCCAAGAGTGTGCCCACCAGGAGGGCACTACCTGTCTTCATCGCCATGTCAGTCGTCCGAACCTTTCTCGCCTACCTTGGCGCTGGACTGGAATTCATCGTGGTACTTGAACTTCGGATCACCCGTGAAGACCCCATCGAGCTTGTAGTGTTCGTGCATGGCCTTGGTGTCCTTGACGTACTTGTCAAAGTTGAAGGTGTATTTCTTGTCCACGTCCGGGGTGAAGGGGGTGTAAGGTTCCTTGGCACCCTTCCACGGGCTGCCCTTGTAGTTCATGTGGCAGGCATTGCAGCTTTCCTCGAAGCTGAAGTCCTGTTCGGCATCGGCCAGTACCTGGCGGGAGGTGGTCTTCTTCGATTTCTCGAAAGCAGCGCCGGATTTGCGGTGGATGCCGCGATACTTGGAGCCGGGTCCATGGCAGGATTCGCAGCCTACCCCGGTCAGGAACTTGCTCGGATCGTCAATCGTGTAGCCGCCTTCCTTGCCCCAGCCATCCACATGACAGCCGACACAGTCCTTGTCCTTGGTGTAGTCCTTGGCAGGATCGAGCTTGGCCTTCTTCTTGGCTTCGGCCTTGTTGTTGGGCTTCAACGAGTCCATGGCCTTGGCGTGCGCCGTGCTGCCCCAGGATTCGGCCTGGCTCTTGTGACAGGAACTGCATTTCTTGCGGCCTTCAAACGATTGGGCAGACGCGCTGCCGGCCATGACCGCAAACAGTGCTGCTGCGGCCAGGGCGAGTGTCATGCGATGGTTCATCCTTCCTCCTTTTTTCTTTCGGCAAGTATATCCGTTGTTTCCGTTATATCCCTGGATTCTTGTATTTCTTCCAGCTCCATGCGACTACAACCTGATCCGCATCCTGTTTTTCATTGCTCCTTGTTCTTGTTCTTTTTTACTGTATTTCCCTGTTATTGTAATGCTCTTGCAATGATCCCAATGTCAGGACACACTTTTTATTGTGCCCATACTGTATCTCTGGTTCATACAGACGGGTAGCACCAGTACCATCACTCTTTCTGGTACCACTGGTACCGGTAGTGCCTGAGCGCGGCACGGGGGACCCGCAAAGCGGGGTCGGGCAGCGGAGGGGCGCGGGAGCGTGCTGAAACACATGGTGTACGCACCGGGCCGATTCGCTACAGCAAAAATCCCTGTTCCCGTGCACGGGCGCTTTGCGGGTTAAATCGAGTTGAGAGGAGTACCGCCACTGTGCTGAGTGCAGATGTACAGAGTATCTTCGATCTTCGACAGGATTCAGGACGACCCTCTTCCTCCCAGGGAGAGGGAGCCTTGCTCGGGGAACGAGGGACGAAGGCTACGGATGAACGGAAGAAACGCGGGCAACAGACGTGACCTGTTCCGCATCCTGAATCAGGAATCAACAGGCTGTCAGGCAGAGCCTGACCTGCTTCAGGTAAATAAAGCATTCCCGGGCAAAGCCCGGGCTACCTTGCTACGTTTTGATGATGGGTTCAGGCGGTGGGACTACAGGTGCGGCTGTCAGCAGAAGTGGGTGGTCATTAACTCCTGCTACTGCCTGTCAGTCAACTGCGGATATCGGATTTACTCAGAGGGCGGAGGCAAGGTGGGCGCTGGAAAGGACGCGGCATCCTCCGGGGTTGCCCCGACAGATGCAGATTCCTTGCCGCCCGGTATCTTGTACACCCAGTAGCCCCCGGTCTGGTAGATGAGCTGCACCGCGGTCAGGTCAAGCGGCATCGATTCGGTGAAGGGCAGCATCTGCGCAATCAGGGTCTGGTCGCTTTTGTCATCCTTGAGGAAGTAGCCGCGCATCAGCCTGTCCGACAGGGATTGCAGGGTGTAGGTCTTGTAGTTATTGTCCTGTACCCATCTCTTGAGATAGTCGACCATGCCATGCATGTTGCCTTCCATCGGGAAGTTGCGATAGGCAACGTCGAACTGGCCCGGACGCATGATGCCAAGCTTGTACAGGTCGGTGACATGAATGGCGAGATAGGCTTCGCGATCGCCTGCCAGTTCGCGCAGGATGGCTGCACCCGCTTGAGGTTCAGCCATCAGGGCATCGGCAAAGCGCTCGAATTTCTGCGCCTCTTCCCGTCCTGCCTTGCCGCCCCAGAAGTCGTCTTCGTATTTGCGGATGGCGTCAGCCTGCTTCTGCCACGGCGTGGGTATGACGAGGTAATCGGAGAACTGCCCGCTGAACAGGGTGTCGCGCCTGGAGAGAAGCTTCAGCTGGCGCGAGGTGTCCCACCAGCCAAGCACCAGCGCGTCCTTGCCCGCGTACTTGTCGATGGCGGCAGCCAGAGTGGTCAGTTCATTGAGTTTGAGATCGGTGGTGAGCAGCAGCTCACTCGTGCGGTTTTCCCAGTCGAGCCTCACCGGGGCGCCATTGCCCTGCCTGCCCGCATGCAGCACCGCCAGCGGCTGGGGAATGTCTTCGGCAAAGACTTCATACCGGGCAATGGAAAGATCCGGCCAGTGGCCCAGTCCAAGCTGCGGGAATTTGTCTGCGCTGCCTTCTTCCGCCAGCTGGTAGCGGTAGGGGGCAGGCCCGGGGTTGAACCACGCCCAGGCAAACCACAGGAGCAAAAGAATTCCTCCCGCCACCAGCAGAATGCCCAGTGAGGGGAGGAGTTTGGAGCCAGGCCGCGCCAGGATGGCGCGGCTAGAGGTACTTGCAGTCAAGACAGGGGATCAGTCCTTGCGGACACCCTCGCTTTTCTCGCGCCGGCGCCAGCCTGCCAGGGCAAGCGTGCCAGCAAGCAGCATGCCGCCACCCAGACCGCCAAGCGAGAGCTTCTCGTTGCTGTCAAGGTCGAACAGGCTTGCCTTGCGCTTGGCATCGAGCTTCGCTACTTTCGCCTGCAACGCCGCCATTTCACGGATCTTGGTGTTCTCGTCCATGACTTCGACGTAGTCGCGGTTCATCGGGCCCCAGCCTTCGGTATAGGTCCAGCCACCCGGGTTGACGTGCGCTAACCCTACGTGCAGTTTGGGAAGGTTGTTCTCTCCCATTTCCAGCACCTTGAGCTCGATGGCAGCAGGATTGTTGTCCTTGCTCCAGTAGAGCTGGGTGAAGCCTGCGAACATTTCCTTGTCAGGCGGCAGCGGGGTCGGACGGTTGGTCTTCTGACCGGTCAGCATCCCTTCCTTGTAGAGCTTCTCAGCCACCGCGTGCGCTTCCTTGTACTTGGCTATGCCGTGCAGCGTGCCCTTGTCCATGAATTCAAGATAGGAGCGGGCAAAACGCTCGGAGTGACATTGCGTGCAGGTCTTGACCCAGGAGTCAAGCCGCGCTTCCGACCATTCGCTGTTGATGTTCTCGGCTATGCCAGGAACCGCGGGGTAGTTGGCCCAGCGTATCTTCCTCACGACGTTGTGGCTGTACTTGCCTTCATATTCGAAGTGGCAGCCGGCACAGGTGGGCGCAGTCTGTCCGCCCTTGGTGTAGGCGTCCTTCAGGGGTGCGTTCCAGTTCCACTTGTCGCCCATGATCGCAACGGTCTTGCCGTGCTTGCTCATGGAGTAGGCTTCCCAGTTGTTGTGGTCTACCCCGCTGTGACAGGTGGCGCAGGCTTCCGGATGGCGCGATTCGGCAGCAGAGAATTCATGCCGCGTGTGGCAGGAGTCGCATTTGTTCTGGTTGGTGTGGCACATGCTGCAGCCTTCGGCAATCTCGCGCTGCGGCATGGAGGCAAATACCGCGACTTCAACGTTGGCCTTCCAGTCCAGCGCGTGCGAGGGGCGTCCCTGCGGCCATTGCTTGTTCGGCCATACCAGGGTGTCGCGCTCGGATTCGCGTTCGGCAAATTCCTGCAGGTGGCAGGTGCCGCATACGTCCGCCGTCGGCATGCGCAGATCCTTCATGTGGTCTGCCTTGTCCTTCTTGTTGATGTCAACGTGGCAGTCGATACACCCTACTTCCTTGAGCTTGTCGTTGGCCCCAAGCTTGCCCATCGAGCGAAGATTCTTCTCCACATCTTCAAGCTTCGCCTTCTTGTAGTACGTCGGGTCTTCAGGCTTCAGATTCCGGATCTTGTCCAGGTTCGCGTGCGTGCTCCGCTTCCAGGCACTCACCCATACCGGCGATTCGTCCGTGTGGCATTTGACGCATTCCTCGCGCGCCGCTACTTCCTTCATCGAGGTCGGCGGCTT
This sequence comes from Nitrosospira multiformis, assembly GCF_900111585.1. Classification (GTDB taxonomy): domain Bacteria; phylum Pseudomonadota; class Gammaproteobacteria; order Burkholderiales; family Nitrosomonadaceae; genus Nitrosospira; species Nitrosospira multiformis_B. The sequence continues at coordinate 4,694 of NZ_FOHI01000017.1, forward strand.
GTAGTACGAGGCAGGGTCAAAGTACATGCTCATCGGGATCGGCTCCCAGTACTTCGCCAGCGTGCCACGTCCCGCTCCCTGCGCAGGATCCTTGTAACGCTTCACCAGCGCCGAATGCAGATCCTTCGGCGAGGCCGACTGCTCCAACTTCAGCGCCTTATACGTCTCTTTGGGAACGCTGGGAAAGTTAGCCCACGTGGCGCCCGCAAACAGCACCCCACACGCAAGCGTAACCAGCCTCAGCCAAGGCTTCATTAACATCTGCTTCTCTCCTTTACTCCGTAATGATGTTGTTGT
>NZ_FOHI01000016.1 GCF_900111585.1 Nitrosospira multiformis
CATCGTGTGCTGGTCGTAGATCTGCTGGGCAATGACTGTCTGCGGCTCGGGCAGATTTAACTGGTAGGGGTCGGCTGCCGCCATCGCCAGTCCGGAATTCCATGCGACCGCCACAATCCCCGCTACACCTGCTGCTGCTTTACTGCTCATATTTCCCCCCACTTGATTACTGATTACAGTACGAGCCAATCTTCCAAAATCTCACAATGTTCGACCCATTACGCAATGCTTCCAGACAGAACATCTCCATGTGAGCCCGCTCAGATCGCCGCGGCCGGCGACAAACTGACGGATATCTGATCTGTTCGGCATAATATCCATATTGCGAATGTCGGTAATTGTGTTATTCTATGGCTTATGCGAATTCAAACATTAAGAACAACGGCATGTCGATAAGTTCAAAGTTTCGGTTCGAAGTCTCAGCTAAATTTTCCGCAGCCATATCGAATCCGAAATCGCTTCCTGACTCACATTGATAACGCATCATGAAACCCAGAACGGCAGGAGCCGCTCGGCACCCTTGCGCGCTTTAAGTTCATGTCATGATTCCCCAGGCATTTCATTCATTCCGCTTATTCCATCCGACTTGATTCAAGCAGGATGAATGAGCGCAAAAATGACTCAAACGCCCGTTTCATGCGGATTTCGCCAGTCGCTCCTGTTCTGTTCATCTGAGTCGATCTGATTTCTTCCGAAATCTCGTGACACCCGCCCTATTATTCGCATTGCATATCTGCGAAAGAGCGGCTCCTGAAACGCGCAAATTCTACCACAGCAAAATGAGGCGTACAAGGAAGAAACATGATGCTGGCAAATAAAATCAATAATGACCCTATACTAAAAATCGTTATTTTCCCCTCTTGCAATTGTGGTGATTTTACCCTATTGGAATTGTGGAAATGCTTCGCCATGGAGGCGAAATATATTACTTTGTCATCTCTCCTGTTTTTTGTATTTATGCAAACCGGGTATCGCCCGGCAATCTGGGCGTAACCCTGACAAGTGGCCGAAAAAGGTGAAAAACCCATCGATTTGCGCGAGACAGGGATCTGCGGAAAAACATGAAGGAGAAGTGTGGATCTCCCTTTCGGAGAACTCCTTGGCGAACACCGATAGGATCGTCGGTGGGACTTATGCGCCGGCTCCCTTATAATGCGTTATTTTCAAACCCGCTATTTCGAGGTACAGAATGGCCGAGACAAGTACCAACATCAGGGCAAGCATGGCACCCGAACTACAAACCTCCGGCTGGCTTAATACGCCGCACCCCCTGACGCTCGCTTCGCTCCGGGGTAAGGTGGTTGTACTCCACACCTTCCAGATTTTCTGTCCCGGTTGCGTGCAGATGGGCATACCACAAGCGCAAAGAATCCATCAGGAGTTTGATCCGAACCGTGTTGCAGTGATAGGACTGCATACGGTTTTCGAGCATCACGAGGTGATGGGGCGCGAGGCGCTCGAAGTGTTTGCGTATGAATACCGGTTGCGCTTTCCGATCGGGATAGACAAATATGACGGAGCTGCGACGGGCGTTCCCATGACCATGCGCGCCTATCAGATGCAGGGTACACCTACTCTCGTCCTGATCGATAAAACAGGGCACATTCGATTGCATAAATTCGGCCATGTGAGCGATCTGACCGTAGGATTTTCGATTGGGGCGCTGCTGGCCGAAGAATTCGATGAGTCTGCGGTGACGGAATCGTCTGCGAACGGTGGGGAAAATCCCGCTTGTGATACGGAAGGATGCAAGATCTGAGCGCATATCCTGTATCTGAATTTGCGCCAGATCGCAGCCCCTTGTCACCTCTGCGGCGAACCACGAACCGCGAACTCATGGGAGAGGCGCCCCGTCCTGAAGAATACCGGAGCGCCTGCCTGAAACCGACCTCCTACCCGTGATGTCCACCGGATTTATCGCTGGGCTTGACCCGCTCCGCAACCTCGGTAAGAACATTTGCCGCGGCTTGCCGCAGGGTATCCGTGATGGCCTGGGTGAGATGAATACCTGCTTCGAACTGGCTATAGGTGGTCGCTTTCAATTGATGGTTGAGCGCCTCGAGCGCATCTTTCAACTGAGAGCCTACCGCAGTGCCGTTTCGCTTTGCGTGGAGAATAATATCCCGCATGGTAACCTCCACCAGGTCCTGTGCAGCTGAAGCCGACTCTTGCAAAGTTTCGAAAAAAAGATTCTCAATACTTTCAAGGTTGGCACGCAGACGCGTCAACTCCTCTTTTGAAAACGTTTGCGCGCGGCCCGCGGCCTCTTCGAGTGTCAGTTTCGAGGCCGCCGCCAGTTGAGCCAACGCAGAATCCAGGCCGGCCACAGCATCTCTCACGGGAGACAAAGTCGTTTGCGCCTGAATAGAGGAAGATTGCAACTTCTGCTGCGCTCCTTCACGTACACCTTTCAGTACTGCCCCCATGACATGACGCAGTGAATCCTGGTCATGTCCTTGCCTGCTCAAAGCTTTTACCGTCAGATCCCGCACTTCTTGTTCTATATTCTCTCCTTGCGTCATCCTGCTGCGTACTTCAGCTTCCAGAGTCGATGTATCCTCGATTGCCGCATGAACATTTTCACTGCCAGGTACATTTTGCATGGTTAGCGAGCCTCTCCAATGGTAACAATAGTAAAAAGATACGTCTGATTGCCTTATGCGTTGCGGGGGACAAGCCGCTCTGTTCCGCCCATATAGCCTTGCAAAACCTTGGGAATCGATACGCTGCCGTCTGCATTCTGGAAATTTTCCAGTATCGCCACCAGCGTCCGTCCCACCGCCAAACCCGACCCGTTGAGTGTGTGCAACAGCTCCGGCTTGCCTTTCTCATTGCGAAAGCGGGCCTGCATGCGCCGTGCCTGGAATGCCTCACAATTACTGCATGAGGAAATTTCCCGATAGGTGTCTTGCTGCGGCAACCATACTTCGATGTCGTACGTCTTGGCTGCGGCAAACCCCATGTCGGCCGTGCACAACGCCATCACCCGGTAAGGCAGTTGCAGCTTCTGAAGAATTGCTTCGGCATGGCCTGTCAGCTCTTCCAGAGCTTTATAGGAGTGTGCAGGATGGACGATCTGCACCAGTTCCACCTTCTCGAACTGATGCTGCCGGATCATTCCGCGAGTATCCCTGCCATAGCTTCCCGCTTCGGAGCGAAAGCAAGGGGTATGTGCAGTGAGCTTGATAGGCAGCAATTCAGGATCGACGATGCGGTCACGCACGATGTTGCTCAGCGGAACCTCGGAAGTGGGAATCAGGTATAAATCATCATCGTCATGCCCCCCTTGCGGGCTATTGCTATTCCATGGCAACGTTGCAGCAGTCGGCTGGTTTTCCAGGAGAGGTTCGGCTGTTTTTCTTCGTGGAACCTCGAACAAATCTTCCTTGAACTTCGGCAGCTGACCGGTACCCCGCAAACTTTCCGCATTGACCAGATAGGGCACGTAGGTCTCTGTATATCCATGTTCGCGGACATGAACATCGAGCATGAATTGAGCCAGTGCGCGATGCAGGTGCGCAAGCGAGCCTGTCAGCAGGCTGAAGCGGGCGCCGCTGATCTTCGCGGCAGTGGGAAAATCCAGTAATCCCAGTCGCTCGCCTATGCTCACATGATCGGCCGGGCTGAAATCAAATGTGCGTGGAGTTCCCCAACGTCGCACTTCCCTGTTATCCGATTCGCTTCTGCCCTCCGGCACGCTGCTGTGCGGCAGGTTGGGTATTTGCAGCAGGATGTGCTGCAGCGCAGCCTGTGTCTGATCCAGCCGGGATTCCGCCTGCTTCAGCTCATCACCCAGATGAGCGACCTCTGCGAGAATCGCGCTGGCATCTTCGCCCCTGCTCTTGGCATTGCCGATCTGCTTCGACGCGGCATTGCGGCGCGCCTGCAATTCCTGGGTGCAGGTTTGAAGATTCTTTCGTTCCGCTTCCAGAGCACTGAATTCAGCAAGAGGAAAAACGTAGTTACGCTCGGCAAGAAGCCTGGCAACGTGATCCAGTTGCGTACGTAACAGATGAATATCTAACATCTCGACTCCAAATCGACGCAGGTTCTATCTTATGATTCTTTTTTTGCCTGTTTGTCCAGCTCGCGCAGATACGCCAGTCTTTCGGATATTTTACTTTCGAATCCGCGGCTGGTTGGCTGGTAAAATTCAATTTCAGGCATTCCTTCCGGAAAATAATGTTCTCCCGCGGCATATGCATCAGGATCGTCGTGCGCATAGCGGTAGTCGCGCCCGAATCCCATCTCCTTCATCAGTCGCGTGGGCGCGTTGCGCAAGTGTTCCGGAACCCGTCGCGACTTGTCTTCACCGATAAAAGAGCGGGTTTTATTATACGCAAGGTAAGCAGCATTGCTCTTGGAAGCGCAGGCAAGATACAGAGCGGCCTGTGCCAGGGCCAGTTCACCCTCGGGACTACCCAGGCGTTCGTAAGTCTCCGAAGCATCCAGCGCAATACCCAGGGCGCGCGGGTCGGCCAGGCCGATATCTTCCACGGAGGCACGAATGAGGCGCCGGGCGATATAACGGGGATCCGCCCCCGCATCCAACATCCGGCACATCCAGTAAAGCGTGGCGTGCGGATTGGAGCCTCGCAGGGATTTATGCAGCGCCGAAATCTGGTCGTAAAACTCGTCGCCGCCCTTATCAAACCGGCGCGCGGCGCGAGATAGCCTCTCACGTACGTAATCGACATCTATTCTTGATATTCCTTCAGCCGCCGCCGCGGTTTTTAGCTGTTCCAGAAGATTGAGCAAACGCCGCGCGTCACCGTCGGCGTATTCGATCAACAATGACCGCGCATCAGCGGTGAAATCCAGCTCAGCCAACGCCAGCTTCTTTGCCCGGTCGAACAGGGTGCCCAACTCAGTCGGGGACAAGGCAGTGAGCACATACACCTGGGCACGCGATAACAGTGCGCCGTTCACCTCGAAGGAAGGATTCTCGGTCGTGGCGCCGATAAATGTCACTAATCCTTGTTCGACGAAGGGCAGAAACGCATCCTGCTGCGACTTGTTGAAGCGATGAACCTCATCCACGAACAGGATGGTATGGCGCCCGGACTGGTGCAAAACTACACGTGCCCGTTCGATTGCGTCACGAATATCTTTGACTCCCGCTAGCACGGCGGACAGCGCAATGAATTCAGCATCAAACGCCGAGGCCATGAGGCGAGCCAGCGTGGTCTTGCCTGAGCCGGGCGGGCCCCACAGTATCATTGAATGAGGTTTGCCGGACTCGAATGCAAGACGCAGCGGTTTGCCGGGACCCAGCAAATGGGGCTGACCTACCACGTCTTTCAATTCATGCGGACGCAACTGTTCCGCCAGCGGTGCGGGAGGTTGGGTCTGCTCGAACAGATCACTCACTGATCACGTCCACCCCCGCCGGGGGACTGAATTTGAACAAGTCCGGAGGAAGCTTGCGGTTTTGTTCCACACCCGAAAATTCGAATACGGTAACCTGGCCGAAATTATCGTGCAATTCCATGACTCTTAGTATTCCCTCCAGGGTAAATCCGAGAAGCACCCGCTCAAATGTACTTTCCCGGGTTTTGGGCGTGGCTTCCACCCACTCGATGTTACCCTGCAGGCCGATTTCCAGAAGATGGAAATTCTTTTCGATATCATTGTTTCCGGCAAGCAGCGCGGCAGGGCTGCTGCCAATGGCGGCATCGAGCTTTCGCACGGTTACCTGATCAAGATCGCGATCGTAAAACCAGATGCGCTCGCCATCCCCGACGATCAATTGTTCGTAAGGCTTCTCGTATATCCAGCGGAATTTTCCGGGACGCTCGAATTGCATGGCGCCGCTTGCTGTCTGCACTATATGGCGACTTCTGTCGAGAACGGTTTGCGAGAAATCTGCGCGGACAGTGCGTGCATTCCACATGAAGCTCTTGAGACTGCCGATTCCGGTTGCATTGGTTATGGAAGTAAATAAAAGGAAAAAAAGGAACAAACAGAACTTTTCGGATAGCTTCATGATTTTGACTATGGATTGGAGCCAGGCAAGGAACAGGATCACGGTAATTATAAATAAGCCGCTCCGCTTCGGCAGGCAATTTAAGGCGTCTCTCGAAGTTCCACAATCGATGTCAGGCAACAGAAGCATGAATAATGTCCCGTTACCGGGAACCAATGGTAAAGTAAAAAAGTCTATACATCGCTGGCGGCGGGGTTTTTGTTTTTAGTTCCAGTTTCCACTCCACGCCAACGGAATGGTGTAATGTTATCTCCAATGTGTATTTGTAATAGGAGGAAACGACATGGCAACAACGATGGGAACGTCGAGCCAGGCCAAGACGAGCGGCCGGGACTACGACATGTCGCTGTGGTATGACTCGAAGTGGTACAAGTTTGG
>NZ_FOHI01000015.1 GCF_900111585.1 Nitrosospira multiformis
GTCGTCTGGAACGGCCAGAGCAAAGTCATCCTCAACAACCGCATCGTACCGTACGACAAAGCGTTTTAAGGACTGACTCGCTGACACACGCATAGCCCGCATAGCCGCCCGTTCTCCTGTCGGGGAACGGGCGGTATTATTTTAGCCATCCAGCGCCACTTTACTACCTGCCGGTGTAGCGGCGGGCAAAGCCCGCCCTACTTCTTGTTACGCTTCATAATTTTATTCGAACTCCGCCGACAGTCCAGCTGGGTCCTTCTATTCGTTCCGCACAGGAACCAGGACTTCCCGGTTGCCGTTGCTTTGCATGGCCGAGACCAGACCTGCGCGCTCCATTTCTTCAATCAACCGCGCAGCCCGGTTGTAACCGATGCGCAGATGCCGCTGCACCAGGGAGATGGAAGCGCGTCGAGATCTGAGCACGATGGCGACAGCTTCATCGTAAAGCGGATCGCTCTCGCCGCCTTCCTGCCCCGCTACCCCGCCATTTCCGCCTCCCCCGCCTTCCTCATCCGATGCGTCAAGCACACCCTCCACATACCGCGGCTCGCCGTGCTCCTTGAGATATTCCACGACCCGATGCACCTCCTGATCGGCGACGAAAGCACCGTGAACCCGTTGCGGATACCCGCTTCCAGGGGGCAGATAAAGCATGTCGCCCTGTCCGAGCAAGGCTTCCGCTCCCATCTGGTCCAGGATTGTGCGCGAGTCCACCTTGCTTGATACCTGAAAAGCTACGCGTGTCGGAATATTGGCTTTGATAAGCCCGGTGATCACATCCACGGAAGGCCGCTGAGTGGCGAGAAGCAAATGGACTCCCGCCGCACGCGCCTTCTGGGCAAGCCGGGCAATCAACTCCTCGACTTTCTTGCCCACGACCATCATCAGATCCGCCAGCTCGTCTATCACCACGACAATCACCGGCATCTCCTCCAACGGTTCCCGTGCTTCCGGGGTGAGGCTCAGTGGATTGAGGATGGGTTTCTCATTCTTGATCGCCTCGCGAATTTTCTGGTTATAGCCCCCCAGGTTGCGGACACCAAGCGCTGACATCAGCTTGTAGCGGCGTTCCATTTCCGCCACGCCCCAGCGCAGGGCGCTGGCGGCCTGACGCATGTCGGTAACCACCGGGGCCAGCAGGTGTGGAATGCCCTCATATACCGACAATTCAAGCATCTTCGGGTCCACCAGAATGAGACGCACTTGCTCGGGCGTAGCTTTGTAGAGCAGGCTCAATATCATGGCGTTGATGGCGACGGATTTACCCGATCCCGTCGTTCCCGCGACAAGTACATGTGGCATTTTCGCCAGGTCTGCCACTACCGGATGCCCGCCTATATCCTTGCCCAGAGCAATGGTCAGGGGCGATCCCATATCGGCATAAGCCTGTGAACTGAGAATTTCAGACAAGCGCACGACTTGCCGCTTGGGATTGGGAATTTCCAGGCCCATGCAGGTCTTCCCTGGAATGGTCTCGACGACACGAATGCTTACCACTGATAAAGATCGCGCCAGGTCTTTGACCAGATTGAGGATCTGATTACCCTTCACACCGACGGCAGGCTCAATCTCATAGCGTGTAATGACAGGACCGGGATATGCCGCCACCACTTTGACCTCTACCCCGAAATCCATCAGTTTCCGCTCGATCAGGCGGGAAGTGAATTCCAGTGTTTCCGTCGACAGAGTTTCCACTTCTTTCTTTGGCGGCTCATCGAGCAGGCGTAACGGCGGCAAAGTGGGATCAGGCAGGTCAGAAGAAAGCGAAGTCTGCTTTTGCCTGGTCACCTTGCGCGGTTTGGGGAGCGCGGCAACCGGTTGTTCAATGTGTAAAGGCGGGTGTTCCAGCAGGCGCTTTTTTTCCACTTCCACCAGCTCTTCGCGCCTGATGGCGGAAACGGCGCCTACATGACGATCCTGCCTGCTCCGCCAGCCACGGCCGATAAACAGGAAGACGCTTTCTATACTGCGCCAGATAAGCAGGAAAAAACCTTCTATCGAGGCGCCTATCTGCTCGACCAGGCGCAACCAGGATAACCCCGTAAATAAACTGAAACCGATTGCAATCAATATCAGAAGTGTCAGCGTTGCGCCAGTAAAGCCCAGTACCTGGGATAGGCTCTTACTGAGCAGGAAACCCAGCACTCCTCCCGGCATCTGCGGTAAAACCACCTTGAGAGAGTAGAAACGCAGTGCTTCCATCCCGCTGCTCGCAACGAGTAACAGTAGAAAGCCGACCATCGAAACAAACCACGGGCGACGGTCAAATATGCTTCCATCGATGCGGCGATACATCCACCACACCAGGAAAAGGAAAAACAGCACCGACCACCAGGCGGAAACACCCAACAAGTACAGCATCAGGTCGGACAGCCAGGCCCCTACCATGCCCCCAGGATTCTGCGCGGGCCCATCGCCACTGTGCGACCACCCGGGGTCGGCGCGCTCATACCCATAAAATATCAGCACCAGATAGAGCGCCACACCCAGCAAGGCAAGACTCGCCGACTCCCGCAGGAGCCGAACGACCCTGGGCGGCAAAGGGTCGGGACTGATTTTTTTTGCCATTGGCTTGTTGACGAAGCTCATGGATATAGCAGCAGGAACGGTAACAACATGGATTATATAAGAGTTGGATGGGGGGTTAAAAATAAAACCACTCCAGCGGAATAAGCAACAGGAGGGTTTCTACCTCGCTTCTTATTCCATCGGAATAAATCTTCCTTCCTTGAGGCCGGTTACTTTTGGTCGGTCACTTCCGAAAAAACTTTCTCGCAAGTTCGGCGTGCCTCTGATACGCCTGCCCTTCATCCCCGTTCCGCTCTTCGACAGACATGTCCCGAGCGCGGCTCCCCCCCTTCGACAGGCTCAGGGCAAACCGGAACAAGGGACTCAGAGTGAAGGCGAGAAAAAAGGTATGAATCGAGAATCCGGCCTTGATGCGCTCAGCGCGCACGAAAGAAGTTCCTGGCAGAAGCATTGAAAAGCTAATCTTCAACCGTACCAGGCTGAGTAGCCTCAAGGGTCTCGTCCAGTATCTCGATCCAATGCTCGACTGACAGCGCGGCTCCGCTGCGGATATGCATGAGGCAACCTATATTGGCGGTGGCAATCCGATCCGGATGGCCTGATTCAAGTGCCATTACCTTGTTTTTCAGCAACTGCTGCGATAACTCCGGCTGCAGAATCGAGTAGGTCCCTGCGGAGCCGCAGCAAAGATGCGCATCCGGCACATAGGTCAAATCAAAGTCGGCAGCGGCCAGAATCTTTTCCGCGACACCCCGGATGCGCATTCCGTGCTGTAAGGTGCAAGGAGAATGGAATGCGAGCTTCTGCCTGGGGTTTTCCCTGCCGGCAGTCGATTTACTGAGAAGAGAAACAAGCGCCGGCATCTCCGCTTCCACGATCTCGCTGATGTCCCTGGTCAATGCCGAGATGCGCGCGGCTTTTTCCGCGTATGCGGGATCATGGCGCAAAAGATGACCGTATTCCTCCACCGTCGCGCCGCAGCCGCTCGCAGTCATGACAATTGCTTCGACGCCCCTTGTTTCCTCCTTTGCTCCTTCTGTTGCCCGCCCCTTTGTCCCCGGCTTCATTCCCGGCTCTTTTTCAGGCTTTGGCGCGATATAGGGCCACCACGCATCCACATTGCGGCGCATGTAATCCAATCCTTCCTGTTGGGCATTGAGATGGTAAGACACGGCGCCACAACACCCCGCATGCGGAGCACTGATGAGTGATATGCCGAGCTTGTCCAGCACACGTGCGGCAGCAGCATTGATATTGGGCGCCAGTGCCGGCTGAACGCAGCCCTGGAGCACCAACATCCTGCGCTCATGCCGAGCAGTGTGAAGCGGGCGACTTTCTTCCACCGGTGCAACAGGGATCGAATCCTTCAGCCCACTTGGCAGCAACGGACGGACAGCGCGGCCCACTTTCAACAGCGATGCAAACAGGCTCGGATTCGGCAATGCCTGCCGCAACACATATCGCAGGCTTCCGGCAGCAAGGCTGCGTCCCACCTTCTTTTCGACAATGCCGCGGCCGATATCCACCAGATGACCGTAACGCACGCCCGATGGGCAGGCTGTCTCGCAAGCGCGGCAGGTGAGGCAGCGGTCGAGATGCAATTGCGTCTTTTCCGTCACCGGCTCGCCTTCCAGCATCTGCTTCATCAGATAGATGCGCCCGCGCGGGCTGTCGAGTTCGTCTCCCAGTAATTGATAAGTCGGACAGGTGGCGAGGCAGAAGCCGCAATGAACGCAGGTTCGCAGTATTGCCTCAGCTTCCTTTCCCTCGGGAGTATCCTTGATGAAATCAGCGAGATTGGTTTGCATTTATAGTTCGGAATATAGACGGCCCGGGTTGAAAATGCGCATCGGGTCAAATTTCTCCTTGAGGCGGCGATGAATATTCATCATGGCCCGCGGAAGCGGATGAAACACAGCAGGAGCGGGCGTCTGGCTACGGAACACGCTGGCATGGCCCCCGGCATCCCTTGCGGCCTTGCGGACAAGCGCCTGCACAGCTTCGTTATCCATCTCTGCATCGACTGAGAGCCATCGCACCGCACCGCTCCATTCGATCAATTGTTTTCCAGGCAAGGACAGGGGAACAGTAGTCGATTTAATGGACAAGCGCCAGAGCTGCTTTCCTGATTGAAAAAAAGGATTTGCCTGCTCCCGGATCGACTTCCAGAAAGACGAATTTTCGGCAATTTCTTCTCCTCCCAATACCGCACGCGCCGCACGCACGGCGGAAGTTGCGCCGGACAGCCTTACAGTGAGCTCACCGTCGCAGAAACAGGTTGCCGAAACCGGCAGCGGCTTGCCTGCCCAGCGATTCATCGTCTCAATGGCTTCGGCTTCATTCATAGATAAACGCAGGGTGCGCTCCTCTGCCGGCAGGGGAAGCACCTTCAGGGAAACTTCCAGCAATAATCCCAATGTGCCCAGGGAACCCGCCATTAAACGTGGAATGTCATAACCAGCCACGTTCTTCATTACCTGGCCGCCAAAGCTCAGGTCGTCTCCCCTGCCATCGAGCATGCGCACCCCCAGCACGAAGTCGCGTACGGCTCCTGCCGAGGCGCGGCGTGGCCCGGATAACCCCGCCGCGATACAGCCACCAAGGGTGGCACCAGTCCCGAAATGCGGTGGCTCAAACGCAAGCATCTGACCACGACTATTCAATTCGGTTTCCAGCTGCATCAGAGGGGTGCCCGCCCGAGCCGTCACGACCAGTTCGGTGGGTTCGTAATCCACTATACCCGCATAAGCCGTGGGATCGAGAATGCTCCCGCTCCCGCCGTCTCGTCCTTTGTCCTGCTGGCCATAAAAATCCTTCGTGCCGCCGCTGCGGATACATAGCGGCGCATTACTCGCCGCAGCGGCGCGAATGGTCGCCGCAAGCTGATCAACGATTTCCTGCATATTGCGTCAGTCTGTCAGGCGGTGAGGAGTATATGAAATGGCATGACTTCAAAATCTCGGCAATTCGGGGAATTTCTCTTTGCCTCGATGCACGTGCATCGCTCCCTGCTCGGCGCAGCGCCGCAGGGTAGGTATGGCTTTTCCGGGATTCAATAAGCTCTCGGGATCAAAAGCCGCTTTTACCGCATGAAACATCTCCAGCTCACCTGTCTTGAATTGGGAACACATCTGGTTGATTTTTTCAATGCCGACGCCATGCTCGCCGGTAATGGTTCCCCCAGCCTCTATGCACATCCCGAGTATTTTTGCCCCGAATTCCTCGGTCAATTCCAGCTCTCCCGGATGATTGGCATCGTAAAGAATCAGCGGATGCAGATTGCCGTCACCCGCATGAAAAACATTCATGCAACGCAGGCCGTATTCGGCAGAAAGCGCTTCGATTCCCGCCAGCACGCTCGCAAGATTCTTGCGCGGAATGGTGCCGTCCATGCAATAGTAATCAGGGGAAACCCGGCCTGCGGCAGGAAAAGCCGCCTTCCGTCCCGCCCAGAACCTGACACGCTCGGCTTCGTCGCGGGATGTCCTGACTTCCGTTGCACCGCTCTGCCGCATAATCTCGTTGATGCGTTCGATCTCCTCCGCCACCTCTTCTTCCGCGCCGTCGGATTCGCATAACAGGATCGCAGCCGCTTCGATGTTATAGCCGGCGTGGACATACTCTTCCACTGCCCCGGTCGTGATCTTGTCCATCATTTCCATTCCGGCCGGGATAATGCCGGCGCCGATCACGTTCGCCACCGCGTTCCCCGCATCGCGGATGTCGTCAAACGCCGCCAGGACAACTTGGGCTTTCTCCGGGCGGGGAGTCAGTTTCACTGTCACCTCGGTCACGATACCCAGCATGCCTTCGCTGCCCGTCATGAGCGCCAGCAGGTCGTAGCCAGGGGCATCCAGGCCGTTGCCACCAATTTCGAGAATTTCGCCTTCAATGGTCAAAACACGTAGTTTGAGGATATTGTGCACGGTCAGTCCGTATTTCAGGCAGTGCACGCCTCCGGAGTTTTCCGCTACGTTACCCCCGATGGAGCAGGCGATCTGGGAGGAAGGATCAGGCGCGTAATATAGTCCGTAAGGGGCCGCAGCTTCGCTGATCGCGAGGTTGCGCACGCCTGGCTGCACCCTTGCCGTACGCCCTGCCGGATCGATCCCCAGTATGTTTTTCAGCTTCGCCAGCGACAACAGCACCCCCTGCGGGTGCGGCAAGGCACCACCGGAGAGGCCAGTGCCCGCCCCGCGTGCGACCACAGGAATCTTCAACGCATGGCAGACTTTTAAAATTCCCGCCACTTCATCTTCAGTCCGCGGCAGCACCACGATCATGGGCGTTTGCCGATAAGCGGACAGGCCATCGCACTCGTACGGCCTCACGTCTTCGGTCTCGTGCAGCACCGATTCCGCGGGCAGAAAGGTCCGAAGCTTTTTTACAAGTTCGAGGGCGTCGTTCATACGGTTCATTGCCGCCAATTCAACTCATGATTCATCACGCGAGCCTTCCGGGGTCTCGATCTCATGATTCGCCAATTTTTCCAGCATTCGTACCATGGCCGAACTATCCCATGCGGCACCACCATGCGCGATGCACGCATTCAGCAATTCCTGGACAGTCGCCGTACCGGGCAGGCTCACGCCCAATGTACGGGCATTGGACAAAGCAAGACCCAGATCCTTCTGATGCAGCTCGACGCGAAATCCGGGCTCAAACGCGCGCTCGATCATGCGCTCTCCGTGTACTTCCAGCACACGGGAGTAGGCGAAACCGCCCATTAACGCCTGGCGTACTTTCCGCACATCGGCACCCGCTTTCGAGGCAAACAACAAACCTTCACCCACCGCCTCGATAGTAAGCGCGGCGATGATCTGGTTGGCAAGCTTGCAAACTTGGCCCGTGCCACTGGGACCGATCAGGGTTATCGTTTTACCCATTAACTCGAGAACCGGCTTCACCTGCACGAATGCCGAGGAAGTGGCGCCAACCATGATGGTGAGAGTGGCGTTTCGAGCGCCGATATCTCCGCCCGAAACGGGGGCATCCACGTACTCGCACCCAAGCTCATTGATTTCAGTGGCGAAGTTCCGAGTCTCAGCTGGCGAGATAGTGCTCATGTCCATCACGATCCCGCCTTTACTTCGCTCCGTGCTCAATCCCTCCGCCACCCCGTTATCACCGAACAGCACCCGCTCCACATCACCTGTGTCCGGAAGCATGGTAATGATAATGTCAGCATTCTGCGCGACTTCAGCCGGTGAAGAACAAGCTTGCCCACCCTGCGTGAGCAATTCTCCCGGCACACCGCTGCGGGAATGCAGAAATAAGGTATGACCGCCCCTGATCAGATGGTTCGCCATCGGCTTACCCATGATGCCAAGACCGATGAAACCAATTTTCGTTCTGCCCGTCATACCCGTGCCTATGCGCTAACCGCGTCAGTGATTATCACCTTCGCTCCTCGTTTCCTGCTGCCGATTTTCGCATGAGTCTGAGCTGGTCTGGTGTAAACTTTCGCTGTCAGACGGAAATGGCAGGAAACATGAGCATATTCGTCTCAAATTTTTCTCCATGCTCTGGAGCAAAAGCATTATTGGCAGACTGAAATTTTCCGGCACATCAAAAATCAAATCGACATTTTGGAGAAATCCGCCCTGGAGCAGAATGATTGCATTTCAAAAATATCGTAGCAACTCTTACCGTATCGTCCCTGGCGATACGGTTCCCAACACGGAAGCAGTGAACGCAGCGCGAATCGAAACCGGAGCAGCCTCAGCAGCACGTTGCAGTACGAGCAGCAACGTCAACAGGGCAAAAACTCAAGCATGAGCACACCACCAATCGTCATTATTGGCAGCGGCCTTGGCGGCTACACGGTCGCACGGGAATTCCGCAAGCTGGATACTACAACGCCCGTTCTGATCATTTCCGCGGATCACGGGGGTTTCTATTCCAAGCCGATGCTTTCGAATGCTCTGGCGACAGGCAAAACACCTGCTTCCATCGTCACCGCAAGCGCCGAGAAAATGGCCGAGCAGCTTAAGCTGACAATCCGGCCTTATAGCCGCGTAAGCGCTATTGATCCATCCAGCAAAACAATAACTCTACAGGATGGAGAGAAAGTTTCCTACAGCAAGCTCGTTCTGGCTATGGGAGCCGATCCAATCCGCTTGCCGCTGGAAGGAGAAGGCGCGAAAGACATTCTTTCGGTCAACGATCTGGAGGATTACCAGCGGCTATGCGACGCCCTGGGAGGAAAAAAGGATGTCACCATCCTTGGGGCCGGCCTGATCGGCTGTGAGTTTGCGAATGATCTGACGGCAGCAGGTTATCGGGTAAGGGTAATCGATATCAGTGTCCACCCCCTGGGTCGGCTTCTGCCCCAGACTGGGGGTGCTTTTATGCAACGCAGGCTCGAAGCTGCCGGTGTCGTTTTTCACCTGGGTGCCACGACCGAATACGTGGAACGGATCCATGAAAGTTTTCACCTGACTCTTGCCAACGGGGAAATGCTGCAGACCGATATCGTGCTCTCCGCCGTCGGATTGCGTCCACGCACCCATCTCGCCCAGGCTGCAGGCCTGGGGGTGAACCGCGGAATAGTGGTAAATCGCTCCTTGCAGACGCACCATGAGGATATTTACGCGTTAGGCGATTGTGCGGAGGTGGAAGGCAGAATTTTACCCTTCGTCATGCCGATCATGCATGCCGCCCGCGGACTGGCATCGACTCTCGCTGAAACACCCACTCCGATACGCTATCCGGCGATGCCTGTCCTGGTTAAAACGCCCGCCTGCCCAGCTGTCGTGTCACCGCCCGCAGCCGGCGCGCAGGGCGAATGGCGAGTGGAGGAAGATGAAAACGGCGTGAAGGCCCTGTACAAAACCGCCGAGGGCAAACTGCTCGGCTATGCCCTGCTAGGAGCGGCAACCAAGGAAAAGAATGCACTGGCTGCCGAGCTGCCGGCGGTAATGGAGTAGACGGAGATCATACTTTAGGCTGAATTTCGGGGGTATGCACCTCCCCTCTCTGCACACTTGGCTCTGGCTCGGGCTCTGACACACCCGAGTCTATCCACAACTGTTCCAACTGCGGTTGCAGAACCTTTATAGAGAACTTGGACTCGATCCTGTCCCTTCCTCTTTCTCCGAATTCCCGGCGAAGTGATGGCGCAGCAAGCAGACGCGCTAACGCATGTGCGAGTCCTACGATATCACCAGAGTTTACCAGTAGGCCCTCTTGTCCTTCCGTTACCACCTCGGGTATGCCTCCAACAGGGGTAGTTACAATGGGAATCCCCCAGGACATCGCTTCCAGGATCGCCATAGGCACCCCTTCGTGATATGAAGGAAGTACAAAGATAGCTGCTCGAGCGAGCAAATGATCTTTTTCTGCTTTACCAAGCCACCCCGCAAATAGAATCTTGTCACTGACACCCAGCTCTTCCGCCAATATCTGTGCCCGCTGTAGTTCGCCATCGCCCCCGATAATTAACCTGAAATTTTCGCTCAGTAACGCTACCGCTCGAATTAGGTCAAATGTACCTTTACGCTTACCAACATGACCAAGAAATAATATAAGAGGGGGATCCCATAGCTCGCTGCTACTTTCGTCTATCTCTTTCTCACGTAACACTGCAGCAGGTAGCGGTACGGAGTTAAAAAGAATTACTGTACGTGTAGCAGGAGAAATCTTCTTAATATCTTTAGCCCAACCTTGGGATAAGGCAATAACATATAGCGCCCGCGATAGCAGAAATCTGATCAACTTCTTTCTACGTTCTCCGCACTCATGCTCAAAAAAATCAACGAAATCCGGACTGTGCAAGTGAATGAGATATGGGACCCGAAACATCATCCCCATCAGCAGCAAAAGTGACTTTCTCCATGTGCTTGCTCTTGAAGACATGTGCACATGAAGCAATCCGATCCGACCAGTAACCAGCATGTAGAGTAACTGTAGCATCGCTACTCCTGCCGCACATGCTTTTGCAAATCCCGAACCCTGCACATGCGTCACTACATACTTGACCTTCCATTTCTTCAGCACACCGCAATCTCCGTAGTTGCCGACTACGGTCGCGATTCCACCATGTGCTTCAGGCGATGTTCCGAGCATTATGATTGTCTTGTACTTTTCTTTTTTTATCATAATCGATTCAACTCGCAAGTGAATAAACAGGCTTAATGGCAGGAATCCATTGGCGCCCGGACTGCCTGAATGCCTATTGATATTTCCCCGATGGTATCAATCCAGGGCAAGTAAGCATCGCATTCCGGGTGGGGGACCGTCAGATCGATGGGAGGGCCAATCAGTTTGCCTTCCAAGCTGTACCCGGCAGCGCCAGTGCCCGCAACTGCCAGGGCCATGCCAATGATTGTTTTTTTATTTTCCCCTTTCCTGTAAGCACATCAGAAAATCTTAGATTCCCCATTGACCCAAGCAAATACTATGCCATGATTTATCAATGCATAAAAACAGAGACCTAAAAGAAGATTTATGCATATCTCTATCATTGAGTGTAAGAACTTTCGACAATGAATTGTAGATTAAATCTACCCATTCTTGAGTACGAGGTGCTCCCAGAACGGTGCAGTTGGTACGAGGTTGAGCTTGTTCGTGACTTGCTAGGCTACCGGGTTGTTATACACCGATGGGGTAGCAAAGCTCTCGGCGATATGGAGAACTATCCCATGTGATGGAAGGAAAAGCCGCGGGAAGGAAACTTATTGAATGGATTCATTTAGTTAGGCTAAGATAAACTTCTTCGGTCTTTAGCTGATTAGGAAAAGTGAGCGGGGAGCTTTGGAGAGGGTGCGCAGGTATTGAGGCCAGGAGTCAGAGCAGGCGTATGAAAATTTTCCTGCACACTATTTCTTTCCTGGCGATCACCATAACCGGTTGTGGACATTTTTCTCCGGCTAGCACGTCTGCTGCGTCTGGAACCGCTGCTGCCGGGAAAAGTATTTCCTATCGGTGCGAAAGCGGCCATAGCATTGCCGCCGTCTATCGCTCGGGTACAACCGCCATCGTATGGTATGCAGGCACATCACGCGAGATGACCATCGCCGTTTCGGCAAGCGGCGCACGCTATGTCGGCGGAGGTCTTGAATGGTGGACGAAGGGCATGGGGCCAGACTCGACGAGCACGCTCTTTCGTCATGAAAGCGATGGTACAACAGGCGGAATAGTCGAGAGATGTAAAGAACAGTAATACTGGATGAGCATCCAGAGCAATGTTTACAAACCCTCAAACCCCCAAGCACCGGTAGGCAAGTCCCGCCGCTGTTCCCAGTTTTTACTGTATCAAAAGGGTTTCCTTTTGATACAGTCAGATTTAAACGCCCGAAAACGCAAATCCGCGACAAAATTAATATCTTGGCCCAGATGGGGGGTTCTCTCCCGGAGGGCTGTCCGATCCAGGGGCAGCGCCCCCGCGGGGCTCGACAGAGCCTCCCAGTCCGGGAACGCCCTGCTCACGCCGGGGTGACTCTTTCCCCAAACCAGGCAGTTCTTTACTCATGCCAGACATTTCGCTGCCAGCCTGGCCTGTAGCGGCGCCACTAGTAGCGGGACCAGCCTGGCCTGCCATGCCCCCGCCACCGGCACCAGTTTCACCTCCCCCGCCTGCTGCACCGCCTACGCCGCCCACTGCACCACCTGCTGCACCACCTGCTGCACCTTGTGCATACGCGGCGCCTGTTATTCCCAATACCAAGCCGGTAACGAGCATTGATCGCGCCATCTTTGTTAAGAGAATAGTGTTTTTCATGTCATGCCTCATGCTAACCCAGCGAATTTGCTGTAAGGAAATGATAAGCAAGGCTGTAAATCATTCCGTGCGTTAAGCCACGTACAGCTAAACGCAAGGTCGAGTACTCGGCTGATATAGTGGCCTAGTAGTTGCAATGGAGTCATTACAGGCCTTCCAAAATGAAAAACCTTGTGGATGGAAATACGCTATCCACAAGGTTTTCAGCAGAAGATGGCCAATTCCCAGGATTCACTTACACAAGCTGGATCGCCGGGATTCAAAATAGGAATCAGTCTGTTAACCCATAAATCCTTTTCTCCGACGAACTATTGTTCCCATCAATCCCAGGCCGGCAAGCAGCATGGCATAGGTTTCCGGTTCGGGAACCGGGGAGACCGTTACTCCTGAAAGTCTTATACGGTAATCCTCGTTGATCGCAACCGTATCGTCCAGTTGTGCCCATCCCGTCAGGGGCGATGCTCCTCCGGGCCCCGTCGGGGTAAGGATCTGGGTATAAGGAGAGCTTACATTGGGAAACATATAGTGATCGGGCGTAAAGCCATCGCCGCTGACAGGTGGCGTGCCAAGGGCAAATATTGCCAGATTATACCAGCCCGGTGCCTGCGGCCCATTCACGTGACCTGCCGGCAAGCTTGAGGCACGCGTACCAAGCATGGCATCATCATTTCCATAGAGCGCGTACCCTCCCTCGTTAAACAGGATGAGTCCTGAATCAAGGTTGCCACTGGTAGAGCTGACACCCGCAGAGAATGTAGTGGGATTGGAAATGTAGATCCTGAACAGATCCACATCATTATTGGTCGAAATGGTTCCGTAGATGTTTCTCAACCGGCCTTCATCACCTGTCGGCATTTGTGCCGTACTCACCAGTTGCCCTGCATCGCCGATCTCAGTCCAGTCAACGGCGTGTACTGGATTGGCGAGAAGAGCCAATGTAAGTAACGGCACGGAAACGGCTCTTTTTTTGAAATGGATCGTATTCAACTTCATTTGTTATCTCCAATCAGGTTATTAATTTTTGAAGTTCATCTATTTTTATTGCGGCATTCTTTGATCCAACTCGATTCGCAGATATCACCTCCCTCTTTGAGTTATTAAATTCTTCTTTCAGTCCCAGAATTTCCAGGACTTTCTTGGAGCAAATGCGCAGTCATTTACCCGAGGAGGAAATGCATTTCACTACCTCATTAATGATAACGATTATGATTCGTGTTTTTTTAGTGGATTGAGAATTATTTTTATTTGAAAAAACTTCTTGTTCGTCTTATTGAACAAGAATATTTACTTGAGTATGGGATTGAGTAGGCTGTCTAACCTTGCTTTTCTCGTCCCGAGCTTTCACTTGAAAACTTCTCACCGGGATAGAAAACCAGATTTATGCAGATATTAAGTGTCAGAGAAATTGATTATGGCGTCTCCATTCCAATGGATCGCCTACACTCTTATTTTCGAGTTATTCAAGAGGGATTGGGCGTACGCCGCCATCTTGATCTATTGAGATGGCTTCAGGGCGAAATACAGCATCATCTGCCTCATGAAATCATGATCATCGTCTGGGGAGATTTTGACTCGAATTTCATTCAGCACGATATTGTTTCCTCTCTGCCGGGCACCAGAACCGCATATTTCGAACCGGCGGATCTCTCATCTCAGGTCCAGAAGCTCTACCGCCACTGGACGAGACAAGGCAAAATTCCCTCCGCATCAAATATAGATACTTCAGGTATTCTGCATTTAGACAGTCATGGACAATGTTGCTTCAGCAGGATCCTGCAGGGAATGCAATCCTTCCTTTTGCACGGCATTAGCGATAGCCGGAGATGTGAAGACTGCATTTACGTCATTTTCAGCACCTCGGATAAATTCGACGATGGAGCGCTTACTATGATGGAACTTCTGCTGCCCTACCTCGACATTGCACTACGGATCGCGCCTTTCCCTCATCTCTCTGCTCGCCGGGCTGATTCAGCCGGGGGCAAGGGTCATGGGTTAAGTGAACGCGAAAGCGAAATAATGGACTGGGTAGGAAAGGGAAAAACCAATGCCGAGATAGGCAGCATTCTGTCTATCAGTGAATTCACAGTAAGGAATCACCTGTACCATATCTTCCAGAAATTAGGTGTTTATAACCGGACTCAGGCTGCTTCCAAAATCACCCAAACTTGGGGTATGCGTTCTGAACAGCACGCCAATGGAGCTTCAGACACACTTTTCCCGCAAACCATTAATCTTCCGTTAACAGACGAGCTGTAGGTTCAGGACTCATTAATTGAGAAAAAATGACAGTTGCGCGATGAAGGTGGATCTCAGGAATATCTTTTAATTAAACAATATGAAGCTCGCCCGAATAACGGGCGGCTTTCTGAATAAAAATATGGCTGGCTTGCCGCGGGCGGGGCTGGCTGGCTAAAAGACCGCTGGAAAAAGGAGTAACCAGCGGTAACGGATAACCTGTGTCTCCCTTGAAGGAGTAATGATAATGATAATGATTCTTATTATATTTGCAGAACTGGAGAAAAACAAGTGGAATTAGCAAAGAGCTTTTTCGTGCATATAGTTAGGTATCTCGAGAATGGAATGGTTACAGCCCCTTCGATGAATGAGACTGCTAGAATATCCTTTACAGTTTCGAGGGTTCCAATCTGAAGCCAGACATCACTACCACCTGAACGGGAGAAAAGTGAACCATGTCCTCCGTTCTCGCCAGGATATTCTGTACTTGTGAGAGCTGATGCCGAAACTCAATCTCATAAATTCTCTGGGATAGCAACTTGGCGACTCTCTCCGGCCACCCCAGTTTCCACCAATTGGCAATAGCTACCCGACGTCTCCTGTTTCCCCATAGTTTCCCCATATCCCATATCATCCTCAAAACCGGACTTGGGTACTCGCCTGCATCGTAAAGTATTTCCATTTTTCTTAATTCCCCGCCTGTTAAAGATATGCTATTGCATGCGTACTCATTCTTTTAGACGATTACAAGTCTCATTCTCATGCCGAATATAAAAATGAGGTCTTTTAATCCGATCAGTCCCACAATCCCTTTCAGGCCTATGGCCTCTCCGTTATTTTTGGGGAGAGCCGAAGGAGGAAGGGTTTTCGCACATCAGCTTGAGAAAGTAGCCGGATGTTGAGTTTCGGAGACAGGGAAAGCGTTGAGATACGCTGCAGAACCATCGAGTCGAGCCAACAGCACGTTCACGATCCACATAGGGATTGCGTATGAGCGGAATTCGCACGCCACGCGTGGGACTTGTGCTGGGCAGTGGCTCCGCCCGCGGCTGGGCGCATATCGGTGTGATCCGTGCCCTTGAGCAAGCGGGTGTTCGGCCAGATCTCGTTTGCGGAACATCTATCGGTTCGCTGGTTGGTGCCGTCTATGCAGCAGGAGAACTGGAGCGCTTCGAGCAGTGGGTACTTGGATTGGGCGTCCGGGAGGTCATCGCATATATCGATATAAGCCTGGGCAGTGGGCTGCTCAAGGGCGAGCGGCTAATGAGCTTCTTTCGAGAAAAATTCCCGGACCGACCTGTCCAGGACTTGGCCATCCCCTTCGCCGCCGTAGCCACATCGCTGCATACCGGCGCCGAGGTCTGGCTACGCGAAGGATCGACCCTTGATGCAGTGCGCGCGTCCATCGCCCTGCCTGGGCTGTTCTCCCCTGTGCTGTGCGAAGGTTCGGTGTTGGTGGATGGCGGACTTGTCAATCCAGTCCCGGTATCGCTGGCTCGGGCAATGGGAGCCGATGTCGTGATCGCAGTTGATCTGAGCTTTGATATGTTGGGGCGCCATCTGCGCGCCGAGCCCCCTCCCGACGCATCAGCTGGCGATGTTATGGACTGGATACGCAAGTTACAGGAGAGCCTTGGAGCGCTCCTCCCTGCGCATTCGACCGAAGTACCCAAGATGCCGTCCATGCTGGACGTGCTGGCCTCCAGCATCAATATTATGCAGGTACGGATTAATCGCAGCCGCATGGCGGGCGAACCCCCCGACCTGATAATAGCGCCCCGACTGGCTCACCTTGGCCTGCTCGATTTTCATCGAGCGAGGGAAGCCATCGAGGAGGGAAAGCAGGCTGTGGAGCGAGTGGCTCACAGTCTTTCCGAGCTCAACAGAATGTAGGTGTACCGATTGGAGCGGCTGGAATGTTTGCCTTGGGCAAAGTCGAGGGTGCAACCCACGCTATCTGCTAGCGCACTGGCCGCAATCCCAAAACGGGAGAGAATGTGACGCTCCAGGCTGCAAAAGTGCAGTGTTCAAGCCTAGCTCACACTCAAGGCAGCGGTAAACCACGCCTGAGGGATTTTAGTAACCGAGGGGCCTATGAGGAGACACTGAAGATCCATCACCAACTGGCGATCAAGAACCGGAACATTTATCTGTCCGACGAGGATCGGGCAAGAGCATTCGATGTCGATTTCCAGGCATATCTTTCCAAACCCGTCTCATTACAGGTGCTAGTTGAGGCAATTGCAGGTATCATAAATATGCCTAACAACTTAGCTAATTAAAGCAGACGGAGTCGCAATTTCCGCTTTTCTCTTTCTCGTCCTTCCCTTCCTCCCTTCATGTCCCTTTACTGGCGTTTCCCTTATCGAAGCAATATAGGAAACCACCTGTGAGGGTCACTAACAAACCTATTCTTCTCGTTGAGGACGACCAGGTGGACATGATGAAGGTTACCCGTGCGCTCAAGGAAATTAGTGTTACAAATCAGGTTGTGCACCGGGAAAACGGGGAGGATGCGCTAAATTATCTGCGGGATGAGGATAGTGAGAAGCCCTGTCTCATCTTGCTGGACTTGAGCATGCCTATCATGAATGGCATCGAATTCCTGCAGGCAGTGAAAAAAGACGAGAGACTCAGACGTATTCCCGTGGTGGTGCTGACCACTTCGGATGACCAACAGGACAAGCTAAACGGCTTCAATTTCGGCGTTGCAGGATATATGGGGAAGCCCGTCGACTACCCGCAATTCGTGGAGGTCATACGGGCAATCGATACGTATTGGACTATCAGCCAGATGCCGTAATCAGGGGCAGAAATTCATTAAGATCAATACGAAGCGGAGTACCACGATCTAAGGAGCTACAAATGATTAGACCAATCTGGCTTTTACCAGGGATATTTGTGTTGGCCTGCGAGCGGGAAGTGCCACACGTAGACGACCTGGACAACATCATGGTCAACGGCGAAGAGATGAGCCAAACTGATTTCATCAACAAATATTGTATCGGGAAAGAAAACGATCCGACCTGTTCAAAGGTATTGGACGCAGCAGCTAAAAATCTTATAGATAGAGCCCGTGGCCAACGATTCGATTCTCCTGAGAGACAAACGAATTAGAGTAATCTCTTGATCTGCTTTTGGCAGGGTTTCCAGAAAATTCTTTAGAATCTCACGAGACTGTTCCAGCTCCTCGTTCCACAGATCAGTTGCATGTTCTTGTACGGCGGCTGCTTCTGCAATAAGCCCTGAACGAGACCTTTGCCGTTCAAGTTTTCCCGACATCAGCAACGGGTCGATAGCCCCCTCCCGTACCTCATGCCTTGCAGATGCACTCTTGGCTACTACAAGTTGAAAACCATCGCGTGCCTTAACGTACGATTTTTTCCGTTTCATGAGCTCACTTCAGTTGCATTCTGACCTACACTGAAGATAGCGTAGTCTTTTAGAGACTATCGCAGAAATTTATGATTCATGATTTTTGGTAGCCACTATTGGATGAATCCAACCAAGGAGAGATCACCATGACACAAAAACGAAAAATGGGACTTATTATTGCAATCGTTCCTTTTTTAATGGCCACGGGCAGTCTCGCAACTAGTGCCAATGCGGGTGAACATGAAGGAGGAAGCGATGCTTCTGTGATGAAAAGAGAACCCGACGGTAGTGTCAGTAAAAAAGAATTCATGAAACACCACGAGTGGATGTTTGACCAAAATGACAAAAACCATAACGGTAAGCTTGAACCCGATGAAATGGGAAGTCTACACAAAATGGTGAATAAAATGCATGGACGCTTTGAACAAGAATATGGACAAAAAAAATAGCGTGTGGGGATTTATTCGAAGCCTTAGCTGACACGTAAAAGTACTGTCTACTGTCGTTAAGGCTTAGATAGTGTAATCATAAGACTCTGAGCCAAATTCTAGCAGTGATGGAAAAAGCATTTCTGCCTATCTTCGCTGTTTCAGCGCAAATCTTGTTCAGCATGTCACGCTTCCCTTCAATCTTGCTGGCATAGATCGGTATTGACGATCACGATTCTGCATACCACAGGACGAAAGTGCTCACGCGGCAAATTCTTCACTTCCGCAACTGGCAACCACCCAGACGTTCGCATTCAAAAACCAAGTCAATAGTGGTATAGCTTGTTTCATCAATGAAGGCAGTTGCCCCTCCTTTTCTATAAAAATACCCACCGGTTTCGCTCTTCCTGAACGCCAGTTCGGCAGGGAACGAAGCAGCGTCATCCTTCATAAGGCCCAAGCGTTTTGCGGTTTCGCGTGACATAACTCCGTCTGCTTTATAGAAAAAAAGGCTGTGATAGAGGGCGGCGGCAAACCCTAATATGACAATACCAGTAATGAATACAGCAACAACAGCAGGAATAAACGCCCTTCTCATCATTAAATTACATACTCCTCAGAATCTGCCTACCCTTATTGTTCAATAAGCTCACTTGAGTCGGCACGAACGGTTACACAAATTTCTTTTGTTTCACAGTATATATTTGCCTTTTACCATAAAAAACCATGAAAAGCGGATCGCACGAAAGAGTTTCAGGAAAATGTGCCCTTATGAGTAAGGCGAGTCAGCGAACCGCCAGGATGTTTAGAGGAGTGGGTGATAAGTTCAAGGGCAATCTGGGAGAGAATCTGTGAATAGAGTAAGTAGAGGGTGCGATACACACTAAGGCAGGATCTTAATTTAAGGATTATTAGGTTGTCCTAAAGATTCTGGCTTGGCCTGATCAAGTCAGGAAAAATATATTCTCTCGGGCGTGAGTTACCGAACGGATCGGGATAACTGCCGTTCTTAGAATAACTTTTGTAATCCCCGTGCCAAGCCAGTTAATCGGCAAGACTGGCTCAGAAAAGCCGTAGTTCGATGTGGCGTCGGCGAACTGAATGAGGTGTGAATGAAGGACTTGACGAAGACTGAAAGCATTAATCCATCATTTTCAGGAGAGGTTTATGGAAGACATTATTACAGTAAGATTTGAAACAGGCGATGAGGCCAGGGCAGCGGCAGCGTCATTGGCTGATTCTGTAAATGAGAATGATATTTTCATTTTATATAACAATCAGCCATGTGCTCTCGATTCGGATCGTGACGCGGTTAGAACCCACGACCAGGGTAGCGCAAAAGGGATGGCAACCGGCGCAGACTCCCAAGGCATTGCGGCAGGTATTGCCAGCACGGTGGCTGGAGGACCGGCGAGGGCAGTAGCGGCTGCCGTAGGCGGTTATACTGGCTCACTTGCAGGTACAGCAGGCGGTTTACCCGGAGAGGGCGAAGGCGCGAACAAAACCTCACATACGCAAGCTGGCCTGATGCTTGCAGTACGTGTGGCGAATGCCAATAACAAACAACAGATAATTGATTGCTTGAGGCAACACGTGGGGTGAGGCCAGTGAAACGGCCAAAGGCAAGTGGGTGAGAATAGGAGTGGGAAGGCCAAACCCAACCAACTTCATGCTTAGCAGTTCGACTTTTAGCACTCAGCTCTGCAGCGTCTGTAATGCCCGTGCGAAGAGCTGCGAGTAGCTAAACGACATGGAAGAATGTGACAGGGTCTGCCGCGAGTGCGTCGAGAGTTGCCAGCAAAATGGTAAGCTATGCTCCTGAAGCGTGAGCCGAAGTGGCTAACCTATATGCTCTAAGGGAGTAGGAAGACTGATTGAGATTTGAGCAGGTAGAAGACCGGCGCGATCCAGATGCACCTTCCCGAAGCTATCGCCCTCCTTGCACCTCAAATCAGAAGATTGCCGAGCCAGAAACGCTCTTCTGGGCTGGGGCTTCTGTCACATTTACACATAAAAATTGGTTATAAGGGTAAAGTCCGCTATCAGTAAGATCATTCTCCTTTGCCGAATCTTCGGTTATTTTAATAGCCAATTCGGCTCATCCCCTCTGTATCTAATAAATATTAGAATGATAGAGCTATAGCACTTTTTTTGTCTTTGAAGGCATGGCAAGCCGCCATGTCACCCGGGCAAAGTCTATAGCGATTCGACAAAGTCTATAGCGATTCGAACGTAACAACTTCTAATAAAACGCAGTGATTATAATAAGGAGATACAACAATGAATAATCTTTCCAAGGTAGTGATAGCTGCTTTAGCGTT
>NZ_FOHI01000014.1 GCF_900111585.1 Nitrosospira multiformis
GTACCACCTATATTGCCACTACCAGTACTTTACATACCCATAAGCCCGTAAAGACTACTCCCCGCCATACACTTAAGTCAAGCAGTTTGTCAGAGATGTAGAAGTGAGTGTTTACTTCGCCAAAGGCTCTGGATTATTCTGGAAGCGGTGGATTACCACCGTGACAATATTCCATCCAGTTGTTCCAGGGTTTCGTAATGAATCAGTATGGTTCCTTTACCCTTTTTCCCTGGGGTTATCACGACCTGCGCTCCGAGTTTTGCCGAGAAATTCTCCTGTAACCGTAGTAAATCGCGGTCGCGCTGGGGGTGATGTTTTACCACCGGATGTTCGATCTGATATACCAGCTTTTCTGTTTCACGTACTGAAAGCCCTTTATGTACTACAAGATTTGCCGTCTCTATCTGCTTGGCCGCAGCGAGTGATAGCAATGCGCGAGCGTGTCCCATGTCGATCTTTCCCTGCATCAGCAGTTCCTGGACAGGAGCAGCCAGATTAAGCAATCTCAGGAGATTGGAAATCGCGCTGCGCGAACTTCCCAAAGCTTCGCTGGCAGCCTGGTGCGTCATGCCGAATTCCCTGATGAGCCTCTGGATTCCCAAGGCTTCTTCCAGAGGGTTGAGATTTTCGCGTTGAATGTTCTCGATCAGTGACATCGCCAGCGCAGCCTCATCCGGAACCTCGCGGATCAGGGCGGGCACCTCACCCAATCCCGCCAGTTGCGCTGCACGCCAGCGGCGCTCGCCGGCGATAATTTCGTACTTTCCACCACCGACTGGCCGTACGAGTACTGGCTGCATCACCCCCTGGGCCTTGATGGATTCCGCCAGTTCCCCCAGCGATTCCTTATCCATGCGCGTACGCGGCTGGTATTTCCCCGGCTGCAGCAGCGAGACTTTGATACTCTGAAGCGTCTCCTCCGAGACAGCGTTATCGCCGCTGCCCGCCAGCAACGCATCCAGCCCTCTCCCCAATCCTCTTACTTTCATTTTTCTTTCGTCCGGCTTCATGTCTTCTAGGCTTCAAGTGTCTGTTGATACTGCTGGTCCGGCGTGGCGCTCTCCGGAAAGTATCGGGCCGATATTTCACCCGCCAGCGCCAGGTAAGCCTGCGTACCTTTGGATAACCTGTCATGGTACAGCGCGGGAATACCAAAGCTGGGCGCCTCGGCTAATCGCACATTACGAGGAATTACCGTACGGTAGACCCGGTCTCCAAAGTACTGCTGCAACTGATCGGAAACCTGTTGTGCCAGAATATTGCGTGGATCGAACATGGTACGCAACAATCCCTCGATCTCCAGCTTGGAATTGAAGTGAGCGCGTACTTTCTTAATGGTGTTGACGAGATCGCTCAATCCTTCGAGGGCGTAGTACTCGCACTGCATGGGGATCACCACAGCCTCGGCTGCGCACAAACCATTCAGCGTGAGCAGATTGAGCGCAGGTGGACAATCGATAAGAATAAAATCGTATTCCCGCTCGACTTCCCGCAAGGCTTCCCGCAGGCGTGTTTCCCGCCCCGGTAAATCAATCAACTCTATTTCCGCCCCGGCAAGCTCGCGATTGGCGGGGAGTAGATCATATTTGCCACTGGGGGAGGACACTCTTACGTCCACCACCCCCATGCTTCCCAGCAGAACCTGATAAACCGTGTGCTCCAACCCGCCCTTGTCTACACCGCTGCCCATCGTGGCGTTACCCTGCGGATCAAGGTCTATCAACAGCACCCGCCGCTGCACAGCTTCAAGGCTTGCCGCCAAATTGACGCTGGTAGTCGTTTTCCCTACCCCACCTTTTTGATTGGTTACTGCCAGAATTTTCGCCATTGCCACTCCTAGAACCGAGATACTGGAAGCCGATCAATACGAGGTGAAACACTTGGCGAAAAGCCAAGGAATCTTACTTTACCGTCCGGCACGCTTGAGCACAACCAGATGACGCTTCGCCCTCAGATCGGGAATCGTTAGCAACAATATTTTGTCGACAATGAATGTCTCGGGTAACTGCGCAATTTCTTCGTGGGGATATACACCTTTCATTGCCACCAATCGCCCACAGTCAGTCCCTTGCTCCCCCCCTTGGGCACACAAATGTCCCGCGAGCTTGACGAAGTCCGCCAGATCGGAAAAAGCGCGCGAAATAACGGTATTAAAGCCGTTGTTCGAACCGACGCTTTCCATGCGCTCGCCGATGACCTCCACATTTTCAAGCTCCAATTCAATCCGCGCCTGCTGCAGGAACGCTGCTTTTTTGTGGTTGCTTTCCACCAGCATCACGCGCCACTCCGGACGGGCCAACGCCACGGGGATTCCAGGAAGGCCGGCGCCGCTGCCCACATCAGCAACGCGGGGTCCGTCAATGTGCGGCAGAACAGCCAGACTGTCCAGCACATGCAGTGCGAGCATCGCTTCCGGTTCACGCACTGCCGTCAGGTTGTGCACCCGGTTCCATTTCTGGATGAGCGCCAGATATTGCAGGAGGCGCGCCTGATTTGATTCGGTAATAGACAGACCCAGTGCTGCGATTCCCTCAGCAAGTTGCGTAGCCGGATTCATGCGCTTTTCTTCGTATTCGCGCCGGAAAAACCGCGCTTGACATGGACCAGCAATAGCGAAATTGCTGCGGGCGTGATTCCGGAAATGCGGGATGCCTGACCTGCCGTTTCAGGCTTGAACTGATTAAGTTTCTGCTGGACTTCATTCGAAAGTCCGCGCACGGTTTTATAATCCAGGTCCTGTGGCAGGCGAATGTCTTCATAATAAGCATTCCGTGCTACTTCATCTTTCTGGCGCTCGATGTATCCCTGATACTTCGCCTGGATTTCGACCTGCTCCGCCGCTGCGAGATCGGGAACAGGTTCGCCTGCGCCGGGCAGTGTCATGAGTTCCGCGTACGACACATTGGGCCGGCGCAGCAAGTCATGCAGAGAGCACTCATGCTCGATGTTTTTCCCGATGACACGTAATGCATCGGTTTCGGAAAGGTTCTTCGGGCTGAGCCACGTGGTCTTCAGCCGGTTTTGCTCTTGAGCAATAGCCTCTTGTTTGGTATCGAACGCCACCCAGCGCGCGTCATCCACCACCCCTAGCCTGCGCCCGGCTTCCGTCAGACGGAGATCGGCGTTATCCTCCCGCAATTGCAACCGGTATTCCGCGCGGCTAGTGAACATGCGATAGGGTTCAGTAACACCTCGGGTAATGAGATCATCCACCAGGACACCCAAATAGGCTTCATCCCGGCGCGGACACCATGGTTCCCTATCCTGCGTTTTTAGTGCAGCGTTGATTCCCGCAAGCAACCCCTGCGCCGCGGCCTCTTCATAACCCGTGGTGCCATTGATCTGTCCCGCAAAAAACAAGCCTTCGATCATCCTGGTTTCAAGCGAGCTTTTCAGGGCACGCGGATCAAAATAATCATATTCGATCGCATAACCGGGTCGGGTGATATGGGCGTTTTCCAATCCTTTGATCGAGCGTACCAGTTTCACCTGCATATCGAAGGGGAGGCTCGTGGAGATTCCGTTGGGGTACACCTCGTGGGTCGTGAGACCCTCCGGTTCGAGAAAAATCTGATGCGATTCCTTGGTGGAAAAGCGCACGACCTTGTCCTCGATAGAGGGACAATAACGAGGTCCGATACCCTCGATCGCACCGGAGAATAGAGGGGAGCGATCCAGGCCGCCGCGAATAATGTCGTGCGTCTGGCTGTTGGTATGCGTGATCCAGCAAGATACCTGCTTCGGGTGGGAAGCAGCATTGCCCATAAAGGAAAAAACGGGCACAGGTGCGTCGCCGGGTTGAGCGGTAACAGCGGAATAATCGATGGTACGGCCATCTATCCGGGGTGGGGTCCCAGTTTTCAACCGCCCGACAGGGAGCTTCAATTCGCGCAGGCGGCCGGCAAGACTGTTGGATGGGAGGTCCCCGGCCCGTCCGGCTTGAAAATTTGCCGAGCCTACATGAGCCAGGCCTGCCAGAAAGGTTCCGGCGGTAAGAATTACAGCACGCGCATTAAAGCGGATGCCAAGCTGTGTGTCAACTCCCACCACCCGCTCTCCTTCAACCACCAGATCGTCCACCCCTTGCTGAAACAGCCAGAGATTCGGCTGATTTTCCAACCGCCGCCGGATCGCTTGGCGGTAGAGAACCCGATCAGCCTGGGCGCGTGTTGCGCGTACCGCAGGTCCTTTGCGCGAGTTGAGGATGCGAAACTGTATGCCCGCCTCATCCGCCGCCTCCGCCATCACGCCTCCGAGGGCATCGATTTCCTTCACCAAATGCCCTTTGCCAATCCCGCCTATGGAAGGGTTGCATGACATCTGCCCCAGCGTTTCGATGTTGTGTGATAGCAATAGTGTCTTTTGCCCCATGCGAGCGGCAGCGAGCGCCGCTTCGGTACCGGCATGGCCACCGCCTATCACTATTACATCGAATATTTCAGGAACAGTCATGGAAGCAATCGGGCAAAAATGAATTGAGAGTGGCGCCCATTTTACGGCAAAACGTGGAGCCATGTAAGAATCATGGAGAGGTCTTGCGGTAAAGA
The DNA here is from genome assembly GCF_900111585.1 of Nitrosospira multiformis. GTDB lineage: Bacteria > Pseudomonadota > Gammaproteobacteria > Burkholderiales > Nitrosomonadaceae > Nitrosospira > Nitrosospira multiformis_B. The sequence continues at coordinate 4,548 of NZ_FOHI01000014.1, forward strand.
AACTCCGCTCTCTTTGTTTCACGTGAAACAACAAAACAAAACTGTTTCACGTGAAACAAAAGCTAATGGGAAACCCCCAGGGGAAAGTCGAAAGGCAAGGGGATTATAACCAATAACGGAGTACCGAAATGATTGAGGAAGGTAATAGAGGGCTCTCCCGCTAATTGAGCATCTTCTGGCGGGAGGCGAAATCGCTCCACAGAATGATGCACCTGTGACCCTTGCACCGCCGCCGCTTTAACCCTTGAATCGCCGATGCCTGTCCGGCAACGTCGATCCAGGAAGGTGTAAATACAATACCAGCAGCTGCTTGCAACCGAACACATACAACAATGGATAAGAATCATGGAGAGGTCTGGCGGTGAAGAAACGCCGGTCTCTTTGTTTCACGTGAAACAAAAGCTAATGGGAAGCGGCAGGGAGAATTCGAAAGGCAAGGGAATTACACCTAATAACCGAGTGCCGAAACGATTGAGGAAGATGACAGAGGATCTTCCCACTAATTGAGCATCTTCTGGCGGCGAGTGTTGGAATCGCCGTGCAGGATGATGCGCGCTGTGATCAGTCCCCGCTGCCGCTTTAACCAGCAGCGTCGATCCGGTAAGGGTGCAAATACAATACCGGCAGCTGCTCGCTGCGAAACACATACAGCGGTAGAAACGTTAATGGTCTTGGTAGATTGCCTTACCCCGCTTAAAATTGAACCTGTTTCGATCTGCACTAGCCACTCAACTTCTTGTTCAATTGCTGTGGCCTCTCCAGGCTCTCCATCGAGATCTGGTTCCAGCCTATACCCATGCCTTAACTCATCCAAAATAATCGATTACAGAGCTTCTACGCTTGCCGCTTTTTTGTGCAACCGACGAAAATTTCCTTTAATCCGAGCGAATGGGGGTAACTATGAGTGCCTCGCTCTCCCCTGGGGTCAGGTTATACTTCCGGGACAGTCCGAAGCTGTACTCACCCTCGCTTACCAGTATCGAAGCGATGCAGTAGACGGGATCTATCGACCAAACAAGTCCTGTTGCTTCCATGCATCGGATCTCCGATGCATGGAAGGCCAGGACGAACTCGACAGAGCTGTGTGAACCAAGCAGTGAAACACTCACGAATGATCCTTTTGCATCGCTCAGGATACTCATCCAGTCGTGCTGCCGTTTCTCCAGGCAGTAATCTGATACCTAAACTCAGACCGTTATCAGATGCGGTCACGATTGTTCAACAACGTGATGCGACGCATTGCGCGTTCGTATCTTCACGACCTAGATACAAGAAACGCGGCCTCTACTTGCCGCCCCACCCACGCACCCCCATTGCTGCCCAATTGCTGCTCACCTCTCCGCCGCCAAAATCATCGCTCCAGACTTCTTCATCGATAGAACTCAATTATTTCTGCGGTAACATCTACCATTCGGGCAACCATTTCCCTGGAGCGGGTCTGAAAAACAGATCCCCCAGGGTTTAGGTGCATCCATCGGTCCATTTCCATCGTACGGAATATCCGGATGGTCGTATAGCGACTCACAGGTACCATATGGATTAGAGAGTTCGGTGACTTAACAACCGAATCGCGTGCTTGCGCAACCACACCAGCAACACCTCCAAACCCTACCATGCTGATACCCTTGGCCGATGACAGTCATTCATAGCATCTCGAGGTAAATCGCTTCTCGTCTGTAGATAATCCTTCTCGAATTGGAGTACCGGCAACTTGAGCGAACATTTGCTCCTGCTGTATTTCTCCTTATTTCTTTAGAGCTTGTTCCCAAGAGCATTGTTGCCTGTACTTTTGAAAAATCTGTACTACCATGAAATTATCCACCGCTACGGAGCGCTCCACTTCTGGCTTCGATAAAAAGGCCGCACGGTATAGGCCGTGCTTGAACTGGAACTATCTGCTGCACAGGATCGATTGCACTCTACACAGCTAATCAAGTTCGATAATGCAGAAAATCTGATGAGAAGGAGGCGAAGATGAATTTACACTCGACTGGCAGGGCAAACTGGTTATTCAGCGGGCTCGCTCTCGGCGCGCTCACCATGTTTCTCCTTGATCCTGCTAAAGGAAGACGCCGCCGTGCATTGGCAAAAGACAAGATATACAGCGCTGGCGTAAAAACCCGTAAGCGCATCGATGCAAAGTCACGTGATTTGGCCAACCGGGCGAAAGGACTGCGCGCCGAGGCACGCAACATGATGTCCAGCGACGATAACCGCGGCGAGAACAAGGCAAGTGAGAGTCAGCCTGAAACTTGATCGGGAGGAGATTTCCAGGCACGAGAGGTTCTGCTACTTCCCTATGCAGAAGCGGGAAAAAATTTCACCCAGCAGGTCGTCCGCGCTGAATTCACCGGTAATCGATGATAAAGCCAGCTGGGCAAGCCGCAGTTCCTCAGCAAAAAGCTCGACCTGATCCATGCTGGTCGCCAGCGCACAAGCAGCTTCGAGATGTGTCTGGGCAGCTGTCAATGCAGAAAGATGACGTTGGCGGGCCATAAAGGCTCCTTCTCCTGCTGATGGCTGCCACCCTATCATTTCCAGCAGTCTTTGTTGCAGTAACCCGATTCCCTCACCCGTTTTAGCGGAAACCCAGATATCTGTGGTGGCTGGGGCGATGGAGAGGGTGGAATTCGGTTCCGATTCCAGCAGATCGGTTTTGTTATGGACGACAATGAGCCGCAAACCCGGGGGAAGCGAGGCGAGTATGGCCCGATCTTCTGGCGTTATTCCCACTCGACTATCCACAAGCAGCAGGACGATACTTGCTCTATCGATCGTGGAGCGCGTCCGTGCCATACCCATTTTTTCGATCACATCCTCTGTCTCCCGCAAACCAGCGGTATCCAGAAGGTGCAAGGGCACACCTTCAATCTCTATAACCTGGTGGATAACGTCCCGTGTCGTGCCCGGGATTTCTGTAACGATAGCAACTTCTTCTCCCGCGAGACGATTCAGGAGGCTGGATTTTCCAACATTCGGCTGCCCGACCAAAGCAATCCATATTCCTTCCCGCAACAGGCTACCTTGCCGGGCCGAGCTGAGCACCTGTTCAAGCTGGTGCCGGAGGTGCTCCAATCTGACTTCCAGCTCCCTTCCAGAAATGAACTCAATTTCTTCTTCCGAAAAATCAAGTGAAGCCTCCACAAGCATTCGCAGGTCAGTAAGCGCTTGCACCAAAACATGAATGGCGTTGGAAAATTCACCTTGAAGGGAACGGATGGCGCAGCGGGCAGCTTCCTCGGTACTGGCGTCAATAAGGTCCGCCACGCTTTCAGCCTGCGCCAGATCAAGCTTGTCATTCAGGAATGCACGCAGGGTAAACTCCCCTGGTTGCGCCAGTCGCGCGCCAGCGGAGAGACAACTCGCCAGCAGCAGGTTCATGACTGCAGGGCCGCCATGTCCTTGCAGTTCCAGAACCTCTTCTCCGGTATAGGACTGGGGAGCGGGAAAGTAGAGGGCTATTCCCTGATCGATAACGCGACCATTTTCGTCACGAAATCGGGTAAGGCTGGCGCGCCGGGGTTCCGGCACACAGCCTACGATCTTGAGAGCAAGCGATTGCAGATTTCTGCCGGAAACACGCACCACCCCGATACCTCCCCGGCCTGGGGGCGTTGCAATCGCGGCAATTACATCAGAACGAGTCATCCTGAGTTCGATGCCAACCCCGTTTATGAAGACGGGAAGGGAGGGGAGTCGTGTCCGACAAATCCCCTGATCACTAATTTGCTTTCTTCTGCTTGCTCGTATTTGCGACCGAACCTTCGATCATGCGCGTGATCTGCCACTGCTGCGCGATGGAAAGCACGTTGTTTACCAGGGAATACAGCACCAGACCCGCGGGAAAGAAGAAAAAGAAAACACTGAATGCCAAAGGCATGATCTGCATCACTCTCGCCTGAATGGGATCGGTCGCCGGGGGGCTGAGCCGCTGTTGCAGGAACATGGAAATGCCCATGATCACCGGCAGCACATAATAGGGATCCGGTGCGGAAAGATCCTCTATCCACAACGCAAAAGACGCGTAACGCAATTCCACGCTCGAGAGCAGTACCCAGTACAACGAAATGAATACCGGAATCTGCACCAGGATGGGCAAACAGCCTCCCATCGGGTTGATTTTTTCCGTTTTATAAAAATCCATCATGGCCTGGTGCATGCGCTGCCGGTCATTCCCGTGTTGTTCCCGCAAACGCTGGAGCTTGGGCGTCACTAAACGCAACTTCGCCATCGAGCGGTAGCCTGCCGCCGACAGGGGAAAGAATGCAAGCTTGACCGACATGGTGAGGAGAATGATTGCCACTCCCCAGTTTCCAGTCCAGGAATGAAATAACGACAACAGCCAGAACAATGGCGCGCCGATCACCGTCAGCCAGCCGTAATCCACAACGAGATCGAGACCCGGCGCGATCGACGCAAGCTTGCTTTGCTCTTCCGGTCCGGCATAGAGCGGGACAGTGACGGTGGCGCTACTGCCGGGTTCTATCTGACCTACCGGTACGATTACACCGGCGGTATATTCGTTTTCTCCAAGACGTTTCGCGTAATATTCGCGCGGCAGCTTGTCCTTGGGCAGCCAGGCGGCCAGGAAGTACTGCTGCAGCATGGCAATCCAGCCGTTGTCCGCATTCTTGGGATAGCTGGCATTGCCCTTGTCCAGCGCGGAAAACTCGATCTTCTTGAATTTTTCCTCTTCGGTATAAAGCGCCGCCCCGGTATAGGTCGGGACCATGAAGAACGAACCCACGGGAGGCTGGCTGTCGCGCAGCATCTGAAAGTAGGAAAACGGCTGGATGGCTGCGTTCCGTTGATTGGCGACCTCGAAACTGACATCGACGAGATAGCTCCCGCGATGAAACGTATAGATTTTAGTCACCTGTACGCCGTCGGCCTCCGGCGCGCTCAACCGTATCTGGATTTTATCCTGCCCGGCTGCCAGCTCGTATGTGCCCGGTTCCGCCGTAAAACGCGTCTTGTGGGTCGGTAAACCTTCACCGATCAATCCGGATTGCGCTACGTAGATGCGCTCAGGATCGCTTTCCAGTAATGCGAAAGGCTTGTTTTTATCCTCCTTGGAAGGCTGATGCAGCAACTCGAGACGCCGAATATCGCCACCCGCGGTGTCGATTTCCGCCAGCACCATGTCGGTCTTGATCGTGATTTTGTCCCCGGATTCCAGCTTGCCCGCTGCCCTGACAGGAGCGCCGTTTTCCGCGGTCGGGCCCCTTTGCGGTACTGATGAAGCAAGCTGATCTCCTGGCACCGGAGTCTCGGCGGTACCTGCATCCGCCTGCATTTCTGTGCCCTGCCCTGCCGTTGTCGGCGCCTGGGTTGCAGGATATTGTTCTTTCTGCCACGCATCCCACAGGAATAACAGCGATGTGGCAAAAATCAGGAAGAGTACGAATCTTTGTGTATCCATCTTGCTCTGCGAGTTATTTTTTTACGACAGATAAAAACCGTCTAGAAACATTCAACGGAGGGGTTTCGCAGGAACGGGGTCATATCCCCCCCTGCTCCAGGGATTGCATCGCATTATCCTCCAGACGCTCAGAACAAGTCCTCGCGTCGCCCCATGCCGGGCAAGCGCTTCACAGGCGTAATGCGAACAAGACGGACTGAACCGGCATGAGGGTCCAAGGAAAGGGCTCAGGCAGTATTGATAGAGCCTGATAAACGCAATAATCATTCGCGACATTGCTGCAATTGAATCATGAGACGCCGTGCTTCGTCCGCCAACTGCACTGGACTGCGATCGCTGGCACGGCAACGCAGACGCATCACCAGATCAAGGCCCGCCATATCCTCCTGGCGTGCACGAAACACTTCCCGCAACACCCGTTTCACCCGGTTCCGGTTTACGGCAAGTCGTTCAATTTTACCTGCCACTATTAATCCCAATCTGGAATGCAATAAACCGTTGGGTTTAGCGAAAACCTGAAGCAATTCACCGCCTGTGGAACACCTGAACCGGATGACCGAGGAAAATTCTTCTGCCTTATGCAGGCGATGAGTTTTAGGAAAACGAATAATAGAGTCCCCGGATTGCGTACGTTACTGCACTCCGAGGCGAACTCGTCCTTTGGCGCGCCGAGCCCGGATTACCGCCGCTCCACCCGCGGTTTTCATGCGGACCCGGAAACCGTGGGTCCGCTTTCTGCGCGTCACGGATGGTTGGTAAGTGCGTTTCATTATTTCCCCTGTGCCTGATAATGATAAATAAAAACTCGACATTACAACTCTTTACGACGACCTGTGTCAACCGATATTTTTTGCTCTCCCTGTGGATAAGCTGTGAAGAACGGTCTAGAATATTCCGCTCACCTCGCTCGCAACTTCCGTTTCTTCCCCAACGAGTCATTAATATCATGCTTGCACCAGATACCTTTTGGCTTGCCTGTCTCGAATATTTTGAAAATGAACTGAGCGCGCAGCAATTCAATACCTGGATCAAACCACTGCGCCTGAAACTGTCGGACGACTCGCCTGAGCCTGCCCTCACGCTGATCGCACCCAACCGTTTTGTCCTCCAATGGGTAAAGGACAACTTTTTGAGCGGCATCACGCAGATGGCGGAAAACCACTTCGCGCGCCCGGTTCAGTTGCAGTTGGAGCTAGCCGGACAAGTTCCGGCCAGCGCATCCCTTTCGACTAGCGGGAATAGTGGAATGGCCTCCCATTCGATTACCGCGGTGTTCGATGCTCCGACAGAATCAGCGCAAAAGCCGCCAAAGGATACGAAGGAAAAACAGGAAAAAAATCCAACCAGACTGAATCCCTCTTTCACCTTCAACACTTTCGTCACAGGAAAGGCAAACCAGCTGGCACGTGCCGGGGCTATTCAGGTTGCGGAACGTCCCGGCGTTGCTTATAACCCCTTCTTCATCTATGGGGGGGTAGGATTGGGAAAAACCCATCTGATTCAAGCGATCGGCAATTTCGTGGTGGAGCACAATCCAGCTGCCAAGGTTCGCTATATTCACTCGGAGCAATACGTTTCAGACGTAGTAAGGGCTTACCAACATAAGGCATTCGATGAATTCAAGCGCTACTATCATTCGCTGGACCTGTTGCTGATCGACGATATCCAGTTTTTTGGCGGAAAAAACCGTACGCAGGAAGAGTTTTTCTATGCCTTCAACGCCCTGATCGAAGCGCATAAGCAAGTCATCATCACCTGCGACTCTTACCCGAAGGAAATCGCCGGCATGGAAGAACGGTTGATTTCGCGTTTCGGATGGGGCTTGACAGTAGCGGTGGAACCTCCTGAACTGGAAATGCGCGTCGCGATTCTCCTGAAGAAAGCATTGATGGAAGATATCATCCTGGATGAAAGCGTCGCTTTTTTCATCGCAAAACACATTCGCTCCAATGTGCGCGAACTGGAGGGCGCTTTGAAAAGAGTGGTTGCTTACTCACGCTTTACCGGTCACGCACTGACTCTTGATTTGGCGCGGGAAGCATTGAAAGATCTACTGGCGGTACAGAACCGTCAAATCTCCATTGAAAACATTCAAAAGACAGTGGCGGACTACTACAAGATCAAGGTCGCCGAAATGTACTCCAAAAAGCGGTCTCGTGTTGTTGCCCGCCCACGCCAGATGGCCATGGCCATCTCCAAGGAACTCACCCCTCTGAGCCTACCCGATATCGGGGAAGCTTTCGGGGGTCGGGACCATACCACAGTATTGCATGGGTATCGAAAGATTGCCGAATTGCGTGCTTCCGATCCTGCCGTCAACCGTGACTTCAATACCTTGTTGCATATTCTCCGCGGCTAATTACAAACTGAATAACAAACTGAGGTTAACATCAGGATGAATTGGGGATAACTCACCACTTCTATTCAGACTTTAATTCTGCTCACAAACTATCCACAGTCCATACCTTATTGATACAGAAATACAAAATAGCCTAATATGCTGATATCAGGCGAATTTCCCTACTTTTACCGGATTTCGCCATTTCTTATTAACTATTATTAGCTTTACAATTAGAAAATGAAACTGATAGAAGCTGACAGGGATACATTGCTCAAGCCTTTGCAGACGGTTACCGGTATTGTCGAGCGACGTCATACCTTACCTATCCTTTCCAACGTACTTATTGAACGCAAGCAGGAAAATATTTCATTTATTGCAACTGATCTTGAAATCCAGATTACTACCTCCACCACGGATGGTGGCAAAGCAGATGAGGAATACTCCGTAACGGTTGCTGCAAAAAAGCTTCAGGATATATTACGTGCACTACCCGAGAAGATGCGAGTGACGCTGGAAACCAGCGATAGTCGGCTTCAGGCCAAGGCGGGAAAAAGTCGTTTCAATCTGCAGACACTTCCTGCTGAAGATTTTCCAAAATTTCCTGAAAGTAATGAAACGCAGGGAACAGTCAAGGTACAGCAGAAGGAACTGAAGCATCTCCTGTCGATGGTCCAATATGCCATGGCTCACCAGGACATTCGCTACTACCTGAACGGCTTGCTGTTATTGCTGGAAAACAATCAACTGAAGGTGGTGGCAACCGATGGCCATCGGTTGGCGTTTGCCCTGATGATGCTCGAGACATCGTTGGAAAGAAAAGAGGTCATTCTTCCTCGCAAGGTGGTGCTCGAATTATCCCGGTTATTGAATGAAACCGAGGAGCCGGTAACCATAGAAGTACTTCAGAACCAGGTGCGTTTTACCTTCTCCAATGTCGTTCTAGTATCCAAAGTGGTCGATGGAAAATTTCCGGACTATAACCGCGTCATCCCCACCGGTTACCAGAAACAATTCGATATAAACCGTCTGTTGCTACTCCAGACACTGCAACGCGCTGCCATCCTGTCCAATGAAAAATTTCGCGGAGTCCGTCTCATCCTCACCCCCGACAATCTCCGGATTGTCTGCAATAACAGCGAACAGGAAGAAGCGCAGGAAGAGCTGGAACTTCAATACAATGGAGAAGGGCTCGACATCGGCTTCAACATTACTTATCTGCTCGATGTGCTGAACAATGCGGACAGTGAGACAGTAACGTGCGCATTTGGGGACGCCAACAGCAGTGCGTTGATCACCATTCCGGGTAACGACAGCTTCAAATATGTGGTCATGCCCATGCGCATATGATGTAAATATCAATCATTTCACACTTTTGCAGCTGTGAAGCTGCAAAAGTGTCCGTCGATGCGGTTATGGTATAATTTATTGATTACTGCACGGCATCTTTCGTGTATTGCAGACTCAGCTACGATCTTTGTTGAGTTTCCTTGAGCCTTCCCTGAGTGGCCTCCTGCCCTGATCCCACAGGTGAGTGAAAACCGGCTCTCCGTAGCGTTTGCTCTAGATGTTTCCCGATAGCAGTCAGCAGGATTCGCAATTACTTTATTGCGAATCCATCAGTGTGGAAGCGATTGGATATTCCGTTTCAAATAACTGAAACAACTGAAGATACAGCAATGAACGAAAAAGAGCGTTCCCGGCAGCAAAAAAGCAAAAGCTCCACCGACTATGGCTCGGACAGCATCAAGATTCTGAAAGGGCTCGATGCGGTGCGCAAGCGTCCCGGTATGTACATTGGCGATACCAGCGATGGCACCGGTCTGCATCATATGGTGTTCGAGGTATTGGATAATGCGATTGACGAGGCGCTGGCCGGCTATTGTGATGAGATTTCAGTCATCATCCACCCCGACAACTCGGTTAGCGTGCAGGACAATGGTCGCGGCATTCCGACCGGAATAAAGCAGGATGACGAGCTCAAGCGTTCCGCTGCTGAAATCGTCATGACCGAACTCCACGCCGGAGGTAAGTTCGACTCCGATTCATACAAGGTATCAGGCGGCTTGCACGGCGTTGGCGTCTCGGTCGTGAATGCCCTGTCGGAATGGTTGCGCCTTTCCATCCGTCGGGATGGAAAGATCCATCAGATCGAGTTTCGCATGGGCGTGCCGGTGGCGCCGCTGGCCGCGACCGGAAAGACTGAACGGCGAGGAACCGAAGTACATTTTCTGGCGAGCAAGGAAATATTCGGAGATATCGAATACCACTACGACATATTTGCCAAGCGGCTGCGGGAACTTTCCTTTCTCAACAATGGTGTCAAAATCCATCTCATAGACCAGCGCAACGCCAAGGAGGAAACATTTGCCTTTGTGGGTGGGGTCAAGAGTTTTGTCGAGTATGTCAATCGCACCAAGTCGGTGCTTCATCCCAATATTTTCTATGCAGCGGGAGAAAAAGACCGCATCGTAGTGGAAGTCTCGATGCAGTGGAATGACAGCTATACCGAGCAGGTGCTGTGCTTTACAAACAATATTCCGCAAAAGGATGGCGGTACTCATCTCACGGGTCTGCGCGCTGCCATGACGCGCACCCTGAACAATTACATCGAAAAAAGCGATCTCGCAAAAAAAGCCAAAATCGAAACTTCGGGCGATGACATGCGCGAGGGTTTGTCATGTATTTTGTCAGTGAAGCTGTTCGAACCCAAGTTTTCATCCCAAACCAAGGAAAAGCTCGTATCGTCGGAAGTGAGGCCGGTAGTGGAAGAAGTCGTATCGCTCAAATTGGCGGAATTCCTCATGGAGCATCCGGTCGATGCAAAAATCATCTGCGGCAAGATCATCGAAGCGGCCAGAGCTCGCGAGGCAGCGCGCAAGGCGCGGGAATTGACCCGGCGCAAAGGTGTGCTGGATGGCATGGGGTTACCCGGAAAGCTGGCGGATTGCCAGGAGAAAGATCCGGCTCTGTCCGAGCTTTATCTGGTGGAGGGCGATTCCGCCGGCGGCTCGGCCAAGCAGGGACGCGACCGCAAGTTCCAGGCCATCATGCCGTTGAAAGGAAAAATCCTCAATGTGGAAAAAGCCCGTTTTGACAAGCTGATTTCCTCGCAGGAAATTGCATCCCTTATCACGGCGCTTGGCACCGGTATCGGCAAGGACGAGTATAACCCGGACAAATTGCGCTATCACCGCATCATCATCATGACTGATGCCGACGTGGATGGCTCACATATCCGCACCTTGCTGCTTACTTTCTTTTACCGGCAAATGCCGGAATTGATCGAGCGCGGCCATATCTTTATTGCCCAGCCGCCGCTGTACAAGATCAAGCACGGCAAGCAGGAACGCTACGTCAAGGACGATCACGAGCTCAAGCAATACCTGCTGGGTCTGGCGTTGACGGAGGCGGAACTGCATACGGGAGAGGGTAAATCGCCGCTGACTGGAGAGACGCTGGAAAACATCGCGAACGAATATCTGCTGGCGGAAGCGGTGATCGAACGCATGAGTTCGCTGATCGATAGCGAAGTCATGCATGCGTTGTTACGCCATTCCGATATCGATCTAAGTAATGAGGGGCTCGCAACCGAAAGCGCGGTTCGTCTGGCGGCACAGGTCAATGCAGCAAATATCACCATCGTACCCAAGTACGACCTCGCCACGGAAGAGTATCGGCTGAAAATCTCTCGCATGCATCACGGCAACGTTCGCAACAGCTATATCGACCAGGATTTTCTGCAAAGCGGTGACTACGCGCAAATCAGGCAAACCGCCGAGGTGCTCGATGGCCTAATCGGGCCGGCAGCTTATGTGCAACGCGGCGAGAAGAAACAGGCAGTGAGCGACTTCAAGCAAGCACTCGACTGGCTGCTGGAGGAAGTCAAAAAAGGCATCGGCACCCAGCGTTACAAAGGCCTGGGCGAGATGAATCCGGCTCAACTCTGGGAAACGACCATGGACCCGAAGGTTCGCCTTCTGCTGCGCGCCCAGATCGAGGACAGCATCGCCGCGGATGAAATTTTCACCACCCTGATGGGCGATATCGTGGAACCTCGGCGCGCGTTCATCGAGAACAATGCGTTGGGAGTGAGGAATCTTGATGTTTAACTGATGCGTCAATTGCCTCGAAACCAATACGTGAAGATGACACTGCTACTTCGTATATAGCTGGCGTCTTGACGCAATCCGGCATCTTGAGATGGTAAACTCGCAATTTTCCAATAAAAATTATTCACAGGTTTTAAAACAACATGTTGTCCTCACACAATACCCTCGAAAGCGTAGACCCTGATCTCTGGCAGGCCATCAAAGGCGAGATGCAGCGCCAGGAAGAATATATTGAGCTGATCGCTTCGGAAAATTATGCGAGTCCTGCGGTGATGCAGGCGCAGGGCTCGGTGCTGACTAACAAGTATGCGGAGGGTTATCCCGGCAAGCGCTACTACGGTGGCTGCGAGTATGTGGATGTCGTGGAGCAGCTGGCAATCGACCGGGTAAAGGCGCTGTTCGACGCGGAATATGTCAACGTCCAGCCGCATTCCGGCTCACAGGCCAACGCCGCGGTCTATCTGACTGCCTTGAAGCCGGGAGATACTCTGCTGGGGATGTCGCTTGCGCATGGCGGGCATCTGACACATGGCGCTTCGGTCAATCTCAGCGGCAAAATTTTCAATGCCGTTTCCTATGGGCTTCGTTCTGATACAGAAGAGCTTGACTATGACGAGGTTGCGCGCTTGGCGCACGAACATAAGCCCAAGCTGATCGTGGCAGGTGCTTCGGCTTATTCGCTGGTGATAGACTGGAAGCGCTTCCGCAAGATTGCCGATGATATAGGGGCCTATCTGTTCGTGGATATGGCGCATTATGCGGGATTGGTTGCGGCAGGATACTATCCCAATCCCGTCGGCATCGCCGATTTCGTCACGAGCACGACCCACAAGACGCTGCGCGGCCCGCGGGGCGGGATCATCATGGCCAGGGCCGAGCATGAAAAAGCCCTCAATTCCGCTATTTTCCCGCAAACCCAGGGGGGGCCTTTGATGCATGTCATTGCTGCCAAGGCAGTGGCATTCAAGGAAGCCGCCAGCCAGGAGTTCAAGGACTACCAGGAACAGGTAATCGACAATGCGCGCGTAATGGCGAAAGTGTTGCAGGAGCGCGGATTGCGCATCGTCTCGGGGCGCACCGATTGCCACATGTTTCTGGTGGACCTCCGCCCCAAGTATATTACCGGCAAGCAGGCCGCCGAATCGCTGGAACTGGCGCATATCACCGTCAACAAAAATGCGATTCCCAACGACCCGCAGAAACCATTCGTCACCAGCGGGATTCGTATCGGCTCTCCTGCCATCACCACCCGCGGGTTTACCGAAATTGAATCCGAACAACTGGCCCATCTGATAGCTGATGTCCTGGAAGCCCCGACAGATTCCTCGGTGCTGACGGAGGTTGCACGCCAGGCAAAAGCGCTATGTGCAAAATTTCCAGTTTACCAAGGGTGATCGCGCAATGGAGCGGCGCATCCTGACGTCGCTTCCATGTCTCGGCATAGTCGATCTGGTCGATCTTCACCTGGATCAATTTGCTGCGGTTCCGGGGTTGAAGCTAGTCGACCGGTTCCAGGTTGACGCATGAAGTGTCCTTTCTGCCATACGCCTGATACGAGCGTGATCGACTCCAGGGTGAGCGAGGAAGGCGACAGGATACGCCGCCGCCGGCGCTGCCCCAACTGTGATAAACGTTTCACTACCTATGAAACTGTGGAATTGCGTTTGCCGCAGGTCGTAAAGCAGGATGGCAATCGCGCCGAGTTCGACCGCGAAAAATTGCGTACCGGTTTCGTACGCGCATTGCACAAGCGTCCGGTTTCGGCAGAGGATGTGGAAGCGGCAATGAATCGCGTCGTCCAGAAGCTGCTAAGCTTGGGTGAACGGGAGATCGCTTCGCACAAGATTGGCGAGATGGTGATGGGAGAACTCTATAAACTGGACAAGGTCGCGTACATTCGCTTTGCTTCTGTTTATCGAAGTTTTCAGGGTGCTGCCGATTTCGACGATGCAATCCGGGAACTGCAAGGATCAGATAGCAGGAAAGAACCGGACAAAGCCTGATTCACACGTTTTACCTTCCGTTTTTCCGGCAAATCCCGGCAAGCGACGCGTCTGCTCTTGAGTTGCACACCGAATTTCCAGCTTCGCCTTTGAACAATGGAGTTTCCAATGTTCTCGCCACCCGATTACCGCTTCATGGCCCAGGCGCTGCGGCTTGCAGAAAAAGGGCTTTATAGTACAAGCCCGAACCCTCGAGTGGGCTGCGTGCTGGTACGCGATGGACAGGTGGTGGGTACCGGCTGGCACGAACGCGCAGGCGAGGCGCATGCGGAAATAAATGCACTGGCTGCGGCCGGGGCGGCGGCACGCGGCGCGATCGCCTATCTCACACTGGAGCCGTGCAGTCACCATGGTCGCACTCCACCCTGCGCCGATACCTTGGTTCAGGCGGGTGTCGCGAAAGTCATTGCAGCCATGCAGGATCCGAATCCCCTCGTGTCCGGTCGAGGCTGCGCCCTCCTGGAAGAGGCGGGGATAGAAGTGCAAACCGGCTTGATGGAAGCGGAAGCGAAAGCTTTGAATATCGGATTTGTCTCGCGCATGACCCGCGGTCGTCCCTGGGTCAGGGCCAAGATCGCGGCAAGTCTTGATGGCAAGACGGCGCTCAACAACGGGTCCAGTCAATGGATCACGAGTGAAGCGGCACGCCGTGACGGGCACCGCTGGCGCGCCCGTTCCTGCGCCGTAATGACCGGCATTGGTACGGTGTTGGCCGATGACCCGCAGCTCTCGGTGCGCCATATCCATACCTCCAGGCAACCCATGCCGGTCGTGGTGGACAGGGGACTGGATATACCCCTGGATGCGGGATTGCTGCGTGGCGCAGGCGAGCTGATTTTTACCGCTGCCGCCAGTGAAGGCAAAATTGTCGCGTTACGTGACGTGGGTGTGCACGTCATTCTGTTGCCGGATAGCGCTGGCAACGTGGATCTGGCTGCAATGATGCAGCGGCTTGCGGATCTCGAAATAAACGAAGTGCTGGTGGAGGCGGGGCGTGGCTTGAATGGTGGGCTTATCCAGGCGGACCTGGTGGATGAGTTCGTCATTTATCTTGCCCCCTGTCTGATCGGAGATGCGGCGAGGGACATGCTCAAATTACCGGAACTCTCGAATTTGGAAGACAAGCGCATCCTCAAGATTCACGATGTACGCGCTGTGGGACAGGATATCCGCATTATTGCCCGTGTCGCTGACAGGATGGCTACATAATTTGGATCGATTCTTTTATTTCTTTCTGAATCTTTCCGGTTAAGTAAGCACACACTTACTCAGCACCGGCCAGAATGAAAGGCTCCCCTCATGTTTTCGTCGGATACTTGGTGAGCTTGCGCTGCAATGTGCGCCGGTGCATGTTGAGGACGCGCGCCGTTACAGAAACGTTCCCTTTGTTCTCGTTGAGTACGCGCTGAATGTACTCCCACTCGAGCCGCCCGACGGACAGGGGGTGGGCGCTGATTTGCACATCTGCATCCCCGGTCGTGCGCTCGAACGCCGCCATGATTTCATGAACGTCGACCGGTTTCGCGAGATAGTGGGTGGCGCCGAGTTTGATGGCCTCGACCGCGGTGGCGATGCTGGCGTAGCCCGTCAGCATGACGATACGCGTGCCGGGGTCGAGTGCTTTCAGCTTTTCGACCAGGGATAATCCGGAAGGACCGGGCAGTCTGAGATCGACAACGGCATACTCCGGCGTGCAGGCCTCCGCAAGCTCCAGCGCCTGGTCCACGCTATGCGCGCAGGTGACGTTGAATCCGCGTTTGGTCATTGCATTGGCAAGAACCGTACAAAAGGTCTGGTCATCGTCCACAACCAGCAAGGCGGGACGATCATCCACTTCTGTCATGGGTAAGGTTGTTGTCATATCGATGGCTGTATCAGAGGAAGTATGACTTGGGTACAGGCGCCGCCTTCACGATTGGTCAGGCGCACCTTGCCGCCAAACCGTTCGATGTTTGCATTTGCCAGAAACAGGCCGATGCCGAAACCCTGCCCTTTTGTTTTGGTGGTGAAAAAGGGCTGGCCGGCGCGCTGGGCCGCCTCTCCTCTCAGTCCTTCTCCATAATCGAGTATCTGCAGATGCAGTTCCTGATGACTCCAGGTAACTTCTATCTCGATGTGTTTCAAGGATGCATCCGCCGCATTATTCAACAGATTCAAAATGGACTGGCTCAGCAATTGTGTGTTCAGAATCTGGGGGGCCGGCTGCACTCCGCTGCCCCGATAGGTAAACTGGGCGGAGGGCCGCATCAATTGCCATTTATCCAGAACCTGGCGCAAAAAAAGATCGACCGTCTGGCCACTGACATCTTCCGCGCGTGCCTGCCCCGCATCTGCCAGCAATTGCGTCAGGGTGCGCTTGCAGTGCGCGATCTGATCCCGCAGAATTCTGATATTGCTTTGAAATTCGATATTGTCGATATATTCGTCCTGCAATTCCCCCGTGACTATCGCCATGGTTGCCAGCGGCGTGCCCAGTTCATGCGCCGCCCCGGCCGCCAGCGTTCCGAGCGCAATGATCTGCTCATTACGCAATGCCTGTTCACGCGCCAACGCCAGGTCCTTGTCGCGTTCGCGGATCGATATGCCCATCTTGACAACGAACCACGCGATCAATACCGTGCTCAGGACGAAGGCCAGCCACATCCCGGACACATGCATGATGAATTCGCTGCCATGTTCTTCATGGTTATGTGGCAGGGGCACATAATAAAACAGCAACAGCGTATAGCAACTTATGGTGATGGCAGCCATCACCCAGGTATAAGCCCATGGCAGCGCAGCCGCGGCAATAGTCAGAGGCAGAAGGTATAGCGAGATAAACGGATTGGTCGAGCCGCCGCTGAGATAAAGCAGCGTGCTTAAAGCAAGTACGTCCACCAGGAGTTGTGCAAAGAACTCCATGCTGGAAACCGGCCATTTCCGATGGAGACGTATCCAGGTCGCCAGGTTCACCACCCCCAGCAAAACCGCAACCGCGACCATTTCCGCCCAGGGCAATTCCAGCTCGAGCCCCCAGTAAGCCAGCGCAAAGGTCAGGCACTGGGCCGCGATGACGATATTCCTGAGCAGGAATAAACGTTGCAGATTCTTGCGGAGGGGGGGCTGGCCGGGATTTACAAGCATTTTCGTCGCGGATTCTCTCATGCCGGGGGAGGTCTTGGGAACTTCCCTGGGCTTCTCCAAGGCTTCGCTATATTATCCCCGAACATTAGCGTATATTGCCATGCAGGACCATGCGGCAAATTGCCGCATGGTCCTGCACATGGACCTGCAAAGGGAAAAGGAACAATATCGATATGCATATTTGAAAGCAGGAAAGACCCGATGTTCACAGGAATTGTCGAAGCTGTCGGCGAGATCAAAACGGCCAGTCCGCAGGAAAATGGCTTAAGCTTACGCATTGCGCCAGGCAAGCTGTCTCTGAGAGAGACAAAAGTCGGCGACAGCATCGCGGTAAATGGCGTATGCCTCACCGTTACCGCGCTGGCGGACAATCTGTTATCTGTAGACGTCTCCCGCGAAACATTGCAGTGCACGCAAGGACTGGATAAACCGGGCGGAAAGGTTAATCTCGAAAAATCGCTGCGCCTGTCGGACAGGCTGGGCGGCCATCTCGTCAGCGGCCATGTCGACGGAGTTGGAGAGGTGACAAAGTTTCAGTCCCTGGGCGAAAGCTGCCTGCTTGCGATCCGGTTGCCGGATTCGCTGCTGAAATATATTGCCAAAAAAGGTTCAATCACGGTGAATGGCGTGAGTTTGACGATCAACCGGGTAGAGCGTAACGAATTGGAGATCAACCTCATCCCTCATACGCTGGCTGAAACGACACTGAAAGAATTGAAAGCGGGCGCCAGGGTAAATGTGGAAGTGGATATGCTCGCACGTTACGTGGAGCGCCTACTGGCAATGGACGACAAGCACAGGAGCGAGAGCTCGATTTAGATATGATCATCAGTTCAGTTCAGGAAATCATTGCTGACATCAAGACCGGTCGCATGGTCATTCTCGTCGATGAGGAAAACCGCGAAAACGAGGGAGACCTGGTTCTGGCGGCGGATTTCATTACACCGGCAGCCATCAACTTCATGGCAACATACGGGCGCGGCCTGATCTGCCTGACGTTGATGGAGGAACGCTGCCGCCAGCTCAACCTGCCTCTGATGGTGGCGGCTAATCGGTCTCCGCTCGGCACCAATTTCACGGTTTCCATCGAAGCTGCGACCGGCGTGACCACCGGCATTTCCGCTGCCGACCGCGCACGCACGGTACAGGTTGCCGTGAATCGGGACGCAAAACCGGATGACCTCGTCCAACCGGGG
This sequence comes from Nitrosospira multiformis, assembly GCF_900111585.1. GTDB lineage: Bacteria > Pseudomonadota > Gammaproteobacteria > Burkholderiales > Nitrosomonadaceae > Nitrosospira > Nitrosospira multiformis_B. The sequence continues at coordinate 22,742 of NZ_FOHI01000014.1, forward strand.
CATATTTTTCCACTGATGGCGCAAAACGGCGGCGTGCTTGTGCGCGCCGGCCACACGGAAGCCGGTTGCGATCTGGCGCATCTGGCGGGACTCACCCCCGCCTCCGTCATCTGCGAAATACTGAATGAAGACGGAAGCATGGCGCGCCTCTCCGACTTGGTCGAGTTTGCGGCAAAGCATCAACTTAAGATAGGCGCGATAGCCGACCTCATCCATTATCGCAGCCGTACGGAAAGCCTGGTAGAACGCATTGTAGAACGTCCCATCCAGACTGCACACGGCAGATTCCAGCTCGTTGCCTACCTAGACAAAACCGTCAATACTGTCCACCTGGCGTTGGTAAAGGGGGCAATCGATCCCGAGGATGAAACCCTGGTAAGAGTGCATGAGCCCCTTTCGGCCATGGACCTTCTCGATCTGGAGGATGATACCCACTCCTGGAATCTGAACGAGGCCCTGCGCACCATCAGCGACGCGGAACGCGGCGTTATCGTACTGCTTCATCGCAGGGAAAGCGGGTCCGAGCTGATGGAAAGGGTGTTGCCGGCAAAGCTGCCGCACCGTCCGGTCGCCAAGGCCGACCTGCGCAATTATGGTATTGGCGCGCAGATCCTCAAGGATCTCAACGTGAGGAAGATGCGCTTACTGGCTGTTCCCCGAAAAATGCCGAGCATGGCGGGCTTCGGACTTGAAGTCACCGGCTACCTGGAGCCGGAAGATAAAAACCGGGTGGCGGAAGGTCGCCAGGCGGTCCATTGATAATTTTTTTGAACCCGCAACTTAAGTCTGCAATCCGCCAATGAATAAGAGGCGGCGGGCTGATACATCGAACGTTTCTCCAACCTTTGCACTCAGATCTTGTTACAGGAGCGAACATGGCACGATACGAAAACATTCTTGAGCTCGAACCCAATCTCAATGGTGAAGATCTCAGCATTGGCATTGTCATGAGCCGCTTTAATATCGAGGCAAGCGAGGGGTTGCTGGGCGCATGCGTGGAGGAACTGATGAAACAGGGTGTCGACGCAGGGAATGTCGTCCTGGTTTCGGTTCCAGGGGCGCTTGAAATCCCTTTGGCGTTGCAAAAGATGGCCTTGACCGACCAGTTCGATGCGCTGATCGCTCTGGGCGCAGTCATACGCGGAGAGACGTACCATTTCGAAGTCGTTTCCGAGCAATCCACCAACGGGGTTGCTACCGTGCAGCTGGATACGGGCATTCCCATCGCCAATGGCATACTCACGACCGATACCGACGACCAGGCCCTGGCGCGCATGAGTCAGAAGGGTGCCGAAGCGGCCCGGGTAGCGATTGAGATGGCCAACCTGCAAAGAACGCTCGATGAAATGGAGCAATGAAATACTCGAGCAATGGGTGGCGGGGTAAGCCGCAATCAGCGAATGTGACGGGTGAAAAGAAGCAGAACGCGATGCAGAATCAGGTGGGAAGCGGGAAGTGAAACGAGTGGAGAGACGGGCGGAGAAACAGGGAAGGGGTACTGCACGAAAAAGCCGCCGGCGCCTGGCGCGTGAACTGGCTTTGCAGGGATTGTATCAGTGGTGCGTAGCGGGTGGAAGCGCCGGTACCATCGAAGCGCAGTTTCGGGACACGGAGGAGTTCCCGAAAACGGACGAGGAATATTTCTCCCGCCTGCTCCATGGTGTGTTGACGGAAGCACCTGAGCTCGAGAAGGAAATCCAGCCCTGTCTCGACCGCCCGTTCAACGAACTCAGCCCGGTGGAGATTTCGATATTACTGCTCGGTACCTATGAGCTGGAGCGACATCCGGAAATACCGTATCGGGCAGTCATCAATGAAGCGGTGGAACTTGCCAAAGCCTACGGCGGCACGCACGGCCATAAATATGTCAACGGCGTGCTCGATAAATTGGCGGTAAAGCTGAGAGCGGTCGAAATCGGGGCGAAGCTTTGACTGCGTGCGTGTCGGAGCTGTCCAATCATTTCCGCCGCTTCCGGCGTGAAGTGACGGCATGAATTGATCTTGTTGACGAAGTATTGTATTAAGTGCTGTCGGAATTTGACATCATCCGGTCTTTTTTCACCCGCTCTGCTCTCGCTACGGTGTTGGGTATAGGGGACGATGCGGCGCTCATCAGGCCTGCACCCGGGATGGAACTGGCAATTTCGAGCGACATGCTGGTTTCCGGGCGTCATTTTTTCGAAGATGTGGACCCGTACAAGCTCGGCCACAAATCTCTGGCAGTGAATCTTTCCGATATGGCGGCAATGGGCGCCCGTCCCCGTTGGGCAACCCTTTCGCTGGCGCTGCCAGAATCAGTAGTACAAAAGGATGAGTCATGGCTGCGAGCGTTTGCTGACGGGTTTTTTGCGCTTGCGCATGTCCATCGGGTTGATCTGATCGGGGGCGATACCACCAACGGTCCCCTGAATATCTGCGTGACGATCATCGGTGAAGTGCCGGAAGGAAAAGCCTTGCGCCGCAGCGGTGCCAGGGCGGGGGATGATATCTGGGTTTCGGGCTACCTCGGAGAGGCCGCTCTCGCGCTTGCTTACCGAAAAAAAAAGATCATGCTGGAACCGGGCGAAGTGGAAGCCATTATAGCCACTCTTGAGATGCCCATTCCCCGTGTGGAGTTGGGGCAGCGCCTGATCGGCCTTGCCCATAGCGCCATCGATATTTCAGACGGTCTGCTGGCAGACCTCGGACACATTCTGGAGTGTTCAAGAGTGGGGGCTGTTGTCAGAATCGATCAGATGCTTCGTTCGGCGGCGATGGAGAAACATTTTCCCCACCCCCTTGCGATAGAATGCCTGCTTGCGGGGGGAGACGATTATGAGTTGTGCTTTACCGTGCCGCAGTCGGAGCGAACAAAGGTGGAACTGCTTTCTCGCGAGGAAGGCATTCCGTTAACACGTATTGGCAGCATCGAGGAGGAAGCAGGCTTGGTCGTGCTCGATTCCGCAGGCAGAACAGTCACCACGAGGGTCAAAGGCTATGACCATTTCCAAGTCTGACAACCCGAGCGATAATTCGCCTGACCGCAACCCTGTCGAGGTGGAATCCGCGCCTGCGCCTTCTATCGACAAGGGGGATGAAGCCCGACGAGAGGCTCTTCCGCTCCTGTCTTCCCCCTGGATCGAACGCCCGATACCTGACAAGACATTCATTCGCGGCAGCGTGGCACATTTCATCGCCTTCGCCGGAGGGGCCGGATTGAGTCCCGTGGCACCCGGCACAGCCGGTACCCTGGTCGCGTTCCCCCTGTTCTGGGTACTCGAATATATTTTCGATCCCCCCGGTTTTCTCCTGTTTCTTGGTGCCGCGTTCGGTATCGGCATCTGGGCTTGCGAAGTGACAGGGCGGGCATTGAGGAATACCGACCACGGCGGTATCGTCTGGGACGAGGTCACTGCTTTCCTGCTGGTGCTGTTCTTTACACCCAAGGGCCTGCTGTGGCAGGCATTCGCATTTCTGCTGTTTCGTTTGTTCGATATAATCAAACCGGCGCCTATCCGTTACTACGAAAAAAAACTGCGTGGCGGATTCGGTGTGATGTTCGACGACCTGCTGGCGGCTTTCTTCACGCTTTTGTGTCTGGCCTTCTGGAAGGCTTATGTGACCGGTTAGCCAACATGCTCTAATAGGGGCCGCCGCAGATGTGGGCATTTTTCCAGCAAGTATCGGGGAAATGGATATCAGGAGGAGCAACCGACATGGATGATATGATGCTTCAGGACCTGGCGATGCAGGTTGGAACAGCGCTGGCCCAGCAGGAATTGATGCTCGTCACGGCCGAATCCTGCACAGGCGGGTGGCTGGGACAGGTCATTACTTCAGTCGCCGGGAGTTCCGGCTGGTATGAGCGCGGCTTCATTACCTATGCCACGGCTTCGAAACAGGAAATGCTGGGCGTGAGTAGCGCCACCCTCGAGCAGTACGGTTCGGTATCGGAACAGACAGCCTCCGAAATGGCCGCAGGTGCGATTGCACGCAGCCATGCCCAAGTGGCGGTGTCAGTAACCGGTATTGCCGGACCGGAGGGCGGTACCGAGGAAAAGCCAGTCGGAATGGTATGCTTTGCCTGGATAATGAAAGAGGGAATGGCGCTCGCCGAAACGCGATATTTCAGCGGCAGCCGCGAGGAGATAAGGCGCCAATCCGTGTCGGGAGCGCTGCAAGGCCTGATCGATCTGCTACACAGTATCCCGCCCGCCGTCGCATAACTCCCCGTCGCTCAATGATCGCTCTCATGCGCGCCATGACGGGACATCAGCCGGTCACTATAGGCGATTGCAATTGCGGACAACAGGAAAACTATGTGGATTCCGGTCTGGGCCAGGATCGTTTTCTCGTCATATGCATTGGCATTGATGAATGTCTTCAGCAGATGAATGGAAGAGATGCCGATAATAGCAGTGGAGAGTTTGACTTTCAGCACTGTTGCGTTGACATGTGATAACCACTCCGGCTGATCGGGGTGTCCTTCCAGATTCATGCGGGAGACAAAAGTCTCATAACCTCCGATGATCACCATGATGAGCAGGTTGGAGATCATCACCACGTCGATCAGACCCAGTACGACCAGCATGATCGTCGTTTCCCCGATCTTCCTGGGAGGAGCGGCGCCCTCGATCGAAACCGCATCCAGGGTGTGCTCCAGCGCCTCCTTGTTACCCATCACTGCTCCGATCAGGTCAAGTAATTCCACCCAGAAGTGATAGACGTAGACGCATTGCGCAAGAATCAGCCCAAGGTACAGGGGCAATTGCAGCCAGCGTGTGGTAAATATGAAATATGCCAGCGGCTGGATCTTTCTTGACCTCCCGAGGTAGACGGTTGGTGGGCTGTCGTTGGTATCGTTAGAGTCCTCGTTGATTTTCATTCAATTCTGTGGATCTTGCGGTGAAAAATACCTGCTATTTTACACGCCGGCTGTTTCGTTGCGCACATCGTTCATGTGGTTTCGCCAGTCCATCTACGTACTATGTACTATGATCTGCCGATGCCCCTCTCGAATAAGAGAAGAATACGAACATGACCGCGATTTCTCCCATCGCGCTGGTGGTTCTTGCGTCGGCCTCGTTTTTGTCGCTCTTGCCAGATGCCAGCGCGAAAACTTCGGAGCAGGTTTTTACGGAGGAAAAGGGCCGCATCGTGTCGGTGGATATGTTGAATGCACAGGGTGAGCTGGCCGTTCAGGGCAGTGGCGTGGCGCTGGGCGCGGACCAGGTGATCACTACTTGCGATGTCACCCGCCAGGCAGAAAGCGCACGGGTGCGCTGGTCGGGAAGGGTATTCAAGGCCACGCCGGCGCCACCGCAGACACATCTCAATCTTTGTCGCCTTCGTGTTGCTGGTATGCACGCTCCATCGCTTACTTTAGGCAGCGCAGAAAAGCTCAGGGTGGGACAACCGGTAAATGCAATCGGTCTGCCTCACGCAAGGCTCGGCGGCAGGTTGAAAGGAAATAGAAACGAGGAAAGAAGGAATGGGCGCGACAGGCTCTGCCCGCTGTGCGATGGGAGCAAAGTCACCGGATTGCAGGAGGAACACCGACGTGACCCGATCCTGGCCGAAGGCGCGGTGGCGGCAATGCGCCCCTACGCAGGGTCCCGTTACATGAGAATTTCGGCACCCCTCCTGCCGGGTTTCAGCGGCGGCGGACTATTCGACGAACAAGGCCGGCTGATCGGAATTCTCTCGCCGCAACGTGTAGAAGGTGAATCGCTTGCTTTCGTATTGCCGTCGGATTGGCTTGACAGTCTCCCGGAAATGACACCAGCCCCCAAGGCAATGGACCCAAAGTCAGCGGACCCAAGGCATGAGCTCACGTGGCTCAATCAAACGTTGGCGCTGGAAAAGAAGGCCGACTGGCGCAGGTTGTTGAAGCTCTCGCAGCAGGAGACCAGGCGCGACCCATCGAATGCAGCTGCCTGGTTTAACGTAGGGATTGCTTCCTGCAATCTCAAGCAATATTCCCAGGCGGTCAACGCATACCGCGAAGCCATCCGTCACCATGCCGGCTATGCTGATGCCTGGCATAAACTCGGGGCGGCTTACGCGCATCTCAAAGACTACGAGAACGCAAGTCAGGCCTACGAGGACGCGCTTCGCATGGATCCCGATAATGGCGAGGCCTGGTACGACCTGGGCAATACTTACCATTACCTCAAAAAATATGCGCACACCATTCATGCCTACCGGCATGCCCTCCGGATTGACCCGGAGAATTTCAGGGCCTGGTACAAGCTGGGAGTGACCTATGACGAGTTGAAACTGCACGGCGAGGCGGTTGAGGCATACCGGAAAACAGTGGTGCTCCAGCCGGAGAATGCGGATGCCTGGTACAACCTTGGGGTGGACTATGCCATTCTGGATGAGCGCGACAGGATACGCGAGATCTACCAGACGCTGCGCAAGCTGGACCCGTCCAGGGCCGAACGGTATTTCAACACTTATATCCTGCCATGACCATCCTCGGCGAATGTTCATTAGAGCAGAAGAATGTTTCCGGCACGGATAAAACACGTGTCCGCTGAACACGTTGTCATTTTTCCCCTGCTTTCCCGCGGGGGTTACGTATGCGATAATCGACCCATCTTCAAAGGAAAAAATTTCATGGACGAAAACAGAAGCAAAGCATTGGCGGCAGCGCTTTCCCAGATTGAAAAGCAGTTTGGCAAAGGCTCGATCATGCGGCTGGGCGCAAGTGACGTCGGCAAGGACGTACAGGTCATCTCCACGGGCTCGCTGGGACTGGATATTGCGCTGGGAGTGGGTGGTCTGCCACGCGGGCGGATCGTGGAAATCTATGGGCCGGAATCCTCGGGCAAGACGACACTCACCCTGCAAGTAATCGCAGAGATGCAAAAAATGGGCGGTACGGCCGCATTCATCGATGCGGAACACGCACTGGATTCGCAATACGCGCAAAAACTCGGCGTCAATGTTCAGGACTTGCTGATCTCACAGCCGGACAACGGTGAGCAGGCGTTGGAAATAGCCGACATGCTGGTGCGCTCCGGCTCGATCGATGTGGTGGTTGTGGACTCCGTCGCGGCCCTCACCCCGCGGGCGGAAATCGAAGGTGAGATGGGCGAGCCGCAAATGGGCCTTCATGCCCGGCTGATGTCGCAGGCGTTGCGCAAGCTCACCGGCAACATCAAGCGCAGCAATACCATGGTGATTTTCATTAATCAGATACGTATGAAAATCGGCGTCATGTTCGGCAGCCCCGAAACCACGACCGGAGGCAATGCGCTGAAATTCTACGCATCCGTGCGTCTCGATATCCGCCGCACCGGTTCCATCAAGAAGGGCGAAGAGGTGATTGGCAGCGAGACGCGGGTGAAGGTGGTCAAGAACAAGGTGGCACCCCCCTTCAGGCAGGCGGAATTTGATATTCTCTACGGGGAAGGCATTTCGCGCGAGGGCGAAATTGTCGAACTGGGCGTGCAGCACAAGCTGATTGACAAATCCGGCGCCTGGTATGCCTACAAGGGAGACAAGATAGGCCAGGGCAAGGATAACGCGCGCGAGTATCTGAAAGAGCATCGCGATATTGCCATGGAGATCGAGTCGAAAATCCGGGCGGCTGTCGGAGTTTCCAACCCGGCTGAACCTGCACCCGTGGAATGAGCACGCCAAGCGGCGGAAACGTGGCGGCGTCGCTTTTCAGATCCTGAAAGTAGATTCCCCAAGGTGCCATGACGCGCGCGCCGAGTCTCAAAACCCGGGCGTTGGGTTATCTGGCCCGGCGTGAACATTCGCGGCTGGAACTGGAAAAAAAGCTTGCGCCTCATGCCGAAACTCCGGAAGAACTTTCCTCTGTGCTGGATGGGCTCGAGCAGCGCGGATTTCTGTCGGCGGCTCGTCTGGTCGAGCAGATAATGCACATGCGCAAGGCCAGGTTCGGCAGTTTGCGAATCGTGCAGGAGTTGCGCGAAAAAGGCATTGAAGAAAATTTGATCACCGCGGTCCTGCCTGATCTCAGGGAAGCCGAGCAGCGCAGCGCGTACGAAGTATGGCGGAAAAAGTTCGGCGCAATCCCTGCGGATGCGAAAGCCTTCGGCAGGCAGACACGGTTTCTGTTGGGGCGCGGATTCAGGCCGGAAGTGGTGCGCCGGGTGTTGCAACACTCCGATAAGGAAGAAGGTTGAAAAATCGCTTGCCTCACTTGTCTCGTTTGTCCCGGCGCACGGCTCAATGTCTACGGGCTGTATTCCTCGTGGCCGCTCTCGGGATTTTGCTCGGCAGTTGTGACCGTCTTCGTGCGACACCCATCAACGAAGTCAATACCTCCCCTGCAAATTTTGATGGGAAGGAGGTCGTGTTTCATGGCGTGGTAACGGAGCTGACGCGGATCCCGCTGATCGATATGAAGTCTTTTGTATTGAAAGACGAAAGCGGGGAGATCCCTATCCTCACTGATCACAATTTGCCGAAAAGCGGCCAAGAACTGAGCGTTAAAGTGAAGGTCCAAAATCTCGCAATCATAAACGGCGAACCTCTGGGAACGACGATAACGGAAATAGAGAGGCACGAATGGGCCATCAAGGATTGGATAAACCAGACAGTAAGCCAGGCAGCAAGCAATCTGTCCCGTCTGATTAAATGAAGCGAGATGAAAAGCAGCGAAGTACGCCAAAAATTTCTTGAATTCTTTGAGACGCACGGTCATACGATCGTCGCATCCAGCCCTCTCGTGCCTGGCAATGATCCGACATTGCTGTTCACCAATGCCGGCATGGTACAGTTCAAGGATGTATTTCTCGGCCAGGACAAACGTCCCTACGTGCGCGCGGCAAGTGCGCAGCGCTGCGTGCGCGCAGGCGGCAAGCACAACGACCTGGAGAATGTGGGTTATACCGCCCGCCATCACACATTCTTCGAGATGCTTGGCAACTTCAGCTTTGGAGACTACTTCAAGCGCAACGCCATCAGGTTTGCATGGGATTTTCTCACCAATATCCTGAAAATTCCCCAGGAGCGATTATGGATTACGGTTTATGCCGAGGATGACGAGGCCGCCGATATCTGGCTGAACGAAGTAGGCATCGATTCTTCACGTTTTACCCGCATCGCTACTCAGGACAACTTCTGGCAGATGGGCGACACCGGACCCTGCGGCCCCTGTTCCGAGATTTTTTACGACCATGGTCCGGAAATCCCCGGCGGGCCGCCTGGAACACCGAATGCCGACGGCGACCGCTACGTGGAAATCTGGAATCTGGTGTTCATGCAGTACAACCGCGACAGCGCGGGCACTTTGCATCGACTGCCGCGCCCTTCGGTCGATACCGGCATGGGCCTGGAGCGTATCTCCGCAGTGATGCAACAGGTTCACAGCAACTACGAAATCGACCTGTTTCAGGAATTGATCAAGGCTGCGGCACGAGCAACTAGCACAACCGATTTGTCCAGCAGTTCGCTCAATGTCATTGCCGACCATATCCGGGCCTGTTCTTTTCTCATTGCCGATGGCGTGATTCCAGGCAATGAAGGTCGCGGCTATGTCCTGCGGCGCATTATACGGCGCGCTATTCGCCATGGTTACAAGCTCGGACAAAAACAGCCTTTCTTCCATCTGCTGGTGGAAGACTTGGCAAGCCTCATGGGACAGGCCTATCCGGAACTGATGGAGGCAAAGACGCGGGTGGCGGCGGTACTGAAGCAGGAAGAGGAGCGCTTTGCCGAAACGCTGGAAAACGGGATGCAGGTGCTGGAAGCTGCACTGCGGCGTGGCGACAGGATGCTGGATGGCGAAACCCTGTTCCGTCTCTACGATACCTTCGGCTTTCCGTTGGACCTTACCGCCGATATTGCGCGTGAACGCGGGATTGCCATAGACGAGGCCGGGTTTGACCAGGCAATGGAGCGCCAGCGCGAGCGCGCACGCACCACGAGCAAGTTCATCATGCAGGAAACCATTGCTTATAGTGGTCCCTCGACGACGTTCCATGGATACGAAAGCCTGCAACAGGAAGGACAGGTTCTTGCTATCTATAAGGGGGGTAGCCGGGTCGAGTTTATCGAGGCGGGCGATGAGGCGGTGATCGTGCTTGATAAAACCCCTTTCTATGCCGAGTCTGGCGGGCAGGTAGGGGACAGCGGTGAACTGCTCGCTGCCAACGGCACCTTTGCCGTGGCCGACACCCAGAAAATCCAGGCGGATGTGTTCGGTCATAAGGGATTGCTGCGTAGCGGACGGCTGGCAACAGGCGATACCGTGCTGGCGGAAGTCGATCGCCTCGCACGGGCGCGAACGGAGCGCAATCATTCGGTCACTCATCTTATGCACAAGGCGCTGCGCGAAGTATTGGGTCACCATGTCCAGCAAAAAGGCTCGCTGGTGGATGCGAATAAAACGCGCTTTGATTTTGCGCACAACCAGCCTGTGACGGACGCGGAAATCCGCAAGGTGGAAATGCTGGTGAATGCCGAAATTCTCGCCAATGCTGCAACCGAAGCGCGCATGATGGCAATCGAAGATGCAAAGAAATCGGGGGCCATGATGCTGTTCGGCGAGAAATATGGCGATGAAGTGCGTGTACTGGATATCGGTACTTCGCGCGAATTGTGTGGTGGCACCCATGTCAAGCGCACGGGCGACATCGGTCTCTTCAAGATCGTGGCTGAATCCGGGGTAGCCGCCGGGGTTCGGCGTGTGGAAGCGGTGACCGGAGAGCGGGCGCTCACTTACATCCAGGAGCAGGAACTGCAATTGCAGCGCGTTGCCGAGGCGGTGAAAGCGCAACCCCAGGACGCCGCTGCCCGCATTACCCAGATTCTCGATAACGTGAAACATCTGGAAAGAGAGCTGGGGCGCATGAAATCGAAACTGGCCAGTTCACAAGGCGATGACTTTTCTGATCGTGTGCGCGAGATAAAAGGCGTAAAAGTATTGGCGGTGTGTCTTGAAGAGGCAGACCTGAAAACCCTGCGTGAAGCGGTGGACAAGTTCAAGAATAAATTCAAATCCTGCGTGATAGTGCTGGCTGCCGTTGAAGATGGCAAGGTCAAGCTGATCGCAGGCGTGACGAGCGATCTGACACCAAAGCTCAAGGCGGGCGATCTCGTCAATTTTGTAGCTCAGCAGGTGGGCGGCAAAGGGGGGGGCCGCGCCGATCTGGCGCAAGCAGGCGGAACAGTGCCCGATAGCCTGCCCGCTGCTCTGGAAAGTGTCGCCGGCTGGGTCGAGCAGCACCTATAAGCAAGTCGTCTCCAATAACCTCAATAGATATCGATCAGGAATGACTAGTAAACACGCACGCCTTCTCATCCTCGGTTCCGGTCCTGCCGGTTATACCGCTGCGGTCTATGCCGCCCGCGCCAACCTCAAGCCCATGCTTGTTACCGGCCTGGCACAGGGAGGTCAACTCATGACCACAACGGAGGTGGACAATTGGCCTGCGGATGCGATGGGCGTGCAAGGCCCGGAATTGATGGAACGTTTTCAGAAGCATGCGGAACGTTTCGATACCGAGATCATTTTCGATCATATTCATACAGCGCGGCTTTCGGAAAAACCTTTTACCCTGATCGGTGATCAGGGTACTTATACCTGCGATGCGCTGATTATTGCAACCGGCGCTTCTGCGCGCTATCTGGGGATGGCTTCCGAGGAAGCGTACATGGGCAGGGGGGTTTCGGCTTGCGCCACCTGTGACGGCTTTTTCTACAAGGGACAGGACGTGGCCGTGATAGGGGGCGGCAACACAGCGGTAGAAGAGGCGCTTTATCTTTCCAATATTGCCCGCAGCGTCACTGTGGTTCACCGGCGCGATAAATTCCGTTCAGAAAAAATCATGATAGACAAGCTGATGGACAAGGTAAAAAACGGCAACATCAAGCTGGAACTTCATTACGTGCTCGATGAAGTGCTTGGCGACGAGGGCGGTGTTACGGGAATGCGCATAAAGAACGTTCTGGACGGTTCAATCAAAACGATCGACTTGCAGGGGGTGTTCATCGCGATTGGCCACAAGCCGAACACCGATATTTTTCAGGGCCAGCTAAAAATGGAAAACGGTTACATCATGACGCAGGCGGGAACACATGGCAATGCCACGGCCACCAGCATTCCCGGCGTTTTTGCGGCGGGCGACGTACAGGACCACATCTATCGGCAGGCGGTAACCAGTGCGGGAACCGGCTGCATGGCCGCGCTGGATGCCGAAAAGTACCTGGATGTTCTGGTCTGAAGTGGTGAGCGGCAATCAGAACAGGACTATCGCGTAATTTGCCAATTCACCCGCACCTTGGAGCCTTCAGGCGCGGTCGATATCCAGGTTATCCATGGCCCGAGGGGAATTGGCCGAAGGGAGTTGCTCGGGGACCGAGATGAGACGGCGGGAAAGAAAGCCTGGCCTCCATACCACCACGCGGACAGAAACTGCTGCCGAGAGCGATAAACGAGAGGGAACCGCCGCATCCATCGGGGATAATGATGCTGCCCTGTTTCGTGACGCCATGCGTGACGTCGCGCCCCTCGCCCCAACCGATAAGGTCATCCTTTCGGCCAGCCATCCGCCACCCATCCCCCTTCAGATTCAACCTGCACGACCTGTTGCCCATGACGCGCTGTCGGACGATGTCCGACCCATGGAGCCCGGGGATGAATGGGTTTTTTTGCGCCCCGGCGTCTCGCGCCAGACCTTGCGCCGGCTGCGGCGAGGCTATTGGAAAATAGAGGCCCAACTTGACCTGCACGGGCTTACGCGGGAGGAAGCAAGGCTCGCGCTGGTGGCGTTCATGGATGCGAGCGGCGAAAGCGGCAAGCGCTGCGTGCGAGTGATACACGGCAAGGGATTCGGCTCGCAGAATCGGGAGCCCGTCCTGAAAACCCGGATTGGCGGCTGGCTCTCGCAACGGGAGGATGTGCTGGCGTTCTGCCAGGCAAGGCCGGCGGAGGGCGGCAGTGGCGCTGTGCTCGTGCTGCTCAGGATACTCTCGGACAGTCAGCCAGCAACCCCATGAAATCCGGGGACTGCTTAAAACGATCTGCTTAAAGGGTAGGTTTGTTCTCGTGCATGTAAGTCTTCTCATGCACTTCCTGACAGCGTACGCAACGTTGCGCAGTGGGATAAACCATGAGCCGCTCGAACCCTATTTCGCCGCCACAGTCGATACAATCGCCGTAATCCAGGTCCGCCAGGCGTTTTAGCGCCGCTTCCACCTCGCGCATCTCGTTCACCTGGCGATCTACGAGGTTGGCATCCACGTCCACCAGCATATCCGCTACCGAAGCATCCCCCGGATCAGCGACACTGCCTGCCAGATCGGCATAGTGCTGGTTGTCCGAACTCTCCAGTTCGTCCCGGACCTCTTCCCGCAGTTGCAGATAGCGCTGTTGCAGAACTTCCTTCAACTGGGCCAATTGCTCTTCAGTAAATTGTGCCATGATAAATTCCTTTATGATCGAGATTGCCGGCTGACATACCCTCAGGAAAGAGGAAAACAGATTTCCCGCTCAAGCGAATTCACAATGCAATTTACATGCGAGGCAAGGGAAACCGCCGTCCCGGCTCGAACGAAGGCGCAAACCGTCCCCCCTCTTTTCCGAGAAACCGGAAATCCAGTGACTGCTGGTTTATTCCGGACAGCACTGCGCAAGCGGGCAAGCACGTTTTTCTACCAAATTTCTAGGCTGGAAATTAAAAATTCAGAGACGTTCGCCCTTTTCAAACCCTCGATTACCTCCATAGGATTGCGTGAAGGGCTTGCGGATAAATAGATTTTCGCGATCCTGCCCTCGGGATCGATCAGAAAAGTATTGCGTTTGGCTAAATTACCTGGACTACCATCCCCCTCCAGCGAATGGTAGCGCGCCGCCATCTCACCCTTGCTATCCGCAAGGAGCGGGAGCTCAGGGATATAATCGCGAAATCCGCGCGCCTGCTCGGTGCTTTCCGGGGTGTCATCCTTCACATAAAAATACAAGACCAGCCACTTCCCTTGGAAATCCGCCAGCGTGCGGGTTTTTCCGTTCTGGTCGGGCAGATTGAAATCCGGCGCCGGTTGCCCCACTGTCAGTGTAGCGGATGGCTCTGCATTTGCCACATGATTCAAAAAAACCAAGGCCAGCGCCATGAGCGCCGCAACTATTTTCCCTGTTTTCATAAGTATCTCCAATTTTTCAGAGCATGGAGCAAAGCGAAATCTGCGAAAGCATCTCAGTTTCCGCACCACCGCAATAAGGGCAATGTTACGTGCAATAGATTGATTATAGAAGAGTAAGCAGCACTGCGCTTATCCCTTTGCATTGTACTTGCCCCTTCTTCCTGCAGGTCTTGAGCATTATCCCAATTCACATGAACTTTTCCCTACCGTTCACCCTTGAATCCTGAATTCTTCGCCTCCCGTTCGCCCTGAAACTGTCGAAGGGAGCGAACGCTTCAGGACAAGCCGTCAAAGGGGACGAACAGTGCCCAGGACATGCTTGTCGAAGGTCGAATGAATGCATAGTAGGGCTTTTCGAAGGAATCGACTGTGCTCAGGACAACACAACTTCTATTCGAAAAGCAAATAAACGTATAGTGAGTAGAGAAAGCGCAGCCTACTGATGAACGTATGGCTTGACTTGTTCGATGCCTTGAGCTTCTGCGAAGCTCACCCTTCAGTTCGCATTCAATTTTCTTACCGGCAGCGCCCACACCCGCAACAGCACCGCTGCTACCGCTGCCAGTCCTCCCGCGAAAAAGAACGCCGTGGCCGCACTCTGAAACTGCCAGAGCGATCCGAACAACAGCCCTGCGGGAATTGCCGCGAGTCCCACCATCAGGTGATACCAGCCAAAAGCTGTGCCCCGTTCCCGCGGGAGCGCGTAATCGCTGATGATGGCGCGCTCCGCTCCCTCGCTCATGCCGGCGCATAAACCGTAAAAAATGCTTACTGCCCATAATCCGCTACTCCCCGCTACCTGCCCCAGCATCAGGAACGAAAGCGAAAACGTGGACCAGCCTATCAGCATCAACGTCCCGCGTCCCAGACTGTCCGCCAGTTGCCCGCCCCAGATGGAGGTCGCGGCTTTGCAGAGACTCAGCGCCGACCACAGCAGCAGTAATTCCACGGTTCCGACCCCTAACTCATGTCCCAGCAGCAGGATGAAAGTTTCCGAGGCGCGGGCAAACGTAAACAGCATCAGCACCAGAAGATAGCGACGCATGGGGAGGGATAAGAGCGACCAGCGCAAAGGGGGAAGTTCAGGAGAAGCTGGATGATGACTGGCCGCATCCTCTTTATCCTCCTTATTTTCCTTCACTCCCACACCAAGCAGCAGCACGGCGATGAAGCCTGGAACTGCGGACCAGAGGATCACTTCCGTCAGGCTCAAGCCGGACCATGCCAGCACTGCCGCCGCCGCCAAGCTGCCTGCAACGGCACCGCCGTTGTCCATCGCGCGATGGTACCCGAAGGCGTAGCCGTGCATTCCCGGGGGCGTTGCATCCGCAACCAGCGCATCACGCGGCGCACTGCGCAAACCCTTGCCTACCCGGTCGGTGCTGCGCAATACCAGAATCAAGAGCCAGGAGCCGGCCAGCCCGAGCATTGGACGGGTAATGTTCGAAAGCGTATATCCCGCGACCGCAAGCCCCTTGCGCCGGCCGCTCATGATATCCGAGTGCCGTCCCGCCCACAGCTTGAGCAGGCTCGCCACTGCATCGGCAACGCCTTCGATCAATCCGAGCGCTATCGGTCCCGCTGCCAGCACTGTCGCCAGCAGGATCGGAATGAGCGGAATGACGATATCAGAAGCAAAATCGTTGAAGAAACTCACCAGCCCGAGAACGATCACGGTGCGGGGCAGTTTTTTCTGGGGGACAGGTTGCTGGGGCAGCGCTATCTGATCAGGTTTTTCCATACCCGAATATTAGCGTAAAATGCGCGGTTACCCGCCCTGGTAGCTCAGTGGATAGAGCGACCCCCTCCTAAGGGGTAGGTCACACGTTCGATTCGTGTTCAGGGCGCCAATAAAAACAAGAAGTTATACTTTTGGAATAACTTCCTGATTATGCGGGAGTTACGCCGGGGTTACACGGTGCCGTCATAGCTCTTTTCTCTGCCTTTTTATACCCCATCTTCTGCATCAGATACTCCAGCTGTTACTCAGGTGTACTTTAGTCCACTAGTCACCAGCGTATCGGGTGATAAGATTCTGCTGCTAATAATGCAACAAAAGACCTGAACACAATTGATCGGGTTTTTGGCAGTTGACAGTGAGTTTAGGCAAATGGCATTAATGCTAACACTATACTCTCGAGCTCCCTATATTGTCCCATTGGCTATATTTGCATCATTTATCTTCTTTTTTACCCTAATTTTTAGGGAATTATCGGGCCTGCAGTTCAAAGCGGCATTCCATTCGTTGAAGCAATGTACTAAACTGGAATACCACGGCTTCGCTCCTTGGCGAAACGATCGGGAGGAATAGCTCTACCGTCCTGCGATGATGTTTTTCATCACGCATCTATAAAAAACTGGGCGATAACAAATGAGAACACTAAGACTAAAACTTTTAATCCTCGTCACTCCATTTTCTCTGTTTTCTGTCCCGTCACACGGGGAATCGAAAGGAGCACCGGTGGAAATCGTCACCAAGACGTATAACCGGGTTTTGGTTCAGGCAAACAAGGATGGGCCGCGGCTCGCACTCGACGATAAAGAAGCCGGAGCAAGCGCTTCGGGTAAGGAAGCAAGCCACTGCAATCAGGATAGGCAGACAAGTTTTGCCAAGGGCCGTGCAAAAACCTCCGTAAACAAGCTGAATGAACTGGGATTGGAAGTCAATCTGGAAAGTGCGGCTTTCGCGCGCGGTGGATATTTCATAACCTGTCAGGAGAGCAATCCGAGACAATTCCCTTGCGACACGGGGGGATGCCTGGGAAATGTCACGAACAACAAGTTGGCGAGCGCGGATGTAAGCTCCAGCGCGAGAGTGGAGCTTCGCTTGCTCACCGCTGATTCTTCGGATTACCGGATAAAAATATCAAAATCGGGTTCAAGTGATCTGGTGGCCACTTTAATGGGGCCGGATGGTAGAGAGATAAAACTGAATGAGCCGGGCGGCAAAGACCCGATTCTACGGCGAGCAAGCAAAGGAAGTTATCAACTGAATCTTGAACTTCCGGCAGTTGCAAGCAAGAAAGGTCAAGACAGGGAAGAACTCGAGAAGTCTGCCACGGTTCGCGTCCAGTTAACCGCGCTTCCCGCCCATGAGTCCCCAAAAACGGAAACTCCAAAGCTTGAAGCTTCAAAACCTGAAACCCCGAAACCTGAAGCTTCAAAATCTGAAACCTCGAAATCCGAAGCTCCAAAGCCTGAAGCTTCAAAACCTGAAACCCCGAAGTCCGAAGCTCCAAAGTCTAAAAAATAATAAGTGCTGAGCTTCACTTGAGGTTTTCCTCATTGGAGCTTGGTTGAAGGGGCCACTTCGGCATTGTATTCCTGCCGGGTGGTCCACGGTGTTGGCTTCACAGAGCGCTTCTCAGTGTGGGGAGACGCCTTCACGCCATGCCCTCTCATACCATATTCCTGTGCCCTGCTTCCGCCGGTCAGGCGACGCAAGGAGCAGTTCGATGAAGAGTGAGGAAATTACCTCCGCAGATTCCTCCTGAAAAACGCCCGCACGGATGAGAATGTATCCGCCACCTGCTTTCTCTTCCCGGATGGGCAGATGTTGAATCATCGATGGTGGGTAAACTTGCTGCCATCTGCCATTCAGAACAACAAAATCCTCATTCTCTTTCATCTGATCGAACTGAAACCGCTTTTCCACTCTCTAATTCATAGCCTCACAAGGAAAGTCTGATCACGCCTCTTGGGGTTCTGATTGGCTGTCAACGGGTTTGTAACTTGTAACGTTGAAAGGGTGGGAAGGCAGAAGATAAGCGGCAAACCGCACAGATAATGTGCTGGGGAAAGTACGAGAATTGTTTTACATCAGGCGAAACTGGAGGGTGGGAGAATGGGAAGGGGTTTGGTCGATCTGTCCGGATTGAGCGGTGATCCGGAAAGTGATGATAGAGCGGAGAAGCTCTTGGCACGCTGGGAAGCGGAGATCATGAATTCTTCGGCTTCGGATATGGGATCAGTTGAATATAGGCAGCAACCGTCGATTATCCCCGGAAACCGCCGGAGTCGCCCGCGGCTTCTTGATCGCCGGGTGCGGCGAAAATCCGCGCGGGGCCCAAGCGTTTCTTTGCATGCCACATACAAAAAGCGGAAGCGGAGGTGAATCGCTGCGGATTTGAGGACGCTCGAACACCGTCCGCTTCATGTGTTTATAGGCGCGACTTTATGCGTGTCTGATCTGCTCGCTTGCTTATTTGTCATTTATGGGCGAGAAGGTTGAGTGTCGTGCCCTTTTTCCTTTCTATTTGCAGCTTTTCACATCTTCCGTAACGGTTTTTCCATCTTTCAGTACGACAGTTTGCCGGATAGTCTTGCAATTACTGTCGTCATCAACGCCCACGACCTCGGCTCTCCCGCTCACGCCACTATTGGGATTGGTGAAAGTCTGGGTCTGGTTGGTTTCATACGCCCGCTGGGAAGTTTGAGCCATGCGACGCTGATCTTCCTGACCGAGGCGTCCTCCGATTTCCGCACCCAGATAATATCCGCCCACCCCGCCGGCCACAGCACCCAATATACGGCCCGCAGTTCCCCCACCCAGGTAGCTGCCAAGATAGCCGCCACCAATGGAACCGGCAACGCTCCCGATCAAGCCGCCGGCACGCCTCGTTTCGGTGGACTGGCATGCTGAAAGGAACGCAACCAGGGCTAGGAGCAGCAAGCGCTTTGTCCATGTAGCTGAAATCGACGCTTGATTCATGATCTTACCTCCAAATTTTGCTTCAGGCTGAATTCGATGTTCTCCCAGTAATGTGGGCCGCGATGCAGTTATCCTTGCCATGATCTGTTTGCATCCCATTGTGTTATTAACGAAAAAGGAGAGGCGAGGATGACATGCCTATTCTGTTTTCTGTGGGGCGACTTTCTGCGACAATTATTATTTTCCTCTTATTCCCGGACTGCAATGAAATTCAGGAAAATAATAAGCCTCGTTACTCTGCTGACCGTTCTTCCCGCACTCTCGGGTTGCTGGTATCTCTTGGCGGGAGGGGCCGGCGCTTACGGCGGCTACAAGATGAAAGAGAAGGGTTATACCCTGCAGAATCCCATCACGAAAGAGAAAAGCAGTCAGACATCGAAATAAAAGTATAGAAATATTGCGCCAGTATTGCTTGCGGCCGTGCACGTTTGAAGGCTTCGTATTCGCCCGTGGGCGTCATCTCTCTCACAGGGCCGGGCCGGGGGAAGCATGTTCGCGGAGGCTGGAGGTCAAGCGAATGCATGGGCGATGGTGTAGATCGTCAGGCCTGCCAACCCGCCTATCAGGGTGCCATTGAT
>NZ_FOHI01000012.1 GCF_900111585.1 Nitrosospira multiformis
CACGATGACCTTTACTGTCACTCAGGTTCCGACCATTCCCGAACCGGAAACTTATGCCATGCTGCTTGCAGGACTCGGGTTGATGGGTGCCATGGTGAAAGGCAGGAACAGTAAAAAAGCTTGAACTGATCTAACTCTAGTGCCAACCCCTCCCTCCGGGAGAGGTTGGCTGAATTAATCTCCATCAGCCTGTTTCCTGCCCTATGTGAAACAAGGCTAAGGGCCAGTCGAAGACTGACCCTCCAGTAATCTGCTACTTCAATTTTCTCATTTCTTCGGTCAGTACCCACAGGCGCGGTTGAGCCTCAGGTTCTGGTCAATCCCAGTCATAGCGCGGGTAGTGATAGAGCGCGTCCGGATTTATTCCGCCCCGTATGCCGCGCTTGATAAGGTTTTCCTGAACACCGCTAAAGGTCATCCACATGTCGCTTGCGCGATCCAGAAAGTGCCGTGGTGCCAGTAAATCCTTTTCCGTAATTGGGGCGCCGATCCGGAATCTTCATATTTGAGAGTCAAGGCGACCTCGCGCCAAGAGCACGATTATCTCCATCGCTTGCTTCACTTATGTCTACCCGAGCATAGACGCAGAGGACACGTCAGAGCTCTGATCAGATGGCTGGAAGATGAAGCAAGGCAATTGGGCTACCAGGAGCTATACCTCAAAACGGAGTACAGCAGAAATTTCTATGAGCAGCTGGTGGGAAAGTTTTTGAGGTAATCCCAGGAAGGGCCTCGGATAGGGTGCCAAACGGCCGCTTGTGCGCGGCGCATCGATGCTTGCCACCCTTATTTAGCGTTGCGAGTTTCATTTGCCAAGGATGGTCAGAGGGTCTCCATCTTCATCCTATCTGCAGGCAGGCTGGTCTGTAAAGCAGGAGCGGCGTCGATATTTTTTACGCCTCGGAATTCCAATCTGGACGCAAGAGAGTTGCGAATTGATAAGTACCTGATATCCCGATTGAAATAAAATAATATAAAAGCTGGCATAGAGATTGCTTTATATAAGTTGAAACAAACAGCTTCTTTTATTTTTATTGCTATCAAGAGGGAAAGAATCGTGAATAAAAAGCTCATCAATTTATCAATGGCTGCAGTACTGCTAGGTGGCCCCGCTATTGGATATTCCGCAACCCTGGATACATTCAGTGCAGATGGAGTACTGCAAAATTTTACAGGCTTCGACTGGCATTCAAATGGGGGTGGCTGGGTTCAGGGGTTTGACCTGACCGCTGCCAGCAAAGCCGGTGATAGCGACAGCTTCACCTTGACGTACCAGGCCTTTGCAGGTGTTATCAACACCACTTCCCCAACGAATAATCTATTTGTGGCGTCGCCTGGCCCCGAAACCGGAACGTACGAAGTAACTACCTATCAGCAGCTTACGCAGACTGCGATTTGCCAGAACGACGGGTGTTCCAGCATTCAGATCATTACGAACAGCGGAACATGGGAGATCTTCCTTGATTCCAGCCCTAATGCGGACCAGGCCACCGGGACGGGCTTTCTCGACGGAACGAGCATACTGAGTGGAACATGGGACAGTGGTTTTAGCACCTTCGCTGCAACCGGTGCAATTCCTGGTCCGGCCGTACTCGGTACGGGCGGCGGTTTTCTGTTCGGCACAGTCACCAACACTAATAGCACGTATATAAATCCGGCATTGGCAGGCACCCAGTTTCAAGCCTCGCTTCAATTCCCCGGCCAGAGTGCGCCGGAATATACGCGGCCGACAGCATTTAACGGGGTTGCCACGGGGGCTGACACTGCATCAAGTTTTGTAATACAAACCGATGGATCACAAGGTTTTACCGTCGCGGAAGTGCCTGAACCCGGGATTTTAGCTCTGATGGGTATCGGTCTGCTTGGTTTTGCCTTCACGGGTCGTCGTCGCACCTGAGCAAACAGCGGTATATTGCGTTCACTCTTTGGGCCACCCCTGTCAGGGTGGCCTTTTCATTGTTGTACCGTGGCGGCACGGCGGTTAGCGGAGGAATGCCATCTCCGTTGCGCATGCAACTGTAACCCGGATTGGGTCGCAACAAGGTCTTGCAGTTGCTGCACTCGTAGTAGAACTGACGGGGGCATAGGATGCCATATTATCGCAGCCCTGGATCATCCCTCTTCCCATGATACGGTCCATTGCGGGCCTTCATCTCCCCTTAATCTTCCACCAAACTATATATATCGTCTGTCATCCAGGGATTTTCACACAACCCCAAAATGGAAGACTCTGGTCTCTCTCTAGTCTCTTTCAGACTACTGCTAAAGGTGGGTGAAACAACGCTGCAACAAATCTGAGCAATCCCAACAGATCTAGCTGAAACGGAGTCTTAAGGAATTTATCCACAAACCTATCCCCGGTCTAACCCCGGTAACAGGGGAAACCCTCACTAATAATTCCTTGATTCGGCCTTGGTTCGGGCTACCAGCAATTTGAAGCAGCATATTTTCCTGATACCACTTCGGTTACTTTTTATTGAGCCATTTGCGCTTCAACATCCTCGATTTGTTCAAGAGTGCGGCAGGGGCATTCCCTCATTTTTGTCGCTCCGTGTGTTACCCCCACCTTGTTTTTTTGAAAACTTAATCTATTTTTAGAGTGTTTCCTCATTTAGGACAGAGGTAAATGGCGGAATTCCTCAGACCAGCAAGGAAATACAGAGGAGTATGAAAAGAATCATCGACATGTCACTTGCTCCAGGAGTAACTCCTCCCAGAGAGAAAAAAGGGCCGGTACATGATCTTGTTAACTTAACTATGGGGGGAGGACCAAATGAAGAAATTTTCCGGTGTTTTTCTATTCACCACAGTAGTGCTGGGCTCCGCCCTCGTTTTCGCCCAGCAACGTGAAGGTGGCGGAACGAACGGTAATCCGGCAAACCGTGCGGTAAACATTAATCTGGGCAGCACTGGAGGCGCGCTGGATAATTCCGCCCTGACGACAGTTCGCCGGGAGGTCGGCAAGGCCATTTCCTCAGAGGCTGTCGATACTTTCATCGTCTACAGCCCAAAAATCGGGGGTCCCGTGCAAATTGAAGGCGGGCTCAACGCCTGCGCGGAAGAAGGGTTCAGCGCGAAACCTAACCAGTTTAGGGAGTTTGTACACAAGTTGCGCGAGATTCGTCCACGGACAGGTACCTTCCTGAATGTTGAGCTTACAGATCAGTGTAAACCTGTTGGTTCCGGGACAGGAGAGGGGAACGTTTGTGGCGGCATTGCTGGAAAACGTTGTCCCGATGAAAAACAGTACTGTGATTTTGGCGTCGGTCAATGCAAGATCGCGGACGCGCAAGGCACCTGCAAGACAAAACCAAGAAATTGCACGCGCGAATTCCGGCCCGTTTGCGGCTGCGATGGAAAAACGTACGGGAATGCATGTACAGCGGCAGCTGCAGGAGTATCGATCGACCATGAGGGTGAATGCAAGACTGAGCGGCAAGCGTGCGGGGGAATCGCAGGTATTCGATGTCCCCAAGGTAAAACCTGTGTGGACGATCCTTCCGATGATTGCGATCCTAAGCGAGGCGGGGCCGATTGTCCGGGGATTTGCAAAGGTAGATAGCTTATGCTCTATGGGAAACCTCGTGGACGGCGGCTTATCCGTCCATCAGGTTTTCCATTCGGGGTGTGCAGGGCTCATGCGACAATCCGTTCACTTCCGCAAGGGGCAACTACACAGGCCGCACCTGCACTCTTGCTGTCCTGATTTCGGGATTGATTTCCTGTCAACTCGGCAATCGTTTCGACTAACCTAACGTCAACAGTGGCACAGGCTTGCAGAGACACCTCTGAAAGCCTGCGCTGAGCGCGTGGTTCTGCGCTTCTTCTTTGCCTAGAGAGCGCAACCGCAAGAGTATTCCTGCCTTTATCCGTCTAAAAATTCCGCATGGCCTGAATGAACTGGTAGCCATTCATTTGCGGCATGTTCATGTGCGGCTTCATTTCCCCGAGGATATGCCGGGGGTCTTTTTACAGGAAGGATTCTATGAAGGGCGGTTTGCGCCGGGCATTTGCAGTCCTTTTTCTTCCAGTTTTTTCTGCAAGAACTTCTGGGTGATTTTTAGCATTTTCCGTCGTCCATACTCCCAATCCTGGACAGTCTTGAGTGTAACGTGAAGCATTTCGCCAAATTCGATTTGCGTTAATCCAAGTGCTTCCCGTGCTTCGCGTATCTCTTCGGAGCTCATCCAATGAAAGTTAAGCTGATTGATCCCAGGTCTCGCTAGATTGCTTTTACTCTATTGTTTCTAAAATATTTATTTCTGAAAGATCAGCGGTGTTGCCATCGACCCATATCTGTGCCTCTATACTCGCAACTGCCAGAGCATCTGATTCACTCTCAAATGGAAGAATGGAATTTACGAATACTACCCTTCTCTCCATATCAAAAATTCTGTAGCAGCCAGTCCAAAATCTGTTTGTGCTATCCATCCTGGCGCTGATAAGGATGCCGTACCCCTTATAGTTGTTTCCTTTTATGTTCCTTTCATCTCTTTGCAAGCAACCCCCAGCCTAATTTCAGAGAGTAAGAATTTCCACCAATCCTGATCTTTTCGCAGCCATCACTGTTCGATTCACAGGGCTCGATAATCTGGGCGACGATGCGCGATGAAGGTGGATCTCAGGAATATCTTTTAATTAAACAATATGAAGCTCGCCCGAATAACGGGCGGCTTTCTGAATAAAAATATGGCTGGCTTGCCGCGGGCGGGGCTGGCTGGCTAAAAGACCGCTGGAAAAAGGAGTAACCAGCGGTAACGGATAACCTGTGTCTCCCTTGAAGGAGTAATGATAATGATAATGATTCTTATTATATTTGCAGAACTGGAGAAAAACAAGTGGAATTAGCAATCTCACAGAACAAGAGGAACAGAACACGCAGTAGATTGGCGTGTAGCTGCGCTTGCAGTAGAACTGGCGACATCCTTAGGATGCGACAATTTGTCGCATTCCTGCAGTAACCAAAATGGGTTACTCTCGCGCTCGATTTACTGAAAGATATTGCTCGAAAGAGAAATTATCCGCATATCTGAAAATAAGACCCACTCTAGCGAATCACGGCTTCCCCCTCACGAACAGACTGGAAAAAGTTGCGGCAAAGCCTGGAAAAGGCTGCTAGTTGAGCAAATATAAATTGAATATCCAGCGAAGACTCACCCTTTTTGCTCTGGCTTGCGGAGCCGGCATATCCTTTGTCGCAGCAGCCGATGAGCCGGCGCTACCGCCAGAAGACAACAATAAACCTGTTGCACCTGCGGAAAAGAAATCAGATATTGTTGCTCCAGCAACCGGGGTTCCCGCCAAAGGAAAAACCTCATCTGATGATCCCCCAGTCGAGTTGCCAGAAATGACGGTAACAGAAAAAGTAAAACCGCCTCGCACTCAGACTGAAATGGAACGGTACCGGTTACCTCAGACCACGGAAAGTATCACCCGGGAAAGAATCGACAATACGATCAATCTTGCGAATCCCGAGGATGCCATCAAGTACATGCCATCCATTCAGGTACGCACCAGGTATATTGGCGATACCAATGCCCCGGTTGGCATGCGCACCTCGGGCACGTCTGCAAGTGCCCGTAACCTGATCTACGCCGATGGGATCCTGTTGTCATCATTGCTTGGCAACAACAATGTAAATACCGGTTCGCCCCGCTGGAATACTGTATCGCCGGGAGAAATTGAACGTGTCGATGTCATGTACGGCCCATTTTCGGCCGCCTATGCCGGCAACTCCATAGGAGGCGTAATCAATATTACGACCCGAATGCCGGAAAAATTCGAATTTGGAGCGGACGCCCAAGCCTCGTGGCAAACGTTCAATCTCTATGGCACGAAGGATACTTACGATACGCAGCGCTATTCCGGTTACGTCGGTCATCGCTACAACGATCTGTCGTTCCGTTTTGACTACAGCCATCTCAATGCGCATAGTCAGCCCATTACGTTTGCGACCGCACTCATCTCGAATACTTCGGCGGGTGCTGGAGATACAGCCGTCACGGGTGCATTTGCCGGAGCCAATCCTACGAATGCCTCAAACCTGACGCTCGGCGCGGGGAATATCAACCACACCATCCAGGACAATTTCAAGTGGAAACTCGCCTATGACATCACCCCCTCAATCAGGCTCGCATACACCCTGGGCCTGTGGCTGAACAACGCGCAGGCGAGCCCGCAGAGCTACCTGAGGGATGCGGCAGGAAACATTGTAAAAGGCGGTTTTATCAATATTGATGGTCGCCGTTACAATCTGTCTGCACCCAACAGTCCCACTTTCGCCGGAAACCAGACTGATCAGAGAACCTGGTCGCACGGAATCAACCTTCGATCCAATACCGGGGGAGTTTTTGATTGGGAGTTGACCGGCAGCGTGATTGATTTTGGCAAGGATACGGTTCGGGCACCCACAGTTGATCCCACTCTCGCGTTCGGCGGCAATGCACCGGGCAGGATCACGAGCTTGACGGGCTCTGGTTGGCACACGGTGGATGCAAAAGGTATTTGGAGGCCTCGAACCGATCTTCTTGGCTATCATGAAATCAGCTTCGGTTTTCATCATGATTTATATACGCTGAAGAATCCCGTATTCAATACCGGCGATTGGCAAAGCGGCGGTGGTCAAAGTATTTTTACAAATTCCACTGGAAAGACCCAGACTGAAGGTTACTGGATTCAGGATGCCTGGGATTTCCACGAGAACTGGAACTTTACTATAGGGGGCCGCCTGGAATCCTGGCACGCCTACGATGGGGTAAACACGACTACAGTGGCAGGCTCGCTCCAGACGATAAACCAGGCTGATAAAAGCTCTGTCAATTTTTCGCCCAAGGCGAAATTGACCTGGACTCCGATGCAACAAATCAGAATTGGTGCCGCAATCGGCCAGGCTTATCGTTACGCAACTGCCACGGAATTGTTCCAGACCACTACAGTCGGTACTGGCGCAACGGCCATATCCGTTAATGGAAATCCGAACTTGAAGCCTGAAGAGGCATTAGCCTCGGAATTGTCCGGCGAGTACTTTGTGGACAAGGGAAGGTTTCGCGTCAGCCTGTTTCAGGAGCGCGTCAAAAATGCCATTTTTTCCCAGACCGGGTTAATCACCAATCCGCTTACCAATAAAACTGTTCAATCTACTTTTATATCGAACGTCGGAGAAATCGATACTTACGGTGTCGAAGTTTCCGGGGAAAAAACTGATGCGGTGATTAAAGGACTGGATATTCTTGGCAATCTCACCTGGGTGGATTCCAGAATAGAGGATAATCGAGCGGCGGACGCGGCAGCGGCAGCCTTAGGCCCTACCGCAGCCAATCCCAACGCCGCGGCACCGTCGACCGGAAAGCACCAGCCCAGACTCCCCACTTGGCGGGCAAACGCCGTAGTCACCTATCGAGCTAATGAAAACTTCAGTGCTTCAGTGAATGTTCGCTACAGCAGCGGCCAGTTCGGTCAATTGAACAACACGGATACCAATGGTTTTGCCTACACGGGATTGACGAGTTATCTCGTCGCCGATCTGGTGGCAAGATACAAAATTACGAAGCAGGTGAACGCGATTGGGGGGATTAATAATGTCAACAATGACAAATACTGGATATTCCATCCTTTTCCCCAGCGAACCTACTTCGTGCAGTTGAGGTTTAATTATTAAAAAAAGAAACCTTAATGCGCTCGGCCCGCCGATCACGCGATGTTTAGGCCTTGGTCGACAGCGTAAGAGATATCGACCAAGGCTTCGAATAAATTACCGCTACGCTAGCTAGTTTTTATGCCCAGAGTGCTCATGCCGCCCATGCATTTTACTCACCATTTTGTGCAGGTTTTTCATTTCATCTGGATCAAGCTTACCATTTTTGTCTTTGTCGTTCTGATCAAACATCCACTCGTGGTGTTTCATGAATTCTGCTTTACTGACACTACCGTCTTGTTCTTTTTTCATTACAGAAGGATTGTCTCCCTCATCTCCACCTGCCGCGCTAGTTGCGAAACCAGTCATGCCAATTAAAAAAGGAACGATTGCAATAATAGATCTCATTTTTCGTTTTTGGATCATGCTGATATCTCCTTGGTTAATTTCCAATAGTCCCTTAATGATCTTTATAGGAAAATGATATTTTTCCTCAATGAGGTACAAGATCGTCGTGACAGCCCGTATAGCATGATTTATCGGTCAGATCATCCAATACCGGCCACAAAAATTATAAATCAAAATATCGCAATAAGATTTGGGATTAGGTTTTTTGCGATTGGCATCAATCAGCGCATCAATACCATCTGATTCCATCGTTGATTGGTAGCGAAAGGCATCGGGAAAAACTCTCACCTTGCAGGCGCGCGATACATTGTCATGCTCCGCTGCGAGATTAAGTAGACCTGCCTTGTGCTTGATAACGTTTTGTTGAAAACTACTCATGGGGGCTATTCCTTTGCGTTTTCAACGCTCAATTTGATAAAGATTCGCAAACCTCTATTGAACTGGTAACCCCGCTTTTGGCAAGACTCTACTGGCAGATTAAGTCCGAATTACTAAATTTTTAACGACGCCGCATTGAGCCTTACCACCTATCCCGTGCTTAACGGGTCTGGAAAAATTCCTGATACCTGTAACTCGTTTCTCAAGAAAATTATCTACTCGTCTATGATTCCTGACACTCTTCCTTTTGGGAAGCTTGCTTCGATAGAAAGAATCTCGTGATTGAGATTGTCCGGGTTGCCTTACGGCGCCCGTATACATTCATCGTACTGGCACTTCTCATCCTGATTCTGGGACCCCTTACAGTTTTTCGGACTCCAACCGATATCTTCCCGGATATTCGTATTCCAGTAATTGCGGTTGTATGGCAATACACTGGCTTGCCCCCGGACGAGATGGCGGGACGTATTACTACGCTGTTTCAGCGTTCATTGACGACGACAGTCAATGACATCGAGCATATCGAAGCGAATTCTTATGCGGGTTCTGGAATTGTCAAAATCTTTTTTCAGCCTGGCGTAGACATAGCAGTCGCCAATGCTCAAGTTACAGCGATCTCGCAAACCGTGGTGCGGCAGATGCCACAGGGAACAACGCCGCCGCTGATTCTCAACTATAACGCCGCGACAGTCCCCATCCTTCAGCTCGCGCTATCCGGCAAGGGCATGTCCGAACAGGCTCTCGCTGATCTTGCCCTAAACACCATCCGCTTGCGGCTGGTGACCGTACCCGGCGCTGCGATTCCGTTTCCATATGGTGGAAAAACCCGGCAGATACAGATTGATCTCGATCAGGAAGCACTACAAGCACGCGGGTTAAGCGCGCAGGATGTGGGAAACGCACTTGCCGCACAAAACCTGGTTACACCGATAGGTACACAGAAAATAGATGCATTTGAGTACACGCTTCAACTGAACAATGTGGCCACCGCAATCGAGGATCTCGGTAATCTCCCCATCAAGGTTGTCAACAACGCAACAATCTATATCCGTGATGTGGCGCATATTCGTGACGGCAATGCGCCCCAGACCAATATCGTGCATGTCGATGGCACGCGCTCGGTGGTAATGACCATATTGAAAAACGGCATGACATCCACACTTGCCATCGTTGCTGGCATTCGCGCCAAGTTGGATGAAATAAAACCTGCTCTGCCGGAGAATCTCGAGATCAAGCCCATCAATGACCAATCGTTTTTTGTGCGGGCGGCAATCAATGGGGTGGTGCTGGAAGGGGCTATCGCGGCTGTATTGACAAGCATCATGATACTGTTGTTTCTCGGCAGCTGGCGTTCAACGGTAATCGTGGCGGTATCGATTCCCTTATCGATTCTCGGAGCCATTATCTGCCTTGCAGCCTTGGGGGAAACAATCAACATCATGACACTTGGCGGACTTGCTCTTGCTGTTGGCATACTTGTCGATGATGCAACTGTGACCATCGAGAGCATCAATCTACATTTGGAACAGGGAAAGGAAGTTGAGGAAGCGATCATGGATGGAGCTGCGCAAATCGCAACACCGGCTTTCGTGTCCTTATTGTGTATCTGTATCGTTTTTGTGCCGATGTTCTTTCTGGAAGGAGTTGCGCGCTTTCTATTCGTACCAATGGCAATGGCAGTCATGTTTTCAGTTGCGTGGTCTTTCATTCTCTCTCGTACTCTTGTCCCAACCATGTCCAAGTACTTATTGCATCCGCATTCATCCAGGGATGAGAGTCAATCATCACGCAACCCGCTAGTACATTTTCAGCGCCGCTTCGAAGCACGCTTTGAACATTTTCGAACCCGTTACCGTGAATATCTTGAATTTACGCTGGCACACCGGTACCCGTTCATATGTGGATTTCTCGTATTCGTGCTTGCTTCTTTTTTGTTGTTACCCTTTTTAGGGGAAAATTTCTTTCCCGCAGTGGATAGCGGCCAGATTCTGATGCATGTGCGTACCCCGGTTGGCACCCGTGTGGAGGAGAGCGCCAATCAATTTGCCCAGATTCAGAAATCCATCCGGGAAATCATTCCACCCGATGAAATCGACGTAATGGTGGACAATATCGGTCTTCCTCCGAGTAGCATCAACTTGACTTACAACAACACGGGGGTGATGGGTACTCAGGACGGGGATATCCAGATTGCGCTGAATCCAGGGCATCAACGTACTGAAGATTATGTGCGCAAGCTGCGCGAAGAGTTGCCGCGCCAGTTTCCAGGGGTGGCATTTTCATTTCCCCCGGCTGATATCGTAAGCCAAATCCTGAATTTCGGTTCGCCTGCGCCGATCGAACTGCAGATCCGCGGCGCCAACCTGGAGGCAAATTTCGACTATGCCGGATTGTTGCTGCCCAAGATCAGAGCGATTTCCGGCGTTGTGGATGTTCGTATCCAGCAGTCCCGTAGGAGACCTGTTTTTAACGTGGACGTTGACCGAACTCGTGCACAAGAAATGGGAATAACCATGCGTGATGTCACGAATAGTTTGGTGGCCAATCTCGCTGGCAGCAGTCAAGTTGCACCCACCTTTTGGCTAAATCCCCAGAACGGCGTGCAATATCCGATAGTGATGCAAACACCGCAGTATCGCCTCGACACACTCGCCGCTCTTGCAGACATTCCGATCGGAGGTAATGACGGAAATTCACAAGTGCTTGGCGGACTTGCGAGTTTCACACGCACCAGCGGTAATGCATTGGTCAGTCAATATGATATTCAACCGATGGTGCAAATCCATGCGACGACGCAAGGAAGAGATCTCGGTGCGGTGGCAAATGACCTTCGTCGCATCCTTGCCGATACTGCAGGTGAGGTGCCAAAAGGGTCAAGAATCTTACTGCTTGGCCAAGTAAAAACCATGGAAAGTGCCTTCTCCGGATTGTTGTTTGGTTTGCTTGGCGCAATCGTATTTATCTATCTGCTGATCGTTGTGAACTTCCAGTCCTGGACTGATCCATTCGTTATCATCACTGCATTGCCTGCTGCGCTCGCTGGAATCGTATGGATGTTGTTCATTACGCACACTCCAATCTCGGTGCCAGCCTTAACCGGCGCAATCATGTGTATGGGTGTAGCAACCGCAAATAGCGTGCTGATGATCAGTTTCGCGCGGGAACGGTTAGATGTGATTGGAGACGCTACCGCAGCTGCGCTGGAGGCCGGCTTCGTGCGTTGTCGGCCAGTCTTGATGACCGCTCTTGCGATGATCATTGGAATGCTGCCTATGGCGTTAGGCCTTGGCGAGGGCGGTGAGCAGAATGCCCCGCTGGGCCGGGCCGTGATTGGAGGCCTGGTTTTTGCCACAGTTGCAACGCTGATCTTCATTCCTGTCGTTTTTAGCGTTATACATGAACGGCATGTCAAGAAACGCATATCTGCCACCTTCGACGCCCCAGAAGCCGATGCTACCTGACTCTTCCGAATCCCGAGTCTCAACTCGAAGACTCCTTGTTTTTGGTACAGCTGCGATAATCATCATCGTTGCTACGGTTACAATTGGTCTTATTAGTCGTGCCTCTGCAAGCAAGCAGCTGCGCAACTGGACGAGCGAACAGGCAATTCCCGTTGTCGCAGTCATCACACCTGGCCTACAGGAAAATATTATCTCCCTTGATTTACCGGGTCGTCTGCAGCCATATTCCCGCGCAATCCTATATGCGCGCGTAAATGGCTATCTGAAAAGCTGGAAAGCGGATATCGGAACTCAGGTGAAGGCCGGGCAATTGCTCGCCGAGATCGAGACGCCAGATCTCGATCAGCAGTTGTTACAAGCAAAGGCCGATCTTGCCAGTTCAGAGGCGACCGCATCGCTTGCAAAGACTACCGCGGAACGATGGGAAGCATTATTGAATTCCGGCTATGTTTCAAAGCAGGCAGTCGCGGAAAAAACAGGTGATTTCATGACCAAGCAAGCATTGGTTAATGCTGCTCGTGCAAATGTGGATCGCCTGCAGGCATTGAAATCTTTTGCCCGTATCATTGCGCCTTTTGATGGGCTCATCACTGCCCGGCTAACAGACATCGGTGCACTCATAAACAGCGGCAGTGGAGCAGGGCAAGAGCTTTTCGAGGTATCAAACACAAGAATGTTGCGTGTATATGTCAACGTGCCGCAGGTTTACGTACCCCACATCTCCCCCGGCACCACGGTAACGATCACTGTGCCGGAGCATCCGGGCAAGACCTATACTGCTGCTGTTGTCGCATCAGCACAAGCTGTCAATAATGTGTCCGGTGCAACCCAGATACAAATCCAGATCGATAATGCGAGGGGAGAGTTGCTTCCAGGCGGATTTACAAATGTGAATTTCAAGTTGCCTAATAACAGACCTACGATGAGCGTACCGGCGAGTGCTCTGATATTCAACAAGGCGGGTTTAAGTGTGGCAACGATTGATCTTGATGACAGAGTTGTACTGAAACCTGTCATGATCATGCGTGATTTGGGCAAACTCGTCGAACTCAGCGCAGGTTTGAGAGCTGATGATCGTATTATCGAAAATCCACCGGATGGAATTTCAAACGGGGACAGCGTTCGTATCAGTAGTATTTCTTCACGAAACTGATGATGAAAGTGGGGCAGTGAATGATACGTTTCCTGGCCTTTCTTATATCCTCATTTTTTCATTGAGAGCCAGACCAGCTCCGCTGGGAATGCCATTTCCCCGAATGCCATTCCCAGGGGGGTATGGGTGATTCATATGACCATAATCCTCGCTTTGCAGCCTGCGCTTCTTCCTGAAGCTGAACGAGTTCCCTATCCTCCACCGATTGGTCTGCTACCCATGCCATTCCTTGCCGCACCTGCTCGGCGTTAACATTCACTCCATTACACTTAACCTTTGCCAACATGCGTCCATAGTAATCCTTGCTTATCGAACTGAACTCTGCTTCTACCCAGAAGCATAAGTCATGGAGGGATTGCTTGGAATCAATAGCAAATAGCTGATTTCCTTCCGGGGCGTCTACCCCTGCCAGGCGTACCCTTACCAGCTCCTGATTTATAACAACGCTGATCGAGTCACCATCAACAATACTGACTGCTTTTGCCCGTATCATTTCATCGGCAGAGTCAGCGGCTGAAAGAGGCAAGGCAACAAGGGTTGAGAGCGCAATGATCGCCAAAGCTATCATTGCTTTGAAGGGAGGTTGCTTGAGCCGCAGATACATTCTTTCAGCAGGGAGGAGTAGTGCCGCAAGAATGGAAACAAGTTTTTTCTTCATCGCGGCGTATCCTTTCAAGCGCAACTCACTTACAAAAGGCTGCACTTCCTATAAGTTCATCTTGGAGCAGGTTTATCGAATTCCCCTGATACTCCATATAGCCTCGTAGGAGGACGCTACTTCTTACACACCAACTCCAGCAGTGTCTCCCCTATAGTGCCGGCTATCACTTTCGTTACTGGCCCTTCTTCTATTGAGGAGGACATAATATCTCCCCTACCTCCATACTGCGAATAGTGCGTGCTTTGCCGGGTGTAATAGGATCTATTTTTGCAATCGTACCTATATTGAAACTTGGTCGACTTGGAGGGAGTCCTGGTATTAGGGAAATCGGACATTTCCCAAACATCTACAGTATTGCCGTGCCTCCTGATGCTCGGCATATGGACAAAAAAGACCTCCTTGTCAGTTGTCGCCACAACTTTCCATCCTGGCCCTGGGTGAGGGGTGTTCAGCGTATTATCCTGGCCTCGTGAAACCAGGGGGAAAGAAACAGAAATAACTAACAAAACCAGTCCAAATAAATACATCGTCATCAGTTGAGTGTGGCGCATGCCACTTCGCACGTCTTGTTATTCTGGTTTAATTCAGCTCACCCTGGCTATCTTGACAGTCAGGACACTTTTTATGCAGGCACGATCAAGGGCGTTGGCAGATTCTATCAGCAGACCTTCATCGATACCTACTTCAAGTGGCTCAGGCCAAGCTCGGCCAAGCTCCATACCAGCAAGGTGATCTGCTCAACGACCGGAGCTACCTTTCTTTGCTGAGCAGAGCGGAGTATTGAGTGCTGCGGGAAGCCCGAACCCACGATTACCAGCTCTACCTTGCGATCAACGACATCGAGCGCTCACAAACCAGGGCAAATCGTCCGGCGACCAACGGCATTCTTGAAGCATTCGTTTAACGAGTGCAATTCAGGCCTTAATACCCCTTGGCGCGCATGCAGGAAGAATAGGCAGCCTGATACTGTCCATCATGGGATTTGGTCTCATTGAGACCATAAAGAGTTCCGCCAGCAACGCCTGTTATACTACCAATCGCAGCGCCCTTGCCGGCACCTTTTCCACCGCCGGCGATCGCTCCACCTGCAGCGCCTACAGCCGCTCCTAGCGCTGCGCCGAGCGCTGCATTCTTGAGCACTTCTTCGGCTTTGCTGTTCACCTGCTCGCTTGCATAGCGGTTGCATTCATTCATGACGGACTGAGACGGGTAGGACGAACGTACCGGCTGCGGGGGATATGCCACCGGGGGAGCGTAGGACGGGGGAGGCGGAACCGCAGCTGCGGTATTCTGGCTCGATTGCGTCACTCTGGGGCGTTTTGGAGGCTCAGGTGCAGCTTGGGCGATTGGGGCCGGTTCGGGAACCGAAGCAAGAGGCTTTTTTTCTGCCTCGGAAGCCGGAGTTTCGCCCGCAGGGGAAGCTGCCTCAGTCTCAGCCCCAGAAGCCGCGAGCTCAGGCTTGGAATCGGAATCACGCCCCGTGATGAACAGGGTCGATGCAACGCTTGCGCCCACCAGCAATATTCCAATCGTTGCAAACTTCCAATAGTTAACCGCTTCGTTCGACATCACATCTCCTTCCAAAAAGTCTTTTTCTGCTATTGCTTCTGGTCTTTCCCGTCGCCTAGGGACAATTCCTAGTAATCCGCATCCTTGCCATGGCCCTTGTGGCCTTCGTGACCATTGTGACCCTTGGATCCCTTACTGGATTTATCCTTCTTGCCCTTGTCGCTGCCCCCATGATCATGAGGACCTTTACGCTTGCCTTTTCCGGCATGATCTCCATCGCCCGCTTCACGCCCATTCCCCCGCTCATCCTGGTTTCTCCAGTCGGCACGATCCTGTCCGCGTGCCGCCTCAGTAGACCACTGGGCGTTCGAGTTCTCCATGCCGTGCTGGCCCATATGCTCGGATGCCGTTCCTCCGGGGTTTGCATGTTCAACTCCCTGATGCCCGTCGTGCTTCCCGCCGCCGTTCCGTGCCAGTACCGGAGTTGCATACGCAATTGCCGCCGCCAACAATATTGCCAAAATCCGCATCCTCATCTCCTCTTGTTGAAATTGTTTGAACTGAATTCACATCTCACTCGTGGCGATTATCTTCATGTGTTGCCGTGATAGCTATTGGACTTAAGTACAGTGTTACAAGACAAGTACAGTGTTACAAGACGGGCTATCTGGTGAATGACCCTGGCTGCTCCTCCTGCGCTATCCAATAACGTGATACTACCTCGTCCGTTTACCGTCAGAGAGAATATTGTGAAGTTTTTGTGAATTTTCTGTAACGACAGGACAACCGATTCTAAAGTGACGCGTTATACCTTCTGCAGGTTGAAATAGTGAAGCTCGGCTCTTCTCTTCGTTAATTACTACTTTGGAATGGAGGTCTTCATGACAAAAATAAAATTCGGATGCTTTGCACTCATGCTGTTCATCGCAGCTCCCTTGAGTCCTGCGTGGGCTGGCAGAGGGCATGGTCACGGCCATCATGGGCACCACCACCATGGACATCATCACCATCGACACGGCGGAGGTGGGGGGTGGGGCTATGGAGTCGGGATCGGTCTGGGGTTGGGTCTGCTGGGTTACGGCCTGAGTTCCTATGCTGCTCGTCCCTCATATCCGCCTGCCTATTATCCCCCGGCAGGGTATACATCCGGCTATGGGTATGCGCCTGTCGTCTCGGTTCCCGCTGCTCCACCTGTCTATATCCAGCAGGGCGTCGTGCAGACGCCGTCCCAGCCTCAAGCCTCAAACTACTGGCATTACTGCCGGAATCCGGAAGGCTACTATCCTTACGTGAAAAGCTGCCCAAGTGGATGGCTACAAGTTGCGCCTCAGCCCGGGCAATAGCGAAATTGCCATGATTACTCCCCACGCCTCCACCTCGGTAGGGTAAGATTTTTAGTTTTGGATAACCTTACCCTTGAACCGCCTGCCGGTCTTGAACATACCCTGAGCCAAGCAATGCGCCGCAACGAGTAAGGCGGCGCATTTCAGCAGGTTGCCGCAAATTTGCTTTAATGAATTGATGAACCGGCAGTTTGCAGCAGCCGCTTTCGGCGCATTGATTTATTTCGGTTGTGTTATTCCGCTGGCAGCTGCGGAATATGAGGCCTTGCGCCAGAAAATGGTGAGGGAAGTGGTTGCCGCATCCGGTAATTTCCCTCCCGGAGCAAGTGTTGTAGCAGCAATGGAAAAAGTGGAGCGCCATCGCTTCGTACCTGCCTGGCTCTCCATATTTGCGTATCGCAATCATCCACTCCCGATCGGCCATGGGCAGACGATCTCGCAACCCCTCATCGTCGCGCGGATGACCGAGCTGCTGAAGCTCAAGAAAGACGACAAGGTTCTTGAGATCGGGACGGGCTCGGGTTATCAGGCTGCTGTCCTGGCGGAGATCGCGAAAATGGTTTATACCATTGAACTCATCGAACCTCTGGGAAACGAGGCTGCGCGAAGATTGCAATCACTGGGCTACGACAATGTGAAGACCCGCATAGGGGATGGTTATTACGGCTGGCCGGAAGCGGCCCCGTTTGATGCCATCCTGGTAACAGCTGCCGCCAGTCATGTGCCCCCTCCTCTGCTCAAGCAACTGAAGCCCGGCGGGCGCATGGTGGTGCCACTGGGCGCACCTTTCATGACCCAGTACCTGATGCTGGTGGAGAAGCAGCCGGACGGTTCAGTTACTACCCGTCAAATTGTCCCGGTTCGTTTCGTTCCCCTCAGAGGCGGACATTGAGCATCATGTCCTTGCCACGTCCGCCCTTTATTGCCATCGGACTGCTCTCCGCCTGCGTGCTGGCATATGAGGTATTGCTCACACGCTTGTTCAGCATCGTGCTGTGGCACCATTTTGCCTACATGATCATCAGCGCGGCGATGCTGGGCTACGGAGCGAGCGGCACGGCTCTCACACTCTCACGAGAAAAAATTGCCGGGTACATAGGCCCTATCTATCTCGCGGCGGCCGTCGGCCTCGCTTTTCTCATGCCCGCGGCATTTCTACTGGCGCAGGAAGTCCCGTTCAACCCCCTCGAACTGCTATGGGATCCATTCCAGTTGACGCGCCTGCTCTCCATTTATCTGCTCATGATGCTGCCCTTCTTCTGCGCGGGAACAGGTATCGGCCTCATCCTGTCGCACTTTGGACAGCAGGCTGGGCGCATCTACGCCTTCGATATTGTGGGGGCGGGGATAGGCAGTGTGTGTGTTATCGGCGTGCTGTTTCTTATACCACCACACAACCTGCTTATCGTCCTCGCCGCGCTGGTCCTGTTTGCCGCCGCTATCGCTACAGTCGAGATGAGGATACGACCCGAGTGGTTGGGGATTGCCCTTCTCGGGCTGGCTTTCCTGGTATTGCTGGCAATTCCCCCCGACTGGTTCCGTGTGCATCCTTCCCCTTACAAAGATTTGAGTCAAGCCCTGAATATTACGGGCGCGCAGGTGATCGGGGAACGTTCCAGTCCACTGGGACAGATTGCGGTCGTGGAAAGCCCGCGCGTTCCTTTCCGTTATGCTCCTGGCATGAGCCTTAATGCGCTGGAAGAACCGCCGGATCAGTTGGGTATATTCGTGGATGGAGACGGTCCCTCCGTGCTGACGCGCTTTGACGGCCGACGTGAACCACTATCCTATCTCGACCAGCTTACCTCGGCGCTACCTTACCATGTGCTGCAACGGCCTCACGCAGGCCCCCATGTGCTGGTGTTGGGAGCAGGAGCGGGCAGCGACGTTCTGCAGGCCCTCTACCATGGCGCGATCAGGATCGATGCGGTAGAGCTCGACCCCAACGTCATCAATCTCGTCGAAAAGCGCTTCCATGACTTTGGGGGAAATATTTACACATTGCCCCAGGTGCATATACACGCGGCGGAAGCGCGCGGCTTTGTTAACGCAACCCGCAGCCGCTACGATCTGGTTCAGGTCGCCTTGCTGGATTCGTTTGGTGTTGCCGCCGCGGGTGTTTACGGCTTGAGTGAAAGCTACCTTTATACCGTGGAAGCGTTTCAAACCTATCTGAGAAGGCTAATGCCGGGCGGGGTGCTGGCAATTACGCGCTGGCTGACCTTACCCCCACGGGATGCGCTGAAATTATTCGCGACAGCGATAGCCGCACTGGAGCGAAGCGGTGTAGACGATCCAGGAGCGCGCCTGGTAATGATAAGGGGCTGGAAAACGGTCACGCTGCTTGTGAAGCACAGCAATTTCACGGTGGCGGAGATCGAAGCGATCAGGAAATTCTGCCGCGAGCGCTCATTCGACATAGCCTATTACCCGGGAATGCGACCTGAGGAAGCAAATCGCTACAATGTGCTGGCGCAGCCCTATTTCTTCGAGGGAGCAACTGCGTTGCTGGCCGGGGATCGCCAAACCTTTATCGACCGGTATAAATTCTTTATCGAGCCTGCCACCGACGACCAGCCTTTTTTTTTCCGTTTCTTCAAGTGGGATTCCCTGCGCGAATTGCTTGCCCTGCGGGAACAGGGGGGTATGCCGCTTCTGGACTGGAGCTATCCCCTGCTGGTGGCAACGCTGATCCAGGCGTTCGTTGCGAGCGTTGTTCTCATTCTGGCGCCACTCCTGGCCTCAAAGGCACGCCGAGCGCTGCCTCCCGCAAAAGTCGCTTTGTACTTCCTTGCCATCGGCTTGGCTTTCATGTTCATGGAAATTGCGTTCATCCAGAAATTTATACTGTTTCTGGCTCACCCGTTATATGCGGTCGCCGTCGTATTGTGCGCATTTCTGGTATTTGCCGGTGTGGGAAGCTGGCTCGCCGGGCGCTTGCAAAAGCGGTTCCGGCGGAGCGGACATCTGACTGTTGCAGTAATGGCAATAGGAGTCCTTGCACTGCTCTATCTCGCTATCCTGCCCAGCCTGTTTGATACGCTGATCCATTTATCCGATCCGGCAAAAATCGCTATTTCGGTAGCGTTGATCGCGCCGCTTGCATTTTGCATGGGCATGCCCTTTCCCACCGGAACGATGAGGCTAGCTTTCACTGCACGCGAGGCGATCCCCTGGGCCTGGGCAATCAACGGCTTCGCCTCCGTCGTGGGAGCGGTACTTGCCACTTTACTGGCTATTCACCTGGGGTTCGCTTTCGTGATCCTGTTGGCGGTAGGGATCTATAGCTTGGCGGCGCTTACGTTGAGGGGGTTTCCGCAGGAAGTCGCGAAGTAGATTGGAACTCCTTGGGCACCTCAGCAATCTGCGCTGGCTAAGCATTGTTCGCCCCCTTCCCAAGCAATGCCGGATGCATTCGCCCTCTACGAGCCTATCCTGAATACCGGCTCACCTCCTTCGACAGATCCTCCTGAGGGCTTTCTTCTTTTAATTACCAAGCAAGATTAAAACGAGTAATAAACAGGGCGCGACGGAGATTCCAGCGAAATTATTGCCGAGCTCTTCATCAGGCTCTTCTGTAAGAGATTATATACATCCAAGTCAAAGCTCAGGGCTGAGCGCGTCTGTAAAAGATCCTCAAGCTCTTCGCCGTTTTGCACGGTTCCGAGGTGGCACCACTTGTCAAACACATGAAGTTGGCTGCGGCCGGAAACTTCATTAAATTCACGAAAGCCAATTCTGCCGGGATAGGGCCAGGGCTTCAGGCGAAGCGGGATCAGCGCCTGTTTGAGACGCAGATAGTGAAGCTCTGATAATTCCTTGCCGACACAGACCCCATCACAACGTTTGATCTGATAGGCAAAGCACGGGTTCCCAGTACCAGCACCTTGAGTACTGGCACCTTCGACTCCAATCACGCGTGGACATAATCTGTTATCGCCGGCGATCTTGCGAAGCGTATCCATGGCTGCCTTTTTCGAGCGAAAGAAACCGAAAAGATGGTCGAATCTTGCCGGATCAATGTCATCTTCCGTTACGATGCTTATCAAGGGAACCTGATCAGGTCCACCCAGGCTCAGGGAGAACAAGGTACGCGTCAAACGTAAACGCCGGTTATGGATCGGCTGGCGTTCCTTGATCAGGCTCGATTCCAGCAGTAGAGCGCCCAACTCGCCTGCCGTTTCTATCCATTCCACGCGGTTTACCTGCTGGCCGATACGCATGGCCTTGCTGGATGAATGATCACCGCTGAAGTGCGACATGACACGCGAGCGCAAAGTGACGCTTTTGCCGATATAGAGCGGGAGATTGTTTTCGCCATAGAAGAGATATACGCCCGCACTATCCGGTATCTCATCCAAAAAGGCGGCATCCAGGCCAGTTGGCAGGCTCGGCCCTTTCAACAAGGCGGCAACCTCGTCCAGGACGCGCTTCTCCCCTAATTCGCGTTTGGCCAACGCGAGATAAGTCACCAACAGATTCACATCCCCCATGGCGCGATGACGGTCGCAAGTTACAAGCGAATGACGCTGCATGATTGCATCAAGACCATGACTTCTATGCTCCGGATAGAGCCGCCGGGAAAGCTTTACCGTACACATGACCTTCTGCCGAAGTACCGCGCCCAGCCGCCTGAATTCACTCTTGAGGAAACCATGGTCGAACCGGACGTTATGCGCTGCCAGCACGGCCCCTTCAATATAGCCATACAATTTGTGAGCGATTTCATCGAACGCAGGTGCGTCTTTCACCATTTCATTGGTAATGCCGGTCAGACGGGAAATGAAAGGTGGAATACTGACTCCTGGATTAACCAGTGTTTCCCAGCGCTCCATTTCAATTCCGTTTTCGAAGCGCACGAGAGCGACCTCCGTGATACGGTCGTGCAAAGGCGAATCTCCGGTCGTTTCGAGATCCAGGACTACTAAATGCGGCAGGTTGGAAAACATTGAGTTGTCGATCGCTGTCAGAACTGAAGGCCCAACGAGACCAGGAAGAGAAAGTTGCTGAAACTAGAGCCTGTTAACACTTGTTCGCGCCCTCGACGGAGACGATTTTATTCAGCGCAAGGTATGAGCCGCACCGCAAAGCAAGCTTCTGTAAGCAGCGAGTAACGATGGGCTGGACAAATCGGTCCCCTCCGTTCGGGTTGCGCCAGCGTGAAAACCACTGACGGCCGCTTGAACTCTGAAGCCCGGGTCGCCATCAGATATTTTACCGCGATTTGGAAATTGAAGGCTTAGCTCGTCGGGTAGGTTGCACTGCTGTAAATTGAAGGTGAGATAGCTACCACTTTGGCTCGATACGACATTCCACTATCGCTTATGAAATTATTCGGCGCATTACGCACAGTCGCAGTTTTTGAAACCACCAAAGGTGCTCTGGTATTGCTGGTGGGATTTGATTTACTCTCCCTGGTACATCACGACATTCAGCAAGCCGCCGAGCACCTGCTGGCGCACACTCACCTGAATCCAGCCTCCCGTTATCCCCACATCTTTATTGATTTGGCCAACCAGCTCACAAACACCCGCTTATTGCTGATCGCGGCTGGAGCTGGCGTCTACTCGCTGGTACGATTCATCGAGGCATATGGGCTCTGGCGTGCAAGGCGCTGGGCGCAATGGTTCGCGGCTGCAAGTGGCGCGATTTACGTGCCTTTTGAGCTTTTCGAATTGTATGAGCGTGTTACTTGGCTTAGCCTTGGCGCCTTGACGCTGAACCTGGCAATTGTTGCCTTCATGCTCTACCACCTGTTCCATGCGGGTGACAAGAAGATAGCGAATGCGCCCTCATCGAGCTGAAAGCTGCTTCAACCTGGCGCCGCAGGGCGTACGTGCTCAGGTGCATCAATCCAGCCCGGGCGTATCCGGTGTTACCACTTTAAGGGTCGGAACAGTCAGTGCATCGCTCTGCCATGCCTATGACTTTTCCATTAAACCTTTCCATTGAACGTTGCAATCTGTGCCGACTATGAGAGACACGTGCAATTGCCCCGCGGGTAATTTCAAAGAATCGGCACGACGTTAGAAGGTTCGTTGAGTGGGATTCCGCACAGATTATCAGGTTTGCCGAATTTAACCTGTTTTGGAAATTGCACACTACCTTCCAAGTACCGATGAGGAGATTCCTCATGGCAACAATACATGGAACGACACGTGGAAATGGGTAAAGGGAAAGTAAAGGGAAACTGCCCTCATCTCCGATCCCCGCGCCCCCGGGAAGCGGTAGAGAAAATACATCCAGCGGCTACCCGGAACTGGCTACAGGAAGCGGCGCCTCTCACGCCCTCTCTATGTTCCTCTATTTTCTCCATGGAGAATCTTATGCATCTGCCTCTTTTGACATCCTCTGCAAACCGCCTGGTCATTTCTGTCATATTTTTTCTTGCATTCACCCCTCCTGCAGTGCTGGCGCAAGCGCGGCAATCGGCGCAGGCACCACAGCCCATTGAAGCAACCATGAGAAACATGGTTTCAGCTATTCTGGCTAACTCATTGGCCGATTTTGTATCGCCAGGAGATGAAGCATTTCAAGCCGGGATGACAAAGGAGATGCTCAGCAGCATCAACCAATCTCTCGCCTCGCGCCTCAAGCAAGGATACACCACGACATTCCTGACCACACTGCATCAGCAGGGATTCGACGTATATGTCTGGAAGGTGGTATTCAAGGACGGGAATGATGACGTTCTTATTTTCATGGCCCTTAAGGACCAGAAAGTCGGTGGATTCTGGTTGCGTTAGCTCCAAAAGAAATATGGATCAAGTCAAGCCTGCGATAAGGACCGATAGGGGCCGAGATCTGTATGAAGAAGATTAAATTGATGTGCTTTGTCCTTCTCATGCTTGGGTTGATTCCTGGCATTTCCGTATGGGCGCGTGGAGGTGGCGGGGGAGGACATGGAGGTGGAGGATTTGGTGGCGGTGGACATATGGGAGGCGGTGGACATATGGGAGGCGGTGGACATATGGGAGGCGGTGGACATATGGGAGGCGGTGGACATATGGGAGGCGGGGGGCCTATGGGAGGCGGAGGACATATGGGAGGCGGAGGAATGCATTTTGGAGGCGGCGGGCACATGGGGGGCGGGGGATGGGCGCACGACGGAGGAATGCATTATGGGGGTGGGGAGCATTTTGGCGGAGGAGTCGGTTATTATCGAGGCGGTGGAGTCGGCCGCTATCGCGGGGACGGATTTGGTTACTACCGGGGGCCGCGCGGTTTCTATCGGGGCTATGGTTACGGCCTGGGATTTGGATTTGGAGGATATGGACTAGGGCTAGGATTAGGATATGGCCTGGGTTATGGCGCTCTAGCTTATGGGCCGCCTTATTATCCATATCCACCCATGTATCCATATCCACTCGCGGTGCCTGTGCCTGCGGCACCGCTGGTATACATCCAACAAAACCTTCCGGAACAAAGTGACACGCAAAATACGGTTCAGCCGCAATCCGGCTATTGGTATTATTGCCGGGAATCGGAAGGTTATTACCCTTATGTCAAGGATTGTCCCGGTGACTGGGTACAAGTTGCTCCACAACCGCCGCCCCAATAATGTCGTTTACCTCCATATACGCATTCGCACGAAAAGGTAAAAATTGGGGTCGAAACAAAGGACTCGCACTTTGCAAGCCGTTGTTTGATGGTGGGCCGAGAACGACGAAACGGAGAACATCTACGCTATACCCCTCCAAAGTGACAAGCCAAGGACAACCGGAAGCCGCTGAAATAACCCTGCTTCCTGGCCGATCCGCTGCATTTCAAGTCAGAAAATGAAAGGGGACGCTCCGATTACTTTTCGGGCGCTGGCAATGGCGACAGCCCAAGTTCTTTCAGAAACGCATTGTGCCTGGCCTTTGTTTCTGGGATCTCCTTCTCGATCTCGACCAGTTCCTTGTGCGTAGCCGATAGATCGATCAGACCTCCTCCTTGGCCGTGCTGACATAGCGCGAGATGTTCAGGTTGAAGTCGTTGGCTTCGATCTCGTCCATTCCCACGTGCCTAGCGTACCGCTCGATACCCTTCGGATGCTGTTGGTATGTGTCGATGATCCGCTGGATATGGTCGTCGGATAGGTCGCCATTACGCCGTCGTCTTTAGGAAGTGAAACCCGTGCAGCAGGAACGCGAAGTCCGCCGCCGACTTCGGGGCCAGTCCCTAGTTTTTGAAGCGCACGCCCTCGCCCAACGCCTAGGTCGGGTTCCAGCGATAGCTGAACGGTTGTCGACCACTGCGTCGAAGTAGGATCTCTTCGCCGGGTTTGTCTCACGCAGCATGTCCCAGTGAGGTCATTCCAATATGGATGGGTTTTCAGTGATCGGGGCCTTTTTTGTAGCAAGCACTTTATCGATGCGCTTTCCATCCATGTCCATGATCTCAAAGAGCCATCCTTCCCACTCGCAACGGTCGGCCGTATGCGGCAATCTTCCCACCAGTAACATCATCATCCCACTCAAGGTGTTGTAACGTCCCTTTTCTTCTTCAGGCACCTCTTTGAGGTCAAGTCGATCTTTTAACTCGGGAATGGGAATGAAACCGTCCAGCAGCCAGGTTCCATCCTCACGTTTCATTGCCCACGCATCCTCAGGACGATGCGGTTTGAACTCCCCCGTGATCGCCTCCATTACATCCTGCAAGGTAACAATCCCTTGCACTTCCCCATATTCGTCAATAACAAAGGCGAGATGAGCTCCGGAGTTTTTGAAGTTTTCCAGTAATT
Source organism: Nitrosospira multiformis (assembly GCF_900111585.1). GTDB lineage: Bacteria > Pseudomonadota > Gammaproteobacteria > Burkholderiales > Nitrosomonadaceae > Nitrosospira > Nitrosospira multiformis_B. Next base: position 25,272 of record NZ_FOHI01000012.1, read on the forward strand.
CCATCCCCGTCAGGGACTCGGGAACGAATACCCCTGGTTGCAGATTAGCGGTCAAATTTAGTTCTTGGCCATGCAAGGTTTGAATGAAGAATTGTTGCGCGCTTGCGACTCCTAACACTTCTCCCCAATCACCTCGTATCACAGGAAAACGCGAATGTTCACTTGATTCAATGCGTTTAAGGTTGGCGGCCAGTGGCTCTGCAATGTCCAGGTAGGTTACTTCGCCGCGCGGCACCATGAGTGAAGCAATCTGGCGATCATCCAACCGAAAAACATTCCGCACCATTTGGTGTTCCTGATGCTCAATCACGCCTGCATCCGATCCTTCAGCTAGCATCAGATTAATCTCTTCCTGAGTCACACTCGGACCAATCCTCTCCTTGATGCCCAAGGACTGGAGTATCAATTGGGTTGAGCCAGATAATACTTTTATGAATGGTTTTGATGCGGCTGCCAGCCATAGCATTGGCCGCGCTACCAAGCGAGCTACTGACTCGGAATTAATTTGCCCCAGGCGCTTTGGCACCAATTCGCCAAAAATGATGGATAAGTAAGTTATGCCAATAACAGTTATCCCACTCGCTATATAGCCGGATAGGGTATCCTGTACTCCAAGTGTTTTCAGCCAATCGCCGAAGGGGCGCGCCAGGGCGGCTTCGCCGATAAACCCGTTTAAAATCCCGATCAGAGTAATGCCAATCTGTACTGTAGAAAGAAAACGGTTTGGATCTTCACCCAGTTGAATCGCTGCCGTTGCGGCAACATCTCCCGCTTGCGCCAGGTTTTGAAGCTGGGCTCTACGAGCGGTAATCAAGGCAATCTCAGACATGGCAAAAACGCCATTGAGAATGATGAGAATAAACAGTATGGCTATTTCCATGTGTTATATGCTCCCGAATGAGCACCGGTATTGAAATAAGTATTCATTAAAGAGCGACCTGCTCTCCAAAATCAGTACCAATCCAAAATGGAAAATTCCGGCTTCGTTGGCCTGCCTGACAAAGCGTTTTCCCTTGCCTGACGGGCGAATTTAGCAGGAGTTGTCCCCTGCCATGCAGGACGGGGACTCACCTCATTATAGTACTGCCGCATCCGTCAATCCTGCGCGTGACATCTCTCGTGACAAGAAGCGGTGCGTTCAGGCACTCCCGCCGCTCCCGCCATAGATTTTCGCGCTCCCGAAAACTTCCTATCACTACGCTAAGGTTTAGTGCCATTGAACAAAAGTAGCATCGCACTGGTGCGACAATTTGCCGCTTCCTGGATTAACTGAAATGGGCTATTCTCGCGCTCGACGCCAGGCATATTGTCTAAATGGGAATTATCCAGCTGATCTGAAACAGCCCCATCCCAGACTGCATAAAATCGGGGGTCACCTTAAAGCAGTTAATCACCGACCCTGCTTACCAAGCAGACTGTTCAACCAACCCTTATATCGAACGTTGAAGAAACGATCCCTACGGCGGCAGTCAATGCCGTGCTCCCGTCGACTATCTCGTTACAGGTCAGTCAGTTCGATCAATTGAATAACAACCGACCACAATCGTCGGTGTTAATAATGTCAGTAATGACAAGTATTGGATATTTCATCTTTTTCCGCAGCAGACTTACTTTGCACACCTGAAGCTCAATTATCAAAAATAGAAACCGCACTGAAACCAATTCATAGATTTTTCCCATGGAATTCATCTGATGCGTCGTTTTTCCTTACCGCAGTTTTTTATTTTGCTCATTTTGTTAAGCCCGGTAATAGCTGTTGCTCATGGCATTTCCGAGGAAGACAAATTGCGGATGCTCAATGGCGGTTATCTGCAATACATCTGGCTCGGCGCTACACATATGCTCACCGGATACGATCACTTGCTGTTTCTGTTTGGCGTGGTGTTTTTTCTGACCAGCTTCAAGGATATCGCCAAGTTTGTAACAGCTTTCACAGTCGGTCACTGCATTACCCTTATTTTTGCAACTTTCTATCAGATCACCTGGAACTACTTTTTGATCGACGCGATTATTGCACTTAGCGTGATCTACAAGGGTTTTGACAATAACGGGGGGTTCCAGAAGTACCTGGACATGAAATCTCCCAACTTGTTGGGCGCGGTGTTCCTGTTCGGGTTACTACACGGCTTTGGTCTTTCCACTCGTCTCCAGCAGCTACCACTTGGCGACGACAATACAGGCATTCTTTTACGGATATTGAGTTTTAATCTCGGCGTTGAGATTGGACAGATCGCCGCTTTGATAGTCATGGTCGCCATGCTTTCGCTATGGAGGCATAGACCGTCTTTTCAACGATTCAGCTTTGCCTCCAACCAAGCGCTTATTTATGCCGGCGTAGTATTACTGTTCATGCAGTTGCACGGGTATCAGCATGATATTGATCCCGATGGTTTTCGCTTCGCGAGTCAAGAGCACAGGCATGCGCACGAGGATTGGGAGATTGAGGAAAGTACCGATACAGAACACGAAAATCTTTAATTTAATAACTCCAGGAGACTGCGTAATGAGAAAACTATTGATGACAATGATCCTGACTGCCGGGCTAATTGGAGCTGGCGGCGCAGGGGCAGGGGAGAGTGGCCCTTGTCACTTTCACGGCAAAAAAGTTGCTTCGGAGGAAACTGTTTCCAATTGTGCGGCTGAGCGCAAAGAGCTCCTGATTATGGACGGCAAGATCGATCCATCATGGGAGCCTGTTGAACAAGACAAGATCGAGATGATAGATGGAAAAAAAGGCAAGGAATGGTTAGTCACCTTCGTTAACCCGGCTGTTGCCGACAAGACGAAAGAAAAGCTTTATATGTTCTTTACAGCGCCTGGAAACTTCATTGCCGCAAATTTTTCCGGGAAATAAAAGGTTGGCACCTGAACACTTCTTTCTTGGTCAGGTGCTCCTTATAGTCCCACCTCAATCCGCCGCAGAATAAAAAAGAAAACAAAATAACACCCTATAGTAACTGCGACGGACAGGCTGAGGCTCAGCCAAAAGCCCAGGCCCTGCTTAAGCAATACGGGCAACAGCAGGAAAAACAGGAGTGAAGGTAACACCAACCAGAAAATTTGCTTTGAAAGGTCGGCAATCTGCGAAGGCGCAATGCCCTCAAGGTGGAGCCAAATGAACGCGAGCAACGACGTGAGCGGCAGAGATGCTACGAGTGCAGCAAATCCTGTGTTTCGCTTTGCAATTTCCGCGATAGCTACGATTACGATAGCAGAGACAAAAACTTTGAGCGCGTAATAAAGCATAAGCCTATTTCGCCTTTTAGGCTGTCCTTGTTTTTTTTAACGATAAAAATTAATATTGCATCGCAAGATTCGGGGATTTAGCAGCCTCCCCATTCAAGACGCTTGCGTCCAAGGCCTGCTCCAATCTTAAGGGTTGAATTCCCTATGGAGGAGAATGCATGGACGTTTCAAGCCAAGGTATCACGATACTTGATTCAGATACATTCCCCACTGACCTGAATGAGAGCATAGCGCACGTACCACACGAGCCGCTTGGCCGTCTCTTTTTGCGCTTTTTGAAGTTCGGTTCACTGGCATGGGGCGGACCCGTTGCGCAAATCGCGATGCTCCGGCACGAGTTGGTCGAGGAAGAGAAGTGGGTGAGCCCGCAGCACTTCAATCGGGTACTGGCGATGTATCAGGTGCTGCCTGGTCCCGAGGCACACGAGTTGTGCGTGTACTTCGGCATGCTGGCGCGCGGGCGCACTGGCGGCATCCTGGCAGGACTCGGCTTCATGCTGCCTGGCTTCCTGCTCATGTTCATCCTGTCGTGGTTGTATGTTCACTATGGGCTACAGACGACGGGTACTATTGCGACTGTATTCGCTGTTGTGCAGGCAGCTGTCGCCGCGCTCATTGTGCGTGCGGTCCATCGCATCGGCAGTCACGTGCTGCTTGATGGATGGGCGTGGATCATCGCACTCATCGCCACGGTGGCTCAGCTCATAGGCATTCACTTCGCGATCACGCTCATCGCGGGAGGCGCAGCTTACGTGCTGGCGAAGCGGGGCTGGACGTCGCTTGCCACCCTCTTGATGGTCCTGTTCGCCGTTGGAATAACCGGTTGGCTCGCTTTCAAAGGTTTCGATCTCGCTGGCATGGGTAGCGCGGCCACGCAGCAGGGGCAAGGCCAAGCGCAGCGTTCGCTAGGGGAGTTGTTCATCTCCGGACTAAAAGCCGGCATGCTGACATTTGGCGGCGCCTACACGGTTATACCGTTCCTGCAGGAGGACGCGGTTGCTGACGGGGCCTGGATGACGAACACTCAGTTCCTTGATGGCTTGGCGCTATCCGGTTTGCTGCCCGCACCACTGATCATCTTTGCGACGTTTGTCGGTTACCTTGGCGGTGGTGCCGCCGGGGCGATTGCACTGACAGTAGGCATCTTCCTGCCTGCCTTTGCCTTCACACTCCTCGCGCATGATCCTCTGGAGAAGCTTGTCAGCCAGCCGCGCATACGCATGTTCCTCGAGGGTGTCACGGCAGGAGTCGTCGGTTTGATCGCCGGGACCACCATCGCCCTGATGGTGGTCAGCATAGTGAACATTCCCACCGCGCTCGTCTTTGCGGTAGCGCTCACAGCCCTTTTTTATTTTAAGTCCAAGCTGACTATCCCGCTCGTTGTCGCCAGCGCTGCGCTTATAGGTTTTGCGATGAGCCTCCTCTAGCGGAACAGACGCTTACCTCCAAGAAGGGCCTATTGCCCATGAGTCCTGGACAGTGCAGGAAGCTTCCCGGCCTTGCTACTGGTAGCATTCTCGTGCGCATGGACAAGCCGGTATAGCACTGGCAAGACAAGCATCGTCAATGCCGTAGACGATAGAATACCTCCGATTACCACGGTAGCCAGTGGTCGCTGTACTTCCGCCCCGGTGCTTGTCGCCAAGGCCATGGGGACGAATCCGAGCGCGGCCACGAGTGCCGTCATCAAAACGGGACGCAGCCTGGCGAGTGCCCCCGCTTGAATGGAATCATCCAGGCTCAATCCTTGTTTGCGTAAATCCCGAATGAACGCCAGCATGACGAGACCATTCAATACGGCCACCCCGGACAGGGCAATGAACCCTATCCCCGCAGAGATGGATAACGGAATATCCCGCAACCACAAAGCCAATACTCCTCCACTGAGAGCGAAAGGAACCCCCGTAAACATCAGCAAGCCGTCACGCACATTCCCAAACATCGAATAAAGCAGGATAAAGATCAGTCCAAGAGCGAGCGGTATAACGATCTGGAGTCGCTCGGCGGCTGAAATGAGTTGCTCAAACTGTCCCCCCCAGATGATCCAGTAACCAGGAGGTATCTCTGCCTGCTCTGCGACGAGCACCTCAGCTTCTTTAACGAATGACCCCAGGTCGCGACCACGCACGTTTGCGGTAACCACTATTCGTCTTTTTCCGTTCTCGCGACTGATCTGATTTGGGCCTTCGACAACTTCGAGATTGGCCACTTCGCCCAAGGCAACATAAGCGGGGCGAGGCATCAAAATGCTGTTTGTATCTCCTCCAAGGCTGAATGCGGGAATCCGGATAGGTAACTGGTTAAGCGATTCCATGTCGCCACGCCGCTCCTCTGGCAACCGGACTTGCAACTCAAAACGACGGTCGCCCTCATAAACCATTCCCGTAGGCCTGCCGGATATAGCAATAGACACTGCATCTTGTACATTGGCCACGCTCAGGCCATAGCGAGCCATTTTTTTTCGGTCCATCTGGATGGAAAGTACTGGCAGCCCGGTAATCTGCTCGGTTTTTACATCTGCCGCTCCCGGGATTGTTTGGAGGAGTTTTTCGATTTGCTCGCCTGCGCCCAGAAGTGTGTCCATGTCGTCACCGAACACTTTTACCGCCACATCCGCGCGCACACCCGATAGCAACTCATTGAAACGCATCTGTATGGGCTGCGTAAACTCGTAATTGTTACCCGGTATTTCCAGCACTGCCTGTTCCATCGCAGCAACCAATTCCGCCTTGGTCCGGTAGGCTCCCGCCCATTCCGACTGAGGCTTAAGGATGACAAAGGTATCCGCCACACTTGGCGGCATGGGGTCAGTAGCAATTTCAGCGGTGCCTATCTTGGAAAAAACCCTGTCTACCTCGGCAAACGTCTTGATCTTTTTTTCAAGCTCGTCTTGCATTTCGATAGCCGAAGTGAGGCTCGTGCCGGGAATGCGCAGCGCATGCAGCGCAATATCTCCTTCATTGAGGCTCGGCACGAATTCGCTGCCTAGCCGCGTTGCCAAGAGGCCGGAGAGCACCACAATCACCACAGCGAGTGTGACCGTGTATTCTTTATTTCTCATCGCCGCGGCAAGAGCCGGTCTATACACCTTTCTTGCCCATGCAACTGCCGCGCTCTCTTTTTCTTCGAATTTGCCATTCAGAAAAAGTGCCACCGCGGCCGGAACGAATGTTACGGAGAGAATCATTGCTGCAAAGAGTGCGATTACGACGGTGAAGGCCAGGGGGTGAAACATTTTTCCTTCGACCCCGGACAGTGCAAAGATGGGGAGATAAACAACCATGATGATCAGCTCCCCGTAGATAAGGACGCGTCGCGCTTCCCTGGATGCTTCAAAAACCATCGTAAAGCGCTCGCACGGGGTCAGCACTCGTCCTATTCGTGCCTGTTCTTGAGTCAAACGCCGAATACTGTTTTCAACAATGACGATGGCACCATCTACGATCAGGCCGAAATCAAGCGCACCCAAGCTCATCAAGTTCGCACTGACCTTGTTGGCCACCATGCCTGTGAACGTAAATAGCATCGCCAGGGGGATGACAAGCGCGGTAATCAGCGCAGCGCGCAGATTGCCTAAAAACAGGAATAACACCGCGATAACCAGGGCGGCACCCTCCAGCAGATTGGTTGCGACAGTTTGAATGGTTTTGTCTACCAGTGTGGTGCGATCATAGACAGGGGTGGCCACCACACCTTCTGGCAGATTCCGGTTGATCTCGGATAATTTTTTTGCAGTGGCGTGGGACACCGTGCGACTGTTTTCCCCGACCAACATGAGTGCCGTGCCGAGCACCACTTCCTTGCCATTTTGCATAGCCGCGCCGGTTCGGAGCTCCTTTCCTATCAAAATATCCGCCACATCCTTGATGCGTATGGGGATGCCCTGTCGCGAGCCGAGCGTGATATCGCCGATCTCGTCCAGATTCCCTATCTGGCCGGGCAAGCGCACAAGGTACTGTTCGCCGCTTCGCTCAATGTAGCCTGCGCCTACGTTGAGGTTGTTTTGTTCCAGGGCAGCGATAACGTCCTGTAGCGTTAATCCGAAGGAAATCAGTTTTTCCGGGTAGGGGGCGACATGAAATTGTTTTGTGAAACCGCCAATCGTATTTATTTCCGTCACACCTTTTACAGTGCGTAATTGCGGCCGGATGATCCAGTCCTGAATCTCTCGCAAATCAGTCGGGGTATAGGCGGTACCATCCGGTTTTCTCGCGTCTTTGTCCGCATCGACCGTCCACATGAAGATTTCACCCAGGCCGGTAGCGATGGGTCCCAATGCGGGATCCACACCGGGAGGCAACCTGTCTTTTGCTTCCTGAATTCGCTGACTCACGAGCTGGCGCGCAAAGTAAATGTCGGTGCCATCTTCGAAGATCACCGTTACTTGGGACAACCCGTAACGTGAAATGGAGCGCGTATATTCCAGGTGTGGGAGGCCGCTCATGAGTGTTTCGATCGGCAAGGTAATACGCTGTTCTGCTTCAACGGGCGAGTAGCCAGTTGCCTCTGTATTAATTTGCACCTGCACATTGGTAATATCCGGCACGGCATCAATGGAGAGGTGCCGGTAACTGAAGATTCCGAGCATGGCCATGCCCATCACCGCTAGCAGGACAAGTCCACGCTGATGGATGGAGAGCCGTAAAATACGTTCGAACATGATGGGGTTAATCCTTTAATGGTCGTGAGTTGCGCCAGACTTGCCGAGCTCGGCCTTGATAGCAAAGCTGTTACCCGCCGCGTATTGTCCTCCCGCGGATAAACCCTTGAGAACTTCCACCATTTGTCCATCGCTGCGTCCGAGCTCGAGTGGCCGTGCTTCCAGGTATTCTCCGTAGCGCCCAAACACCACAGACCAATCACGAACTTTCTGTATGGCATCCGCGGATACAGCGACGGGCACCTGGATTTCTTCAGCTTCCAGCTCCGCGTTGACGAACATGCCTGGTCGCCATTTTCCATCCCGGTTATCAAGCTCGATCCGGGCTGTCGCGGTTCGGGTTTGCTCCCCTATCAGGGTGGTTATATAAGTGATGAGGCCCTTATCCTCGATATCAAAAGCGGTTGCTTTGATGGTTGCCTTCTGGCCGACCTGAACCATCGCCAAATCCTTCGGGTACACGGTTATTGCCGTCCAGACTGTCGATACGTCGGCGATGGTATAGATCTCTTCGTCTTCCTTGAGCGTCTGACCCTGCGCGATTGCTTTTTCGATAACCAGTCCGGGGATTGGCGTACGAATTTCATAACGCGCGAGATTTCCTTCACGGTAGCTTGACTCCGGGCGTACTCCCAGTAAGCGCAGCTGTACCGCAGCCAAATCGACTGAAATTTCCGCCTCGCTCAAGGACTGTTGCGCGGCAAGGTAGTCCTGTTTGGCTGAAATCCGGTCTTCCCAAAGGCGCCTCTCCCGTTCGAAAGTGGTTTGTGCCAGTGCCAGCCGTTTCTGGGCAACCCGATACTGACTGCGTAAATCCGCCAGCATCTGGCTTTCGATCACAGCCAGTACTTCCCCTTTTTTTACTTGTTGACCGTGATGCGCGTGGACAGTCATCACAATCCCGGGTAGGCGGGGCACTACATGGACGATGGTATGTTCATTGAAGATGATCTCGCCCGGTCGGTGGAGTTTAGGCTTGATCACGGCGGGACCCGCGGTCATTATTTCGACTCCGACGCTTTTCAGCATTTCATCTGGCATTTCCACTCTCGCCTCAACCTGGCTGTATTTCCAATGGAACGTTTTGCCCTTCCAGTTCGCATCGATAAGCACGTCGAATGAATGAGGTTCCTCCACTATCTGGTCGCCAAGCAGGAAACTTGCCTGGGGCTTGAACGCAAACGCTTGCGCCGGCCCACCGAGGCGCGACAGGGTGACGGTAACCTTTGCTGCGGACGGCGGAAGCGGCTTGCCCTTCTCATATAGATAAATCCGGAACTGCGGCGGTACGCCTTCCTCATAAATAGTTATTTCAAGGCCAAAGTCATCCGTTTTGAACAGCTTTCCACCCTTTGGGCCTCTGCTGTACGACGAGTCCGCCGTACCGTCTCTAGAATCCTGTTTGCTCTCACCGGATTTTTCACTCTTGGCGCTGTCTGAGGAATCGACTGAAGCAGAGCCAGAATTCCTGTCCCATGTAAGAATCAGGCCAGCCAGCACAACGCCGATGGCGATCGTGCTGATAATGGGAACGAGCTGTTTCCTGTTTTTCACCATTTACTCCTCATAATCTTTCACAACGCTGCTATTGGTAGTTCGCTGATTCAAGACGCGATTGAGCGGTCTTCCAATGAGGCGTTCGATTTCGTTAATCAGGCGCTGATAGTTCGCAAGTGCCCGCACATGCAGGATTTGGTTCTGGAACAAGGTTCGTTGCGCATCGAGCACTTCCAGGAAACTGAATCTGCCCAGTTCATAGCCTTTGTTGGTCACTTCGAAGGCGCTTCTTGCGGCAGGTAATATCTCGTTACGCAATACCCCAATCTCGTTCTGCACGGCAGATAGGGCTTCATAAGCCTGCACAAGCTCGGTTTTAAGCCATAAATCGGTTGCAATTTGTTCATCCAGCGCTTTATTCACGCGCTGGTGGGCTTCCCGTAGATTTCCCTGATTCCGGTCGAATAACTGCAGCGGCATGGAAATGCCAACCAGCGCAGTGGTGCCGCCGGATTCCCAGTGTTTGATCACGCCCCCCAATGGTTATGTTTGGCACTCTTTGTGCCCGCTCCACTTCCAGCAGTGCCTCGCGGTGTTCTATTCCCTTTCTTGCACGATCTGCCATCGGACTGGAGAGGGAGAATTCAACAAGTGCTTCATAAGTCGGTAGAGTGACCGAAGCTTGAAGATCGCCGAGCACCTTCCCGAATTCGGGTAAGGAGTCACCCCACAGGAGGGCAAGCCGCTTGCGAGCTGAAGTAAGTTCCCGTTGTGCTTGCCCCAGTGCAATGCGCGTAGCGGAAAACGCTACCCCGATCTTAGTTTCCTCAATAGGAGGCACTTTGGCGGCCTGCACCCGCTTGCTTACGGTATCCACCACCCGCTGCGCCAATTGCTGGCTCTCCTCGGCTAGCTTCAATTGCTCCTGCCCTGCGAGCACCTCGATAAACCCGTTCGCTACTCGGACAGCAAGCTCAAGGCGTTTGGTTTCATAATCCTTGCCTGCCAGCTGCTGCCCAAGCGATGCCGCGTGCACCCGGGCTGCACGTTTTCCACCAAGCTCGATCAATTGGCTGACGCGAACAATTAAATCTTGCTGCTCGACGTTTTCTTTAATCGTTGGGTTTATGCTCGTACCAGGACGCTGCCCATTTCCCATGTTCCCCGCGTTATCCACGTTCACGGATAATTCAGGGTTCCGTAGCAGGCCAGCCTGTAAGATTGTCCCTTCCAGCGCGCGCACTTCCTTGTCAAATACGGCCAGTTCGGGGTTGTGCTGTAGCGCGAGATACAGCGCTTCTTCGAGGGTAAGGTCTTTTTTTTTCGCCACTAAAGAGAGGCTGCTTGTATCAGGGGGAACACCGGTGAAAGTATCTTCAGCAATAGCTGAAGAGACGCCATAGTCGGCAAGAAAAAGCCATCCCAGCGGCAGGACGTACCATGTGCGCGTGAATGCTAAGTAAAGATTCATGAAAATCCTCGGCAAATATCATGCGAAACGCTCGATTGAGCGAATCGACTGAAACGAGCAAGATCGAGTCCTTTTTGCGAATACAGTCAGCCGTGCGCTAAAAATAGCGGATGGTCTGGTTGCATCGTGCTGTCGGGAATCCCACCCGGAGGCTAACTGCTTATGCGAGGGGAATGCTTCGGGGAGGACGCAGAGGAGAATCCAGAATGGAATCGGGAATGTTGGCCAAGACAAATGCCATCAAAATTTCAATAGCACTGAAAGCCGGAACGATCAGCGGCGGCATAAAGAAAAACGGCTGATACTGTCCTACCGCGTGCAGGTATAGATGAGTCGCGGCATCCAGATGATCATCGTCATTTCCTTCGGGGTGATGGTGATCGTCAAGATGCGCCGCTGGATCGAGAGAAAGGACATGATGATGTGCATGATCAAGCTCATGCGCAACCAGCTTGGCATTAAATGCCCAACCACATGCGTTGGCGAGTATACCGACCAGTAACGCAAATAGGACATAGTGGCGGACAAAGCGCGTTTTCATCTCACTGCGATTATATAACTAAAAAACCGGGGACATTCAATCTTCGCCAGGGGAAGTGAAACATCAACTCACTGATATCCTGCTATGAATTAATGCAAGTATTTAGAGTGACGGTAGAGAATAGAAGATTTTTTGTTGAAGTGTTTCTGTCTTTTTAGCTGCCGTAGCACCGCAATCCATTATGCTTTTGCATACAGCATATGTATATGGAGAGTGGCAGGTGAATTACACTGTTCGCACTAATCCCGTTGACCTATCTTCCAAGTGCCCAGATTATTTTCCTTTCTACTCATTGCTTCGTGTACCGCCCCGGCTACGATATGCTGCACCAGATTGTAGAATATGATCGGGACCATTATGTTCGGGTAGGAAGATAAAGCTAAAGATGCAAGAACCAATCCAGTTCCGTTATTGTTCATCCCCAGTCCAAACATGAGCGAGATGTCTTCCGCCCGGTTCAATTTGAACAAGCGGCCGAGGCCATGGCCAGCGGCAAACAGGGTTAAGCAAAGTCCTGCCGTAATGACCAATGTGATGGCCAGAAAATCAAAATCGTGTTCAGCCATGGCTTGCGGCAAAGATACTGAAGCATTAGAGTAATTCAATAACAGCAAGACAGCGGCATTGATAAGCTTCAGATAGGGCACACCCCTTGTTTGCCAGTCTTTGCTAATCATCAGGCGTGTTGCAATACCCAGCAACGACGGCAGCACCACCCAAATGCCGAGGAAGCCACCGGAGCCGTATGCCGCCAGCCCCCGCAAAACTTTCTCGTACTCCTCTGAAGCCATTTCGCTAAAAATATCGAATGCTACCGGAGTGACGATGGGACTCAGAATGATGGAAAAAAAAACCAATCCCAGGCTTAAGGCCAGATTCCCGTTGGAGTTTTGTGCCCATGTAGTAGATGAGCCTGCGATCGGCATGGCGGCGACCAGCGCGAGCCCTACAAGAATATATTGGACTTCGAACGGTTCGTACCAGCGCCGCATGGCTATGGTCATCCCATAAATATAAATAATGGGGATGATCAGATTTGCCGCCAATCCAGCCAGCAACAAATATTTCTTCTGCATGAGGTCTTTCACATGGGAGCATCTCAGCCCCAGGCCAGCGTTGAACATGAGTATGGCGAGCATAATCATCAGCAACGATGCGCTGGTTCTGTGCTGGAAAATATTTATCTCGCCAAAAGAAACATCTCTGATCCATAGCCCAGGAACTGGCAAGATCACCGCAATAACATACGCGGCGATCAGGAACCAGAGTAGGTGGCGGTGAAAAAAATGGGATATTGAGAGTAGAAACAATTTATCCGTATCTTTCTGGAGCATCCGGTCGGATGACTTGTACGCACATTAGGTAGGCCAAATAGCCGGGAACTCACCAAAGGAAGATCAACACCTCGCAATCTGTCGCATTGTTCAACGCCTCATCGCTGTTTTTTAGAATGAGTCATTCTCGCTCCAATGGAACATTCACGTGCCTGAAGGACACCAGCAACGCCAAATCATATGCAATCTTTAAAGCTCCACAAGCAATTAAGGGAGCGCTAAGAAGCCCGCCGGCCAGCAAGGCGCCCCCCAAGCTTGGACTCAGGATTGAGGCGAGGCTGCGGGGTACGGTAGTGAAGCTCGCGGCAGCAGCGCGCTCCGGTGCCGTAACTGCGGCCATCACGTATGCAGTCCGTGTGGGCACATCCATCTGAGATAATGCACTTCGCACGAACAATAGCGTCAGCGCGATTTCTACGTTTGGAGCAATCGCCGCAAAAATGAGGCACACGTTCGCAGGAATGTGAGTGAAGACCATCGTGTTAAGCAGCCCGATCTTGCGTGCAACTACCGGTGCAGCGAGTTGTGATCCGGCTGATAGAAACCCTGCGCAGAAGAAGAAGGTTCCTGCCTCTCCCGTTGAGAGTCCAAAGCGCTCAAAAAGCCAGAGTGTGAGTAGCGAATTCACAACCAGTCCACCGGCAAATGCATCAATGCTGAACAACATCGCAAGCTTGAAAACGATACCGCGTGACGGACCTAGCGGCGCTGGTAGTTGCCTGGTAGAGATGTCGCCCGCTGGCAGGGCCCGATAGAGCAGCCAAACCAATCCGCCGAGCAGGCCGTATAGCACGAACATTGTGCGCAAACCCTCAATCAAGGGTAGCCCTGCCCATTGCATCAGCCAGGAGGGGATGCCAGCGGCCAAGCCGCCTACAGCCGCGCTTAGCGAGCCAGTAAGCGTGTAACGGGCAAACAGAGTGGTGCGTAGGGTGCCGGGTGCCGCCTGTGCCAGATGGGCATGCTCAAGCGGCAAAAACATGCTCACATCGCCCGAACTCGGATTAAGGGTTCCAACAAATGCAACAACGAGGAGTGGCCAAAATGAAGAGACGCTCGCGAAAGCAAGGCCGGTAGCTGCCATTAACAGGGCAGCGAACAGCAACAGTCGGCGGCTTGACCATCGGTGGCCGATTACCCCGATCGCCAGTGTCGCCAAGGCCGATCCCGCGAGGGTGGCCGTACTTAAATAACCTACGTCCAGCTGGCCAAATCCCAGCGCCAGGAGATACGCAGGCAGAAGCACGACCACATAACCGTCTGCAAAACCACGCAACGCCCGAGCGATCAGTAGTGGAGAAGCAGTTTTGGGTACTCCTACAGGCATGAGCAAGCGGGCAAGTATCCTGCCGGTCCGACCTGTTTCCACCGACTTAACCTTCTCTACCTGATCCACCACGGGCACAGGCCTCCCAGGATTGTGTCACACAGGACTATTCTGGATGGTCAGCTTGTTTATTCAATGCGCTCCTGATTGTTTTGGCCAGGTCCTTCGCATCCCCTTTGCCCCAGTAGTGCATGAATAAATAGTGTGGCTTCTCATGCGTCATGTGTTGATGAATTGCTACAATATTTATGCCACCTGCTCGCATTGTTCTCAAGACAGCCTGCATTTCATCTGCAAGCATGGCGAAATCCCCATCCACGACTGCCTCGTTATCGTTGCCCGCAAACGCTGCCCAGGTGTTTATACCCATTTCTTTTCCCACCGGCGCTCCATGCATAGTGGCCGGGCGGCCGATGACAACTTTAAACATGCCATCTTTCGAAGTTCCTTTCATCCCCAGGATTTGTTCCAGAGGCTGGGGGGAAATCTTGTTCTCCTGCGGGATTGTATTGGGAAACCAGGAAGAAGGCACAGGGTGGGCCGCACGGATTTCAGCGACTTTGTCATAAATCCTTTTAACGCCGGCTGCAAGCTTGGCAGAGCTCCCAATGCCACCGATGTGCATGAAATACACCTTTGGTTCATCAAAGAAAAAATGATTGTGCAAGGCAGTTACTTCCAGTCCCGCCTCGAAAGCCACGCTTATCGCCGGATTGACCTCGTCCTCGAACAGCACGGTATCGCCCATCATTACAACCTGGCCATCCTGTGCAGGAGCAAAGGCAGCCCATGAGCCCAATCCCATGAAAGGCGGCATCGGCCATTTATCTACCTTTATTTTTACATCAGTGCGGGGTTTGGATACTTTGAAAACGTTTTCTTCCTTGGAATACGTTCCTTTAAGTCCCGTCAATCGCTCGATCTCGGCTGTATCCAGGGTGGCGCGAGTATCCGCGGCATGAGCGATTGCGGCGATGAGCGCCAATGAAGCAGCAATAAGACAATGTTTAAGAAGCCCTGAATAAGACATCGTGATTCCTCCTCTGGCTAAATGAAGTTGAAAATAATCATTCCGGGAACCATGCCGATGATGCTGCAGCCTGGAATGACTGAAAAACTCCTGCCTTGAAGCGAAATAATGCAATCATTGCGATAGCGGCAACCCGCTTTTTCTGACGAGATATTGGTGCACGGTCCCGATCTGTCCGGCCACGAACCGATGAATCCGAGCCTTGGCCAATATAAAGCGGCCGGGATGAGAATAGCAGGAGGGATGTATCTAAATCCGGTACCTTGGTACCTTGGCTTGAAGCGTCCATGCATTCTCCTCCATAGGGAATTCAACCCTTAAGATTGGAGCAGGCCTTGGACGCAAGCGTCTTGAATGGGGGAGGCTGCTAAATCCCCCGAGAGATAGAGATATTTATCATAGTTATTCCCCTTCGAAAAGGCAAGGCAGAGGAAAGCGGCTTCAGCATCCCAATAAATTATTTACTGCCTAACAATGCCGAAGCTATATTTTTCCTTATTTTTGAAGGGGGAGTATTCAACCTCTTGGTATTGATACTGCGCTGGCAGGCTGCTCCAAAAAAGAGAAAAGGGCTCGTGACCTGAGAGAAGGTGCGACGAGTCCGAATGAAAGGAAGACAATGCGTCAAAACAACGTGGACTACCAGCTTCTGACAACAGACAAAACAGGGGCCTCTTGCGGCATCCTGGCAACTTCAATAAGAAGTTGCTGGCAGAATGATCGATTTTTACCGTTGCAGGAATGTGGCAAATTGTCGCGCGACAATTTATCGCAGATGTTTCGGGAGATCGGGGGCGAGTATGAAGGAATCTCGGCAGTTGCCTCAAGGAGGAGATGCCTAAAGCTCTTGCTGCCTGTGGAGCGAGGGAATCCTCGCTTCTAGATGCGAGGGCTTGACATTGAGAAGGCGTTGGCGGAGGGTCTTCCCGTAAGACCTTCCGATATTTCCTGGCTAGGTAAGTGGTTGGGCAAATTTATAATGCCCAAAACAGCCTCAATCAATATTTCAAATGAGACGGGTTTGGAAAGATGTACCTGGAAACCGGCATTGAGGGCTCTTGTCCGGTCCTGAGGCCGACTCAAAGCAGTGAGAGCCAACGACGGCGTATATTTGCCTTTATCGGCGGGGAGATTCCGCACTGCCTGAATGAACTGATAGCCGTCCATCTGAGGCATACTGATATCGCTTACGATGAGATCGAGCTTTTGCCTCTGCACCTGCTCCAATCCTTCAGCAGCAGTAAGAGACGTAATTACTTCGGCACCATGTAATCCAAGTACCAACCCAGTGAGAGCTAGTGCGTCTTCCTCATCATCTACGACCAATACCTTGAGTCCCGAGAGGGACAAGTTTTGGTTATCCATTGCAATGGAAGCCGAGTCATTTTAGCCATAATTTTAATACTTTTCCTCACTCTGATTCTGTTCGCTTCTTCACATAAAACAGCTTAAAGCATTTCAAATTGGAAAAAGGATGAAGATTTAAGGGCTGAGTAAATAAACAAAAAATCCGCCGAAGCGGATATGTTCACCTGCAGCGCATTTGTCCGCTCATTCCAGTTCTACTATATGTAGGATTACCCACCCCAATCCAATCTCTAGTTAGCTTCATCCCTTCCCTTGGGTACTCTTCCATAGCCAAAGCTCGTACCAATCGGTCCTGATCTGCGGGGATCATAGCGGCTACACATATTCGATAGCATTACCCGTAACTTCGCCGGATCGAGAGTGGCGCGAACTTCCTCAGCGCCCCGGTCTTCATGTACCGAACATTCCACGTAATCAGGCTTGAGGGTTCCGTCTGGGGAAAACCGGAGGCCGAGGCTGCTCAGGCTCTAACCCATCGATAAGGCGGGGGAATTGCTATCAACAGAGGGAGAAGAAGGATTAATGAGGATATTTTTAAGAGCCTGGGAACTAGCTCATGAGAGACAGCCGAGATGCTCCTCGTCCAAAAACTGAAACTGACGGAGGATGGGCTCATTTTCGCTCTTTCTCCTGCTTGGAATAGGTAGTGTTCACGCATTGGTTCGACTATCTCTATCTCATCCTTCTTCCTTAATGGAAGTTTGCTACTTTCTTACAACAAAATCTGTAATCCAAAATTTTTGGGCACAAGCAATCACCAGAATTCTCTTGCAACGAGAGGAGGTGGCAGGGTGGGGTCGCTCTTTTTACCTTTATTTAGAGCTAGGAATGAGTTCAAAACAATTTTACTCTACTGTCCCGCGCCGGCCAAGGTAGCAATATGGTAGCAATGAAGAAAAATAATCAAGGGGTTTATATACAAGCCCTTGGATTTTTGGTGGGTCGTGAGCGATTCGAACGCTCGACCTACGGATTAAGAGTCCGCTGCTCTACCAGCTGAGCTAACGACCCGGATTGAATGAACCGGAATTATTCAATTGCAGGTTCAAGTATGACAGAGGCAAAACCGGATGCCGCTCGCCCTTGCCTGAACCCGAAGCCTGAATCTGAGGGTGCTAATCCTACCACATCCGGAAAGAAATTCGAATGGGACAATTACTTGATCGGGCTATTACGTGATCAAAAATTGTGACCGGATGAGCAGGAGATCGCGCTTCCCCTGCCGATTGGGAAATATTCAGCTGCTCAACGTAAGCGGTTATCCAGCAAATCGATTCGACTTAATACACTCCTCCAGCATCGTCCGCATGCGCTGCCAGTGCGAACCCTCCCAGAAAACCCGCTGACAGATATCACACGTGCTGAAATGGTCGAAGCGCTCGCGTACGGAGGGCGGCAGGTGCTCAAGCACTGCAGCCTTCTCGACAGGCCGTAGAGGTGCGTTGCAGTTCAGGCATAAAGTAAAAGGCTTGATGCTGTGTGCGAGGTCCAGCCGATCGAAAATCTCGCAAAGTTGGTCAGGCGGCTTCAAGGTCCGCACATAACATCCATGCGTAATTGAGCGCCGCTTGAGCAGTTCCCGGTCGCGGGTGAGCACGATGCGCTTTTCCTGGGCAGCGAGTAATTCGATCTGTCGGTCGTGATAATTATTGTCGTACAGCGTGTCGAAACCCGTCATGCGCAACAGATGCGCCAAGCCCCCCAGATGAGCATCTGCAATGAAGCGTGTTATCCGTAGGGGATGCTCACGCACCCGCAACAAGGGTGTGACATCGACCATTTCGAATTTGGGAAAGACCGCGACCCGATCGCCATGCTCCAGTATCCGGTCGAACCCCACCGATTCTCCATTTACCAGCACCAGTTCCACTTCGGTGTGAGGTACGCCCAGTGCTTCGATCATATGCTTGGTGGTCGCTGCACGAGCGCAGGGACAGGAAAATTCCCGCTTGCGCCGCTCGGGAGCGAGAAAGTCATTCAGTTCCTCATAAAAACGGAATGTAGCGGTAACCATGAATCAGTATTGCACTTTTCAGGCTTAAGTGCATGATTACCCCTTTCCTGGAGTATCAACGGCAGTTTGCGCGAGAGTGTTCTCTTTTTCTGGAGTAACATCGTCATACTGCGCGCACGTCTGCTGTTCGTCGCCCATCAGGCGATTCCATTTAGCGGGGAAACATGCAATTCACAATACGGGAAGGTCGCCTGACGGATGCCGAGGCGGCCGGGATGATCTGCTACGAAGCATTCAGGACCATTTCTCAGCAGCATGGTTTTGAACCTGATTTTCCCTCGTTCGAAGTGGCGCGTGATCTCCTGCTGGCGTTGCTTTCGAGACCCGATGTATATTCAGCCGTGGCTGAAAGCGAAGGAAGAATCATCGGCAGCAATTTCTTGTGGCAGGATTCCGTCATTGCCGGCATTGGTCCACTGACGGTAACACCGGAAGCCCGCGGCAGGGTGGGCCGAGGCCTGATGGAGGATGCGCTGGAGCATGCCCGGAATAAACATTTCGCGGGCGTGCGGCTGGTGCAAGCCGCATACAATAACCGCTCCTTCTCCCTCTACACCAAGCTCGGGTTTGAGGTGCGGGAACCATTGGCAACTCTGCAGGGAGCACCCCTGCAAATTGATATCTCCGGCTACAATGTCCGTCCTGCGGGGGCGGAGGATGCAAACGCATGCGACTCCTTGTGCCGGAAGATACACGGCCACGATAGAGGGCAGGAATTGCGCCATGCGATTGCGCAGCAGACCGCAATGGTGGTGGAACACGGGGGCGGCGTCACCGGTTACGCGACGTTAATTGGCTTCATGGGGCATGCAGTAGGAGAAAGCAATGAAGAGCTCAAAGCCCTGATCGGCGCCGCAGACGCGTTTGCGGGCCCAGGCTTTCTTCTGCCCACGCGTAATAGCGAGTTGTTCCGCTGGTGCCTGCAGCAGGGGCTTCGGGTAGTTCAACCGATGAATCTGATGAGCCTTGGCCTCTACAACCGACCCTCGGGGGTCTTCCTGCCCTCCATTCTTTTTTAAGGGGAAGGGATTCCAGGAGCTTGCCGCAATCATATCGGTACGACAGTTGGCACGGGCGATACAGACGGATAAGTCAAACAGGAGGCCAGATGTCTCAACATGAAACATTCCTGCGGGAAGCAGTGCGTCTCGCCAAAAACAACCGTGAACGGGGTAACCGGCCCTTTGCCGCAGTCCTCGTTGTCGAGGGGCAGGCCGTTTCCACCGGCGTCAACGACGTCGTGCAGAGCAATGATCCCACCACGCATGCAGAAATGGAGGCAGTGCGCGCTGCCAGCCGGAACCTCCGTCGTCCTGATCTGAGAGGCAGCATCGTTTATGCGAGCGGCCACCCCTGCCCCATGTGCTTGGCGGCCATGGTGATAGCAGGAGTGGATGCCATCTATTACGCTTTCGACAACGATGATGCGGAACCCTATGGTTTTTCGAGCAAGGCAACCTATCAGAAGCTGCGCCTGTCACTGGAGCCTCCACCCCTGCCGCTCATTCGACTCGATCTCGGCCTGTCTCCCGCAGAACTGTACGGCGCCTAGCTTTGCAACCTGAAAAGAGGAGCAGGAAAAGAATAAGAAGCAAAGAGATAAGAATAAGGAGGTAAGACGTGGCCGTGCGTTCCGCGGCTTTTTTGGCGGGTTGGCAAGAGTGTCGAAAAGTATTGCAAATTCTAGCTCAACAAACGCTCTTTAAGTACCCGCCCTGAGCAATCAGAGAGTTATAATGACGATACATATATTGCCTGTCAAAGAAAAAGACACAGACTTTATGAATAAGCAACCATTGCAAGACATGCTGCTCCTTCCCCGAATATCAGACATACCTGAGCCTCAGGATCATGCGGAAGCTACAAGCAATAGCGAAAGTCCCGTTGAAAGCTCTATTGACAACCCCGTTGACGCCCCGATCGTGGGAGAAGCAATAGACGACAGAATAATACACCCTATGCACCTTACTCGATTTCTGGTCACAAATTTTCGCTCGGTGGAGAACAGTGGCTGGGTTGAGGTTGATAGCGTTACTGCGCTCATCGGCGTGAACGAATCCGGCAAGACAAACCTGCTGGTTCCGCTCTGGAAGCTGAACCCGGCAGTCGGGGGAGAGCTCGTGCCGGCTTCCGACTACCCGAAAAAACAATTCGGCGCCGTGCGGCAGGCGCCGGAAAGCTTCCACTTCATAACGGCGGAATTTGAGGCAGGAGAGCTTGGAGAAGAGCTTTGCGGCAAGCTGGAGATCTCCAGCGAAGAGGCCTCTCTCATCGCTGTAAAACGCTACTTCAATGGAGAGTATTCGATCTCCTTCCCCCGACGGGAAGAGCTTGGCGAGATCAGGAGATCATCGGGGGAAGGCGCAGAGGATGTTGTGGATACGGTAATCCACTCCCTTCCGAGATTTGTCTATTACTCTGAATTCGGAAATCTGGATTCTGAAATCTATCTTCCCCATGTAGTACAAAATCTTCAACGCACTGACCTTGGGCCCAGAGAAGCAGCCAAGTCGCGTACATTGCGCGTTCTTTTTAAATTCGTAGGCCTCGAGCCGGGAGAAATTCTTGAACTCGGGCGGGACTTCCCAAGGCGCAAGGGTCGTCGTCGTGAACCCACAGTAGAAGAGATCCGGGAAATCGCGATGAAGAAAAGGGAGCGTTCCATCTTGCTGCAATCGGCAGGCGGGCTTCTGACGGATAAGTTCAGAAACTGGTGGAAGCAGGGAGATTACAAATTCCGCTTCGAAGCGGATGGAAGCCATTTCCGCATATGGGTTTCCGATGACCGCCGTCCGGAGGAAGTTGAACTCGAAAGCAGAAGCACGGGGCTTCAGTGGTTTCTGAGTTTTTATCTGGTCTTCCTCGTGGAAAGCGGGGGTGAGCACCAGAACGCCGTCTTGTTGCTGGACGAGCCCGGATTGTCGCTGCACCCCCTGGCGCAGCGCAATCTTTTTGCCTTCTTTGACAGTCTGGCAAAAGTCAACAAAATCCTCTACACGACCCATTCACCATTCCTGCTGGATGCAGAACACCTGGGACGCGCGCGCAAGGTGTATGTTTCCCAGAGCGGAACGACGCAAGTGACGTCCGACCTTCGTAGCGTGGAAAAGGATGTCCGGCAGGCGGGAGCGGCCTATGTGGTTCACTCGGCATTGAACCTGAATATTGCCGAGAGCATGGTAACGGGCTGTCAACCGGTCGTCGTGCAGCGCATCTCGGATCAATATTATCTCTCGACCATCAAGACACTGCTTATTGGCGCAAACAAAATAGCCCCGAAGCGCGAACTGCTCTTTCCTCCGGCCGGCGCCAGCAAAACGGTAGGCGTTATCGCAAGCATCATCAGTGGGCGCGACGAGACGCTGCCCAAGGTAGTCCTGCGGGATGATGAAGCAGGAAAACAAATCAATGCAGAATTGAAGTCGGATTTGTACAGCGACGCGCAAGAGCGCATCTTTTCGACGGATAATTATGTTCTCTTCAACAATTCCACGACAGAAGATCTGATACCCGCACCGTTTTTTGCACAAGTGATAGACCGCTGGGAGAGGAATACGGACACGGCCTTTGCGGATGTCCTGGTCAACGGCAAGCCGGTGGTGGAGCAGGTGCAGGCCTGGGCCGAATCGCAGGACCTGGTGCTACGGGATGAATGGAGAGTTGAAGTTGCAAAGCGCGTCAAGGAACAGGCGCTGAAAAAGGGCATCGGCGCGTTTGATGCTGGCACCATTGCCCGCTGGGCAAAGCTCTTCCAGGAGTTGATCCGGAACTGATCGCCTCGAATGAATCGCTGCCAATGCTGTTGGTCCCATCGCAAGACGATTTGCAACACAAGATAGAAATCCCTGATTACTCGCGAAGCAGCTGGTCGATGACATTACGTGTGATGGCATCGATCAGCGGATTTTCGAGCACCTGAGCCCAGTCGGTAGTTCCCGCAGTGAACACCGCGCCGTTGCGCGAAAAAATTCCCATTGTTGCCGCATGAATACCTTCTCGGGCGGGATAAGCCTCTCGAGGCGGAAGTTCCTGCCAATTGCCATCCAGCACGCTTGCTGCCAGAACACGAAACCCGTCTGGAGTACCGGTATTTCCGGCGTTCGAGGAAAGGACTGCAAGTCCCGTAGCTTTGTCGAAGTCATCCAGCGGAGCGCCGTCGCACTCGTATCCGACGAGCGGTGGCGAGGTTTTGTCACCAAATGCGTCGCCGCGGCTCAACCCAGTGCCGGCAAACACCCAGTGCTCCGGGTCCTGCACGATATACCCTCCCGTGTTCCGCGGTCCATCCCACCAGCCGCCCCCGTTCCGATAACTCACGCCCGTCAATGAATCCTCGGGACGAGCCGCACCTGTGAATGGCCACCAGTGATCAAGCGCTCCACGAGGCCCCCCTTGATGGCATAGCATCGCTGCTCCGCCATCGATGATATGAATGCGCCACCAGCAGAGGTTCGCGCCGAAGAAGGCAACGTTGCCTCCTTTTGACACAAAATCTTCCGTCCGGTCGCGTATCGTCTCGCTCCAGTATTCGTCGTGCCCCACGCTCAGCATAAGCCGGTAGCGATCACACAGGTCCGGATCGGAGTGGATATCGAGATCGGTGCAGAATTCCGGCTCGTATCCGTTGCGCAGCAGCCAGCGAATGAAGCGCGCATCCCAGTGGGCGAAAGTCTGGCGTGGCGAACTCAAATCGTAGTAGTCGAGCGCGCCCCAGGTCTCACCGCCGATACCGCCACCGGGACGAAGCAGCGAGAGCCTGGCGCCTGGTGGCTCCTGTGAACGTGGAGGATTGACATAGAAGCAGCTACCGCCGGTGCAGTTATAGGCATGGTAAGTGGCAAGCGGAATCTTGTAGAGCAGCTTGCTGTGTCCACTGCCGCGGACGACGAACAGGACGGCGGCGCTTTCCATTGCCAGGGACACGGCATTGCCGCCCGGTTCCTCCAGGTGAGCAATATAGACCCCGGACAGCCAGTGGTGCGGAACAGGAAACGCGTATGATGGCCATTGCCAGTCTTCCGCCGCGCTTCGTGGGAGCGCATATTCCCCTGCCAGCCAATCCGTTTCGGACACCCGCAGCAGGCCCTCTCCCCAACGATAGAAAATCACGCGAAAGCGCGGCGCGTCGGTGGCAATGTGCAGCACTAACGAATCTCCCGGAGCGACGCCTGCCGAAGCGGGATAGCCTCGAATCACGTTATTTCTCCTGCTGTTTTCTCCTGCTATCCGACAGGAGTGACCGGCTCGGGTTCGATACGCTTGCGCACGAGATAGGGCGGCATGGCGAGTGCGTGCATGGGCGTGCGGCGAAATGACTCAAGCGCCTGGGCAGGCGTTTCAACGATAGGCTCTTCCTTTCGATTGAAGGATGTATTGAGTACTACGGGAACACCCGTACGGGCTTCGAATGCCTTCAGCAGCGCGCGCAGGAAGGGATCATCCTGCTCGCCAACGGTTTGCAACCGGGCCGTACAGTCGACATGCGTAACAGCGGGGATGATATCGGCGGCCTTGGGCCAAACCGGCGCGGCGAACTGCATGAAGGGGGATGGACGGCGGATATCGAAGAATTCATCCGCCCGCTCGAGCAGCACTACCGGCGCCAGCGGACGAAACCATTCCCGCTCCTTGACCCTGGCGTTGATCCAGTCACGCACGTAGCCATGGCGCGGATCTCCAAGAATACTGCGGTGACCGAGTGCGCGCGGACCGAATTCGCTACGCCCGCGATAGAGCGCGACCACCTTGCTGTCAGACAGCAGGTCCGCTATATGACCGCACAAGTCGGCAGATTGTTCTATATGCTCCACGACAAAGTCATCCGCCCCGTTTAACACGGACTCGATGTCTGACAGACGCGGCTCGGGCCCGAGATAGTCGTTCTCCCACCTATAGTCGCAACGCATTCCCCCCACTTCGGTAAGGCCGTACACGGCGCAACCAAGCGAAGTGCCTGCATCGCTCGGGGCCGGAGGAATGAAGACGCGCTGGAAAGGGGTTTCACGCAAGAGGCGATCATTGGTGGAGCAGTTAAGACCGGTGCCTCCGGCAAAGCATAAGTTCTCGGCGCCCGTTTGCGCGTGCAGCCAGCGGGCAACTTCGAGCACTGCCTCCTCGAATGCGCGCTGCCCGGCAGCAGACAGATTGGCGCTATCGGCAAAACGGGAAGCATCGCCGGCAGCATAGCGAAAACGGCTGCGATCGCGCAGTATTTCCATCCAGCAGCCGGGAATCGTCACCTGCGGACCATCCACCTTCAGGGGCGGCAGGCCAAGCGCATGCGGGTCCCCGTGCGGAGCGAGTCCCATCACTTTGCCTTCGTTGCCCTCGCCTGGAAAAACCGCCTGTGTCAGCAGGAAGTAAAACAT
The DNA here is from genome assembly GCF_900111585.1 of Nitrosospira multiformis. GTDB lineage: Bacteria > Pseudomonadota > Gammaproteobacteria > Burkholderiales > Nitrosomonadaceae > Nitrosospira > Nitrosospira multiformis_B. The sequence goes on from NZ_FOHI01000012.1 coordinate 50,128, forward strand.
TCCGAGCCCAACTAGGCATCGCTCGTTGCGGTCCCATAATTGCTTGCCAATGCATTCGATCCGCCCTCTATCTGCCTGATAGAACGAGGAGACTTCCCGCCAATCCGGAGGTACACTGTCCGATCCGCTCCATTTCTCGGTGAATTCGGAAACCGGGCTGCCCTGACCATCTATGATCATCACCGCGGCCTCTTCAAATGGCGACGGATGGAATACGCTGTAGACATGCGCGAGATGGTGCGAGATGCGCTTGCGCCGGTAGCCGGGGGCAAATTTCAACGTTTCGGCCATCTCCTGCTCATAGGCAGGAAAATTTTTTATCTCGCTGTCGGATGAATAGCATTCGACGAGAACATCGATCGGCTTGCCGAGATCGGGAAGATGCGGCACGTACGCATTGCGGAAATCGTCGAGCCTGCCCCAGTGGTGCTTCCGCCTTGTGAGCCGTTCCTTTTGTATTGCGTATACGACCTGTGATCCATGCATCAGACAGATGCTTGCATCTTGCGTGCGGTTAACCCCAAGCACTACCGGTCCATCTCCCATTAGCTTCTCCTTTGTTGTTAAGCGGATCACTCACCTTGGAATGAAAACATCTGGCTGGTTTTTTCCAGATGCTCCAGCCCGTGGAGCAGGTATTTTGCGATACTTGGGGGATTCACCTGATAGGCCAACGGGTGAGTCCGTTCAGGAATCGCTGTTGGCGTAGCTACCTTGCAGCTACCCTCGTCTCTGAATTGAGGGAATTTCCTGGGCAGCCTTATTATGACTATAGTAGGGATTGGGTATTTGTAAAGGTTACTTGCGGGAAGGGAGTGAGCTGGCGGAAGGTTTCATAAAGGAAGGAGAAGCGGTAAAGGAGAAACGCTAAAAGAGAAGCGCCGAAGGAGAAGAAAATTGGCCAGCTACCTGCTCGCTGATTTCCGGGCGCATTTCTTTCCCGGCTCTATGGCAAATAGAGCCGACATCGATGACAGGTAGGGGCGTATCACAAGAAGGCAAACATAAGCTTCCCGGGCAGATAGCAGCGGCGGTATCGCTAACAGAAGGAAACAGAAGGAATTCCGCTTAGTACAACACTGTTTCCTGCTCGTTGTGGTCGATATCACTGGCAAGAGAGGCGATATTACCCCGTATGCTGCAACTGATGACTTCCACGCAGCTTTTCCAGAACCCTCCGGAGAGCAGTTGCAGGGCCCGGAAATATCTGTTCGAGATTTCGGTCGGGGCGGTGTAGCGGCAGGTGATCCCCAGGCCTTCTTCATTGAGATTGATCGTCTTGTGCCACATCCAGGCAGGGAAAAACAGAACGTCGCCGGGATGGAGGTCGAACTCATAACGCGGCGCATATTCCACCAGGGGATACGCATCCCGGTCGCTCGGTTCCCCTTCCTTATCCGCGATGAACTCCGCAAACCGGCGCATGCCGTTGCCAAGTGCTGCCGGGTATAGCAACCAGGAATATTCGGATTCGATCAAGGTCCAGCGCTTGGAACCGGAAACGGCAAGATACCAGTTAGGCCCTTCCTCACAGTGGTAGTTGGCGTTCAATCCCGCTCCCAGGCCTAAGATCAGAAAGCTCAGAACCGGCTTCGAGGGCCGCCCCATGACGGGGAAATACGCATGCGAGCACGGAATGCGAAAGTATTCGTAGAAAGTCGGATTTTGATCGAGCAACAATTGCTGCGGAATGTAATTGCAGCGGCGGTCCTCTGCGATCTCGCGCAGAGAGGCATTCACCATCTTCTTGCTCCGCTTGTCCAAGGCCTGGACGATGGTATCCGGAAAACGTTCCGCAAGTTTGTCGAGCGTCCAGTCGATTGGCGCCTTACCCACGAACCCGCGCATAATGCACGGTACGCTGCGCTTCACATGCTCCCGGTAAAACCGATTGGGCTCTATCTGGCCGGGTTGATATTCCGTGAGGGGGAGAACTTGCCTGCGCGCTACCCCTCGATCCTGCAACCGTTGCAGGATTCGCGATTCGGTACGCTTGCGGGCATTCCTCAGCAGGTTGGGGTTATGAGACAGATGCTGGCACAACATGATGCTCTTGAGCGCCAGCACATTCCAATATCCCAGCGGCAGTTTCTTCACAGCACGCTTGCCCATACGCTCCACAAGAAAGGTGCGCAGAAAAAGCTGCTGCTCCGCCACCAATTGCCATAGAACATAAAAAAATGTGGCAATTCCAGCGAGAGGTATTGCTAACGTGTCTCGCGCACGTGTCAATGCAGTAGTTTTTTTTGGCTGGCCTGCAATCTCCATGGAAGCCTCCCTCTAAGGTTGATTCACCATGAGAATCAGTTCATTTAACTCCTCATCTTAGGGCTCATTTTATGGATTAAGTCTAGCCCGTATCTCGACATAATGGAAATAATGGACAAACGCGAATTAACGTGTAGCTTCCTCCTCCAATACTAAAAACAGAGAAAAAATCTTCAGCGATATGTCTCCCTGCGATGGCCTATTCTCACAACGAGAATCCGCACCGTACTGTCTTCGATATTTGCGATAACACGGTAATTACTAACTCGATACTTCCAGAATTCATTCAATTGGGAACTCTTCAGGGTTTCACCAATACTGCGCGGGTCGTCAAGCAAGGCCACGCGTTCGTACAAAAAAACCAGAATACTGCGTGCCACTGGCGGGTCGAACTGCCCCAATTCACGCTCAACTGCAGGATCTAACTCAATCCTCCACGCCATAACGCTTCATCACTTCCTCTATCCGCACTGCCTGAGTTTTACCGGAACGAATATCAGCTAGGCGTTGCTGGGCTAGATACAAATCTTCCAGATCATCCAGATGCTCACGGATTGCCTCAGTGATGTAATAACTCTTGGTTCGCCCCGTCCTGGCCGCCAAGTTTTTTAGCCTGACTTCCACATCACTGGGAAGCCGAATCGAGAGAGCCATGAAAATTCCATTGTGAGCAATATGAATTGTGATACAAGTATCACATAAGGGATGACGAGTCGCAATTTTTGCATTGGACAAATGATCTGCCTAACTCACTTGGTAGATTACCTATGACGATTCCAAAATCAGAAACTCTGTCTGCGAACTACCCGTTCAACAGCCTGCGTTCCAGAACCGACTGCATATGCCGTCGACCCTTCGCGGCCTGCTCAGATTCCGCCTGCTGTTCCATGGACTCCAAGTCTCGGTAAATCCCTACCTCCATCGTCTTTCACGTCTCATAAATCCAATTAGGCTAAGGCCTGCAAGAAAGAGCGCATAAATCTCAGGCTCAGGGATGATTCTGATGACGAGGACTTGCCAGCGTTATTGATAGCAGTGACTCGAAGTAGAACCTCCCCAGGGGGGCATATCAACCAGTGAATTAAGATCCATCATGCCCTTACCGTTGGGGCCGGTAATATCGAGCAATTAACCCGATTCCCGAACCGTCGTCCTAATGCCCTGCTGCTCGCCGGTCTTGGAGTGGTGAGCTTCATGGCAAGGCGCAGGTAGTAAAAGAACCAAGGCCGTTCACGGACTAATTAACCGCCCTGTCGAGCTGCCACTTTTAATCTTGGCAAGGGCGGCAATAGCTCGTTTCTCTTCCATGTTCCCCTTGGGCTTCCGGTAGCCTTAACATCTAGCTTTCCCTTGCAATGGTCTATTGCAAAAAAGGTCACCTTTAGAGCGTTGCCTTATGCCTTCCACCCTGGCCAGTCACTTTCAGCCAATGTCCCGCCAGCAGTTCTTTCAATGCCTTGTTGAGGGTGTCCTTCGACTTCCATCCTCGGGGCTGCATTAACGTCCAGGCTGCGCACAAGTCGCCGTTGTTATCTCCCTCTTGTATTGAGCCAGCAGATCATTCAACAGCTTGACCGCATGGGCTGATAATCGGGTGAAACTTTGGCTCCTTATCACCACGAAAGGCAGGGGCACGTAGCCCTCGCCCTCCCGCTTAGCGTGGGGCATCCCGGAATCGGTTTCTTCCCATGCCTAACCATCCGACAGGCGAGAAAGAAAGCGATACAAGCCCCCGGTTCGATTTATGATGGAAGGGATATTCTTATGAGATAAGACTTTGTCGCATTGATAACGCTAAGTGGGTAAATTATCTTTCAGCATGACTGATCTTGAATCCATCCCCAAACTAACGCTTTTTGCTCTGGCAAGTGGTCGCTCCGGCACAAGTTATCTAGCTGACTTCTTTTCGAAAAATGTGCAACAGTGCTATAGCACACATGAACCCTATCTTATTCCCGGAAATCCTGTTTTGTTCGGGAAACCGATAGACTGGAATACGCGGCGCGACGATAACGCGTTATTGCCAGTGCTGATGCGGAAATGTGGATTTATCGCTAAATGTAAAGAACCAGTGTATTTCGAATCCAATCATGCCTTCCTAAAAGCGTTTGATCGTCATGCGGGCGCACTTTTAAAAAATGTCGGTTTTGTTCACCTTGTTCGTCATCCCGCAAAGGTAGCCAAAAGCGAGCTACTGCGTGAACAACTGATACGCAAGGTAAGGATGCCGTTTGTCGATTATAAAAGCGATACAGGCGACCGTTATTTTCGCTGGGCATTAACTGGAAAGGAGGCCATCTATCAGCACTACGCCGAGCACACTCTGAGTCGGTTCCAGTTTTATCTGTTGCAGTGGATTGAAATCGAATACCGGACAATGCAACTGCTTAAACAGAATCAATGGCAGGATCGCGTATTTTTTATAGATGTTGATGCACAGTTAAAAGATGAAAGAGTGTTAAGGCGTATGCTTCAATTTTTCGATTTACGTCATAAGCCAGCTTTCGATATGAATTTGCGCAGAAATAAAACTCCATTTGTCGGCTCCACGGTGATCACCCCACAGGACGAGCGAGAAATACAGGAGGTCATGCAAAATCTACCGGCCAACTATAAAACGATGCTAAAGCGTGAGCCTTATTCGAAATGTTCCGGTTGGGAAACTTTTCGGCAGATTATTTTCCCTTGATCTGTTACAACATCAAGTTCCGGTGAGGGTATTTTTCGCCAAATTATGCCCCCTCTAGATGCTGGATTCAATAGAACTTGATGAGACGTAACGGGAGGAAAAACCAGTGAAAAAGCCCGCACGTAGCGGACTTTTAGGGCTGTTTGCGACTTGTTTGAATAGTGAATTGGTGGGAGGAGGAGCGAATTAAAATACACACATTGTTTTCAAAGGTATTATTTAAAGGTATAAGAAATATGCCCCCAATTATGCCCCTACGGAGAAGTGCTAAAAGGAAAATCTAGGTGGAAACAGCTGCGCCCTCTACCACTACCAGAGCTTAAGCCCATCACGGACTCTAGCTCTTGATAGGCTTAACCAACACAGCCCGCCATATCTCTTGCAAGACCCGAACAGTCAGCAACCTGCTAGGGCTGGCTTCCGCCTGCTGTGGGCAGGACTTGGATGGGCCATTTGACGTTGTTCTCGGTACATATCCCATTTGGTCAAGCGTTCACTCGTTGCTGCGAGTAGGCGAGGATGAGAAATTCAAAACTTTGGCCAAAATAACCTCTTTTTCGAGTTTCCCAAATGGAGGCTTTATTATATGAGTTGTTAAGCCTAATAAGATCAGGAAATAAGACAATATCTAATGACCTATTTCTAGCTTAATCGCCCCAGTCATTTTTCAAAAAAATTGTATAGATTTATGAAAGGAAAGCGAGGTGAGCGGTGTCTAGGGAGAAACAATAGAGTATTTCCCACCCCTTCTTGAATGAAGTCTAGACAACCCGCTTTGAGTTTGTCATATAGTACGTTTTTGATAATGGTGACTTGTAATAGTCTTCGTCCAGAAACCTCAAAATATTTTTCAGTTCTGCTTTATTTGTCGGCAGACTAATAAGTTCTACGCCATCCTCCACAATCGTATTTAGCGCGATATTAAATTCCGTGGCTACCGCTTTAATTTCATTGATTGGCACCGTCTCAAGTATTTGGCTTTGCTGAATTAGTGAAAATTTTCTTCTAATCCAGTTATCCGATATAGAGATTAGCTGGGCAAGGTCGTCCACTTTAATCGCGGCGAGAGAGGCAAAGTCACTAATATCGCTATCTGTCGCTTCGCGGTAATAACCGCTCAAGTCAAAAATTTGTCGTAACACATGAAAGCTAAGAAAACGGAGAGATTTGCCTTTCAGTGTTGCCGATATTTTATTGTCAATTGTTAACCCAATACCCTCGACCCGCTTATAGGTAGTACTAGAGTGAAATAAAGAGAAGCCATTAGTAGATATTATTTTTCTCTTGTCAAAATATTGAATTAGCACGGTCACCTTGTCAGCAGCATCTACATAGCCCGAGAATATGGCTTTAATGCTATTGAAAGCCTCCGGCGAAGGAGCAATTTCAGGTATCCCAGAGGATTCGTGATCGCGTCACTCAGGTTATCAATATCATCATAATTTTCGATGATTAGAATCTCCTGAGCATCCGGCTTATATTTCCCGTCAAAAATAATCTCCTGCCCCGCGCGCGCCAAAAAGAATTGCTCTTGCCCTTGCAAATAAGGCATCAGATCGGTCTGAACGTCTTCAGTAAGAGTGAATTTAACAATCCTATTTGCAGGGTCGCTTGTAAGCGCAAATAAACTACTTAGCATTACTTACCTCGATCAACATCCAGTTGGATATTTTTTTTACGTACCTAATATTTTTGGGGTCGGTAATTTCTTTCTTTGAAATTAATGTGTATACCATGCCTGTGGATGACTCTACCTTGTAAAACCTGTATTTAATTAATCTAAGAACCGGGTGCGCGGGAATGTTATTGATAAACCAAAATAATGAAAAAAAGATTAAAGCCATGAATGCGCTTTTCGTAAAGTCGAGATTTACTCCATGATTGATAATGGGCATGAAGTATCCAGCAACAAATACAAATAGCATAAAATCATTTGATTCTACTTTTTTTGCATTAAACGAGATTAATTCACTCGATTTAATGATCAACATCAGAATCCAAATCGGGATTGCTGTGCCAAGCGCTCCTGTCACTAACAAATATATAACGGCAGCCCTGAAGCCGTGAAGATCGTATTGCACATACGCGAGCGTGAATAATACTGGCGAAAAGGCAGAGAAGAAGAGGAGTGTTTTAAGATAATTGCGCACAGTATTTCTTATTATTTATTGTTGTGCTAGGTAGTAGCTTAGGCGATTGTAATGCACTTCGAACAACGACATAAAGGAACTTAATGTAAGTTATTTTGCTTTACGACACTTCTACACCGCCTCTTAATCAGATATATATCTGTTGTTTGTCGCGCCGATTGCTTTCTAATACTAACTTGATACCTGGCCTACCCGCCCTAATTCAGTTTTCTATTTTGTGGAAATGAAAAAAAGACTAGGCGCACGTCCCTAAGGCATATGCTCTAGACTTTTGACTCGCCCTTCCCTCTTGCCCTGAGCGACTCGGCCTGCGTCTTCTCTTGATGACAATCTGAGCACAGCCCTGTGTGTTCTCCGGGTCCTCTGTGCCACCCTCTGCCAACGGGATGATGTGATCTATCTCTCTCCATCTGTGAAAATGAGAGCAATTGCCCACACTTGGCGCAGCATGGATCGTTTCGGTAGAGACCTATTCTCGCTCTCTGACGTGCTCTGCCACCCATCCTGTTCTTGCTTTGTTCCGATCTATTACCCCAAGGCTTTGGCTTCAGGTGCTGATGCTTCTCACAATACCCAGGAGATGAAGTCAGTACGTTGCACCCAGGAGCGCGATATATGGACTTGGCTCTGGGTGGCATAGGCAATAAAAAAGCTCACGTATGAGGTGAGCTCGATGGGCTGTTTTAATCTTTACCGTAGCGGCTCGTATGTGTATCCACGTGACAGCATACACGTCGATATGAGTTGCTCTTGTCTCTGACGTATCATTGCGTCATGCACTACCGCATCTCTAAGGTCATACATCACAGCACTGCTCGCGCTTGCGGTTGCCTTTGCTGCTTCATACTCGCACTCGGTCAGGTCTTTGTGACGCTGAATAGGATCACCGCCTGGCTTGGCCAGAATCATTGGTTGCTGTGCGCACGCATGCAATAGAGCGCACAGGATAACTATGATACGGAACTTCATGATCTCCCTCTTTTGCGTTATTGGAGGGAATCATTGTATCAACTCTATTTACCCACCCCTGTCCAATTAAAAAACCCCCGGTTTCAGCCGGGGGTTTCTTGTTGCATCAGCTCGCCGCGAATTTCATCAACTTGATTGCGCGGAAGTCCCGCATGCCACCGCCTACGCGCTTCGTGCTGTAGAAGAGGACGTGAGGTTTTGCCGTGAACGGATCGCGCAGCATCAACGTGTTGCGGTCAACGATGGTATAGGCTCATTGGAAGTCGCCAAAGGCGATTGAGAGACTACGCGGGTTCTATGTATGAAGCTAGACTACTTTAGACAGGGTATTGGTGGGACGAGGACAATCGAATAAGCCTTGAATTCCTTATGAATAAAAGACTCTAAAAATCAGTGGGGAAATGTGCCCCCAATTATGCCCCCATTCCTAACAACCGTTTAAATTGCTACTCGACTATTACACGATTGCGTATGAGATCTTGTATTACTCGCTCACGAAAAGTTGAGGTTCGTTTGTTAGGAAAATTTAACACAGAGGTGCTATTACGGCGTTCTGAAACGATATTAATCGCCTCGTCCTGCAACTTTTCGGGGTTAGGAAGGGGTAAATAGAGTTGATTGCTTCCCCTTTGCTTGTTTTTCATTATGGGCTAACTCCGCGATTACTAATTTCTCATGGGTGGGATAATCGTCAAGTGATACTGCAATTACAGGTTTGGCAGTTTTCTTATCAAACACATTGAGTTTCCCATCTGTACTCTTGCGTGTCAACCCAGCATTAAATAGCTTTAAAATATGCTTCGGTGCTATGCCAGAATATTGCAAGAATAAAACTTTTTTATCTTGATCTCCCTCGTTCTCTGAGATTGCGTCCAAGTGAAGCTCTTTCGCCAAACTCTTCGGATATGGCTCAATGAAAATTACTCTTTTTATACCGCTTGCAACGATGTGACGAGCGCAAGAATGGCACGGAAAAGTTGTTGTGTACAAAGTAGCGTGAAGTAATCCCGCCTTATGCGTTCTCGCCACTGAGATAATCGCATCCATCTCAGCGTGAACGGCACGAGAATATTCGATTAAGGATTTTACGTCCGTTGTCTTCAATACCTTTGTGACCTTATCTACTGACACGCCCGTTGCAAGTAACGATGAATCAGAAAGTTTTGTGAATATTTGTTGATAGAGGGCATCCTTCTTTTTGTCATTGTGACAACGTTTATCCATCCATGCATGACATCGATGGTCGTTTTCCCCATCATCCTCTGAGTACAAGCCTCCCCCAAACCGAGGTACATCATTGCGGCCTGAGCCTATTAATTCACCATTAATACTTACGATCGCGGCGCCCACTTGGCGGGATAGACAGGCTGATTTTGCAGCCTCAGCGTACGCGGCATACATAGACGACTCATCAGTAGTCGGGGTATGCACCGACGCACCAAAAATTATCTCGACAAACCGAGTAATCCCTTGTTTCAAGCGATTAGTGTTTTCCTGATCATTCCTCACAAAATAATCAGCTTGGTAAAATACGCCCCGTACCTTCTGACCGTAATCTTCTTCCTCCGAGTAATCGCGCCGAATTATCGCTTCTATTTGAGCTTTATCCAGATGCTCTTGAAATTCCAGACGCTGCTCCCGAACGGTCAATGGTGCAAAAACACCGATCAACCAAAAAATGTCTCCATAGGTGGCTCGGAGAAGTTTAAGCTCCTCAGGATGCTTTAATGAATCAATTATATGAAGACGTCGAAACTGCTTCGGGACCAACTGACCATCAATGGTCTTTCCCAAGCCTTCTGTGTCCCTCTTCTCGGCGATTTTCTCCACTGCTTTAGCAGCGAGATAAGATTTTCCACAAACTCGCCGTAATTCGTCCCCAATCGCCTGCATTTGCTTGATTCTCTCGCCGGTCCCGATTCCCTTCTTAATTTCTTTTCCAACAAGCGTGGCATTGTCCGCTATGTAATCACTTAGTTTGTAATTATGAACAATATATTCGTAATCGTTCCCGAATAGCTCCGTCAGCAGCTCTGCAACCTTTGTACAGCCAGATCCCACCGGACCTACTAAAGCTATAACGAACTCCTCTGTCAAACGTTCGTTTAACTTCGGTATTTTTACCTCAGTTTGATCGTCTCGATTAATCTGTATCGCCGACAGGGCGGATTTGATGTCCGAAATACTCATTTTTTGATATACGTCTAATTGAGGTACCGTGAAGTACCATGAACTAAATCAGGATATAACGGCCCGAGGTCGGGCAATTGTATATGATTTAGCCATACTGACTATTGTCCTAAGGTACACCAGAGCTACAGTATGGGTATTGGTTCTACCCAAACTCCCCATAAGAATTCTCTGCCCCATCGGTCTTTAATATAGAAACCTTAGACCGATCCGCTGGGCTCACCCCCAGCTTCCCCAGCACAGCTTCTAAACGGGTCAGCGCCCTGTTGCTGGTCCAGCCTCCCTCTCTTAGCAGCGCCAGGATATTGGCCGCATGCTCCACTATCAGCCTGGCAGCGCGGCATAATACTCCGGGGTGAGTCAGTCCTACTATTTCATGCCAGCAGCCCGCCATTTGCTGAAACTTGATTTCGTAATTGAAAAATCAAGATGCGCTTTTATTTAAATAAATCAATGCTTTCTTACCTTCTATACCCTGCCATTTGAATTCAATTTGAAATATGGAATTTTTTGTCTGCGTGGGAAGGCGCGCGGTGTCCAAGCGCTTCTTCCCCAAAGATTTGCCCACCCCCCCTCCAATAAAAACCCCCGATTTCAGGCCGGGGGTTCTTATTGCATCAGCTGCGTAGCGCCAATGGAACATCATTTAGCTCGCCGCAAACTTCATCAGCTTGATGGCGCGGAAGTCCCGCATACCACCTCCCACGCGCTTCGTGCTGTAGAAGAGGACGTGGGGTTTTGCAGTGAACGGATCACGCAGCATCGATGTGTTGCGGTCAACGATGGTATAGGCTCGTTGGAAGTCGCCAAAGGCGATTGAGAGGCTATTAGCCGATACGTCTGGCATATTCTCGTCTTCGTGTACCGGGTAACCCAACAGCGTTGACGGTTGTCCGGCTTCTAATCCCTCCTTCCAAATGTAGTCATCGTTTGCGTTCTTGAACGTCCGTACCAGCTCAAGCGTATTGGTATTCATCGTCCAGGCGGCATTGATGCGGTACCGGGGTTTGAGGGAGTGGACCAGCTTTATCAGCTTGTCGGAAGGATTGCTTGCGGCGAATGCTCCGGCAGCGCCAGAGGCGACATACTGTAGAGCGCTTTCCGCCCGTACCCCGTCAGCAGTGCTGGCAGTGTCATAGGTGAGAATGCCACGTGGTTTATTGATCCCATCGCCGACAATAAACGACTGGCCTTCACCCTCGCCGAATGCTTCAGCAAGCTCGTTGATCAGCCAGTTTTCCAGGTCGAAGTTATTGTCATCGAGCAAGCGCTGTGTCACTGCGGGGCTGGCGTAGACTTCTCCCATGGCAGGCTTCAGTTCGATAAACTTGGGACCCTCTGTCTTGGGTCTGGATTGAGTTTCCCCCACCCATGAGTAAGTAGTGCCGCCTACGCTATGCAGCATCGAATATTCACCGCTTTCGATCTTCACCACTCGCGCAAGCTGCCGCATGGGCGAAAGGTCGCGCAGGGCTTTGGAGATGGTACCGTCGATCTGTATAGGAACAAGAAACCCGCCGTTCGGATCGTTATTAGTAGCCATGGCCTTGGCTTCAAGTCCACGCTCCCGGCCAGACCGAAGGTAGCCTAAGAAAGCCTGCTTGTGCTCTCTCTCTTCCGGATCTTCGCCACCATGGAACCCGGCGCCCGGTCTATTCGCCTTTTTTGCAAACTCGTTTAGAGCGCTCTCCAGGTTCTTGATGCGCTCGTTCTGCGCATTCTTGAATTCAGCAAATGCCTCGCCTTGCTTTTCGAGAATTTCCTTAATTTCGTACATATGATAAAGTCCTTATAAAATGTTTTCGCCATACTCCAATTTCTGAAGTATGGCTTTATACTACAAGGACTTATTCCCGGTTTGGGGGAGAGCAGGAATCACTGAGTGAGATTTAATTTACACCAAGTGAAGTGGTTCCTGATGGTCTTGAATGTGAGCTGCTGCCGGCCTGCTCGGGGATGATGGTAGGTAATGATTTCCCAGATGCGGTCTACCTTCTCGACAGGGCTTGCTGTCGTGCCGTGCATATCTCGCCTCACGGCCTCAAGTTCCAATTCTTCCAAAAGCTTCTCGAAAGTAACCGGACTCTCGATCCTGCCTGTAACCTTTAGAAGGTATGCCTTCAGAGGCCCAGGCCTTTTCCCTACTTTGTGATGTTTCTGGAAGGAAAGCCCCAAGCGTATCAGGGCAAGCGCCTCTTCACGCTCGGGGCTAGGTGGTAACGTTCTTTCAAGATAACCTGCCAGGTTCACTTGCCGTTATCCAGTTCTGAAACCATTTTTTTAGCCTTAGAGCGCGAGTATCCCAGGTGCTCGATAAGCTCTTTTTCGATCTTGCGCTTACGCAGCGCCTCCGCACGTCTGCTGCCTTTCAACATGGACGAGGCGAACGCTCGCCCAAACCCTGTTAATTTACCCATGTTGACCTCTCTGCTCTGCGATAGGCCAGCAAGGGGCCACCAATCACTTTATTGTCCGGCCCCACCGCGAAGAGCTCTAGCCCGTTTACATCGGCCTGCAAGACAAGACGAGCCTTACCGTTGTTCACCAGGTCATCAACAATCTCCCCGGCTTCCTTGTTCTGCCGGCCAATGGCGATAACCATCAATTCCATAATTTGCAATGATGTTTTGACGCCGTTTTCCAGGGTATCCAAGATTTCTTTGTCTATTTCTTGAGTCATTTTTTACCTTTTTTGTTACGGTTTATGAAAGCGAACCTCCGAGCGCGCTCTAGAGGGGTGAGTGCCAGAGATTTGCTTACCCCCACCCCCCTCAATTTCGCGGGTATGCACGCGACGATCCGAGCGCGCTCTAGAACCATATGGCTCAAGGAATACCTCACCCCCGTATGTTTGCTGCTCATGCTGTTTCCCTCTCCGCTTCAGAAAGGTTCAGGTTGAGTTCTTTTGCCTCGGTTGAGGGGTAAGTATTCCCTGCTGGTTTAAATCCCGTAGAAGAGGCCATAGATAGAGCATCCTGTTTCAGTGCCCTGAAACAAACCAACGCGTTATCAAAATCAGCCAGTGCAATGGTCAGCGCTTCGTCATGCTCTTCCTCGGTAAAGGCGTGGAAGTCAGCGATGAAACGAACCAAATTGATGAGCTCCAACCGCGCAACATCCACCCCCTTTTTTTGGTGAGCTTGTTGCGCGTCTTTTTTGAAGCTTGTTGCGTGGTTGTTGCATAGCTTGTTGCGCGCTAGATCGAGCAATGACACGGGTTTCGCTGGTGGTTGTTGCGTGGTTGTTGCATAGCTTGTTGCGTGATATTGGGGTGGTTGTTGCGTGTTGCATTCCCTAGGAGACGCAACATGCAACAAGCTCCTGTTTAACGGTGCATTCATTCCCCTTTACCCCCTTTCTGGTACTGATTGCGCCCCCTGGCCGTGACCTTTTGTTCCAGCAATCCGGCCTCATCAGCCTTGCGCCAGATTCGCATCACGGTAGACCGATGGATGTTTAGCTCTACCGCTATTTCAGCCTGCGACAAACCGTCATTTGCCAGTGCCACAACTCGGTCATACGTCGACTCAGAGACAGTGCGCCATGCCCAAGTGCTCAGTCCGTGAGAATCCACGGTTAATTGAGCCTCTACCGGATCAACATCATTACCCGATAAATGCCTGGCTTTCTCGTAGTGAATTTCGAAGCAGGCGCCCGACGCGGGGTCATAGTCGGCCGGCCTTCGAAGGGAGATAACAACGTCCAACAAATCCTCGCGCTTCGATGTACCGCGTTGTTGTCCGTTCTTTCCGCTATGGTGGATAAAGAGGATGCTTCGTCCAGCTTGTCTCTGTAGCAGCGCCCATTCCGAGACACTTACCCAGCTCTCCGCATCGTTCTCACGGCCTCCACCGCGCACAAGGCAGGAGAGGTTATCCAGCACTATGAGTTCTGCCTTTACACGCTCAGCGACATTGCTAATCGCTTGTTGCCCCTCCTCTGTAGAGAGATCAGGCATCGCTCCGCTTTGAAGGTCAGGAGTGACGATAGAAAGAAAGCCTGGATCCGGCTCTACGCCACTTGATGCAATGATTGCCGCAAGCCGTTCCTGCAAGGCTGGTGCAGGCATCTCACCATCTACAAGCAAAACTCGTCTTGGCTTGCCTGCCTTCCAGTTAAGGAATTTGCCGCCGCAAGCAAGCGCATAGCTGATCCCCAGGTTGACGTGAGTTTTACCTACACCGCGCCAGCCGTAGATCATGTTCAGGCTTTGCGTCATCAACCACGGGGCTAGCATCGTGTCTCTCGGCGGCAGATCCATGGCTATGAAGTCATGGAGTCCCACTACCTGCAATTGCTGGGGCGCTTTGATTACCTTGGCCAGAGCACTGAAAGCGGCCTTCGCTTCCGGGGTAGCCTCTACTGTTTCCATCGCGTTTAGCATCATGCGGCCTCCGCGATCTTGGTGCTTTCATACGGCTTGAGGATCGCCCAGGCATCGCCGGTACCGGCAAGGTCAAATGCGAATGTTGCAAGAAAGCAGGGATTAACCCTGGCTATCTCCTGTGCAACGGCATCTACTCGGTGCGCGTCTTTGCTGCGGTAGGTAATTTGAACAGGCAGGCCAGCAAGGAACCTGAATTCAATTTCGGTCGGTGCAAGATTATTTGGAATGATGATGCGCGGATAGGCTTTACCCAGATCCCAATCGAAAGCAACTATCACCATCCTGGCGGGCGCTTTTCCTGCCTCACGGATAGACATTAACTGCTTGCCGTAGGGCGGCAGTCGTTTATAATTGTGTCCAGAGTTTGCTTTGAATGTCGCCTCGGTTGCCGCCGGGGCGTTTTCTTTTGTGAGGCTCATTATTTGTCTCCTGTCGCAGTCATTGGCTGGACTAGCTTCAGGTGCGACGAATTCCTTTTGAAACGGGCGTTAAACTGCTCCATGATTTTTATAATCCCGGCTGCCGCGGCCCATAGTTCTTGCCAAGTCTGTTTATCCAGCGGCCCCACGTTGCTGTGCGCTGTATACAGGTATGGATCTGAATCCTCTGTTGCCCCTTTAGGCGAATAGGCGATCGAAAATTTTCCGAAGGGGATAGGAGCGACCTTGGGCGCAACGTACTTGTGCCCCCGCCTTAGCTCGAAGTGACCGCTCTTGAGCTTCCTGACTTGCCAACCTTCTTCCAGGGTACTCTCCATTGAGTAATCCTGCTTCACGCGTTTTCTTCCTTCCGGAAATTGCTCAGGGCGAGCGACGCCAAGAGCAATTAATTGCTCCTTAGTGCCGGTATAAATGCTGGCGAGGGGTAAATTGGAAACTATTGCGAATCTGTGCGCGGACGCGCGTGGGGATGCCTTTGGCATGGCAATGCTCCTATAGGTCGGTTGAGTAACCGCCTCCCAGAGTCCAATCTGGTGGGCGGCGCGTAGCGAGTTGGACTTATCGGTAGGAGCACCGACGGCCTTGCGGCCCCCGCCACGGCCACCCGTAAAAGGGAATGCCACGGCAATAAAAAAGCCGCATGCGTAACGCTTTGCGGCCATTGCCGCTCCTATTCTCGGGAGTCCAAGCCCGGTCGATGAATTTGCATCGACAGGAAAAGCATAATCCGGGGAGAATGAGAGTGTCAAGGGAAAAAGCATCCTCACGCCCCCGCCTTTGGTGTTACGCGTGGACGGCTATCGATCCATGCTTGTACTTCCTCGCTGTGCCAACCACTAGCACATTCAGATAACTTAACTCTGGATGGGAATTGCCCTTGAGCTTCCAGGCGGTAGATCGAAGAACGAGAAAGCCCGGTTACACGAGAGACTTCGGGCTGCTTGAGGATGGGTTTTACTACTATCTGCACATTGCCTCCTATGTGATTCCAGCGCGCCCTATGCGACGCTGATGGAGGCATTTTTGCAGAGGTGTATGTGCTACACCACCTAACTAAAAGACTGAACTATATAAAGTAAATGGCTATTTAACGAGACAAATTATTTGGGATTATTTTTGGAAATGAGGCGCACTCTGAACTATAAAACGATAATCACCATCAATTAGCCTTCTTGCGGCCCGATCTGCGTTGTACACGCCCTTTTCATCAATACCATTTGAGATCGTATCTGCTATTTCACGAGCAGATGCGCCACTTTCAAAGCCATCGAATACTCTTAAATATAATGGAAATTTTTTAATATGGAGCCGCACTTGGGTTACCGGTTTTGCACCTTCCTTTTCTTTCCGTAAGTTTTGCTCACTCATAGCGTGGCGTTTTATTGCATTAACTTGTGATTCGATAGGCCAGTTAGTGTTTATCCTATATATAAATTCGTGTTCTCTAACAGGCTCGATGTAATACTCAGTTTTGTCGCTGTCATTAATAAAATAATATGTTTTTTTTGCCAAATGCGGGTCATTTCTTTTAAAGACGCAAGGAGAATCTATTTCTTTATGAGTTTCGACATATTCAATTGAATGGAAATACTCAATTCCCCATTTCTCATGCACCGATGACAAATGATCCGCCAGGAATATCTTTAACGAATCTCTAATATCCAGTGACATAAGATACTGCACGGTATTAATGGAATTAACTGCAAGATCTCTATTGAAAACACCAAGTTTAAGCAGTTTAACTTGGGCATCCAGCTCCATCCCAGCCTTATCCGCCAACCCTCTCACAAAGTTTATATTTATATCAGGCGTCCATTCAGCAATGAATACTTTATTTCGACTTAGAAACTCCCATGCCCATCGATCATAACTGGTTTCTTTTTTGAATTCGTAGCGCTTCCCATTACGCCAATCGCGACGTGAAAGTGCTTCCGTTAATATCTCTCTGCTGCTTGTTTCCATATCCTGAGTCATATCTTCCTCAACTATTGCCAAGCTCTACAGCTTTACTCCGTATTTAAGGTTATCCAAGTAATCCGCCCAGGCTTGCATCATGATCCTCCGCTCCTTAAGAAACTTGGTGCGGTTGTATGCTGCGCCTAGGACGTCAGGAACCTTATGCGCCAACTGGTGCTCTATTACTTCTGGCTTTTGATGCAACTCTTCCGCCAGTATCGTTCGGGCCATTGCTCTAAAACCATGTCCGGTTATTTCGGTTTTGGTGTCATACCCCATACGGCGTAGCGCGGCATTCACGGCCGCATCACTCATTGGCTTCTTTGGATCGCGTCCGGAAAACACATAGCGACCGTGGCCAGTGAGAGCTTGCAGTTCCCGCAGGACCGTTACCGCTTGGGTAGCCAATGGAACAGAATGCTCCGTCTTCGTCTTAGTGACAAAATAGCGCCACTCAGCCTTATCAAAGTCAAAATCCTTCCATTCGGCGCGCCGTAGCTCCCCAGGACGCACGAAAAACATTGGGGCAAGGCGTAGGGCACACTGAACAATAAAAGTGCCTCTAAAGCCCTCTATTGCCCGCAGAAGCTCTCCTACCTGTACGGGATCGGTAATTGAGGCGAAATGATTCTTTTTTGTTGACGGTATCGCGTCTTTCAAATCCTGAGAAGGATCCCGCTCTGCCCGCCCGGTAGCCACAGCATATCGAAATACCTGCCCGCAGTTCTGCTTGACTCGATGCGCCGTATCAAGCGCTCCCCTGCTTTCGGTACGGCGGATAACGGCGAGTAGCTGAGGAGGGGTAATATCTGCAATGGGTTTGCTCCCGATCCAAGGGAAAGCATCGTTTTCCAAGCGCCTGATAATCTTGTCGGCATGGGAAGGAGCCCATTGAGGGGAAAACTTTGCAAACCATTCCCGGGCAATCGCCTCAAAACTGTTCGCCGCATTTTCCTTGCTTGCATGCTTAGATTGCTGCTTAACCACGCCTGGGTCAACATCATTGGCCAACAGCTTGCGAGCATCTTCTCGCCGGCTGCGCGCCAAGCTCAGCGACACGTCCGGATAAACGCCAAAAGCGAGACGTTTTTCTTTCCCGCCAAACCGGTACTTGAACCGCCAATATTTCGAACCATTCGGCATCACCTCGAGATACATGCCCCCACCATCAGCCATTTTGTAAGGCTTAGCCTCGGGTTTGGCTTTGCGCACTGCCACGTCGTTTAATTTCATGAAAACACCTTATTGGGGGCATCAAATCTACATTGGGGGCATATATTGCCGAATTATGCCCCCTCTAGGTGCTGGATTCAATAGAACTTGATGGGACGTGGCGGGAGGAAAAACCAATGAAAAAGCCCGCAGTTAGCGGGCTTATGGGACTTCTTGAGACTTGTTGGAACAGTGAATTGGTGGAGACGAGGAGGATCGAACTCCCGACCTTCGCATTGCGAACGCGACGCTCTCCCAGCTGAGCTACGTCCCCATTGATTGCATATTTTATAACAAACCGTTGCGCCGTAGTATGCCATCGCGAAGCGACAGGAGTTTCAACCTAAGCTATCCATAACGGCTTACACCCAATCCTTCCCGATCAAAAAATTGGTATAAAGCTTGTCTTCTGCGCTGCCCGGCTCCGGCTTCCAGTCGTATCGCCATTTGACGACCGGGGGCAGGGACATGAGGATGGATTCAGTACGACCTCCCGATTGCAGACCGAACAGAGTTCCCCGGTCCCACACGAGGTTGAATTCCACGTAGCGGCCACGGCGGTAAGCCTGAAAGTCGCGTTCGCGCTCGCCGTAGGGCACACTCTTCCGCCGCTCCAGAATCGGCAGGTAGGCATCCAGGAAGTGAGTGCCCACACTCTTCGTCAGGTTGAAGCAGCTGTCAAAGTCGGGTTTACCCAGATCATCATAGAAAATGCCGCCAATACCGCGCGGCTCCCGGCGGTGCTTGAGATAAAAATATTCGTCGCACCATTTCTTGAAGCGCGGATGGTAATCGCTGCCGAACGGTTGCAGCGCGTCCTTGCAGGTCTGGTGAAAATGCACTGCATCTTCTTCAAAACCGTAATAGGGCGTCAGGTCCATGCCGCCGCCGAACCACCATACGGGCTCGGCGCCTTCCTTGCGCGCTTCCAGATAGCGCACATTGAGATGCACGGTAGGGGCATAGGGGTTGCGAGGGTGCAGCACGAGCGATACTCCCATGGCCTCGAAACTCCTTCCCGCCAGTTCCGGTCTCGCAGCGGTAGCGGAAGCAGGCAAGCCTCCCCCGAACACGTGCGAGTAGTTCACTCCGCCGCGCTCCAGCACGTTACCCTCTTCCAGCACGCAACTCAGGCCCCCGCCTCCTTCCGGTCGCTCCCATTCATCACGGCGGAAGTGCTTGCCATCGACTTTTTCCAGTCCCTCCACAATGCGTTGCTGAAGTCCCGTAAAGAACTCCCGCGCTTTTTGCGCAGTGCTCATGCGATCTCCCATACATCTGTTTGGTGCTGATTTTTTTCTTCCACACCATCCACCGCTATTTACGGTGGTTAATAGCCCGATACCCGATATCACGCCGCATCTGGCAACCGTCGAAATGAATCTGTTCGGCGATTTCATAGGCACGTCGCTGAGCCATCCTGAAGTTGTCACCCAAGGCAGCTACACAGAGAACGCGCCCACCGGCCGTCACGATCTCTTCCCCGTTTTCGCCACCCCGGGCGGTTCCCGCATGGAAAACATGATAGTCTCTTTCCGCTGGCAACGTTGCAGGCAAGGCGGATAGGCCTTCGATGGCATCGCCCTTGCGGGGAGAATCGGGATATCCATTCGCTGCCATAACCACCGCTAGAGCAGGCCGCCGATCCCACTCCGCCTCTATCTTGTCCAGATTCCCGGACAGGGCATGCTCGATGAGGGTGATAAAATTGCTCTTGAGGCGCAGCAGGATAACTTCGGCTTCCGGATCGCCCATGCGGCAATTGAACTCGAGTACTTTTATGCCCCCGCCTGGGGTAATCATGAGTCCCGCGTAAAGGAAACCTATGTAGCGCTCACCTTCCTTTTCCATCCCGCTTATCGCACGTTGGATGACTTCCCGCATTATTTTTCCATGGAGAGTGGGAGTAATCGAGGAAGCGGGCGAATAGGCCCCCATGCCCCCAGTATTAGGCCCCTCGTCGCCATCCTTCAGGCGCTTGTGATCCTGACTGCTGGCCAGCGGCAAAACGTGACGACCGTCAGTCATGACGATAAAACTGATTTCTTCGCCTTCCACAAATTCTTCGATCACAATCTTCGGTGCTGCCTTGCCTGACTGCTTTTCGCCCAGCATCTTGTCCACGGCGGCATGCGCTTCTTCCAGCGTCGCCGCCACGACCACGCCTTTACCTGCCGCCAGCCCGTCCGCTTTTATTACGATGGGAACGCCCTTCTTGTCGACATACCGGTGCGCCTTGGTAGCGGAACTGAAGGTGGCATAGTCTGCGGTAGGAATGCCATGGCGGCCCATGAAAGCCTTGGCGAAATCCTTGGAAGTTTCCAGTTGTGCCGCCTTTTGGGTAGGACCGAAGATCTTCAGGCCAGCGAAACGGAAGGCATCGACGATACCTTCCGCCAGGGGCGCTTCCGGCCCGACAACGGTGAACGCGATCGATTCCTTTCTGGCGAATTCGATCAAGTCCGGGACGGCGGTGATGGGCACGTTCTTCAGGTCTTTTTCGAGCTCGATACCCGCATTGCCCGGGGCGACAAATACAGTCGCAGGAAGCCGTCTGCGCGAGGAATCCAACAGCTTCCACGCGAGGGCGTGTTCTCTGGCACCACCGCCGATTACAAGTAGTTTCATATCTCTGGATTCAGAACTGCAAGTAGCCACCTTGCGAATCGGCCTGTGCTATCCGCGTCTATCGGATAATTGGTTGGGTTGATCAAGGGATTCATAGAAAAAAAGCAAAAATAAGTAACCGGGAAACAAAGAAATTTTATTCATTGGCATTGCACGCGCACTATCGCCCGGTTGACCTTGAACAACCGCTTTTTCCATGCGTTCAATGCTTGAGTTCAATGCCTGAAATGGCGCACGCCGGTAAATACCATTGCCACCCCTTGTTCATCCGCCGCAGCGATAACCTCTTCATCCCGTACACTGCCACCCGGCTGGATGACTGCCACCGCTCCCGCCTGAACGACGACATCCAGCCCGTCGCGGAAGGGGAAGAAGGCATCGGATGCTACTACCGAGCCTGCCAGGGTGAGGTTCGCGTTCCCGGCCTTGATCGAGGCAATGCGCGCGCTATCCACCCGGCTCATCTGTCCGGCGCCCACGCCGAGCGTCTGCCCGTTGGCACAAAAGACGATGGCGTTCGATTTGACGAATTTCGCCACCCGCCAGGCAAACAGCAGGTCCTGCAATTGCTGCGCTGTCGGTTGGACTTGGGTCACCACCTTCAATTGGTCAGAGGTAACGTTGAGGCTGTCCGGAGTCTGCACCAGCAATCCTCCACCCACTCGCTTGAAGTCGTAGGCGTTGTTCCCCGCCTCGAGCGGCACGGTGAGCACGCGCACATTGGCTTTGCGCGCGAGCATCTGCCTTGCCTCGTCCGTCATTTGCGGGGCGATGATCACTTCGACAAACTGGCTCATCACCGCCTCGGCCGCGGGGGCGTCCAGGGTGCGATTGAAAGCGATAATGCCGCCGAATGCGGAAGTGGGATCGGTGGCAAATGCAAGCTTGTAAGCCGCGAGGGGTGAATCGCTGATCGCCACGCCGCAAGGATTGGCATGCTTGATGATGACACAGGCTGGGGAATCAAACGTCTTTACGCATTCCCAGGCGGCATCCGCATCCGCGATGTTGTTGTAAGAGAGTTCCTTGCCCTGCAACTGCCTGTAACTCGCAAGGCTGCCTGGAACGAGTTGCGGATCGCGGTAAAAGGCGGCCTGCTGATGCGGGTTTTCCCCGTAGCGCAGAGGCTGCACCAGGCTGAAATTGAGATTCAGGCGTTCCGGAAAGGTACGACGTTGTGCATTTTCCCCCTCGATGGAGGTGAGGTAGTTGCTGATCGCCCCATCATAGGCGGCTGTATGCGAAAACGCCTTGCACGCCAGCCGGAACTGGAACTCAGGCGTAACCTCGCCGCCGGCAGTCTTCATCTCGTCAAGTAACGCGGGATAATCCGCCGGATCGGTGACTACGGCCACGCTCTGGTAGTTCTTGGCAGCAGCGCGCACCATGGTCGGGCCGCCGATATCGATATTTTCAATGGCCTCTTCCAGGCTGCAATCCGGCTGCGCCACTGTGTGGCTAAAAGGATAGAGATTCACTACCACCAGATCGATGGCGGGAATTTCCGCCTTTTGCAGCGCCGACACATGCTCGGGCAAATCCCGTCTCGCCAGAATTCCCGCGTGTATTTTTGGATGCAGGGTCTTGACTCGTCCATCCAGCATCTCCGGAAAGCCGGTGTAGCTCCCGACCTCGGTCACGGCAACGCCAGCATCCCTCAAAAGCCTGGCGGTGCCGCCTGTAGACAGAATGGTTACTTCGAGTTTGCGCAGCTCTTGCGCAAACTCGACAATACCGCTTTTATCTGAAACACTGATCAGGGCTTGTTTAATCGACATTCGTATTTTTACTGAATCAGGATCGGGTCTGTGGCGTGATGCATTACAACCATTAATTGGCCCGCTTGCGGCTGACCTTCAGGCGTGTAAACAACAACTTTGCCCGATCGTCTATTTGATCTGATACTGCTTCATTTTATTGCGCAGCGTATTGCGGTTGATGCCGAGCAATTCGGCGGCACGCGTTTGATTACCCCCGGCTCTTTCCATGACCAGTTCGATCAGAGGCTTTTCCACGCTGCGTATCACCATTTCGTGGATGGCATGCGGCTTTTCGCCGTCGAGATCGTTAAAGTAATCTTCGACTGTTTTGCGTACGCACCGCGCGATATCGTTTTCGTTAATTATGGTCATGCCACCAATTCCTCAGCCTCGACGTAGGTCAACCGCCGCCCGTAGCCGGCAAGCTCACTGAAAAAGTCGTTAACCGCAGACAGCTGCTGGTCGGTAGACTGCAGCTGGTTCATGGCATGACGGAAACCCGCAGACCCGACCAGTCCTTTGGTATACCAGGAAATATGCTTGCGGGCGATGCGGACCCCCGAATACTCGCCATAGAAGCTATACAGATCGTGCAAATGTGCGACGAGTACACGGTGAATCTCCGCCACTTCAGGCAGCGGAAGGTGTGAGCCGGTAGCGAGATAGTGATTGATCTCCCGGAAGATCCAGGGGCGGCCTTGTGCTGCGCGGCCGATCATGACGGCATCCGCTCCCGTATAGTCAAGCACGTGTTTTGCTTTTTCCGGTGTCGTAATGTCCCCATTGGCGACAACGGGAATCCGCACCTCAGCCTTGACCGCCGCGATGGTATCGTATTCAGCATGGCCAGTGTAAGCACAGGCGCGAGTACGTCCATGGATGGCAAGCGCCTGGATGCCGGCATTCTCCGCAATGCGGGCAATGGAGAGCGCATTCTTGTGCTGGGTATCCCACCCCGTGCGAATCTTGAGGGTGACAGGCACGCTCACCGCGCCTATGACGGCATCCAGGATCCGCCCGACCAGCGGCGGGTCCTGCAGCAATGCAGAGCCTGCCATGACATTACAAATCTTCTTGGCGGGGCAGCCCATGTTGATGTCGATGATCTGAGCCCCTTGCGCGACATTGTACCGCGCAGCTTCCGCCATCATCGCCGGGTCGGCGCCGGCAATCTGCACCGAGATAGGATCCACCTCGCCTTCATGATTAGCGCGGCGGCGTGTCTTCTCGGAACCCCAAAGGAGTGAATTGCTCGACACCATTTCGGACACAGCCATTCCGGCGCCCATGCTTTTGCACAGTTGCCTGAACGGGCGATCTGTCACTCCCGCCATAGGCGCCACGATAAGGTTGTTTTTGAGAATATGAGAACCGATTTTCATGATTCTGAACTGACCCGCCAAAGTGCGGCGACGGGCAAGGGATGAGAATGGACGTAATTCTAACAGCTATTGCAGATTAGAGTAGCGGCCCTGCCGCTTTCGATAAGGCCTCGGTAGCAGAGCTGCCGCGGCAAGGAGAGAGTACCAGCCGATTTATGGCGAAGCAAATCCCGTTGCTGGAAAGCAGATTTAAGCAGATTTCGCCATGCGCGCGAAGCCTTTTTCGGCGCATTATCTTGCGTCAAACCGCTCTGACCCTTATCTGTTTTGCGATTCACGAATGGACGGGGGCGCGCATGCTTGGATGATCTCAACTTCATCCTCAGGATCAACCTCTCGCGCCGAACATCATGCGCCGCGCAACGAACTTTTTGAGCTGTGGCAGGCAGTCGAGCGCACTTAACCCCGCGCCACGCACAGTGCTCAAAAAGGGATTGTCGTTGGAAAAGAGTTTCACCAGCGAGTCCGTGAAGGTACGTCCCATGTTGCTATCCAACCGGCGCTTGCTGCTGTAGCGGGCAAGCATGGCAGGTGTGCCGGTTTCAGCAGGAAATGCCACAATTTCCTCAGCCAGCTCCCACGCATCGCGCAGCCCCAGGTTGAAGCCCTGTCCGGCAACCGGGTGCAGCGTCTGGGCGGCATTGCCAATCAACACGGCGCGAGAGGCCGTGACAGGAGTCGCATACTTGAGTGCAAGGGGGAAACCGGACCGCTTGCCGGCTTCAATAAATCTGCCGAGACGATCGCCGAAATGGCCGTGCAACCGCTCAAGAAAGGCGGCATCATCCAGGCCAAGAATTTCCTGCACCCTGTCGGGAAAAACGGTCCATACCAGCGCAAAGCCGTCGCCCGAAGGCAGTAGTGCAACGGGACCCTCCGGAGTGAAGCGTTCATAAGCCACACCCGGTTGATGGCCTCCGAGAGCACTCTGCGCAGCCTTTGCCTGCGAGGACTGCATTCCCGGTCTCGTTCGAACTCGGACAAGTGTCCGTTTCGTATCTGATAATTCCGTTCCGGAAACCTGCTCCGCCAAATGTTCCTCAAAATGCTCGGTCTTTACACGCGCAACAACCGCCCATTGCTCGTAGTCATGCACCTGTTGCGTGATGCCTTCGATCTGCGTGGTGAGACGGCCACCGTCTGCCACCACCAGCAGTCTGGCTGTTGCCTTTTTTGTTATCCCCTCATGTTCAAATTCCACCCGTCCAAATCTGTCGCTTGTTTCCATATGGGTTACCTGCGCTCCTGTCAGGTAATCCATTTCGCACTTTTGAAGGGCCTTGCGCATCGCACGGAACACATCATCGTAATTCACTACATATCCCAGCGCGGGCACGCCTATTTCACGGGCCATCATAACGGTCCGGCCGAGCCCGCCCTGGTTGGAGATATGAATGGTGAAAATAGGAGTAACGTCGGATAGCGTCTTCCAGACACCCAGGCGCTGCAGGACGAGCCGGCTGCCTTGGGATAATGCCAGAGGACGCGGGTCTTCCGCTTTTTCCGGCAGCCCGCGCGCCTCCAGCAACAGCACCGACAACCCGCTGTTGCGTAGCGCGAGAGCCAATGCCATGCCCACCGGACCGCCGCCGATGATGATCAGATCGTGGTCATATTGATATTGAGCGTCGATCATGGAAACTTGTGAAGCGGATTTCTGTTATTGCCCCTAGTTACTACTGGCTGCTACTGCTGCTTAGCTACTGCCCCTGGCGGCCTTTTGTCTTGTCAACTCGCTCTTCGACAATTTCCGCGTCTTCGATGACAACATAATCTCCTTCCGCGGCCTGGCCGGATTTCTGCAACTTGCGTCGCAACCACCATATCCGGAATGCGAGACCACCAGCGGCGACTGCAAATAATGCAAGAAAAGCGGTAAAAAAGAAAATGCCCAGAACTGCCATGACGATAAACACAGGGACCAGAAACAGATAGGTGAGCAAACGACCACCGCCTCCGCCCGCTCTGAAGACGGACTCTTCCGGCGCCCCGGTGCGTCCGTCGCGGGTTATGCGTCTGATAACTATTCGAGGGTTTTCATCCATTATTTCGATTTCCGCCGTCGCATCAGTTCTTCAATCTCATCCACCATCTTTGGAGCAGCCGATGTCAATACTTCACACCCCTCCTCCGTTACCGTAACATCGTCTTCGATACGGATGCCGATATTATGAAAATGGGTGGGTATATCATCCGCAGCCCGAATGTAACATCCCGGCTCCACTGTCAGGGTCATTCCCGGGAGTAAAGCGCGCCATCTTCCATTCTGCTTGTATTCGCCGGCGTCATGCACGTCCAACCCCAGCCAATGACCGGTGCGGTGCATATAGAAACGCTTGTAGCCTTCCGTTTCCACTACCTCCTCCAGGCTGCCGCGGCACAGGCCGTATTCAATGAAGCCCTGCGAGAGTATGGCAATGGCTGCATTGTGCGGAGCATCCCAGGAATTACCTGGCCTTACCTCGGCTATCGCCGCCGCCTGCGCATATAACACCAGTTCGTATAAATCCTTTTGTGCCGCGCTGAATTTTCCGTTGACCGGAAAAGTACGCGTGATATCGGACGCATATCCGTCCAGTTCGCAGCCTGCATCGATCAGCAATAATTCGCCCTCATTCAGCCTGTCCTTGTTTTCGACATAATGAAGCACGCAAGCGTTCGCTCCCCCGGCGACAATCGGCGTGTAAGCCGGAGCCTGAGCTCCGTGGCGACGGAATTCGCGCAATAGCTCCGCCTCCACTTCATACTCCTTCATGCCAACGCGAGTTTTCCGCATCACATGCTGATGCGCACCCGCCGAAATCCGTGCCGCCTGGCCCATGACCTGCAGCTCTTCCGGGCTTTTGAACAAACGCATCTCGTCCAGCAGCCGGCGAATATCGCGAATGTCCTCGGGGGGAGTAAGGCCGCTGCGCACCTGTTGCCGTACTTCATTGATCCATCCCACTACACGCCCATCCCAGGCTGCGTCGTGACCCAGCGAGTAATAGATCGCCGGTTGTCCCGCAATCAGCTTGGGCAACTGCTCATCCAGTGCAGAGATGGGATAGGCTTCGTCGAACCCGAACGCTTCCCGGGCCGCCTCGGGGCCATAACGGTACCCATCCCATATCTCTCGCTCGGCGTTTTTCTCCCGGCAAAACAGGATGTGTTTCGATACGCCATCCACGGGCCCCGCTACGATCACCAGCACCGCCTCAGGCTCGGTAAAGCCCGTCAGGTAATAGAAATAGCTGTCGAAGCGGTAAGGATAATGCGCATCCCGGTTCCGCAGACGCTCAGGAGCAGTGGGAATGATGGCAACGCCTTCCTGCATTTGCCATGCCAGGGAGTGGCGACGATCGGCGAAGGATTTAACAGGGGTCATTTAGCAAGCATTTTTACAGTATCTGAATGTATAAAGCAAATTGACATCCTCCCCGGCCTGAAGGCGGGGACTCCTACGGCGCGCTCACTGCAGCACGCTGCACTGAATCGCTTCGGTGAGTTCCTTCTGCTGTTCCCCGTTGGGCCTTAGCTCGAATTTATAGGCCTGGAGTCGTTGCATGGCTCAAATTATAAACTTGGATGGACGCTTCCAGCGTCCGCGCTATCCATCTCCTAAATGAGGGAGTATTCCGCGCAAATCCGGGTAAATCGGCCCATTCTTTCCCCTGATCCCGATCCCGGCCTGCTTCCGGAGCGCCGGGAAGTGCAAGAGCAGGTTCAGGACACCGGCCGCATCAGATCGATATCGAGCAGGCGAAGACGTTCCGGAGTACCTACATCCACCCATGATCCGGAGTAGTGTTGTCCGCTCACTTTTTCTCCGGCCATGGCCTCCTTCAACAATGGAGCGAGTTTAGCCACGGTTCCGGGTACAATATCCTGAAAAAGCTCGGCCCGATATATGCCAATGCCACTGAACGTAAGCATCTCTTTTCCGGTTACTGCAACCCTGCCGGATTCGAGAGAAAAATCTCCGTTCGGGTGATGCGCAGGATTATCAACCAGCACCAGATGCGCAAGTGCACGGTGCGAATGGTCCCGCATGCGGTGCAAGACCGGCAGCAGAGTTGAGAAGTCCATGCTGCAATAGATATCGGCATTCACGGCAAGAAAAGGTTGAGGCTGCCCTTTGCCAGAGCCCACTCTTAGAATAGGCAGGGCTTGCGCAATTCCGCCCGCGGTTTCCAGCGCAGCGGGTTCCGGCGAGTAGTGAATGCGAATCCCGAAGCGCTCGCCATCGCCCAGCGCGGCTTCGATCATCTGTCCAAGATGAGCGTGATTGATGACAATATCGCGAAACCCGGCTTGTGCGAGATTTTGCAGGTGATATTCGATCAGCGCCTTGCCTCCCACGCGCAGTAAAGGCTTGGGCAAAGTATCGGTCAGGGGACGCATGCGTTCTCCGCGTCCCGCCGCAAGGATCATAGCCGCAAACCCAGGGGCGGCCTTCTCAGAAAGTGTAGCCAACTTTCAGTCCCGGCTTGTTGCTCTCCCACCTGTCAAGCAGCGTCAGCAGGGGATTGAGCTCGCGGTAGCGTTCGCACGCCTTGCGCAGATAATTCGCTACCAGCGGAATGTCCTTAAGATAACCGCTCTTGCCATCGCGATAATTCAGGCGCGAAAATATTCCCAAGACCTTGAGATGGCGCTGCACGCCCATCCACTCGAAATCGCGGTAAAAATCCGCAAAGCTTGCTGCAACAGGCAACTCGAGTTTACGCGCCTGTTCCCAATAGTGGATCAGCCAGTCCAGTATGCGTTCTTCGTCCCAGCGGATGTATGCATCCTTGAACAGGGATACAAGATCGTAAGTAATGGGACCATACACTGCATCCTGAAAATCGAGAATTCCCGGATTGGGTGACGTTACCATCAGGTTGCGCGAATGGTAGTCACGGTGAACAAAAACTCTGGGTTGCGCCAGATTATTTTCCAGGATGAGCCGGAAAATGGCATCAAGTTGCGCCTTTTGGCTGGCGATAGGCATCACATGCAAATGATAAGCGAGATACCAGTCCGGAAAAAGATTCAACTCCCTGAGCAACAACGCTTCGTTGTAATCCGGCAACAAGCCCGGTCGGCTCACAAGCTGGATCTTGAGAAGCGCACTCATGGCGTCGCTGTATAAACGGTTTGTTTCAGCATCCCTGGCCACGCTGTCGATGCCGTTTGAATTGGCATTCAACGCCTGCAGAAAGGTCGTGCTCCCGAGATCGGACAGCAACAAAAAGCCTTGGGGTAAATCCTGCGCCAGAATCTTCGGCACATGAACACTTGCCGCCGAAAACAGGCTGGCCACCCGCAAAAAGGAACTGCAATCTTCCTGCTGCGGGGGCGCGTCCATCACAATCAAGGTTCTGCCGTCATCGAACTTGACGCGGAAATAGCGCCGAAAACTTGCATCCGCCGAAGCAGGCGACAAGGTAAACTGCCTATCAGGAAACTTTGCGACGAGCCAGTTTTCCAGAAGACGGAAGCGTTCCATATAATCTGCCGATTGCCTATTTGACCGAAGTATGAGATTTTAACATCAAGTATCGCTTCTCACCGGTCGGTGGCGAAGCAGAAACAGGAGGAATTATGGTTAATCAGAAAGTACTGGATGAAATTGTAACCAAAGTCAATGAATTGGTGTCGCAAAGCCCGGTGAAGGATGTCGAGAAGAACCTTCGCGTCATGCTCGGGGCGGTGTTCACCCGGCTGGACTTGGTAACGCGCGAAGAATTCGAAGTACAACAGGAGGTGCTCAAGCGCACGCGTGAAAAGCTGATCGCGCTCGAAACACGGGTGGCAGCATTGGAAAGCGCTGCGAAGAGCGGCCCCCTACCCAACACCCTGGACGTCCCCCCGGAGACGCTGGATGATCTGTCGGAGACGGAATAAGACAGCATCCAGATTTTGGCTCATCAGTTTTTAAACATGCAAGAAATGCTCAACGCTGCCGTTTATCATCTGTATCAGACGATTCATTCCGGTTGAGAATTTTTTCGCATGCCGCTTGCTGTTCTCTATAGCCGCGCTATCGCTGGCATGGAGGCGCCACTGGTAACAGTGGAAGTTCACATTGCCAATGGACTGCCGGGCTTTACCATCGTCGGCCTGCCGGAAGCGGAAGTAAAGGAAAGCAAGGACCGCGTGCGGGCTGCACTGCAAAACGCGCACTTCGAGTTTCCGCCTCGACGCATCACGGTCAATCTCGCACCGGCTGACCTGCCCAAGGAAAGCGGTCGCTTCGACCTGCCGATTGCGTTGGGTATATTGGCCGCAACCAGCCAGATTCCATCGGACAAGCTCGGCCTTTATGAATGGGCGGGAGAACTGGCGCTAACTGGAGAACTGCGCGCCATACGTGGCGCCCTCGCCATGACTTATGGCGCCGCCCGCTCCGGCCGCAGCTTCGTGCTGCCTCAACAAAACGCCGCGGAGGCGTCACTGGTCAGAGAAGCCGCGGTTTACCCTGCAACTTCCCTGCTCCAGATTTGCGCCCACCTTGCCGGGCGTGAACCTCTGCAGCTTTATTCGCTTCATTCGGAGAAGGACGCGGGTGCAGGCGAGGGTGAGGAAGGTGCGCGTCGCTATCCCGGCATGGAAGAGGTCAAAGGACAGGCACAGGCCAAGCGGGCGCTCGAAATTGCTGCGGCAGGCAGTCATAGTCTCCTGATGATCGGCCCTCCCGGTACGGGCAAGTCCATGCTGGCGGCACGCCTCCCCGGCATCCTGCCTGCCATGACCGAAGAGGAAGCACTTGAATCGGCAGCAATGCAATCCCTCGGAAGTAGCGGTTTCAGCGTTGCCAACTGGAAGCGGCGCCCCTATCGCTCCCCGCATCACACGGCTTCGGGCGTTGCTCTTGTCGGGGGCGGCAGCAATCCCCGGCCCGGTGAGATTTCGTTGGCAGTGAACGGAGTATTGTTTCTGGATGAATTGCCCGAGTTCGATCGCAAGGTACTGGAAGTATTGCGCGAACCGCTGGAATCAGGACGCATCACGATTTCGCGAGCGGCACGACAGGCCGAATTTCCCGCACGCTTCCAACTGGTTGCAGCCATGAACCCCTGTCTTTGCGGCTACCTCGGACATTACAGCGGAAAATGCCGCTGCACGCCTGATCAGGTGGCGCGCTACCGTGGAAAGATCTCCGGCCCCCTGCTGGACCGGATCGATATACAGATCGAAGTGCCCGCTCCACCTCAAGAGGACCTGATGCGGCAGGCGCAGGGGGAATCCAGCGAAATCATCCAGGGGCGCGTTCAAACCGCCTATCAGCGACAACTGGAGCGCCAGGGGAGGGCGAATGCCTATCTGGCAGTAAAGGATATCGACAAGTACTGTATTCCGGACAAACCGGGGAAGAACCTGCTCGGACAGGCTATCAGTCGTCTGAATCTTTCCGCTCGGGCTTATCATCGCATCCTGAGAGTGGCACGGACCATTGCCGATCTGGCTGCAAGTCCAGGGATCACCGGCAGCCATATTGCTGAAGCGGTGCAGTACCGGAAAATGGATCGGAACTAGAATTGCCTCAGATTGCCCTATGTCTGCTCGTTATGCCTTATTCCACGCGACAGCGCGTTAGCATATGTTCTTGAAAGTTTATTGAGGAAGCATGTTCGCGGAGGCTGGAGGTCAAGCGAATGCATGGGCGATGGTGTAGATCGTCAGGCCTGCCAACCCGCCTATCAGGGTGCCATTGAT
>NZ_FOHI01000018.1 GCF_900111585.1 Nitrosospira multiformis
TGATCAGGGCAGGAGCCGGGCAAAGACTGGAATAGGCAACACGCAAACACCGGTCCGCCACCGTTACAGACGGCAAGGTGGGTCGGTGTTTTTTTTGCCATCTTTACTTTCTCTATTAACTTCCCCTATAAGCTCTCCAAGAAGCTTCCCAAAAGATCCTAAAGGCAGCCCCTAAAAGCCGTAATATAGCCGCTCCAATTTCGATAATATCGATTGTAGGCAGCAGAAAGTGGCCAGAGAAATGCTACAGGACTGTCTTATCATCCATAAGACACTTTGATACGGACGGCGGCAGAGCAGGTTATCCTAAAGGGAGGATGTCGCTACGTTATCTGCTTTCTCTCGCATGGAAAGGGAGTTGAGTGACATATCTGCGAAAGCATCGGCAATTCGCCGAACACCAGCTCGGATCTGATATTCGTTGAGGGAAGAAAAACCTAACACGAGCGTACGAGCACTGTAGCGACAGCCACCGTAATCATAGCCCGTACCCCCTCCGATCGAGTAGATTCTTACTCCATGACGTAATGCAATTGTCTGGAGCTGAGCTGCAGGTGGGTAGTGATCAGGAAGATGCCACGCCAGATGCAGGCCACTCTCAAGTCCGCTAAGGCGAACCGCGCCAAAATGTTCCCGCAGTGCTTCCACCAGACAATCACGGCGCTTACCATACATATTTCGCATGCGTCTCAGATGGTTGCCATAGGCGCCGCTGCGGATAAACTCGGCCATAGTCGCTTGATCCAGCCAGGCATGTCCATTATTAAGCAGAGCTTTCGCAGAACGGGCAGCAGGAATCAATGCTTTGGGCACCACTAGATAGCCTAGTCGTAGGCCCGCCCCCATGGATTTGGAGAAGGTACCCAGATACATGACACAACCATAATCATCCAGTCCCATGAGGGCTGTCAGGGGCGATCCGCGATATCGAAAATCTGAATCGTAATCGTCCTCTATGATGAATGCCCCGCAACGCCGCGCCCAATCCAGGAGCTTCAACCGACGCTCGATGGGCAAGGTGAAGCCCAGGGGAAATTGATGAGAAGGGGTGACAAATAAAAGCGCAACTCCCTCTTTTGGTAGTTGTTCAACGTCGAGCCCTGCCTCATCCACAGGCACGGGAATCAATTTTGCATAGTAACTCTCGAAAAGCGAAGTGGCGCCTTGGTAGCAGGGATTTTCCGTTGCAACCATTGTTCCCTCTTTTACAAGGAGGCGAGCAGCAAGATTCAATCCCTCCTGAGAGCCGGCTGTAATAATTATCTGATCTGACGAAACGCTGATACCCCGCGCGACTCCAAGGTGGGCAGCGATGACTTCCCGCAGTTCCGATAGTCCACCGGGATCGCAACATTCCTCGAAGTGCATGTTTGCAGACATGAATGTCTTATTTACAAAGCGGCGCCATATCTTATGAGGAAACAGGTCGAGACCGATGCGGTCCGGACAAAAATCAAAATCGAGATGCTGAATATTGTTGTTGGCGTGTATGTGGCCGATAAATGGAATTACTGGCTGTTTGACAAGTTCTTCATCACCGGGAGAGGAGGGGGTCACCCTGCGGGTGGCAGAAAGGCAGGTTTCAGGAAGCTCAAGGTTTACATACGTTCCAATTGCCTTCCGGGCCTGAAGATAGCCTTCGGCAATCAAACGATCATAAACCAGCAAAACAGTATTACGAGAAATACCCAGTTGTTCGGCAAGTACTCGGCTCGCCGGGATGAGTGTACCGGGTTTTAGCTTACCCCCGAGGATAAGGTGGCGTAACTGGTCAAAAATCTGGCCTTGCAGCGATTGACGACTGTTGTGGTCGAGTTCAATGGGAATTGCCATATGTATTCATGGCGGCAGGTACGCGCGCTGGATTTCTGTTCCAGGTAAATTATCGATTCTGACATATTTTTATAATTAACGTAAGCCTACATACGATCATACCATCTCAGCCGCTCTCATAAGTGAGTGAGAGCAGCTGATTGAGGGCCAATTACATACGAAGCGAGTGCTTACTCCTCGTCTTCCTCTTCCTCGTCGTCATCATCCTTTTTTTCGGGCTTGAGCACCATCTTGCCCTGCTTGATGCTCTCGTTCAGGTCGGTTT
>NZ_FOHI01000003.1 GCF_900111585.1 Nitrosospira multiformis
AAACCGACCTGAACGAGAGCATCAAGCAGGGCAAGATGGTGCTCAAGCCCGAAAAAAAGGATGATGACGACGAGGAAGAGGAAGACGAGGAGTAATAATCAGCCAATTCGCTGGCGGTTGTTACCCTTATTCCTTCAAGACGCCTGACAACAATACGAATAATTTTCCTGTTCAACCACTGTTTTCGGTAACAACCGGAAACAGTGGTTTTATTTCATGGAGATCTTGATTTCGTATTCTTGCCTATCTCCGCGCAGAAACGCGAAAAAGAAATCCTGGATGTATGGTATGGTTCACACTTTATAGTTGTTAAGCCTCGTGCCGGTTAAATTACCCACGGACTCTGGACAGCTGTCTCCAACACTAGATTCAAGAAATGTTACGTAACTTTCCCAAACCAGATACTCCCTATGCGCACAGAATGCGCGATTACTTTATCGCCACACTCACTTTTCTTTGTGTAGCGATCAGCCTGAATCTGGATGCAACTGGCAGTCTCTCGCAGCAAAACTTCATGGGATTGATCGCCTGGACGTTTCTGTTCGGACTGTTGATTGGCGAAAATAAAGAAGTGCGGATGCAAGTGATCATTGCGGTCGCTTTCGCTACTGCGGGTGAGCATTTTGCTTCCATTTATATGCAGGGCTACACTTATCGTTTTGGAAATGTGCCCGCCTACGTGCCTCCCGGGCATGGCATGGTTTATCTTACCGCAGTCGCCCTGGCCCGCTCCGGCCTCTTCCTGAAGTATTCTCGGAAAATAGCGGCTTTCGTGGTCCTGACTTGCGGTATCTGGTCGCTCTGGGGGATCAGCGGATACCCTGAGCAGGGAGATCAGGTAGGGGCACTGCTATTTTGCGTGTTTCTGATATATCTGTTCAAAGGCCGCTCCCCAATGGTTTATCTGGCAGCCTTTTTTATTACCACCTGGCTGGAGTTGATTGGCACCGCAGCCGGAACATGGAAGTGGGCTACGATAGAGCCTGTCCTCAGCTTATCCCAGGGAAATCCGCCAAGCGGTGTAGCGGCCTGGTATTGCCTCGTTGATGCGGTAGCGATTGGCGGCGCACCAATATTATTGCGTGTTTTCACGAAAAGCGGTGAATGGATCAAAGGAACCAAACCCGAAAGTATTCGCCAGCAAGCAAGAAATGATTAAGAATGAATGAATTTTATAATTCGCAGATAGTCTAAACTTTAGAGTATTGGCCGACGTTAATACTGATACACCTCTTAATAAATTCGACTCGTCATAAATAGACCAATGCTGTTTAACGCTCTACATAGCGTTATGTCTTTTCATCTTCTACAACCATTGTTGTACACCATTTCCTTATTTATAAATTATCCTCTTCCGCCCGCGTCGACATCTCTTGTCATGCGGTCTCGAAGTATTGAATATGTCGTTTACCGAACTTAATTTAACGCCCGAGATTCTGCGTGCCATAGCAGATCAAGGCTATACCGACCCAACTCCGATTCAGACCCAGGCAATTCCCCCTATCCTCGAAGGCAGGGATATCATGGGCGCAGCACAGACAGGTACCGGCAAGACTGCGAGTTTTACATTGCCAATGTTAAATCTCCTGCAATCCGGCGCTAACACCAGCGCCTCTCCCGCCCGACATCCCATCCGTACGCTGATTCTCGTTCCCACGCGCGAACTCGCTATCCAGGTGCACGAGAGCGTAAAAACGTATGGCAAGTATCTTCCACTGAGATATGCCGCAGTTTACGGCGGGGTGGATATGGAACCGCAAGCTCGAGAGTTGCGGGCGGGAGTAGAAATTCTGGTGGCTACGCCGGGACGACTCCTGGATCATGTTCAGCAGAAGGCAATCAACTTATCCAAGGTAGAGATTCTCATACTGGATGAAGCGGACCGGATGCTCGACATGGGTTTTTTGCCGGATATCAAGCGCATTCTTGCATTGCTGCCGTCCGAACGCCAGAGCCTGATGTTTTCGGCCACATTTTCCGATGAGATCAAGAAACTTGCGGGGAAGCTTCTGAGAGAGCCGGTGCTGATCGAAGTCGCAAAGCGCAACACTATTACCGAATTGATAACTCATGTTGTACATCCTGTAGTTCGCGAGCGTAAGCGTGAATTGTTGGCGCACCTCATCAAATCGCAAGACCTGAAACAGGTTCTGGTATTCGCGCGAACCAAGCATGGAGCGAGCCGGCTGGCTCATCAACTGGAACGGGACCACATCAGTGCAACGGCGATTCATGGGGACAAAACCCAACCGCAGCGTACTGAAGCGCTAACAAAATTCAAACAGGGCGAGGTCTGTGTCCTGGTAGCGACCGACGTTGCTGCCAGAGGATTGGACATCGAAGAGCTGCCGCACGTGGTCAATTTCGAATTGCCGACAAATCCTGAGGATTACGTACATCGCATTGGCCGCACGGGCCGCGCTGGAACCAGGGGCGATGCCATATCACTCGTATGCGAGGATGAGGCGGAATTACTCAAAGGCATCGAGAAATTGCTCAAGTTGAAGGTGGAATCGAAAGTGGTTCCAGGTTTCGAGCCAGAAGCCACAGTTGCTCAAGGGGAAGCTGCCACATCGCACGGAAGAATCGACCATAGATCCAATCAATCGACGGAGAAGAAATCTGCCGGATCGCAGCCTCGCGGATTGCAACCGCGGAAACTGGAGCAGGCAAATTCAATTATGTCGCTTAATGGGACCAAGGGTAAAACTGGCAGGAGTTCCAAGGAGTATGCAGGCTCCCGCAAAACTGGCAAGTTGCCAGAGGACCCGCTCTTTACTCAACCCTATACACCGGCCACATTTTCCGAAGAGTCTTCGGACAGAACCAGTGCCAAGTCCGAAACATCCCTGCCGGAAAAACGGTTTGACTATTTCGGCCATAAGCAGCAAAAAAAACCCGTTGCCGCGTTATTCATGCCCCCACGCAGTCAAAGCAAGGAGGAGCAGGAAGGGTGAACCCAGATTGCCCGGTTAATGGAAATCACCTCGCAAGTTGATCAGACAATCCGTATGGGAAAGCGATTGACTAGGATTTATACGCGGACCGGTGATGACGGGACTACGGGGCTGGGGGACGGTACCCGCTCTTCCAAGCAGAGCTTGCGTATCGAAGCCATGGGCACGGTTGACGAGCTCAACAGTTTCATTGGCCTGTTGCTTGCGGAACCGCTGGATGGCGAAACCAGGATAAAACTGGAAGATATCCAGCACGACCTGTTCGATCTGGGTGGGGATCTGTGCATTCCAGGACGGGTCACTATTAATGTCGAACAGGCCAACCGCCTGGAGGCGCAACTGGACCATTACAACGACGCGTTACCGGCGCTCAGGGAATTCATACTTCCCGGTGGCACCCGCGCCGCTTCATTATGCCATGTTGCCCGGGCAGTTTGCCGACGCGCCGAAAGGCGGCTGGTAGAGCTCTACCAGGCAGAAACGTTAATTCCTGTACATCTTCAGTATCTAAACCGGCTCTCGGATTTCCTGTTTGTGCTATGCCGGTACCTGAATCGCCAACAAGGTGTGGAAGACGTGATGTGGCAACCGGGCAAGACGACCGTCTGAAACGTCTTCTTGCGCCGAAATCACCTGCTCTTTACGGTATCAGCGTCTTTTTGCCGAAAACCGTCTATCACCAGCAATATTGCCCCCAGCGAAATCGCTGAATCCGCCACGTTGAAGGCGGGCCAGTGATACCCTGCTACATGGAAATCCAGAAAGTCGACGACATGACCCAGGGTGGCGCGGTCCCACAAGTTTCCCAGGGCTCCACCGAGGATGAGGCTCAAGGCAATGCAGAATAGCCTGTCAGCGGCATGTTTGCGCAGCAAAAAAACGATTAATATAGAGGCGCCTGCGGAAACGGTTGTGAAAAACCAGCGCTGCCATCCTCCCGCCTCACTCAAGAAACTGAACGCGGCTCCCGCGTTATATGCCAGCACCAGATTGAAAAAACTGGTCAGCGGCACATGTTCACCATAATCCAATACGCCCTCTACCCAGCGCTTCGTGACGAAATCGAGCACCACTACAATCAGCGCAATAACCAGGCTTACCCACAGCTTCATATAAGCCTGTCCCCACAAGCAACTTGTTCAAGCATATCGTCTGACCTCGCCCGCCCCATACAGGTTGGATACGCATCGCCCGCAAATGGTCGGGTGCTCCCTGTCCACACCTACATCCTCCCGATAATGCCAGCACCGTTCGCATTTTGGATGGGCGCTGGGTGTTACAGCAATGCTTTCGCCCTCCAGTTTCTCAATGTGAACGGCCTGCGCCGCCGAGGTGATCATGACAAGCCGGAGATCATCGCCTAACGACTCCAGCAGAGAAAAATCATCTCCAGCAACTCGAATCTGCACCTCGGCTGCAAGCGAAGAACCGATCTTCCCCGAGGCGCGCGACTCCTCCAGGGCTTTTTGAACCTGCGAGCGCAATTCGCGTATCCTGCTCCAGCGCGTCACGAGCGCTTCCTCATCCGGCTGCGGCGGTAGCTCGTGCCACGTATGCAGGAAAATGCTGTTCTCCGAATCACCGTGGAGATATTGCCATACCTCTTCGGAAGTAAAGCTGAGGATGGGCGCAAACAAGCGGACCAGGCTATGGGCAATGTGATAAAGCGCGCTTTGGGCGGAACGACGCGGGAGACCGTTGGCGCTGGCTGTATATAGCCTGTCCTTGAGGACGTCGAGATAAAAACCGCCGAGGTCCTCGGAACAGAAGTTATGCAAGCGATGCACGATCAAATGAAAGTCAAAGTTGCGGTAGTCTTCCACCACTTCATCCTGAAGCCTTCTCGTGAAGGCCAGCATGTAACGGTCTATTTCCAGCCATTGCTCAATGGGCACGGCATCGGTTGATGAATCAAAATCTGCAAGATTGGCAAGCAGAAAACGCAGCGTATTGCGTATCCGCCGATAACTCTCCACCACCCGCTTCAGGATTTCATCCGATATCGAAAGCTCTCCCGAATAATCCGTAGACCCCACCCATAATCGCAGGATATCCGCCCCCGACGTATCCATCACCTTCTGCGGCGCAATCACATTTCCTCTGGATTTGCTCATCTTATGGCCGTGCCCGTCCACCACGAAGCCATGCGTGAGCAGGGCATCATAAGGGGCGCGCCCGTCAATCGCGCAACCGGTGAGCAAGGAGGACTGGAACCAGCCGCGGTGCTGGTCCGACCCCTCCAGGTAAAGGTCGGCCGGATACCTCAATTGCGGGTCAGGCTTCAGAACCGTATCGTGCGTCGTACCCGAATCAAACCACACATCCAGCGTATCCGTAAGCTTCTTGTAATCTTTCGCTTCCTCTCCCAGGAGTTCCTTCGCATCCAGGCGAAACCATGCTTCAATCCCTTCCTGCTCCACCCGTTGAGCAACCTGCTCCAGCAGTTCGCTCGTGCGCGGGTGCAGTTCATGGGTTTCCTTGTTGACGAAAAGCGCCATCGGCACACCCCAGTTGCGTTGGCGCGAAATGCACCAGTCCGGTCGGTTGTTCACCATCGCTTCCAGCCGGGCTCTTCCCCAGGACGGGTAAAAGGCGGTGGCCTCTACTGCGGCTGTCGCCGATTCGCGCAGCGATCGCGCAACTTCACTATGATTCTTACGCGAGACTTCCTTGTCCATGGATATAAACCACTGCGGTGTCGCGCGGAAGATGATCGGTGTTCGATGCCGCCAGCAGTGCGGGTAGCTGTGTTGAAGCTTTTCGTTTTTCAACAAAAGCCCGTTCTTCTCCAATGTCTGTATCACCACCTCGTTCGCCTTCCATACGGAAAGCCCGCCGACGAGCGATACAGAATCGAAGAAGTGTCCGTCATCCCCCACCGGGTTATCCACCGGCAAGCCGTACTTCTGGCCCACCACATAATCGTCCACCCCATGCGCAGGAGCGGTATGCACCGCACCTGTTCCCGCATCCATGGTGACATGTTCTCCCAGAATGATGGGCACCTGCCGGGGGTAAAACGGATGCTGCAGCAGCATGTGTTCTAAGGCAGCACCCGTACATCTGGCCGCAATACGCACGCCAGCTTTTGCGATTCCGTAGCGCAGCAAAGCACTGTCAACAAGGGCATCGGCCAGAAGTAAGAACTCACTTCCGGTGTCGATTGCAACGTATTCTTCACCAGGATTCAAACTCACCGCCTGGTTAGCCGGCAAGGTCCATGGGGTAGTCGTCCAGATAACGACATAAACGGGTTTGTCATCATGGATAACCGGAGGCAGCAAACCCTCCGATGGCTTCGAGACTTTTTGCCAGAATGCAGCCGGATCAGCCACCTTGAATTTCACGTCTATCGCAGCCGAGGTCTTGTCCTCATATTCGACTTCCGCTTCGGCCAATGCCGAGCCGCAATCGATACACCAGTTGACCGGCTTTTGCCCCTGGTAGAGATAGCCGTTTTCATGGATTTTGCCCAGCGCACGGATAATGCCTGCCTCCGTGCAATAATTCATGGTGAGGTAAGGGTTATCCCAATCGCCCAGGACACCGAGGCGGATGAAATCGGCTTTCTGCCGCGCAACCTGCTCCTTCGCAAAAGCGCGGCATAGCTCGCGCACCTTGTCCCCCGCCAAATTCTTGCCATACTTCTTTTCGATCTGATGCTCGATTGGCAAGCCATGGCAATCCCAGCCCGGCACATAGGGCGCATCGAAGCCAGCCAAGGTCTTCGACTTGACGATGATGTCTTTCAGTATCTTGTTGACTGCATGGCCGATGTGTATATCTCCGTTGGCATACGGCGGTCCATCATGCAGCACGAACTTGGGGCGGCCTTTGCAGACTTCCCGGATTCTCTGATAAAGATTCTTTTCTTCCCATGCTTTAAGCATTACAGGCTCTCGCTTCGCGAGATCGCCGCGCATCGGGAAAGGCGTATCGGGCAGGTTCAGCGTTTTTTTATAGTCGGTCATGAAATATCGAAAAAGTAGCGAATGGCAGCCTTATCTTTGCACAAGCTTCTTTTCAGAAAGAGCGGGCGGCTCGGATAACGAGGAGAAGTATTTATTTGCATTGTCTATATCCCGGCCAATCTGTCTGGTCAGCGCCTCGAGGTCGGAATATTTTTCCTCATCACGCAGCTTGTGAAGAAAATGCACCCGCAAATGGCGGCCATAAATTTCCTGGTCGAAATCGAACAGGTGAACCTCCAGCACCGGCTTGCCATGCTCATGCACAGTGGGACGCACGCCGAGGCTTGCAACCCCCCGCAGTGTATCCAATGAAGGCACTTCCAATGACGAGGGCGTCTCGTTCCCCGAAGCTTCCATTTCGACTTCAACGGCAAAGATTCCCGCCAGGGGCGGGCGATTATGTTTGAGCTGAATATTCGCTGTAGGAAATCCGATTTTCTTGCCCAGCTTGTCGCCATCCACCACGCGCCCGCTAATACTGTAGAAACGCCCCAGCAGACATTTGACCAGCTCAAGATCACCCGCCGCCAATGCTTCGCGAACGGCCGTGCTTGAAACGCGCAGGCCGTTTACGGTAAAGCCCGGCATTTCTTCCACCTCGAAACCACACTCTGCCGAAAATGCCTTGAGCATCTCATAATCACCGGCACGGCGGGCACCGAAGCGAAAGTCGTCTCCCACCAGAACCCAGCGCGCAGCCAGACCATGCTGAAGGATGCGGACAATAAAATCCTCCGCCTGGATTCTGGCAAAATCGAAATCGAAGCGGCAAATATGCACCCGCTCCACCCCGGCTGCCGCCAGCAACTCCAGCTTTTCCCGCAGGCTGGTGAGCCGCGTAGGCGCCTTATCCGGAGCGAAAAACTCGCGCGGATGCGGTTCGAAAATCATGACACAGGATTCGAGACCAAGCCGGTCAGCTGCCTTTTTCAGGCGCGCAAGCATCGCCTGGTGCCCCAGATGCACCCCATCGAAATTGCCGATGGTGAGCGCAACCGGCGCATCAGCCTGAACGGGAGTGCCGTGGGAAATGCGCATCTATTGCTGCTAAAATGCTGAATTGTAGCCTGTTTGGACGAGTTTCAGACAGCAGATTTCAGGCGGTTAATGCTCCGAGGTGCGGGAGCAAGAAATTCTACTGTTTTTAAGAGACTGGATACTCTGCTGCAACCGACCATCCCTGATTGTATTTCGTGTTTGCAAGAGACGGTCAAGAGGTGAAACAGGAACGTAGTTCGGCAAGAGAATACCTTTCTACGGTTGCTCCAGTTTTTAATCTTGTACGCTGGATTCCAACAGAGTTGGCACTATGCTACAATCTCGCCGATTAAAAACCTGTACCTGAATCGACTGTTACAGGATAATCGTTTTAATAGGCCAAGTAGCTCAGTCGGTAGAGCAGAGGACTGAAAATCCTTGTGTCGGTGGTTCGATTCCGCCCTTGGCCACCATTAATTCAGAGGGTTAGCAGATTCAAGATCTGAAAAACCTTTTGCTTTGTGTAATTCTTGTGTAATTGTGACGAGAATTACTACTTAATCTTCAGATATCGATCCTCAAGTTTATCCATCGCTGTCTTGATATGTTCGCCGTTCTGGTGGGCATAACGTTCAACCATTATTAGGGTCTTGTGACCTGAAATCCTTTTTACCGTAGGCAGGTCCACTCCAGCCTGGACCAAGTGTGTGATAGCGGTATGGCGTAGCGTGTGCCGCACAACTTCGTCAGGATCCATTCCGGCGGCGGAAACTACACGACGAAACGGTTTGCGAATATCCATCGTGTGTCCTTCTTTTGCGCTTGGAGAAGGAAACAACCATGGAGTACCTTTCTGCAATCCAGTCATGTAACCCTCTAGAAATTCTGCCAGTTGCCGGGTAATAGGCTGCTCACGTGCTCCCCCTTCGCGTTTGGAATGTAAATTGTTCGTTGCTTTAAATTAACGTTCTCGCGCCTAATTTCCAAAATTTCCATTCGACGCATAGAAGTCCCTAGGCCAATAACTATAAAGGGGTATATCTGAGGATTCTGGTCTTGCTTGGCACATTCAATTAGTCGTTTAATCTGCTCAACCGGGAGGTATGTAATTCTGCTTTGTTCCTCCCGGCATCGCTTGATAACAGCTGGCCGCCGATCAATCCATCCCCATTCGACTGCCTTATTACATAAATGCGAAATCACAGCCAACTCCCGGTTTACCGTACCTGGGCTCGTGGTTTTTAGCTTGGTCGCGTCTTTAGGTTTTTGCTTCACCCCGCCACACATAGCGACTTCAAGAAGCCGATGTTTTTTATACCGCTCGATGTCAAAAGAAGTGATTTTTGAAAGTGGGAAGCCTCTAAAAAACGGAACTACATGCAACGACAGGCGCCGCCGCTTCATCAAAAGGTCTTTTCCCCCTTCTTGTTCCAGTTTGGCTAAGTATCTCTCCGCCGCTTCCTCAAACCCAAGAACAATTTTTCGACGTTTTGGCAAATTGAGCCTGCCGGATTTGGCGTCCTGTCGCGCCTTTTCGATAAATTCTTCTGCCTGCGTGCGGGTAGTGCTATCCGATTCACGTCCGATTACACGGTGAATCCGTTGGCCGTCCACCATCACATTAACGGTAAATACGCCATCATTGTTTTTGTCCCGGTGAAAGGTTATACCGTGCTCGGTAATTTTTTCACCTGGCTTCAGCTTACGCATTGCCTGACGGGAAAGCTTGTTATAGTTTTTGGCCATAAAATCCCCTCATTTGTTAAGGGTGAGGTTCTTGTAAACGGCTGAGTCAAGTTCATCCTTCGAACCGGAGCCCAGCGCGTAAGCTTTAATCTCATCCCAGCATTTCCGAATAAGTTCTATAGAGTATTGATTGTCATTCTTTAAACGAACGGGTTCGTTAAGCTCCTTCACATCTTGCTGATAAGTACAGATAACGCCCCAGATCAGTTGTTCGTCATAGGTCAGCAAATTAGGAAACCATATTGCTAACCTAAAGACCCTGTCCGCTTCTGTGAGACCCCATAGATCCAACCCCGCATCACTGACTGTTTTGCCCCTCTTATGCTCTTTTGGCTCTTCCAGATACACTGTGGAAAGAGATTGCTCGATAGCCCATTCCACATAGTTCGCCAGGGAGGGTGGGTATGCAGCCTTACCTCATTGTGTGTTGTCAAGTCAGAGCTACATAAGTTTATCCACACATGCCGTTAGGTTACTTTGCGACTTATTGGCGCAATTTAAAGGTTCCAATAACGGCGATTTGTGTATGACGTGGACTCTCATGGAAAAGCGCAACTGGAAGTCGCGCGACACGTTGAACAAAGCCCGACGTGAGCTCCTGGAAAAGGAGTTTATTATTATGTCCCGTGCCGGTGATCTTAAGCGTCCGACCTTATATGCGCTGACCTTTTTTGCTATTGATGAGTGCGGTGGAAAGCTGGACATAAATGCAACTGAAAGGCCATTGAGCCTTTGGCGCCTACATGAGCCGCTTCCTCCTTTCAAAATAAATGCAGTTACACGCTCGGCGAGCCAAAAAGCCGTAAATAGCACGTGTAACGTGGGGCACAAAACGCCAAACATGGAATATCGCACGCCGAAGGAGGCGCAAGACAGGAAGCGGCCCTGGATCAATGCCAGGGTGGAAAAAGCGCTAACCGGAAGCTACTTCCGCCACATGTTCCGTCAGGGGCGAGTCATCATTCCCGGGGGTGGCCGGTTCGAGTGGACGCTCGAGCAGGGTAGGAAGCAGCCCTGGTATATCTCTCGTCGGGACAAAAAACCCATCTTCATGGCGGGGATCACCAACTTCAGGCCGGGCATCCAGCAGAGTGTTGAAGTCGGGTTCGTCATCGTCACTGAAGACTCGGGCAGCGGCATGGTG
The DNA here is from genome assembly GCF_900111585.1 of Nitrosospira multiformis. Lineage (GTDB taxonomy): Bacteria > Pseudomonadota > Gammaproteobacteria > Burkholderiales > Nitrosomonadaceae > Nitrosospira > Nitrosospira multiformis_B. Next base: position 10,797 of record NZ_FOHI01000003.1, read on the forward strand.
GACATCCATGATCGCAGGCCCGTCGTGCTGGAGCCGGAGGACGCGTGGCGCTGGATGGACCCTGATACGCCAGTAGAGGAAGCGGCGCACATTGCCCAGTCACGCTCCTTGCCATCCGAAGTCTTCACCTGGTGGAAGGTTGGCAGGCACTCAATCGTCCAGGTCCAAACAACAACATGAAAGAATTGCTTGCACCCATAGGCGTTGAATAACTGAATCCGAGCTGACGGTGTGATGTACAATCAGTCTCCAAGGGTCGCCTTGGCTTGCGTTCGGCGCGAATTAAACGCGCCACTGTCCTCAAGCCAATCTCGGCCCTTTGCCGTTCTTCCTGTGGGCAGAGCAAGTTATCTATGGTCCAGATGAGCTGTTGGGATTTTGAGTAGGGTGATCACCTGCATTTCAAACGTTTGGTCCGATGCCCAATAGTGAGAACGCGTCCATCATGGCTACTTTCTACCTTATAGGCGTCGAGATACTCGGTCATCTTGCGTACCGGAGCTCGACCGAATGCTCGTTCCATAGCGCGAATGCTGGCGCGGCTGAAATACAGCAGTATGCCCCCATTTCCATCATATTTTTCCTCGCCAAACTGATCCAGCCACTGCTCGATGAGCGGTGGGATACAGCGTTGCTGAGCGCGTACCGCTGCGTGGGAGCTCCTGGTCATGACTGTTGACGCTTGCGCTCGGTTTGAGACTTTCCGAACTCATCGTCGAGTTCTTGAATAAGCTTCTGTACCGCCTCCCTCCTTGCTCCGGCATTCATCCGCACGCTTCCATTCTTTATCTTCAGGACGCTTTATCCAGAGATCGCGCCATGCATTACGGCTAGTGCCCGCGATTGTATTAGCCAGGCTCCCTGGGGAAATCGGCTTTCCGTGATAGACGATTTTGTCATCTTCAACCCCTGCGTAGAAGTAGGTGTCCTTGTACTGCATTCGAATTTGAGTCCCCTGCGGCAGAAACAGGTTTTTCCATTGGTAGCCGCGGATGGTGCTGCTAACTTCTTCCAGCAGCTCAGGTTTCCAATCGGCATTATCCAGCCAGTATTGAATGGCAGTGGAAACCACTTCCACCGGATCCCGCGGGTCATTATTGCTCTGCAGAAAGTTTGCCAGCTCCAGAAATTGATCTGTTTGAATTGGAATTGATATACAGGATTTCATGCTTCGCTTCTCCGTTATTTTTTCATTATTGAGATTGGAGCAGGCAGTATAAATAACTTGTCAAGGCATGTAAAGTACATAAAAGACAACAAAAGAATTAAAAAGCACGATGAAAACGTAAGCCTATCGAGCAGGTAGGATAAATTGAGGATTGCCTTATGTTGTCATATATGACAACATAAGCATGGAGGTCAGAAGTGACAAGAACAACACGGCCTATTTCCTGGGTAGCTGCTGCTCGCAAGGAATTTGAGAGTTTCCCGGAAGGGGCAAAAACGATCTGCCTGACGGCGTTAAGCATAGCGGCAGATGGCGGCAAGGCTGACATTACCAAACCACTGAAGGGCTTGGGATCTGGTGTTATGGAAATTGCGTTGCCCTATCGGGGCAATGCATATCGGGTAGTGTATGCGGTGCAGATTGGCGTGGAATTATGGGTCGTGCACGCTTTTAAGAAGAAATCCACCCAAGGGATCAAGACTCCGAAGCACGAGATTGACTTGGTTGTGGAACGAGTAAAACGGTTGAAGGAGATGTTGCGATGATGCATGAACTGGAAGTGATCCGGGGCAGCGGAAATGTCTTCCGCGATCTTGATCAGGTGGATGCCGATGTGAAGCAACTAAAGGCACTGCTGGCAGCTGAGATTATTAAAACGCTAGATCATGAAGGGATGACCGTGCGGGCAGCCCATGCACGCACCGGCATTGCAGCGGCAGATTTCTCCCGCATCCGCAACGCGGATCTCGGACGCTTCACAGTGGATCGCCTGGTTGGAATTATTAATCGCCTCGGCGCACGTGTCGAAATCAAGTTGAAGGTTAGGCGCACCGCCCCGCACACTGGCCATCCCACGTCCCCCCATACTTAACCGTTCGGCTATATGTCAAGGGTACGGTACACATATAGGAGAAAACGCAATGAACAATAACAATAAAGTTGACGTACTTAGGGTAGCGGCAGAAAAAATGATGGCGGCTATCGCCGCAAAACTCTTAGATGAGGGCAACCCAGAGCGGTGGAATTATCGAGCGATTCCATCGCTGCCTTTAGATACTCGACTGCCAATTCACGGTCAACGCTCAGTTCCGCGATTTCTCGTTCGTGGTGGGAGATCATCTTTGCGGAATCAAGCACAGGATCGGGGTGGCCGGATATTTCTCCATACACTCAAGGCTGCTTGTGCAACGAAGGCCTTCCCTCGTACAAGCATCGCAATCTTGGGCGCAATTAAGAATTTTAGGAGGAGGAGGTTGTTTGCGTGTGCCTGTTGGGGGTGGTGTTGGGGGTCCTATCACACCGGGAATATTCTGGGTTTTAGATTGATGTGCTACAGGTGGATCAGCTGCAGCTATTGACAACATAGCGGAAAGCCCGAAAAAGCTTACCAATTGTGTAGTTTGAATTAACCTTCTTGTTTTCATTTTTCTCCTCTATCTGTTCAGGTGAATAAAAAATCGATTTGGTACCAAAAAGATTAACCCGTCTACGATGATGTTCCGTACCAAGTTTTACTATAGTCGACGCCTTTAAAGAATCAACGCGGAATAGAGAACATCAATGCTCGCCTCGCTGCGCACCAGGCATGGTCTTCGCCGTACTCGGGAAGACCGACATGGCGCGGGCCATCGCCTTCGACGCTCTTGACCTCGCAAAGAAGATCAAGCCAGATCAAGCTAAGGCTTGGATGAAGGGTCTCGGCGACAACGGCGAGGACGAAGGACCAGAAAAACCTTGAACATCAAAGTATTGAGAATAATATAGAAGCAATTAGGTAGTATGACTCGAATACTGAAAATCCTTGTGTCGGTGGTTCGATTCCGCCCTTGCCACCAAAATTCCAACCCCCACCACTCTCAGTTGGTGGTTTTATACTATCCATTTGTGCTAACTCCCGTGTTCTCACGGACCCCTGCGGAATCCTGTGGATTTCGCTGGTCACCCCATCTGACCGGAAAGGCGCCTCGGCCTTTCCTCTCTGCCAGAGGGACCTCCCGTTTTCGCCCGAAGTCCGCAAAGCGCACAAACAAAGAGTAAGTCGAGACCGCCAGGACGCTCCAAGCCGCTTCGGTTCAGATGTTTCCGTCAAGCTTTGTCGTAGGGGCGGCTGGCTGACACTAGATGAGATCGAACGTGAGGGGATATGCGAACAATGACGCTAGCTTGGAGTAAGAGCGATGAGCAGGGGCGCTTGCCAGCACGGGAGATTCCTCGCAATTGCGGTCAACTGCTTGGTCGTCTCGATGCGCTACTGCCGTTTCTGTATATCGCGCAGTATGGTGCGTCGGGACGAGACCTGCGCGCCAGAATGACGGATATTGTGCCGGGCCTCTTCGCCGTCGGCGCACGCACGAGTGGGGATCGCCCGGGCATCGCACCACGCGTCGGTCTGATCCTTCCCTTGCGTTTGTGCCGCGACGAAAAGGCGCGCGCAGCGCTTCAGGAAATTCCAGTGCTGATTGGAGACCAGGAGCACCTCACGCTGTCGGACAAACGGCGCGCAGTTCAGGCGAAGCTCCATGAAGCGTTTAGAGGTGATCTGATGATTGCCGACAAGGAAAGTCTGGATGGTTTCTTTGCGTTCAAGCCCGGCCCCGGCCTCTTCCGGAGGCTCCATGAGTCGTTCGACTACGTCACAGAAGTTATCGACAATCCGGCGGGAATCATTCGTGTCACAGGTATGGCACGCTTCCACTGGAGTACCTATGGTGAACTTATGGAGTGGTATCACGACCAGCGCGGATCGGACCGCCTCGGCGCATGGTCGGCACTCACGCCGTTTTTCGTCTCCGGCAACACGGGAGCGCTGCATTCCTACAGCACTGACCGGTGGGCGCGTGCAGGCTTGATCACGCCAGCGGGGGAGCCATTCAAGTGGTTCGTGATTCGCCCCGGCTTGCCCGATGCCAGGATCAGCATTCAGCTGGAGATGCAGGAATATGGATGGGCGAAGCTGCACCTGACACTCGATGCTGTCACGGCAACGATTTACCTGTCAGATGTATTTGACCCATTCAACGAGTTGATAGCGTGGGGCCGGGAAATCGACGAAGGAGACCTGCCGGTTCAGATCGAAATCGACGAGGAAGGGCAAGAAGCCGTGCTGACGGTGCTGCGCCCTGAGAACCCAGAGCGCGTCTTGCTGCGGGTGACCCGGAAATACTCGGACGAGGTCTTGCTGGAGGGCATCACGGCGCGCGCCACCCTGGCTGCCGCGTTGAAAGCCGAGTTGCGCCGCTTCTTCACAACGGAATTTGATCCGGAGCATTGGGACATGGGACGCGATGACGATCCCGAAGATGACTACATCCAGACCAAAGATCGGGTGCTGAACCATGCATGGCTCGCCCAGGAGGAATGATTCGCCATGACGGCCGGCAGTAACGCATCGTTCGTTCCCATCCTTACTGTAATGGTGGGCTATGGCAATGCGCCGTTCCTGTGGCTCGTCGATGACCCCGGACGCGCCGGGTCGGCACCAATATTTGCGATGGCGTCTGTTGGCGCGAGTCTTTTCCGATGTCAGAGGGGCTATGGCGGAAATTTGCAGACTGGGCCATCGAATTCGACCAGACAACGTTTTACTCAGATAACCCCCGATGCCAACGGCTGGGACTGGGCCGCGTTCCACGCATGCGGTCTGAAACTGGCGCGTTGGCTCAAGGAGGAGGTTGGCGATACTTACCGCATCGTTTATGAGAAGCCGTGCGAAGATCCTGAATATCAGGTTGATGAGCGTAGAGAAGTTCTAACCGATGGAACCTTCGTGCCACTACCTTCGTTTCGATCCAATCGATGAAGCACTTGGGCCTGATAGCAGTGCCCCATTTTGCTGCGCTAGCATCACCCGTTCTGGGTGAGTGGAGTTATCCTGGTTTAGCTTCACCTAAATTTCCCGCTCGGGAGATTCTCCTTGCAAGATGAGCAGAGTCCTTCGACGAGGATGCTGCTCGACCGTTTTTCGCCGGCTTGCTTCCGGAAGGCCGGCTGCCGCTTGATCGCACGCTAGTTCCACGTCTCGGGCCAGAATGATTTTGTCCTTCTGGACCATATCGGCAGCGAGTGTGTTGGCGTTGTTACCTTTCTCGAACAGGTCAGCCACTGCCCAGTCGAGTTCTGGCGAGGATGTAGAATCCGAGAAAGACCTCCACGTATACTCGACCCCGCATCATTACCTGTTGGTATGAACGTCTTCATAGATCAACTTCCCCCCAAAGTCCGCCATTAAAAAACCAAATCGGCAAAATCTCGAATAGAGCGCCAATCTGCCCCTATTCCCGAGTCTTGAAGCGCTAACGGTCTGTATATCCTTTTGGCTCAGCCGTACCAGCCTCTTCCTCTTCAAGCAGGAATCACCTGTTTGATCCTCATCGCCAATCTTTCAGGGATATGCATAAATCATGAATAATAATCGGGACTTCAGCATTGGTTTTTCCACCAATCTCGTTCGTGGTCTTAACCCGAACTGGCAGCCGCAGAAGAGGTTGCTCAACATCCTCTATTCCGCCGAACATCAGGCGATGGATTTAAAGCCCGTGGGGCCGGTCGAGCACCGGGGCTCGTGGTCTTACCCTGCGATTACGTTGCATGAAACGGCCCTGGAGTTGCTGGATGAGCTGATTCCGTATGAGGTCGTCAAGCCTTCCAGCGACATCGATGCTCCTTCCTTTGGGCCGGGCGCCTTGCTCGCGGGTGCTGTTGGCAGCCGGGCTTCCCTGGAAATACTTTCAAAAACCATCGGGGTGGATTTGACGAAGCCGGGATTAGGTTATGCGCTGGTCAAACTGGTAAGGGTGGATGGAGCGGATAACCATGCGTCGGAGGTGGGCGGCATTCTGGTACACGCGCGTCCCCGTCAGCCCGATCCCGAGTATGGGCTCACCTCTGCCTTCACTTCGGCTTCGACCAGGTTGCGGCATGCCGGGCGCAGCCGGCTGCAGGATTACGGCGATCAACTAACAAAGGATGATGCCAACAAGGTCCTCGATTCTTTCCGCGAATTTGGCACCCATTATGTTTCCGGTGTGGAGCTGGGCGATACCATCCTTCAGGTGTTTGCCTATCAGCCGGAACAGTTTGCGCGGATCAAGTCGGCTTATGCGGACGGCAGCAATCCGCTATCGGGTCATGGTTCGCAAAATTTTGTCCAGTTTACGACCGACCGCGCGGCCGGTATCTTCGGCTATGTGGAAGAGTATGGAAATATCATTTGCCTGAGTAATTCCGCTGTCTTCAATTCGACCCTGGAGCGGGGCGATTGGCTGGATAAGCTGTGGTCAAAAAAGAACAGCGTGTTCTCGCTGTTCAACGTCAACTCCCTTTTGTCGTTTGCCGATCTCCAGCAGGAATTCGCCCAGCAGACGGTGATAGGTGTGCGGCTTGCCAGCCTGAGCGTGATGATCGAGCAGAAGCGCGGGCTGATCTGGCAGCGCATCTTCAAAGGCGCGATGGCGCAGAAGTACCGTACGACGATACAGCCTAATTTTTCCATTTATGACCAGCGGGATTTCGTCCGCATGCTGCCACAGGATACCGCCGGGGTCGTGTCATTCCTTGCCAATCCCACTGTCAATGCGTATAAGGCACGTCTGGATCTCGCAGACATGCAACTCGTGGCTGCCGAAGAGGTGCAGGATTTCATCCTTCTTGCCAACGTATTGTCCGTGAGCAGCAATAAAACCACCGAGGTGCCCGGAAAAAAAGTGCGACTGTTCGGGCAGGTGCTGGATATGCGGGTGCAAGGCCAACCCAGGGCGATCTCCCTGGCGGATGAAGCATTTGAATCCCTGCAGTTGGGATGTGATGAGTTTCTGGGTGCCTTGGCAATCAGAAACCGTTCCGGTTCACGCTACAGTGTCATCGTGGATGGGCTCAGGTTCGACCTGGAAGGCGAAGGTCCGGAGGCAGTGCCTTTTGTCGCGGATGACGTGCGTGTTGTGCCTCCCGCTGAGGCGGTACCTTTGCTTGTGAACAGTCTTCAGTTTTCCATGACATTTGCCGAGGCGGTCATCAGTGACCAGTCGGGCAAAGCCAATGGTTGTCTCCAGCAGTTCGTGCGCGATTATCTGAACTGGCTGGCGGAATTTCTATCAGGCGCAAGCGGTAGCGAAGAGCTGATCGCCTTGCGCATCCGTGCGATGGATCTCGCCAGCTACGCCATCAATCCGGAATATGGCAGTTTCGTTCCGATTCTGCCTTACACAGACTACGAGCAGTATGTGCAAAGCATACTCAGCTATCTGGACAGGATACAGCTGCAGGTGGCGCAAAACGAACAGCGCATGGCCACTCGGCGCCTGGAAGAAAGGGTGATCGATGTCGGCAGGACGCTCAATGAGAACATCATCAAGTCGGGTGAACTGGTCAGCGATGTGATCAAGGCGAATGCCGAACAGCAGAGAGACCTGGAAGGATTCTACGATTCGCTGATTGCCCAGAGCAAGACCGAGGCCGACCAGCAGCAGAACAAGATCAACGACCTACGCGCCTCACTGTTCGAAGCCCAGGGAGAAGTGAACCTGGCGGTACAGAAATATAAATCCGCGGTGCAGCAGTGGCAAACCATGGAAGCGATCAAGTTCGGCCTGGAAGTGGCCACCAATCTGTTCAGCCTTGGCACTTCCATCGCCATTCCGGCATCCTCCATCTCCGCAGTGAAAGATCTTGGCCTCACCGTGCAACGCATCCAGAAGACGCTGAATGTGCTCAACGCCCTGTCCAAGCTCTATACCGGCGCGAGTACCGGTGCCAATGCTCTGGAAAACGCCCAGCACGCGCTGGATGATCTGGATGATGCGCAGTTCGGCAATCCATCGATGCTTTCCTGGGACGAAATGTCGATCCAGTTCAACCAGATCATGGCATCTGGGCCGGACATCAAACCGGAAAAGGCAAGGCTGCAAGCGGCTTTTGCCACGATGGTGCTGCGCGGCAAGGCTGTAACCAGCGCTGAATCCGCATTACACGCCCTGCAACGAGACATCTATACCAATCAGAAGCAGAAAGAGATCAACAGCCGTCAGGCAAAACGGCTGGAGGAATTGCAGCAGAAGCTGCATCCTGCCCAGGTGAAGGATCTGGACCGTTCCGCAATCGATCTGGTGGCGTTGACCGGGCACCTGACATTCATCCAGAACCAGATGCTCACAATTCTTGCCAAGGCATTCCTGATGCAGGACCTGGCGCTTCAATACGCCAACCTTCAGCCCGCCACACCCGTGCTGGCGTACAGTCTGCTGAAATTCAGTGCCGCGGTGGTTCAGCAGAAAGCCGCCACGCTGGAAGCCAAATCCCTGCTCGCCCAGTATCAGGTCACACGAACCAGGCCGATCGAATATGTTATCGAAGGGGTGAAGCCAGAGGAATTGACTGGCGGCAATATCTTTCGCACCACCATTTTCCTGGATGCGCCGGCATTCTACCAATACGTCAACGCCAGGATCGTTTCCGTGGTTGCTTCCGTGGAAGGTGTCAGGTCGACTGAAAGTGGTACTTATCTGCTGCGCCTGGCTTATAGCGGAACCCCCTTTCATGACCGCAACCTTCATCGCGATCCACTGACATTCCGCACGCCATGGCGCGAGCGCATATACAACTATAACGCCCAGGACAACTCGCCCAGGTTTTCCGACGGGGGGCAATCCTGGTCTGAAGGTGTAAGCCGGGTGACGCCCTTTTCCATCTGGGAGATTTCGCTGCCGAACACGAGCACGAACAAGGGCCTGCGGTTCGATGGCGATAGTTTGACGATCCGGTTGTCCTTCGTGCTGGAAGCAAGAATTGCGGATGCGCAGAAAGTCATGCAGCGCCGCGCCTTGAACCGCCTGCTCGCATCAGGTTTGCCCCCGGTGCTTGCGGCCCCGGCAGCTGAAGGTTTCCGCCCGCTGCTTGCTGCAGCTCCAGCTCCAACCTTGCCCTCCGCAGATACGTTGCTGAAGCAGATGTATGCTCAGGGAAGCTGCACCAACGGCTGGGATGTAGTGTTCAACATGAATCTGGAAGAGATCAACAGAGCGCTGAAGGACCAGTACGAAGCCCTGAAAAAGGACACGACCTACAAAAACAGAATCGTTGTCAACACCTCGGAGAAATACCCGGGCGATGTGACCGTGATCAATCGCTTTACCATCGAATACGGCTACCCCCTTCTAAATTTCAGCATCAATAACAACAATACAGCGATGCTGAGAATGGAGGTTTTGAACGGCTCAGTGCAGCGCTGTTCGAAAGTGGGTTCATTCCCTGAACAGTGCGATGCCCCCCAATCGATCGGCGGCGAAACTCTGACGGCGGTGATTCAACTGGCCAAGGTGGCAGGAACGGTCAAGATTGACAACAGCAATCACAACGTCTTGAAAGTGCAGCTCGACATGAAGGAGGGAACGTTCTCGATCAGCAACATCGATCTGAGCGACGCAACGAAGGTGGAATTCAACAAGGCGGTGAAGGAATACTTCGTCAATAACCCTGTGGTCTACCTGATCAATCAGCTCGACCTGACCGCTATTCCCACACTGGAGTCACTCAAGCCAAGCGATTTTATCTTCAAGCCGCTTCAGACACCCGGCAATAACGAGATGCTACAGCTCTTCATTATGACCGGAGGACGGGCGGCGCTGAATTACTCCCAGGCTTTTCTGAACAATATCCCTGAGCCGATTCCGCAGGGTCAGAGTAACAGCATGATCGTCCGCTCGGCGCTGATATTCAAGGATGTGCTTCCCCAAAGCTTGAGAAACAATGGCTGGGCGCTGCAAGGGGTCGATCCAGGCAGTTCAGCCAAGGCGTGGTCGGCTAAATTCACCAGTGCCAGCGTCACCGGCAGCGTGGACTTGAGCAAACTCAACCACACCTCGTCCACCAGCAGCGGTCATGGCAGTGGATCGATCACCCAGTATACCTACTCGATTCCGGGCGGAAACGACGTCTCCTGGTCGCTGGCGGACACCGCCATTGTCGTGCAGCCAAACGGGCAAATGTATTACAGCGGGTCGCGCGGGCAATCCCTGCAATACAACCAGCGTGCCTGCACGTCGTACTATCCCTGCTTGTGGAATTGCGACCCCCGCTGCAGCGATTCCAGGCTGGCAACGGACGTGACAATCGAGGTGAAAGCTGCGTTGCCGCTGAGTGTGGGTGGAAGCGGGCGCAACCAGACCATCGAGATCAAGACTTCCGGTCAGGGAGTTGTGGTCAGTGGTCACTTGTCGGGAGGAGGACCTAGCGGCTCTGACGATCTGGCCGCGCAGGTCAATCAGCAAATACAGAGCCAGGTGCCGACGCAGATTGCGGAAAAGCTGTCCATCCAGTTCGATTCCATTTCGGTATTCGCGCTGAAAAACCTGTTGTTCCCATCGAACAACTACATCTCGTTCAGCAGTTGTGGCGTGCCGGGCGACCTGATTCTCCTGGGCAACTTCAACTCGGCAAAATCCTAGGAACGAGAAAAACTATTCACATTTGAGCGTCCCGAGCGGACGCTCTTTTTTTTGATATCAATATCATCAAAGGAACCGGCGGATTTGTAAGACATTTCTTCAGTTGCTTCCCCCTGGCTTTTAGCATAAAGCAGAACCTCCACGAAACCGGAGGGGATGGGAGGCGATTCGCATCTATTTAGATAGAGCAGGCCGATGTATGATATAGAACCAATGACAATGGTTAGGAGGAGCATGGAAAGGAGAAGATTCTACGGGTGTGCAATGCGAGGCATCAGTTATGCCTCGTTTCGGTAGAGCAGGAAACGACGATGGTAGGCTTTGACTATACTCTTGTTCAGAAGTGGTTTGGCAGGGCGCGCTTCCAACTGCTCGATCTAATGAGAGGTACGCAATCCTTAATGCTGTTAAAAGAACTGGAGGGAGTCCAGTTTGAATCGCAGGAGGTTATCAGGTTTCGTCAAAAGAAAATGCTGGAAGCATACCTCGATTCGATGAGGGAGGTGCCTTATTACAGGAAACATAAATCTATTACAGAATTTCCTGTCATCGACAAAAGATTCATAAACGAAAATAGAGAATCCCTTTTGAACAGAAGCTATGGAGGGAAGATTTTTCGCAAGAAAACAGGGGGTTCAACGGGAGAGCCTTTTGTTTACGTCACTGGAGTCAAATCCCAATCTTATCTCTGGGCCGGTATCCTGCTGAGTTGGCAAACCGCTGGATATCATCTGGGGGAGCCCGTGGCTATCCTGGCAGGCTCATCTCTTTTTACCTCCGGAATCAAGCAGAGTATCTATTATGGAATAATGAACGCGCGCCTTTTCTCAGCGTTCGAAATGAGTGCGAAGATGTTGGATATTTATGCCAGAGAGATAGCACGAGGTAAATACCGTCTTTTATATGGCTATGCATCAGCCGTTCAGGAACTCGCTGAATATTTGCTTTCAATGCCTGACCGCCCGAGCTTTTCTCTGAGAGGAATAGTAACTACTGCCGAAAATCTGACTCCCGGCATGCGCGAGACTATTGAACGCGCATTTGGCGTTCCCTGCTTCAGTCAATATGGATGTCACGATGCGGGAATATCGGCCTATGAATGCGAGCAGAGGAAAGGGTTTCATTTGATTACTGACCGCTGCTACTTTGAAGTGCTGGAAGACCGGCGTCTCGTTTCCACCGATATATCAAATGAAGCACTTTTTCTGCCCAGGTATGATACGGGCGACTTGATAACGATGGCGGATGAACCCTGTTCGTGCGGCAGAGGATTTCCTCTGATTGCGGCCGTAATAGGGCGATCGAATGACGTTATTTCTGATCAGGCGGGCAATACTGTCCATTCCGAGTTTTTTACTCACCTGTTTCGGGAAGTTCAGACAATTACAGCTTTTCAAGTCGCCTATGACGGGCACACGCTTGTTGTCAATCTCCATACTCATGACATGGATACAGACTGGGCGCCCTATAAGGAGCGTATCCAAAAGAGTCTCGCAGTCGAGAGAATCGATTTCGTTCAAAACCAGCCATTTGTGAAATCAGCGAACGGCAAGCATAAATTCGTCTTGAAACTACCAGAGATTGGCTTGTATTACGAAATGGATGATTGCACGGCAAAGGAGAAGAACGATAAAGACGAGAACCAGCGTCAACCATGAACCATGAACTAGCGACCTAAGTTGCCCTGCTTTCTGTTAATTTCCAGAAGCGGGACAACGAGGTACGGCGTGGGAGCAACGGTTAAATTTATATATAGCCGCTTCTTCTTCCAAGGAAAGAACGATTGATCGCACTTCTTTGGACCCTTGGCATAGGCGGCATGTTTTTCGCTTAACTACTTTAAGCCACTTCAAGACGCTCTTCGGATTGATCCTGTAGCGGGCAGTCGGACCATCATCAGCATGAGTAAGAAAAGCGCGGGTATTCTGCCCTATCGCAGACGGAATGGCCGGATGGAGGTTCTGCTTGTCCACCCTGGAGGTCCGTTCTGGAAAAATAAGGATCTCGGCGCGTGGTCGATTGCAAAGGGCGAATACGAGGAGGATGAAGAACCGCTTCAGGCTGCGTTAAGAGAGTTTTTTGAGGAAACCGGGCATCGTCCATCAGGGCCCTTCCTTCCGCTCACGTCGCGCAAGCAACCGAGCGGAAAGCGGGTGGATGCCTGGGCTACGGAAAGCGATTGGGACCCTTCCGGGTTGATCTCAAATGCCTTCAGCATGGAATGGCCGAAAGGCTCCGGCAGAATCCGGGAGTTCCCGGAGGTGGATCGGGCGGAGTGGTTTGACATTCCCGAAGGAAAGCGGCGCATCCGTCCTGGGCAGCAAGGTTTTCTTGAAGAGCTCAGCGAAAAGCTATCTTCGAAGGAATAAACAACTCCGCTTCACGTACTGCTGACATGCCATCGCTTCGGTTTTATTGTGGACCTATTATCGGCCGGCAATGTAATCCGGACAGAGATCGAGTGGAGCCAGGCCCACGCTTGGTCCAACTTTAGCAGCCCAGTACACCTTCGATTCAGGCCATCCGACAAGTTGTTCTTCATGTATATAGGGAGCCAGGCAACTGCTGGAATTACCATCCGGGGAGTTGAAAATAGCGTAAGAGCTTCGCTCTATGTAACCTTGTTCGGTTCTTACATAGGGAACATATTTGGCCATTTATCGGGACTCCTTAAAGTGAATGCAAGCACCGATTGTATGGACGGTTTGTTACAGAATTTATAATGTGTATAGGACCGCTCGGCAGTATCTATGACCTCTATCAAGAGGCGCCAGCAGGAAAGTGAAAAACGAGCGAAGTGGATGGGGCATTCTGCCCTGATCCCCTGAGATATGTCGATTCATTTTTATTGGAGACATTGAAGCCAATAAGCCAACAACTCTGGAAGTGATGTAGGTTTTCTTCAGAAAAAAGAAGGCTTGCAGGCTGAAGCAAATAACCAAAAACCCGCTTTGCGGGTTTTTGGTCGAGCGGGAGGGGATGTTTGGAAGTTAATTTAAAGCTTGTCCGCCGCATCCTTCACGGCTTCCTTGGCATCTCCATATTTTTTCTGTGCCTTGCCGGCAACTTGTTTGCCAAGGCCCTTAGCCTCATGTTCTTTACTTCCTGCTGCCCTTCCGGCCTCTTCCTGAACTTTTCCTACGATGTCCTTCGCGGTTCCTTTCACTTGATCCTTATTCATAATTCGATCTCCTTTTTCTAAATTGAAGAGGATTTGCCGTTATTCAGTAAGTAAATCGTTACGGCATTGGAAATCAGATTAACGTCTTTTAGCAGCTTATACTGTTCGGTATGCCACATTTAAAAAGTTTCACTCAAGATGCTTTGACAACTCGAGCCGGAGAACCGGGAAGTAACCGGGAAAGGATTCTCAGGTTGCGAATGATGCCCGCTCTGAGGGTGGCGGAGTAACAGCATTGAAAAAGCTTGCAGCTCTGCCCTCTTGATCAATCCTGAAGTTTCCCTCTGATGCAGGTGGTGATCCCACTTGACACTGTTCCCATATTTTTTTCTGGATCCGAAACTCTTCCAATTGTTGGTATTCAAATGCTTGTAATACTATAATCACGAAATTTTAAAATTCAGCCGGTACTGAGCTAACGTGTCTTCGACGCAGTTATTTGCCTTTGGCATCAACCATCAGACCGCGCCGCTCGATGTGCGCGAGCAGGTGTCGTTCCCCGCGGACGCGATGGAGCATGCGCTGCACGATCTGGTAAGCCATCGTCCGGTGAGAGAGGCGGCGATTGTTTCCACCTGCAATCGCACCGAGGTCTATTGCAGTACCGATAAGCCGGACGAAGCCACCCACTGGCTGGCGGATTTTCACCGGTTGCCGACTCGTGAGCTTGAGCCGTATCTCTACAGGTTGCCGAAGGAAAAGGCTGTAAAGCACGCTTTCCGCGTTGCCAGCGGACTGGATTCCATGGTGCTGGGCGAACCGCAGATACTTGGCCAGTTGAAGGATGCAGTGAAATCGGCTGAGCATGCAGGCACGCTCGGCATGCTATTGCACAAGCTGTTCCAGCGGACCTTTTTTGTTGCGAAGGAGGTTCGCAGCTCCACCGAAATCGGGACAAATTCCGTTTCCATGGCGGCGGCCTCCACCCGGCTGGCGGAGCGCATTTTCGGGGACATCGGCGAGCAGCGCGTGTTATTCATCGGTGCGGGCGAGATGATCGAGCTATGTGCGAGCCATTTCGCTGCCCGTCATCCGAAACGCATTACCGTCGCCAACCGGACTGTCGAGCGGGCGCAGGCCCTGGCGCATCGGTTGAACGGACAAGTCATCACCCTGAACGAACTTCCCGACCAGTTGGCGCTTCATGATATTGTCGTCACCTGTACCGCGAGCACGCTCCCCATTCTTGGCAAGGGCATGCTGGAGCGGGCGATCAAGGCACGCAAGCACCGGCCGATTTTCATGGTGGATCTGGCCGTGCCGCGGGACGTGGAGCCCGAGGTGGCGGAACTGGATGACGTGTTCCTCTATTCGGTGGATGATCTTGCCGATATCGTGAAGGAAGGCCTCGATTCCCGGCAGGGAGCGGTGGCGCAGGCAGAGGCTATTATCGACTCGAATGTGGTCAATTTCATGCACTGGTTGGAATCGCGCCACGTTGTGCCCACCATACGCGCCTTGCGCGACCAGGCGGAGCGTTACCGACGCCATGAACTGGAACGGGCAAAAAAACTGCTGGCCAAAGGGGAGGATCCGCAGAAAATTATCGAATCCCTGAGCAACGGGCTTACCAACAAGTTTCTCCATTTACCCTCCTACGCGCTCAACCATGCCGCTGAGGACGAGCGTGACGATCTAGTCGACCTGATCAGCCGCCTGTATCACCTTCATCCCTCAGAATGAACAAAAGTATAGCTGCCAAGCTCACGCAACTCAGCGTGCGCCTGGAGGAGTTGAATCGTCTGCTGAGCAGCGAAAGCATCACGGTCAATCTCGATCACTACCGCAAGCTGGCGCGCGAACGTGCGGAGATTGCGCCCGTGGTCGACTTGTATCACGCTTATCTGCAAAGCGAGCAGGATATTCATACCGCGCAGGAAATGGCTGCTGAGGCGGAAATGCGCGAGTTTGCCGATGCCGAGATAAGGGATGCCAAAGAGAGGCTGATACGTTATGGCGCGGAATTGCAGAAGCAATTGCTGCCCAAAGACCCGAACGATGAGCGCAATATTTTTCTGGAGATCCGGGCCGGTACCGGGGGAGACGAATCCGCGCTGTTTGCGGCGGACCTGTTTCGCATGTATGCCCGCTTTGCTGAACGCCAGCGCTGGCAGGTGGAAATCATTTCGCAAAGCCCCTCCGACGTCGGCGGGTATAAGGAAATCATTGCCAAAATCAGCGGTGAAGGTGCCTATTCCAAACTCAAGTTTGAATCGGGTGGGCACCGGGTGCAGCGCGTGCCAGCGACCGAGACGCAGGGACGCATCCATACTTCCGCCTGCACCGTCGCGGTGATGCCAGAGGCAGACGAGATCGAGGATGTCGCGCTCAATCCTGCCGAGCTGAGAATCGATACTTTTCGCGCTTCCGGAGCGGGGGGGCAGCATATCAACAAGACTGATTCTGCCGTGCGCATCACTCACCTGCCGACGGGAATCGTGGTCGAATGCCAGGATGGCCGTTCCCAACATAAAAACAAGGCGCAGGCGATGAGCGTGCTGGCTGCGCGCATCCGCGACAAGCAGATGCAGGAGCAGCAAAGCAAACAGGCGGCAACGCGCAAGTCCCTGGTAGGTACGGGTGATCGTTCAGGACGTATCCGCACTTACAATTTTCCCCAAGGGCGGATAACGGATCACCGCATCAATCTGACGCTGTACAAGATCGAACAGATCATGGATGGGGATTTGAACGAGCTTTGCTCCGCGTTGCTGGCCGAGCATCAGGCCGAGCAGTTGGCGGCAATGGCGGAGTAGATTCCCCGTTCCGGTGTCGTCCCTCACAATTTTCGAAGCGCTGAGGCAATCCCGCCGGAACATTGCCGATATCGACGCGCGGATGCTATTGCAGTACGTGCTCAACGTAAATCCTGCTTACCTTCTTGCTCATCCCGAGCAGAAACTGACCACTGAGCAGACGCAAGCGTTTTACCTGCTGACAGACAGGCGCGCCCTGGGCGAACCGGTTGCTTATCTGACGGGCAGGCGCGAGTTCTACAGTCTGGAGTTCAACGTCACGCCTGCGGTACTTGTTCCCCGACCCGAAACCGAATTATTGATCGATCTCGCGCTGGCGCGGATTCCTCCGCAGCGCCCCTGCAGGATACTTGATCTGGGGACGGGCAGCGGCGCTATCGCGCTGACCCTGGCCAAGCATCGACCGCTGGCAGAGGTTACCGCAGTCGATGTTTCAGCCGCCGCGGTCGTCGTTGCCAACGCCAACGCCGCGCGATTCAAGCTGAGGAATGTGCGCGTTATCGAGGCAGACTGGTTTGAGGGGGTGATTGGCGAAAGCTTCGATCTGATCGTATCCAACCCGCCTTATGTAGCGGGGGACGACCCTCATTTGGCCCAGGGCGACCTGCGCTTCGAGCCGCAGATCGCACTCGTAGCCCAAGGAGAAGGTCTTGGTTGCATCCGGCTGATCATTGGTTCCGCTCCCGCTCATCTGGTGCCCGAGGGCTCACTGCTGCTGGAGCACGGTTACGATCAGGCGGAAGCCTGTAGACGCCTCCTGAGGGAAGCAGGTTTCACAGAGGTGTTCTCCCATCCCGATCTCGCTGGAATAATGCGGGTAAGCGGTGGATGGTTTAGGAGTTTCCGGGAAGAAGCTGCTAAAATGCGATAATAATACGATATATTGAAGAATTGCCTGCTCTTGGAGGGCTTTCCCTCGATAATCCGATTTGCAGAGCTAACGTTTTTTTGAGGAGTCAGATATGGATACGCAGGAAATCATCAAGCAACAAGTCACCACGCATCCCGTGGTGCTCTACATGAAAGGTTCGCCCGCAGCCCCGCAATGCGGTTTTTCGGCCCACGCGGTAAAAGTCCTCAACGCTTGCGGCGTGGATGATCTTTTCGCAGTGGATGTGCTCGCCGAACCGGAATTCCGCCAGGGCATCAAGGATTACTCAAACTGGCCTACCATTCCGCAGCTCTATGTTAATGGAGAGTTTATCGGCGGCTCGGACATTGTTTCCGAAATGTACCAGAGCGGTGAGCTGCAGAAGCTGCTGGAAAGTGCCGAAGCAAAGTAAATCCAGGTAAATTGATCATTGATTGATATCGGCGAGGGGAATGCTGTCCAATGGCCGTCCCCTGAGTCCATCAATGAAGCTTGGACCTCAGGAAGCGGGACTGAAGCGACCATAGCTCGTTCATAGATTGCCTATAGGCTGATCGCAGCCGCGATGGCCCAGTACCGGGCGAACTTTCCCACGGCCATGAACAGCATGGTCGATATCCAGTTAATCCGAAGCCATCCCGCTGCCACGCATAGCACATCCCCAATGATAGGCACCCAGGCGAGCAGCAGGACCGGGCTGCCATATTTGCGCACCCAGATCAAACCCCGCGTGCTCCCCCCCAATCTTTTAAGCAGAGTCTTCTCATCGGGCAGCAAGAGGCCTATCGCATAGGAACTCATGCCCCCCATGGTGTTGCCAATTGAAGCAAGTCCTAGAGCAGACCAATAAAGCTCGGGGTAGGCTGTCAGCACGCCAAATAGTACTGCTTCCGAGCCGCCCGGAAGTAACGTGGCAGCAAGAAAGCTGCTGGTGAACAGCGCCAGCAGGCTCGATTGCTCATCCATGGCAACCCTGCTTGAGAAAATAAAGCCGCGTTTCAGCTAAGAAAAGCGTTGAATAAATCTTCAGCCCGATAAAAGGCTTGCAAAATGAAGGCGCGTGGCCTGAGTGAAAGGCGCGAAATCCTGGTACGACTCCTGCACCTGATAGCTCATCAGGATTGTACCAGCAACGAGTTCTGGCGGCCATTCGGAAGCCCGCCCGGGGATAACCGGGAAGAGGGTTAGCTGGGATAAACACTCGAGAATAGGCGGCGAATCCCCCCTATCTCGTATGTCTTTTGGCGCTATCGTGATACCTTGATTGCAAGTCTTATCGGATAATTGCAAACCCCTACAATCAGGTTTTCTTTGAAAGATGAACATTCGTCAAGCTGTTGAATCTGATTTTGTCGCCATGTGGCCGATCTTCCAGGCCGTAATAGCGCCCGGAACAACTTATGTCTTTGCAGAAGAAACCAGTTATCCCGATGCGTTTGCGTACTGGTTTGCACCAGGGATTACTTCGTATGTGGCCGAAAATGATGGACAAGTCATCGGGATGTACAAGTTCGTTGCCAATCAGCGAGGCCTTGGATCGCATGTTGCCAATGCCTCTTTCATGGTAAACCCGCGCTGCAGTGGCAAAGGCGTGGGAAGAGAGATGGGGCTGCATTGCCTGCGTGAGGCAAAGAAAGCCGGTTATCTGGCCATGCAGTTCAATTTTGTCGTGAGCACCAACGAAGCAGCGGTCTCGTTGTGGCAAAAGCTGGGATTTTCCATCGTCGGAATACTGCCTAAAGCTTTCTTGCATAAGAGTCTAGGATATGTTGACGCATATGTCATGCATCGATTCCTCGATGACATCCAGATTTAAGGGATCTCTCAAAAACATCTCCTCATTTCAAGATTAGCGCAAGGTGTTGAGCATTTGTGCGCTCTGAATGTTGATGAGGCGCCGAGGGGATAGCTCAATACGCTCAACGTCAGTTCCGCCTTTGCTTTCTTCAACCCCCAAATGGAAAGCGGGAGGCCGAGGTCTGACAATCTTGGCACAGTTCAACATAAGACGCGTATGCTCCGGGGAAACATTGGCAGCAATGATGGATCAAAAAGTAGCTTTTGCGGGTCTGGCGATAGTCGTGGCTCAGTTGTCCACCAATCTGGGAGCGGCTTTGGGAAAGAGCCTCTTTCCGCTGGTTGGACCCGAGGGGGTTGCGGCGCTCAGGACGGGTATTTCGGCTTTGATCCTGCTGGCGATCTCACGGCCCTGGAGGATTGCCTTGACGAAACGGCAAATCACCTTCCTCGCACTCTACGGACTTGCCCTAGGAAGTATGAACCTCCTTATCTACCTGGCAATCGAGCGCCTTCCCATTGGAGTAGCCATCGCGATCGAGATTAGCGGCCCCCTTTCGGTTGTCTTGCTGACTTCGCGTTCGATCCGGGATTTTTTCTGGTTCGCGCTTGCTGTGGCGAGCTTACTGATGCTGATGCCCTGGCCCGGCAGCCAGGCACGACTGGATCCCTTCGGAATCGCTTTTGCCTTCGGCGCCGCCGGGTGCTGGGCGCTCTATATCCTGTTTGGAAAACGGGCGTCCGAACTGGGAAGCAAGACGGCGGTGGCACTGGGGATGTCGATTGCCTGCGCAGTAACGCTGCCCTTCGGGGTAGTGATGGCGGGAGAGAAACTCCTTGTTAGCCCGGTACTATGGCTCGGCCTTGTGGTGGCATTGTTGTCGAGCGCAATTCCCTACATACTGGAAATGAAGGCACTGGAGAGGCTAAGCAGCCGCATGTTCGGAGTCATCATCAGCAGCGCGCCCGCCATTGGCGCACTCGCTGGCTATCTCATTTTAGGAGAACAGCTGACCCTGGTGCAGTGGCTGGCTGTGGCAACAATGATCTCGGCGAGTGCCGGCTGCACCCTCACCGCAGCACCGGCGGTCACCCGACCCATCGAGAAGGCGCTGATCTAGCATGAGTCCCGTCAGTCGTACTTATTCTTGAAGATCAAATAGGCTGACGGGAATAAATGCAGGTTATTACATATGGTTCCTTAAATTAACCTGGTACAGTTTTGCTGACGTATCAGCTTTTCTTAATCGCTCATATTCACTTTACTCTCGATTCCTCCTGGAGTATCGGAACGCCACGCATTTATTTAAGAATTTCCAGAGGCCACAGCGACGGAGCCAAGACCTTGATAAAGTCATTACCCCCGATGCTGATGAGTATTACGCTCTTTTCGACGCCAAAAGACGGTAAAAATTGAAGGATTCCAGTACGAGAAAGTGAACCGAATTTGACTTACGCGCGTTATTTGTAGATGATATGCAAACCGATTACTCCGGAAATTCTCTGAATTACCATCTCTGCTTTAGAGGAAAACCATGACAACCCACTCATCTTTCAAGCAAAAAGTCGATTCCATCATTGATGCGAAGCACTTGTTGAAGCATCCTTTTTATCAGGCCTGGACGGCAGGCAAGCTCACCAAGGAGCAGCTGCGTGGTTATGCCGAACAATATTTTCACAATGTGCTGGCCGAACCGACCTATCTGAGCGCAGTACATTTCAATACGCCGCATTTTCATAGCGAAGACAACAGCGGCGACATCAGTGTGCGCCAGGAAGTGCTCAACAACCTCATCAGCGAAGAGCATGGCGACAAGAACCATCCGGCCCTGTGGAAGAATTTCGCCCTGGCTCTGGGTTCGAGCGATAAGGATCTCGCACGGGCCTCTGCCTTGCCCGGAACAGCACGGCTGGTTTCCACCTTCCGCGACATCTGTCTGAACCAGCCGTTCTACGCAGGTCTTGCCGCGTTGCATGCCTTTGAATCGCAGGTGCCGTCCATCGCTTCTGTAAAAATTGATGGACTGGAGAAATATTACGGAATGAGCGATCCCTCAAGCTACGAGTTCTTCAGCGTTCACGAGGAAGCGGACGTGTATCATTCCCAGGCCGAATGGATGTTGATCGAGCGGTTTGCGGACTCCCCGGAGAAGCAGGCCGAGGTGCTTGCAGCGACCATGCGCGCATGCGAGGCGCTGTGGGGGTTCCTGGACGGCGTTTATGAGAAGTATTGCGCCGATCTCGCCTGCGAAGAAGAGGAGCCGGTCACGCTGCACTGAGGAAATTCCAGGGAAACTTCTGTCTGGCAGGTCCTTCATCATTCGGGGGCCTGCCAGTTTACCGATCAACCCCAGCTGCTGCTTGTATTCGCCTGCCTATCCCGCCTCTTTATACCTCTTCTGCACTTCTTCTCCCCAGCTGTTTCCCCTCGGCTTGCTACCTGTTTGGCGCCTATTGATCCGCCGGCTTCAGGGGAATGATTCCATCCAGCGTTGCGAAGCACGTATTCCTTGCAGTAACCAGAAAATCGCGCAGATAGGGCCGTGTGGCGGTTTCCGCCAGCGTTGATACGTACAAGTCACTCCACAGCCCTTGCGAACCAATTCGTCGCGCGATCACATAATCGTGCTCGACATAGTTTTTAAGTCCCCAGCTGGGTAGCGCGGCAATGCCCCGTCGGCTGGCGACCAATTGCAGAATTGCCACTGTAAGCTCGGCTGTGCGCCGCTCGGGTTGAACGCCTGCCGGTTTCAGCACATTGCGAATAAGATCGATACGCTCCTCCGGTACTGGATAGGTAATCAGCGTCTCGCCGGCAAAGTCGCGTGCATGCAGGATTTTCTTCGCGCGTAGCGGGTGTTCCGGCGCCAGCACTGCAAGAATTTCGAAGCGAAAGAGCGGGTGGTGAACGACGCCGCGTCGCTCGATCTGCTCCGATCCGATCACCACATCCGCGCTGCCTTCTTCCAGAAGCTGGACGGGATCGCTGTGAAATCCCGAAACCAGATCGAGTTCGACCTCGGGCCAGTTCTGGCGGAATGCGTCCATCAGCGGCATCAGCCAGTCGAAGCAGGTGTGGCACTCCAGCACGATGCGCAAGCTACCCGAGGCATGCTCCGACATTTTGGCAAGATTTCGTTCAGTAGCCTGTATTTCCTCGAGTACCTTGCGCGCCAATGTGACCAGATGCTGTCCCGCTTCGGTCAGTTCGATGCTTTGTCCCTGGCGGCGCAATATCGGCAAGCCGTAATGGTTCTGCAACACTTTGATCTGGTGCGACAACGCCGATTGGGTCAGGTGCACGCGTTTTGCCGCCCGCGAGACGCTGCCTGTTTCATCCAGGGCTGCGAGGGTGCGGAGGTGCCGAAGTTCAAGCAGGGAGAGGGAAGCCATCGTCACAGAGAGATTTATGAATTCTATTCATTAATATTTTACAACATTTCATTTGATTCATAACCAAGTCTGCCACAAAATCGTCAGTCACTCCACAGAGCTGCAATTGAAGTGGGACCAAACGATAGAGGAGAATGACCATGGCACTGACACATAACCTGGGGTTTCCGCGTATTGGCGCGCAACGGGAACTGAAGCGCGCACTCGAGGCATACTGGCACGGCGATATCGCTGATGAGCAACTCAAAACCACGGCAGCGGAATTGCGGAAGCGGCACTGGCTTTTGCAGCGCGAGCAGGGTATTGATCTCATTCCCGTAGGCGATTTCGCCCTTTATGACCAGATGCTGAACATGACCGCACTGCTGGGTGCAATACCTGCACGCTTCGGAGCAGACAAGGGTAAAACAGAGCTGGACTTGTACTTCGCCATGGCGCGCGGCACTGTCGATCAGCCTGCGATGGAAATGACCAAATGGTTTGACACCAACTATCACTATATCGTCCCGGAATTCGATGCCCACACCTGCTTTCGTATAGGTTCCGAGCAACTCTTCAGGGAAGTTGCCGAAGTGCAGGCGCTCGGCATCAAGCCTAAAGCCGTCTTGATCGGGCCGTTGACCTACCTGTATCTTGGAAAAGAGGTCCTCCGGCAGGACGAACAGGAATTCAGCCGCCTGGATTTGTTACCCCAACTGTTGCCGGTATATCGCGATATTCTCGTCCGGCTTGCATCGCTAGGCGTGGAATGGGTACAGATCGACGAACCTGTACTGGCCCTCGACCTGGACGAGGATTGGCTGCGGGGTTTGGATCAGGCTTATGCTGGTTTGCGGGAACCGGCAGACGGGCAAGCACAAAGCCGCTCGGCACTTGCCCGACTCCCTAAAATTCTTTTAGCGACTTATTTCGATGGCGTGAACAATCATGCCGAGCGATTGAAGAAGTTACCCGTGGAAGGCCTCCATATCGATTTGTGCCGGGCCCCTGGTCAACTCGGTATTTTTCTGGATGGTTACCCGGCTGGAAAAGTGCTGTCCTTGGGCATTATCGATGGACGTAATATCTGGCGAGCGGACCTTGCTCCCACCTTCTCGGTTTTGTCGCATGCCCAGTCCCTTCTCGGGGAGAGACTGTGGATTGCGCCGAGTTGCTCGCTTCTGCATTGTCCGGTGGATCTGGAACTGGAAAGCAGTCTGGAGCCTGAAATAAGGAACTGGCTGGCTTTCTCGGTACAGAAATTAAAAGAAGTCTCTATCCTGGGGCAAGGGCTGAATCAGGGTGAACATTCGATACGCCAGCAACTGGATGCTTCCACCGCAGCCAGACAGGCTCGGCGGGAATCATCGCGCATCCACAACCCGGTGGTGCAGGACCGTCTGAATCGCCTGACTGAACAGGATGGCCGGCGCAAGAGCCCGTTCAAGATCAGGCAGAAACTGCAACGGGAGCGGCTACAGCTTCCGCTTTTGCCTACCACAACCATTGGGTCATTTCCTCAGACAGCAGATATCCGTAAAGCGCGCGCGGCTTTCAGGAAAGGAGAGCTCGGCAATTTGCAATATCTTGAAGCGATGCGGGAAGAGATACGGCTGGCGATCAGAAAACAGGAAGAAATCGGGCTTGATGTACTGGTGCATGGTGAGGCCGAGCGCAACGATATGGTCGAGTATTTTGGCGAACAGCTATGGGGTTATGTCTTCACGGAGAATGGATGGGTGCAAAGCTATGGCTCGCGCTGCGTGAAACCGCCGATTCTCTACGGGGATATTTACCGTCCCGAACCCATGACGACTGACTGGATTCGATATGCGCAAAGCCAGACTGGGAAGCCGGTCAAGGGAATGCTGACGGGTCCCGTTACAATGCTGATGTGGTCGTTCGTGCGTGATGACCAGCCACGCTCCGTCACCGCGCTACAGCTCGCCCTTGCCATTCGGGACGAGGTCGTGGATCTGGAGGGGGCGGGCATTGCGATTATCCAGATCGACGAGCCCGCTTTTCGCGAGGGCCTGCCCTTGAAAAAGCGCGATTGGAATGCATACCTGGAATGGGCGGTGCATGCCTTCCGTGTCGCCAGCTCGGGCGTAAGGGATGACAGCCAGATACATACTCATATGTGCTACTCGGAATTCAATGACATTCTCCCGGCCATTGCCGATATGGATGCAGATGTAATCACGATCGAAACGTCACGTTCACGCATGGAGCTACTGGACGGGTTCGGCCATTTCAAATATCCCAACGAGATTGGACCGGGCGTTTATGACATCCACTCCCCGCGGATTCCCCGTTCGCGGGAGATGCTGGAGTTGCTGGAGAAAGCCTGCGGGGTGATTGACCCTGACCAATTATGGGTCAACCCGGATTGCGGGTTGAAGACGCGGGGATGGGGGGAAGTCATGACCGCTTTGAAGCAAATGGTGGAAGCTGCACACCTGTTACGGGCCCATCTCGGATATTCGGAAGCCGAGTTGCAACCTAAGACATCCGCATCCGATAAGGAACCCGCGCGAGTCAGCGCGGGGTAATCCGGTGTTCGGCAGAAGGTTTTCCGAGGGCTTTTTCGGAGGCCTCCGATTGTGGCGACGTGTGCAGCACTTGTATCAGGTTTGCTTCGAGCTGGATCACTGATCTGGAGTCGCTCAAAATACTTCCTGTAATCAGAAAAGTATCCTCGGCACGCTCGCCCAATGTGTTTATCCTGGCGCTGTGGACGTTCAACCCAAACCGCACAAGCACTTGCGCAATGCGCGAGAGTAATCCGGGCTGGTCGCCCGCCGTGATGGACAGTACATAATAGGCGCCACTGTCGTCTGGCTCGATGCTGACTTGCGGCGTGATCGGAAAATGCCTGAGGTGGCGGCTCAGGCGCCCTTTCACAGGGGCTGCCAGTAAAGCCTGCTGCTCCAATTGCTGTGTCAGCTCCTGCTCGATGAACTGAAACTCCCGCGGATCATGGTTTGCAACATTGAAGGGGTCCAGTACCAGAAAACTGTCGAGCGCATACCCCTCGCAGGTCGTGTGGATTTTTGCCTGGACAATATTGTAATCGATACGGTCGAAAAAGCTGCAGATACGGGCAAACAAGTCCTTCTGGTCGGCCGTATAAACCAGTACCTCTACCCCTGCCCCGGTTTCGGCGGCGCGTGTTTTGACTATCGGTGTCGGTGATTTCATCCTCTGGCTCAGGTGCTGGGTGTGCCAGGCAATTTCCCGGGGGTCGTGCATCATCAGATAGCTGGAATCGAGCCCAGACCAGAACCGCTCATAGGCGCGCATTGCTGCATCGTCCGGATGCAGCAGTTGCAGCACCTTGTTTTTGCGATTTTCCAGCGAAATGTCGGTGAGCGCCGTTTCGCCGCAAAGATACTGCCGGGTGCGATGGAACAGATCCTCAAGCAGCTTACCTTTCCATGCGTTCCATACCTTGGGACTGGTGCCCCGGATATCCGCAACCGTGAGCAGATAAAGCGCGATGAGATGGCGCTCATCCCGCATACTTGTGGCGAAGTCCGCAATGACGTCCATATCCGCTATGTCTTTTTTTTGTGCGGTGGCGGACATGCGCAAATGATTTTCCACTAGCCAGACGACCAATTCGGCATCTTCTGCGGGTATTCGGTGCCGTTCACAGAAGCGCCTCGCCTCGACCTTGCCGAGCAAGGAATGATCCCCTTGCCGACCTTTGGCAATGTCGTGGAACAGTCCGGCAAGATAGAGTAATTCAGGCCGTTCGAATTCATTGATGAGTCTGCTGCAGAGCGGATATTCATAGGCGAATGCCGGTGCCATGAAGCGGCGCAGATTTCGCACGACCATCAGGATGTGCTCATCCACTGTATATACATGGAAGAGATCATGTTGCATCTGGCCGACAATCCGGCCAAAAGCAGGAATGTAGCGCCCCAGAATGCCATAACGGTTCATCAACCGGAGCTCGCGTGTCAGTCCCCGAGGTTGATGCAGTATTTCCATGAACATGGCGCAATGACGTGGCTCGCGGCGAAATGAGGCCGTAATGAGCGGCGCCGAGCGCCACATCGCTCTCAGCGTGGCGAAGCTTCGGCCTTTCAGGTCGGGGTTCTGTTGCAGTAGCAGAACACTTTCCAGTATCGTGCCCGGATCTCGCTCAAAAATATCCTCGTCGCGTATCTCCAGCAGGTCGCCGCGCTTCTGAAACCGCTCATTGATGATCGTTGTTACCGCCTCCTCATCCGGAAAAATTTCCGCATGCAGGGTAAGCAGCAAAATGGTATTGACCTGCGTCACCGATCTCGCGGCACGGTAGTACCGTTGCATCAGCATCTCTCCGGGACGACGCGGTGGCTTCCCAGCGATGCCAAGTTCTTCGGCCAGGGGATTCTGGTAATCGAATAACAGGCGGTCTTCGCGTCTGCCACCAAGGTAGTGCAACCGGATGCGGAGGTCTTGCAACACCGCCTGCTGACGCTGGATGAGCCTGGCCTCGCGGCGGGTGATGAAGCCTTTTTTCGCCAGTTCCGACCAGGTCTTTCCGAATCCGGCAGCACGGCTGATCCACAACACGTTCTGCAGATCGCGCAGGCCGCCGGGACTCTCCTTTATGTTCGGCTCGAGCTTGTAGGGGGCGTCCTGGTATCGCTTATGACGCTGCTGCTGTTCGAACTGTTTGTCGACGAAGAATTTCCGGGGTGCAAGCATGGCTTCCATTACTTGCAGGAACCGATCGAACAGATTGGGGCTGCCGACAAGGAGGCGGGCTTCTAGCAGGCTGGTCTGCACGGTAATGTCATTGGCTGCCTCTTCGCCACATTCCGCTACCGTGCGCACGCTATGACCGATATCCAGGCCGATGTCCCACAGCAATCCTACCCAGTACTCGAGGCGGGTCTCGAGCCCATTATTCACCGCCTCGGCAGCATTCCCCTTGTCTGGAAGCAATACCACCAGATCGATATCGGAATAGGGAAAAAGCTGTCTTCGGCCATATCCGCCTACGGCCAGCAGGGCAATGGAGCCAGGTATGTTCATTTCATGCCATACCTGGCGGAGAATACCGTCTACCAGGCGACTGTGATCCCGCAGCAGGGCTGTGCCGTTTCTGTTCTCGTGGTAGCGGCGCTGCAACGACTCGCGACCGCTCAGCAGCTTCTGCCGGACCGCTTCGTGGCTGAAAGGTTTTGCATTCAGCCCCTTCATTGCCGTCAAGAACGGAGGGTGGGCTGCGGCGGAGTCCCGCCCGACTGTGTCAACACTTCGTATCCTGTTTCCGTGACGAGCACGGTATGCTCCCATTGCGCCGACAGACTGTGATCCTTTGTGACAACGGTCCAGCCATCGGCCAGCTGGCGAATCTGCGGCTTGCCGGCGTTGATCATGGGTTCGACGGTGAAGATCATTCCGGCTTTGAGTTCGAGCCCTGTGCCGGCGCGACCGTAGTGAAGCACCTGGGGTTCCTCATGGAATTTTGCTCCGATTCCATGACCGCAGAATTCCCGCACCACGCTGTATCCATGGTCTTCCGCATACTGCTGAATCGCGTGGCCGATATCCCCCAAGCGTTTTCCGGGTTTGATGATTTCAATACCCTGCCACATTGCTTCATAGGTTACCTTGCACAGGCGTTTCGCCTGGATGCCGGGTTCGCCGATGAGATACATCCGGCTGGTATCACCGTGATACCCGTCTTTGATGACGGTTACATCGATATTGACGATATCTCCGGATTTGAGTCTCTTATGCCCTGGTACACCATGACAAACCTGATGGTTGACCGAGGTGCAGATCGATTTCGGATAAGGCGAATAGCCGGGAGGAGCATAATTGAGCGGCGCAGGAATGGTATCCTGCACATTCACCATGTAATCGTGACACAGCTTGTCAAGCTCGTCGGTCGTCACTCCAGGCTTGACGAATGGCGTGATGTAATCCAGCACTTCCGATGCAAGTCTGCCCGCTACCCGCATTTTCTCTATTTCATCAGGGGATTTGAGATGCACCGTCATACAGATTCCAGAGCCATGAGCCGATAATGTGAATGAAAAGCTTATATGATGAGGATGGAAATATCTTATTGCAAGACTTGCTGACCCGCAGCAAGGTCAGAAAAACCGCGGCGGAAGAATAATTCCCTGAAAATCACACATCCATGAGCATGGCAGGAGGGAGAAGCAGGCGGAGAGGGAAAGGAATATTCTGCATTCAAGGTTTTTCAGATTCTTTATTGCGCTGCTGTGTTCGTCTTGCCATGCGTTCCTGCACTTGGCTCGCAAGTGGTCCTGGTGATACGGCTATTCGGAAATTCCGCCTTTAACTTTTCCAGCCGCCCCTCCAGGTCCGGGGAGGAGTTCTCCGCGACGAACTTGACCTGCTCGACATTCCTTGCCCCGATAATGGCGGATACGACCCGTTTCGTCCTCAGGGACGCCAGAGAGGCGCGAGCGTCCTCGATTTTTTCAAAAAATCCCAGCGAAATCGCATTGTTCCACTTGCTGTCGCCTTCCACGATCTGGTAAGTGGTAATATCGCGCCGCTTGAGCTCTCCTATCTTCCGTTCGGCGTGTTGCTTGTTCATGAGCGGGGGAATGTGCACCCAGTAATAGGGCACCATGCCCATGGTTCGGGATTTCAATTTGCCATCGAGATTATGCCGGGAAATGGCTGCTTCGACATGGGCTATATCCGGTTGGGCAAAGGCTTCCCATTCCAGGCAGACAGATGGGGGTGGCGGGGCAGCCTCCGATGAAGGTCCGGTTTTCGCTTGAAGCTCCGTTGGCAGGGAGGCTCTGTTGCTTTCATCCGGTTCAAGCTGGATATATAGCGCGAAAGCGAGGTTGATAAACAACAATAGAAAAAATAATGCTTTCATTACGGATAAGGTTATTGTTGTTATATTGTTGTTATACGGCCTTTGCCTTAAAATGCGCAGTCAAATCAAAATACCCATTACTTTCTTCGGAGTCTCAGGAATGCAAGGCATCAAGCTAATTTCGATGATTACCGCATCGGCTGCATTGGCCCTGTCCAGCCATGTTTTTGCGGAAACGCCTCCCCAGGCTGTCAAAACGGCAGGAGATGCGGCTAAAGGTCAGCAAATCGCCACCCAGGTTTGTGCCGCCTGTCATGGTGCGGATGGCAACAGTATGATTCCTGCAAATCCGAATCTGGCTGGACAGCATGCCGAGTATATCATCAAGCAGCTCAATAATTTCAAATCGCAGGACGGCAAGCCGGCAGAGCGCGATAGCGCGGTGATGTCAGCCATGGTTGCGCCGCTTTCCGACGAGGATGTAAGGAATGTCTCAGCTTATTACGCCCAGCAGAAGCCCAAGCCGGGGGTGGCCAACAACAAGGAACTCGCCGAGCTGGGGGAAAAAATATATCGGGGCGGAAATCTTGAAACCAATGTTCCCGCCTGCTCCAGTTGCCATTCTCCCAACGGTGCCGGTATTCCTCCCGTTTATCCCCAGCTCGCCGGGCAGCATGCAGAGTATTCTGCTGGGCAGTTGCGCGCATTCCGGACCGAGCAGCGGGCAAACGATGCGAACAAGGTTATGCACGTGATCGCAACGCGGATGAGCGAAAAAGAAATGGAGGCGGTGTCCGAGTTCATTTCGGGTCTTCGCAAGTAATAAAAGTCGGGGATTCCGAAGTTATCGCAGAGGGGCGCTGCTGGTAAAATCGGGGTGACCGGGATGGCTACAGGGCGCAGATACGGTCAGCGGAAGCAGTCCGTTCGCGCGATCTGTAGTCCGGCAAGGCCACGGAAAGGGAATCGGGGTGGAATGCGGTCCAGTTCCAGTAGTCAGGTCTAAGCCTGCGTTCGCAGCGCAGTATCTTCAGAGGAAGATACTGCCTCGCTATCAGCGGCAACTGCCCGCTGTTTTTATTCCCGCGCGAAGATTTTTTCAGCGGCGGCTAGCGTTTTGCTGATTTCAGCATCACCGTGTGCCGCGGAAACAAATCCGGCTTCAAATGCTGATGGGGCGAAATAAATACCCTCGTCGAGCATGGCGTGGAAAAACCCATTGAAAGCCTCGCGGTCACAGCTCATCACTTCCGCGTAACTTTTCGGCGCGCTCTCCCGGAAATAGAGCCCGAACATGCCCCCTACAGCCTGCGCACAAAAAACCACGCCGTGTTTTGTTGCGGCCGCGGCAAGACCTTCGGTAAGTTCACGGGTACGCGCGGCGAGTTTGTCGTAGAACCCCGGTACCTGCACCCGCTTCAATGTGGCGAGACCGGCAGCAACCGCAACCGGATTTCCCGAAAGCGTACCCGCCTGGTAGACGGCTCCCACCGGCGCAAGGCATTGCATGATTTCTCGCAGGCCTCCAAACGCAGCCATCGGCATACCGCCGCCGATCACTTTGCCCAGTGTGGTGAGATCGGGTTTTATTCCGTAAAGCCCCTGGGCACACTCCAGTCCAACGCGAAAGCCTGTCATCACCTCATCGAAGATCAACACGCTGCCGTGGCGCGTGCATAATTCGCGTAAACCCGGCAGGAAGCCCGGCTGAGGCGCGATAAGATTCATGTTGCCCGCAACAGGCTCGACAATGACCGCCGCGATTTCGGCGCCGAACTGATTGAAAGCCTGTTCAACACCGGCGAGATCATTGTAATCGAGCACAACCGTGCTGGAAGCCGTTTCCGCGGGGACGCCGGCAGAACTTGGATGGCCGAAAGTCAGGGCGCCGGAGCCTGCCTTCACCAGCAGGGCGTCGTCATGGCCGTGATAACAGCCTTCAAACTTGATGATGCGATTCCGACCGGTATAACCGCGCGCCAGCCGGATGGCGCTCATGGTTGCTTCGGTCCCGGAGCTTACCAGCCTGACCTGCTCGATCGACGGCACCAGTCGGCACAGCAGTGCCGCGATCTCCAGTTCCGCCTCGGTGGGCGCTCCAAAAGTCAAGCCGTTTTTTGCTGCGGCATAGACCGCAGCAATCACTTCAGGATGGGCATGCCCGAGAATCAGAGGGCCCCAGGAACCGACATAATCTATGTAGGACTTGTCATCCGCATCCCATGCATAGGCACCCTCACCCTTTCTGAAAAAAACCGGCGTGCCGCCTACCGATTTGAAGGCGCGAACCGGCGAGTTGACCCCCCCGGGAATGAATTTTTGCGACTGCTCGAACAATTGCTGGTTGCGTGACATTATTGACGGGTCCTTGACAATGAGGGATGAAACGACTGACGCTTGAATAATCCGGAGAACTTGGCGGCTTCGGAACGGATATCTCGTGCGCCAAACAGAGCGTTGCTGACCGCTACAGCATCCGCACCGGCGCTGATCAGTACCAGGGCATTATCGCTATTGATGCCGCCTATGGCGACAATGGGAATCCTGATCTCAAGATTTCCCTGCTGTAGCAGGTCAACGGAAGCAGGCACGGTATCGGGCTTTGTGACGGAACTGAAAAAAGCCCCGAAAGCAACGTAATCCGCGCCATTGCACTCGGCTTCGATGGCAGATTCGAGTTCGTTGTAGCAGGAAATTCCGATGATCTTTTCATGACCCAGTTTAAGCCGGGCTTGAGAAATGGGTGCATCTTCCCGTCCCAGATGTACTCCATCCGCCCCGACCTCGAGAGCAAGATCGATATGATCGTTGATGAGGAGGGGAACGTCAAACCGGCGGCAGAGATGAGCGAGCGCGCGCGCCTGTTCCCGGCGCAGCTCCTCGTTCATCGTTTTGCTGCGGTATTGAACCAGTCGCGCACCTCCGGCAAGCGCGCTCCGTGTCATCGCGACCAGACTCGCTGTATCTCCTGTATCTGGCGTGATCGCATATAGACCGGTTATTTCTCGCCGCGGAGCAGCGCTACATCGCCTGATTTCGTTCCTCGACACTGTTCTCATCACGCGCCCAGAATAGCCTGTCTGGCAGATGTTGCCCCATTCCAGGCCTGAACCCGGCTTTCAGGGATTGCCAGGTGTATTCCTGCGCTTCATATACACCCTCTGCAATAGGCAATCCATTGGCAAGCGTGGCGGCGATAGCAGAGGCGAGTGTGCAACCTGATCCATGATACGAGCCAGCCAGGCGATTCCATGCATCCGTGCGCACGATGCCGGTCGTTCCATATAGGGTGTTCACCACCTGCGAAGTATTTTCATGGGTGCCGGTAACGAATACATATTCACATCCCAGACGCAGCAATCGCCCTGCGCACTGGTGCAAATCCGGCATATCGGATTCATCCTCATAATCCTGCGCCAGCCGGCGCGCTTCCAGGCTGTTGGGCGTGATGATGGTTGCCTGCGGCAGCAGCAATTCCCGCATGGCAGCGACCATTTCCTCATTGGCGAGTTCATCGCCACGGCCCGAGGCAAGCACAGGGTCTAGCACGACCGGAATGTTGGGATAATCCGAAACCACTTCGGCAATCGCCGCAATAATTTCCACACTGCCCAGCAAACCCATTTTAAACACATGCACGGGCATGTCCTCAAGAACTGCGCGTGCCTGATCCGTCACCCATTCTGCATCCAGTGCCATTACATCATCTACACCGGCCGTATCCTGCACCGTCACGGCGGTGACGACCGAAAGGGGATGGCATCCCATGCTGGCCAGAGTGAGGATATCAGCCTGAATACCGGCGCCCCCGGTAGAGTCGCTGGCAGCAAAAGAAAGTACGATGGGGGGTGGCTGAGACATGAACTAATACCGTAAAATGATATTTTAACCCAAATACCCTTACTCATCATGACTACCACCGAAACGACCGAAGTGCGTGTCTACCGTTGCTATATGTGCCTGATTTGCGGCTATGTATATGACGAGGCCGAAGGGTCTCCGCAGGAAGGTATTCCGCCCGGAACAAGGTGGGAGGACGTACCGATGAACTGGACCTGTCCCGAATGTTCAGCGCGTAAGGAAGATTTTGAGATGGTGGAAATCTGAATGCGCATACTTCATACCATGCTGCGCGTGGGTG
Organism: Nitrosospira multiformis; assembly: GCF_900111585.1. Taxonomy (GTDB): domain Bacteria; phylum Pseudomonadota; class Gammaproteobacteria; order Burkholderiales; family Nitrosomonadaceae; genus Nitrosospira; species Nitrosospira multiformis_B. The sequence goes on from NZ_FOHI01000003.1 coordinate 44,331, forward strand.
ATCTGGAAAAGTCGATTGCCTTTTATACGGACGTGCTGGGAATGAAAGTGTTGCGCCGAAAAGATTATCCGGAGGGCAGGTTTACCCTCGCATTTGTCGGTTATCAGGATGAGGCTGAGGGAACGGTATTGGAACTCACCCACAACTGGGATACTGGCAAATACGACCTGGGCGCCGGTTACGGACATATTGCGATCGAAGTCGATAACGCCTACCAGGCGTGTGAGGAAGTGAAGAAACGGGGCGGCAAGGTTACACGCGAGGCAGGCCCGATGAAACATGGTGTCACCGTGATCGCGTTCGTGGAAGATCCTGACGGCTACAAGATCGAGTTCATCCAGAAAAAAACCGCGTAAAGCCCGGGCAATCAGGGGCATATACATCGCAAATGTTATGCCTCTACACCTCCTCGCCTGGACGGCTCACGGCTGCCAAAGCTTGCTGCCAAGGTCTATTCAAACCCGGAGGAGTCGGAGCATCATCTCGTGACATCCGGCGCTCTTTTGTTTATAGAAGTCTTGATGGATAACCCGCAGGATACTAGGTCCAGACGTCGATAATCTTTCGAACTTGTTTCCTTGATCAAGTTAATAAGGATCAATTTCAAGGAGCAGGTCACTCCAACCATATGGATGAGCCAGATAACTCTATCAAGGAAGCCGTTAAATCAAATAATATTCCTGCTCGACTGCTGATTTCTGTTACGCGGCGTCTTTTCATCGCACTGGTGATTCTTTATGGCCTCTCATTGACCGCTGCTGCTCTATTGAGGGAGTCCATCTATATAGTGCCGCTGCTCGTATTCGCCAGTGGGGTGATTGGCGGATTTGTCGGTCTTCAACGCCGTCTGAAGGATTTGACTTTGTTCGATCTGGAGTTGATAGCGGAGTCCTGGGTTTACACTGCTCTTTCTCCCCTGGTTGGGGGTGTGTTGGCTTTTTTGCTTTTTATACTTTTTCTTTCCGGTTTGCTATCCGGCGACCTGTTTCCCGTTTTTCTGCCTGATAGCAATTCATCCTCCGAAAGTTTCCTGTCGATCTTCGAGCAACATGGAGAAGGACACAAAGAATATGCAAAACTGATATTCTGGTCTTTTATGGCAGGCTTTTCCGAGCATTTTGTTACAGACGTGATCAGCAGATTTGAAGGAGCAGCAGTGAAAAGCTTGCCTTTAGCGGGGCAAGAAGAGTCTAAGCGAATTCAACGCTAAGACACCCTGTAGATAACATCATCTGCTAGCATCGTCATACGCCTCAATAAATCAACGTTCGTTATCCTGACGATCCTGCCAGTTGAAATAGAGGACAGCTATCGTAATGATGGCCAGAGGCAGGAGTACGTACAGGCCGAGCGCAAAACCTGCTCCGTCTCCATGATGAGGGGGTGGGCTGCTGATGATCTTGTAACCATGTGCTGTTCCAACCAGGAGAGCGAGAACCAGACCCCCCATGCGGCGGTTTGCGATCAGCTTCCGGCCCGACAGTTCGTTCAACATGTGGGCTGCGTAATAGCCAAGGAAATAGATGACGGTATAAAAAATCAAGGCGCCCATAACAGTTCAGATATCACTGATTTTCTTCCGGAACAATATTACCATCCGCGTCAGGATTCCGGACAATTCCCTAATTTGGCGGCAGGAGGAGGCAGAAGCTATAAACGGAACGCTGTGGCTGACATGGCTGAAAAGTCCTCCAGTCAACGCTTGATTCCGTTCTCTCCGAATGTTCGCCAGATATCGAGGTTGATATCGGACCGCAGTGCAGGCAGATTCTTCTCCGCTTCTTCCACCCACGCGACGAGTTCCAGAACGATCCCGCCATCGATGAATTCCTTGAGATACACTACAGGCACAGGCTCGGCCAGTATCTGCTGCCGCCTCTTTGCCGCTTCCGACATGATTATCATCGCGGCCTCGATCGGACTGTCGTAGCTGATCCGCATCGGAAAGACAAGGCGCAATCGGCGATCGGAGAAGGGATGGTTGATAACCGCCGAAGTAATGAAAACATCATTGGGGATGAGAATATTGGTGCCTTCCTCGCTCTTGAGTATCACATACCGCGTGGTGAGCGAGGTCACCTCGCCTTTGCGGTTATCCACCGTGACTATATCGCCGAGATGGAGGGAGTGGTCCAGCAGGATGATAAACCCGCTGATGTAGTTGCTCGCGATTTTTTGCAGCCCCAGTCCGAGCCCGACGCCAAGTGCGCCGCCAAACACGGATAGAAACGTGATATCCACGCCGACCATGGGCAACGCAACCAACACGCCGATGACGATCAGAATGGTGCGGCTGATCTTCGACAAGATGACACGCTGGTTGATATTCAGCGCCCTCGCCATCATGATGCGCGTTTCAACCGAACTGGCAAGCGATGCAGCCACGAGCATGCTGACGGTGAACGCGATGAGACCCTGCGCGATCAGCAATATCGAAATGCGCTGCTTGCCGACATGCAGTGAAATGTCATCGAGAAGGGCCAGAATTTCGGGCAAAAGCCCTGTGATATAAAGCGCGAATCCTATCCACACCGTCCAGCCGATGAATCGTTCCCACGGGCGCAGCCACTCCTGGCGGCGAAATACCTTGCGCAGCATGTAGACCCCCGCCCGGATCAGGACGAGCGCGAACAGAATCGGGATAATGATATTGAGCAGGTGCGTCGGATACCAATAGTCCAGCGCCCACTTGCCGACGACAGTAAAGACCAGCGCAAAAAATGGAAACAGGAGCCGGCTCAGGCTGCGTGCGCTGATGGTTAACTTCCCGCCGGCGTTCACGCGCGCCGGAGCGCGCCGCATGAACTGTCTTTGCAACAACCATGCCATTCCCATGCTTGCAGTCAACACAGCAAGCTGCCACAGGACGGGGACTTGCTGCGCATGGACAAGCAGTTTGTTCAGCAGGCTCTGGAATTCAATGTCGAAGTGCATCCGTTGAAACAGGAAGAGGAACGGCGCCGGAAATGGATGGGCAAATGAATGGGCGGGTGCCAGATTCTAGCACGCGTGGATTACTTTCCCCTCATGCCATTTCGGCTCGGGGAAGCATATGCTTACACGCCTGAATCACTTGAATCAGCGGTAAGGCCGCGCATGGTTGAAATGATCCAGCCAGTTTTCCAGGTAAAGGTCCACCAGGGCGGAATTCCCGCGCATCACGAGCACGTTCTCCGCATTCTTGTGCTGTGCCGCATGGGTGAAATTGAAGCTGCCGGTAATCAGCGTAGCCTGGGCGCTGCCTGCATCGATCACCATCACCTTGTTGTGGGCACTGCTATGATTCGAGTCCATGAATACCGGCACACCTTGTGACACCATTCTTGCAATCAGGCTGGTCGGAATTTTTTCGGTCTGCTCCCTGTCCGCAATGACTTTCACATCTACTCCGCGATGCCTGGCTGCGATTAAAGCATCGGCGATTCTGCGATGGGTAAAACTGAAAGCCTGGACCAGAACCTGGGTACGGGCACCATCGATGGCATCCGCGATCAGTTTCCCCACATCCTGGCCCGGCGTGAAAGCAACCTGCACAGTACCGGAAGCGGACAGGACTGGAGGTGGCTTGCGATAGGAAGGGGGTTCAAACGCTGCCACAGAGGTTGTCAGAAGTACGGCAAGGCAGCCAGCCATATACTGCTTCACGGAGGGACTACGGCCTGGTGACATCATGTTTGAGCCTTTCCTGATTCCAGTGCGGCGGCAAAAAAGCCGTCCGTCCCGTACAGCCTGGGCTGGAGTTGCATAAACACACCGGTGTCGAGCGGGACTTTTTGCTGGTGCAACAACTCGGCGCAATTCAGCAGGCTGAAGCGGGGGTTATTCGCAATAAAATTCTCAACGATTTCCTGGTTTTCTTCCGGTAAAAAGCTGCAAGTGGCATAAACCAGTCTGCCACCCGGTTTAAGCAGGTTGGCCGCAGATGACAGAATGGCGGCTTGCTTGCGCTTGAGTTCCTCGATGCTTTGCGGCGACTGGCGCCATTTCAGATCCGGGTTTCGCCGCAGGGTTCCGAGCCCGCTGCAAGGTGCATCCACCAGCACCCGATCGATTTTTCCCGCCAGCCGTTTCACCTTTATGTCGTTTTCATTGGCGATAAGCTGAGGATGGAGGTTCGATAAGCCGGAGCGTTTGAGGCGGGGCTTGAGATTGTTCAGCCGCTTTTCCGAATTATCGAAAGCATAGATGCGCCCTTGCGAACACATCAGCGCCCCCAGCATCAGCGACTTTCCTCCCGCTCCCGCGCAGAAATCCACTACCATGTCCCGGCGCCTGGGCGCAAGCAGATAACCCAGCAGCTGGCTGCTTTCATCCTGGACTTCGACCTTGCCGCTCATGAACACTTCATGGCGGTTGATCGCCGGCTTCCCTGGGAGGCGGATGCCGATCGGCGAGTAGGGCGTCGGCGTGCCTTCGATTCCATCTTTTCCCAACAACTCGATGACCTCTTCGCGCCTCGCAAGCTGCGTATTCACACGCAGATCGAGGGGTGCGGGTGCTTGCAGCGAGCGGCCCAGGTCAAGGATAGCGCCATCGTCCATGAATTCCCGCAGTTTTTCCAACAGCCACTCCGGAAATTCAGCCTGGACGCCAAGTGGCTGCGATTCCAGTGACACCGTTTTCATTTCCGCAAGCCGTTTTGCTTCTGTTTCACTCACCAAGGGCGCCAACTCGCGCAAGTTCATTCCCGAGAATTTGGCCAGATAAGCCAGCAGGAGCGAGCGAGGTGTGGCAATTTCCACAACGCGTTCCAGAAAAAAACGGTGGCGCAAAATACCGAATACGGTTTCAGCGATGAATGCGCGATCGTGCACGCCGAGTTTCCGATTGTCCTGGAAAAAATGCCGCAGCAACGAATCAGCCGGATGTTGCAGTGGAATTACGGCGCGCAATGCAGCGGTTGCCATGTCGAGATGAGCAGGGGTAAGACGCATTGTCATCAATTATCGATACTGCTCGGGAGAAGCGGGCACAAAGCAGCCCTATAGTGGGACAGGCAGGCACAAAGGGAGTATTTGGGCAGGCGGCACGCGCTGCCCGGCACAACCGCTCTGGCGTCCCCGGTGATTTTACAGGTTTGCCGCAGCCGAGCCTATTGCAGTCGGCCCTGTTTTAGGCCGTTCATCGGCCCTCCATAACTTATTTTTGTCACCATCTGATCCGTCACGATGCCGATTTTTTCGGTAGCCACGACGCGGACCGGCAGCATATGGTGAGCGACGGCAAGCCAGATTTTTTTATCCCGATCCCCTTCTTTTTCCAGCTGCTTCGTCAGCACGATCGTTTCGAGCTTGCCCATGGGAGTATCCAGTGTTTCCTTGCTGACTGCATAGCGCACCGGATCCAGGTGCTTTCCATCGGTTTCATGCAGGTTTACCATTTTGCCGGGGGCGGAAGTAAACATGAAGCTGTAGAGCAGGCTCAGCTTGTCCTGGGCATCGGCAGGCAGCGCTTTTTGCTCTTCCCCGCGTTTATGCTGAAGGGTGATCAGTTTTTTGCCCCAGTCGAAAATTGCCACTTTGGGCACCTTGTTTCCGTGCTGATCCGAAAATCGCTCCGGCCGCAACGTCCCCTGCGTCGTGATGATGCCTTCACTGTCACGCACCAGGGTGTCCGGTTGGGTCAGGGCCAACAGACCTTTGGCCTTGCCCTCGCTGTACAGGCTGTAGCGGCGCTCGCCGTTTTCCTGAGTGATTTTCAGTGTGTCATTCATGTCCGCTTCAAGGCTTCCGGATGTGACCGAATAACTGATATCGACCCGCGATGGCACTTCTGTGCCGCAGGCAGCGCAAGCGGAAAAAGCGGGAAAAGCAAAAAAAACTGCTCCTGACAACAGGGCTAGAAATAAAAATCTCATTTGGATAGTCCCGGTGAATATAAAACAGAATCGTCGAAATCGGCATCGCTCACTTCCACACCGTTATCTGAGAGCTTCAACCGGTCTTTCATAAACCAGCGCACGGCTTCAGGATAAATACGATGTTCCTGTTGCAGCACGCGCGCGGCCAGCGTTTCCTCGGTATCACTTGGCATGACCTGAACAGCCGCCTGGATAATGATCGGACCCCGATCTGTTTCGGCGGTGACAAAATGCACTGTGCATCCATGCACCTTCACACCTTCCTTCAACGCCTGCCTGTGGGGGTGCAGGCCGGGAAAAGCGGGCAGCAGCGAGGGATGAATGTTTATCAGCCTGCCTTCATAGCGGCTGACAAAACTGCCCCCGAGCAGGCGCATGAAACCGGCTAGGGCGATGAGGTCGGGTGCGTAGGCATCGATGACTCCCGCCAGTTTCTGGTCAAACGCTTCGCGATCCGGGTATGACCTTTGGTCCAGCACAATGGTTTCATAGCCGCGGCTGCGTGCGATTTCGAGTCCTGGCGTCCCCGGCTTGTTGCTGATGACTGCGGCTATCCGGGCGGGAAGATTCGCTTCCAGCAGTGCCTGCATATTGCTGCCGCGGCCGGAGATAAGGATTACGAGTGACTTCATGGGTCAGCAGCAGGATTCAGGCCAAGCCTGTGCTTCGGTGCTTCACGTCGCTCACTCGACGATTGTCTGGGATTCGTTCGCGCGCTGCTCGCGGATGGTGCCAATGCGCCATGCGATTTCCCCCATGGATTGCAGCAACTGCGTGGCGGCGTCGATATACTCCGGCGCCACGATGACGGCCATGCCTATGCCACAATTGAAAACGCGATGCATTTCGCTATCGGCCACATTGCCTCCCCGCTGCAGCCAGTCAAAAAGCGGAGGCATCTCCCAGGTTTCTTTTTTCAGTATTGCCGTAAGGCCTTCAGGCAGGATGCGTGGAATATTTTCCAGCAGACCACCGCCCGTGATATGCGCCATGCCTTTAACCGGTACATGCTTGATGAGTTCGAGCAGAGGCTTCACATAAATCCGGGTAGGCGCCATGATTACATCTATTAACGCCTTGCCATGGAAATCGACAGACAAATCCGCATTATTTTTTTCGATGATCTTGCGGATCAGGGAGTAGCCATTTGAATGGGCGCCGCTGGAAGCAAGCCCCAGCACTCCATCGCCCGCCTCGATGGTTGTGCCCGTGATGATTCGATCCTTCTCGACCGCCCCGACAGCGAAACCCGCAAGATCATACTCGCCCTCCGGATACATGCCTGGCATTTCAGCGGTTTCTCCACCGATCAAGGCACATCCGGCCTGCTCGCACCCCGCGGCAATGCCTTTCACTACCCGGGTGGCGGTATCCACGTCCAACTTTCCACACGCGAAATAGTCCAGGAAAAACAGGGGTTCTGCTCCCTGTACCAGAATATCGTTCACGCTCATCGCAACCAGGTCGATGCCGACCGTGTCGTGTTTGCCAGATTCGAACGCGAGCTTCAGCTTGGTACCTACCCCGTCCGTACCCGCTACCAGTACCGGGTTGTTGAATTTTCGGGAAATTTCGAAAAGCGCACCAAAGCCGCCGATGCCAGCCAGCACTTCGGCTCGCAGGGTACGTTTTGCGTAGGGCTTGATGTTTTCCACCAGGCGTTCGCCCGCGTCGATATCGACGCCGGCAGCATGGTAAGAGAGCGGAGCGAGGTTTTCTTCGCGGGGCTTGGATGTGGTCAAGTTGAATTCTCGTCCTGTTACAGATAGAGTGGCGTTTGAAGCTGCAATTTTACCGCAAATGGCGCCTAAGGAACCCTAACACGGAGCCCTAACACCGTTCGAGTTTGATAGGTTTTTCGGACAATACTCCCGATCTGCGTCTGCGTCCGTATCGCCTGTTTCTTATCCTGATATCCAGTAACAGCTCCCTCGTTGATGAAGCAATTGCCGCTGGACATAGTCCCTCCGCCACCGACCTTGTCCAATTTCGTGTCGGGCCGCAATGCCGAGTTGTTGCAAACCCTGGATAACATTCTAATGGCGCGGGAGCACGAGCGTTTTGTTTATCTATGGGGCGGAACGGGTTGCGGAAAAAGTCATCTGCTGCAAGGTGCAGCCAGTGCGTGCAAGCGCAATGACATGAACACGCTTTATTTCGCGTGTGGCGAGAGAACGTCTTTCGCGAATGGCAGCGAGGCCGATTGCGTGATGGTGGACGACGTGGATCGCCTTGGCGCCGATGCCCAGATCGGACTGTTTCATCTTTATAATCGTATCCGTGACGAAGGGCAAGCGTTCCTGCTGGTAAGCGGTTCTGTCGCTCCCGCGCAGCTGAAGCTGCGCGAAGACCTGCTTACGCGCCTTGCATGGGGTCTGGTGTACGAGGTTCACGAATTGACTGATGAGGAAAAAATGGAAGCCATGAAAAACCACGCCAGCAGCCGCGGCCTTGCTTTGCCACAGGAGGTATGTGACTACCTGCTGCGGCACGAGCGGCGCGATTTGACTTCCCTGATGGCGAAGCTTGACGCCCTGGATAAATATTCGCTGGCGAGCCACCGGAAAATAACCATTCCGCTGGTACGCGAGCTATTGCAGACCACCTCATGAATCTTGCTTTGTTTGACCTCGATAATACGCTGCTTGCAGGCGATAGCGACTTCCAGTGGGGACAGCACCTCATCGAGCAGGGGGTGCTCGACCGCGAAGTCCATGAAGCCCGCAATATCGAATTCTACGAGCAGTACAAGGCCGGCACTCTGGATATCCAGGAATTCCTGGATTTTCAGTTGAAGCCCCTGTCGCGTCATCCTCGCAGTCAGTTGGATGCCTGGCACAGGGATTTCATGGAAAAAAGGATTCTGCCCCTGATCACCCTGCAGGCGCGCAAGCTCGTCAATCGGCACATGCTTGGAGGTGATTTGTGCGTCATCATTACGGCAACCAACAGTTTTGTAACAGGCCCGATTGCAAGGGCATTCGGCATAAATCATCTCATTGCTACCGAACCGGAGCAGAGGGATGGGGAGTTCACGGGCAGGGTTTCCGGCCCCCCCTGTTTCCGCGAGGGCAAGATCATGCGCCTGGAAAGCTGGCTGGACCATCATAACCTGACCTGGTTATCTTTCTTGGAAAGCTGGTTTTACAGTGACTCTTTAAATGATCTGCCGCTGCTTAAAAAAGTGACCCGCCCGGTAGCGGTTGATCCTGACGCAACACTCAGGGCACATGCGGAAAAAAACGGGTGGCCCGTCATCAGCCTGCGATAGCGCAGAGGTGGGTGCCTAAGGCGGGCGAGAGGACGGCAAAGAGCAGTCCATGCTGCCTACGCTGAAACGACCCGACGGAAAGCGACAGTTGTTCCGCTGTCCGCTGCTGCTTCCTCCCAGTCGCGGCCATTGAATGTCTGCGCATTAACATGACATTAAGCGCAGCCTTCGTCAGATATCCATACCCTTTGCTGCTGGTTCTCTTCGGTCTGCTGGCCATGGGCAGTCTTTTCACCGGCTTGCTGTTCGGCAGCGTCCATATTCCGGTTTCGGGCGTCGTTCAGGCGCTGCTGTCTTCAAGCGAAAGCATCTCCCATCAGATTATCTGGCAGCTTCGCTTGCCACGGGTACTGGCCGCCTTTGCCTGCGGCGGTCTTCTGGCACTGGCGGGCGCACTGTTGCAGGTTTTATTGCGCAATCCTCTCGCCGATCCGTATATCCTGGGGGTTTCGGGGGGCGCAGCCGTAGGCGCACTCCTTGCCATGCTCCTCGGGTGGGGAACTTTGCTGACGAATCTGACGTCCCTGGCGGGAGCTTTGGCGGCCGTTGCCATTGTATTCGGCCTGAGTTTTCGCGCAGGCAACTGGAATCTTTACCGGCTGCTTCTGACCGGTGTGGTGTTGTCCGCTGGTTGCGGGGCGCTCACCACGTTGATTCTTACCCTTGCGCCGGCGAGCGATGTCAAAGGCATGCTGTTCTGGTTGATGGGCGATGTTTCGCGTGCCGAAGAACCGTTGCCTGCCTGGATAACGCTCATTCTCGTATCCGCGGTGAGCCTGCTTTTTTCCGGGAGCTTGAACGTTTTGACACTGGGTCAAATGAAGGCAAGAACTTTGGGCGTAGCTGTGCTACCGTTGCAAATAGGAATTTATTTTTGCGCATCGCTCGCCACCGTGGCGGCGCTGATGCTCGCGGGGGTCATCGGTTTCGTGGGCCTGATCGTGCCGCATGCGGTCCGCCTGCTGGGGGTCAGTAATTTTCGCTGGTTATTGCCTCTGGCGGTATTATTGGGGGGAAGCTTTCTCACGCTGGCGGATACCCTGGCGCGCACGCTATGGGCGCCCCAACAGTTGCCTGTGGGCGTATTGACCGCTTTGCTGGGCGTACCGATGTTATTGCTGCTGCTTTCACGAAAACCTTGATCATTCCCGCCTCATGAACAGGCACCATCATGAGCCGATACCGGGCCATCATCACTAACGGCGTAAGGAATTTTCATCCTGCCTACTTCGCCATGGTGATGGCAACCGGCATCGTATCTCTTGCCTTTGAAGCGATGGGTTTTTCCCCCATAGCAAAGGCGCTCTTCGTGCTGAATCTGATTTTATATCTGGCCTTGTGCATCGTCCTCGTCGCGAGGATGGCATTTTTCCTGCCGGATCTGAAGGCGGATTTTCTGACGCTGCGACGCGCCTGGCTGTTTCTGACGTTCGTGGTGGGAACCAATACGGTGGGCATGCAACTGTTTGTCTTCGAGCATGCCACTGTGCTGGCAGCGTCACTTTGGCTAGTGGCGTTGATGGGCTGGTTCATATGTATTTACTCCGTTGTCGTCAATCTCGTCTCCGCGCGCTCGAAACCCATCCAAGAAATCGTGAGCGGTGCGACGCTGCTGGTTGCAGTGGGTACGGTCTCAGTTGCCCTGCTTGCGACTCATCTGCTCGAGGCAATGGCAACACCGCCTGGTTACGTTTACTTTGCAGTGGGTGCGTTCTGGACTTTCGGATTCCTCCTGTACCTGGTGATTATGTCGCTGGTAACCTATTGCCTGTTTTTCAGACGGTTCGAACTCGCGGACTGGGACGCTCCTTACTGGATCTGCATGGGGGCCGCCGCAATCACTACATTGGCAGGTGCGGACTTTGTCACGCATTTGCCCCTCCTCCCCGAATGGAACGGTATACGGGAGTGTGCATTATGGATGACCCTGTTCGCCTGGGTTGTCGGCACATTGTGGATTCCCTATCAGGTAATCATGGATATCCGTAAATTCACGCGTGTCGGAATCACTGGCCCCGTACCGCTGTGCGTTAAAGTTTTTCCCTGGTCCCGGCTGGCATTGGGCCGGCAATATCAGGTTTATGATCCTCCGGCATGGAGCAGAGTTTTTCCGATGGGAATGTACACAGCCTGCACGCTTGCCCTGGCGAAAGCGGCGGAGGATGAATCCCTGGCGGTTATTCCGCACTATTGGGGTTGGTTCGCATTGCTGATATGGGCGCTGACATTGATGGGCACGCTACGTTCCCTTATTGGCGCATTCGTGTCCGAGTGAAAGCGGATTGCATCAACCAGGGGCGCAAAGATGCCCGCAAAACCCATCAGTGCTGTTAAGGCCAATGGTATAAACCGGATTCAGCCTTGGTTGATCAAATACCCGTGTTCATACCGCTTTCTACAATTCTCAGGCCGGTTTGGTGAAATATCCGGGCTAAGGATTCAGCCGGGCTGGATTATGCGGCATAATTCACCCTTTTCAGCTCTTCTGGAATGAATCCTGCCCAGCTATCGGACTGGCATCCTGCACCCTCCTCCATGTCGCCCCGCGTCCGGGGCTGGTTGCAAAATCGTGGCTCTCTTACCCAGCTTATTCAACGCCGCTGCTGCGGTGAGTTCAGCGTCAAGCCAGTGTTCCAGTCGTTGGCAACGGTCTGCGACGATGAACTGGGCGTAATGAATTTACGGCGGGATGAACTGGCCCTGGTGCGGGAAGTGTATTTATATTGCGGCGAGACGCCGGTCGTCTTTGCCCATTCCGTGGTGGCACGGAAAGATTTGCGCGGTGCATGGCGCAGTCTGATTGGACTTGGCAACAAGTCGCTGGGGACAGTATTATTTACCAATCCTATCGTCAAGCGTACACCGCTCCGCTTCAAGAAGTTGACTGCGGCTCACCCGCTTTTCATCCGCGCCTGCCGCAAATTGCGGGGACAGCCGGGGAATCTGTGGGCGCGTCGCTCTCTATTCACGCTGCATGGCCAGTCCATATTGGTTACCGAAGTATTCCTTCCTTCCATCCTGGAGCTTGCGTGACACTCACTCAACGTCTCGTGCATTACGAAAAGCTGATGCGGCTGGACAAGCCCATCGGCATTCTGCTGTTGCTGTGGCCCACGTTGTGGGGCTTGTGGCTGGCAGCGGAAGGTGTGCCACGGCTGGATATCCTGTTGATATTCGTGCTGGGCACGGTGCTGATGCGCTCCGCCGGTTGTGTCGTCAACGACTATGCCGATCGCGATCTCGATGGACATGTCGAGCGCACCCGAAATCGTCCCCTAGCGGTTGGAGCGGTGAGCACCAGGGAGGCGCTCCTGCTTGCAGCGGGTTTGAGCCTCGTGGCGTTCCTGCTGATCCAGCCGCTGAACCGGCTTACCATCGAGCTATCGTTTGTTGCCCTGTTCCTCGCCGAGAGCTACCCTTTCACCAAGCGGTTTTTCGCCATGCCGCAAGCTTATCTTGGCATCGCCTTCAGCTTTGGCATCCCCATGGCATTCGCCGCCCAGACCGGGGAAGTGCCCTTCATCGCCTGGTTCCTGATGGGTGCAAACCTGTTGTGGGTGGTCGCGTACGATACCGAATATGCGATGGTGGACAAGGTGGACGATCTCAGGATTGGCATCAAGACTTCCGCCATCACGTTCGGACGTTTCGATGTCGTCGGTGTGATGTTGTGCCATGTGGCTTTCCTCGCGGGCATGGTTACCATCGGCCTGGTACAGAATCTCGGCGTCATTTATTACATTGGTCTTGCGACAGCGCTGGGGCTGATCCTGTATCAATACGGTCTGATCCAAGACCGCGACCGCACCCGCTGTTTCAAAGCTTTTCTTCACAACAACTGGGTAGGCGCAACGATATTTGCCGGTATCGCGCTGGATTACCTGGCAAGGGCGGCTTATTGATGCACCGGGGCCGGGACCCGAAACGTAAAGGGCGTAAATGAAGTACAAGGACCTGCGCGATTTTCTGGCGCAACTGGAAAAACAGGGCGAGCTCAAACGCGTAGCAGTCGAAGTCGATGCCAATCTGGAAATGACGGAAATCTGCGACCGCCTGCTGAAATCGGGCGGTCCGGCCGTGCTGTTCGAAAAACCTAAGGGACATGCCATTCCTGTGCTGGGAAATCTGTTCGGCACGCCAAAGCGTGTCGCGATGGGGATGGGGCAGGATTCGGTCGAGGCGCTGCGTGAGGTGGGCAAACTCCTCGCCTATCTGAAAGAACCCGATCCCCCCAAAGGCTTGAAAGACGCATGGGAGAAATTGCCCGTGCTGAAACAGGTGTTCAATATGGCGCCGAAGGAGCTCTCAAAGGCGGCCTGTCAGGAAATCGTCTGGGAAGGCAAGGACGTGGACCTCGGCAAGCTGCCGATCCAGACTTGTTGGCCGGGTGACGCGGGCCCGTTGATCACCTGGGGGTTGACCGTTACCAAAGGGCCCCACAAGACCCGCCAAAATCTCGGTATTTATCGCCAACAGGTAATCGCGCCCGACAAAGTCATCATGCGCTGGCTCGCGCACCGTGGCGGCGCGCTGGATTTTCGCGACTTCACTCTCACTAATCCGGGACAACCCTATCCAATTGCAGTAGCCCTGGGGGCGGACCCGGCGACCATACTCGGCGCCGTCACACCCGTGCCGGATAGTTTGAGCGAGTACCAGTTTGCCGGACTGCTGCGCGGCGCCAAAACCGAAATCGTCAAATGCCTGACGCACGATTTGCAGGTTCCGGCGAGTGCCGAGATCGTGTTGGAAGGATATATCCATCCCGACGAGACAGCAGTGGAAGGTCCTTTCGGCGACCACACAGGCTACTACAACGAACAGGAAACCTTCCCGGTATTCACCATCGAGCGCATCACCATGCGCCGCGATCCGATATACCACTCCACCTACACCGGCAAGCCCCCGGACGAGCCGGCGATTCTCGGCGTGGCGCTCAATGAAGTATTCGTTCCCCTGCTGCAGAAGCAGTTCACCGAAATCGTCGATTTCTACCTGCCGCCGGAAGGCTGCTCCTACCGCATGGCGGTAGTGAGCATGAAAAAGCAGTACGCCGGCCACGCCAAGCGCGTCATGTTCGGCGTATGGAGTTTCCTGCGGCAATTCATGTACACCAAATTCATTATCGTCACCGATGATGACGTCAATATCCGTGACTGGAAGGAAGTCATCTGGGCCATCACCACGCGGGTTGACCCCGCGCGGGACACGCTGATCGTCGAAAACACCCCCATCGACTATCTCGACTTCGCCAGCCCTGTATCCGGGCTAGGTGGAAAAATGGGATTGGATGCCACCAATAAATGGCCGGGCGAAACCAGCCGCGAATGGGGGACACCGATTGTGATGGATGATGAGGTGAAGGCGAGGGTGGATGAGATGTGGAAGGAATTGGACTTGTGAAGCTTCCCGCAAATGCGAACTGATCGATCCCGCTATTCTCCTCACGAGAAGCGTCTCACTCAATGCCGTTTTCGAAAAACTGGACTCTGCTAAACAGCGATGGTGCGTCAGGACAGCAGAAAGGCACGCCTGAAGCTTATTAAAACAAAATATGGAGCGAGCACTACATCGATGGGCAAGCTGCTCTGCCGGCTAACGCCGGGCGACACGGAGACTGTCCAGTATTGGCGCTAGGTATTACATCAAATCTCATTACAGATTGGGCAGAATATGAATCAAAAAGCCCCTAACCCAGCCGCGAATTACTCGAACATCTTGGCGGCAAACGTTTCAGAACAATCCTTGTCGATCCTCCCTGGCAATTCCAGAATCGCACGGGCAAGATGGCGCCGGAGCACAAACGGCTGAATCGTTACGGGACGATGGAGCTTGACGAAATCCTGGGTCTGCCAGTACGCGCACTTGCAGAAGATATGGCCCACCTTTATCTATGGGTTCCAAATGCTCTTCTGCCGGAAGGGCTCCAGGTGATGGAAGCGTGGGGTTTCAAATACAAGAGCAATCTCGTTTGGCACAAGATCCGTAAGGATGGCGGGCCAGACGGCCGGGGCGTGGGTTTCTACTTTCGCAATGTTACCGAACTCGTGCTGTTTGGAGTGCGGGGTAAGAATGTTCGCACTTTGGCGCCTGGGCGACGTCAGATCAATTTTCTGGCCACTCGAAAGCGGGAACATTCGCGAAAGCCCGAGGAAATGTATCAGATCATCGAATCCTGCAGCCCTGGTCCTTACCTGGAATTGTTTGCTCGCGGCACAAGGCCGAATTGGTCAGCCTGGGGTAACGAGATAGATAACGGCTATGACCCGAAATGGCGAACCTATGGGAATCATTCGCAAGCCGAATTGATTTTCTTTGAGCAAGCCAAGCAGCAGTACTTAAACCAGAAATAACGTTCCGCCATCGCCAGGAGATGAGCATGTATAAGCGCAAGTGATTGAAGCGGGTTTCCAGTCCTACAAGAGGCCGCATCAGTTTTCTTATGGACAGGATGTATTTGGAGAACAAGCTATGTTAGTTGAGCGTAAGATTTGCCCATCCTGTAACCGAGCGGATTTTGTTCAGTTACACGAAACACCTTATTCGGACAGGGAGTTGGCTGAGTTTCTGAGCGCCTATTATACAAAGGCTGAACCAATAGCACAGGCAAAAGCCCTCCAAGGAGGAGCATTCGTAATACTGGAATGCCGTGCCTGTGGTTTATATTTTCAGCGAGATGTTCCAGATGATGACTTTTCCGCCGAAATTTATGGAAACTGGCTTGGAGAAGATGATCCCTTGGCTCCCCACAAGCCCCCCATGCCAGTAGCCTATTATTCCCTGATGGCTGCGGAAGTCATGCAGATCATAGTATTTCTGCAGAAAAGAACCGGAACAAATCGGCGATTGCGTTTTCTGGACTTTGGTCAAGGTTGGGGATATTGGTCTCAGATGGCTCGTTCCTTTGGGGTCGATGTTTGTGGGATAGAGTTGTCGCCTAAAAAAGTTGCTTATGCAAAATCAGTTGGTCTCAATATTGTCGAGATAAGTGATCTTGAGCATTGCCAGTTTGATTTTATTAATACAGAGCAAGTAATTGAGCACGTGGCGGAACCTAGAAGGGTTGTAGAGAGGTTGAAAAAATATCTTGCGCCCGGAGGGGTTATAAAATTAAGTGTCCCGGATGGAAAAGACATGGTGCAGACCTTAAATTCCTGGAATTGGATGAACAGTCTTGCCCGCCAGGAGGCAATTATGCCCATTCATCCTCTGGAGCATCTGAACTGTTTTACCAGCGATTCCTTAACACATATGGCTGAGTTATGCGGCCTGAAACGAATTAGCGTTCCATTAATAACGTGCTATGCCTATTCGACTGATTGGAGTAGCTTGAAACTAATTGCAAAGAATATTCTAAGGCCTATTAAACGATTCAAGTTGAATAAAGGGTGCTATGCCCTCTTTTCACACAGGATTTGACCTTACTCCAATAAAGCGACCGCTCTGCTTTGTCCTGGGAAAGGTTTTAAGGTACGTCTAATTTCATCCTCAACTCTGGGTAAGCAGGATTGATTCCATCCAACTGAAACCCAGCCCTGCGGGGCCAACTGTTGGGACTCATGGAAAAAATCAGATTGAGTGGCTGGTTCAGACCCGTTTTCCCGAATCCCATTTCATCGCGACATGATTAAAGAACCGGCGGCACCATCCCCCGATGAAATATCCAGGCAACCCCATAAGCAATCGGAGCGATGATCCCGAACAGGGCAATTGCATAAAGCAGCGCCAGTTTCCCCATTCCCTTGAGCTTGCTGAAATCGGTTATGGTGCCGATGCTGAGGAAAGTCAGCATGAACATCATGGTACGCATGGAGCCCTCTACCGGCGTGGCAGCCGTATGCAGCGTCTTGGCGATTTCGGGTCCCGTGGAGGCTAGCGCAATATAGGAAAACCACACGATCAGGTAGCCCAGCACGAATTTGGGAAACCGGTGCCAGATTTCCGAAAGCCCGATTCTGGATTGCGCCGGCCTGCGCTCCACCTTGTATACCCATACCAGGGCCAGCAGAAACGCCCAGACGCCGATGAACACATCGATCCAGATCTTGGTGGTGAGCGAGGCCATCAGGATCCAGCCTTCCTTCCACACTATGCCATTAGCCTGGGCATTCGCCCGCATCAGTTCATCGAGTATCGCCCCGGCGGCTGCATCGGCACCATCGGTTTTCACCGTCAGCCCCAGGGCAGACCCGTTGACGATGGGCTGGCCGGGAGCTACGGCAGCATAAAACCCTGGCAGGATGATGAGCTCGAACATGGCAAAAATCACGACCAGTATCGAGACGACGACGGGAATGACTGGGCGGGCACGGATCGCGCCGGCGGTGGCGATCGCGGCCGAGACGCCGCAAATGGAAATGCCGGAAGAGAGTACGGCCGAAGCCTCGCGCGACAGCTTGAACCCTTTGCGGGCGAGCGCATAGACGATGGGCCAGAACAGCATGTAGGCAACAAAGGTGGCCGCGATGCCCGTCAGGACCAGTTCACGAATGAAGCTCGCCGCCTCCATGGACATGACGCCGATCTTGATGCCGAGAAACACGATAGCGGTTTTGATGAACCATTCCGGTTTCGCGGCTTCACTCAGAAACGCCGCTGTCCCCTTGAAGAAATTTCCGATAATCAGCCCGATTGCGAGGGCGAGCAGGTAAGAAAAACCGCCACCAAGAGACAACCCCCAGGATAGGTCATGCTTGGCGAACTCGTGAACAGGTACTTTGAAGTGCGCTTCCTGCCCGATGATCCAGACAACCCAGGTCAGCACAAAAAGCACGGTCCATGCGGCGAAGAATCGCTTTACATCGAGCTTCATCGCCCATGCGGCAATGCAGGTCAGCGTGGTGAATACCAGATAGGTGACCAGCAACGACATGGCGGGATGCAGCGCAACCTTGCCGCTCGGTTTCAACGCCGCCTCGATGGAAAATTTTCCCCATACCCAAGTGCTGGTTTTCGCCATCCAACCAGTGAGATCCCATCCCCAGAGGGAACTCACGCTTGCAAGAAACATGATCAGCCCCAGCCACACGGCCCACCAATCCTCGGTGCTTGCCATCCCGGAATACCATTTTCTGTTCATTTCGCTTATCCCCCTTGTTTTTCCTTGTTATTGCGCTTTTTGCATGGGTGATTTCAGATCCAACTGGATGTAGCGATTGAAGTAGTGATAGGCGTATTGCCGTATCCAGGTTGGAATGCAGGTGTAGTCAAAAGCCATGAAAACCATGACCTGATTATTCTGCTGAAAGAGCTGTCGATCAAGCAGGCATCTCGTCACATCCTGATCCAGTTCGAGCAAGGTCTTTCCGCACGCCTCAAAGCTGGGGTGGTGCGCTATCCATCTATGACCGTCGTGCGTCAACCGAACTTCGAGATCGGCTTGCATCCGTCTTATTTGGGTAGCAGGAACAAGTCGACCAGCACGCCCAGGATGACAAGCCCGGCGATGCCGATCCCTATGCTCCACAAACACAGTTGGGTTTCCCAGCTTTCCCAGGGTTCGGGTTCGCCGAGAATGGATTCGCTGGATAAAAGCGTGCCGACATTTTCAAGAGACTGCTCTTCATTCTTTATATGATCCATTGTCATTCCTCAAATAAAAATGGGTCGCCTCTGATCGATGCGAATGAGATAGCGGTAGCGGTGCTGAGCGCTGAGTTAATAGCCGCTCATTGATGTTGTCTTCGTGCGCTCCTGGGAGGTGCTTGCCATCGGACTATAGTTTTCCCGAAAATTTCTTACAAGTTGTTTGCCAATGATTTTATGTCATAAGTTGGGCGCGAGCTAGAACTGTCTTGAAGGTCAGGAGCCGGGGGCGGTAAGCCGAGTCACTTTGCCTTAACTGGTCTGAGGTTTGCTACTAACAACTGAGAAGTACTGCAGATTTTGTTGGCACAGGGGTAGGGCACAGGGGCACAGCACGGTTGGTATGGATCGACTAGCGAAATCTAGCGAAATATATATTCACAATCACTCTGGACGGAACAGATAAGTGATGCGAGTCGTATTCCGGCGCGATTGTCCTTCATGGAAATGGCATCAGAAATCCAGCACTGTACTCCACAGTTCGGGTCCCAGAGTTTGAAAACAGGAGCAGGAGCAAGAGCATGACCAAGAGAATGAGACGAGATCTCTCAGGGGGAGGGGGTCAGGTACCCGAGTTGTGCCGCAAGCAAGGAATGAGCGATACCCGTTTTGCTGTCGATCATCTGGCATTTTCCACCGTCCTTGCAGCCTACCGGGCGGCAACTTTCCCCCGGCAGGCACTCCTGAGCACACTAGAAAGTGCAGTAGCGAAAGCCTTTATGGGCGACTGAAACCATCTGCTGGGTCAGATTTTCAAAGCATGGATTTGCCCTGTTCAAGTATCGTCTCGCACACCTTTTTCACTGCGGAAGCCTTCATGCCCGCCATGCTCAAATCCACGTTCTGGCCCGCACTGCCGCTCACGATACCCTGCGCGCCGTTGATATAGTCGGGATTATTTTGAGCGGATTGATCTCCGCCGCCGGTAATCTTTCCCATCAGCTGATCCCTGACCGAAGAAGCGTTGTCGCCACTCAGATAGTTGTTTTTCATGCAGTACTCAATAATTCCCGCGGCATTGCCCGTGCTCCCGGACGTTATGGATGACAGTCCCAATGACGAGGCTGCGCCGCCGAGACCGCTTCCCGTGATGTCTTTCAACTGATCGAAACCCTGAGCTGCAAGGGCGCCCGAAAATACGGCGAACCCGATGCCGCAACTCAATAACAAAGGATGACGTCTGAAAATATTCATGGGCTTTCCTCCCGGATTATTTGAACCAAATATCCCAACTACAATGTAGCACATGATTTATAGCAAATCCTGGGGAAACATGTTTTTGCAAATATTTCTGTCCTTGATGCCTGCACAAAGTTTCACAAGTTGAGGCTTATTGAGGCCTAATGAAAATCCCTGCTTTCTACCACAAGGTTCCCCAGCAAATGGCTATGATCCACCAGCCGTTTGGCGATAAGATGTTTGACGCCGCTTTCGGATTGCCATACGCCGTACACTGTCAGAAGCTTCGAGTTCAAGGTTTCGCGGCGGTACTTCAGGATAACCTGGTTCCACAGCACGACGTTCGTTATCCCGGTTTCGTCTTCGAGCGTGACGAACATGACGCCGCTGGCGGTGCCGGGGCGTTGTCGGCAGGTCACGATGCCGGTGGTGCGGACCAACCGTCCGGTAGGATAATCCGATAACTCCATTGCCGAGCGCAGGTTCATTCTTGCCAGCTTCGGTCGCAGCAATGCCAGGGGGTGTCTGCGCAGGGTTAGTCTGGTACTGGCGTAGTCGGCGAGGATTTCCTCTCCCTCTGGCGCGGCCGGAATGACTGGCAGCGTTTCCTTCGCCGGAGCATGCCGCATCAGGTCCCGCTGTGTGATATGAGATGCAACTGTCCACAGTGTCTGGCGCCGATGTCCCGACAAGGTTTGTAAGGCATCTGCACGGGCAAGCGCATGCACTTCAGCGGTATTCAAGGAGGCGCGGTTTGCCAGGTCGTCAGGGTTTTCAAAAGATGCGATTTCTCTTGCTTCAACAATGCGGGCGGCGGCATCGAGTCCTATTCCTTTCATCCTGTTCAAGCCCAGCCGGACAATCGGTTGAAGCGCTTTATCCTCCTGTTCCTCAAGTGAGCACTCCCAATTGCTGATGGTGACGTCTACAGGCTTGGTTTGAACGCTATGGCGCCTGGCATCCTGGATCAGTTGTGAGGCACTATAGAAACCCATGGGCAGGCTGTTCAGCATGGCGCAAAGGAAAGCAGCAGGCTCATGGCATTTGAGCCAGGCGGAGACATATACCAACAATGCAAAGCTTGCGGCGTGGGATTCCGGAAACCCGTATTCGCCAAAGCCCTCGATCTGCCGGAAAATGCGCTCGGCGAATTCCCGCGAGTAGCCTCGGCTTGTCATCCCATCGAGCAGCTTCTCATGGAAGGGACCCAAGCCTCCTTTTCTCTTCCATGCGACCATGGAGCGCCTCAACTGGTCTGCTTCCCCTGAAGTGAAGCCGGCGGCGAGCATGGCCACCTGCATCACCTGTTCCTGGAAGATTGGGACGCCATAAGTTCGCGCTAAAGCGGTCTCCACTCCTTCGCCTGGATAATCGACCTTTTCCACATCCCGCCTCCGGCGCAGATAAGGATGCACCATGTCGCCCTGAATCGGGCCGGGACGGACGATCGCGACTTCTACCACCAGATCGTAAAAAGTCCGTGGCCTCAAACGCGGCAGCATGGACATCTGCGCACGGGATTCGATCTGAAAGACGCCGATCGTGTCCGCCTTGCAGATCATGTCGTACGTCTTTTCGTCTTCCGGGGGTATATCCTGCATCTGGAATGGCACACCGCGCCGGCTCGAAATCAGATCAAGCGCGCGGTGTATTGCCGATAGCATTCCGAGTGCAAGCACGTCGACTTTCATCAACCCCACCTCCGCCAGGTCGTCCTTATCCCATTGGATGATGCGCCGATCCGGCATGGCGGCATTTTCGATGGGGACAATGCGGCAGAGTTTGTCGCGCGTCAGCACAAATCCGCCCACGTGCTGGGACAAATGGCGCGGATAGCCATACAGGAGGGTAATCAGCAGAATCAGTTGGCGGATTACCGGGCTGCCGGGATCGAAGCCGTTCTCGCTCAGGCGCTTATTGATATCCGAGCTTTTATCCCACCAGGCAAGGGAGGTGGATAGGCGTCTGATACGCTCGATATCCAGCCCTAGCGCTTTACCCACATCCTGAGCGGCCGAGCGGGTACGATAGGTGATGACAGTTGCGGTAATGGCGGCCCGATCACGCCCATATCTCTGGTAGATGTACTGAATGACTTCCTCGCGACGCTGGTGCTCGAAATCGACATCGATGTCGGGAGGTTCGTTGCGTTCCCTGGAAATAAAGCGTTCGAACAGCAGATTGCTGCGCTCCGGATCGATCTCGGTAATACCCAGGCAATAGCAGACTGCGGAATTCGCTGCCGATCCGCGTCCCTGGCATAAAATCCCTTGTGACCGGGCGAAGCTTACGATATCGAATACTGTCAGGAAATAAGGTTCATACTTGAGATCAGCAATCAGCTTCAATTCATGCTCGATCTGTTTCCTCACCTTGATCGAGGCGCCTTTGGGAAAACGCCATCTCATGCCATTTTTGACCATGCGCCTTAGATAGTCGGTATAAGATTCGCCAGTTCCCGTTAATTCATCAGGATATTCATAGCGCAGCTCATCCAGGGAAAAGGTACAGCGCGCGGCAATGAAAAGGGTTTCCTGCAGGAGTTCCGATGGATAGAGTTGCGCCAACTCCAATCGGGTGCGCAGATGCTGTTCTGCATTAGGCTGCAACGCATAACCGCATTCCGCCAGCGGTTGGCCCAGCCGAATTGCGGTCATCGTGTCCTGCAAGGGTTTGTGGGCACGATCGTGCATATGCACATCGCCTGCCGCCACCAGGGACATGCCGATGGTCTCTGCCGCCTGCCGTATTCTTTCGAACAGCACCTCTTCCCCGGCATGAAGCAGCCGTTCGACAGCAGTCCAGCCGCGGCCGGGAAACAGCGACTGCACCCAGCGCATATCCTCGACCAAGGAACCGTCTGCTTGATCCCTGCGAGGAATCAGCAGGATCAGGCAATCGGGCAAGCGCGCAAGATGAGGTGCATCCGTGCAGCTTTCAAAGTCCGCGCAGGTGATGCGATAGGCTCCTTTCGCGCTACGTTGCCTTGCCAGCGTGATCAGTTCGCACAGATTGCCGTAGCCTTCCCGGTTCATGGCGAGACCCACTAGCCGCAGTCCCTCCTCCAGCACGAATTCACTGCCGATCAGAAGATGCAGTCCCGTTTTTTTGGCTTCCGCATGCGCTCTCACCACCCCTGCCACGGAGCATTCATCCGTGATAGCAAGGGCGCTGTAACCCAGGGTTACGGCACGTTCGACCAGCTCTTCCGGCATGGAAGCGCCCTTGAGGAAGCTGAAGCTGGAATAGCAATGAAGTTCAGCGTAATCCGGAGCAGAAGAGGACATGGAAGCTATCCAAACAGTCCTTGCAAATACCAGTTTCCGCCTTTGTTCCCCTTATCTTTTTCTACCGGATTGTGTTCGCGGTAAATCCATAACAATTGGCCCTGGTTGTTCTCCGCAATAAAATAATCCCGCGCGATGGCGGCATCATTCCACCAGCCGGCCTCGATTCGCTCCGGTCCTGCAAGCAGTTTCAGTGGCGACTCGTACACCGGCCGGCCACGTTGCACCTTCAGTTCCAGCGGGATTTCCCTCAGCCAGGCTGGACGGGGCGATTCCGGCGGAATGATTTGCGAGTTTGTCTCTCGCTTCGAAAAGGGATTCAAGCCGCCCGTTCCTGAAAGTTCTAACCTTTGGCTGTATTCAGGGCGATGATCGGAGACAACCTTTAAACCGGTGATGGCTTCCGGTCCCAGGCGGGAAGAAAGTTTCTCGATGAAGCGATTGAGTGAAGTAGTCTCGGATTGCATGGTGGGAAACAATTCCAGATTGCCATCTGCTCCCGCTGCTATTTCATCTGCCGTCAGTTCCAGTTCACATACTGGCGCCACTATTTTTGTACGTTCCAGGTGCTCGCGCAGCAACAGCATTAAATGCGCTGGATCGCTGCTTTGCTCGGAAAGGCGTATGTTTACGGATGTGAATTTATGGTGTTGCCGCAGGGAATATTCGTGATGCAGCACGAATGAAAAGGCGGATACCGCCGCATGACGCAAAGCCAGCCAGCCGCACATCTGCTCGACCATTCGTTGCGCAGGAACCAGCAGCAATTCGGTATTTTCAACCAGCCCCATCATTTTTATTTTTTGCTGGAAATCTTCCGGCGCCTCAAACCACTTTTGTGGATCGGGCGAGTCGCCGTAGGCGCGATCGAGTTCTACCGGCAGGTCCGGACCAAATCGACGCGCTACTCCGCTGCGAGGCAATCGTCGCAAATCGGCCAGCGTTTTACAGCCGATGCCGCGAATGACTTCAAGGTGAGGCTGAACCGATTCCAGCAAACCGACAGGCAGAGCGTCGAGCAATATCCGGAATTCCTCACCCTTTCCATTGATGACAGTGCCCTGCTGGGCGGAACGCGCTAGCAGCCATGCCGCCGTTGCGGTGGGCGCAATCCCGGCGCTGAGTTGCAAACCTTGCGCCGTCACTACCCGATTGAGTGACTGGCAGAGGTTTTTCAGGCTGCCAAACAATTTCAGGCTTCCGGAGACTTCGGCAATCAGGCCGTTGTTCTGCACCGCTATATTGGGTGTAAAGCGTAATGCGGCATACACGGCTTGCTGCAAGGCTTTTCCTTCTTCACGCGGGTCCTGTTCCATGATCACCAGATCCGGGAAAACAGCCAAAGCACTGGCGAGAGGCTGACCGGCCATTACTCCCCGCGCCTGCGCCGGTTTATTGGCTTGTTGAATACAGGTCTGGTTCCCTTTGCGGACAGTTACCCCGATTGCGGGAATGAGCGCTTCCGGAAAACGGCGTTCAATCCAGTCAAGCGATAAAGCGGGAAAGTAAAGGGCAATCCACAGCATGGATTCAGCTTCAGCAGTAGGAGTGGATGAGAGGGGATTTCAATTCAGCGGAGCGGGAAAAGACGGCAGCTTGAGGCAGGGGGATGCGAATAGGCAGGACGAACGGAGCGCCACGGCGTTTCAACAGATACAAGGAAAGCGTGTGGGAATGCCCTCGCACGGGGCTGAGCAGTATCCTCAGCGGGGCTGCGGAGGGTTCGAATCGCGCTCTCGCCGGCCTGAAGAGAAAAACGAGGCTTGCCGCAGTCCGGGAAAGAATTTGCAGCTTTCGCGTTGCTTGCTGACTTGCTTCCGGTAGCCAGCCGATAATGGTCCCAAAGGCGGCACTCCTAATGCCCTGTTCAAGCGTCCATAATCGCTCGGCAGGCTTACAAGCTCTTACCATCACGATATGGCGCCCATCGACTCCCAGATGCGCCCAAGCATGCATATAGGGAATATAAGGTGGCGCGATCAGCAGGATGTTTCTTTCGCTTCGGGTAATCTCCTCCAGAGCGTAGCTCAACAGCCTTATTTCCCCCAGCCCCTCTGTCGGTAATAGCAGTTCCGTCAGGTTGCGGGTAGGCCAGCCCCCTCCGGGCAACTCCTTATCCAGTCCCTGAAAGCCGCTGGAAATGACTGGATCATCGGAGGCGCCCAATGCATCCCCTCGCCATATCCTGTTCCTGAAGCGGGTTTCGATTTGCGAAAGCGATAAGGGCGCCGGGGACCCTGAAGGCGGAGAAGCAGGCATGGAAAGGCACGCCCCATTGATTCAGCGGTCCAAACCAAGGTGATGGAGGCGGGGTGCTGGAACCTGGGCTTTCCGGAACAGGCCTACATAAAAACCGTAGATTTCCAGTTTATGCTGAGGCCGGATAGGCGGATATTCCTTGCTTCGTGTTTCGTTGCGCGCTTCCAGGTAGTAGCCCTCCTTATCCCTGGCGAGGACCTTGAGCGTGAATTCGTTGTCCACAATCGCCAATACCACTTCGCCAAGCGAAGCCGAACTGCTGCGTTCAATGATCACCATGTCGCCTTCAAGTATTCCCAGATCGATCATGGAATCGCCTTTGACCGGAAACAGAATGGTCTGAGAAGGTTTTTTGATCAGGTAATCGTCTATACGCAACAGTTCAGGTTGGACGTCAGCAGTCTGTTGCGGCCTTCCCGCCCGAACCCCGGGTCCCACCGTCCGTTCGAAAAAGCGGGATCCGGGACGAAGACGGCTGCCGGGTGCATTTTCAAGAAAATTTTCTTCTTTTAAACGCTGAACGATCTGATGCGTCCAGGAGCGGGCTTTCACATTCCATAGCGTGGATAACTGCGTGGTGGAGGGAATGATTTTTTCCCTCGCATAGTAATCCTGAAGCCTGCCAAGGTAAGAGGAAATGTCGAGCGGTTGCATGACAGGGGTAAAACTGAGAATAGTTGTTCTTATTATAGAGAATGAATGTTCTCAGTTCAAGTTGATCTGGGTGATTCAGGAATCAATCCGATTATTTTCAAAATTGAAGCTACAGACAAAAAAACGGTCATCACAAAGCCGAGTTGGTGTTTCCAAGGGGTGGCATTCGGGAACATTGATCGCAGGTCAGTCAGTTTTTTCAAAAAATAAACCCGCTGGAAGCGGGTTTGGGGCATATAAAAAAACGGGAAGTTACTTTTTACGTTTGCGCATCCAGGCAAGAGAGGCCATCCCCAGGCCCAGCAATGCAAGTGTCGCCGGTTCCGGAACTGTTCCCGGGTCCTCCTGCGGGGGAGTGCTGGCTTCGCTGCCAACGTATTTCAAAGCCCCCGATCCTCCCGGCCCGGCACCTACCTGCTGAATATGCACCATTGCAAGCGAAGCGGGTTTATCGCCCCCGCCACTAGCGTCAACCAGAACAGCAAAATCGCTAACCAGAACAGCTGACACACCGTCTGCCGCGCTGACCGTCCATGTGCTGTATTCGCCATCGGTAAACTGGAGCGCGGAGTTGTTGTTGCTCGTGGGATAGTCCAGGTCCAGGTAAAAATCGTAACCTGCATCTTTCCCCGGGGGGTTTATTCCGAAGTCAGCGGCAGTCACCAGTTGCGTGCCGCCGAAGCTCCAAAACGAATCACTATTAAGTGCAGGTGAGCCGTCGTAGGAGAACAACAGGCCGGAAATAAACGCGTCATCCCCGATTGCACCGAGATTGCTCACGAAGTTCTCGAATTTGAAATCCACGCTGTTCCCGTTCTGGGTGAGTGTCAGTGTGGCAACCGTGACATTGCTGCCAGCGGGATTGCCGGTGAGATACGTATTGATGTCGATGACGAGTGCGGAAGCCGCTAACGGTATTGTCATCAGTGCAGCACCCGTGAGCGCCCCTGCGATAAGTTTATTCATGTTTCCCTCTTGTATTGATTGATATTTTTTGTATGTCAAACCACAGGAAGTGTGGTTGTATCAGTACAAGCATGAAGCGTGCCAGGCTTTAAAAGATTGATTAGGAGGAAAAAAAGACGAGTTGCTTTCATTCCATGTAAGTATCATCGACAGCTCGCAAGTCGCGGGAGTGACCGGGGGACAGTATGCGCAGTAACGCATGACAGGGCGGGATAGTTGTTTTATGGTGCTGGAGCATGGCAACGAAGGACAGGACAGTTTTTCACGCGCATCATATCCCGTCTCTGGCACATGCCGACCATCCTCATTCATGGCAACGTCCTGAACTCAGCAGGCTTCATTATGTGGGGAAGCGAACAGTTGTCTCTTTAACTCAACAGGTAACTTAGAAGGGGGTCCAGAGAGGACACTCACATAATCGGGGGCATAATGAATAATAAGTTGCCCCTATCAGGGGTCAGGGTGCTGCTCGTAGATGACGAGGAAGATGCACTGACTATTACCAGGCTCATGCTGGAGTTGCATGGTGCGGAAGTGGTTACCGCTCCTGCTGCTGCCGAGGGACTGGAAAAGGTGCAGACATATGCACTTGATATAATCATCAGCGATATCAGCATGCCTCAAATGGATGGCTATCAGTTTATTCGCGCCGTACGGAATCTACCCGCGCATAAGGGCAGGAATACTCCGGCACTAGCACTGAGCGCATTCAATCGTTCCAGAGATCGGGCAAGTGCGCTGGATGCCGGTTTTCTGGCATACCTTTCCAAACCGGTCTTACTACAGGAGTTGATTACCGAGATTATGACCACCATAAACTCGGCGGCTCCTTAGGAAAAAGCAATGACAGCTCTGAATTTCTCCTGAAGGATCAAGAATTTCGCATGCGCGAAATTCCCCTGATTCCTGTTCCTGCTTATCATAAGCCAAGCCAACCGCCCATTACTTGAGGCGGAGCACATCGCCTGTCACGGATTCTGCGCCAGTCACTGGCAAGCCCTAAGCGATGGAGTCATCGGGATCACAGATGGAGACACTAGTATCCGCTTTCTGGCGCTTTACAGGCGGTTTACTGCAACTGTTGATCAGAGGTCCAAATAGCTTCTTGATCAATAGACCGGATGCCTG
The DNA here is from genome assembly GCF_900111585.1 of Nitrosospira multiformis. Lineage (GTDB taxonomy): Bacteria > Pseudomonadota > Gammaproteobacteria > Burkholderiales > Nitrosomonadaceae > Nitrosospira > Nitrosospira multiformis_B. Next base: position 72,520 of record NZ_FOHI01000003.1, read on the forward strand.
GGCAAATAAGTAAATTAGCTCGCCTAGTGAATATCATTCAGGAATTTCATCTTGCACCTGCAGCGCTTAACATACCGTCATTTTCCTGCTGTCGCCATATTGGCGGCACTCGGCATTGTAGCCGTCCTGTTTGTCGGGGGACGGCAATCTATAGCTGTCGGTTTGATACCCTCGCCCTGGGATAAACTGGTCCATGCCAGTGTTTTTGCCTTGCTTGCTTGCATGATCGGTTTGTCGAGCAATCTGCGTGGATGGCACAAACTAGCCGTTGCATTTTTTAGCGCCCTGCTCGTTGGCGCGCTCGATGAATTGCATCAGATGTATCTCCCGGGTCGCGAGGCAGGGCTGGCCGACTTCATTGCCGACATTATTGGAAGCATTTTAGGTACGGCATTTTTGGCAATGAAAAGCTCGCGTTCGTTGCATACCCCCTCCAGATACAGGGGAGCTTCGCGCTGATGAGGAGCCGTGGTCAGGGAAATGGGGCTAGATACCGGCCCCGCCGTCGTACACCTCATAGCATGCTTGCGCCTGTGAAACGGTACTGCCGGGGGGAACGCTGCGCGTGAGTCAGACGTTGCCACCAATCGTGGCGCCACGTCCAATGGTGATACGGCCCAGTATGGTGGCGCCTGCATAAATAACAACATCGTCCTCTACTATGGGACGACGCAAATTGCCTTTTAACAGTACGCCATGCTCATCCACCGGAAAACGTTTCACCCCCAGAGTGACAGCTTTGTGATTGGGTTGGGTTAAATGCGAGCCAGCGCGCAAGTGGCTTCACAGAGGTGGGGGGGTTAGAGCGATCCAACTTGATATCAGGGGTCGCTGCCTGTACCCGCGCGATTAGATCGGGGTCATCGAAGGCATCGTAGAGCGAATCGTTGGCTTCTAAGCACATTCCGTAGCGGCTGCAGGAGGGATGCCCGATCAAGGACGCGTCGAAGTGGATCGATGTATCCGCCTCCAACTCGATCTGGCGGATCAAAGTCTCTTGGGTGATGCGCGGCTATTATCCGATTGATCCTGTTTTTACTTATCCTTCAGCCTCATCTATAACAGCGAGCGCCCTCCAACTCCTCGTTCCATAGTCGAGCCGCCTATTCCTTTGAGTCGCTCACGTCTAATAGACTCAAACATTGGATCCTCTGCTATGCTTCAGTGGGTATACGATGTTTGAAAGCAACTGGAGAACATAATGCAGGTTCAGATAAACAATGGCAGCGGCAATGAGGTGAATAGTGAACTTTCCCGGAGTGTTGAACCGACCGTGACCAGGATATTGAACCGGTTCGAAGACCAAATTACCTGTGTGAAGATTCACTTGAGCGGCTGTTAACGCCTCATCTGCACAAATGGAGGACGACATGAACGACGAGTATAAAGGGTACCGGATTACCGCCTGGCCGGAGCGTGACGACACAACCGGCCTCTGGAACGGCCGTTTCCGCATTCTTGCTGGCGATGGCAAAGTTGCATACGAGAGCTTCGCCGAGCCGGTGGATGATGAAAACAAGGCGTATGAGGCCGCAAGCGCAAAGGCCCGGAATTGGGTCGATGAGCAATAGCGAATCCCGCATGAACTCATCCAAGGTCTACATTCGCGAATTTCTTCTGGTACCGAGAAAACCAGACGGAGCAATCAAGAAATAGGCAACGAACGCGTGCCTTTCATTGGCAAAACCTTCAGGCCAGCAAGGCAAAAACCACCAGCGTGGAGCACCTTATCGCAGGTATGCGATACCAAAGCAAATTGTTGGTGAAAACTCGACCGCGGGGGGCGCCTCGACTAGGCGACGGAACGTCGGTACAAAAAGAAGCCGATGCTCTTGCTTTTTGGGTTTGAGCATCGGCTGATTGATTTGAATGAACGGTTAACTTTGAGTGTCGTAGTCAGATCAGTATTATTCTTTCCGTCCATCTTTGGACATGAAAAACCAAAGAGCAACGGCACCTATACCTACTACGAGAATCGCCATTTCCATGATAACCCCCTTTCAGAATTGAGATGCTAAAAAGAATATGATCAACTTGATGAGCAGCTAAGATAACGCTCCCATTTCGGGTACCAACACCTTGAAACACATATTACGGATGGAAAAAGCTATGTCCGTATACATTTGACGGAACTCAAAATAAAAAATTCCCAGCTTTTCTAAAATCCCCATAAAAAATTGTGGATATCAATAAGCGGGATGTTGATATTCTGGAACTGGCGCGCATTGGCTTACACACAGCGACTTGGAATTTAAGGCACTCACCATCCTGCATTCAGATCGACTGTAATGGATTCGACGTCTTCCTATCGCTATAAGTGGGATTCCGCACCGATTAATAAACGAGCGCCAATTAAAGTTTATTTTTTAACGTTCGTGTTCGCGAACGGCCAGCATTCTCAATAACATTCCAACTCTTCGTATCAATAGTCGTCGGTTGCCATTTCCGCTCCCCCAAACACGGCTGGTAACGTGAACCAGGTGGATCAGTATTTAGGCCAACCGGTTCAAATCACGGGTTTCGAATCTGCAGGCCTGGTCCAGCCTGATGGCAAGGTGATCGTTGCCAGCGATCGCAAGAGCTTGTCGAGACCTTCTCCAGCCTTTGTCCCGATGTCGATCTGAATATTAATGAAATCAAGTTAGAAAAAGCTGGTAATGGAACCTTTCGTGCCATTATTCCCATACCCGGCCTCAATAAGCAGCTGGGATGGTGGTAGTAGAATACGTACCATCTACTTATATGCCGCAATAACCAGTGCATGCGAGAGCTGGTTACAAAGAAAGGCAAAATCGGTTTCTACGTCGATAGACGGCGTACTTATCTGCCGGAGCTTATCGACCTATAGCCGGTTGCTCAGTGATCCCTTGGAGAGGCTGCACGAAATAGCGCTGCTATGCGCAGAGTCAGATACTCCCCACGTTTTCATCGCGCTTTGTGTGCCTTGTGTCGGTTGTCCACGCAATGAGCAGGGCAGTGCCTATGAGTCCCGAGAATAAAGATCCCGAGAGTACTCCAATTTTAACGCCGGCCTGCAGCTCTGGGGTAGTGGGAAACGCGAGCAACCCGATAAACAGGCTCATTGTGAAGCCGATGCCGCACAACATTGCGACGCCGTAGAGCTGGGGCCATGTGGAACTGGCAGGCAACTTGGCAAGATTTGCCCGTATTGCGACCCAGGCGAATAAAAAGACCCCAAGTTGTTTGCCAATGAAGAGCCCGAGCGCAATGCCCAGAGGGACGGGCGTGAGCAGCACGGAAGCGTTCATGCCGGCAAACGACACGCCCGCGTTCGCAAAGCCGAAAATCGGTATGATCAGAAATGTCACCCATGGATGCAACGAATGCTCCAGACGCAGCAACGGAGACTCGGCCTCTGATGGCCGGCCTTGGAGTGTTCCAATCGGAATCATCATGGCCAGCGCCACGCCAGCGAGGGTCGCGTGTACGCCAGACTTAAGAACAAAAAACCAGAGCACGAGGCCAAGCCCCAGGTAGATACTAAGGTGCCTGACACCGCTGCGGCCGAGCACAGTTAAAATCACCAGTACGGCCAGCGCTGCAAGCAGGTGGGGCCAGGACAGCTGGCTGGTGTAGAAGATGGCGATGATCACCACTGCCGCGAGGTCGTCGAGGATCGCAAGCGCGGTCAGAAAGACCTTCAGCGAGACGGGAACACGGGAACCAAGCAGCGCCAGGACCCCGAGCGCAAAAGCGATATCGGTGGCCGAGGGGATCGCCCATCCCCGCAAAGTCTCGGGAGTCGACCAGTTGAAAGCAATATAGATCAAGGCCGGTACGAGCATGCCGCCCAGGGCCGCAACCCCAGGCAGCGCTCGGTCAGGCCAGGTCTTGAGCTGACCATCCAGAAATTCACGCTTGATTTCGAGACCGACAAGCAAGAAAAATAGCGACATCAACGCGTCGTTGATCCAGTGCAGCACTGATAGGCCCAACACGTGCGACCCCAATACCCCGAAGTACGCCGGGGCGGCTGAGGAGTTCGCGAGCACAAGCGCGAGCAGCGCAACCCCCATCAGCACGAGACCGCCGGCAGCCTGACTGGAAATAAATTCCCTAAAAATACTCTTCACGCGGCGGGGCGGAGTTGATTGCTGCATGGAAGGTCACCTGTTAAGTCAGAGGCCAGAGTTGTTGCGTTTATGGTTGCAGGGATTTCGTGGCTGGTTTGCACCCAATAATGCAACTCATCACATTTGCTGGGCAATGATCGAATCCGTGATTTTGCATGCGCAAAACGGTTCTAAGTCTCACCGTACGCCGTCAGCTCCAATTGCTGCCTCTTCTTCAAGTCATCTCACCTTTCAACCATTTCCCTTTTTAATACCACTACATTGAAACGCCATTAATTGAATCCGGTTCGATTAACCATAAAGTAGACCAATCGATTTGGCTGAGAATGGAGACCAGAGGAATCGGCTCCCGGCAGCCATGTGCCAAGCACCAGCCGCACCGCAAAACGCACTTCTCGTACTTTTTCTCGTGTGACTCGCTTTTTAACACCTTTTACTTGTATATGTTCCATTTTTGTCAATTTTCCCCATTTTTTAACAATTTTTCTTATATTTCTTCCTATTTTTTATACTTTTTCAACTTTTATTTCACAATTTCTAAACTTATACTTCACCTTAACTTCACAATTTAGACATGAGAACAGGACTGGAGGGGAATTCACTCCATCGTGAAACTGAATTTCACATGACAAAGGGGGAGACAGAAAATGGAATTGCTTGTGTGGTTTTTCCTCGCTCAGCAGCAAACAAATTCCAGAATTATATGCAGATTGATGGCAACACCAATCATGGTTGCTGTATTTTCCACAGGGATAGGCTTGGTAGAGGCAGCCAATAAATCGCGATTAGGGATCTCTCAAAATGGTGAGCCGGTCGATTACCTGCCCTGCGGCACAATTCCGTTAAGCACCCGAACTGCTGTATTAATGGGTGGAGGAGACGACGTCAAGGAGGCCTTTAGCTGGATGATTGCCAAGATGACTCAGTGTGGCGATGGCAGTACAGGGAGGCCGGGAAATTTTGTCGTGATTGATAATGGCAGCGACCCGCCTGACGATACTTACCTCAGCATAGTCGGGCCTGTCGCCTCGGTAATAACTCTGGTTGTTCCTACCATCGAAACGGCTAACGACCCGGCCCTCGAGCCTTACATTCGAAATGCCGGCGCAATCTGGCTAACGGGGGGCGATCAAGGCCGATACTACAATTTCTGGAAGGGTTCGTTACTGGAACAGTTGATATCGGAGCAGGTTCGGAATTTCAAGATTCCCATCGGCGGAACAAGCGCGGGAACCATGGTCCTTAGCGAGTTCGCCTATGTCGCTGACCCGTGCGCGATCACTTCGTCAAAAGCCTTGATCGATCCCTACTCACAATGCATTGCGTTGAGGCGTGATTTTTGGAGCGACAGGACACCTTTACCCCCCTTGCTATCGACTGTCACTGATTCCCATTTCAATGCGCGCGATCGCATGGGCCGGCTGATCACGTTCCTGGGGCACGCGATAAATAGCCAATGGACCACTGCTGCCATTGCCCAGGCTATCGGAATAGATGAGGAAACAGCATTATTGATGGAAAATAATGGCAACACAGACCCATCTTCTCCAGGCACCAATTACAGTTACAAGGTTATTACAAATACAGGAGTCAGCGGGTCAGCCTATATTCTGAGCCCTGATTTGCAAAGCCAACTGAACCTTGAGCCTGACCAGCCTCTTAGCTTTACCAATGTAAAAGTGAGAAAGATACAAACCACGGGAAATGAGAGTGATTACATCATCGACGTCAAAGAGGGCAGTTTAATATCCAACACCGGCAGCATTTACTGACCGACATGCACTAAGCTAGCTTGGGTCTGTTCGATTTATGAACGTCACTCCCACGTCTCCCTCCCACTACCAGTGAATGCATCCGCAGGCTATTCGTTCCACCCTCCCCAAAACAAGGAGGGAGGGGATTGATCGAGCCAGGAAACAGGATAGTGCGAGAGTCCGGGGTAAAGACGACTCCAACAGCTGCCACGATAGCCAAGCGGAACACTCCAATGAAAACCGGCTCCCAAAGCGCAGTCAGACTGGGAGTGAGCGTGAATCATGATCATCGGATTGGCCCCGGCTGGAGGATGTACTGTCCTGGTGAGGAGCATATACCACAAGGCCAATACCTGAGCGAGCGCATAGACCCATAGCGAATCGCCGAAGAGCTGATAGCAGGCAATGCCAATGAGAGCGCCTCCAGGGTGACCGCCAAAGAGCGCCCGTGGCTGTGCCGCCGGCGCGCGGGTAAGGCCAAATAAAAATACGGCAGAGCCGCCTGGCGAAGCAAGAACGGCGAGGCAGGCGGCGAAGCAAGGGACAAAGGCTACTGCGCCACCCACTGCAGCGCCAAGTCCGCACCACAATAGACGAGCTATAGCTGAACGTTGCACTGTATCCGCGTTGCTTCCAGGAAACCTTTATCAGGGTTAGCGCATTTGGATTTATCTATCCTATAAAGTTAAGGTATGTCAGCGAGATGGTCCTGAACTTTAGCGACATAATGCTCATAGGCAGCGGGAGAGCGTTCTGCAAAAGCAGGATAAATTCGTAATGACTCTTCCTAGACCTCACGAGCCTCGTCCAGGCGATTCTGAGAAATTCCTATCTGGAATGCTGCTGTCCCCCGCTCGGTTTGATCCAAAACCGGGGACTTTATTTTTCTGTACTTTCTGAATGGGAAAAGGCATAGCCTAATCCCATCCCCTTCCCCGTAAAATGACTTTTTGTTTCATATAGATAGAAGAAATAAATATTTTCTTGGCAATACCGGCAATGCTAGGCTTCCTACTGGAAAGACAAGGCGCCAAGGTACTTATCCAATGAATATTCTTCCTCTTGATGAGCTATCGCTATGATCGGGTTGATTAGTCTTGATGATTACTTTTCATTTATGCAAAAGAGATATCTGGGGTTGAAAGTTTCCATTTTTTATACCCGATGTTATTGAGGAGGAGTCTCATAATTGTCAAAAAAGAGGATTAATGTCTCATGCTGCAAACATCTCTAACAGGTGGGGGATTAAGAAAATGGAAATACTTTACGATGCGGGTGAGTATCCAAGTCCGGTTTTGAGAATGATCGGGGAAACAGGAGACATCGGGATAGCCATTGCCAATTGGTGGAAACTGGGGTGGCCGGAGAGAGTCGCGAAGCTGCTGGCTCAGAGAATTTATGAGGCTGAATTTCGGCATCAGTTCTCGCAAGTACAGAATATCCTGGCGAGAACGGAGGACATGGCTCACTTTTCTCCCGTTCAGGTGGTGGTGATGTCCGGTTTCAGATTAGAGCCGCCGAAACTGTAGGGAATATCTCTGATGATTGCCTTCTTTTGACCCGAGGGACCGGAATGAGCTTTGCCATTCAACACAAATCTCGATTGCGATATATCGATTCAGTATGATCCTGGTTGGGGTGTCACTGCTTAAGTGACGGAGAGAGGAGGCAATAGGAAACAACAATAAAAACAATAATAATAGAGAGTGAAGTAGGGTCGGGAAGAAATTTATTCCTATAGTTTGTTATCCCAATATTCACTGATTCTGATTTGCGGCCGATTGGGCTTGTGGGGCCCTCTGGAAGTCCTGTTGGCCGCAACAGCCTTTTGGCAACTTCCGTAGCGATGAAGTTGAGATGAGAATAGGCAGGCTCGTGAAACAAGATAGTAAAAAGCGATCCGGTACTTACCTATAGCGCGTACGCTCCATATCGAAAAAGACATGGCGTGCTGCTCAATTTGATTTGTGTCGATACTTTTCGCAAGGAGCGTAAACGGACACTGATAGGGTGTATGGCGCTACGTACCGTGGTGGAGACACGAAATTCACGTACGAATTCGATATTTTGCAAGTCTGGCAACCCTGCCGGCATTTATCGTCCTGACATCCATGCAGTACTCGAACAAGTCGCCTCGGTAATACGGTACCTCATGATTGCAGTCCCAAACCCATGGTCGATCGCTAGGGCACAGACCTGATCTTCCGGCATCACCTTTGCTATATTTGGCGGCAGCCCCTTCCACTGATAGAGCGTGACCAGTATCAGCAGACTGGATGCAAGGCAAACCAGTGCATGCGTTCTGAAACCGGCGGATGCTCCAAGTGAGCTGACCATTTGTGCCAGACGCCACCGTGTTATCCCGCCATCATTCCGGAAAAAGTGAATGCTTTGTCAGAGCGGATGAGGGGAGTCGCGTCGGGGAACTATTTATCGCAGGTTTCGAAGGGTAGGGCCCTGGCGCTGATTACTGAAACGGGTGTTATCCTACAAATTGCAATAAAGGAACGTGATTTATACTGGCTCATAAAACCCTTCTTCTCCGAATCATCATGCCGAAGCTGTCATTTTCATCAGAATCTCCCGCGAAAAGCACATGACTGATCCTTATCGCCGGATAGCGGGTCGTGCATGATGCCGGTCAAGGTCATTGCGATCATTGGTGCAGGTTATTGCGGAACACTGACTGCAGTCCATATTCTTCGCCAGAATCCAGTAAACCGGGTCCGCGTCGTTCTTGTGGAGCAGCACTCCCGTCCAGGCCGAGGGCTTGCCTATCGTACTTGGGACGATAATTTCCTGCTCAATGTGCCCGCAGGCAATATGAGCGCCCTGGCTGATGATCCTGAGCATTTCGTGCGCTTTTGCCAGAACATTGATCCTGCATTCAACGCGGCCAGTTTCATCTCACGGCGTCTTTATGGAGATTATCTGGAACTTACCTTGCGGGAGGAAATTACACGCCACCGTGAAACCGTGATTGAAACGATCCATGACGAAGCCATCGCTATTCATCATTCTGGCAATGATGCTTATCAGATTGATCTTAGGAATGGAGCAAGTATTTGCGCCCACCAGATTGTTCTGGCATTAGGACATTTTCCTCCGCTGCCCCCCGCGCCCGTAACCGAGTTTTACAAGACTCCAGCCTATATCAATAACCCTTGGGATTCATCCGCATTGGAGCGTATCCTCGGCAATGCGCCTGTGGCGCTCCTCGGTATGGGACTCACCGCTCTTGATGTCCTGTTTCGTCTCACCAGCAGCAGCGATACAAGAAAAATATACCTCATCTCTCGCCGCGGGCTTTGCCCACAGCCTCACCGCTTTCATCCAAAAGCTCCCGTAGTGGTGGGCTTTCCCCATTATTTGAAGAATCTCCCGCCGACTGCGAAGGCATATTGTCGCGCCCTGCGCCTGGAAATCGAGAGAAATGCAGTTCGAGGAGGCGACTGGCGCGATATCATAAATGCATTGCGCCCCCATTCGCCTGAAATATGGCGTAGATTCTCTGTGAAAGAGCGTTGGAAATTTCTTTCCCACCTTGTTGCATACTGGGATATTCACCGTCATCGGCTTGCACCCTCTGCACACTTGCGCTTGAGCGACATGCTCAAATCAGGGCAGGCGGAAATGATTGCTGGATATGTACGGAATTATAAGACGCATGCCGGACAGGTATCGGTTGAGATCAGCGAACGTCATACTGGGCGGATAAGATGCGTAGACGTGCGGCATGTGGTCAACTGCACAGGTCCCAACTTCAACTTGGCTTGCATCACCTCACCGCTGATCGTTCAGTTGCGAAGCGAAGGGTACCTGCGACAGGACGCAAACAGGCTCGGGATCGAGGTTAACGAGCACTATCAATTGATCGACTGCAGGGGGGACGCGGCAAAGAATCTGTTCTATGTGGGTCCCATGCTGAAGGCTAGGTTCTGGGAAGCAATCGCTGTTCCCGAGTTGAGAATACACATTCAAGCCCTCGCGAAAATTCTCAAATAGCTGAAGCATCCAGGGTATCCGGGCGCAACGCAAAGGCTTGTTTCTGTCTAAACGAAGTGTCGATCGCGAATCTCCGTAAAGATGATGAGGTGAAAATTTCACCGTCCAGCGCTGGGATGAGGTCCACTCCGCTTTCCCTGCCTGGAGATGGATCGGGCAGAAGGATATAGGTGTTATTGCTCTTTGAGCAGGAGGGTGCTTCCGCGTCATGCGTTGCCTTGCCGGCAACTTGTATCTGCGGAGACGCGTTTATGAATTTCTCCAATCCCAAGGAACGATCGGACGATTGACACCAGCAGAACTCGGATCGACAGGGATGACAGGGATAAGGGGAAATGAGGGCAATAGATGCCAAATACGTGAAAGCGACGTGAAAGCGGAAAGCGAATGGAATACCTGTCGGCGCGCAGAATAGTACAATTTTTCCTGTGACGCAAGCAGGGTTATCGCACCCAGTACCCCGTTTCTTCTCGCTTTCAGTTACCTGAATGTGTTCAAGAATAGCAGGCATGGAAGTGGAGGGGCACTTGAAGTCAGCGGGTTCCGCCGGCGGAAGTATCATCGGCTCGGGGATCACGGATACTCTCTACTGTACTGGAATGGAAAACCATCGAAAACACTGCATGTGAGCGATGACCGCGATGTTGTTTTCCCTTATTACTTGCGAAATTACAGGGAAGTTAATATGATTCGCGCGGTTTTTAGCCGCCAGTCAATCGGATTTTTTAGCTCTCCTTGCTCGTTTTTAGTAATAGTTTTGTCACGTAAGACACTTACACTTGGTTGTGGAAGTCCATGAGCAGATATCAAAATCAAAATCAAAATACTGAAATGAGGGAGTCAAGCGCGCTGCGCTGGCGTAAAACGGCTGGCGGATTCACGTTACTTGAATTGCTCGTCGTGATGGTCATCATCGGCTTGCTGGCAGGTTATGTGGCGCCCAAGTATTTTTCCCAGGTAGGGAAATCCGAAGTAAAAGTGGCTCAGGCCCAGATTGATTCTCTGGAAAAAGCCCTGGACCAGTATCGCCTGGATACCGGACACTACCCGACCTCCGAGCAGGGTCTTGTGGCATTGACGATGCGTCCATCCAGCGAGCCGAAATGGCAGGGTCCTTACCTGAAAAAAACATCGCCGCCGGATCCCTGGGGACGGGCATACGTTTATAGATATCCCGGTGAACATGGGGAGTACGACCTGTTTTCCTACGGCAAGGACGGTCAACCCGGGGGTACAGGTGAAGCAGCCGACATTACGAACTGGTAGGCTGCAATGCGGTATGAGGTAAAAGCTGTGCTCGCCGGACGGGGCGCAGTACTTCTGGAACTCGAAGCCGATAGCGAGGAGGATGCTCGTCTCCAGATCGCCGCGCAAGGGGGAATGGTCCTGCATGTCAGGCGCAGATTTACAGGTTGGATGCCCAAGCCGAAATCGCGCTTTCCGCTGGCGCATTTCAGCCAGGAGTTGCTTTCCCTGCTGGTCGCCGGGCTCAGTCTGGTGGAAAGTATCGAGACACTGGCTGACAAGGAGCAGGATAATGGCACGCGCAAGATTATCGAAGGGCTTCTTGCGCGGCTCTACGAAGGCGTAACTCTTTCGCGGGCACTCGAATCTTTTCCCCAGGCTTTCCCACCGCTCTATATCGCTACCGCACGCGCGAGCGAACGTACGGGGGATCTGCCCGAAGCGTTGACGCGTTTCATCGCCTATCAGACGCAGATGGATCTGGTTCGAAAGAAGCTGATCGGTGCGTCCATCTACCCGGTTCTCTTGCTGATAATCGGATTGCTGGTTGCTATCTTCCTGCTGATTTTTGTAGTACCGAAATTCAGCGCCATTTACGAAGATACCGGAGCGGACCTGCCCTTTCTTTCCGTGCTACTGATTCGATGGGGACATTTCGTGCATGAGCAGGGGGGGCAGTTGGCAGTTCTTGTGGCGGCGGTATCCAGCATCATCCTGTACGGGGTCACACGTCCTTCTTTCAAGATGCATGCGGCACAGCAGTTATGGCGCATTCCGGCCATCGGGGAACGCATGCGCGTTTACCAGCTTGCGCGTTTTTACCGGACACTGGGCATGTTGTTGCGCGGAGGCATTCCGGTTGCAAAAGCCCTGGAAATGGTTACCGGTCTGCTTCAGCCGCACTTTCGGCCAAAGGTCGAGGCAGCGGCGGTTCTTATCCGTGAAGGAAAAACCATTTCAAGCGCGATGGAAGCGCAAGGATTGACCACCGCAGTGGGAAACCGGATGTTGCGAGTCGGCGAGAGAACCGGCCTCATGGGTGAAATGATGGAGCGCATCGGCAACTTTCATGATGAAGAAATTGCGCGGTGGGTCGAATGGCTGACGAAGCTGATCGAACCGGTGTTGATGGCTGTGATCGGCGCAGTCATCGGCGGGATCATCATCCTCATGTATATGCCCATCTTTCAGTTGGCGGGAAGCGTGGGTTGAGCCTATTGCCGTCCTCTGGTTACCCCTGAAGATGCATTGCTTCTGCTGAGGAGAAAGCTTCCTTCAGCTATGGGGATTTTCGCGTTTTGCTGCGGCAATCGAAATGAGGCAGCGCTGTGCTGGCGGGTGCGAACAGGCCAGATTGCTCAAACGGGCGGTAACAAAAATTGCTCCCGGTCTTCCATGAATCGTTAAGCCTGATGTGGTGCTGGTGCTGTTGGGCCGCCTGCAGATCAGAATCTGCAGGACGGATTCCGGTTTTTTCTTTCGTTGATCCATTGCCGGATCGTTCGATAAGGGCGATGGGATATACATTATGAATGCACCTTCCGTACTCATCAGCGAGCGCAGGGAGAATCCCGAGCAAACAGGGCACCCGTCTCTTGCGCTCCAGGAAGAATATTCCCGGGATGAGCGCCCGGTAGACGAGCAGGCGCCACAGTCGGCGTCTCCGATACTGCTGCTGGATGCGCACCGGTTGGCCGCGGCGCGCAGCGAGGCCGCTAACCGGGCTGTTCCGGTGGTCAGCATCCTGGAGGAAACACTGGGATGCGAGCCGGAGCAGTTGATGGCAGAACTCGGCCGTCTGCTCAGGATGCCGGTATTGACGATGGAGAAGTTGCGAGCATCAACTCCGGCGTTTGAAATATTGCCTTTCAGTGAAGCCACTAAAAAGGAGTGCGTATTGCTTCGCCAGCAGGGGAAGCACATCCTTGCCGTCAGCAATCCCTTTTCCTCCAGCCTGAGGGCCTGGGCGGAAGAATATATCGATATTCCCGCGCTATGGCACCTGGTTCATCCCGCCGATCTGACAGCCTTTTTCAGTCAGCAGGAGCAGACCATGCGCGCCATGGACAGCGTGCTGCCTGCGGCAGAGCGGGGCGCCAGGCAGTCGAGCGAGGAAGATCTCTCGCTGAAGACAATCAACGAAGGCACCAGCCAGGTGGTCCGTTTGGTGCATTCGACGCTGTATGATGCCCATAAGTCGCAGGCGAGCGATATTCATCTGGAAGTCGTTCCCGGCGCCCTGTCGATCAAATATCGCATTGACGGTGTACTGACCATGATCGGGGTGGTGCAGGGGGCTGATCTGGCGGAACAGGTCATTTCCCGTATCAAGGTAATGTCCAATCTGGATATAGCTGAGCGGCGAGTTCCCCAGGATGGTCGCTTCAAGATTTCCATTCAGGGACGGGAGATCGACTTTCGTGTTTCGATCATGCCCAGTGCTTTCGGAGAAGATGCCGTATTGCGCATTCTCGACCGCCAAGCGTTGGCTGATCATGTCAAGGGCTTGACTCTCGATCATCTTGGATTCGATCGGGTTGCCATATCCACCCTGCGACGCTTGAGCTCGGAGCCCTATGGAATGCTGCTGGTGACAGGTCCCACCGGCAGCGGGAAGACTACAACGCTTTATGCGGCGATTTCGGAAGTCAATCAGGGTCACGATAAGATCATTACCATCGAAGACCCGATCGAGTATCAATTGCCTGGCGTATTGCAGATACCCGTCAACGAGAAAAAAGGATTGACTTTCGTGCGCGGCCTTCGCTCCATCCTGCGCCATGACCCCGACAAGATCATGGTGGGCGAAATCCGCGATCCGGAAACGGCGCAGATTGCCATTCAGGCCGCTTTGACCGGGCATCTCGTATTTACCACCGTGCATGCCAATAGCGTTTTTGATGTTATCGGCCGTTTTACTCACATGGGGGTGGATCCCTACAGTTTCGTTTCTGCCTTGAATGGGGTTGCCGCACAAAGGCTGGTGCGCCTGCTTTGTGTGCACTGCGCGGTAGAAGAACAGCCCGACGAGCAGCTTATTGCGGAATCCGGGATCGATCCTGAGCAGATCGCCACGTTCAGATTCCGCAACGGCAAAGGATGCGGCCATTGCCGGGGAAGCGGCTATCGCGGGCGAAACGCAATCGCGGAAATCCTGGTATTGAATGATGAAATCCGCGAACTCATCGTAGCGAAAGAACCTGTACGCCGTATAAAGGAAGCCGCACGGCGGGGAGGCACTCTGTTCTTGCGGGATGCCGCTTTGGCCATGGTCAGGAGCGGGCAGACGAGTCTACAGGAGGCAAACCGTGTCACTATTGCGGCGTAACTGGATCAGCACTTTTTTGTCTCCGCACCGGGTCGAGCTCGTCCACTTGCGGCGCCACATAAAATCAGCTCAGGCCGAGAAACAGGTGGCAGCATGTGAAGGCGCTGACGAGGGAACCGCCTGGGGGGCAGCGCTTGCCCAGTTGAAACGGATGCTTCCGGCCGGAACCGGCGCTGAGATCCATATTCTCCTGTCCAATCACTTTGTCCGCTACGCCGTGATACCGCCCCAATCAAGGATCGAGACTCCGGCGGAGCTGCAGGCTTACGCCGCCTTCCAGATGCGGGAAATATACGGAGAGCGAACGGGGGGATGGGAACTCATCACAAGTTCCTGGGATCCGGCAACCGGAGCCGTTTGCGCAGCGATAGAGCGCGGTTTTCTGCAAGAACTGGAAGAACTCGCTGCCAGTCAGCGAATGAAGCTCAAATACGTGGAACCCTATTTCACCAGCGTATTCGACCACTGGCACGACCGTTTCGGAAAGGGGCGCGCATGGTTCGCGCTGGTCGAAACCGGGCGGCTTTGTCTGGCGCTGCTGGAAGGGGGCGCATGGCTGCGCATCCTGAATCAGAGAATACTAGATGATGTGGAAGAGGAGCTCCTTGTCGCGCTCGAGCGTGAAGCGCTGCTTTTTTCCGGGCCTGCCGGAACCTCGGGACAAGTGTGTCTTTTCGCGCCGGAGCATCCCGGTTTGACCTTGCCAGAAGGCAGTGGCTGGCAAATTGTTCCACTGGAGGATAAAACGCGCCCTGCCCCGGCCCATTACCCTTTCAATAACATGACCCGGACCGCAACACCTGATGCGTAGGTTGAAGCTGAGATTCCCTCCCGAGGGAGAGGCGCGGAGTGCGGGCTACTTCCTCGTCTTGCTGGGCGCTGTCGTCCTGGCAGGGGTATTGCATCAGTTCAGATCGGCCATGGACGAGGTAGCTTATTGGGAGCTGCGCATCGCCAGCATGGATCGGCGAGCGCAACGCAAGACCACGCCCCGTGTCTGGTCGGCACAGGTCGGGCGCGAAATAAAAAACGAGCTCAAAAAAGCCAATGCGGTGATGAGCGAGATCGATTTGCCATGGGAGTCTCTTTTTGATTCAGTCGAGCATGCGGCGAGCCAGGAGGTGGCCTTGCTGTCGTTTCAACCGGATGTTTTTGGGCGCACAGTCCGTATCGGTGGGGAAGCAAAGAATACGTCGGCCATGCTTGATTTTGTCAGTGCACTGGAGCGCCAATCCGCTGTCAAGGATGCTTACCTGCTCAAGTATGAAGTCAAACGGGATGATCCCCAGCGACCAGTGGTTTTTTTCCTGACGGCATCATGGACTTGAATTCCATTAAAACGGTATGGCTGCGGGTGCGCTGGCAAACGGAGCGGCTTGGTCCTGCGGGAAAAATCGGCTTCGGGCTGCTTGTATTCTCCGCCGTATTTTTTCTGGTAGCCGTGTTGCCGAGACAGGAGGAATCGAAGGCGCTAATGGCTGAAGCCGAGACGCTGGAAGCAAGGATAAGAATGGAGCCTTCCGCCGAAAGCGGAAGTCCCCGGCGAAGGCTGCAAGGCGACCAGGCATTGCCGGTGTTCTACGCATTTTTTCCAAAGCCGGATTCATCCCCGTTCTGGATTGGAGAACTGGTACGGATTGCAGGAGAACGGGGCGTGGAAATCAGCGGCACTGAGTATCGCATGGTACGAGAGAAGGATCTGAAACTGGCGCGCTACGAAATGATGGTGCCGGTCCGCGGAAATTATTCCCAATTACGGGGTTTCATTGCCGATGCCCTGCATGCGGTACCGGCAATGGCGCTGGTTGACGTTGCCATCCGGCGCGAAGGGGTACACGCGGAGCTGCTGGAAGCGAATATCAAATTCAATCTCTATCTGGGCGAAGGCACGCATTGAAACCGACAGAGAAGGCGCGCAAGTTATGGCTGGCCGGAGCGCTGCTGGCCACGCTTCTCGCGGCCCAATGGGTGAGCGGAGAAGAAGGCGAAGCAGATCCGGAAACGCTTCCAGAATCTGCTGAAGCACGCAATTTCCGAAAGGAAGCGCCTACAGGCAGGAGCACCCCCGAAAATGAAGCCGGCGAGCTGGATCTCGAGCGGTTGGAGCGCAGAAAATTCAGCGCCCAGGCGGGTGACATTTTCGGACAGAGGTCGTGGGTGCCGCCGCCTCGCCCGGAACCGCCAAGGCGGCCGTCTCCGCCGCCGATGCAATTCAGGTATCTGGGCAAGGTTGTCGAAGGGAATGAAACACGCGTGTTTCTCGCCCTGGGAGAACGCAATTATATCGTCAGACCCGGTGAGAGCATCAATAACCAGTATCGATTGGATGAGGTGAGCGACCACGGCATCACGTTCACCTATCTTCCCCTTAACGCCAGACAGATGCTTGCTACCGCGGGAGCGGCAAACATTCCATGAAAACGGGCAAACACGTTCTGCTCGCCCTGGTTCTTGCCGGAATTGCAGGATGCGCAACAAACAATGCGTTCGTGGAGGGCAAGCGGCTCATAGCCGAGGGCAAGCTCGACACCGGGCTTGCCAGTCTCGAACAGGCGGCCCGCGAAAATCCGGATAATCTTGAAATTCGTGCGGTGCTCGCGCGTCAGCGCGAAGCGATAGCCGCGCGTTTCGTATTCGAGGCGGAAGCCGCCAGGTCGACAGGTGATCTGGAAGCGGCTGACCGGAGTTTTCGCCGGGCGCTTGAAATAAATCCACGTCATGAACGCGCACTCGCCGGACTGGAGGCGATCAATATGGATCGCCGCCATACAGCGGCAATAAAACGCGCGGAAGAATTGCTGGAGCGGGGGGAGTATGCGGCTGCTTCAAGCGAGGTCCGCTCCGTGCTGCAGGAAAACCCGATGCAGCGGGATGCACGCAGGCTCATTCAGCGTATCACCGAAATGGAAATGCAGGCTGCGCAAGCGGGGCCTGTCCTGAAAACCGCGTTTAAAAAACCTATCACGCTTGAATTTCGCGACACGGGGCTGAAATCGGTATTCGAAATCCTGGCGCGCACTGGCGGCATCAACGTGGTCTTTGACAAGGACGTCAAGCAGGATAGCAAGACGACGATTTTCGTGCGCGAGACCAATATCGAGGATGTATTCAAGCTCCTGCTGGTGACGAACCAGCTCGCACACAAGGTGCTCAACGAAAATTCGGTGCTGATCTATCCGAATACTCCGGCCAAGCAGAAGGAATACCAGGAATTGATGGTGCGCAGTTTCTTTGTCACGAATACCGATGTGAAGCAAATGGTCGCGATGGTCAAGGGATTGATCAAAACCAAGGACATGCACGTCGACGAAAAGCTGAATCTGTTCGTCATGAAAGACACGCCGGAGGCGATCCGGCTGGTCGAGCGGCTGGTTGCGCTGAATGATCTGGCCGATCCCGAAGTTATGCTGGAAGTGGAGGTGCTGGAAATCGGGCGCAACAAACTGCTCAACCTCGGATTGCAGTATCCTGAGAAGATCAATGTGAATTACCTTACCGCAGCCAGTGCTGCCGGCGCGGCTCCTTTTCCGCCCTTTCAGATCAGCAGCGCGGGCGTTAACGGCAATGGTTCCAATCTCGACAATCTGATTGGATTCGTTGCCAACCCCGCCCTCATCGTCAACCTCAAGCAGCAGGACGGGCTTATCAATGTGCTTGCCAATCCGCGCATCCGCGTCAAAAACCGGGAGAAAGCCAAGGTCCTGATCGGCGACAAGGTTCCGGTCGTCACCACGACCGCAGCCGCCAACGTGGGCGTGGCATCATCGGTCAGCTACCTGGATGTGGGGCTCAAGCTGGATGTGGAATCCACTATCTCGCTGCAGGATGAGGTTTCCATGAAGGTCAGCCTGGAAGTGAGCAATATCGTCAAGGAAGTGCCGGTAACGGGAGGAGGACTTGCGTATCAGGTAGGCACGCGCACGGCAGCGACCACCCTCGCGTTGAGAGATGGGGAAACCCAGGTTCTGGCAGGATTGATCAGCGATGACGAGCGCACCACGCTTTCCAAGGTTCCCGGCCTGGCAGAGTTACCCTGGGTCGGAAAGCTTTTCATCAATAAGAACGTTGTCCGAAACAAGACTGAAATCGCGCTGCTGATTACGCCGCGCATCGTGCGCAATATTGCGCGTCCGGCGAAAGCGGCCAGCGAAGTGCACTTCGGTACGGAGAACGCGATAACGGTTTCGCCGCTGATGATCGGTAAAGTGGCGCCGCGGGCGCTGGCGATGGCTTCTTCCTCTCCAACCTCCGGTGCTGACGCCAACCGGCAGTGGCCGCCCGCGCCTCCCAGGGAGGAAACCCGCCCGCCACCGCCGCCCGCTCCCGAGGGGATACCGGTTGCGACACTGACTGCGCCGGAACAGGTGTCCGCAGGACAGGAATTTGTGGTGAGCGTGGCCGTCGCCGGTGCAGATGCACTTCCGCCCGCCGAACTGGATCTGAATTATGACTCCGCGGCGCTTGAACCGGTGGACGAGGGTGATAAATCCGGAACACGCATGTTGAAACTGGGCAAGGGTGGCGGCGCCGTGGATGTGCGATTCAGGAGTCTGGCGCAAAAGCCTGTCACGACACAGATCAGTATCGGGAATATCAGTTTCAAGGACGAAAGCGGGCCGTTTCCCGTTCCGGTGCCTTTGCCACCGGCTGTCAATGTCGACATTCGTTGAGCTGGGATGAAGCGTATTTTTGCTGCATCGGCGGTGGTAGTAAAAAAAACAGGCGAACGGGGATTTACCCTGGTGGAACTGACCGTGGTCGTAGCCATTACAGCAGTGCTCGCTTCTGCCGCGATACCGTTATATGAACTCACGGTAAAGCGTGAAAAGGAACAGGAACTGCGGGTGGGATTACGTCAGATCCGCGAAGCGCTGGACGCATACAAGGGCGCGGTGAACGAAGGGAGGATTGTTCGGCAAGCCGATGAATCGGAGTATCCGCGCAAGCTGGAAGATCTGGTGAATGGCGTGCCGGATCTCAAGCATCCCGCCAAGCGCAAGATATATTTCCTGCGGCGACTACCAAGAGATCCGATGGCGGATGATCCTGCATTGCCTGCTGCTGACACCTGGGGCAAGCGTTCCTACGAGAGCTCACCGGATAACCCGCAGGAGGGGAATGATGTTTTCGACGTGTATTCCCGTTCACCGCGGATCGGCTTGAACGGCATTGCCTACGATAAATGGTGAACAGGGTGCGTGAAGCCAGGGACAGGTTTGGTTCGAGAAGCAGTCAAGACGGTTCGTTCCGTTGCGGATTCACCCTGGTCGAGTTGCTGGTCGTCATGGCCATCATTGCCGTTCTTCTCACCATTGCCGCTCCGCGGTATTTCAACTCCGTGGAAAGATCAAAGGAAGCAGTATTGCGCCAGGACCTGAATGTCATGCGGGATGCCATCGACAAGTTCTACGGCGATACGGGGGACTATCCCCGTGATCTGGCAGAATTGGTCGAGAAACGATACTTGCGCGCCATTCCGGTTGACCCCTTGACCGAAAGTTCCGAAACCTGGGTCACCCTCCCTCCCCCTGACTCAACCGAAGGACTCTACGATGTGCATAGCGGCGCGGAGGAGGAGTCAAAGGATGGAACCTCTTACGCGACCTGGTAGCGGTGTGATTGGACGGCAAGGAATACGGCGCCCTATACACGTAGGAGGCGTGGGAGGCGCAAGGCAAAGGGGTTTTACCTATATCTGGATCCTGTTTGTGGTGGCGCTGACCAGCGTTGCGCTGGCAGGCGCCGTGCAGGTATGGCGTACCGAGGTACGGCGGGAAAAAGAAAAAGAACTGATGTTTGCCGGAGAACAGTTCAGGCAGGCGATCGGCTCTTATTACGAAAATTCCCCCGGCATGCCGAAGCGTTATCCCGATTCGTTGGAAAAATTACTCCTGGATAAGCGTTTTCCCACCATCAAACGGCATCTCCGGAAAATATTTTTCGATCCCATGACTGGCTCAAGCGAGTGGGGTCTGGTCACACAACCGAATGCCGGAATAACCGGCGTGTACAGCCTTTCAAAAGAGCCTCCGCTCAAGCGCGCCAATTTTCCGGAACGCTATGCGGATTTTGTGGAAGCGAAGGATTATCGCGACTGGAAATTCATCTATTTACCCGGAGACTCTGCCACTATCCTGCCCCAAACGCAAGCTGCGCCGGAAGACTTGCCAGCTACTCCACCACAATCTTCCTCTGAGTGGCGGCCAGGAGATCTTCGGCCGCAGACAGAAGCTTCCGGTTCCCAGCCGCGACCCGAATCGGAAAGAGGTATCCCATCACCATCCTCGCCTTTCTCGCTTTCCCCGAGCCCATCGGATCAAGAGGATGGGGGGTCCTCGCAACCCGATTCATCCCCACAATTCGGTTCCTCCCCGCAGAGCGTTCAATATTAGAACTCCTGAAGTTCAGGACTAGAAGTTTCTGCGGAGTCGTGTTCCCACCTATCTCTTCACAGGTGCATATTTCATGGAACCATGGGAAGGCGTTCCTGCATTTCCTCCTGTCGTCTGTATGGTCCTTTCTACCTACATCGGATTCATGAATCTGACACCTGATCTTAATGATTCAGTCATATCCTGCCATGAAAATACGCAATCGCGCGAATCGAAAAAAATAATATCGGGAAGACCGTTGCAGCCCGAGAACGATATGAATAATCAGGGCATAAGGAATGATGGGGGGAGAGTTTACGCTGACGGAGCGGGAGGCGGAATACCTGTTCCGGATTATCGATTCATCGATCAATATATTCCGCCGTCATCAGTTTTTCTTGTGGGCGCAGGGTGAACTGCAGGGCCTTCTGCCGCATGGCATGCTCATATGCCTGTGTGATGAGGGCAATGGTCAGGCTGTGAACATCGAAAGATTCAGCCGCACGGATATGGACGAAATCCGGTTTTCAGAACTTTGCCGTCCCGATGGGGGGATTGTATTTCGCGCCATGTCCGCGTGGAGCGCGGGCAAAAACCAGCCGCTTCTGGTTTGCCCGAATAATTCGCATACACCCACCTACAAGCGTTTTTCTCACGACCTGAAACGTGAGAATCTGCAGCGTATCGCGGCGCACGGGATGTTCGATGCCAATGGCCGGACCACCTGCTTCTTTACCTTTACCCAGATTTCCGCGGCATTGAGCGAGCGTCATGCCTATTTCCTCGAGCTGTTGATGCCGCACATGCATATGGCGCTGGTGCGTATGCTGTTTCATGAACGCCATCACAAACAGGGTGCCGTGCGGGAAAGAAGCAGAAAACTCATCACGGACCGCGAGACGGAAATTCTGCGCCATGTTCAGGCGGGAAAGAGCAATCATGAAATAGCCCAGCTACTTCACATCAGCCCGCTTACCGTCAAAAACCACATCCAGAAAATCCTGAAAAAGCTGGATGTCAATAATCGGGCTCATGCGGTGGCCAAGGCGATGGCGCTGAAGATCACGCTTTGAATCCTCTGGGCCGATCCCTCCGACCCTAGAGTCCGCGCTCCGGATTCTTCGCTGTATCCGAAGTGACTCCTCGCAGTGACTCCTAGGGCGTGTCCTGGCATCCATGAAAAGCGGGAAACAGCACTTCTGCTGCCCCTATCCGTCACATCCAATACACGCCGATGGCGAGTTCCCGCATGCAGGCCAAAAGAATAGGCAGAAAGTACCACGAAAACAACGATTGTGTTTCACAGATGGTTAACGACCGTCACATATAGTGGCCCACGTCCGGTAACAGGTACAAGCGTTCTAGCCGGTCAGGAACAAAGCCAAACCCGTTGCGAGGCGGGGACGGAAAGCTGCGGGTCTCCACTGCAAGCGGAGGTAGCCGGGTTGCTCCAGGACGGTTGATCAGATGAAGCGGGGCTTCATGGATCAGTCAGCCGGATTTTTTTGGTGCAACACTAATTACCTACGGAGTATCCGCAATGAAGATGGATTTCAAACTCAAGACACTCGCAATCACAGCCATCATGGCAGCCTCGACTCCTGCCCTTGCTGCTATCGAGGGCGGCGTCACCGGCAATAGCGAACTGCTGCTCAACGTCCGCTATTACGGCGGTGCTTCTGCAACTACGGGCGGCGATGACATTTCAGGTCTGTTCGATCTCGGTTTAAAAATGGACGACATGCTTGCCCAGAACGGTCAAGTCTTCAACAAAAGCTGGGATTTGACGAGTGGCAGCTATGGTGCTTCCTGGAATCAATTGATGAGCTTTGTCGGTCCTGCCAACGCACATCTCGTCGAGTTCAGCGTTATCGCACTGGATAACACGGATTTCGGCACGATTGGCGGTTCGCGTTATCTCACCACGATGAATGTGGAAACTGCCCCGAAGCTGGCAACTCGTCCACTGGTGGCATTCCAGAATATGGAAAAGTACATCGATGCCAATAACAGTCGCGGTACGCATGCGAGCGATGCAAATGGCGCCAGCGTTGCCACGCCCACAGATGCTCCTGATACCTTCTTCGGCGCAATTAATGGTGTGGGCCAGGGTGACAATTGGCTAGCGAATACCACTGCTGATACCACCCAGCCTCTGGGTACGGACCAAAATTTCTGGTTCCTGACCACATCCTCTATCTCAAGTTTCGCTCAGGCCGTCAAGACTCCGTTTGGCATAGATCTGAATAACGACGGCAGCATTGGCGAAGACGAGTTCAGCAAATTCAAGTTGACCGAGAATGGGGTGCTCACCTTCACGAGCCCATCCGTCTCTCCTATTCCCGAAGCGGATACCTGGGCCATGCTGCTGGCAGGACTGGGCATGCTCGGCATGATCGTCCGCCGCCGCACGACCATCTGAGGCACACAATAAGCTGCTTATGCCCGGTCAGGGAGTCCGGGAAAGGCGGGCTTCAGCCTGAAATATCAATCTGAAAATAAAGGATATCAAAATGAAAATGAAGCTGAGCAAAATAGCGCTGTCCATCGCGGCACTCAGTATGGCCCCGGCTGCTTTCGCCCTGACACCCGCTCAGGTCGCAGCCGGTCCCACCACCTACGTCTGGCTGTCGGGCGCATCCGCCCCCACCAATGCCGTATTTCGCAGCGTCATGTCGCTTTGCAATGGCCTGGCAGGGAATGGCGGCGCCAATGACGCACACATGTACCTGGAAAGCAGTGGTGCTGAACCCGGGAAGAGCAGCGGTGACCGTGTCGCCTATGCCTGCACCATGAGTTCCGCTGCCGGCGCCCTGGCTGGGAAGAAAGTAGTGGTATATCACACTGTCGAGGGCGGGTCTTTCAATGCCTATGCGCCTCATCTCAGCATGGCAGGAGAGCCGAACCCCAACGGGTATCTGCCCGGTAACCTGAAGCGCATCAATGACATCGCTCTGCTTGGGGGCGGCGGTAAATGCGCGGCAGGCGCCGCTGCCTCCACCAACGTCACCCTGAATGGCGTGTCCTATCCCATTGCCCGCTACAACAACTGCGGCGATACCATTACGAAGACCTTTACCGCTTCGCTCAAGGGCGATGCGGCAGGGCTTCCGGGCCAAAGCTACCCGGATGGTGGTTTTTCGGATACGGAATACCTGATCAACAAGCAGAATCTGGATATTGCATTGAACCTGAGCTCCCTTGGCGAGGAAGTGGCGACCAACATCGGACAAGCCTTTGGCGTAGCCGTGAGCTATCCGCTGTACCTCCAGTTGCAGAAGAACGACGTTGCTACCGGCATCCTCGCTCCCACTTGCGATGACGGTTCACCCACCGCCCCCAACCTTACGCCTGCCTGCCAGCCCAGCCTGCCGGCGCAGCGCTATACCACTATTGCCAGCAGGGATTCGGTCAGCAGTGTGGATGGCAGCCTGCTTGGCGGTCCGGCAGGGTCGATCGTCAATCTGGTGCGCCGCGTACCCACCTCCGGTACCCAGTCTGCCTCGAATATGCGCTTCCTCAACAAGCCCTGTTCAACCGGGATATCGCAGGGCGCCTTGGAGCCCGCGCGCGCGACCGACAGCACGGCAACCGCCATTGTGAGCGAGCAGTCCAGCACCGGTGGCGTCAAGAGCGCGCTGAATACCGCAACCGGAGTAAGCCAGTTCGCACTGGGGGTGGTATCCATGGAAAATACGCCGGCGCCGACCGCCACGACCGAGCGGTGGGCATTCGTCAGGCTGGATCGTGTGTCTCCAAATATCGATGCCCAGCAGCGTGCCGAGGCGATGGATGGTTCCTACAACTTCTGGTACGAGCTGGCGGCATTCACTGCCGGCGGCTCCATTAGTCCCGCCAGCCCAAGTGCTGCTGCCTTGATCACCGCGGTTGCTGCCACTCTGGGTGAAAGTGACCTGAAGGGTATCTTCGCCACGCCCGTGGCGGGAGCCAGCGGCCCCACCTCCAAAGGCGCGCGCTTCGGCAATTCCTGCTTACCCGCTGGCCAATAGGCCTGTCACTTACGGGGGTGGTGCAACGCCGCCCCCATATGCTGCTCGGGACAGCTCTTTCAGAGCTGTCCCATTCGCACGTACAGGAACTGGTTCGGCTTGGTTGATGTTGCCAATATTAAATAAATTGCTGCGGGTGGGAGGGCTGCTTAGCCTCGCAGGCTGGATCCACTTGTCTCACGCGCAGGAAGCCCGTTTCGATGTATTCGAATACCGGCTGGAAGGTGCCACATTGTTGCCCGTCACAGTGGTGGAGCAGGCGGTTTATCCCCATCTCGGTGAAAACAAGAGCCTGGAGGACGTGGAGCGGGCACGTGATGCACTCGAGCGCGCCTATCATGACGCGGGCTATCTGACTGTACTCGTGAGCATTCCCCAGCAGAAAGTCGATGAGGCGGTGGTCAGGCTGCAGGTGACCGAAGCGCCGGTAAAGCGTCTGCGCGTGGTGGAATCCCGCTATTTCAGTCCGGCGGATATCAAGGCGGCGATACCGGAACTGGCAGAAGGCAAAGTGCCTAACTTTCCCGAAATGCAGAAGCAGCTGGAAAGTCTGAACCGTTCGGCCGATCGCAGGATAACCCCCGTTTTAAGGGCAGGAAAGACACCCGGCACGGTCGAGGTGGATCTGAAAGTGAAGGATCAGTTGCCCCTCCATGGGAGCGTGGAGTTGAACAGCCGCCAGATTCCCAATACGACCTTGACCCGGCTGAGCGCGAACCTGAGTTGGGACAATCTGTGGCACCGGCAGCACAGTCTGGGCGTGACAGGATTGATTGCCCCAGAGAATCCGGACGAGAGCAAGGTCATTTCCGCCAATTACACTCTGCCGATACCGTTCGGCGGTTTTCTCGCCTTATATAGCGTCTATTCCGCTTCGAACGTGGCTTCACTGGGTACGCTCAATGTGCTCGGCAATGGCCTGATCGTGGGGGGGCGCTACATTCTGCCGCTGCCAGGAAGTGAAAAATTCTTCCATACAGCAACGCTGGGATTGGATTACAAGGATTTTACCCAGACGGTAAACCTCATCGACGGTGGCAATTTCAACACGCCGATTACCTATCTTCCATTCACCGTGGGCTGGGATGGAAGCTGGCTGGGAGAAGGAAGAACAACCAAGCTCGGGTTATCGGCGAATTTCCATGTGCGCGGACTGGTTGGTGACGAAGAGGAATTCGCCAATAAGCGCTTTAAAGGCAGCGCTAATTACATCTATCTGCGTGGCAATTTTTCCCACACGGAAACGTGGCGCCAGGGTTGGGGATTAGCCGGCCGGGCGAGCTGGCAAATTGCGGGGCAGCCGCTTATCGCAAATGAGCAGTCTATCGTGGGCGGCGTCAATACCGTGCGCGGTTATCGTGAGGTTTCTGCCCTGGGCGACGACAGCGTTACGGGAGGCCTCGAGGTCTTTACGCCCAATTACGCCACATATCTGCTCCAGGGACTGGATGAATTCCGTCTTCTGGCCTTTATTGATGCAGGAATCGTGCGAGTGCAGCAGCCCTTGCCCGGGCAGAAAGATCGCTTTGATCTTGCGGGTACCGGGATGGGTTTTCGTCTCAAGGGTTGGAAGGGCTTATCGGCCGACGTGGCCTGGGCCGTGGCGCTCGAAGAAGTTGGAAGAACGAAGGCGGGAGACAAGCGCGTGCACTTTCTTTTTCGGCACGCGTGGTGATCATGCCTGCTGTCGTAACGATCCGTATGACGCATGATTTTTCTGAAGCAAGATTGAGGAATCACTCTATTGCCGCCATGCTCGGCAGTATGAGTGTTCCCTCCTGTCTCCTCGAGGAATTGAAAAGATGAATCGGAATATCTACCGGCTTATTTTCAACAAGGCTCTGGGCATGTTGATTCCCGTTGCAGAAACCACACGGTGCCGTAGTGGCAAGGCTAGAAGCGGTACAGTTCTGCTCATGACCGGGCTGCTGGCGACAACCGCGCAGGCGGAACTGCCCGTGCCTTGCGCAGGAGGGAGCTGTGGCGGCACCGTTCCTGATTTCGTCACCGCCGGCCAGGCGAATTATGACGTTCATGGCCCCAATGCGGTGGTCAACCAAGTGGGCGATAAAGCCATCCTCAACTGGGAAAGCTTCAATGTCAGTCCCGGTCATTCGGTTCAGTTCCAGCAGGTGGAAAGTCTTGCTACGCAGAACCTGGTGCAGGGCGCGAATTTTACGACACTGAACCGCGTCTGGGACAACGATCCGAGCGTGATTGCAGGCATCCTGAGCCAGGCTGTCGGGCAGAATGCAAACGTCATTCTGGTCAATACCAATGGTATTGCCTTCATGGGTTCCTCTCAAGTAAATCTCAACAGCTTTACCGCCAGCAGTCTGGATATCCACGACAACTTCATCCTCAATGCTTTTCTCACTACCGAGAAGGCGGTTCCACAATTCGAAGGTTCAGGCGGTTTCATCAAGGTTTTCGAAGGTGCGCGGATCACGGCCGGTAGCCAGGGGCGGGTCATGTTGATCGCACCGACAGTGATCAATAAAGGCATAGTGGAAGCGCCCGACGGACAGGTGATTGCAGCCGCGGGCACCAAGGTGTTCTTGCGCTCCGCCTCGGCCGAGCCCGTGGATGCCAATGTGCGCGGGCTTCTGGTCGAAGTCGACAGTCCGGCGGGATTGAGTGATTTCGAGACTTCCAACACGAACATCAAAGACGGCAAGCTCGATGGCCAGGCAGTTGCGCTGAAGGATACGGCACTGGACAAGCTCGGCCACGTGACCAATCTGGGTGAGCTGAGCACGCCGCGCGGCAATATCACCATGGTGGGTTATGCCGTCAACCAGGAAGGCATCGCCCGGGCCACCACCTCGGTGATCGCCAATGGCTCCGTATACCTGCTGGCGAAAGATGCTGCCATGGCTCAGGACAGCTCGATGCGCGGCGGCCGGGCAACGCTCGGCGCCGGTAGCCTGACGGAGGTGTTACCGGATGTATCCGATCAAACGGGTGTGCTGGATGGATTGACAGGCACCGGCCTGGTGCTGCCCTCTCAGGTGAGAGTGCTGGGACAGGACGTGCGCATGGAAAGGGGGGCTGTGATCAACGCGCCGGCAGGCCAAGTGGATTTTTTCGCGCTGGATAATCCAAGTTTGCTTTTTCAGCCCGGTGATCCGTTCAGGCAGGCATTCGATGCTCCTGCTTCCAATACTGCCCGCATTCACATTGACAGCGGCGCCCTTATCAATGTCGCCGGATTGGAAAATGTAAAAGTTTCCACGGCACGAAACGCGGTGGAAGTGGAATTGCGCGGGGATGAACTGAAAGATTCTCCCGGCAACCGGGACGGTCCGCTGCGCAGCCAGAAAGTTTATGTCGACATCAACCGCGCACTGGCCAACGCCGATTCCGGCACTCCCACGCTGATCGCGAAAGATAGCCTGCAAGCTTACCAGGCGCGCCTCGAGCGTACGGTGGCGGAAAGATCCACGGAGGGCGGCGCGGTGCGCGTGAACTCGCAGGGAGAAGCCATCATTGCTCCCGGCGCGGTGATCGATATATCCGCCGGTAGCTTGAGCTACACGCCTTCCAGCGTGAAAACGACCTTGCTCATGTCCCGGGGAGTATTGACCGACATTGCGAATGCCCGGGCCGATGTGCGTTACGACGGCATCGCCACCCGTTACGTGCAGGATTTCGGCCGCTGGAACGTGAAAGAAGTGATCGACCTCGGGCAGACCTTCAACTATGACCCCGGTTATAACGAAGGCAAGAATGCCGGCGCTCTGGAAGTCATGGGCCTGCGCGCGGTGGTCATGCAGGGGGACGTGCAGGGGCGCACGATCGTGGGAGAAGTACAGCGCGACAAGGGCATCATGCCGGAGGGTGCGCGGTTGACTCTTGGCAGTAATCCGCTAGCGAACAATATCAACGGTCTCGATTACAAGCATAACCAGCAGATCGAGCTGAGCAGCGAGGGACCCTTGCTGCCGGGAAGTTTCAAATTCGGCGACACGCTGTCATCCGATCTCGTCAATAAACTGCGCCTCAACCCGGCGCTGCTAGGCAGGGACAAGGTCGCCAACCTGGAAATTTTCAGTAATCAGGCAGGGGAAGTGCGCGAGGCTTTACGGGTGCCGCAAGGCGGCAGCGTGCATATCACGGCGCAGGGAGTGAAGGTCGAAGCGGACATCGACGCCCCAGCCGGCTCAATTATGCTTCATGCAAACAGAAACGATCTTCCGGGACGTTCATCCGGTCCGCTGAATCTCGTTGTAGCCGAAGGAGTCACGCTGTCCGCGCGCGGTGCGTGGGTAAATGAATTGCGTGGAGTGCCTGCAGGCTCCGACGAAGTAGGTCTGGTAAACGGCGGCAGGATAGCTCTCTCGGCTATTGACGATCTTGCTCTCGGGAAAAATACGCTGCTGGATGTCACTGGCGGCGGCAGGCTCAAGGTGGATAGTCAAGGCAGCGTGATTGCCGGCAACGGGGGTGACATCAGCCTGTCCGGCAATGCCGTTTCCGGGCTGGCTGATAATGTGCGCGGTTACGGGATTGGCAAAGGCGGTACTTTCTCGGTTGCGAGCAATAGAATTCAGATTGGCGGCACGCCGGATAGTACGGCCGGGGCAGTCAATCTCGATCCCGGGTTTTTCGAGCGGGGCGGGTTTGGCGATATCAATCTGGCAGGAAATGAGAGCGTCACGTTATCCGAGGGTGTGAAGATCAAACCCACCCTCCTTAGCCTCGAATTGCAGCCTGACTACAGCTTGAGACCAAGCGGCAGCAGAATGGAAGATTTTACGCGCCTGGTCAAACTCGATGATCTCGTGCGCGAGCCGGTCAGCTTGAGCCTTACAGCAGAAAATCCCGACGAGCGGGGCGCAGCCGATGTGGCAATCGGGGTGGGCGCGCATATCGAGGCGGATCCCGGAGCAGAAATCACGCTGGCAGCAGCGCGTTCGATGAACATACAAGGGCGTATCACCGCGCCCGGTGGCAGCATCACGGCAACGCTCGATCATAGCCACAGCTTCAACTTCAATGCAAGCAACAGTCTCTGGCTGGGCAAGCAGGCGTTACTCGATGTATCCGGCAAGGCTCTTACATACCTCGACAGTCAGCGCCTCACCCAGGGCGAGGTGCTAAGCGGCGGGTCAGTGACGCTGAACGCGCAGTTCGGATATGTCGTGGCCGAGCCAGGGTCTCATATCAATCTGGCGGGTGCTGCGCCCGTCCGCCTGGACATCCAGAACCAGGCCGGAGGCCTGGGGCAATGGGTAGGCAGCGATGCAGGAAGATTGAGTGTCATTGCGCGCGAAGGCATGCTGTTCGAGGGCAGCATTATGGCGCAGCCGGGTAGCGCGTCAAATCGTGCGGGGGCACTTGATGTCGTTCTGGGACTTCTGGACGTGGACGATGCCCAGAATAAAGGCTTTCCGCTCGGAGAGCGCGTATTGAGTCTGGGGCCGACGGGAACGCCGCAGACGCCAGGCCTCGCTCCCGGATCCATTATTCCGGCTGGACTTAACGGGAAAGCCACGATTGGCGCCGCGGCACTCGAAGCGGCAGGGCTTGACCGTATCGCCCTAAAAAGCCGGGATGTCATCCGGCTGGAAAATGACCTGAATCTCGGCGCCAACCGCCCGTTGCCGTTGAAAGAAGTGGTGCTGGATACACCACGCATTGAAATGGCAGGAGGCGAAGCTGCACTGAAAGCGGAAGTCTTGCGGCTTGGCAATTTCGATGCCAATCGCGTGGATGTGGCCAATACGCCGCTTGCCGGCGCCGGTGGGTTCAAGGCGGAGGCACAGTTGCTGGAACTGGCAGGCAACCTGACGCTCAGCGGGATGTCACGTGCTGAGTTCACCGGTGCTCAGGAAATAAGGTTTTCGGGTATAAGCAGTGGCGGCTCGCCGCGTCCGGCAGGCACGCTTTCAAGTGCCGCTGACCTGGCTTTCAGTGGCGCCGTGATCGCCCCCACAACTTATAGCCAGGTCAGCATCCTGGCGCCGGACCGAACGGTGGCGTTCAGCAGCAACGCAACGCGCCCGATACAGCCTCTTTCCGCGCTCGGCAGCTTGACGGTAACAGCCGCAAATATCGTGCAGGGGGGCAATATATGGGCTCCGTTCGGCCAGCTGACCTTCAGCGCGACCGATACGCTTACATTCAAGGATGGCAGCCTGACTTCGGTTGCTGCCGGACCCGGCACCCTCGCTCCGTTTGGCGTGCTCGCGAATGGCCGAAGCTGGCTTTATAAACCGGATGCCTTCGAGATTCCGCAGCTTGCGTTACCAGAAAAATCAGTTCGGGTGCAGGCGGCGAATATCGATATGCGAGCAGGAGCGGTAGTCGATCTGGCAGGTGGAGGAGACTTGCAGGCTTACGAGTTCAGCGTGGGGCCCGGGGGGTCGCGTGATATTCTCGGCGATACCGGCATCTATGCCATCCTGCCCGGCTATACGAGTGGATTTGCGCCGGGCGATAGGCAGGAGAATACCGGTTTCGACCGCGGGATGGGAGATGCGGTTTATCTCTCCGGTGTATCGGGGCTGCCGGCGGGAGTTTACACGCTGCTTCCAGCGCACTATGCCTTGCTGCCGGGGGCCTATGCCATAAGACTCGATACCGGCGTGCATAATCTGCTGCCGGGGCAAGCGTACAGCAAACAGGATGGGACACAGGTCGTGCCGGGCTACGTCACCGACAGCCGGGCCCGGGATTGGGCGGGAACCCCGCGTGATGCAGTCTGGAGCGGTTTCGAAGTACTCAACCGCGAACAAGTCTTGCAACGCTCGGAAATCACGCTCACGCGCGCCTCGGATTTTTTTACGAGCAGTAACAGCCGGCCGCAGGATGCCGGCCTCCTTTCCATGGATACCACCGGCAATCTCAAGCTGGATGCCGTTTTCAAACTGGCGGCAGGCACTGGAGGGCGGGGTGCCGCAGTAGACATCAGTGCTCCCAGAATTGCAATCACCAGCGATACGTCTTCGGAAGCAGGCGGAGTCGATCCGCTGGCTACACGAATTTCAGCGAGTGCGCTCAATGCCCTGGGTGCATCGAGTCTGCTCATCGGGGGCACGCGCAGCCGCGGCGACACCACAAGCGATGGCACTACGCTGCTGGTGGGCGCTGAAGAGGTAACACTGGCCAATGACGTCAATCACGCGCTGAAGGGAGATGAAGTCATTCTGGCGGCAAAGGACGCACTCACCCTGAAATCGGGCAGTGCCATCGAGACTCAAGGCGGTGAGGCCGCCAGCGGGGACGGTAGCTACAATACAGCCGGTAACGGAGCGCTGGTACGGTCAGCCTCCACTTTTGCCCCATTTTCTCGCAGCGGCGGACCTGATCGGAGTCAGGGGACGCTGATCGGTGAAGCAGGCAGTGTTATCCGATCTGGAAATTCAATCACGCTCGATGCCACCAGGCAGAACACTTTTGCAGGGACGCCCGTTTTTGCTGACCGTCAGAATAATCCGATCGCCGGAAACCTGACGATCGGCGCCGCGCGTGTCAACTTCGGCAATGCTCCGTCAGGTTCCGAAGGCCTGACTCTCAGCCAGGGTGAACTTGACGGTCTGAACAACCTTAATTCGCTGACGCTGACGAGTTATTCCACTTTTGATCTTTATGGCGACGTGAGCGTGGGTGGCGTGAACGCCGAGGGCAAGCCTACGCAGCAGGCCTTGAATCTGCTGGGCGCGGGATTGGCCGGGCTGAATAACAGCGGTAAAACCGCTACCCTGCGCGCGACCAATATACTCATTGCCAATCCTGCGGGTGCGGCGTTTACGATGGGCGGAACACCCGGCAATGGGTCGCTGACAATACAGGCCGACACGTTGATACTGGGTGAGGGTGCCAAATCCGTCGAAGGATTCTCCCAAGTCGCTATCAGAGCGAATGAAATGGTTGGACGCGGTTCCGGCAGGGCCGATATTGCCGCCATCGAAACAAAACTGGATGTGGCAAGAATCCGCGGCGAGCAAGGCGCCACCCAGACTCTGGCTGCAGCGGGCAAACTCGATGCTTTCAGAAAGGAAGCGGATCGTGCACTCGCAGACGGAAATACGCTGGGAGCGAAGTGGATGCTCTCGGGCACCGAGGTGATGTTCGATACGGAGGCTGATCTGCCTTCGGGACAACTTAAACTCGCGGCAACTACGGGCAATCTTGAGCTGGGTGCGAATGCGGTGGCGAATGCGGCGGGTCGCTTGGTGGCGTTCTTCGATGTAGAGCGCGCATCGCCCGGTGGCGTCATTGAACTGGCAAGTGAAGATGGCAACGTGGTGGTGCAGCCGGGGGCGCAGGTGAATGTATCTGCCGCATCCGGTGGAGACGCGGGCAAGGTGATCGTGCGCGCGGGCAATGGCACGGCGGCGATTGCCGCAGGCAGTCTGCAGGGCTCCGCCATGGCAGATACAGGCGGCAATACAGGTGGCAACACAGGTGACAAAAGAGGCAATGGTGCGGGTTTTGATCTGGATGTGGCAGCGCTGGCGGATTTCTCCACGCTTAACACGGTTCTCAATCAGGGTGTATTCGATGGCGCAAGAACATTCCGTGTTCGTACGGGCGATGTCAGCCTCTCCGCATCCGATACGGTTAGGGCAAGAGAGATCCAGATTGCCGTGGATGATGGCAAGCTCGACCTCGCTGGGCATATCGACGTATCAGGTAAGGATGCGGGCCGCATCAATCTTTATGCAAGGAATGATGTCAACGTGCTGGTGGGCACGAAGCTCGACGCCTACTCCACCGGCAATGGAAAAAAAGGCGGTGGAGTCGAAATCGGTACCGCGGAAGGCAGGTTGAGTCTGGCTGAGGGCAGCGTGATCGATGTGCATGGCTACAATAGCGACCATGGTGGAGAGGGCGGAGAGGGTGGCAGAATCCTCCTGCGCGCACCCCGTCTGGGGAGTGGCGCCGGTAACGAAATCGCTCTGGACAATATAAACAGCAGTATCAACGGCGCTAAATCGGTGGTGATCGAGGCAGTCAAAATCTATGATGGCATCGATGCGCTCACCGCCAGCGATGAGAGTGGAGGAAGCGGCGGCAGCGGTGTCACATTGAGTCTGGCTACTGTCAACGCCGACAATACCAGCTTTGCGTCCCACGCCGGAACAATTATGTCGCGTCTGGGCAAGACGGGCGAGAGCAGCTTTCATTTGCGTCCCGGCGTAGAGATACGTTCGACAGGCGATCTCACGCTTGCCAATGACTGGAATCTTGGAGCCAGCCGCGCTGCGGGCGAACCCGGCATGCTCACCTTGCGGGCAGGGGGTGATCTTAAGCTGAACAGCAATCTCTCCGACGGCTTCAACGCAGCGACACCATTCAGCAGCGGAACCACCCCTGCCACGCTGCTGGCCGGAGATTCCTGGAGTTACCGGCTGATTGGAGGGGCAGATATCGGCGCCGCCGATCCCATGGCAGTCAAGACCGATGGAGGTGATGTCACGCTGGCGGCGGGCAAGCTTGTGCGCACGGGCACGGGGGATATCGGCATTGCGGCGGGAGGGGATATCAAACTCGCCGATGGCAAATCGGTCATCTATACGAGCGGTCGCCCAGCCAATCCGGCTGATGGCTTTGTCACACCTGCAAATGCTCAGTTCAGCCAGGACGGCGGTAATGTCAGCTTGGTAGCCTTGGGTAATATAGTCGGGACACCTTCGGCGCAGCTCTACTCCAATTGGTTGTTCCGCCAGGGCCGGTTGAATGATTCAACCGGCGCATATACGCTCCAGCCTGCCTGGTGGGTACGTTTCGATCAGTTCCAGCAAGGCGTTGGCGCCCTGGGAGGCGGTAACGTCACGCTGACTGCCGGCGGCAATATCGAGAATGTTTCGGCCAGTGCGCCGACCCAGGCGCGCATGACAACCATGAGCCCGGGTGCAGCCAAATTGTTCAAGACCGGTGGCGGCGATGTGCAAGTGGAAGCCGGAGCGGATTTACTGGGTGGACAGTATTATGCAGACCGGGGGGTTCTGGAGCTGAAGGCAGACGGCAAGGTGGACAGCGGACAGAACGTGAATGGCAGTCCACTCTACACCATCCTGGCTGTGGGTGACGCGCAGGCGAGGGTTCAGGGGCGGGAAGATGTCAACATCCAGACCGTATTGAATCCGCACCTGGTGGTTCAGTCATCCGGCAACAGTACGGCATTCAACATCAGAAATGTAACCAGCCCGACCTGGAGCCTGTTTTCCACCTATGGCCCGCGCAGCGGCGCGAGCCTGCAGAGCCTGTATGGCAATGTGGCGCTCCAGAATGGCGGAGGAGCAGGCGCAAATATACAGAGTGCATATAGGGCGTCGCTCAACTTCAACATCAGTTCGGGAAGCTACAAACCGGCTCTGCTTTCCCTCCTGCCACCCAGCCTTTCCATTACCGCGTTTCGCAGCAATATCGCGCTGAGCGCCGTGGACGACATCGTCCTGAGTCCAGCCGCCGATGGTCAGCTCACGTTGCTGGCCGCAAATTCGATCAGCATTCCAACTGTCGTATCCATGAGTGACAGGGATCCCGCGCTGATTCCCGGCGCAGTCCGGCCAGGCAGGGAATCCAGTCAGTTTCCGAATACGGCGGTGAGCGCTGCTGACCTCGATCTTGTTCATGCTGCCGTTCCTGTTCACACGGGTGATATTCAACCCGCGCGTGTTTACGCGGTAGCCGGGGATGTCAAGGGCAATCCTTTCGAACTCTCCCTGGACCTGTCCAAGGCATTTTGGCTACGCGCCGGGCAGGACGTGCGCGATATAGGCATCCTAGCGCAGCATGCCAACCCTTCGGACGTCAGCCGGGTGACAGCGGGCCGGGATATCGCTTTTACCGCAGGAAACGACCGCGCAGGCCTGGCAAAAATCTGGGTCGGGGGTTTGGGGCGGCTGGAGGTAGCAGCCGGACGCAATATTGATCTTGCTACATCCGCGGGGATCGTCAGCCGGGGAGACCTCGACAATGCTGAATTACCGGCAGGAGGCGTCGATATCGATGTTGCGGCAGGAGTGGGTGTGAAGGGAATCGATTACACCGGTACCATCGACCGCTTGATCGCCGATCTGGAAAAAACGGACGGGAGTCCGGACGATATCCTTCTGTGGCAGGCGCGCTGGCTGGTAGGCAACAACGATCTGGATGGCGCCGATGCGCTCCAGGCGGTCAGGGATGTGCGCGCTCTGGATGCGGATACCCAGCGCATCCTGGTGCGCGAGATGGTCTATTCCGCACTGCGTACCACAGGGCGCGATTTCAATAATCCGAATAGCGCCTATGCCGGAAACTATGAGCGCGGCTATGCGGCGCTGGAGCGGATATTTCCGGGTTTGCGCGAGAAAAATGAGGATGGAAGCTTCAAGAATTATCAGGGAGAAATCAACCTGTTTGCCAGTCGCATCAAGACCGAGCGCGGCGGAAATATCGAGTTCATGGTCCCAGGTGGAGGGGTGGTGGTCGGCCTCAGCAATACACCGGAAGTACTGGTCAATACGGGCAATGATGTCCTTGGCATGCTGACGGTGGCAAAAGGCAATGTGCGCGGATTTGCCCGCGACCACATTCTCGTCAATCAGTCACGCATCCTGACGGTAGGAGGTGGCGATGTCCTGCTGTGGTCGAGTGAAGGGGATATCGATGCCGGCAAAGGCAAGAAAACCGCGACCGCCGTGCCGCCGCCGGTCATCAAGGTGGATGCACAGGGTAACGTAACCCAGGAACTGCAAGGCGCCGCTTCCGGTAGCGGAATTGGCGCGCTCTCGAGCGGAGGAGTCAAGGCAGGCGACATCGATCTGATCGCCCCCAGGGGGACGGTGAATGCGGGAGATGCCGGCATTCGCGCCAATAACCTCAATATTGCGGCACAGGTCGTGCTGGGGGCGGATAATATCGCGGTGGCAGGTACTTCCACCGGTACCCCGGTAGCCGATGCCAGCGCGGTCACCGCCACCACCTCCGGCGCTACCCAGCAGGGGGATGACGTTTCCAAGGCAACGGCTGCCTTGTCGCAAAATCTGTCGGAAGCGGCGCGCACATCCGATGAGATGAGGAAACTCAAGCCCACCTTTATCTCGACCGAGGTAATCGGGCATGGGGAATAATGGACTGCTACTCGACAGCTTGCTGATCAGAACATCGGAAAATTGTCAGTTATTGCCCCGATGCTTTCGAGGAAGGGGAGGAAGAGGCTTGGGTCTCCTTTTGCAACTTTCCTTCTCGTTTTATCCGGTTCCCTGATGGCAGAAGGCAGAAATCGTCTTTCATCCTTTTAGCGTGAACTTGCAGCTGCAATTATCCAGGTCTATAAAGAATTCAGGATTTCCTCAATAGGCTGCGCGAGAGCTCATTTGAACATCCTGGCTTTAGGGTAACCATGAAAGCCTGATGATGAAAGAAGATTTCATAGCCACTACTGATCGCGTGCCATTGGCATCCGAGGATCTTTACGCTATTGACCAGCTGGCGCAGAAAACGGGGTATTCCGCGGAAAAAGTAAAGAGAATTTATGTCGTTGTGCTTGCACGCCTGCGTTCAGGGGCTCGAATCCAGAACTTCCTGACGTTGCTTACATGCAAGAAAGTGCATGACATATTGCGCGAGACAGGGAAACCCCGGGCGTGAGATTTATTTCTGCGGGTCAGTTGTGTAGCTGTGGCGAAGCCGAAGGCTGGAACGGCGGATGCGACAGGACTAGAGCGCTGCGCGCCCTAGTCCTCGTAGCGGTTAAACCGGCTCCTTGTATTTCGCAGGGGGAACATGCTCTGGCGGCCGCGTACGGTCCGAGGGAGGAGTATATTCCGGGGGTGTGCGGTCTTCAGGAGGAATGCGATCTTCCGTACGATAGGAGGAGCGCGGCATTGCCGCAATCGCTACGTCTTTTATGCCTCCGACGACGCTGACAAGAATGTCGCGCACGCTTGTGACAGCGGTAGTGCCAATTTCGCCTATCCCTTGAGCCGCCGCATTTACCGTTGTCCTTGTGACATCGACGGCTTCCGTACCGACCGCGCCCGTCGCTTGCAGCGTATGGGATATCGTGTTACGTACCAGGTTGACCATATCAGCTTCAATTTCATCGATGCCTCTTAAGCCGCTGGCAATGCCTGTCTTTACGGTATTGCCTGCATCCTCCACTGCACGGGCGGCGTCCGAGTGATAAGGGGGCGTCGTATCGACGTACCTATCATCTCCGCGGACATACCTTTCGGAGGGGCGATAGGTTTCATCTCTGGGAGGCGTGCCCGCTTCGGTATACCTTTCTTCCTCCGCAGTGCTGTGCAAGGGTTCCTCATCTATGGGTGTTGCTATATGCGTCCGCTTTTTTTCATCGGGACGTGGCTTTTCCCCAGGGTGCTTATCTGATTTCGGCGTATTCATTTCAAATTCTCCTAGGCATAGTTACAAATTGCACGTTATGGCCATGCAAATGCTTCTCGCGTTCTGCTGCATTTTGCTGCTTCCCTGCAGAGTCCTGGCTGGAACTCCGCAACCCCTTGGCTCGCTCGTTTTCTGCAACAGGTTTTTATTTGGCGAGAGTTTCGGAACTGCTATTCCCGCAATTTCGGATCTAGGAGAGCGTGGTTCTTCCTTGCGCATTGGCGGCCTGAGTTTCCGAGGCGACCACCGCGCTTCCCTCCCCGCCGGTTTCCATCTCTGATCTGACCTCGGCCATCAGGTCGTCCACTGTTTCGCCCAGCTCTGCGAATGATTCCCGCCCCTTCTCGTAAAGACGGATGCTGCCCTTGATGGTCGCTTTGGTAAGCGACCGGGAGGCATTGGTCAGGAACGGCCGCAGCACTGGTGCGAGCAGTGTGGCGCCAACGCCAGCAACCAAGCCGACGATCAGGTTGCTCTTGAAATTTTCGGAGGCCATGCTCTCTCCTGTTTCACAGTTCATAGTTATTTCTAGACAGATTTTTCATTTTTACAAGTCCTGTCATAACACCTTAATATCCGAAACACCTGCTCCCGAAGCAGCGGTCGAGATGAATGACTCCTATCTTTGCATGTTCTACTTGTTCAGAGCTTGCTTTGGTCAAATGCTTCAGGCGCGAAGCGTCCTTTCCTGGAAAGGAGATTTCCGAGGAATCGTGGATAGGATGTGGAAATTTGTTGATAAGGAAAGAATCCGGAATAGATTCTGAAGCATGGGACTCTTTACAGTTGCTCACGGTCATCTACTCACACTACCGCACTACTCACACTACCGCAGTCGGATATCAAAGTGGGTGAAGTGTGGGTGTCAGGATAACGGTAACTCCCGGCCGGCACCTACCTGCTGGATATGCACCATTGCAAGTGAAGCGGGTTTGCCATTAGCAGTGACCGGGGTAGTGGTCACTTACCAGAACAGTGAATACGCCGTCTGCCACGCTGACCGTCCACGTGCTGTATTCGCCATCGGTGAGCCGGAGCGCCGGATTCTTGTTGCTGGTAGGGTAGTCCAGGTCCAGGTAAAAATCGTAACCTGCATCTTCCCAGGCGGATTTATTCCTGTTTTCCCAATAACACAATGCTTGGAATAAGGCTTATATTTTGATGAGGCGCTCCCCGTGGAATAAACATTTTCCCTAACCTGAAAAGTGGCGCGGTCTTCGCGCCACGCTCTTCATGAGAGGAGAGGGTATTGACTCTGAATGTCTTGAAAGGTGTCCAGGAACTCCACCGGATTAACGGGGATCTGAGCAGTCGGAGATCAGGTGGCAGTGCGCATTTCGCGGAGCCTACGGCGGGGAAGTTTGCGAGTTTCGTCGTGATAAGCCGCAAAGACAGTGTGCATGTCTAATTCCGACCTGGATTTTCCGGTAGAACGAAGCTTTTTGTTAATACCTTTTTCCAGCCAGTGATCAAACTCATCCTGAGTGTAACCATACAGATCAATGTATCTTCGTTTCTTCATGTTTAATATTTCTCTCGATATGGAAGCTTGTCAACCAAGGAGGACGGGTGATTTCAGAAAAGGAATCTCCGATAAAGCCTGGGGACCGCTTGTACGTCGAGACGCATTTTGACAATCCTTAGGTAAAAGATATGTTCGGTACCGCACCTTCGCCAAGGGGGGCAAGCAAACGATTTTTCATGGACGAAGGCGGCATCGATCAGCTTACAAGCGCTCGCTCCGCAAGGCCGCAAATGCGGCTGGGCGCGGACGTGTGGCGGAAGCATCCGAGAGCAGACTTGCGTATCCTTCTTCATAGGTTGTTCGAATAAGCGCCCATGTTCTCCAGGGAAAGGCTTCTCATGGAGGCCAATCAAAGATTTTTGAGCTGCTGCCCCAGCCAACGGCAAGTCAGGTGCCAATCACGCCGCCATCATCTTTAGTGATGACCACCACGGCGGAGCGTGGCTTGGAGGGGGAACCGCCGGCCGTAGTGGGACCATTTTGACCGCTGTCGGGCCAAGTCGAGTTCTGGGTAAAATGTGTTTCCCAATCCTCCCCGGGGTGCTGGATGCCAACGAACAGGGTCTTGCCGTCCGGGGAACTTGTAACCCCGGTGACCTCGCAGTACTTCGGCGCAGTGAGGAACCTGCGCGTCTCGCCCGTGGAAGGATCCGCGCACAGCATGACATTTCCCCCGATATTGGCCCAGTCGCCGGTGGCATCACCTGCCTGGTCGGTCTGTATCCACAGGCGGCCATCCTGATCGAACCAGAGGCCGTCCGGAGCGCCGTAATCATCGCCGTTAATATTGCCTCGATGATGCGGCTGCGGGTCCAGCTTGTCACCGCATTCAACGAAAATGTCCCATTCGAAATCCAGGGCGTCGACTTTGCCCGTGTTTTCGCGCCAACGGATGATGTGACCGTAACGGTTGTCCAGCCTGGGGTTTGCGGCATCTACGGGAGGACGCGCACTGCCGGCGGGCGTACTTCCGTAGATGCTGTTGCCGGACGGCGGGTTGCTTCCACGGCGGTTGTTGTTGGTGAGCGTCATATAGACTTCACGCGAGGCGGGGTGCGCTGCTATCCATTCCGGACGATCCATCATCGTGGCGCCTGCGCGATCCGCCGCGTGGCGCGCCTTGATCAATACTTCGGCTTGATCGGCAAAACCATTTTCCGGCGTCAGTCCATTCTGGTTCCAGATCAGTGGCAGCCACTTCCCGCCACCATCCGCATTGAACCTTGCCACGAAAAGCGTGCCGGAATCCAATAGATCGCGGTTGGCCGCGCGGTTGCGGGGGTTATATTTGTTGGCGCAGACAAACTTGTAAAGGTACTCGTTGCGCTCATCATCACCCATATATATGACGACCGTATTATCGGGATCCACGACGCAACTGGCATTTTCGTGCTTGAAACGTCCCAGCGCAGTGCGCTTCATCGGCGTGCTCCTTGGATCCCATGGATCGATTTCCACCACCCAGCCGAAGCGATGCGGTTCATTCGGGTTAAGGTCGGCGCGGAAACGCGCATCCATTTCGTGCCAGCGGTAACCGGATCCGCCCTTGCCGATACCATAGCGTGCTTGCCCGTTTAGAATCCGACGCTTCTGCTCCGGATCGTTTGCGCCTGCCACATCTCCGGTCTCATTGGAGAAATAGCCGTTCCAGTTTTCCTCGCATGTGAGATAAGTGCCCCAGGGGGTATGGCCGTTGGCGCAGTTGTTGAGTGTGCCGAGAACATTCATGCCGCCCGGGTCGGCGGCCGTTTTCATCAGATCATGCCCGGCGGCGGGGCCGCTCAGCTTGCAGAGGGAGTTGCCGGTAATGCGGCGGTTGAAGGCGGAAGTACGCTTGACCTCCCACATGCCGTTCTTTTTCCATACCTCGACCACGCTGATCCCATGCGCGGCCTGCTGTGCGCGCACCATCTCGAGAGTGATCGAGGTGGTCGCATAGCTGGATGCGGGAGTGATGTTATTGACCAGAGGAGGATCGACATACTCATGGTTCGTCACCAGCAGACCGCGGATATTGGCGACGCTAGGTGATCCGGAGGATCCCATGGGAGGGAAGGGAAACAGATGCATTCCGTCCACGTGGGCGCCGAATGTGTGCAATTGTATCATCTCGGTCATTGCGCTCCCCGGATTCCAGTGCGGCGCCTGGGTGAGGGAGTCCCCCCAAGCGATCAGTACGCGCGCGGTATAGCCGACGGGAACGGTAACGGCGTCATCCCCGGGTGAAAGATATAGGTTGGCAGGCACTGAATCGAAACCGATGCCGTTCACAGGCGCCGGTGCTGCGTAAGCAAACTGCACCAGACCATCGAGCAGGGAGCCGCCGAATGCGACAGCCGTAAGGCCCAGCGAGCGTTGGAGGAAGGCCCGCCGGGAAAGCCTGCCGGCTTCGATCAGGTCATGCAGGGATGCATTGCCGGATTCGTTGCTGCTGGTGCGATCGGGATTGTTTTTCCTATCGGGATGGAGGGTGCTACTCATCATATCTCCTTGTTTAAATGGGTTCAGGCTTTATTCCCATGTTGGGAATTGATGCGAGTCACTGTGCCTGGATGAGCTTCAGCAGCGAACCCATTATTACGGTCTTGTGTTACAGAATTTGTATTGGCATATTCAGTCAAAAAACTGAGCCGAACGTATCTGGACGGCTTGGTTGCGCGGCCAGTTCTGCAGATCAGGAGCGGAACCGGGGCTGCCTCGAAAGGGGTTCTTGTTTACAGCGAGAGGCGATGCATGAAAGGAGGCTGTGTCTTATTCAATTCGTAGGAGCGTGTCAGCAAAACGAAGAAAATGAATCCGGCATAACCGACCGATGAAGGAGGGTCAGGCGAACAGGATTAACTGATGAGATGAATGGGCTAACATTCATCGACGTTGCGCACATAGGGGAGAGCGGGCGGTCCTGGCGGGCTCGAATAAGGGAGTTTGGCCTGCGCAGGTTGTGGCCACAGAACTTCTACTTTAGGCCCATGCAGTTGGCGTAATAGGTCACCGTGGCAGGCCAATCGCTGAAGATGCCCAGAATACCTACATCCCGGTTCAGGACGTCCAGCACTTTCATCACATCGCCTTCGCGCCTTATCGCCGAATCGAAAGTCTGGTAATAAAAGCCGTTATCGCCGTCAGCCAGTATTCCGGAGCGCTCCAGCGTCCAGGTGATGAGGTCTAGTCCTGCGGCCCTGGCCTGCATGGCGTAGCTGGACGGGATGATATTGCCGCTCCCATCGACATCCAGCAGTGCGAATATGGGAGGGGCGACAATATTGATGCCCTCGGCTTTGTAAGCGGTCAACTGACCGGCATTGGGAAGATCAGCGACCGTATTGGCATCGTCG
Organism: Nitrosospira multiformis; assembly: GCF_900111585.1. Taxonomy (GTDB): domain Bacteria; phylum Pseudomonadota; class Gammaproteobacteria; order Burkholderiales; family Nitrosomonadaceae; genus Nitrosospira; species Nitrosospira multiformis_B. Next base: position 115,528 of record NZ_FOHI01000003.1, read on the forward strand.
AGATAAACCGCCTGCCTCCCAAACTCGGGCTCCTTGGCGATCCAGTAACGGATATCGCGGATATCGAAGGACTGTGGAAAGACGTCGCGAGGTTTGACATCGGCAGCCTTGTACTCGTCGATCATCTGTTGAGCATAATGTTCCTGCGTGTAGTCGCCGACTCCGTCCCCCTCGCTGTCATAAGGCATTGCTACCTCCGCGTTCTTGAGTTCGGGTGTCATTTTTGCCCCCAGCTTGCTGAAGAGTTCGATACTCTCCCGGTGGCTGAGCAGAGTTCCACTGGTAGGGCCGGCGTACAAGTCAGTGCGCCATGCAGGTGTGCCGCCCACGTATTCCCCTACATTCCTTGCGGCAGGGTTGAAGGCGTCCATCTTGCCTTTCAGGCTCTTGAATTCATCCAGAGTGATGTCGCTCGTGCAGCAACGGGCGGAAGCTTCCTGAATCAGGTTTCCCGAAGCATCGAACTGGGCAGGTGTAAAAGGCCGCGTGCATTTTTCGGCAAGGGATGTTTCCAGAATATTCGTGGTGGTGTGCAGATCACACTGCGAATGGCGACACACCAGTTCCTTGTCCCTGGTAAATGTTACGTCGCACTCAAGAATGCCGGCGCCCATGCGAGCGGCGGCCCGATAGGACTCCGCCGTATGCTCGGGAAACTGCAATGGCGCGCCGCGATGACCGATGGAGAAGTATGTTTTCCTGAACGGGCCGGTACCGCAACGCGCGAGCTTGCTCTTGAGTTCACCGGCCTCCATATCCTCGACAAGGAAAAAGGGACGAGGGCCGAGTTGAACATTGCCGCCGGAATTATCAGGAGAAGCATCATGGAAGGGAGTTCCTTCCATGCCGTCGTTTTTTCCGCCGGCCAGGGCGGGCGCAATAATCAGCAAGACAAGGAAGAAAAATAAGATTGTCAGTACGGGATGGAAGAATGTTCGGCGGGTCATGTTGTCATTTCTCCTTTGTTCCGGGGACGGATTTAGCCGCGAGGTGAGTTGGGCAAACGTTAGCCGGCTTCTTTTTCATTTTGATGAGAGATTTGTTAAACCTGGATCATGACCCCCCATTCTTTTCCCACATGCAGTTCCATGGCAGTCATATGATCCGTTCGGATCATGATTCATTACCAATGGCTGTAATCAGAGGCAGGGATAATCCCCCTGTGTTTATTGGGGTTAATTTGCATGCGTTTCCTGCCGTTTCTGCTCGCCTTTGTGTTGTCGACGTGGTCTTTTTCCAGTTATGCGTGGTGGAATGAGGACTGGACAAGCCGCAAGAAAATCACGCTGACAGGCCCATCAAGCGAGGTAACGGACGTACCCGTATTAATCCGCCTGCATACAGGCAACTTCGACTTTTTCTCGGCAAGCGATAATGGCGGTGATGTGCGGCTGGTCTCGGGAGATGACAAGACCGAGCTCAAGTTCCATTTTGAAAAATGGGATGTTGCAAACGAGTTGGCGCTCATCTGGGTGAAATTACCCAGACTCTCGGCCCAAACCGAAATTTTCCTTTACTACGGTAATGAAAATGCGACATCGGCAGCCGACCCCAAAGGGACGTACGATGCCAGCAGCGCGATCTATCATTTTGCCGAATCGCAGGGAAACCCTCAGGATAGCGGCTCCAACAACCTGCACGCACAGTCCTCTGCGCAGCAGGTGGCGGCATCATTTTCGAATGGCGGCGCAGGGTTCGATGGCGCACAAAGCCTGATTCTCCCCCCAGTACAGGCAGCAGGAGGCTACAGCTTCAGCGTATGGATCAAGCCTGCCTCCCTCAGTGGCATCATTTATCAGTCCGGTAGCGTGAACATCTCGCTTGATGGCGGCCTGATCAGGGCGCAATCAGGGGGCGCGAGCGTTGTTTCCGACCAGCCTTTTGCTGCCGGGCAGTGGCATCACGTCGGTTTCACGATTTCGGATGCGCTCCGCCTGTATATAGATGGCAAGGCGGCTGGCGAAGCCCGGAATGCGGTATTGCCTTCGGGCAGCGTGATCCTGGGGGGGAGATTCAAGGGCGAGATGGACGAAGCGCAGGTGTCGGGGCTTGTGCGGGCAGCCGAATGGATTGCGGTTCAGGCTGCGCTGGGACCGGACGGCAAGCTGGTTGTGATGGGTGAAGAAGAGACCACCGAAAGTGGCTCCGAGGTCTCGCACATGGGCATCATCCTGAAATCGCTGACCGTGGATGGATGGGTTGCGATTGGTCTCCTGACGGTGATGCTGCTGATTGCGATATGGGTGATGTACAGCAAGGCGGTCTACATCAACCGCGTGGATAAGTCCAACAACCGCTTCATGGACAAATTCCGCGAGCTGTCAACCGATCTGGCCATGATAGACAAAGCCCAGGGATTGGGAAAAGACTTCGAGCATTCCTCTCTTTATCGAATCTATCACATCGGCGCGGTTGAACTGGCGCATCGCTTCCAGGATACCGATGCCGCGCATACCGACAAGTCGTTGACACCTCAATCGCTCGACGCCATCCGTGCAAGCCTGGATGCCGGGCTGGTGGAAGAAATCCAGCGCATGAACAGGTTCATGGTGCTGCTGACCATTGCCATTTCCGGTGGCCCTTTCATTGGCCTCTTGGGAACTGTGATGGGGGTAATGATCACTTTTGCGGCCATTGCCGCGGCAGGGGACGTCAATGTCAACGCCATCGCGCCTGGCATCGCCGCCGCCCTTGCGGCAACCGTCGCTGGCATGGGTGTGGCGATTCCATCCCTCTTTGGCTACAACTATCTCGCCTCGCGTATCAAGGCCATCGTATCCAGAATGCATATTTTCGTGGATGAGTTCATCACCAAGCTTGCCGAAAACTACAGCCGCTGACGGATTGACATGAAGGTTCAGGAAGAAAACGAGCTTTACGACGAGATCAATGTCGTTCCCATGCTGGATCTCGCCTACGTCTTGCTGGTGATTTTCATCATCATGACAACAGCATCTGTCCAGGGGATAAAGGTCAATCTGCCCAAGGCCAGTAATTCCCCCAGTCTGGCCAAGCCGCAAACCAAGGCGATCACGATCAACGAGAGCGGGCAGATTTTTCTGGATGCCTACCCGGTAACGCTGGATGAATTGAAAACCCGGCTGAGCCAGTTGAAAGCAGTCAATCCGGAGCTGCCGGTCGTAGTCAAGGGGGATACGGTGGTGCAGTACGGCAAGGTGATGGAAGTCCTCGAATTACTCGGGCAACTGGATATAACGCAACTGGGCCTCGTCACCCAGCGCCTGGTGAAGTAATGGCATGACGGCTGATGGAGGTGTCTAACCCGGATTCGCCCAATTGGCCTGGCTGGGCACGATGGGGAGTTGTTGTACTTTGCCTGGCTGTGGCGATCATGCTGGGATTATGGTTGAAGGAGCTTTTGGGAAGCGACGAGCCGCCTCCGAAGCGCTCGCTACAACAAATCACGTTGATCAAGCCCCCGCCTCCTCCCCCTCCGCCCCCGGAGCAGAAGCCGCCCGAACCTGTAGTAAAGGAAGAAGTGAAGCTGCCGGATCCTGCCCCCGAACCCATGGAGAAAGCGGATGAGCCGCCGCCCGGCCCAGACTTGGGTGTCGATGCCGAAGGGACGGGCGACGGCGATGGATTCGGCCTTGTCGGGAAAAAAGGCGGCGCCGATCTGATAGGCGGCGCCAGGGGGAATCCTTGGGCCTGGTATGACGCAATAGTAAACGAGGCGGTGAATTCCGCCTTTCAGGATGCGCTATCGCGGGAACAGGCGCTCAAGGACAAGACGTACCGGGTAGTAGTGAAAGTGTGGATCGATACCCATGGGAAAGTGGCACGGGTTGCGCTGGTTGACAAGACCGGCAACCCCCGGGTTGATGAATTGCTGGAAGATGTACTGCAGAGCTTGAAGGCGTTACGCGAAGGTCCGCCGGCAGACATGCCGCAGCCGCTAAAAATACGTGTGACCTCGCGCGCCTGATGTCCGGAGAATGAAATGAGAATCCCTGCGATGCTCGCAGGCGCGGTCATGGCCCTAGCGGCCATGGGCAGCGTCGACGCAAAAACCGAAGAGCACGAAAAGATAGAAGTCCTGTATGAGACTACCCTGAACCTGATTCATCTCCTGGTGGAGCAGGGCGTCATCAAGCAGGAGGTCGCTGATGAAATGATCAGGAAGGCGGAGCAGAAAGCTAAAGCCTCCCAGCAGCAAGCACGGGAACAGAGTGGGCAGCCCCAGGCCGGGGAGCCGAAAAAGGGTGAGGTACGGGTGACTTACGTTCCCGAGCACATCAAGAAAGAGATTCGTGATCAGTTGCGCGAGGAAGTGGTGGGCCAGGCCAAGCAGGAACGCTGGGGCAATGTAAATGCGACTCCTGAATGGCTGGATCGCTTTACCCTGGAAGGGGATATACGGCTGCGCGAGCAGGCAGATTTCTTCGGCGACCGCAATGCGCCGGCAGCCAATTTCCAAGCGATCGGCCAGCAAATCGACAACACGACGAAAGACAGTCATCACCGCGAGCGCATCCGCATGCGTCTCGGGATTAATGCCAACGTCACGCGCGGAGTAGATCTGGGGCTTCGCTTGACCACCGGTAATGTCAACGGGCCGGCCGTCACGGGGGACTTGATGGGCGGGTCCCCCACCTCTACCTTGCAGACGCTGGGCACTTACAACAGTAAATTCAGCTTCGTGCTGGATCAGGCTTATCTCAAGCTTTCCCCCTGGGACTGGCTGACTGTCAGCGGAGGGCGTTTTCCCAATCCTTTCTTCGTGGGCACGGTTGGCAACATATATACCGGCACAATCGGAAAGGCGCCCCACACCATACCCACCGCGGGCGTGGTGCATACGGACCTGTTGTGGGACGTGGACGTGAACTTCGAGGGGCTCGCGGTCAATCTCCATCCCTGGAAGAAGCAGGAGCGAACGATCAAGCCATTTCTCAATGCGGGCATATTCCCATTGCAAAAAATAAATCAAAGCGAGACGGTCAAAGCCAAGGATAAGTGGTTTTATGGCGCCCAGGCCGGAGTAGAGTGGGCTCCGGAAGGTGCCGACACCAAAATCCGGCTGGGGGCAGCCTATTATGATTTTGAAAATATCAGTGGTGTTCGCAATCCCAACTTCGGCGATACCCTGTTCAACCAGACCGCTCCGTTATTCCGTCAAAAAGGCAACAGTCTTTTCAACATCGACAACGATGGCGATCCGACCACGAACTTATGGGCCCTGGCTTCTGATTACAAGATCGCAAACGCGACCATGGTGGCGGACTACTCCAGATTCAAGCCAATTCATGTAATCGGAACGCTGGATTATGCGCGTAATGTGGGGTATGACCAGGACAGGATTCTTGCCCGCACCGGCCAGAATATCAAGCCGGAAATCAATGCATATCAGGCCCGCCTCACTGTTGGTTATCCGGTTATTTCCGAGCGGCATCAGTGGCAGGTTCTCGGGTTTTACCGCCGGTCGGAGCGGGATTCGATGCTGGATGCCTTTACCGATTCCAATTACCTCCTTGGCGGCACCAATCACAAGGGTTACACCATTCAGGGTTTCTATGGCGTAGCCCATAATACCTGGGTGGGACTTCGCTATATGTCATACGACAATATCAGCGGATTGCCGCTGTCGATCGATTCCGTCAATCTGGATCTGAACGCCAGATTCTGAAGGAAAGGATATCATGAGCCCCCGGAAAAAAAAGATTCTGCCGCTCCTGGCCCGCGGGATGATCGTTGCTCTGTTGGCAGCCTCCTGGCCCTCCGCCAGCGCAGCGGGCACTGTCACCGACAGGAGTGCTAAGAAAGAGCGACAGGTGCTGCGGCGCATGCAACAGCAGCTGAACGAAATGCAACAGCAGAAATCGACACTCGATCAGGAGAAAACGGCGCTGGAAGAAACGCTGAAGAATGCCAGTAAGGAAACGGAGTCTCATAAAAAGTCTGCGGCCAGTGCCGCAGCCAAGGCATCGCGGCTCGAAAAGGATATTGAAGCGGCAAGCCGGGAAAAAGCGGAATTGGGCGTCCAACTCAAGGAAGCGCAGAAACAGAACCAGGAGCTCGACCTCCAACGCAAACAGCTGGAACAGGATCTGAAGGTCAAGGCAGCGGCGCTGGCAAAGGAGGGGGAACAAAGAAACCTGTGTGAAACGAATAACGGCGAGCTCTATCGCATCGGGCGCGAACTGGTGGATTGGTATGCCAGCAAGGGGCCTTTGAACGCGATTCTGGAGGCCGAACCGTTCACCGGGATGAAGAGCGTCGAAATGGAAAATCTGCTCGAAAATTATCGCGAAAAGCTTGAAACTCGGCATCTGGAGCCTTCCATCAGTCGCGAAATCCGCGAGATCCACGGGCGTCTGCTACCATAGGGAAGCGAGCGGATGAGTCTTATGTTTCCCGATGTTCCCGGCGGTGCCGCGCCTGCCAGTCTTGTTTGACTGGTAAATACTGCATCAAGGGAAAGCACTATCGTTTGTTTATGGCTTTAGGATGTATATCCCCTTGACCCTTTTCAGGAGAAATCATGACCTCAACAGCAGGCAAGCAGAATTCAAGAAAACAGAATTCAAAAAAACCTGGCCGGACAGCAAAGGAAGCGGCAATATTACAAAATGACCCGCAGGCTTCCGTCCTGACGGAGGCGCCAGCGGAAGGTGTCAGACCTCGCAGGTCGAGGGCATCGGACAAGACCGGTCCGCACAGCCCGAAAGAAGACAAACCGCGGAAGCGCGTAGTGGAGGCAAGATCAGAGAAGGAAATGGACACGAATGCGGAGGAGTTTTCCAATACCGCGACACCGAAGAAAAATAAACGGATACGCGACAGTTATTCTATCCCTGAGAGCGAGCACAAACAGATTTCCATACTTAAGAAACGTTGTCTGGATCAGGGCCGGCGGGCGAAGAAGAGCCAGATTTTGCGGGCTGGCATTCTCGTGCTGGCGCAAATGGACGACACCGAACTTCTCGCTGTCATGGAACGGATCAGGTGACCGCGTAGCGATTTTTCATCAGCGATTTCTCATCGATCGCTGACCGCATCGCTCCTGACAACACAGAATTTCTTTCCGCCTCTTTCCGTCTCTTTCCGCCCCATGGACGTTCGGCTCTTTGCTCGAAAGAGCCGGCGTATCAAACCTTTTTCCGTTGGCCTTGCCCGTCAGATTTGGAGAAGAGATAATATGGGTCTCTTCGCTATCCTGGTTGTATCCCTCAGCTTCAGCGTAAAATAAGATATGAGCGGCGTGCGTATGTCTTTCAGGGTGGACTTCATCGGGTGGATTTCTTACTATGCTGTTGATGATCGATAACTACGATTCCTTCACCTATAACCTGGTCCAGTATTTTGGCGAACTGGGCGAGGAAGTGAAAGTGTTTCGCAATGATGAAATCACCCCTCAAGAAGTTGCGCAGTTAAAGCCTGAGCGCATCGTGATCTCCCCAGGCCCATGCACGCCGAGCAAGGCTGGAATATCCATACCCCTGATCGAGCGCTACAATGAGCAGATTCCCTTGCTGGGTGTCTGTCTCGGTCATCAGAGCATAGGGCAGGCCTTCGGCGGAAAAATAATTCATTCAGCACGACCGATGCACGGCAAGACCTCTCTTATCTTTCATGATGGGGCAGGAGTGTTTCGTGGTTTGCCCAACCCGTTCACCGCAATCCGTTACCACTCTCTTGTTATTGAACGGGAAACTCTGCCCGACTGCCTGGAAATCACCGCCTGGACTGGAGATGGAGAAATCATGGGTGTGCGTCACAAGACCCTGCCCATCGAAGGTGTGCAGTTTCACCCCGAATCCATTCTGACCGAGCATGGGCACACATTGCTCGGGAATTTTCTGAACCAGTGAAAACTGAAGGAAGCGGCATGAATCCCAGCCAAAGGGGTGAAAGGGTTGAAAGAGTCGGGGCGGTATCATTCAGTAGCAGGCCACTGTGAGTCCGCAGGAAGCACTGGCACGCCTCATCGAGCACCGTGAAATCTTTCATGATGAAATGCTGGCGCTCATGCGGCAGATCATGCGCGGAGAACTCTCCCCCACGCTGATTTCAGCGATTATCACTGGGTTGCGTGTGAAGAAGGAAACCGTAGGCGAGATCGCTGCTGCGGCACAGGTAATGCGCGAATTTGCCGCCCGCGTGGAAGTGCAGGATGACCGCCTCGTCGATACATGCGGAACAGGAGGGGATAGTGCCCATACTTTCAACATTTCCACCACCGCTGCGTTCGTCGCCGCGGCTGCCGGCGCACGGGTGGCGAAACATGGCGGACGCTCTGTTTCCAGCAAATCGGGAAGTGCCGACGTGCTCGAAGCACTGGGCGTCAATCTCGACCAGACACCGGTGCAAATAGCGGAGAACATAAGTGAAATCGGTCTCGGTTTCATGTTTGCGCCCAATTTCCACAATGCCATGAAACATGCCGCCCCCGTACGGCGGGAGCTGGGGGTGCGCACCCTGTTTAATATCCTCGGGCCGCTGACCAATCCCGCCGGAGCAAAAAATCAACTGCTGGGCGTATTCCATCCCGATCTCGTGGGCATCATCACACGCGTTTTGCATCGCCTGGGCAGCCGTCATGTCATGGTGGTTCATGGCGGCGCCAGCAATCAGGGCGGGCTGGATGAGATCACGATAGCTGGCGAGACGCTGGTAGGGGAACTCAGGCACGGCGAGATCCTTGAATATACCGTCAGGCCGGAAGATTTCGGCATGAAAGCGGCTCCCATTGAAACAATACAAGCGCATGACACCACTCAGTCTGCAGAGATGCTGAGAGCGGTATTGAATAATCAGCCGGGGCCGCCGCGGGATATCGTATTGCTGAATGCGGGCGCGACGATTTATGTGGCAGGTATCGCAGAGTCGCTCGCGCAGGGTGTAAAAAAAGCGCATGCCGCTATAGAAAGCGGTGCTGCGAGGGAAAAATTGCAGGAGCTGGTGGAATTCTCAAACCGGCAGAACCGCGGTGAGGTTTCTTTTGTTTGATCATGGCTAATATTCTTCAGGAGATTCTGGCGACAAAGAGACAGGAGATTGCGGCATTGAAAGCGCAGGGTTCTCTTGCCGTGCTTCGTCGCCAGGCAGAGGCGTTACCGCCGCCAAGGGATTTCGTTGGCGCGCTTCGCAAGAAACTTGCCCTGGGATTACCGGCCGTCATTGCGGAAATAAAGAAGGCCAGTCCCAGCAAGGGCGTGTTGCGTGAGCAGTTCGACCCCGCGGCTATCGCTGCGAGCTATGCCCAGCACGGCGCGGCCTGCCTGTCGGTTCTGACAGACCAGCAATATTTTCGTGGCAGCGCGGAATATTTGAAGCAGGCCAGAAGCGCCTGCGATCTGCCGGTCCTGCGCAAGGATTTTATGCTGGACGAATATCAGGTCGTCGAAGCACGGCTCATGGGTGCGGATTGTATCCTCATCATTGTCGCTGCCTTCCGCGATCCTTTCATTTCGACCGGGAGCCACCGGCAGGAGGAAGAAGCGGTAGCGGAAATGCGCAAGCTGGAGTTGCTGGCTCATGCGCTCGGGATGGCCGTTCTGGTGGAGGTTCATGATGGTGCGGAACTCGAGCTGGCGCTGGAACTGGCGTCTCCCCTGATCGGCATCAATAACCGCAACCTGCATACGTTTGAAACCCGCCTGGATACGACCCTGCATCTGCTTGACCGCATTCCGCCAGACCGCATGACCATCACCGAAAGCGGGGTACTCACATCTGATGATGTTGCGCTGATGCGCGGGCACGGAGTAGGCATCTTCCTTGTAGGCGAAGCCTTCATGCGTGCTTCTGATCCCGGGGCCGAGTTGGCGAGGTTGTTCGGGTAATTCATCAATCATCCGGGTTGCATTCAACCCACCGGGTTCCGAAGGTTCCCCTGCTTTGTTGCAAAAAAGCAACACATATCCTTATCCAGTTCCCAAACTCTCTTTATTTCCTTGCTAGGCGTTGTTACGTTAGGCACAATCTCTCAACCCTCTCATTTTCGGGAGGTCCAGGCAGCGGGAATAAACTCCCACCGAAATAGGGTCGGTGCGAGGCCCCACCGTTTCAACTTTAAAGGAGATTTTCCACATGAAAAAGAAACTGATTGCGCTGGCCGTTGCCGGTGCACTCGCGGCCCCGGTGGTTGCATCCGCTCAGGGGACAAACGTTACGCTTTTTGGTCGGGCACAAGCTGAATACAGTCTGGTTGATTTCGCTGGCCAGCCTAGCCAGGGGGCACTCCAGGACAATTCCCGCTCTTCCCGCTGGGGTCTGCAGGTTACAGAAGATCTGGGCAATGGCCTGAAAGCAAATGCCCGCCTCGAATTCGGACTTAACACCGGCTCCGGTTCCGCCACCACACCTCGTGAGCAGTGGGTCGGGCTGTCTCACAGCCATTGGGGCGATATCAGGTTTGGCCGTCTCCAGTCCCCCTTCAAGGATTTTGCCGGGGGTATGACAATCGATCCGTTCGCCTACACCACCCTGCAAGCGAATGGCGCCGGCGGTACCATGTCTGGTGCAGCTAACGGCATGGGCTCTGGTGCGAATACTTTCGTCAACAGCGCCATCCGTTATGACTCCGCAAGCATCGAAGGATTCACCTTCTCGGGTCTCTTGATGCCGGGTGATGCCAATTCTCTCAATCCTCTCCAGAACGGCAGCATCGTTTCCGGCTTCCTTCCTGGTGGCCTCGGCAGCAATGGCAATACTGGCGGGCGCAACGGCGAATTTGATGGACAGGCAGCGGCCAAGTACCATGCGGATTTCATGGGCATGGGCCTCGATATCTTCGGCGGTTATTCGCGGGATAATGCCAACGGCATCCAGAAAAGCCTCGGCCTCAGAACAGAAGAAATATGGCGTGTCGGTGCTTCCTGGGCTTGGGAAAATTTCAAGCTGAGCGGCCAGTATGAAGATGTCAACAACGCGATTGGGGCCGCCACATGTAGCACTGCCGCGTCCCTGACGGCAAATCCGCTCGATTCCGGACTGGTTTCCGGTCAGTGCAACTCCGCCATGAACTGGGGTGGAGACGGCAATCTCTGGTTTGCCAGCGCCCAATACAGATTGGGCAACACCACGCTGGTGGCGCAGGGCGGTATGACCAAGGCCCATGCTGGCGGCGTCAACAGTGCGGCGGCACGCAAGGCCGACAGCTTTACCGTCGGTGCGATTCACAATCTGAGCAAGCGTACCAGCCTGTTCGGTGGTTATCAGCATGTATACGTAACCAACCCGAATGCCGCTGCGGTAAATGACCTGATTACCGCTCCCGGCGCAACGGCGAACTACACCGCACCCAGCTATGTAGCTCCCGGCAGCAACCGGAGTACCTTCACGATCGGTCTTCGCCACAATTTCTGATTGTTGTTCAACAGAAAGAAAGGGGCGCCTCGGCGCCCCTTTTTTTCCGTCTTCGATTAAATGTCAATTGCATTGAACCGCGATTTCTGACGAGCCCGCTTGACGAGTCACCGAGCAGCCTTGTCGGGCCAAATTATGTTCTCTGTGTAGTTTAACCCTGGATGAGTTGTGAGTTTAGTTTGGGAAATATACGTGTTAACATGCTTACAGGACAAAACGTTACAGTAATTCGGTCAAGAAGAATGACAAATAACTGTCGGATCGAGAAACAGGATGAAAGCAGTAGAAGGAAAGTAGAAGGGAAAGTATAGGTAGTTTCAGCAAGGCTTATCGCCTGATTGCCATATTCCGAGTGGCGAACCTAGATCATTTTTTTGAGGTTTCGCAAAAACGAACCAGCATTGAAGTGTCCCGATGCAACTTCAGACAACTTCAGCATCTGCAAAACAACAGGAAGAAATCAGGTGATCCCAACCTGACATTAATAAAGTTTACGGAAGTTTTTTGGAGGATTTATACATGGGAGTTCCTTTACGTCAACAGATAGCTGTCGGCACTTATCTGCTCAAGCAAAAGTTGGGAGGAGTAAAAAAATATCCTATGGTCTTGATGCTGGAGCCCCTGTTCCGGTGTAATTTGGCCTGTGCCGGCTGCGGTAAGATCGATTATCCCGATCACATCCTGGACAAGCGGATGTCGTATGAGGAATGCATGCAGGCGGTCGATGAGTGTGGAGCCCCCATGGTTTCCATCCCCGGCGGGGAGCCGCTGATACATAAGGAAATGCCGGAGATTGTCAGAGGCATCATTGCGCGCAGGAAATATGTTTACCTGTGTACCAATGCGCTTTTGTTAAAAAAGAAGATTGACGACTATACCCCTTCGCCTTATTTGACCTTTTCCATCCATCTGGATGGCCTGAAGGAAAGGCATGACGCCTCTGTCTGTCAGGACGGGGTGTTCGACCGCGCGGTTGAGGCTATAAAACTGGCGGTTGCAAAGGGATTCAGGGTTACCGTCAATTGCACCCTGTTCCAGGGTGAAACACCGGAAGATGTTGCGGAGTTCCTCGACTATGCGATGGAGCTGGGGGTGGAGGGTGCGACGATCGCGCCTGGGTTCAGTTATGAGCGCGCTCCCAGGCAGGATATCTTCATTAAGGGGAAGGATACCAAGAATCTCTTCAGGGATATTTTCAAGATAGGCAAGACCCGTAAATGGAAACTGAATCACTCGTCGCTTTATCTCGATTTTCTCGCGGGCAACCAGAACTATCAGTGCACGCCCTGGGGTAATCCGACACGCAACATTTTCGGTTGGCAAAAGCCTTGCTATCTGCTTCCGGATGAAGGGTATGCATCCAGTTTTCAGGAGTTGCTGGATGATACTCCGTGGGATAAATATGGCAACAGCAGCAACCCGAAGTGTGCTCAATGTATGGCGCATTGCGGCTATGAAGCCACAGCCGTGGAAGATATGCTGCAGCATCCGCTGAAAGGGCTGATCACCTCCATCAGGGGGCCGAAAACAACGGGACCGATGGTGGCGGAGCCTACACCGAAATGGGCGCGAGAGGAGTTGAAAACCCCGGCGACGCTTGCGGGAATTCCGGTCAAGATAGAGCGATAGCATTGCCCGTTGCCGAAACGGCGACACTGCGTGTAGCCGGCAGCAAAATCAATGCGCGCTGGTTTAGCCGAGACAACTCTACCGGAAGCGGGTCCGATCGAATGGCAGGACCTGTCAGTTCTGCCAAATACTCAGACGCCAGCGGCAAAAGGCTAAAGGGGTTGGGGATGTAATCATAGAAGCATCACGATGGGATGTCTGATTTCCGAAGTGTAGAAACTATTGGCCACTCGATGTAGAACCCTCATGGCCGGATATCGCAACGAATATTGCTGGATGCGACGCCCTGTCAAGACATGGGCATGAAAAAACTGCTATAAGATTATCAACATGAAGATCCTGAGTGCACTGAAGTCACTGCTGCAACTTCAAATAATTACCCTGATGCTTCTGGCTGCATCTTCCTCCTGGGCCGAAACGCAGGGATCGGGAACACCGGAGCAAGTCGTCGAACAGTTGCAGGAAGCACTCATCAAGGCGATGCGTGAGGGCCCGGAACTCGGCTACGGGGGGCGCTACGAATTGCTGGCCCCTATCATCAATCAGAGCCATGATCTTGACTTCATTGCGCGTACCTCGCTGGGAGCAAACTGGACGCAATTGAGTGCTGAACAGCAGCGAACCTTTACAGATACTTTCCGCAAGCTCAGCATAGCTACTTACGCAAGTCAGTTCAAGGAATACGACGGCGAGCGGTTTGAATTTCTCGAGCGTCAATCCATGCCCCGGGAGCAGGTAATGATACGCAGCAAATTGATTCAAGCTAACGGCGAACCGGTGCGGTTCGACTATATACTGCGGCAAGGAAAGGACGGTTGGCGTATCGTGAATATTCTGGCGGACGGTGTCAGTGATCTGGCGTTAAAGCGTGTCGAGTATCGTGCTATTCTTCAGCGCGATGGCTTTCCAAAGCTCGTCGACATGCTCAAGCAGAAGATCGAGCAGGCAGGAAAAGACTGAACACTGCAAATCTGACGACAAATCTTGGGCCAACTTTTCCCATCAACCCTTGTCTCGCCGGACTTCGAGTCCGTGCCCACTTCATCCGGAATAAAATCGGTGACATCCAGAGAACTGCATGGGCAAAAGGGGGCGGTTTTGTAATAAGGGGCAGAAACCTTCGGACCAAACCTTGATCGTCATTTCCGTGAAGGCGGAAATCCATCGATTTATAATATTAATATTATTGGATTGAAAAAACCGGATACCCCCTTTCGCGGGTATGACGGCATCTTGATGGACCCGAGGAAAAACCGCTACTTCAGGTTTCCCTTTTTGCATTCTGTCTTGCCAACGACCCGGGATTCTTTTTTACCTCGTTGCTAACCCCCGAAACTATCCTCTGAGCACGGATCGATTCTCCGACATTGCTTCCCCAGCATGACCACAACAAACAACGACTCGGAAAGCCGCATCTACCGTATTTTTGCAGCTTGGGCCACTGTTTGCTATCGCCATAGCGCCTGGGTTCTTTTTACAGCACTGCTGATTTCCGCAGGATGCAGCGTCTACGTCTGGCGCAATCTCGGCATGAATACCGACACAACCGACATGCTCTCCAAGGATCTGCCGTTTCGTGTCAACATAACCCACTACAACAAGACATTTCCGCAGGATGTCGACACGCTTCTGGTAGTGCTGGAAGCACCGACGCCTGAACAGGTCCATCAGGCAACCGAACGCCTTGCCGCACGCCTGAAAAAAGACACTTTCAATTTCGAGGATGTCTATCCACCGACAGCAGGCGATTTCTTCACGCGCAATGGCCTGCTCTACGAAAGCGTTCCGGAACTGCAGCAGATAACCGATCGTGTGGCTGCTGCGCAGCCGTTAATGGCCCATATCGCCAGAAATCCTACGCTCGCGGCTTTCGTCGATGTGCTGACGGGCGCGATAGAGGAATTGCAGAAGGGCCGCGCCATGGAGCTCAGTCCGGTGCTTGGCGCAGTGAGCGCCACGGTGGGAGCGAGACTGGAAGGAGCGCCGCGTGCGTTGTCGTGGCAAGCCCTCTTCAGCGGCGAATCGCAAAAAAGCAAATACCAGGAACTGATCATAGCCAAGCCGAAGCTCAATTATGATCAGATGTTTCCCGGAGAGCAGGCCATCAAGGCGCTATCCGCTGCGGCAGGCGATGCCGGAATTACGGAGGATGGAGCAGTCCGCCTGCGTATTACCGGGGAAGTGGCGTTATCGCATGACGAACTGAGCAGTTCGCTGCTCGGCATGCAATATGCAGGAATAATCACCTTCATCCTGGTTGTCGTGGTTCTTTATTTTGCGATGCGAGCGACCGGACTGATCATCAATGTCCTGGTCTGTCTCGCCATGGGTCTGGTTCTTACGGCGACATTTGCTACAGCCGTGGTGGGTCATGTCAACCTGATCTCCATTGCGTTTGCCGTGTTATACATTGGTCTGGGTGCCGACTTTGCAATCCACTTTCTGCTGCGTTATCGCGAAGTTCTGGAAAGCGGCAACCCATCTACCGAGGCCCTGCATGTTTCAGGCGGGGATGCAGGTGCTGCCCTTACCGCCTGTACAATCACAAACGCGATCGGCTTCTACGCGTTCATCCCTACGGATTACAGCGGCGTGGCGGAACTGGGCCTCATCTCCGGCACCGGCATGATTATCAGCCTTCTGGTAACCCTTACAATTGCACCAGCCCTGCTGCGCTACCTTCCGAAACGACAGCAAGCCGTGCCAGATACCCCTCCGAAAGCTTCGGTTGGCAAAGCGCTGGAGTTGTCCCTCAAATGGCACCGGGTAACCTATGCCCTCACGTTTGCCGCTTCAGTTGGCGCCCTTTTTTTGCTGCCTCAGGTACGGTTTGACTACAATCTCCTGAATCTGCAGGATCAGAAAGGCAAAGCGATACAGGCTTTTCGTGAACTCCTTGCGCAACCCGATCTTTCACCCTGGCATTCCATTGTCCTCGCAAAAGATCGGCAGGAAGCAGGACGCCTGGCGCTCGCGTTGAGCGAGCTTCCTGAAGTGGATAAGGTGGTCAGTCTCCTCGACTTCGTACCGGCGGATCAGGAAGAAAAGCTGCAACTCATCGAGGAAATGGCGTTGACCGTGGGACCGATCGAGGGGGTGGGGCAGGATCGCCGCGTGGACAGTTCCATCCAGAAACAGCGCGAGGCGCTCGCCGCATTGACCGCCGCACTGGATAGTTTTATTGCCGCCCGCCCGGAGCATGCGGCAGTTCCGGCCGCACGTAAGCTTAGGTCATCCCTGAGTTCTCTGTTTGAACAGCTTGATACAGCCAGTCCTGCCGACCAGGTCGCCTTGTTGCGGTCCCTGGAGGGAGATCTGCTGGTTACGTTGCCTGCGGCGCTGGAGAACCTGCGTACAGCGACGGAAGCCAACCTGTTTGGCGAGCAGGATCTGCCGGCATCGTTGAGCAGCCGCTGGCATGCCCAGTCAGGCGAATATCGCCTGGCAATTTATCCATCGGAAGACCTGAACGACAACGATGCATTGCGGCGCTTCGTGCGAAGCGTGCAGAAAGTGGCGCCCGAGGTGACGGGAGCGCCAGTGGTGACCCTTGAAGCAGGCGAGGCGGTAGTGCACGCATTCGTACAGGCATTTTTGCTTGCGCTCGTTGGAATTATCGTCGCCCTGCTGGTGTTGTTGCGCAGTGTAAAGTACATGCTGCTGGTCCTGCTCCCGCTGTTGCTGTCCAGCCTGTTCACCGCTGCGTTCACAGTCCTGCTGGATGTTCCGTTCAACTTTGCCAATATCATTGCTCTCCCGCTTTTGCTTGGCCTGGGGATCGATAGCAGCCTGCATATGGTGCACCGCAGTCTGAATAATGAACTGGTAAGCGAGATCCTGATCCATACCAGCACTGCGCGGGCGATTTTTTACAGCGCGCTGACTGCGCTGGTGGATTTCGCAAGCCTGATGTTCTCGTCGCACAGAGGCACTGCGAGTATGGGAATAATGCTTACCGTGGGGCTGGCTTTTACGCTTATCTGTACGCTGGTGATACTGCCCGCATTGCTGCGCGCGACCCCCAAAGGGGCAAAGGCTCAATTTGTGCGTTAGTCCGGCAATAATTGTATACTTCGCACCTGTAGCGGTTTGTGGGCATCGCCCTTCCATGCGGATTCTGATGAACAGATTAACAGGGACATAGCCTTCCCTTTACGGATGGTAGCAAATATGCGAACTTCCTTCCTGTTGTTGGCATGCATATCACTGTTTACCGGTTGCGTGACGCCGCATAAGAACGATGCGAGTATCGATACGATCGATCCGAATGAAAGAGCCAATCGACAGTTTTACAATTTTACCGACAAGGTGGACCGCGCCGTTCTGGCGCCGGTTGCGGATGCCTATATAAAGCATGTGCCCGACCCCCTGCAGCGTTCGATCGGCAATTTCTACGACAACCTTGCATATCCCAATGTTATTCTTAATGATTTCCTGCAAGGTAAAGTACGGCAGGGATTCCAGGACACCCTTCGTTTTGCAGTCAACTCGACCATTGGTCTGGGTGGGCTCTTCGACATGGCAGGCCCCATGGGGTTGCCACAGCATGATGAAGATTTCGGGCAGACACTCGGCGTCTGGGGCGTTGATACCGGCTCCTACCTTTTTGTCCCTCTGATCGGCCCCAGCAGCTATCGCGATGCACCCGGTATTCCTGTGAGCGTTTTCAGCAACCTTTTGTTTTATGCGGGTACTGTCGCCAGCAGCGCAGTTGTAGCTCCAATCACGGTTTTAAGTATCATCGACAGGCGGGCGCGGTTGTCCGGTCCCATGCGTATTCGGGACCAGGCCGCGCTAGATCCTTATCTTTTTGTTCGCGAAGGTTTTTTACAGCAGCGCAAGCATTTGATCTATGATGGCGACCCGCCGCCCGAGAGCCTGGACGAATTCGCAGATGAGGGTTTCGTGCAGAACGAGGCGACGTCCGAGCCATTGCGATGAGATTTTAATCAAATCTCAACTGCTGCTTCCATACTCGTCCAGCGGGCGCCGCATCTGCCATAAACATCCTTGCATGAATCTCGACGATGTACGATTCCGGGGCCGAATCGAGTAAAATCATGCTTTTAATAGTTTTTATGGCTGCACTCACACCCCTGCGATGTGTTCTTCCCTGAAACTTTAAAGAGGCGCTAGGTAAAAATACATGAAAAAATTCGGAGGTATGGCGAGAACTTCTTTGCAAGCTCAATCCCCGGGCTCAAACAATAGTCCCGCAATGGACGAAAAAATGCTGAAAGCGGGACTGGAAGCGGCACGCGGTGCGCTGCTGGCTCAGCAGAGGGAGGATGGCCACTGGTGCTTTCCATTGGAGGCCGATTGCACGATTCCCGCCGAGTATATACTGATGATGCACTTCATGGATGAAGTGGACCTGGACCTGGAGCTCAGGATTGCCCGTTTTATTCGTGAAAAACAGGATGCAGCGCACGGAGGCTGGCCGCTCTACTACGGCGGTGAATTCGATCTGAGTTGTTCGGTCAAGGCCTATTATGCTCTGAAAATTGTGGGGGACTCACCGGATGCGCCCCACATGGCGCGTGCACGTGCAGCAATTCTGAAGCATGGCGGCGCAGCGAGAGCAAACGTATTTACACGTCTGCTGCTTGCCATGTATGACCAGCTTCCCTGGCGAGGCGTGCCATTTGTGCCGGTGGAAATCATACTGTTCCCCAAGTGGTTCCCATTCCATACCAGCAAGGTCGCGTACTGGTCGCGGACCGTAATGGTTCCGCTGTCTATCCTGTGTAGCCTGAGGGCGCGCGCGGCGAATCCGCGCAAAATCGCCATCGGTGAATTGTTCACGGTACCCCCGGAGGAGGAGCGGAATTATTTTCCGGTACGTACTGCGCTCAATCGCGTGTTTCTGCTGATCGAGCGCACTCTCTCCCTGCTCGAACCCTTCATACCCAAAGGGGTGCGCAGATTGGCGCTGCGCCGGGCGGAAAGCTGGATCGTGGAAAGGCTGAACGGCGATTCAGGTCTGGGGGCGATCTTTCCTGCCATGGTGAATGCCAGCGAAGCCCTGGCATTGCTTGGATACCCGTATGATCATCCCGCACGCGTGCAATGCCGCAAGGCGCTGCGCCTGCTGCTGGTGGATGAAGGCGAACGTACCTGGTGCCAACCCTGTGTTTCCCCAGTATGGGATACCGTCCTGACCTGTCTCGCCTTTCAGGAGGATACGGAGGTCGATCAGCAGCCTATCCGGAAAGCGCTCGACTGGCTGGTTCCCTGCCAGGTGCTCAATGCGCCGGCGGACTGGCAGGAAGATCATCCCGGATTGCCGGGAGGGGGCTGGGCTTTTCAGTACACAAATCCCCACTATCCCGATCTCGACGATACGGCTGCGGTGGCCTGGGCGCTATACCAGGCCGACCCCAAGGCTTATCAGGAAAGCATCAACCGGGCTGCCGACTGGCTGGCAGGGATGCAGTCCAGCAACGGTGGGTTTGCGGCTTTCGACAGCGACAATACGTATTACTATCTCAACGAGATCCCGTTTGCCGATCATGGGGCGCTCCTTGATCCTCCGACCAGTGATGTTTCCGCCCGCTGTGCGGGTTTTCTCGCCTTGTACGGCCAGTCCAGGCATAAACAGGCGCTGGAACGGAGTCTGGCATACCTCTTCAATGAACAGGAGGCCAGCGGCGCCTGGTTCGGCCGCTGGGGCAGCAATTATATCTATGGAACGTGGTCCGTGCTGGAGGCCTTCCGTCTGGCCGGGATAGATACCGGTCATCCTGCCATCCGACGCGCGGTGCACTGGCTCAAATCCGTGCAGCGGGAGGATGGCGGATGGGGAGAAAGTAACGACAGCTACCTTTCCCCCCAGCAGGCAGGCCAGTTTCATACCAGTACTTCTTTTCATACCGCATGGGCACTGCTTGCACTGATGGGAGCCGGCGAATGGCGCAGTCATGAGGTTCACCAGGGAATTGCCTACCTGTTGCGGGAACAGGACAGCGACGGGCTCTGGTATGAGCCCTGGTTTACCGCTCCCGGCTTCCCGCGGGTTTTCTACCTCAAGTACTACGGGTATACGAAATATTTCCCGGTATGGGCATTGACCCGATTTCATGCATTGAACCGGAAGTTCCCCGCGTGACGGGGGCCGGCATCATTGTCGCCATGCGGGTGGAGGCGCGTTGCATAACGCCATTGCGCCTCTTCTTTAATCAAAGGACAGATCTCGGGAATGGCGCTGCCGTCTGGCTTTGTGGAGTGGGGGCAGAGGCGGCCGGCGCAGCCGCAACCGGACTGAAGAATGCAGGAGCTGCTGCGCTGATGAGTTTCGGCTTTGCGGGCGCATTGCATTCCGGCCTGAATTCCGGAGCGTTGATGCTGCCTGAGTCGATCCATACGGGCGGTTGTCTCCTGCCAGTCGATTTGAATTGGCGCACTCGCCTGCAGCGATGCCTGCCCGATCAGCTGAATGTAGCAGGTGGAATCCTGGCTGCCAGCAGCAAGGTGCTTACCTCCACTTCTGCGAAACGCGACCTGGCCGAATTGACCGGCGCAAACGCAGTAGATATGGAAAGCGGCGCAGTCGCCGAAGTTGCCACGAATGCCGGATTGCCATTCATGGCGGTACGCGCTATTTCAGATCCCCTCGACTTCTCACCCCCGCGCGTTCTGCTTGAGGCAGTACGGCCGGATGGAAGTCCTCACCTAGGACGCTTGCTGGGGCTGTTACTGAAGCGCTCGCTGACTCTCGGCACACTACTGCGGCTGGCATCGGACGCGCGTGCCGCGCGCTCTACCTTGTCGACGGTGGTACGATATGCCGATGCGGAAATGCGTGCCGTTCATTCGCCTGAGCCCTCGCTGGGCGGATATATCGCCAAGTAGCAAGCTGTTGGCTCTGATCGTTCTTGAAGTGTGTGATCAGCGTGTAAACTTCCCGCAGTGGATGTCTAATGCCTGCCGGTGCATTGGAAATCCAATAATGTCTTGAGAATTCACCCTGTTAAAGAGTAAAATGTCGCCCTTTCGCATCAGGCGTAATGGAGAGTAGCATGGCAGTCACAACCGATCAAAAAGCACAGGTGGTGCACGATTATCAACGGGCCGCAGGAGACACGGGTTCTCCCGAAGTGCAGGTGGCGTTACTGACCGCTCGTATCAACGATCTGGCCGATCATTTCAAAACGCATGTCAAGGATCATCACTCCCGCCGCGGTTTGCTGCGGATGGTAAGCCGTCGGCGCAAGCTGCTCGATTATTTGAAGCAGAACAGTGTGGAGAGCTACCGGACGCTGATAGAACGGCTTGGCCTGCGTAAATAAAAGTAAATCCCCGATTGAGATAGCAGCGGAATAACCTATTGCTTCCTTGAGCATCGGAATGGCTTCCGCTTGTATCGGTTGCGCAACCGCGGCTATGGTGCCTGGAGCGAAACCGGAATGATTTAATCGAAAAGGGCAGTTAATTGAAAATTAAGAAAAGTGTTACGTACGGGTCTCATCAGCTAACATTCGAAACCGGAGAAATAGCAAGACAAGCCCATGCCGCCATTATGGTCAGCATGGGCGATACCGTCGTCCTGGTTACCGTGGTAGGTGCAAAAAGCGCCAAGCAGGGGCAGGATTTCTTTCCCCTGACGGTGGACTATCAGGAAAGGAGCTATGCGGCTGGCCGAATACCCGGTAGTTTTTTCAAACGTGAAGGCCGTCCCTCCGAAAAGGAAATTCTTACCTCCCGTCTGATCGATCGCCCGATCCGTCCTCTTTTTCCTGAAAATTTCTACAACGAAGTGCAGGTGGTAGCCACCGTCCTGTCTTCCGATAACGAAGTAGATGCCGATATTCCCGCCATGCTGGGCGCATCTGCCGCGCTGGTGCTCTCGGGCATTCCGTTCAACGGGCCTATCGGCGCCGCTCGGGTTGGCTACATCAATGGCGAATATGTATTGAATCCCGATACCAGCGCGCTGAAGCAGACACAGCTGAATCTGGTCGTGGCTGGCACACGGCAGGCTGTGCTGATGGTGGAATCCGATGCGATGGAGCTGTCGGAGGACGTCATGCTGGGCGCCATCGTTTATGGTCATCAGCAAATGCAGGTTGCCATCGATGCGATCAATGAACTGGCGGATGAGGCGGGCGTGACCGCATGGGATTGGGAGCCTCCTGCAAGAGACCCTGCGCTAGCCATTAAAATTGCGGAACTGGCGGAGAATGATTTACGTGCCGCTTTCCGCCAGAAGCAGAAGCAGGTAAGGTCCGAGACCATAGACAGCATCTGGACAAGAGTCTTTACCGAACTCGGTGTCGAAGATGGCGAAGGTCCTGATGCCCAGGCGGTGAAGGAGGCCTGTTTTGCGCTGGAATCGAGAATCGTGCGTTCGCAGATTCTGGATGGCGAACCGCGCATCGATGGACGTGATACCCGCACCGTCCGGCCAATAACGATTCGTACCGGCCTCCTGCCGCGGACCCACGGTTCAGCATTATTTACCCGCGGAGAAACCCAGGCGCTGGTAGTTGCAACGCTGGGAACCGGCCGCGATGAGCAGAAAATCGATGCTCTCCAGGGAGATTACTCCGAGCGTTTCATGCTTCACTACAACATGCCTCCCTACGCCACCGGAGAGACGGGACGGGTTGGAACACCCAAGCGGCGTGAAATTGGGCACGGACGTTTGGCAAAACGAGCCCTGGTTGCAGTTCTGCCTTCCCCGGAAGAGTTTGGCTATTCGCTTCGCGTGGTTTCTGAAATTACTGAATCCAATGGCTCCAGTTCCATGGCATCCGTTTGCGGCGGCTGCCTTGCATTGATGGATGCCGGTGTGCCCCTGAAGGGGCACGTGGCGGGTATTGCCATGGGGCTCATCAAGGAAGGCAATCGGTTTGCCGTACTCAGTGATATTCTGGGTGATGAAGATCACCTGGGCGACATGGATTTCAAGGTGGCGGGTACCGAAAATGGCATTACCGCCCTGCAGATGGATATCAAGATTCAGGGGATTACCAAAGAGATCCTGCATGCTGCCCTGGTACAGGCAAGGGAAGGACGGATACATATTCTCACAATCATGAAGCAGGTGTTGCCGGCCAGACGCGAGGATATCTCGGAGCATGCTCCCCGTATCATCAAGATCAGAATCAATCCCGAGAAAATACGTGACGTCATAGGGAAAGGGGGCGCAGTGATCCGTGCGCTTACCGAAGAGACAGGCACCACCATCGATATTACGGACGATGGCACCGTCATGATTGCATGTGTCAACGCGGAGGGCGGTGAGCTGGCGAAAAAACGGATCGAAGACATCACGGCCGAAGTTGAAGTGGGGCGGGTATACGACGGAACAGTACTGAAGCTTCTGGATTTTGGCGCCATCGTCAGCGTCCTGCCCGGCAAGGACGGCCTGCTGCATATCTCGCAAATCGCCAATGAGCGCGTCAACAATGTCGGCGACCACCTCAAGGAAGGACAGGTAGTGCGGGTGAAGGTCCTGGAAGCTGACGACAAGGGAAGGTTGCGTCTCAGCATGAAAGCGGTTGCCACCGACGTGACGGACAACGCCGTCACCTGATGGCGGAGCAGAGAGAAGAATTTTCTACAAAGAGCAGCCGCCATTTTTTTCTGTGCGGTTCCTCGCCCTCTTATCTCAGTCTTTTCTCCTGTATCTTCCGGTTTTTTTGAAGTCAGCTTAGTTAGTTGTCTTCCCGGAATAAAAGCCCCATCGAGAGGAGTCTTTTATTCCGGGAAGGCAATGAAGTACTTCGTTATCTGCAGAACTTATCTGCAGAATCTAAGTGAAAAGCAGGCAGGTGTTTATTTCGCGACTTGCTTTTCCCTTATTTCATCCAAGGTCTTACAGTCGATGCAGAGTGTAGCGGTGGGACGGGCTTCAAGGCGCTTTAAACCGATTTCCACCCCGCAGCTTTCGCAATAGCCGTAATCTCCAGTATCTATTTTTGCGATCGTTTCCTCTATCTTTTTGATCAGCTTACGTTCGCGGTCACGATTTCTTAATTCAAGCGCCATGTCCGACTCCTGGCTGGCGCGGTCGTTAGGATCAGCAAATATTGTGGCTTCATCCTGCATAGTGTGAACCGTGCGATCGATATCCTGTCCCAATTCAAACTTGATGCCTTCCAGAATATTGCGGAAATGCATAAGCTGCTGGGCACTCATGTAACTTTCTCCCTTCGAGGGTATGTAGGGAGTGGCTTGTTTATACATTTCTTGCGGCATAGTCAGTATTTCCTTTCCATTGCTGGGTGACGTGTAACAATGCAACTGCTATTTAAAAACAACCCATTATACAGATAACTCATCTCCGGTTCAGTTGATGCGCTCTGAGAGCAAGACGGTTGGCAGAAACTTGTCAAGGTTTCGCCAGGAATGGAATCCCACAGTTTAGCTTAAGAACGAGGCTCTCATCCTCCTGTTCATGACAAAACCCCAGCCTCTTCACGTTCAACTCCCTGTGGAACATATAGGGGGGCACATGAGGCACACGAATTCTTGCAGAATTTTTAGTCCTTGAATACCCCCGCAAGAAATAAATACATTATTTTGCTGCAAGCCTCTCCGGGAGAGTTTCTTGTTCCTAATGCACTGCAGGATCAGTGGAATCGGCTCCCGTTCCTGTCAAACTGTGACATAATATTTTTTCCAGATTCAAGGAGAACCAACTGTGCAAGACAAAAAATCCACGATTTCCATCGTCATAGGTTCGGTCCTTGCTACCGGCCTCAGCACCTCCCCCATTGTTTTCGCGGGCGACAGTGAGGCGGACAGCAAGACAAGCAATCCTTTCGTCATGCAGTCGTTAAACGAGCGTTATGTAGTGGCTTACGCCGACCGGGTGGACCCCAGCAAATATGGGGCAGGCGCAAAAGCGGCGGAGGGAAATTGCGGCATGTCGCTGGCGGACAAGAACAAAGACAATAAAGTGACCAAGGAAGAATTTATCAAGCATCACGAAGGCATCTTCGACAAGATTGACGCGAACAAGGATGGAGCCGTCGACCAGGTGGAAGCGGACAGCTTTGCAAAAAGCAGGGCCGGTGGCGGAACAGCAGCGCCTCATGGCCAGATGAAGAAATAATTCGACATGCAACAGTTCCCACGCCTCGCCCGCGTGGGGCTGGGCTTCCGGCGGGAGCTCATTCCTGCGCTGAAAAGCGGCGTCCCCGACACCATCGATTTTTTCGAGATCGCCCCCGAGAACTGGATCGACCTTGGCGGAGGTGCGGCACGGGATCTGCTTTTTTTTACCGAGCGCTACCCTTTTGTCTGCCATGGCCTTTCCCTTTCAATCGGTGGTCCTGCTCCCCTGGACGAAGTGCTGCTGCAAAAGATTCGCCAGTTCCTCGATCAGCACCGGATACCTCTTTATACGGAACATCTTTCCTACTGCTCTGATGACGGTCACCTGTACGATCTGCTTCCGATCCCTTTTACGGAGGAAGCGATAAAATATGTCGCTGAACGCGTTCGCCGTACCCAGGATATTCTCGAGCGGCGTATCGCATTGGAAAATGCATCGTTTTATGTCGCTTCGCCTATCAACGATATGAGTGAATTGGACTTTATCCGGGCTGTGTTGCTGGAGGCGGATTGTGATCTTCATCTCGATGTCAATAACGTTTACGTCAACAGCATTAACCACGACTACGATCCCGTGGACTTCATCCGTGCCTTGCCTTCCGATCGCATCGTGTATATGCACATGGCCGGGCATCATAAGGAGGCGGAGAATCTTATCATCGATACTCACGGCGCCGATGTAATCGATCCGGTATGGTCGCTGCTGGATCAAACCTACGGAATGCACGGTGTTGCGCCGACTTTGCTCGAGCGTGACTTCAATATTCCTCCGCTCGACCAGTTGATGCGGGAAGTGCAAGGCATCGCACTAATCCAGGCGCGGCATGCGCATTCAGGCGATGTCTGTTCAGCTACCTGAATTTCAGCGCTTCCAGTATGCCTTCACTGCGCACCTTCGCAATCCCCGGGCAAAGCCTGTTCCACCTGGACTCGACGCGCAGCGGATGCGCATATACGACAGACTGGTTTACGAGAATCTCGACGGCTTTCTTCTCAGATGCTTCCCGGTGACTCGAGATGTGCTGGGGTCGCGACGATGGTCGAGGCTGGTACGTGCCTTTCTCATTGCGCATCGTAGCCGTTCTCCCCTTTTTCATCAGATAGCCGGTGAGTTTATAGAATTTCTGGGGAGTAAAGGCGTCATCCCTGAAAACTATCCGGGGTTCCTCCTGGAGCTTGCGCACTACGAATGGGTGGAACTGGCATTGTCCATTTCAACGGACATGCCCGATTGGAAGACGATCGATGCCGCCGGTAATCTGCTCGAGGGGCGGCCTCTTTTGAATCCGGTGCTTGCCAATCTTTGCTATCACTGGCCCGTCCATCATATCCGTCCACGCGCTCGCATCGACCCGGCAAAAACTTACTTGCTGCTGTTTCGTGACGCGGATGACGAGATTCAATTTTCAGAAATCAACGCCTTTACCGCGCGTTTGATAGATCTGCTTGCACTGGAAGAGCATACCGGGCAGGCCGCTCTTGAAGTCATCACGACCGAAAGCGGGCATCCCTCACCCGAAGTCGTGATGCAGGGCGGCGAGAAGATCATGATTGATCTTCAGGCTCGGGGCGCATTACTGGGTATTGCCAGAGAGTAAGTGTTTTTCGTTCGACTCACGCGAGACAGGCAGAATGTCCGCCTGATTTTTATCCTATTTGTGTAAGTTGCCGTGAAACCCGATTCAGCGGATCTCAGAAAACTCTCCCATCTTATACTGAACAGTTACAACGAAAGAGCCGAAGCGTTCTGGGAGGGTACGAAAGACCATGATGTCAGCCAAAACATTGCTGCATTGCTGCGCCACATCGAAAATCCTCCACCCTTAAAGATACTGGATCTGGGCTGTGGTCCCGGACGTGACCTGAAGTCTTTTGCCGATCTCGGTCATGTGGCGATCGGGCTGGAAGGGGCAACGCGGTTTGCCGAAATGGCGGCTAATCATAGTGGCTGTGAGATATGGCAGCAGGACTTCCTTCAGCTCGATCTGCCTGAAGAATATTTCGATGGTATATTTGCGAACGCCTCCCTGTTTCATGTTCCGAGTGTTGAACTGCCGCGCGTGCTGAAAGAACTGTGGTCAACGCTGAAACCGCGCGGAGTGCTGTTCAGTTCCAACCCCCGCGGGAATAACGAGGAGGGCTGGAATCACGGGCGTTATTGCGTATATCATGATATTGATGGCTGGAGGCGCTATATGTCCGGCGCGGGTTTCGTCGAGCTTGCTCACTACTACCGCCCGAAAGGTCTTCCACGCGAGCAGCAACCCTGGCTGGCCAGTGTATGGCGCAAGTCTGCAACAGAATGCGAGTAAGTCCACAAGGCTCATTTTCCCGTAAGCATCGCAATTGAAGAAAGATGTCGTCGTAATAGGCGCTGGCGCAGCCGGCATGATGTGCGCAATGGAAGCGGGAAAGCGTGGACGAAGCGTGTTGCTGCTGGATCACGCCAGCAAGCTGGCGGAAAAAATCCGTATCTCGGGAGGGGGGCGGTGTAATTTCACGAATCGCCACACTGTTCCGGAAAATTTTCTGTCGCAGAATCCGCATTTCTGCCGATCCGCGTTGGCACGCTTCACTCCCCGTCACTTCATAGAGCTGGTGGAGAAGCACCGCATCCGTTATCACGAAAAAAAGCTGGGACAGCTATTTTGCGATGAGGCCTCGCGGCAAGTCATTGATATGCTGTGCAATGAATGCGAGACCGCTGGAGTCATCTTTCAAATGCCCTGCGGGGTAAGCCGCATAAACCGGGGCTTCGGCGATACTGGATTCGTATTGGAAACCAGTTGTGGCAAGGTGATGGCAGATGCGCTGGTAATCGCGACCGGAGGTCTTTCCATTCCGCAAATCGGCGCCAGTCCTTTTGGCTATCGTATCGCGGAACAGTTTGGCATAAACGTTACGGCGCTACGTCCCGCCCTGGTACCGCTGACCTTTGCGCCGGAACAGTTGTCCGCTTTTTCAGGGCTCTCGGGAATTGCACTCGACACAATAGTGAGCTGTAACGGCGCGCATTTTCGAGAAAATCTGCTGATCACGCATCGGGGTCTGAGCGGTCCTGCAATCCTCCAGATTTCCTCATACTGGCGACCGGGAGATCCGATTCATATTAACCTGTTACCTGAGCTGGATGCAGGCGGTTGGTTGCGCGATCACAGACATAGCGGCGCCCTGCTATCCAATCTGTTAGCGCAGCATCTGCCCCGGCGGTTTGCAGAAGCGTGGCTGAGCGTAATGATGAGTACGCTCCCGGAAACACCTGTAAACCAGTATGGCAACAAGAGCTTGAGGCAACTGGCCTCTCAATTGCATGCTTGGCAGGTTATTCCGAGCGGCACCGCTGGCTACAAAAAGGCGGAAGTAACCCTGGGAGGCATCGATACTGCCGAGCTTTCTTCCAAAACGATGGAATCGAAAAAAGTACCCCGCCTTTATTTCGTGGGTGAAGTCGTCGATGTCACGGGCCAACTGGGGGGGTTCAACTTCCAGTGGGCCTGGTCATCGGGTTATGTGGCAGGGCAATCAGTGTAACCGCAGCTTCTATCGGTAGTGCGGTATCGTGACGAGATAATCTTCTTTCTTATGGAGATGATAAATTTTCTGAAGATGGAAAAGCCTTCAGCGATTTCTTAAAGCACGTAGCGGGCGAGATCCTCGCTCTGCGCCAGGTCGCCGAGCCGTTTATCCACATAGGCGGCATCAATGACAACCGCATCTCCATGGTGTTTCTCCGCATTGAACGAAACATCCTCCAGCAGTTTTTCCATTGCGGTATAAAGACGGCGTGCTCCAATATTCTCTGTTTTTTCGTTGACTGCAAAGGCGATCTCCGCCAGACGTTTGACCGCATCAGGGGTAAATTCCAGCCTTACCCCTTCAGTTTCAAGCAGCGCTTCATATTGACGTTTCAAACAGGCATCGGTATTAGTGAGGATTTGTACAAAATCGCCGGCGCTGAGACTGGTGAGTTCAACCCGAATTGGAAACCGGCCCTGCAACTCGGGAATCAAATCGGAAGGTTTGGCGAGGTGAAAGGCTCCACTGGCGATAAACAGAATATGATCTGTCTTGATCATGCCATATTTGGTGGAAATCGTGGTACCCTCGACCAGAGGCAGCAGGTCCCGCTGAACGCCCTGGCGCGATACGTCTGCCCCCGAAGTCTCGGAACGGCTCGTGATCTTATCGATTTCATCCAGAAACACGATGCCGTTCTGCTCGACATTCTGCACCGCGCGCAGTTTCAATTCCTCATCATTAACCAGCTTCGAGGCTTCCTCATCGATAAGGAGCTTCATCGCTTCGCGGATTTTAAGCTTTCGCATCCTTTTTCTTTCCGCACCCAGATTCTGGAACATGCCTTGAATCTGCGTCGTCAGCTCTTCCATTCCGGGGGGAGCAAAGATTTCCATATGGGTATGCGGGGTCGCTAACTCGATTTCGATCTCCTTATCGTTGAGCTCTCCCTCACGCAGCTTCTTTCGAAATTTCTGGCGGGTAGCACTTTCCGCTTCGATGGATTCCATCTGCAGACCCGTTTCTCTGGCCACAGGCAATAGCACATCGAGTATGCGCTCCTCGGCATGGTCTTCCGCGCGTGCGCGCATCTTTTGCGTTTCACGCTCCCGGGATTGCTTGACCGCGGCTTCCACAAGATCACGGATGATCGAATCCACGTCACGCCCAACATACCCTACCTCGGTAAATTTGGTTGCCTCGACCTTGATGAATGGCGCATCCGCAAGTTTCGCGAGCCGACGCGCTATTTCCGTCTTGCCGACACCCGTCGGACCGATCATCAGGATATTCTTGGGCGTGATCTCCTGGCGCAGTGGATCCTGTACCTGCTGCCTGCGCCAGCGATTCCTGAGCGCGATGGCAACCGAACGTTTGGCGGCATCCTGACCTATGATGTGCTTGTCAAGCTCGTGGACGATTTCCCGGGGAGTCAGTTGAGACATGATCAGGTCAGCGATAAAGGCAAGAGGTGAGAGAAATCAAAGCAACAGTACAAACGATACAAGGCATAAGGTTATACCGGAATAGAGGTGTCAGTCCTATCTTTCCGGGTTCATTTTCTTCGGCCGCTACTCCAGAACCTCGATTACGTGGTTCTGATTGGTGTAGATACACAGATCCCCGGCTATGGTAAGCGCCTTCTTGACGATTTCCGGCGATGTAAGATCAGTATTTTCCAGAAGCGCGCGTGCCGCTGAATGCGCGTAGGAACCGCCACTGCCGATTGCCGCCAGCCCGAACTCGGGTTCTATTACATCTCCCGCCCCGGTAATAATGAGGGTGGCGGCCGGATCGGCGACGACGAGCATAGCCTCGAGTCTGCGCAGAATCCGGTCGGTGCGCCAGTCTTTTGCCAGTTCCACCGCCGAACGCATGAGGTGTCCCTGATGTTTTTCCAGCTTGCCTTCAAAACGTTCGAACAAAGTAAAGGCATCCGCCGTTCCTCCGGCAAATCCAGCCAGGATTCTGTCGTGATACAGCCGCCGAACCTTGCGTGCGGTGGCTTTGGCTACCACCGCTCCCAGCGTTACCTGGCCATCGCCGCCCAGCGCGACGTGGTTCCCGCGCCGAGCGGAAAGTATGGTTGTGCCGTGGTATTCTGCCATGTCTAGCCCGGTAATTGGAGAGCGAAGATTATAACGCCGATTCGCGAGAAGAATGCAAACAGTGTTTGCGCCAATCCGTAGTCCGGTTCATCTTTGCGGCTCAAGACTCATTCTTCTTTCGGGCGCGCGGGTGTGTTGCATCATAGACCTTCGATAGATGCTGGAAGTCGAGATGGGTATATACCTGCGTGGTGCTGATGCTGGCATGCCCCAGCATCTCCTGCACCGCTCTCAGGTCGCCGCTGGATTGCAGTACATGTGATGCAAATGAATGCCGCAGCACGTGCGGGTGGATGCGCCCGCTGATTCCTTGCTTTACTGCCTGAATTTTCAGGCGCTGATCGATCGACCGGCGGCTGATGTTCCTCCCGTGGCGGGACAGGAATAGCGCCGTTTCCCCTGGCCTGGCGAGCGCATCCCGTTGTTTTATCCATTCCCCCACTACTTGTATGGCTTTGCTTCCTACCGGCACATCCCGCGTTTTATTCCCTTTGCCGGTAACGCGCACGATCCCGTCCGTCAGACTTAAATCCTCGAGCTTCAGGTTCGTGAGTTCCGCCAGCCGCAATCCGGAAGAATAGCAGAGTTCGAACATGGCTTTATCGCGTAAGGCAATCAGATCGGGAGTATCAAACTCCAGCAGCTTCAAGGCCTCATCAGGCGACAGGGTGCGAGGCAGGATCCTGGGGGACTTCGGTGCCCGCACCCCGGCGCAGGGGTTACACGTGTAACCATGATGTCGCGCCAGGTAATTGTAGAGCCCCCGCCATGCAGACAGCATTCTCGCCAGGCTCCTGCCGGAAAATCCGTTTGCATGCACCTGAGCAAGAAAACGCCGGATATGGTGGATTTGCAAATGCTCCAGCGCGATTCCCCGCGAGAGATTCATCAGTACATCGAGATCGTGGGCATAACTTTTGCAGGTGAGCGGCGACAGTCGTCGCGTGACGGAAAGATAAGCGAGATAGGCGGAGGCAAGTTCGGCCTGCCTCTTTTCGGACATCTTGCCGGAATTGTTCAGACCGGTTAAGGATTCCGGGTGTTGCCTCTTTCCCGGGTGTTGCCTCTTTCCCGGGTGTTGCCTCTTTCCCATTCTCAGGCGGTGCGAAAACGTCTCAATGACGCACTGGCAAGTTCACCGAGACGCGCAAGGTAAACTGTCCCCATCTCCGGATAGAACCGCTGAGATTCTTCACTGCCCATTACCAGTAATCCGATAGTTTGATCCCCATGCAATGCTGTCATCGCAAATGAACGCAGATGTTCGGCCTGTTCACCGAACCAGCTTCTGATCTCATCCGGAATATGGGGTCCGCAATAAGGGTGCAGCAAATTTTCCGCCATCGCATGAACCTCGTTGCTGACGGGTAAAAATTCCGGTGGCAGGGGCTCGTCAATACCAGTATTCCAGATGCGAAGCGCGCTGTGAGGCACCGAGAAGCTTTCACGCAGCGCAAAGGCGAGCCCATCCAGAAGATCGGGCAAACGTCTGAAGGTGAGGAGCGAGACTGCCAATTTGTGCATTTTTTCCGCGATAGCGTCATTCTCCTTGCCGAACAGGACCAATTCCTCCAGTTTATTCTGCAAAATCTGGTTTTTTTCCCGCAATGCCAGGATTTGACGCTCGCTTAAGGAAATTGCCCTCCCGTTATGGGGATTGGGCACCTGAATATCTGCCAGCATGCTTGCATATGCTTCAAAGAACTCCGGATTCGCACGCAGATACTCTGCTATCTCTTCGAAACTTGATTTCATATCTTTTCTGTTTTTTAAAACTGCAACTCGATTTCTCCATCAAAAACGGCGACGGCAGGACCAGTCATCCAGACCGGCTGATTTTCCCCTTCCCACCGTATGAACAGATCTCCAGTAGAAAAGCTCACCCTGACTGGCGATTCGAGCAGTCCTCGCTGAATTCCCGCAACCGCCGCTGCACAGGCACCCGTGCCGCAAGCCAGGGTTTCCCCCGCGCCCCGCTCGTAGACTCTCAGCCGGATATGATGAGGATCGATGACTTGCATATATCCGGCATTTACTCGCTGAGGAAAACGTGAATGCTTTTCGATAACTGGACCCTCCGTCAGGACCGGCGCGTTATCCAGGTCCGATACTACCTGGACCGCGTGAGGATTGCCCATCGATACACTGCTGATTTCCACCTGCTTGTCATCCAGAGGGAGGGGGTAAGTGGGGGCTCGCTGTTCGGCGATAAAAGGAATTTCAACGGGATCGAATTTCGGCACACCCATGTTGACCGTTACTTCCCCGTCTGCTTCAAGCTTCGGAATAACCACCCCACTTAGTGTTTCAATCCTTACCTCCTTCTTGTCTGTCATACCATGGTCATGCACGTAGCGAACGAAGCAGCGCGCCCCATTGCCGCATTGTTCCACTTCTCCTCCGTCGGCATTAAAAATGCGATAGCGGAAATCAGCATCGCCTTCCGCCTTTTCGATCAGCAGAATCTGGTCGCAGCCTACTCCCAAATGGCGGTCGGCAAGGCGCCGCAATTGTTCCGGCGAGAGCGAAATCTGCTGATTCACGGCGTCAATGACAACGAAATCGTTGCCGAGGCCATGCATTTTGGTGAACTTGAGCTTCATTCATCAAGCGTTGCAAGAATAAGAATTACAGCACGAGGTATGGAAACATCGGCATGCCAAGCCGTATTGTATTATCCGCCTTCTTAATAAGCGTAGAATTTGGTATTCTACAGACCTTTTACGATTAAGCGGGCTGGACAAAATGAGTGAATATCTTTTTACCTCCGAATCCGTGTCTGAAGGTCATCCCGATAAGGTGGCCGATCAAATTTCCGATTCCATCCTCGATGCTATCCTGGCTCAGGATCCCAATGCGCGGGTAGCCTGCGAAACGTTATGCAGTACCGGTCTGATCGTCATGTCAGGCGAAATCACCACTCAGG
The DNA here is from genome assembly GCF_900111585.1 of Nitrosospira multiformis. Lineage (GTDB taxonomy): Bacteria > Pseudomonadota > Gammaproteobacteria > Burkholderiales > Nitrosomonadaceae > Nitrosospira > Nitrosospira multiformis_B. The sequence continues at coordinate 149,101 of NZ_FOHI01000003.1, forward strand.
CCAATGTAGACTACATGCAAGTCGCGCGCGCGGCGGTCAAGCGCATTGGTTACAACAGTTCCGATATCGGCTTTGACTATAATACCTGCGCAGTGCTGACTGCTTTCAATAAACAGTCCCCCGATATCGCGCAAGGGGTCAACCGCACCAAGGAAGAGGAAATGGACCAGGGGGCAGGTGATCAGGGTCTCATGTTCGGCTATGCCTGCGATGAGACGCCGCAATTGATGCCCATGCCGATCTACTATGCCCATCGACTGATGGAGCGCCAAGCGGAACTGCGAAAAGACGGGCGCCTCCCGTGGCTGCGTCCGGATGCAAAGTCGCAGGTTTCAGTACGTTACCTGAATGGCAAGCCGCAGCGAATCGAGACCGTTGTCATTTCCACACAGCATCACCCGGATATCAGCCACACCGATTTGAGTGAAGCCATTATTGAGGAAGTCATCAAACCCGTGCTTCCGAAAAAAATGCTGAATGGCGAAACCCGGTATTTGATCAACCCGACAGGACGTTTCGTGGTGGGGGGACCGATGGGAGATTGCGGACTGACCGGTCGGAAGATTATCGTGGACAGCTATGGGGGGACCGCGCATCATGGCGGTGGCGCCTTCTCCGGCAAGGATCCGTCCAAAGTGGACCGTTCCGCTGCTTATGCCGGACGATATGTGGCAAAGAATCTTGTTGCGGCCGGTATCGTCAGCAGATGCGAGGTACAGATGGCTTATGCGATCGGGATTGCCCGCCCTGTTTCGCTGATGGTCGACACTTTTGGAACCGGAAAAATTCCGGACGATAAAATCGTCAAACTGATTGAGCGGCACTTCGATCTGCGTCCGCGCGGCATCATCCACGGCCTTGATCTGCTGCGTCCCATCTACGAGAAGACTGCTGCCTATGGCCATTTTGGCCGGGATGAACCGGAATTCAGCTGGGAATCCACGGATAAGGCTGCACAATTGCGCGAGGAAGCGGGAATTGAACCCGCGGAAACCGAACCGGTCAGTCTTCAGGCTTAAGATCACATCACCAACCCTTCCAGACCGAGGAGCGCTGCAACGGGCATTGTCCCGCGAGGCTCGGCAAGGAAGGATCGCTACAACGGCGCTCGTTCATTTTCAGGAGAAAATCTTATGAACGCTGTGCTCAGTCCTGCTTCCGCGTCCGCGGGCTTTACCGACTATAAAGTTGCCGATATGTCCCTGGCGGAATGGGGGCGTAAGGAAATCGCCATTGCCGAGACGGAGATGCCGGGTCTGATGGCGCTACGGGAAGAGCATGCCGGTGCCAAGCCTCTTGCAGGGGCACGCATTGCCGGTTCCCTGCACATGACCATTCAGACTGCGGTATTGATCGAAACGCTTACCAAGCTAGGCGCTCAAGTACGATGGGCTTCGTGCAACATTTTCTCGACTCAGGACCATGCCGCGGCCGCCATTGCAGCGGAAGGCATTCCCGTATTTGCCCATAAGGGCGAATCTCTGGATGAGTATTGGGAATATACCCACCGTATTTTTGAATGGCAAGGGGATACCCCGGAGGGTAATGGTAGTCCCAATATGATTCTGGATGATGGCGGCGACGCCACCTTGCTCATTCTCCTTGGCAGCAGGGCGGAAGAAGATCCGTCTGTCATCGCCAGTCCTGCCAACGAAGAAGAGCAAGCCTTGTTTGCCGCCATTCGCAAGCGCTTGAGCGTCAGCCCGAACTGGTACTCCACCCGGCGCGCCAATATCAGGGGGGTGACGGAGGAAACCACTACCGGCGTCCATCGTCTGTATGAAATGCAAAAGAAAGGCGAGTTGCCGTTTCCGGCATTCAACGTGAATGATTCCGTCACCAAATCCAAATTCGATAATCTGTACGGTTGCCGCGAGTCTCTGGTTGACGGGATCAAGCGGGCGACCGATGTCATGATTGCCGGAAAGATCGCCATAGTGTGTGGTTACGGTGATGTCGGCAAAGGCTGTGCTCAATCCCTGCGCGGTCTTGGAGCCACCGTATGGATAACGGAAATTGATCCCATTTGCGCACTGCAAGCGGCAATGGAAGGTTATCGCGTCGTCGCCCTGGATGAAGCCTGCGATCAGGCGGACATCTTCGTGACTGCCACCGGCAATCTGCGAGTTATCACCCATGATCATATGGTGCGAATGAAAGACCAGGCAATCGTTTGTAATATTGGCCACTTCGATTCTGAAATCGATATTGCTTCGGTTCAGAAGTACCAATGGGAGAATATCAAGCCACAGGTCGATCACGTCATTTTTCCTACCGGCCGCCGTATCATTGTGCTGGCAAAGGGACGACTGGTGAATCTTGGCTGTGCAACAGGACACCCTTCCTTTGTCATGTCGACTTCATTCACCAACCAGGTTCTGGCACAAATAGAGCTTTGGCAGAATGGCGCCAGCTACCAGAAAAACGTCTACGTGTTACCCAAGCATCTGGATGAAAAAGTAGCGCGATTACACCTCAAAAAGCTGGGCGCCAAACTTACGCGACTGACGGAGGAACAGGCGAGCTACCTGAATCTGGACATTGACGGACCGTACAAGCCGACAATGTACCGTTATTGATTTTTTCAGGTTTGGATTAGCGCGGTGAAGGAAAGAGGTGGTTAGACTACCGTCTTTTTACCCTCCCCGCGCTTTTCTGCTTTGCCATGGAATCTCAAAAAAAATTTGTTCCCACATTCAGCTTCGAATTTTTTCCACCGCAAACTGCGGAAGGAATAGAGAAACTGCGCGCTACGCGCAGTCAACTTGCGCAACTCAAGCCGAAATTCTTCTCGGTAACCTTCGGCGCGGGAGGATCGACACGTGATCGTACCCTGGAAACCGTGCTCGAAATTCAGGCAGAAGGCCTGGTCGCTGCACCCCATCTTTCCTGTATTGGCGCAACCCGGGAAAATATTCGCACCATGCTGGAACAGTACCGCAGCAGCGGTATTCGCCATCTGATTGCGCTGCGGGGTGATCTGCCTTCGGGAATGGCGCAAGGAGGAGAATTCCGCTATGCCAACGAGCTGGTAGCCTTTATTCGCCGTGAGTACGGCAACGCCTTTCATATCGATGTGGCATCCTACCCGGAGTACCACCCGCAAGCCAGAACTGCTCAGGAAGACTTGAAGAACTTCAAGCGCAAGATCGAAGCCGGCGCAGACTCGGCCATTACCCAGTATTTCTACAATGCGGACGCCTATTTTGACTTTGTCGATTCATGTGAGGCGATGGGCATCAATATTCCGGTGGTTCCGGGCATCATGCCAATCAATAGATTTTCCCAGCTTGCCAGATTCTCGGATACCTGTGGGGCGGAAATACCACGCTGGATCAGAAAGCGGCTGGAAGGTTATGGAGATGATTCTGCTTCCATACGCGCCTTCGGCCTGGATGTCGTTACCGATCTGTGCGCTCGACTACTGAATGCTGGTGCGCCCGGGTTGCATTTCTACACGTTGAACTCAGCAGGACTAACGACAACCGTTTGGCAAAGATTGGGGCTGTAGTTCACCCCATTTTCAGATCAAATGATCACGAGAAGCTGATGAGCGAGCAACGAAGACAGTGCAGACAGCACGGTGATGGAGTGAGCGAAGACGGAAAACCTGGCGCGGTCCCCCTCCATCCGGGAGGGGTCGCGCTTCTCTCCACCTATCCCGCAATCACGCTGCCTTGGCGGTCTTTTTACTTTCCACCGGCAACGGATGAGCAGCATAGGTCTGATGTGCTGCTGCTTCCGCTGTGCCCTGTTCGATTTTCATACCCATATCGGACAATACCGCTTCCAAAGCACCCAGGCACAGCATGACGTTTTCCATCCGGCTTGAGTAGCCCATGAGGCCGAAACGCCAGATCTTGCCTGCAAAATCCCCGAGGCCCGCGCCGATTTCGAGACTGTAGTCAACAAGCAATCTGCGGCGCACCTCTTTCTCATCGATTCCCTGTGGCACATGGACCGAATTGAGCTGCGGCAGACGAGAGTTCTCCTCCACGAGATACTCCATCCCGAGTGTTTCAAATCCCGCCTTGAGTGCTTCATGGTTACGCTGATGGCGGGCCCACGAATGCTCCAATCCTTCCTCATACAACATCAGCAGTGATTCGTGCAAGGCATAGAGCGCATTGGTAGGAGCGGTATGATGGTAAGTGCGCGTGCTTCCCCAGTAGCCGAACAGAAGGTTCAGGTCCATGAACCAGCTTTGCACCTTGGTTTTGCGGCTTTTGACGAGATCAACCACCCGTTCCGAGAAACTGATGGGCGACAGGCCGGGGGGACATGACAGACATTTCTGACTGCCGGAGTAGATGGCATCAATCTTCCACTCGTCCACCTTTACCGGAGAGCCGCCGAGGGAGGTGACCGTGTCGACGATAGTGAGGCAATTATGGCGATGAGCGATTTCGCAAAGCGTTCTGGCATCCGACAGAGCCCCGGTGGAAGTCTCCGCGTGAACGAAAGCGACGATCTTTGCGTCCGGATTCTGCTTCAAGGCATCTTCCACCTTTTGTGGATCAACCGGGGCGCCCCACTTGTCTTCCACCACCACAGCGGTGCCTCCGCAACGCTGCACGTTCTCGATCATGCGTCCGCCAAACACCCCATTGCGGCATACAATCACCTTGTCGCCAGGGTTCACCATATTGACGAAGCACATTTCCATGCCGACCGAGCCCGGGCCTGAAACCGGGAAGGTCAGGAGATTGGAAGTCTGAAAGGCATACCGCAGCAAGCTTTTCAATTCTTCCATCATGTCCGTGAATACCGGGTCAAGATGGCCCAGCGTGGGACGAGCCATTGCCGCGAGAACCCGGGGATGCGTGTCGGAAGGTCCCGGACCCATCAGGACGCGTTGCGGTGGATAGAAGGTGCCAATGTTTTTAGTTGAGCCAAAATGTCTTGTCATGGTTGTTCCTGAGTTTGATGATCCGTGGATTATGCGTGGGAAGAATCCGATTTTATCAAGGGAGCGGGGGTTTGGCTATCCGCGAATTCCTTTCTGTAGGAGCGCTCCCCAGACTGTCAGAGCCTCCCTGAAGGGAGGCAGCGGTAGACAAGGGTGGATATCTATTATCCGGCCGGTAGAATCGAACCTGCCGAGCTCTATTTTTTTTTGGACTCGTTGGCAGCCAGTTCGCGCAATTCCCTGAGACGTGCTTCCACGCTCGACATCTGGTAGAAGTCGCCATCATCTGTTTTAAGCGCGATCTGCAACTGCTCGATTGCTGCAGGGTAATTACCCTGACGTGAATACACTTCGGCCAGCGCCTGATGTTGCAGCAGAGTGTTTCCCAGCGCTTCATGGCTTTGCGCCTGCAATCTATAGAGGCGTACGTCATTCGGGTCGAACTGCAATTGCCGGTTGATGAAGTCGAGCGCATCCTGCGCACTGCCTCTGCTCAGAAGCGCCTCGGTGTAATCGTAGATTAACGCGCGGTGCTGCGGGAATATCACTAGTGCCGCTTGATAGATATCCAACGCTTCGGTCGTCTGCCCGGCCGCGAGTTTGACCCGGGCAGCCAGGGTTTCTACCATGGGACTGGAGGAGGTCACTTTGCGCTGAATCCGAATGGAGGTCCCGAGTTGATGATTCTGGAGGGTCTCTCCCGCGCCCTCGGGCTGCAGGCTGTCATACAGGCGCGCCAACTCCTTGTCCGCGCGCTGGTACTCTCTGCTCCGGAGCAGGGCTGTTACGAGTCCGTACCGTTCCACCGTCTCATTGGTGTATCGTTTTTCACGCAGAATCGATTCGAAATAGTTCACGGCATCGGCGGGTTTTTCTATGGATGCCCGCAATTTAGCCCTCGCCAATTGGAAATCAAGGCTGTCCGGTACCTGCCGGTAGGGCAAGCCCTGCGTGCGGCCTTCGATATCAGCGATGCGTTCGAATGTAACGGGATGAGTGCGCAGATATGAAGGAGCGCCGTTTTCAAGAAAGCGGGTAGCCCTCTGCATGCGCTCGAAAAAATCGGGCATACCCCGTGGATCAAGTCCTGCCCCGACCAATATACCCAGGCCGATTCTATCCGCCTCTTTTTCATGCTCTCGGGTGAAGTTCAATTGTTTCTGAATCTGGCCTGCCTGCGAGGCCACGAGAATAGCCTGACCCGCCTGGGGATTGGCGCGAGAAGCCAGGATAGCTATCGCCATCGAGGCGAGGGAAGTCAGCATGCTGTACTTTTGCCCGGCGATCATGCGCGCAAGATGCTTCTGCGTGACATGCGCGATTTCGTGTGCCATCACTCCTGCCAACTCGGATTCCGACTGCGCCGCGAGAATCAGGCCGCTGTTGAATCCCATGAAACCTCCCGGTAATGCAAATGCATTGAGAGTCGGATCCTGGAGGGCAAAAAACTCGAACTCCTGTTCGGGGCGCGCCTCATTGGAACCTGAAATCAGACGACTGCCGAGACGGGTGAGGTAGCCGTCAATTTCCGCGTCGTTCAGGTAACTGGGGTCCGAACGGATCTCGGACATTATTTTCAGCCCGAGCTCCCGCTCTTCTCTTGGAGATATGGTTGCTTGAGATACATCGCCAAGGTCCGGCAGACCTTCGGCATGGACATTCGCCGTGAATAGTGCCGGCAAAAAAAGCATTATGTGGCGCAATTTCATGGTCGATAAGATACCGCTTCCCGCGTGAAGTTCCACGTGACAAGGGCGAGGTATACCGGGAGGCAATGGAAGGAGCGGGATCAGGCGAGCAGGAATCAGGGAGAGTGCAAGGGTGGATTCAATCCTCTGCACGAATGGAACGGGCTTATCCTGGTTTCAGTTATGTGTGACCACCGATTTTCCCTTTACTGGGTACAGTCGTTTATCATCCCGGTTCGCTGAACCATCGGGCCACTCTCGATCCTCAAGCGAACCATCATGAGCAGAGATTGGTCTAGACCGCGGCCTCGTCCGTTTCGCCCGTGCGTATTCTTACGACCTGTTCGATATCCGTGACAAAAATCTTGCCATCCCCGATTTTTCCGGTACGCGCGCTACTGATAATGGTCTCGATAACGCTGTCCACCTGTTTCGCGAGCACTACGATTTCGATCTTTATTTTGGGCAGAAAATCCACCACGTATTCCGCACCCCGGTATAGCTCGGTATGGCCTTTTTGCCTTCCAAATCCTTTCACTTCAGTAACTGTCAGTCCGCTTATCCCGATTTCATTGAGCGCTTCGCATACCTCGTCCAGTTTGAAAGGTTTGATGATAGCCTCGATTTTTTTCATGAAGCATTCCTTTTACTCATCATGTTGATCATAAAGCCATAAGAGGCCTTTTCCTCGCGGCTTCCGATGTCTGCCGCATACCGCCATTTTAATCCGCTGACATGCCTTTTGCGCATTTCTTCCAGATCGCTCCTAAAACTGGTCCTGATACCGCGCTGTTATAGGATAACGCCAGTCCTTGCCGAATGCGCGGGAGGTCACGCGAATGCCGGGTGGAGACTGTCGCCGCTTGTATTCATTCTGCCGGATCAGTTGTACGACGCGACGCGCATCCCTTTCGTCGTAGCCCATGCGCAGAATTTCCTCAAGCGCTGTATCATGTTCCACGTATTCTTCCAGAATAGCATCCAGAACCGCATAAGGCGGAAGGTTATCCTGGTCAGTCTGATCTGGACGCAATTCCGCTGAAGGTGCTCGGCTGAGAACGCGGTCCGGAATAACTTTTTCTAACCTGTTACGGTACTGGCATAACTTGTACACCATCGTTTTGGTGACATCTTTCAAGACGGCAAAGCCACCTGCCGTATCCCCATATAGAGTGGAGTAGCCCACGGCCGTTTCGGATTTATTGCCCGTGATGAGGACGATGGCGCCGGATTTGTTGGATAACGCCATCAGCAAAGTTCCGCGTATCCGGGCTTGCAGATTTTCCTCGGTAAGATCCGGAACGTCAGAATGGGGTAACGCGGCAAATTCTTTGGCAAGCGTATCCTTGAATTCTCCAAATACCGGTTCGATTGGAAACTCGGTATAGCGCACCCCCAATGTTCGCGCCATGGCGCGGGCGTCCAGCAAGCTTATGTCGGTAGTGAACTGTGAGGGCATCATCACTGCTTTTACTTTGTCCGCACCCAGTGCATCCACCGCAATCGTCATGGTGAGCGCCGAATCCACGCCGCCTGATAGCCCCAGTAATACGCCAGGAATGCGGTTTTTTCCTATGTAGTCCTTTACTCCGAGACAAAGCGCTTTATAAACGTTCGCTTCCAGACTTTCAAGCGGTGCGATTTCTGTTGTTACGGGCGTGGTTCCCTTCAATTCGAGCACGCCGAGTGCTTCCGCCAGAGCGTCGAACTGATGAGTCACGTCGCCTCTGGCGTTCATGGCGAAAGATGCGCCATCGAATATCAGTTCATCCTGGCCTCCGATAAGATTGGCATATACAATCGATAATCCCGTTTCATCGATACGCTTCCGAACCAGATCGTAGCGCAATGCCTGTTTGTTCATGTGATAAGGGGAAGCATTCAGCACCAGCAGCACTTCTGCACCGGCTTCTTTTGCACGTGTGGGGGAACCTTCCTGCCAGATGTCCTGGCAAATGTTGATACCGAATCTGATTCCATCCAGTTCGAACACGCAGGGTCGGAAGCCCGGTTCGAAGTAACGTCGCTCATCGAATACGCTATCGTTAGGCAAAAAATTTTTCAGGTACGTAGCGATGATTTTACCGTTGCATATTACCGATGCAGCGTTGTACAGTTTATCCGCAGCGAGATGAGGATGTCCGACTACAACGGTGATATCGCTTATCTTGCCAGCCAACTCTGTAAGCGCATTCTGGCATGCATGCCGGAATCCGTTGCGCAATAACAGGTCCTCCGGGGGGTATCCGGACAAGGCGAGTTCGGGGGTTACGACCAGTCTGGCTCCCGCATTTTTTGCCTGATTGGCATAATCGAGGATCTTTCGGGTATTGCCGTCGAGGTCGCCGACTGTACAATTGATCTGAGCAATGGCGAGCTTCATTTGACGGTCAATTGGGCTGGTCTGTTTTTATGCTTACATGATACCAGAACGAACTCCAGGCACGCGTCCCACGCGGAAAAAGCGCCCCGGAATTGGCAAATTGGAAATAAAAGTAACGGATTCTCCCGAGCATATATCTGCTCCCGCATGGAATGCACTGGCGGGTGACGACCCGTTCCTGCGGCATGAATTTTTTTCCGCGCTGCACGAAGCTGGATGCGCTTCGAAAAGAACGGGATGGTCGCCTCGGTTCGTTACTCTCTGGGAGGGAGGCATTTTGCAGGGTGCAATGCCGTTGTATCTCAAAAACCATTCCTATGGAGAGTATGTGTTCGACTGGGCGTGGGCGAACGCTTATGAACGTGCCGATCATGACTATTACCCCAAGCTCCTGAGCGCCATACCGTTCAGTCCAATCACCGGAAAGCGGCTGCTTGCCCAAACTCCCGAACAGCGCGCATTGCTCATTTCAACCGCTCTTGCGATAGTGCGAAAAGGAAACGCCGGAGCAAGCATGTCGTCATTACATTGCCTGTTTCCCCTGGAGCATGAGGCCCGGGAAATGGAGAGAGCGGGGATGATGTTGCGATGCGGCGTCCAGTTTCACTGGAAGAACCGGCCGGGAAGAGGTTATGAGAATTTCGAGGATTTTCTGGGAGGAATGAGTTACAGCAAACGCAAGAAGATCCGGCAGGAGCGGCGCAAGGTACAGGACCTGGGTATCCACTTCGAATGGCTCTCAGGAAATGATATGGACGAGGACCGCTGGAACTTCTTTATCGATTGCTACAACAATACATACCGCGAGCACCACTCCAGACCCTACCTGAATCTGGAATTTTTCATTCGGCTCGGCAAAAGCATGCCGGAAAACATCCTGTTGATTCTGGCGCTGCGGAACAAGAAGCCGATCGGCGTTGCTTTCAATATCCATAACTCGCACACATTGTACGGACGCTACTGGGGCGCGCGGGAATTCGTGCCGGGACTGCATTTCGAAACCTGCTATTATCAAGCCATCCAATACTGCATCGTAAATGGTCTCTCTTTGTTTGAAGGCGGTGCCCAGGGTGAACATAAGCTTGCCCGCGGATTCCTGCCGGTGCGAACCTGGTCAGCCCATTGGCTGGTTCATTCTGAATTTGCTGCTGCAATAGGAAGCTACCTGGAGCGGGAAACGCGGGACATCGATCGCTACATCCACGCGCTGGAGGATAGCGCCCCATTCAGAAAAGATACGAAGGAACCGGAGTAAGATGCGAGATGTGAAAGGAAGCAGGTAAAACAGATAAACTTATCGATGGATTACATTCTTATGCGGTTTAGCCACAGAATTGTCCTTTGAAAATAACGTTTTCCTGAACGGGTTATCTAAGATCAGCGCTGATGAAATACTGCAGTAACTGTGGCATGCCTGTGCAATTGCGTATCCCCGAAGGCGATACGCTGCCGCGTCATGTTTGTTCCACTTGCAGTATTATTCATTACGAGAACCCGAAGATTGTGGTGGGTTGTATTCCGGAATGGGAGGATAAGATATTGCTCTGTCGGCGCGCCATCGAACCGCGCCACGGCTTATGGACGTTGCCCGCCGGTTTCATGGAAAATGCCGAGTCGCTGGCTCAGGGAGCCGAACGTGAGACCTGGGAAGAGGCAAATGCGCGGGTGGAAATGGGCGAACTCTATTCGATTTATAGCTTGCCGCATATCAACCAGGTGCACGTGCTGTTTCGGGCGCGACTCCTGGATCTTGATTTCAAACCGGGAATCGAGAGTCTCGACGTCAAACTTTTTCAGGAGTCGGAAATTCCCTGGGACACACTCGCATTCCGCGTTATACGCGAACCGCTGAACCGTTATTTCGAGGAACGGCGTCGCGGGCAACTCGGATTTCATTTGGGAACCATAGAAGACGTTCGCAAATGATCTGCCGCTTCTGAAGTTGCCGTTTTATTTTCCTTTATTCCAATCATTCAGCTTTAACATCCTGCCAGAATAACCCGGCCTCTCGGAACGCTGCATCATCTGACCCGCATTCCGGACAATCAAATTCCGGTGAGCCAGAAGCAAGAAACGGGGCAGGCAGCAGCGGGAGAGGCTGCAGGATGCCCCGGAAAGAAAAAGCGGAGGCTAATCGCTAATCGAGGGAAACCAGTCTCGAACGCGAGAGGGGAGGATTGTCAGCGAAGTAACGTTTGATACCCGCGAGTATTGCGGAGGCCAGCTTGTCCTGATAACCGTGGTCTCTCAGTTTCCTTTCCTCATCCGGGTTGCTGATGAATGCCGTCTCGACCAGGATCGATGGAATGTCGGGAGACTTGAGGACGGCAAAGCCTGCCTGCTCGACTTCCGCCTTGTGCAGATGGTTAATATTGCCTATCTTGGAGAGGACCGCCTTGCCGAGTTTGAGGCTGTCGTTGATCGTTGCTGTCTGGGACAAATCCAGCAAAGTCTGCTTGAGAAAGGGGTCCGGGATATCGAGGTTGACGCCGCCGACCAGGTCCGCCTCGTTTTCTTTTCTTGCCAGCCATCCCGCAGCTGCCGAAGTGGCGCCCCGTTCTGAAAGAGCAAACACCGATGAACCGCGGGCATGCGGTTTGTTGAAGGCATCCGCGTGCACCGATACGAACAAATCCGCATTCAGTTGACGGGCTTTTACCAGCCGCTGCGACAGTGAAATATAATAATCTCCATCACGGGTGAGGGCCGCGCGCATATTCGGCTCCCTATCTATCTTTTCTTTCAGCTTCCTGGCGATGGCCAGAGTGATGTTCTTCTCCCTGGTACCGCGCCGGCTTATCGCGCCCGGGTCCTCCCCACCGTGCCCGGGATCAATGGCGACAGTGATGAGACGAATCATTTCCGGCCTGTTTTTTCTTGCCGCTTCACTGCTCCGGGCAGTTTCGATTTCGGTCCTTGAACTGACATGGATACCATTGTTCGGCTCGTCCCGCAGCATGTATCCTGCTTTGTCCTTGTTATTCAGAAAGGCCATGAGCGGATCAGGTGGAATAGCAGGGTAGATGTCCAGAACAAGTCGATGTCCGTAGGTTCCAACGGGTTGAATGACAAATGCCTGAGGTTCAACTTCGGTTTTCAGGTCAAGTACCAGCCGCAGTATGTCTGGTTTGAAATGACCAAAACGCACGGCGTGAATGTGCGGATCCGAGGGATCTATCTTGTCTGCCAGCCTTTTCAGTTCCGGTGTCAGTGAGACATCCTCAAGGTCAACGACCACGCGGTCCGGATCTTTTACCGTAGTGAGGGTGTAGCGAATGGCGGAAGCGGATTCAAGCGTAAGACGAGTGTATTCCTCGGATGGCCAGATACGGGCGGAACTGATACGTATCTTTTCTTGAGCACAGACAGAGCTGGCAGATGACGATAACAGGAGTGCCGTGATTGACAGGCATGCGCCAGCTGCCAGACGGTTTCGAATAGAGGAGAAACGGGTTGAGCGCAAGGATTGTGAGACTGAAGGAACAGACTGTGGGCGCCACCCCTTCAACCCAGCATATTGTTCCTCGATGAGATTTGCCATCGTTTCACGCACAGTTTGCCGGCCTCCGTATCCGCCTGAATTTCAACATCACGCCCTTCTGCGACCTTGAATATAAATTTCAAATCGGCTTGGGGCAATAGTCCGTTCGCCTTTTCCGGCCATTCCACGAGACAGATCGAGTCTGCATTGAAATAATCCCGGAAGCCTGCTTCTTCCCATTCGTTGGGGTTATTGAAACGATAGAAATCAAAATGATACAAGTATAACCTAGAAATTTTATAAAGTTCAATCAAATTATAGGTGGGACTTTTCACTTTTCCCTGATAACCCAGCCCGCGCAATATGCCGCGCGTAAATGTGGTTTTGCCTGCTCCCAGTTCGCCCTGCAGGAATACAACAAGGCCCGGACGCAACGCCGGAGCTATTGCAGTTCCAAGTGCCAGGGTAGCGGCTTCATCGGCGAGGTGGCAGGTCTGGTGAAGAGCTATCAAGGTGATGAATGGCGGCAGAGCCGGTATGATATGAATATGCGTAAAGACGATCCATCCATCGAACTATCTCCGGAATCTTTGAAAGATCTTCCTGACTCTACTGTCGATCTTCCGCAACTCGCCACGTCCATCAAGGAATGGGGGAAGAAGCTCGGTTTTCAGAAGGTTTCCATTGCCGATGCGGGCGCGGACATGAGACAGGCGGAGACAGGCCTGTTCGAATGGCTGGACCAGGGTTGTCACGGGGAGATGGATTATATGGCAAGACACGGCACCCGGCGTACTCGTCCTGCCGAGCTCGTGCCCGGGACGCTTCGGGTGATCTCTGTCCGCATGAATTATACACCGGTCGCAAAGGACAGCTGGCAGGTCATCCAGGACGGCACCCGCGCGTTCATATCGCGCTATGCTCTGGGTCGGGATTACCACAAAGTGCTGCGCGGACGCTTGCAAAAACTTGCGGAAAAAATCGAAGCGGAAACAGGATGCTTGAATTACCGTGTATTCAGCGACAGCGCGCCGGTAATGGAAGTTGAGTGGGCGCAAAAATCGGGCCTTGGCTGGCGCGGAAAGCATACGCTGCTGCTTTCCCGTGATGCGGGATCTCTGTTCTTTCTGGGCGAGTTGTTTACGAATCTGCCGCTGCCCGTGGACCACCCCATAGGCAATTACTGCGGGAGTTGCACGAAGTGCATCGATATCTGCCCGACGCAAGCGATCATAGCGCCCTATCGGCTGGATGCGCGACGTTGTATTTCTTATCTTACTATCGAACATAAGGGCAGTATTCCCGAATCATTGCGCCCTTTGATTGGTAATCGGGTATATGGCTGCGATGATTGTCAGCTCGTCTGCCCTTGGAACAAATTTGCAGCAATTACCAATGAAGATGATTTTTCCGTGCGAAACGGCCTGGATAGCGCGTCTCTGATCGAACTGTTCGGGTGGAGCAGAGAGGAGTTTGAGGCACGGCTTGCCGGAAGTCCGATTCGGCGAATCGGGCATGAGCAGTGGCTGCGCAACCTGGCCGTCGGCTTGGGGAATGCGCCGTTCTCCCAATCTGTCATCCAAGCACTGCGAGCGCGACTTGATGACGCTTCGTCTCTGATACGCGAACACGTACGCTGGGCGTTGCATCAGCAGCGCCCTCTATCGTTTTTTATCGAAGATGCGTCGATCCCGAAAAAATAATTTGAGTTTTGTACGGAACTTAACATACTGTGCCGTAAGGGTGTACTAAAGTCCAATTCGCTCCCGCTCCTCAAGTTGATAGGATGTGCGGCATGTTCCAGCGTATGGATGAACCGGAGGGATGTTGCAACGGCTGAATCGAGAAGTTTGGATTGTCGGCCATCGATGTTGCAGACATTCTTCCGGACTCCGGCAGTGCTGAAATACGGTACGATGCACAGTTATATTGCTGTTTCGGGCACATGAATACTGTCTTGACAGGTGTATTGACTTATAGCATCTTTATTTTACATTGAAGGTCAATAATCCCTCTTCGACTCAGGCATTTTCTAATCAACAAAAAAGGAAATTCGGTGAACGCCCTTCGTATCCGTACCGCAACATGGTTCTCTTGTTTTGCTGTTGTACTTCCCCTTCTTTCCCTTGGGGGTTGCAAAACATACCCCTCCCTGAATCCAGATGAAAAACCCATTGCACACGATTACCTGATCGGCCCGGGAGATAATGTCGATATCATTGTCTGGCGCAATCCTGAAGTTTCCATGGCGGTGCCCGTTCGGCCTGATGGCAAGATTACCACCCCTCTGGTAGAGGATCTGTCGGCAAGTGGAAAGACTTCGACGCAGCTTGCACGAGATATCGAAGAGGCATTGTCGAAGTACATCCAGCAACCGGTCGTGACTGTTGTGGTGACAGAATTTGTAGGTCCATATTCCGAGCAGATTCGGGTGATAGGGGAAGCAGCCGAACCTCAGGCATTGCCTTATCGGGAGGAGATGACGCTGATGGACGTCTTGATTGCGGTAGGCGGTATAACTGATTTTGCCGCGGGTAATCGCGCCAGGATAGTGCGTAACGTGGATGGGAAACAACATCAGTTCAGCGTGCGATTGGACGATCTGATCCGGGATGGGGATGTGACGGCCAACGTACCCATGAAGCAGGGAGATGTACTTGTCATACCGGAAAGTTATTTCTGATCGAACGAAATTCCGCTGTGGCGACTTAATCCTCCTGTAACGGCATTTCGATAAGGTTTTCATTACCCGGTAAGTTGAAATGAAGAAAATCATTCCAGGAATAGGGATAGAAACAGCGGCTTGTTCCATTCCGGTTTCTATTCCTCCAGCGGTTACAATGAGACAAGACATTCATCCTATTCGATAAGCGCCATATATTTATTTCAGCTCCATGAAGCAGCAAGAACTAATGCCAGGGGTAATGAAAATCCTGGTTAGAAACTATTCCAAGACAACGGGAGTGCCTTTATCCTCCCCATCATTGACCGCATCTCTAAGGACCGTTTGACAATATGGAGGAGTTGACAACCCAACTGCTGGTTTATCTGAAAGGGGTATGGAAATATCGTTGGGCTGCTGTGGCGGCAGCCTGGCTCATCGCAGTGATCGGCTGGGTCATCGTTTATAAACTCCCTGATGATTACCAGGCGTCCGCCAGGATTTATGTCGATACCCAAAATGTGTTGAAGCCGTTGTTGCAGGGCATGACGGTTTCGCCAGACACACAGCAACAGATTTCAATCATGAGCCGTACCCTGATCAGCCGTCCCAATGTGGAGAGAGTCATTCGCATGGTGGATCTCGATATCAAGGCAAAAGACACCAAGGATCAGGAAAGGCTCGTGAAGGAGCTCATGGATAAAATCAAATTGGGGACTACGGGGCGGGATAACCTCTTCACTATTTCCTACAACAATCAGAATCCAAGACTCGCCAAAGACATTGTCCAATCTTTATTGACCCTTTTTGTTGAAGGGGGGCTTGGAAACAAGAGTCAGGATTCTTCATCGGCCATTCGCTTCATTGATGAGCAAATTAAATCTTATGAGGAGAAGTTGATCGCAGGGGAAAATAATCTCAAGGCATTCAAACAGAAGAACATCGGAATAATGCCGCAACAAGGCAATGACTACTATTCCCAGTTGTCCCAGGCGATGGACGATCTCAATAAAACCAGGCTGGAACTGCGCGAGGCGCAGCAGGCGAGAGATGCGATCAAACGCCAGATCACGGGTGATGAACCTGTTCTCCTCGTGGATCAGGACGGATCGGCTTCATCGATAGTCAATGTGGAACTTGATTCTCGAATTCAGGCTTTGAACAAGAATCTCGACGCACTCAGGCTAAACTACACGGAGTTGCACCCGGATATCATTGCGGCGAAGCGGCTCATTGCCCAGCTTGAGGAACGCAAGATCGAAGAGGCCAAACTGACGAGGAACGGCTCGGATCCGGGCAAAAACTATAGTCCGATGTTGCAGCAACTCAATGTGGCGTTGGCGGATGCGGAAGCTGACGTGGCATCCATGAATGCCCGGGTGGAAGAATACAGCGCTCGCTACGAGCGCCTCAAGTCCTTGAGCAATGCCGTGCCGCAGGTTGAAGCTGAGCTGGCGCAGCTCAACCGGGATTACCAGGTAAACAAGGCAAACTACGAAAAACTTCTCGAGCGGCGCGAGTCGGCCAAAATCTCGGGAGATCTGGGTTCCACTACAGACCTGGTGTCGTTTCGTGTCATTGATCCCCCGACGGTTTCTGACAGGCCCGTTGGTCCGGATCGTGCAAAATTCTTCTCCATCGTTTTCCTGGGCTCTTTACTGGCGGGGATCGGTATAGCGTTCGTTATCAGCCAGGTTAGACCTACCTTCCACAGCCAGATCAGTCTGCGGGAAATTTCGGGCAAGCCGATACTGGGTTCAATTCCGATGATCTGGACAGATACGGAAAAGGTAAAGCGCAGAAAGCGCCTCTATGCATTCGGGTTATCCCTGCTGTCCCTGTTAGGCTTGTACGTCGCCCTTATGCTGAAGATAGCGTGATTCGTACTCTGGAAGATCATCGAATCGATGATGGAAATTTTGATGACGGGAATCTGTTCCGGCACAAGGTCTTCATATCTCTGATTGTTACCTTGAAATCTATTTTGATGAAGTTTGTATTGCTCCAGCCCAATTTTTTTCATTAATACTTCAGGCCGGCGACTGAATCAATTCTAGAATTCAGCAGTGTGGCAAATCATTTAATTAATATCTCTTTAACCACCATTCCTGTCACAATTCCCCGGTTAGGTGCAGTAATTCTATAAAACCGGACGCAGGGGACCTCGGAACAGAACGGGAGAACACGTGAGCATAATTGAAAAGGCTGTAGGCAAATTGGAGAAAGGAGTACTGTCCAGCACACAAGTACCTCCATCGGTTTCGGTAAATCCTGCTCAGAAGCTCGATAGCGGTATTCCCGAGACAAAAGAGATCGAAAAAAAAGTTCCGCCAAATACGGTTCTCACATCAAATCGGGTGAACCTTGATCTGGTCAAGATGCGTCAGTATGGTATCGTCACCCCCGACCAGGGGAGAACGCAAATAGCGGAGCAGTTTCGCGTGATCAAGCGACCGTTACTGACCAATGCCTTCAATAAAGGGCCGGGCATGATCAAGAACGGCAATCTCATCATGGTTACCAGCGCACTCGCTGGCGAAGGAAAAAGTTTTTGCACTGTCAACCTCGCAATGAGTATTGCGATGGAGATGGATCGCACCGTTTTGCTGGTTGACGCGGATGTTGCGCGACCCTCGATTCCAAAAATCCTGGGTGTGGGAACAGAAAGAGGCTTGCTGGATATTCTTGTAGAGGAAGATCTCAGCCTGGCGGATGTACTGATCAAAACTGATGTCGAGAAACTCACACTCCTTACGGCAGGAAGGCGGCATTCACACTCCACCGAACTTCTCGCCAGCCGGAATATGGGAGAATTATTGAAGGAGCTTGCGGAACGTTATGCTGATCGCGTCGTTATTTTTGATTCTCCACCCTTGTTGCTGACAAGCGAGGCACGTGTACTGGCAACCCAGATGGGGCAGATTGTCCTGGTGGTTGAGGCGGAAACGACATCGCAGCAGGCCGTCAAGGAAACACTGCGGCAAATTGAGTCGTGTGACGTCGTAAACCTGATCTACAACAAGACCAGGACATTTTCTGGCGGAGAATATTACGGCTACTATTACCATGAGAGCGCCTGAGAATAAGTGTCGGCATGACATCTTGTTTTCTTCAGCTTGCGTTGTAGCCGGGATCATTCTATTGCTTTCGTCTTATTCTCCTTGCTCGAAGGCGGCGGAGTGGAGAGTTCTTCCGCGGCTGAGTGTGATAGAGACGTATACTGATAACCTGAGGCTGGGTTCAGGAGGGAGTGATTTTGTTTCTCAAATCAACCCGGGTATTTTGCTGAACGGTACTGGTCGGCGCTTCAAACTAACCGCCGACTACACGATGAATAACCTCATCTATGCGCAGAACTCCGACCTAACGAGAATAAGGCAGCAGCTAAGCGCGCAGGGAACTGCCGAGCTGATGGAAGATTTTTTTTTCGTGGATGGAACCGCCATCATTGCTCAGCAGAACATCTCGTTGCTGGGGCCTCAAGCGCTCGATAATGTGAATGTCACAGGCAACAGGGGCGATGTCAGGACATTTAATGTCAGTCCCTATATCCGCCATCGTTTCAAGGATTTTGCCTCAACCGAATTACGCTATGCTCATAACATAGTGACCTCAAACTTAAACCTGCTTCAGAATAGCCAAGCCGACAACTTTTATGCGCGTGTGAATAGCGGCACCGATTTCGGGAAGCTGCATTGGGGTGTGAACTACAGTCACAGTATGATTCACTTCGACAGGACCGACCGAACCGTCGAACTGGAGCGCTCTATTGGCACTTTGCGCTATATGTTTACACCTCGATTCGGTTTGACCGGAATGGGAGGTTATGAGAGGAACAGCTTTCTGTCGATCAGAGGAAATCCTTCCAGTCCAACATGGACAGCAGGTTTCGTATGGACGCCGAACGAAAGGACAAACATCGTAGCGAATGCCGGACAAAGGTTTTACGGTGCTACTTATTTTGCGCAAGCCACCCACCGTACCCGCTTAACTATTTGGGATTTTAACTACATCGAGGAAATGACGACGTTCAATCAGCAGTCGCTGCTTGGCAGTATGTCCGGCGTTACGGACTCATTAAATCAGTTGATTGGAGCGCAGTTTCCCAACCTTCCTCTGGAAACCATCCAGCAAAATACCGGCGTCCTGCTAGGTCCTAACTTTTCCGGTTCTTTTTTTTCTCCCACCAATTTTTTTACAAACCGACTCTTTCTACAGAAGCGATTGCAGGCTTCTGTTGCGTTTAATGGCGTCAGGAATACAGTGATATTGAGAGGGTTCAATATGACACGTAAGGCATTCTCAGCCGAAGGTGATGATGCCGGTCTGGTCGGGGCGGCAAATGCAGCCCTCCTCAATAATACGGTACAAACAGGTGGCAATGCGTTGTGGAGTTATCGCGTGTCGCAATTCACAAGCGCCAATCTCAGTTTCGCGTATAGCCGGTTTTCTTTTCTTAATACAGAAAGAAAAGATGATCTCAGGCTGGTCAAAGTTGGTCTGACGAGGAAATTTCCGGAGATATTACCCAACCTGAACGGTACGATCGAGTACCGGCGTAATGAGAGGGATTCCAATCAGGGGGATGATTATCGCGAGAACGCCGCAATAGCCTACGTGAACATGACTTTTTAGCAGAAGAGAAGAAGTGTATACATCATTCTATGGGTTCAAAGCCAAGCCATTTCAACTGAGCCCGGATCCAAATTTCTTTTTCGGCAGCAAAGGACATAACCGTGCAATGGCCTACCTTGAATATGGGTTGGCGCAAGCGGAGGGATTCATTGTCGTTACGGGAGAAGTGGGCGCGGGGAAAACCACGTTGGTCCGTAATCTGTTTCGACAGCTGGAGCCGGAAAAGATCGTTGCTGCTCAAATCGTCAATACCAGTCTGGATTCTGATGACACATTGAGGATGGTCGCGGCGGCGTTTGGATTATCTTTGACACAGGGGAATCCGGGGAAGACACCTGTGCTCGTCGCACTCGAAAAATTCTTCCGACAATGCGAGCAACAGGGTAAGCGCGCACTTTTAGTGGTGGACGAGGCGCAAAATCTCTCCCCCCAAACTGTGGAAGAACTGAGAATGCTTTCCAATTTTCAGGGAGATAACAAGTCTCTGCTGCAAACATTTCTTCTCGGGCAGCCGGAGTTCAGGAAAACCCTCCTTGGTAATGATATGCAGCAGTTGCGGCAAAGAATCACTGCAACCTATCACCTCGGCCCCATGGATCGGGCGGAAACGAAATCCTATATTGAGCACAGATTGAAGACTGTGGGCTGGGGCGGAAATCCCGGCTTTGATGAGGATGCTTTTGACGTCATACATCAGTATACCGGAGGTATTCCGAGGAAGATCAACGCGTTGTGTGATCGCCTCCTGCTGATGGGCTATCTCGAAAAGCTGCAGCATTTCGGAGTATCTGAAGTGAACGAGGTGATCCGGGATATCCAGCAGGAGTTTGATGCGGTTGAAGTCGAGGCCGGACTATTCTCGGGAGATAAAACTTCCCCCTTGAAGGAAGAGCAGTTCGTTACCGGGCTGGAGGAGATGAGCCACCGGGTTGCCAAGTTGGAGGAAACCGTTGTTTCCCTGATGGGTCTGCTCAAGCAGGTACTCTCGCTGGCTGACGTGAACAAGCGGCTCCGCTAGAGGCCCGTCTGTCCTATGCGCCCCTATGAGCGATCCAACATGGTCGATCAAGAAATGCCGATGAGCATGAGGGCGAGATTACGAGGATGCTGCGCTTTCGCCGCAGGCGCAGGTATTGCTATTTGGAGTTATACGAGATTTTTCAAATGAATCCTGACCTCATTCGAAATGCAATGACGATCGACGTGGAGGATTATTTCCAGGTTTCCGCCTTTGCCGCTCATATTCCGAGAGACTCATGGACCTCCATCTCCTGCCGTGTAGAAAATAATATCGATCGCATTCTTTCATTGCTGGACGAGAGAGGGGTAAAAGCAACCTTCTTTACTTTGGGATGGATTGCAGAGCGTTATCCCGCTATGGTGAGGCGGCTGATTGCAGAGGGCCATGAGCTAGCGAGTCACGGGTGGGGTCATCATCGGGTTTGGGAGCTGGACCCTGACGAATTCAGAGAGGACATCGTCCGCAGCAAGGCGCTCCTGGAAGATATTTCCGGGCAACCCGTACTCGGTTATCGGGCGCCGAGTTTCTCCATAGGACATCAGAATGAATGGGCCTTGGATCTGCTCGGGGATGCGGGCTACCGTTACAGCTCCAGCATCTACCCGATCCGGCATGATCACTATGGGGTTCCCGATGCTCCGCGGTTCGCCTATTACCCCCGCAACAACACGCTGCTGGAAGTCCCGATTACAACGGTACGACTGTTCCAGAGAAATTTCCCCGCAGGTGGCGGAGGCTATTTCCGGTTATGGCCCTACCCTGTCTCCCGCTGGTTTCTGCAGAGGCTGAATCATTTCGAGGAGCGCCCTGCAATCTTCTATTTTCATCCATGGGAAATAGACCATCAGCAACCGCGCCAGAAGGGGATCAGCATGAAAACGCGCTTTCGCCACTATCACAACCTCCATCGGATGGAAAACCGGATCCGGGCGTTGGTTCGCGACTTCAGGTGGGATCGGATGGATAGAATTTTTCTGGAAGGTGCATGAGCTCCCAGGTGTATTCGGTTGCAAATGTGAATTTTGAGTCTCCCCATCCAACTGGCGCTTTGTCGGTAAACTTGCTTTCCGGGGAGGAAGTTAAGCGATGGGATGCTTTCGTATTGAGCTGCCGGGAAGCGACCTTCTTTCACCGGGCAGGTTGGCAAACTGTCATTGAACGTGCCTTTGGTCATAAAACCTGGTTCCTTTACGCGGAATCCGGAGGGGAAATTCAGGGCGTGCTTCCCCTGGCGGAGATCAATAGCCGTTTATTTGGTCATTCACTGAGTTCGCTGCCCTTCTGCGTGTATGGGGGAATTGCTGCCAATTCACAAGCTGTCCGGGATGAGCTGGATAGATCCGCCCAGAAGCTGGCCCAAGAGTTGCAAGTAGACTATCTCGAATACAGGAATCTGAAACCCCATCACGCCGACTGGCACGGAAAGGACCTTTATGTCACCTTTCGCAAGGAGATAGCGTCCGAAGTTGAGCAGAACATGAGTGCCATTCCACGCAAGCAGCGGGCAATGGTGCGAAAAGGTATCAAGGCAGGACTGGAAAGTGTCGTTGATCAGGATATAGAACGCTTTTTTTCAGCTTATTCTGCCAGCGTGCATCGCCTTGGCACTCCGGTTTTTTCGAGGAAGTATTTCCGCCTGCTCAAAGAAGTGTTTGCGGAAGATTGCGAACTGATGATAATCGTAAAGGAAAACCGCACCATCTCCGCGGTGATGAGCTTTTATTTTCGGGACGAAGTCTTGCCCTACTATGGAGGCGGTACCGGGGAAGCGCGCGAGGTGGCGGGAAATGATTTCATGTATTGGGAACTGATGCGCCGGGCGTGCGAAAAGGGGTGCAAGGTTTTTGATTTCGGACGCAGCAAACGCGGGTCGGGATCTTTCGATTTCAAGAAGAACTGGGGATTTGAACCGCAGCCCTTGCACTATGAGTATCAACTCTATCAGGCAAAGGAAGTGCCGGATCATAATCCTCTCAATCCCAAGTATCGGCTCTTTATCAAAGCCTGGCAGAAACTGCCGCTGGGGCTGGCAAACCTCGTCGGTCCGCACATCGTAAGAAATCTGGGCTAGATTCATGCGCGAATTGCTTTATCTGGTCCATCGAATTCCTTATCCCCCGAATAAGGGAGACAAGATCCGGTCCTATCATCTGCTGGAGCATCTGGCACAACACCACCGCGTCCATCTTGGCACCTTTATCGATGATGAGGGGGACTGGAAATATATCGAGAAAGTAAGAAGTCTCTGCGGGGAAACCTGTTTCATCAACCTCCATCCAGGGATGGCCAGGGTGGGAAGCCTTTCGGGATTGCTTTGCGGGAAACCCCTTACCCTTCCCTACTACTGGAACTCGCGTCTGCAAGCATGGGTAAATCATGTACTTGGCACAAGACCTGTTGAGAATATCCTGATCTTTTCCTCAGGAATGGCGCAATATGTAAGCCGTGTGCGCCATATCCGCCGGATTATCGATTTTGTCGATATCGATTCGGACAAGTGGATGCAATATTCGACGTCAGCAGGCTGGCCGATGAACTGGATATACCGAAGAGAATCGAGATTGCTGCTGGGCTATGAAAAGGAGATCGCGCGTGCATTCGACAGCGCCACATTCGTCTCCGAGACAGAAGCCAACCTGTTTCACCAATTGCTACCCGAAGCTGCTGCAAAAGTGACTCACTTCAATAACGGCGTCGATGCCAATTATTTTTCACCGCAAAATAGCTATCCCAATCCGTATCCGGAGGGGAAGCGCATTCTTGTGTTCACTGGCGCAATGGATTATCGGGCCAATGTTGACGCAGTTGTCTGGTTTGCACGGTCTGTTTTTCCGGCGATCCGTGCGAAACTGCCGAAAGTCGAATTCTATATTGTCGGAGCGCGCCCATCCGATGCCGTAGCAGCTCTCGCCGCATTTCCGGGCATCAGGGTAACGGGATTCGTGTCCGACGTCCGGCCCTATCTGGCGCACGCCTCGCTGGTGGTGGCGCCGTTGCGCATTGCGCGTGGAATACAGAACAAAGTCCTGGAGGCAATGGCCATGGAGAAAATTGTCATAGCTTCTCCATCAGCTGCGGAAGGCATTCGCGCGCGAAGGGAGGAGGAACTGGTGGTTGCCCTTGATGAACAGGACTTTGCTCATCGGGTTATCTCCTTTCTCCAGAACGGCGCGCATCCTGGAATTTGTCGAGCTGCCAGAGTGCGCGTGCTGGAAGATTACAGTTGGAAAAATGGTTTGGGACGTATCGACAGACTCCTGTCACAACCCCAGGCAGTTTAGGCAGAATTCCTTGTACTACCATTGGCAGAGACAATTTCGAGTGGAGCGATGCATATGAATGCAGGAGTCCGCCAGGGCATCGCCCCGGACCCCTCACTGGCACTGGAGCATGAGGGGTTGAAAGCAGGCGCTCTGCTTACGCTCGCGGTCATTGCGGGAATTCTCCTTGCTTATCATGAGACTACCTGGTCCATGATTTCTACCTGGGCCAGATCGGATACGTTTGCTCATGGGTTTCTGATCTTTCCGTTCAGCGGTTATCTGATCTGGGGGCAGCGCAAGTATCTCACCACTCTTTTTGCGCGTCCCAATCCCAAAGTTCTGTTCGTGCTTGCGATTCTCGGTTTCAGCTGGCTTCTGGGAATACTGGCAAGTGTGCAGGTATTTGCGCAATTCATGGTGATAGCGATGATTTCCGCCGCTGTCTGGGCAATCCTGGGAAATCAGATAGCATGGGCGCTGGCCTTTCCATTAGCCTACCTCCTGCTCGCCGTACCTTTTGGCGACGCATTCATACCGCCACTGATAAACTTTACAGCGGACTTTACCGTAACAGCGCTTCAGCTGACTGGAATTCCTGTCTATCGCGAAGGCAATTTTTTTACCATTCCCAGCGGCAATTGGTCCGTGGTTGAAGCCTGCAGCGGGCTGCGCTACCTGATTGCATCCTTTACGCTGGGAACCCTTTACGCATACCTGACCTATCGGAGCCTCACCCGTCGGCTGATATTTATTGCCCTGTCTCTGATCGTACCGATCCTTGCCAATGGTATCCGCGCCTATCTGATTGTAATGACCGGCCACCTGAGCGATATGCAGCTCGCTGTGGGCATCGACCACCTGATTTACGGATGGGTATTCTTTGGCTTTGTGATGTTGGTGCTATTCTGGATCGGATCTTTCTGGCGCGAAGATGAGAACAGGTTTGATAGCATCGGCTTCACAGCACAGGTCTCAACGGGAAATAACCGCGGTCCAGGGGGGGATTCCACCTTGATAAGGACAATTTTCACTGCCGTCGCGGTTTTAACCATAGCCGTCATCTGGCCGATATACGCGGAGTGGCTGGAAAGGAAGATTTCCTACGGTACGGAAGAAGTGGAAATCCATATCTTCGATGCGTCCGGCAAATGGCAAGGTAGCCCGGAACACCTTTCCGACTGGAAACCCATATACACGGGTTCGACTGCTCAGTTCCTGAGAAATTACCGGAATAACGGACAGTCGGTAGATCTTTACATCAGTTATTACCGCGATCAGAAGCAAGGTGCTGAACTGATCAATTCTGAAAATGTGCTGGCGGCGGGAAAGGGATCAAAATGGCATGAGGCTGGCGAAGATATGCGCAGAATCTTCCTTGGTTCGCAGGAAGAAATCGTCAAACAGAACCGGTTGCGCTCCTCTTCGGCATCGCTGCTTGTGTGGCGATGGTATTGGGTAGGGGGTGAGGAGACCGCAAATCCATATTGGGCAAAGTTTATGCTGGCCAGGAATAAGCTTCTAGGGAGAGGCGACGATGCAGCTGAGCTCATTGTGGCAACACGATACGAGGGTAGCGTCGATGAAGCAGCTTCAGTGCTCCAGGATTTTATTATGGATAGCGCGCCGGCAATAACGGGTGCACTTCGAAATGCAGCAAATCGTTAGCGAGCGGCTGCGGTTGAATCCGGCGGAACACGTCAAGCGGCCCCCTCTCATTGCTCACGTGATTTATCATCTGGGGGTGGGGGGGCTGGAAAATGGCGTGGTCAATCTCATCAATCATATTCCGGCGGATCGCTACCGGCATGCCATAGTTTGCCTGAAGGGGTATTCGGACTTCAGGAGCAGGATTGTCAGCGAAGACGTGGAGGTTATCGCGTTGAACAAGCGCGATGGACATGATTTTAAGCTTTATATCGATCTTTTCAGAGCGCTTAGGCGCTTGAAGCCCGACATCGTGCATACCCGTAATCTGGCCGCCATGGAAGGTCAGGTGATTGCAGCCCTTGCGGGAGCGCGGGCAAGGGTACATGGCGAACATGGGCGGGATATGTTCGACCTGCATGGCAGAAACCACAAATATAATTTATTGAGAAAAGCCATTCGTCCATTTGTAGACCACTTCATTACCGTCAGCAGGGATCTCGAAAGCTGGCTGGTCGATACGGTACGGGCAGCGCCGCATCGCATCAATCAAATCTACAATGGCGTAGACAGCCGGCGCTTTTATCCGCGTAAAAGCACATCCTTGAAGAACAATATGGTTCAGGGAGCGGTTCCGGGATTTTTCAGGGAAGATACATTTGTCATTGGCAGTGTCGGACGCATGGCAGATGTGAAGAATTACTGCGGCCTGATAGAAGCATTTTTACTTTTGCTGAAGGAAATGCCTGCCGCTCACGAAAGGCTTCGGTTATTGATTGTCGGGGCGGGGAGTACTCGGCAGCGTTGTATTGAAAAGGTGCGTGAAGCGGGAGTCGAAGGACTTGTCTGGTTTCCCGGTGAACGGGACGACATCCCTGAACTTATGCGCAGCATGGATCTGTTTGTGCTTCCTTCGCTCGGAGAGGGCATTTCCAACACCATTCTCGAGGCTATGTCCACCGGTTTACCCGTCGTCGCAACCCGGGTGGGAGGAAATACGGAACTGGTTGAGGAAGGCATGACAGGAATGCTGGTCCCGCCAGGATCGGCAACTGCGCTGGCAGGAGCCATACTGGAGTATTACAGAAATCCGGAGCTGTTGATAGAACACGGCCGCGCCGCCCGAAAGCAGGTCGAGACAAGGTTCAGTATGGAAGCCATGATGTCCGGATATCTTGAAGTCTATGACAAAGTGTTACGTCGGGTGTAACAGGCGGAAGGAAAAATAACATGTGCGGAATTGTGGGCCTGTTCGATACTCGCGGCAAAAGATCAATCGACCGGCAATTACTTCTGGGAATAAATCAGGTTCAGGTACACCGCGGGCCGGATGAAGGAGAAGTTTATATCGAGCCAGGACTGGGTTTTGGTCATCGGCGTCTTTCGATTATGGATGTTTCCAGTGGTCAGCAACCGCTTTTCAATGAAGATGGTAGTGTGGTGGTGGTTTTCAACGGCGAAATCTATAACTTCGAGACGCTTGTCAAAGAACTTTCCAGCCTGGGTCACACCTTCCGGACACATTGTGATACCGAAGTCATTGTTCATGCCTGGGAAGAGTGGGGTGAACGCTGCGTAAACCGCTTCCGCGGCATGTTCGCCTTCGCCTTGTGGGACCGGAATCAGGAGATCCTGTTTCTCGCGCGAGACCGGCTTGGCATCAAGCCACTCTACTACAGCCTGCTGGATGATGGCACTTTCGTTTTTGCATCAGAGCTCAAGGGAATTCTTGCCCATCCCGGTTTTATCCGGGATATGGACGTTCATGCTATTGAAGATTATTTTGCCTATGGGTATGTGCCGGAGCCAAAAACCATATTCAAACAGGCATATAAGCTTCCTCCGGCGCACACTCTGAAGCTCAGCCGAGGACGAACTGTACCTCAACCTCAATCCTACTGGGATGTTCCGTTTACGATACATTCTCCCCTGAGCCTGGAGGAAGCCCGGGAAGAGTTGATTGCTCGACTGCGTGAGTCGGTGAGGGTACATTTGATGACCGAAGTGCCCTTGGGCGCTTTTCTGTCCGGAGGGGTGGATTCGAGCGCGGTGGTGGCAATGATGGCGGGCCTCATGAATGAACCCGTCAATACCTGCTCCATTTCTTTTGGCGATCCTGCTTTCAACGAATCTCAATATGCGCAAAAGGTGGCGGACCGCTATCATACGCATCATCAGGTAGGTCAGGTTGACCAGGACGATTTCGACCTGATAGACCGGTTGGCTTCACTGTATGACGAGCCCTTCGCGGATAGTTCGGCCATGCCTACCTACCGGGTTTGTCAACTGGCCAGGAAACGGGTCACTGTTGTCTTATCAGGGGATGGGGGTGACGAAAATCTCGCAGGCTATCGTCGTTACCGCTGGCACCTCTACGAGGAGAGAATGCGATCCACTTTGCCGTTGGGGCTTCGCAAACCCCTGTTCGGCCTGCTCGGGAATCTGTATCCCAAAGCGGATTGGGCGCCGAAAGTTTTGCGTGCAAAATCTACTCTTGAAGCTCTCGCGAGAGATTCTGTGGAAGGCTATTTTCACAGTGTTTCGATCATGAAAGACGGCATGAGGCGCCGGTTGTTCAGCGAATCCTTCAAGCGTGAGCTTCAGGGGTATGGAGCAGTGGAGATCCTGCGCAGGCATGCGGATAAATGTCCGGTGACAGATCCTCTTTCTCGTGTTCAATACCTGGATATGAAAACATACCTGGTGGGCGATATTCTTACCAAGGTAGACCGTGCAAGCATGGCACATTCCCTGGAAGTACGCGTGCCCCTGCTGGATCACGAACTGGTCGAATGGATATCGGGACTTCCCGCATCCATCAAACTGCGCGGGCATGAAGGCAAATATGTATTCAAGAAAGCTCTGGAACCCTACCTGTCAGACGACATTCTTTATCGCGACAAGATGGGATTCTCGGTTCCGCTCGCAAGCTGGTTTCGCGGCCCCCTGCGGCAGCGGATAAATGATGCGTTGCTCGGACCCGTTCTGGCGGATACGGGGTTCTTCAGTCGCGCATTTCTGAGAGAAATGCTGGACCAACACCAGTCGGGGCGGCGCGACTATAGCGCTTCCCTATGGTCGTTGTTGATGTTTGAATCGTTTCTGCGCCACGTGCTTAATGCTGAGCAAGTGCACACTTCCAGGGAAGGGCTGAAGCTGGTTCATTTTGCGTGAGCAGGTTGTGGCGGAATCGAGATTCGTCAGCAGATCGGGGCAGAAGGGGAAATCCTGTGACAGAAGCGTTCCAGATCTTTTTGCCCCCTGGCTCATCCTGATCCGATATTCGATAGCCGTTAAATTCCGCGAGTGGCCCGATGCTGGATGTATTCCTTACTGTTGACGTCGAGGTATGGTGCAATGGCTGGGAGGATCTCGACGCCAAATTCCCGGGAGCGTTCCGGAGATATATCTATGGTCCTACCCGTAAAGGGGATTATGGCCTGCCGTACCAGTTGCGCCAGTTGCGGGACTACGGATTGACCGGGGTATTTTTTGTTGAACCCCTGTTCTCGACGCGGTTTGGCACTGAGCCGCTGGTGGAAATTCTTGGCCTCATTCGGGAAGAAGGTCATGAAATACAGCTTCATCTCCATACCGAATGGGTAGATGAATCAAACCAGCCATTGCTCGACAATGTGAGCCGCAAAAGACAGTATCTGCGCTATTTTTCACTGGAAGAACAAACAATCTTGATACAGGCAGGAGCGCTGTTGATCGAATCAGCAGGAGCGCCGCGTGTAAACGCGTTTCGTGCGGGAGGTTTTGGCTTCAACCGGGATACATTGCGCGCCCTGAATGCAAACCAGATCGCTTTCGATAGCAGTTACAACGCCAGCATGCTTGGACAAGATAGCGGTATCAGTCCTGAAATGCCACTGGTGGAGCCCCTCGAATGCGAAGGTGTGTACGAATATCCGATGACGGTCTTCGACGGGGGCTTGGGCGGATTGCGGCATGCCCAGTTGACTGCATGTTCGTATCAGGAGATGGAGGGCCTTCTCTGGCAGTCGCTGGAGTCCGGACGTAAAGCTTTTGTTATCCTGTCGCACAATTTCGAATTGCTCAATCCGGGGATGGACCGTCCGGATGAAATTGTAATAGAGCGTTTTCATAAACTTTGCTCTTTCCTTGATCGGCACCGGGATTGCTTTCGCGTACGTGGTTTTCATGGCCTGATGCCTGTGTCTGTTCCCCTGCAACCCGCTCCGCTCACCTCACCGGTCTGGAAAACGGGATTCAGAATCCTCGAGCAGGGTTTGCTCAGGAGGCTTCGTTGAATCAGACATGGCATTGTCAACAGGTGCCGATAAAGATACAACTGGGTGACAAGACCTTGATAGCTCCAAGGTTATGGTTGCAGGTGCGGGAAGCGGGACTTGACGATGAAGCACCCCCTGTAGCTGAGCCAATAGCGCCCGCTGATCCCCTCCATGAAGGAAGCCAGGGCTTCCTGCTCAGATCGCTGCGCGTCACCGGACCACAGCCCGTGCTACGACGGCAGGGCGCTTATCTGTGTTATGTGCCCGCCCAGTATCCCCGCTATTACATCGATATGCAGCAGTCGTTTGCGGAATACAAGAGCAAGTTTTCCTCCAAGACACGCTCGACTATCAGCCGCAAAATACGGAAGTACACAGAGCATTGCGGTGGCAGTATCTCTTGGAGAGCCTACAGGTCTCCTGGCGAAATGGCCGAATTCTTTCGGCTGGCCCGCACTGTGTCCAGAACAACTTACCAGGAAAGATTGCTCGACGCGGGGCTGCCTGATTCCGCAGAATTCTGCGAGCAGATGGAGCGGCTGGCTCAACAGGAGCGCGTTCGCGCGTTCCTTCTTTTCCATGAGGATAGGCCCGTCTCATATCTTTACTGTCCGATATCAAATGGGATCGTACTCTACGCATATCTCGGATACCATCCGGACTATATGAATTTTTCGGTAGGCACGATTCTGCAATGGCTTGCTTTGGAGTACCTGTTCGACGAAAAAACTTTCCGCTTGTTTGATTTCACCGAGGGACAGTCAGAGCATAAAAAACTGTTTGCCACTGACAGTGTTCAGTGTGCCAACGTCTTTTTTGTTCGGGCTAACATGCGTAACATGTGCCTGCTCCAGGCGCAAAGGGCAGTTGATCATTTCAGTAAATTTACGGGTGACAAAATGGAACAGCTAGGTATCAAGGCGTCCCTGAAACGGCTGATACGATCAGGAAGATAGTTTTTACAGGGGACGGAAATGTGTGCTTCGGCGCTTAATGATCTCATAACTGCTGACTCTCATTGACGCGGCAGCATGCGAATGCGGATAGCACGCTTGTTCTCCGGAAAAATAAATGAGATGCCATCCAATGTCCGTACCGTTCTATTGAATTTAAAGTTCACGCTATAAATCGACGTTGTTCAGATCATGATAAAAAATGCTGTAAAAAAAATTATAGACATGGAGTGGTTCGCGCGCATGATGGAGGTGCTGGATCACCGGTCCGATAATCGTATGACTGAGCTTGGAATGTTGAGCCAGGCTTTTGAGTTCATCAAGATCAATGAAGTCTGCGGAGATTACCTCGAATTCGGATTATGGAGAGGAAAAACCTTTGGCTATGCACACCGGATGAAGCATCGCTATCGCAGGCAGGATATGAAATTATGGGGTTTTGACTCCTTTCAGGGATTGCCTGATACCGGAGCCCATCCTGATAATATCTGGTACAAAGGACAGTTTGCCTGCAGCCGTCCCGAATTCGAGTCGATACTGAAGTCGCGAGGTATTCGTTCTTGCGAGTACGAGCTGGTCGAAGGTTTTTACAGCGAGAGTCTGAATGACGCAACGCGCCGACGGCTCGCGGGCCGCAAAGCGGCGATCGTCTATATCGATTGCGACCTCTATGATTCCACGGTCGAGGTACTCGATTTTATCCAGCCGTATCTTGTAAATGGCTCCATCATCTGCTTTGATGATTTCTATAACTACAGGGCTGATCCGGAGCAGGGCGAGCAGAAAGCCCTTTCAGATTTTTTGCAGAAGGAGAGCGACATATGCTTCATTCCTTATATGGCATACGCGCCCTTGGGAAAGTCATTCATTTGCCGCCGAAAATGATTTCGCATTCTCGGCGACGTACCGGATGATTGGGTAAACCTGCGTCATGTTCGAATTCGATAAATACGAAAAGCAGTTGCACGAGGATCGCGAGCTGGCTCCTCAATCGTCTTACGAAGCGGTTCGCGATATCGAGCAAATGTCCTTGCTCATGTGGGGTGAGCACTGCGTGGAATGTGCAGCCCCGAGCTGCTTCGCGAGTTGCGATCTATATCAGAGCCGGCCCGATACGCGATGCCGCCGCCTGACGTATGGGATGTATCGCAATCCCCGTTTTCCATCGGCGAGGGGCTACGGCGCAGAGGTTTCATTCAAGAAATGGGGCAAGATCGAGGCTCGCGGTAATACACTCCTACTGCCCTCCGGCGTGGCCCTGTGGACTGAACGCATGGTCGATTTGTCTGCACCGCTGATTAATATTGTCGGGGCCTTCGTCTACCGCATCACACGGGACACCCGCTGGTCATATCTGGAGCATACGCTCCTCGAACGGCTCGGACGCTGGCTGCATCGAAGGAATGATTCCAATTCCAGACAGCAGCCGAATCTTTTCCTGCTGGAAGTATACAATCCGATGGATATTCCCGTTCGGATGCAGCTGAGCATGTCAGTCGCAAGCGCAGCGGGCAAATCTTCCTCAGCTCAGCTTCCACTCCCATTTCGGGCAGCGGTCACATTGCCAGCCGGTTATTCCCGCCACGAGTTCCACCGGGAACAATTCTCGAGGATCACAGAATGTGGCCTTCCGTTTGACATCGCCATTATCCCGGATGGGGAGGGTACCGCACGCCTAGTATTTCTGGCTGCCGATTTCGTGGTTCGCGCCGAGGCCGTAAAGAAAGACAGTTCCAGCCACCCGAAAATCAAGTGCGTGGTGTGGGACCTCGACAATACCTTGTGGGACGGGATATTGCTGGAGAATGAGGGAGTTGGTTTGCGACCAAAGGTACTCGAGTTGCTGCGCTTCTTCGACGAACGGGGAATCCTGCTCAGTATCGCAAGCAAGAATGACGAATCCAGCGCCTGGCGTCGGCTGGAAGAATTGGGCATGGCGGATTATTTTCTATATCCTCAGATCAACTGGCTTCCCAAGAGCGAAAATATCAAGGCAATAGCGGAGCAACTCAATATAGGACTCGATACCTTTGCTTTCATCGACGACAATCCATTCGAACTGGAAGAAGTATCAAGGGCCTTGAAGGGTGTCACCTGCGTGAACGCAGAGAAAATCGCCGATCTTTTCTCGAATCCGCGCTATCAGGGGTCCACCAATGAGGATGCGAGGAAACGCAGCCAGTTTTATCGCGAAGAATTCGTGCGCAGGAAAAGTGCGACCCAGTTTGGTTCAGATTATCTCGGATTCCTGGCAGCATGCGAAATAAAGCTCTTCGTCGATCTTTATATGGATGACGATCTGGAGCGCGTGTCCGAACTCGTGCAGCGCACGAATCAACTGAATTTCTCGGGGCGCAAGTATCAGAGGAGCGAGATCCTGCCTATTCTGGCGAACCAGGAAATAGAAAAATATGTATTGCGTTGCACGGATAACTACGGTTCTTATGGTGTCGTTGGATTTTGCATCGTCCGGGTCGAGGAGAGCGAGATACGCGTCGAAGACTTCATGCTCTCCTGCCGGGTGCAAGGGAGATTCATCGAGCAGGCTTTCTTCAATTATCTGGTGAACAAACCGCGTACGCAAAAGCCAGAAAGTTTATGGGTTAATTTCAAACCGACGGGGCGCAATATTCCGGCCCAGCAGGTGCTTGAAAGTCTGAATTTCGTCCCATGCTCACCTGATAACGGGCTGCAGGTCGATCTCAACACCCAGTCGTTCGAGTGCAACTTTATTTCGGTGAGTTCCATGCAGTCATGAGAGGTCAGATTTGATGACTTGGGGTCCACCGACAATCTCTGCTTGATTCGAGTGAATTGGACGCGCCGAAGATAAAAGCGGCGACGATATCATGGATTGTTCCGAATCATGGCAGAGTGCTGCCTTGTCTGAACAAAAGGCGCCTCGGCGATCAATCCCGCGATCAGTAACAGGTAAAACAGGAAACTGAGGCGGGGTTCGTCTGACCAGCTGTTCAAGACGCCAACGGCCAGGAAGGCCGTGAGCGATGCGCATAGTACCAGGCTCAGCGGATCATTTCTCCAGGCGCGCGGCAACCATCGTACGATTGCATAGACAATGAGCGCAAGGAAACAGAGCAGTCCGAACCAGCCCTGTTCAAAGAAAACGCTCAGGTAAAGATTTTCCACATGCCATGGCCAGTAGTTATCTGTGGAAAAAAACCAGTGATGCATGCCATCGGAAAAATCGCCATTACGTACCAGATTTTTTCCGGAGATATCCAGCAACCTCACATTGTCTACATCCACTACAGTGCCAGGTTCACCATTGTAGAGGGATAATATTACGGGCCTTGGGAGTCGGCTTCCCGGTGGTCCAAGATTCTTGGCATGAATTTGCACCTCCAAATGAAACCAGTTCTTATCGGGTGTATTAATTCGTAGCGGCGGGCTCGCGCAAGTATAAGAATAAAGCATTGCTTTTTCGCAGACCACCGGAATGAGCGTGGGATTTCCGGTCTTCGCGCGCAAATCCATTGTCAGCGTATACGATTGTTCTGCTACAACTGCTACGGTTTGCTCAAAATACAGAGGATCGCCACTACCGAGTCGTAATAGGCTGTTCCCGTTTTCGTTGACGAACCCATAAGTGGCAGGGCGAGAGGGCGCGTTTGAATTCCAGAAATAGGCCGCTGGAAACGAACCTAAGCCCATGCCAAAAAGCGAGGCGTTTTGCCTCTGAATAATGCTCAGGACATCAGCCCAATGGGCGGCGCGCACGTCCATGTCCTGCTCGGCTATTGCCCAGCGTGTCTGACTATACTGCCCACTGAAGATGGGCCATGTAATGGCTGCCGCAACTCCGGCAATCAGAATCACTGCAATCATGTTAGAAAAGCGGTGCGAACCCCCGCGTGCTGCAAGCTTCAGGAAGCCGAGCAGCAGAACCAGGCTCGCCAATGCAAAAGCCGCTTGGCCGCCGCGGGAGAACGTCACCATCACACTATATCCCCCCAAGCCATACAGCCCCACCGCCAATACCGTAACCCAGGCACGGCGTTGTTCCCATGCAAGAAGTGCCACGAATGGCAATGTGGCGGTCAAAAAGGCTTCGATATAAGCTCCGCCGACATGCATGCCCGGGAAAGGTCCGGTGATGCGGTAGTCGTCCTCGAAATTGAAAAGTCCCGGAAATGTAGCGCGTTCCCATAATACATAAGCTACCGTTCCTGCCAGTCCCAGTGTCATTCCCAGAGCGAGACGGTTCGTGGCGCGCACCGGCTCTTCCCACTGAAGTGCCAGCAGAGGCATAAAAGCCAGAACAAATAGCAAACCTTTGACCGCCCGTAAGGCATTATAAGAACTGATGTAGTTCGAGAAGGCGTTATGGTCGAGTGTCGCCAGTGGGAATAAGCCGATGACGAAGCTGATCGCTGCGGATAGTACAAAAAGGAAGAACAGCAAGCGCCCGAATCTCCTCAACGAACGTTGCGGAGGCAATCTGGAGCCGAGCCTTAGATACGCCACCCCCAGGGTGACCAGGAGCACTGTATCAAACTCGGTCCAAAACAATCGGCCGGTCCAATGCGTTAGATCAAGTAGCGGTAACAAGGCGGGCACCCAGACGAGCCATAGACTGGGCTGCCGCCAGATCAATGTTGCATATACGATAAGAGATAAAAAAACCCAGCCTGTGCTGAGCGGGGTCGTTATCGCAGCCCAGGTGGCGAAAACGATAGCAAGGACACCGGCGGCCACTGTCCAATGAGGACGTTCCTTCGAGAGAAGCTGCTCAGCTCGAGGGATTTCCGCAAACTTCTCCAGAATCGGGGTCAAATAATGACGGGAGGCAATTTCCTCAGGCTTGAATCGCGCAGATGATGCCGGTGTGTCTGGTTGAGGGGTAGATAGTGCATGGAGCACGCGATATGCTCCCATCGCTGCCGCCACCGCTATCAGGATATTGGTCGGGTCTGGATGCTTCGCGGTAATGAAGAGCTTGCCGGCTTCAATAATACATGCAACTATTCCAGCAACCAGTCCAGCAACGACTGTTCTCCGTTTGTGGTCTTGTTGCCACTCGCTCCGGAAACTGCTCCAGTGCCAGAGCCATAAGCCTGCCCCGATAGGTAGATAGAGCGCAGCTTGAAATAACAGGCTTGCAAGCGCGATTGTTTCGGTGGTGAAATAGTGATAGTAAAACGGTGCAAAGTGTATGTCTCCAAGCCTCTCCAAACCCTCGGATACTCCCAGTCGATCGCCCGAAAACCAGCCGTTCAACCCCGCAAGGGCCCCCAGGTAGGGGAGGATACCCAGGCCCAGTATCGGGTTGATATATTGGCGCAGTGCGAGCCAATCCATGCTCCTGGCAACCGGTATCAGCCCGGCTCCAAGCGCCAAGCCTGCTGCACGTGAGATAACTGAAGCTCCCTGACTGATGCCGGACGCAATCGTCAATTGCAGGCTTTCGATCAAAACTCCCAGTATTGCGCCCGTAATTGCTGCGGAAAGAAGTAGGGAAGGGAGGTGGTGTTGACTAGGATGTCGAAAGATCAGCGCGGCCAGCGGTGCAACCAGCAGTGCCTCCGGGATGAGTCGTAAAAAGCACTTTTCACCGCAATTCGGCGCAAACACCCACCCGGCGGCACCGGAAGCCAATTTGTCCCGCCACTCGTCGAAGGACAGTAGAAAATCATAAGGAAATAAGCTGAGTACTGCATACAACAGGGCGTACGCGATCAGTATGCCCTCTCGTGCCTGTGTTCCTCCATTGGCAATGGTTTGGGGCAGACGCGTCAGGTGTTTCCCAATAACAGGCCAGAGCGCAATCCCTAATATCGCGCCGGCAAGCTCCGCAAAAATATCGTTCAGCGAGACGGTGCGAGGAGCAAAGAATTGCTGGATAAATTCCACGCCTAGCGCAACTGTCAATGAAAGCAGCAGCGACAACAGCATGCCGATCGACATTAATCGAGGTTGTCGATTTTCTCCGACCAGCCGACCGCAGAGCAGCAGCCCGAAAGGGATATATAAAAGCAGGTTGGCTACCAGGTCTGCACGGCTGGCTATTCCCAGTTTCAACAGCGGGATATGCTGGAAATTTGCCCATGCGGCGGAAAGCGAGAGACCATTCCAATGGAATGGAAGCAAGCTTCCATATACGATCATCGCCAGATAGATCAGGACAGGCCCAACAAGCGATGACGTGTTGAGCTGATATTGCGCTGTCGAGTTCATGGCGTTAGTCAATGATGTGGCTCAGAGAGAGAGGCTCATTTTTGTTCGACGCGTTCGATGCTGTAGGGCTAAAGTCTACTTCTGCGTAAGATCTTTGGCACTGTAAAATTCAGGCTTTATTTCCAGCTTCGGCATCCAGCGTTCCGGTTTACTTTGTATATTAGCGTAAGCACCAAAACGAACATCTTCCACCGCGCCATCGAAGTCTTTTTCCGAGTCAAGGTATAGACGTAACCGACCGGAATCAATGGGAGGAAATCGCCACTTGCCGGGCAGCAGGGCGAGATTCATTTGTCCGAGTGGCGCGAATGGCTTGATAAGAGATTCGCCCGCAGCCTGATATCTGCCAACGAGATTTCGCTTGCTCGGATAGCCCGCTAAAGGTGTCCGAGCAAAAATGGCATTACCTTCTATCCAGCGCTGATCAGTTAAATCTTCTTTCCCAGCCGACAAACTGATACCGGTATCTCGCGCAATCACTGTATTGTAAAACACGCTGATTGCACGAGGAGTACCATTGTGAGGCTGGATGCGCACCGCATCGCCAGAGTGATTTACAAACACGTTATTGTACAGAGCAATGTTACCTTCACCCTGGAACAATGATTCGTGTGGATTCTGATAAAAGAAATTGCCATAGATGAGATAAAGATCATTTGATCCGGGACCGGTTAGAGGCCAGTGGCCCACCAGTACATTCGGTCGGGCCCACTCCCTCGCTCCCGCTCCTCCACTTATCTTGCTGAAAACATTATGGCGAATAATCGTTGTGTTATGTCCGTGCGGCATTCCCGGCAACACAGGACGAGGCGCCTGATGCTTGATCTGCAAGTTATAGCCAATCGTGTCAACAATCAGATTGTGCTCGATCAAGCCTGCTACAAACGGCGCGCGACCATCAGAATCGCCGAGGTAGAGTCCCGTGCCTGCACCTTCGATGATATTGTTGCGTATTATCCAGTTCCAGGCCGGACATTTGGTGGAGATGGCAACGGTCTGCTGGTTGTTGCCATGGCCGCGCACACGTAACCCCTCGAGGGTAATGTGATGTGCCCAGTCGGCATGCCCCTCGCATTTTACTCCGTTGACAGGTAAGTTATTGCCCTCGATTTCCAGGTCACGAATGACAATATAACCGGAGTTGAGGATGCTGATGGTGTTGTGATGGGGCTGCGCCAGGAAAACGGGACGGTTTTTTTCGCTGGATCCGCTAATCGTGATGGGTGCATCCGGAGTTCCATGAAGATGGTGAACTGGCAACCCCTCCTTATAATTCCCCGGTGCGAGTTGCAGGTGGTCGCCCGGCTTGAGTCCCTTCAGTAGCCCTCGATAATTGGAGGGCGTTCCCATATGCATCGTGACCGCAGAAGCGGGCGCACATCCAGAAACGATGTGGGCGAGCATGCTCGCAAGCAGTAAAAAAAGGACGCGTCCTGGTTCCATCGTTACCTGTTACAACTGTCCTGCCACCAATGCACTGCGAAGGCAATGCGATGCATGCCGATCTCGGCGCATGAGATTGCAAATGCTTGCCTTTTCAGTTATAGTAAATGCAACTCTGTTGCAAATCCACAAATCCATTTTTGGTTGATCTTCAGAAAAAAGCCGAAGAGATGATCCGTCACCGCGGGGAGCGTATCACTCCCGGACGGATTCATATCCTTGCCATGCTACTGTCGGAGCGGCGGGCTGTCACGCATCACGAAATTGAAGAGCGATTGAAGGGCAAACATCGGTTTGATCGGGTCACGCTCTATCGGGTGCTGGAGTGGCTGAATGAGAAAGGCTTTGTGCATCGGCTGGTGAGTGCGGATAGGGTGTGGCGTTTTCGTGCCAACATTCACGAACATTCGCAGCAACATGCTCACTTTGAATGCTTGCGTTGCACAAAGGTGGTTTGTCTCAATGATTTCGAGACTACGCATGACTTTGCGCTGCCGGCGGGTTACCGTTCCCGGGAAGTTGAATTGACCGTTAAAGGCCTGTGTGCCGAATGTGTCTGATTGATAAATCGTTGCTGATGCAGTAAAGACGCCGAAATGAATAGCGGTTGGTCGATAATGTTGCGTAAGCAATTATTTTTGATTCTGCTGGCGCTCGCGCTGGCATGGGTGCCCGTCCTTCAGGCGGCGCATGCACTCACGCACGTCGGGGAAATCACCTCAGGCGACATTGTTTCCGAGCTGGAAACGATGGAGGACGCTGCAGTCAAAGGTGTAATCCCTCCTGTGGCTGACGAGGCGGATGGGGAGGCCGACAATGACCGGCTTTGTCTCGCCTGCCTTGCGCTGACAGGTTTCAGCGTTATTTTCTCTATCCTTGTAATTGTATTTTCGAGTCAGACAAGACGTCAGGCGCGTCTTTATCGAAAATCACAGCCTCTTTTCTTCAATTCTTATACCCCCTACTCCACGCGCGGTCCTCCCGCGCAAGCCTGGCGCGCATAGACTACATAAGCCCACTGGGCGGTATTCCGCAAGGAGATTCTGATCGAGATCGTCAGGTGTTCACGATCGATCGGGCAGATATCCCGCAATCCAGTAAATCGATATTTATCTAGGGTGATCAGCATCCGACCATATCTGCCGCCCCTTTGCGGCGGTAAAGCCGCGTCACTCTGATTACCAGTTTCCCTGCCAGATTTAAGCAATCAACATGAGTTGTACAAATTGTGATTTTGTGTGCGGACCTGTTCTCCGTGCACATGGAGAGTCTGGGTCATACGCTGCATTGGCGATGGCAACGCTGCTCGCGCTCAATACATCCTCCGTCCAAGCTCAAAAAGCGGAAAAAATTGAGGTACTCAATCCCGTAGTTGTCACCGCAACCCCTTTTGAGGACCGCACTGAGCTGGATATAGCCCAGCCCGTCTCTATATTGAAGGGAGATGATTTGCGGAGGAAACGCGAAGCCAGCCTGGGGGATACCCTTTCCCATGAACTGGGCGTGACTTCGAGTTTTTTCGGACCGGGCGCCGGTCGTCCCATTATTCGCGGCCTCGATGGGCCACGTGTCAGGGTGCTGGAGAACGGCATCGGTACGCTCGATATCTCTTCAATCAGTCCAGACCACGCCGTTACTGCCGAATCTCTCAATGCATCGCAGATCGAAATCCTCCGGGGCCCATCAACCCTGCTCTACGGCAGCGGTGCGTCGGGTGGCGTGGTCAACGTCGTGAACGGTCGTATTCCAAAACAACTGTTCAAGTCGATAAAAGGCAATATCGAAGCGCGTGGGAATACCGCTACCGAGGAGCGCGCCGGTGCCTTCAATGCAAGCGGAAGTATCGGCCAGGCGTCCTGGAGCGTCGGGGGATTCAAGCATAAAACCGACGATTACCATATCCCGGGACGCGCGAATGAGAGTGATCCCGGCAGCCGGAAAGGAATTGTCGAGAACAGCGCCATCAATTCCGGCGGCTTGTCAGGGGGTGGTTCGTATGTCGGGGAAAGAGGCTTTGTAGGCGGCTCGATCTCCCGAATGGACAACGAATATGGTATCCCCGGACCGGAAGGCTCGAAGATCGATCTCAAACAGACGCGCTATGATCTGGCAGGTGAACTGGACAAACTCCTGGCCGGTTTCGAGAAGCTCAAGGTGCGCATGGGTTACAACGACTACAAGCACAATGAAATCGAAAGCACGGGTGAAATTGCGACCCGTTTCAAGAACCGGGGGCTGGAGAGCCGGGCCGAACTCTCGCATTCTGCTGTGGCAAACTGGAAAGGCGTATTCGGCGTGCAGTTTCGTGATCGACATTTTTCTGCCTTGGGCGAGGAGACCGTGGTACCCGTTACCAATTCGCATTCGGTAGGGGTATTTCTGGTGGAAGAACGCAATTGGAATCGATGGCGCCTGGAACTCGGCGGTCGCGGCGAGTACGCAGCCCAGAATCCCAAAGATAGCCATCCGTCACGTTCCTTTGGTCTCTACAATGTCTCCGCCGGGATTTTGTGGAAATTCCTGGATGGCTACGGATTGTCATTGACCGGCATCCGCGGTCAGCGCGCTCCTTCGACAGAGGAACTGTATATTCATGGCGCGCACCATGGAACCGCCACCTTCCAGAGCGGAAATAATGGATTGAGAAGCGAGACCACAAACAATCTCGACCTGGCATTGCGCAAGACCAGCGGTATGGTGACGTGGAAGATCAATATATTCCATAACTGGATCGGCAATTATATTTTCGTCCGAAGTGCAGACACGAATGGAGACGGTGTAGCTGATCGCGTGGACCATGAAGGGATGCTGGACCCCGTGGGCGAGTTTCTGGTACAGAACTTTGCACAAGGTGGGGCCCGATTTTACGGTGCCGAAGCAGAAACCGTTCTCACGTTGAAGCCGAACGAAATCGATCTGCGCCTGTTTGCGGATTACGTACGGGGAAAACTCAATAACGGAGGCAATGTGCCGCGCATCACGCCGTTACGCTTCGGCCTGGAATTCAATCACAGAACCGGCCCCTGGACATCGAATATAAGTGCAACCCGCGTGATGCGCCAGAATGATCTGGCGGAACTGGAGACAAGCACCCCCGGGTATACGATGGTGAACATGGAGGTAAGTTACCGCATCAAGAAGACGCGCTCCAACGGCATTCGAATCTTCCTCCAGGGCAGAAACCTGCTTGATGAAGAAATGCGTGTTCATACCTCTTTCCTGAAGAATTTCGCACCGCTACCGGGCAGGGCGCTCGTCGCTGGGCTGAGAGGGGAGTTTTAGCAGGCGGAGCAGTTTCGACGGGCGGTCAGAGCTGACTCAGGGCACGGGCGCGATGGCATGTAGGAGGCCCTCGCGTGCGGTCTCTGACCGCAACACTCAAGCTCTCCTGTTAACCCTGAGCAGAATGTGGCAAACTTCGGGGTTACGTCCTATTCGGTATGTCGATCCGTGTCCTCGTACGAACTCTTCATCGGTTTGCGTTACACCCGCGCCAAGCGCCGCAATCACTTCATCTCGTTCATTTCTCTCATTTCCTTGCTCGGTATTACGCTTGGGATGACAGCGCTCATTACCGTTATGTCGGTTATGAACGGATTTCAGAAAGAAGTCCGCTCGCGCATCCTCGGTGTCGCGTCCCATATCCAAGTGAGTGGGGTGAACGGCACGCTGACGGATTGGCGGAAAGTTGCGGAAGAAGCCCGGAGGCATCCCGAGGTGGAGGCTGCTGCACCCTACATCAGCGCTCAGGGGATGGTGTCGTTCGATCAGGCCGTGAGCGGTGTGGCCGTGCGAGGCATCCTCCCTGGCATGGAAGATCATGTGGCGGATCTCGGACGGATGATGATAGACGGCAGACTGGAAAACCTGGCACCGGGAGAGTTCGGCATGGTCATCGGCCGCGAGTTGGCACGCTCGCTGGGGGTTTTTACGGGGGACAGGATCGTATTGATCTCGCCACAAGGACAGGTGACGCCCGCGGGAATCATTCCGCGCCTCAAACAGTTCACGATTATCGGTATATTCGAAGCAGGCCATTTCGAATACGACTCCGGCCTCGTACTGATCCATCTGGCAGATGCACAGAAGCTGTACCGCATGGAAAATCAGGTATCAGGCGTGCGCCTCAAGTTGCATGATCTTTTCAAGGCGCCGCAAGTCGCGCGTGAGCTTGTGCCGCTGATTTTCAGCGACGTCTATATCAGCGACTGGACTCGCCAGCACGCCAATTATTTTCGCGCCATACAGATCGAGAAACGCATGCTGTCTCTCATTCTTGCACTGATCATCGCAGTGGCTGCGTTTAATATCGTCTCCACGCTGGTGATGGCCGTGACGGACAAGCAATCGGATATCGCGATATTGCGCACGCTGGGTGCGAGTCCGCGCAGCATCATGAAAATCTTTATCGTACAAGGGACCTGGATCGGGGTGGTCGGTACCGCGTTGGGCGTGATCGGTGGCGTGTTGCTTGCCTACAATGTGGAGACGGTCATTGCAATGATAGAGCGATTGTTCAGCGTGCAGTTCCTGTCCAGCGAAGTGTACGTCATCAGCGAAATTCCATCCGACCTCCAGTTCGAGGACGTGATCTCCGTCGCCATCGTTTCCTTCGGGTTGACGCTGCTGGCAACACTCTACCCCAGCTATCGCGCTTCAAAGATCAATCCGGCCGAGGCGCTGCGGTATGAGTGACAATATCATTTCCTGCCGCAGCCTGCGGAAGAGCTATTATCAAGGCCAGATCGAGGTGCCGGTCCTGATGGGAATAGACTTGAAGGTGGGAAAGGGAGATACCGTCGCTATCGTCGGCGCATCAGGCTCGGGAAAGAGCACGTTACTGCACCTGCTCGGGGGTCTCGATGTTCCTACCGGGGGCGAAATTCGCATCCTGGGACAGGAAATTGCTGGCATGGGTGAAGCAGAGAGATGCGAGTTGCGTAACAGGTCACTCGGTTTCGTTTATCAGTTTCATCATCTGTTGCCTGAGTTTACCGCATTGGAAAACGTGGCCATGCCGCTTTTGATCCGTCGCACGGCCAAGGCCAAAGCCTACGAAAGCGCCCGCGAAGTTCTGCAGCAGGTCGGTCTGGGACATCGGCTGACGCACACCCCTGGCGAGCTTTCAGGAGGCGAGCGGCAGCGGGCTGCGGTGGCGCGTGCACTGGTGACCCGGCCAGCAT
Source organism: Nitrosospira multiformis (assembly GCF_900111585.1). Taxonomy (GTDB): domain Bacteria; phylum Pseudomonadota; class Gammaproteobacteria; order Burkholderiales; family Nitrosomonadaceae; genus Nitrosospira; species Nitrosospira multiformis_B. The sequence goes on from NZ_FOHI01000003.1 coordinate 192,820, forward strand.
GCGTGCTTGCCGACGAACCTACGGGCAATCTCGACCGGCGAACCGCGGGAGAAGTGTTCGATCTAATGCTCGAGCTCAATCATGATGCTGGCGCGAGCCTTGTCATTGTCACACATGATCCGGATCTCGCCAGAAAGGCCGGCCGAACCCTGCATCTGGAGGATGGCATCCTGGCCGTCTGAGGCCCAGGCACTGGGGTTTGAGGACATTTGCTCCTATCCAGCAGCTTCCAGGAGGCTCCACGAGCCTCTATCAGGATTCATCCCGGATCGGTTGAATGGCGGTTAGAACTTTGCTCTATCCGCTATCTCCATCCATATTCTGCTCATTCTTCTGTCTGCGCCGCTTTGCGCGCTTGCGCCATTCATAAATTGCGAACAAACGCCACCCGGCGCGCACCGCAAAATAGCCTGTTGAAGAAAGTAATAGAGCCAGCAGCAACATTCCGACCAGCAAAGGCTTGCCGAGTGATACGACCCAGTCGATCAGGGCAGGTCCCCACTCGCTGATACTTTTATCCATGAGGTGCAATCCCACTTCGGGCATGCCGTTCGACGTGCCTCCCGTTACAAAAGCGCCGATTTCGTAGGCAGCCACATAGATCGGCAGAATGGTAAAGGGATTGGAATAAAGCGTCGTTATGACTGCTACGGGAAGGTTGACCTTGAAGGCAACGGCGAATAACGCGGCAAAAAAGAATTGCACGGGATTGCTGCCGGGGATGAGGCCAGTGAACAATCCGACGGCAAAGCCGCCAGCGACTGACCTCCGATGCAGATGCCAGAGATTGTGATGCTGCAGTCGCTCTCCGAAAAGGGCAACAAACCGGTTGCGCCGGATGGTTTCATGGGAAGGCAGGTATTTTTTGAAAAATTTTCGAGACACAGGGTGGCATGAAATATAAACAGGGACAGGAGCTAAGGAACTCCAAAATCCTCCGGTTCTCCCAGCGAAAGGATCCTTGATACAAACATACACCACTTGGTCAGCCGAAGCTATGGGCATATGAAATTCTGCATACGATGAAAAAGGCATTTGTGGATGCGAGGCTGTCACCTGCCTTGTCTGTTTTCTTCGATTTCTCCAACGATTTTTATCCCGGATGCTGCAGTCGTCCGTATGTTCTACTGATGGCAGGAAATCGCCGATGCGACTTTGTATTCTGGCATTTGTTGCCGGAGTAGTGCTGCTGCAACAGCAACCGGTGCTGCCAGTGCTTGCAGGTGCGTGGGCTCTTTTCCCCGGCATGGCGTGCGGAATTCTGCTGCTTCGCTGCCGCGCCCCTGTTTTTGCTCGCATCGGCAAGATGCTTTGGGTTTGCCTCTTCCTGGGAGCGGGTTTTTTCTGGGCGGCTGCTTTTGCGCAATGGCGCCTGAGCGACGCGCTTCCGCCCGAGTGGGAAGGGAGAGATATCCGGGTAATTGGCGTGGTTGCGGAGTTGCCGCAAACCGGCGAGAACAGTGTCCGCTTTACTTTCGATGTAGAGCAGGTGTTGACGGAAGGTGCAATCGCGCCCGGCCGCCTTTTTCTTTCCTGGTATAACGAGCGCGGGAGCGGCTTTACGCCCAGGCCTTCAACACCTTCTCTCAATGTTGGGGAACGCTGGCGGCTTACTGCACGGCTCAAGCGTCCCCATGGAACCGCCAATCCGCATGCTTCCGACTTCGAGCAGTGGGCGCTGGAGCGCAACATTCGAGCCACCGGCTATGTGCGCAAGGATGACGAAAATATATGCCTGGAGAAAGTGGTGGGGCGCCTCGCTTATCATGTCGAGCGTCTGCGCCAGGATATCCGTGACCATTTCATTGCCGCGCTGCCCGGCCAGGCTTATACGGGTATCCTAGTTGCGCTGGCGGTGGGGGATCAACGGGCGATTCCGCACGAGCAGTGGCAGGTATTCACGCGGACCGGGATAAACCATCTAGTCAGCATATCCGGTCTTCATATCACCATGCTGTCGGGACTTGTGTTTACGATGGCATACTGGCTATGGTGCAGAAGCTATCATTTGACGCTGCGGTTGCCAGCCAGGAAGGCCGCAGTCATAGCCGGGCTGGTGGCCGCGCTCGGTTATACGCTGCTGGCCGGTTTTGCGGTTCCGGCACAACGCACGCTCTATATGCTCGCCGCGGTCGCCGTTACTCTATGGTTCGATCATTCCATTGCAATGACCACAGTCCTGGCCTGGGCATTGCTTGCAGTCGTGGTTCTCGATCCGTGGGCAGTGCTTTCACCCGGCTTCTGGTTATCCTTTGGCGCTATCGCGGTCATCATGCTGGTATCTGTCGGCCGCGTTGGCAGGCCGCACTGGCTGAGTAGTTGGACAACGGTGCAGTGGGCCATAACCCTGGGTCTGATACCTCTTTTATTGGCGATGTTTCAGCAAATATCGCTGGTTTCCCCAATCGCCAATGCGGTGGCGATTCCACTGGTGAGTCTGGTCGTGGTGCCGCTAACCCTGCTCGCAACTCTGCCACTCCTCGATTTTCTGTTAGTACCGGCACATGCAGCGCTGAATGGTTGCATGACCGTGATGCAATGGCTGAGCGATGCGCCTCAGGCCGTCTGGAGCCAGCAAGCGCCGCCTTTCTGGGCAGTAGCCGTGGGGGCGGCAGGCATTTTCTGGACGCTGTTGCCTGGGAAGTGGGGTTGGCGGCTCGGCCTCGGTACCGGTTTCCCTGCTCGCTGGCTCGGTCTCATTGCACTACTGCCGCTGTTTCTGCTGCCCCTCCCAAAACCGGAGCAGGGAGAGCTGTGGCTGACCGTGCTGGATGTCGGCCAGGGACTGGCGGTACTGGCGCGCACGGAAAATCACACGCTGCTCTACGATACGGGACCTGCCTTTACGTCCGAAGCCGATAGCGGCAGCCGCACCATCATTCCATTTCTCCGCGGGGAGGGTATAAGGCATCTCGATGCAATGACCGTCACACACGCTGATTCCGATCATAGCGGCGGAGGGTTGTCCGTGCTGCAAGCGGTACCCGTCGAATGGCTCGTCTCATCGCTGCGCGACGATCATCCCATACAACAGGCTGCTCTCAACAAGCGCCGGTGCAAGGCGGGACAGTCGTGGGAATGGGATGGCGTTCGCTTCGACATGCTTCATCCGGTGGAAGAGAGCTACAATGACCTCCGCCTCAAGAGCAACGCCTTGAGTTGCGTGTTGAAAATTACCACATGGCACGGTAGCGTGCTTCTGCCGGCGGATATCGAGAAAAAATCCGAATATCAATTGCTCAAGCGTTATGGGGAGGCGCTTTCCTCAACGGTATTGATCGCTCCTCATCATGGAAGCAAAACTTCTTCCACCGAGGAGTTCGTGCGCAAGGTGAATCCGCGGTTGGTAGTATTTACCGTAGGTTATCGCAACCGTTTTGGCCATCCAAAAGAGGAAGTCGCGGAGCGGTATCGATCGATGGGAAGCAGATTGTTGCGCAGCGACACCGATGGTGCCATATTGCTGCGCTTTGGCGGTAATGACCTTGCCGTGGAGCGATGGCGCGTGCGGCGGATGCGTTATTGGCACGATTCAGCAACGTTTTAACCGGAAATAAAGCAATTATGAAAGGACATGAGTGACATGGGGGCTCAATTGAAAAAGGCCGCTCCAATACTCACTCCACGCGCTCCATGAACGCTTCCTCCCTCATTCGCGGAAAAGGGGACGAACCTTTCCGGCTCCAATCCCCGGGTTCAATCTTCTCCCCGACAGAAATCGATCTGCTCCGGGAGGCGCAGGCTTTTTGCGAACCGCTCTATATGGATAAAAGCCTGCCTAACGGTGAATTGCTCTCTTCACATGTAGATGGAGTCGCGGCGATTCTCGCCGGCTTGCGGGTGGACAGCGATACACTGGCAGCAGGAGCGCTTCATGCAGTTCCGGAGTATCTGGAGGGGTATGAAGAAGAATTGGCAACCGCTTTTGGTCCAACGGTCGCTCATCTCGTGGAAGGTGTGAGGCGCGTCGGCCGAATCCAGGTACTGCGATCAGCAAGCAGCACAGACAATATCGGGAATGGCAGCGCGCAGATTGAAGCATTGAGGAAGATGCTGCTCGCAATGGCGGAAGACATCCGGGTAGTGATCATCGCCCTGGCCGACCAGTTGCAGACGATGCGCTACGTCGCTGCCAGCAATGTTGCCGGAAGATGGGAGGCCGCTGAGGTCACCCTGAACATTTTCGCGCCTCTCGCCAATCGCCTAGGGTTGTGGCAAGTAAAGTGGGAGCTGGAGGATCTATCGTTTCGGATCACCGAACCCGAACGCTATAAAAAAATCGCCACATTGCTGGAGGAGACTCGCCGCAGCAGGGAACAATATATCGCGCTGGTGGTGGACAGGTTGCAAAACGAACTGGATCAGGCCGGAATCAAGGCTCAAATCACAGGACGTCCCAAGCACATTTACAGCATTTACAGAAAAATGAAACGCAAGGGTGTGAATTTCAAGGAAATCCAGGACACCCGGGCCGTTCGCATTCTCGTGGACGAAATCAGGGATTGCTACGCGGCATTGGGGTTGGTGCACAACCTTTGGATGCCGATTCCCAAGGAGTTCGACGACTATATTGCCAAGCCGAAAGGCAATGACTACCGGTCGCTGCATACTGCGGTAATCGGTCCGGAAGACAAAGTGGTCGAGGTGCAGATCCGGACCCATGAGATGCACCGTCATTCGGAGATGGGTGTCGCTGCGCATTGGCGCTACAAGGAAGGTGCAAAGCGGGACGCGAGGTATGAGGAAAAGATCGCCTGGTTAAGGCAGATACTGGAGTGGAAGAATGATGTCGAGGACGCAGGAGAGCTGGCTGAGCATTTCAAGGTCGCCCTGTTCGAAGATTCGGTCTATGTACTGACGCCGCAAGGGAAGGTGATCGCGCTGCCCAAGGGGGCCACTCCCGTGGATTTTGCATACCATGTGCATAGCGACCTCGGGCACCGTTGCCGGGGTGCCAAGGTGGATGGGATCATGGTGCCCCTCGATTACCCGCTGCAAAATGCGCAAAGAGTGGAGATCATTTCGATCAAGCAGGGGGGGCCTAGCCGCGACTGGCTCAACCCTGGATTGGGTTATATCAGGAGCCAGCGCGCCCGGGCGAAAGTCAGGCAATGGTTCAGCAGTGAAATGCGTACTGCTTCCCTCACACAAGCCCGGGCTTTGGTGGAAAAGGAACTGCAGCGCCATGGCATGACTGCGATGAGCCTGGATAAGCTGGCAGTGGAGTTCAAATTTGCCAGACTTGATTCCTTTCTTGCAGCCGTTGCAAGGGGTGATATCAATGCGCGCCAGCTATCGGCATTCTTGAGCGGGGAGACGGAATCTGATCTACCCGGCCCCGAGACGCTAGTCATCAAAAAGCAGCCTCTCGCCCCGGAACCCCAGGGAGACGTACTCGTCGTCGGGGTCGACAAGTTGCTCACCGTACTGGCAAAGTGCTGCAAGCCTGTACCCCCTGATCCCATCATTGGTTTTGTCACTCGTGGGCGAGGAATCACCATCCACAGGGCGAATTGCGCCAATGTGTCCCGGTTGTCAGGAGAAGGCGTGGCGCGCCTCGTCAGTACGCAATGGGATTTATCCAAAGATGCGAGTTACGCCGTGGAGGTGGAGATTCGGGCGCAGGATCGTCAAGGATTGCTGAGCGACATTTCGGGTGTTCTGTCGCGCGAAAAAATTGATGTCGTCGCTACCCGCGCCCATAGCCGCGACCTGAACGCGACCCTGCAATTCGTGATCAAGATTGGCAACGTGGATCAATTGCGGCGTGTTCTCGGGCTGATAGCAGGCGTCCGGGGAGTCATATCGGCCTCGCGCAAATAAACGTAATTCAAGTTCCGCAGCGCACTGTCAGCACTCCGATACTCCACACAGCAATTGATCGCAACCCGACCAATGGCAGCAGGTTCGCTCGCAGCTTCCCCAGCAGATGGAGTCAAACGGCCAGGGAAGACAGGTGCGATCATCACGTACCGTGCAACCTTCTCCCGGTGGAGTGCACGGCCGCCGGGAGCAAGCTGTGCCATCAGGGCGGCAGCAACGCTGCGACCAACCGCTGGATGGGTTGCACTCGCAATTTCCGCACACCGGCGGCTGTGAGAGGCAGCCGCATTCCACCCGGCAGAGCCGGATGCATTGAGCATGCTCTCTGCCCGTAAGGCCCTCGCAACCCTGCTGGCATTCATCGATACAGTCAAGGTCGCAGGCTTGCAGCCTTACAGCATCTATTTTATGCGGGCGCCTGACCTCGGGACCAGCCGTTGTCCGATAATTCGCTCTTGTCCTGTAAACCGAACGTTCGGCGGTAAAGCCTGGTATCTTTGGTGTGCTCATCATTCCTCCAAGCAGGTATGGACGCGGGACAGACAATACGTTTATAGACGGCCACGCAACAAAAGCAAGTGTGTATAAAAGTTGTTGCGGAGGCGTTACCGGCTCGAATGCAGACCTCTCCCACCGGCCGCTTGTAACCGGCACATTTATCTTTTCCTACAGTCGAGGCCGGAAATTTCCATACTTCCCTACCTTTTATAATCCCTCATTCTCTTCCTTGACTTTGGCTTTTTTTTTAACTACAGTGGGTAAAAGTGGGTAGAAGTGGGAGACGATTTTCTGCGGTTTTCCTCCGTAGAGTAAAGAAGGGGAGCAATGTTTCGCGGTGGGACACCTGTCAGTCTGGATAACAAGGGTAGACTCGCCGTGCCTGCAAGATACCGGGAGACGCTCATATCCCTTTGCGCCGGTCATTTGATTGTCACTGCCGACCCATCCAAGTGTTTGTTGATTTATCCTCAGCCCGTATGGGAGCCCATAGAGCAAAAGCTCAACAGTCTTTCCAGCTTTAATCCACAAACTCGCAGTTTGCAGCGACTTCTCGTTGGCAATGCCTGCGATGTGGAGATGGATGGCGCCGGTCGCATTCTTGTGCCTCCCTCTCTGCGGGCATTTGCAGGTTTGAACAAAGAGGTGGTTCTAGTGGGACAAGGTGCGAAATTCGAGCTGTGGGACAGCGAGAAATGGAATTTGCAGATGGAGAGCGCGCTCGCGTTCAGAGACGGCATTCCCGAAGAACTCGAAGGTTTTTCACTGTAATTTGTGGCTGAGGCAGGGAAGCACACCACTGTTCTGCTACAGGAGGCGGTGGAAGCGCTGGCACTTAAGCCGGATGGGATATATGTGGATGGAACATTTGGTCGGGGCGGACACAGCCGGCTGATACTGGAGCGCCTGGGGAAGAACGGAAGATTGATCGCGTTCGATAGGGATCCGGCCGCTTGTGCGGTTGGACGGAATTTTGGAGACGAACGCTTCTGCATGGTTCACGGCAGTTATTCCCGGTTGCAGGAGGTGCTGCAACAGTTGAATGTCGGTCAGATCGATGGGGTATTACTGGATCTGGGCGTGTCGTCACCGCAACTCGAGGACGCCACACGCGGCTTCAGTTTCAGCATGGAGGGACCGCTCGATATGCGCATGGATACAACAGAGGGCCAGACAGCAGCTCAGTGGTTGGGTTCGGCGTCGGAAGTCCAGTTGGAAGAGGTGATAAAAGAATATGGCGAAGAGCGGTTTGCTAAGCAGATTGCAAGAGCGATTGTTAAGGCTAGAGCGCGACAACCTCTCGTCACTACCAGTCAACTTGCCGCGATCGTGGCAGCGGCCATACCCGCGCGCGCGCGTGAGCCAAAACAGAATCCGGCGACGCGTACCTTTCAGGCCATCCGGATTTACCTCAATCAGGAGCTTGAGAGGCTGTCGCTTGCCTTACCGCAGTGTGTCGAGATGCTGAAGACGGGTGGCCGGTTGGTCGTCATCAGTTTTCACTCGCTGGAAGATAGAATAGTGAAGCGTTTCATACGTGAAGGAGCGAATCCTGACAAACTGCCGAAGCACTTGCCGCTGCGCGCCGACGAGGTGCGGCGTTTCAGCAGGGCAAATCTGCAGATGGTTGGGAAGGTGGTACGGCCCGGCGTGGCGGAGGTCGAATGCAATCCTCGCGCCCGCAGCGCGGTAATGCGCGTGGCGGAGCGGATAAACACCACTTAACGAAATCCCGTTGCGCGTTTTTGGTTGATGAGAGGTTGGTGTGATCAGAATAAATATTTTGTTGACCTTAATTCTCATCGCTTGCGCGCTGAGTGTTGTGACTTCACAGCACAAGGCGCGCAAGCTGTTTGTGGAACTGGAAAAGGAGCAGCAGCTGGCGAGGCAACTGGCGGAGGAATGGGGGCAGTTGCAGCTTGAGCAAAGCACCTGGGCGACGCATGCCCGTATTGAAAAAATTGCCACGGGGCAGCTGCAGATGCGCTTGCCGGACCCCAAACGTATCCAGATCATACCCCTGAGTCAGCCCGTGGGGGAACCTGTCGATTCGACCGACTCCAAGGAAGCATCGAAATCATGAAAGCCAATCAAAAGCCGCCTGTTATCCTGCCTGTGAAGCGCGCACGCCTCCTGGTGGGTTTATTGTTGCTTGGATTCGCTGGGCTGGCAGGACGCGCTGCTTATCTGCAGGGAATGCACAACGGGTTTTTGCAGCAGAAGGGCGAATCGCGTTATGGCCGCGTGCTCGAAATGAACGCAAACAGGGGAATGATCACCGATCGGTACGGCAAGCCCCTGGCAATAAGCACTCCCGTGGAATCCGTATGGCTGAGTCCGCAGGATGTGGTTGCCACCCCCGAGCAGTTGAGCAGGCTCGCGGATCTGATCGATATGGATGCGGACGAGCTTCACAAACGCCTGGATGGGCTGGCAGGAGCCTCCCAAGGTTCCCGGGCAGCGTCCCGGCGCGATTTCGTATACCTGAAGCGGCATTTGTCGCCAGCCGTGGCGACCGGCGTCGTCGAACTGAAAATTCCGGGCATATTTCTCAAGCGCGAGTATCGGCGCTACTATCCTGCGGGAGACCTGACTTCGCACGTCCTCGGGTTCACCGATCTGGACGACAAGGGGCAGGAGGGTATCGAGCTGGCCTGGCAGGATGAGCTTGCCGGCAAGCCGGGAAGCCGCCGAGTCATCAAGGACCGTAAAGGACATATCATCGAGGATGTCGAAAGCATCCGGGCACCGAAGCCGGGGCAGAACATGGCGCTGTCGATAGATAGCAAAATACAATACCTCGCCTACCGTGAATTGAAGCAGGCAGTGGAAACCCACAAGGCCAAGGCCGGGGGCTTGGTGGCGCTCGATGTGAAGACAGGCGAAATCCTGGCCCTGGTGAATCTCCCGACCTACAACCCGAACAACCGGTCCAACAGGAACAGTGCGCAGTCGCGTAACAGGGCCGTCACCGATATGTTCGAGCCGGGTTCCACGCTCAAGCCGTTCACGGTAGCGGCAGCGCTGGAAGCAGGGAGAATCACCCCGGACACTGTATTTCAAACCGCGCCGGGTTCATTCTCCATAGGTAAGGCGACCATACGCGATGCGCACAGGACAGAGGCCTTGACTGTCACGCAGGTGATCCAGAAATCCAGCAACGTCGGTTCAGCAAAGATCGCGCTGTCGCTTCCACCGCAGACACTGTGGGAAATGCTGAATGGAGCAGGATTCGGAGAGCTGCCTGGCTCCGGTTTCCCGGGCGAGGTGAGCGGCAAGTTGCGGCCTTATAAAACCTGGCGTCCCATCGAGCAGGCGACCATGTCGTATGGTCACGGCATTGCAGTGAGCCTGATGCAGCTTGCCCGCGCTTATATGATTTTTGCCGCGGAAGGTGAAATAAAACCGGTATCGCTGCTGAAGCTCGACTCGGCTCCGGTCAGCAAGCGCGCGATTTCACGCGACACAGCGCTGGCCGTGAGTCGTATGCTCGAGATGGTGGCGCAACCAGGGGGTACCGCTCCACAGGCGCAGGTCAGCGGATATCGGGTGGCGGGGAAGACTGGCACCGCGCACAAGCTGGAAGGCAGAGGCTATGCAAAAAACCGCTATCTTTCGACCTTTGTCGGTTATGCACCCGTTTCGAATCCAAGATATGTCATTGCAGTGATGCTGGATGAGCCGTCAGCTGGACAATATTACGGAGGTACCGTGGCGGCGCCCGTTTTCAGCCGGGTGATGCACGGCATCCTGCATATGCAGAACGTGCCGCATGATGCGCCGGGGGGCAATATGACGTCCCTGACAGCTGCCCCGCCCAAGGACAACAAGGGTGATGTATGAATTCCAGGTCGGACAGGAAGATGTCGGAATGTCCCAGCCGCTCCGGAGCCGGTTTTGATTTCCATGCGCTTGACCGGCTTGGTGTCAGGATGGAGCATCTTGCGGTTGACAGCCGCGCCGTGAAGCCGGGGGATACTTTTCTGGCCTATCGCGGAGAAAAAACGGATGGACGTAAATTCATTCCGCAAGCGATAGAGCGGGGTGCCCGCGCAGTAGTGTGGGAACGCGATGGCTTTGCGTGGGACCCGCAATGGAAAACACCTAACCTGCCAGTCTCGGATTTGAAATCCGAGGCGGGATTCATCGCAGACTATTTGTATGATCATCCCTCACAAAAGCTATGGCTGATCGGAGTGACGGGAACGAACGGCAAAACGTCCTGCAGCCACTGGATTGTCCAGGCGATGGCCGCACTGGATCGTAAAGCCGCAGTCATCGGCACGCTGGGAGCCGGTTTTCCCGGAGAAATGGAATTTTCTGCAAATACCACCCCCGATTCAGTGTTATTGCAAGCTAAAATAGCTAATTTTTTGCGGCGGGGCGCAGAATGCGTGGCAATGGAAGTCTCGTCGCATGGGATTGTGCAAGGACGGATAAACGGAGCAACGTTTGCAGTTGCCATGCTTACCAATCTTTCGCGCGATCACCTCGATTATCACGGTACCATGGAAGTGTATGCAGCTGCCAAAGCGCGGTTGTTTCATTGGAGCGGGCTCAAGTATGCCGTGCTGAACCTCGACGACGTATTTGGCGTGCAGCTTCTGCACGATCTGGAAGGAACTGGAATCGGCATGATCGGCTATGGGTTTACCGATACAGCAAGCGCGCACCCCAATCCTGACTCATTCAGGAGGGTATGGGGTCGCAATCTCAGAGCAAGCCTGGCGGGACTGGAATTCGACATTGAATTTGAAGCGGAATGTCTGAAATTTAAAACGGAAGTGCTGGGCAGCTTCAACGCTTCCAACTTATTAGGGGTGCTCGCTACCCTGCTTGCAAGCGGTATTGCTTTCCCGGAAGCGGTCCGAGCCTTGCAGAAAGTCCAGCCTGTGGCAGGGCGCATGCAGCAGATAGGTGGGGAGGGAGATGAACCCCTCATCGTTGTGGATTACGCTCATACTCCGGACGCCATGGAAAAGGTATTGACCACGCTGCGGGAAGCGCTGGACACCGGTTTCCCTGACGGGAAGCCGGAGACGGGATCAGGAAGGCTTGTCTGCGTATTCGGCTGCGGGGGCGAGCGCGATCAAGGCAAGCGTCCCCTGATGGGGGAAGTGGCGACCCGATTGGCTGATGAAGCCATCATCACCAGTGACAATCCACGAAGCGAGGATCCGGATTCCATTATTCGTGACATCGCCGTTGGAGCTGCCGCCAATCATCGCATCGAGAAGGATCGGGCCGGTGCGATTCATCGCGCGATACAGGGCGCGCATAAGGGCGATGTCATATTGATCGCGGGTAAGGGGCACGAAACCTGGCAGGAGGCAGGTGGTAAAAAGTTTCCTTTCAGCGATGCAGAGGTCGCGAGAAGAGCATTGATGACGGAGAAAGCGCAGGCGCAGATATGATGAGTTTGCAGGAGGCGGCCCAGGTTCTGTCCGCAACCCTGGCCGGGGGGCAGCATGATCGACTGGTTGGGGGCAAGATCGATTTCACGGGGGTGAGCACGGATAGCCGCGCACTTGCGCAGGGTGATCTGTTTGTTGCTTTGGTCGGCCCCAACTTCGATGGTCACGATTTTATCGTCCAGGCACGGGACAGGGGCGCAATAGCGGCCTTGGTGCAGCAGGACAGACTGACCGGGGATCAGGAATACGGGATTCCCCTGATACAGGTGCAGAATACACGGCTGGCACTAGGACAACTGGCGGCATACTGGCGCGCGCGCTTTACCATACCGCTGGTCGCAGTAACGGGAAGTAATGGCAAGACGACCGTAAAGGAGATGATTGCCTCCATTTTAAGGCGCGCCGCGGAGCAGGCGCCGGAGGGGATGCGGACGGATGCTCCGGATGCAGTGCTGGCAACCCAGGGCAATCTCAACAATGATATAGGTATGCCCCTCACACTTTTGCGATTGCGTGAGTGGCATCACTATGCCGTCATAGAGATGGGCATGAACCATCCGGGCGAAATCTCATACCTTGCCCACCTTGCAAAGCCTTCGGTGGCGCTCATCACCAATGCCGGCGATGCGCATATTCAGGGGCTTGGGTCAGTTGAAGCAGTAGCTCGCGCAAAGGGCGAGATCTTCGAAGGACTCGACCAGCAGGGAATAGCGGTTATCAATGCAGATGACCCGCACAATAGACTGTGGCGTGAACTTGCGGGTAACAGGCAGATAATCGATTTTGGTCTGAAGAGTAAGGCAAAAGTGAGTGCAGGCTACAAACTGGCTTTTTCCGGCGCGCAAATAACACTGATTTTACCTCAAGGGGTCGAGGAGGCGACTCTGCAGGTACCGGGCGAACATAACGTGCGAAATGCGCTGGCTGCCGCAGCCGCGGCCGTAGCCGTCGGTGTGCCTCCGAAGACGATCGCATCGGGATTGAGCACATTTGGCGGAGTGAAAGGAAGAATGCAAAGGAAATGCGGTGTGCGCGGCGCAACGCTGATCGATGATTGTTACAACGCCAATCCCGACTCGGTACGGGCGGCCCTGGCGGTGCTTGCAAGGGCGGAAGGTAAAAAAGTCCTGGTGCTGGGGGACATGGGAGAACTGGGCGACAAGGGAAGAGAGTTTCATGAACAGATCGGTGACGAAGCGAGAATTGCGGGGATAGACGAACTCATGGCTTTAGGAGATTTGAGTGCGTACGCGGTGGAAAAGTTCGGCATTGGAGCTCGCCATTTCAGAAAAATGGAGGACCTGCTGGCAGATATAGAAACGTTGCCAGGGCCGGATGTCACCCTTCTGATCAAAGGATCGCGTTTCATGCAGATGGAGCGAGTCGTAAAGCGTCTGGAAGCCGGGTTATGAGTTTACGGGTCGTGAATCAGGTTAAATCTAAATCCCGAGGTATTTCACACGGACGGCTGTCATGCTGCTAGAGCTTGCTCAATGGCTTGCGGGGGACATCCGCTTGTTCAACGTGTTCAGTTACATTACGTTGCGTACGGTTCTGGCCGCGCTCACCGCGCTGGTAATCTCGTTTATTGTAGGTCCGACGATGATACGGAAACTTACCGCCTACAAGATCGGCCAGGCAGTTCGCGATGACGGCCCCCAGACACATCTGGTCAAGGCGGGCACACCCACCATGGGTGGAGCGCTGATACTCGTCTCTATCGCCATTACCACCTTGCTCTGGGCGGATCTCAGCAATCGCTACGTGTGGATCGTCCTGATTACAACCCTGGGTTTCGGCATGATCGGCTGGGTGGATGATTACCGCAAGGTGGTATATCGAAATCCGAAGGGACTTTCCGCTCGGGCCAAGCTTTTCTGGCAATCGGCCATTGCTATCCTGGTGGCGCTCTATCTGGCGCTGACGGCCGAGTTGCCCGCGCAGACAACCCTGATCGTTCCTTTCTTCAAACAGGTGGCCGTTCCGCTTGGCGTGACAGGATTCGTGGCGCTCACCTATTTCGTCATCGTCGGTACCAGCAATGCGGTAAACCTGACCGACGGGCTGGATGGTCTCGCTATCATGCCTACCGTGATGATCAGCAGCGCTCTGGCGATTTTTTCCTATGTAGCCGGCCATGCGGTATTCGCAAAATATCTCGGTATGCCTCATATCCCCCAAGCCGGTGAACTCGCGGTTTTCTGTGGAGCCCTGGCGGGTGCAGGTCTTGCTTTTCTGTGGTTTAACGCTTATCCCGCAGAAGTCTTCATGGGAGATGTCGGAGCGCTTGCTTTGGGCGCGGCACTTGGAATCGTGACAGTGATAGTGCGACAGGAAATCGTTATGCTCATCATGGGAGGCGTGTTTGTAGTGGAAACTCTGTCGGTCATGCTGCAGGTGGCTTCATTCAAGCTGATCGGCAAGCGCATTTTTCGCATGGCGCCGTTACATCATCATTACGAATTGAAAGGTTGGAAGGAAAACCAGGTAGTGGTCCGGTTCTGGATCATTACCATGATGCTGGTGCTGTTCGGTTTGTCTTCCCTGAAGCTGAGATGAAGTTGAAATCATGAATCTGCAAGGCAGAACTGTCCTGGTGCTGGGCCTCGGAGAGACCGGCCTTTCCATGGCAAAATGGTTGTTTCGACGGGGAGCGCTGGTGCGAGCGGCTGATACCCGAAACGAGCCACCCGGCATGAGAGCGTTTAACAGCGCGCTGCCGCAGGCGGAGGTTTTTACAGGTTCCCTGGCTGCCAGTGCCTTTTCCGGCGTGGATTTAATCGCAATCAGTCCTGGTCTGCCCCTGTCGGAGCCTCTTGTGCAGCAGGCGCTGAAAGAAGGCATCCCGGTGGTCGGAGATATGGAGCTTTTTGCCTGGGCAGTCGGGGATGAAGGGGGATGCAGGCCAAAACTCGTCGGGATTACCGGCTCCAATGGCAAAACCACGGTGACCGCCATGACAGGGGCAATGTTAAAAAAAGCGGGGTGGGACGTCGAAGTGGCGGGAAATATCGGTCCTGCGGTACTGGACGCGCTGATGCGTCGGGAAGATACTGGAAAAATGCCGCAGGCGTGGGTGCTGGAACTTTCCAGCTTCCAACTGGAAACCACGAAGAGTCTGGGACTGGATGCGGCCGCAGTGCTGAATGTAAGCGAAGATCATCTTGACCGCTACGCGGGGATGCAGGAATACGCCGCTGCCAAGGCACGGATATTTCTTGGTGGCAGCAACGAGATCGGCGCTGACGGCAAGGGTGACAGCGAGGGCGTGCAAATCCTGAATGGCGATGATCCTGTCGTCCGGCAAATGACGTTAGCGGGGAGACCTCACGTCACTTTCAGCCTTGGTACGCCACAAAGTGACCGCGATTTCGGCTTGCTTCGAGAAGGTGGAGACACCTGGTTGATGCAGGGGGGCAGGCCTCTCATGAAAGCCGGTGAACTCGCCATTACTGGCCGGCACAATTGCGCAAATGCGCTGGCGGCACTGGCACTATGCCGCGCCCTGGCCGTCCCGTTTGAGCCTTTGTTACAGGCGCTCCGCGAATTCAGGGGCTTGCCGCATAGAGTTGAAAAAGTGACGGCTTTCAGTGGTATTACCTTCTACGATGATTCAAAAGGTACTAACGTAGGTGCAACGGTGGCGGCTTTGAAAGGTCTTGGGCAGCCCGTGGTTTTGATTGTCGGCGGAGATGGGAAGGCGCAGAATTTTTTGCCCCTGGCTGCCCCGATAGGTGAGCATGGGCGCGCGGTGGTGCTCATTGGGCGGGATGCGGAAAAAATCGCAGTGGCGATAAATGAGTGCGGAGTGCCTCTGCATCGTGCTCAAACGATGGAAGAGGCGGTTCGGAAAAGTTTTCAGCTGGCGCGAGAGGGCGATGCAGTCCTGATGTCGCCGGCATGCGCAAGCTTCGATATGTTCGACAACTATGTGCATCGGGCAGAGGCGTTCGTTGCGGCGGTAAGAAGCATGCAGGCGGCAAGTGAAGGCAGTAATTCAGCTGCGGTTGCAGGACGGCATTGATCAGATGATTTATCAGTACGGTACCGGAAAGCAGAAAGTTCTGCCTGCGGATTTCGACCAGGCCCTGATCTGGACAGCAATACTCTTGCTGAGCCTTGGGCTGGTGATGGTTTATTCCGCGTCGATTTCGATTGCCGAGGCTGAGGGGAGCGGTTACCCAGCTTATTTTCTCATCCGGCACGCTGCCTATGTCGCGGCAGGTTTGCTGGTGGCAGTGGTTGCGTTCCAGGTCCCCATGGAGTCGTGGCAGAAATATTCTTTCCAATTATTTCTGCTGGGAGGATGCTTGCTGGCACTGGTGCTGGTTCCCGGCGTAGGCCGCGAAATCAACGGTAGCCGCCGCTGGATATCCTTGCTGGTGGTGAACCTTCAACCGTCGGAATTCATGAAATTGTTCATGGTGATCTACGTCGCCAATTACACGGTGCGCAAATCCGCCTTCCTGGGAAGTTTCCGCAAGGGTTTTCTTCCCATGCTGATCATTACGCTCATCGTGGGGGCTCTCCTGCTGCTCGAGCCGGATTTTGGCGCCTTCGTTGTCATTACCACTGTCATGATGGCGATATTGTTTCTGGGAGGGATGGACCTGAAACTATTCGCCGGGCTGATTGGTTTCCTGATTGTTGGCCTGCTTGCACTGGTCTGGAACGCCCCTTATCGCATGCAGCGTTTCTTCGGGTTTCTGGATCCCTGGGATGATCCTTACGGAAAAGGATACCAATTGAGCCATGCGCTGATTGCATTTGGACGCGGTGAATGGCTGGGGGTCGGCCTGGGCGGAAGTGTCGAAAAGCTTTTCTATCTGCCGGAGGCGCACACCGATTTTCTTCTGGCTGTAGTTGCAGAGGAGCTTGGTTTCGTCGGCGTCTTGATCGTGCTGGCGCTATTCAGCTGGGTAATCGCACGCGCGTTCATCATCGGCCGTCAGTCGGCAGTCAGGGGGCGTTATTTTCCCGCACTTGTGGCGCAAGGTATCGGTGTATGGCTGGGAGTGCAGACATTCATCAACATGGGCGTGAATATGGGAGTACTCCCGCCGAAGGGACTCACCCTGCCGTTGATGAGTTTCGGTGGCAGCAGCATAGTTGCGAGCTGTCTCTCGCTGGCGGTGTTGCTCCGCGCAGATTGGGAAAACCGGCAGTTGGCAAGAGGTTATCGGATATGAAAAATACAGGAATGGCGTCTTGAGCCATACGATTCTCATTATGGCGGGGGGAACCGGCGGACATGTATTTCCCGGTCTTGCCGTGGCGGAGTATTTGAAGGAGGCCGGGTGGCGCATAGTCTGGCTTGGAACTGAAGGGGGAATGGAAACAACGCTGGCGCGGCAGCAGGGGCATGCCCTGGAGACGATTCGCTTCTCCGGATTGCGGGGGAAAAACGTTCGCACCTGGTTGTTGCTGCCCGCGCGTCTGTTGCTGGCATTCTGGCAAAGCGCAAGAGTAATACGGAGGGTTCGGCCGGACGTGGTGTTGGGCATGGGTGGTTATCCCGCGTTTCCAGGGGGAATGATGGCCTCGCTGCTGGCGCGGCCGTTGCTGATACACGAACAAAACTCCATTCCGGGACTTGCCAACAGAATCCTTTCGAGACTCGCCGACAGGATATTGCTGGGATTTCCCGACGCGATCAAAGGTGAAAAAAAAGCGGTGTTTTGCGGCAATCCCGTACGTGACGAAATCACCAGGCTGGCGCCGCCTGCACAGAGGTATGCGGACCGCAGCGGAAGTATCAAGCTGCTGGTGGTAGGGGGAAGTCTGGGGGCTCAGGCATTGAATACCATTGTGCCGCAGGCATTGAAGCGGATACCTGAAGGGCTGCGCCCGCAAGTGACGCATCAGGCGGGGACCCGGCATCTGGAGGCGCTGAAGCGGAATTACTCCGAAGCGGGAGTGGAGGGTGAACTGGTTACGTTTATCGACAATATGGCGTCCCGCTATGGAGAGAGTGATCTCGTGATCTGCCGCGCGGGCGCGCTCACCGTCGCGGAGTTGGCCGCAGCGGGTGTAGCCAGCATTCTGGTGCCTTTTCCCTATGCCGTGGATGATCATCAGACCACGAACGCAAAATTTTTGAGCGGGAAAGGCGCTGCGATATTGCTGCCCCAGAGCCAGCTGACCCCGGAAGGACTGGCAGAGCTATTGGTGGGTATGGGCAGGGACCAGTTTATGGAAATGGCATGCCGTGCGAGAGAGCTGGCGCAACCCGATGCTACCCGGTGCGTGGCCGAGACGTGCATGGAAATGGTTGCAGTTTAAGGTGATCATGTTGCCTTCGTCTTACAACTATTACACTTGCTTTATGTGTAAACAACGAAAGTATGAAACACAAAGTTAAGCATATTCATTTTGTGGGCATAGGCGGGTCCGGCATGAGCGGAATCGCCGAAGTACTGCTCAATCTGGGATACAAGATCAGCGGCTCGGATATACATGATAGTGTGACCACCCGGCGACTGAAAAAACTGGGGGCGACGGTTTACATCGGTCATGCCCGCACTCACGTGGCATCGGCGGATGCAGTCGTAACCTCGACCGCGATTCTGCCCGATAATCCGGAGGTTCTGGCGGCACGGGAGAGCAAAGTGCCAGTGGTTCCACGCGCCATCATGCTGGCCGAGCTCCTGAGGTTGCGGCAGGGGATCGCCATCGCGGGTACGCATGGCAAAACCACCACCACCAGTCTGATCACCAGTGTTCTCGCGGAAGCGGGCATGGATCCCACATTCGTTATCGGTGGCCGGCTGGAGGCTGCCGGCTCTCACGCGAAGCTGGGTCGCGGCGAGTTCATCGTGGTGGAGGCGGATGAATCCGACGCTTCATTCCTTCACCTGCAGCCCGTACTGGCGGTAGTCACCAATATCGATGCCGACCACATGGATACCTACGAGCATGATTTCGGCAAGCTCAAGCAGGCGTTCGTGGATTTTGTACAGCATCTGCCCTTCTACGGCATGGCGGTGCTATGTGTGGATGATGCCCACGTACTCGAGATCATGCCGGCTATTACCAAGCCTGTAACTACGTACGGGTTATCGGAAACGGCGCAGGTGCGCGCCGCGGATATTCGTCACAGTGAAGGTCAGATGCACTTTACCGCCCTGATAGGGGTTAACGGCAAAACTCGAAAACTTAAAATCGTGCTGAATCTGCCCGGCTTGCATAATGTGCAAAATGCGCTGGCGGCAATAGCCGTGTGCAATGAGGTTGGACTGCCGGATGTTGCCATAGTCCGGGCTCTGGCGGATTTCAAGGGGGTTGACCGAAGATTCCAGCGTTACGGCGAAATTCCCCTGACTGATCCCGAAAGCGGCAGAAACGGAAGTTTCACCCTGATCGATGACTATGGCCACCATCCCGTGGAGATGGCAGCCACAATCGCCGCAGCGCGCGGCGCATTTCCGGGACGCCGCCTGGTGCTGGCGTTTCAGCCGCACCGTTATACACGCACGCGCGACCTGTTCGAAGATTTCGTCAAAGTTCTATCCACCGCCGATGTACTGCTCCTGACGGAAGTTTATTCCGCTGGCGAAGCGCCCATAATTGCCGCAGACAGCAAATCGCTGGCGCGGTCGCTGCGCGTGCTTGGCAAGGTGGAACCCATCTTTGTCGAGCGGGTGGACGAACTGGAGGAGGCGATTCACAGCATCGCCCGGGATAAGGATGTGGTGCTGGTAATGGGAGCAGGATCGGTGGAAGGAGTGGCTCCCACCCTTTCCCGGGATTCGCAGGCTGAAGCGCGTCTGCCGGTCAGTCCGAAAGAAAATAGGGAACCCGCAGTGCTTTTGTTACAGGGCTCCTGAATGGATATGTCGGAAATCAACTTCTCCCTTGATTATGGCGGCGTTCGTGGCGAACTGCGCCATAATCAGCCGATGAAGAACTATACTTCCTGGCGCGCGGGCGGGAGTGCAGAGCGCATCTATCTGCCGGCGGACTTGGCTGATCTCGCGGCATTTCTGCGCGGCCTACCGTGGAATGAACCGGTATATGTGGTGGGACTCGGCAGCAATCTCCTGGTGCGCGATGGCGGGATGCGGGGCAGCGTCGTTGTACTGCACGCCCGCCTGAACGATTTGCGGCTGGAACAATCCGACACCGGCCAGATGCTGATTTATGCCGGGGCAGGTGTGGCGTGCGCCAAAGTCGCCCGGTTTGCTGCGCTGCAGGGGCTGGGGGGCGCGGAATTCCTGGCAGGTATTCCCGGTACGGTGGGCGGCGCATTGGCAATGAACGCCGGATGCTATGGGACCGAAACCTGGGATATCGTCTCGAGTGTGCAAACCATAGACCGCTCGGGCATGTTGCGCAGACGATCTCCTGGGAATTACGAAATTGGCTATCGGCACGTGGGGTTGAAGGCAGAGGAGAGCGGCGGGAGCCAAAAGGTCGGCGGCACAGAAAATGTCTCTGCCGATTCTCTGATGGACGAATGGTTCTCGGGCGCATGGTTCGCGCTGCTAGGGGGCGATGCAGCGTCAGTTCGGCAGAAAATCAAGGAGTTGCTTGCCCGCCGTATCCATACTCAGCCTTTAAACATGCCTAATGCCGGGTCCGTGTTCCGCAATCCGGAGAATGACAAGGCGGCGCGACTCATCGAGTCGTGCGGGCTGAAGGAGTTTCGTATCGGTGGCGCCATGGTTTCGCCGCGACACGCAAATTTCATTGTGAACACCGGTGGCGCTACTGCCTCCGACATAGAGGCGGTGATTGCTGCGGTACGTGAAACCGTAAAAAAGCAGACCGGCATCGAACTGAAACAGGAGGTGCGCATTATCGGGCTCCCCGCCAGACCCGAGTTGCGTGTCTCCCAGACTGCTTACAGAAAGGATGGTGGATATGGCGGGTAGTCATGACTTCGGGAAAGTCGCGGTTCTCCTCGGAGGGCGATCAGCGGAGCGTGAGATTTCCCTTGAAAGTGGTAAAGCTGTACTCGATGCCCTGCGCCGCTGCGGAGTGGACGCTCATCCATTCGACCCCTCCGAACAGCACATGGACGCGCTTTTGCAGCAAGGGTATGCGCGTGCTCATATCGCCCTCCATGGCCGTTATGGCGAGGACGGGACAGTCCAAGGAGCGCTGGAGCTGCTAGGGATTCCCTATACCGGGAGCGGCGTGCTGGCCAGCGCCTTGGCGATGGACAAATGGCGTACCAAATTGCTTTGGCAGTCCGCGGGCATCAACACGCCGGGCCATATCCTGCTTAATGAGCAGAGCGATTTTGATGCAGTGGCAAAAGAACTGGGCCTGCCGCTGATTGTAAAACCTTCGCGAGAGGGTTCCACCATTGGTCTGAGCAAGGTAAGGGAGGCAGGGGAAGTCGCTGCCGCATGGCGCCTTGCTGCCCGCCATGATGCCATGGTGCTGGCGGAGCAGTTTATCGAAGGAACCGAACTCACGGCTTCCATTCTCGGAGATGTTGCGTTGCCGCTGGTGCGAATTCAGGTCGAGGGTGATCTGTACGACTACGAAGCCAAATACCTGTCGGACAAGACGCAGTATTTCTGCCCGAGCGGGGTGTCCGAGGAGCAGGAGTGCCTCATTCGGAAACAGGCATTGCAGGCGCACAGACTGTTGGGCTGCGAAGGTTGGGGAAGGGTAGATTTGATACTGGATAAATCGGGTACTCCCTACTTTCTCGAAGCGAACACATCCCCCGGGATGACCACCCATAGTCTCGTTCCCATGGCGGCAAAAGCGGCAGGAATATCCTTCGAGGAGCTGGTGCTGAAGATACTGGGACTGGCCCATGTGGGATAACCATCAGGCATTGAATCAGGTGGCGGACTGGCTGTTTACGCTGGCGGGACTGACAGCAATCTACCTTATGGTCCAGTGGACGATCCATCTGCCGCTGCTGCCTCTGAAGGAAGTCAATATCAGGAGCAACAGCGGCAGCGGCGAGCTGAGGCACGTGACGCGAGAACAGGTTTCTGACGCGGTTCATCGCGAAGTGGGAGGAAATTTTTTAACCATTGATCTTGAGGCTGCGCGGCACACGTTCGAAAAACTGGCCTGGGTAAGGGTGGCAAGTGTTCGGCGGATCTGGCCAAATGGGCTGGACGTGGTGGTCGAGGAGCATGTGCCGCTGGCACACTGGGGCGACAGTGCTCTGGTCAACAGGCAAGGAGAGATATTCAATGCTACCTCGGATGAGCCGATGCCGATATTTGAAGGGCCAAGAGAGAGTGTTCGTGAAATGGTGCATCAGCATGCAGTTTTTACCAGATTGCTACAGCCATTGAAGCAGGACGTCGAGCAGGTGGAACTTTCACCCCGGCGCGCATGGCGGGTTCGTCTCGGGAACGGAACGATACTGGAGCTCGGGCGAGAGCAGCTGGAGAAGCGGTTGGAGCGCTATGTACAGACGCACGATCTGGTCGTAGCGCGTTTGAATCAACGTTTGAGTTATGTAGATTTACGTTATGTCAGTGGTTTCGCAGCGCGTGGAACGCGATAGCAGTGAAGCTCCCCAGGAGCAGACAGGCAGGATTTCCGGAAATCCCGTGGAGCGGGAGGAAGCAGGGATTGCAAGGCAAATGAATAGAGGCAGTGAAGCTAAAAATCTGGTTGTCGGCATTGATATCGGCACTTCGAAGATTGTGACCGTTGTCGCTGAAATGAAGCCTGAAGGCGGATACACCGTGATCGGCATGGGCAGTCATCCATCACGGGGTCTGAAGAAAGGTGTGGTGGTGAATATCGATGCGACCGTGAACGCGATTCAACGTGCCTTGGAAGAGGCGGAGTTGATGGCAGATTGCAAGATTCGCGAGGTTTATACCGGTATCGCAGGGAGTCACATCAAGAGTTTCAATTCGCACGGGATGGTGCCTATCAGGAACAAGGAGGTGTCCCGGCAGGATGTGGAGCGGGTGATGGAGACGGCAAAGGCCGTGAATATACTGAACGACCAGCAGGTGCTCCATGTGCTCAACCAGGAATTCATCATAGACGAGCAAGAGGACGTTCTGGAACCGATTGGCATGAGCGGCGTACGGCTCGAAGTCAAAGTTCATATCGTTACGGGTTCGGTATCGGCTGTTCAGAACATCCTGAAGTGCGTGCGCCGCTGCGGGTTGGAAGTGCGCGACCTGGTGCTGCAGCCTCTTGCTTCCGCAATGGCCGTTTTATCGGAAGATGAGAAAGACCTGGGGGTTTGCCTCTTGGATATCGGCGGAGGTACGACCGATATCGCGATATTTACCCGGGGTGCCATTCGCCACACCGCGGTAATTCCGATTGCCGGAGATCAGATTACCAACGATATTGCGTTGGCGCTGCGCACCTCTCCCAGCGACGCCGAAGACATCAAGTGCCGCTACGGATGCGCGTTGCGCAGCATGGCCGATCCACACGAAATGGTGGAAGTGACGGGGGTGGGCAACCGGAGCGTCCGTCATCTGTCGAGACAGACATTGGCGGAAGTCATCGAGCCGCGCGTGGAGGAGCTCTACTCGCTCGTGCAGGCCGAGCTGCGGCGCAGTGGTTTCGAAGAATTGCTGTCATCAGGGATCGTGATCACGGGCGGCAGCAGTTCTCTGGAAGGAATGGTGGAGCTCGGTGAAGAAATATTTCACATGCCGGTGCGACTGGGATTGCCCAAATACCACGGCACTCTCGAGGAAGTGGTGGTCACACCAAGATGCTCCACTGGAATAGGCTTGATCCTCGCAGGGGTGGACCAGCTGCAACAGCACGAGCAAACCAGGCTGGAGGGCAATTCATTCACGCGGATCCTGGACAGGATGAAAAGCTGGTTTCAGGTCAATTTCTGAGTTGCTGGCTGCGTGCCGGCATGGAGAGTTTGAAAGCAACGCTTTGTACCTGGCGAGTGCGAGCGCGAATTGCATACCGCCAAGGTATCGACGAGTAACGTTTATTGTTTGAACACATAAAAGGGAGGTGCGTGATGTTCGAAATCATGGATACACAAACACAGGAAGCTGTTATCAAGGTCATCGGCGTGGGTGGGTGCGGGGGTAATGCTGTAGATCACATGATGGAAAACGGTGTGCAAGGCGTCGACTTTATTTGCGCCAATACCGATTCACAGGCGTTGAAGCGCAATCAGGCGCGTACCCTGGTGCAATTGGGATCGACGATCACCAAGGGATTGGGGGCCGGCGCCGATCCAGAGATTGGACGGCATGCCGCACTCGAGGACCGCGATCGCATTGCCGAGTTGATTGAAGGGGCGGACATGCTGTTCATTACCGCAGGCATGGGCGGCGGAACCGGAACAGGCGCTGCGCCGGTAGTGGCTCAGGTTGCAAGGGAAATGGGAATTCTGACCGTCGCCGTGGTCACGAAACCTTTTGTATTTGAAGGCAGACGCGTGAGAGCGGCCCAGGCGGGACTGGAAGCGCTTGCGCAATACGTTGATTCCCTGATTGTGATTCCCAATGACAAGCTGATGGCGGTGCTGGGAGAAGAAGTCAGCATGCTGGATGCATTCAAGGCAGCCAACAATGTATTGTATAGCGCCGTCGCCGGTATCGCCGAAGTGATCAATTGTCCGGGACTCGTCAATGTCGATTTCGCCGATGTGAAAACGGTGATGTCCGAAATGGGTATGGCAATGATGGGTTCGGCGATTGCCTGTGGTCCCGATCGCGCTCAGGCCGCAGCCGAACAGGCAGTTGCAAGTCCCTTGCTGGAGGACATCAATCTTGCCGGTGCGCGTGGGGTACTGGTAAATATCACTGCCAACGCCGCAATGAAGATGCGCGAGGTACATGATGTAATGAACACGATCAAGGACTTCACCGCCGAGGACGCTACCGTGATCGTCGGGACCGTCATTGACGACGACATGCATGATGATCTGCGTGTGACCGTGGTGGCGACCGGTCTGGGCGGAGTCGGCTTGGGAGGCGCCACTCGCGTCCCCCCCAAGCCCTTGAGCGTTGTCCACCCGCGGACCGCCATGGATAATATCGACACCATGAATTGGAAGGACTCGGAAGGTCCTGCTTCGATCCGAACGAACAGGCAGCGGGATGCAGCCGTCGAAGCGATGAGGCAGTCAGGGGTGGATATACTGGATATTCCAGCATTCCTGAGAAAACAGGCCGATTGAGCAACGGCTACCGGTTACACCGGGTCTGGAGCGAGATTCTCCAGCAGCATTGGCTGCACTGAATATTTTTTGCCTTCTGATCTACCTTGACGCACGTTCAGAAGCGCAGATGGGCAGAACAGGTTGTAATCATCGGGAGTTTTTTCTTGCAGGTCGTCTCGGCAAACCGAGCGACCCGCTATTTCCTGCGAGGGAATATTCTCCTTCGCCTGGGTAGCGTTGAGCGCAGCGCTCGTTCATGCGGCAATTTGTTGATTTCAACCTGATGGCTGAATATTCCGCCTTCTGCCCTTGTTCTCTTCCGATTTTGCTCCCCTTTGGTCGGCTCGCGGTTTTGTTCGGGTTCCAGGGATAAAAACAGGGATAGAACAAGGCATCGCCTTTTCTTTCAGAGTCTCCTTTCCTGTTTTTCCAGCAGCGACTCCACCGCGGTTTTCAATGGCGAATCTTCCAGACCCGCAGCCAGGACATTCAGACTCTTGATGCCCTCTTTATCTATTTGGCGTTTTTTGTCCGGGAAATCATTCCCGCGAATGTCGCGGTAATTTGCTTGCACAGCAATCCGAATTGCAGTAACCTCGTACCCGGCTGCCTGAAGCTTTAATAATAATGATGGCAGCATGTGTCTGAGTTTTGCAGCAATCGCACCGTTATCCGCGCAAATTGTCAGGCTTCCTTCAGAGAAGCCACCTAAAGCGCAGTACTTGCCCAGGTTAGGGGGCATAATTTTCTTAAATGCCCGTTGCATCTCGGTTAACTTTTCCACGTGATTGAATAACCGCTGATGCTCAGGCGTCAGCCTCAGGGTCCCAAGGTAGAAATCGATCTTGCGGGCAGTCATGGCTGAATCATGATTAGGGGAGAAGATGAATATTATTCTAATTTCCAATAATTCGGCAAAAGCAAAAACCCTGACTTTAACCGCTAAGCACCTTACGCTCGTGGTTTTAGGGTTCTTTTTTGCTTCCATGCTGATGGCGATGGTACTCAACTATATATCCTTGCAATATGCAGACAAGATCGACAGTCCCACATTGAGATCACTGGTTTTAAGCGCACAGCAGGAGGAGCAGCAGAAAACGCAGTCCTATCTGCGTGACAGCCTCAATGCCATGGCGATCAAGATGGGCCAGATGCAGGCCCAGCTACTGCGGCTCGATTCCGTTGGCGTGCGACTGGCAGAGCTAGCCGGCATGAAGCCGCAGGAGTACCTGTTCAACCAGAATCCGGGGCAGGGAGGTACCTTGTCTACACAGCAATTACAGGATATCTCATTTGCTGAATTCAACAGTCAGATACAGGAGTTGGCACGGGCGCTGGATGATCGCACCGACAAGCTCGATGCCCTGGATTCGCTGCTGATGCAGGACAGGCTCAGGAAGAAGTTTCTTCCATCGGCAATGCCGGTAGAGGGGAAGGCGTACTCTTCCGGTTTCGGCCTGCGTATCGATCCTTTTTCCGGAAAGCGCCATTTTCATGAAGGTATCGACTTCATCATGCCCGCCGGATCGCCCGTTCTCGCAGCGGCGGGGGGCGTGGTAGTGTATTCCGATTATCATCCTGAGTATGGTAATATGATTGATGTTGACCACGGCAATGACTTTGTCAGCCGCTATGCTCATGCCTCCAAGCGCTTGGTGAAGGTGGGCCAAGTGGTGGTGCGTGGACAGAAGATTGCGGAAGTGGGCAGCACAGGCCGCTCTACCGGTCCGCATCTTCACTTTGAAGTCAGGCATAGAGGCTCGCCGCAAAATCCGTCACGGTTCCTGAAGATGCCGGGTTGAGCCGGGATAAATACTTTGCAGTGGGGGGTGAGGCCGAAAAAACCTCACCCCCTATTTTTTTGACGATCGCTTAATAGAAATAGAATTTTCATGCTCAACAATCTGCTCAAAAAAGTGTTCGGGAGCCGTAACGACAGGCTCATCAAACAGTATTCACAGACCGTGACGGCGATCAATGCGCTGGAAGCGAAGATCGCGGCGCTGAGCGATGCTGAATTGCGTGGAAAGACCGAAGAGTTCAGGCAGCGCATCGGGGAAGGGGCCGATCTCGATATGCTGCTGCCGGAGGCATTTGCAGTCGTGCGCGAAGCAGGCAAGCGCGTGCTCGGAATGCGTCATTTCGATGTGCAGTTGATTGGCGGCATGGTGCTTCACGACGGCAAGATTGCCGAAATGCGGACAGGTGAAGGCAAGACACTGATGGCAACTTTGCCTGCTTACCTCAATGCGCTGGCGGGCAAGGGGGTGCACCTCGTCACCGTGAATGATTATCTGGCAAAGCGCGATGCCGAATGGATGGGGCGCATCTATCGATTCCTGGGGATCAGCGTAGGCGTGATTCTGTCCCAGATGGATCATGGCAACAAGCAGGCAGCCTACGCGGCCGATATAACCTATGGCACCAACAACGAATACGGATTCGACTACCTGCGCGATAACATGGTGGCTCATCCGCTCGAGCGGGTGCAGCGTATGCTCAATTTTGCCATAGTCGATGAAGTCGACTCCATCCTGATCGACGAGGCGCGTACTCCTTTGATCATTTCAGGGCAGGCGGAAGGCAACACGGACGTTTATGTGCGCATGAACGTGCTGATTCCAAAACTGGTCCGGCAGGAAAACGAGGACAGTCCGGGGGATTTCAGCGTGGATGAGAAAGCCCAGCAGGTATTGTTGAGCGAGTCAGGGTTCGAGCACGCGGAAAAGTTGCTGGTCCAGAGCGGACTGCTTCCTTCCGGAACAAGCCTGTATGATCCCGCCAATATCAGTCTCGTTCATCACCTTTACGCCGGTCTGCGCGCGCACGCCTTGTTTCATCGGGATCAGCACTATGTGATTCAGAATGGCGAAGTCGTTATCGTCGATGAGTTTACCGGACGGCTCATGTCAGGCAGGCGTTGGTCCGAAGGCTTGCATCAGGCGGTGGAGGCAAAGGAAGGCGTTACCATCCAGAAGGAGAATCAGACGCTCGCCTCGATCACCTTCCAGAATTATTTCCGGATGTACGAGAAACTGGCGGGCATGACCGGCACTGCCGATACCGAAGCTTACGAATTCCAGCAGATTTACGGACTGGAAACCGTGATCATTCCAACCCACCGTCCCATGATACGTATCGATCGGATGGACCAAGTATTCCGCACGATGGACGAAAAGTACCAGGCAATCATCGCGGACATCAAGGACTGTCAGGAGAGAGGGCAACCTGTTCTGGTGGGTACCACCTCGATTGAAAACAACGAACTGCTTTCCTCCCTGTTGACTCGCGAGAAATTGCCGCATCAGGTGCTGAACGCGAAGCAGCACGCGCGGGAGGCGGAAATCGTTGCCCAGGCGGGTCGTCCGAAAATGATCACCATCGCCACGAACATGGCCGGCCGGGGCACGGACATCGTGCTGGGCGGCAATCCCGAACCTGAATTCGAGCGCATCCGTTCCGACGAAAGCCTGGGCGAATCAGAAAAAACAGAACGGATTGCGGAATTGCAACAGCAGTGGCAGGCCCTTCATGATGAAGTGCTGGAAAAAGGAGGGCTGCATATCATCGGTACCGAACGGCATGAATCGCGTCGGGTAGATAATCAGTTGCGTGGCCGGTCCGGCCGCCAGGGGGACGCCGGTTCCAGCCGGTTTTATCTATCGCTGGAGGATGCGCTGTTGCGTATTTTTGCCTCCGACAGGGTAGCAAGCATCATGCAGCGGCTCAACATGCCGCAGGGAGAAGCCATTGAACACCCCTGGGTAACGCGCGCAATCGAGAACGCGCAACGCAAGGTGGAAGCGCGGAACTTCGACATACGCAAGCAACTGCTGGAGTACGATGATGTGGCCAATGACCAGCGCAAAGTCATCTATCAGCAGCGCAATGAACTGCTTGAGTCGGAAGATATAACCGAAACGACAACCGCGATGCGGGCAGATATGCTGCGCAATCTCATCACACTTCATGTGCCGCCCCAAAGTGTCGAGGAGGAATGGGATATTCCAGGGCTGGAGAAGGCGCTGGCCGCCGAGTATCACCTGACCCTGCCCTTGCGGGAATGGCTGGAAAAAGAACCGGACTTACATGAGGATAGCCTCCATCAGCGCATCATAGAGGCGGCGAATACGCTCTACTCCGGCAAGGTGGAGCAAGTGGGAGCGACTATCATGCATCAGTACGAGCGCGCGGTCATGCTGCAAAGCCTTGACATGCACTGGCGCGAGCATCTCGCCTCACTGGATCACCTGCGCCAGGGAATTCACTTGCGCGGATATGCGCAGAAAAATCCCAAGCAGGAATATAAGCGCGAAGCTTTTGAACTCTTCACATCCATGCTCGAAGAAATCAAGGCGGAAGTCAGCAAGACGCTCATGGCAGTACAGATCAGAAGTGAGCAACAGGTGGAAGCCGTGGCGGAAACCCACCACGCCCCAGTCAATGTGCAGTACCATCACGCTGCTTTTGAAGAAGCGCTGGGTGAAGAAGAAAGTCCCGAGAGTATTGGGGAAGATATCGAAGGCCGGGAGCGTCCGCAGAAACATCAGCCGTTCGTCCGCCAGGGAGAAAAGATCGGACGTAACGATCCGTGTCCCTGTGGCTCAGGAAAGAAATATAAACAGTGTCATGGCAAGCTGAATTAATCTCTCCCGTTTATCTGCGCAGTTGCGTCTGTTTTGAGTATGCAATACCGCGCAGCCCAAAGAACATTCAGTTCCGGTAACGTCTATGCGTCCGGCGATAAAGCCGAGGGGGAGGGATGCTGATACCAGTCCCTCCGCCTAACGGGATAGCTGGAAAGAAAAGGGACTGACAGAAACGAGGCCCGGCAGGATAGCAGAATGTAATCCGACTGCCTTAAGTGAACCTGGTCGTGGTTTTGCCGCCGAGAGGCGGCTCGGCGGCGGAATACAGCGATTACTTCCTGAAACAGTTTCAATATACAGTTTTAGTGCGCGGTTTCAATACGTCGATGCCGATCAGCTTGCCCGCTTCTGGAAATACTCGTCGTAGCGGAAGATATAATCTTTGTCTTTCAAAGGCAGGTGGCATCCGCGGCAGGTATTGAGATCATCGGGCGCTTTTGTTTTACCATCCGCCATATACATTGAATATACCCAGTCTCCATTCCTGAGTTCTGGCGATACACTTTCACCCCACCCGGCTCCTTTCGCCATCACGCCGACTTTCTGCAATTCCCCTTTGACGAGCTTGCCGTCCGGTCCTTTGAGCGGGGTTCCGTCAGCCGCCTCGCCTGCCTTATAGATTTCCATTACCGTAATGGTTCCGTTAGGGAAGGCCTCTCCCATCTTGGTCTCGTAACCGGTAGGGTTGATATAGATTTCCCGGACTTGCTTATTGTCGGGGCGCTGTACTTCGGATAGAAACTTGGGCCAGCTTTTATAGTTATCCGGCAGCGGCAGTTCACCGTCACTATATTTCTGCGCCTGCTCCTCCACTTTCGGTGCGGGCGGCTTTTGCGCGCACCCCGCCAATGCTATTGTCAGCATCATTGCCGTAATGACTTCCCGTGTCACACCTTTCATCTGATTTTCTCCTATAGTCGATGCTGCTGAGTTACTTATGGTTTTTCACATTCCTGGATTCAAATAATCGAATTGCCGGGATTTTTTTCGCGATTGCAGGTTGTAACCGGTATAGGGGAAAGCATGAGCCTCGTATTCTGGATTCCGAATTCAGTTGCAGGATGAGGTTGATTTAAGCTTCATGGCCCTTTTTTTCTCAGCGTGTTATGCAGGCGCTGGGGCCATGCCGTTATGCCGCAGGAGTGCATTTATTTCTGGCCCGCGTCCCCGGAACGCAATAAAAGATTCCAATGCCGGCCGGCTTCCACCTACTGCGAGGATTTCTTTCCAGAAGCGTAGTCCGGTTTCAGAATTGACTACGGTACCCGCGGGATTTTCCTCGAACATGCTGTATGCATCCGCAGACAACACTTCCGCCCATTTGTAACTGTAATATCCGGCGGCATAGCCTCCGCCGAAAATATGCGAGAAACTGTTGGGAAAGCGGTTGAACGCGGGAGGAATGATGACGGCAACCTGCTCGCGGACTTCATCGAGCAGTTGCTGCGCGGTTTTCTGGCCATACGGATCGAAATCGAAATGCAAATGCATGTCGAACAATGCAAACTCGAGTTGCCTGAGCATCTGCAGGCCGCTCTGGAAGTTCTTCCCCGCCAGCATCTTGTCGAACAGTTCACGCGGCATGGACGCGCCCGTATCCACGTGTCTTGCCATCCTGCTGATTACCTCCCATTCCCAGCAGAAGTTTTCCATGAACTGGCTGGGCAGTTCCACCGCATCCCATTCTACGCCATGGATGCCGGATACACCGAGGTCATCCACCTGGGTTAGCAGGTGATGGAGGCCATGTCCGAATTCATGAAACAGAGTAATGACTTCATCGTGAGTGAACAGGGCAGGGCGAACTTTCTCTCCATGAGAGACAGGTCCGGAAAAGTTACAGTTGAGGTATGCGACGGGCGCTTGAACCGCGTATTCCCGATTGTCCGCGTTCCTAACATACCGACGGCGACTGATCGCATCATCCATCCAACCTCCTCCCCGCTTGCCTGGTCGTGCGTAGAGATCAAGATAGAATCGGCCGATGAGCTTTCCCTCACTGTCGGCTATATTGAACAGCTTGGCATCCGGATGCCAGAGTTGAATCGTGGTTGCTTCCACCGGAGTGATGTTGATGCCGTAAAGATTCTCTACCAGACCAAACATACCCGGCAGCACGCTCGTTTCCGGGAAATATTGCTTTACTTCCTGTTCTGAGAAGGCATAACGCTCGAGGCGCAGCTTTTCGCTGACGTACGCCAGATCCCACGCTTCGAGGGTATCCAGTTGCAGCTTGTCGGCTGCAAACTGGCGCAACTCCTTCAGGTCGCGTTCGGCATAGGGCTTGGCTTTGTCGGCGAGCTCGCCGAGAAAGTCCAACACCTGGGCCGGAGTAGACGCCATCTTCGTCGCCAACGATACTTCAGCATAGCATTCGAATCCGAGCAACTGCGATTCCTCCTTGCGTAGTTCAAGTATTCGGGCAATGAGTGGAGTGTTATCCAGATTGCCTGTATCCCCGGATGGAAGGGCGGCTGGGCTCAGTTCGCTGGCACGGGTGGAATAGGCGCGGTACATTTTTTCACGCAGCTTCCTGTTATCCGCGTATTGCATAAGGGGCAGATACGAAGGCGCGTGCAAGGTGAACTTCCAGCCAGTCGCATTATCTCTTTCCGCAACTTCTCTCGCTGTTTGCAATACATCATCAGGAATACCGGAAAGCTCACTGGCGTCCTCCACGTGCAATACAAACGCGTTGGTGGCGTCCAGAAGATTGTCGTTGAAGCGCGAGCCCAGCGCTGACAGCTCTTCCTGAATCTGGAGGAAGCGCGCTTTCTTCTCGACAGGCAGTTCTGCCCCGCCCAGCCGGAAGTCCCGCAGCTCATTCTCGATGACCTTTTGCCGGGCGGCGCTCAGTCCTTCGAATTCCCTGCTACCGCGCAATTCCTTGAATTTTTCGAACAGTGCCTGATCCTGGGCCAGCTCCGCATAATACTGCGTGACAAGAGGCAGGTTGGCATTATAAGCCTCGCGCAGTTCCGGGGTGTTTACCACCGCATTCAAATGGGATACCTGCCCCCATGCACGGGAGAGCCGCTCGTTGCCATCCGCCATGGGCTGAACGAAGTTGTCCCAGGTTGGCAAGTCGGTGTCCTCCCGTATTTGTCCAATGAGGGCGCGATTGTCATTCAGCAATTGACTTACAGCCGGTGTGATATGTTCGGTACGAATCTCGGCAAAGCGCGGCAATCCGGAAAAATCGAGCAGAGGGTTCATTGATGGAAATTCACTCAGTTTGAAAGAAGAGAACTCGAAAATACATGCCCGTGTTGCGACGCCTAGTCCACGTAAACAACGTTTCCGTTGATCAGCGTATATTTTACCTTGCCTTGCAGCTCCCAGCCCAGGAATGGCGTGTTCTTGCCCTGGCTTTTGAGTGTAGAGGCTTCAATCGTCCAGTAATGATCAGGGTCAAAAATGCACAGATCGGCATCGCTCCCGGGCGTGAGATGGCCGCCTTCCACCCCAAGGATGCGGGCGGGTTCTCCCGTGATCTTCGATAATGCGGCTACCAGGGGCAGCTTCGTTTCGGCCGCCCATTTCAGTGTAAGCGGCAGCAGTAATTCGAGGCCGGTTGCACCGGCCTCGGCCTCGGCAAAGGGTAGCAGCTTTGCATCCTCGTCCACGGGAGCGTGGTCGGAGCATATGGCATCTATAGTGCCATCCAGCAGTCCTGTGCGCAAGGCATCGCGGTCCCCGAGACTTCTTAACGGTGGTACTAGATGACAGTTGGAATCGAAGAAACCGATATCCATTTCAGACAGGTGGACGTGATTGGCCGCCACGTCGCAGGTAATAGGCAATCCCTGCTTTCGGGCTGCGCGTGTCATGGCCACACCTTCCGCGCTGGAGATGCGGCACAAGTGCACCCTGGCACCCGTTTCTTTTGCCATCAGGATGATGTGGGACAGGGCGACAGTTTCGGCGCAAACGGGAATGGCGGCCAACCCAAGGCGCGTCGCCACTTCCCCATCGTGGGCAACTCCGCCATCAGCGAGATTTACATCCTGGGGACGCAGCCACAGGCAAAATCCGAAGGTGGAGGCATACTGCATTGCTTGCATGAGCACCCGGTTGTTGGGAAGCGGCTTGTCCGACTGGCCGAATGCGACACATCCCGCGCTGTGCAGTTCAGCCATCTCAGTCAGCCATTCCCCTCTCAATCCGCGGGTAAGCGCTCCAATGGGATAAACACGCGTTTGATTGCGGCCCCTTGCGCGATACTTCAGCATTTCCACCAGTCCGGGTTCGTCCAGTACAGGGTCGGTATCGGGGGGGCAGGCCAGGCTTGTAACGCCTCCCGCCACCGCGGCTCCCATTTCTGATTCAAGCGTCGCCTTGTATTCCAGGCCGGGTTCCCGCAGCCGGGCCGACAGATCCACAAGTCCGGGACACACGATCAATTCCTGCGCGTTTATTTCCCGGCGTGCCTGAAAGCCTGGCGGGATGGCGCCGAGAGAGGCGATTTTGCCCGACTGGATGTAAATGTCCGTTACGCGATCGAAGCTGTTTTTCGGGTCGATGACGCGACCATTTCGGATGGCGATATTCATGACTTTCAGCTTCCAGCCAGAATGGACATTACCGCCATGCGCACTGCGATGCCGAATGTTACCTGGGGCAGGATTACAGATTGCTTTCCATCGGCTACAACCGAATCGATCTCAACCCCTCGGTTCATGGGTCCGGGATGCAGAACGATTGCATCCGGCTTCGCCAGCCCCAGTTTCTCGGGAGTGAGCCCGTAATATTTGAAGTATTCTTCAGTGCTTGGAAGACGCGCGCTGAGCATGCGTTCGTTTTGCAGACGAAGCATCATCAGCACATCGACGTCTTTCAGTCCTTTCGCCATATCATAGTAAACATGCACGCCCAGACGTTCGACCTTGGCGGGCAGCAATGTCTTGGGTGCGATGACACGTACTTCCGGTACCCCGAGCGTCGTCAACGCATGAATCTGCGAGCGAGCCACCCGAGAATGAAGGATGTCCCCCACTATGGCGACGCGCAGGTTATGAAAGTCGCGCTTGCAGCGACGAATGGTAAACATGTCGAGCAGCGCCTGCGTGGGATGCGCGTGCCGGCCATCCCCTGCATTGATGACGTGAATGTCAGAGCGGACATGCTGCGCAATGAGGTGCGCAGCGCCGCTCTGAGCGTGCCTCACCACGAACATATCGGCATGCATGGCGGAAAGATTGTTCACTGTGTCAAGCAGTGTCTCTCCTTTGGATTGGGAGGAAGCGGCAATGTTGAGATTGATGACATCGGCAGACAACCGTTTTGCGGCAATTTCAAAGGTCGTGCGTGTACGTGTACTGGGTTCGAAGAACAGGTTGAATATGGATTTTCCGCGCAACAACGGCACTTTCTTGACGTCACGTTCCGTGACCCCGACAAACGGTTCGGCAGTATCGAGAATATTCAGGAGAATGGACGCGGGCAGTCCCTCGGTAGTCAAAAGGTGCTGCAGTTGACCGCTTTTGTTCAGCTGCGGATTATTACTCATTGCCCTGGTGCTTGTCGTACAGGCTCAGGCCCAGCTTTCCATCCGCTTTCTTTTCCAGCGCCAGCATTTTTGCAGGGGGCACGTCCAGCGTTGTGCCAATGTACTGTGCAGCAATGGGAAGTTCTCTCCCGCCCCTGTCTATCAGCGCAGCCAAGCGAATGCTGGCCGGCCGTCCATAATCGAATAGTTCGTTGATGGCAGCGCGGATCGTTCGTCCTGTATAAAGCACATCATCCACGAGAATGATGTGGCTTCCTTCCACTTTGAACGGGATATCTGAAGGTCTGATTTGGGGATGCAGGCCGATCTGTCCAAAGTCGTCGCGATAGAAAGAGACATCCAGCGCTCCCAGGGGGAGCGCCAGTTGCAGATCCCTATGCAGCCTTTCCGCAAGCCATACTCCGCCGGTATGAATTCCCACGACTGCGGTATCAGCGGAAATGCCTTGCCGTATCCGGGCAGTCAGCACCGCCAGCAGGTCTTCCGCTTCAGGTAATTGCATTTCGTTGGTCAAAATAAGATTGCAATATCAATTGAGCCGCGATCTGATCCAGCACCTGTTTCTGTCTCCTGCCTCTGACACTCGCTTCGTCCAGCGCTGAACTGGCGCTGATCGAAGTATAACGCTCATCCTCCAGGACAGTGCGAATGCCAAACCGGGCCTGAAGACGATGCGCGAAGCGGCGGCTTCGACGGGTAAGTTCGTGCTCTGCACCATCCGCATGAACCGGCAGTCCAACCACGAGTAAAACTGGTTTCCATTCATCCATTAGCCGAGCGATGCTTTTCAAGCATTCCTCCTTATTCTTGTTGGATAAGGTAACAAGAGGATGGGCCAATCCCAATTCCAGGTTCCCGATCGCGACGCCGATCCGTTTTTCGCCGAAATCGAAGGCCAACGCCGTGCCGGCGTGTGGCTGACTCGTTTTTTCAGCTTCCTCCATATCGGGTATTGCCGATCCGTCAGCTCTGCCTGTAATGGCCGAAGTATTGCTCCTTCGTTGAATGAGCGATACTTTCAGGCATGACCCACTTCATCCGACAGGCTCGAAAAGTCCACTCCAAGCAATCGCATCGCGGCCGTCAAACGTTCTTCTGCCGGTAACTCAAAAATGATAGCGGGGGATGCAGGCACCGTCAGCCAGGCGTTCCGCGATAATTCGTGCTCTATCTGGCCCGGTGCCCACCCGGAATAGCCTAGCGCGACCAGGAGTTGCCTGGGACTCTCGCCGTTTGCTATCGCCCGTAAAATGTCGAGGGAGGTGGTAAGTCCTACATCGTCATTCACTGCCATGGTCGATTGCCATTCACCCACGGGTTGATGGAGGACGAAGCCACGATCGAGTTGTATCGGACCGCCGAACATGATTGGAAATCTTCCCGTCAATTGATTATCGGAAGAAATATCAAGCTGATCCAACAGATCTTTCAAGGTGAGATCGATCGGCCGGTTCACCACCAGGCCCAATGCGCCTTGGTCACTATGCTCGCAGATATAGGTCAGCGTCTTCGCAAAGAAGGGATCTGTCATGGCGGGCATGGCAATGAGGAAATGATGGGTCAGGTCGACACTTTGCATGAGGTGAATGATTATGCGGTTATCATCTCGTGGGATTGTATTCCGGAGCGGGCTGCGGCTGCTTGTCCGTTTTATGTTCACCCATAAAAGGACTGTCCGGCCCCGAACCTTTAGGGTCAAGTCTCCGGGAACTTTACTATCATTGTAGAACGAATACGT
This sequence comes from Nitrosospira multiformis, assembly GCF_900111585.1. Taxonomy (GTDB): domain Bacteria; phylum Pseudomonadota; class Gammaproteobacteria; order Burkholderiales; family Nitrosomonadaceae; genus Nitrosospira; species Nitrosospira multiformis_B. The sequence continues at coordinate 229,538 of NZ_FOHI01000003.1, forward strand.
TTTTAGCGGTGAAACTGTGAAGAACCTTTTCTCACTACCGGAAATGTCCATCAATCCTGGTGCGGCAGCTGCTGCCGGAATCATCGCTGGTGTCGTTGCCACCGGTGCTCAGCTTGTTCTCTGGTGGGTATTCACTGATGCACTCCCCTCCATTTTTTACCGGGATGCCCGACTGACTGCGGCAATGCTAATGGGTCCCGCTGTCCTCCCGCCACCCGCCACATTCGAGTGGAAAGTCATGATCGTCGCAACCTTTATTCATTTCATGCTCTCCATTGCCTATGGTCTGATTCTGGCGCCCCTCATTTCCCGTCCTGGCATGGTGACTTCCATGCTGGCAGGCGCCATCTTCGGGTTGATCATCTATGTAACGAATATGTACGGAATGACCCTCATTTTTCCCTGGTTTTCGGTGGCACGGGACTGGATCACCCTGGCTACCCATATCGTATTCGGAATCTCGCTGGCCGTTCCTTACAAATTATTGTCCACGCCTCATTCCGCATGACGCAAAAGGTTTGAGACAAGCTGGTGAAAAGTTTTTTTCGGATCTGATTCCCTGCCCGGGTTCGTTTCCGCGGCAATACATTTGTCATCGTTAATTTCATTGCGGCAGAACTCATAGTAATTATCCCAATCCCTGTTATAGGCCGGGATATCCTGCTGCCGCACATTCGATCTGAAGTCCTCGATGATTTCATGCATGACCGGCAAGCGTGCCCGCAGATAAGTATCGATACTTCTCGGCCAGTTGGTAGGTTCAGGATACAGGCCCGAGAGAGTGGATAAAATGGCAGAGCGGAATTCTTCAGCGGCCTCTGTCCGACGTTTGCGGGTGAACATTTCATAAATACCAGCTACTACAATTCCTGCGCCCAGCAAAACCAGGGGCCACATGGGTACGTGAGAAAAGTATGCAGATATTTGATCGCTAAGTTCGTTCATGTATTTTTCCGGTTATCTTATTGCTATAGAAACGTACCAAAACGGGGCGTATCACTTTTTCTTTTTCTTCCGGGTTCCGGAGTGAGCTTGGCCGGATATGCCAGTGCTCAGAGAAGTGGGAGTGTAGTGAGCCCGGAAAAAGTATGGCTCGGCCCTAAAATGGGGCACGACTATTCGACGATTATATGCTTTGGAAGGTGGGGGTCAATGCTCCATGACATGATTTTCCAGCAGCAGCTTTGCCGGCTCCTCGGGATAACCGACAATCGGACTGAATGTCACAGATGGAAACTCCCGTGAATCTCCGAATCTGGAAAGATTAACGAGGGGTGAATTTGACAGGGAAGCGCTGCTCAGCTTCTGGCGGTCAAAGCCTCTCACAGCGTAATTGCAGGATGTAAACCGGGACTGTAACTGGGAGCGAATCAACCTTGCCAGGAACTATTGGACCAGGTTTGTAACCCCTGATGAGTGCCGAAGTGGCCGAGGTGGACCGCAAATCCTCTTTTTCGGGCTCCCTCCTATTTGCAGGATGACGGCCGGTGCTGGGGGAGGACAGTACCCGGGACAAGGTCGGGAATCCCGGAGACAGGGTCGGTATTATCATTGCAGAACCATTCCTTGCCGTTTGCTGTCGCCAGAACCAGGGTTCTACCGGATCCCTCCGTCACCAGCCCCGGACTCACTCCGGTATTCCTGAATTTTGCTATTACCTCAAAACCTTTTTCCCGGGATTCCGGTGTGAGGCTCGCGACATACTTTCCGGTCCGTGTGGGCACCAGGTTGTCGAACTCTTCAGAGGTAGGCCATCTTCCCTTATCCGAATAAAACGCGGCAACAGGAGATTTAACGCTACCGAGAAGATCGAGCGCTTCGGTTACCTGTTCGCGGGCTTGGGAATCCTCATAGAGCCGAAATGCAGGTGGGATAGCGATCGTCGCCAGGATGCCAATGAGGGCAATTACCATCATTGACTCGATCAAGGTTAGGCCCTTCTGATCCTGCTTCATTCTAAAAAAACTCCTTCTTGGTTAAACGCATTACTATCCCCTGATATCCGCCATCCTATTTGATCAGGAGCACCGGTATTGTCGAAAGCTGTATAACCTTACTGGCCACCGAACCCAGCAATATTCCTTTTACCGTTCCAAGTCCACGCGGGCCAAGCACGATCTGATCGAAATTCATTTCTTCCGCATAACGCAGAATGATGTTTGGCGGATGTCCTGAAGAGACATGGAACCGGTAGCCGATCCCGGCCTGATCGAGCAATGCTCGCGCCGATGACAGTTCTTTCGTACCTTCTTCCTGGTAATACAGATCTATGCTCTTCCTGTCTATGAACATCGGCACGTTGCCGCGCAGGGGGAATTGCACGTTCAGCAAATGTATTTCGGGTGTTTCCCTGTATGAGGAAACCAGTTTGATGAACTGCCCCACTGCATTGTCCGACGCCGCTGAACCATCTACCGGTAACAGGAGTTTCAGCATGTTTTCTCCCTCATAGCAGTTAATTTGCGCCTATGAACGCGGTTTATCGTTTATATCGTCCATCAGGTCGACAATCGCGACTCTTTTTGCCCCAGTCTTGTCGGCAAGCCATTTCCCGACGATCACGATCAGCAGAGCGCCTGCCGCGGGTGCGACCCAGTGCAGAAAAGCCGCGTTGTTATTTACCCATTCCCTGCTGACCGCGTCGGTAATGCTCATGTGCCCCGCGATCCAGCCAAGCAAGCCCGCACCGATGAAGATAGTGACGGGAAATTTTTCCATGAGTCTCATTACCAGCTTGCTGCCCCAAACGATGATGGGCACACTCACCACCAGGCCAAAGACCACCAGAATGACACTGTCCCTGGCGGCGCCGGCAATGGCAATCACATTATCCAGGCTCATCATGGCGTCGGCGACAATGATGGTTTTAATCGCGCCCAGCAAGGTTGCGCTTGCGCTGATCTCATGTCCGTTCCCTTCGGGCTCGGGTTGAAGCAACTTGATGCCGATCCACAATAGCAGCAGTGCCGCCACGATTTTCAGGAATGGAATTGCCATCAAGGTGAAGGCGAAGTAGATCAGCACGACCCGCAGCGCAATGGCGCCGAACACCCCCCAGAAAATGCCGAGATTTCGCTGCTTTTCGGGAAGCCGCCGACATGCAAGCGCGATAACCACCGCATTATCGCCTCCCAGAACGATATCAATGGTGATAATCTGGAGTACGGCAATCCAGAATTGCGGACTGGCAAGGTCCATAAAGAAGTCTCTGAAAAATAGGGAATCAGGTGAAGCGACCAGGCTGTTCAGCCTATCCCCGGAACTGGATTGCGGATTATACCAGCGTCGGATAAATCTGCTTGGGTCGGTCCATTGATTGGCGCCGCATTGAGAAAACGCAAGAGTTCGGCTTTGCGCGGCAGCGTATCCTGATAGCCGAGATCGATGAGCGCGCGGCAGAAGGGTTCTTCAAACAGAACATAGCTCAGGAGAGAGGAGCCATCGCGTCTCATTGCGCCGATGGCCCGGTAAAAAAGCCGGATGGTATGCGGCAGGGTGGCAGCGTGCTGCTGCGCGATTTCAGTGAATTCGACACTGGGGGAAATGACCATGTGCTGAATCTGGCGCAGCGGCATGTCGTGATTTCTCATGTTTTCTTCGGGAATCATGCGTAGGGTCCGGTTGATGCGCTGCAACCGTTCCAGGTCGACATAAAGGTTGTCGAGAAAAATACTGCTCATGATATGGCCGCCGATCTGTGCGAGCGTGGGGTAAGTGTCTACCTTAACACGCTCAGGCTGCGTTTCCTCTATCTTGCGCACGCCAATCACCAGTACACGGTCTGCCCCGAGATGCAGCGCGGGACTCAACGGCGCAAGCTGGCGCATTGAACCGTCTCCGAAGTATTCGCGGTTCAGATGCACGGCTGGAAAAAGAAGCGGAATGGCGGAAGAGGCCAGCAGGTGCTCAATTTCGATAGGGACGGCGACACCGATGCGGCGTTCCCGCTTCCACGACCGTATGCTGTCCGCACCCTGATAGAACGTCACCGATTGTCCACTGGTATAGCCCCAGGCGGTAATGCCGAGAGCATGCAAGGCGCCTGTATCGATACTCTTCTGAATGCCTTGAAGCGGCAGACTGTTTTCCAGCAGTTGCGCAAGCGGTGAGTTGTCGAGCAGGGAGGTCGCCCCCTGCTTTTTCAGGCTGCCAAACAGGAGAGACGCGAGCCAGCGTACTGCATTTGCGTATACGCCGAAAGGGTCTGTCCGGTAGGCTTGGTTGACATGCGCGTTTTCCCATACGGCCGACAGGCGTCGCACACCATCCTGAAAGTTCCGGGCCGAGATGGCGAGAACCGCGGCATTGAATGCGCCGGCGGATGTGCCGCAAATTACGGGAAAGGGGGTGCGCGTTCTCTTCGGCAGCATCGCCGCGATAGCCTGCAGAACACCCACCTGATAGGCCGCGCGCGCGCCTCCTCCAGTCAGGACAAGACCCACTTTCGGTGCCCGTGAGGATGACGGGAGCAAGCTCATTCACCCTGATGGCAGAAGCCGCAGGAGCAGCAACACTTATTCAACCCGAGGATCATTGTGGCTGAATCATGTCTTCCGGTCTTACCCAATCCTGAAATTGATCGATGGTAATGTAGCCGGTTGCAACGGCTGCCTGTTCCAGCGTAGTGCCTTCGCGATGCGCTTTCTTCGCGATTTCAGCCGCCTTGTCGTAGCCGATGTGGGGCGCGAGTGCAGTCACCAGCATCAGCGATTTGCGCAGCAATTCGTCTATGCGATCGATGTTTGCGGTGATTCCGATCGCGCAATGCTCGTTGAAGCTTATCATACCATCCGCTAGCAGGCGCACGCTCTGCAGGAAATTATGGATGATAAGCGGTTTCATGACGTTGAGCTCGAAATTCCCCATTGCGCCACCCATATTGACGGCGACATCATTGCCCATCACCTGGCAGCACAGCATGGTAAGCGCCTCTGACTGCGTCGGATTGACTTTGCCCGGCATGATGGAGCTGCCCGGCTCGTTTTCAGGAATTTTCAGTTCGCCGATTCCGCAGCGCGGGCCCGACGCAAGCCAGCGGATATCATTGGCGATTTTCATGAGCGAGGCTGCCAGGGTCTTGAGCGAACCGTGCGCATGGACGAGCGCATCATTGGCGGCGAGGGCTTCGAATTTGTTGGGAGCTGTTACAAACGGCAGGCCCGTCAATCTTGCCAATTCCGCCGCGACCCGTACCGCAAACTCAGGATGAGCGTTCAATCCGGTGCCTACCGCTGTCCCTCCCAGAGCCAGTTCATATACATGCGGAAGCGCGGCGTCGACATGCTCCAGCCCGTGGTCCAGTTGGGAAACATAGCCCGAGAATTCCTGTCCCAAGGTGAGGGGAGTAGCATCCTGCAAATGGGTGCGACCGATTTTGACAATGCCTGAAAATGCCTCCGCCTTGGTGGCCAGCGTATGCCGCAACGCAGCAATGCCAGGCTTCAACTGATGATTGAGGGAGCAGGCGGCCGCCACATGCATGGCAGAGGGAAACACATCATTGGATGACTGCCCCTTGTTTACATCGTCGTTGGGATGAATCCTGCAATCCGGCCCTCTTCCGCCTCCCAGCAGTTCAGAAGCGCGGTTTGCCAGCACCTCGTTCATATTCATGTTGGTCTGGGTTCCGGAACCGGTCTGCCATACAACCAGCGGAAACTCTGCATCATGATTGCCTGCAATCACCTCATCCGCAGCCTGGATGATGGCAGTAGCGTGCTCGTCATCCAGGATACCCAGTTCACGATTTACGGCAGCCGCCGCACGCTTCACGAGTGCCAGCGCTTGAAGCAGCGCAGGCGGCATGCGTTCGCCTGAGATTCTGAAGTTCTGCAAGGAACGCTGGGTCTGCGCGCCCCACAGCGCATGCGCGGGCACCTGTATTGAGCCCATCGTATCCCGTTCATCACGGTAATTCATATCGGCCTTGGATCAAGGAAAGACAGGCGGCCATATAAGAAACACCTGGGCGCGCACATTCGCCGGCTCAGGCAGGAAATAAAAGCAGGCGGAAAGGGAAACTGCGGAGAGACCGCGTGCTTGACCCGCGCGCACGGAAATCCAGCGGGTGCAGAGATTGAAAACCGACTCAGAGAAAGTTTATTCGTACTTATTCTGAAGAATAGCACGTCCAATCGCCGGAGCATGCTGCGACGAGAACGTGCCAGATCAGCTGGATACTGATCAGTTTTCGAGCCGGAAGGAATCTTCGCCGGGTTGACCGGTTTCAGGATCGATCCAGTCGGATATGCCGAGCTCGTCCTCGGCCTGCTCCAGAGTCTCTCCCGGTTCATAGTCCGAGTCGGCGTTGTACTCCATATCCTGGATGGCTTCAAGTAAGGTGGGGAAGGGACCGAATACCCTGTCACCCTCTTTTTCGTCATGCCAATAAAAACCATCAGGCCGTTCAACAACGCGCGTGGTGTCGTAGTCGCGGGACCCTTGTGGAATTGTACGAGCCATTACCACCTCCATCAGATAGAGATTCGAATGAAAGTCAATGTTAACCTCGTCCTTAAAATTTTACCAGCGTAAATAATCATAATCGACGTAGGGAAAATGTATTGATGGCAGCATCCTGTTGATGCAAGCCTGAACGGGTCGGCCAGATATTCCGTGCGGGGAGATTGAGGGAAGCCAGAATGCGATGTGGCAGACGATCAATCCTCGGAATCGAGGGTTGCTGCCAGGCGATGCTAAAACCCGAAATGCGAAGAGTTGTTTTCAGCGGGGGAGCGAGGGTGGGCAGGCTCTTCGTGACGCGCCTGCTGCCCCTCACTATTATTCTAGTCGTTCAGTCCCAGTTCAGCACGCCGCCAGTCTGATACTCGGTAACGCGTGTTTCAAAAAAGTTCTTTTCCTTTTTCAGGTCGATCATTTCAGACATCCAGGGGAAGGGGTTGCTCGCTCCCGGATAGAGAATGTCCAGACCTATCTGCTGGCAGCGGCGGTTGGCGATATAGCGCAGGTATTCCTTGAACATGGGCGCGTTCAGTCCCAGAACGCCACGCGGCATGGTGTCCTCGGCATAACGGTATTCCAGTTCCACTGCTTTTTGCATCAGAGCACTGATTTCGCTGCGAAATTCTTTCGTCCACAAATGCGGGTTTTCCATTTTGATCTGATTCACGACATCGATGCCGAAATTGCAGTGCATGGATTCATCCCGCAGAATGTATTGATACTGCTCGGCCGAGCCCGTCATCTTATTCTGCCTTCCCAGCGCCAGGATCTGTATGAAACCCACATAAAAGAACAGGCCTTCCATGATGCAGGCGAATACGATCAGGCTTTTCAGCAGTTTCTGATCCGCTTCGAGCGTGCCCGTCCTGAATGATGGATCAGTGAGCGTATCGATAAAGGGAATCAGAAATTCATCCTTCTCGCGGATGGATCTCACTTCGTGATAGGCGTTGAAAATCTCGCCTTCGTCCAGCCCCAGCGATTCGACGATGTACTGATAGGCATGCGTATGAATCGCTTCTTCAAAAGCCTGCCGTAACAAGTACTGGCGGCATTCCGGATTGGTGATGTGCCGGTAAGTGCCGAGTACGATGTTGTTGGCGGCGAGCGAATCCGCGGTAACGAAGAAGCCCAGGTTGCGCTTGACTATCCGCCGCTCATCCTCGGTCAGTCCGTTCGGATCTTTCCAGAGAGCGATATCGCGGCTCATGTTGATTTCCTGGGGCATCCAATGGTTGGCGCAGGCCGCCAGATACTTCTCCCACGCCCACTTGTACTTGAAAGGCACCAGCTGGTTGACATCCGCCTTGCAATTGATGATGCGCTTGTCTTCCACCGACACGCGCCGATGAATGTCCTCTGCGGAATAGTCCTTTTCTCCCATGCCATTCCCTCCACGCGACCCAGCCACATCGCCCACGTCACCTTCTGCCTCGGTCCCGTTCGTGTCGGCAAGGCGGCTTGCTGCTTGAGCACCCACCCGGGTTCCGTCAAGCAATCCCGGATCGCCGTTTCTCCGCGGCGCCGATGGCATGGTTTCATCCTCGAATATCAACATATCTTTCTCCTAACATTACATTTTAATTGTTATTGGCATGATTCACATTCCGGATCATCGACGGAACAGAACGACACGTCTGTCGCTGGCACTGCCGCACTCATGGCTGGCAGGCTCCCTTCCGCGGGTACCGCATTCAAAGAGCCCGCCTGGACCGTAGATTTTTCTGCTGACGTCGCTCCGAGCGAGCGCAGATAGTAGGTCGTCTTCAAGCCGCGCACCCAGGCCAGTTTGTAGGTTTCATCCAGCTTTTTGCCGGAGACGCTCGCAATATAGATATTCAGGGACTGGGACTGATCTATCCATTTCTGCCTGCGTGCTGCCGCTTCGATCAGCCACTGGGGTTCCACCTCGAAGGCGGTGGCATAAAGCCTGCGGAGATCGGTGGGTACGCGATCTATCTTGCCCAGGGCCCCATCGAAATACTTGATATCAGAAATCATGACCTCGTCCCATAGCCCAAGCTTTTTCAGGTCGCTTACCAGATACTGGTTGGCAATGGTGAATTCTCCCGACAAATTGGATTTGACGTAAAGATTCTTGAAGGTTGGCTCGATGCTGGCAGAAACGCCGACAATGTTCGAAATGGTCGCGGTGGGCGCTATTGCCAGGCAGTTGGAGTTACGCATGCCATGGTTTCTGATGCGTTCGCGCAGCGCTTCCCAGTCCAGCGTCGATGATCTGTCCGCCTCGATGTATCCGCCGCGTTCTTCCTGCAGCAGGTCGAGCGTATCCTGAGGCAGAATGCCGCGGTCCCACAGACTGCCGCGATAGGAAGCATAACGTCCCCGCTCTTCGGCCAGTTCGGTCGAGGCCCAGTAGGCATGGTAGGCCATCGCTTCCATGGTACGGTCCGCAAATTCCACTGCCTCGTCCGAAGCGTAGGGAATGCGCATCTTGTGCAGGCAATCCTGGAAACCCATGATACCCAGCCCGACAGGCCGGTGCCTGAGATTGGAGTTGCGTGCCTTGGCCACGGCATAGAAATTGATATCGATCACATTGTCGAGCATGCGCATGGCGAGGCCGACAGTACGCTTGAGCTTGTCGGCGTCAAGCTTTCCGGCATCATCGATGTGGGCTGCCAGATTGATCGAGCCGAGGTTGCATACCGCGATTTCCTGATCATTGGTATTCAGCGTTATCTCGGTGCAGAGATTGGAACTGTGCACCACGCCGATATGGTTTTGCGGCGAGCGGATATTGCAGGCATCCTTGAAGGTGATCCAGGGGTGCCCGGTTTCAAACAGCATGCTCAGCATTTTGCGCCATAACTGCATCGCGGGTATCGTCTTGTACAGGCCGAGTTCGCCGCGCGCGACCTTATCCTCATAGGCGAGATAAGCCTGCTCAAATGCCTTGCCATACTTCTCGTGCAGATCAGGCACGTCGGAAGGCGAAAAGAGCGTCCATTCGCCCCCTTCCATTACCCGTTTCATGAACAGGTCGGGAACCCACGTGGCCGTGTTCATGTCATGCGTGCGCCGGCGATCGTCCCCGGTATTCTTGCGCAGTTCCAGAAACTCCTCGATATCCAGGTGCCAGGATTCGAGGTAGGCACAAACGGCGCCCTTGCGTTTACCACCCTGGTTTACCGCCACGGCCGTGTCGGATACCACCTTGAGAAAGGGAACTACGCCCTGGGATTTGCCGTTGGTGCCCTTGATATGCGATCCCATTGCCCGCACACGCGTCCAATCATTGCCCAGTCCTCCGGCATACTTGGCAAGCAATGCGTTTTCCTTGATTCCCTCGTAAATGCCATCCAGGTCGTCCGGCACTGTCGTGAGATAGCACGAAGACAATTGCGAGCGGCGCGTGCCGGAATTAAACAGGGTAGGTGTGGAACTCATGAAATCAAAGTTGGACAGCACATGGTAGAACTCTATCGCCCGTGCTTCACGATCGATTTCGTTCAATGCAAGCCCCATTGCCACCCGCATGAAAAATGCCTGAGGCAACTCGATACGGCGCTCCTGTATATGGAGAAAATAACGGTCATACAAGGTTTGCAAACCGAGATAGCCAAATTTAAGATCGCGCTCCGCATGGAGGGCTTGTGCCAGCCGGGCCAGGTCAAACTGCGCCAGCCGCTCATCCAGCAGTTCGGCTTCGATTCCGCGCTTTATGAAGGCCGGGAAATATTCCATATAGCGCCCAGCCATTTCCCTTTGCACGATTTCCTCGCCCAGCACCTCGAAGCGGAGCGAGTGCAGCAGCAGTCGCGCCGTAACGTAGCTGTAGGCCGGCTCTTTTTCCAGCAACGCCCGTGCCGACAGGATTACCGATTTCCTTACTTCCTCCATCGGCACTCCATCATATAAATCCTTGAGCGTGGCTTTAAGTATCAGCGCAGGATCGACCGCTTCACCCAGACTTTCGCAACAAGACTCGATCAGCGCCAACAGCCTCGCGGTATCGAGCGGAACCCGGCGCCCATCCTCGAGCACGTTCAAGACACTGCCGGTCACTTCCGCTGCACCCACTTCCTTTTGCTGCGCCCGCTTGCGCGCCCGATCCTCGCGGTACAGCACATAGGCTCGCGCCACATCGTGCTCGCCCGAGCGCATCAATGCGAGTTCCACCTGATCCTGGATATCCTCGATATGAAAGGTTCCACCCGAGGGCTGGCGGCGCATCAAGGCATTCACTACATCTTCGGTCAGGCGCGCCACCACTTCGCGTACCCTGGCCGAAGCTGCACCCTGACTGCCCTCGACGGCGAGAAACGCTTTCGTCATGGCAATGGAGATTTTGTTCGGTTCGAATCCGGCCACGGAGCCATTGCGACGAATGATCTTGTATTGGGAATAGCGCGGATCATGGCCGGGAGGGTTCGAAGAAAATTCGTAGCCTGCCATTGCCGGCCGGGACGTTTGATCTGTGGAAAGCTGCATGCTGGATGCTCCTCATTTGTAAGGGAAATGTACCGAATCCCTAGGCAAACCCTGATATTTTAGGTGTTGTGGAAATGCTGTGGAAAACCTGTGGACTACCATATATAGTAGTGCATGAGAGTGTGCTCAACTAACTCTAGTGCCCCCTCAATGGTCCTATATTTTCTGACGGGTGTCAAAAGTTTCTGTTTTTGGATTTTTCGACCACTAGGTCATGTTTCGGAAAGCCGCTTTCTGCCTGAAGTTTTAACCGAAGAGCGCTATGCTGCCGACATTTCAGCTTGAATCCATAGGGTGGGTACTTCAGCGGGAACAGGGTTATACTCGTCCTCCCGATGATGAAATTAAGCAATGATCAACGGCAATTTCAATGTTTCATTTGCCGATCGACTTGTAACGGAGAGCAGAGTGATCAGAAAAATATTCGTAAACCTGCCGGTAAAGAATCTCGGCCAGTCGATGGATTTTTTCACCCGGCTTGGCTTCGCGTTCAATCCTCAAATTTCAGGATATCGATGGCCATATCTGGGAGGTAGTGTTCCTGGAAGCCGAGGAAGCAAACTGAATCGATAAGTGGGATGGCGAGAGCGCAGAGGCGGGTTGCCTGGCTTTGGAGGAAGAACGGAAGCGGCGTCAGGAGACCTTCCGGTAATGCTGTTCTTGCTGAAATCCCCATCCCTGTGAAAGCGGATGGGTGTGCTGCCAGCAGTTACAACTGGATTAAAACTTAAATAACGTTATCCAGGATCACCCGGCTTTGCTTGTTCCACTGCACGTCCATGAGGTTGGAGAACCGTGCAATCACCTGGACGGCAATGCCCCCGGAGAACAGGGCTGCCCAGGCCAGCACCACGAAGCCCCAGTGCAACGGTGCGCTGAAGAGTTCCTCCATGAACCAGAAGGCATGCCCCCACTCATTGAGGCCCACGTTCGGAAGGCTCATCAGCGGGCCTGCGATAGCCATCAGCAGCGGAAACGAAGTTCCCCTGTTATAGAGCGGCAAGCGCGTACTTGCATACAGGAAAGTCGATACGCCCATGATGATGTACATCGGGAACGCCCCATAGAACAGCGGTATATGGCTGGGTGTGAAGCTCGTGTCGCGGATGATCACCTGATGCCAGAAAGCATCCTGCTCGGTGAAGAAGCTCGATCCCCAGTAGACGGCGAACATATACACGCCAAGCCACATCAGGAAATAGAAGTACCGCTTGATTTCCTTCTTCACCGTAAGGCTTGCCAGTTGCTCCTGGGTATCGCGCGTCTTCCATATCCAGCCCCAGACGATCAGGGCCAGGGTTGGCCAGAGCATCATCTGGAAACGCCACAGTTCCATCCAGATTTGCTCGAACTCCGGCTCCATGGAGTCCATCCCGTGGGAATAGGCATAGGTGCGTTGAAACCAGACCCAGAAAACCGCTATCCCCAGTATCGGCAGCAGACCCAGCTTGTAGAACCTGGAGTCATACCATTCCGACATGTCGTATGCTGCACTGCTCGCACTGCTCTCCCTCTTGTGACCAACTGCAATGGTCTCAGGTGTAATTGCAGACATCGCTAACTCCTTTTGCAAATAATCAAGAACCCCACCGGGGTATCAAAATTAAGAACAAAAACTACCAGTCTAAGGATTCAGCCAAACTTGACTGGCAGAAAAGATAATCAGATCGAATATGGATCTTGTCTGATTATCTGCAATAAGTCTCCAATGTCATATCCTCATATTTAAATGAATTAGTTATACCTGTTTTTTTAGAGGTACTTGTTCGACTTCATCCATAAAATAAAGTTCAATTGCAATGATATATAAATAGGCAGGTATGGTTTTGTTTATTTTTTATATACGCGTATCATAATTCTGCCAAAGGACTGGAGAAGGTGGAGGAGCCCAATCCAGCTTGCGCTGAGTTGGCATGGACGACAGATCCTAAAAAACAAGAGGCTTTGCTCAAGGAGTGTCCGAAAGGCTCACCTGAAGGGTACAAGCCAAGCCAGAAAAAGAGTTGGTGATGGCATGAAAAAGCGGATTTCATTAGAAACTGCCGCCCTGGTATTACTGCTGAGATTGATGCTTACTTCGTCGCATTCGCAGGCAGCAATCGGAAATGCCGAATGTTCTGGAGACATACTCACGCGTTATCAGACTGCAGCCAGTGCGTGGGCAACAATCATTACCGAACGCGCATCCTGGCTTTTCTGGATGCTGCTGGTGACGATCAGCATGGTCTGGACATTTGGCCTGATGGCATTGCGCCGCGCTGATATAGGCGAGTTCTTTGCCGAGTTCCTCCGCTTCACGGTCTTTACGGGTTTCTTCTGGTGGTTGCTCATGAATGGGCCTGCTTTCGCCACCTCGATCATTTCCTCGCTCAAGCAGATTGGTTCCGAGGCTAGTGGACTGCGTGATGTGCTTTCCCCATCAGGCATCGTCGATATTGGCTTTCATATCTTCTATCGAGCACTGGATGAGTCCACGCTGCGCTTACCAATCGACAGCATGACCGGGATCATCATGGCGGCGGTAATCCTCATCATTCTGGCCCTGGTCAGCATCAACATGGTGCTGCTCCTGGTATCCGGCTGGATTCTGGCCTACGCCGGCATTTTCTTCCTCGGATTCGGTGGCTCGCGCTGGACTTCGGAGATCGCGATCAACTATTACCGCACTGTCCTGGGGGTTGCGATATCGCTCTTTGCCATGGTTCTGCTGGTTGGCATCGGCAAGACCTTTCTGGATGATTACTACCGCCACATGAGCATGGGCCTCAACCTCAAGGAGATGGGGGTAATGATGGTCGTGTCCATCATTCTTCTTGTGCTGGTCGACAAGATTCCGCCCATGCTAAGCAGCATTGTCGGCAGTGGGGCAGGGGGGAATAGGCAATCTTGGCGCAGGTGCCGCAATTGCAACTGCCGCAGCCGCGACCGGGGTCGCCACTGGCATGATGATGGCTTCAGCCACCAATGCGGCCGGGGGAGCATCCGCTATTAAGGCGCATTCGATGCGGCTCACGCCAGCATGGAAGGCGGCATGGGCATGTTCGCCGAAGAGCAGCCCAGGCAGAGCACGCCCTTGGGCGGACTAGCTCAGGCAATGGGCACGCCTTCGCGCTTTGTGGCTGAAATGGGCTCTCATCTCGCTCGTAGAGGGATGGAAGCGGTCAAGAGCGGCATTGCTTCGCAAGGCGGGCGCGTAGTGCAAACCCCCGGCGGAAAAGTTGCCTCCGCCATTCGATCCAATATTCCTGAACCGCAATTCAAGGGCAATGCCTTCGCTGGATCGACTGAAACCAAGCTTGATCCGGAAGCGGAAGCAGCTGCTTTCCGGGACAGCAAGTAGCAGGGGAGGGGAGTGATGGTGGATCTGCCATCCGATTTGCCGGAGCACGTCGCTTGTTCGATTGAAGCCGCGGTCAGATATGAAGTGCCCGCGAACATCCTTCTTGCCGTGGCGGAAAAGGAGGGGGGTAAGCCTGGGCAATGGGTGCGAAACGCAAATGACACCTACGATGTCGGCCCGATGCAGTTCAATACTGTGTATCTTTCCGGCTTGGCCAAATATGGCATCAGGCCCGAGCATGTGGCGCAACCGGAGTGTTATTCCTATGCGCTCGCCGCCTGGCGTATCCACATGCACATCCGTAACGACCGGGGCGATCTATGGACGAAAGTGGCCAATTACCACTCCTACACACCTCATCTCAATGCTGCCTACCGGGCAGACTTGATGCGAAGGGCAGCCAGGTGGGAAAAATGGCTGGGTTCCCGCTTTGCCACGAGAGAAGTAACCTTTCAAATTGACAAGCGGTAGCATGTGGATGATCGGCTAAAGCCGAGTGTCCGGCATGCTTCACCTGGCCCATGGACAACCCTGCTGGAAAACCTGATGGACGAATAAAGCCCGTCCACGAGGTTTACCACAGGGATTGCCCACAGGCTTCCCGGACTTCACCCACATAAAACCAATCTTCCTGACGCGGTCAGGGGCCTTGCCCAATTTATTGGGGGGAATTTTCTTTCAAAATCCTTGAGGTTCCTGGCTTGCAATAAGTCTCCGGAGACTGTCCGAGGTAATCAATTCAAATACCCATACTCGGCAATAGGTGTACCAAAGTCCAATTGTTGGCTCAGCCATGAAAACTAGAATAGAGGCTGGAACAGGCCTGTCCAACATGTCTCCATGACGTCGAATGGCACGCTAATCCCGGTTATTAAAAACGATAACTCAGTACCCCACGTTCATAATCCGTTAGTACTTTAGAGCTAGGAGGCGCGGGCGTAATTGGTCTCGGAGAAAGGATTGAAGTGCATATCAAAAATATCTCAGTAAAGAATTTTCGACTGTTACATGACATTGATCTTCTCTTGGAAAGTAAGACAACAGTCATCGTAGGACGAAATAATAGTGGGAAGACTTCATTAACTGAAGTCATCAAGCGGCTCCTGACAGAAAACAACGTCACCTTCCGATTGGAAGATTTCTCATTCGGCACACACCGGCAATTCTGGTCTGCATTTATCGCAGCAACCCAAGGTGTTTCCGAGTCGGAGGTACGTAAGATTCTTCCGGCTATCGAAATCCGGCTGAATTTTTCCTATGAAATAGATGAACCGCTTGGAATGCTCAGCGATTTCATTGTGGATCTAGACCCCGATTGCACTGAGGCTCTTGTAGTCGCACGCTATGCCCTCAAGGAGGGTAGAGTCAAAGAGCTGTTTGCCGCTCTCATGGGTACGGATGAGAATGCTCGGCCCGAAGTCTTTCGGGTGTTACGAGATCGCGTCCCGAGTCTATTTGGGTTGAGTTTTGCTGCACTTGACCCTAATGACCCTACCAACGAAAGAGCAGTCGAGGGATCTTTAGTAAGAGCATTGTGCGCAAGTGGTTTTATCAGTGCCCAGCGCGGCCTAGATGATGCTACTCAGAAGGACCGCGTCGTGATCGGGAAGGTGCTGGAGAGCCTTTTTACAACAGCGAAGATCAATGCCGCAGATTCGGAGAGCTATAACACGGCTGCGGAACTAGAGATCGCGGTTAGCAAGATTCAGGAAGATATTGGCGAAGACTTCAATGCGAAGCTCAATACCTTGCTGCCGGCCCTATCGATCTTCGGTTATCCGGGACTTTCCGATCTGAAGCTTTTAACGGAAACCACACTGGATGTGGAACGTTTGCTAACCAATCATACAAAGGTACGTTATACCGGGGCGAATGGTATCCATCTACCAGAGACATACAACGGTCTAGGGGCACGCAATATCATTCTAATTCTCTTGCAGTTACGAGAATTTTTTAAGCTCTATTTAGCAATGGAGCCCAGGCCTGCGGTGCAAGTCGTCTTTATCGAGGAGCCGGAAGTACATTTGCATCCGCAGATGCAGGAAGTATTTATTCGAAAACTTGATGAGATTGCGACCGTATTCAGCAAAGAGCAAGGTGTACGATGGCCAGTCCAGTTCATTGTGTCCACTCATTCGTCGCACGTTGCTAACGAAGCACATTTCGAGACGATTCGATACTTTCTTTCTACTGTAGATGAGGGCAGCAGTGCTTTTAGGACAATTGTTAAGGATTTGCGGAAGGGGCTCTTGGCCAAAGGCGAACCGGAGAAGGCCTTCCTGCATCAATACATGACACTGACTCGCTGCGATCTGTTTTTCGCGGACAAAGCCATTCTTATTGAGGGTACGACCGAGCGCCTTCTACTTCCCAGAATTATGGAAATAATCGATGAGGGGCAACCAGAAGGCAATAAATTGGGAAGCCAATACATTTCAGTCATGGAGGTAGGAGGAGCCTACGCACATATTTTCTTTGGCCTTCTAGAGTTCCTTGAAATCCCCACGCTTATTATTACTGACATCGATACCGTCAAGCCGAACGGAAAAGGGCGTTATGAAGCTTGTCCGGTGAGTGATGGGGAACGGAGTAGTAATACCTGCATTAAGGCGTGGTTTGATAATCCTACTGTCACTCCCGCGCATCTCCTTGCTGCCGAGGAGACAAAGAAAATTTGTGGAAAGAAGCGCCTTGCTTTCCAGCAACCAGAGGAGAAAGATGGCCCATGCGGCCGGAGCTTTGAAGATGCTTTCATGCTTGCGAATAAGGCTCTTTTTGAATTTCCAGGTCCAAGCGTGGAAGAGTGCGCGGCCCAGGCATGGCTTGCGGCAAGAGATGTGAAAAAGTCAGAATTTGTCTTGCAGCACGCGATCACGGTTGCCAAATGGAATATTCCTCGTTATATCCGCGATGGACTTGTCTGGCTCGCGAATAATGATGTGCCTCAGTCTAGTGTCGCAACCCCAAGTGCGGAGTTCGTGAAGTAGCATGAGTGAAAAATTCAGTCCAGCATTGTTGGCGGCGCGCGCAGCGGATGAGCGGGTTGCAGAATGCCTAAGGGATAGCAGGAGCTTTCTTCTTGAAGCTGGGGCAGGTGCTGGAAAGACCTATTCATTGGTCGAGACACTGCGATACCTACTCATCTCGCAGGGGGAGAAATTGCGTTGCCAAAATCAACGTATTGCATGCATCACCTATACAAATGCAGCAACTGGAGTTATTAACAGTCGTATTGACGGAAATCAGCTCGTTTTTACCGACACAATTCACGCCTTTTGCTGGTCCTTAATTAAAGGATTTCAGTCCATACTGCGCGAAAAAATCGCGGTCCTTCCTGCCTGGCAAGAGAAGCTATGTGAGGAGCCGAGTATCGAGAAACAGCGGGTCGAGTATGATCTTGGGCATCGACGGATTAACGGTGAATTAATATCGCTTCACCACGATGATGTTTTGGCTCTAACCGCCGCCCTCATGCCTTCAGAAAAGTTCAAGTCTATCTTGGCGGGAAAGTACCCATTTATCCTCGTAGATGAGTATCAAGATACCAGTCGTGAAATTATGAATGCCATCAAGGAAAATCTACTAGGGCGAGCCGGGGGACCCCTTATTGGATTTTTCGGCGATCATTGGCAACGAATATATGACGAAACCTGCGGCCATGTTAATCACGATGCTCTTACCGAAATTGGAAAGGGAGCAAATTTTCGTTCATCGATCTCTATTGTCAAAGTCCTTAATAATATACGCCCCGCTCTCCCTCAGGCGGTAAAGGATGAATCCTTCATTGGCTCGGCAGTGGTCTACCACACAAATACATGGGCTGGATCTCGGCGCACAGGTGCCGGAGGAGGACATTGGAAGGACGATCTCCCTGCAGATATCGCTCATCAATATCTTTGCAAATTTATTGAAAAGCTAAAAACTGACGGATGGGATTTTGCTGCTGACAAAACAAAAATCCTTATGCTTACGCACAATACACTGGCATTGGAGCAGGGCTATGCATCCTTGGCTAAGGCATTGCGTTATCCCGATAAATTCATCAAGAAGGAAGACGAGTACATCAGTTTTTTTGCCGACAAGCTGGAGCCGGCGTGCGGCGCCTATCAACGGGGGCGCTATGGAGAGATGTTCTCATTGTTGGGAGACGCGGCGCCTAAACTCATATCTCATGACAAAAAAGTTCGTTTATCAAAAATAATGAATGAACTTATTGCGTTACGTCATGATGGGACAATTGGTCAACTCATTGATCATATTTGTGCTAACCACTTTCCACGCCTCCCTGAGGCAATAATGCGTCGAGAAAATGAGGCTGCTGCACAATTAGAGAAGCCCGACGAAGAAGTTTCAGAAAGCGTAAAGCTTACTCGGCAACTGCGGAAAATTTCATATCAAGAAATGATTGCCCTCGATCAATTCATTGATGGGCATACTCCCTTTGCTACTAAGCACAGTGTTAAGGGCGATGAATTTGAAAATGTTCTCGTTGTTCTTGGCCGGGGTTGGAACAAATACAATTTTGACCAGTATCTTGAATGGGAGGGATCGGGCAGTGTTCCAGTTGATAAGCAAGATGTCTTTGAAAGAAACCGTAATCTCTTTTATGTTTCTTGCTCACGGCCTACAACTCGCCTTGCACTTCTTTTCACACAAAAACTGTCATGCATGTCATTGCAGACGTTGAAGGCGTGGTTTGGTCCAGATTCTGTCCATAGCTTTGCTCCATAGAGGTAAGCAAGGCGGGTTTGTTGCTATCTCGATATGAAAAAATAGTGAATGATAAAGGACGTTATCATTCATAAAGATGTCACTAAAAGGAGAGGATCCAGTGGCTTCCGAATGCGCTTATAATATAAGCTAGATGTTAACTAGCTTATATCGGAGGTTATATGCGTGAGATCGGAGCGTTCGAGGCCAAGAATAAACTGGGGACCTTGCTCGACTGGGTCGAGAATGGCGAAGAAGTTCTTATTACTCGACATGGCAAAGCCGTAGCGAGACTGGTTCCCGCTGAGCCTGGCTTTAACCGTGCGAAAGCTCGTCAGGTGGCCCGCAGTTTATTGGACGCCAGCCGCGGGGTTACCTTGGGCGACCTCAAGATTAAGGATCTCATCAATGAAGGTCGTTTGTGAGCTTAGTTCTTGATAGTTCAGTGGCTCTCACATGGTGTTTTGAGGATGAGCATACTTCCACCACCCTTGATTTGCTGGATCAGATCGTTGAAACAGGTGCAATGGCTCCGTCGCTTTGGCCCCTGGAAATTCTTAATGGTCTAGCCATGGCCGAGCGACGCGGCCGACTTGACGCGACACGCCGCCATCAGCTAGCTGGGTTTCTTCGTGATCTGCCGATTAATCTTGATCCTGAAACTGCAAGCCAGTCATGGACAGCAACAGCCTTACTTGCCGAACGCTACCGGCTCACCCTCTATGATGCAGCGTATTTAGAGCTGGCCCAACGACTCGATTTGCCCTTGGCCACGCTCGATCAAGAACTACGCGTTGCTGGCGGCGCGCTTGGACTCACCTTGCTTGGCGATTAACCATGCCGACAACACCCGCTTCTTGCCCACCTGCCAGCCTTCACGCTTGAGCATCACTAACCCCCGCAGATAGCCGAACCTGGGACGCCTTAGGGCAATGTCGCGAAATGCGCTGGCACTAATTGCTCCAAATGTAGAGCAATGTGATCCAAAAAACGGTCTTTATTCTATATAAAAAGCAGTGGATGATTCCATTCTCCAAATTCGAAGAAATCATCATGAAGATGATGATAGCTGTGATCAAGAAGGGAGCATGAACATTAAGCTGTTCGGCTTTGTGCTAGCTCTGTTGGAGCTGGCTGCAGGGGATGCAATTGCCAAGGAGGGTAGCGACCAGTATCCAAACGGTGCCGAAAACTGGCTGGCGGGGGTAGCACCCCCCCCGGGCAATTACTTCCTCAACTATTTCGGTCATTACGGTGGCTCCTTGCATAACGGCAATGGTGACAAAGTGTCGGATGCATCTCTCAGTACCTGGTTCAACGCATTTCGCCTTATCCACATCAATGAAATGAGCATTCTCGGGGGTAATTACGGTGTTCATATCATCGTGCCAATAGTGTATCAAAGGATGAAGCTTGGGGACCATGATTCAGTTATCGGGCTGGGTGATATAACCATCAGTCCTTTCGGTTTGAACTGGCATTTAGGGAACTGGCATTGGGTAGCTGCATTGGACATTCGCCTACCTACGGGCCAGTATAAAGCCGGTAATCCGCGCAAGAGCATCGGCGCCAATTACTGGAGCATCGAACCACTCTTCGCGGTGTCCTGGCTCTCTGAAAAGGGGTGGGAGATCTCCAGTAAATTCATGTACAACATCAAGAGTAAGAATAAGGAGTTTCGTCTTGGCATTGGCGAACCGAAAATGGACTATGCGTCCGGTGACGAACTCCACATTGACTTTCTTGCTGGCAAGCGTTTTGCTTTATGGGGTGTTGGCCTTTCAGGTTATTACCTGAAGCAGACGACAAACGATAAACTCGATGGGCAAGCAATCTCGCCGGCGCTTGGCCCTTGGTCCCCGGGGCGTAAAGGTGAAGTGTTTGCGATTGGGCCTAGCGTGAGTTATAACAGCCCGACCGGAACGATGTTTATTGCACAGTGGCAGCATGAAATGCACGTCAAGAATCGTTTCCAGGGTTACACAGCCTGGTTGAAATTGATCATGCCCTTCTGACGAGCACAAACTATCCTCACCTTGATCACTTACTACAATCCGAGGTGAATGGATACAATCTCTGGGTGGCGGCCAGCATCAGGGAAATTTCAGCATCTTTTTAAACCCCGTGTTTTAAACCCTGTGGCAGGCGCTCCCGTAAGAACTCGATGAAGCACTGTGTCTTTGCGGGCAGCAATCGGGTCTCAGTGACGGCATAGACGGGTACTGGAGTGCCATGCCATTGAGGCAGTACGCGACGCAACTGCCCGCTGGCAAGATCATCGGTGACAATTTCCTCCAGCATCATGATAATGCCCATATCGAGTGTTCCCAAGCGGCGAATCATGGCGACACTGTTGAGCGTGAACCGGCCACTGATAGAAACCTTGAGGGTTTGCGTCCCATCATGCAGTGTCCACGTACCGGTCTTCAGGATGCTCAGACACTCATGGTGCTCCAGATCGGCAGGCTCGACAGGTTCTCCCGAGCGGTCGAGATAACGGGGTGAAGCGTAAAGGTACGTAGGGAGCATGGCCAGTGGACGTGCGATCAGCTGCGAATTCTCTGATTCTCCCAGGCGGATCGCCACATCGAAAGGCTCGCTCACCAGATCGACCCGCCGTGATGTGAGATCGAAATCGAAAGTGATGCCGGGATAGAGGTTTGCAAATTCGGCGACCAAAGGCGCCAAGTAGGCTACGGTAAAATCCACAGGTAGTGAAGCGCGTAGCACTCCGCTGGGCTGTGCGAGCATTTTGCCGAGTTGTTCATGCGCAAGCCTGGCTTCATCGACGATGCGCTTGCAGCGCTCATAATAAATCTGACCGGCCTCGGTTAGCTCAATCTTGCGCGTTGTGCGATGCAAAAGGCGCAGCCCAATTGCCTTCTCCAACGCACTGATCCGTCGCGACAGGGTTGAGTTCGGCATTCCGATAGTATCGGCAGCACCGCGAAAGCCCTTGGCCTTGACAACTTCCACGAACAAGGCCATGTCATTCAAAAACTCCATGTTAATTGCTCCAAAAATAGAGCAATGTTATCCAAAAAACAGTCTTTATTCTATATAAAAAGCAGTAGATAATTCCACTCCCATGGTAAGGTTATTGTAAAGTTTATAGGGAGTTATTTTATGAAGCGTATTATTAGTGCAGTTACTATTGCTCTGTCAGTTATGCTGATAGCCGCGTGTGGTCGTCCTTCGGTGCCGATTAATGAAAGAGAAAGGGAAAATTATGAAAGAATTCTTGCTGGTAAAAAAATAGAGTGTGCATACGGACTGGATGCTAATGGATCATGCCTGAAAGAAGGTGAAGATGGCATCTGGCCAATTCTGGCTCCGGACGCTCCGGACGTGTAGCCTTGCGCCCATGCAAAGTGCGGCCATCGGCGCACCGGAAAGAGGCGTGTTCCCCGCATGCGCGGGGATGAACCGTCCCGCATAATCGGTAACAAATAGCGCGGCATCATCCTTCCTGCCTTTTCTGTTCCGTTTTCTGAGACGATCCCACAATCACCCTTGGCAGCCAGATGGGAAAAATAGCAATTCTCGCTTTACTACTGTAGAACCGGCTATGACATTGAATGAATGCCCGGCTACTATCTCATCTAGGCTATTTCTTAAGTTCTTGCGATTGATGAGGATTTCGAATTGCTCCCTGTCCTGAACCCGTAATCCATCGGGACCACAATAGCGTTCTCGCTGCTCCAGAGTTAGGCGGGGGCCACACACTTCGGCCTTGCAACTCTAAGGGTTTCCCTTAGTATAAAACCAGAGTTTCCCCAATATACGCATAGTGTTGACTGAGATAGGATAAAGTCACCTTCATCCTGTTTGGCTTCATTACTATCATGAAAACAAAACTAGGAAATATCTTCGCAGTGTTATCAATGGCAGCCCTGCTAGGTTCGATGAGCTCCTTGACGATTGCAGCCGAGCCCATTGACACTGAGATTCGTGCGGCTATCCAGAAAGTCACGACTCCGAGCGATCATGAGGCGGTAGCGAAATATTATGAAAATGCCGCTATGCAAATGCAGGCAAAAGTGCAGGAAGAAAAGGAATTGCTGGAGCAGTATGAGAATAAAAGCTATCTTTATGGCAGACAAGCTCAGGACCTGCAATCGCATACTGCAGCATTAATACACCGTCACGAGCAGACCGTCGTGGCCGACATGAAAGAAGCCGCCTTGCATCGTCGAATGGCATCGAAGCTTGATGAAAACCATGCGGCGTCCGACCGCGAAAGCCCGGCAATGTGAGTGAACAGCGGCAAGGATAAAGGATAAGCCCGGTTTTCAGTAACTCACCTTGAACGTTGGGCTATCCTCCGGTCGGGTCTTGCGGTGATCATAAATTCGGGTTGTCGCAATATTCGCATGCCCCAGCCACTCCTGCACCTTGGCGATGTCCGCCCCGTTATCCAGCGCGTTCGTCGCCGCCGTTGCGCGCATCACGTGCGGCCCCATGTTCTCCCCAAAAATCCCCAGCTTCCTTAAATACTTCAGCACCACCTCGAAATAGATCGAATCGGGGGTCAGCGCCGTCAGGGTGTGGCCGTGCACATTGTTTTTGACCGGCCGGAACAGGGGCGCATCGGGATTTGGCCCGTGGCCCGCCGCTTCCAGATACTCTTCGATCAGGGTGAGCGTGCTCGGGTGGGTGGGAATGAAGCGCATCTTGCCACCCTTGCCCTTGATTCGCAGGTGCGCAACCCCGCGGCGCATCTGGTTGTAGTCCTTCACCTTGAGCTTGGCCAATTCCTCGCGCCGGATGCCGTGATAGAGCAGGGCGGAGAGAATGGCCCGGTCGCGCTTGCCCTTGAGCGTCTCGGCTTTCGGCGTCTCCAGCAGGGCGCGCGCCTGCGCATCCCCGAGCGCCGGGGTCTTGCCCTGCCAGGATTCGACCGGGGGGCGCTTCACCCCCTTGACCGGATTATGCGTCACCGCATTGGCTTCGCACAGGTACTCGAACAGGGAGGAGAGTGCCGCCAATTTCCTGCGGATGGTGGCGCCTCCCAGCTGCTCTTCTTCCAGGCTCTTCCTCCACGCGAGCACATGGCTGCGCGTGACGATCCTGAAATCCTCCGGGCTGACGATGCCGGCAAAAGCCATGAAGCCGCGCAGGTCGTTCTGGTACGCGCGCCGGGTTTGCAGGCTGTCGATGTTGGCGAACCACTCGATCTCGGGTGGAACCTCGGCAAGCTTGCGAAATTGCGCCGAAGTCAGAGCGCTACCGGCGGCAGGCGCAGCCGGGGCGGCCGGGGAAACAATCAGTTCTTCACTCATGCCAATTCATCCTGGTGGCAAGTACCGCTATATCCATGCTGATCATATGGACAATCCTTTTTCAACACGCGAACAATCAATGCCGATGATGAAGGGGACAGAGAGCAAGATTCCCGCTCTCAATCCAGTTCTCATGACAGTTTCACCGTGACCTCAACACAGGCGCGCTGGCCGGTAAAAACTGCAAGCTACACACTCCAATTTTTCTCCTATATATATATGCACACCATTGTCATATATACACCAGATTGCTTCAGCTGTCAGCCCGAGCGCTTGCGCGCGGCCAACAATTTTCGGGCGCGCTCGACGATTCGGTCAGTATTAAACTCGCCCAACTGTCCAGCCGCAACTTGCGCCAGGGCCTGGTCGATGTCCGCCTTGAGCGTTGCTAACTCCTCGTGCCGCAGCTCGCGCCGAAGCTTCCAGTCGCGCAGCGCCTCGCGAATCACTTCGCTGGCCGAAGCATAGTCGCCGTCATTGACGGCCCACTTGATCGTCTCCGCCAGTTCAGCGGTGAGCGTGATGGTCAGGCGTTCGAGTTCGGTCATTCGGTCTCCGGATAGCGGGTCTTTGGAGATCATACTTTATCATACTCTAGGGCTGAAGCTGGGGCAGGATTTTACCCATGATAAAATATGTTATCATGGGTAAAAATTGAAGAAAAATCTCTGCAAAATGGGGCATTTTAGGAAACGACAGCAATTACAGGCAGGCGAATTCCCAGTACCCTTGAATCGATGAATGGAAGCACCTTGGTTGCGAAGGCTCAAAGACGCAATCGGGACGCAGAAGGCACGGATAACTTCCCATGTGGTAAAGGGAGAGACGGAGGGAAGGCAGCTTGTTGAAAAGATCCATCTAGTCAGGCCACGGCGTAAGCTGATCAGCGTGTCTATTAATTCACCAGGGGCTCGCTATAAAGCTCAGGATAAACGAAGCCAGATCAGCTAATGCGGCCGCATTGCGCGGAGTTGACGGAGCTCTTAAGCCCGCGCTTGTGTTATTCGCCAAAGGCATATTGATTCCTCCATGATTTGCGTGGGTCCACCTTCACTCTGCTTGGTGATGGAAGAATTAACGAGCGGGGCTATTTATCAAAGCCGGGTTTTTGCAATGTGCAGACAGGCAAATGACGACAGGGCAGACACCACAAGCCGTCCTTTCCTGATGGCAGCACTTTTTCTCCTGGTGCTGACATTAAACTCCTCCTCTATCTTGAACCATATCCCAGGGGAACCTCTTCATGTCTGCTCGCCGCGGATCTTTGACTAAGGGCGGGTAGAGACCAAACGTTTTCTTCCTTGTCCTCCTTGGGAATGAGGCACACTGAATATTTAACATTTTGCTACGTCATATTCCACACGTGCCAACTCGACTAAGTCATCAGCGGTAGAACCAACGCCGCCGCATACGATAACTAATACCGTTTTATACCCTGATAACACTGCAACTTTTTCGTACACCGCAGCGAGCGCAACGCCGCAAGCAGGCTCAACGACAATTCCATGATCTTGCAAAAACTGCAAAGAAGCAGAAACGGCCAATTTGTCCGGCAACACAACGCTTTCGATACGATGATCTTTGGAGTACGCCAATGCTTGTTCACAAACAATGCGCGCTCCTAACGTCGTCGCAATACTCGATATGTATGCAAGCTCGACAAGGAATCCCGCATTTAACGATTTCCCATAGGAGTCGGCACCTTCAGTTTCAACAGCGATGACTGGCACACCGGTCCCTCCATTCCGCTTCAATCCTTCTATAACACCGCAAAGAAGGCCGCCACCGCCGACTGACAGAACGATTGCGTCAGGCTTTAGACCAGCTCGGAATATTTCATCAATTAGACTGGCATGACCTCTCCAAACCAGAGGGTCGTCGAAAGGATGTATATATGCATCAGTGGATTGGATGAGTGACAGCGCAAATCGGTGCGCTTCGTCCAAAGACTTCCCATGGACTATAACTTCCGCATTCTCTAAGCGCATCAAGTTCACCGCCCGCTTTGAAGCTGCCTCAGGTACCACGATGATTACAGGTACCGAAAGGCGGCGTCCAGCAAAAGCAACTGCTAGCCCCGCATTACCGCCCGATGATGCAATGAAACGTTTTGCTCCTCGTTTTAAATATTCTTCGCATGCATAGCCGATTCCTCGGGCTTTGAAAGAGCCAGATGGCTGGGCGGACTCCATTTTCAGCCAAATAGATTGGCCCACTTTATGGCTGATCAAATGGGATTTAATTAAGGGTGTTTCAATATGTAGCGGCATTCAAAGAGCTCTCCAATGAGATGTGAACAGCTAATCTGCGGCCAGTGCCAAAGAATCACGTCGTACTGTTTCATCCAGTTCCAGCCAGTTTCAACGCTGAACTCTTGGGGCACGCCAAATCAACGCGAAGTCGAAGCAATATAATCGCGTTTCGCAAGTTGCAGCACCGTCCTGGGGTGAAAAGCAAATTCGGTGGCTTTCTCTACTATGAGCTTGCATGCCAGCTTGTATTTTTGCACTAGGGCGATGGCTTGCGCTTGTGAACCCTGCCGGTGTCTCCCCTGGAGGAAGCTCTTGTCCTCGTAATGCTGGAACCGTTTCTCGCGTTTCGCTGCTATTTCCAGCAGTTTTCTAGCCCGGTTTTCCTGCCGCCTTGCGAGGACGCCGTGGTCGACAAAAGGCCTGATATTTTGTGCGGGCACATTGGTGTCGTCCTTCTTTGCTTCGATTGTACCGGTCTCCGAGCATCCCGCTAGTAGGCCCAGCGTTGATATCGCCGCTACAAACTTCCTTATTTCTTTTTGCATGATAGGCAGACTCCAATGAAATGGATGAAGCCGCTCCATCGTGATGCGGCCCATGACATTGGAACATTGTACTCAGTATTAATATAAATAAAAGTTACGTATTTTGATTGTAATCATAATATTTTATTTATATATTGCGGACCTTAAATCATAACTGCAGTACCTCCGGAATATGCCAAAAATGTATCTCTGCTACCTTTTGCTGCTCGGAGCTTTAACGAAGGCAGAGTGCAAGCGAGCAAGACCGATCTATCACTAGAGGTAGCCTTAGTGAGAGATGGGATTCATCTTGAGGTGGGCGGGTCTGGATGAGTGGGATTGCCGGATTGAGGGTAGCCAGCTAGGAAGATCACCAGTCAGACTCGAATCGAGTCAATTTAAACGAGCAATAACTTCTGTCATAAACTCCATCAAGCGGAGCTCCTTTTGGAGTCATTCTGGGTTCCCCGGCTTTATGGCGCCACTTCGGTTCTAAACCAAGGGGTACACATAATTCCGCAAGATCAAAAGATTGACTAAAGACTCGGAGGGATACTGCAAAACGAAACGAATGCATGGTATATCGCCTTATGGTAAATACGACTAGGATACGAATAGGCATGACAGGATACGAGCCAAATACGAATAGGATACGGCCGACATCTCTGGCGAAGACGCGGCTACTCTTGCCTTACTGCCCCTTTCGTGTAAGTTTGCCACTACCGACCCCATGCCCGCTGAAGACTTTACAGCGGATGCCTCCAGTAAACATGGTTGTCATTCGTGCGCCACCGCTCGCCACTGCTTGGTACGCATCACGTTTTCCATAATCTTCAATGTAAGCGGCAAGTACTCATTGCGTTGCCTGGCCAAATAGCCAGCAAAAGGCAGGATTGAGAACAGTGCACCAAGAAGCGCATTCTTCCCCGCAAACTCGGGTGGGAAGAACTTATCAAACTCGAAGCCACTCAGGTCTACGTGATAGTGATCTGCCAACTCTTCCATGTAGGTCTCAGCAATATCGCCATAAAGGCCAAGATCGTGATACATCCGCGTGTTGCCATTACACCGGGCGATCTTGCGTTCAGAGAGGCCGCAGCGCTTAAGGTATTCGCGCAATTCGATCGAGAGTTCGTTTGCCATAGACATCAATCGTAAGAGAAAGCGTCGTAGACTTCATAGGCCGCCAAGGCAGCACCGGCATACGGGACCTTCCGCAGAACCTCGGTGATCCCGTTTCGCGCCGCAACCGAGTACATGCCGCTCTTTGCCGCCGCATGATTCATCTGGCTAAAACTTGAGGTTCCCGTACCCGCAAGGCCTCCACCAGCAATGCTCCCAGCTCAGCGGCGACAGATGGGTAAGATCTCCGGGCACGGGATGATGCCCTTGTTTTCGAAGGTAATCGACAGCCCGCTGCAGATAGGTCGTGTTCCACAAAATAATGGCGGCGACGAGCAAATTCAAACCGCTCGCGCGGTGGCGGTGATGGGGTCAGCTCACGAAACGGAAAAATCGTACGCTAGTCAAATGAAAAATAATAAATTCAAGGATTTATAAAAGCGCTTGAAC
Source organism: Nitrosospira multiformis (assembly GCF_900111585.1). Classification (GTDB taxonomy): domain Bacteria; phylum Pseudomonadota; class Gammaproteobacteria; order Burkholderiales; family Nitrosomonadaceae; genus Nitrosospira; species Nitrosospira multiformis_B. Next base: position 258,135 of record NZ_FOHI01000003.1, read on the forward strand.
GTTGATTTTTGAGTAATCTGAATTCTTGTAAGATCTTATTATCAATAAGTTGTTAAATATTAACGTACTTTAAATTCCGTTTCGTGAGCTGACCCCAGATTGCCAATAGTCTTTAACTTTCAGCTTGGTCAGTTCCTCTCGACGTATGCTGTGATAGAGCAGGGTGAAAGAATGGCGCGGTCGCGCTTGCCCTTGAGAGTATTGGCATCGGGAGCACTTAGAAGTGCCCGCGCTTGGGCTCCCCGAGTGCCGGTATTTTTCCCTGTTGAGATTCCACTACCGGACGTTTGACGCCTTTGACCGGATTGTGCGTTACCGAATTGGATTCACACAAATGTTCGAACAAGGAAGCGAGCGCCGCCAGCTTCCTGCGGATGGTGGCGCCGGACAGTGATTTTTCCTCCAAGGTTTTGCGCCAGGCCAACACATGCGCTCGGGTGACGGTCCGAAAATCTTCCGGTCGATCAACGAGGAGAAAACACAAAAGGGAATTTTTCGTACGCTACGAGAATAGACGCCCGTACAATCAATAAGATGCGAGTCAAGCCAAGAGCGCTGAGGCTGCATGGCGGTTACATCAGAAGTGACTATATATCTTTTTTTTGTTTATGTATTTATGGCTTAAAGTACATAATATTCCTTTTCGTGTCTTCCCTCAACCAACGCGATGCCGGCCTGAAGACCAACCATGCGGGGCTCAGTCGCCATCTTCATTCTCCCGCGCAAGTTGCGACTTGAGATGAAAGGCATCGATGTCAAAGTCTCTGCTGTCCGAGACCGCGGCCAGTACCAGGGGCAAAACGCGCTCCCGCTCCTCCTCGGTCTCGAAGTTTGTGAAGTTGGCCGCAGCTGCCTCGGCGAACAGTTTCTCCGACAGCCGCTTTGCCTTTACTTCATGACTCTCTATGTCGGAATTGGCGCCGGGAGGGATGTTTTCCTCGATCCATGTTTTGGCCCACATCAGGAAGCGATTGCTCATGACTGCCCACCCATCTTCTGCGTTGAGTTCGGCGCCGGTCGCCCGGCGCACTGTGACTCGCCCGATACTGCGGTCCAAGTCAGTAAAAGCTTACTGCATAGCATTGAGAGACGCCGTGACGCCTAACCCTTCGCTCAAGCGGACCGCCACCGGGAAGCCGCTTAGCTCAACGTTAGCGCTATGAATCCTCTCCCAACATTTCCTCCTGAAGTTTATCACTATGTTACATGTGATGGGCCGATAGAACGAAAACTAATTGTAAATGTTAAAGTCTCAAATAAGTGTAAGGGTAATTAAACTGATGAGACACCTTGCGATTGAAGCTATAAAAGAATGTGAATTAGTAGATCCGCCAGTAAGCTGGTTTACGCCGTAATCTCACTAAATGAATCCGTTCAATAAATTGTTTTCCCTCCACCTCTCCCTCTACCACATGCGACAGTTCTCCGTATTGCCTCGAAGCCTTGCTACCCCATCGACGCATAAGAACCCAATCGCCTAGTAGATCAAGAACAAGCTCAGCCTCATACCAGCGCTGCGCCGTTTCCCAACGGGCACGGATAGAACCTGTGGCCAAAAGCCCTACTTCTGATCCTTTTTCTGTTCCTTTCCTGCTTTCAGAACTACTTTGAAGATCGGCTCTGGCACTTTTATTTTCCCAATTCTTTCCCGAAATCTTCACTGGCCTCCTGGGGCCGGATGCGGTTGGACAACCTGGTTGACGATAATGGTGTCGGCCCGTGCCTCGACTTGGGCAAGATCGAAAATCATCTGCAGCCGCATCCAGAAAGCAGGAGTGCTTCTCATGGATTTTGATAGCCTTACCGCCATCTCCGGCGATATGCCGGCTTTTTCGTTGATGAGACTGGGCAGGGTAGGCCGTGACACGTTTAACGCCTTGGCAGCCTCGGTAACGCTTAAATCCAGCTCTTCGATCGTGCTTTTCACAATCCGGCCAGGATGAACAGGATTCTTCATGGCCATTTTCAGCTCCTTCAGTGGTAATCGGTTAAGTCCAGGTCTTGCGCCGCTCCATTCTCGAAGCGGAAAATAATCTACCAGTTTCCGGTAACGCGAACACTCCAGAGTCCCTTGAGGTTACCAGTCAGAGGATGAAGCCTGTAACCGGGGATATTAGCTTCCTCGATAGTCTCAGCAGCCTCCAGAATTGTGAGAATTTCCTCAACCCGTTGCCGCTGCCACGTAGCATCCCTGACTTTACTGCGCTGCCAAGTGCTGTAACGCAATACGTAACAGCAGCTTAGGATGAACTCTATATCGAAATAGGGTTATGTTCGGTTTTCCCATCCGCTTCACCTTCCCTCAATATCCCAATCCTTGTCTTCACTGAATCGCTTCTTCATATTCGCCTCTACGTCAAAATTAACATGGAGGCAGTAAGCGTTTGGTTACAAAATTCTTAGCAGATCAACTCCTTCCAAGAAGCAGATGACTTGCCTCGCTCGTTCGGTCAACTGGCGCATGCCTTGCGGAAAGCGAAACGGTCAGCGGTGGTTCAGCATTTTTGAATAGATAATGAATTGCCGGGTGCCGGAGGGACCGGAAACCAAAAAAGATGCCATAAGGCAAAACTCCCATCCTCTCTGCCTATCGGATGGATAAAGACGAAACCGTTTCTGGAACCGGGAAGGATTCGGGGATAATACGTTCTGGATTATCACGGAAGCGGATCACGGCGTGACGGCATACCTTTTGCCGAAGATCATTAATGCCGATACCGGTGCTTGATAGCACTGATACCACCGGCTTTTCTTTTCCGTTTTATTTAAGCACCCCTAGGAGAACCATGATGGAAACCATCGAAACCACTCTTATCCGCATTCCGATAAAAAAACTCGTCGTCTCGCCCCTGAACGTTCGCAAAAAACAGGGAACCGGCATCGAAGAATTGGCCGCCCTGATCGCTTCGCAGGGATTGATCCACAACTTGGTCGTTACCGTGCAGCAGAAAAAGGGCAGGAAAAGTGGCAAGTATGAAGTGATTGCCGGCGGCCGCAGGCTAGCCGCCTTGAACCTGCTGGTGGCCGATGGGCGGCTGTCGAAAGACCATGAGGTGGATTGCCGCGTGGTCGAGCACAAAGAGGCGCTGGAAATAAGCCTGTCAGAGAATAGTGGACGGGAGCACATGCATCCCGCCGATCTCGTCATGGCCTACCGCAGCCTGATAGATGCGGGATTTGCACTGGATGAGATTGCTCCCCGCTTTGGCGTCTCTCCACTGACCGTCAGGCGTTACCTGAAACTGACCAAGGTCTCCCCCAGGATTTTCGCGCTGTATGCCGAAGACAAGATGAGCTTCGAGCAGATAACGGCATTGGCGCTCACCGATGACCACGAATTGCAGGAGCGGCTCTGGCACAACACGCCGGAGTACCAGCGCAATGGTGCAACTTTCCGGCGGCTCATCACCGAAACCGAGATCAACATACGGACGAGCCCGCTTGCCAGATTCGTCGGAGTAGAGGAATACGAAGCCGCAGGAGGCGTGATACGGCGTGATCTTTTCGGGGAAGAGGACGACGGTTATATGCAGGATGCCGAATTGCTCGAATCACTTGCCCTGGAAAAACTCAACCAGTCGGTCGAGCCGCTGAAGGAGAAAGGATATGCGTGGGTGCAGGTTCGCACCACCTTCGACTATTCCGACAGGGCCGAATTCTCGCAGATGCGGATAGTCAGGCGTGAGCCGACCGCGGCGGAGCAGGCCAGGATGGATGCGCTGGAAGCGGAACTGGAAGCCATCGAAGCCGGATACGATGCCTCCGATGAGGAGCGGGGCAGAACAGGGGAACTCTACGAAGCCACAGAGAAAAAGAAAAAAGCGGGGCGCATTCGGGATGAACTGACGAAGCTTACCGAATCGCTGGAAGAAATTTATCCAGATGATCTTGCAATTGCAGGAGCCATTGCCACTGTCGACCACGAAGGCAAGCTCCGTATCGAGCGGGGTCTCATCCGCAAGGAGGACATGAGGAAGCAGCCGAAGGAATCAAAAGAACCAAGGGAATCGAGGGAACCAAAGGAACCAGGAGAGTCAGGGGAGCGGGAAGCGGCAGGGATCGAAGGAGCCGGTGGCGAGAAACCGGTCCATTCGGAAAAGCTGACCCGCATGCTGACCGTGCATCGCACGGCTGCCGTGCAGGCAGCCATGACGAATCGGCCGGAAGTTGCGCTCGCTGCCCTCGTGCACCGGATGGCGGTACAGATTTTCTCAAATAGCTCCGCATCAAATCCTATCCTGCAGATCAGCGTCGAGGAAACCCGTCTCAAGCCGGATGCGGAGGGTATCGAACAGAGCAAGGCAGCGGCCGCACTTGCAAAAAAGCGCCGGCAATGGCAGAAGCGTATCGATGCGGCAGGGCGAAGCGGCAAGACTCTGTTCGAGTGGCTATTGGAGCAGTCGCAGCAAGACCTTCTGGATCTGCTGGCTTTCTGCACGGCGGTTTCGGTCAATACGGTGTCGGAGCGGGAAAGCACACCGCCGCAGGAAGTCACCGCACTCATGACCGCCTTGAATCTGGACATGGCCGACTGGTGGGAAGCGACGGGGGAGAGCTATCTGTCCCATGTCAGCAAAGACCGGCTCCTTACGATTGTGGCGCAAGCGGTTTCGCCCGAACATGCACGGAGCATGAATGGGCTCAAGAAAGGCGACCTGGTGCGGCAAGCAGAGCAGGTACTATCCGGTATAAAGTGGTTGCCGGATCATTTCAAAGTGACTAAAACCCGTACAGGCAAACAAAGTGACGCGTAGATTGCCTTTTGCCGGCTGTTCCAGACGAGAATGCTCCAGCGGCGAGAACATACTCATATCGCTCGAGTGGGATTAAGGGTTCAGCAAATACAATAACGAGGAGAGGTCAAAACGCGGAATGCTCGCGAAGAAGGCCGGCAACTGCCATGATAAGGCTGCGTACAGCAAGAGCCAGCGCGTTGATGGCAGTGCTTTTTACGATGCTTTCAGGGTGTCTTGATACGTATATGCCGCCAGGCCAGGGTACTGCCCGGATACACCTGTATTCCGATGAAACCTGGAGTTCGACCACGCTCTCCATCAGTATTGTCAAATGAAGTGGTCTGCTGTCGTACGCCGGTCTGGACATTGGTTAGAAAAACCTTGTAGCTATTGCCCTGTACCTCGATTTCGTATTCGAACCAGACACCAGGAACAAGCGCGGGCCCAGGGGTGTAATTCTGTATGGCAGGCTCGTTGAAGTTCAGGTGCCAGACGTGATCGCCGGCTTGAATCTTGTATATGGCACCCGTCCGGTTTTTGAACAGGCCATCTGGCTCAGGCCTGATTCCATAGAAATCCTTACCCGAGTCGCCCCGCGCGTTGTCATCGATCTGAACCTCAAAGCCCGCTACGACTGGCCTCCATGCCGCGTTGCCTGCATCGAAGAACGGCTCATTCGGGATACGGGTTTTGAGCGCATCTACAAGTTCAAGTGTGGGACGCGGAAAGCGAACGAAGACGCCGCTGTTATGGTTCGCAGTGTCGAAGATACGGAACTGGAGGCGCAATGTAAAATCGCTAAAGGCTTCCTTGGCGTAATAAAAAAGTCTCAGTCCGCCATCCCCGTAACTTACCATCTCGCCGTTCAAATGAAGCATGCCTCCGCCCCCCGGGCCGGCAAGGTACCAGTCCTTGAAGGTCTTATCCGTACCGTCGAATAATGGGCGAAAACCAGCCTCGGGCTGGGGGCTGATGATCGCCTCCAAGCTGGGCAGCACGCTGCTGTTGAGCAGCTCGGCAGTGCGACGGCACAGTGCGACGCCAGTGAGCATCGGGTTTGGGGAGCCCATCGTTGGAAAGAGCGCAGGGCTGGCGATGTAGCAGTTGGTGGTATCGTGGATGCGGCCGAAGTCATTGGTAACGGAATCGGCGATATCGTCGCCCATGCGCATCGTACCGGTGTCGTGATGCGTCGTGCCCAAATCGTCGCGGCGGTTCCTGAATGCGCCAAGTAAGGCGAGCCGTTGCGCTCTGCTTCCCGTCGGCACCGGAATGGCGCTCGATTGGGTGGGGAGAATCTCGAATGGCTCATTTCCTGCGAAGATCAGCGCGATCTTGTCAGACACGGCATCCATTTCATCCCAGGTAGCCCGGTCGATGTTCGTTTCGTTACTGCCTGGAAAGGCTTCCGGTGCTGCTTTTGCATTTCCAAGATGGACAACCGCCTTTGGGCGCCCGAATTCGGTCTCGAGCGTGGACAGATCCACGAAGCTGTCCGGGTTGCGCGGCTTCATCTCGCCGATGCCGCGAATCGTGATCACGACGGTTTTATCGTTGGCGCGAAGCATGCCCTCCAGATGTTCAAGAGTTGGAATTTTCTTGAAGAGCTCTGCCTCGGCGTCGGTACCCAGTTCGTTTAAGCCTGAAGCCGTGATCTGAAAGTGGAATGTACTTCCGCTGGCTGCCTTGCCTTTCACGAATAGGGCGGAACATTGGAGGCTATTGAACGGTTCGGGAGGGAGGTTTGCTTCAATTGCCTTCCTTGGCACACGAATGGTCAAGTTCGAGCGCAAATGAGCGATGAGATTTGAGCCCATGCGCTGGGCGGCACGGCCTGCGAGTGACTGCTGGAATGTGGTGAGTGCCACACGTGTCGTTTCGACTGTGCCGAGCGCAATGATGGCTGTACTTTGCCGGCCCTCTCGCGGGGGTGCAAGTGGAATATCCACGGATATCCCGTTTTGCCAGACGCGCACCCCCGTGACACGCACCCAATTGTCCGCCTGGGTCTCAGTGATGAGTTCCTGTACATGGCAGTCCGGAACGATCATGAGCCTCTTGCGCGCGTCCGCTATTGTCCCTGTACCATCAGCCTCGCGGTTTGCGAGCCGCGCGGCGCGAATGAGACCAGGCACCGCGCTGAATTTGTTCGTTGGAAATAGTCCTGATTCAGTCCTGGATTGGACTGCGAGGGGCGCTTCAAGTTTGAGCAGTTCAAGCAATTCTGCTTTTGATGTCCTGTTCCCGGCAGGAAGATCCAGCCATTTGCGCAACAGGGCGACGTTGATGGGGCCAAGCGTGGAATCGTGATAACGTACACTGGGGTGATCAGGCAGATCCGCGAAGGAAAAGCCGGTTTCGTTACCGGGCGTTTTAAGGCCAGCATGAAGTTGCTGGCGTAACGCGGTGTGAAGCGGGCCGAAAATGAAGTCATTCGTCGCCGTGACCCCGATCTGGTCACTTGACTGCTCGAAATATCGAGTGCGCAGGTCATCGCGTGTGGTTTGGGGCCAGGCGGCCCACTCTAAGTCGAGCAACTCAGGCGACCAGCCGCCCCAGGTCAGTGAACGCCCTCCAATGGCGAAGATCAGTCCGCTGTAGTTGAGTGCCGGGTGATTTACCCATGGCACGCGCAGGTCCGGAGCGCCTCCCATAAACGGCATGTTCTGCATGTGCTCGGGCAGCACGAAAGGTCCAGCCTCCAGCACGAGGATTCGGCGGCTACGTGTGCCGTCTCCTCCAGCATCGGTTACGAAAAGATGTTCGGCGATAGCAGCGCCGAAGGTTCCCCCACCGACAACGATCATGTCGAACGCGCGTTGTCGGCCAGCAATGGTTTGTGTAGTGCTATCAAATGCTTCCTGCAAGGTATTGCAGAGGTACCTCCCCATATTGTCCAGGGTGAACGAGGTCGATTCAGAAGTCAGCGGCTGGGCCATATATATCCTCCTGATTCATTTCAATCACTACAGGAAACAGTCAATCCTGCATTAAATAAACGAGCTTGCTTGAGAAGCCGGAACTTCCAAACATTATCTGCTTCGGGGGTTACACCAAAGTTAATTTATTCCCGCTACTTGGGGGATTCCTTTTACTTTACGAGACTGAATGGATAACTGCTGACTTTGGATTTTGTTTATCCTTTTAACCTTAGTTTATAAGCTGCGCATGTCAAGAAAGGACGTGCCAGACGAGTTGCATGACAAATGGCTGGGAGGGTAACCAGAGAGGATATCCTGCCTACAGTGCTGATACCGATAGCACTGAGATAAAGGTTCGATGGTTAAAAATGTGTTGCCGAAGGAGGAATAGGAAAGGGATAAGATTAGCCGAGGTTGCTACCCCAGACTGCATCCATTACAAGAAGGACACGGGATTGACCTGCGGCGACGGCAGGAGAACGATGGATCGCACCTCCTTGAGAGTTCCCCTGCCATAGAGACCCCTTGAGGAGGGTAATGTCGAAGGGTGCTGTCGCTTCGACCCTGGTTCTTTCCTCAAGCAGACTGGAAGCGCTGTCAGCAAAACCAGGGGAGTTCAGCTCAGGTTTATCACGATCAATCCGTTCGTCATTGATCCACTCCGTTCCCTGTCCATGATAGGTGCAAACCAGACGAATACCTGTGCGATCGACATGAAAGCGGGGACACATTGCTTTATCAAGCACTTCCAGACGCAGAGCAATTTCATTACATCCCATGAGGTCAGAGTAAAGCTCCGCAATGAAGCGCACATCCTCAACCATTGCTTCTCGACCGGAAAGCGGAGGCAGAAAATCCGGTGCGAGACCTTCATCAGAACGGATAACCGTTAGAAACCCGTTTCCGAAAAGGTTATTTTCCAATCCCTGTTGTATGTAGCGATCCACAATGTTGTTGGCATCTCGCTGGCATATCACGATCTGGGTGAAGCGATGGAATATCCGTATCAACTCCTCAAGCTCAGAGGTGATATATGCGTACGGTTGGGGTTCCCAATCTTGGGTCAGATTGGGAGAAAGCGCCTTGGTTACTGGGACGGCCATACTATATCCCTCACGGTTCTTCTAACGCTACGGCACCATGAGTGCGTTCAAGCAACTCGTGGCGTTCCTGGGCTTCGATGCACAGGTTGGCAGTTGGCCTTGCCAGTAGGCGGGGAATACCGATAGGATCGCCTGTTTCCTGGCACCAGCCATAAGTCCCGTCTTCAATGCGTTGAAGCGCCTGCTCGATCTTTCTCAGCAAGTTGCGTTCCCGATCCCGTACCCGGAATTCCAGCAGAAATTTTTCCTCCCTGCTGGCGCGGTCATTGAAATCGGGCTCTGTGGCTACCTCCTGCATCTGCTCCAGCGTACGTCGCGCACACTCCAGCAGTCGCTTCCGCTCATCCTCCAGGCGAGCACGAAAGAATTCCAATTGCTGAAGAGACATGTACTCCTCTGGCGGGGTGGCCAGAAGTGATTTTTTTAAGGAAGAAAGCTGATCGGTTTTCACGGTTGATTGGCGTGGCTTGTCACTTCTCCGGCTGATGACATACTGGTAAAGATGTCTGGGGAATGACTGCACTCATGTGTATTCTGGTTCCCCTTCTGAAGCGAGAGCCAACGGTGTCCATTGGGGAAACTGGTCCGGCATCTTGCGCCAGTAATCGATACCCTTGCGAACTTCGGCAGCTTCAAGCTGACATTCCGCAAATGCCTGCTCTATGGCTTTCAGGTCCTGGGCGCGATCCCTAAAACGACCAATGAAAACCACTTCATTGATCCTGTCCCCATAAGGCATGTGCCAGGATTGCTCTATTGCGTGGCGCTCTTCGCTGCCCTTCGCCGGCCATCGTTCCTCCGGGACAGCGGCCCACCATCGTCCCACCGGTTCCACAGCAGCAGTATTGCCACAACGCGAATACGAGATTACCCAGTCAGGGCGGCTGGCCAGCCAGACGTAGCCCTTTGCTCTCAGGATCCCGGGCAAGGGTTTTTCGAGGAAAGCGGCGAAGCGCTGCGGATGCAGCGGTTCAGGCAGGCGTACAATGAAACTGCTGATCCCGAATTCTTCCGTTTCCGGAGTATGCTCGCCCGCCAATTCCTTGAACCAGCCCGCCATTCTGCTGGCACGATCAAGGTTAAACCGATTGGTACCGAGCACCTTGTTCAAGGGGACGTTTCCGCGGTGGGCATGAATGATTTCCGCCGTCGGATTCAATGCCTTGATCACGCCGATCAACTCGTGGAGTTGCGCAGGCGTCACCCTGTCCACCTTGTTTATGACGATAACGTCCGCAAATTCCATCTGCTCGGTTAGCAGGCCGGCCAGCGAACGGTCGTCCTCTTCGCCCGCCACTTCCCCGCGCTGGGCGAGCAACTCCTCGCTGGTAAAATCTTTCAGCAGATTTTCCCCATCGACGACCGTTACCATGGTATCGATGCGAGCAATATCATTGAGTGAGTTTCCATTTTCATCTCGAAAATCAAACGTGGCGGCAACAGGCATGGGTTCCCCGATCCCGGTCGACTCGATCAACAGGTAATCGAAGTGGCGCTCGGCGCAAAGCTTGCGCACCTCGGTCAGGAGGTCTTCGCGCAAGGTACAGCAGATACAGCCGTTGCTCATCTCCACCATTTTTTCTTCAGTGCGCGATAAAGCGGCACCCGCATTCTGAGTGCCTATAGCTACAAGTGACGCGTCAATGTTGATTTCGCTCATATCATTCACGATTACTGCCACGCGCAATCCTTCGCGATTGGCCAGAATGTGGTTGAGCAAAGTGGTTTTACCTGCTCCGAGAAAACCGGACAGCACGGTGACCGGCAGGCGTTGATCGGTTAGCGTCATGATGATCCTGGTTGATTTGGCCGAATGGAGTCTCACCCATCGATCCGCTTGTTCTAATTTCGGACGTGCTTCCTCAGAATGAGACTTTTATTTACGGGAAAGAGCAGGGGAAGTATCAGTAGTGCAGCCAGCGCACCCGCCTTCGCACTATCGATCCCGACAGGAGCAAACCCGCCAGGAGCATTGCGTAAGTGTGCGGCTCGGGTACAGGAGAAACAGCGAAATCGAAATGAAAGGTGCCTGAGTCCAGGACGGACGAACCTGTTTCCGTATTCAGCAATTCGAAAGTTGCCGAGTAAATGCCCGCTGGAGCCGCTGCATCGACCCAATAAACCGGCTTGAACTCGAAATCATTGCCTGCTCCGAGGGTAAATATATTGCCGCCGCCGTAGATGTGCTTCGTCATTTCCGTCCCGATATGTAGTCCAGGCGTGCTCTCGACCAGCTTGAGTCCGATTTCCACATCGTTCAATTGACCTGACCAGCGGTTATCACTGCTGTGGAGAAGAACGTCTTCCATACTGCCTGAGGGGTGGTTGGCAAGTGACTGAATGGAAGCTATGCCGAGATAGCTATATTCCGAACTGCTAACATTTGTTCGCAACGTATCTGCGTAGATTCCATTCCCTTGTGCCAGCGGAAGAGGTTCTTCCTTGGAAGAAATCTCAGGAATGCGATTATTCGTGTTGGTTGACAGTATGTCGGGCGAAGCGGCTGGCCCAGTGTAACTGTATGTCCCGATCCCATGGAAATGGTTGCCGTGATCGAGCAAAAGAGTCAGGCGGTTCGAGTTCGGATTGGATAATCCGGCATACGTCCCGGAAGCTATCGTTGACAGCCCATCATAGCCAATATAAAACCCGATTCCCTCATCATGCCTCGAAGTTGCCGAAGAGGGGAATGGCGTCAGCGCCAAAGCGACCAGTCCCAAGATACTGCTTTTCGATGTAAGGCTCATCTATCTCCTCTTTCTTCAGTTATTGTTAATGATAACAATATATCAATAGCAATAGTATCCGGTCAAGGCTGCTGATGACATAATAGGAGTTAAGAGGCTGGCGAATCGGATAATATCTATATAGATATGGGACGATATTGTTGAGGCAAATCCATGGAACGTAATACTCGGCAGCGGGATGCAATTCTTGACGTTATTTCAGGGGCAGGAAGGCCGCTTTCGACACAGGAAATACTTGCGGCAGGAAAGGCTGCGGTACCCTCTCTGAGTATTGCTACCGTTTACCGGACATTGAGGGATCTCGTGGCAGAAGGACACATACTGCCCGTCAAGCTGCCAGGTGAAGCGGACCGATACGAAATAGCCAGGCTGGATGACCACTATCACTTCAAGTGCAGTACCTGCAGCAAGGTATTCGACATTCACGACAGCATCAAAAAGAACAATCTTCACGTACCCCGCAACTTCGTGATCGATAAATATGACCTGATTCTTTATGGGCGGTGTAGCGATTGCGTTCCCAAACATTGAAATCTATCAAAGCTACCGCATTCCCAGTCCTTTCTACCCGGCGAAATGTCCTTCAAGACGATCTATTCTTTTTTCTGCTATTCGATAATCTTTTCGCAATAAGAACTTAAGCCTCTTCAAGGCAGGCTTGGCAAGTTTGCTGAACAAAGCGCCGGTGAGAAATCCTGCTTGCTCTTTCTATTGCATTCAAGCGCTATAGAGGCACTATCCAGTAAATATTCCCCGTAATTACTCCTTATCCTGGTTATTTCCCGGTGATCGAAATTCCTGTATTTCCTAGAGCGGAATGTTAGCCAGTTCGAGTTTCATCGATCACACATCAAGAATTCCCGAAGACCTCCCCGCGATAAATCACGCTCCCGGCTCGAAAACTGCATTGGCCAGCTTCCGGGTTGATGATGCCCGCAACACGGCTCATAGCTTAATTTCTGATAATGAAATCAGATTTTATTGTTTTTAATTTATTTTCTACCTGAGTAGTATCTGCATACCCCCAGCATCACTTGTATAGCAGAGAGGCGGAAATCATCCATGAATTACCTTTTACTGAGTCGTCACCCGGAAGTTGTCATCCGGATCCGGCTTACCCTGCCATCCTCTGCATCCTCGTAGGGACGCAAATTCGTAGTACACGAACAGTGCCTCTGAACAGCGCCTTCTGAACAGCTTCAAGGCAACCTGGAGAACCAAGGGATTTTCAAAATTTCCGGCAAAGGATGTTAATGGCTAAAACCAAGGCTGTGCCTAAAAAAGCGGATGAAATGAAACAAATGGCTGTTCTTGAAAAACATATGACCGCCCTTCGTACGCTGAACCCGGCGTACTGACCCCTGGCAAGGACTATTCATGCAATCTCATGTTCAGACAGTGGATGTACTCATCATCGGTGGCGGCACTGCAGGTCCTATGGCTGCGGTCAAAGCCAAGGAGGCCAATCCGGAACTGCGGGTACTGCTGTTGGAAAAAGCGAATGTCAAGCGCAGCGGCGCGATTTCGATGGGTATGGATGGCTTGAATAACGCGGTGATTCCAGGGCATGCCACGCCGGAACAGTATGTAAAGGAAATCACGATAGCGAACGATGGCATCGTCAACCAGAAAACCATCATGGCCTATGCGCGGAACAGTTTTTCGATGATCGAAGAGCTGGATCGATGGGGCGTGAGGTTCGAAAAAGATGAGACCGGCGACTATGCGATGCGGAAGGTCCATCACATGGGGACTTATGTACTTCCCATGCCCGAAGGCCATGATATCAAGCGGGTGTTATACAGGCGCTTGAAGCGCGCCCGAGTCAGCATTACCAATCGCCTCGTCGCCACCCGCCTGTTGATCGCCGCAGATGGAAGCGTGGCGGGTGCGATGGCATTCGATTGCCGGACGGGAGATTTTCATGTCATCCGCGCGAAGGCGGTCATTCTTTCGACAGGAGCGGCGGGAAGATTGGGATTGCCCGCGTCCGGTTATCTTTTCGGGACGTATGAAAATCCGACCAATGCAGGGGATGGCTATAGCATGGCGTATCACGCAGGTGCCGAGCTGAGCGGTATCGAATGCTTCCAGATCAATCCCCTGATCAAGGATTACAACGGCCCTGCCTGTGCTTATGTAACAGGTCCTCTTGGAGGGTATACCGCCAACAGCAAAGGTGCGCGTTTTATCGAATGCGACTACTGGAGCGGGCAGATGATGATGGAGTTTTACCGCGAGCTGCAGAGCGGCAACGGTCCCGTCTTTTTGAAACTGGACCACTTGGCGGACGAAACCATCAGCACCATTGAAACGATCCTGCATACCAATGAACGGCCCAGCCGGGGGCGTTTTCACAAGGGCAGGGGAACCGATTATCGCAAGCAGATGGTTGAAATGCATATTTCGGAAATCGGCTTGTGCAGCGGACATTCGGCTTCAGGGGTGTGGGTCAACGAGCACGCGGAAACCACGGTTGAAGGTTTGTATGCAGCGGGCGACCTGGCCTGCGTGCCGCACAATTATATGCTCGGAGCATTCGTGTACGGAAAAATCGCGGGTGAAAGCGCGGCAGCGCGTTGCGCTGGCACGCCCTTGGCAGATATCGACGAAATCCAGGTGGAGCTGGAACAAGCACGAGTGTCCGGACCGCTATCGCGTGCAGACGGCCTGCCGCCATCCCAGGTGGAATACAAGCTGCGCCGCATGGTCAACGACTATCTGCAGCCGCCTAAAGTTACCCGAAAGATGGAAATAGGGCTGGCCCGATTTGAGGAAATAAGAGCGGATCTGGATCGCCTGATTGCGCGTGATCCACATGAACTGATGCGCGCATTGGAAGTGCATGCTATCCGTGATTGCGCCGAACTGGCTGCACGCGCCTCGTTATATCGCACGGAAAGCCGCTGGGGCTTGTACCACAACCGGGTTGACTACCCGGATCGTGACGACCGGGAGTGGTTTGTCCATGTGCAGGTGAAAAAAATCAATGGCGCAATGACTTGCTTCAAGCGTCCGGTCGATCCGTACATTATCAACCCGGACGAACACGAAATATCGGCATACCAACAGCTGCGCATTCATGAAAACGCAGCCGTCAAGACAAAAACCGAAACGGATGTCGCCCCTGTTTAAGGAATGTAAGGAGAACCTATGCCAACCGCTTTCACGTCTGCCAGCCTCCCCGTCCGTATCAATGAAGATCTATGCATTGCGGACAAGGGTTGCAGCGTATGCGTCGATGTTTGTCCATTGGACGTGCTTGCCATCGATCTCACTAAGGGAAAGGCCTATATGAAATTCGACGAGTGCTGGTACTGCATGCCTTGCGAAAAAGATTGCCCGACCGGTGCAGTAACCGTGGATATTCCATATCTCTTGCGTTGAGGGTAAGCGCGGACCCTGACCTCCGGTTTGCACGAGATGGAATCGAGGGAGGGATTGTGCTGATTGATATTGACAACCGCTGGGAGCGGACATGAACTTCCAAAAAAAACTGATTAGCCTCGTATTCAGCATGTCGTTCATAAACGTAAACGCGGCACATGCTGAAACTATTCGCATTGCAATCGGCACGCAGGATACCACCATTAATTGCGCCGCTGGCGGGGTGCTGATTCGAGAACTGAAATTACTGGAGAAATACCTGCCACGCGAGGGTAAGTATCAGCACGCCGAGTATGACATCCAGTGGAAAAATTTCACCTCCGGTGCCCCCTTGACGAACGAAATGGTGGCGGGAAAGCTTGATATCGGGTCGATGGCAGATTTCCCCGGCTCGTTCAATGGCGCGGCATTTCAAAAAGCCGGCAAGCAAAGCCTTTTTATCAGCGTCTTGTCCGGCAGCACCTCGGGCAGCGGCAACGGCATTGTCGTTCCTAAAGCTTCCACCGTGCATTCTCTTGCCGAGCTGAAAGGAAAGACCATTTCCGTGCCATTTGCCTCAACCTCGCACGGTATGCTCCTGCGTGCCGTTGCTCAGCAGGGCTGGGATCCGGACAAGGATGTGACCATCATCACGCAGTCACCGGAGGTAGCGGGCTCAGCGCTTCGAGCTAACAAAATCGATGCACACGCCGATTTTGTGCCATTCGCCGAGCTGTTTCCCTATCGCGGCTTTGCCAGAAAGATCTATGACGGTTCTCAAGCCCATGCTCCGACCATGCATGGCAGCCTGGTGAACGCCGAGTACGCCAATAAATACCCCGAGATCGTTACCGCATTCCTGCGCGCGGCAATCGAAGCCGACCGGCTACTGGTGGCGGAACCGGAGAAATACAGCACGCTTATCTCCAGGGTAACCGGAATCGAAGCCGAGATCATTTACCTGTTCCACGGTCCCCTGGGGCTGCAGACGCGCGATTTCACATGGAAACCCGAATACCGGCAGGCGATCAAGACCTCAATCGAAACGCTGCGGTTAATGAAGCGAACAGCCGTCGATCTCGATGCGGAGAAGTTCATTGACGATCGTTATATCCGCGCTGCGTTCAGGCAGGCAGGACTGGATTACGAAGCCCATCTGAAAAATTATTCCCGGTTGCCGCTCAATGCCAGGGATGCCCGCACAGGCCAGCCCATCACCGACAGCAAGCGTGTTGCCCAGATATGGGTTAAAGGAGAACCGCTGGTGCGCCACTATGCCTCGCCGGAATCGGCATTTGCCGATCTAAGTGCGCTGGAAAAAGCAGGCAAACAGGTTCGCGTTGCCTATGCCCAGGACAGTAATAACGGCATCAAGCTGCTTGCTGGTGATGCCTGGTTCGTCCAGAGTAAAAACGGCATCAGCGCATTCCTGCTGAAAGAGGATGCCAAGGCCCAGGTCCGGGCCGAGGGAGGTGCCGTGCTTGATTTTCGCGCAGCAAAATCTGCTGCAACCGCCGGAACTGCGGAAGTCGCTCATACAGCCGGCATCACGAATGCCTTTGCCAGGTCGTCGCCTGCCTCTGCACATGCCAAATAAAGGAGTGCAAACATGAGTAGCATTACCGAAGCAATAGCTATTTCGTCTGAAAAGATAAGACCTCATCAACTTGAAGTCGAGCGCCTGGTACGGCGTATCTCCTCGATCGGCATCTGCGTTCTGGCATGGCACCTGGCTTCCACGCACCATGTAGATCTGGGGTTAGTAACTTTTCAGAATGTGCCTTCTCCCCAGGAAGTACTGGCAGCCGGATGGGAATTGCTCCAATCCGGGAAAATAGTCTCTCACCTGACAGCAAGCATGTCACGCGTATTCAGCGGGTACTTGATAGCGGTTGTGACAGGTATTGCACTCGGACTGATAATTGGTCGCTCGCGTACTTCTGGAGACACATTGCTGCCGCCCCTGGAAATGTTGCGACCCATTCCCGCGGTTGCCTGGATTCCACTATCAATCCTCATGTTTCCGTCCTCCGAGCTGTCAATGATATTCATCACATTCACCGGCGCCCTGTTTCCGATTCTTCTCAATACCATTCATGGGGTGGAGGCTATAGATCCGCGACTGATTGCATCCGCACGCAGCCTGGGGACAGGCCACGGTGCGATATTTACCGAAGTGATTTTGCCAGCGGCGGCGCCGAGCATATTTACCGGCTTGTCGATCGGTATGGGAACCGCCTGGTTTTGCCTGGTGACGGCAGAAATGATAGCGGGTCAGTTCGGTATCGGTTACTACACCTGGGCCTCGTACACCGTCCAGAATTATGCCGAGATCGTGGTGGGCATGCTGCTGATTGGTTTATTGGGCATGACGAGCAGCCTAGCGATACGGAAGCTTGGCAATGCGATGATGCCGTGGCGGGTTTCCGGGGCGAATAAATGATGAATCTGCTGGCTGAAAGCAGCCCGGTGCCGGCGATACAGGGTCAAATGCAGGGTCAAATAGACATAAAAAACCTGCATATACGGTTGGGGCACGGGAAAAACGAATTTGAAGCGGTGCAAAACGTATCCGTCTCGATCCAGCCCGGCGAGTTTGTTTGCCTGCTAGGGCCCTCAGGTTGTGGAAAATCGACGCTGCTTGGCGCACTCGCCGGTCATCTCGCACCCTGCAGCGGCAGCATCCAGGTTGATGCCCAGCTTGTCAAAGGACCGCACTCCGATCGCGGTCTGGTGTTTCAGCACCACACGCTTTTCCCTTGGAGGAAAGTGATAGACAACGTTGCCTTCGGCCTCAAGATGAAAGGCCTGCCGCGTGCGGAACGCCATGAGCGTGCACGTGAACTATTGAAACTGGTGGGATTGGCTGGATTCGAACAGCACTATCCCTCCCAGTTGTCCGGAGGAATGCAGCAGCGGGTAGAGATCGCCCGCGTGCTCATCAATCATCCGCGCGTCATGCTGATGGATGAGCCTTTTGGCGCACTGGATGCACAAACGCGAATGATGATGCAAGAACTGCTGCTGGATGTATGGGAGCGTATCAGGACCACCATCTTGTTTATTACGCATGATATCGACGAAGCTCTGTTTCTGGCTGATCGCATCCTGGTTATGAGTCCTCGGCCCGGCCGGATCATTGAACAGATTCCCGTTGTATTTACTCGTCCACGCCAGTCCGAGATATGGACATCGGATCATTTCATTCATCTCAAACGCCGGTGCCTGGAATTGCTGCACCTGAAAAATGCGGATTTTCCGTTGCGACGCCTTACTCCATTGGGGACAGCTCCTTACCCTTGAGGGTGAGAAGGCAGATGACAGTACGTACATCATGAGAGAACACGAATATGAGCTTCGAGGATAATCCAGAATTACATAATATACGGACGCGATTAAGGGCGACCGATAGTGAGGTGCGGCGCATTGCGCTACTCGATATCTCGGATTTCGAAGGTGATGACCACGTAACCCTTATTGTCGACAGCTTACGGGATCCTGTGGCGTCCGTTCGGCTCCAGGCCGTGCAGGCGCTCGAAGCGTTTGAAAACGAGCTTAGCATCCCGGCGTTGATCGCTGTTCTGGATGATCCTGATGCTTCAGTCAGGGAAGCTGCAGCCCAAAGCCTGCGCGAATTGAAACAGCCCGAATCGGCACGATTCCTGCTTCCACACCTGAAGCACCCGAACGCATTCGTGCGGGCTGCGCTGTTCCGCGCTTTGCGCGAGCTGCGCATCAAGGAAAGTTCATTGCCCGCGCTCGCCGCATTATCTGATGAAGATGCAGCCGTGAGACGCGAGGCGGTGGCGGTGCTGGGCTATCTGAAACAACCCGAGGTGCTACCCGCCCTGGCTGCCCTGGCTCGTGAAGATCCTGAATCCGAAGTGCGGCGGGCGGCTATTGGCGCAGTAGGCTTTGCCTCCGGCGAAGCTATATTACCTGCCCTGTTGAGCGGTTTGAGTGATGGGGCATGGCAAGTGCGTGAAGAAGCGGCAGGCACCATTGGCAAGCGGCGGCTGGGGAATGCGCTTGAGCCGCTCATCGCGGCACTCGATGATGCTTACTGGCAAGTTCGACTAAGTGCTGCGAGGGCACTGGGTTACCTGCGGGATTCCCGGGCGGTGCCTGCATTGATAGTCACACTTGATCATCCCATCAGTAATTTACGTAAGGAAGCGGCGCTGGCTTTAGGTGAGATAGGCGCTTCCGGAGGCTTGCCTGCGCTCAAACAAATCGAGAATGATGCGGACCCGGAAGTCCGTAAATCGGCACGCCTCGCGATTGCCCAAATCCAGACAGCCAAGTCCCGTGAATCTTCAAGAGAGACCCTCGAAACGATAGGGCTTGATCCTTGATCCACGTCGAGACCATTTCCAGTCATACCCGTACTGGAACACTGGAGATTCTCTGGAGCGACGGAAGGCAGCAGCGGCTTACCCATGCCTTTTTACGCACCTGCTGCCAATGTTCCCACTGCAAATCTTTTCACTTGCAAGGAAAAACCGGCGACGTGCTACCGGAGCAATTACGCATTACTGAAATTCGCCCCGTTGGAATGTATGGCGTGCAATTGATATTCAGTGATGGGCATGATCGCGGCATTTATCCCTGGACTTATCTCCGCGACCTGGCGCAATGAGGAAGATTTGGGGACAGATCGATTGTAGATAAGGATTTCGCCATGCCCTGAAAGCAGTTCGTGCGTTAATTCCCACTTCTCTCCGTTTCCCCGTCGAAATTGTTTTGTCATATAGCGAGGTGAATATCTTATTCCCGTTATATGACAAAGGGCGCATGCCCTTTCCAAAAATACTTCTTCTTCATATTTCCATTCTTTTCCAGGTCTTGCCAATTTGTAATTAGATTATTGATTAAAACTGAAAATCTCATCGATAAAAAAGAGATAAGCAAATGAAATATTATCTGTTCCATATAAAAACATGGAACAGATAATATCTGAAAAACATATGCCGTATCCCTGTTTTTTCCGAATTTTGATTTCGAGTCTGTCTGATGAGATTCAGTCTTCAATTAATGCTTTTGTCATGTTTTCTCCTGCCTGCTTCTTTGTATGCCAATGACAGGAAATCTCCAATCTCACCCGCAAATTCGGATGACGGGTCTTTTCAGGAGAGCGCTATCGATTTGTATGTCGATACTCGAACAAAGCAGATTTATGCGGAGCCTGGGGAGGGACGCGTACGCATGGGTACTTTCGAGAGGGTTGCAGACAAGCCTTTAAAACCAGCCGCCGCTGATAACCGAGGCGAAGCAACTGCCCCTGGCAAAGGTAAAGACGAAGGAGGAATGCTTCCGCGGGACGCTCCCAAATCAGTGGAAAAAGTGCAGGAAGCTGGTCCGGAAAAACCCGAAGGAGGATTTGGTTATGCAAAATGGAAGGAAAAGGATCCGTTTAAATTCAATTTGAACGAGGATGGCAGTCAATATATCAAATTTGGGATGCTGAACCAGCTTTGGCTGCGATATGAGCAGAACAATCCGGGATCACTCATATTGAATGAGCCGGTAGATGATACAACAGACATCGGTCTGCGTCGGACCCGTCTCGTATTGCAAGGGCAACTCACCGATCGTACCTATTTTTATGTGCAGTACGGGATGAACAATTTCAACTTCCTGTCTCAAGTGAACGGCGACAGGCACATCGACCATTATTTTCATGATGCCTTTGGTGAACTGCGCCTGACTCAGGGTCATCAACTCATCGCAGGAGGCGGACTGACCATAGCCAATGGACTTTCACGTTTCACTAATCCCAGTGGCGCCACCATTATGACCATGGATTTACCGATCTTCGCTCAGGCCACGGTGGATCAAACCGACCTGTTCAACAGAAAATTAAGCATCTACCTGAGAGGGCAGATCGGCAAATTCAATTACCGGGTGATCGCGAGCGATCCTTTTCCCATAACGACCAGTGGTAAACCCCCTGTTCCTATTTCCCCCGATCACGCCACTTTTGCCAGAGATACTCATACAAAACAGTTTCAGGGTTTTTTCTTGTGGAATTTCTGGGATATCGAACCCATGACCAATCCATTCATGCAAGGCACTTACCTGGGGAAGAAGAGTGTATTGAACCTGGAGGCTGGATTCATTACACAAAAAAATGCCACCTGGACAGGCACTGAGGCGAATCCCCATTTCCACGACCTAAATTTCTGGTCAGTTGCCGGCTACCTTGACGCACCCATCGACAAGATAAAGGAAACGGCGATTTCGGCCTACCTCGGATACTTCAACCTGGATTACGGACCTGCATATATCCGGAACAATGGCGTGGGTTTAAACTCCGCCAACGGACTCAGCCCGGAAGGCGGAAGCTTCAATGGATCCGGCAACGCCTTCCCCATGTTTGGCACAGGAGATGTGTGGTACGCTCAACTCGGACATCTGTTGCCCAGAAATTTGCTCGGCTCAAACAATGGGCAATTGATGCCGTACGTCTCGCTCATGAGCGCCAACTACGAGCGCCTGCACGACCAAATGAACGTTTTCAACGTGGGGATCAACTGGTTTCTGAAAGGACACAACAGCAAGTTTACTTTCGATTATCAGAACAGGCCTATATTCAATGCCAACGGCTCCGGCGATATTGTCAAGACTTCCAGCAGAGATCAGTTTGTACTGCAATATCAGATTGCTTTCTAAACCGTAGCCCTTCCATGCAGATATTTATCCGATTGTCTCGCTTGAAATCCAGCAAAGCCCATGATTCCCGGCACGCAATCGGCTTTTGCGACTCGTCTTATCCTATCCCGGAATCCCTTCTCCCCAGGTTTGACCCGGGTTGTTATCTTCGCGAAACGCGGGATCGGGCAGCGTCAGCGGGGTAGGGCGGACGGGGTTGGCGGAGAGAGCTTGGGTAACTGGAGCGGCTGCCTCGCCATTTCCAGCGCGTGGCGGATTTGCGCGGGATTGTGGGTGCGCAGACCTTCCGCAAGCGCGCGGGACGCATCCCTGCGGCGTTCGGCGTAGTCTCGCAGCATTTCTACCGTAGCGGCAGAAGGCAATGCGGGATCAGGTGGAAGTTCCGAAAGCTGCTCGAAGCTTTCTTCATAGGGATTACCCACCGCAGTATCGATTTGTCCCGCCAGTTCGTCAAAGGAGATTCCTCCTCTCCTGGCCTCATCGAGTATATGCTGCCAAGCCTGGGTGATTGCCCGGTCATCGCGCAGAAAATTGCCGATTTCCTTGCGCGCCAATACTTCCTCGCTCCACTTATAGGCGGGAGGTGGAATCCGAACGATTAGCGTGAAGAGGGCCAGTGCAAGAATGCTTATAGCGGAAAGGCGACTGCTGAACACGTGAGAAGACTTTCCGCTCATCCTGGCGGGGTCTGCAAATATTATTCCACCCAGCAGACCGGTCACGAAGCCGCCGATATGAGCAGCGTTATCGATACCGGTAATTGCGAGGCCCAGCCCAAGGCTGACAATTGCAAAAGCCGTGGCGCCCCAGAAAAACCATCGGAACTCCTGGGGGTGCAGCCTGCCGCGCTCGCGCCAGAGAAATACCAGCAGGGCGCCATATAGGCCGAAAATGGCGCCTGAAGCGCCGCCGGAGATGGCCAAGCCTTTATGGGCAACCAGCGAGAGCAGATTGCCGGCAAGACCGGTGGCAAAGTAGAGGGCGGTAAAGCGCGCGTGCCCGTACATGCGTTCAACCAGTTGGCCTGCATCCCAGAGCGCCCAGAGGTTTAATGTGAGATGGACCAGCCCAAAATGAAGGAACATGGCGGTCCCGAGGCGCCACCACTCCCCATCCTGGGTAGCGGGACCGAAATTGGCGCCCCAAGCGAGTTGTACGCCGTTGGATGAGTGCCACAAGCCTGCTCCGCTGGCAAGCATCGCTACAAAGATCAGCAGGTTGGTCGCCACCAGCAGCTTCGTTACTGGAACTCGAGGAACCTGCCGGTGAAGAAGATCATGGAGTGACAGCATGGAAGGTAGACCTGTTCTTCTGGAATCATTATGATGCATGAGGATGAAACGTATTGATGCAATAAGGAATAACAATCCCTCTCTGATCCCCTTTTCGAGGCATTGGTTTCCTGGATGCTTTTCCACCTGCCGCCTGCAGCGGGTACTGCGCCTGACCCAGAGAGATGCAGCGCACCGGTAGCAAATCCAGCTTTCTTCTGGCAACGCGGGTTGCGCTCCTTGTCGTCACTCCACTTGTCATGCTGTTATTGCTTCCGTCGACAGGCAAGGCCGAAACGCACATCCAGTTGCCGCAAACCAGCCTTACCTCTGACGACGTCGCCGTCATCATCAATGACAGCGACCCTCTTTCAGTGCAGATTGGACAGTACTACCGCGAGGCGCGCGGCATTCCGGCGTCCAATATGATTCATTTACAGTTTTCTCCCGGTCGAACCGCACTGTCACGGGAGGAGTTTCAGGAACTGAAAGCCGAGATAGACCAGAAGGTGCCCGCGCACGTCCAGGCCTACGCAGTGGCCTGGACTCTTCCCTACCGGGTGGATTGCATGTCGCTGACTTCTGCGCTGGCTTTCGGATTCGACGAGAAGTATTGTTCCTTTAATTGCAGCGCAACTGCCGCCAGTCCCTATTTCAATTCGCCGAGTCATCATCCTGTCAGTGACCACCAGTTGAGGCCGGCGATGATGTTGGCGGGGCTCGATTTCGAACAGGTCAAATCGCTGATCGATCGCGGGGTGGCGGCCGATCACACTTTCCCCGCAGGACACGCCTATCTTGTCATTACTTCTGACAAGGCGCGAAGCGTGCGCGCGAATTATTTCGAAATGACGGCACAGCAACTGAACGGCGTTTTTCCTATCGAGATTCTTGAAACGGATGCTATTACCGATCGGCACGACGTTCTATTTTACTTCACGGGACTGGTTCGGGTACCGCAGCTCGATACGCTGGATTTTTTGCCGGGTGCATTGGCGGACCATCTGACCTCGGCGGGAGGGCAGCTTACAGGCTCAAGCCAGATGAGCAGCCTGCAATGGCTTGAAGCCGGAGCCACGGCCAGTTACGGCACAGTAGTGGAACCTTGCAGCCATATGCAGAAATTTCCTTTTCCCGCTATTGCCATGTTTCATTACGCGCTTGGTGCAAGCGCCATCGAGGCTTACTGGAAGAGCGTGGCATGGCCGGGAGAGGGTGTGTTCATAGGAGAGCCGCTCGCCCGGCCATTTGCCCCGGAGTTACGGGAAATTCACACCGGGCAGTTCGAATTACGCATTTTCTCGCCACGCGAAACACGACTTCGAATCGAGCAGTCCCGTTCAGCCGCCGGACCATTCAAGCCATCGCCCAGGCAGTTCGCGATCCGGCGTGGCATGAATCGACTACGCTTCAATTTTAATCAAACAGAAGGCTACCTGCGATTGAAATGGTAAATGTTGCCCGAAGAGTAGATTTGTGAAGAGTTTAACCCGCATTGGCATAGGGGGTAAAGGGGTTCGATCGAAGCACGGTATTCGAAGAGTGGATAGCTGGGTTTGCAGCTATGCTGAATAAGCAGATCGCCGAATAAACCCTGTAAACCCGGGGAAGAATATGCCGCTCAATAATTACGGTGTTCTGAAAGGCGGGGCAATAGAGCCGGGTGCGACGCGCTGGATCGATATTCAGCCTCCGGTCGCGCTGTCCAACAAGGGAGGCATCATCACCTTGCTGAACCAGAACGGTGTGAAGGTGCATGGCGTGTCCTATACCAAGCAGCAGGCAAATCAGCCGGGGTGGACGATCGTTTTTTAGCAAGGGCGCGATTTATCCATTTGATCACGACAAACTGGCGCGTGTAACTTGGCCGGAGCCCGTTATAATAGCGGTTGTGTAACAGCCGAGAAGGTTGTCGTGATTCCCCTTGTTCAGCCTAACTTCAAATCCCACTTTACCGATATCCTGCGCAACGCCCTGAATGACAGGGGATTAGCGGACTTGAATCTCGATATAGAATTTGCCCGTCCGCGGCAGTCAAGCCACGGCGATTATTCCTGCAACCTGGCGATGCAACTGGCCAAGCCACTGCGTCAAAAGCCGCGCGACATTGCGCAATCTCTTGCCACCGCACTCGCTGCATCCCCTTATCTGGAAAAAGTGGAAATTGCAGGCGCGGGTTTTATCAACCTGTTTCTCACGACTTCGGCCAAGCAGCAGTTTTCGCGATATGTGCTGGAGAGCGGCGAGAAGTTTGGTCACAGCAACATGGGCGCAGGGGAAAAAATCCAGGTTGAATTCGTTTCAGCCAATCCCACGGGCCCGTTGCATGTAGGACACGGCAGAGGCGCGGCATTTGGCGCAAGCCTTGCCAACGTGCTCGCCGCTGCAGGCTATTCAGTGACACGCGAGTATTACATTAACGATGCCGGCCGCCAGATGGATATTCTTGCGCTTTCCACCTGGCTGCGCTATCTGGAACTGAACGGTGTCACGTCAGCCTTTCCGCCCAATGCCTACCAGGGGGAGTATGTGCGCGACATGGCAAGGCTGATTCATAAAGCCCATGCGGGGCGTTATGTGCATGAGCCGGAACTGCTGTTTGACAGTGTTGCCGGATCGGAAGCGGACACCGAGGCTGCCCTTGATGGATTGATTGCCAACGCGAAAAAGCTGCTGGGGCAGGATTATGCCTACATCCATAACTTCGTTCTGAATGAGCAATTGGGGGATTGCCGCAACGATCTGATGGAATTCGGCGTCACCTTCGACATCTGGTTTTCCGAGCAATCCTTATTCGACAGCGGGGGTGTAGCTCAGGCTGTTCACCTGCTCGAAGAAGGCAATTACCTGTATCAGCAGGATGGCGCCAAATGGTTCCGCTCCAGCCATTTCGGTGACGAAAAGGATAGGGTGGTGCAGCGCGAAAACGGCCAGTTCACCTATTTTGCCTCTGATATTGCCTATCACCTCAACAAATTCTCACGCGGGTTCGACCGCGTGATCGATATCTGGGGCGCGGACCATCACGGCTACATTTCACGGGTGAAAGGCGCCATGCAGGCATTGGCGCTCGATCCCGAGAAACTTGAAATTGCTCTGGTGCAGTTTGCTGTACTTTACCGTGATGGCAAGAAGGTACCGATGTCCACCCGGGCGGGAGAATTTGTCAGCTTGCGGGAGTTGCGTCAGGAAGTGGGAACCGATGCGGCGCGCTTTTTTTACGTATTACGCAAGAGCGATCAGCATCTCGATTTCGACCTGGATCTGGCAAAGTCGCAAAGCACCGATAACCCGGTGTATTACGTGCAATATGCGCATGCAAGGGTTTGCAGCGTGCTGGAACAGTGGGGGGAAGACCCAGGCATGCTGGTTACAGCCGACACCTCTGCATTAACCGGTCCTGCGGAGCTCTCCCTGTTGCAGAAGCTGATCGACTATCCCGAAACGGTCGAAGCAGCAGCGAGGGAATTCTCTCCCCACCTGATTGCCTTTTACTTGAAGGAACTGGCAGGGGAGTTCCACAGTTACTATAATTCTACTCGTTTCCTGGTGCCGGAGATGGCGGTCCGCCTTGCGAGATTGGCTTTGGTGGCCGCGGTCAGACAGGTATTGAATAACGGTCTTAAACTATTGGGCGTGAGCGCGCCAGCTAAAATGTGATGACGCACCCTTACTTGAATCGAGATTATAAAACACCTCTCTACTCGGGAAAGAAAACAGGTACTCTCTTTTTCGGGATGTTTATCGGCTATGTCCTGGGTCTTCTCACCGCCATGGGCACCTGGATGTACATGAGCCAGGCGCCCAGTCCCTTTATCTCTCAGGATAAGGTGGCCGAGGGCCCTGCAAACGGGGAGGCTGCGGATAAGCCTGAAAAAGCAGGGGAAGCGGCTGGTATTGAAGACAAAACCGCGAAAGCGCCCGATAGCAAACCGCGCTTTGAATTTTATAATATTCTTCCTGCCACAGAGGAACCAGTCACGGAGCAGCAACTGAAACAGGCTGCAAAGCAGCCGCCGACCTCTCAGGATAAGTACTTTCTTCAAGCGGGAGCATTCCAGAATCCGAATGACGCCGACAATATGAAAGCGAAGCTGGCGATGCTGGGAGTGGAAGCGGCTGTCCAGACTGCCGAAGTCCCGCAAAAGGGGCTGTGGCACCGCGTACGCGTAGGACCTTTTTCCAATGTCGATGACATGAACCGGATTCGTGCATCGCTTCAGCAGAACGGTGTTCAGACCAGCCCCATCAGGGTGCATGAGGGAGCGTAGGGGAACATAGGGGAGCATAGCGGCAAGACGTGGGCCGATAAACGATCCACCAATCTCGGGGCATCCAACTGAAGGAGAAAAATATGAATTTACTGCGGCTGCTTACGGCATTCCTGTTGCTGGTCGGTATGAACTTTCCGTCAATTTCCCCTGCTCGCGCGGATATCGTCGAAGGAAAGGATTACACGGTCCTGCCCCGTCCTTTTCCAACGGAAGGGGGAAAGAATATAGAAGTCATGGAATTTTTCTGGTACGGCTGTCCCCACTGCTACGAGTTGCATCCACGCATCAAGGCCTGGCTCAAGCACAAGCCCGCGGATGTCAGCTTCCGCTATGTTCCGGCGGTTTTTCGTCCCACCTGGGCACCGGCTGCAAAAACATTTTATGCGCTGGAAGCGCTCGGAGAAAAAGATCGGCTGCATGACAAGGTCTACGATGCCATTCACAGAAACGGGATAGACCTGGGCAAGGAGGACGTGCTGTTCGACTGGATTGCAAAACAGGGAATAGACCGTCAGAAATTCATAGATGTCTACAATTCGTTCTCAGTACAGAATCAGCTATCCAGATCCGTGCATTTCTCGAAGGATTATGGTCTTACCGGCGTGCCTGCGATAGCGGTGGATGGCAGATATCTCACGAGTGGCAGAATGGGCAGTACGCCGGACGATACCATTCGGACTATGGAAGAGTTGATACAGAAAGTACGCAAGGAACGGACCGGAAAATAGCTTCTTCCGTTGACCTTAAAAGTCATTATCAGTGGCACCTCCACCGGGCTCGGGAGGGCACTGGCGCGCCATTACGCCGACAGCGGCGCAACGCTCGGCCTGATTGCGCGGCGGGCGGATTTGCTGGAGGGCTTTGTGGCGGAGAGGGCGGAAGCGGAAGTATCCCTCTACGTCGCCGATGTGCGTGATGCCGCTGCCCTGCGGAGTGCGGCAGAAGATTTTATCGTCCGTCATGGTTGTCCCGATATCGTCATCGCCAACGCGGGCATCAGTCATGGCACCCTTACCGAATGTGCCGAAGACAAGGAGGTTTTTGAGGATATTCTCGCCACGAATGTTGTCGGCATGGTGAACCTCTTCCAGCCCTTTGTTTCGCCCATGCGCACGGTCGGACAGGGTAGTCTGGTCGGAATTGCAAGTGTCGCCGGATATCGCGGCCTGCCCGGCAGCGGCGCCTACTCGGCTTCCAAGGCGGCTGCAATCAGCTACCTGGAGAGTCTCCGCGTGGAATTGCACGGAAGCGGCTTGTCCGTCATAACCATTTGCCCCGGCTATGTCGTAACGCCCATGACAGCCGATAATCCCTTTCCCATGCCCTTCATCCTGACCGCGGACACCGCCGCCCGAAAGATCGTCCACATTATCGAGCGCAAGAAGTCGTTTGCCGTAATACCGTGGCAGATGGCAATTGTCGCGCGGGTCTTGCGGTTGCTTCCCAATTTCCTGTATGACCGGCTATTCGCCAATGCGCCGCGTAAGCCTCGCATAAACCATAAAGACCACAAAGAAAATTAGCAGACTCCCGATTGATTTGCGCGGAGAAAACTCCATTTAACCGATGTAGTCAGTCCGTCGAACCGGGTTTACATGACATAGAGGTACAGCAATGACAGAAAAAGCGATTCTTGGAGCAGGCTGCTTTTGGGGTGTGGAGGCCGCTTTTCGTGCTGTCAAAGGCGTAAAGGAGGCTACCAGCGGGTACTCCGGCGGCCATGTGAAAAATCCCTCCTATCGCGACGTATGCACTGATAAAACCGGCCACGCCGAGGTAGTGCAGGTGGAATACGATCCATCGCAGGTCAGCTATGATGAGTTGCTCGACATCTTCTGGAACTGCCATAATCCCACTATGCTCAACCGGCAGGGACCGGATGTGGGTAAACAGTACCGCTCCGCCATATTCTTTTGCACCCCTGAACAGGAGAGTGCGGCGCGAGTGTCGAAGGAAAAACTGGAGCAAAGCGGCCGCTGGCGTGCACCGGTCGTGACTGAAATTACACCTGCCTCAGATTTTTATCCTGCTGAGGAATATCATCAGCGCTACCTCGAAAAGCGCGGTATTTCCGGACACTGCCATATGTGAGCGCTGACTCAGCTATAAGAAATCCTCTGCCGGCTTTGCCTGGCGCAAATTTTAGCGGCTCAGGGGCTTGTTGAAGGGAAAAGCGACATTCAGGCCAGGCTTTCAAGACGGTTTCTGATTTCAGCGATACGGGTTTCGCTTACCCGGGTGTTAATAGCGACAGGCAGGCGGCTGGGATCGGAAACGCTTCTTGCCAGCTCTTTGGCAATCGCCCCCGCATCCACGCTTCTGGCCGCCTGAAACGCTTCGCGGCATCGATCCGCCTGCGGATAAGGGCGTGTCGCGTAGCCCGGCCGTCCATGAAAATCACACGAGCAGGCTTGCAGAAATTCTTCGAAGCGCTCAGGTTTGCGATAGGCATCCACTCCCTGAAGCAGGTTGGCGATGGTGACAGGTCGCAGTTCGGCAGCGCGGTGCACGTCTCCGTGATAGCGGGCCACCAGCAATGCCAGGTTCCGCATTTCGTTGGGAGGGTTGATACGTTCGCATAAGCCCTGCACCAGTTTGACGCTGCGCGCTTCGTGTCCGATATGGCGCGGCCATTCTTCCGGAGGAGTCGTGCCTTTACCGAGATCGTGGGTGAGTGCGGCAAACCGGACCGGCAAGGAATAGTTCCTCGAAGCGGCATAATCGATCACCATCATCACGTGTACCCCCGTATCGATTTCGGGGTGATGCTGCGGTGGTTGCGGCACGCCGAATAAGGCATCCACTTCAGGCATGATACGGGTGAGGGCACCGCAGTCGCGCAGCGCGTAAAACATGCGTGAAGGGTGGTGCTCCATCAAACCGCGTGCAAGCTCCTGCCATACCCGCTCCGGCACCAGGGCGTCCACCTCTCCGTTATGGACCATTTCGTTCATCAATGCCAGTGTTTCGGGTGCGATATGGAAACCGAAACGTGCAGCAAAGCGAGCGGTACGCAGGACACGCACCGGGTCTTCAGTGAATGCCGGGCCGATATGGCGGAGCACGCCGGCTTCCAGATCAGCGATCCCGCCGAAAGGGTCGATGATGTTGCCGTACTCATCTTTGGCGATTGCGTTTATTGTCAGGTCACGGCGCGCCAAATCCTCCTGAAGTGTAACTTCGGGGGAAGCATAAACCTCAAATCCTTTGTAGCCGCGCGAAACCTTGCGCTCCGTGCGCGCCAGTGCGTATTGTTCCTGGCTTTGCGGGTGAAGAAAAACGGGAAAATCTTTTCCTACCGGGCGAAAACCCAGATGTACCATTTCTTCCGGCGAGACGCCGACAACCACATAATCGTGATCCGTTACGGGCAGACCCAGTATCTCGTCACGCACCGAGCCGCCCACCAGGTAGGTTTTCATTCCGGAATTATCTGTATGAATCTATCTCAACGCCCCGACCAATGCCGCAGATAGTCGTAACGTTCACGGGGCAACTGATGATTCAGATATATGGGTGCTGCTTCTTCAAGTGCCGTAGGGGGAATTCCCCAGACTTCCAGCAGTGCCTCGGGGCTATCGCAGTCGCACACGCTGTCGATCTTCATCGAATAGTAATTATCGACGCTCATCAGTTTGCCGGGTAGCATCTCCATCACTGCTGCTTCGAGGTGGGAAAGGGCATCTCCAAGCCCGATGATGGCAGGGTCATGTCCCGTCACATGCGCCGCATACTCCACCAGTTCGCGAAGGCTGTAGCACTTCGGTCCGCACAGGTCGTAGCTTCGTCCGAAAGTACGCGGCTCATCCAGACTGAGCGCAAACGCCTGCACGACATCCATGACGAAGATCGGCTGGAACTTCGCATGGGGTGAGGCCAGTGGCAAAACCGGCAGGCGTCCCAGCCTGGCAAACAGATTGATCGAGGAGTCGCCCGGACCAAATATGACTGACGGCCTGAAAACAGTTGCATCCATCCCGGATGTCTTTACGATCTGTTCTCCCTCCCCCTTTGAGCGCAAATACTCGCTCGGTTGATCGGGCCCGGCTTTCAGGGCGCTCATATGCAGTATCCGGGTAATGCCATTGCGTTTACAGGCTGCGATGATCTTTTGCGGCAGTTCGACATGGGCAGCATGAAAGTCGCCCTGCAACACCCCTACGAGGTTGATCACGGCATCGATGCCGAGGAGCAGTCGGTCGAGGTTTCTATCGTCGTAGATATCGGCCTCGATCAGGTCGGTAGTGGGTATCTCCAGCAACTCCTTTGCACGCTCGTAGTTTCGTGTGGGAATACGCAGGTAGATTTCCCGGTTGGTCAGGAGATTTGCGAGATGTTTCCCGACAAAGCCACTGCCGCCGAAAATGCAGACATTCTTGAATGTCATGTCAGACCCCTCACTCGGACACTTTTTCACTCCCGAACCGGGACGAGACAATACCCAGGCGCTGCTTCAGCGCCTTGACCTGATGCCCGAAGTTGCGGGCGTAATACATGGAGTTGCTCATCACCTTTTTGACATAATCGCGCGTTTCATTGAAGGGGATCGTTTCCGCATAAATCGCGCCCTCCAGCGGCTTCTCATCACGCCACTGCCACACTCGGCTCGGACCGGCGTTGTATGCGGCCGAAGCCAGCGACTGGTTGTCGAACAGGGACAGCACGTGTTTCATATAATAGGTGCCCAGCGTCAGGTTGGTATTTACCTCCGTCACCCGGCTTGGACGATACTTTCTCAGCCCCATCTGTTTGGATGCCCACTTTGCCGTACCGGGCATCAGTTGCATCAGACCCAGAGCGCCGGCACTGGACTTGGCATCGCTGACGAAGCGGCTCTCCTGGCGAATGAGGCCGTAGACCCATGCTTCGTCGATTTCCTGCTGCTTCAGGATATTGCGCATCGCATCTCTATGCGGTGCAAGGAACCTCAGGTGGAAATCGTGGCGCTGCACGGTTCTGTCGGCGGTATTGATGGCGCGGTCGTAGTGTCCGTGGCGGCGGGCAACTTCCGCTGCCGCCAGCAACTCATGGTCGTCAAATTTTCGCACGGCCCAAATCCATTCCTGGGCCGCCTCCGGACGCAAATCCAAGTTGTAGAAGGCCAGCGCACGCGCGATTCCAGGCGTCCGCTCCATTGCGGAAATTTCTTTCGCTGTTGGCTTGAAGGATTCCGCAGGAGCACCGATGGTAACGCCCAACTCCTCTTCGGCTAATTGCCCGTAAAAATGATGCTCGCTGCTCAACGGTGCAAGAATGGCGTTTGCTTCCTTCATTTTTCCTTTAGCTTTCAACGCCCGCGCTTTCCAGTAACGCCAGACTCCCTCTCGCTGTTCCGTCGCCGACATGGTCTCGATCGTATCCAGGACGAGATTCCAGTCCCCTGCACGCAAGGCGGCGCGGGTTTTCCAGCCAAGCTGGGCGTCGGTGAGATGAACAGACTTGTGCGTATTGGCGGCTTCTCCAAACCACTGCAATGCGCGCGGATCCAGCCGCCGGGCCCCCTGGTCTGCAAGTTGCACCAGAAAATATGCCTGGTCTGGGGCGCCGAAGCGGTCGCGTATCCGCGGCCAATAAGCATGCGCCTGATCGAGCCCGCTGCGGAGCAAGCGCACCATGGCGAAAAGTGCAATTTCCCGATCGGAGCGTGTTTTGATCTCACGCCGATGTTTTTCCAGATAGCGAAGAGGATTTTCTGTGGCGGCATTCAGGTTGCGTTCGTTCAGACGCTGATTTTTGGGCAGGTATTCATTGATGCGTTTTGCCGCGCTGGCATTGCCGGACTCGAGCGCAAGACGCAGCCGTGACCAGATATCCTCGTCCGTCAGCGTCCCGGCGGTAATCAGCACATCGAATATCTGATTACAGCTGTGCGGCATCTCGCGCGCGTTGAACCATAACGGAAATGCCTCTTTATAGATGGTGCGATCGCCTGCCGCCAAGCGCTGTTGAAGAGAGTAACAGACCAGTTCGACATCCTTGTTGACCATGCGCGGATAGTTTTCTGCGAAAAGATCCCACCGCTCGGTCCAGCCCAGGACCTTCAGCCATTCTCCCAGCAAGCGGTCGCTGAGAGGGCTATCGTGATATTTCTCAATAAACTGCTTGACAGTCTCCGGACCCAGCTTCGGATTCCAGAGTTGCGGTCGCAGTTGGTAATACGCTGCATAGGGTTCAAGCACATGCCCTCGCAGCCGCTGTGCATACATATTCACGCGCGCGGTGTTGCCGGCCTGATATGCGTGCCTCAGGGCAAGGAAGTCCTGATTTCTTGCGGCTGCATACGTTGCAGTGGAGGTTGTTGCCAAAAACAGCCCGATCAACAGTTTCTTCATAACCTGCTATACATTAGTAATCGAGGGAAAAAATTGAAGAGCGTATCTGCTCCAGGTTCACTTGAAAGCTGTTTTTCTTTATTTCCTTTTACCAGCTTCTGTCCCCATTCGGGTTCTACTTCAAGAATAGCACATCATGCCATACATCAGTTTGAATCCGGCGACCAATGAGACACTGAAAACCTATATGAGCTGGAATCGCAACCGTCTGGCCGAAGCGCTGGAGCAAACATATCATGCCCAGCCTGGGTGGGCGCGACTGAGTTTTCCCGAACGCGCAGAGCTTATGCACAGAGCCGCCAGCCTCTTGCATGAACGGGCGGCTGAATATGCCATTCTCATAGCCGCGGAAATGGGCAAGCCTGTGCGCGAAGGCCGTGCGGAGGTGGAAAAGTGCGCGCTTGCCTGTGATTATTATGCAGTGCACGCCGAGCATTTCATGCAGGTCGAGATGGTTCAGACCGGTGCCGGCAAAAGTTACGTGTCCTATGAGCCTCTTGGAGTCGTCCTGGGCGTAATGCCCTGGAATTTTCCTTTTTTTCAGGTGATCCGCTTCGCTGTCCCCACACTCATGGCGGGAAATGGTTGCGTGTTGAAACATGCATCGAATGTTCCGCAGTGTGCCTTGGCGCTCGAACGGCTGTTCCAGGACGCTGGTTTTCCCCCGCATCTTTTCAGCACGCTCCTGATAGAGTCGTCTGAAGTGGGTGAGGTTATCGCCAGCCCTCACGTGCAGGCGGTGACACTCACGGGCTCCGAGCGGGCTGGCCGGGAAATAGCTTCCCAGGCGGGACAGCATTTGAAGAAGTGTGTGATGGAACTTGGCGGGTCAGATGCGTTTATCGTTCTGAAGGATGCGGACCTGGAACTTGCCGCTAACTTTGCCGTGAGATCGCGCTTTCAGAATTGTGGACAGTCATGTATTGCCGCAAAGCGCATTATACTTGTGGCCGACATTGCCAATGAGTTTAATGCCCTGTTTATAAAAAAAACAAAAGAATTGAAAATAGGCGATCCCCTGAACGAGGCGACGCAGATCGGTCCGATGGCAAGACTCGATCTGCGCGAAAACCTGCATCAGCAAGTGACCGATTCGATTGCACAGGGGGCGCAAGTGGTTCTCGGGTGCGAACCGCGGGAGGGAGAAGGGGCATTCTATCTCCCGTCCATTCTGGATGACGTAACACCCGGGATGAGAGCCTACCATGAGGAATTATTCGGGCCGGTGGCGGCCGTGATACGCGCGGCAGACGAGGAGGACGCCATTCGCATTACCAATGATACTCGCTTCGGGCTCGGCTCCAGCATCTGGAGCCGGGATACCGAGCACGCCGAGGAACTGGCGCATCGAATTCAGGCGGGTTGCAGCTTTATCAATGGCATGGTCAGATCAGATCCACGCCTTCCTTTCGGGGGAACCAAGAACTCCGGATTCGGTAGGGAACTGTCCTATCATGGCATCCGTGAATTCGTTAATGTAAAAACGGTATGGGTACGATGACTCCACAAAAAACCCGTTACAGCGCGAGCTCATCCCTTTTCTCTTCCCCCTCCTTGAAACAGGAAGGAGCGGGAACTGAGACCGGGAACTGTTGATCAGACTCTAGATCACACCCTGACCCATCATCGCATCCGCCACTTTTACGAAACCTGCCACATTTGCCCCGTTGACATAGCTGATGGTGC
Organism: Nitrosospira multiformis; assembly: GCF_900111585.1. Taxonomy (GTDB): domain Bacteria; phylum Pseudomonadota; class Gammaproteobacteria; order Burkholderiales; family Nitrosomonadaceae; genus Nitrosospira; species Nitrosospira multiformis_B. Next base: position 293,243 of record NZ_FOHI01000003.1, read on the forward strand.
CATCTTCGCGCCGTCCGTGCTCCGTGCAGGAGCGGTGAATAGCCTGCATGATCTGGAGCAATCGCGCGTCCACTTCTTCCCGCTGCCAGGAAAGACGCATGGCGTTCTGGCTCATTTCCAGACCGGAAGTGGCCACGCCGCCGGCATTGCTGGCTTTGCCGGGCGCAAAAAGAACCCCGCTGCGCTCGAATTGCTTTACCGCTTCCGCGGTGGAAGGCATGTTAGCGCCCTCTGCCACGCATACCACGCCGTTCCTGATAAGCATGGCAGCGTCCTCTTCATTCAGCTCGTTCTGCGTGGCGCAGGGCAGCGCGACCTCTACAGGAATATGCCATGGTCTTTTACCGGGAATAAAATTGGCTTTCACACGCTCTGCATAGGCATTGATACGGCCATATTGTTTATTCTTCACATCCATCAGTTCAGCGAGCTTTTCGGGAGTAAAACCTTCTTCATCGACCACGGTGCCGTCTGAATCGGAAACCGTTATCACTTTGGCGCCCAGTGCCATTGCTTTCTCCACTGCGTATTGCGCCACGTTTCCTGAACCCGAAACCGCAACGCGCATGCCTTCCAGCGAACGTCCGGATTGCTTGAGCATCTCCTCGGCAAAGTAGACAGTCCCGTAGCCGGTAGCTTCCGGACGAATGAGAGACCCACCGAAACTCAACCCCTTTCCGGTGAAGACGCAGTCAGCACGATTGGAAAGTTTTTTCATCATCCCTGCCATGAAACCTACTTCCCGTCCCCCCACGCCAATATCGCCTGCCGGGACATCGACATCCGAGCCGATGTGCCGGAACAGCTCAGTCATATAGGCCTGACAGAAGCGCATGATCTCCCCCGGACTACGGTCCCTGGGGTTGAAATCGGCGCCACCCTTGCCACCCCCCATGGGAAGTGTCGTAAGCGCGTTCTTGAACGTTTGCTCGAACGCCAGGAATTTGAGGATGGAAAGGTTTACCGAGGGATGAAAGCGGGTGCCGCCCTTATAAGGGCCAATGGAAGAGCTGTGCTGTATGCGGTAGCCCCGGTTGACTTTCACCTCCCCCCGATCATCCACCCAGGACACACGAAAAATGATTATTCGCTCCGGCTCTACGAGACGGTCGAGAATGCCGTGTTCCGCGTAACGAGGGTTTTTCGTGATAAAGGGCCAGAGGCTCTCCATGACTTCCGTCACTGCCTGGAGATATTCGGGCTGTCCCGGATTATGCTCCGCCACGTACGCGCAGAATTCCTCGAAACTGCGATATTTCATTGGTTATTCCCCTTATGTCCTCTTGTGCTAAACCATTTTCCCAAGACAGGTATTCTGCCAAATAACTTGCGAAATCGCACTGAATTTATGTTCGAAATTGCGCGATGGAAAGCTGGGTGCGCGGGACGTGTGGAAGAGGTGAAACATCGAAGCATCGAGCGTCTTGTTTTCCGGCAACAGGCTTTCAAAAATCATTTCAATGAGGTGTTTCCAGGGAAAGCGAACGGACAAGTCAAAGCGCGCCGAACCAGAGGAGTTCTTGTTCTTCGTTATTATATTCCTGTTATCCTCTCGTCCGCCTTTCAACTGTCAGTCCGGGATCCTGAGGTCCTTACTCTTTATTATTGTCTTCATTCTCATCCTTCTTTCCGGGTCTTGTCGTCCACCAGACGACGAGAATCAGTAGCGACAGCGCTACGCCGGCTTCAAGCAGTAATATCCACATAGGATCAACCATGATGTATATTAAGGGGAAGCCTCTGATGCCGCCGCGAGCGGGATTGCTCGTTCAGAGATTTCCAAGATGAAACTTTAACCCAAAACTTCATGAAAGACCAATTACGCACACTTACCGTTGTCGCGCTACTGTTGCTCGGCGCCTGTAATATCATTCCTACTCCCCGTGTTACGGAGAAACCGGCCGAACCCCAGCCCATGCCTGTGCTCAAAGCCACTGACTGGGATACAGTAGAGGGTTGGAGGGATGACGAGATTGTGCCGGCGCTGGATGCGTTCCTCCAGAGCTGCACCGTTTTGAAAAAAAAGGCGCTATGGCAGGAAGCCTGCATTCAGGCTGATTCCATGAGAGGGCAGGATAGCGATACGGTGCGCCAGTTTTTTGAAACCTATTTTGTTCCTTATCAGGTATTGAATCCTGATGGGACCGAGAACGGCCTTATCACCGGTTATTACGAGCCTCTGCTCAAGGGAAGCCGCACACCGTCCGCCCGTTACCGGTATCCGCTTTACACAACCCCTGAAGAACTGCTGATAGTGGATCTGAGTTCCGTCTATCCCCAGCTCAAAAACATGCGGTTGCGGGGAAGACTCGATGGGCGCAAGGTGGTCCCCTTCTATAGCCGGGCTGAAATATCCGGCAATCCCTCAGCGCTACAGGGAAAAGAACTGCTTTGGGTGGATGACGAGGTCGATCTGTTTTTTCTGCAGATTCAGGGTTCCGGCCGGGTGGAGCTTGAAAATGGCGAGATCGTGAGAGTGGGGTACGCGGATCAAAACGGCCACCCGTACAGATCCATCGGGAAGCTGCTGGTGGATCGCGGCGAATTACCCCTGGAAAGAGCCTCGATGCAGGGAATCAAGGCCTGGGGGCAAAAGAATCCCCGGAAGTTGCCGAATATTTTGCATCAGAATTCAAGCTTCGTCTTTTTTCGCGAACTGCCGGGCACGATAGCGGGCCCGCTCGGCTCCATGGGGGTGCCTCTTACGGCTGGAAGAAGTCTTGCGGTGGACCCGCGTGTGATCCCGCAGGGTGCCCCGGTCTTTCTTTCCACTACCTGGCCAAATACCGATGAGCAGCTTCAACGGTTGATGGTGGCGCAGGATACCGGTGGAGCAATCAAAGGGAATGTGCGGGCGGATTTTTTCTGGGGATTTGGCCCTGACGCAGCGGAGAAGGCGGGGAAGATGAGGCAGACGGGGAGGATGTGGGTATTGATGCCTGTGGAATATCTGCCCAAAGACTTTCCACCTGCCGCGCGAATACTGGGAAGCTCCAAATAAATCTGCGAATAGGAGGATGCAGGCGCTTCCCAGCGCCTGTCATCGATTTATCTATTTCGCGGGGGCCACGTTTAATTTCTTTTCTATGGTCTCTGCGGGAATCAATCCGGGCGTTACCGAGCCGTTGGCAAAAATCAGGGTAGGCGTACCGCTTATATCGTTTTCTTTCCCTGCCTTGAGAATCACGTCTATGGGGGTGGCGCAATCCTTGCTGGCGGGCACAATATTCCTGAGCATGAAATCTTCCCAGGCCTTGAGCCTGTCCTCGGAGCACCATATCGCCGTTGCGGTCGGGGTCGAACCGTTCAGCACCGGATAAAGCAGGGTATATATCGTTACATCCGTTACGTTAACCAGTTCCTTTTCCAGACGTTTGCAAAAAGGGCAGTTCGGATCGGAGAAAACGACAAGTTTGCGTTTCCCATTCCCCTTGACCGCCTTGATCGCATGCTCCAGGGGAAGAGAGCCTACATCTATGCGTCGTGCCTCCTTGATCTGTTGCAAGCGTTCGGAAGTCAGGCTTTCCTTCGTTTTCGGATCAATTACATGACCGAAAAAAAGGTACGAAACCTTGTCGTCCGTATAGAACAATTCGCCTCCCACCACCACTTCATATAGACCGAGATAGGGCGTTTTTTTTATGCTTTCGACCTTCTCTCCGGGAAAATTTGCCTGAAGCGCTTTTTTCAGGGATGCCTCATCAGCGGAAGCGCTGGAAAGAAAGCATAGCAATAGAGAAGGCAAAGCGAGGGAAGCGAGTTTTGAACGCATGGTCTTTACTCCGTTTTGGGATAAGGTGCAGCCGGACGGTCTGTAGTTGTGCAGTTGTTCTGGTGGGATGGAAAGGAAAAAGAATCAGCCGGATTCAATTTAATGCCTGCTGCATCAAGCGGTCTTTTATCAGAGGCAACCGATTGGTGATTTCCAGACCCAGATTGCGCAGGCGAATGAGCGTCGGGTGAGTATGGCTGAACAGCTTCTGCAAGCTATCGGTAACCAGTTCCATGGCCAGGATATCTTCCTTGCGGGCGCGTTCATAACGGCGCAGCAACAGGTAATCCCCGCAATCCGATTGCAGTCCGCGCGAGCGAATGACAGAGGCGAGTTCCTGCGCATCGCGTAAACCGAGATTTACGCCCTGTCCCGCAAGAGGATGGATGCCATGCGCCGCATCGCCGATGAGCGCAAGATGCGGCTGCGCCAGCTTTTTCACATGTACAAAATTCAGGGGGAAAGCGGCAGGTCGCGTAACGAGCCGCATCTCGCCCAGGACATGTTGCGAAGCCCGGACGACGCGCTCGCATAATTCCTTTTCAGGTAGCCCGAGCATCGTTTGCGCCAGTTCTTCCCTTGTAGACCATACCATGGACACCAGTCTGCCGGGCATTGGCAGCAGCGCCAGCACGCCATCGCGCCGAAACCACTGGTGGGCGACGTTATTATGGGGGCGCGTTGCATCGAAGTTTGCCACCACGCCCATCTGCTGGTAGGCATGCCGCGCCACTTCAATACCTGCCTGTTCGCGTACCCAGGAATTCACCCCGTCCGCCCCAACGATCAACCCCGTCTGCACGACAGTTCCATCATCGAGATGCAGCTCGGCGTGAGACTCGGCGCGGAGCATCATAGAACATTGCGCGGGACAAAAAACCTTGATCGGATTTTCCCGGCATTTGAGCCCCTTCCAGGCGGCGTGCTGGAGCTGGCGGTTCTCCACTATGAAAGCCAGTTCGGGGACACCGATATTGTAGGCGCTGAAATCCAGCCGCGCCGCGTTGTCGTCGCCGAAGACTGCCATATTGTAAACAGGAGTCACACGCTCCTGGTCGAGGGCGTCCCACACTCCCAGGTTTTGCAGGAATGCAGCACTGCCCGGACTGATGGCGTAGACTCTGCTGTCCCAGCTCTCATCGGCGGGAAGCGGCGGTACTGGGCGGAATTCAACCAGCGCTATTTTCAGACCGCTATCCTTGAGGGCAAGCGCCAGGCTTGCCCCAACCAATCCGCCCCCCACGATAACGACATCGAATTTCATGGAACCATTATACAGCCGCTTTCCGCTGCGCGGGGATGCATGGATAAGCCGGTACGTCCGTTTTTCGCCTCGATGGATTTATGAACAACAGCTACGCCCCTCCTATTTTGGTAATTTAATCAGTCAATTAGATGAACTGGTAACACCATTCCGAATCTTGACAGGAATGTGGTGCAAAGGCATAATGCCAGACCTTCCATATAAACACGTGGCGAATTAGCTCAGTGGTTAGAGCAGCGGAATCATAATCCGTTGGTCCCCAGTTCGAATCTGGGATTCGCTACCACTCTGAATGGGTTGGTATTCTCGCCAGTCCATTTTTTGTTTGTATCTCCCTCCTGCTTGTTTCATTCCGCAAGCCGAGCTGCTATCTGCGAATCGATGCTCACAGCGTCGTCGAGCATGCCTGCTATATTGAATTTGTATCCTGGTTTTTTCACCGAAAACCAGATGCCATTTTTTCAACGCAGGTTCAGGAGAAGCGTCATGCCATACGATACATTGAAAGATCTTCCGGACAACGTTACCAATGTCCTGCCAAAGCATGCGCAGGAAATATACAGGGCCGCTTTCAATAACGCCTGGGATGAGTATAAGGACCCGGATGAGCGCAGGGGTCATGCTTCACGCGAAGAAACGGCGCACAAGGTAGCCTGGGCGGCCGTAAAAAAGGAATATGAGAAAGATGGCGACGAATGGCGCAAGAAGAAATCATAAATCTTAGGGCGGTGATTCTCTAATATAAAGCCGTGGCATACTCACCCGTCAACAGCGACTTAAACTGATACGGTTTTTCTGGAAGCAGGATTTATTCGGTTATAGTTTGCCAATTTCAGTCCATCTCTGAACAGGGACGAATTCGCATCCGCCCCTGTCAGGAAAAATGTTTTTTCCGCGATTACTTCAAATCATTGTTTTACGCAGATACCACTGCAATCCGCTCCGCCACGTGCCGGATCGCAATTGTCTGAAGGATCATCCACACACTTCTTGCCCTCAGGGCAGGGGAAGCCGGCTATGCCACCGCACATTTGCTTCGGTTCCTTCTCCCCATAGGCCGAGCTTCCTTTCGGCGGATAATCGACGCGCTTGCCTGCCCCTCGCTTCCCGGATTCCGTTGCGCCTATGCTGACCGTCTCGCGAATCTGCCGGGGCGTGACCGCTTCCACGTCGATGGATTCGACTTCTCCATCAGTATGCCGAGCGGTATAAACGCCGACAACATCCAGAGGCACCGGGCTTTTCACGACCAGGAATCCTTCAAGAAAGGCGAAATCCACGCACACGCCATCGATCGGACAAAAGTAATTGGCGATATCAAAGCAATTCACGCCTACCGCCCCATCCGGCTGAATGACGGCCTCCTTGAAAGGTGTTACATCGAATGGTCCTGGCTCGGAACCAAACTGTGCGGCAAGCGCCACCTTGGCGGCAATGCTGATTTTTTTGTCGCTCGGGTTATGAATATTGACCGTGGTGCGATAAGTGCCACGCGCCAATGTTCCGTCCTGATGTGGTAGCAGCAATGAGCACGCGACCTTGGCCGCATACTGATACTCTGTCTTGATTGTCTTGGAAGGCTTCATCGGCTCTGCCTGTGAAACGGGAATAACAAGCAGACCGCACAGTCCCATCAATGCGGACAGAAACCCCATCATTCGCAACTGTTTCATGACCACCTCCTTATTTTTGGAATTCGCACAAACCCCGCATGCCTTCAAATGTCAAAGTCATGAACAGGCATGAAGCGTTTTTGACCGTCATTACTCCAGTGACAGGAGGACATTCGGATTTCCAGATTTATTCATAGCAGTATTTGCTTTACAGTCAAGCTTGCTTCCCGGGATTTTCAAAACAATGGCTTTTCTTTTATCAAGGATTAGGGATGAGGGTCCGCTGGATAGTCAGACCTTTGGGACAGAGAAGGTGGGGGATGATCAGGGTGTGGAGGCTGGAATCTACCTCTTCCAGGGGGTAGAGGTTATGCTATGGATTAAGTAGATTTTTTTGCCAACCTGACCTCTACGATTTGAGTATCGCTTTAATTTCTGCCAGGGTTACAGCGAGCATTAAAGAGTCAAGCGGATACGGGTAAAATTCGCACGTTTCAAAGACTTTGGCCTTCTCTGACATCCCATGCATGCATTAGAACCGCCCTTATACAGGCGATCCGCCGCCTGGAGGATTCGCCAAAGTACATCATTCAAAAGGACGCCAGCAATTCCCTTTCCTTACCATCCGAGACTCCAGTCCTCTTGGCCTCGAGATTTACGCTATTGCGATCTCCACCAGCGACAGTCAGTGCCAGCAGTTCGCGTGAGATTTTTAGAAATTGCTTCGGGAGGAGAAGCTCCGCTTTGCAGATCAATGTGGACTTTTGCCGTTTGACATGCGGGTCAATTTTTTGAGGAGCGCCTTACAGGATTTTTGCGCTGACTCAAGCATGGTGTAGAGGTCGAGGAGATTGATGACGATATATTTGCCGCAAGCCGGACAGGAAAGTCTCGGTTCGTACTTCAGCCGTAAGATCCTCTCTTCATGCTGGTTCGAGCAGTGAGGACAGAAGACTGTTATTGATTCGGAATCCAGATTGAGGGGCATTGCAATCCCTTATGGTCGGATTGGTACTCGTTTCGGATGAGTGGAAGGTTGGGAGGGAATTGAGAGGAGCGTCAGATGGCGTGTTTCGAGTCCAGGACAGTAGATCCGGAAAAAAGCAACAGTCTGCTATTACGCTAGGGGAGGGGGTGCCTCGTGGTGCCGGGAGGGGGAATCGAACCCCCATGACCTCGCGGTCGCGGGATTTTGAGTCCCGTGCGTCTACCAATTCCGCCATCCCGGCAAAGCTTTTTCTGTTCTTTTTCAGGAGGGGCATTATCACTGAAAACCCCATTTGCGGCAACCCGTAGCGCGATTCCCGCTGCCGGTATAATACGCGCGATGAAAATTCAGGATTTCGACTTCGACCTTCCCCCTGAACTCATTGCGCAGTTTCCGGCCGAGAAGCGGGGCAATAGCCGCATGCTGCATCTCGACGCCGCAAGTGGCGCATTGCAGGACAGGATGTTTGCCGACCTCCCATCGTACTTGCGTCCCGGTGACGTAATCGTCTTTAACGATACCCGCGTCATCAAGGCGCGCCTGTATGGCGTGAGAGATACTGGAGGCAGGGTCGAGGTCCTGGTGGAGCGCGTATTGGACAGGCAGCGCGTGCTGGCTGTTATTCGCGCCAGTCATTCACCGAAACCGGGCTCGAAGCTTTTCCTTGCCGACGCGATCGAGGTCACCGTCCTGTCTCGCGAGCACGATTTTTATACCCTGCAATTCGAGCACGAGGGTGCGGTCAGCGAGTTGCTGGAACGTTACGGCAATCTCCCGCTGCCCCCTTATATATCGCGCCCGGTGGAAAAATCTGACGAGCTGCGGTATCAGACCGTTTATGCGAACAATCCTGGCGCAGTGGCGGCTCCGACCGCGGGTCTGCATTTCGATGAGCACATGCTGGAGTTGTTACGGAAAATGGGGGTGGTGATGGCGCATGTGACGCTGCATGTGGGCTCCGGTACTTTCCAGCCGGTCCGGGTGGAAAATATTGCCGATCATAGAATGCACAGCGAAATTTTTTATGTCTCTGCGGAAACCGTGGAATGCATTAAGCATGCGAAAGCCGAAGGCGGGCGGGTACTGGCCGTGGGCACAACCTCGCTCAGGGCGCTGGAAGCCGCGGCAGTAGCTACAGAGGAGGGAGCGGAGGCGGATAATGGGGAAGATGGCGTTCGGATAAAATGCGGAGCGGGCGAAACCGATATTTTCATTACGCCGGGTTATCAGTTCCGGGTAGTGGATTGCCTGCTGACCAACTTTCATTTGCCCCGCTCGACCTTGTTAATGCTCGTGTCCGCGTTCGGCGGGGTCGAAAATATTCGGCTTGCGTACCGGCATGCGATCAAAGAACGCTATCGCTTTTTCAGTTTTGGCGATGCGATGCTGATCGAAAGGGCAGAGGGGATATAGATTAAAGCCTGGAATAACGAATCTGCGGGCACAATCGTTTGCCTCCAGTCATAGCGCTATCTTCTAAAAAACCGCTTGGTCTTCTTTCTATAAAACTGCCTTATTCAGTAGCTTGATCCATGAAATTTCAATTGCATCGAACTGACGGCCTGGCCCGTCGTGGCACCTTGTCGCTCACACACGGCGTTGTGGAAACGCCCGCTTTCATGCCGGTGGGTACCTATGGCGCGGTGAAAACAATGTCACCGGCAGATTTGCAAGCCATCAACGCACATATCGTGCTTGGCAACACCTTCCACTTGTGGCTGCGCCCCGGTCTCCAGGTCATCGAAGCGCATGGTGGATTGCACCGGTTCATGGGATGGGACGGGCCCATACTGACCGATTCCGGCGGATTCCAGGTATTCAGCCTCGGCGTTTTGAGAAAAATCACGGAGCAGGGGGTGAAGTTCAAGTCTCCCGTCAACGGTGATACGTGCTTTCTTACACCCGAGGAATCGATGCGCATCCAGCATGTGCTCAATTCTGACATCGTCATGATATTCGATGAATGTACGCCTTATCCGGCGGATGAGCGGGCGGTGGGCGAATCCATGGAGTTGAGCGTGCGCTGGGCGGAGCGGTCAAGGCAAGCGCATGATGAAGGTGGAAACCGCAATGCGCTGTTCGGTATTGTGCAGGGAGGGATGTACGAAAATCTGCGGGATGAATCCCTGGCCGGATTGCTGGACATCGGCTTCGATGGCTATGCAATCGGAGGGCTTTCGGTGGGAGAGCCCAAGGCCGACATGCGGCGCATCCTCAGGCACACCGCGCCCCGGCTGCCAGCGGGGAAGCCCCGGTACCTCATGGGGGTAGGTACTCCCGCTGATATCGTGGATGCGGTGGCGCAGGGTATAGACATGTTCGATTGCGTGCTGCCGACGCGCAATGCGCGCAATGGATGGTTGTATACGCGAACCGGGGTCATCAAGCTGCGCAACAGCCAGTATCGCCTCGATACCCGTCCGCCGGATGAACAATGTACCTGCTATACTTGCCGGCATTTCAGCCGCGCTTATCTGCATCATTTGCAGCGAACCGGCGAAATTCTGGGTGCGCGCCTCAACACGTTGCATAACCTGTATTATTATCAGCAGTTGATGGGCGAAATCCGCACTGCAATCGAAAACGGGCAGTTCCAGGAATATGCGCAAGCATTTCAAGCACAAACGGCATCGTGATAAAATCACGTTCTTTTTATCTCATTACCGGAGAATGCCATGTTGATTAGTGCAGCCTACGCTCAGGCCACCGCACCCACCGCGCCGCCCGGGGCCGATTTTATGAGTCTGCTCCCGCTGATCGCCATATTCGTCGTGTTTTACCTGTTGCTGATTCGTCCGCAGGCGAAGCGCGCCAAGGAACAGAAGCTGATGATCGAGGCGTTGCAAAAAGGCGATGAAGTGGCCACTGCGGCGGGGGTGCTGGGTCGGGTAGGCAAGATCAGTGGAAATTACATCATCCTGCAGGTTGCCGAGAATGTGCAGATTGTCATACAGAAGTCGTCTGTTCAAACCCTGCTCCCCAAGGGAACATTGAACACTATCGAAAAAGAATAATTGAAACTATTGTAAACCCTGTATGGCGCGGTCGCTTCGACCTTCTCCTCCTCTGGCTACTCCGAAAACATGAACCGCTATCCTGCCTGGAAATACCTCTTTATCGCGGTTTCGATACTGCTTGGCCTGCTCTATACCCTGCCGAATTTCTATGGAGAGTCGCCGGCGGTGCAGATTTCGCCACTGAGGAATGCAGCCAAGGCTGATACCGGATTGCTGAATCGCGTCGAAGAGGCGCTTAAAAAAGCCGGTCTCCCCACTACCGGCATGTTTCTGGAGGGGGGCAGCATCAAGGCGCGCTTTACCGATACGGATACGCAGATCAGGGCCAGGGATGCGCTCCAGTCGCTGCTGGGCAACGGCTACATGGTGGCACTGAATCTCCTGCCCAATTCCCCCCAATGGCTGACCAGCGTCGGCGCACTGCCGATGTATCTTGGGCTCGATCTCCGCGGCGGCGTCCATTTTCTGCTGGAAGTGGATATGAAAGGGGCCCTCTCCAAAGCCCTTGACCGCTTCGGTTCCGATATCCGCGGCAGTTTGCGGGAGAAAAAAATTCCCTATGCGGGCCTCGACAAGCGTGGCTCGCTGATCATCGTCAAATTCCGCAATGCGGAATCGCGCGCGCAGGCAGAGGCGGAAATCAAAAAGAACTATCCTGACCTGGATTTGCGGGAAGAGAATGTCGGCACCGAGTTCCATCTGGCGGCTACGTTGAGGCCGGAGGCACAGAAGCGCATCCAGGACGCCGCCGTACAGCAGAACATCACGACCCTGCGCAATCGTGTCAACGAGCTCGGGGTGGCTGAGCCTATCATTCAGCAGGCCGGGGCGGACCGGGTGGTGGTGCAACTGCCCGGTGTGCAGGATACCGCCAAAGCCAAGGATATTCTGGGGCGCACCGCGACACTCGAAGTCCGCATGGTTGACGAGGAACACGACCTCAGCGCGGCATTGAGGGGACAGATTCCCTTTGGCTCCGAGCTGTACAGCGAACGCGGAGGCGGGCCGTTGCTGGTAAAAAAACAGGTAGTGCTGACAGGTGACAGGATCAACGATGCGCAGCCCGGCTTCGACAACAATAACCAGCCAGCGGTCCACCTCAACCTGGACAACAGCGGAGCTCGCATTTTCCAGCAGCTTACCCGCGATAACGTCGGCAAGCGCATGGCCATTCTGCTGATCGAGAGAAACCAGGCTGAAGTGATCACCGCGCCGGTGATCCGGGAAGAAATCGGCGGTGGAAGGGTGCAGATCAGCGGTCGCATGACTTCAGAGGAAGCACGGGATGTGGCATTGCTGCTGCGTGCAGGGGCGCTGGCTGCTCCCATGGATATCGTCGAGGAGCGAACCGTGGGTCCGAGCCTGGGTGCGGAAAACATCGAGAGCGGATTTAACTCCACGCTCTATGGCTTTGCCGCCATCGCTGTCTTCATGACCATCTATTATCTGGTATTCGGTTTCATCTCGGTGTTGGCGCTCGGGGTCAACCTGCTGCTGCTGGTCGGCCTTCTTTCGATTCTGCAGGCAACGCTCACGCTGCCCGGCATGGCTGCTATTGCACTTACCTTGGGGATGGCCATTGACGCCAATGTGCTCATCAACGAACGCATACGCGATGAACTGAGAGAGGGCATGGCGCCGCAGGCTGCGATAAACGTTGGCTACGAACGTGCCTGGGCGACCATTCTCGATTCCAACATCACTACCCTGATTGCGGGTATCGCTTTGTTTGCATTCGGGTCGGGCCCGATAAAGGGATTTGCAGTAGTGCTGTGCCTGGGCATCCTGACTTCCATGTTCAGCGCGGTGATGGTCTCGCGCGGATTCGTCAATCTGGTATACGGCAGCCGCCGCAAACTGGAGCGGGTTTCCATCGGACAGGTGTGGAAGCCTGTGACCAACAAGCGCTGACAACGGAAAAAGCGTACCTTTTGAGAGAATAAGAGTTATCAATGGAATTTTTCAGGTTCAAGCGCGACATCCCTTTCATGAGCTGGGGGAAATATACGACGACCATTTCCCTGGTTACTTTTATCGCGGCGATATTTTTCCTTGTTACCAAGGGGTTGAACCTGGGGGTTGATTTTACCGGCGGAACGGTCATGGAAGTCAGCTACACCCAGCCGGCGGATCTCAACCGCATCCGGGGGACCTTGATCAAGCTCGGAATGGCTGACGCCAGCGTGCAGAATTTCGGCACTTCTCGGGATGTGCTGATACGCCTGCCAGCCAAGGCCGACATGTCGAGCGCAAAGCTTTCCGAGACAGTGATCGCCGCGCTGCACGCGGATGATGAGACGGCGGAGTTGCGCCGGGTAGAGTTTGTGGGCCCCCAAGTGGGCAAGGAGCTGGTGGAAAACGGGGCACTGGCCTTGCTGATCGTTTCGCTGGGGATCGTCGCTTATCTGGCAATACGGTTCGAGTGGAAATTCGGCGTTTCCGGCATCATCGCCAACCTGCATGACGTCGTGATTATCCTGGGATTTTTCGCATTCTTCCAATGGGAATTTTCACTCACGGTTCTTGCCGCCATACTGGCGATTCTGGGGTATTCGGTAAACGAATCGGTGGTGGTATTCGACCGGATACGCGAGAATTTCCGCAAAATGCGCCGGGCGTCGGTGGCCCAAGTCATCGACAACGCCATAACCCGCACCATGTCGCGTACCATCATCACGCATGGCAGCACCCAGATGGTCGTGGTATCGATGCTGCTTTTCGGCGGCGAGTCACTGCATTACTTCGCTCTGGCACTCACCATCGGCATTCTGTTCGGCATTTATTCCTCTGTGCTGGTCGCAAGCCCCCTTCTCATGCTGTTGGGTGTTTCGCGCAAGGATATTGTCAAACCCGAAAAGAAACCTGAACCGGAAGCAGTACCTTGAACCGGAATTCATAAATCAAAATTCAGGCTTTTCCCTCCGGGAGGCCTTTCATATCCGTTCAGTCCATTTTGGAAATTATTGCCACCTTTATCGACATCATCCTTCACCTGGATAAGCACCTGATCTGGCTGGTGGAGAATTATGGCAGTTGGGTTTATCTCATACTGTTCCTGATAATTTTTTGTGAAACAGGCTTGGTGGTGACTCCGTTCCTGCCAGGGGATTCGCTGCTGTTTGTCGCGGGCGCCATCGCAGCTACAGGCGCGATGGAGGTAACCGGGTTGGCGGCGCTGCTCATGCTGGCAGCATTTTGTGGAGATAATACGAATTATTGGATCGGGCGCTATTTCGGCCCGAGAATATTCACGCGAACTGATTCGCGCCTATTGAATCGTGCCCATCTGGAAAAAACTGAGGCCTTTTATGCCAGGCATGGTGGAAAGACAATCATCTTTGCGCGTTTTCTGCCTATCATCCGTACCTTTGCGCCGTTTGTTGCAGGTATCGGACGAATGGTTTATCCCCGTTTCATGGCTTACAGCACCTTCGGCAGCATTTTCTGGATCAGTTTCTTCGTGTTCGGGGGTTTCTTCTTTGGCAATGTGCCGATAGTAAAGAATAATCTGACTTTCTTCATTTTCGGCATCATTATCATTTCCGTCCTTCCCGGATTGATCCAGTTCATGCGGGGCTGGCTCGGAAATCGCGCCGCAGCCCGTTCCCGGTAGAACGACCGCAAGCGGACAAATCGAATCTCGATAAATCGGAACCTGATTTGCGGATGCTGCAGAAAGGCAGAAAGGATGGAAAGGATTGTTACATCAATCGGCATTTTTGCCGGTCGAGGATGCCTTCTCTTGGGATAAAGCGATAACCCCCTCATCCTTGCCGGATCCTTTATCCTCAAAGCCAGGGCTCATCCATCCCTGTAGATTGGCAAGGGTAATGTCACCCAGTGCGTGTATCCAGTCATCGCGTTCATTCAGACAGGGAATGTAATGGAACTGGTGTCCCCCGGCCTGGATAAAAATGTTTTTGCCCTCCATAGCGATTTCTTCGAGGGTTTCAAGGCAGTCGGAGACAAAACCGGGGCAGACGACATCGATACGCTGTGTCCCTTGCCTGCCTAGCTGCTCCAAGGTATCGGCCGTGTAAGGCCTCAGCCATTCTGCCCTGCCAAAGCGGGACTGAAAGCAGAGCTGATACTGGTTTGTGGCCAGTCCCAGCGCCTCTGCCAGTAAGAGGCCCGTTTTCCGACATTCATCCTGGTATGGGTCCCCTTTGTCCACGGACGATTGAGGTATGCCATGAAAGCTCATCACGAGTTTATCTGGCCTGCCCGCCCTCGCCCAGTGGTCGCGCACGTTGTTTGCGAGCGCAGCGATATACCCTGGATGATCGTGATAGTGTTTCACTATGCGCACAGCGGGAATATTACGCAGCTTTGCCAGTTGCGCGAATATTTCATCGAAGGCTGAAGCAGTACTGCTGGCAGCGTATTGGGGGTAGAGCGGCAGTATGAGCAGTCGGTCGCAACCCTGTTCCCGGAAGCGCTCCAGCATTTCAACTACCGAAGGGCTGCCTATGCTCATTGCGTATTGCACCATCGGCGCGGAATGAAGGCGTTTTCTCAGGAAATCCTGGAGCAGCCGGGTCTGGCGGGCAGTGTGAACCTTGAGCGGGGAGCCTTCCGGCATCCACACCTGCGCATACTTTTCCGCCGATTTTTTCGGTCGGGTATTGAGTATGATGCCGTTGAGGATGGGCCACCACACCCACTGCGGTAATTCTATAACCCGGGGATTGCTGAGGAACTGCTTGAGATAAGGACGTAGCGCCTCTGGAGTGGGCGCATCCGGCGTACCGAGATTGATCAGCAGGACTCCAGTCTGGCTGGATACATCCTGATGAAGAGCAGACTCGGGGGAAATCAAGGCGGGATGATTCCGGAGATTCCTTAATGCAGGGACAATGCGCTCGACAGCAACCTTGCCGTCATATCCACGACAGGAATGACACGCTCGTAAGCCATCCGGGTGGGCCCGATGACGGCAACCGTACCGACCATTTTCCCATCCACTCTGTAAGGCGCTGTAACAACGCTGAATTCATCCATTGTAACGACTCCGCACTCTTCCCCGATAAAGATTTGCACACCTTCCGCCTTGCGGCTGAATTCCAGCAACTGCAGCAACGCGGTCTTGCGTTCGAACAGATCAAACAGTTTTTTCAGGCTTGCCATATTGCTGGATAAATCCTGCACATCCAAAAGCTTGCGTTCACCAGCCACTATTACAGCCTCGCTGTTTTCTCTGATTGCCGCATCGCCCGCATCGATGGCGGCGGTCATCAGCGAGGTCATGTCCTGACGCAACTGCTTCAGTTCACTTTGCAGACGAGTGCGGATCTCATCAATGGCGTAACCAGCATAATTGTGGTTGATGAAATTCGCCGCTTCCGTCAGTTCAGACTGGCTGTAATTCCTGTCGGTGAAAAGCACGCGATTTTGAACGTCTCCTTCCGGAGTGACAATGATGAGCAGAACACGTTTTTCCGACAGCGACATGAATTCTATATAACGGAATACGGCGCTGTTACGCTTGGGGCTGACTACTACCCCGGCAAAGCGGGTGAGTTCGGCCAACAATTGCGAGGCGGAGTTGATCAACCGTGAAGGATTGTCCGGATGGAGCTGGTCCTCCAATTGATGAATCTGGATGACATCCAGAGGTTTGACCACCAGCAGCGTATCCACGAAAAAACGGTAGCCCTGATGGGTAGGTATACGGCCGGCAGAGGCGTGCGGGCTGGCAACTAGGCCCATTTCCTCGAGATCCGCCATTACGTTTCGAATCGTGGCCGCGCTCAGATCCAGCCCGGAAAATTTTGAGAGCGAGCGCGAGCCCACTGGCTGGCCTTCGCTTATATAGCGTTCCACCAGAGTCTTAAGCAAAATCTGTGCGCGTTTGTTCAGCATTCCGATATTCTACACCAGGATTTGATTTTCAGCCTTCTGTTCCCCCGAAAAGGAACAGTACCTCATCTTTTGATCTTCAATCGGGTGAAAAGATTCCATAAGGATTTGCGGCATGAGCCGGGCAGAGGCAGGCAGGGCCTCCTTCCATGGGAACCCTTTGTCACCTTCCTGCCGATATGGTTTAATCTCGACAGGAGAAGAGCCATTTCGCGGCTCGGAGGTAGCAGAAGTAGCTAAGGGTATTATTCAATAGAATGAGTTCTTCCTTCCAGACAGTAGCACTGATAGGCAAGCACAAGAACCCCGGCATCGTAACACCGTTGTCGAGTTTGGCTCGCTATCTGCAAAGCCGGAACCTCATTGTGCTGCTCGACAACCTCACCGCTGCAAGCCTGGGTGAGGACAGTTATCCAGCTGTAGCCATGGAGGAGATCGGCAGCCGCGCCGATCTCGCAATCGTCTTGGGCGGCGACGGTACCATGCTCAACATCGCGCGGAAGCTTGCGCCCTTCAATGTGCCGCTGGTCGGCATCAATCAGGGACGCCTCGGCTTTCTTACAGATCTGTCCATTGATACCATGCAGCAAACGCTTGGTGCCATACTCGAAGGTCAATATATTACGGAGCAGCGCATGCTGCTTTACGCGGAGGTGGCGCGCAGCAATGTCACCACCTTCGGCGGTCTGGCGCTGAACGACGTGGCTGTCAACCGGGGAATCGGCGGCAACATGATCGAATTTGAAGTGCGCATCAACGACGAATATGTTTGTTTGCTGCGTTCCGACGGTCTGATTGTTGCCACGCCAACCGGTTCGACGGCGTATGCATTGTCAGCAGGAGGCCCTATACTGCATCCGAGCCTCGATCTGGTTGCGCTGGTGCCGGTCAGTCCGCATACATTGAGCAATCGTCCGATCGTTGTCGGACCGGATGCGGTGGTGGAAATCCTGATGCAGCGTACAGCGGTTGCACGTGTTCATTTCGACAGTCATTCTCATTTCGACCTGGAGGAAAACGACAAGGTGATGGTTCGGCGCTCGCCCCATAGGGTAACGTTACTGCATCCTTCCGACCACAGCTACTACCGCATGTTGCGGGAGAAACTGGGTTGGAGCGGTCTTCCCAGAAACCCGACCTGAACGCTGTGGAGTTTCTATGTTGAAGTTTCTTGATATTCGCGATTTTGTCATCGTTGATCGGATAGACCTGGAATTTGCTCCCGGCTTTACCGTCCTTACCGGGGAAACCGGCGCCGGCAAATCCATTCTGATTGATGCACTCTCACTCGTGCTGGGAGAGCGGAGTGATGCGAGTGCGGTCCGTAACGGCTGCGAGCGGGCGGAAATCAGCGCGGAATTCGAAGTGGCGGACCTGCCCGACGTGATTGCCTGGCTGCATGAAAACGGATTCGAAAACCAGGAAGAAGAGGGTGTCTGCCTGTTGCGCAGATTGGTGGATGCAGGTGGCCGCTCGCGCAGTTTCATCAATGGAAACTCCGCTACTTTGCAGCAATTGCGGGCGATTGGGGAAAATCTCGTAGACATTCAGGGGCAGCACGTTCATCAGTCCATGTTGCGGAGTGAAGTGCAGCGTGAACTGCTCGATTCTTATGCCGGGAGCAAGCCGTTGGCCAGGCAAGTGGCGGAAGCGTACCGTCGGTGGCAGACAGCGCGGCAGCAGCGCGAGGCATGGGAGCAGAATGCAGCCGCTTTCGCCCGTGAGCGGGAAGAACTGGAGTGGCAGGTCAACGAGCTTTCTACCCTGAATTTCTCGAATGATGAATGGGAAAGCCTGCAGGCCGAACACAGCCGCTTGTCCAATGCCGCCAGTCTGCTGGCGACGGCGCAGGCAGGACTCGAAGCGCTGTCCGAGGGTGAGTTCGCAGTCCTCTCGCAGATCAACTCGGTGATTTCCCGGTTGCATCAAATGGTGGATTACGACCAGAGCCTGAAAGCGGTTCTCGATCTACTTGAACCGGGCCAGATCCAGTTGCAGGAAGCCGTGTATGAGCTGGGCCGCTACCAGCAGCGGCTGGAACTGGATCCGCAGCGCTTGTCGGAGGTCGAGGAACGGTTGGCGGAGATTCATACCGCGGCGCGGAAGTATCGCGTGACGCCGGAAGAACTGCCTGAACTGTTGAAAGGCTTTACCGAACGCCTACAAGCATTGGGGCACAAGGGAGATGGGGAATCCCTGGCAAGGGAAGAAGCCGTTGCGAGCAGTGAATATAATTCACTTGCAAAAAAATTGACTATCGAGAGGTCAACCGCTGCCAGTACCTTAAGTCAACAGGTTACCGCTGCAATGCAAACGCTGGCGATGGCCGGGGGTGAATTTTCGGTGGCGTTGCTGCCTCTCGAGCAGGGAACGGTACACGGCCTGGAACAGATCGAGTTTCAGGTTGCGGCCCACAAGACCCTGCCATTGCGTCCGCTCGCAAAGGTCGCATCGGGGGGAGAATTGTCGCGCATCGGTCTGGCGATCAGCGTGATTACTGCCAAGCTCGGTACGGTTCCCACCTTGATCTTTGACGAGGTGGACGTGGGGATTGGCGGGCGGGTGGCGGAAATCGTGGGCACCCTGCTGAAAAGGCTGGGCCGGGAGCGGCAGGTATTGTGCATCACCCACCTGGCGCAAGTCGCATCGGCCGGAGATAATCAATGGCGGGTGAGCAAGTCAGCTGATTCTGCAAGTGGAGGAAAAGTGACAAGCCGTATAGTTGCGCTCGACAGCCAGGAGCGGGTCGAGGAAATTGCGCGCATGCTCGGCGGGACGAAAATTACAGATACGACTCGTAGCCATGCTGCGGAGATGCTGCTTTCCGCCGGGGAAGCAGACGGTCACTGATCAACCACCGCTGCCTCCAACTACATAACAGAACCCCATTTCATCGTGTCTCGTGCCTGAATAATGTGAGGGTTTGCGGTCGCGATGTGTGGGAGGCCGATGGTGCTGGGCAGAATACCCGGCTCATCTTGCCACTCCTGTTTTCAGGCTTTGCAGTATGAGGGAACCCAGCTGCGCTGGATTATATGTGCGGGCAATTGATTAAAATCAAAGGTAATACCATCCTTGATCATCCGGTTCACATTGAGCAGCTGTCTGATTTCAGGAATATCGTTAAAAAACAATATATAAAACGGCTTAAGCAGTGCTTTCGATATTTTCATGCCTATCGGCCCGATAAAATTTCTGCGCTGCCCTACATGCGCTACCTCATCAATGGTAATTTCATCCAACAGTTCTTTTAGCCGCTGACAAACTTCGGGTTCCTCGGCCAGTACCTCATCAAACAGTCGGGACAAATGACAATAAAAAGTTACCCCCATCAATTCAGTCACAAAAGCGGGAGGGGCCATCAAAAGTTCCGGAAATTTGGGAAACTGCTCGTAAATCTTTTCCTTGATCGGATCTAAAGGCACCCATTCCACTCTATCGAGGCCGCAGGTACGCAACATCTCGTCAAAAAGCCGTATGTGGCAGAACTCTTCCGCTAAATGTACCCGGCTGATTTTATCTTCCACCGTGTATGAAGATGCCATGGCAGGAACAGCATCCCAGGCCGCCTTTATTCCTACCCACTCGTGTCTTGCGAATTTGTAGATACATGTCAACATTAGCGTCATGCGATCCAGGGATGAAGGATCATCCTGCATCTCGACATAATTACGATAAAAGGCTTCAGGATTGGCAAGCGGTTGGCGCAAGGTAACCGGATGATCCCGAAAATGCTTGAGTCTGGCGCGCTTTTTTTCCAGGTCTTTGTCATCCTCGAAGAATTGTCCACCATGTTGCTGGGTAAATTCCCAATAGTTATCAAAGTTTTCCCGTCTTTGCTGCTTTGTTGCGGGAGAAAAAATGGAGAGGTATCTTGCTGATGCCATAGGCTTCGGGGCTCCGGTTAGTGGGCATGAGAATCATGCAGACTGCTTATAACAAAATAAAATGAAGGGAATGTGACTGGTTGGAATGCCCCGATAGGGCAGTGGAGGTGCTTCCTGGGAATCCCAGTATGTCAATCAGCACCTGGGAAGCGGAGTGTTTTTTGCGGGAAAAGTTGTTCAGCGGTTCCTTAGGTTACTCGTGCGACTCGGCTAATGCCAGAAACTCGGCCCGCTGCGCCGCATTCGTTTTCAGGTCGCCCAGCATGGCCGACGTTACCGTTTCTTCCCCGGCAACGGCAATTCCCCTTGATTCCATGCACATGTGGCGGCAGCGGAGAATGACGCCGACCGCCTTCGGTTGCAGGTGCTCCAGCAGGGATTGTGCAACCTGCTGAGTCAGGCGTTCCTGTACCTGCAGGCGAGCGGCAAAACAGTTAACCAGTCGCGTCAATTTGGACAACCCGACGATATGACCGCTCGGTAGATATCCGATGGTTGCATGGCCAAAAAAGGGGGCTAGGTGGTGTTCGCAGTGCGAGTAAACGGGTATCTGTCTCACCACGATCAATTCGTCGTAGCTTTCGCCGCCGTCTGCGAACGTCTTGAGGATCGCTGCCGGATCCTGCTTGTACCCGCGCGTCCAGTGAGCCCATGCGCGTGCCACGCGCCCCGGCGTTTCGCGCAGGCCCTGGCGACTCGGGTCTTCGCCGAGAGAGCGCAGCAGTCGCTGCCAATCGCCGATCCCGAATTCTGAATCACTTGAATCCATGTTCACCACGCCTTTATTCTATCGAGAGGAGATATGTATAACCCACATATCAGCTCCATATCACTGTCAGCAAACCTCAGCTGAAGTGCGCTGCGAGTGCCGGAAGATCCGGATACAGTGTCTGGATTCACGTCAGAAATCGATACCGAAACGTTGAACCCGCGTTGCAACACGTTTTCATGATAGCACAAGGCGAATTGATAACTGTTCAGTATTTTGAATAATGGATATACTTTAGCCCAAGCAGCAGCAGAGCAAAGAACATGAAGATAGCCACCTGGAACGTAAATTCTCTTAAAGTTCGCCTTCCGCAGGTTCTGGAATGGCTGACATTGAATCAGCCGGACGTGCTGTGCCTCCAGGAAACCAAGCTGCAGGATGAGCATTTCCCTGTAAGCGAGATTGCGGCTGCGGGCTATCAGACGATCTATTCCGGCCAGAAAACATACAATGGCGTCGCGCTGCTCAGCAGGCAGCCGGTGAGCGAGGTCATTACCGGCATGCCCGGCTTTGAGGATCCGCAAAAGCGTCTTCTCGGTGGAGTTCACGACGACGTTTGCATCGTTTGCATTTATGTTCCCAATGGGGAGCACGTTACATCCGAGAAGTATCAATACAAGTTGAGGTGGCTTGCAGCACTGCGGGAATGGCTGCGCGAGATGTTGAGCAGGCACCGGAAGCTAGTGGTACTGGGAGACTTCAATATCGCTCCGGAAGACTGCGATGTACACGACAGCAAGTTATGGGAAGGAAAAGTCCTGTTCAGCGAGCTGGAGCGCGCGGCCTTCCGAGAAGTGCTCGATCTCGGCTTTATTGACAGCTTTCGTCTGTTCGATCAGCCTGAGAGATCGTTTACCTGGTGGGATTATCGAATGATGGCTTTTCGCCGCAACATGGGCTTGCGGATAGACCACATTCTGCTGAGCCACGAGCTTGTGAGCATGTGCACGGCTTGTGTCATAGATAAGGCTACCCGCAGGCTGGAGCGGCCGTCCGATCATGCGCCCGTGATAGTGGAGCTTGGTGGGATCGCGCAGGAAAAGGAAAGAAGGCCGGGGTCAGAAGCTCCCATCCGCGTCTCGGCAAACGAGCCATGAGAAGCACCAGTTCCGGCTCTTCGCGGATCATCTTCGATAAGAACGGGAAGGCTGACTGATAAGGCAGTGTCAGGCAGAACGCGCGCTAGCGAATTGTACGGGGCTCGATCAGACCCATGGAAAGCGCACGCGATATGGCTTGCTGCCGATTGACAACCCCCAGTTTCTGAATCGCGTTCTGCAGGTGAAAAGTTACTGTCCGCTCCGAAATCTTGACGATGTTGGCGATTTCCCACCCGGTTTTACCCTCGGCCGCCCATAGCAGACATTCCTGTTCCCTTTCCGTCAGGTTGGCCTTCTTTACGGGTAGCGGGCCTTTACTGAGAACAATGCGTTGCACCGCCTCATGCAGATAGCAGGTTAATAGCTGGGCTTTAGCCATTGTCTCGAAAATGTCATTCTGCGCCTCACGCGACTCCCTGGAGGTAGCCAGGCTCAACATGGCGGCTTCGCCGCGTCCGCCATGAACCGAAAAACTCGCTCCGCTGACCAGCCCGCAATCCTTGGCCTCGTTTCTTACGCGCGTCTCCCTGCGCCCCTTGAAAATTTCTTTCTTCCATACGATCGGAATAGACGTTCTGGCGCAATGCGAAACCGTAGGATCGAAATTGGCATAACCTTCCTTGTCGTAATGTTTACGCCATTCCTCCGGATAGCAACTGAGGATGAAGCGATAAGGACGGGTAAGAGAAGTGTTCACCTGAACACCATACAGAAAATGCTCGAATCCCATTGCGCGAGCAATGGTTGTGGTGGCGCTGTGCAATTCGTCCACCGAATCGCAACTCAGCAATGATTCGAATAAGGTCAAATTATCCATGATTTCCCTCTCATAATGCTCCGCGTTACCGGCTGAGATATTGTATGTGAAGCCTTTACCAACCGTTCCCGCGGATTTCTGCCCCTGGCATTCCCGCTACCGGAAATGTCAACGCTTCCATCCGCCGTTATTCCTGCTCTTTCCCGTTTAATGGCAAATGGAACCGGGCCGGAGGAAATGCTTCCCTATAGCATAAATTATCTTAACGTATTCTGACTTGGCAATAATAGTAATAGTATAGAGTGACTTTCGTTTCCGAACTATGACAGTTATCTATGCTGAACGCTTGCCGCGTTGAATCTCCGCCGGCAGGGCGAGGACTCTTTCAGAAATCTTCAGGAATATTGTGGCAGAAAATCGGTATTTTATTTTACAGGCAGGTTAAGACATTATGCGTAATATCGGCTTTTTCGAAAGGAGGAAAAGACGGCAGAAAGAGGCACATTTCGGCGCATTCCCTGTCACTTTCCATAAGCCAGGATGGGCTTGGGCCTGCGCCAGAATTTCCGCGAATCGCTGCGCGTCGCGGTGAAGCTTTTGCTGCTGCTCTCATCAGGCGCCGTGAACATTATCTCATCGAATTGTCCGCCCCTGAACATCCTCCATAGCGGATCAAACCAGCGTCGCTCCATTTCTTTGATGCTTTCGCGCCAGCCGTATGCGTCCCGATATTGGGCTCTTCCCTGCAATTCATCCAGCACCACCAGATGCCTGCCGGTCCTGACAGAGGCCTCCCACACCGTTGCGTCGACAGGAAGCGGGGCGTGATCGATATTACACGCCGAGGCCAGCGAAACTGCAAGAACATCATTGCTCCAGACATTCGTATAGGGCGAAACAAGCGATTCAGGCAGCGTTCCCCCTCCCCAGAACCAGACGCTGTTGATCGCAAGCTCTCCCCGCGCCTCGCGAGTCTGATTCAGAGGATGCTCATGCAGCAACATCTGAATTTCATTGATGAGGCTGCGCCAGAAGGTATTGTTCGCGCCGAAGGGCAACTTGTTCCGAATATCCCGATTTACAACTTCACTGAGTAAATGGGTATGGGGCAAGGGCGGTTCCAGCAGGCGAAGATACCAGCGGTCCGGTCTTAGCGGGAAGAGGCTTATCCCCTGATTTCCGGCGAAATGGCGGTTCAGCAGTTCGGTGAACTGCTTGGCTTCTTCCGAGGAAATGCGAAAAACATGGCTGTCGGCCAAAAGGATATGGTCGCGCTCAAGGCGTAAATGTACCGGATCGGCACGGATCCAGCGACTGTTTTCTGCTGTTGTCACCTCTCCTTCCTCTCCGCTATCGGTTTGCAGGGTAATGGGCGCAACCGGCCAATCCTGCTGCTTTGCCGCGCCGAAAGCGCGGCAAAGCCACGCCTCTATCCCCTCCGACTTATCTTCCGTGACGGAACATTTTGCCAGCAGATTCTCCAGGCCGGGCAGGGGTAGATCGCGGTAGATTTCAGGAAGCGCTGGGTCTGGCCAGAAGAGCGCCGGTACCAGCAAGTGCAGATTCATTATTCAGGCAATTCAGGGTAACTTGGGCGGATAATATTAACGCGGAAAGTATGGCAAAAACAGAACCAAAACAGTACAGAAACAGCAAATAGAAAGGCGAGAAAGAGACGCAGCGGTATCCGATCGAGATCAGGGAGGAAAGGCGAAATCAGGAAACTCCACGTTCAATTGAACGCCTAGCCGCCAGCAATCATCATCCGATCTATGAGCAATGAACCACATTGCTTGGAACCGCGCACGATTACATCGTTCCCTGCTGCAGAGATGCCAGGCAACATGTCTTTCAGATTTCCCGCAATCGTTATTTCCTCAACCGGATAACGGATTTCTCCGTCTTCGACCCAGTATCCCGCCGCCCCCCTGGAGTAATCACCGGTAACGTTGTTTACGCCGTGGCCGAGCAACTCGGTCACAAGTACGCCTTTATCCATTTTCCTGAGGAGTTCGGCAAAAGTCAGTCCGACGCCATTGTCCAGGACCAGGTTATGATTGCCACCGGCATTCCCGGTTGTGACAAGTCCCAGTTTGCGGGCGGAGTAACTGCCGAGAAAGTAGCCTTGTACCACCCCATTTTCCACTATGTTACGGTCGCGGGTCGCTACCCCTTCATTATCGAAAGGCCCGCTGCCCAAGCCTTTTTTCAGATGCGGCCGTTCGCGTATCTGGATGTCCGGCGCAAATACTTGCTTGCCGATACTATCGAGGAGAAATGAGGATTTGCGGTAAAGACTGCCTCCGCTCACTGCCCCGACGAAATGCCCGATCAGGCTGGATGCAATGGGCGCCTCGAACAGAACGGGAACTTCGCAGGTAGCGATTTTTCTCGCGCCCAGACGCCCGACACTTCGGGTTCCGGCTTTCTTCCCGACCACATCGGCATGCTCCAGGTCGGAGGCATCACGCGCCACGCTGTACCAGTAGTCACGCTGCATGCTGTCATCGTGGCTCGCAATCATTGCACAACTGATACTGTGGCGGGAGGAAGGATAGCCCCCCATGAATCCCAGGCTGTTTGCGTAGACAAACTGCGATTCGCCCAGGGAGACGCTGGCTCCTTCGGAATTGGTAAGGCGCTTATCGACTGCAAATGCGGCCGCTTCGCAGGTTTGCGCCAATTCTATTGCCTGCTCGACCGGCAAGTCCCAGGGAAAATACAATTCGAGATCGGGAAATTCGCGTGCCAGCAAGTCGGGATCGGCCAGACCCGCACAATCGTCGGCGGCGGTATGTCGGGCAATCGAAAGCGCCGCCGTAACCGTATCGCTTATCGCCTGCGGAGAAAAATCCGAGGTGCTGGCATGTCCGCGCTTCTGCCCCACATAAACTGTTACTGACAATCCCTTGTCGCGGTTGTACTCTATCGTTTCCACCTGCCCCCGCCGCACCGTGACATTCTGGCCAAAACCATCTGAAACATCGGTTTCGCAGGCGCTGGCACCCCCTTTGCGCGCATGGTTCAGGACATCCTGCGCGATTTGCTGAAGCACTGAAAACGAATAGGAAAAACGTTGTGAAGGCATGGCGTTATCATTCATAGGCGGCGACTTCAGGGAATTCAGGGATTGTAGGATTATATTGAGTAGCTATGCGGCACTGCAACTTGCCCACAGGAGCCGGAGGGCAGCCCGTGACGAGTCAGATGGTGTGTCAGTGACGTATGATAGCAGTTTATTAATTTGGGAAGCGCCTTGAAAGAGAATCTGACAGATAATTCCGAACGGGAAGCGCGGCAGAGCAAGACCAAACGCAAGAAGGAAATGCACGCGCTCCAGAATATAGGAGAGTCGCTCGTTCAACTCGATTCAAGGCGTCTGATCGAACTCGGCCTGTCGGACACCTTGATGGAAGCTGTACTGGAAGCGAAGCGCATAAGCAAGCATGGCGCATTGCGCCGACAGATGCAGCTTATCGGCAAACTGATGCGCGATGTCGATGCAGAACCTATTCGGAAGAAACTCGATTTATGGGGAAATTTAGGCGCCGAAAGTACGGCGCGCCTGCATCAGTTGGAACGCTGGCGCGAGCGCTTGATGGCGGACGAGCAGATGCAAGTCCTCAGTGAACTGGGGCAGAAATACCCCGATGCAGACCTGCAGCGGTTGCGCGCACTCGCGCGCAATGCCGTGAAGGAGAGGCTCGCAAATAAGCCCCCAAAAAGCTTTCGCGCATTATTTCAGGAATTGCAGAAGATCATTCCTGCTGCTACAGACGAAAGACCTAGCGAAGGAATCGACTGATCGCAGGGGCAACTTTCGAGGAGGCGCGACAGATATTTTTGGAACCAGGGCCTAAAACTTGATCCCCGTACCCACCAGCCGGGCTGAGGTTATCTTGTAAGCAAACTCCGCCGGTTCAAGGCTGTCCCGCTCGTGTCCCGCTACTTCAGCCTGAGGGTACATGAAAAATGGCAGTTCGCCCAGGACGCTGTCTCGTGCCAGCCTGATATCCCTGCCGTGGTTGAACGCCACCCAGTTCATTTCCCATGAACCAAAAAGTTTTTCGCGTAGCTCGACCACTCGCGGGTGTTCAATGGGTAGTTCTTCATCCAGCGCCAGTTGCCGCACATCCGCGGGATCCACAGGCACCCAGCCAAGGCCGGTCAGGTAAAATTCAGGGCGGCAGTGTTGGGCAGTGGTGATATCGTCGGCCTGACCAAGCGTTTTATGCGCGACGGATTCGTCGATGCGGATTCCATAATTGTCCCTGGCGGGAATGCCCGCCGCGCGCGCCAACCCTACAAACAACGCGTTCAGGTCAGCGCATTTACCGCCAAGATGACCGGTTTCCAGCATGGCTTTGATGTTACCCCGTCCACAGCCGCGTGTGGCCGGGTCGCGATAGGAATTTTCGACTACCCAGTCATATATCGCACGCGCTTTCTGCAACTGTGATTGGGCTTTGGCCTCCTTGGTAATGGATAGCGCAGTTTTGCGGACGATGCCATCCAGCGGAATAAATTTGGTGGGCTGCAGATAACGCTTCACGTCCGCGGGAAGCGCGCTCGAATTACCCTCCCTATAGCGCCCCAGGTTGACAGCGCGGTCCGATGTTTTGATCACGCTGCTCACCGTTACGCTGCGAGGACCACTACGGTTCCATTCAGCGTAAAACATAGGTGAGGTTGTTCCAGGAACGTTCTCGAATCTGGCGGTGCTTGCGGTCCCGCTCCAGACACTTCCCTGGGAAAACTGGTGGGGAGAATCCTCCGTATCCGGCAGTGGTAGCCACAAACGTGCTTTTTTTCCATCCCCCGGAAGATCAATTTTATAAGTTACACGATAAGTGTAGCGTCGCGGCGGAATAACCGGTTGACCAACTTGCTGGCCGAATACTGATGGAGCCACGGGAAATAATGCGGCGCTTACCCCCGCCAGTTTGATAAAATCCCTGCGTTTCATAGTCCTCTCCCTGCCATGACCTTGCATATCAGAATCGAAAAGTACCAATCTAATCCCGTGTTCCATCCAAGTCAACGGGTCGATCTTCATTTTCTCTCATGATTTCCGGTTCCCCCGATCTGCTTCCTTCCATCGAGCTGGAAACGGCCGCTCATCCCACTCGTACGATCATCTGGATGCATGGCCTGGGGGCCGATGGCAGTGATTTTGTACCCATTGTGGATGAGCTTGCGCTGCCTTCCATTCCAGCCGTCCGTTTCGTGTTTCCCCATGCACCCATGAGACCGGTCAGCATCAACCGGGGAATGGTCATGCGCGCATGGTACGACTACGATATTGCCGATGGAAGCGCGAAGCTTCAGGAGAATATGGCAAGCCTGCGAGAGTCGGAGCGGGCCGTCGAAGCCCTGGTGAGCCACGAAGCGCAGCGAGGGGTCAAGCCGGAGAATATCGTTCTGGCAGGCTTTTCTCAGGGGGGTGCCCTTGCGCTGTTCGCCGGTTTGCGCTATCCGGAAAAACTGGCGGGAATCATGGCGCTTTCATGTTATCTGCCAGCACCGCAGACCCTTGCGAAAGAGGCACACTCCGCCAATTTCGCCATGCCAATCTTCATGGCGCACGGTGCAGCCGACAATGTCATTCCGATAACCCTGGCTGCTGCATCGCGCGAGCAATTGCTTGGATCGGGTTATCCGGTGGAATGGCGCGAGTACGGAATGGCGCATACTGTCTGCAGGGAAGAGATACACGATATCCGTAACTGGCTGCAGCGCGTGCTGGTCTGAGCGGGATTGCTTTTCATAATCCATTCGGGTACAGCAGGTGCAATTGCAGGCGGCGTCTCCTCGCTTTATCCTCCTGATGCTTCGACGGCTAGGTGACCGCCTTCACAAAATTTCAACACATCCCTGAAACATTCTTCACACAGTCTTACTCTATACTGAGTAGTGTGGGGCATCTGCAAGTATTTTAATCGTGATTGGAGGAAGTGCCATGCATGCGTCTATCCAACAACAGGACGCCGAAAAGCTCCCGGGCCAGGTACCGGGATCGGCATCAGATCAAGAAAGCACAGTGGCGCAACGAATTGCACATATCGATGATGATCCGGATATTCGGGATACTGTCAGGCGTATTCTGGAAGCAAGCGGGTATGCAGTCGAAAGTTATCAGACCATGAATGATTTCATGGTGTCGCTATGGAATTCAACCAATCCCCCCGATCTGGCAATTCTCGACGTGATGGTTGAAACAATGGATATAGGTCTGGAAGCCTATGTGGAAATACACAAACGTTTCCCCGAGCTTCACCTGATATTCATGACTTCGCTCGGCGAGGAAATTCGACCTTATTTCACTGGCCTCTCTGATGAGTGGATTCTGATCATGGAAAAACCGGTCGAGCCGATCAGTTTTTTATCGATCATTCATAACCGGCTGGAGAATAACGAACCCTGAAGCAGAATTTCCGGAGACTTTAACCATGGCGGTTGTCGAGTTTTCCTGGAATCTGTCCGACAGAAATCGCTTCGCGCTTCCCGGAGTGGGGACAAACGGCGCCAAGCTCAGCGATGAAGTATTAATCAATAATGCCCGATGGTTTATTATCTTTCGATGGGGCGTTATCGGGGTTCTTCTGCTTTTTCAGGTATTCGCGCTCATTGCCTCGGATGAGCTTACGAAAATCGGTATTACCCACCAGCAAGGATGGCCGCTTGCGGTAACGTTGGTATTATTCATTGCAAACGTCATTTACATTCAAGCTCTGGATTTTCAGCGGCACACAAAATATAACTCGCCCGCTATAAATATCTGGGCCCAGATCATTGTCGATCTTCTGTGTCTGTCGGTAGTAGTGCATTTTATCGGCAGCATCGCGACTCCGGCTCCCTTCTTTTACGTGCTGCATATAGCGCTGGCGTGCATCTTTTTCTCGACCCTGGAAAGCCTGGTGGTGACTGCTCTGGTATGCGTCATGTATGCCACCGTTTTGCTGGATGAGCATCCGCTTCTTTTTATGGCGCCGCAAGCGCTGGCAATCGATCCTGGTATATCCGTTCTGAGTCCGCTCAAGATCAATATTTTCCTGTGGATGTTTACGCTCGATGTGCTCTTTATCACTGTCTGGTATGTCGTCTCAAGGCTGGCGATTGTAGTGCGCATTCATGAGCACAACCTTGTCGATGCCTACGAGGAAATCAGGCGGGCGCAAGTGGAGAAAGATCGGTATGCGGTGCTGATGACACATCAACTCAAGGCCCCGCTCGATGCTATCCGCAGTAAGATAAACCTCATAAAAGGAGAATATTGCGGGGAGGTATCGCCCGAAATAAGAGAAGTGATATCGAAGATCGATCATCGCGCTTCCGGCATGGCCAGCCTTATTCTGGATGTCCTCAAGCTGGAACGGTTGAAAGCCGCCGCGCGTGACAACAATGCAAGAGAGCAGATCAGCATTGAAATAGTGATCCGCAAATGCATCGATAAATTAAAGCCGATCGCCAGTTCCCGCCATATCGACGTAAAAGTATCGCTCCAGGACTTCGCCGTTGAAGGTATTCCCAATCAGCTTGAAATACTGCTTGAAAATGTCATTTCAAACGCTATCGCTTATTCATATGACAACACAACGGTAGAAATTGTAGCTGCCGTTGAAGGCGCAGGTTCATACGGTACCGTAACCGTTATCGATCATGGGATAGGGATCGGCGAAAAAGATTTGCCACATATTTTCGATGAATACTTTTACACTCCGCGAGCGGCACTGCATAACAGGACTTCGAGCGGAATAGGCTTATCGATCGTCAAGACTGTGGCCGAAAACAATAAACTACAGATCAGGATTTCCAGCGAACAGAATGTCGGGACAACTTTTTCCGTTATTTTTCCTACGATAACATCGGTATCCATTCCTGAAACGGAGATGCACCCGGGAGTACCAAGTTCGCGTCTTGTAAACTCACAAGACCGTCCACTCGACTCCGAGAAAGAAGGAAACGAACTCGCTTCCACTCATTAAATAAAATGCGCCCTCCCCCATTTGGCGGAGAGAGGACAGGGGAGAGGGAAGGCAAGGAAAAGGTTGGGGGCGCATCACGACATCGGTTCCGACACCCATTTCTTTCTCATGATCTTGATCTGGCCCTTGTGTGTCTTGCTATCCAGTCGCTTTTTCTGGGACTTCACCGTCGGTCTGGTCGGCTTGCGTTTTCGCGGCAACTCAACGATGCTGTCGACAAGTTCGTGCAGGCGTCTTAAGGCCTCCTCGCGGTTTTTCTCCTGGCTGCGATACTGCTGAGCCTTGATAACGATCACGCCTTCGCGGGTTATACGCTGATCGTGGAGCTTCAGCAAACGCTCCTTATGGATATTGGATAGCGACGAAGCGGTAATATCGAAGCGTAGATGAACGGCGCTCGATACCTTGTTTACATTCTGCCCGCCGGCACCTTGCGCGCGAATTGCCTTTATTTCGACCTCATGATCGGGAATATCTATTTTTCCGAAAGCTGCCATCACTTTTCCTGTCCGCTGCCCCATTCAGGTGAGAACGCTCTTGGCGCAAAACCGAAATCGCTGGTCGCTTCCGTATGGTCAAAACACAGATCGACATTCATTCGTGTTGCCATCCCGGTTGTGATCTCTTGCTTGCCGGGGAGCAGCATGGCTGAACGTATCGCCAGCCGGTAGAGCCACAGGGGAGCAATCATGAAATGTGCAGGCTTGCCGAGTGAACTGAAAATTTTCTCCACCATCTGGCGGTAGCTTAAAGTCTCGCCGCCGCTCAGGTTGTAGGCCTTATTGAAAGTCGGAGGCTGGAAGAGCGCGGTCATGCATGTTTGCGCGAGATCGGCCGCATGGATCGGTTGACGCAGTCCGGCAGCTTGTCCGATCAATGGAAAAAAACCGTAACGACGGATAAAGCTTGCAATTCTCGTAATATTCTTGTCGCGAACACAATCATAAACCAGTGTTGGACGAAATATCGTCCAATCCATTCTGGACGCGCTGCAAAAGCGGCGAACAGCCTCTTCCGCTTCCGCCAGCCGGGTTGCCACCTTTCTTTCTGCCGGATGGGCTGAATGCGATTTACTAAACACGCTGGTGGAACCGAAGGCGATCACGCGTTTCAGTTGAAGCGTATTCAGTACCGGCAGCAACGGTGGAAGGAGCCAGAGCGGGGCGAGATGAATGAGAATTTGCGCGTTGACGTCAGGTATCTGTCCCGGCTCGCTCATGTCTGCCTGATGCCAGATCAATTTTCCAGTGGAAGGCAGTGCTTCCGCCGCCCGCCGGCTGATCGCATGAACCTCATAGCCGGCATCCAGCAGGTTTGGCAGCAGGAATTCTCCGATAATACTGGTAGCGCCTGTGACCATGATTTTATGATTGGAGCCCGGATCAGCCATTTGATTTGTTAGCGCGGGAAGCAGTGCGGTGGATTCCACAGAATTGAACCGGGGATCGGAAAAGGTCCCGGAAACAGTCTGCAGATCTCACCTTGATTGCGCCAGTCTCCCCATATACTGCATGCAATAAATTGCGGCTATCGCCCCGAAACGCAACCATATTCCCGCTGCCACCAGCCACATCAAAGCGCCGGGATATTCCTGCCGGAAGAACTTGCGATAGAAGCGCATCATTCCCCTGTGTTTGTGCCATTCCACGAATATAGGCCGGGATCTGCTGCATGTTCCCTTATGGTGCACTACCGGCGCATCAGGCACGAAAAGTATCTTCCAGCCTTTTTCCCGGAAGCGCATGCACCAATCGAGGTCCTCGCAGTGAAGAAAATAGCCTTCGTCCCATGGCCCAACATCCTGGATTGCCTCTTGCCGCACCAGCATGAGTGCGCCGGAAATAGCCTCCACTTCTAGCGGTCCCCGCGGTAAAGACTGCTTGTGCAGGTGAAAATCAAAAAACAGCCGGGGCCAGTAACGCTCGAGGCGGTACAAGCCAAAGGCGCGCACAAGGGAGCGCCAGGGCGTTGGCACGGCACGGCGCCCTCCTGCCTGCTCGGTCCCATCCTGATTGGTTAAAAGCCCCCCCGCCATGCCGGCCTGGGGGCTCATTTCCAATACATGGAGCAGACGCGGCAACGAATTTTTACTTAGGATGCAATCGGGATTGAGAAACAGAACATGAGGCTCGCAAGCAGCCTTGGCGCCGATGTTGCAGGCTGCGGCAAAACCGAGATTAGCTGTATTGCGGATAATCCTGAGTTTCGGTTCGGCGGGAAATTGCCCCGTGCAGAGCTCGAGGCTTCGATCCGAGGAGGCATTGTCCACTATCAGCACTTCAGTCACCTGTGGCAGTGCCGATTCAACACAGTCCACCAGGGTTTGCCCGGCATTGTAATTGACAATTACGACCGAGATGCAAAGGGGATTCGAATTATCATCCATCTCGCCTGCTAAGGGGGTAATAGTCAAGGACAGCAGCGTGACTGATTACTGCTCGCATTTGTTCCAGTTCCATTCGGGGAATGTTGGATTGCCCATCTACAACTCCTGATCCCGGTGTTGAGGTGTTGTATTGGCGTCACATAGGGAGGCCCTGACAT
This sequence comes from Nitrosospira multiformis, assembly GCF_900111585.1. GTDB lineage: Bacteria > Pseudomonadota > Gammaproteobacteria > Burkholderiales > Nitrosomonadaceae > Nitrosospira > Nitrosospira multiformis_B. The sequence goes on from NZ_FOHI01000003.1 coordinate 326,798, forward strand.
TCGTGCGTGAGTTTGGAACGCCGGTAATTTTCTTGTAGGTGAGAATCTTTTCCTTCAATAATTGATTACTGGCTTTGATGAGAGGAGTGTAGTGGGTGTTTTCAACGCCCCAGATGGTGGATTGATGAGACTCCTTGTGCCCGACCAGAAACGGGTTGACGGTGAGTATGCTCAAGGAATCATGTCTTTCAAGATAGCGATCTATCGTGTTCGTAGTCACATCGTGGTTATTTTCATCCCACCGCGCGATCGTATCGTAGACGCGTTCACTGTAAACATTGAAAACCATGCTCATCACCTTATTGACGGCTACGAACTGCTCATCCCGGAATTGGTATAGGCCACGCACATCGGCCTCTTTATCGAGATCGGCTATCAGGCCGGAAAATATATGCCAGTTAATGTCAGAATCATTCAGGTATTCTCGGATGTCTCGCCACCGCATCTCGAAATCGGGAGAAAACTCGACATCGTCTTCACAGATCATGATCTGCCGCAATCCTTGCTGGCGCGCGAGCATGATGAGGTACTTGTAGCTCATCGCGCAACCAATCCAGCTTTGCGTATGGCGCAGGCCGGGGAAAGCCGAAAAACCGAATCTGTTATCCCTGGCGAACCCTTCCGTACGCTCGACATATTCTGGCAGGCTAAGACAGATGGTGTCGCTTGGCAGTTCGGTTTTGTGGCCCGTCAGATGCCAAAATTCCCCGAACGAAATACTGTCCGTTGCCAACAGGAATCGGTAGAAGAAATAATCAGCATTGTCCGGGCAGCCATCCAGGGGAAGATAGAAAATTCGGCGTGGATCGAGGCCCTTGCGCGAGAGAAAGGCAATATTTGCGGTTGAGTAGTCAAGAATGGCAGACGCATTTTCCAGGATTTGCAGATAGGCTTCAGTAAACAGGTCCGCCTTGCTTGAATCCTCCACCTGGACGGCAATATAAAAAGCCGGAAGATGCACAAACGCTGGAGGGTTGATGACAAAATGGGTGCGCTCATCATACCTCTCTAGGGAGGGTCCTTGGATGATCCTCGAAGCGATACCAGCGCGGGATAATGCATTCGCGATAAGGTTTGCTGCACTGAGTTGGCATGGCATGGCCAGGATAATGACGGGATCACCGGAACTTGGCCGCAACCGCAATTGCGTAGTTCCAACCTGGGGCGCAAGTATACGGCGAGCTCCACCTTGCCTGAAGCTCTTGCTAAAGCGTGATAAGGCGTTTAGCAGGCCCAGTTTTCGCGCGAACAAGAAGTATCCCTTTAGAACTTCCGGATGCTGCCAAAAATATCCTGCTACTGCCGTGATACGAGCGTAGCTATCCGCTAATTTTCGAATTTTAGTGCTTGGGGCGCCCAAAAGTTCTGCTTATCCTGGGAATACAGTGACATCGAAAGTATTTTCAGAAATTGTAAAGGAATATTCCTTATGCCTCACTGCGTCACGAGGCCTTCCGCGCTATTCATCACGCAAGGTTTCTCTTTTTCACAATTCCTTTCAGCTTGCACGCCTTAAAGGCTGCCCAGTATCCTCGATAGGCGAGATTGCGGGTTTCATCATCGAGATCGAAGCCCGCAGCAAGTTTCAGGTTGGCAATCGAATCCAGATCACGGGCTGATTTGACGATGACATCATAGTGCCCGTTTATCATTGGCCAATTTTTATCCAGATCGACGATTTCTGCCCATCGCTGAATTTCCGGTTCAGGGTGAAGCCTACTCATGACGTAATTGGAAGATCCCTGGCGTTCCAGCCGATGGCAGAAAGCATCGAAATCTATCTTCCTGACCATGATGGACACAGCGTTCTTGTTGTAAATTACCCGCAATCCATGCTTCGAGAGCCGATAGCCTAGTTCGATATCCTCTGCGCCAAAGCGGAAAACGGGATTGAATACGCCATGCTCCAGCAAGAAGGAGCGCTTGCAGGAGGAACGCCCACCCCAGAAATAAGAGTAATCGAGAATATCCCCATCCTTCAGAGAGGGGTAGGAGAACAAAAAAGAACCTACTTCGGTGACGAAATGCATGAGCGGATTCTGCCTGATCTCCGGGTCGAGAGCGGTGTAGCCCAGTACTGCGTAATGTTGAGCCGGAAATTTCAGGTGCGTTTTGACATGTTCTTCCAGGAGGGTTTCGGTGGCAATGTCGTCGTCATCCATAAAAAAAACGAGATTACCCCGGCTGGCAAAAAGGCCGTGATTCTTCGCACTGGCTAATCCGGCATTGCGCTGATAGAAGTAGCGCAGGGGAAGTTTTTTAGCGTAGCTAGCCGCTACAGCCTCTGTATCATCGGTTGATCCGTCGTTTATTATTACGACTTCGAAACGCTCTGCAGGCAGCGTTTGTCCGCACAGGCTCTCCAGCACCTGAGTCAATAGCGGTGCGCGGTTGTAGGTACAGATTACTACGCTCAGTAACGGTACTGCCACACTATGTTCTGTGGAAAGGGAGCGGTCAGGCATAGGATTCGAGTATGAAGAACGCATCCTTTTTGGGTAGATGCGGTCTCCTCGATAGGTAATCGCTCATGGTCTTTGCAGCCGACGCATGATCGTAATACGCCACCGGTTTGCGCAAACTGTGGGCAACCGGCACGGCATCGACGATTCCCATTTTAAGACTGTGTTTCTCAGCCAAAACCGGCCATACAAAATCATTGCCCCAGCCCATGGGACTTGCCTCATCAAAAGGCAGAATGTAGTCAAAGGCGCTGCGATGTAAGGAGAATAAAGGCCCGATTTCGACAAAACGAGTCCAGCGGGCATCGATTCCATCGAGTTGCTCCACAAATGGATGATCGATATAGCTGTCATGAGTCCTTGCGGGTTGCGCAATCGCGAAATCATGGTGCGACACCCGCGCAAGATAGGAATCGAGGAAACCCGGCGGTAGAACGATGTCGTCATCACTGATAATGACGTATTCGAAATCGTACAGATTGACTGTCTTTAATAGCTGATTCAGCAACAGGAATTTGGGTACATGCATCTCGAATCTTTGCACGGTGAGAGGCGCCATTTCCGGTTTTGGCTGGTTTTTTCCCAGTGATATCCATTGCTGCTCGACTTCCCAGTCCTTGCTGCCGGAAAATTCCCGGCTGATGTCGACAGCGAGGTTCTCCTTGTCGGCAAGATATATTCCGGCTATCAGAACTCTGAGTACCTTTTGTAGTGGTTGCAAGTTGGAATCTTTCATACCACTGCCTTCTGGGCTGTTAGGAAGCTAGTGAGACGCTTGCAGAAGGGGTGTTGTCCAATTCTTGAACTCCCGCAAAAATGCTTGACATCCGCTTTCTGGCTGAATTATATGAATAACTTTCCTCTACGTGGGAAAGTGCTCCACTAGATAGCTTTCGCCACAGAAGTTCGTCCTCGTAAAGACGAACTACAGCGTCGGCAAAGGCCTCGGCCTCATCAGCAATCAACAGATGCTTTTCATGTAGGAGTCCCATGCCTTCCGCGCCAATTGTTGAGGTTACGACGGGCAACCCATATGACATGCTTTGACCCACCTTGCCTTTCATTCCTGCACCATAGCGCAATGGTGCCACGAATATCCGACAAGATTCAAAGTAGGGTGCAACGTCGGCAACGAATCCCAGCGGTTGAACATTGATGGACCTGAGCGCTTTGATGGAGGGAGGCGTATTGCTTCCAATGATGTAAAAAACGAGGCTCGGGATCCTTTCGACTATCAACGGAAGGATTCTTTTAACAAAGAATATAACGGCATCCTCATTCGGTTGGTGCCAAAAGCCGCCTACAAAGAGTACGCCTGATCGCTGTGCAAAGAGCGTCTTGGGAGGATGAATTTCATGTATGTTGGGGAGGACAGCGACTTCAGCATTAGGTTCTTGCAGCAACAACCGGTTCTTTTCCTCATGTGTGATTGCAAGCGTCAAATCAGCGCAAGCGGTATTAAAGAGTTCAAGACGCCGAAAATTTGTGATGACTTCAAGCAATGCCTGATTCTCCGTAATCTGCATCTCGCGCTCAAATCTTACCCAATGAAGATCGACCGTGTCATATATGACTTTCGAATATAACGCGTAAGCTCTCACATAGGGCAGGTAGCGGAAGGCAATTTCTGGTCGGGATAGGAACGCAAAATGATATTTGCCGCCCGCTGTTGCAAGATGAGAGCGAGCTGCATCAAATCCTTGTAGAACCTGAATATCCTGCTTTTCCAGTGCCTTTCGGTAGCCAGGTAGGTAATGCTGAGAATCGGAGACAAAAGTGATCTTGAACTCCATTTCCTGCAATAAACGAAGGATAGCTGACATGCGTACGGAACCGGAATCCTGATCCGGGGTAGGTATTCGTTCGTCGATTACCAATACGCTATGACTATGGGCGTCATACTGTTGTGCACTTGCTGCCACTGCTGCTAAGGGCTCTCGATTTATATCTAGTTTGAAGACAGTTTTATCAAACCCCTTCCAAATCGGTGTCCACCCTAAATAAATCTCCTTCAACCGCTGTTTGACCGGGGACGACAGGGGGAGATTGCGGTAGATATAGCGTAAAAAACTCTCAAAAACCATCTGCTTAAATCGGCCTACTTCCATAGATGCTCGCTGTTCGCTGAAATATAAATTAGTTTCAATTACATGGCGCGAATTGAACGGGAAAGATGCCAGGAAGTAGCGTATATACCTGCAATTTCAGATTTCAGCTTCTCAATCCCTGCAATTCGCTCATTGATTTGCTTACTGAGGTTGATGGTTTTTGTTTTCTGGAGGGCAAGTTGCTGTCTGAAGTTTGAAGCTTGCTCAAGTGATTGTTCCAACCACTGCTCCAAAAACTCGTGTATCGACCGGTTCGTTAACGTAGTATTTTATTGCATGCGGTTGAGCAGTTAAATTCGCACGCGAAGGGTTCGCGCCGTCCTAACGAAGGGGAGCAAAAGAAAGCGTAACCACGGCCGCCGATTGACGATCAGCTTCAGGTCATCGATCTTTAACCGCAGATGGTATTTGATAGTGGACGATATCTCCTGCCAAAAAGGCGGGCGAAGCGGCTTTTGTTCTTCTGTTTCTGTGCTGGCCACGTGTATTTTTATTTTATCAGGTATGCCGAGGTGAGGAAATGCAGCAAATCTGCGCATGCCTGTTTTTGCATTTAAAGTAGCTTGGAGAAATCGATGTCCGAACCAGCGATCCGGCTCCAGATGACACCCCTCCGCCCACTCATTCCACGCATTGATAAATACAAGTTCATCGGACTTGCCTGTTTGCTTTACTTGGTCAATGGTAGACGCAAGCCAGTATTCGTAATTTTCCGGCGTACCATTTAGCACTACCAGCGCGCGTTCCTTTGTTCGTGCCGTGTTATCCCACGATGGGAACACCGTTTTGAAAACACGGACATTGTCATACACTTTATCAAGATGGAATTGGGCGATTGACGCAAACTGCATGAGGTTGCCTATAAACATCTCATGAAATTCTACTTGATCGTTAATATTCGCTATCCGGAGATTGTGTGGCGGAAATTCCACCCCGCTATCAAATCCGAATTGCCTGTAATCCTCGTTACCATGGGTTAGTGCTGCAGATATATGTATCTCGCCCAGGCCAATGGAACGGCAGTATTCCCGCCAGATTGTCGCTGTCTTGGCAGGCTCGGGGAGGTGTTGAGGCCTATATACGATAAAGTACGGCTTTCCGTTTACGCGGATATAACGTTTATCCTGGAAAAACGGGACTAGCGATTTAATGAAATTCAAGTCGTCATCAGGCAAGTACTCCTGCGCAATAAGAACTTCCTGATCAGCCCCATCCCAGCGGCGGGTCCAGTTTTCATTTGCCCAGCACAGGCAAAACGGCATATCACTTTCAGGATCAGCCAGCATATCGTCCACCGGCAAGTTTAGAATCCTTTTACCCGAGAACCAATAATAGTGGTAACAGAAGCCGTCTACACCATATTGTTTGGCAACTTTGATCTGTTCACGTCGCGTTTGGCGAAGCCGCAGGTCATAAAATCCGAAGTCCGTAGGCAGATGTGGTTGGAGATGGCCTTCAAACAGCGGTTCAGCCTTTGTCACATTAGTCCATTCGGTGAAGCCTTTGCCCCACCAGCGATCGTTTTCAGCTGTAGGATGAAATTGTGGGAGATAGAAGGCAATCAGGCGCGGATCGGTTGGGAGGTTCCGCGACGGCTGGATAGATTGGGTAACCGCTGCATTTTGAGGGTTGTCGCCTAATCTCTTGTCGTCTGCTTGGCTCGACGCTTCCTCCAGGCGGATAGCCAATACATTGGGATTAGATGTAGAAGAACGCTTTCTAATAAATCTCGGCACTGGAGGTACAAGAGGAACTGCGTCAGCTGGATGATGTAAGGGAGCCGCTTTAACTACTACCTGATAGATTCGTGAGTAAGCACTATGCATGATCACATCTCGCGTGGGAAAGGAAAGCTGCGACCAACTGGACGCAAGCTCGGTTTCCTCAGGGGATTTGATTACGTAACGTGCCTCGATAATTTTCAGATCTGCCTGTGCAAACAGGCTTTCGATGTTCTTGAGTCCGAAAAATCGGATGTGCGTTCGATCCAGAAGCCCGTACTCCCGGTACTCAAGATCCCCATTGATCAGGGACGACATTATCCCCGCATGTCCGGCATGAGGAAGTGAGATGACGAGGTAGCCCTGCGGATTTAAAAAGGCGACCATTTTTTGCAAGACCATCCATGGATCATAAAGATGTTCCAGTACATCAGCTGCCACAACTACCTCAAAGCGTCCGATTTCAGTTAGGAGTTGCGCCCAGTCAATTGTGTTAAGGTCAGCCTGTATGATCTTGCTGCAGTATGGTTTGAGCTTTCTAATTGCTTCCTCATCAAGCTCTACTCCTGTCACGCGGCACTTGCCGACTGATTGAAGGATTCTTGTGATTGCTCCGGGTCCTGGCCCAATTTCCAGGACATTTTTATTCCTCCCTACCATTTCCATCACAAAAGCGGATGCTGTTTCTGAGTCCAGATCCACCTCATACTCGTACTTATGCCGGGTGTCTTCAACCATTGCTTTTCAGGCCCACGGAAAACAGGTTTATATATTTTTAGCCAAACGTTATAACTACATGACAGGCAAAAAAGTTTTGCCGCGATTAAGGCAAGCTACGTCGAGTTTGAACGTGTCATCTTTATATATTGCAGATCCACGGCGTACTTTTATAACAGATGGCTCGATTTGGACATTCGCGACCAGATCAGGCCGCGCGGCACAAAGCATCGAAATTTCAATAAGGAGGTTTGTCAGGGATGGCATCTCAGCTGGAAAGATTTGTGATTTTTGCCACAAATCTCCTTGCCAGTGGGCCCACCCCCAGTCCTCAATAATGTATGTTCCACCGGGTCTCAAGAGAGGAAACAACATCTCAAATGACGCGCGTGTTTCCCTATAAAAGTGCGAGGCGTCATCAACGACGAGGTCGAGTGTTTCATCGGGGAACTCGCTTTTTATAATTTCGCGAATACGTTCGCCATCGGCTTGGTTTGTTCCATAATAGCTTCGCACCCGCTCTCGTAGACCTCGGTGGGTAATAAATCTTTCCAGGGACTCTTGAGGTGTTGTTGAATATTCGATTCCCACTAATTTTTCAGGCGCAAATACCAGAGCATATAAAGCCATGCTGCCACCCTTGAAAATACCGATATCAACGATACGCTTGATATCTTCTCGATCTTTCAGGGCAAAAATATCGTCCACCATTAAGCGGTGCTTCCCGAGAAGGAATTTATCTTGAGCAGATTGAGAACTGTGGAGGGTATCTATATCCGTCGATAGTACAAACTCAACCCCATCTATAACGCATCGCTCATCATCTATCCAAATAGGTGTCTTGTTAGATACCTTGTCGCTGCTTTCAAAACTTTCAAGTTTGGCAAGATCTTGCAATTCTTGTGTTTTCATGTGTTGTCTCGTCGATATCTTAATCGTGTTCAATGATAGGTTGCTCGTCTGCTAACAGTATTAGCTTGCCGTGGAATCAGGGGACAGATGGAGAGGATTTTAACCATTTTTTAAATGTTCGTAGGGGGTGGGTGATGCGCCAAGATTTGCTGTTAAGCACAATATTGACACGTGCCAGTGCTGCATCTCTCTCCGCTATCGCTGCATCTCTCTCCGCTATCGCTGCATCTCTCTCCGCTATCGCCGCACCTTTCTCCGCTATCGCTGCATCTTTCTCCGTTATCGCTGCATCTTTTTCGATTACTGCCGCTTCCCGTTCAGCCACAGCTTGATTAATATGCTTAATTTGCTCGCTGTATTCACCGATAATCTGGTTGTTAACCAAATTCTTCGAAAAATATCTGTCAACTAGAGTGAGCACTGGTTTGAGGCGTTGAAATTCTTCAACCCATTGTTCAATCAGACGACATAGTACTGGATCATCAAGGTTTATCTTGCCTGAAGCTACCTCGAGTAGTTTTGTATAGATCTCGTGGACGAGCAGGGGGCAAGCCTCATCTAATGACAATTCACTCAAATCATGAATTGTATGCTGCAGTCCCTTGTCCAGAAACTGAACGGCATAGTTATGCAGTTCATCGTAATCAACTTTGAAATCAAATTGTCTTGAAATCCGGTCTATCTCAAGTTCTGGAGATTTCATCAATTTGTCATAATCAACCAGCACGCGTTGTAGGCCCATGCTACCTGACAAACTTTCAATAACGTGACCTAACCATAAAAGATAGCTTTTCTCTGCCTCAAAACTGTCGCGTTTATTTAAGGATTTTGTAACGCTAAGGGGATGGCGTATTACCAAAATGCAGCGAGTATCAAATTGACAATAGGTGAATACCTCTTTCCAAAAAGGCAGCAACTTGGTCACACGCGGATCTTTAAATCCAAAAATAGTGTGCTTATCAATCTTCTGATGGAGCAATTCGACGGCTCGAGTGAAATAGCAACTTTTCAGCAAGGTCTCTATATCAGATGATTTGATTGGCGCAACATGATGCCAATCGCTTCCCAAGGAGTTCAACAATTCACGGTTAAAAGCATTAATATCTGAGTCTTCCCAAAAACCTTTGTCATTTACCCCTTCCATCGCCGGTATCAAATTATTACCCAGATCTATACCCATCACTTGCAGGCCGCGGGTGATGGCACTGGTACCACTGCGATGCATTCCCAGTACAACAATGAGCCGCTTCTTTCCAGTGCTCTCCATCGTATCAAGTTTGGCTTCTAATACGTTATTTCGGACCATACCTTAAACACATATTCCAAGTTGGCGGCGATCTACTAGCCATGACATATCGAATCCCGGTTTGGCAAATAGCGCCCAGCTTTGCGGTAGCGAAGCCTGTCTCGGGAGGAGCTCAATTCCTAAATTTTCATCCATTTCTTTTCACGCCCTACTTTTTCAAGATAGGGTTATACAATTGTTCAAACCCGGAATGGCAACCGAAGTCGACAATACCTGTTGCCAGGTTTCCGGTGTCCGGCAAAACCCGAAATACGACGATATCAAGCAAGCGGTGTAAATATGTTTCTTCACTAGTATGAACTCCCATTACACCTGCATTTAAATAATAGGTGCCCGGGTTTAAGGAACAGCGAAAGTGGAACTCGACTTGATAAGCTGAATCTGCCTCAGCATAAGGCAGGCTTTCCTCAGGCGTGACTGCCGATGCACCTCCTCCCAGTTCCACTCCAGAGACGGTTTTGATGAGCATGCCGAAGCGTACGTTTGGTATCCCTTGAGTAAAATACACTTCGTATTTGAAGCAATAGACATTTCCTCGTTTCAGGCAATTTAGCGGATCGCCTGCCAGGTTGAGAATCTTGGCTGATCTAATTATGGCTCCCCGAGGCTCATAACTGATCGTGCTTTGCGATTTGAGATGCGGGTCGAAGAATTCTTCAGAGTTGAAGGGTTCCGCCAGTCCAGCATCCGCACTTTTTCCCCCATGGTGACTGCTGATCGGTGATGAGGGGAGTGAGGTTGGAATGGAAGGAGTCCTGATTTCACTGCGGATCTGATCGTGCTTGGATTCAGGGGCATAGAGAAGTTTTTGGTATTTCGCGACGATTGTTTTCGGTGCTCCGGAAATTAGTATCTCACCCTTATCAACGAGAATTGCCTGATCACACAATTCCACAACTGTGGCGCCGGCATGGGAAACAAAGAGGATCGTCGCGCCACTTTTTTTAATTGCTTCGATGCGCGAGAAGCACTTGCGCTGAAAGAGTTCATCCCCAACGGAAAGTGCCTCATCGACGACGAGGATATCGGGAGCGACGTTGATAGCGACGGCAAAGGCCAGTCTCACGACCATGCCGCTTGAATAACTCTTTACGGGTTGATCAATGAAATCGCCAATATCTGCAAAGACTTGGATGTCGCTATAGCGCGCCTCGATTTCTTCTTTAGTAAGACCCAGCACAGCGGCATTCATATATACGTTTTCTCGCCCGGTAAATTCCGGATTGAAACCAGAGCCCAGTTCCAGCAAGGCAGCTATGCGACCATTGGTTTCTATCAATCCATTCGTGGGCGACAATGTGCCGCAAATGATCTGAAGCAACGTAGATTTGCCGGAGCCGTTGCGGCCAATGATGCCAACCGTCTGGCCCTTTTTTATTTCAAAGGAAACATCCTTCAGGGCCCAGAATTCCCGAAAATAGTGTTTGGGTGTTTTGCCCAGCAGCCGTTGCAGGCGAGGGAAGACAAACTGCTTCAGGCGGTCGCGCGGCGCGTCATAAATCTGGTAGCACTTTGAAATGTTTTGAACACGAACGGCAAAATTGCCGGAATTCGACATTGCACTTTCACTTTTATCACTTCCTGCCTGATTCCCACATTCTGTTTCGGATAAGGGAAGGTTGACAGCATTTGCGATATCTTCCGTGTCAGAGAACATCGGCAAATCCCTTGCGGGTTTTCTGAAACCAGGCGAATCCTGCCCACGCCATCAGCAAGGAGGCAATCGTCATGATGCTCCAGTGCCCCAGGTCTGGCAGTTGTCCGAAGACGAGCACCTTTCTTCCTTCCTCGATGATGAACGCAAGCGGGTTAAGCTGTAATAAACCCTGGTATTTTTCAGGCAGGATGCTCAAAGGATAAAACACGGGGGAAAGAAACAATAGCACGGTGGTAAACATTCCCGTGAGTTGCCCGATATCGCGCACAAATACGCCAAAGGCTGCCAGAAACCAGGCGAAGCCCATCGAAATAAAAATGAGCGGAAGCAGGACCAAGGGGAAAAGGATCACAGTCCAGGGCAGTTGATGGCTGATAAGGAGCTGCGCAAGCAACAGCACGCCAACGCTGATAACCGTGTGAAACAGCGCCGAGCCGAATGCTACCCAGGGGAGTATTTCCAGCGGGAAAATGACTTTTTTCACGTAATTGACGTTCGACAAGATCAAGGCGGGTGCGCGGTTGATGCACTCAGCGAACAGGCCATGCACAATCATGCCGACAAAAAGAATAATCGCGAAATCCGTTTTGCTTTCTTCTCCCCCCACTCCCCAGCGCGCCTTGAATACTACTGAAAATACGAACGTATAAATCACGAGCATGAGCAATGGGTTGAAGAAGGACCACGCCATGCCCATGATAGAGCCGCGGTAGCGTCCGATGACTTCACGTTTGGTAAGCGCGATAATCAAATCTCTGTTGCGCCAGAGACTTGCGGCCATTTCATGTGGAAGAACAGAAAAATTTTGCATTTAGCGCATGGGATAGCTTTGCGCGATATTGGCTGTAGCGAAGCAAGCTGACTTGACCCGGTAAAAGCGTTTTCTGCGGCTTCAGTGGCGCAGCAAATGCCGGGCTATCTTTATTTTCCTAAAGGTATTTCGTCCGATCTGTATTATTGCCCCCAGTTGGGAGTTCACGTCAATCTCATGCGTACGACAATGAGCTTCGCTGTACGCAAGCTCCGTTGATCTGTCCGGAACCGTTTCCCTCATCTAGCAGGGTTCATCATAGCATAACGCTATTCTTCGCTGCCCCCGGCGCCCCGAAACATATGAGCCGCTTTTTACTCAAAAAAGGGGGCTGGCCTGAGGAAGCTCAAACAGATGTTAAACATCTCTAATCAATTCACGAATGGACATTGAAATAATTTTTTATTCACTTCTTGCATTTCCCCCAAAGTTGCCTATAATACGAATCATTCTCATTAATAACTGCGGAAACGGCGCCATGGATAAGTTACTCACAGTTCCGGAAACCAACGCGGATAAACAAAAGTTCGTCATGCTGGATCGGACTCGACGCATCTATAGCGATGCGCTGTTTTCCCACGGTGATGAGGTGTTTATTCAGCATCAGGGCGAACAATATCGCTTGCGGCGTACCCGTAACGGTAAGCTCATTTTAACCAAATAACAGAAATACTGGACGAATAGCAGGGAATAGTAGACTTAGGGCGCTCATCATGTATATTTGTGTCTGCAAAGGTGTAACCGATACCGCCATCCGGGAAGCCGTCATTCATCGAGGTGCCGACCGGATGCGGGATTTAAAGACTTGTCTGGGTGTGAGCGAGCAGTGCGGAATATGCGCATGCCACGCGAAGGAGGTCCTGGAAAAGGCACTGATGCAGAAAAACGTGGTTCAACACCATCCTACATAAACCCACTCGTTAATTCGAGATCTCGCCTGAGGAGGCATACATGAAGAGCAACGCAGACATTATCCAGTGGCTTAACCGCCAATTGCAGCATGAATTGACGGCCATCAATCAGTATTTCCTTCATGCCCGCATGTACGAAAACTGGGGTTTCGACAGGCTTGGCAAGCTGGAATATGAGGAATCCATAGAAGAGATGAAGCATGCCGATGCGCTCATCAAGCGCATCCTGTTTCTGGAGGGATTACCCAACCTGCAGGAACTGGGCAAGCTCTTGATTGGTGAGAAAGCGGAGGAATGCGTTGACTGCGACCTCAGGCTTGAAATGATTTCACGCGAGACGCTGCTCGGTGGAATCGCCGTGTGTGAAGCAGCAAAGGATTACGTTTCGCGGGAGCTTCTGAAAGAAATCCTGGAAGATACTGAAGAGCATATCGACTGGCTGGAAACGCAGTTGGATGTGATGCAGAAGGTGGGTATCCAGAACTGGCTGCAGAGCCAGATGTAGACTTGTTTATGTGCCGCTGGATTTCTTTTTCCAGCGGCAACCTTTATTTTAGCCAGCCAGCCCCGACAGGGCAAGCCAGCTTTCTGACCTGTCCGGAGTGGGCTGTGCAACAGCTTAAGGCAACATCGCTGGCTAATCTCTGTGTTCCCGCCTCTGCCCTGCTTAAACCGGAGCACCGCGATTCCGCAGCCTCCAGACAGGATAAATCCTCTCCTTCTTCGAATTTATTCATCCACCGCAAGCAGACGCCGCAGATATTGCAATCGCTGCTCGGAAAAAATCTGGTTGAGATTGTCAGGCAATTTTTCAGGGCGCAGGGCAGCAATCCCTTTTTTACCCCTGAAAGGCTGACGCGGATAGCGCGACTGGGTCGATCATCGGCTTTGATCGAGAAATCGAAACCCGTACCTGCCGACAAGCGACCGACTGGTAGCAAGCCTGTTCATTCACTCCCACCCGATCGAGTCGATCCCGAAAATCATGTCGGACAGGAAGTCACTGAAACGGATAGATTTCCACTGATCAAGGAATCCGCTCCGCCAGCGCCGTTTTCTTTTGAGCATTCACCCTCCGTCGCTTCCGGTGAAAAAGGAGACGGCACGTGCGAGGGATCCGGTATCGGAGGGCGTTGCGTTCTGTGCGTAGGGGGGCGCGCCGCTCTGTATCCGGAATATCGCCGTGTAGTGGAGGCTTCGGGCGGTAAGCTGGTGATCTACAGGAACATGCCTCAGGGCCCGGGACATCACTTGCCCGTATTGTTGGACAATGCCGACATGGTTGTCTGCCCCCTGGATTGCGTAAACCATACTGCTTTTTTCACCGTCAAGCGTTACTGCGGGCGTTCCGGCAAGCCCTGCGTCTTGTTGGATCGCTCAAACCTTTCCACCTTTCGTAAAGGTATCGCTACTCTGGCGGTATTGTATACCTCACCCGCACCGGGTAAATCCGATCAATCAAGGAGACGTTCGCCAGCTTCCCCCGAAGAGGGGCCAGTTTAAGGATTATTAAGATTAAGGACATTCAGACCTGACGGTGTAGAAATCGGTAGGGGTTAGTAGGGGTCGGGTCAGGATTTTTATGATATCTTGCAGTGATTATCATTCGTATTATAAAAACATGAATATTTGCAATGCAGGCCGGGTTATGGCGCTGCTTGGTCTTCTTGTACTTTTCGACGTGGGGCAGGCAATGGCCGCGGAAAGGGAGTACTGGGTTGCGGCGGAAAAAGTTACCTGGAACTATGCGCCGTCCGGGAAGAATCTGATCAAGCCCGATGATGGATTGGGAGTGTGGGGCAAAACGCTGACATATCCCAAGTATCGTTATTTTGGCTACAAGGATGGGCGCTACAAGGAGCGATTGGTGCAGCCGGAGTGGGCAGGAATTCTGGGCCCCCAGCTTCGGGCAGAGGTGGGCGACACCCTCAAGGTTCATTTTCTGAACAAGACCGACCGGCCGCTTTCCATGCACCCGCATGGCGTATTTTATGACAAGAAAAACGAGGGCGCGGATGCCGCCAGCGCAGGAGCAGGTATCGGGGCTGCAGTGCCCCCGGGGAAATCCTTCACTTATACCTGGGTTGTGGATGAGGCTTCCGGTCCCGGACCAACTGATCCTTCCTCGATCGTCTGGCTGTATCACTCGCATGTAATGGAAGAGGAAGAGGCGAATCTCGGCCTGGTCGGTACCATCATTGTGACCCGGCAGGGCATGGCAAGATCGACGCGCGATCCGTCGCCGAATGATGTGGATCAGGAATTCACCACCTTGTTCATGATCTTCAATGAGGAGAACGGGGAAGAAAGCGGGATGAAGCATACCATCAACGGTCGCATTTTCGGCAACCTCAAGGGTTACGATACAGGTATTGGAAAGCGCGTGCGCTGGCACGTCGTGGCACTCGGTAACGAGACGGATAACCATACCGTGCACTGGCATGCGCAGACAGTACTCGATCATGGACGCCGCACGGATGTGGTGGAAGTGCTTCCTGCAAGCATGACCTCAGTCGACATGATTCCGCGTTCACCCGGTAACTGGCTACTGCACTGCCACGTCGACGATCACATGATGGCCGGAATGTCTACCCGGTGGAACGTGGCGCCGGCAAAATGATGAAAGATAAATACTTATAACAACTCAATCATTTCCAATCCCTGATAAATAATAGAAAAGGAAAAGCCCGATGAAACTCCCGCAATTTATCCATTTTACAAGTATGGGTATTATCGGCTGTGTGCTCAGCCTGGATGTTGCAGCTCATGCGCTGTGGCTTGAGAAAGAAGCCGGAGCAATCCGGCTTTATTTCGGTGAATACGCGGAAAATCTGCGTGAGCCTTCGCCGGGCAGGCTCGATAGCATTATCGAACCGAAGGTGACGGTGGTAAACGCAAAAGGCGTTGAAAAGCCCATCGAAGTCAGGCGCGAGAATAATTATTTTGCGATACCGGCAGGTAAGGAGGCTCAGGACGGCGCTGTACTGGTGCAGGCGCTCAAGCAATCCATACGCGAGCCGCAAGGGCAAATTCCGTCTCCTACCTACAGACGATTTCTCTACACGCGTCTCGGTAGCGGAGGCAACCTGCCGCTCGATATCCAGGAATCCGGCAACACACTGCGCCTGACCTACTTGGGAAAGCCTGTCCCCAAGGTCGAAATCGTGGTCATCGCCCCCAATGGCTGGGAGAAACATCTGCAAACGGATGAGAAGGGGGAGGTGACCTACTCGTTGCTCGAGCCGGGCCTGTATGTGATCGAAGCGAAATACGAGATGCACAAACCCGGCGAGTTCGAAGGCAAGGCATACGCGGTCGAGAGCCACAAGATTACACGCAGCCTGTACAAATAAATGAGTACTGTTCAATCCGGGGCGCAAGCAGCTCCCAAAGCTTCTGCAACTTCTGCAACTGCGCAGAGCATGGAGTCTCACGTTGCAGGGCAGGGGGCGCGTCCCGTGGTGACGGAGCCACGCGGTTACCTCTTTTTATCACAGGGAATGAAGCGCGGCCGCTTTCTGGTCTGGCTACGCCGCACTCATGCCTGGATGGGATTGTGGGGCGCAGCGCTTGGCCTGCTATTCGGGATATCCGGGATTCTGC
The DNA here is from genome assembly GCF_900111585.1 of Nitrosospira multiformis. Lineage (GTDB taxonomy): Bacteria > Pseudomonadota > Gammaproteobacteria > Burkholderiales > Nitrosomonadaceae > Nitrosospira > Nitrosospira multiformis_B. Next base: position 343,006 of record NZ_FOHI01000003.1, read on the forward strand.
TGAATCACCGCAGCGAAATGAAAATTCCCCTTGCGGCGCAGCATGAAACCCGCGAAATACTTACTCCACCTGCCAACAGCGTTGAGTCACCGGAGGCGCTGGAATCATGGCTACGCGAAAAATTCAAAATGCCCGATGCAAAATCGCGCACCCAGAAAAAACCGGCGGGGCCGGTGCCATGGGGAGGGGGGCAGGTCATACAGCCGGAAAACTGGCGTATTACGCTCCTTGCACCCAATCACAGCGTGACCGCCGAATACTGGAAAGGAGATGCCGAGACGCATATCGAGCGGAAAGAGGCCAATGCCTGGGCGACTCTGGCAAACTTCCACAAGGGAAGCGGAATGTCCAATGTCTGGATATTGCTCACCGATACACTGGCAGGCGGTCTTCTGGTGCTGGCAATCACGGGCACGCTGTTGTGGAGTCGCCTGCATGGCCCCCGCTTGATGGCAGCCGGGTTGATTGGGACAACCCTGACGACTGCTGCGATCCTCATGCTGACGACGCTATCGCTGGCATGATCGTTATTTTTTAGAACGGGGTCCCTGAATTGCGATAAAAAAATGTCCAATTGATTATAATTTCCCGCCCAGTTTCATGGGAAAAAGAATCCACAGCCAGCCAACGCCTTCGTGCTTGTAGCCAGCCAGCAGTAAGAAAATTAAAAGAGGCTATAAGTGAAACAGTTATCCAGATTCAAGCCCGCATCCCGTTTTTTGGTCCCTATAACCATGTTTTGTTCATGGTTATTGATGCCGTTGCCCGTGAGGGCTCAAGATGCGACGGCCCAAAATTCAGTGACGTCTCAAGAGGCAGTGACCACTCAAGACGCAGAGAAAGAAAAGGAAAAAAATGCGACCCTGCCGGAGATCAAAGTGACTACCGGGCGGGTCCGCCCAGGAACGATCGAGGACGTCGCCCGCACCGGCAGCAAGACAGATACACCCTTGCGTGACATCCCTGCGACAGTCAACGTCGTGCCAGCGTCCGTCCTTAAGGAGCAGGGTGTCATCGAGATGAATGACGCCATGCGCAATGTCAGCAGCGTGCAGCCACTCATGGGCGGTGGTTACGGATTTGCCAACAGCTTTACGTCGCGTGGCCTGGCGCTCAGTTTTTTCCGTGACTATATTCCGGACGGGAACCTTCAGAACAACTATTTCCGCACGATGTACGACATCGAGCGTATCGAAGTGCTGAAAGGCCCGGGCTCCGCGCTGTTCGGAGTCGCCGGTCCCGGGGGCAGCCTCAACCTGGTGACGAAGCAGCCGCGGTATAACTTCGGGCTGTCCGCAGGCACCATGCTGGGCAGTTTCGGTACACGCAACGGCTATATGGACGTGACAGGCGCTATCCCTTATCTGCCGAATGTAGCGGGACGTCTCATCGCGGATATGGAGCACACGGATGGGTTCCGTGGTCTGGAACGCAATATCGTCGAGGCTTCTCCCAGCTTCACCTGGAGACTGGCGGATGATAAAACGCTACATATCGACTACGATCATCGCGAGCTCAAAATCAAGCCCGATAATTATGGGATACTCTTTGACGTCAATTCCAATATCGCCAATGTATCCCGCGACACGCGTTATTACAGCCGCTTCAACAAGACAGACCATACCATCAACCGGCTTGGCTTGACGCATCATTGGACCATATCGGACACTTTGAGTATGCGTACCGCGTTCGTCTACGATGCCAGAACACTCGCGTTGGTGCGCAATGCCGGCGGCAATCAGGGTGATGGGAATGGGCTGAGCACGGCGCGTACCGCGTACCAGCAGTTCGATAATGCTGGGTATACCACACTGCAGAATGAGTTCATATGGAAAACGAGCACAGGCCCTGTCAAGCATACTTTTCTGGGAGGTTTCGAATACAAGAATGTTGACATCAATGCGGCTCGCTCGACCTACGTCTTGCGTGACATAAACATTTTTAATCCGGTGGTGGAAACGTCACTCAACGAAGCAGTCAGGGGTGCACCTACTTTCGATCGACGTATCAACAGCGACCAGGTCTCGTTTTATGCCCAGGACCAGATCGACCTGAGCGAGCAGTTCAAGATTCGCCTCGGGATCCGCAACGACCTGGTGCATTACAGCGATAAAGGCTTGCAAAGGGCAAACCCGACAGCGGCTATATCACCCACTCGGTATCGCGAAATAGTGCAAACGAGGTCCATGACTACCTACTCTACGGGTGGTGTGTATCAGCCCACCCAGAATCTCGCGTTTTACGCAGGTTACAGCACCGGTGCCTTCATCAATCTGTCGACCGAACCGCAAGCGCTCTCCACGGCACCCGAAACCTCGGATCAGATCGAAGTGGGTACAAAAATGATGCTTTTCGACGGAAAGGCTGATCTCAACGTGGCCCTGTTTCAATCCAGCCGCAATAATTATTTCGTCACCTTGCCCGGTTCCGGCAACATCCCGACTCCGGATGGGAAGGATCGCACGCGGGGAGTAGAGGTATCGCTTGGCTTTCGCCCAATTGCCGGATGGAGCATCATCGGTAACGGCGTGGTGATGGATCCGGAAACACGGGCAGGCAATGTTGCCACCAACTCCGTACTTGGCATTACGAGAAGTGTCTTTGGAACTCGGCCTGTAGGAGTCGCGACCACCATGGGCAATCTGTGGACGACGTACGAGATACAGAGCGGCCTTGCCCGCGGATTGATGTTCGGGTTCGGGGTCACCTATAAAGGAAATTCGTATGCCGACTCGCTGAATCTTCTCAAGGTGCCGTCTTATGTCGTGTTTGACGCGGCGGCATCTTATCGCATCAAAAAAGTTGATCTCGCAGTCAACATAAAGAACCTCACGGATAAAACCTACTATACCAATCCGACATTTGCAGGGGCATTGCCTGGAAATCCTCTCAGCGCCTTCGGTTCCATCCGATTCAATTTCAACTGATTTCAACTGATGGTAGGAGAGGTTCAGCTCCCCTGCAGGGAATCATCCTTGCTGGGGAGAAAACCTCTTTTCGCTTGGACATGCTTCTATAAAAACCCGTTCAGTCAGCCCTTCCCTTACTTCTGGTGAGGGCTCGCCAGCACGGCCGCATTCTCACTCCAGAGCCTGAGATCACCTCGTCTCATCCTGTTTACCACAACGTGCCGAGGATGTGAGCGGACATGTGGTCCGAGGTTCTGAGAGACCTCGCTGTACCCAGCGGCTTGAGCGTTCGCGCGTGCCATCGGCATGGGTCTCCTAGTACTCCTGTAACAGCTAATCCAGTCTCCGGACCGATGGAAAGATGGGAGAACCATCCTCTGTCGTCCTCCCTATACCCATTTTTCTTGCTTCCCTGCTGAGGAACAGTCTTTGCGACTGCGCAAAGTTTCGTTTTATGATTTCGTCATTGTGCGGCCCCGTCATCAGGTTGTAGTGGGTTCGAACGGCCACCTCGACAGAATGCTGCATTTCCCGCTCGTTTTTCCGTAAAAAAACCACCTTGCACGCATCCTCTCCTATCCGCCGAAACCCGCATCAGGAAAGGATTACAGCCAGTATACCTCGTTCGGTCCTGTAAGATTTTACAGCTATTCGGAGGTCCGGTTCCGTTGTTTCATAACGTCGTCATCAACCAACGACGAGTGAAAAAATGGGACAGATTATGCTTGCACAACATGGCAATGGTTCTCTCGATAAACGGGCCGCAATGGGAATGTATCGGCTGAGGCACGAAGTTTTTCACGACAGGCTCGGCTGGGAAGTAACCACGGATAACGGGATGGAGCATGACGAGTTCGATCTTGCAGATCCCGTATATGTTCTGGCAAAAGGGGATGAGGGAGATGAAGACGAGGTGCTCGGTTGCTGGCGATTGCTTCCCACCCAAGGACCCTACATGTTGAAGGATACTTTTCCGCAACTTCTGCACGGGCAGCCTGCGCCGCAGCAATCGGATGTCTGGGAATTGAGCCGTTTTGCCGTCATGGTCCCCAAATATGAGAGTGCCGGTTTCGGTTTTAGCGAGATTCCGGTAAAAATGATGCAGACCTTGTTTCTCTTCGCACGCCATAACAAGATAAAGCGCTATGTAACCGTTACCACCGTCGCTGTGGAGAGACTGATACGCAAGCTTGGCGTGAACGTTTCCAGGTTGGGCGCACCGATCAAAATCGGTCGGGTTTTGACGGTCGCATGCTATATCGAAATCGATGCAATCACCGAATTCGCCCTTTTTGGGATGCTCCCGGAAAACGCACAAAGGAAGGCCGCATGAATATTCTACTGGTTGGAGAGAGACAAGATACGCGGCAGCTCCTGCAGCTGCTGCTTGAAAAATCCAAGCACAGGCTGGAGCGAAAAACGCTGGACAGCTTCCCGGAGCCGGACCTGGAGGCCTATGACATGGTTCTGGTCGACGGCGCAGTAGACGATTGCACCCAGCAGGTGAACCTGGTGCAATGGGTGCGGGAAGCCAGACGGCGCTATCCTCATTTGCCGGTAGCGGTCATGAATAACGTCGGACCAGACGAGGCTTCCGAGAATGAATCGGCTTGCAGCACGATGCATACCTGCGGTGTATTCGAGTCGGGTAATGGCGTCCTGAACATGCGCTGTAGATTGCGTGAAATCGCCTTGGGAGAAACTGCTGCCTTGGTGCGCGAGGATTGCCAGCGGCCCCCATTCGAGCCGGTTACGTTTGAGTATTCGGGAAGGGGATGAAATGCGGCTGGACTATCAATAGAACGAGGAAAGGAGGCGAAGGCTTTCGAGGAATTTAATAGTTCATAAAACTTTCATCGTACTGCCATCAGTCGCAGGTAGCCTGTACAAGCTGACAAAGGTTTCAAATGATATTGGCTGGATTGCTCAAAGGAGGCAAATCATGAAATCCCGGCTACCTGCATTAGTGAACGCAATCTCACCGCCAAGCGCGGTCATCATGAATTTTGTTCGGCAGGGAATTGCCCAACCGATCGGTGAAGGTTCTGCTGCTGATATAACTCCCACCGGAGGGGCAGAGTATGCTGATACCGGTGTTTCGGCTACCTTGCCCAGCTTTGAAGCTCCGGTGCTCCCTGTGTTTACACGTCTATCCGGATCCAGGAGGAGTGTATGAGTCTGGCTGATGTAATATTGCAACCATTCCTTTCCCTGACATCCGCCGATGTGGCGGAGCAAGATCCCCTTTCTTCATTGACCGAATTCTACCAATTCGATCAAGGCGATCAGGACCTGGATGAGGACGAAAGTGAAATTGACCTGATGATTCAGCTAAGCGGAATGGTTTACAGCCCTGAGAAAGGCGAGGAGTAAGGCAATCTGCATCGCTTTTAACCGGGAATGATTCCAGGAGGAATCAATTCCTGCGTACCTAACTCTTGGGCGTTTCGTACACGCCTGTTTTTCCCGTTCTCCGCAACATCTTGTTGACTTCGTCCGCATGCATTTCCTCTTCGACGACAAGGCCACGCGCATAATCCTCCAGCAGCACTGACTTGCCCTGGGTCAGCTCCAGCAGTTCGTAGTAGGCGGTGAGCGACTGGTTCTCATGCTCCAGCGATTCCCGCAGAATATCGCCGATGTCATGCACGTGCGTTTCCAGCAGAGATCCGATCCCAAGCGAAGGATAGCCTCCCAGTAACGTGACGAGTTCTCCGGCTCTATGCGCGTGGAGCAATCCTTCTTCAGCCTGCTTCTTGAGCCATTCCACCACTGGAATCCGGTTGTAGCCGAAGACCATCAATGAATAATGCGTGTATCGCACTACTCCGGCAAGCTCGAGCTCCATGATTCGGTTCAGCAGCGCGATCGCCTTGTCTTTATCGAAATCCATGTGTTTCACCTTTATGGTTACAGGAGTTCAAGGAGGTACAGGTTTGTTGCGTCAGAGCGCTTCGCCATGGCTTTCCAGATATTCCGCCACACCCTCGGGGCTGGCTTTCATTCCCGGTTCACCTGCTTTCCACCCAGCCGGACACACCTCTCCATGGCTTTCGTGAAATTGCAGGGCATCGACCATGCGCAGCATTTCGTCCACATCACGCCCCAGGGGCAGGTCATTAACGACTTCATGACGCACGATGCCGTTTTTATCTATCAGGAAAGAGGCGCGCAGGGCAACGTGGTCCGGGTGAGCAATGCCGTAAGCATGCATGATGTCTCCCCCTACGTCGGATACCAGCGTGATTCCCACCGGACCAATGCCGCCTTTGTCGACAGGGGTGTTGCGCCAGGCGTAGTGGGTGAACTGGGAATCCACCGAGACTCCAATCACTTCCACATTGCGCTTGTGAAACTCCTCTGCGCGATGCGAGTGCGCGATGATTTCGGAGGGACAGACAAAGGTGAAATCCAGGGGATAAAAGAACAATACGGCATATTTGCCAGCAATTTGCGCATGAAAGTTGAAGTTGTCATTGAAGGTGCCATCTGCTAGAACAGCAGGTTTGGTGAAGTCGGGTGCAGGGTGTGTAACAAGCACTGCCATCTTGAATCTCCTTATTCATCATGAATCATGAAAACTGCCACATCTTCCGCCACATTTCGTTGCACCCTGGACATGCCACCTTCCTGCTGTTGCTTCTGCTTTTGAGGAGGGAAACAGAACAGCAGTAGTAGATAGGAAGAACGATGAGGCGCTGCGGCAAAAAAGAAAGACCCGAAATTGAAAGACAGAGGCCAATCCGGCTAACGAGACAGTGTTGCCTATAAATTCCATTTCTATCCAGGCACTGATCTGATCGCCTCTATCCCCTTATCGATCGGGATCAACACGACCTTTATAGCTCTGTTTCAATTTTCTTTCTGTGCGGCAGCCCGCATACATGGCAAATTCTCCCTCTTATGGCAGATTGTGATGGCTGGGATTGGGTGATTCATTACACCAGGGCAGGAAGACAGACTTGCATCCATTAAACTTTCAATTTCTGTTGAAATGTACAGAGCGGAACCAGTCAAATATGGGGGGTGATACTACAGAAGTGGCAGTGTCTTTCTGGGTGACCGATTGCCTTGACTTGATTCCGGCTTCCGCATGTCATCAAGCGCCTGGTCAAATTCCTTCTTTATTGTTTCATAGCATTCGCATGCCCCTGTTTCCAGCCCGGCCCGGTTAAGTACCGTAATATGGCCCCGATGGTAGCGAATAATTCCCCTTCGTTGTAATTTTCCCGCAACTCCTGCAACGCTTTTCCGGCTTACCCCAAGAGCATTGGCGATCAATTCCTGAGTCATGCTCATTTCGCTGGAGTCAAGGCGATCCAACGTTAACAGGAACCACCGGCATAGCTGCTGCTGGATTGTATGATATCGATTACACACCCCGATCTGGGCGATCTGTGTAATAAGCGCCTGACTGTAACGCAGCAATATCCATTGTAGCAATCCTCCCCTGTTGAGTTCCTGTAGCAGAAATGCGGCCTTCAGGCGGTAGGCAAAGCCTGGGATTTGAACTGTTGCCCGGCTGCTGGTGGTTTCGCCTCCCATGAACAACGAGACTCCAAGCATGCCTTCCCTTCCTACGTTTGCGATTTCCAACGAGGCGCCATTTTCCAGAATGTAATGGAGGGAAATAATGGCTGAAGCGGGAAAGTAGACGTAAGGAAGCTGATCTCCTGCTTCGCAGAGAGTCTCTCCAGGCAGCATATGGATCAGCTCCAGATACGGTATTAGATCGCCAAGTTCCCTTGCCGGCAAAGCGGCGAGGAGATGGTTCTGGCTGGGGTGGTGCAGGGGAGAAATGAGCATGGGGCATATTATTTCTTTTTTCGCACTTTTCTCCATTGGACTGAAGTACACTCCGAAGCCCCGTCCCGGTGCACAAGGGCGAGGCCCTGATTTCTGTTGCTCAAGCTCATTAATTATGCAAGCGTCCGAAAAGTTCAGGGAAAAGCCGGGGGACAATAGGAAGTGAAGAGCCAGAGGCTAAGTGCTGGGGCAAGCAAGTTTCCGACAAAATCCAAAAGGAATATGGAATATGGGGAATATGAGAAATATGGAGACGCCGGGAAAGCTGTAAGGGATCGGTAGATAAGCTTTAAGTCAATTTTCCAGGCAGCGGCCTCTCAAACCTGCTTTGGGTTTTTGTTTATTACCCCAGCCTTTAACTTTCATTCTTACCCTGCTTTGACTGCTTCAGGGTGCCTATGTGGGAAAACGAACAGAACGGAACGGGGAATGAGTAATAAATCATACCCAAGTGGCTCAGTTTCCATTAACTGAGAGAAGATCTCATGGATAAAACCAGGGGATAAAACCAGGAAAACTGTCATGAAGGTAACCAACAAGCCAATTCTCCTGGTCGAAGATGACCAGGTGGACATGATGTCCGTAACCCGCGCTCTCAAGCAGATTCACGTTAGCAATAAGATCGTGTACCGGGAGAACGGCGAGGATGGATTGAACTACCTCGAGGACGAAACCAATGATAAACCTTGCATCATTCTGCTGGATTTGAACATGCCCATCATGAACGGCATCGAATTCCTAGAAGCGGTAAAGAGCGATGACAGGTTTAGGCGTATTCCGGTAGTGGTTCTGACGACATCGGATGAACAGCAGGACAAGGTAAACAGTTTCGATTTCGGCGTAGCTGGATATATGGCAAAGCCGGTTGACTACTGGCAATTCGTCGAGGTCATAAGATCAATCGATGCATATTGGACCATCAGCGAAATGCCATAGCGCATTTGCGCCAGGTACTACGCCTGAGACCGTGGCGAATAGCACTGACAACTGAAGAGTCGGCAGGCCGAGGCATTGCGGCTTTCGCAATGTGGCCGGAAAGGCACCTTGAATCGGGGGCGTTTTGGGATTTTTTGGTGATTCTTTGGTGCATTCAGCCCTCTTCCTGGTGAAGCGTCGGAACAGAAGTAACGGCAATCCATTGGTTCAACAGGTTCCGGGCGGCGTTGGGAATTTCGGACGCGGTCATTCCAATGCAGCCGCCATACTGCTTCTGCAATACGTCGGCAGCCGCTCCGTGCAGATATACAGCAGCGAGCAGCGCATTTTCCGGGCTCGATTGCTGTGCCAGAAAGGCGCCAATCATCCCGGAGAGGATGTCGCCCGTTCCTGCACTGCTTAAGCCGGGATTTCCACTTGTGTTGATGAAGCGTCTGCCGTCCGGCATCGCGCACACGCTGCCTGCGCCTTTCAACACGATCCAGCAGTTAAAACGCTGCGCCAGCTCCGCAGCGGCTGCCATCCGGTCCTGTTGCACGGAAGTCGTGGTGCTTTGCAGCAGGCGCGCAGCTTCGGCCGGATGAGGAGTGAGAATGGAAGGCGCATTGCGTTCGCGCAACCGTTCCCGCAGCAATTCCGCTATTTCGGAATGCGAGGCAACAAGATTCAAGCCATCTGCATCGAGAACCAGTGGCAGAGTCGTTTGCAGCGCGCACTTGAGCCAGAAGCATGCAGCGGTTTCTGTTCCCAAACCCGGACCAACCACCAGACAGTTCAGCTGCTTGAGCTTGAACAGATCCTGGATAGGGCGCAGCATCAGTTCCGGCTGGAAGGTGTCGACCCCTGGCGCGTCCGGCGCCATCAATCCCAGGTAAACGCGACCGGCACCCAGTTTCAGCGCCGCGGTACCAGCCAGAAGCGCGGCCCCGACCATGCCGGCTGACCCCCCGATTACCCCGATACTGCCGAACATGCCCTTATGACTGTTGGCACGCCGGGGAGGTGGCAGGAGCCGCCGGATGTGAACCTGGTCCATCAGCCACGAATCGGGCTTCCTCAGGGATGAGACGTTGAGATCGAGGTCATGCAAAAAAACTTCCCCGCAATAATCGGGGCCGTCATTCGTGAAGAGGCCAGGTTTCAGGCCAATGAACGTTGCCGTCATGGTCGCGATGACAGCCGCGCCGCACACAGCACCTGCATCGCTGCCCAGACCGCTGGGAATATCAATGGACAGCACCGGCAACTTCATGGCGTTAACGGTATTCACCATAGCCAGATATTTGCCGCCCAGTTCCCGTCCGCCTTGCTGGTCCAGGCCAATACCGAACAAGCCGTCGATCACGGCATCCCATGTTTCATTTTCCGGAATTTCGGAGAGCATCTCAGCACCGGTGGCAACCCAGGCATCCAGCGCCCGCCGCGCATCCTCCGATAACTTTGTCTGCTCGCCGGTAAACACCAGTGTCACTTTGAACCGCCACTCCCGCAGGTGGCGCGCCGCGACAAAGGCATCCCCCCCGTTGTTTCCGGGGCCGGCCAGTACCAGCACGCGGGGTTTATGGGTGGAGAGCAGCCGGTCACGGGCAGTTTCAGCGGCAGCCAGACCGGCTGCTTCCATCAATTGAGGACGATCCGGCAGGGCAGCCGCCAGGTGCTCGATTTCTCTGATCTCAGCCGTGGAGTAAATGGCGGTGGACAGATTGTTCCTGAGCGTGCTCATGCAATCCGCCTATACCGTCTTGCCGGGCTGGGGGCAGCGGGGCTTCTCGTGTAAAATCACGTTCTTTCCCATCATCATCTTTATCTTCCGGATGTTTAGACTTCGTGGCGGCAGTGCGCTTTCTTCTTTCCGGCAGAAAAAACTGACCGCCGCTCTTAAGGTTTCAGTTCCTCAAGTTTCCCATATTTGCGCCGAGTATTGGTATTTTTGCTCGGCGGTGCGCGCGTTGCAGGAAAACGAAATCTCCATTCTGGCTAGGCTGCTCAAGGCGGTACCCGAAGATATCTCATTGAGTGGTACAAGTATCGGTTCGAGCCGGATGCGTGCGGCCTCATCGCAAGGCGAATTGTTTCTGGTCGTGCCAAGACCGGGCACCATCTCCCCATGGTCCACAAAGGCGACCGATATCGCTCATAACTGCGGACTGGATGCCGTGGCGCGACTGGAACGAGGAGTGGTTTATTACGTCGAAACCAGAGAAAAGGTTTCCGACACCGCTAGGCAGTCATTGCTTGGGCTGATACACGACCGCATGACCGAGGCGGTATTCAATTCACTCGACGACGCGGACCGGTTGTTCAGGCATTTCGAACCCCTGCCATTCAATATAGTGGATGTGCTGGAAGGGGGGCGGGACGCGTTGCTGAAGGCGAACAATGAAATGGGGCTTGCACTGTCGCCGGAGGAAATCGACTATTTTGCGGACTACTTCCTGCGGATGGGGCGTAACCCGACAGATGTCGAACTGATGATGTTTGCGCAGGCAAATTCGGAGCATTGCCGTCACAAGATTTTCAACGCGGACTGGGTCATTGATGGTGTGCCCCGGGAAGCTTCCCTGTTTTCGATGATACGTAATACCCATTGGCAGCATCCGGGCGGAACTGTGGTCGCTTACGCTGATAATTCCGCCATCATCGAGGGCGCTGAAATTGCCCGCTTCTATCCCGGTAAAGACAATCGGTACGATTACGCGCAGGAGCAGACCCATATCCTGATGAAAGTGGAGACCCATAATCATCCGACTGCGATCTCACCCTATCCGGGCGCAGCGACCGGTGTGGGGGGCGAAATTCGGGATGAGGGAGCTACTGGCCGGGGGGCTAAACCGAGAGCGGGCCTTAGCGGTTTCTCCGTTTCCAATCTGAATATTCCGGAATTTATTCAACCTTGGGAATTGCAAGGGCCTGCATCGGAGGAACAAACCTACGGTAAACCGGAGCGCATCGCATCCGCCCTGCAGATCATGCTGGAAGGACCCATCGGCGGCGCTGCATTCAACAATGAATTCGGGCGTCCAAACCTGGCCGGCTATTTCCGCACCTTTGAAGAACGTGTGGCAGGTGAAATGCGTGGCTACCACAAGCCCATCATGCTGGCGGGGGGGATAGGCCACATCAGCGGCCGGCATGCGTTCAAGCAGGAATTTGCATCGGACACCCTGCTGGTTCAACTGGGCGGACCGGGAATGCTGATCGGGCTTGGGGGAGGCGCCGCCTCCAGCATGGATACGGGAATAAACGCGGAGGCGCTCGATTTTGATTCCGTCCAGCGCGGCAACCCCGAAATGGAGCGGCGCGCGCAGGAGGTCATCGATTGTTGCTGGCAGATGGAAAGGCGCGGCGAACCCAACCCGATCCTCTCGATTCACGACGTCGGCGCAGGTGGCTTATCGAACGCCCTGCCTGAACTGTTGCATGGTTCCGGTCGCGGTGGACGTATCGATCTGCGGGCGATTCCGTCGGAGGAGCCGGGCATGTCGCCCATGCAGATCTGGAGCAATGAGGCGCAGGAGCGCTATGTTCTTGCGATCAGGCCGGATTCGCTAGAGTTGTTCCGCGCCATTTGCGAGCGTGAGCGCTGCCCCTTCGCCGTAGTCGGCACGGCGACCGTGGAAGAACAGCTTGTTGTCGCCGATCCGTTGTTCGGCAATCAGCCGGTCGCCATGGATCTTTCGGTACTGCTGGGCAAGCCGCCGAAGATGACGCGCGATGTTACGCATATCAGGAAAGCGCTGCCGTCGTTCGATACGGCGGAAGTGAATCTCCGGGAAGCGGCATACCGCGTGCTGCGGCTGCCTGCGGTGGCGGACAAGACTTTTCTGATCAGTATCGGAGACCGTACCGTCGGCGGCATGACTGCACGTGACCAGATGGCGGGACCCTGGCAGGTGCCGGTAGCGGATGTGGCAGTTACCGTGATGGGTTACCACACCTATCTGGGCGAAGCTTTCGCGGTGGGCGAACGTACACCCCTGGCATTGATCGACTCGGCCGCTTCAGCACGCATGGCAGTGGGCGAAGCCATTACCAACATTGCCGCGGCGCAGATCGAGCACCTAGGAGAAATCAAGCTTTCCGCCAACTGGATGGCAGCAGCAGGACATCCTGGGGAGGATGCTGCTCTTTATGATGCAGTGCAAGCCGTGGGAATGGAATTCTGCCCTCAACTGGGAATCAGCATCCCCGTGGGGAAGGATTCGATGTCGATGAAGACTGTCTGGGAAGGCGAGGCCGGGCTTGGCCGATCGATACGAAAAGAAGTGATTGCGCCCCTCTCCTTGATTGTCTCCGCGTTTGCGAGAGTAACGGACGTGCGCAGGACGCTGACGCCTCAGCTGCGCACAGACTGGGGCGAGACAGAACTCATCCTGATCGATCTGGGAGAGGGACGCAATCGTCTGGGCGGTTCTGCCCTTGCTCAGGTTTACAAGCAGGTAGGGGATGCCGCACCCGATATAGCAGGCGTTGAGGGTTCGGTGCGGCTCAAGGGTTTCTTTGCCGCCATACAGCGCCTGAACCGCGAAGGCAGGATCATTGCCTACCACGATCGCTCCGACGGGGGAATGTTTGCCACGCTGTGCGAAATGGCCTTTGCCGGGCATGCCGGCATGACCATCAACCTGGATCAGTTGTGCTTTGATTCGATTGCTAACGATATCGATGGCAGCGAGATGCAGCCTGAAGCGCTGGGTGGAAGGTTCACGGCCAGCCTCATGTCAGTCCTGTTCAATGAAGAGCTGGGGGCTGTCATTCAGACAAGAACAGGGCACCGCCGGGAAGTGCTGAATGTTTTAGCGGATGCGGGCCTGGGCGAGGCGAGTTTTGTCATCGGCAGCGTCAATGACGGGGATGAGATCCGGTTTCTGCGCAATAATAAGGCGGTATTCGCGGAAAAGCGTGTCGACCTGCATCGCGCCTGGTCGGAGACCACCTATCAGATGCAGAAGCTCCGCGACAATCCGGAATGCGCGCAGCAGGAGTATGACCGCATTCTCGATCTGCATGATCCGGGACTGCATGCGGAGCTCACCTTCGATGTGGATAAGGACATCTGCGCACCTTACATTCAGGCAGGGGCGAAACCAAAAATAGCGGTGCTGCGCGAACAGGGCGTGAATGGTCACGTGGAAATGGCAGCCGCTTTCGATCGCGCAGGATTTGCCGTGGTTGACGTGCATATGAGCGATATCATCGAGGGGGGTGTCACCCTCAGGGATTACAAAGGCTTCACCGCGTGTGGAGGGTTTTCTTATGGGGATGTGCTCGGAGCAGGGGAAGGATGGGCCAATTCGATCCTGTTCAATGCGCGCGCCCGCGATGAGTTTGAGGCTTTTTTTGCGCGTGCTGATACCTTTGCCCTTGGTGTATGCAATGGCTGCCAGATGATGAGCAACCTGCGTCAGATTATTCCGGGCGCCGAGCATTGGCCCAGATTTGTGAGAAACAAATCGGAGCAATTCGAGGCACGGTTTGTCATGGTCGAAGCGCAGCACAGTCCATCGCTGTTTTTCGATGGCATGGCGGGCAGCCGCATGCCCATCGCTGTTGCACATGGAGAAGGCTATGCAGAATTTGCGGATGAGAATACTGCCTCAATAGTTTCATCCCTGGTCGCATTGCGTTATGTGGATCATCGGGGTAAGCCGACCGAGCTCTATCCCTTGAATCCCAATGGCTCTCCACAAGGTATCGCTGGCATGACAACTGCCGATGGAAGATTCAGCGTTCTCATGCCGCATCCGGAGCGCGGGTTTCGGGCAGTGCAGCAGTCATGGCATCCCGGCTGGCGCGAGGATGCGCCGTGGATGAGAATGTTCCGCAATGCGCGCAAATGGGTAGATTAACCCGTAGGATTCCCGGTTCTTAATCCGGATTCCTTTGCCCGGATGGGCAGTGCCTGTAGCGCAGCCACGGCGGCACACGTGGGGGCTGCGGGATCGATATCTGATAAGGAGTATCTGTTGAAAATTTTTAAGGCTGTACCGGTTGCGCCTATTTTCGTGTTTCTCGTTTCCACGTTATTCATGGGGGTTTTCCCGGATACTGCCTTCGCGCAGACCAAACCCGCCGCGGAAAAGTACAAGGAGGATGGAGGAGCCAACAAGGAGACGAGCAAGGAAGCAAACAAGGAAGTGAAAGGCGGTGAATGCGCCCCGGTCGCAGTATGGACTGTTCCCGGCTCAGGGAAAATATCCATTACCGATGTTATCGGCCGAGCTGTCCGGCAGGGGGTGGTGTTGCTGGGAGAAGCGCACGATAATCCTGAGCACCACCGCTGGCAGTTGCAGACGCTGGCCGCGTTGCATGCAGAGCGGCCGGACATGGTGATCGGCTTCGAGATGTTTCCACGCAGGGTGCAAAAGGTGCTCGATCAGTGGGTTGCAGGCGAGCTCACCGAGGCCCAGTTTCTCGCTGCTTCCGAGTGGAATACGGTCTGGAGCACCGATGCAGCCATGTACATGCCCCTGTTCCACTTCGCGCGCATGAATCGCGTGCCGATGGTGGCATTGAACATCGATACACGTTTGAGGCGATCGGTTGCGACAAAGGGATTCGCGGGAGTGCCGGAGAATGAACGAGAAGGTGTAACGGCGCCCGCTGAACCGAGCAACGCATACCTCGACTATCTGCTCCCGATCTACGGTGAGCACGATCGCGCAGGCAAGAAAAAGGCGGGCGCCAGTGCGGGTCGTGACGATCCGGATTTTCGACGCTTCGTGGAAGGCCAGCAACTGTGGGATCGGGCGATGGCGCAAGGCATTCATTCCGCATTGGACCGGTCCCAGCGTCCCCTGGTTGTGGGGATCATGGGTTCGGGGCATATCAAATATGGCTACGGTGTTCCACACCAGTTGAAGCATCTGGGAGTGACGGATGTGGGAATGCTGCTTCCCTGGAACAGTGGTACTTCATGTGATCTCCTTACAGCGGACATAGCAGATGCCATATTCGGAACGGCGTTGCCGCCACTGGCGGCGGATGAGCATCCCCGGCAGCGCCTGGGGATCCGCTTCGAGATGGCACAGGACGGGGGCGGCGCGCGCGTGCTGCAAGTGGAGAAGGGCAGCATCGCCGAGAAAGCGGATATACGTGAAAGTGATTTGATCATCGAGGCCGCGGGCTTGCCTGTCAAGCAGCTCAACGATATCGTGGAAATCGTCAAACGGCAGGCGCCGGGAACATGGCTCCCGCTGAAACTCAAGCGCGGCAGTGATACGATGGAGGCTGTCGCAAAGTTTTCTCCGATGTCCAAACGGTGAACATGATGCAAATAATAATGTCTGCAACGAGGCCGATAATGAAAGGGATGCGAAACAGTTGCATCCCCGATTCCGGAAAAGCTGCCAGGACTGTTTCGTATGTGTCGCTCCTGTATGGCTCGCTCCTGATTGTTTGCATAACAGCAATTTTGTTTTTTCCTGCTGCATTTGCCGCGGAAGCGGCGGAATCAGGTTCCGCTCAGGAGGTCTCTCGCATCGATTCTCCGGTCCATTATGACATCCGCGTTCACATCGATCCGCTGGAGCGCACTCTCAAGGGTCGCAGTGTGATCACCGCGAATACCCGAGAGGAACTGACACTTGTGATAGGCCGCCGTTTCGAAGTGCTGAAGGCGCGGGTGGATGACGAGCCGATCGGCCCGTCTGCGACCGTGGGAGCGATGCGGGCCTGGCGTATTCCGGGGGAAGAGAAGCTTCCCCGCCGTATAGAAATAGAGTGGCGAGGGGAACTGTCTCCGCTGGATACCTCGCTCGATCACCGCCAGACACTGGGGCAGAACGAGCCGGTCAGTGGCGAATCGGGTACGTTCCTGCCCGATTCTAGCGGCTGGTACCCGTATCTTGCAGGCGAACTCGCCAGCTATGATTTGAGCATGGAGTTCCCGGCCGGCCAGCGGGGGGTGGTCGCCGGGCGACTTGCGGAGGAATCGGAATCGCCGCAGGGATTTCGCGCACGTTTTGAATTTCCCGCTCCCACCGGCGGGATCGATCTCATGGGCGGCCCCTACATTGTCGAAACCCGGACAAGCCGCAGTGCGGGGGGCAAGCCGATCGTGTTGAGAACCTATTTCCATCGGGAAGTCGCGGACCTTGCAGGAGAGTACCTCGATTCGGTCAAGGAATATATCGATCTTTATGAATCCTGGATCGGCGCCTATCCATTCACGGAGTTCAGCATCGTCTCAAGTCCGACACCGACGGGTTTTGGCATGCCCACGCTCACCTACCTCGGTTTGGAGGTGCTGCGGCTGCCTTTCATTCGCGCAACCTCCCTGGGTCACGAGGTATTGCACAACTGGTGGGGAAACGGCGTGTATCCCGATTATGCAAAAGGCAACTGGTCGGAAGGATTGACCACCTTTATGGCCGATTATGCGTATAAAGAGCGGGAGAGCGATGCAGCGGCGCGGGAAATGCGACAGGGCTGGCTACGCGATTTTGCCGCCCTATCGCCCAGTCAGTATGCGCCACTGAGGAGCTTTACCTCGCGCACGCACGGAGCTTCGCAAATCGTCGGCTACAACAAGGCTGCCATGGTGTTTTTGATGCTGCGCGACCTGCTCGGGCGGGAAACTTTCGATCGCGCACTCCAGACATTCTGGCGCGAACAGCGCTTCCGCGTTGCCTCGTGGGAAGATCTGCAGCGTGCCTTTGAGACTGCTTCCGGCAGGAATCTGCACGTATTCTTCGATCAATGGCTCACTCGCCCCGGTGCGCCAGTCGTGCGATTGACGAAAGCGGTGCGGATGAAGGCAGAGGGGGGAAGCCATCATGTTTCGGTCACGCTCGAACAACCGGCGCCTGCGTATCGGCTGCGGGTACCGATTGCCGTCCGCATCCAGCAAGGCGAAAAAATTCACACCGTCGATTTTGAGAACACGCAGCAAGTGTTTTCCATCGAGACTGACGTCACTCCGCTGGAAGTGATACTTGATCCCGATCTCCGTTTGTTCCGGCATTTGATGCCGCAGGAGGCGACTCCGATCCTGCGTCAGGTGATGGTGAACAAGACAACAGTAACCGTTTTACTGCCCGAAAGCGGACCTGCCCGCGATGCCGCGGAGATTCTGGCGACCAAGCTTCAACATCGCGCGCCAAAACTGATCCCGGGTACGGACAATATGCCGGCCACGCCGACCCTGGTGATAGGCCTCCAGGACCAGGTGGATGCGTGGCTCGCGCGGCACGAGTTGCACAGGCCGGAGGATATGAAGGGTAAAGGCTCGGCCCAGGCCTGGACTACGCGCCTTTCCGACGGTACCACGCTTGCGGTCGTTTCCGCACGCGACATCGAATCACTGACTGCGTTGACCCGGCCATTGCCGCACTATGGCCGCCAGAGCTACGTCGTGTTCGAGGGCGCGAAAGCGGTCAACCGCGGCACATGGCCTACTCGTCCACAGGCGGTGAAACTCGATTGAGAGAGTGGACGAATTCCTCTTTGGCAGGCTTTTTTTCGTTTTACCTTGGTATCTCCAAATGAACCAGGATCGCGTCCTCCACCGCCAGCATATCGGTCCAATTTAGGGACTTTAAGGCTGGTTCTTGTTAGAATAATAAAGATTTACATAATTACTTGGAGTATTTGATGGCTGTCGAGCGAACCCTGTCTATCATCAAGCCGGATGCAGTGGCAAAAAATATAATAGGAGAAATTTACTCCCGCTTTGAACGGAACGGACTGAAAATAGTCGCATCAAGGATGCTGCGTCTATCCCAGGCTGATGCTGAGGGTTTTTATGCAGTCCACCGGGAACGGCCGTTCTTCAATGATCTGGTGAAATTCATGATTTCCGGTCCCGTCATGGTGCAGGTACTGGAAGGTGAGGATGCCATCAGAAAAAACCGGGATCTGATGGGGGCGACCGATCCGAGGAAGGCCGAAAAGGGGACGATTCGGGCAGATTTTGCCGAGAGTATCGATGCGAACGCTGTGCATGGCTCGGATGCGTCCGAAACCGCGGCGGCTGAGATCGCCTATTTTTTTCCGGAACTCAATATTTATTCGCGATAAGGGGGATCACGGCTCAGGTATGAGCATCAATCTTCTGGATTTCGATGCGAAAGGGCTTACCAGTTTCTGTGCGGAAATCGGTGAGAAGCCGTTCCGCGCCCGCCAACTGCTGCGCTGGATACATCGGGCCGGTGAAGCCGATTTCGATGCCATGAGCGACCTCGCGAAAGGATTGCGGGAAAAGCTGTCTGCTGCCGCGGTGATAGAACCACCGAAAGTCATCAGCGATCATACCGCTCCCGATGGTACTCGCAAATGGCTGCTGTCGGTCGGCGCGGGTAATGGAATCGAAACAGTTTACATACCGGAAACGAGCCGGGGGACGCTGTGTATTTCCAGTCAGGTAGGGTGTGCGCTCGCGTGCGCATTTTGTTCCACCGGGAGGCAGGGATTCAACCGTAATCTGACGGTGGCGGAAATCATCGGCCAATTGTGGTGGGCGAATAAAGCGCTGACGGAAACGTTCACGAGTGAGGCGGGACGCGAACGTCCCATCACCAATATAGTCATGATGGGGATGGGGGAGCCGCTGACAAATTTCGAGAATGTAGTGACATCGCTCGACCTGATGCTGGACGACAATGCTTATGGCTTATCACGGCGCCGGGTGACCGTGAGCACGTCGGGAATAATTCCAGCCATGGACCGTCTCCGCGAGCGTTGCCCAGTGGCGCTGGCGGTATCCCTGCATGCTCCCAACGACGCGTTGCGCGATCAATTGGTGCCGATCAACAGGAAATACCCCATCAGGGAACTGCTGGGCGCATGCGAGCGCTATCTTCAATCCGCGCCACGAGATTTCATCACTTTTGAATATGTCATGCTGGATGGCGTGAATGACAGCGTGGCGCAAGCGCGTGAATTGGTGCAACTGGTAAGGGACATTCCCTGCAAGTTAAACCTGATTCCGTTCAATCCTTTTCCTGATTCAGGTTTCAGGCGTTCTTCCGCAAACGCCGTATCCCGCTTTCGCGATGTGTTGATGGAGGCAGGATTGGTGACTACGGTACGCAAGACGCGGGGGGATGATATTGCCGCGGCCTGCGGCCAGCTCGCAGGAAAAGTCCTCGACAAGACACGCCGCGCGCCCCGCAGCATTGCGGAAGCGGCTGGATGAGGCAGGTTCGGGCGTATTTTTCCGGTTGGCAACTGCACCTGGAGATGTGAAGGCGCAAAAGCGATTACCGGATATGAAGCGTCAGGTAACATGAGATGGGGTGAGGGAATGGAAGCTCCTGAAAGTAGCGACATCGAGCAGCATGAGGAACCAAAACAAACCGGAGAGCAGGTTGGCCAAGTGCTGCGCGCTGCGCGGCTGGAGCGCGGTCTGGATATTGAGGACGTTGCGCGGCAGTTACGCTTTGCAGCGCGGCAGGTGACGGCACTCGAAGAGGATGAATACGATAAGCTTGCCGGCGGCCCTTTCCTGCGCGGATTCGTGCGCAATTATGCCAAATTGCTGCAACTGGATGAGGCGCCGTTATTGAAGTTGCTTGAACAGTCGGTTCCTCCTCCGACTGCGCAGGTGGGGCGACCTCCAAGTGAGGAGATCCCTTTCCCCTCCGGGCAGGAGTATCTGAAACGCAACGCGGTCATCGGCGGAGGAATTGTCCTGGCGATCACTCTGCTGGGTTACGTGATCTATAGCGGTGACAAGGCTCCAGTTGCCGAGCAGCCCGACATGGCACTGGAATCGGAGAAAGACACCGAGCAGCCGACTCTTTCATTCCCGTTTGCGCCGCAGGCGCCCACCGCAGAAGCGCCGGAATCCCAAGCTCCCGCACCTTCCGCGCTTGCTCCCGATATGGCTTCCCAGTCAGAGCGGGGTATTGCCGCCATTCAGGAGACAGCACCTTCTGCGGATACGGGCAGAGAGCAGGACACCGTGGCGTCCGCGCATAAAGACGAGGCCGCTGGGAGCGGTACCGAAGCTTCCGCTGGAGAGCCTTTCACTCTGCCTCTTGCGCCGCCACCGGCACCGCACACCGGTCCCACAGCATCGGCAGTTCCAGGGGGGGAGTCCGCCAATGTCGCAGTGACTCCGAAGCCCTCTCAGGGCGCAGTTGCTTCGAAGCCCCCTCAGGGCGCAGTGGCCCCGAGGCCACCTGAGGTCGCAGTTGTTCCGAAGCCGCCTCAAGTCGCGGTTGCTCCGAAGCCACCTGAGGCCGCAGTTGCTCCAAAATCACCTCAGGTCGCAGTGGCTCCGAAGCCACCTCCTGCAAAAGCTGGAATTCGTCTGACGTTTGCCGGGGAGTCATGGGTGCAAGTCAAGGATGGCAGCGGTAAATTGCTTCTCTCAAGAGTCAATCCTCCTGGGAGCGAGCAGGTGCTGCGTGGTAAGCCGCCCTATTCCCTCATGATCGGAAACCCGGGTCAGGTCAAGCTTGTCTATAATAACAGCCCGGTCGATCTCTCGACTTTCGCCAAACTTCCCGGTGGAATGGCACATCTCGTGCTCCAATAGATTTCAATTTCAACGCAGCATCTCATATTCATCATGTCTATGGTTCAAAGTGCTTTTCCCCCACGCAGGAACAGCGTGGGCGTTCAGGTAGGTTCGATCCGGATCGGCGGGGGCGCGCCCATCGTAGTGCAGTCCATGACCAATACCGATACGGAAGATGAAATCGCTACCACCGTGCAAGTGGCTCAGCTTGCGCGTGCCGGATCCGAACTCGTGCGCATCACCGTCAATACGGCCGAAGCTGCCAAGGCTGTGCCGGGTATCAGGGCTCGACTCGATGATATGGGTTGCCACGTTCCCCTGATAGGCGATTTTCACTTCAATGGCCATAAACTGGTGACAGAGTATCCCGGTTGCGCACGTGCGCTGGCGAAATACCGTATCAATCCTGGTAATGTCGGGCATGGAAAGAAACGTGACGAACAGTTTTCCATTCTGATCGAAGCGGCCTGCAAGTATGAAAAACCGGTGCGCATCGGGGTCAACTGGGGAAGCCTCGATCCCGAGCTGCTGGCGCGCATGATGGACGAGAATGCCCGCTCCGGGGACCCGAAGGATGCCTCCGCGGTAATGTACGAAGCCTTGATTACCTCTGCGCTTCAAAGCGCTGAGCGCGCGGAGGAGATCGGGCTGGGTCGTGACAGAATCATATTGTCATGCAAGATGAGCGGGGTGAGAGATCTCATTACCGTTTATCGCGCTCTTGCGTCCCGCTGCGACTATGCGCTGCACCTTGGGCTCACCGAGGCGGGCATGGGTTCGAAGGGGATTGTTGCTTCCACGGCAGCACTGTCGGTACTGCTTCTCGAAGGTATCGGCGATACGATACGAATATCGTTGACGCCCGAGCCAGGGGGAGACCGCGCGCGCGAAGTGATTGTGGCTCAGGAGATACTGCAAACCACCGGTTTGCGCGCTTTTGTGCCTCTGGTTGCCGCCTGTCCCGGTTGCGGCCGTACCACCAGCACCTATTTTCAGGAACTGGCGGAAAGCATCCAGGGCTACGTGCGCGAGCAGATGCTGGTATGGCGCGAGGAATACGAGGGTGTGGAAAATATGACCCTCGCTGTGATGGGGTGCGTGGTCAATGGCCCCGGCGAAAGCAAGCATGCCAATATCGGCATCAGCCTGCCAGGCTCAGGGGAACGGCCGGTGGCGCCGGTATTTGTGGATGGCCAGAAGTCTGTAACGCTGAAAGGCGACAATATCGCAGGAGAGTTTCGCCAGATAGTCGATGAATATGTGCAGATGAAATACCCCAAGAAAGCAGTCGATGCCCACTAGGGGGATTCAGGCTGTACGCGGGATGAACGACATCCTGCCTGATCAGATCGACCGGTGGGAGTTCTTCGAGCAAAGTGTCCGCGACTGGATGGCGGCTTATGGCTACCGCAATATCCGCATGCCGATAGTCGAGCAGACCGACCTGTTTGTGCGTTCCATCGGGGCGGTCACAGACATCGTCGAGAAAGAGATGTACACCTTCGTGGATCATCTAAACGGCGAGAGCCTGACACTGCGGCCGGAAGGAACCGCGTCCTGCGTGCGTGCGGTTCTTGAGCATAATCTGCTCTATTCCGGCCCGCAACGGCTATATTATTCGGGTGCGATGTTCCGCCACGAGCGTCCGCAAAAAGGACGTTACCGGCAATTCCATCAGGTCGGCGCCGAAGCTCTGGGATATGCCGGCCCCGATATCGATGCCGAGCTTATCATCATGGGTGCCGACTTGTGGAAACGGCTCGGCGTTTCCGGGGTACGACTCGAAATCGGGACGCTTGGCAGCGCGGAGTCACGCTCTGTGCATCGTACCCGCCTAATCGGCTACCTGCAGCGGCATCTATGCAAGCTGGATGAGGATGCATCCAGGCGCCTGCACAGCAATCCCTTGCGCATACTCGACAGCAAGAATGCCGGGATGAGAGAGATTATCGAGGGCGCTCCGCGGTTACTGGATGACCTGGACGAAGACTCCCTCATTCATTTTGAAGGTTTGCAGCAAATCCTGCGCGAGCAGGGGATCGACTTCGAGATCAACCCGCGACTGGTACGGGGGTTGGATTATTATAATCGCACCGTATTCGAGTGGGTCACCGACAAGCTGGGGGCGCAGGGAACCGTCTGCGCAGGTGGACGCTATGACGGACTGGTAGAACAGGTCGGCGGCAAGGCTACTCCCGCGTGCGGATTCGCCCTGGGAGTGGAACGAGTACTGGCACTGGTGATGGACAGTGCCATCCCTCAGACTCCTCCTGATGTCTACGTGGTTCACAAGGGCGATGTCGCGGCCGGGTTTGCCTGGAAAACGGTAAGACACTTGCGGGATCGTGGGTTCCAGGCAATTCTGCATTGCGGAGAGGGCAACTTCAAAGCGCAGATGAGAAAAGCCGATGCCAGTGGAGCGCGTTTTGCGATCATCATCGGAGATGATGAAGCGCAAGCCGGCGAAATAAGTATCAAGCCGCTGCGGGAAGCAGCGGAGCAGGTCCGGGTGGAGCTTGCGGAAGTTGCCGACCTGTTGAAAAAGGCTTGAATCAGAAGAATTCCAATTCCAAACTTGGGAAGGTAAATGGCAGCATATAATCCGGAAGAACAGGAAAATATAGACGAGCTGAAATCCTGGTGGAACACGTACGGCACGCTGGTGGTTGTGATTGTCGCAGTTTTCATCGCGGGTATCGCCGGCGCACAGGCATGGAACTACTACAAGAAGCAGAAAACCGAGCAGGCCCTGGAATTGTATGATTCCGTGCTACAGGTTCAGGGGAGTGGCGATGCAAAAAAAATCAGCGACGCTGCCGGTCTGGTGATGGAAAGCTTTCCGAGTAGCGGTTACGCGTCGCGTGCGGCATTGATATCGGCTCAGACCAGCTTCAACGCCGGAGATTTGCAGAACACGAAAAACCGCCTGCAATGGGTACTCGACAATTCCGGGGAAGAAGAGCTGAAAGACATGGCGCGATTACGTTTGACGGGCGTATTGCTGGATGAGAAAAAATACGACGAGGCGCTGCGCCTGCTTGAGGTCAAGCATGGGGAATCCTTCGACGGACTCTATGCCGATCGCCGGGGCGATGTGCTGGCGGCCATCGGGAAAGCTGGGGAAGCCCGGGCGGCTTATCAAATGGCGCTTGCCAGGATAAGTTCCGGCAGCACTTACCATGATATCGTGCAGATGAAGCTGGATGCGCTGCCAAGCGCCAAATAGTTACAGTTTCGATATAAACCGGATAAACTTCAGCGCGAGCCCGCTACCCTTGGCGGCTTGCTGCAGCCGGTCCACTCTGGAAGCCGCTCCCTTAACCTGATATGCCTTGATCGGCTCGTTGATTTTTTCGCAACTACTCCTTCTCATAAACAGGAAAATGCGCGCAAGCAAAGCTTCAGCCGATGAGTTGCTGAATGTGTTTCCCGTGCCTGCGGATGTGCCGGGAAGCGCTATGGCCGACGTCAGGGGCGTGCACAAGGAAGTATCACTCCGGGGAGAATCGCGTCCGTTTCACCTGGCGAATAGTGCATTCTGGCGCTATGTTCTGCTGTTCGTATCGTCCTTCACGCTTTCCGGATGTGCGGGCATGGTAGATATGGTGCGCGATGTGAGCCGCAGCCTTGCCGATATCGATGTATCCGGTATTACGGATCTTTTCGGACCAGGTGAGGTTCAAATGAGCCCGGAGCAGATCGCACAGCTGGAGGTGATACCCAGCACCCGTCCCGGTTGGGAGGCGGGTGTCGAGGAAAGTCCGGCGACTGTATTTCTGCCGGTTTTCGGCGATGGCGCGGTCTATGCGGGGGGACCGGATGGTCGTCTTGTACGTTTCGACGCAGTTTCAGGCAAGGCTTCAGGCGTCATCGATACCAAGCATCCTCTCGCGGGTGGAATCGGCGCGGGAGATGGTATGCTGCTGGTGGGCACTTTCAAGGGCGAAGTTCTGGCTTTTGACGAGAAAAGCGGCAAACCGAAGTGGACTGCGAATCTTTCAACGGAAGTGCTGAGCCCGCCGCATGCCGGAATGGGTGTGGTAGTCGTTCGTACGGGAGACGGTCGTATATACGGGTTGGATAGCGAGAGCGGCAAGCGCAAGTGGGTTTATCAGGGCGCTACTCCATCACTGACGGTACGGAGTTTCGCTGGCGCGCTGATTGCCGATGATAGAGTATATGCTGGTTTTGCCGGAGGCAGGCTCGTGGCGCTGAATCTTTCGAACGGCAGTCTGGTTTGGGAGGCAATGGTATCACGACCGAGAGGCGCCACCGAACTTGAGCGAATTTCGGATGTTACCAGCTTGCCCGTTCTGGATGAGCAGCAGGTGTGCGCTGTTGCCTACCAGGGGCGTATCGCCTGCTTCGATATTACAGCCGGTAACCAGATCTGGGCCCGGGATGTATCCAGCAATGCCGGTCTGGCCATGGATGACAATTACGTTTATGTGAGCGAGAACAGGGGCGGAATAGTGGCTTACGACAAAAGGGATGGCACCAGCGTATGGGCGCAGGATCTGCTCAACGGACTCAAGTTATCCGCTCCGCTGGCGCACGGCGCTCGCATCGTGGTAGGAGATTCTCAAGGTTATGTAAATTTCATCAGGAAGGATAATGGCGCCATTATTGCGCGCTCCGGAACCGACGAAAGTGCTATTACCGCCCGTCCCATATCCTTGCCCAATGGTATTGCGGTACAAACCCGGAAAGGCGGAGTTTTTGCCTTTGGTGCCTAGTCGTGGGCCTAGTCATGTGCTTGGGTGCGTGTTTGAAAATTCACCTTCTGAGGAACATCTCGGTAATCCGGGAATTCGCTGTTCAGCGCTTCAATTCCGTGCCATATGCCGCAGCCGAGCCCTGTTAGACGAAAACTGAAATCATGAAACCCACCCTCGTACTGGTAGGGCGATCCAACGTCGGCAAGTCCACGCTTTTTAACCGTTTGACACGCAGTCGCGACGCGCTGGTGGCTGACATGCCGGGGTTGACCCGCGACCGTCATTACGGACACGGCAAGCTGGGCGACAGGCCGTATCTCGTGGTCGATACAGGAGGCTTCGAGCCGATGGCGACGGAAGGCATCCTGCACGAGATGGCGAAGCAGACGCTGCAAGCAATTGACGAGGCTGATGTCGTGCTCTTCATCGTGGACGGTCGAAGCGGTTTGACGGCGCAGGACAAAATTGTCGCCGAGCAACTTCGCAGATCAGGTCGCCGAATCCTGCTGGCGGTAAACAAGACCGAAGGCATGGCTGTTTCCGTCGTTACTGCGGAATTTCACGAACTGGGATTGGGCGAGCCTTGTGCAATTTCCGCCGCCCATGGCGACAACGTGAATGAACTGGTGGTGCTGGCGCTTCAGGATCTTCCCGACGAACCGGAGCAGGAAAGAAAAGACGAGCATCCGAAAATCGCTATCGTAGGTCGTCCGAACGTGGGGAAATCAACGCTCGTGAACACTCTGCTGGGAGAAGAGCGTGTCATCGCGTTTGATCAGCCTGGTACCACGCGTGACAGCATTTATATCGACTTTGAGCGGAATGGACGTAACTATACCCTGATCGATACAGCCGGCTTGCGCCGCCGCGGCAAGGTGCAAGAGACCGTGGAAAAGTTTTCCGTGGTGAAAACACTGCAAGCGATAGAAGATGCCAACGTGGTGATACTGGTGCTGGATGCTGGCAGCGAGATTTCGGATCAGGATGCGCATATTGCCGGATTCATCCTGGAAGCAGGACGGGCACTGGTGCTGGCCGTGAACAAGTGGGACAGTCTGGATGAGTACCAGCGTGACATAATCAAGCGCGATATCAACCGTAAATTGCCGTTTCTGCAGAATTTCGCCCGGTTTCACTACATCTCGGCGCTACATGGCACTGGCACGAAAGGACTGCTGCCCTCTGTCGATGCCGCTTATGGGGCGGCAATGGCTCATCTGCCCACTCCCAGGCTTACCCGCACGTTATTGGCCGCGGTGGAGAAGCAGCCTCCCCCGCGTGCGGGTACATCGCGTCCCAAGCTGCGCTACGCCCATCAGGGTGGTTCGAATCCACCCTTGATTATAATCCATGGCAACGCCCTCAATGCCGTGCCCCAGACCTATCAGCGCTATCTGGAAAATACATTTCGCGATACCTTCGAGTTGGAGGGAACGCCGTTACGGATAGAATTCA
The DNA here is from genome assembly GCF_900111585.1 of Nitrosospira multiformis. Taxonomy (GTDB): domain Bacteria; phylum Pseudomonadota; class Gammaproteobacteria; order Burkholderiales; family Nitrosomonadaceae; genus Nitrosospira; species Nitrosospira multiformis_B. Next base: position 370,296 of record NZ_FOHI01000003.1, read on the forward strand.
GGACAGGCCGCAATCCCTACGCGGGAAAAAGTCCCGCTCCGCTCACCGAAGCCGAGGCAAAACGGGCTCATCGTCGTCGACGATACGGGCGGAAGAAGTATGGGTAACGAGGGGGAAGATACTTCTTAATGGAGGATTCGCGGCACGCTCAGAATGAACTCGGGAATGGGTGCGTCGAAGCGCAGACCATCCTCGGCCACCATCTGGTAGCTGCCTTTCATTGAGCCTACCGGTGTCGAAATGGCCGTACCGCTCGTGTATTCGTAGCTGTCTCCCGGCTTCAGCAGTGGTTGTTCCCCCACCACTCCCAGACCTCTTACTTCCTGGACGCCGCCGCTGCCATCGGCGATGACCCAGTGCCGACTGATGAGCTGAGCGGTGACAGTACCGGTGTTGGAAAGAACGATCGTATAGGCGAATACATAGCGATCCAGCGCCTCGTCCGATTGTTCCGGAAGATAGGTGGTATGAACCTTTACCGCGATCTCGTATTTTTTTCCTTCAGTCATACTGGCATTGCACACTATTTTCCGGCTCAGGGCAAGGGCAGCATGCCGCAAAATCATTGGAACGATTTTTCAAGACTGCAAGAGATCGCAACCAGGAACAGCAGCTTTAAAGACCGATGCCACTAACGCCGCAAGACAATTTACGGTTAAAATTGAGCTTTTTTGATCATCACAAGGACGCCCTTCATGGCCAATTACCGCATTGCTCCAAGCATTTTATCTGCAAACTTTGCCAAGCTGGGCGAGGAAGTTTCCGCAGTTATCAATTCCGGGGCGGATTTTATCCATTTCGATGTGATGGATAATCATTATGTACCCAACCTGACTATCGGACCCCTTGTGTGCGAAGCCATTCGACCGGTAACCGACGCGATTATCGACGTGCATCTGATGGTCGAGCCGGTTGACCGTATCGTTCCGGATTTCGCGAAAGCAGGAGCCAATATCATTTCCTTTCATCCGGAGGCAACGCGCCATATCGATCGCACCATCGGGCTCATCAAGGAACAGGGGTGCATGGCAGGACTTGTTTTCAATCCCGCCACACCGTTGAATTATCTTGATCACGTTCTCGACAAGCTGGACCTGGTACTGATCATGTCGGTCAATCCTGGATTCGGGGGACAGAAATTCATTCCGGAAGCGTTGCCGAAGCTAAGGGAAGTGCGAAAACGTATCGATGAGAGCGGCAGAAACATACTGCTGGAAATCGACGGGGGCGTGAAAGTGGACAACATTGCGGAAATTGCGCGTGCTGGAGCGGATACTTTCGTTGCCGGTTCCGCAATTTACAGCGCAGGGAAGGACAGCGATCCCCACCGTTATGACACCATCTTATCAGCCCTGCGAGCAGAACTGAAGAAGGTTTGAGCGTGCTCGCGAGTAAACTCCCGAAGTTTGGAGCGACCCATTTGGAAAACTCTCCGTCGCTTCGTCGCTTATACGAACGAGCCGGTATTATTTTTTAATGAATATGGATAATACGACGTGAACAAAGGCCTCTCTCCGCTTGTACGTACTTCTGCCCCTGATAGGCATTTTCCCCTGCCGATCAAAGCAGTCATGATCGATCTCGACGGCACCTTGCTGGATACCGCGCCTGATCTTGCCACCGCTGCCAATATGATGCTGAAGGAACTGGGAAAAGCCGAGCTTCCGCTGGAAACCATCCAATCCTATATTGGCAAAGGGATAGAAAAGCTGGTGAAACGTTCGCTCACCGGGGATCTCGATGGCGAGCCCGACACAGACCTTTTGCAACGCGCAATGCCGCTGTATGAGCGCAGCTACGAAAAAACATTGTATGTCGATACGCGCGCTTACCCCGGCGTGCGCGAGGGATTGAACGCTTTGCGTGCGGGCGGCTTCCGGCTCGCTTGCGTGACCAACAAGGCAGAGGCTTTTACCTTGCCGCTGCTTCGTGCGGCGGAATTGCTGGACTACTTCGATATCGTGGTTTCGGGCGATAGCCTGCCGAAAAAGAAGCCGGATCCGATGCCTTTGCTGCACGCTTGTGAACGTTTCGAAATCGAGCCGCATGAGATGCTGCTGGTCGGGGATTCGCTGAATGATGCCCAGGCTGCGCGCGCAGCGGGTTCTCATGTATTTTGTGTTCCCTATGGATATAACGAAGGACGGGACGTGTACGAGCTTGATTGCGACGCGATCGTCCCATCGTTATACGAGGCAACAAAGCTGATCCAGAAATCCTCATGAGTAACGGAAAAACGGGAAAGGAAAGATATGCAATCCAGGGATGGTGCTACTGGCACTGTCGGGGTTGGCGTTGGCGGCTCGATAAGCATTGATCCGGTCTGCGGTATTTTTTCATTTTCTGTTTTTTTGGAGTCTGAATCATGACGGAAGCAGAATTTCATGCCCTGTCGACAAAGGGCTATACGCACATTCCTGTCGTCCTGGAAACCTTTGCCGATCTTGACACACCGCTGTCAGTTTATCTGAAGCTGGCAAACGAGCCTTATTCCTATCTGCTGGAATCCGTCCAGGGAGGCGAGCGTTTTGGACGTTATTCAGTTATCGGCTTACCCGCCCGCAGTCGAATCGAAGTGCGCGGCAACGATGTCAGCGTAATCGACGGCAGCACCAGCCAAGTATTTCAGTCGGAAGATCCTCTTGCTTTCGTTCAATCCTATCTGACGCGCTTCAAGACGGCACCTTATCCCGGCCTGCCGCGTTTTTGCGGCGGTCTCGCGGGCTACTTCGCGTACGATACGGTACGTTATATCGAGCGCAGGCTCGCCGGCGCGGGCGCGCGCCTGCTGCCTGACACACTGGATACGCCGGACATCCTGCTGCTGGTTTCGGAGGAGCTGGCAGTGGTGGATAATCTTTCCGGCAAGCTCTATCTCATCGTATATGGGGACGCCGCTCTGGAGGGCGCATACTCCAGCGCCCGGAAACGGTTGAAAGAACTGCTGGGATCTCTCCGAGAACCGTTACGGATTCCATTGGAAACGCCGTGTGAATCGGGTGCGCCGGTGTCACAGTTCTCGGAGGCGGATTTCATCTCGGCAGTAGAACGGGCCAAGCGCTATATTTTTGATGGCGATATCATGCAGGTGGTGTTATCCCAGCGCACCAGTAAACCGTACGGCGCCTCGCCGCTCGCGCTGTACCGCGCGTTGCGCAGCCTCAATCCTTCTCCCTACATGTTTTATTACCACTTCGGCAGCTTTTACGTGGTGGGAGCTTCGCCCGAAATCCTGGTGCGACTCGAAGGTGAAACGGTTACGGTACGCCCGATCGCAGGAACCCGCCCGCGAGGCAAGACTCTGGGGGAAGACGCGGCGCTGGCCACCGATCTGCTCGCTGACCCGAAAGAGCGGGCGGAACATGTAATGCTGATGGACCTGGGGCGCAATGATGTAGGACGCGTGGCGCAGATCGGAACGGTAAAGGTGACAGAGAACATGCGTATCGAGCACTACTCGCACGTCATGCACATTGTTTCCAATGTCGAAGGCCGGCTCAAGCCCGGCCTCAATGCGATGGATGTGCTGCGAGCCACCTTTCCGGCGGGGACCGTGAGTGGCGCGCCGAAGGTGCGGGCAATGGAAATTATCGATGAGCTGGAAGTCTCGAAGCGTGGAATCTATGCAGGTGCAGTCGGATATCTTGGATTCAACGGGGATATGGATCTGGCTATCGCCATCCGCACCGGAGTGATCAAGGACGGCAAGTTGCATGTCCAGGCGGGCGCCGGCATCGTTGCCGATTCCGTTCCTCAAAGCGAATGGGTGGAGACGCAAAACAAGGCCAGGGCCCTGCTGCGCGCAGCGGAGATTGCGGAGAACGGGTTGGATAGCAGGATTGAATGAAAACCGGAAATAACGCTAGCCATGATGCTTGAACGTGAGGATGTTACGCGAGCACTTCGCTACGTGGCGTGGCGAAGAGCACGAGGTAATGCTTGCAACCGCCAGGAAGCATCAGGACGCAAATTGATATTCAACCTTATTCTCACTGACTGTGATCTGACCGCTGGATTGCAGTTCATCGAGGATTGAGGCGATATCTTCCGCAGTCAGTTTCTTTTGAAAAACGGCATCGATTGTGTTGCGAAGTGCGTTAACCATTCGGGGAAGGGCGGAACGGCGATTCTTGAGATCTGACGATATCCGGGAAAGTCTTTCAAGTCGAAGATCATTGCTCTCGGTGCTGTAAGGGGTTTCCTTACTGCTGTAGCACGCCGGGTATTCTACTCCGGCTTCTCGAAACACAACTTTCATTGAAGAGCGTTATCGCCCCTCATAGACCCAATCGAGCAGTGCATCCATCGCAGCTTGTCCGCTCTCCGCGCGCGGGTGGTTGATGAAAAAAACCACGATCGAGCGCCTGCCTGATTTGTCGCGCACATAACCCGCGATAGTTTTTACCCCCTCCAGCAGGCCTGTCTTGATATGAGCTTGGCCGGCGACGGCACTGCGGCTCAGCCTTTTCTTCATGGTGCCGTCCACTGCGACAATGGGCAGGGAGGAGACAAATTCGGGCATGACATGACTCTGGAATGCGGCGAGCAGCAGTTTGCCCATATGGCCGGCACTGATGCGTTCATTCCGCGACAATCCAGACCCGTTTTCCAGGATCAGCTCGGGAAAGACCAGTTGGCGGGAAGCGAGCCATTGCCGGATGGCCGTTTCCGATTTGGCGAGGGTTGCGCGTGACGGGTCAGGATTCTCCCCGGTTCCATCCAGGGAAAGTATTGTTCCACTTTTGGCGGCTCGATCATTTCCGTAGCCGATGCTGAAGGAAGCCGGCATTACTTGCGGTTCCCTGAGTGGTTCGCTGCCCAGCCCCAGGGTGAGATAGAGCTGCCGTGCTGCGGTATTGTTGCTGAACTTGTTGATATCGCGCACGATATCCGTCAAGGGAGGAGATTGGTGGGTTTCCAGCGGAACAGTTCCTCCCGGAGCGGCACTCCTGCGCACGCTCCCGCGCAGAACACCGCCTTGCTGTTCCCACAACTGCCTGAATAGATCGAAGGTATAGCGAGCAGTGTCGTGAACACTGAGGAACAGGGTTTTTTCGCCGCACCCCAGGGCATAGCTGCCCTTGAACGTCACGGACACCCGGCCGTCCAGGCCGGTGCCGGACTGAATATCCGTGCCAAGGTCGTCCTTCCAGTCATCGCATGCACGGTTGGTGAGCGTCAGGCTGTTTTTGAGGTCGAGAGAGGGCAGCAGAGGATCCACCACAATGCGCACGCTCCTGCTTTCCGGCTGCGGCAGCAGCCGCAGCGCGAGCGTCCGGTAATTCACCATCAGCGCCTCGGGGAGGACGTTGTATGCGCGATAGGGCCTGCCGTCGAATGCGGCAGAGTCGCTTCCGGGGAGATCGAAATGGCTGCTGTCGAGCACCAGGTCACCGGTGATCTCGCGCAATCCAGTCTGGCGCAGCCGTCGGGTGAGCAACCAGAAGTTCTCCAGATTCAGCCTCGGATCGCCGTAGCCCTTGATGACGAGATTGCCGTGAAGGGCATCACCCCGAACAATCCCGTCAGCATACAGCTCCGTCTTCCAGGCATATCCCGGCCCCAGTAGTTCCAGTCCGGCGAATGTGGTCAGAAGCTTCATCACCGAAGCCGGGCTCATGCCGACGCCGGCATTGATAGCGAGCAGCGGCTGTCCTGCGCCGGTTTCATGTACGTAAATACCGACGGCGGACCGGGGGATACCCGCCTGTGCGAGCGCATATTTTACCGGGGCAGGCAAGTCGAGCGCCAAACCCGGCAGCGGCAGGAAGACAAGCAGGCTGCATAATGCCCACTTTATTGCGCGTGATAGCGCTACGCGATACGAGGTTCTCAATGGATTTCCGAGCGAGTTTCCGGTCAGGTTTTTCTGCGGGTTTTCCAGCCAGTTTTCCAGAAGTGTGAACAGGGACATGCTATATCTCAACGGATGCGGATTGGACAGGGATACTTGCATTCCAGTTTGGTTTCTGCCGGATGGTGTCGGCCAGATGAGCGCAAGTCGAAGGTTGCCGTGAACGAGGAAAGTCTGACCGGAAAGTCAGACTGGGAGGAGCACGGAAGTGGCTCAGCCAGGCGAGCAGGTCCGCGTGAGCGGAAAGCCCGCCGATGGTGTAGATATCCAGCCGTTCGGGAATATTGTCATCGAAAATCTTCACTGATCCACCCCCTCCACCGAGCTGCGTCCCACCGTGCCGACCGCCTGGAAGCCGGTAATGAGTATGCTGCATTCCGGCCTGTCCAGATTGTACTTTAGATGATACTTGATCCTGCCCCCTCGCACATCCCGCTTGCAGAGATGCAGAGATGATAACAGCTCCCTCTCGTATATTATTGAGGCGCAGCGATTCCACGCCGCTCTGAACGAAATGAATGCAAGGCTTGCCAGCATTCGGCACAGCCACTTCACCGCATCGGTCGTTTCCTCATCGGGCAGTTTTCACCATGAGTCCAGCGCCGCCAGCGTGCCTGCCACCAGCAGGTCCATTTCCTGTTCGTTGATGACATACGGCGGCATGAAGTAGACGGTGTTTCCCAGCGGCCGCAGGGACAGTTCCTGCCTGAGCGCAGCCTGGAAAAATTTTCCCGAAAACGACGGATCGGAAGTTTCGACTTCGAACGCCCAGATCATTCCGCAATTGCGGAAGTTCCGCACCAGTGGATGCCTTGCGATGGGCGCTGACACCTCGTTGAGGTAGTACGCTTTGAGGCGGTTCGCCTCGATGATCTTGTCCTGCTCGAAAATATCCAGCGTCGCGAGCGCAGCCCGGCAGGCCAGCGCATTGCCGGAATGCGTATGGGAATGCAGAAAGGCACGCGCCGTGTTGTCGCCGTAGAAGGCAGCGTAGATTTCCTCCGTAGTCATGACGACCGAGAGAGGAAGATAACCTGCCGTCAAACCCTTACCGATGCAAAGGAAATCCGGCAGGATGCCTGCCTGCTCACAGGCAAATAGCGTCCCAGTCCTGCCGAATCCGACTGCGATTTCATCCGCGATGAAATGCACCTGATACCGGTCGCAGAGCTCGCGCGCGCACCTCAGATAATCAGGGTGATACATGCCCATGCCGGCCGCGCCCTGAATCAGCGGTTCCAGAATGAGTGCGGCAGTTTCCGCATGATGCGCCACAAGGTGCGTTTCGAGCGCCGCGGCGGCGCGCAGGGCATGCTCCTGGGGCGACTCGCCTTCGGAGGCATAGCGCCAGTCCGGGGTGGGGACATGACTGCCTGGCCGCAGGAGCGGCGCATAGGTTTCCCTGAAAAGCGCCACATCCGTGACCGCAAGCGCTCCCAGCGTTTCGCCGTGGTAGTCGTTCTGCAGGCTGACGAAGCGATTCTTCTCGGAGCGGCCGAGATTGTGCCAGTAATGAAAACTCATCTTCAGCGCAATTTCCGTGGCGGAGGCGCCATCGCTTGCATAAAAGCAATGCCCAAGCCGGTTCGATACCAGTTTGCCCAGACGCTCGGACAATTCCACCACCGCCTCATGCGTGAATCCGGCCAGCATGACATGCTCCAGACGGTCGAGCTGCTCGCAAATGGCTGAGTTGATGCGCGGATTGGCGTGGCCGAACAGGTTGACCCACCAGGAACCGATGGCATCGAGATACCCTTTGCCGTCCCCGTCGTACAGCCACACGCCTTCGGCGCGTGAAATGGTGACGAGCGGCAGCGATTCATGCTGCTTCATCTGGGTGCAGGGGTGCCAGACCGACTTCAGGCTGCGTTGCCGCAAGAATTCATCGTTCATTCGCAGATGGCATCATGGGGAAAACAATCGGGAAAAAGGATAGTGGAAAACAATGGGATGGAAAGCAGTGAAACCAATGGAACACGAAGGCGACATCATACCGTGCATCACCTGACAGGTGAACATGCGGGTGAACAGGCAGTACAAACACATCATGTGGTCTGCTGCCAATGGCCAGCGGCACGACGTTTATTTCACCTCCTGTGCAGCTGATCCGCGTGCTGCTCAGGGCCATGCTTCATTAATCAAAATCCGGTTCATCAAATTTTGAGATGACGCGTCTTTTTCCTCCTGTTTCCCGCAATGCCGGCAAGCCGCGCCCGGATAATTTCACCAGCGTAAAGGGAGAGGGAGGGCACGGGCGTATTAGGAACGTATAAGGGCGCCCAGGTTCAGCAGATCGAGCGGGTAGAGGCCCTAAGGAATAAAGGCGGGAGAAGAGCGAAGAAGAGCGTGGGCAATGGATCATGGCTACCGCTCTCCTCTATTGTAATGTCATAATGGTGCCGGTTATCACGCAACCTGTACCTTGGTACACGTGTACTTCAGTACGATGGACTCAGCCTCCGCGGGCTTTCAGAATAGTACCCGCAGTACAAAGAAAGAAACGCCGCCATCCGGCGGATTTTATTGATGATCTGAACAAGAGGAAACATTATGAACAAAATCGCGCAAGGCATGAAACAGTTCCTGAATGACGAAGAAGGTGTAACCGCCATTGAATATGGCCTGATCGCCGCCTTGGTTGCGGTAGGGATTATTGCATCATTGAACTTGCTTAAGGGGGGGTTAGACACCATATTCACCGCTATTACTACCGCACTTACTACGGCGGCAGGTTAAAAGAAACCTTACTGTGCAGTCGTAGTTGGAGTTCAAGCACCGCCCGGCTTTGCGCCGGGCGGTCCGCAGTTGAATAAAACGTGAATCATCCCATGCATTCATCAATTTTCGGATTTTTGCTGCTGCTGTTGCTGGCAGCAGCCTGGAGCGACATTCGTAGCCGTCGCATACCGAACATTCTGGTTTTTCCGGGCGCGGTTGCCGGCGTGCTGCTGCATGCCCTGCTACCGCAGGAAATGGGGGCACTGGGCATCCTCGGCTCCCTGGCTGGGTGGGGCACCGGGCTGGTGCTGCTGCTGCCGCTCTACCTGCTGCGCATCATGGGCGCGGGCGATGTGAAGCTCATGGCCATGACCGGCGCCTACCTCGGCGCGCAGGAAACTGTCGGCGCCCTGTTATGCGTCCTGCTAGCGGGCGGCGTACTGGCGCTGGTGGCCGCTTTGCTTGAAGGCAAGCTGCGCCTGCTGTGGCGCAATCTCAATGTCATGCTGCTGGGAGCACTCGCCGGTGGACCAATGATGGGCCTGCCCGTGAGCGGAGAGCCCGGTGAAAGTGTCACGGGAGATGCCGGGGAATTCGCTGCGGAGTCTGCCGGTTCACTGCCCTATGGCGTAGCAATCGCCGCCGGCACCATGGTGTATCTGGTCATGGCCCACTGGGGCTGAAAGGCTCGACTGACAGAGCGTATGCCAGACGGGCATGCGGGAATGCAGGTACAAAGTAAGGAAAAGTAAGTACAAAAGCGCAAGTACAAAGACCAAAGTCAAGAGCGAAAGTATAAAAGCGCTCTGGGTAGTTCGCGGGTTATCCGGTCGCCGGTGCCCCATATTGCAGAATCAATGAATCGAGCGGCTGGATCACGGGAAGGCAGCCTGGGTGATCCGGAAACAATTGTCAGAAGTCGGAATGTCAGTGAAGAGGAATGACTGAATGAAGAACGTGAGGGCGATATGGATGATCGTGATCTCGCTGCTGCTGGGATTGGCCGCGGTAGTGGTCGCCGGCAAGTGGATCATCGACCGCGCCAGCGTGGATGCAGCTACCGTGATCGTCGCCTCGCGCGATATCGACGTCGGCACCCGGCTGACGCCGGATCTGCTGCAGTCGTCAGACTGGCCACGGGCGACAGTGCCGGAAGGATCCTTCCAGGACGTAAATCTGCTCGATGCGCGTGTGGTCAGGGTCAACCTGGTGCGCGGCGAGCCGCTGCTGGAAGCCAAGCTGGCGCCGCAGGGGGCTGCGGGAGGACTGTCGGGCGTGATTACCGAGGGCAAGCGCGCCATCACGGTGAAGGTCAACGAGATCGTCGGTCTCGCCGGATTTGCGCTGCCCGGCAACAACGTGGATATCCTGGTCAACGCCAAGGACGAAAACGACAAGCCCATTTCCAAGATCGTGCTGGAACGCATTCTCGTGCTGGCGGTGGGACAGGACCTGGGCCGGGATGAAACCAAGCCGAAGGCGGTCACTGCCGTCACGCTGGAGGTGACGCCGCAGGAAGCGGAAAAACTCGATCTCGCGCGCAGCATCGGCACGCTGTCGCTGGTGCTGCGCAACCAGATCGACAAGACTCCCGGCACCACTGCCGGGGTGCGCACGCAGGATCTGCTGACGCTGCATTCCGGGCCCGCTCCAGCCCCTGTCCGGCGTGCTACGGTCGCCACACCCAGACCGGGTGTGGAAATCATCCGGGGCATGGAAAGAACTGAAGCAAAACTGGCGGAAAAGGAAACCCGATGAAGTTGCAATTCTCCCCGAACAGATTTTCCCTTATCCCGATGCCCATGATTACATCAGGCGCTGCCGGTTTCCGTCGAACCCTCGGTTCCACGCTTCCTCCGTTGCAGGCGTCGCTGATCCCGGCTCTACTGGGCATGATGATGGTTATGGGACTGCCTAGCGAGCTTTCCGCCGCGAATCAAACCGCAGCGAGTCAGACCGCAGCGAGTCAGACGAAGGGGCGGACGGTGGTTGCGTCAGCGAAGCCGGCAGGGCCAACGGGTGTTCTGCTCGCAGCTTCCGATATGGAGGTGACCTATGGCAAATCGGCCCTGCTCAGGCTGCCGGCGCCAGTCACGCGGATATCGGTGGGCAATCCGGACGTGGCCGACGTCACGCTCATCAGCCCCAGCGAAATCTACGTGCTGGGCAAGTCGATCGGGACGACCAACGTCATTCTGTGGACCCGCAGTGGACAAACGGGAAGCGGCCAGACTGCCGTCATCAATGTCACGGTCATCCTGGATGCGGCGGCGCTGCAAGCCAAGCTGCGGGAACTCATGCCCGGTGAAACCGATATCAAGGTAACCGCGGCCGGAGATTCGCTGGTCCTCTCCGGCACGGTAGCCGATACGCTGAAGGCGGACCGGGCGGTGGCGCTGGCGGATGCCTATGTGCGGGCCGCGGCAGGGGGGCGTGGCGGCAAATCGGGCGGCGAGGCGTCCGGTGGGGGCCAGAGCGGCGGCGGGCAGGGCGGGGGAGGAGACGAACCCAAGGGCGCCGGCCAGGGGCTGGGCAGCATCCAGGTCGTCAATCTGTTGCAGGTGGGCAGCAACCAGCAGGTGATGCTCGAAGTGAAGGTGGCGGAAATCAATCGCAAGGTCGCGGAAAAGCTCGGCTTCGATTTCCAGAGAGCGGCCAGAAAAGCCGGGAGCGCCTGGACGCAGATCATGACCGGTATCATCGGCGGGGCGCCTGGCATGCTGTTCCAGTCCAGGGGCACGCCGGATGTCGGTGACGCTTTCCTGATCGATGCCGAGAAAAAGGACGAACTCTTCCACATCTTGGCCGAACCCAACATCGTGGCAATCAGCGGCCAGGAAGCGAGCTTCCTGGTGGGCGGAGAAGTCATGATTCCCATTCCCCAATACGCCGGTGTGATTACCCTCCAGTCCCGGCAGTTTGGCGTGGGCTTGCGGTTCACGCCCACCGTGCTGGAGGAGGGGCGTATCAACCTGGTGGTATCGCCGGAAGTGACGGAACTGGTCAAATTCGACACCGTCGCCACTACCGGACTGGGAGGAATACTGGCCGTGCCAACCTTCACGACGCGGCGCGTATCCACCACAGTGCAGCTGCGCGATGGCCAGTCGCTTGCCATTGGCGGACTGCTGCAGGACAACATCAAGGAAACGGTCAGCCGTTTCCCGGTGCTGGGAGAACTTCCGATACTCGGCGCCCTGTTCCGCAGCAGCGATTTCCAGAAAAACAAGACCGAGCTCATGGTGGTGGTGACGCCGCGCCTGATCAAGCCGCTGCAGCCGGATTACGCCCTGCCGACCGACGCTTTTGTCCAGCCTGACAGGGGGGACTTCCTGTTTGACGGCAGGATGGAAGGTTCGCCGGCGGGCCTGCTGCCCAAGGGCATGCCGGCATCGGAATATCCCCCGCAGTATCCGCCGCACGGGCAATTACCGGGCCAACCGCAAGGACAGTTACAAGGTCAATCACAGGGACAACTACAGGGCCAACCCCAGACTGGGCGTGATGATGCCGGCTTCGAGATGAAATGAGAATGAAATGAGAGATGATAAGGACGCATTCAGCATGTACCCAAACCTGATAACCCCCACTCCAGCCAAGTTGCATTTAGGCAGGGCAGTCGTCCTGATAGCCGTTGTGAGCGCCACTTTCACGCTGGCGGGATGTATACCCACCACCCCCCGGCTGGATGCGCAGTCCGGCCTTGCCGTGAATATCGCCCGGACCCAGCAGATCGCCAATCCCAATGCCTCGCGCGACAACGCTCCGGTCAGGGGAATCGACGGGCAGGCAGGTGACGCCGCCGTGGACAGCTACCGGGAATCGTTCGTGAATCCGCGCCCGGCCTTGTCAGGCAGCGTGGTGAACGTTGGCAGTGGCAGGGCCGGAAGCGGCGGCGGGGGCGGTGGCGGAATGTTTGGCAGGTAATGTCAGCCGCGGGGGCGAGCACGTTTGAAGTCAGGAAGTGCGACAGTAGACAATGGACAAGGCCATGAAACAGGTTTCAGGCAGGCTGCGGCAAAACCGGCGAAACCGGAACTATCCGGGGGGGCGGCAGGAAAAGGGCGTGGTCGCCATCATCGTGGCGCTGTCGCTGGTCGTCCTGGTGGGTTTTGCCGGCCTGGCGCTGGATCTGGGCAAGCTCTACGTCGCCAAGTCAGAGCTGCAGAACAGTGCCGATGCCTGCGCACTGGCGGCAGCGCGGGAACTTACCGGAGCCAATACCAATCAGCTCGTTCTGGCCGAAGCGGCGGGAATGACCGCGGGCATGCGCCACAATGTCCTCTTTCAGGATGAGATGATTGCCTTGGCCATTGACGACAGCGTGACATTCAGCCAGACGCTCAATGGGGTCTACCAGGCCAAGGCCGCTGTCGGCCCGACCGAAGCCGTACTCATGCAGTACGCCCGCTGCACGGTGGGACGGACTGGAATTGCCAACTGGTTCATCCAGGTGCTCAATCTTCTGCCGGGAGTAACGATCGGCGATCAAGCAGTCGCGGCCGCCGCAGTCGCCACCCGCACCCCCTCTCAGATAACCTCGTGCGCCGTCCCGGTAGGCGTCTGCAGCAGCGCGATCACGCCCTCGACGCCGCCCGGCACGTGGCTGCAGAGCGTGATAGGCCCCGCTCCCTCGGGGGGCGGAAGCGGTAATCTGACGGGTAATTTCATGTGGGTGGATTACACGCCGCCCGGCGGCGGGGCGTCCGAACTGGGGGGCATCCTGACAGGTCCGGGCGTGTGCAATCTCCCCGCCATAGGCACGCAGGTCGGCGAAGCCGGCGTCATGTCTTCACTAGCGGCCCACTGGAACAGCCGTTTCGGCATCTATCAGGGCAGCGTCAAGCAGGGGGAGTCGATACCGGACTATACCGGTCGCGCCTATACCGACGCCGCGGGAAGCTGGCCTTCCAAATTCAATGCGTTTGCCGACTTCAGGAGCAAACGGGCCGTGTATGCGCCCTACCAGGGTGACACCACTACCGGGTTGCGCACAAATGGAACGGTCATCGGCTCCGCCGCTCTCCAGGCAAGCGGTGGGGATCGCAGGCTGGCGACTGCCGCCGTGGTGGATTGCAGCGGCTTCACCAGTGGCTCGACGGTTGCACCGGTTCAGTCATGGGCGTGCGTACTGATGCTGCACCCGATCAATACCAACGCGGGAGGCACCGGAACCGGCGCAACCCGCATGTATCTCGAATACCTCGGGCGGTCGGACGAAGAGGGCAGTCCCTGCGCGACCTCCGGCGTACCCGGCGGACCCGCGAGCGGCGGCCCGCTCGTCCCGGTGCTGGTGCGATGAGGATTACCGGTATGACTACTCTGGATAAGCAGGCATACGACAAGGGGACATGCAGCACGCGGACATCTCCGCGTGCCGGCCGGGGAACGAAGCAGGGAACGAAACTCATGTCGATGCGCGGCGCGGTCGCCGTGGAATTCGCCCTGCTGCTGATCCCGTTGATGCTGCTGGCGTTCGGCATCGCCGAATACGGTCGCGCGCTGTACCAGTACAACACGCTCGTCAAAACGGTGCGCGATGCGGCGCGCCTGCTGTCGCACTACAATCCCGAAGACCCGGCTTCCTACGGGCCGGTGCTGGAGGAAGCCCGATGCCTGGCGGTATATGGCAATACCAGTTGCAGCGGGCCGGCGCTGGCGCCGGGTTTGACGACCGGGATGGTGACGATTGCGTCCAGCGCCACGACCACCGCCGCGGGCACGACGGTTACATTGGTCGAGGTCAGGATCACAGGGTATGTCTTCAATTTTGTCTTCAATCCGGCCCGGTTGCTGGGGGCCGCCGCCGATACCATTCCGTTCAGCGATATCCACGCCACCATGAGGCAGCTGTGATGAATGCGCGCCGCCCTTGCCGCTTGTCGCCGCACGCGAGCCGGTTCCGGCAACGGGGTGCCGCCGCGGTCGAATTCGCGCTCATCGCCTCGCTTCTGTTCATCCTGCTGTTCGGTATCATCGAAATGGGCCGGGTTCTGTTCTACTGGAACACGGCGACCGAGGCCACGCGGCTGGGGGCGAGGCTGGCGGTGGTGTGCGGCAAGGACGCGGCGATCATCAAGACCCGCATGGGCAACATGCTCAGTATCCTGACGCCGGGCACCATCGATATTGCCTATACCCCGGCCGGCTGCGACGTCAGTTCATGCCGATCGGTCACCGTCAGCATTACCGGACTGAATGTTGCAACATTCATCCCGTTTATGCCGTTGAATCTGAACATGCCTCCATTCGCCACCACCCTCCCGCGCGAAAGCATGGGCATGGATACAGGGGGCGAGGCCAATCCGGATTGCAGCTGATCCGGCGGAATGCAAAATCAGGAAAGACAGCCAGGAAAGACAACCAGGAAAAACAACCAGGAAAAAACAAGGGAAGGCAAAAAATTGAAGATCGCCGTAATCGCGCAAGACTCGCAATATCCCAGCACGATCCAGAGATTTCTGGCCGAAGCCGACAAACCCTATCCGCTGATCAGCCTGATCGGCGGAGTGCAGCAGGTCGCCGCGGTGGCGGAGCAGGAACAGCCTGATTTGCTGATGCTGGAGGGGCAATACTTCAGCTCTGCGGAACTGGAGGCGCTCAATCGCGTTACCTCCCGTTTCCCGGATGTGGGGGTGGTGATGCTGTGCCCGGCCCAGCCTCCCGAGCTGCTCATCGAAGTCATGCGCGCCGGCATTCGCGAAGTACTGCCGACACCGCTGACCCGCCATGTGGTGATCGACGCGGTCGAGCGTTTCCAGCAAAGAATGACGCTGGCGCGAATGCCCATACATGAGTGCAAGGTGCTGGCGTTCATTCCCTGCAAAGGCGGCAGCGGAGCCACGTTTCTTGCGACCAACATCGCCTATGCTCTGGCCGCGCAGGAAAACAAGCGGGTCGCCTTGTTCGATTTCAACCTGCAGTTTGGCGATGCCTCGCTGTTCGTGCAGGATGGCGTGCCCACCACCTCGATTGCCGATGTGGCGCGCCAGATCCAGCGGCTGGACGGATCGTTCCTCAACTCGAGCATGATCCAGGTATTGCCGAATTTCGGCATGCTGGCTGCCCCTGAAAGTCCCGAAAAGGCCGCCGAGATAAGACCGGAGCACATCAATCCGCTCTTCCAGGTCGCGATGAAACATTATGACTTCGTGATCCTGGATGTCGGGCGCGAACTGGATGCGATTTCGATCCAGGCCCTGGATCGCGCCGATCTGATTTTTCCGGTGTTGCAGCAGACCTTGCCCTCCATCCGGGATGCCAGGCGCATGTCGACCGCGTTTGCCGCATTGAATTATCCGGATGAAAAGATTCGGCTGATCGTGAACCGCCACAAGAAAAATGCCGATATTACGCTCGAAGATATCGAAAGTACCTTGAATCTGAAGATATTCAAGGTAGTGCCGAACGATTATGCCGTCGTCACTGGTTCAGTCAATCAGGGGATTCCCGCGACCAAGCTCGCTCCCCGCAGTCCGGTGGCGAAGTCGCTGCAGGAGATTGCGCATGAACTCTGCCGCGGCGCCGGCCAGGAAAGCCTGCTCAGGAAATTGTTTGCATTCTAGATAACCCGATTTTATGGACTGCCAGTCATGTCGATACGAGAACGTCTCCAAAGCGTGAAAGAAACAGGGGCGATCGAGCAGAACCCAGTGCCCGTCACGGCCCTGCACCATATCCCGGCCTATGAGGAATTGAAGGCGCGCGTCCACCAGAAGCTGCTCGATCGGGTGGATCTGGCAGTCATGGAAAGTCTGCCGCCCGAACGCCTGCTGATGGAGATCAAGAGCCTAGTGGAGCGGCTGCTGGTCGAGGAATCCGTCCCGATCAACGAGGCGGAGCGCCAAGGCGTCATCCGCGACATCCAGAACGAAGTGCTCGGCCTAGGGCCGCTCGAGCCCTTGCTGGCGGACCCCACCATTTCCGATATCCTGGTGAATACCCATCGGCAGGTATACGTTGAGCGTCGGGGACGCCTGGAACTGACCGATATCCACTTTGCCAACGAAAAGCACTTGAGAAAGATCATTGACAGGATCGTGTCGCGTGTCGGACGGCGCGTGGATGAGTCCAGCCCCATGGTGGATGCGCGCCTGCCCGACGGTTCACGCGTCAATGCCATCATCCCGCCCCTGTCGATCGATGGCTCGATGCTTTCGATCCGGCGCTTTTCCGTGAAGCCGCTCAAGATGAATGATCTCATGGCGTACAAGTCGCTGACGCCGGAAATGGGCGAGATCATCAGCGGACTGGTCAAGGGCAAGTGCAGCATCCTCATCTCCGGCGGCACCGGCAGCGGCAAGACGACGCTGCTCAATATCATGTCCGGCTTCATTCCGTCCTCCGAACGGATCGTGACCATCGAGGACGCAGCCGAGTTGCAGTTGCAGCAGCCCCACGTGGTGCGACTGGAGACGCGTCCTCCCAACGTCGAGGGCAAGGGCGAAATCTCGCAACGGGCGCTGGTGAAGAACAGTCTGCGCATGCGTCCTGACCGGGTCATCATCGGGGAGGTGCGCGGCGCCGAGGCGCTGGACATGCTGCAGGCCATGAATACCGGTCACGAAGGTTCCATGGCCACGATCCATGCGAATACGCCGAGGGATGCCTTGGGCAGGGTCGAAAACATGGTGAACATGGCCGGGCTGAATCTGCCCATCAAGGCGGTCCGTCACCAGATCAGTTCGGCTATCTGGGTGGTGATCCAGGTTTTGCGCCTGACCGATGGCAAACGCAAGGTGACGAGCATACAGGAGATCACCGGCATGGAGGGGGACATCATCACCATGCAGGAAATCTATACTTTCGAGCAGACGGACATCGCGGTGGACGGAACAGTGCAGGGACATTTCCGCGCCACCGGCATCCGCCCCAAGTTTGCCGAGCGCCTCCGTGTATATGGGATACCGCTGCGCGAGGAGCTGTTCGATCCCTCTCGGCGGTATACGTAGCGGGAGGAGAGGGGATGGACATTCTTTATTATCTGTTTCTCATATTCTGCTTCCTTGCGGTCGTGCTGCTGCTGGAAGGGGGCTACCTGGCCTGGCATGCGCACCGCGGGCCGGAAGCAAAGCGCATCCAGGAGCGGCTGCAGGCCGTTTCCGCGGGCTGGGGAGACGCCGAGACAGGGCTGATGAAGCAGCGGCTGCTGAGCAATTCGCCGGCGCTGGAACGGTTCCTGCTGCAGATTCCACGCATCCACAGTCTCGATCGGTTGTTGCAGCAATCCGGCATGTCCCTGATGGTGACCCATTTCCTGGGCTACACGGCTATGACGGGTCTCGGGGGAATGGCGAGCGCCGCATTGCTGGACCTGCCGTTTACGGTCACCCTGCTGTGCGGGGTGACGGGCAGCGCGCTGCCCCTGTTTTTCACGCTCAGCGCAAAACGCAAGCGCCTGGAGAAAATCGAGCGGCAGCTGCCGGAAGTGATCGATCTGATGGGGCGCGCGCTGAAGGCAGGCCATGCCTTTTCCGGCGCGCTGCAGATGGCCTCCACCGATGGACCCGAACCGGCTGCTGACGAGTTCCGCCTGACGTTCGACGAGATCAATTTCGGCGTCTCGGTGCAAGACGCACTCATGAATCTCGCCACGCGCGTTCCCATCACAGACCTGCGCTATTTTGTCATCGCCGTGCTGATCCAGCGCGAAAGCGGGGGCAACCTGGCGGAGTTGCTCGACAAGATCAGCGGATTGATCCGCGCGCGTCTTACATTATTGGGAAAAATCCGCGTGCTTTCGGCCGAAGGGCGATTGTCGGCCTGGATTCTTTCCTGCCTGCCGTTTGGCGCAGCTCTGATGATCAATCTCGTCAACCCCGGGTTTCTGAGTGTATTGTGGACCGACCCCGTGGGATTGATGATGGTGGGAACGGCGCTGGGAATGATGGTAACCGGTATCTTCGTCATGTCCCGCATCATCAAGATTAGGGTATGAAGCAGCTTTACTAACAATGCCAACAATGAGGATAGCCGAGATATGACACCTGTGCAGATCGCCTACCTGGCGGTGATTTTCATCATCGTGGCGGGGGCTGCGTTCGGGGTGATGCGGGCGCTGGCACCGCGTCCCACCAAAACCCGGCTGGATCAGGTGGCCGCGGGAAATTCCACCTCCCAGCAGAAGTCCGGGGACGGCTGGGAACGGACCATGGTGAATCTGGCAGGTCCGCTGGCCAAGCTGGCCCTGCCGAGCGAGGGCTGGGAAGCCTCCGTGCTGCGCACACGCTTCATGCACGCGGGCTATCATGCGCGCTCGGTGCCGTTGGCATATTTCGCGGCCAAGACGGGGCTGGCGCTGGCGTTACCGGCGATTTTCCTGCTTTACGTGGGCATCGGCCGCCTGGAACTGGATGTCAATGCCGCCCTGTTCGCCCTGCTGAGTCTAGCCGCACTCGGCTATTATCTCCCCAACCTGGTGCTGGCGCGTCTGGTTTCGCAGCGCAAGCGGGAGTTGTTCGAGAGTTTTCCGGATGCCATCGATCTCATGACAGTGTGCGTCGAGGCCGGGCTGGGACTGGACGCGGCAATGGTGCGGGTGGCGGAAGAAATGCGCCTGAGGAGCAAGGCGCTGGCAAGCGAGCTTCACCTGGTAAGCCTGGAGCTGCGTGCCGGCAGGACGCGGGAGCAGGCGTTGCGCAACCTTGCCATGCGCACCGGTGTTGAAGAAGTCGAAGCCCTGGTCTCCATGCTGGTCCAGGCGGATCGTTTCGGCACCAGCGTCGCCGCTTCCCTGCGCGTGCATTCCGAGACGCTGCGCACCACCCGCCGGCTGCGGGCGGAAGAAGCCGCGGCAAAAATCGCGCTCAAGCTGCTCTTTCCGCTGATTTTCTTTATCTTCCCGTCGCTCCTGCTGGTGCTGATGGGGCCGGCTTTCATCAATATCTATCGTGTGCTGCTTCCCACTCTCGGAAGCCAGTAACGAGCGGAGAACAGGTCATGTTCAGAGTCAGGCAGATTGCATGGGCGATGGGCTGCGTATCGCTCCTGAGCGGGTGTACGTTGTATCCGTGGTATCAGAACAAGGGTGGGCAGACTGTCGGCATCAAGCCGGTGATGGAAGTCAATCATGCGATTCGCAGTGCGGACGGGATGTATCAGCTTGGACGATATTACCAGGCCAGGGTCAACTATGCGGAAGCCATTGCAGCCTACGAGAAGGCGCTGGAGGCAGACCCGGGCCATGTCGAGGCGCACAACGGCCTGGGCGTCACTCATTGCCTTCAGGATCGGCATGAGCTGGCGCTGCAGTATTTCCGGAAAGCGATCGGGATGGCTCCCCTGGCGGCTCATCTGCACAATAATCTCGGTTATGCGCACCTGGTGCACGGGCAGGAAGCTGAAGCCGCATCCGCGTTCGAGCGGGCGTTGTTGCTTGAGCCTCAAAACCAGCGGGCACGCCGTAACCTCGCCGCCATTTACATAAAGGCGGGATTGCATGACAAGGTTGCCGCGCTGACCATGGCACGTTCTGAGTCCGCTGGAATCCCTGCAGGTACTTCCGCTGGTACTGCTTCTGCTGCCGTATCACCTCCCGCGGCAGTCGCAACGGGAGAGAAGCAGAAGCTGGCGTGCAGCACCGGGGCGCGACTGGTGCAGGTTACACCCGGTGTATTCGAGTTCCGGATGACCGAAACGGAGGTGGTGGCAGCCATACCCCCGGGTAAAATCATTGGCAGGACTGCTTTCCCGCAGGATTCCGGCAAGTTTTCCGGCCAGGACATCCGCATCGAGGTCTCGAACGGTAACGGCGTGCCTCGTATGGCCAGGCAGGTGTCCGATTTTCTGCAGCAGAATGGGTTTGCCAGGGCCCGGCTCACCGACCGGCAACCGTATCAGCAGGTCCTGACGGAAATACACTACCGGCCGGGTCACTCCGGTGTGGCCGAGGAGATCAGCCGCCTGATGCCAGCGGGGGTTCCGATGGTGGAGAGCTATAACCTCCGCAGGGACATTCATGTGCGGGTGCTTCTGGGCAAGGATGCTGCGAGCCAAGTGGCTTACCTGGAGAGCTCGCGCAGAGTGCAGATCGCGCAAGGAACTGTGGAATCCGTCGAGTAAAGCGGATGAATCTACTGAGTCGGCGAGCGAACAGTACAAACGTTATGCCGGTGGAAGCCGGTATTCAGTGACGTTCAAGGCACGCCGTTATTGGTTTGGGCGGGATTCCGGTTTACTGGATTCCGGGTCAGGCCCGGAATGCCGAGATTCATAGTATCTTCTGCTCGACAATGAAGCAGGCGAATCGGGAACGTAGCGCATCGCAGGAGGCTGAGCCGGGCGCAGATGCGGCGATTGCTCTTTGCGCCGGGGCCTCGCCATGGAGGCGCTGCCACGGGCGCTTCCGCTTCGTTACATCTCCACGAAATAGCTGGCCGCGGCCAGGTCCACAGTCTCGGGTGTCAACTCCGGAAGCCGCCGCATGAAGCGCGCGTGGTCCACGATATGCTCCACCAAGTCCCGCGGGTGGCTGCCTGTCAGCGGCCGCCCGGGCTTGCGGTAATGATTATCCAGCAGATATTCCGCGGCTTCCGCATCGTAAGCGATTCCCTGGCCCTCGCACACACGCCGCAGGATTTCCCTGAACTCGTCTTCGGTCTGGTACTGCACCTGTATCTTGTGGCGAATACGGCGCAGGAACGCCTCGTCGACCAGATCCGCCGGGCGCAGATTGGTACAGAAAACCGTGATCTGGTCGAAGGGAATCTCGAACTTCAGGCCGGTATGCAGCGTGGGGAAGTCGGTACCGCGTTCAAGGGGGATGATCCAGCGATTGAGCAGCTGGCGTGGTTCCACCTGCTGGCGGCCAAAGTCGTCAAGGATGAATACGCCGTTTCCGGCTTTCATCTGGATCGGAGCTTCGTAGAATCTGCTGCTGGCGTCATAACGCAGGTCGAGCATGTCCAGGGTCAGCTCCCCCCCTACCATCACCACGGGACGCCGACACTTCTTCCAGCGCGGGTCATGCTTCACGCTCCGGCTCAGGTCAAGCCCGGGATCTTCCGAAGATTCATCTTCCACACTGAAGTGAATCGAGGGATCGAACAGGCGGATCACTTGGCCGCTCACCTCTATTGCCTGCGGGATATAGATGTGCCCCGGCAGTGCGCGGCCCAGTATTTCGGTAATGCTCGTTTTTCCCGTTCCCGGCGGGCCATAGAAGAAGATGGAACGCCCTGAGCCAAATGCCGCGCCCAACTGGTTGAGCATTCTCTCGCCGATGACCATGTGCTTGAGGGAGTGCCGTACCCATTTATCGTCCACTTCCACCTGACGGACGCATTGCCGTGCCACGGCGCGGCTGTAGTCCCGCAAGGGGACCGGTGCCGCGCCCACATAACGGCTGGTATCGAGGGCGGCTTCCGCTCTTTCCCGTCCGCGCTTGGTCAGCTCGAGAATATGTGAGGCCCGGCTGTAGCCGGTGGCCGAACGGATCGCGATCAATTGATCCGCCTTCATCAGTTCCGCCAGTTCATCGACGACACTGAACGGGAGAGAGAGCGTATCGGAGATCTGCTGCAAGGAGAATGTGCCGGCCTCAAGATAGGCGGCCTTGAGCAGCAGGTCGGTGAGAAAAGCTTCACTCAGCCCGGCGTCCGCCACTTTCAGCGGGACCTCCGGGACAGGCTGGAAGAACTGGCGAAACTGCTCTGCCGTGAGAAAGCCAAGCGAGGCGAGACTATCTCCCAGGCGGCCATTGTCCTGCCTCTGGCGGGCAAGCGCCTGCGCCAGCTGGGCAGACGAGATCAGACCTTCGCGAACCAGCAGTTCACTGATTGGGTTTGCCATGTAGATAGAGCCTATAAAATCGTGGTAGCTAAAACACGAACGGCACGAGCCGGTAAGGTACCCGGAGCATGTAAGTGCGGTAGACCGGGTCCAGCGCAAGATGTCTTTCCTCGCGCTGGATCCGCACCCAGAGAAATCCCATTGTCGCCGCAAAGATGAGCACATTTGCGAGCGTCGTATGCACCAGTACATAGCCGGCAAACACGAGGAAATAACAGGCATAGAGCGGATGGCGCACGATACCGTACATCCAGGCGGTCTTGATTTCACGTTTGGCCGCGACGAGCGCAAAACTACGATTGAGGGACAGCAGGCTGACGATCTGTAGCAGGATGCCGAGGGCAATGATGCTGCTTGCCGCAGGAAACACGCCCCAGGTTGCAGGTCGGAGCAACAGTGGCGCGAAGGTACCGGCAATCGCGACCAGCCAGTCGGACGGCGCGACGGAAACCGTCTGGGGGGAACTGCGGAAGATAAAGAATCCCGTGGTCAGGGTTTCGGAAAGGATGACTAGCAACAGCGTCCATTCCCCTGTTTCCAGATACTTGTTGAAGTGCGCCCAGGCAAAGAATCCGAATAACGTTGCCAGCAGCATACCGCTGTAAACGTGGAACCGTTGGGAGTGCAATATTTTTGATAATGCGCTCCTGCCTGCGTTACCCCCTTGGCGAGCGTCGATTCGAGCTGACATAGCAAATCCTTGTGTGTGATGAGTTGGATGTGTTCGATGTATTCAGTGTATTCAAGGGGGGAGGAGCCATGGCAAAGACCGTATGTTCAGCCAGTAAGCGGCCCGGCAAACTGCATCTGGCAAACGGCAGACGGCGCAGGACTATCACATTCCTCCTGAATATATGTTCCCATTCTAGGAATGTCCCCGGCGCCCTGTCTATCGTACTGAAGTACAGGAATTCACCGGCGAAGTGACGCTGAAAATCCCCGGAAGGTCGAGTAATCGCCTTGTCAAGCAGATGGAGTTCTTCTTTTATCTTGCTTATCCACTTGATATTCCGGGTGACAGGCCCTATTATTAGCACTCATTAGCGTTGAGTGCTAATAATTTCGGTAAATGGCTCGGGAAGCCATATTCGGGGCAAGCTCGAAGGATTTCATTCGTTTTAATTTTTTAAAACACAGGAGAAGAAAACATGCAGATTCGTCCCTTACACGACCGCGTCATAGTCAAGCGGCTGGAAGAAGAGCGCAAGACCGCATCTGGTATTGTCATACCTGACAGTGCTGCGGAGAAGCCGGATCAGGGCGAAATTATCGCCGTAGGCAAAGGCAAGGTTGGGGATGACGGCAATGTCCGTCCGCTGGAAGTGAAAGTCGGCGATAAAGTGTTGTTCGGCAAATATTCCGGACAGACCGTGAAGATATCGGGAGAAGAACTTCTGGTGATGCGCGAAGAAGACATCATGGGCGTTGTTGAAGGTTAATTTTCGCAAGACGTCTTGCACAATATTTTCTGGAAATTAGGAGAAACGGATTATGGCAGCGAAAGAGGTTAAATTCAGCGATTCAGCTCGCCACAAGATGGTGAACGGAGTCAATATCCTGGCTGATGCGGTAAAAGTCACTCTCGGACCCAAGGGACGTAATGTCGTACTGGAGCGTTCCTACGGCTCACCCACCATCACCAAGGATGGTGTTTCAGTAGCGAAGGAAATCGAACTGAAAGACAAGTTCGAGAACATGGGCGCGCAGATGGTAAAGGAAGTCGCCAGCAAGACTTCCGATGTTGCCGGTGACGGAACGACCACGGCTACCGTTCTGGCGCAATCCATTGTCAAGGAAGGCATGAAGTACGTCGCCGCAGGGATGAACCCCATGGATCTCAAGCGGGGAATCGACAAAGCGGTCGTCGCTACGGTTGAGGAACTGAAGAAACTTTCCAAACCCTGTACCACCGGCAAGGAAATCGCGCAGGTTGGCAGCATTTCCGCCAATTCCGATCCCGAAATCGGCAAGATCATTGCCGATGCAATGGAAAAAGTTGGCAAGGAAGGTGTCATCACGGTGGAGGATGGTTCCGGGCTGCAAAACGAACTGGAAGTGGTCGAGGGCATGCAGTTCGATCGCGGCTACCTGTCACCCTACTTCATCAACAATGCGGACAGACAGATCGCGCTGCTGGAAAGCCCGTTCATCCTGCTGCACGACAAGAAAATCTCTAACATCCGCGACTTGCTGCCAGTACTGGAACAGGTGGCGAAGGCCGGCAAGCCATTGCTGATCATCGCCGAAGATGTCGATGGTGAGGCGCTTGCCACGCTGGTGGTCAACAACATCCGCGGCATTCTCAAGACCTGCGCAGTGAAAGCGCCCGGGTTTGGGGACCGCCGCAAAGCCATGCTCGAGGATATCGCAATTCTCACCGGCGGCACGGTGATTGCCGAAGAAGTGGGTCTCTCGCTGGAAAAGGCGACCCTCGCGGAACTGGGGCAAGCCAAGCGGGTGGAAGTCGGCAAGGAAGAAACCACCATCATCGACGGCGCCGGGGATACCCAGAACATTGAAGGCCGTGTGAAGCAGATCCGCGCTCAGATCGAAGAAGCGACCAGTGATTACGATAAGGAGAAACTGCAGGAGCGCGTGGCCAAGCTGGCCGGCGGGGTGGCGTTGATCAAAGTGGGCGCGGCGACCGAAGTCGAGATGAAGGAGAAAAAAGCGCGGGTGGAAGATGCGTTGCATGCTACCCGGGCTGCGGTGGAAGAAGGTATCGTTCCTGGCGGCGGTGTCGCGCTCCTGCGGACCCGGACCGCGGTGTCGAACCTGAAAGGCGACAACCATGACCAGGATGCCGGAATCAAGATCGTTCTGCGTGCCCTGGAAGAGCCACTGCGTCAGATCGTTGCAAATTGCGGTGATGAGCCTTCCGTAGTCATCAACAAGGTTCTGGAAGGAACGGAGAACTTCGGTTATAACGCAGCCAGCAGCGAATATGGTGACATGGTTCAGATGGGCGTGCTCGACCCCACCAAAGTGACGCGTTATGCGTTGCAGCATGCCGCTTCCATCGCAGGTCTGATGCTCACCACTGATGCGCTGGTAGCGGAAGTGCCCAAGGAAGAGGGTGCCGGCGGCGGTATGGGTGGCGGCATGGGCGGTATGGGTGGAATGGGCGGCATGGGCGGCATGGACATGTAAGGTTTGCCCGACGACTGCACCAATTGTGCAATAAGCTGTGCAATAAAAAACCCCGCAGCCGCGGGGTTTTTTATTATTGGAAGCCGTGCGTCGGGCAGCATTCATCCATGGATATTCCTGCTGCAGAAATCTATCCGGGCAATCTATAAGGCTGATTGTCGGCTGGTTGAGCGGGTTTTGTCCAGAGGAATGCAGCGACAAGTGTGATTGATGAGATAATGCGCTTTTTTGGTTCAGCGGTGGTTCAGCGATGACAAATTATCGCCTTTTTAATAACTTATCATGACCCCAGACCAGTATTGCCAGGAAAAAGCTATTCAAAGCGGTTCGAGCTTCTACTACAGCTTTCTCTATCTGCCTCCTGAGAGGCGTCGTGCCATTACTGCACTCTACGCTTTTTGTCGAGAGGTGGACGATGTCGTAGACGAGTGTACGGAAGCGTCAGTAGCGCGAGTAAAGCTTGCATGGTGGCGACAGGAAGTTGCTGCGATCTTCGATGCAGAGGGGAACCAGCCGAGCCATCCGGTGGCACAGGCATTGGCCGGCGTGGCAAGCACGTTCAATCTGACCGCAGCCCGCCTGAACGAGATCATAGACGGCATGGAAATGGATCTTGATTATAACCGCTATGCGGACTTCGATACGCTTCGGCACTATTGTTACCACGTGGCAAGCGTAGTGGGATTGTGCTCCGCCGAGATATTCGGCTATCGCAATCCGAAAACGCTCGAATATGCCCAGGATCTCGGGCTGGCATTCCAACTTACCAATATCATACGCGACGTTGGCGAGGATGCCCGGCGCGACCGTATTTATCTGCCTCAGGACGAACTCGCGCGCTTCGGGGTGAGCAATGACGATATACTCCAGTCGCGCGAAACGGACAATTTCAGGCGCTTAATCGAATTTCAGATCGACCGGGCGGAAAGTTATTATGCAAGCGCTTTTGCGGCACTGCCGGAGGAGGATCGCAAAAGCCAGCGTTCCGGGATCATCATGGCCGCGATCTATCAGGCCTTGCTGAAGGAGATCAAGGCTGATGGATGTCATGTGATGCGGCAGCGTATAAGCCTGACGCCGCTGCGTAAACTCTGGATAGCGTGGAAAACCTGGATGAAAGGGTGAAGCGTTGTTTCCGCGCTACCCAAAGGCATTTCCATGGAGCCTTCATCGCTGTAAACCGGGAGCAACCTCTTGACGGAATTTGTTTCCAGCCGTAAGTATCTTTTATGAACGATTTGAAAAACTACATTGCACCGAACGACCTGCTCAAGGATCGTGTGATTCTGGTTACCGGAGCGGGCCAGGGTATCGGTCGAACGGCCGCGCTGACATATGCTGCCCATGGCGCCACGGTTATCTTGCATGGGCGAAACGTGAAGAAACTGGAAAGCGTCTATGACGAAATCGAGGCAGGAGGCGGGGCTCAGCCGTCAATTTTTCCGCTGGATCTGGAAAAAGCGGGGGACAAGGATTTTGCCGCTATTGCCCATGCCATTAAATTGCAGTTAGGCAGACTGGATGGCATTCTGCATAATGCGGCGTTATTATTCAACCTGACACCGCTGGAGACCCAGACGCTGGAAGAATGGCTCGCCCTGCTGCGCGTCAACCTCATTGCGCCGTTTGCCTTGACCCGCGCCTGCCTTCCGCTGCTGAAGGCTTCTCCTGATGCAAGCGTCATCATGACATCCGATGCGCACGGACATGTTCCCGCCGCCTACTGGGGTGGTTTTGCGGTAGCCAAGGCAGGAGTGGAGGCGCTGGTCAAGATCCAGGCGCAGGAGTGGGAAATCCTTCCCACTCTGCGTATCAATGCCTTGATTCCGGGGCCTGTGCACACGCCACAGCGAACCAGAACGCACCCGGGTGAAGTCAAGCAGAGTTTGCGCCAGCCGCAGGAGCTGATGTCCTGCTATTTGTATCTCATGGGTCCTGACAGCAAAGCGGTCAGTGGCAAAACGATATTCTGCTAGCTGGTGCTGCACCTCGCGGCGCTGTCCTTCACGGCGGCCGAACTTGCCCGAAGGCGCATGGCTGCTGTCGCAGGGAGAAACGGGTATAATTGTGGTCAAGTCCGGAATGAAAAGCCTGCGAAAGTGGCGGAATTGGTAGACGCACCAGATTTAGGTTCTGGCGCCGAAAGGTGTGGGGGTTCGAGTCCCCCCTTTCGCACCAGGGATATGAACAGGTCTGAGCGATGTGTGTTGATCGCTATCGGGTTTCCCTGGCCCCTTCATGATAAATAATGTTGTCAATCCTCAGGAAATTTAATGCAGACAAATGTTGAAAACCTTGGTGCGCTCGAGCGCCGCCTTAACGTTTCAGTGCCCCAGGAGAAAATCGAAACGGAAGTCGAAAGCCGCTTGAAGCGACTGGCGCGAACAGCGAAATTTCACGGATTTCGGCCGGGCAAGGTGCCCTTGAAAATTGTCGCACAGCAATATGGTCCGCAGGTTCGCCAGGAAGTCATGGAAGATGTGCTGAAAAAGAATTTCAGCGAGGCCGTGCGCGAGAATAACCTGCGGGTAGCGGGCTATCCGCGCTTCGAACCCAAGCTGGCAGAAAGCGATACTGCTCAGGTTGAATTCAGTGCGACATTCGAGGTCTATCCAGAT
Organism: Nitrosospira multiformis; assembly: GCF_900111585.1. Lineage (GTDB taxonomy): Bacteria > Pseudomonadota > Gammaproteobacteria > Burkholderiales > Nitrosomonadaceae > Nitrosospira > Nitrosospira multiformis_B. The sequence goes on from NZ_FOHI01000003.1 coordinate 398,427, forward strand.
ATCGCACTCGGCGATCTTGGAGGCGCGCATATTGAACGTCCGGTAGTCGAGGTTACTCCTGCCGACGTGGATAAAACCCTGGAGATGCTGCGCAAGCAGCGGGTTGAGTTTGAACCTGTGGACCGGCCAGCCCAGCCAGGCGATCGAATCAATATCGACTATCGTGGCTTGATCGATGGTGTCGAGTTTGCGGGCGGCAAAGCTGAAAATTTCAGTCTGGTGCTGGGCGAAGGAAGGCTTCTCAAGGATTTCGAAGAACCTCTGCTCGGCATGAGTCCGGGTCAGAGTAAAACATTTGAAGTTGCCTTTCCATCAGACTATCATGGAAAGGAGGTCGCAGGAAAAACGGCCGTATTTGAAGTGAAGCTCAATGGAGTGGAATCTTCAAAACTGCCGGAAGTGAATGCTGATTTCGCTACTTCACTCGGGATTGCCGAGGGCGATATTGAAAAGATGCGCAGCGAAATCCGGGCGAATCTTGAACGCGAAGCGGCCAAACGCGTAAATGCGAGGCTCAAGGAGCAGGTAATGCAGATCCTTATCGATACGACCAGTAACGTTGATCCTCCCAAAGCGCTGGTGGAAATGGAGTTGGACCGCCTGATGGAGGATGCGCGCAATGATTTTGCTTCACGCGGCATGAATACAAAGAACTTCTCCCTGCCGCACGATATGCTCCAGGAGCGGGCGCAACATCGGGTGAAGCTGGGCCTGATTCTGGGGGAACTGGTAAAAATGCACAGCTTGCACCCCAAACCGGAGCAGGTGCGTGCGGTGGTGGAAGATCTCGCGCAAGCCTACGAGAATCCGGCCGAAGTAGTCAGTTGGCACTATGCCGCGCCGGAGCGGCTGAGGGAAGCTGAATCGGCGGCACTGGAGGATAACGTGGTGACATGGGTGCTGGAGAAGGCGGTCGTGACCGGCAAGCCGATGCCGCTGGATGAATTGATGGGAAGATCATAAACATGCAACGATTCGAGTGGAAGCAGCGTAATCCCGAACCGCAGGGTTTGGGTTTGATCCCGATGGTGATTGAAACCAGCGGGCGGGGAGAGCGCGCATACGATATTTATTCCCGGTTGCTGCGGGAGCGGGTCATATTTCTTGTGGGACCTGTTACCGAAGCATCTGCCAACCTGATTGTCGCGCAACTCCTGTTTCTCGAATCGGAAAATGCGGACAAGGATATTCATTTTTACATAAATTCGCCCGGTGGCCTGGTTTCAGCCGGAATGGCGGTCTACGATACCATGCAGTTTATCAAGCCCGACGTCAGCACCCTTTGCATAGGGCAGGCGGCCAGCATGGGATCGCTGCTTCTGGCAGCCGGAGCGAAAGGGAAGCGGTTTTGTCTGCCCAACTCCCGTGTGATGATTCACCAGCCGCTGGGAGGATTCCAGGGGCAGGCATCCGATATCGAGATTCACGCCCGGGAAATCCTGTATCTGAAGAACCGATTGAATGAGCTACTGTCAAAACACACCGGTCAGAGTATGGAAACCATTGAAAGAGATACCGACCGGGATAACTTTCTGGGGGCGGAGGACTCGGTGAAATATGGTCTGGTGGATGCCGTGCTAACCTCGAGGGGAGAGGGTGCCGGTTGAAGTTTGACTTCGGGAGAGCTTGTAATCAGTCACGAGCTATTCAGCTCGGATAATGCGGGATAAAACTATGTCAGAGAAAACTGGCGGAGAAAAACTGCTTTATTGTTCCTTTTGTGGTAAGAGTCAGCATGAGGTAAAGAAGCTGATCGCCGGTCCTTCGGTATTCATATGCGACGAATGTATCGAGTTGTGCAACGATATCATTCGTGAGGAAATACAGGGTGTGGAGGCGGCCAAGCTCGCAAAGTCGGATCTGCCTGTTCCCCATGAAATTCGACAGATCCTGGATCAATACGTGATCGGCCAGGAGCAGGCGAAGAAAATTCTGTCGGTAGCGGTTTATAATCACTACAAGCGTCTGAGAACTCTCGCAAAATCCACTGACCCGGATGAGATCGAACTGGCGAAGAGCAACATCCTGCTGATTGGCCCCACGGGTTCAGGCAAGACGCTGCTTGCCCAGACGCTGGCACGTTTGCTGGATGTGCCTTTTGTCATGGCGGATGCGACAACGCTGACCGAGGCGGGGTATGTCGGCGAGGATGTTGAGAACATCATCCAGAAACTGCTTCAGAAATGTAACTACGACGCGGAAAAGGCGCAGCAAGGTATTGTCTACATAGACGAAATCGACAAGATTTCGCGTAAATCGGATAATCCATCCATCACACGCGATGTCTCGGGTGAGGGGGTGCAGCAGGCACTGCTCAAGCTGATCGAAGGCACGGTTGCGTCCGTGCCGCCGCAGGGGGGGAGAAAGCATCCCAACCAGGAGTTCGTGCAGGTAGATACCACCAATATTCTTTTCATTTGCGGGGGCGCTTTTGATGGCCTGGAGAAGATCATACGCGCTCGCTCGGAGAAGGGCGGGATAGGTTTCAGCGCCAGTGTAAGAAGCCAGGATAACCGCAAGGATTTTGGCGCCGTACTGCGAGGGGTCGAGCCCGAGGATCTGGTGAAGTATGGCCTGATTCCGGAATTCGTCGGCCGATTACCTGTCGTTGCAACCCTCGAGGAACTTGACGAGGCCGCGTTGATTCAAATCCTGACTGAACCCAAGAATGCGCTCATCAAGCAGTATCAGAAAATGTTTCATATGGAAGGGGGCATCGATCTCGAATTCCGGGAGCAGGCGCTCAAAGCGATTGCTCGCAAGGCGCTCGTGCGAAAGACCGGTGCGCGAGGTTTACGCTCCATTCTTGAGGCTGCGTTGCTGGATACGATGTTTGACCTGCCGTCACTGGAGAATGTTGCTAAAGTGGTGATTGACCACAGTTCTGTCAATGGGGATATCAAACCCATTCTGATCTATTCGGACAAACCGAAAGTGGCGAAGAGCTGCTAGTCCGGGTTTCGTGTTTCGACATTGCCGTCGTTGCCTTGAATTTCTTTACGGCGCCCCCATAACTATCGTTTGTTTCTTATAGGTGAGCCGATATGTCCTCTCCCATGAACGATCAAAATCAGATTTCATTACCTTTGTTGCCATTGCGCGATGTGGTGGTTTTTCCGCACATGGTGATTCCCCTGTTTGTCGGCCGGCCCAAGTCCATCAAGGCACTGGAAATCGCGATGGAATCCGGCAAGAGCATTTTGCTTGTGGCGCAGAAATTTGCAGCCAAGGACGAGCCCGCACCCGAAGATCTGTACGGGGTGTGCAGCGTCGCAAACCTGCTGCAAATGCTCAAGCTACCCGACGGTACCGTGAAAGTATTGGTGGAAGGCGGTCGCCGCGCGCGCATCGTGAAAGTGGTTGACGACGGTACGTACTTCGCCGGCGAAGCAGCATTGCTGCCGCCCGATGCCGTGGATAATCATGAGGTCGAGGCGATGCGCCGCGCCATGCTGGCTCAGTTCGATCAGTACGTGAAGCTGAACAAGAAGATTCCTCCGGAGATCCTGACTTCGCTTAGCGGCATAGACGAAGCAGGCCGTCTGGCTGATACCATCGCTGCGCACCTGCCTTTGAAGCTTGAGCAGAAACAGGAAGTGCTGGAAATTTTCGATGTGCCGAAGCGCCTGGAACACCTGCTTGGTCTGCTGGAAACCGAGCTTGACATACTGCAGGTGGAAAAGCGTATTCGTGGCCGTGTAAAGCGGCAGATGGAAAAAAGCCAACGGGATTACTATCTCAATGAGCAGGTGAAGGCCATCCAGAAGGAACTGGGTGAAGGCGAGGAAGGCGCTGATCTGGAAGAGATGGACAAGAAGATCAAAAGCGCCCAGATGTCCAAGGAGGCGCGCGCCAAGGCGGAATCGGAGTTGAAAAAACTGCGGTTGATGTCGCCCATGTCGGCTGAAGCCACTGTGGTGCGTAATTATATTGATGCGCTGGTGGCCCTGCCATGGAAGAAAAAAAGCAAGATAAGCAAAGACCTCAGCGTTGCGGAAGCTGTGCTCGAGCAGGATCACTACGGCCTGGAAAAGGTCAAGGAACGGATTGTCGAGTATCTGGCGGTACAACAGCGCGTGGATAAGTTGAAAGCGCCCATCCTCTGTCTGGTGGGACCGCCCGGGGTAGGAAAGACTTCTTTGGGGCAATCGATCGCCCGGGCCACCAACCGGAAGTTCGTCCGCATGTCGCTCGGCGGTGTTAGGGACGAAGCGGAGGCACGTGGTCATCGCCGCACCTATATCGGTTCCATGCCGGGCAAGATTCTGCAGAACATGGCGAAAGTAGGTGTGAAGAATCCCTTGTTCCTGCTCGACGAGGTGGACAAGATGGGCATGGATTTTCGGGGTGATCCGTCATCCGCACTCCTGGAAGTGCTGGATCCCGAGCAGAATAATTCGTTCGTCGATCACTATGTCGAGGTTGAGTATGATCTGTCGGATGTCATGTTCGTCGCGACGGCGAATACATTGAACATTCCTGCGCCGCTGCTGGATCGCATGGAAGTGATTCGGCTGTCCGGCTACACCGAGGATGAAAAACTCAACATCGCGACACGCTATCTGTTGCCAAAACAGATGAAAAATCACGGCTTGAAGGAAAATGAACTGACCGTCTCGGAGTCAGCCCTGCGGGATATCACGCGCTATTACACCCGCGAGGCAGGCGTGCGGGCAATGGAGCGGGAAATTTCCAAAATATGCCGTAAAGTGGTAAAGGCGCTGCTGCTGAAAGGCGGGCAGAAACGGATTACCGTCACTGGGAGAAACCTGGACAGGTACCTCGGCGTAAGGCGTTATACCTACGGTGTCGCGGAGGAAAAGAACCAGATCGGGCAGGTGACCGGCCTCGCCTGGACAGAGGTCGGGGGGGAATTGCTGACGATCGAGGCCGTCGTATTACCGGGTAAGGGTAAATCCATCACGACCGGGAAACTGGGCGAGGTCATGCAGGAATCGGTCCAGGCTGCCCTGTCGGTGGTTCGCAGCCGGTCAAGGGCTCTGGGTATTGCGGATGATTTTTACCAGAAGAACGACATCCATATCCATCTGCCGGAAGGTGCGACACCGAAAGACGGTCCGAGTGCCGGTATAGGTATCTGCGTGGCGATGGTATCGGCGTTGACCAACATTCCGGCGCGCGCAACTGTCGCAATGACCGGTGAGATCACGCTTCGCGGTGAGGTGCTGGCAATTGGCGGCCTCAAGGAAAAACTGCTGGCCGCGCACCGCGGCGGCATAAAGACTGTGCTGATTCCCGAGGATAACGTTAAAGATCTGAACGAAATCCCGGAGAATATCAAAAACAGGCTGGATATTCATCCGGTCAAATGGATAGATCAGGTGCTGGATCTGGCCCTGGAATCCAAACCGGAACCGCTTCCGGCTGCTCCTTCATCAGTTCCCGCTCCTGTTGCGGTGGAAGGCGATGTGACGCCGGCGGTCATCAAGCACTAGGTTTTGTTAAAGACTCTGTATGACAGGGGTGATAGGAGTCTAATGACTTGCAAAGGTCTTATAAAGGCGAGGCGGAAATATTTCTACAATGGCTTGACCACGCACAAGCCGCTTGATATAAAACGTTTGCAGGGTTTTTACTCTCTTAACAATAATGAAAGGGGAATCACGTGAATAAAGCTGAACTCATCGATGCCATCGCGAAATCATCGGACATTTCCAAAGCTTCGGCGGGAAATGCGCTGGACGGTGCGCTGGAAGCGATCAAAGCCGCTCTTAAGAAAGGCCAAAGTGTAACACTGGTAGGATTTGGGACGTTCAAGGTAGGCACGCGTGCCGCCCGCACCGGCCGCAACCCCCGTACAGGCGCTGCTATCACAATCGAATCTACCAAGGTTCCTAAATTCATTGCTGGCAAGGCGCTCAAGGATGCAGTAAACTAGCGGCTTTTCGGCGGGGGTGCTTAGCTCAGTTGGTAGAGCGTCGCCCTTACAAGGCGAATGTCGGCGGTTCGACCCCGTCAGCACCCACCAGAGTTAGATTTATTGGAGTGGTAGTTCAGTTGGTTAGAATACCGGCCTGTCACGCCGGGGGTCGCGGGTTCGAGTCCCGTCCACTCCGCCATATCTGCTTACATCAGGGCGAACGCGAGTTCGCCTTTTTTATTCGTTTTCCGTCATTCAATGTTTGATTTCGTCAACAAGAAAAGACGCATCGTTCAGATCATCCTGGGACTTGCCACGTTACCGTTCGTTTTCTGGGGCGTGGAATCCTATCGCAGTGCGGATGCGGGTGACCATGTTGCGCTCGCCGCAGGAGAAAAAATTTCGCGCCAGGAATTTGAGCAGGCGCTGCGTAATCAGCAGGAGAATATGCGCGCCACGCTGGGAGAGAATTTCAGCCCGGCCCTGCTGGAGAGACCCGAAGTGAGAGCGGCCGTCCTGGAAGGATTGATCCAGCAGCGCTTGCTGCGGCAGGAGGCATTTCGCGTTGGACTGGGGGTATCCGACGCGCAACTGGTCGAGATGATCCAGAACATCGATTTATTTCAGGAAGACGGCCATTTTTCGAAGCAGCGCTATGAAGAATGGCTGCGGAACCAGGGAATGAACGCGCGCGCTTTTGAAGCACGCCTGCGTCAGGATTTGATGCGACAGCAACTGGTTGATCCTTTCTCCAAAAATGCGTTTATTTCCCATTCGGTGGCGGAAAGAATCCTGCGCCTGGGTGACGAAAAGCGTGAAGTGAGCGTTGTTCAAATCCAACCGGGGCAGTTTCTGGCGAATGTCAAACCGGGTGATGGCGCCATCAGAGCCTACTATGAGGCGCACAAGGCCGAATTCCAGGTGCCGGAGCAGGCGCGGGTCGAGTATGTAGTGTTATCGATGGATGCGCTGGCCGAGAAGGCCCAGGTAACCGCCGATGAGGCGCTGGCATATTACGAGGAGCACAAGCATGAATTCGGACAACCCGAAGAACGCCGCGCGAGTCATATTCTCATAAGCGCACCTGCCTCGGCTTCCGCTTCTGATCGCGCGGCAGCGCGCGCCAAAGCTGAGGAACTGCTGGCCGAAGTCAGAAAATCCCCACAGCGTTTTGCGGAATTTGCGAAACAGCATTCCCAGGATCCGGGCTCAGCGCCAACGGGCGGAGATCTCGGTTTTTTCGCCCGCAACATGATGACCAAGTCATTCGAGGACGTGGTTTTCCGGATGAAGCCGGGTGAAATCAGCGATATCGTCGAGACTGAGCATGGATTTCATATCATTCTGCTGGCGGAGGCAAGAGGCGGAAAGCAGGCGAGTTTCGAGGAAGTGAAGAAGCAGGTTGAACCGGAAGTCAGGAAACAGAAAGCTGCAAAGACGTTTGGTGAAATGGCGGACAGCTTCAGTAACATGGTGTATGAGCAAAGCGATAGCCTGAAACCGGTCGCGGAAAGTCTTGGCTTGACCATACAGCAGAGCGGCTGGATTCGGGTGAACTCGGATGAGCCGCCTTATCTCAACAATGAAAGGCTGCTTCAGGCAATATTTTCGGAAGACGCGATCAAGGATAAACGCAATACGGAGGCGATCGAAGTTTCTCCCAACACGCTTGTTTCGGCCAGAGTGCTGGACTACAGACCGGCCGCCACCCCTTCTGTGGATGAGTTGAGGGATAAAATCGCGGTGTTGATCGCCCGGGAGGAGGCTTCCAAAGCAGCGGTAAATGAAGGGAAGGAGCAGCTTGCGCAACTGCAGCTGGGAAAGACTGCCGCAATCAAATGGACTCCCAGCCAGCAGGTTTCCAGAAGGGAGCGCCAGGGTTTTGACAATGAGACGGTACAGGCGATTTTCAGGGCTGAAACAAATCACCTTCCGGCCTATTCAGGCCTGCCGAATGCTCAGGGTGGTTTTACTCTGATTCGCGTTGACCGTGTCATCGAGTCACGGACGCCCAGCGCAGACGAGCGAAAAGCTTTTGCAGGCCAACTGAGCCAGTTGTTCGCTCAGGAAGAATTTTCATCCTATCTGGATGGAATCAAGAAAAGGTATGATGTATCGGTCAGGAGTGAAAACCTCGAGAAGTAGTCATGCTTCGGGATTAGAGGGTGTCGAAGGCAATCGTGTTGAATCCGGCATCGACATGGGTAATTTCACCTGTTATGCCGCCTGCCAGATCACTGCATAGAAAGGCGGCCACATTGCCCACATCCATGATCGATACATTACGCCGCAGCGGCGCGACCTTCTCCGTGTAGCTCAGAAGCTTTCCAAAGTTGCCGATTCCTGCCGCAGCCAACGTTTTGATCGGCCCTGCCGAAATCGCATTGACGCGTATTCCCTTGGGACCCAGACTGGAAGCCATGAAGCGGACATTGGCTTCGAGACTTGCCTTGGCCAGTCCCATAACGTTGTAATTCGGCATCACCCTTGTTGCACCCAGATAGGAGAGTGTCAGAAGCGCGCCATTTCGTCCCTGCATCAGCGGAAGGGCAGCTTTTGCCAGCGCAGCGAAACTGTAGGAACTGACATCGTGGGCAATACGAAAAGCCTCCCGGTTTACGGTTTCAAGATAATCTCCGCTGAGCGCCTCGCGTGGAGCAAAGGCAATGGAGTGAACAATGCCATCGAGGCCATCCCAGCGCTTTGCGAGATCATCGAAACATCGGTCGATTTCCTCATCCTTTGAAACATCACAGGGAAACAGCAAATCGCTGTCAAATTCCTTAATGATTTTTTCAACCCGTTCACGCACACCTTCCCCTTGATAAGTAAAGGCAAGCTGGGCGCCCTCGCGATGCATCGCCTTTGCGATGCCATATGCAATCGAACGGTTGGTCAGAAGGCCCGTGATGAGAATGCGCTTGCTGGCGAGAAATGTCATGTCATATCCTTGAGGCGTTGGAATAATGATGTGAAATATAGAAATACGGCGTCCCCGTTTGTCCGGATGTCCCGAAGTCGCGCGGACGGCTTGAACTCCTGAAGAAACTGCGGGTCAAGGTACACGAGCAAATGACGTGACGCATAGCGTCGAACTGAAATACACGCTGAACCTGGCCCAACTCCAGCATTATAGCTTCAACTGTTGCATGCTTGTAGAATCACCCGGTTTGCAGAAAATCTGTCCATGAGGAATCAAGATTGCCGCTGTATCATCAAGCCCGTGTTTACCCAATTTCTGAATAAGACCGCAACCTTGCCAGCGACGCACTTCCTTCCCGCATTCCTTGCTGTTCTGGTGTGCGCCTGCAGCGGCAACCCATGGAACAGTCCGTATCCTGCCGCGGATGCGGAAAAAAATATACTTTATGCTGCTTTTGCCGAGCGCCCCAAGCACCTGGACCCGGTGCAGTCCTACAGCTCCAATGAGATTCTTTTTACGGCGCAGATATATGAGCCGCCGCTGCAATACCATTACCTGAAACGTCCCTATGAATTGATTCCCGCTACCGCGACGAAAATGCCGGAGGTGCATTATTTTGACGAAAAAGGCGCGCGCTTGGGCGACAATGTGGACGCCGGTCAGATCGCCTTTACCGTTTATGAAATTTCAATCAAGTCCGGTATACGTTATCAACCTCATCCGGCCTTTGCCAGGGACTCACAGGGAGAGTTCCTTTATCACAGGCTTGGCGAGGAGGACGTACGTGGCATTTACAAGTTGAGCGATTTTCCGCAAACCGGCTCCCGGGAACTCACCGCTGCGGATTACGTTTTCCAGATCAAGCGGCTGGCTCATCCCCGGCTGCACTCCCCCATTTTCGGCCTGATGTCCGATTACATCGTGGGCCTCAAGGAATATGCGACAGCGCTCGAGATGGCGGCCAAAGAGCAGTCCAAGGAGCAGGGGAAGCAGAGCGGAGGCGAGCAGGACGGCGAGGATTACCTGGATCTTGCGCGTTACCCCCTGGAGGGGGCCGAAGTGGTGGACCGGTATACCTATCGCATCAAGATCAAGGGCAAATATCCGCAGTTCAGGTACTGGCTGGCAATGCCTTTTTTCGCACCTATTCCTTGGGAGGCTGAGCGCTTCTACAGCCAGAAAGGCCTGTCGGAAAAAAATATCAACCTCGACTGGTATCCCGTCGGAACCGGGCCCTATATGCTGTCGGAGAATAACCCCAATCGGATAATGGTGCTGGAAAAGAATCCCAATTTTCATGGCGAAACTTACCCTTCCGAGGGAATGCCGGAGGATGCGGAAGGGGGACTGCTGAAAGACGTCGGCAAACCGCTGCCTTTCATAGAAAAGGTCGTATACAGCCGGGAGAAGGAAAGCATTCCACGCTGGAACAAGTTTCTGCAGGGTTACTACGATGCATCCAATATCGGTTCCGACAGTTTCGACCAGGCTGTGCAGTTGACAGGACAGGGAGAGGCCACCGTAACTGAAGCGATGAAGGAGCAGGGCATTCGGCTGGAAACGGCTGTTGCGACTTCCACAAACTACGTCGGTTTCAATATGCTCGACCCGGTAGTCGGCGGTGTTGGGAAACGTGGCCGCGAATCGGCCAGGAAGTTGCGTCAGGCGATTTCCATTGCAGTGGATTACGAGGAGTATGTCTCCATATTTGCCAACGGACGCGGGATTCCCGCGCAAGGTCCGATTGCTCCCGGCATCGCCGGGCATCGCGAGGGCAAAGAAGGCATCAACCCCGTAGTCTATGAGTGGGTAGACGGGCGGCCGCGCCGCAAGTCGATCAAGGTGGCCAAGGCATTACTGGCAGAAGCAGGTTATCCCAACGGCATCAGCGCCAGAACCGGTGAGCCGCTCGTACTTTATTTCGACGTAACGGCTAGGGGGGCGGAGGATAAATCCAGCCTCGACTGGATGCGCAAGCAATTTCAGAAGCTCAACATTCAGTTGGTGGTTCGCAGCACGGACTACAATCGCTTCCAGGACAAGATTCGCAAGGGCAATGCCCAGATTTTCGAGTGGGGTTGGAACGCCGATTATCCCGATCCGGAGAATTTCCTGTTCCTGCTACATGGTCCGCAGCAAAAGGTAGGCAATGAAGGCGAGAACGCTTCCAATTACTCCAATTCCGAATATAACCGGTTGTTCGAGCAAATGAAGAATATGGAGAACGGCCCCGTGCGCCAGAAGATCATCGATAGAATGGTCAATATCCTTCGCCATGATGCGCCCTGGCTCTGGGGCTATCACCCCAAAGAATATGGCTTGTATCACTCATGGTATGGCAACGTCAAACCGAACAGACTGTCAAACAACAATGTCAAATATCTGCGTATAGACGGAGTCTTGCGCGAGCAGAAGCGGCGTGAATGGAATGAACCGGTAGTCTGGCCCGCCATCGCAGGATTGATTGCGCTTGCCGGAAGTCTGCTTCCCGCCGTGCTTGTTTACCGGCGTAGGGAACGAGGAACAGGAATATCGGATGTCGCGCTGAAAATGGAAGCTCAGGGTGAAGGGTGAGTGATGCTTAATTACATCATCCGGCGCATCCTGTATGCGATCCCCATTCTGGTGGGCGTGAACCTGATTACTTTCACCTTGTTTTTTGTTGTGAACACGCCCGACGACATGGCGCGCATGCAGCTTGGCATCAAGCGTGTTACACCGGAGGCCATCGCCAAGTGGAAACAGGAGCACGGCTATGATCAGCCGCTGATGTTCAACAATGCCGAGGAGGGCCTCGAGAAAGTTACCCGTACCATATTTTTCGAGAAATCCGTCGCCATGTTCGCATTCCGCTTCGGTCGTGCCGATGACGGGCGCGACATCGCCTACGAAATCAGGACGCGCATGCTGCCCAGTCTCGCCATTGCACTTCCGGTATTCGTGCTGGGGCTCATTGTTTATATCGCCTTCGCATTGACGATGGTATTTTTTCGGGCCACCTACGTGGATTTTTGGGGTGTGGTACTATGCGTCGCGCTAATGTCCATCTCAAGCCTGTTCTATATTATTGGAGGGCAATTTCTGATCAGCAAATTGTGGCATCTCGTGCCCATATCGGGTTACAGCCAGGGACTGGATTCGGCCAAGTTTCTAGTGCTGCCGGTGATTATCGGCGTCATCAGCGCCGCCGGCGCAAACACGCGCTGGTACCGGACACTTTTTCTGGAGGAGATGGGCAAGGACTACGTGCGTACTGCCCGTGCCAAGGGCCTGCCGGAAAGTGCCGTGCTGTTTCGACATGTGCTGCAGAATGCCCTGATTCCAATTCTTACCGGGGCTGTTGTGGTAATTCCCCTGCTGTTTCTGGGAAGCCTGATCGTGGAATCATTTTTCGGCATTCCGGGATTGGGCAGCTATACCATCGATGCGATCAACTCTCAGGATTTTGCCGTGGTGCGCGTGATGGTTTTCCTGGGATCGTTGCTCTATATCGTCGGACTGATATTGACCGACATTTCCTATACGCTGGTGGATCCGAGGATAAGGCTGGAATGACAATATTCCGGCAAGGTTGACATGTCTTTCAAACCTGTAATCCTGTGGACTGATGCGCTCGTCTACGTTCTGGTTGCCGTAATCGTTATCTTTGCCTGGCAGGTGCGGCGCCATGAACATCTTCTCGCGCCCTGGCGGCGCGTCGGACATAGTGCAAGCGGCATGGCAGCACTCACCATACTGATGTTCTTTATCGTTATCGGGTTGCTCGACACGATACATTTGCGTCCCGCCATCGAAAACGGCAATGGCGGCAGTGAAGCCGCTTACGGGGTCGAAGTGTTGAGCCTGCTCGACCTGCTTGCAACGCCTCTGCGCACGCAAGTGGAAACAACCTACTCGGCGCCTTTCGCCACGCATCTCTACGCTCGCGAAACCGTGGAGTTGCCGGGCGGAGGGCAGGTACGCGAATTCCCCCGTCTGAAATTCGGCGGAGCGCACCTGCAGGATCCGGATGCTCAGCTTGCCAGCGATATTGCCACCAGAGCTGGAGCAGGCGCGGGCCTTGCCCTGCTGCTCTGGTTCTTGATCGCGACATCGGTGACAGCGATCGTGGCGCACCGCAGGGATGAAAGGTTTATGTCCACGCTTTCCACAATCTGGCGGGGTATTACTCCGGTGCCATGGAGAGCGGTATTTGTGACGCTCGCCCTGATACTGCTGCTTGGCGGCGCCGCTCTTGCATTGTGCAGCGATTACCACATTCTTGGCACGGACAAAGTGGGGCAGGACGTATTTTACCAGTCCCTCAAGAGTATCCGTACCGGACTCCTCATAGGAACGCTCACGACACTGATGATGCTTCCTTTTGCACTGCTTCTCGGAGTTGCCGCGGGTTATTTCCGGGGTTGGGTAGATGACTTGATTCAATACCTGTACACCACACTCAGTTCGATTCCCGGCGTTCTACTGATTGCTGCCACGGTGCTGATGATGCAGGTTTACATGGAGACTCATCCTGAGCTCTTCGATACCATCGCTGCGCGCGCTGATCTCCGCTTGCTGTTTCTCTGCATCATATTGGGGGTTACAAGCTGGACTGGCCTGTGCCGCCTCCTACGGGGCGAAACCTTGAAGCTGCGCGAAATGGAATATATCCAGGCAGCCAATGCATTCGGCGTTTCCCACTGGCGCATCATCAGCCGCCATATTATCCCCAATGTGATGCACATCGTGCTGATCACCACCGTGATGGATTTCAGCGGTCTGGTACTGGCAGAGGCTGTACTATCCTATGTGGGAGTGGGCGTTGATCCTTCAACCATCAGTTTTGGCACCATGATCAACGCCGCGCGCCTGGAAATGGCGCGGGAACCGATGGTGTGGTGGGCACTGTTTGCTGCCTTCAGCTTCATGTTTGCGCTGGTCCTGAGCGCGAATCTCTTTGCCGATGCGGTACAGAATGCGTTCGATCCAAGGATGAAGACCCTGTCTGCCCTGGCGAGAACATGGCGCCGGAAAAGCATCGGGAAGAATGCGTAACCAGATTCCCTTTTCCGCAGAGGATTCTCTCCCGGCATGAATTCAGTTCTTGAAATCCAGAATCTCGAAACCGTTCTGTACACGGAGCGGCGACCGGTATGGGCGGTCGATGGGCTTACGCTGCAGATCCTGAAGGGTGAAACATTTGCACTCCTGGGGGAATCCGGGTGCGGCAAATCCATCACGGCGCTTTCGGTAATGCGGCTGTTGCCGGAAGCCGGCGAAATCGTGAGTGGCTCTGTCTGTCTGGGCGGCGAAGATCTGCTGCTGCTTCCCGAGGCAGCCATGCGCAACGTGCGTGGGAAGCGCATCGGCATGATTTTCCAGGAGCCGATGCTAAGCCTCAATCCGGTGATGACCGTGGCGCATCAAATTGGCGAGGTATTGCAGCGTCATTTCGACTTGCGTGGACAAGCGGCAGAAAAACGCATCGTGGAAATTCTGGACCAGGTAGGAATACCGGATGCGGCAAGGCGCATGAATGAATACCCTTTCCAGTTTTCCGGTGGAATGAAGCAACGGATGATGATTGCCATGGCCTTGGCCGGGGAGCCGGAGCTCCTGATTGCCGACGAGCCCACGACCGCGCTGGATGTGACCATCCAGGCGCAGGTGCTGGAACTCATGCGCGGCTTGCAGCAGCGGGTGGGCATGGCAATCTTGCTGATTACGCACGATCTCGGTGTGGCTTCAGAGATGGCGCATCGGGTGGGAATAATGTATGCAGGGGAAATTGTGGAAACGGCGAGCCGTGAGGCGTTTTTTCGCGGACCGGCACATCCCTATTCCCGCAAACTCCTTGCTGCCTTACCCGGCAGGGACAGACGCAAACAGGGTCATCGGCTGGATGCGATCAGGGGCAACGTTCCCTCCCTGTCACGGGAATTCGTTGGCTGCCGTTTTGCGGACCGGTGCGACCAGGCCTGGGAATTGTGTCATCAGGTGGCGCCGGGATGGACCGCGCTGACCGGAGAGCAGCAGGTAAGATGCCACCTCTTTAATCAGAATTTTGGATCAAAGATCGTCAAACCGGCGGTTTCGGCGCAAGCAGGCGCGCCGGCCAGGCTGGATGCGGAAAGCAGGGAGTTTGAGTCGTTCCCCAGTGCTGGAGCGGAGCAACCAACGCCTGATGGTTCCCTGTTATCCGTTACTGATCTGAAGGTTTATTTCCCTATCCACAAGGGCTTGATGAGGCGTGTAGCGGGGTACGTCAAGGCAGTCGACGGAATATCGCTCAAGATTGATCGGGGCAAAACGCTGGCGCTGGTGGGAGAATCCGGCTGCGGAAAGACGACGGCAGGAAAAGCCATGCTGCAACTCATCCCTCCCACGGCGGGCAGCGTGCGCTACAACGGGGTGGAACTGGTAGGTCTGGAGCGCAACCGGTTAAGGAGACTCCGCGGCGAATTCCAGCTTATATTCCAGGACCCGTATTCATCACTCAATCCCAGAATGCGCATTGTCGATATTATCGAAGAGGGAATGAACGCCCTCGGGGTCGAAGATGACGGAAAAGAGCGCAAGGAAAAAAGAGTGGACGGGTTACTCGAAAGTGTCGGCCTGCCAGCAGAGACCAAATGGCGTTACCCGCATGAGTTCTCCGGCGGCCAGCGCCAGCGGATAGCCATTGCCCGCGCATTGGCCGTCAACCCGAAGCTGATCGTATGTGATGAGCCCACCAGCGCGCTGGATGTGTCGGTGCAGGCCCAGATTTTAAATCTGTTGAGGGAATTGCAGCGCAATCTGGGCTTGGCCTATCTGTTCATCACCCATAATATTTCAGTGGTCGAATATATTGCGGATGAGATCGCAGTCATGTATCTGGGAAGGATAGTGGAACGCGGGACGGTGGATGAAGTTCTGGGCAGCCCCCGTCATCCCTATACGCAGGCATTGTTATCCGCTGTTCCCGTTATCGAACTGGAGTCGAAGCGGAAGGTTATTCGCCTGCACGGCGACCTTCCGTCGCCCGCCAATCCGCCGCAGGGCTGCCATTTTCATCCCCGTTGCTCCCACGTCATGCCGGCCTGTCGTAAAAACTACCCGGCAGCAAGCACATTCAGTTCAACGCATACGACACACTGCTATCTTTATCCTCAAGACGAGGATCAGTCAGACCGTAAAACACAGGCATAAGATAAGGAATACTCCGAATGGTTGGTCAGGAAGTGGCGCGCAGGCGCACGTTTGCCATAATTTCTCACCCGGATGCCGGTAAAACGACACTCACGGAAAAATTACTGTTATTCGCCGGCGCCATCCATATCGCCGGCAGCGTCAAGGCGCGGAAGGCGAGCCGCCATGCGACCTCCGACTGGATGGAGATCGAGAAGCAGCGAGGCATTTCGGTTGCCAGCTCGGTTATGCAGATGGAGTATGGGGATTGCGTCATCAATCTGCTCGATACGCCGGGACACCAGGATTTCTCGGAGGATACTTACCGGGTGCTGACCGCAGTGGATGCCGCCCTCATGGTGATCGATGCCGGCAATGGGGTGGAAGCCCAAACGTTGCGCTTGCTGGAAGTATGCCGCGCGCGTAACACCCCCATTATCACTTTTGTAAACAAGATGGACCGGGAAGTGCGCGATCCGCTCGATCTCATCGATGAGATCGAGCGAACACTGCGCATGGCCGCAGTGCCGTTTACGTGGCCGATGGGGATGGGGCGCAGTTTTCAAGGCGTCTTCGATCTGCGGCACAATCACATGCGTGTTTTTCATCCCGGTTCTGACAGGCTGGACGATGAAGATGAAATCATCAAAGGCCTGGATAATCCGCTGCTGGCAGAACGTTTTGGAGATCAGGCCGCAAATCTGCAGCAGGAGATCGAGCTGATACGCGGCGCTTCGCCGGAATTCGACCAGGAAGCGTTTCTCGCAGGCCGCCAGACTCCGGTTTTTTTTGGTTCGGCCATTAATAACTTCGGCATCCGTGAAGTGCTGGATGCTCTGGTAGGTCTTGCCCCGCCACCCGGTTCACGCAGCGCATTGCAGCGTCACGTCCAGCCGCACGAACCACGATTTACGGGAGTAGTGTTCAAGATTCAGGCCAACATGAATCCGGCCCACCGGGATCGTATCGCCTTCGTTCGCATCTGTTCCGGCCGGTTCGAACGCGGCATGAACCTGAGAATTGCGCGTAACGACAAGGATATTCGTACCAATGGGGTCGTATCTTTTCTCTCCCAGCGGCGCGATTTACTCGACGTTGCCTATCCCGGAGATATCATTGGCATTCCCAATCATGGGACATTGCAACTCGGGGATACGCTGACGGAAGGAGAGCGCTTGCAGTTTACCGGTCTGCCATTTTTCGCCCCGGAAATCTTTCAGACAGTGGAAATCGCCGATCCCATGCGCAGCAAGCAGCTCAAACTGGGGCTGGCGCAATTGGGCGAAGAGGGTGCGATCCAGGTTTTCAGGCCGCACTTGGGCAGCGCGCTGCTGCTCGGCGCGGTGGGAGCTTTGCAATTCGACGTTGTCGCACATCGCCTCAAGCATGAATACAGCGTGGACGCGCGTCTTGCTCCCGCGAAATACCAGCTGGCGCGATGGATTACCGCTGAGGATGCACGCGAACTCAAACGCTTCATCGACACCAACGCCCACCGCGTCGCCTATGATGCCGTGGGCGCACCGACATTTCTGGCTTCCTTCGGCGCGGAACTCAGCGTGGCCGAAGAAAACTGGAAACACATTCGTTTTCACAAAATGCGCGAGCATGCCGGGCTTGTGTTTCAGGAGTCTGTGGATGTTTGACAGCCCCGAAGTGAACCTCAGCGGATTTCCGCCAGCAGTCTGCCCATCATCTGCTCCGCCTGGCTGAGGTATCCCCGGCCGAACAGGTTGAGATGGTTCAGTATGTGATACAGGTTGTAGAGGGTTTTGCGGGTTGCATAACCCGCATCCAGTGGGTAGGCGCACCGGTAAGCCGCATAAAAACTGCCGGGAAAACCGCCAAACAGTTCAGTCATCGCAATATCGGTTTCGCGGTCACCATAATAGACGGCAGGATCAAATATGACGGGTTGCCCCGTTTCATCGAAATTGTAGTTGCCGCTCCAGAGGTCGCCGTGCAGGAGCGACACGTCAGGTTGTCCGTCAGGAAAGAAGCAATCCAGTTCCCCCATCAATCGCTCCCCCTGTGTCTGTATCCGTCCCGAGTAGCCATTGGCCTTCGCCAATTGCAATTGATACCCTAAACGGTGCTTGCGCCAGAAATCGATCCAGTTGGACGAAGGCGCGTTGATTTGCGGGGTCGCTCCAATGGTGTTATTGCATGTCCACCCGAATTCCCCGGAAGAGACACGGTGCATTATAGCCAACCCTTCTCCCAGTGCACGGACACCTTCCCCGGTGCCGGCGCGCATCTCCACATATTCTAGCACCAGCCATGCCACGGAAGTATTTCCGCTCCAGCATATTGGCGCAGGCGCACGCAGACTGCGGGAATTACGAATTTCCTGAAGACCCGCAGCCTCCGCCTCAAACATCGAAAGACATTCCGGATTGTTCAGTTTGACGAAGAATCGTTGGCCGTTCCCTTCGATTCGATATGCCTGGTTGATGCAACCGCCACCCAGGGAGGAAGCTGTTTGTATGGTAAAAGGAGTACCGGTGGAATGGGAGATTTGCGCCGCGATTTCTGTCCAGGATTGCATAATTGCTTCAGACTATTGCGCAGCTGGTGGTTGCGGATAGCCATTCTCTTGCCCGCCGTATAGCGGCGGCAACCTGTACCGGGGCAGTACCGCCAATGTGATTGCGGCTATTCAACGACCCTTCCAGCGTCAGCACAGTGAAGATATCGTCCTCGATCAACGGAGAGAATTGCTGTAGCTCCGGCAGGGTGAGTGCACTTAAGTCCCGGTTGCTCTTTTCGGCAAAGCGCACTGCTTGTGCCACTGCTTCGTGCGCCTCACGGAAAGGCAATCCCTTTTTTGTCAGATAATCGGCAAGGTCGGTGGCAGTGGCATACCCACGCGTCGCTGCTTCTCGCATGGCAGCCTGCTTGACGCGTATACCGGCCAGCATATCGGCATAAATGCGCAGCGTATCAGTCAGTGTATCTACCGTATCGAACAGAGGCTCCTTGTCTTCCTGGTTATCCTTGTTGTACGCGAGCGGCTGGGCCTTCATCAGAGTCAGCAATGCGACCAGATGTCCGTTCACGCGCCCGGTCTTGCCGCGCACCAGCTCGGGCACATCCGGGTTTTTCTTTTGCGGCATGATGGATGAGCCGGTACAGAAACGGTCAGCCAAGTCGATAAATCCGAAAGGTGGGCTCATCCACAAGATGAGTTCCTCGGACAGGCGCGATAGATGCGTCATGATCAGGGCTGCTGCTGCACAGAATTCAATGGCAAAATCCCGATCGGAAACGGCATCCAGCGAATTTTCGCAGACACCCTCAAAACCCAGTTCCCGCGCTACCATCGCGCGATCGACGGGATAGCTTGTTCCTGCCAGCGCGGCTGCTCCCAGCGGGAGTTTGTTCACGCGCTTTCTGCAGTCGGCCAAACGCGCCGCGTCACGTTTCAGCATTTCGAAATAGGCCATGAGATGGTGTCCGAAGACGATGGGTTGCGCCACCTGCAGGTGCGTGAAGCCGGGCATCACCGTATCGACATGCTGCTCCGCCAGATGCAGCAACGCGTTCTGCACTGCATGGATCAGGGCGGTAATCCGGTCGATGGAGGCGCGCAAATAGAGCCTTATGTCTGTCGCTACCTGATCGTTACGGGAACGTGCCGTATGCAGTCGTTTCCCGGCGTCACCAATCAGCGCAGTCAGGCGCTTCTCGATATTGAGATGAACGTCCTCCAGAGCCAACTGCCAGACAAATTCGCCACCTTGGATTTCCTGCCGGATCTGGCTCAGGCCACGTTCGATGGCGTCGAGGTCATGATGGCCGATAATGCCACCCGCAGCGAGCATGCGGGCATGTGCGAGGGATCCCTGGATATCGTACTCCGCCAGTCGCTTGTCGAAACCGACTGACGCGGTATAGCGCTGGACCAGTTCCGAAACCGGTTCATCAAAGCGTCCTGACCATGTGTTTGTGTTATCGCCGAGCAGTGTTTCCGTGCTTTTTGAGGCCGTCATAATGTTCCCGATGGAATGGCTTGCAAAGACCGGAGTCCTTTGAAACCACTTTCTATCGTTGCTTCAGAAAAAAGGGACGAGTATAAATCAAATCATACGTCACCATGACGCCGCCCTGCATCGGGAATGTTCCAGAGGAATTTTGCCAGATATTCCTAGAATTCCAAGGGGTCGATGTCCAGCGTCCAGCGCACTTTATGGCTGGGAAGGCTGTCGAGCTTCGTGCGCCAGCTCCCGAGGAATTCCTGCAGCTTCTTTCTGGACCTCGACTGCACCAGCAGATAAGCGCGCTCCATTCCCTTCAGTCGCGCCATGTGGGCCGGAACCGGATCAAATACCTTAATCTGGTGTGGCGCTTTTGCCAGGGTTGCCGCATTGGCAAGAAAGGCGAGCGCGGTAGCAATTGCCGGCGCCTCCGCCCGTAATAAAGCCTGATAGACGAATGGTGGGAAGTGCGCGGTTTTCCTTTCTTCCAGCAGCATCCGGGCAAGTGCGTCGTAATCGTGCTGGTACAGTGCGCGATAGAGCGGGTGATCGGGGAACCCGGTTTGAATCAAAACTTCGCCGGGGGTACCTGAACGTCCCGCACGCCCGGCTACCTGCATCAGTTGGGCAAACAATCGCTCCGATGCGCGGAAATCGGTGCTGAACAGGGAGGCGTCGGAATTCAGAATACTGACCAGCGACAGATTTGGAAAATCGTGTCCTTTCGCGAGAATCTGCGTGCCCACGAGTATGTCCACGCGCTGCTCACGAATATCTTTCAATATCCGCTGCCAGGAATCTTTCCGCCTCGTGCTGTCGCGATCTATCCGGGCGATGCGGGCATGGGGAAAAAGCCGGGTTAATGCAGCTTCGATTCGTTGTGTGCCGTGACCAAAAGGAGCAATATCCTGATTCCCGCATTCCGGACAGAGGCTGGGAAATTCCGCTTGGTGGCCGCAATGGTGACAGCGCAGTTTTTTTTCGCGCAAGTGGACGACCAGACGGCTGGCGCAGCGATGGCAGACCGCTGTCCACCCGCATGCTCTGCATAGCAGAATTGGCGCGTAACCACGACGGTTTATAAAAACCAGGCTTTGCTGGTTTGATGCCAGGCATTTTTCCAGCGCGGTGATGACCGGGGGTGAAAAGCCTTCCTCAGTTTTTATTTTACCGATATCGATATAATGCACGGTTGGCAGGGAGGCATTGTCGGCGGCACGCGAGGGCAGGCGCAACAGGAGATAGCGTCCTGTAATGGCGTTGTAATAGGTTTCGAGCGACGGAGTGGCCGAACCCAATACTATGGGTACTCCGGCGCGCTTTGCACGAAAGACAGCGACATCCCGCGCCGAGTAGCGCAAGCCTTCCTGCTGTTTGAATGAGAGATCGTGCTCCTCATCCACGATGATCATTCCCAGCCTTGGCAGCGGAGTAAATACAGCGAGCCGGGTACCCAGTATTATTTCGGCTTCTCCATGCTGCGCCTGCACCCACCCTTCGGCGCGTTCAGTGGCATTTAATCCGCTATGGAGGCTGACCAGCCTTAATCCGGGAAAGCGAGCCCGGAAGATGAACTCCAATTGCGGCGTCAGGTTGATCTCCGGGACGAGGACGAGCGTCTGTCGCGCCTGGCGCAGCAGCAGTGAAATCAATTGCAGGTATATCTCCGTTTTTCCGCTGCCCGTCACTCCATGCAACAGCCATGTATTGAATTCCCCCATTTTCGGGACTATTGCATCGATCGCACTTTTCTGCGCAGGGGTCAGGACGGGGAGCAGGGGTGTTTCTTGAAACGGAGAAGCCGAAACCACGGGGGAGGCAATGGGTATTTCTTCCACCCATTGCAAAGCGACAAACTCCTTCATGGCCTCGGCGGCTCGGCTGGAAAATTGCTTTGCCTCCCCATCTTCGATCATCCCTGATTCCTTCAGCTTTACCAGAAGTCTGCGTTTAGCGATGCTGCGACCTGGAATGGCCGATATATCGACAGCGCGACCCTTCGTCGTGAGGCGATATTGAAAAATGATGGGCGCTGCGCGAATGAAAAAAGGTTGACTGCTGCGCAATCTGATCGGAAGGCCATTCATTACCACTTCTCCCAGCGGGTGGTGGTAATACTCGCTGCAAAAACGGAATAACTCGAGCAACTCCGCTGGCAGGGGTGGAACATCGCGAAATACCTGACCGGCTTGCTTGATCTTGTTCGGGGAAATGTCGGAGTGAGAGGCCACCTCCATGATAACCCCTGTCATGCGACTTTTTCCAAAGGGAACGAATACGCGGCAACCGATATCCTGCTCTGTCACTCCTGCCGGGGCGAGATAATCGAAGAGTGTATTCAAAGGTTTATCAAGCGCAACGCGAATGATGGACATGCCAGGATCAGCGGTGATCGGAGTGGAAAGGGGGTATGATAAACGCGGCCAGGATGAAATACGAATCCTGGGGTGTACAAATTATGAATACAGATTGGCCAGTAAAGAATGACTCGCTTTTCGTGCTGATGCCTCTCCTATCCGGGTTCTCCGAGCCTCAGGGGGTGTCGAGTTTTCTTACATATGCGTAGTAAAAGTATAATGCAAATGATGCAACTTCTTGAATTGAATGAGAATAATATTTCTGGCATGAGATATGCTCCAGTCCTTGAAATGCGTGGTATGGCTAAGGATCAATAGATTATCGCGCATTTTGCCCTGTTTACCCTCTGACAAACTGCTTGACTTAAGTGTATGGCGGGGAGTAGTCTTTACGGGCTTATGGGTATGTAAAGTACTGGTAGTGGCAATATAGGTGGTACCAGGGAGGGATTTGGGGTATGGTCTGGTGCTGCTGTTAGTTGCTGCCGGTATTGAGAAGTAAGTAAGCGACAATTTGTTCTTGCACGCCAGGTTTTTTGGGTAGTAGAAGCGGCAGCAAGCGGATATTGGAAGTATGAGGCAGCATGAAGGGCAAGCGCTTCTGCCGGGATTGACGAGGGAGGAAGCGGCTGCTGGAAGCAAGGCAGTACTTGATTAACAAGATAGCAGGAGGAAGCAAAATGGCAACAACGATGGGAACGTCGAGCCAGGCCAAGACGAGCGGCCGGGACTACGACATGTCGCTGTGGTATGACTCGAAGTGGTACAAGTTTGG
>NZ_FOHI01000002.1 GCF_900111585.1 Nitrosospira multiformis
CGAAAGTTGCCACCGGGCCCAAGGATGGCCACATCAACATCGTCATGAATGGCAAGAGCGGCACGGCAATGGCGCCATTCAAGCATCTGTCGGACGTGGATATTGCCTCGGTGATCACCTACCAGCGCAATTCCTTCGGCAATTCGACAGGCGATGCCGTCCAGCCATCCGAAATCAATCAACACAGATAATAGCCTCAAGGAGGAAACCATGGCAGCAGTACACGATCACGACATTGCACATGCCCACGATCATCATCCCACGGGCTTGATGCGTTGGCTGACCAGCACGAACCATAAGGACATCGGCACGATGTATCTGTGGTTCAGCTTCATCATGTTCCTGACAGGGGGCGTGATGGCGCTGACTATCCGGGCGGAGCTATTCCAGCCAGGAATACAGATCGTCAATCCCGAATTTTTCAACCAACTCACCACCCTGCACGGGTTGGTGATGATTTTCGGGGCCATCATGCCGGCCTTCGTCGGTTTTGCCAACTGGCAGGTACCGATGATGATCGGTGCTCCCGATATGGCCTTTGCGCGAATGAATAACTGGAGCTTCTGGCTGCTGCCGCCTGCGGCGCTGCTGCTATTGGGTTCCTTCTTTGCGCCGGGTGGAGCGCCTGCCGGCGGCTGGACAATCTATCCGCCGTTGTCGGTGCAGATGGGCATGGGGATGGACATGACGATCTTTGCGATTCACATCATGGGCGCTTCTTCCATCATGGGATCGATCAATATCATCACCACCATTCTCAACATGCGCGCGCCTGGCATGACCCTGATGAAGATGCCGCTGTTCGTATGGACCTGGTTGATCACTGCGTATCTGCTGGTGCTGGTCATGCCGGTGCTTGCTGGGGCGGTGACCATGCTGCTGACCGACCGCAATTTCGGTACCAATTTCTTCAATGCGGCGGGCGGCGGTGATCCCGTGATGTTCCAGCATATCTTCTGGTTCTTCGGGCACCCGGAAGTCTACATCATGATTCTGCCGGCATTTGGTATCGTCTCTGAGATCATCCCAACCTTTGCGCGCAAACCGCTGTTCGGATATTCCTCGATGGTGTATGCAACCGCTTCCATCGCCATTCTTTCCTGCATCGTCTGGGCGCACCACATGTTCACCGCCGGCATGCCGGTAACCGGGCAACTGTTCTTCATGTATGCAACCATGCTGATCGCGGTGCCAACCGGTGTGAAAGTGTTCAACTGGACCGCTACCATGTGGCGTGGCTCCATGACTTTCGAGACGCCCATGCTGTTTGCCATCGGCTTCATCTTCCTGTTTACCCTTGGCGGCTTCAGCGGCGTGGTGTGTGCCATTGTCCCGATCGATATCCAGGTGCAGGATACCTACTACGTTATTGCCCACTTCCATTATGTGCTGGTGTCCGGTGCGCTGTTCGCGATATTTGGCGGTGCCTACTACTGGCTGCCGAAGTGGACGGGCCACATGTATGACGAGACCTTGGGCAAATGGCATTTCTGGCTGTCCATGTTCTTCTTCAATCTCACCTTCTTCGTGCAGCACTTCCTCGGATTGGCCGGCATGCCCCGCCGTATTCCCGACTATGCGCTGCAATTTGCGGACTTCAATATGATTTCCAGCATTGGTGCCTTTGGGTTTGGTTTGAGCCAGTTGCTGTTCCTGTACGTGGTGCTGAAATGCATTCGGGGTGGCGCGAAAGCTTCCGCAGAAGTGTGGGAAGGCGGAAAAACTCTGGAATGGACGCTGCCATCACCGGCTCCCTACCATAGCTTCGAAACCCCCCCTGTTATTCGTTAAGAATTGGGGAATAATATGAAGGACGATGCAGAAAGAAGGCGTGGTGCAATCAGAACAGCCCTCTTTCTGCTCGCGACTGTAATAGCACTCTTTGTTGCGGTTATTGTAAAAAACTGGTGATGAACGTAACTGAAGCGAATTCCGTCGTACTCAGGAAGCTGCTGATCTTTACTGTAATCATGTTTGGCTTCGGCTTCGCTCTTGTTCCGTTTTATGAAAAGATCTGCGAAGTTACAGGCCTCAACAATCTGTTACAGGCGGATACGTTGGTGGAAAATACCCAGGTTGATACGGCCCGATGGGTAACGGTGGAACTGGATGCCAACACACGGGGGCTGCCTTGGCAGTTCAAGCCTCTGCAGTCCAGTGTGCGTGTGCACCCGGGCGAGTTGACACAAGTGGTCTATGAGGTGAGAAATAACTCCGACCGGGAGATCAACGGTCAGGCAATACCGAGTTACAGTCCTCAGTTACTGGGAAAACACTTGAAAAAACTCGAGTGTTTCTGTTTCAGCAAGCAGGTATTGAAACCGAGAGAGGTACGGCAAATGCCGGTTCAGTTCCTGATCGAACCAGGTCTGCCAACCGATATCAATACGGTTACCATCTCGTACACCTTTTTTGAGTTGGGTAACGATAATACTGCCAGCTTGGATATCAACGCGGACCAGATTTGAAAGAAGATAACAAGCAACAGCCCAGAGGCAAGTTTTTACAGATTGCAAAAGCGGTCTTCTGGGCATTTTTTGGAGTGCGCAAACAGAGTGACCTCGACAGCGATGCGAGTTCATTGACGCCGGCGCAGGTAATCATTGGCGGCCTCATCGGTGCCGCCCTGTTCGTCATGACCTTGGTATTAGTGGTTAAAATAGTTACTTAGAATCAATTTCAAATACGCAGGAGAAAGAGCATGAGCCAACAAGGAGGAGGTCACTACTACGTTCCAGCGCCGTCGGCCTGGCCCATCACAGGGTCAATAGCGCTGTTATTCATGGGGTTCGGTGCCGCATTTTCGGTCAACAGGATACCAGTGGGTTATGGATTGCTTGCCACGGGTTTTGCCATACTGGTGTACATGCTTTTCGGCTGGTTTAGCACTGTGGCTCGCGAAAGCGAGAGCGGCAAATTCAACAAGCAGGTCGATAAATCTTTCCGCTGGGGGATGAGCTGGTTCATCTTTACGGAAGTCATGTTTTTCGGGGCTTTTTTTGGCGCCCTGTACTACATGCGCATGCATTCCATACCGGATCTTGCCGACCTGGATAACAAAATACTGTGGCCGGACTTCACCGCAGACTGGCCCACCGCCGGTCCCGGCATCACCGAGAAGTTCATGCCCATGGGTCCCTGGGGTCTTCCAGCTTTCAATACCCTGCTGCTGCTGACCTCTGGTGTAACCGTCACTTGGGCGCACTGGGCGTTGAAGCTGAACAAGCGTGGGCAGCTCAAACTGGGCCTGTTCCTTACATTTGCCCTTGGATTTCTCTTCGTGGGGTTGCAGGCGTATGAGTACGCGCACGCCTACTCCGAGATGAATCTCAAGTTAACTACCGGAGCCTACGGCGCCTCGTTCTTCATGTTGACCGGCTTTCACGGCTTTCACGTGACGGTCGGCTCCATTATGCTGTTCGTCATCTGGTGCCGCGTGCTGAAGGGTCACTTTTCACCCGAGAATCACTTCGGTTTTGAAGGGGTGGCATGGTATTGGCACTTCGTGGACGTGGTCTGGTTGGGCCTGTTCATATTTGTTTACTGGCTGATATAAGAAGGGCAGCCAGGTAACCAGGATGGGGAGCCTCTTCGCTCAAAGTGGAATAAAGCCGAAGTAGGTTCCCACCATCAGAAGGGTGAACAGAAAAAGCGACAATCCAATACGCAAGGTCAGGGACTTGACAACACGTGTGTCATGTCCCTTGTCCTTGACCAGATAGTAGAGCGCGGACCCCAGGCTGGCAAATATGAGAAACAGAAGCAGTACGATAACGATTTTCAAGGTTTGATCCCGAATTATTAGGTCTTCAGAAAGAAGTTTAGCCGAGTTTCGCATCCTATCCAATGACTATTTCAGGCTGGCGTTTTACGCCACGATTATGGTCAACAGTAGCTGCAATAGCTGTGATAACGATTATGGTGCAACTTGGTAACTGGCAGCTCTCGCGAGCGCAGGAAAAGGAGTCCCGGCAGGAGCGGCTCGACCGTCTTTCACAGGAGCCGGCAATTACGCTCCCTGATCATCCGGTAAAGCTTGAAGATTTTCAATATCATCAAGTTGAAGCTCGGGGTGAATACGTACCGGGACACACGATCTATCTTGATAACAAGATATACAAGGGTATCGCGGGTTACCAGATTGTAACTCCATTGAGAGTCGGTAACAGTGAGATGCACGTTCTGGTAAACCGGGGATGGATAGCGGCAACCCGCGATCGGAGTAAATTGCCGGAAGTGGCTACGCCAGGTGGGAAGAT
Organism: Nitrosospira multiformis; assembly: GCF_900111585.1. Taxonomy (GTDB): domain Bacteria; phylum Pseudomonadota; class Gammaproteobacteria; order Burkholderiales; family Nitrosomonadaceae; genus Nitrosospira; species Nitrosospira multiformis_B. The sequence goes on from NZ_FOHI01000002.1 coordinate 4,260, forward strand.
TTTGGTTTCGGGCATTGCGACGACAGCAATGCAAAAAACCCTGGAATTGTCTCCCGATCAGGTATCCGGTCAGGTATGGGAAAACTTGGACCTCGAACGTTATCGAAGCAGCACTGGCCTGAAGCTACAGCCGGTGATGATCCTGCAGAAAGATCAAGCGAATGATGGTTTGGTGCGGGAATGGCCTCGACCTGATTCCGGCTCGGGCAAGAATATCGGGTATGCCTTCCAATGGTTTGCGATGGCTTTCGCCGTATTGATTATTTATCTGGTGCTAAGTGTCAAACGAGAGCGTTACTAGAAAGAATAGACGGACGTTGATACTGTTGGCGCTGGTATTGAGCGCGCCCTTTATAGCTTCCTATACACTGTATTTCTGGAATGTGCGGCCTCAGCCCGTAAATTACGGGGATCTGATCGAGGTTAGGCAATTGAAAGGGACGGGGCTGAACGACGCGGACCAGACAATTTTTCGCATGCGCGACCTTCGCGGCAAGTGGGTGCTGATGTCGATCGACTCGGGGGCGTGTGCCGAGCAATGCCAGAAGAAGCTCTATTACATGCGTCAAGTGCGTACCTATCAAAACGCCGAAATGGATCGCATCGAGCGGTTGTGGCTGATCGATGACGAGCAAAAGCCTTCCCCAGAAGTACTGAGAGACTACGAGGGAATGCATGTCATCCGGGCGAAAAACAGTGAGTTGCTCAAGGAGGTCCCGGCCGCCGGTTCACAGCATGATCATATTTATCTGATAGACCCCATCGGAAATCTGATGATGCGGTTTCCAAAGGATCCTGACCCTGGAAAGATGGCGAAAGACATCAAGCGGCTGCTCAAGGTATCCCAGTTGGAACATGCAATGGGTACGGATATGAAACACTGAAAGATACGGCAACTGGATGGGTGTGAGCAGGGGAACTACTCTTGCACATAGACCACTCGTGATTCACATTGATTTGTCGAAACGGCGGGCGGCGAACCCGCGATAATTAGGAGACGAAACGTTATGGCTACAACGAGTATTGCTTGGCAGCAAACTGCTTCGCGTGTGCAGCAGTTTTACCGGTTAACCAAGCCGCGAGTTGTATCGCTTATTGTTTTTACGGCCGTTATAGGCATGTTTCTGTCCGTTCCGGGCGTTGTACCCCTGGATACGCTCATCTTTGCCACGGTGGGGATAGCGTTCGTTGCGGGAGCTGCCGCAGCCGTCAACTGCCTTGTCGAGCAGAAAATCGATGCTGTCATGGCCCGCACGCGTGGGCGCCCGCTGCCTCGCGGGACCGTTACCTCGCCTGAAACCTTTGTGTTCCTGGCGCTTGTTGGCGGCGCGGGTCTGCTGATACTGCATCAACTGGTCAATCCGCTGACCATGTGGCTCACGCTTGGAACCTTTGTCGGCTATGCGATTATCTACACTGTGATCTTGAAGCCGATGACCCCGCAAAATATCGTCATCGGCGGCGCTTCCGGCGCAATGCCGCCCGTTCTGGGCTGGGCTGCGGTAACGGGCGAAGTGTCGGCTGACGCTCTGCTTTTATTTCTGATTATTTTCGCATGGACGCCGCCCCATTTCTGGGCGCTTGCACTCTATCGCAAACTGGAATATGCAAAGGTTGGCATGCCGATGCTGCCGGTAACCCACGGCGACAAATTTACGCGCCTGCATGTTCTGCTGTACACACTGATACTCATCGCGGTGACATTGATGCCCTATGCCACTCAGATGAGCGGGCTTATTTATCTGGTCGGCGCGATAGTGCTGGATGTGATATTTTTATACTATGCAGTAAAAATCTACCTCAGCTACAGTGATCAACTGGCCCGAAGCGCGTTTCGCTACTCGATCGTTTATCTGGCAGCATTGTTCGCGGCACTCCTGGTAGACCATTACATACGTTTCTAAGGGACATGCGTGAGGCATCGACCGCACTATTACAAACTTGTAGTATGGTTGGCAGCGGCGCTACTGACAGCGCCGCTCCTTTCAGCATGTAGCAAGACGGAAAAGCCCGCGTTTCTTTCGACGGACATTACCGGCGCCGATTTCGGCAAAGATTTCAACCTCACTGATCACAACGGGAAGATCCGAACCCTTGCCGACTTCAAAGGGCAGGTCGTCACAGTATTTTTCGGCTACACTCACTGTCCTGATGCCTGCCCTGCGACCATGGGAAATCTTGCGGCGGCGATGGACATGTTGGGCGCCGATGCATCGCGTGTGCAAGTGCTGTTTATTACCGTCGATCCCGAGCGCGACCGACCTGAAGTCCTGAAAGCATATCTCTCTGCCTTCAATCCCAGCTTCCTCGGTCTGTATGGCGACGAACGCGCGATAAAAAAGACCACGAAAGAATTTAACGTCGTCTACCAGAAGCAACAAGGCGGCGCCCATCAGCATGACAGCGTGGACCACTCCACCGGAACCTACATCTACGATACAAAGGGGAAGTTGCGACTCTACGTCAGTAATGATAAAGGCGCAGACGTCTTCGCCCACGACATCTCCCAGCTCTTGAAAACTTCGGGTTAGCAAGGCGTTTTGCTAATCTTGAATTTGAACAGTTGAACAAATACGGCAACATTCCCGTTGCCGATTCGCAAGCCGCACATCCGTGGCTATGGAAACAGCTTTCCGGGATTCAAGATATTGTTGGGATCAAACACGCGCTTGATCTCCTTCATGAGTTCCATGGTGACCGGATCGATCTCTTTTCCGATATATGCTCTTTTCTCGCTACCGACGCCGTGTTCTCCTGACAAGGTGCCGTTGAGTTCGATTACAAGGTCGAATATCTCGTTCAGGCACATTTCCGCCCGCTGCATCTCGTCCGCAGATTCCGGATTCACCAACAGGTTGACATGAATATTGCCGTTTCCGGCATGACCAAAATTGATGTTGGAAAGTCGATACTTCGCACTCAACCCGGTGAGTCCCAGCAGAAACTCCGGCAGAGCCGAAACCGGCACGACTACGTCCTCATTGATTTTTTTTGGCGCAATATCCCTCAATAACGGCGATAATGTTTTTCTGGCTCGCCACAGCGTTGCAGCATCTGCCGTCGGCGTGGCCTGAATCAATCCGCTGCCCCCGCAAGCCCTGAGAACTGCGTCACGTGATTCTGCGACTGAGTGCTCGGTACCATCCACTTCGATCATCAGCATGGCGTGCGCATCGGCAGGAAGCATACCGGGAAACCGGCTCCTTATCAGGTTCAGTGACCCGGCATCGAGAAACTCCAGCGCACTTGGAGTCTGCGGAAGCGTCATGACCCGGACAATAGCATCTGTGCAGCCGGCGAGGTCGCCATAATAGGCTGTCACCCCCCCCAACGCCTGGGGAAGCGGAGTGAGCTTGAGGGTGGCTTCGGTAATAACTGCCAGTGTGCCTTCGGAGCCAATCAGAAGCCGGGTGAGGTCGTACCCCACGACGCCCTTGGTCGTATAGCAGCCCGTTCGGATCACTTCGCCCTTGCCGGTAACTGCCTTCACTCCCAGCACATGATCGCGGGTGGTTCCGTACTTTACCGCATGCGGTCCGCCGGCCGAGGTGGCAAGGTTTCCCCCTATACTCGAAAAAGCCGCACTGGAAGGGTCCGGGGGCCAGAAGAAACCATGCGTTCTTGCAATATCCTGGACTGTCTGGTTTATGACCCCCGGCTCAGCAACGAGTACGCGATTGGCAGGATCAACCTTGAGGACGCGCACCATCCGTTCCAGCGATAACGCAATTCCACCGGATTCCGGAAGGCTGCCACCCGAAGTGCCGGTGCCTCGCCCCCGAGGTACAAGCGGGATCCTGGTCTCGTTACAGAATTTCACTGCTGCCTGAACTTCCAGGGCAGACAACGGAAATACCACGGCATCGGGCGGAAAAACCTTCCGGGTATTATCGTATGCATACGCATAACAATCCACCGGATCGGTATAGACCCGATCTGGTGGAAACAGCTTGCCAAGCTGCGCAATATGTGTGGCAGAAAGCATCAAGGATGTGTGAAAAGACAGATCATTCCACGGGTGCGGAACTGGAAAATCGACTCGCCTTCTTCAGCAAGGCCGGAAGCTTACTCCATGTACTCGAACACCTTCACCACCTTCTTGACACCGTCGACCCGCTTGGCCAGATCTTCAGCATTCTCCGCTTCCTCTCCCCTTACAAGTCCAAGCAAATAGACAATGCCGTCCTCGGTGACAACCTTGACGTGGTTGGCCTGAAACCGACCCGAGTCCATAAAGTGCCCCTTCACCAGAGAAGTGATCAGTGTGTCATTGCCGCGGGAGGTAAATGAGCTTGGGCTGCCGACGGTAATTTCATTGGTTACATCACGCACGTTTTCAACGTTGCTCACGAGATTGCCAATTTCTTCTTTTATTGTTTCAGAAGGCGCCTCGCCGGTGAGCAGGACGTTCCGGTTGAAACTGGTGATGTTCACGTGAACGTCCGAGCTGAATTTCTCACTGATACGCTGACCGCTTCTAAACTCGATACTCTCATCCTCTACAAACATACCACTTGTACGGCGGTCCTGCGACATTGCAACCCCGGTTCCAACCCCGGCCGCCATCCCCCCGGCGGCTATCAGGCCGCAGGCAGACAAAAACGGAAGCAGGAAAAAAACCAGCAAGAGCGATTTCAAATCAAGATATTGCATCGATTTCCCCAATAGACGATAAACGTACAATAATAGCATCTGCGCTAAAGATATATCGGGCTCCCGGCTACGGCAAGCGGCGCGTTGAAAATTCAGGTCACGCCACAGGCATCTCGGGAAACCAGTAAAATGATGCCTTTAAAAAAAGAATATTTCAAACGGAATGAGCATCCATGCTAGCGAGGCCATGCATCAGTCCAAAGCCGCAACCAGTATTACGGATAGTTACCATCAAAAGCATTCCTGATCCATTCGATGTCGCGCCCATCATTGCCGGATAATAACACCGCGTCGAAGCGGCAACAGGGCTCGGTTCTCAGCGAGAGCAGATAATGTCGGGCTGCACGCACCACCTTGCGTTGTTTCGATAAAGTGATACTGGAGCCTGCGCCCCCAAAATTCCCGTTGGTACGCATCCGCACTTCGACAAACACGAGAGTTTCCCCATCGTGCATGATGAGATCAATTTCACCAAAACGGCACCGGTAGTTTCTTTGTACCAGCACAAGCTTGTGGCCCGCAAGAAACGCTTCCGCGTACCGCTCGGCTTGGTTCCCCTTCAACCTAAGGTTCATTTCCCGCTATCCTTGCAAAACGCATCAATTCCAGCCCCATTTTGCATGGGGAATCAAACGCGATGGATATTTTAAAATCCAGTCATTGGTAACCATCCTCAGAACAGAGCCTGTGGAATCGCTTGCATGGATCAATCTAAAGCAACTGTAATCCCCGCTACGTTATACGTCGTCGCTACACCCATAGGCAATCTGCGCGATATCACATTGAGAGCCCTTGATGTGCTTGCGGCGGTTGACGTCGTTGCGGCGGAAGACACCCGTACGACAAAGCATCTGCTTGCACGCTACGCCATCTCAAAAACGCTATTTGCCCTGCACCGCCACAACGAAAGTGCGTTGTTTACAAAAATTGCCGGACTGCTTTCGCAAGGCAAAACGGTGGCCATAGTGACCGATGCGGGCACTCCGGCAATCTCGGATCCGGGTGGGCTTGTCGTCAGATTTGTAAGGGAGCAGGGTTTCAAAGTCGTGCCGATTCCGGGTTGCAACGCGGCAACATGCGCCCTATCCGTTGCCGGCATATCCAATCCACATTTTCTGTTTTACGGTTTCCTTCCCACCAGCAGCGGCCCGCGGCGCCGTGCGCTTGCCAACCTGAAGCCGCATCCCTACAGCCTCGTATTTTACGAAGCGCCACATCGTATTCTCGAGTGTATAGCGGATATGACGGAGGTATTTGGAAGGGATCGCAGGATTACATTTGCCAGGGAACTGACAAAGGTGTTCGAGACCATTCATGGCTGTCCCCTGGGTGAGGCGCTTGCCTGGCTGGAGGCTGATTCCGATCGCCGCAAGGGCGAGTTCGTACTCATTTTGTCGGGGGCTGAGCCTCCGAAGGAAGCCGAGCTGAGCGAGCAGGCGCGCAGCACACTTCAGCTGCTGATGCACGAATTGCCCCTCAAGCAGGCGGTGAGGCTGACTGCGGAAATCAGCGGCGAAAGTAAAAACAGGCTTTATTCACTGGCACTCTCACTTCAGCCTCATCCAGATTCCTGAAAGATCGAGATGGTACAGTTGCTTCCGGTTCCTCAATGGGGGAGCGCTGGCACAAGGATGAGCCCGCGTTTATAATGTCGGGCTCGCATGACCACCGTCATTGGTGGTGCGAGTGGGGGCAGTTCCCCATCGATATTTATTTTTTTGGAGAGATCGACTATGAAAACACCTGCTACCTTTTATCACGCTGGCTGTCCCGTATGTGTCGAGGCCGAGCATCAGATTGCTGAAGCCCTGGATCCCGATCGCTACGAGGTTGAACTCGTACATCTCGGCGAGCAAAAGGACAGGATCGCGGCTGCCGAAGCAGCTGGCGTTCAGTCTGTTCCGGCGCTGGTAATCAACGGAGCACCTTTCCACATCAATTTTGGCGCCCCCATGTCGGCGTTGAAGTCCTAATCGATAAGACGGCGGGCGCTATGCCCGCCTATAACTACCTGCCCTATAGCCGTCGGGTAACCCAGGGAGTAATATCTACCACTCCCGTGTCTGTCCCGCTCTGGTTCCGATCCGACCGCGTTACAATCAGTTCGTCAAGCAACCAGTCCGCTTCGCTTGGCATTTCGCTTCCGTACGTGCCCAGGGGTGACGGTAACAGAACATCATATTGTTCTGATTCAGATGCTACTCCTGGTATGAACGCGACAAGCACTGAATCTCCTCTATACTTCCAAATATTACAACAGCTCTCAGGAGAAGATCATGGAGCTCATATTGTGGCGTCATGCCGAGGCTGAGGATGGCATTCCCGATAGTGCACGGGAACTTACCGATAAAGGGCGAAAACAAGCGGACCTCGTGGCCGCCTGGCTCAAGCCCAGGCTGCCGAAGAACACACGCATCCTCGTCAGCCCAACCCAGCGTACCCAGCAGACGGCTTCCGCACTCGACAAAGATTTTGAGACGGTCAGAGAAATCGGCCCCGGTGTTTCCCCGAAGGCGGTTCTGAAGGCAGCAGGATGGCCCGATGCGAAAGGTGCGGTGCTCGTGGTAGGTCATCAGCCTACGCTCGGAGAAGTTGCCGCTTTGCTCATGTCAGGTGATCCCGCGCAATGGACCATCCGGAAAGGTTCGATATGGTGGTTCACGCAGAAAAAAGGGAACCATAATCTCGGGGAGTTACTGCTCCAAGCCGTCGTTTCTCCCGACACGCTGCAAGCAGGAGATCGATGAGCGCGCCGTCTTCTCTTCGTAAGGTTTTGGTTTCCTACTCGGTACCCGCTCAGCCTTATCAATTACGCCGTACTGCTCCGATGGAATTCCAGCGATCCCAAGCGCCATAATGACTCCTGATCGGACCAACCGGCAGTGCGAGCAGAATCAGCAATACGCCCGCCGTGACGCTGGCTACCGCTCCCAGTCCGGTATAGCCGGTCAGCAGAAGGGGCGCCGGAATCAACCAGGCGCCGAATATGATGTTGGCCAAACGCAGCGGACGACCCACTTCGCTCAGGGCCATGATCGAGAAGGTGACAACGAGAGCACCCATCAGATGATCGCCATTGGCGGCAGTGCCAGCGGTATCGAAGGTGACGCGGGAAAACATCAGCGCGACACCGATGAGGATGCTTGCCCACATGCCCCAGGTAAAGCGCACGCCGGTAGCCATGATTTCATGCAGCACAGCCAGGGGCGGCCCTTCGAAACCGCCCGAGTAATCCGGTCCACCGCCTTCCATCGTATCTCCGTGCCACAATACGTGCCATAACGATTTACCTTTCCTTCTTCGATCCTTGAGGAATTGCAGCGTGGCAAGAATCTCATCGAAGGAATACGGAATCTGTAGCAGCATGGCAGCTGCGGCAATAAGGCAAAGCGTGCACCAGGTATCCAGCAGAATCGGCTGGATGATGATGAAATAAATACTGACCGCCCCGAGTGGAACAATCAATATCCCAAAGAACAGCACCATCCAGGGCATCGTCCGCCACCTGCGCTTGTCGCCGATCACGCCCGTGAGGATTTCCAGCACATAGACTGTCGCACCCAGGCCCGCGTCCGCCACCGGCCATGCTTCGGAGATATAGGAAGTAATGATATGGGCGGTACCTTCGCCAAAAAACGGATCCCAGACATCTTGAATATGACCTAATTGAAAGGCAGCCATATAGCGCGAAAGAAACAACCCCACGAACGCCAGCGCCACGATGGGAAAACGATTGGTCATTCCGGAAGGACTGTAACTCCAGCCTGGCGGAGTATCCGGCCCACTGGTACGCGCAACCGCTCCGATACCCGGCGGAGGTGACACGATCACCGCAAATAAAATGACAAAGGCGCCTACCAGCGTATCATTGGCATAAACTGCCGCGCTCGGAGTCCAGAAGACGAGCGGCGCAAACAGCAACCAGACCCCCAGCAACGCCGTAATCCAGCGCGCCCAGCCGTAGTCACGCGCCAACGATAGAAAGCCGAATATCACGATCAGCAGACCGGTAGTAATATCGCTTGTCGTCATCCAGGTTGCAGACATCGCTGATCCCCGTTGACTCGGCGTTACGATGTCCTCACTTATCATCCAGGACTCCGTCAGCCCGAAAGTGAACGGGCTTGCTATCAGCCATAGCCCGAGAGCCACGTTTGCAAAATGGCACCACAGGCTTTGCCTGTGCTCGTTCCTTTCCTGTTCACGGCTTTGGGTAATCAGCGTTGCGCTCGGCAGATTGCTTTTTTCCATTTCTTCCAGCCAGGTGGGCAACGGCAGCTTGTTGCGCTTGTACCAGTTGGCCGGATTGTGTTTCAGCCGCGCAATCATCCTCGGCAGGCACTCGCGCAACATATGCCGCGGACTCCAGTTCAACAGCTTTTTCGCGCGCGAACAATCGAGCTCGAAATGATCATCGGACAATGCCACCATGAATGGTTTGACAAAGGGTTCAATCCCGCGGTCGATGGCATCCGGTACGATATCCTCGATCCGGAGCTGGAGCCAGGCGCCGGCAACAGCCATGGATTTGGGAATCTCATGCGTGACCCACGGTGTCTCGTGAATCAACTGACCGATCAGGTTCTGCAGGCTCTCGTAACTTTCGGTCGCCGGCTCGCCGATCAGGAGGGTGGTTTCTTCGGGCAGCTGCAAGCGCTGCTCCACCGCCAGCCGGAAAGCGAGAGCAATGTCATTGATATGCGAAAAAGATTGACCATGCGAAGAATCTCCGGGAAACACATGGCTTTGCAACTGGCGTTCGTAGATACGCTGGAACTGGGTGCTGAGCGAGGGTACTTCGCACCAGTCGGTGTAGACGCCGGCAAGGCGAAATATCACAAACGGGATGCGTCCATGATACGCCCGCACTTCCTTTTCCGCCGCTACCTTGGATTCCGGGTAAGGCCATTTTGGCGCGAGCGGTGACTCCTCATTGATAGGCAGGCCGGGCTCCGTTGGCGCATGCACCAGCATAGTGCTTGCATAGATAAATTGCTCCACTTCGAACGATTCAAGCGCCTTCAAAAGCCGGCGCGTCCCCCTTATATTGACCTCCTCGTACAAGGGATTGGGTTCGTCCGAAAAATCGTAAAAGGCAGCAAGATGGATGACAGAGGCAATCCGTTGCCCGTAGGCTTTCCGTAGCTGCTGAAACGCGCGCAATACTGCCGCGTCAGAAGATATATCGACACTGATGCAGTCAACATCGGTGCCGCATTTCTGTTCAAAGCCCACCACTCTGAACTTGTCGCCCAGCTCGGTTGCAATCGCCCTGCCGATTCTGCCTTCAGAACCGGTGATGAGGATCAGAGGTTTTTCGCTGGAATCTTGCTTTTCCATACAATCTCTGCAAGCAATCGAGCTACAAGCAAAAGGTCATGCCGCCGCGCTCAGCCATACCTTTCATCTGATAAACGGTACAAAAGGTACAAAACGCTTAACCAGGAGTAGGAGTAGATGCTGCACTTTTCCGCTTCCGCCCGCTGTGAAGGACAGGGGCGGAACGTAGTGGCGCTCAATGTGGCCTGGAATTCAGGCAGCGGTGCGGCATTGAAGGAGCATCAGCGGATACAATTGTCTGACTCTTTTGTTTATTTGACCCTGCCCGAATCCATGCCCGAGGACTGGGTTGTTGTATAAGGCGTTTGCTCATACGGCGTGTCGGGGCTGTCCGTCGGCTGTTTCGTGCTGGAAGACTCGGTATAAGTCTTCGTTCCGTAGTACGAATTGATTGTATTCTGCCAGGATGTGTCCGCCATGTCGGGCCAGTCGTCCTTATCGAATCCTGGCGCGGAGTTGAGACGTTCCTTATCCACGTTGAGGATGAAGCGCTTATTCTCTGTATCGAGCGTCAGCGCGCTCCAGGGCACGGCGAAGAGCTTATCCCCCATTCCCATCAATCCACCGAAGGACAACACCGCGTAGGCGATTTTGCCATTGTTCATATCGAGCATGATTTCCTTGATATCGCCAAGGTCTTCGTCCCTGGTGTTATATACGTCCTCTCCGATCAGCGTGTCAGCGCCCATCAGACGGGGACCAGGTCCCTTGCCTTCCTTGCCATACTTCTTGTACATGCCGTAGGTGTCACGATCTGTGTAGGCCATGGTTCTCTCCTATAATTAATCCAATTTCATGATTTGCAGGAATCGTAATCCGGAAAACGATGACTCGAATAATAAGGAAGAGAGCAATTCCGGTCGGTTCGGTAGCCAACAAAAAGAGACAGCCCAAAAGAGGTAGCTGGGGAGAGCGGCAGGATGTCATCAAAACTGCTTTTGCCATCAGCATGTGCAGGTCGTGTAAAATGTACACAGGGCTGTTTCCTATCAATTGCAAATGCGGTACCACGCCTGTCGGAAAGATAGTAAACGCTCACGTTAAAGGATATCGACTCCTGGCCTCCTTGCCAAAGGCCGAAATAAGAAGCTTGTGGTTTTGCCAGCCGCCAAGTATTTATCCTTTCTTTCAGCTGCTTGCCCCAAGACAAAGGCTGAGTCAACGTTAATCAACATGACGAATCAACAGATGCCAGCGGGACATTCTCTCGAGCGCCAGCCTCTAAGTCTGCTGTGCCTTGCTGCGTTGGGAGTGGTTTACGGGGATATCGGAACAAGCCCGTTATACGTCATGAAGACAGTTTTCGACCCCATCCATGGACTTGCTGTCACCGAGAACAACGTGATCGGCATCATTTCGCTCATTTTCTGGACGATCATGATCGTGGTGTCGCTCAAATACGTAACGTTGATCCTGCGGGCCGACAATCACGGTGAAGGCGGGATCATGGCGTTGCTATCGCTGGCCAGCTCATCCGTCACCGACCGTCCGCGCTTGCACAACATTCTGTTTCTCATCGGCGCATTCGGGGCAGCACTGTTTTTTGGCGATGGTGTTATCACGCCTGCCATTTCGGTATTGAGCGCAGTCGAGGGTCTTGAAGTTGCAACCCCGCTGCTCCAGCCTTATGTGCTACCCATCACCGTGGTTGTGCTGATCGCGCTTTTCATGTTGCAACAGCGAGGAACGGGGGGAATTGGCGTCTTGTTCGGGCCCGTCATGGTGATATGGTTCGTCAGCCTCGGACTTGTAGGTTTGATCAATATCGCGGGCGCGCCACAGATTGTCGCGGCATTCAATCCCATGTATGCCTTTGCCTTTTGTATCAGTAATGGCTGGCTGGCATTTATTGCCCTGGGAGCGGTGGTGCTGGCAGTGACAGGTGGCGAGGCGCTTTATGCGGATATGGGACACTTCGGGGCGAAGCCAATCCGGTTGGCCTGGTATGGGGGCGTCCTTCCCGCCCTCACATTGAACTATCTGGGGCAAGGTGCACTGCTGCTGTCCAATCCATCCGCAATCTCCAATCCTTTCTTTCTGCTGTTTCCTTCATGGGCGCTTTATGGCGCGGTAGCACTGGCGACTGCCGCTACCGTGATTGCCTCGCAATCCGTCATCTCCGGCGTTTTCTCGGTGACCAGGCAAGCCATTCAGTTGGGCTTCCTGCCGCGCATGCAGATCCGACACACCTCGGAACGTAAGATCGGGCAGATATACATCCCGTTTGTCAACTGGACTCTGCTGTCGGTTGTCCTCATGGCGGTCCTGGGATTCGGTTCATCCTCCAATCTTGCCTCGGCATATGGCGTAGCAGTCACGACTACGATGGTTATCGAAACCACGCTCACTTTTTTCGTGCTCCGCTATGCCTGGAATTATCCATTCCTTCTGGGCATCCTGGTAACCACATTTTTCCTGACGATCGACAGTGCGTTCTTCTCCGCCACCATACTGAAAGTTGCCCAGGGAGGCTGGTTCCCGCTCGTAATCGGGTCCGTCATTTTTTTTATTATGATCACCTGGAGTCGTGGACGGCAAATGCTGGTCGATCACCTGCGCTCCGTTGCCATACCGCTCCAATCCTTCCTCGAATCGCTTATCGCACATCCCCCCACAAGGGTCGCGGGTACCTCGGTTTTCTTGACGGCTAATCCTGACGGTGTACCCCACGCCCTGTTGCATAATCTTGCCCATAATCAGGTCCTGCACGAGCGTGTGGTTTTCCTCACGGTGGCATACCAGGAAACTCCCTGGGTGCCGGTAGAACAGCGTGTCTCGATAAAGCCCTTGATGGAAAACTGTTACCAGATCACGGTGCGGTATGGATTCAAGGATGAAGCGAATCTGCCGTACGCACTCGAATTGTGTGAACCGCATGGCCTCGTGTTCGAACCCTTGAGGACCTCCTACTTCCTGAGTCGCGAGATCGTGGTGCCTAGTCCAGGTGCCGGCATGTCCCTGTGGCGTGAACGCCTATTCGCGGCAATGGTGCGCAACGCCAGCAACGCCGCCGAATATTTCAAACTGCCGGCAAACCGTGTACTCGAACTAGGGGCGAGAGTGGAGATTTAGAGATGCTGTTCCTCTGCTTCGGTTACCTCCGTCTCGAGCGACGGAACTGCCGCTTCCTCTCAAAACCCGCTTCGGCGGGTTTTTTGTTTAACCAGATCGATATTTTTAACAAATTGACGAGCCGCGCAAAACGTAAAACTTGGCATTTTTAGTATCCCTTATCCATTTATCCGTAAAACCCAATGTCGGTTAGATTGCTAGCTTGAGGAATTTCAGCGTGACCATTGAAGCATCAGCCTTGAGTGATGGATACAGAAATCCACAAAACACATATCCCTGACAGCCGCACGCTCTCCCGACCGGCTATCGCCACTTTCACCTTTGTGATTTTTATGTCGCTTACCCTGGTGAGCTGGTCTGTCGTACAGGATCTGGAGGAACGGCATGAAAATGCTCGATTCGATAAGGTGATAGCAGAAGCTATCCACAAGATCGAACATCACTTTTCAGGGTACGAGCAGGTGTTGAAAGGGGGACTCGGCCATCTGCTTGCCTCCCCCTCTGTTTCGCGGAACGAATGGCGCACATACGTGAATGCGCTCCGAATAAACGAACGGTATCCAGGCATTCACGGTATCGGTTTCGCCAAATATATCCCACCGGCAAGGCTTGCCGCCCATACTGAAGAAGTACGTGCGGAAGGCTTCCCATCCTATAAAGTCTGGCCTGAAACCCCGCGGCAGGAGTACACGTCGACCATATATCTCGAACCCTTTACGGGATCAAATCTGCGTGCATTTGGATACGATATGTTTTCAAATGCTGTTCGACGCGCCGCCATGTCCCGCGCGCGCGATACCGGAGAAGCCGCACTTACCGGAAAGGTGAAGCTCGTACAGGAAACCAGTGAGGATATCCAGGCAGGCGTCCTTATGTATCTCCCCTACTATAGGGCTGCAAATCTGCCGAAAACGGTGGAAGAAAGGCGCGCATCCCTTGGGGGCTATGTATATGCCCCGTTCAGAATGGATGACTTCGTACGCGCCACCCTTCGGAGAGAGCTTGATATCCTTGCTTTAAGAATTTTCGACGGGGAAGCAATGGCAGAAGATTCTCTTCTTTTCGACAGCGTAAAACATCGAGCTGGACCGTTGCTCGTACCTAAATTTAAACGCGTCATACCGATATCTTTATATGGTCAAACATGGGCGATCGAAGCATCCTCCCGTCCTGCATTTGAAAAAGCAATAAAAAATTACGAGGCACTTCTCGTTCTGCTAGGCGGAATCGTGGTCAGTATGTTGACTGCCCTGATTTCCTTTGTCCTTTCGGGGAACAAAGAGAAGGCTGTGGTACTGGGACGTGTAAATAAAAAACTGCTGTTGGCCATAGAGGAGCAGAAGGCAACAACACGCGAGCTTTCAAATGCGAAGCTTCGCACAGAGAGGATTTTGGAAAGTGTTACTGACGCGTTTTATACCCTGGATCGGGAATGGCGCTTCACTTACGTGAATAAGGAAGCGGAGAATCTGCTACAGCGTAACCGCGAGGATCTTCTGGAAAGAGTAATCTGGGAAGAATTCAAAGAGGCAGTAGGAACAACCTTTGATCGCGAATACCATCGGGCGCTCGTGGAAAACAAGACAGTGAGGTTTGAGGAATTCTACGTTCCACTAGATGGATGGTTCGAGGTACACGCTTATCCGTCCGAAGAAGGCTTGACTGTTTATTTCCGCGATATTACCGAGCGCAAGGAGTCTGAGCAGGCACGGCAGGAAGCCCACATCCGCATCCGCCAACAAGCTTCTCTCCTCGACAAGGCGACAGATGCAATCATTGTGCGCGGCATTGATCATCGTATTCAGTTCTGGAACCAGGGTGCGGAACGGCTCTATGGATGGAGGTCCGAAGAGGTGATGGGAAGAGCGGCTGACATGTTATATGACAATGTTGCCGTTTTCGATGAAGCAAACCAGTCGCTACTCAGTGTTGGCGAATGGAGAGGAGAACTTACGCAGCGATGCAAGGATCAGAGTACGCTGATCGTGGAAGCACATTGGACGTTGGTCAGGAATGACGATGGAGAGCCTCAGTCTATCTTCGCGATCAATACAGATATTACCCAGCGCAAGAGCGCCGAGAACGAAATCCTGCACCTCGCCTTCTACGATTCTTTGACGGGTCTGCCCAATAGACGGCTCTTGCTGGATCGCCTGGGGCATGCATTAGCGGTGAGTGCTCGTAACCGCCGCATGGGCGCGTTACTGTTTATCGACCTCGATAACTTCAAGCTGCTGAATGATACGCTCGGGCATGACATGGGTGATCTGTTGCTGCAGCAGGTCGCTCCTCGCTTGATCTCCAGCGTACGCGAGACCGATACGGTAGCTCGCTTGGGCGGCGACGAGTTTGTGGTGATATTGACGGGTGACTTTAGCGAAGATCATGATGAGGCTCTTACTCAGATAAGCACCATTTGCGAAAGGATACGCAGCACCTTCATTCAGCCGTTTAATCTCGATCCATACATACATCACATTACACCCAGCATCGGTATTGCACTGTTTAACGATCAGTCCCAAACAACAAACGAACTGTTGAAGCGAGCAGATCTCGCTATGTATCAGGCAAAAGCATCAGGCCGCAATGCCATGCGTTTTTTCGATCCGGGCATGCAAGCAGTAATGAATGCCCGAGTTACTCTGGAGTCGGAGTTATACAAAAGCTGGGAGAGAAACGAGTTCATTCTCCATTATCAGCTGCAGGTGGACAGCCGCGGGATTATCGGTGCTGAAGCGCTGGTGCGATGGCAGCACCCACGCCGGGGTCTTTTGCCCCCGTCCGAATTCATTCCCCAGGCAGAGGAAACCGGCCTGATTCTTCCTTTGGGCGAGTGGGTGCTGGAAACCGCATGCAGCCAACTGGCAAGCTGGGCACTTCAGCCGGAGACAGCACAGCTCAATCTCTCGGTGAATGTCAGTTCTCTCCAGTTTTGTCAGCCCGATTTTGTCGAGCAAGTAATTTCAATACTCGACCATACCGGCGCCAACCCACAAAGACTCAAGCTTGAGCTTACCGAAAGTATCCTGGTCCACGACATGGACGATACCATTGCAAAAATGATGGCACTCAAAGGCCGGGGCGTGGGCTTCGCCCTGGATGACTTTGGCATCGGCTATTCCTCACTCTACTATCTGAAACGTCTGCCGCTGGATTGGGTAAAAATTGATCAGTCTTTTGTAAGAGACGTCCTGACCGATAATAACGACGCAACGATCGTGCGCGCGATTCTGCTCCTTGCAAAAAGCATGGGGTTGGCGGTAATTGCAGAGGGAGTGGAAACCGGAGCACAAAAAGATTTTCTTGCTAGCCACGGTTGTACTGCTTACCAGGGTTATCTGTTCAGCCGGCCTCTGCCATTAGATCAGTTTGAGCGGTTTGTGCAGCCGACTGAAGCAGGAGCTGTGTAAGTTAGAATCTAGGGGACCGGGGAACCCATACTCCGGGTTTTGAACACTTACAATCAGCAGAATTACCTGAGCCAGAAGATCTTCTGACCGATATGATGACACTCAAAAATTGGCGGGAGGAATACATGGAATGCTTCCTCCCTGCGACGACTGGATAACAGCATGAAACTCTTCCATACCTCCGACTGGCACATTGGCCGGACCTTATATGGCAGAAAGCGGTACGAGGAATTCGAGGCATTTCTGACCTGGCTGGCAGAGACGATTCAGAGGAACGAAATTGATGCCCTTCTGGTAGCCGGTGATATCTTTGATACCAGCGCTCCAAGCAATCGTGCCCAGGAACTCTATTATCGCTTTCTCTGGAAGGTAGCAGCTTCATCATGCCGCCATATGATCATCGTCGCGGGTAATCACGATTCCCCTTCATTTCTCAATGCACCCAAAGAGCTGCTCAAAGCCCTTGATGTCCATGTAATCGGTAGCACCTCCGAATCCCTTGAAGATGAAGTACTGGTGCTCCGAAATGAGCAAGATGTGTCCGAACTGATTGTCTGCGCTGTGCCGTACCTTCGCGACAAAGACATCCGCATGGCGGAAGCCGGCGAGAGTGTCGAGGATAAGGAACGAAAGCTGCTCGTCGGTATTCGCGATCACTACGCTGCCATAGCCGCCCTGGCCGAACAGAAGCGCATGGAGCTTGGGATAGATATTCCCATCGTTGCCACGGGCCATCTTTTCGCCGCTGGAGGGCAAACTATCGAGGGTGACGGCGTGCGGGACCTTTATGTCGGCTCACTGGCCCATGTGAGTGCCGGGATTTTTCCTGCATCCTTCAACTACCTAGCGCTTGGCCACCTCCATGTCCCGCAGAAGGTAAACGGTTCCGAAATCATGCGATACAGCGGCTCTCCTCTACCCATGGGGTTCGGGGAGGCTAGACAACAGAAGAGCGTTTGCCAGGTTGAATTCCACAGTACTGCCGCGTCTGTTCAATTGATCGATGTCCCGGTGTTTCAGAAGCTCGAACGTATCAAGGGAGACTGGGGCAGTCTCTCCACCCAGATTCGTAAACTGTCAGAGACCGCTTCTCAAGCATGGCTCGAAGTCATCTACGAAGGTGAAGAAGTAATCGGCGATCTGCGCGAGCGTCTGGAAATCGCCATTACCGGCACTCAAATGGAAATTCTGCGAGTGAAGAACAACCATATTATCGATCGCGTCCTTGGAAAAATCCATGAAGAAGAAACACTGGACGATCTCAGTGTGAACGATGTATTCGAGCGATGCCTGACCGTACATGAAGTGCCTGAAGACCAGCGGCCAGAATTACTTCGTGCTTATCAGGAAGCGCTTTCGTTTCTCTATGAGGACGACATGCAAGCGGAATAGAGAGGCTGTCGATGAAGATATTGCAGGTACGATTCAAGAATCTGAACTCGCTGCTGGGTGAATGGGAAATCGACCTGACGCATCCGGCCTTTACCTCCGACGGTATTTTTGCCATCGCCGGTCCGACGGGTGCCGGGAAGACAACCATCCTCGATGCCATTTGCCTCGCTCTCTACGGACGGACGCCTCGGCTGAGCAAGGTCACCAAAAGCGGAAACGAGATAATGTCTCGTCAGATCGGCGAATGTTTTGCTGAAGTGACGTTTGAGACGCAGGCCGGTCGTTTCCGTTGCCACTGGAGCCAGCGCCGGGCACGTAAAAAACCGGATGGCGAACTTCAGGCTCCGAAACATGAGATTGCTCATGCCGATTCAGGGGAGATTTTCGAATCCAAGATCAAGGGGGTCGCCGACCAGATCGAGGCGGCTACCGGTATGGATTTCGACCAATTCACCCGCTCCATGTTGTTGGCTCAGGGAGGCTTTGCCGCATTCCTGCAGGCGTTACCTGATGAGCGGGCGCCAATCCTGGAGCAGATAACGGGCACGGAGATTTATAGCAAAATATCGATCCGCGTCCATGAGCGCCAGCGTGAAGAGCGGGAAAAACTGAACCTGCTTCAGGCTGAAACAGCCGGTATCGTGATTCTGGAGCAGGAACAGGAAAAAGATATTCAACAGGAACTCGAGTCAAAACAAAAAGAAGAGTCCGGTCTGACCAGAAAATTAATGGATACGGATAAAGCCATCACATGGGTAAAGGCCGTAAATGGACTGAGGAAGGAAATCGACAACTTGGCAGCGGAAGCGGGCAAATTGCAAGCCGACATCGACATTTTTAAACCAGAGCGTGACAAACTCAGCCGGGCAATTCAGGCAGCGTCACTGGAGGGTTCCTACGCCACGCTGACAGCAATCCGAACACAACATGCGGATGAGCAGAGGGCACTGAAAACTGGGGAAGCAGCCCTTCCTGAACTGGCATCCTCTGCAAAGGAACAGGCTGAATCTCTGAAATCGGCTGAGCAGCAGTCCACTAGAGCCAAAGCGGAGCTGGAAGCTGCTTTACCGCTCATCAGGAAGGTTCGTTCCCTCGATCAGACGCTTGCCGATCAGAAAAAGGCTATTTCGAAAGATGAAGACAGCTGCAGAAAGGAAGCGATAAAGATCGATGCTGACAAACAGGCCAAGCTGAAAGAACAGGTAAAACGCGCCGATGCTGAAAAGAATCTGAAGGTTGCGGAAGATTATCTCAAGGAGCATGCGCCGGATGAGTGGCTGATAAGCGGTCTAGCCGGTGTTGAGGAACAACTGGGCAATTTGCTTTCCCGGCAGAAGGAAATAGCTCAAAAAGAGGCCGATAAAGAGAAGGTAGTGACGGTTCTGGAACAGGCAACAAAAAAACTAGCAGCCTGCCGGAAGCAATGTGGGGCTCGGAAACAGGAGCTGGAGAACATATCAAAGAATCTCCAACAAGGCAAAGATAAATTAAACCAGTTATTGGGTGACCGGCTGTTGCGTGAATACCGCACAGAAAAGGAAACCCTGCTTCGAGAAGTCGTTTTTCTGAAAAAAATAGCGGAACTTGAAGATCACCGAACTAAATTGGAAGATGGCAAACCATGCCCGCTTTGTGGCGCGACAAAGCATCCATTTGCGGAGGGCAACGTTCCCATTCCCGATGAAATCGAACGGAAGATTTGGGGGCTCACTGAACTGATAAGCAAGGCTGAGGATCATGAAACCGCCATCAGACATTTTGAGGAAGCCGAAGGCACTGCCCATAAAAATTTGATGGACGGGGAAAAACAGGAAATAACAGCGATTAATGACAAAAAAAATGCCGAGCAAGCTCTTGCCGAGCTGAAGGAATATGTGGAAAAACTCCAAACTGATATTACCGGACTGAAGCAGACTGTATCAGCCAAACTCCAACCGCTCGGCATTGCGGAAATTCTGGATTCCAATGTTTCAACGCTGCTGGAATCCCTTCGAGAACGCGTTAAAGCATGGCAGATACAGGTCAAGAGAAAGACCGATATCGAGAAACAGATTGGAGATTTCGATAGCGAGTTGAAAAGGTTGGACGCAGTTATTGAAACTCAAAGCAATGCATTGAATGAAAAACGGGAATATCTGGAGTCCCTCAAAAAGGATTACGCCGCTGGATGTAAAGAGCGGAAAGAATTGTACGGTGATAAAGATCCTGATGATGAAGAACGCCGTTTGAACAAGGGTATTTCCGTTTCAGAGGAGGCCGAAAGGAAAGCCAGAGTCCTGCATAATGATCTTCAGCAGAAATTGAATACTGCCAAGACTCAAATTGAATCTCTGAAAAAGCGCATTGGTCAAAGAGATCCGGAACTGAAGGAACTGGAAGCCGAATTTACAGAAGCATTTGGATTAGCTGGTTTTTCGGAGGAAAAACAGTTTCTTGAAGCTAAACTCCCTGCTGGACAAAGGGATGCGCTATTTGCAAAGGCAAAGAATCTGGACGATCACCAAATAGATCTCAAGGCCAGACAAAAGGATCGAGAAGCGCGCTTGGCCACGGAAGCTGCCAGGAAGATTACCGACAAATCTCTTGAGGAACTGGAACCGCAATTCAAGGATTACGAGGAGTCCTTGAAACAGCTACGGGACACTACTATCCGCCTCAAACACAAACTGAGCGAGAATACTGCTGCCAAGGAACGGCTGGAGGCAAAGCAAACGGCTATCGAGGCTCAAAAAATAGAGTGCCGCCGATGGGAAAATCTACACGAATTGATTGGCTCAGCGGACGGAAAGAAATATCGAAATTTTGCCCAAGGACTGACCTTCGAGATGATGATTGGCCATGCCAACCGGCAACTGCAGAAAATGACCGATCGCTACCTGCTGGTTCGCGATGATACTCAGCCCTTGGAACTCAACGTGGTTGACAACTATCAAGCGGGTGAGATTCGATCCACGAAAAACCTTTCAGGCGGCGAGAGTTTCATCGTCAGTTTGTCGCTGGCGTTGGGGTTGTCTCACATGGCCAGCAAAAACGTTCGCGTGGATTCGCTTTTTCTGGATGAAGGCTTCGGCACGTTGGACGAAGAAGCATTGGATACCGCTCTGGAAACTCTTGCGAGCCTGCAGCAGGACGGTAAGTTGATCGGCGTGATCTCGCATGTTCCAACTCTCAAGGAGCGCATCAGCACACAGATTCTGGTAATTCCTCAAACTGGTGGAAGGAGTGAGATATCTGGACCAGGCTGCAGAAGAAACATAATCGGTCAGGCTTCTATTTAACTGTAAAGCCTGTGTATTCCATCACAGCGTTTTGGTGAGAGCGGCTTGGCCTGATGAATTTTTACTTCAGGCTATGGCTTCCCGCAGATGCGATTGGGAAAGATCAAGCCTGCGGCCTTCTCTTTCAATGTCTTAGCGAATTTTTCCAGCGTGAAACAAGAATGGCGCGCCCAACACGATTCGAACGTGTGACCCCCGCCTTCGGAGGGCGGTACTCTATCCAGCTGAGCTATGGGCGCGGATGGAAGGCATTTTTGAATCGGGCGCATAGGATAACGCTTTTTAACCCCTCCGTCCAACCAGAATAAAACCGCTTTTGCTTGAATAGATGAACCTATACAATAAACATTGTTAACGTTTATTACTGGGGGCTATTGTGAGCGACGTTGAAGACGAGGGGCATTCCACGCCTATCCAGACACCGGGTCAGTTGATTGTTGTCGTCCTGGCCGCTTTCATAGTTCCAATCGTTGTTTTATCACTCATCGGACGGTTTGCCATCGGCGAAAGCTCGGTGGATCCAAACAGTCCTGCTTTTTCGGAAGAGGCCGTAGCGAAGCGCCTTCATCCAGTGGGCAACTTGATGATTGCAGGCGATTCCACCCAGCCCGCGGTGCAGACAGGGGAAGGCGCAGTCGTGGCTGCGGCCACTCCGGCAACCGCCAGCACCGCTCCTGTAGCGGAAGACCCGGCGGAAAAAGCCAAGAAAATTTACACCGCAAGTTGCTCCGCCTGTCACGCCACCGGCGCCGCCGGCGCACCCAAAGTGGGAGACAATGCAGCGTGGGCGCCCCGCATCAAGGCAGGCACGGAGACGCTTTATACCAGCGCATTGAAAGGCAAGAATGCCATGCCGCCCAAAGGTGGAAACGCCGGGCTGTCTGATGAGGACGTCAAAGCCGTGGTCGACTACATGGTCAGCCAGTCCAAATGACCTCCTGAGAAGTTGAAGGCGGAGCGGGATGCGGCGGGCGATAGGAAGAATTTCATATCGCCCTTGTTTTTTTCAAGGTAACCCGGTTCATTTCGTTGCCTTCAGCCTGTTGGCAATCGTTTTTCCATCTCATGGCCATTTACGCAGTCGGTGACTTGCAAGGTTGCTATCGCGAATTCCGGGAACTCCTCGAACTGGTCCGTTTCGACGAAACCAAAGACAAGCTGTGGCTGGTGGGAGACCTGGTCAACCGGGGGCCAGACTCGCTCTCGGTATTGCGCTTCGTAAAAGAGTTGAACGACTCCGCAATAATGGTACTGGGCAATCATGATCTGCATCTGCTCATGGTTGCGGAAGGGTGCGCGGAGCTAAATCGAAGCGATACCTTGCAGAACATCCTTGATGCACCCGATCGGGAGGAGCTACTCGATTGGCTGCGGCAACAGAAGCTGTTGCATGTGGACGGAAACTACGTCATGGTGCACGCTGGCCTGTTGCCTTCCTGGAGTATCGAACAGGCGCAAGGGCTTGCTACGCTGGTAGAGAGCGCCTTACGGGGAAGCGAATTCCATGAATTCTGCCGTCAGATGTACGGGAATCAGCCCGATCATTGGAATGAAACCCTCAACGGATATGAACGGCTGCGTGTAATCGTCAATGCCATGACCCGCATGCGAGTCTGTACCCCCCATGGAAGAATGGATTTTGCCCACAAGGGTTCGGTCAAGGACATTCCGCTTGGCTATTTGCCCTGGTTCGATGCGCCGGAGCGAGCCAGCCGGAAGGCGACCGTCATCTGCGGTCACTGGTCAGCACTGGGTCTTGAGATAAGGAGCAATCTCATGGCGCTCGATACCGGGTGCTTATGGGGAGGCAGTCTTACGGCTGTTCGTCTGGAGGATCGGAAGGTTTTCCAGACGGATTGTGGGGCAGGGGGAGCAACAAGGCGTTGGCAATAGCATGCTCCGCGCTTCGTGCAAGCTCGCGGCGATTTTTCCCCTGACTATCGATCGCCTCCGTAAAGACGAGCTCGACATCGATATGCGGCTGGCTCAATACTTGCCTTACCGATTCAAGTAATGAGATACGAAAGTATGCCGCAGCCTTGCTGATGTTACCCGCCGTGTCGGTGTAACGGATTGCCACCGGATGGAGCATCGCCGACACGCTCACCGCGGGTTGCAGCAACGAGGCATGGAAATGATGGAGTACGGTGCCATCGCTGGTGCCGCCCTCAGGAAATACCGCTACACGATCGCCGTTGTTGAGTGCCTCTGCAATGTGGTCGTTTATTCTGGCCGTGTCTCTGCGCTTCGTGCGCTCGATGAACAAGGTACCCACATTATTGCTCAGCCAACCAAACAGGGGCCAGCCCCGGATTTCAGATTTTGCGACAAACCGGGCCGGGCATACGCTGATAATCGAATACACATCCAGCCAGGATACATGATTGGCCGCCAGCATTACGCGCTGTGTTCCCGAGGCAGGCAATATTCCTTGATGGCGCACTCTGACTCCCAGAATTGAAAGAAGCCGCGCTGACCATTTTTGCGCCATGCGTCTCTGGGTCCTTTGACCGACATGCGGATAGATCGCGGATTGAATCAATCCGGAAGCAATGTGAAGCAGAAGGCGAGTCCAGCGTGCTGCTCTTGTCAGCGGGCTGGCGGTGAGACTGGTTGTAACGTTGGACATGCCGTAATATTAGCGCATTCCGGAGGCGGGAATCCAAGCAACCGGAAGCTGAGGTTCACATCCTGCCTAGTATCAAGGTCATCTAATGGGTAACGCGGGAGACTCCGTTACCCGATAAAATCCTTACCCGTTCGCCGGGCCTGAATTCTTCGTCGGCCGCCTGGGTGATGGCCACAAGGGAACCGTTGTCGAGTCTCACCGTAATTTCAACTCCCTTCCCGCCGGTTACACCTTCCTCCGCCACCTGCCCAAGCAGACCCCCGCCTACTGCTCCGGCAAGGGCTCCCAAGGCGCCGAGCCACCCATGCGCAATCTGAGCGCCACCGATTCCGCCGGCCACACCCCCTGCTACTGTCCCGATACCACTGCGCGTGCCTTCCAGTCTTACTTCACGCACGCTTTCGACCACACCCGTTCGCACGCTCTGCTCCTGCCGCGCCTGGCCGCGAGCATAGTCGCCTCCCCCTTGTCCTGCAACGCAACCGTTCAAAAGCACCGCACCTGAGCAGAGGAAGGTTATGGCTAAAATGTGCTGTTTCATTGCGCCCTCTCATTCTATAGAATGCGGTTTCCGAAAACCTCAAAGTAGCGCTGGTCGATCTCATCCCGGGTGAAGCGGTGGTTCTGTCCACCACGCTGGCTGATTTTCAGTGCCCCCATGAGCGAACCGAGCCGTCCAGCGCTTTGCCAATCCATTCCCTTGGCGATTCCATATAGCAAGCCTGCCCGATATGCATCGCCACAACCGGTGGGGTCGACCACCTTATCCGGCTTAACGCACGGGATCTCGATCTGTTGACCATCCGCATAAACCGTCGATCCTTGTGCGCCCTTTGTGACAATCAATCCCTTTACAAGTTTCGCCAGTGCCTCCAGCGTGAGACCGGTTCGTTCCTGCAGCAACTGCCCCTCATAATCGTTGGCGGCGACATAGTCCGCTTTGTGGATGAAATCGATCAACTCCTCGCCATTGAACATGGGCAACCCCTGGCCCGGGTCGAACATGAAGGGAATACCTGCTTCATGAAACTCGCGCGCATGCTGCAACATGCCGTCACGCCCGTCGGGCGCTACAATGCCGAGGCTCACGTTTTCCGCAGCAGCGATGTGATTTTCATGCGAACTGTTCATTGCTCCCGGATGAAAAGCGGTTATCTGGTTGTCGGCCAGATCCGTGGTGATGAACGCTTGGGCAGTGAATGAGCCTTGCACGTGCCGTATATGTGTTTGCGCCAGATTCAGACCTGAAAGGCGTTCCGCATACGGCTGATAATCATCCCCCACCGTTGCCATAATGAGGGGAGAACCTCCCATCATCTGTAAATTGTAGGCGATATTGCCGGCACAGCCGCCAAATTCCCTGCGCATATCCGGCACCAGGAAAGCAACGTTCAGTATATGAATTTTCTCCGGCAGGATATGGTTCCTGAAATGATCGCCGAATACCATAATGGTGTCATAGGCGATGGAGCCGCAAATGAGGGTATGCATAGGAAGCGCCCGGAAAGTCTGAATCGTTAAGCTACGCTTACGGTGGGGATCGCGGTGAGGGTTTCAGTCCTGGTTACGCTTATGTTGCGCGTGGGTTCTTTCCAGGCCAGATCCGGCTCGCGTGCGGCCTTTACGTCATCCAGCCGGCGGACGGGCGTGGTATGAGGCGCGCTTTTCACCAGGTCCGGCTGCGTATGGGCTTCCTCCAGGATTTCCTTCATTGCTGTTACGAAGGCATCCAGCGTCTCCTTCGATTCGGTTTCAGCGGGTTCAATCAGCAGGCATTCCGGTACGAGGAGCGGAAAATAGGTCGTCGGAGCATGGTAACCCTTATCCAGCAGACGCTTGGCGAGATTCATCGCGGTGACGCCGGTTTTCTCCTTCAGGTCCTTCAGGGTAACGATAAATTCATGGCTGGCCCTGCGGTTGGGATAGGCGATCTCGAAACCCGCCTTTCGCAGTTCAGCCATCAGGTAGTTGGCGTTAAGTGCCGCAAACTCGGCCACTCGATGCATGCCTTCCGCGCCAAGCAGACGTACGTACACATAGGCACGCAACAGAACCCCTGCGTTACCCATGTGCGCCGAAAGTCTTCCGATCGATTGCGGTATATCCTTCTCCGTTTGCCAGCGATAGGTCCCGTTTTCAAATGCCACGATAGGTACAGGCATAAACGGCAACAGCCTCGGTGCGACACCCACCGGAGCCGAGCCTGGGCCTCCACCGCCGTGCGGGGTGGAAAACGTCTTGTGAAGATTGATGTGAATGACATCAAAGCCCATGTCGCCTGGCTTGACCTTGCCAAGTATGGCGTTCAGGTTTGCACCATCGTAGTAGAGTAATCCGCCTGCCTGATGGACAATCCTGCTCATCTCGGCGACGTTCTCTTCAAATACACCGAGCGTGGAAGGATTGGTCAGCATCAGCCCGGCCGTTTTCGGACCGACCGCTGCTTTCAGGGCAGCCATGTCCACATTACCTTCCTTGTCGGTGGCAATCTCAACGACCTTGTAGCCGCACATGACCGCTGTGGCAGGGTTGGTGCCATGAGCCGCATCCGGAACGATGATTTCGGTTCGGGCGGTGTCCCCCCGCGACTCGTGATAGGCGCGTATCATTGCGATGCCGATCAGTTCACCCTGTGCTCCCGCCATGGGCGTAAGGCTTACCCCGGCCATACCGGTTACATCTTTCAGAATTTCCTGCAGCTCGTACATGCACGCAAGAAATCCTTGGCCGGTGCTTTCCGGCGATCTGGGATGACGGGCCAGAAACTGGGGCAGCATCGCAATTGAATTGCACGCCCTTGGGTTGTACTTCATCGTGCAGGAACCCAACGGATAAAAATGCGTGTCTATCGAAAAATTCTTTTGCGACAGCCGTGTGTAGTGGCGCACCGCGTCCATCTCGGAAACTTCAGGCAGCAGCGGCAGGGTCTTGCGCAATAGCTTCTCCGGAATATCCGTTGCTTCCGCAGCTTTCGGAGATTGGGAATAATTGCGCCGGCCAGGGCGAGAATGTTCAAATATCAGCATGGGTTCAATCCGGTGTTTGCTAAGTGAATGTGTTGAAAGATATTGACAGGCAGGAGTCGCAGAAGTCCGGCTTCCTGTACCTCAGAGCCTCGAGAAGGAAGGCGCGCATTCCGCAGGCGCCGGATATCGGTCTCATCAACCGGGGCGACGCATTCCACATGCCTGTCCTGCTCAGGATTCCAGTGCCTTCAGCGCCGCCTCATAATCCGGCTCGTCCTTGATTTCCGGCACGAGTTGCGCATGGGTGACCTTGTCGTTTTCATCCAGGACCACGACAGCCCTGGCCGTGATACCCGCAAGAGGACTGTCCGTAATCGCCACCCCGTAGTTTTTCATGAATTCCGAGCCGCGCATCGTGGAAAGCGGTACTACCTTGTCGAGTCCTTCCATGTCGCAAAAGCGGCTCATCGCGAAGGGCAGATCGGCAGCAATGATCAACACCACCGTGTTTTCCATGTTGCTGGCCTGCTCGTTGAATTTGCGCGTGGACATGGCGCAGACCGGGGTATCAAGGCTGGGAACAATGTTGAGCACTTTTTTCTTGCCCGCAAAATCAGCCAGGGTAACATCTTTCAAATCCCTGTTTACCAGAGAGAAATCGGGTGCCTTGTCGCCTACCTTGGGGAAGGTGCCTTCAACTTTGATGGGATTGCCGGCTAGGGTAACCATACTGTTTCTCCTTTATGATGTGGGGTGGCTGCTAAACGTCCGATGCGATATCGGTGCTATTCCTGATGACTTCGCCCAGTTGCGTGACGTAATTCTCCATGTCCGCGGACGTTTTCGTTTCGGTTGCGCATACCAGCACGGCATCTCCAAGTTCCGGATAGTACTCCTTGAGATTGAGTCCACCCAATATCCGCCGGCTCTCGAGCGCCTGCAATACGCTGGCAGCGGGACGGGGCAGGGAGATAACCGCTTCATGGAACAGGGGACCACTGAATACTCTTTTCACTCCCTTCAGCCTTTCGAGTTTTTCCAGTAACGCTGCCGTATTTGCATGCGATTGGGCAGCAGTCCGGCGCAAGCCTTCCGGGCCCAGCAAGGCCAGGTAGATGGTTGCCGCCGTGACCATGAGTCCCTGATTGGTACAAATATTGGAGGTGGCCTTGGATCGCCGGATGTGCTGTTCCCGCGCCTGGAGTGTAAGCACGAAGCCATCGCTACCTTCCTGATCCGTCGTGCGACCGATAATGCGGCCCGGCATCTGGCGCACCAGGGGCTGCTTGCAGGCCATAAAACCGAAATACGGTCCTCCGCTGGACAAGGGAATGCCCAATGGCTGTCCTTCGCCCACGGCAATGTCTGCTCCTTTCTCTCCCCACTCGCCGGGTGGAGTCAGCATTGCCAGGGCCATGGGGTTCACAACGGCGATGGCAAAAGCATCTCTGCTCTGAGCCCAGTCGGTGAGTGCATCGACATCTTCGAGCACGCCGAAAAAGTTCGGCTGGGGAATCACGAGCGCTGCGAATTCTTCGCTGCCAAAGTTTTTCAGCCCGTCCAGCGAAGTCTGTCCGGAAAGCTTGTCGTAGGGAATCTCCACCACCTCAATTCCCTGGTTTTTGACAATGGCGCGAACTACACTGCGATAGACCGGGTGAACGGTCTGCGGGATCAAAATCCGCCGCGAGGTCCGGTGCGAACGCACGGCCATCAGGGCGGCTTCCGCCAGTGCGGAGGCGCCGTCGTACATGCTGGCGTTGGAAACATCCATCCCCGTCAGCGACGCCATCATCGTCTGGTACTCATAGAGCAATTGCAGGGTCCCCTGGCTGGCCTCCGCCTGATAGGGCGTATAAGAGGAGTAGAACTCCCCCCGTGTGGCAATCTGCCAGACAGCCGCTGGAATATGGTGCTCATAAGCGCCCGCGCCGATGAAGTTCAGGTAGCGTCCATCCTGCTCGGCGCGCTCCAGCATCAAACGCGATATTTCCATTTCGCTCAAGCCGGGCGGCACCCGCTTCAGGCTACCGGTTTTCAGCGCGAGTGGAATCTCATCGAACAGCTCATCGATGCTGTTTGCGCCGATGCTCGCGAGCATAGCTTGTATATCTTCTTCAGTATGTGGAATGAACGGCATGATTTGTTCCGTGAATCATCGGTGAGGCGTAAAGGCAGGGGAAATGACAGCGGGAGAAAAGTCCCGTTCCATTTCCCTCAGGTGATTTGATTAATGATCTTCGCTTTCGAGCAGTTTCTGGTATCCGCCAGAATCGAGCAATTTTTCCAGGTCAGAGGTGTTTGCCGGTTTCAGTCTGAAAAGCCAGGCCGCATAGGCGTCCTGGTTGATTTTTTCCGGAGCGGAGGCGAGCTCCGGATTGGCGGCGGTGACTTCTCCCGTAATCGGCGCGTAAACATCGGCTGCCGCCTTTACCGATTCAACTACGGCACATTCATCGCCTTGCTTGAGTTGGCGGCCCACTGCGGGAGTTTCAACGAATACCATGTCCCCAAGCAACTCCTGAGCATGCTGGGTAATACCGATAGTTGCCGTGCCGTCATCTTCGAGACGCACCCATTCATGGGATTTCGTGTATTTCAAATCATTCGGAATACTCATGTCTTTGCTCCAGAATTAAATGATATTGCTTTGCCGTTTCATCAAACGAGAATCTTGCCATTGCGGACGAAAGGATATTTCACGACCTTCGCTTTCAACTCTTTATCCCGAACGACGACCTGAACTTCGTCTCCGGGAGATACACCCAGGGGCAGGCGCGCCAGGGCGATCGACTGATTGAGTGTGGGCGAAAAGCCTCCGCTGGTAATTTCACCCTCGCCTCCGCCGTTTTTTGTAACCACCTTCTGATGGCTGCGCAATACCCCGCGATCCAATAACACCAGGCCGGTCAGTTGCTGGGTGACCCGCTTGTCCAGAAGCGCCTGCTTGCCGATGAAGTCGCGATCGCTCTTCAAATCCACCGTCCAGCCCAGCCCCGCTTCCAGGGGGTTGATGGTTTCATCCATATCCTGCCCGTAAAGATTCATGCCTGCTTCGAGCCGCAGGGTATCTCTTGCCCCCAGGCCTGCGGGGGCCACTCCCGCGGCGTGGAGTTTATTCCAGAAATTCGCGGCGTCGGTTGCCGGAAGCGTAATCTCGAAACCGTCTTCGCCGGTGTAACCTGTGCGGGCGATAAAATACTTGTCAAAAAAGGCTGCCTGGAACAGCTTCAGATTCTCCGTGTCCGTCTGTGAGCCCGGAAGTACCTGCCACACCTTGGCGCGGGCATTGGGACCTTGCACTGCGATCATTGCCAGATCCCTGCGGGGCGTGATTTCGAGACCGGGAGCTATCCTGTCGCATTGCGAAAGCATCCATGTCATATCCTTATCGGCGGTCCCTGCATTGACCACCATCCGGAAATGCGATTCCGTCAGAAAATAGATGATAAGATCATCTATTACTCCGCCGTCGGGGTTGAGCATGCAGGAGTAAAGCGCCTTGCCTGGCTGCGTCAGTTTGTCTATATTGTTGGCGACCAGTTGCCGCAGGAACGCGCGCGCTCTCTCTCCCTCGATGTCGACGGCGAGCATATGGGACACATCGAACATGCCCGCATCGCTGCGCACCTTGTGGTGCTCATCAAGCTGCGAACCGTAATGCAGGGGCATGTCCCAGCCGCCAAAATCCACCATCTTGGCGTTCATATCGCGGTGGGCTTGATTTAGAGGAGTTGTTTTCACAGATCGATATTCCAAAAAAAAGGTGAGGTCACGCCTGATGACCTCACCCCTCTGTCCTTTTTACCTGAGAGATTACGGGCAGGATTTTCCCTGCTCCGTCTGCCCCTTCGGTGGCCAGCCCAATGCTGGCACTCTCCAGATTGCCTTTTCGCAAGCGGTTATCAGGGATCAAGATCGACATGATCTGCGCCTGAGCGATTCCGGGGGGTTGCGCCTTCGGCGGCGACGATGAGTTCGCGCTCTTCCGCTTGGATATAAATGGCGAAATTCGAACTATACCCTAGCATGCGGGATCAATACAAGGTTTAAAGCTCCTTTGGAACTCCTTTAGAAGCCAAGCTCACGGATGGTTTCGTTCCGTTTTTTGTATAGATGGGATATCAGGTTCATCAAGGAATTTTATGTTCCATAGTGTATCTTATTCAGAATTCTTGATTAGAGTTCTTGACAGCAGTCAAGCGACCCTACGAGACCCACCCCAAAGGCGGATCGGACAACGAGGCGGCAATGTATCTTGATCATTTCGGTTTATCCAGGCAGCCATTTTCTCAATCGTCAGCCACTGATCGTGACTGTTTCTATGAAGGAGGAGGGCGAGGCGCAACTCTGGATGCCCTTATTTATGTATTGACGCACGGCGAAGGCGAAGAGGGGATGATTGCTCTCACCGGCGAATCGGGTAGCGGCAAAACCGTGCTATGCCAGACGTTGATGAAATGGCTGTCCGATAGCATGCGGGTTATTTATTCTGCAAAGAAAAACCCATCGCAGGAAGCTTTACTGAATTCCATAATGGACGAATTGAAGCTTCAATCGGAGAAAGAAGGTCTGGTTCTTCCACCCGCCCCGGCTGATGGCGATGAACTGCAGGAGATTCTTGCCGCCGTGCAGGCTGGGGACAGGCAAGTCGTATTGCTGATAGATGAAGCGCATACTCTGCCAGCAGAAACGCTGGAAGCGCTGTGGCTGTTATACGAACGGACATCATCCCACCATAAATTACTGCAGATCGTTCTGGTGGGTGAACCGGGGCTGGAACGCACCCTGGCTTCACAGCAGTTTACCAAGATCAGAAAAGCGGTTCGCCATCGTTATGTTTTGCAGCTACTGGATCGCGAAGCCGCGAGCGAATATCTGCTCTATCGGATGAGCGCGATCGCAGGCTATGAAGGACCGGACATTTTTTCACCTGCTGCGCTGCGATTGATCGACGTTGCCGCCGGCGGACTGTTGCGCCAGCTGAATACGATCGCCGACAAGTCGCTGATAGCAGCGTTTCTTGCGCAGGCTTCGAGCGTGGAGGCGGTTCATGTCAGAAAAGTGATAACGGATCTCGGGCTCAAACCGCATCTCGATTGGAGGGACAAGCGCAACCGCCCCGATTTCGTGGGACATCTTATAGCCGGCGGGGGCGCCGCATCCTGTGCGGCAGTCGTAATAGTGCTGGGTGTCGCGGGTTGGCAAGCCTCGCATCCTCAATCGGCAGGCATTGACAATGCCTCTGCTTCCGTGCCGTTTGAAGCGGCGGCGCCGTCAACATTGTCTGCTCCCGCTGCCACGATTTATCCTACAACGATCACGACCACTCCCCCAAACGTTCTCGCAAACGCTCCATCTTCCTCTTCCATTTCCGCCGCCACTCCGCTTCCCACCGGCGGGAGCAGCAAGGAATCCGGGGGAAAGATACCCCCTGCCAGCAACACCACCGCCAAGACTACTACGGATAAGACCGCTACGGATAAGGATAGGGCAAATAAGGAAACTGTCGCCAAGATCGGAACTGATAAAACCCCCCCCGGAAGCGGAAAGGCAGCGGCGACAGGCACGGCTGCACGAAGCGGGCTTTCTGTCGAAGATCAGCCCGCTGGAGATGCAGCAAACACTATTGCAGGAGTCGATCTGGCGGAGTACAAGCTGCTGAAACAACGGGTCGAGGCGACCCTCGGAGCTTTCTCCAAGGCGGACCGGAATCTGTACACTATCGTGCTATACACCACCAGCAATGTCCAGCCTGATCGCATAGAGCGGTTTCTGGTGCGAGCCCGTGCGCTGGTTGATTTGTCGAATATTTATGTTTCTCCCCTTTCCAGGAACAAGACCGGGTTTATCGTCACCTACGGCCTTTATCCGGACGAGTACGAAGCGAGCATGGCGGTAGCTGGACTTCCCGAGAAATACCAGACCGCTTTCGATCCGGAATTGCGTACCTTGGGTGAACTGAAATAATCTGGCCACACATTGTCCAGACGCCCCAGCTTTGTGGGAGGAGCGGCTTATTCCCTGCTTTCCTGATGTTACAATCGCCGTTTCCTGTTAAGCCCGCTTCCTTCATGCCTACCCCCTATCTTGATACTGCCTTGAGCGGTCCCATTCTTGATCTTGAAAAATGCATCCTCAATGCCATGCCTTCGATCGAGCAATGGTTGCGCAATGAATGGCAGACGCATGCTGCGCCTTTTTACTGCTCCGTGGATTTGCGCAATAGCGGGTTCAAGCTGGCGCCCGTCGATACCAACCTGTTTCCAGGCGGCTTCAATAATCTCAACCGCGAATTCATGCCTTTATGCGTCCAGGCGATGATGGCGGCAATCGATAAAATCTGTACCGGCGAGCGCAGCGTGCTGCTGATTCCGGAGAGTCACACGCGCAATATTTTTTATTTGCAAAATCTGGCGACCTTGCACGCAATCATGCGGCACGCAGGCATTCATGTCCGTATCGGAACCCTGCTCCCTGAGATTACCGCACCTACTGCGCTCGACCTGCCAGGTGGAAACAAGCTCACGCTCGAACCCATCCAGCGGAAGGGCGATCGGGTCGTTCTGGAAGATTTCGATCCCTGCGTCGTGCTTCTCAACAACGACCTTTCCACCGGCACACCAGCCGTCCTGCGGAATCTCGAGCAGACGATCATTCCTCCCCTGCATGCGGGATGGACCAGTCGGCGGAAATCCCATCATTTCACCGCCTACGATAACGTCTCCCAGCAGTTTGCGAGCCTGATCGGTATTGACCCGTGGCTTATCAATCCTTATTTCGCTTCCTGCGGAAAAATCAACTTTCGCGAAAAAAAGGGTGAAGATTGCGTGGCCAATACGGTGGATGAAATCCTCCACCAGATCCGGGAGAAATATGCCGAGTATGGAGTCAGGAAAGATCCCTTCGTGATTGTGAAGGCCAATGCCGGTACGTACGGAATGGGGATAATGACCATAAAAGATGGCGCAGAGGTGCGCACACTCAGCCGGAAACAGCGCAACAAGATGGCGGTCGTAAAAGAAGGATTGCCGGTGACCGATATCATGGTGCAGGAAGGGGTTTATACGTTTGAAAATGTCGACGATGCCGTGGCGGAGCCCGTCATCTACATGATCGATCGCTATGTCGTCGGTGGTTTCTATCGGGTGCATACCGAGCGGGGCGTCGACGAGAATCTCAATGCTCCCGGCATGCATTTTGTACCGCTGGCATTCGAAGATACCTGTCTTCTACCGGATCGGGAAGCGCAGCCGGGTTGCAGCGCCAACCGGTTTTATGCTTATGGCGTCATAGCCCGGCTGGCTTTGCTGGCGGCTGCACAAGAACTGGAAAAAAGTGAGGCGAGAATCGAAGCCGTCGTGGCTTAGTGCAGTCTCATTCATTCATTTTCTCCGGATTTTCCTTGGGAAGTTTCCTTGAAAAAGAATCCCGAAAATGGATAGTGGCTCATCTGCAGGGGGGAGTCCGTTAAAAATCGCCCCGGTTTGATGAAAGAGGCAAGCAATCTGCCCCAGATGCTATGCTGATAACAGCCTCCCGCACATTTTGGTTTGATAACGCACGTTTTGTTCACTCTCCCGCCCCTGATGCCTCACCTTCATCCCATTCTCATATAATCCCCCTGATAACTCATGAGATTTGCCTTTGTTCTTGATCACCTCGATTCAATCAAAACGCGCAAGGATTCGAGCGTGGCCATCATGCGCGAGGCGGCAGCAAGGGGTCACACGTTATTCTCGATGCAACAGGGAGACCTCGCTTGGCAGCGAGGGAATACAGTCGGTTTCGCGCGCACGCTCGAATTGACCGGTGAGGACCCTCAGGGACGGCTGTGGTATCGGGTGGATGAGCCGGAAGAAATACCGCTTCAGGAATTCGATGCCGTACTGATGCGCAAGGATCCGCCGTTTGATATGGAGTATATCTACAGCACTTACTTGCTGGAACTGGCTGAAACGCGCGGTGCCCATGTCATCAACAGCGCGCGCGCAATCCGCGACCATAACGAGAAGCTTGCGGTGGCGAAGTTTCCCGAGTATGCCGTGGAAACGCTGGTAACGCGAAGCGAAAGCCTGCTTCGCCATTTTCTTGCAGAGCACGACGACATCATTCTCAAGCCACTTGACGGCATGGGTGGCGCAAGCGTGTTTCGTGTTCACCGGGGGGAGCACAATATCGGGGTGATAATAGAAACATTGACGCACTACGGTACAAAGACCATTATGGCTCAACGGTATATCCACGAAATCACCCAGGGAGACAAGCGCATCCTGTTGATCGCGGGCGAGCCCGTCCCTTATACACTTGCCCGTATCCCGAAGCCCGGAGAATTCCGGGGTAATCTGAGTGTGGGTGCTACCGGCATCGCTCAGCCACTCAGTCCGCGGGATCGTGAGATTGCCGAAGCACTCGGTCCCGCGTTGTTCAATGAAGGTTTGATGCTGGTGGGACTGGATGTCATCGGGGATTATCTTACCGAGATCAATGTCACCAGTCCTACGGGTATGAGGGAAATTTCAGACCAGACCGGCTTCAATGTGGCTGGAATGATGGTGGATGCCCTCGAAAAGATGCTGCGTTGATCCATTCTGTTGTCTTTGTCTTCTTGTTGCCTGAGTGCTGACAATACCATGATCGGGATTCTGATTATTTCTCACGGCAATCTGGGCGAAAGTCTTGTCGAGAGCGCCAACCACGTGATGGGAAAGAAATTGCCGGATCTGGCGCACATTGCCATTCATCCTCACGATGATCCTGACGTTATCCTTTCAAAAGCAGTGGAATCGGTAAGAGAACTGGATAGCGGCGAAGGCGTGCTGGTATTGAGCGACATCTGCGGCGCAACCCCGTGCAATATAGCCACCCGGCTCGCTGCTTCCACAGAAAGGGTGATATGTCTTGCGGGAGTGAATCTACCCATGCTGGTGCGGGCGCTTACCTATCGCGCCGAGCTGTTGGAATCGGTGGCGGAGAAGGCGCTGGCAGGCGGACGGGACGGCGTTTTTCGTATAAACCCAAGTTGATAAATGCAATATAAAGAGATCAAGATCCTGAACAAACTGGGGATGCACGCCCGTGCTTCCGCCAAATTCACCCAGTTGGCCAGCCGGTACCGGAGCGATGTATGGTTGTCCCGAAACGATCGCAAAGTCAACGCAAAAAGCATCATGGGCGTCATGATGCTGGCGGCGAACCAGGGCGCGACCCTGGTCATTGAAACCGCGGGTGAAGACGAGATTGAGGCAATGCAGGCCTTGGTACAACTGATCGAGGATCGCTTCGGAGAAAGCGAATGAGCTTTGTACTGCATGGCGTGGGTGTTTCGGGAGGTATCGCCATAGGCCATGCCCATCTTGCGTCTCATGCCGCGCTGGAGGTCGCCCACCACGTCCTGCCCGAGGATCAGGTCACCAATGAAATCTCCCGGCTGGATACCGCTTTCACAACCGTTCGCAAAGAGCTTCAGGCATTGCACGACACGGTCGTCAGCGGACCCGCGGCCGCCGAATACGAAGCATTCCTCGAGTTGCACCGGATGATTCTGGATGATCCCACGCTCTCGACTGCGGCAAAAGCGTATATTGCACAGAATCAGTGCAATGCCGAATGGGCCATTACCCAGCAGATGGGGGTATTGATGGCGCAGTTCGAGGAAATAGAAGACCCCTATCTGCGCGAACGTAAAACGGACGTCATCCAGGTGGTGGAGCGCGTTCTCAAGGTATTGCTGGGACATCCCGGATATATTCCCCCTTCGCAAAAACGAGATGGCGACAGTGTCCTGGTAGCGCACGACTTGAGTCCGGCCGATGTGCTTCAATACAAGCAGCATTCGTTTACTGCATTCCTGACGGATCTTGGCGGCCTGACTTCGCATACCGCCATTGTCGCTCGCAGCCTGAACATCCCCTCCGTCGTCGCGCTTCACCATGCCCGCCGCCTCATCCGGGAAAATGACGTTCTGATTGTGGATGGCAACCAGGGTGTGGTCATCGTAGATCCGGACGAGCATGTGCTTGCGGAATATCGGCTGCGCCAGAGCGAGCTGGAACTGGAAAAACAGAAACTCAAGCGCTTGAGGACGACGGTCGCGGCGACGCTGGATGGCACGATAGTGGAACTGTATGCAAATATCGAGTTGCCGCAGGACGTCGATCAGGTCAAAGAAAATGGAGCGACCGGCGTCGGCCTCTTTCGGAGTGAATTTCTGTTCCTCAATCGGGACAGCTTGCCTGATGAAGAAGAGCAATTCGAAGCTTATCGAACCGTGGCGCGAAAAATGCGGGGAATGCCGGTAACGGTGCGTACGTTCGATCTTGGCGCTGACAAGAACCTGGACCATGCCAAACGGGTAGCGGCGAATCCCGCGCTGGGGCTGCGCGCCATCCGGTTGAGCCTGGCTGAACCCCAGATGTTCAATATCCAGTTGCGCGCTATTTTACGCGCCTCGCGCTATGGGCAGATCCGAATTCTGGTGCCGATGCTTTCCAATGTTGCTGAAATAACGCAGACGCTGCATTTGATCGAGAGCGCCAAACAAAGCCTGCGTAACGAAAAAATTCCTTTTGACGAAAAAGTGCAGGTGGGAGGAATGATAGAAATTCCAGCCGCTGCGCTGAGTCTTGACATTTTCATGCGCAAGCTCGATTTTCTGTCAATCGGCACCAATGATCTCATTCAGTATACGCTGGCGATAGATCGCGCCGATGACAGTGTCGCGCATCTCTATGATTCGCTGCATCCTGCGGTGCTGCGGTTGGTCGCGCATGTCATACGCAGCGCGAACCGGGTAGGCATACCCGTGTCTGTGTGCGGCGAGATCGCAGGGGATGTGGTGTTTACCCGTCTGCTGCTCGGTTTCGGCTTACGGGTGTTTTCCATGCACCCCGCCCAACTGCTGACCGTAAAACGTGAAGTCTTGCGCGCAAATCTGCCCGCCCTCATTCCGATCACGCAAAAAATACTGAAAACCGCTGATCCGGAGAAAATTCACGCACTGCTGGCGAAGCTCAACGGTTGAACGATCGGTTCCCTGCTCCATTTCACAGAATGCCGATGTATATGAGCAGTGTGTACGACTATAATTGCCGGTTACAATCAGGCGATGCGATTATTTGACAGAAGGGGAATTCCTGCACAAAGCCGGTTTTAATTTTCTGAAGACCGAGCTGGGGAAGGAACAAATCGTGACGTCAGCCTCCTGACCTTTTTCATGCTCATGCAAGATTCGAATTCATTCAGTACTGTTACTCCACAGGTTGCGCGTTTTGACACGCCTCTGCATTTGAAAAGCGGCGCGGTGCTCGACAGCTACGAGCTGGTGTACGAAACATACGGGGAGCTCAACGCGGGGCGGTCGAATGCCGTACTGGTATGCCACGCCCTTTCAGGAAACCATCATCTTGCAGGTCTTTACGACGATAACCCCAAGAGTGCCGGCTGGTGGAACAATATGATCGGGCCGGGCAAATCGATCGATACTCAGAAATTTTTCGTAATCGGGGTAAACAACCTGGGCGGTTGTCATGGATCCACCGGGCCGGCGAGTATCGATGTCAGGACTGGAAAGTGTTACGGCCCGAATTTTCCGGTTGTGACAGTGGAAGACTGGATACAGACACAGGTCCGCCTTGCCGATTATCTGGGCATCGATCAGTTTGCCGCTGTGGCTGGCGGCAGTCTTGGCGGAATGCAGGCTTTGCAGTGGACACTTGATTTTCCCGAGAGGGTGCGCCACGCGCTGGTCATCGCCGCGGCTGCAAAGTTGACTGCGCAGAACATCGCATTCAACGATGTGGCACGCCAGGCTATCATTACCGATCCTGATTTTCATGGGGGCGACTATTATTCACACGGCGTCATTCCGCGGAGAGGATTACGCCTGGCGCGCATGCTGGGGCATATCACCTACCTCTCGGACGACTCGATGGCGGCCAAATTCGGCCGGGAACTGCGGAATGGAGCACTTGCCTTCGGTTACGATGTGGAGTTCGAAATAGAATCGTATCTTCGTTATCAGGGAGATAAATTCGCCAGCCAGTTCGATGCGAACACGTATCTGCTGATGACAAAGGCGTTAGACTATTTTGACCCTGCCTTCCCGCACAACAACGACCTGAGCGCCGCATTCCGATTTGCCAAGGCGAATTTCCTGGTGCTGTCGTTTACTACCGATTGGCGTTTTTCCCCGGAGCGCTCGCGCGCCATCGTAAGAGCGCTGCTGGACAACGAACTGAACGTCAGTTATGCCGAAATTACATCCAGCCATGGCCACGACTCGTTCCTCATGGAGGATCGGCATTATCACAGGCTGGTGCGGGCTTACATGGATAACGTTGTCGTATGAAGAAATCCCCTGGCATGAATTCATCGCTTAATGCTGCCCGGCCCGATTTTGCCCTCATTGCAGCATGGGTCAAACCGGGGTCCAAGGTACTCGATCTGGGCTGCGGCGACGGTTCGCTCATCCGTTTTTTGCGGGACTCCCGTGGCTCGCGCGGCTACGGAGTGGAAATTGATGATGCCAACGTCTTGGCCTGCTTCAATAACGGCGTGAATGTGATTCAAAGCGACCTGGAGTCCGGCTTGCAGAGTTTTGAATCGGGGTCGTTTGACTACGTGGTGCTCTCGCAAACCCTGCAGGCTGTAAAAAATACCGAGAACATCATCAAGGAAATGCTCCGTGTAAGCAAGGAAGGCATCGTGTCATTCCCCAATTTCGGTTATTGGAAAAACCGTTTGCAGGTGCTTTCCGGTCATATGCCGGTTTCCGAAGCACTGCCCTATCAATGGTTCGATACTCCCAATATTCATAACTGCACTCTGGGTGATTTCGAGGAATTCTGCGGCCAGCACGGCGCACGCATTCTCGAACGCAGGGTAATGAGCGGAAACCATCAGATCACGTTCATGCCCAACCTGCTGGGAATGTTAGCCTTTTACCGGTTCGAACAGCAGAAATAGGTACTTCGTGAAGGCTGTTTTCCGGAAAAACTTCAATTCCCCGGAAATTCTGCGCGCTCGAATCTTGCACGGCCCGCCAGCCAGACCAGAACCAGCACCGGCAGGCCGAGCAGCGCCGTGCCGGTAAAGAAGCTGGCATAACCGTAAGCATCCACGAAGTCTCCGCTGAATCCGGCGATAAATTTCGGCAATAACAGCATCACTGAACTGAACAGGGCGTATTGGGTAGCGGAATAGGCAGAATTGGTCAGGCCGGAAAGATAAGCGATAAAAGCGGAGGATGCTATCCCGGCTGAGAGATTGTCCGCCGATACGGTGAAGATCAGGCCAGTCAAGTCATGCCCGCGTGCTGCCAGCCAGACAAACAGCAGATTGGTTGCCGCGGACAAAACCCCTCCCAGAAACAGTGTGCGCATGATGCCGATTTTTGCTGTCAGAACGCCACCCAGCGCTGCGCCTGCGATAGTCATGAGGACGCCATAGACCTTGGAAACCGTCGCCACTTCGTCTTTCGTATACCCCATGTCGACGTAGAAAGGGTTGCTCATGACACCCATTACCACGTCGGAAATGCGGTAGACCGCGATCAGGGCGAGAATCAGCAGAGCCTGGCCGCCATAGCGGACAATAAAGTCGCGGAAAGGGGCGATCACGGCTCCATACAGCCAGGCCAGCATCTGCTTGAGCGTCGTGCTGATCCGCCAATGCGCAATGGCGGCCCTCGCGCGATCTTCATTTTCTGAAATCAGGCGGGTGATAGGAACCTCCGGCTCGCGGATGATGAGCGTAGTGATGATCCCTACCGCCATGCAGGCGGCCATGCTCAGGTAGGCGATACGCCAGGTCGCGTAGTCGTAGATGTCTGCTGATGAGCCTGCGGCGGCGGCTATCCACAGTGCGCCAGCGGAAGCCAGAATCATTGCCAGGCGATACCCCGCCTGATAGGTCGCTGCCATTGCGCCCTGGAGCCTGGGTGCTACCGCCTCAATCCGGTATGCATCTAGGGCAATGTCCTGGGTTGCGGAGGCGAAGGCCGCCGCCAGGGCAAAAAAGACTGTATGCGAAAGATTTCGGAGTGGATCGGTAAGCGCGATGCCGATGAGGGCAAGCGCGATAACGATTTGTGACAGTAAAAGCCATGCGCGGCGCCGGCCCAGCCATCGCGTCAATAATGGCAAAGGCAGGCGATCCACGAGTGGAGACCACATCCATTTGAAGCCGTAAGCCAGCCCGATCCAGCTCAGGTGGCCTATGGTGGAACGATCGATTCCCGCTTCCCGCAGCCAGAAGGAAAGCGTGCCCATCACCAGGAGCAGGGGCAATCCCGCCGAGAAGCCGAGAGACAGCATTCCCAGCACTCGGGGATGGGT
The DNA here is from genome assembly GCF_900111585.1 of Nitrosospira multiformis. Taxonomy (GTDB): domain Bacteria; phylum Pseudomonadota; class Gammaproteobacteria; order Burkholderiales; family Nitrosomonadaceae; genus Nitrosospira; species Nitrosospira multiformis_B. The sequence goes on from NZ_FOHI01000002.1 coordinate 45,336, forward strand.
ATAGATGCGAAAAGCGTGCAGCCAACTCGAAAGGGTAGCGGGCATTATTCTGGATCAGTCATTCTGGCGGGGATTTCCGGCATTATCGGTGGTTCGCGGCAAGTCGCCGGATCAGGCGATAAGCTGTAATCGTAGTCAATGATCAGCGGGGAATGATCGGAGAAACGTTCGGTCTTGTAAATCGAAACCGCGTTGGCCTTGACTGCGATACCGGGGGTGGCGATCTGATAATCGATGCGCCAGCCGACGTTCTTCGCCCAGGCCTGCCCGCGGTTGGACCACCAGGTATACTGGTCCGGATCCGGATTTATCCGGCGGAAGACATCAACGAATCCAAGCTCCTGAAACACATCGGTAAGCCAGGCGCGCTCCTGCGGCAGGAAGCCGGAATTCTTCTGGTTGGAACGCCAATTCCTGAGATCGATTTCCTTGTGGGCGATGTTCCAGTCTCCGCACAAAATAATCTCGCTGCCGCATGCTGCCAATTTCTTAAGCATGGGAAAAAATTGCTCCATGAAGAAATATTTGACGGCCTGCCGATGTTCACCCGCGGAACCGGACGGAAAATAGATCGAGATGACGCTCAGGTGCCCGAAATCGACGCGCAGGTAACGCCCCTCCGCATCGATCTCCGGTACGCCGACTCCCTCGGTCACGTTGCCCGGTTTATGGCGTGTGTAAATGCCCACTCCGCTATATCCTCTTTTTTCAGCACAGTGGAAGTAGCCGTGGTAGCCATCGGGGGAGACCACTTCCCCGGTAATATCGCCCACCTGAGCCTTGAGTTCCTGCACACAGACGATATCTGCGTCCTGCAAAGCCAGCCAGCGGAAAAAACCCTTGTTGGCAGCGGAGCGTATTCCGTTGAAGTTAAGCGTTATAATTCGCACGTCGATTTCCCGAAGCCATTATCATGCCCGATTTTCGAAAGGAGTTCATCGAGTTCGCCATCGGCCGGAATGTTCTGTGCTTTGGCGAATTTCAAACCAAAGCAGGACGTATTTCGCCGTATTTTTTTAATGCGGGACTGTTCAACGATGGGGAATCTCTCGGAAAGCTGGGACAATTTTACGCCAAAGCCATCCTTGCTGCCCAGCTTCCGTTTGACATGCTTTTCGGTCCCGCCTATAAGGGCATTCCGCTCGTAAGTTCCATTGCCATTGCCCTGGCTGCCGGGGGCAACAACTACTCCTTCTGTTTCAACCGCAAAGAGGCGAAAGACCACGGAGAAGGAGGAAATCTTGTGGGCGCGCCTCTCGCCGGGCGGGTGCTGATTGTGGATGATGTGATTTCCGCCGGCACATCGGTGCGGGAATCGGTCGAGTATATTCATGCCGCAGGTGCCACCCCCGCAGGGGTGGCCATCGCCCTGGACCGCATGGAGCGGGGTAAAGGCGAGCTTTCCGCCGTGCAGGAAGTGCGCCGCATGTATGGAATTCCTGTCACGAGCATCGTCAATCTGGAAAACATCGTCGATTACCTGCGTGAGCAGCGGAATCTGGCGCATCACCTGCCGGCTGTGGAGCAATATCGCACCCGGTATTCCTCCGGAATGGTAGAACCGATTGAATGCGGCGGCACTCAACGCGCGGACTGAGGGTTTTTTACCGGGCCTCCTCCGCTGGCAGGGCGGGGAGCGTGATTTCACCCTTTACATCAAAATGGCGTCCGATGGCAAAGCCCGGCGCACCCAGCTGACCCCGCAATTCGTAATCGGTCTTTCGGTGATCGCCCGCAGTCAGACGGAATACATGACGAATGATAGCGGTGGCAGGAACCGTTACCGGAACAATGATGACCGTTTCGCCAAAGCGGGGGATCGTGCCCTGCTGATCGCTCACTCCGCTGGCAAAGCTCATTCCCCGCAGATCCAGGTCGAGCGCAACGCCATCATAGTCCAGCGGAACGGCGCCATGGTTCTGGATTCTCAGGCTGACTGCAAAGCGTGCCTCCATGCCTTTTCCTTCAAGAGGTTCAAGCCCGGCAACGGAGATTCGCAACGGCTCCTGCGGTCTGAGACCCGCGCACGCGGAAAGGCAAAAAATCAGGGCTGATATGACCAGTACGCTTCGTCTCATGATTCCACCTGTTTGGCAACGGGAAGATCATACCCGAATATTTCATTTTGCGAGTTCACTGCGTGCACGCATTTTTATTCCGTTGAGCGTGGTCATTGGAGGCAGGGGAAAGCGGAGGTTTGCGGCGGACACGGGCTTTAGGCTATCATTGGACTGAAGCTGGCCAGACAGTCGCTGCCTGTCCTCGGTGACGAGTGCAGGGAGAGGAAAGTCCGGGCTCCGCAGAGCAGGATGCCGGTTAACGGCCGGCCGCCGTAAGGTGAGGAACAGGGCCACAGAGACGAGCGTATTAAGTTACGGTGAAACGCGGTAACCTCCATCCGGAGCAAGACCAAATAGGCAGGCGATGATGCTGCTCGTTGAGCCTGCGGGTAGGTTGCTTGAGCGTGCGGGTGACTGCACGCCTAGAGGAATGACTGTCCTTGACAGAACCCGGCTTATCGGCCAGCTTCTTTCCGGAATTTCCGATAATTCTGACTCCATAAAGGCGAAAGCGACGGCACGCCGATTGCAATCTCTCTGCATATTCCGGGCAGCAGAAAACAGCCAGAATATATCTCTCTCCGCCCTTCCGCAGCCTGTTGCCTGAACATTCTCTGTTTCCTTTTCCGGACAGGTTTGTTATACAATCGACGATTGCTCCCGCTTGTGCGGGGCGTCAGATTAAATTGCGGACACAAAACCGGAGATATTATGAAGAAAATTTTTGAGTGGGCTGCCGGGCTGGCAGGGGCTATGATGATAGCTCTCGTGGCTGTTCCCGCCCATGCACAACTCATGCTTGCGCATGAAGGCCACCATTCAGGCGATTGTGCCATCAAATCGGGCGCCTTTCCTGTATCCTTCACCGCCTATGAGAAACCCAAGGGCGAGCTTCCGCCCACTCATGCCTATTGTGACCATGTTCCCGAAACCGGAGAGCTGTATTTCACGGTGGATCTGACCGATCCTGAATCCCGCGAAATTCCCATCGCGATGCGCCTTGTGATGGAAGGGCATGGAGAGGAAGGGCATGAAATCATGTCGATACCTGCCAAACCCTATCCTTCCGGAAGCATTACATTTACCGTAAACCTGGAAGAACTAGGGCAGTACGCGTTGCTGCTGGAAACCGAGAAGGACGGTAAGATGACTCCCGCGGTACGCATTCCCGTACATGTGGGCGGAGGTGGTGGCCATGATGGACACGGCGGTGGTATCGGCATGACAGAGATTGCGCTGATACTGGGTGTGGCTGGCGTAGCAGCCTTCTTTCTGCTGCGTCGGCGGACGAGCGCCAAAATGTCCTGAGCAAGGCAGAATCAGCGCTATTCAATCCTCGATCCGCGAAATTAAAAGCACGCACTTCCGCGGATTCTTCTGAACGAGCGGCGGCGGGGTTTTAAGGGATTATCTATTTTCCCTTCTTGACCTCGGCGCCGTTTTTTTATTCGTCATTGGGCCTACTCCGGATCTTACAGCATACTCCGGTGACTAACGTGGAGTGGATGGTGTAAGGTAGGATAGTAAGATGAGAATCTTCCTTTCCAGGCTGGCTTTCAATGCGTGCGTCTGAAAAACAAAAGGTCCTTACTGGAAAATAGTCTCGCGCAACTTGGCGAAAGTTTTGCCGACATGATTCATCTGCTCGCTGGTATGAACGGCGCTTACACTGCAACGTACCAACGAATTGCCCTCCGGCGTTGCGGGTGGCAAAACCAGATTCACATAGATACCATGTTCAAGCAGTCCTTTCCACAGTGCCAGCGCCTGTTGCGGCGTCTCAAGGATTGTTGCGATAACAGGGCTTGGCTCCGGTCCCAGGCGATAACCCAGTTCCTTAAGTTGCGAGTAGAGCTGGTGCACATTCTTCCAGAGTTGCCGGCGTAATTCGACACCCTCCCTCAGCAGCCTGAGAGCTGCACGGGTTGAGGCGATGGTGGCAGGCGTAGGCGAGGCAGTGAAAATATAAGGGCGGCTCACATAGCGCAACTGATCCAGTTGCGGATGATTGCTCACACAGTAGCCGCCGATCCCGCCCAGGCTTTTACTGAAGGTCCCTGTGATGAAGTCTACTCTATCGAGGAGGCCTGTTTCTTCTACCAGACCTTGTCCGGTCTCACCCAGTACCCCCAGGGAATGCGCTTCATCAAGAAGAAGCGTGCTGTTATACGCATCCTTTACCTTGACGATATCCGCCAGCGGCGCACGGTCTCCAAGCATACTGTAGATGCCCTCGGCAATGATGAGGGTGGAGCGCGATCGTTCTCCCAAGCGGCGGAGACGCTTTTCCAGATCTGCTGCATCGTTGTGTCTGAAGCGGATTATTTCGGCGCCGCTCAACCGGCAGCCATCGTAGATGCTTGCGTGGGAATCGCCGTCAATAAGAACGATGTCACCGGGCCCGGCCAAGCCTGAGATGGTCGCAAGGTTGGCCTGATACCCCGTGGTAAATACGATGCAGGACCGGCATTGATAAAACTCGGCAAACTCGCGCTCGAGGGCACGATGGCCGCTGTAACTGCCATTGGCCATGCGCGAACCGGTTGTACCCGTACCTTCACTGTGAATCGCTTCCTGCGCTGCATCCCGGCACTCCTGCGCGAAGGTAAGGCCTAGATAATTATTTGTTCCCAGAAACAATATCCGATGGTCCCCGATCCTGGCTTCGGTCGAGGAATAAACTTCTTCTATGGGCGTTCCAAAAACCTCAATACCCTCAGGCAGCAAGGCTTTTCTCGCTGCCGCCACGGCATCCAGCTTATCTAGCAAACTCATTGTTTTTGAGACCTTATCCGATGGATCAAGTTGGCGAGCTCATGAACGGTCTGTACATCCGCAAGAGCATTGATCGGTACGGAAATGTCGAATTCGTCCTCGATTTCCATGATCAGGTTCAGCAATTTTACAGAATCGATTGCCAGCTCGTTAATAAGATCGGTCTGTGGTGTGATTTCCACCTCCGGACCGGCAAGCTGTTTGAGGTGATGGCAAAGTTTTTGCAGAACGTCGTTATAATCGTTCAACATCTGGATTCAAAATGATTCGATGATTGAAATTAGACCGCTTGTGGCAAAGCGTCGCGAAGGTGGATGCAGGGTCGCCAATCAGGGAGTGCCCGGGTCAAGGGATCAATATCACAAACCCAGTCGGGGTGACGCAATTCTCTCACTTTTCCCGGTGTCAGCATAGGTGAATAGCTTAGCAATCTGGCAGACCACAAGTTGACGTTTGCGATCAATGAAACCAGTGGTGCGGGGAAAAAGATGCAGTATACGGGGCGTTTCCACACTTCCTGCGCAATATTGGCTACTGCCTGGCTGTCGTAACCTCCCGGCCTACCATCATCAAGCTCGTAGGTACCTTGTACCGGCACGGCAGTCGAAAGCCAGCAGGTGATGGCTGCTACCAGATCGGCGACATGCAGTAATCCAAACCGCATGTCAGGTTGTCCCACCATTGGCAAGATACCGCGGCGCGTTATCCTGAAAAGCGGGCTCATTTCCTTATCTCCGGGGCCATAAACAGCTGTAGGACGAAAAATGGCACAGGCCATACCAGCCGAACGCTCATTTATCAATCGTTCAGCCATGTGCTTGCTCATGGCATACCAGGAAAGCTCGGGTTGCCGGGCGGCCAGAGAAGAAATCAGCAGGAAACGTGGAGGCGGGTTTTGTTCCAGAGAAGCCTGCATCAGGTTGATCGTACCGTCCACATTGGTACGGACAAAGCTCTCGAGAGAGCTTCCCCGAACCTGACCGGCGCAATGCACAACGGCCGAGACACCTGTTACGAGCTTTCGCAATGCATCGAGGTTATGTAAGTCGCCTTCTATCCATTGCGTGGACCCGTCATCGACGCGCCCACGTCTTGTCAGAGCCCTGACTTTCCATCCTTCCTTTATCAGGGACTGCAGCAGAGCATTTCCGATAAAGCCAGTGGCGCCGGTAACGGCGACCCAGGACTCCGACATACGCCGATTATTTGTCCCCGGACTCGGCAGATAGCTGGTCTGTCATCTGCGTTCGCTGGATAAAGCCCTGGCGTGCCGCAAAACGGGACAGTTTTCCGGAGGAAGTACGCGGCAGGGTGTGCGGTGGAACCAGTTCCACCAAGCAGTTCACGCCAAACGCCATGTAGACCAGACGTTGCAGACGGCTGGTAAGGGACTGGCGATCCGTTATCGAGGTAAGCCGGCATTCGATGACCAGGACAATGGTCGTGACGTCATTGGCGTCAGTAACCCCGAAGGCAGACGCTTCACGCGTTCTCACCTCGGGTTGCTGTTCGGCAAGCTCCTCGATATCCTGCGCGCGGATATTACGCCCATTGACGATGATTACATCGGTGCGACGCCCGGTGATGTATAGATCCCCTTCAAAGAGGAACCCCAGATCACCGGTATCCAGCCAGTTCCCGGGTTTGAGTGTCTTGCAGGTGTCTTCCGGATTGTTGAAATAACCTGTCATGATACTGCTGCCCTGCACGAGTACGCTGCCCACGCGCAAATCAGGAAGCTGCTGGCCGGCCTCGTCGACCACTTTGACGATATGCTCCGGCAAGGCGCGGCCGCAGTTGACAAATTCACTATACTTCCGGCCTTCCACCTGTAATCGTACTGCCATTTTCCTGTCAACGAGGGTTGCCGCGTCGACTCGCAGACTCTGAAAACCTTGGCCAACCTCGGAGAAAGTAACGGCGAGCGTCGATTCAGCCAGCCCATAGCAGGGGAGGAATGCGCGCGCGTCAAAACCGGCGGGCGCAAATTTTTCCGCAAAATTCCTCAAAGTGTCCGGCCGGATCATTTCCGCGCCGACTCCTGCTGCACGCCAACTGCTGAGGTCAAGATCTTCCAGGTCGGAATCGCGCACGCGAAGTGTACAGAGCTTGAGCCCAAAAGGTTGGCTGAACGCGACGGTGGCGCGATTTCTGCTGATCAGGCGCAGCCATTGCAGCGGCCTGATTGCAAAATCACGGGTAGCCAGATAATCAACGGAAACCTGCGCCACCATGGGCGCCATTACCATGCCGACCAGGCCCATGTCATGATAAAACGGCAGCCAGGATGCGCAGCGGTCTCCTGCCCGGATATTCAGACCGTGACGGACAATGCCCTGAAGGTTGCTCATCAGTGCACCTTCGGTAATTACTACTCCACGCGGCATGCGCGTGCTTCCCGAAGTAAATTGCAGGTATGCGATTTCATCCGGACTATTTGGTGCGAGCTCAGTAGTCAGCGCCGGCAGTTCCCCGAGTTGCTCTGGCGTTCCCACCCAGCGCAGATGTTGCGACTCCTCGGCCGCTTCTTTCAAGAAACCGACATAGTCAACGTTCGCCAGCGCGGCGCTTGCCTGACCCGCCTCCAGCATTCCGCGCAACTGCCGAACATAGACCGCATGGCTGCCGAGGTTGACAGGAACAGGCATTGCATAAGGCACCAGTCCTGCATAGCGGCATGCATAAAAGATTTCCACGAATTCCGGCGTCGTGTCGGCAATAATCGCAACACGATCCCCTCTCGCCAACCCAAGCCCGAGCAACTGCCGCGCCGCTGTTTGGGCATTTTGCCTTAATGCCTGATAGGGAAGAACGGAGCGGAGATTACCCTTGGCATCATAAAAGTTATATCCCGCTGTACCTGCCGCCGCATACTCGAGCGCAGCGATCAAGGTGTCGAAGTCGGCTAATCTCTGAGCTTGAGTGTTATAAGTAGGTGTGGGGATCGCAGCTGCCGGCTGCTCGCTTGATAATTGAGGGTTAAACGCTTGCGTCAGCGGAGCGTTCAACTTCGCTATTGTTGAACTCAAGGTCTTCCCCTCCAAATTAATCGTACTAGTCATCTTTTTATAATATAAGGATTCCAGTCGGGCAATCGTTGTTTTTGGCCATCATCCGCTGTCGCGTCGTTCGAGTTCGAGATGCTGCTTGAAAATATCGGCCTTACCTGGCTCCCGGTAAAGGCAGTAGCTCGAAAAACAAAAAATAAATGCGCTAATCTGTGAAATCAACGAACCTTCTTATACTCAGCTCTTATTATCGTAATAGAGCAGCTTTATCATGCACTTCGGGCATTACCGAATCCCGCTCCTTCACGCAAGGAGCTGTCTCTAACACGCTGTCTGCTTTCGATTATCTACAGGATAGGCGATAAGCTCCATTCTGTACGAGTTGGCAGACGATATAAAGAGGTTTTGGAGAATGGAAGGGAAATGTGTGTCTTTTTTGCAACACTTGCCGGAACCGGACCCTTCAGCTTCGCGTTAGATCTGATCTCAATCTCTTTCGCAGCCGCGCGACATTTTACAGGAATCCATCTATCGATGGATCAACTCTTCTTTTATTTTCGAGGCGGATTATTGCAGCCCCGGGGGGCGGTCTTCCGGAATCACACTACACACCACAGGGAATCCTTGAAAAAATTCCTCGCCTGGAATAGGCCTGCCGCTGACTCCAAGGTGCAAAGCCGGATTTACACTCAATCAGTACCGGGTCGCCTCATCCTTCAAGCCATGTCTTTGCTTCGGCATAATCCCGGAATACCCTTATGTCGGCATCGACAAATAGATTGGATACCCAGGCCGCCCAGGCGCGCCACTGGTTTTCAGTGATTATCGCGATGCGGTTGAATTCGCTGCCGTGTTCCCGCACGAATTTGATGTCCTCCCAAGCGACATCAATGGTGTAGTTCAGCATATCCCGCCAATCGAACAGTACATTCACCTTGCCGTCGCGACCAGCCTTGCGGAGCACCTTGTCCTCGAATTCTTGGTAATCGGCCAAGGTGAATTCACCGAAAACAGCGATACTGATCAGATTTTCCGTTTCCTCAATGGTTATCATATGTTACCCACAATATAAAATTGCGCGGGCAGAGAAAATCCGGATAGTCCAAAAAATTCAGACTACCGCAGAAAAATCCGCTCAACAAAAGAATATCACTTATCGCTCAGATGTGCGGTTCAATTTCTCGCCGCAGAAACTTGTGGAAGTGCATCATGCCATCTTCCATCGGCGATTGGTACGGTCCGGCCTCGCTCACGCCTTGTTTGTACAGCGCACGGCGCCCTTCTGTCATCAGCTTGCAGATTTCATCATCCTCAGCAGCGGTTTCATGATAGGCGGCCTGTTCTGCTTCAATGAATTCACGCTCAAACAAAGCGATATCTTCAGGATAATAGAACTCCACCACATTGGTGCAACGCTCTGTTCCGGTAGGAAGCACCGTGCTGATGACCAATACATGAGGATACCATTCCATCATGATGTTGGGATAATACAGCATCCAGATTGCCCCATGCCTCGGTATTTCGCCCGCTGTCTGCAGCAACAGTTGCTCGTGCCATTTTGCATAGACGGGCGTTCCCGGGCGGGTCAGGGCGTTATTGATCCCTACAGTCTGAACGTTGTACCACTCCCCGAACTCCCATTCCAGCGCAGCCGTGTCAACAAAGTTGCCCAGGCCTGGATGGTACGGCTCGACGTGGTAGTCCTCCAGATAAACCTCTATGAAGGTTTTCCAGTTGCAGGCGTATTCATCTATCTGAAGGCGTTCCAGCACATGGCCCGAGAAGTCGAAATTCTTCAGGACTTGCAAGTTGCCCAGATCCCGCGCAACATTCCGCCTGCCCTGAAACAGGAGTCCGTTCCAGCTCTGCAAAGGCGTATTGGAAAGATTGAGGCAAGGGTTTTCGGGGAAATGGGGCGCACCGAGCAACGTGCCCTTCAAGTCATACGTCCAGCGATGCACCGGGCAAACGATGTTTCTGGTGTTGCCACTCCCTTTGAGCAGCAGTGACTGCCTGTGGCGGCAGACGTTGGACAGCAACTCGATACCATCCTTATTACGCACCAGCATTTTCGCGTTATCCATCCATTCAGGCACATAATAGTCGCCAATGTTTGGCACCATGATCTCATGGCCGACATAGCCCGGTCCCTGGTCGAACAGAATGCGTTTTTCCAGTTCAAGGATTTGAGAGTCGAGATACCAGTCAACCGGCAGTTGCGTTGGAGCCAATTGGCAAACATCAATCAGATCGACCATATGCTACTTTTCACCTTTCAAATAAAGATGGCTGGATTATCAAAACCAGGAACGGCAGGGAAGACAAGGAAGAGAATGAGCATGCCCTCATGTCCTTGCCCTGAAACGCTTATAATCCGACTAAGAAACCTCTTTCGTGGGAAAGTTTCGTGTATTTAATTGACCTGACACCACTTATTGCGTTATTTTTGCCGTTTGCCCGCAATACACCCATTCTGACAGCGTGTTTATCATGACAAAGCCCGCCGACCCCGTCAAATTTTCCCCTCCGGAAGGTTTTGAAGCTGCGCTGGCTGAGCTGGAAAGCATCGTTCTGGAAATGGAAGCAGGGCAGATGCCGCTTGAAGAATCCCTCGAAGCTCACAAACGTGGGACGGAATTGCTACAATATTGCCACTCCAAGTTGCAGGATGCGCAGCAACAGGTACGCCTCCTTGAAGCCAACACACTGAAAAATTTCTCCCCTTCCGGTATTGATGACCGCTGATTTCCAGGATTGGGCGAGAAGCCACCAGGTACGCATCGAAAATTCCCTGCAGACCCTGCTTCCCGCCGCAGACGTCGCGCCTGAGCGCTTGCATGAAGCGATGCGCTACACCGTTCTGGGTGGGGGCAAGCGCGTCCGGCCTTTGCTCGCTTTTGCAGCCGGCGAGCTGAACAATGCGAATGAGGAGAGGGTAACGATTGCTGCTGTCGCAGTGGAACTCATTCATGCTTATTCGCTCGTGCATGATGATTTGCCCTGCATGGATGACGATGTATTGCGTCGGGGCAAGCCTACCTGTCATATCGAATATGGGGAAGCCATTGCCCTATTGACGGGTGACAGCTTGCAGAGCCTCGCTTTTCAGTTGCTGGCCGAATATCCCCTGGCTGACACCCCGAAGATGCAACTTGAAATGATCAGGCGTCTGGCGCAAGCGGCGGGTTCCCGCGGAATGGCGGGAGGGCAGGCTGTCGATCTTGCCAGTGTCGGCAGGACATTAAGCCTCCCAGAACTGGAATTCATGCATATTCACAAGACAGGCGCGCTTATTCGAGCCGCGGTAATGCTGGGTGCCTGTTGTGGGAGCAGGTTGGACGAAGCCCAGTTGGCAGCCCTTGATCATTTTGCCAAATGCATCGGTCTTGCATTTCAAGTTGTCGATGACGTTCTCGACGCCGAGGCAACCACTGCCGCCCTCGGTAAGACTGCCGGCAAGGATGCCGAAAACAATAAGCCTACCTATGTGAGTATTCTGGGGAGCAAGCGAGCTCGCGAGCTCGCGGAGGAGTTGCGGCGGGAGGCATATGCATCCCTGGAGATGTTTGAGGCAGCCGCGGGACGATTGAGGCAGGTAACTGACTTTATCATTCACCGGGAATTTTGAAGAATTTTGACGGCTAGCGTGTTTCCCGGAAAAAGGATTTTGTAATTTTCAAGGTTTAAATGCACTCATTGCTCAATACCATTACCGATCCTGTCAAGCTGCGGGCACTGGAACGCAAGTTGCTGCCACAGCTTGCAGACGAGTTACGCCAATTCCTGGTTGAATCGGTAGCCAAAACCGGCGGTCATCTGTCCTCTAATCTTGGCACGGTCGAACTGACCATCGCACTGCACTACGTTTTCAATACACCCTACGACCGCCTGGTCTGGGATGTGGGCCACCAGACCTATGTCCATAAAATTCTGACCGGACGGCGCGAAGGCATGAGCAAATTGCGCATGCGCGGCGGTATCGCCGGCTTTCCGCGCCGGGATGAAAGTGAATATGACGCTTTCGGCACCGCTCACTCCAGCACCTCCATCAGCGCTGCGCTTGGAATGGCAGTAGCATCGCAGCGGGAGGGCAAGAAGCGGTCCGTGGTCGCAGTGATCGGTGATGGCGCGATGAGTGCCGGCATGGCGTTCGAGGCTTTGAATAATGCCGGCGCCATGGATACCAACCTGCTGGTCATTCTGAACGACAACGATATGTCGATTTCCCGGCCAGTGGGAGCGCTCAACAATTATCTGGCGCGCCTCATGTCCGGCCAGTTTTATGCAACCGCACGGCGCGCCGGCGAGAAAATGCTGGGAGTGGTTCCACATGTGCTGGAACTTGCCAAGCGTGCCGAGGAGCATGTAAAAGGCATGGTGACGCCAAGCACGCTGTTTGAAGAATTCGGTTTCAATTATATCGGGCCTATTGATGGCCATGATCTTGACGTGCTTGTTAGCACGCTCAACAACATCAGGCATCTTCGCGGTCCCCAGTTTCTGCACGTGGTAACCCGTAAGGGAGCGGGGTACAAGGCGGCGGAAGACGATCCGATTCTTTATCACGGCGTAACCAGGTTCAATCCCGATGCCGGCATCATTCCCAAGGCTTCAGCCAAGCCGTCCTATACCCAGATTTTCGGGGATTGGCTGTGTGACATGGCGGCATTGGATCAGCGTCTGGTAGGGATCACTCCGGCCATGCGGGAGGGATCGGGTATGGTGAGGTTTTCCCACGAGTATCCCGATCGTTATTTTGACGTGGGCATCGCCGAGCAGCATGCCGTCACTTTCGCAGCCGGCCTCGCATGCGATGGGTTGAAGCCGGTGGTGGCGATCTATTCGACATTTCTCCAACGCGCATATGACCAGCTGATTCATGACGTGGCCATTCAGAATCTTCCTGTCGTGTTTGCCATAGATCGTGCCGGACTGGTGGGAGCAGACGGACCTACCCATGCGGGAAGTTTTGATCTGACTTACCTGCGCTGTATTCCGAACATTACCGTAATGGCCCCTTCGGATGAGAACGAATGCCGCCAAATGCTGTACACCGCTTTTCAGATGAATACGCCTGCCGCTGTGCGTTACCCTCGAGGTTCAGGTAGTGGTGTGACTCCGCAGAAAGAGATGCAGATGTTGCCGATCGGACGCGGTGAAATACGGCGGGAGGGAGCAGAAATTGCATTGCTCGCGTTCGGCAGCATGCTCCAGCCTTGCCTTGAGGCAGCGGAAGAATTGAATGCGACAGTCGCCAATATGCGTTTTGTCAAACCGTTGGACGATGATCTCGTTGCATCGCTGGCAGCCAATCACGAATTGCTCGTTACGGTGGAGGAAAACACTGTCATGGGCGGCGCAGGCAGCGCGGTTCTGGAATCACTATCTGCCCGAGGTCGTACAGTTCCGGTATTGCAGCTGGGTCTGCCGGACACTTTCCTCGACCAGGGCGACCCCTCTCAGATGTTGAGCGAGTGCGGGCTGGATAGGGAAGGTATCGTACACGCCATAAGAGCGAGATTCCCCAAGTAAACCGCCCACTTTTGCATCGCATGCCTTTGATATGCGATGTTCTTCCTTGCAACCGTACACGATGAACAAAACGCTCATTGCAGATGTGCAAAGTGTGGCCGATACGAGACGCATTGCCATCGACAAGGCGGGGATCAGGGCAATCCGCCATCCGGTAAGAGTAATGGATAAGGCTCGCGTTCAGCATACAGTGGCCGTATTCAACATGTATGTAAACCTGCCGCATCACCTCAAAGGGGTGCACATGTCTCGTTTTGTCGAGATGCTGAATGAGCATGATTCGGTAATCTCGGTGGAAACGTTTGAAAAGCTGCTGGTTTCGATGGTGAAGAAGCTCGAGGCGGAATCCGGCGATATCGAAATGCGCTTTCCGTATTTCATCGGCAAAACCGCGCCGGTTTCCGGAATAAAGAGTCTGATGGACTATGACGTTACGTTCATCGGACAAATCAGAAACGGAGAATACCGCTTCACTTTGAAAGTGGTCGTGCCCGTAACGAGCCTTTGCCCATGCTCCAAAGAGGTATCGGACTATGGAGCGCACAACCAGCGGTCCCATATGTCCATATCAATCCGGACAAATCATTTTGTATGGATAGAAGATCTGATCCGCATCGCGGAAGATCAGGCAGCCTGTGAGCTCTATGGATTGCTTAAACGCTCAGACGAAAAGTATGTCACCGAGAAGGCCTACGGTAACCCCAAGTTTGTCGAGGATGCAGTGCGGGATATCGCATCAGTGCTCAATCGGGACGAGCGGATAGACGCTTACACAGTGGAAGCGGAAAATTTCGAATCCATTCATAATCATTCCGCATATGCCCTGATCGAGCGCGACAAATTGAAGAGTTGAACTCTCTCCCGTCTCGATCTGTTTCCTGCGCCCGGTTCCTTGATCCAGTGTCCCCGCTTCGGGGATAAGGTACAGTAATAAGCGCAATCCTATGCTCAATCTGATTTTCCCCAGGGAATCAAAATTGACCTTTTAGCGGCGGAAAGGTATATTATCGCCCTTTCCGGGGTGTAGCGTAGCCTGGTAGCGCGCCTGGTTTGGGACCAGGATGTCGGGAGTTCAAATCTCTCCACCCCGACCATTCATGCTAATTCGAGGCGAAATCCGATTTGAGTGGTGCCCGTAGCTCAACCGGATAGAGCACCAGCCTTCTAAGCTGGGGGTTACAGGTTCGATTCCTGTCGGGCACGCCACAAGCTATCTCTCGTCGTAGCCCTGCAGCGGGTTTCGGAATTTTGTATTGCGATTTTCTCGGATGGTGGCTGTAGCTCAGTGGTAGAGTCCCGGATTGTGATTCCGGTTGTCGTGGGTTCGATCCCCATCAGCCACCCCAAACATCTACCCATCCATTTCACTCAATGCGAGACTTTGCGCACCGCAGATCCTCGCTATTTGAACTTGACCTGCGCAGCGTGAAGTAAACGGCATAACCCTATGTCCAATCAGTTGTGCGCGCAGCATGACGTACACAATCTTTCAGTTTGAAATCTTTTGTAGTAGAGTCTTAAAAGCGGGTGGGCTATGGGTAAAGTGCGACGAAACAAGGAACTTTATCAGAGTCAGGATTTCACCCTTTTCCTGCTTGGGAGGCGAAAGCAATCAACTCCCATACTTAACTCTCAATAAATTCAGATCATGATTTCTTCACAACTGGCCGGGGCTGCCTCTATTGTCAGCAATTTTGCATAACCCGTTTACGTACGCCGGCAGCGCAAGAGCGTCCATCTCTAGCCGTACCCTGGTTTTTATCCAGTTGTCAGCCTTCACTTGCAAAGCACATGGATCTGCCGGTAGCAACCCCTAAACAGCCCCTTGTCCGAGCCCCCAATATGCCCTTCGTAATACCTGCTTCGGGTTTTGACTCCGATTATCAAGCTTCCTCCCAAGCGGCAAATTTATATTTATTGAGGTTATGTGAATTAGCGAACAGACAGTCTTTTTATTACCGGTAATATTTGATCCTTGCCCTATTGCTGTTCTCGCTCTTGCTCTTTTGCAGGTAGTTTTTGCAGATAGTAGTCGTTAGAAGGGAAGACTTTTCACCTGTTATCCCTGATATCGATGTAGCGGTATGGAAATACTTTGGTAACAGTAGTGAGTCATTATTTCAAATACTCCCGATAAAGCGGAAGCCCAAAATGAACCACAGTGTCGAGCAGAACTCACAGCGTCCACCATTGGAAAGACTGAGGGGGAAACCAAGGGCGTTTGCGCTGTATCAGAGAAAGAACAACCCACTACGGAATGTAACGGCAGCGTCCGCCCACAATTTACATTTGTTTTATCGCTAGTATCAAGGCCTGAGTTACTTAACCCATTCAATAAACCAATTACTCACAAAATAAAATGGGTTTCTTCCCTCCGTTCACTGATGATCATCTTCAGCGTTACTTTCGCATCATTCAGGAAGGAACAGCAGTTCGCCGCCATTTTGACCTATTAAAATGGCTGCAAGGGGAAGTGCAGCATTATTTGCCTCACGAGATCCTGCTTGCGGCTTGGGGCGATTTCGGCTCGAACAATGTTCGATACGACATTATTTCTCCGCTGCCCGGTCTCAGAACGGCGCAATTGCAGTTGGACCGGCTTTCTCCATTGCTGCGCGTATCCTACAAGCGATGGATTGAGATGGGACGCATTCCTTGTGCATCCAGGGTTTACGAGGCGCAGTTAGGCGTGTCGGAGATTCTTCAGGGGGATGGGGCGGCGCACTGCTCTTTTGGAAGAGCGTTACGCAACATGCGTTCGTCACTGTTCCACGGTATCAGCGATGAGCGCGGACACCATGATTGCCTTTATGTCGTCTTCAGCTCGAAGGATAAGCTTGACGATTCAACATTGATCGCAATGGAAATCCTGCTGCCCTACCTTGATACGGCTTTGCGCCGCGTAACACCCTTGCCGCAGCACTCCTGCCGGCCCTCCCTCCTCGCAGATGCGCCGGAGTATGATCTCCATGGACTGAGCGAGCGAGAGGTCGAAATAATGACCTGGGTAAGAAAGGGCAAAACAAATGCCGAAATCGGCAGTATCCTGCGCATCAGTTCTTACACTGTCAAAAACCACCTGCACCAGATATTCCGGAAACTCGATGTCTACAACCGGGTGCAAGCCATTTCCAAAATTGAGCAACGCGTTGGTCATGGCTGAGGCAAATCCCACATTTTCCGCTTCAACTGTTACCACCCGCCAGGTGAAAGGCCCGCTGGCTAACAATATGTTGAGCGCGGTCGAGTCGGTGCTTGATCCGGCAGTACTGACACTTTCGTTATGGCTGATAAGCACCAGTTTTGAAGGCGAATTGCTCCCGCCTTATTTGATCCTGTCGGTGATCGTGTTCTCTATCTCCTTTCCGGGTGCGTCACATCTTCGATCATCCGTCAAAGTCCTCATCTTTGACGTGCTCTACACCTGGTTCTGGATGGTTTTGCTACTGTTTTTTCTCGGTTTTGCGACCGGCTATATCGCGCAATTCTCCAGCCAGGTGCTCATCACATGGCTATGGGCTGCGCCCCTAAGTCAAATCGGCGTCCATCTGCTGTTTCGTATCGCCGCACCCTATCTTCTCATGCTCCAGGGTCCACCCCAGCGCGCCATCATAGTCGGCATGAACGAGCAGGGAGTGGCACTCGCCCGTCGTATCCATGAGACGCGTTATTCGAATATGGAACTGTCCGGTTTTTTTGATGATCGGAATGAGAGTCGACTCTCGCACGCGCGGCATAATCCCTTGCTCGGAAGGCTTCGAGAACTTCCCGAATTTGTCAAGGAGCATCGCATTCAGTTCATTTATCTGTCGTTGCCGATGGCTTCCCAGCCACGCATTCTGCATGTTCTCGAAGAACTGAAAGATACGACGGCCTCCATCTATTTTGTACCCGATATGTTTATTACGGATCTTATTCAGGCGCGCAGTGGCACAGTGTGTGGTACGCCGGTTATCGCTGTCTGCGAATCGCCTTTTACGGGCTCCAATGGGATGGTCAAGCGCGCAAGCGACATTATCCTCTCCCTGCTTATACTGCTACTCATATCACCACTTCTGCTGCTCATCGCGACTGCCATCCGGCTGGATTCGCCAGGCCCCATTATTTTCAAGCAGCGACGCTATGGACTGGACGGAGAGGAAATCCTTGTTTACAAGTTTCGATCGATGAGCGTCTGCGAAGATGGGAATACCATCCGGCAAGCACAAAGGAATGATAACCGCATAACCCGCGTCGGAGCTTTCCTGCGGAAGAATTCCCTGGATGAATTGCCGCAGTTCATCAATGTATTGCAGGGGCGCATGAGCATTGTCGGTCCCAGGCCTCATGCAGTAGCGCACAACGAGATATATCGCAATCTTATAAAGGGCTACATGATCCGGCACAAGGTAAAGCCGGGAATTACGGGTTGGGCGCAGGTCAACGGCTACCGTGGGGAGACGCGGACCCTCGACAAGATGCAGGCGCGTATCGATCATGACCTCGATTATTTACGCAACTGGTCGTTGCGGCTCGATTTGCACATCATCTGCAAGACTATCCTGGTAGTACTGAAAGATCGGGCTGCATATTAAGTGCTTCTCTCTCATGCGCCGCAAAGCTTCTCAGCAGTCATTAACACGAATAACACTTCCGCTATCCTCCCGTTAGTCAAGGTGATACTCTTGCAGCCTCCTTTGTATCGGAAAGATAGAGATATCTAAAATGAAAAAAAGATTGCCGTTAAATCTTTCCTTTGGTCGCCGTCGTTGGATCGCAGTAATTGCTTCTTTAAGTTTTTTTTCGTGGGATGCGCAACAGGTAATGGCTCAACAGTCGATGCCACATCCCCCCAGGAAGGTTCCCGACAAGACTTTCAGCGTGACCGCGGGCACCACATTTACGTACGACAGCAATGTCTTTCGTTTGTCTCCTCTCGTTAATCCGGTTGCATTAACCGGTCAACCGCGTAGAGCCGATCAGATCATTATCACGTCTGCAACTCTTGGGTTTAATAAAACATATTCCATGCAACGCTTCGAGGTAACCGGTACCTTGGTTGATAATCGTTACATGAATTTTGATTTCCTTGACTTTCTCGGAAAAAATTACAACGCGGCCTGGCACTGGTATGTAACCCCTTACCTTCATGGCAGATTGACTAGCCGCCACAGTGAAGCCCTTAACAATTTTGCAAACCTCTCCGGTTTTCTGAATGCCACGAATCGCAACCTGCGCACCATTGACAACTATCATTTCGATGGAATTCTTGAGCTTAACAGGGCCTGGCATCTCATTGGCGGTCTTGACCATACCGTCATGAAGAACAGCCGCTTAACCATTCAGGATTTCAACAACATGGTTTCCTCGGTGGAGGGGGGAATACGCTATGTCTCAAGTTCCGGCGGCACGCTCACTTACAGAGTGAGAAGCGGGCGCGGGGAGTTTATCAATCGACCGGAGCCTCTTGCCGACGTTCTCTTTGATACCCGTTTCGATGAAATGGAGCACGATCTCCGCGTGCGTTGGCCCATCACGGTCAAGACCTCCATAGAAGGACGAGTCGGCTACCTCGATCGCAAGCATGCTCATTTTTCCCAGCGGAACTTCGCCGGCTTCGTGGGCGATCTCAATATAAGTTGGATGCCAACCAGCAAACTGCAGGTGGTGGGGGGGTGGTCCAGACAATTGTCCAATTATCAGACTGCACCATTTGCCTTTCAGAATTCTATCTATGAGCGTTTCTCGAGTAGTTACATTGCCACTAATCGCTTCTCGATTGCCCCGACCTGGCAAATCACGGAAAAGACTGCATTGAGGGTGCGCTATGATTATGTTATCAGTGATTTTCATGGCGCTGTTATTCCTCTTCCTACAGAGAGTCGAAGCGATCAAATGCATTCCGGTTTGGTTGCTCTCGATTGGCGGCCACTTAACACACTCTATTTAAGCGCCGCTTTTCATCGGGATCATCGCAGTTCCAACCATCGCGGCTTTGACTTTGACAGCACCGCAGGAAGTGTTTCAGCCACGCTTAATTTTTGATGATCAAGCAACTCATGTTTCGCTATTATTACTATTGAGAGGAGTTGGGAAAAGGTGATTTACAATGGGAGTCTGATAGTACGAACGGACTATTGCGGCCAAATACCACCTCGGCTACCGTGGTTGTCAGATACCTGAATTACACGCCTGTATTGACGAGAATCTGTGTCCTGGCAGGAAGTTTAAAATATTTGAAAACACCGGATTGTTTTAAATTATTTGTCCTATTCTTTAACCGAAAAGCCAATGGCTCAACAAATTTGATCATATGAAAATGAATCGTCAGAAATTCATAACGCCACTATTACTCCCGTTGCTTGCTTTAGGACTTGTGGCTTGCGATAAAAAGGAATCACAACAACCGGCCAGTCAGGTAGCGGCCAAAGTAAATTCCGGCGAAATCTCCGTGCATCAACTCAATTATGTTCTGGCCAGAGCCACGCGCAATAGCGCAAATTCTCCGGAAAACGCGTCCAGGATTCGGCGGGAAGTTCTTGATCGCCTGGTCGATCAGGAGCTTGCGGTAGAACAGGCTATCAATAAAAAACTTGACCGTTCACCGGAGGTTCTCATGGCCTTGGACAACGCCCGTAGAGAGATCCTTGCACGTGCCTATCTCGAGCAGATCACTGCGGCCACTCCAAAGCCAACCGTCGAAGAAGCAAAAACCTACTATTCGGAACATCCACAGCTTTTCGCGGAACGCCGCATTTATAACATACAGGAAATTGTGCTTCCTTCATCAGTCGGTGTCGCGGACGAGTTGCGGCAAATGCTCGACTCAGGCAAACCCATGGAAGACATTGCGAAGTGGCTGAAAGGCAAGGAGATAAAGTTTGCCGCTGGCAGCGCAACACGTTCTGCCGAGCAGATTCCTCTTGAGCTCCTGCCCAAGATACATCCGCTGAAACCCGGCCAGGGTCTGCTCATCCAGGGCCCGCAATCGATTACCCTCATGCGGATTGCCGCCGCCCAAACAGCGCCGATTACCGAAGCAGCAGCGTTACCGCGTATCCAGCAGTTTCTTGGAAATCAGCGCGCGGCGGAAGCCGCGAGGGGGGAAATAAAGGCTCTCAAGGCAAAAGCCAATATCACCTACATGGGCGAATTCGCTGCTTCGGATAAAAATGCATCCGGCGGAGAACATTCCGTTTCGTCAGTCGCCAGTTCTACGGATACGAGTTCGCCGCAAGCCGACCTTGAAAAGGGTGCGGCTGGTTTGTTGAGATAACGCAATTATCAAGAGGAAGTTCGACAATATGTTTCAAATTTTGGTTCGTACCTTGATCCTTTTATCGATGTTGTCTTCGGCTAAGGCTTTTGCCGAGAGCCCTGACTACCCGCTGGGTCCGGGTGATATCCTGCGCATTCAGGTTTTTCAAAACCCCGACCTTACTACTGAAACCCGGGTTTCCGAAAGTGGTTCCATCACGTTTCCGCTGGTTGGCGCTCTCGAGGTCGGAGGGCTTTCTGTTGCTTCTGCCGAAAATAAGCTTGCAGCCGCCCTTAAAAAGGGTGGTTTCATAAAGCAACCTCAGGTAACCATTGTCCTCCTGCAGATGCGAGGCAGTCAGGTGAGTGTGCTGGGTCAGGTTAATCGACCGGGACGCTTTCCACTGGAAACACTCAGTAGAGTGAGTGACATGCTGGCTGCCGCGGGAGGTACCACCGCGCTCGGCGATGATTTCGCAATCGTTACCGGTACACGCAACGGACAGGCCTTCCGAAAGGTGATCGATATTCCCGCACTCTATCTGGAAGAGAGATCCGATGAAGATATCATCCTTGCTGGAGGAGACACGATCTATGTTCACCGGGCTCCCGTTTTCTATATTTACGGCGAGGCACAGCGACCCGGCGCTTATCGTATTGAGCGAGGCATGACCGTAATGCAGGCTCTGGCTCAGGGCGGGGGGCCTACTCCGCGAGGTAGCGAATGGTGGTTGCGTCTTCATCGCAGAAACGCGGATGGGGTCGTGGAGAGGCTTTCACCCGAAATGACCGACGCTGTCCAGCCCAACGACATAATCTATGTGCGAGAAAGCATTTTTTAAGCGTCCTCCGTACCTATGACACTTCAACAATTTTTACTCATCCTTCGTGCCCGGTATAAGGTAGTCCTCTCTATTTTATTGTTTACGGTAATCGCTACCCTAATAGTCAGTTTGTTATTGCCTAAACAATATACCGCCGGTACAGCTGTAGTGATTGACATTAAATCGCCCGACCCGGTAGCGGGGATGGTATTGCCCGGCCTGACGTCCCCTACTTACATGGCTACCCAGGTAGACGTGATCAATAGCGACCGTGTAGCAGAGCGCGTCGTAAAAATGCTGCGCCTGGATGAAAGTCCTATGGTAAAGGAGCAGTGGGAGGAGGACGGAAGCAAGGGTGAGCTTACCATCTGGCTGGCCAACTTGCTGAAAAGAAAGCTTGATGTCAAACCTTCCCGGGAAAGCAACGTAATCTACATTGAGTATACCGGGAATGATCCCAATTTTGCCGCAGCTGTTGCAAACGCCTTCGCTCAAGCCTATATCGACGTGAATCTGGATTTGAAGGTCGCTCCTGCCCGCCAGTATGCACACTGGTTCAAAGGACAAACTGCCGCGGCCAGGGATGAGCTTGAGCGAGCCAAAGCTGCACTTTCCGTGTATCAACAGGAAACCGGGCTCGTCGCCACCGAGGAACGTCTGGATTATGAAGTAGCCAAGCTCAATGAACTTTCAAGTCAACTCACTCTTATTCAAGCCCAAACATCGGACAGCAGCAGTAAACGGAAAGCCGCTGAAGATCCGGACACTTTGGCTGAGGTCATACAGAGCCCGCTGATAAATAGCCTCAAATCGGACATTGCGCGCCTCGACGCGAAGCTTCAGGAAAGCAGCGCCTATCTGGGGCCAAATCATCCACAAACCAAACGCACGCAATCTGAACTCGCATCTCTCAAAAGCAAGCTATCCGCTGAAACGCGCAAGATACATAGCAGTATCGGTACTTCATATGAAGTGGGGAAGCGAAAGGAGCAAGAGTTGCTCGAAGCGATGGAAAAGCAAAAGGGGCGCGTGCTGGAGCTTAACAGGCAGCGTGATCAGATGAGTGTCCTTCAAGGGGACGTGGAAGCTGCTCAACGCAATTTCGAAGGCATAAGCCAGCGTAGTGCTCTCACCCGTCTGGAAAGTCTTTCCGTTCAGACTAACATAACCCCGTTGAACCCTGCTTCAGTCCCGAGTGAACCGTCAAAACCCAAGTTATTGCTCAATATGCTGATTTCCATTTTTCTTGGGACACTGCTAGGTGTAGGTGTCGCCCTAGTAATGGAATTAATGAATCGACGTGTGCGTTCTGTAGAGGACATCGTGGAAGCCATAGAGATTCCGGTGCTGGCGGTAATGTCCGGCCCGTCTCGCAACAAGCTTTCGAGTCGTCTTCCCAAATTACCCAACCCGGAAACCAGTTAACTCAAACGGAGCTACATCATGAATCCCGTAAGCGCCAGTTTGCCGGCTATCAAGCGGAGTCAGAATTCCAATCCCCGCGAATCGTTCTTTGCTGGCCGAACTCAAATCATTGGAAATAGCAGTTCGATCGGAGCCATTCTCGTCAATGCGGGAAGGCTGTCCGAGGAGAATGTGACTCGCATACTGGAAGCGCAAGTACAGCAGCAAAACCACTTTGGTGAAGCCGCTATATGCCTCGGTTTGCTCACGGAAGACGATGTGCGCTTTGCTCTTTCGCGGCAGTTTAACAATCTCTATCTGCCAGCAGGCGACAACAGTCTCAGTCATCATTTAATTGCGGCTTACAAGCCGTTCAGTCCTGTCGTCGAACACCTGCGAAGTCTGCGCAGCCAGCTCATGCTACGCTGGTTCGAGCCAGATACGGACCGGAACGTGCTTGCCATTGTCAGTCCCGGACTGGGAGAAGGTAGAAGCTTCATAGCTGCCAATCTTGCCATCGTTTTTTCACAGCTTGGCAAAAGTACATTGCTCATCGATGCAAATCTTCGTGCGCCCCGTCAACAGGAATTCTTTAAAGTGAATACAGGGGGAGGCTTATCCAGCTACCTTGCAGGCCGTGCTGGCTTGGAGAGCATTGTCAGAATTCCTTCATTGCTTGGTCTTTCCGTACTGCCCGCGGGTGCAGTACCGCCAAATCCACAAGAACTTATTGGTCGATCCGTTTTTGCGGATTTGCTGCAATCGGTTGGCTGCGAGTTTGATATCGTTATCGTGGATACACCCTCAGCAAGCGAATACGCGGAAGCACAAATCATCGCGACGGAGGCATCTGCTGCCTTGATTGTCCTTCGAAAGAACCATACTTCTCTATCACGCACCATGGAGCTGGCGCGACGTTTCCAACAGACGGGTGCTGCGGTGGTAGGTTCTGTGCTGAATGATTTTTGAATAATAAAAGCGGCATAGATTCATGGTCATACCCCCATAGATGATTCGCATGATCGAAATTCTAGGAACATCAGGCGCTAAACGAAAGGGATGATATATATCTTATATTTTCTTCATTTTCTTGATTCGCTTGTGAAAACAGAGAGGAGGGCTATTGGCGCAGTTGAGAAAGCCGTATTAATTTCGGCGCCGCCACTCTGCCTCGAGCAAGGCAATACCGATAAGACTACCTGTCACATCAGCGGCAAAATCATCCCACCCTGCCTTGCGGCCGGGCAGATAGATCTGATGCCATTCATCAAACAAGCCGATCAGCGCTGCTCCGAGAAATGCGAGACCCAGCTGTCTCCAGCCAGTGAGGCCACTTGCCGCACCTATAGCGCAGGTGAGCAGGGCGAAAATAACAGCGTGGACAAGCTTATCCCAAGGACTGGGTATCAGGTTTACGGCAACAGGGTGCGCTCCACCGGCAAATAGACCAGTCAGAATTCCCAGCACGAGCAACATGGAGGCAGTGCGAAGGTAGCGAGATAACAGATGTTGTGAAAACAAAATGATTATAAATTCCTCAATTATCTTCAATAAAAAAAATCTGCCAGTGGAACCTCGCAATCTCATGCTCATCTGGTTGCCTATCATTGCCGGATTAATCGTACTTTATTTACCAAGTCTGGTCGATCTTTTTCGCGGTGTCTGGTCCACCGATCAGCAAGCTCATGGACCGATTGTGCTGGGTATCGCTTGTTGGCTTATCTACCGGAAATGGCCGGAAATGTGGCATCAGAGCGAGTCGGAGCCTTCAGCTCCGACTGCAGGCTGGCCGATCTTCATTTTTGGCCTGATGTTCTATGTGATCGGACGCTCCCAGGAAATCCTGCTGTTCGAAATAGGCTCGGTAATCTGGCTGCTTGCCGCCATTGTTTTGCTTATGCGTGGCTCCCGAGCGCTTAAGGTGCAATGGTTTCCGCTCTTTTTCATGTTGTTCATGATTCCTCTCCCCTCCGCGTTCGTCGATGCTCTGACAATGCCGATGAAAATGGCAGTTTCGTATGTGGCGGAAACCATTCTTTTCTGGTTTAACTACCCCATCGCGCGTACCGGAGTAATCCTGCAAATCGGGCAATACAAGCTGCTGGTAGCAGATGCGTGTGCAGGTCTTCATACTCTCTTTACGCTCGAGGCGCTGGGCCTGCTCTATCTTAATCTGGTTCGTCACGACTCGTTATTCAGAAACGTCGCATTGGCTATCCTTATTGTCCCGATATCCTTCACCGCCAACGTTATCCGGGTAATGGTACTGACGCTGATTACCTACCATTTCGGCGATGAGGCGGGGCAAGGCTTCCTGCACGGCTTTGCCGGCATGGTACTGTTCCTCAGTGCTTTGCTGCTGATCATTGGGGTCGATTCGCTATTACAAATGGCAGTCAGGTTGCGTGTTAGAAGCAACGTGCTCGGCGAAGTATGACGATGAATCCCTGGCTAAGAAATTGCTTACTTCTGGTACTCATGCTCGCTGCCTCAGGCCTCGCGCTCGCGCTGAAGCCTACCCAAAAAATCGCCGATCAGGGTCCGGCAGTCGACCTCGAAAAAATAATACCGAAGGAATTCGGAGACTGGAGGGAAGAGCAGCACAACTTTATACAAATGGTCGATCCCCAGCAAAAAGAGCTGATCGAACGTATCTACACCCAGACACTGAGCCGTACGTATGCGAATTCCAACGGCTATCGCATCATGCTGGCAATAGCCTATGGCGACGACCAGAGAGATTCCATGCAAACACACTATCCGGAGGTTTGTTATCCCGCACAGGGTTTTGAACTGATATCGAGAGAGAAAGGAAGCATTGTCTCCCCAACGGGTTCGATTCCCGTTGTGCAGCTCGTAACCTCGCTGGAAAAACACAGGATTGAACCCGTCACGTATTGGGTAATGATAGGCGACATGCCAATAGTCCAAGGCTGGAAAAAGAAGCTGGCGGAGATGCAATATGGTTTGAGGGGGCTGATTCCCGATGGACTGCTTTTTCGGGTCTCATCCATTGATGAGGATAACCGGCACGCATTTGAAATGCACCAGGCATTCATAAACGATATCCTGGCTGCAATGCCGGTAATGCAACGAAAGCGATTTTCAGGAACGTGATCATGTGGATTTCCACCCGTCTCTTTGCATCCTCTTTCGGGAACGTTTGAAATAGGCGTATATGAGTCTTGCAGTCAAGAGCTTAAGCGCCGTCAAGAGCAACTATACCGGCACGATCATTCGAATTGCCGCGCAGTTGATTGCGCAGATTTTAATCATGCGGCAACTCGGTCCCGAACTGGTAGGCACGTTTGGTTATGCGCTGCTGCTCCAACCAGTACTGGCTGCGATCATCGATCAAGGCTTTGGGTGGGCTTTGATACAAGGGCATTTCAATGATAAACGGGAAATCGCTACAGCCTTTTCCAGAATCATGCTTTTATCGTTTATTAGCATGCTTGGCGTCATCGCCATCTCATACCCTGTTGCAGATTATCTCGAAAATGAACTTGTTGGAGCTGTATTCAGGTACACCGCTCCTTCGTATCTGTTCCTCGGATTCTTTGCGATATCACAGGCGAAACTGCGGGCTGAACTTCGATTTCGAGAAATTCAAATCTCAATCACCGGCGCCTATCTTATAGCCTATCTCACTGTAGGGGTGAGCATGGCCTACGCGGGCTTCGGTGTCTGGGCGCTGGTTACAGCCTGGTATGTACAAACCATTCTCCAGGTTGTCATCGGGCATTACTATAGTCCACACTCATTAAGACTGACGAATCCCTTTCAGCCTACCAAGAGTGGTCCAATTGGACGTCAAGTGGCCGGAATCAACGTCTTGAACTGGACTGTAGATAACAGTGGTGGCGTATTCGTTGGTAGCCTCGGTGCATCATCATTAGGTAATTTCAATGCTGCTTCCATGTTGGCCCGCACCCCTGCGCTGCACGTGGTACAAACGCTTCAGACTATCCTTTTTTCCACGGCTTCCGCAATTGGTGATGATCAACGGCGAATAAAGCGTCTTTACCTAAGCGCCCTCGCCGCGGTCAGTTTTATCGTCTTTCCGGCATTTGGATACACTCTCACTCATGCAGAACTGATCATTAAGGTGGTGTTCGGTAACAAGTGGCTTGACTCCGCTGGCATTTTTTCCGCTATGTCCATAGGCATGATTGCACTTGCGATGAGTTCGCTTTCCGGTGCGATCCTTACCGCAACCGGTGATCAGAAAATGGTGCTTTATTCCCAGACAGTTTGCTTGATCTTCATGATCCTGGGTCTGTACTTCACGATAGACATTGGCCTCGTCTATGTGGGGCTCGCCATCACTGTTGCGTACATTGCTCGATTCGTATTACAGCTAAAAGCAATAGCAATAAGGGGTGG
Organism: Nitrosospira multiformis; assembly: GCF_900111585.1. GTDB lineage: Bacteria > Pseudomonadota > Gammaproteobacteria > Burkholderiales > Nitrosomonadaceae > Nitrosospira > Nitrosospira multiformis_B. The sequence goes on from NZ_FOHI01000002.1 coordinate 72,561, forward strand.
AATCACGCCGGCCGAGTTCATTTCGGTAATAAGAGGGCCTTTTTTAATCGCGATGTTTATGGCCATACCTGTTACCCGGCTTGGCGACTTCTCGCCTGCAGCAGTGATTCCCATCGAGTTGCTGGCACTTGTTCTCAAGTGCTTCGTGTTTCTGCTTCTGTTTAAAGCATTTCCCCGCTTTTTCTTTAGCTTCAGTCTTACAGATTTGCTGATGAGATTTTCGGGAGGTCGCAGGGCGGTCACCTTGCTGGGCCTTTGAATGGAACCATATATCAACGGCGTAATATCGTTTACGAGGATTTAGGGTGCTTACAGTCATCGTTCTCTTGATCGTGGCATTCGTTTTCGCGCTTTGCTGCGTGGCCGCCGTGATTGCCGTTGTAGGTGTGGCGTCGAATTGGCCCGGTCGATTGTTCAGCTATTTGATATGGATGATAGTTGTAGCGAGTGCTGGCACAATTATCCTTTCCGAGCGTGTTCTCAGAATTGAGCAACAAGGATTTGTTGTCACATCGGAGGGCGAGATGGGAGGAACCATACTCGCCAAGCTGCTCCTGGCGGCCGTCATCGGAGTCTCCGTTGCGCTATGTGCGGCCTGGGTATTTACATCGAGCAAAAAGAGGGCTCAGAATGATCGCTTCAAGCGGAGGAAATTGTATTCACCTAACGATATCGTCATAGCGTTTATGGTGTTTTATGTGGCGTTCAGCATCTTGCCGCTTGTTTTTGGTGATAGCCATTATTTTCATGTATCGCTGATTTATCCATTTTTCGTATTTCTTGCCCTGTTCCTTTGGGTGCGGATGTCAAGTAGCGATCCGATAATCGTTGTCAAGCAGTGTCTTGCAGTAATGGTGGTCGGCAGTTTAGTCGCTGCGGTGGTTGCGCCAAGCCTTGCAATACAACCTGGCTATACAAGTCTCATTCCCGGATTCACAGCACGCCTTTGGGGCTTGGCCGGCCACGCAAATTCCATGGGGTCGGTAGCCTGTGCTCTTCTTCTCCTCGAGGCAGCGGAGCCTTCAGCAAAAGCATGGGTTAAAGGATGTATTCTCGCAGTGGCAGCGCTGGCATTGATTTTGAGCCAATCGAAGACATCGATTGTGGCTGCCTTTATCGGACTTTGCATCATTCTTGGTTGGCGGTTGCTGTCCAATGTTGGCGCAAAAGCAAGAATCAGCCATACAAATCAGAGTCACGCACTTTCCATTTTGATCGTTGCTTTTAGTGCATTTCTCGCAATAGGTGGAGTCTGGTTGATGTTCTCCGATACATCTCTCCTGACATCACTCGAACATCAGTTGGAAGGGAGGGCAGTCGGCCACCTGGAAACTGGCAGCGGGCGCACGTATATATGGGACAGAGCAATTCAAGGCGGCATGGAGAGCCCCTTGTTCGGACAGGGGTTGGATTTCTGGCATCTTGAAAACAGGCTCCGTTGGGGTCTCACTGGCGCAGTCAACGCTCATAACCTGTTTCTACAGGTATTTTCCGTCTCTGGATTTATCGGATTGGCGGCTTTATTGGTGTTTCTTTATTTCTTCTTGCGCTACTCCATACGTGCAGCGAAAGTCACGCGCGGGGGCAGCATAGCGATGTTCACCGTTTTTCTCATCCGGTCGATGGCAGAAGTGGCAATTACGCCAAATTCCATTCTCGGAGGCGAGAGCCTGGCGATAATGGCTTATTTTATCTATGCTATCGATAGAGGCGCTAAAGGTTTTCAAGAAACTCGCGCAGAACCTACCTGGCGGAATGGTTTTGTCAAGACTGCAGGAATTAGATAAGTAATCTGTCCAAATTTTATTCCTTTTATTGAAAATCCTTCTGATACTCCATGAGTCAAGAAATAAGGATGATTGATAGCATGAGTCTCAATCTTAATGAGGTGCAGTATGAGATTGTCAGTCCTAATAAAGACCTATAACGAAGGGAGCAAGATCGCCAAGTGCATTCAGTCGGTTCTTGATTCCGTTCAGGGAATAGAGGGAGGAGTCGAGATCATCGTGGCGGACTCGCTATCCACCGATGATACGGTTGAAATAGCAAAGAATTATGACATCAAAGTAGTACAGCTGCGTTCCATCGAGGATCGTGGCTGCGGCAGCGGTGTTCAGCTTGGGTTTCAGCATTCGAGTGGACGCTACGTGTATCTTCTGGACGGAGATATGGAGCTGCAGGCTCCCTTTCTCTCTCAGGCTCTCGAATTGTTGGAGGGCGATTCCCGGCTTGGGGGAGTATCTGGATTATTGCGGGATAGAACGATAAGGAATTGGTTCGAGCGCCAGCGCAATAACCACAAGCCCACGACTCCAGGGGAGGTGGCATGCTTGCCGGGGGGCGGGTTATATCGCCGTACCGCTATCGAAAACGCGGGGGGATATGCGGGAAACCGTAATCTCCAAGCCTTTGAAGAAGCCGAGCTGGGTTTTCGGCTGCGCAGCCAGGGCTGGCGACTGGTCCGTATACCGGTGGTGGCGGTTCTTCATACCGGCCATGTCGGTACGACCGGTTCCTTGATTGGACGGCTATGGCGAAACGGTCGGGTAGCCTCCGGGGGTATGTTCCTTAAGCTTGCACTTGCCCAGCCTTACAGGTTTGATGCAATCAGAATGTTTATCCATCCATTGGCTACGCTTGCCTATTGGATCATCTGGCTGGTCAGTCTGATCCTCGTGGAAGATGGGCGGATTTTGGCTGGACTGACGGGATTTGGTCTTCTGGTGTACGCATGCCTGGTTTTCAAGAAACGGAGTTTCAGGGATGCGGCAATATCTATGCTGCTGTGGCATTTGGCAGCACTCGGGATCATTAGGGGATTTGCGCTGCGTAACCTTCATTCGCCCAATGCAGAAATCCCTAGCGTCGTTTTAAAGGAAAGTGAATCAGAGGCGGCGGTTGTTCGCGAGATGCTTCCGTCAACACTTGCCATCGAACCTAAAAGAATCGGTGCCGCGAACTATTAACTTCGATTGCTAACGACTATGTTTACAAAACATATACTTCAAGCATTTGCTGTCATGAGTTTGCTCGCTTGTGCTCAGGCTGGATATCAACAACCACCTCCAGAGAAAATCGACAATCGGGTGAGCGATTGGGCAAGGCCAACAGCCGCCGAGCAGATTCCCCTCGCGCCGGCGAACGGAACCATAGTGAAACAGAATCCGCCGGATTTCGACTGGCGGCGCATAAACCTTTCTACGGAGTACGTACTGGTAGTACAGCAGGAAGGGGGAAAACGGTATGAGTGGCGGACTCCGCGGAACTGGTACTTGCCCTCCGCCAGTCTGCCGCCGGGTAAATACTCCTGGCAGGTTCGTCCAATCGGAGCGGGTAGCGAGGTTGGCGCAAGCACCTGGCGTCAATTCACAGTTCCTGCGGATGCGATAACCTTCGTCGTTCCGAGTAACGAGGATTTGCTGCGGGCACTGCGGGATAAGCCCAGGCCTCGCAGCCTCCTGCGAGGTAGGGATGAAAGCAAGTTGCGTTCACTCGTGCCGAGCGAGCGAAAGAATGTCGTGGAAGTCGTAAGGAAGCAGGTACAAAAGAAAATGGCTCGCCCCGCACTTGGTGCGGCGCCGAAGAAAGTTGAGCGCAAAGTCGGCAAGGAGGCGGATTGGGCCAACTCCTTGGTCGCCATTCGAAATTATGTGACGGAAGATGTGTGGCAACTCAGGGCCGCAGCTCTTCTCTGGCAGCTTAACCGCGATCCGGCCCTGCTGGCAGAGGTGCTGAAAACCGGCAATGCGCTTGCAGCATTGGATCCGAACGGTCCTACAGGATATAAATCCCAGGACCAGGCATCCCGTGATATCGCAATTGGGCTTGCCTCAGCCTACGATTGGCTCGGAGATGCAGTGCCTGCGGAATCCCAGAAGCTATGGCTAAAAGCAATCGCCGCACGAGGCCAGGCCATGTACGAAGATATTCTGGGAGGGCAAAGGCGCTTCGACGTCTCACACTACGACTCGCACGGATGGACAAATCTGGCGTATCTCGCTGATCTTTCCGCATTAATGGTCGGAAGTCTGCCAGAGGCTGAGAACTGGTTCAACGAATCTTTCCGTTTCTATATTCACACTGTGAGCCCCTGGGGAGGCGAGGAGGGGGGCTGGGCAAACGGCTCCACTTATGCTACCTGGTCGCTTGGTGACGGAATAGTTTCCCGCTGGGATTCGATTCGGGCAGCGACGGGGGTCAATATTTACAACAAACCGTGGTCGCAAGGATTTCTCAAATACTTTGTGTATTTCGTACCTCCGTCCTCGCCCACCCAGCTTTTTGGCGATGGCGCAGAGATGCCTCCTGACTTCAGCCTGATTAAAGGTTTTGCGTCACGGTACGACACTCCACTGGCGGCGTGGTACGTTCTCAATATCGATAAAAAAGAAGACTTCGTACGGCTTTTGGCAGCTCCGGATCCTCTTCCGGTGGAAGGGGTTAAACCTCAGCCGCCTCAAACAAATGCGATCGCTTTTCACGATATAGGATGGGTGGCGATGCACAGTGCAATAGTCGATCGATTGAGAACTTCAATCTATTTCAAATCAAGTCCATATGCAGCGTTTAGCCACAGTCACGCCGATAACAATTCTTTTGTTCTCGTATCCAGGGGAGAGCCTTTGCTGATCGATAGTGGATATTACGACTGGTATGGGTCTCCTCACTGGAAGCAGTGGTATCGGCGAACCAAGGCTCACAACGCCATAACCTTTGATGGAGGAAAAGGCCAGGCAGAGAAAACAGGTCCGGAAAAAATGACCGCGAAAGGGCGATTGACGGAGTTTCATACCAATGGGAAAGTCGATTTTGCGGAAGGAGACGCAGTCGCCGCCTACGAAGGGGAATTGCTCCAAGCGAGGAGGCGCTTGTGGTACTTACGGGATGAAAACGTGCTCATCATCCATGATTCCCTGCGATCTGCCGCTCCACGTCAGTTCGAGTGGAATATTCACGCTCTCAACCCCTTTGAGATCAAGGAGACGGGATCGATCGAGGTAAAGCAGAATACAGCGCGCGCCTGCGTTGATATGCTGCGGCCGCGTGCCGTTGAGTTCATGCAGAACAACAAGTTTGACGCCCCCCCAAAAAAGCGGTCCGCAGAGAAGGATGAGGGCGGGCTCAAGATGAATGATCAGTGGCATGGACGCTTTCAGACCAAGGATCGAGAGACAGCGGTGGAGTTTCTTGCAGTGATCAATGTAGACTGCAAGAACCTACCGATAGAGATAGGAAACTTCGAAAGCAGTCGGGACATTAAGGTAGGTAAGGAGAGTATTCATATTGCCGAATAAAGCAAGCAATGTCGCTACTGTTTTATCCCTGAGATAGATATCAAGTCTGTATGAAATGAAATTGCGGCAAATAGCACTGACCTTTCTCCATGGATACATGCCCTATATCCTATTCGGGGCTGCCTTACTGTTGTAAATACCCCGGACTTTGAGTAACGGAAAACCTCCTTAAATAGAGAACTTGGTAAGACTTATGCTGGAGAAATAGTGCCCTAATCGAGAGGCAGGCGGTGAGCAATCCAAAATGGAGAGACAAAATGCAAAATACCGGTAGAATTTGCGTGGCTGATCCTAATCATCGCTTAAGTCAAAAAAGATTTGCCAGAAATTCCAGAGACATATTTATTTGTCCTGATTGTGGCTGCATCATGGCTGATGTTGACTTCGATCATGATCAATATGAGTCTGGAGAGTACTATACTATGCAGCATAAAACAGTACAAAGTATCGAAGAAGTATGGGGATTCAGATGGCGCTATATTCTAGCTCAGATTTTGAAAATTAATGGGTGTTCATCCTTGCTCGACGTTGGTGCAGGCAATGGATATTTTGTGGCTTTAGCTTCAAGAGAATTTTCTTTCCATGCAAGCGGATTAGAAATATCGCAAGAAGAAGTCCAATTCGCTGAGAACGTCTTAAACATCAGGCTTATTAGAGAAGATCTTACTCAACATAATCTCGACTATGACGTAGTTACTTGCTTGAATGTACTGGAGCACGTAGTAGATCCTCAACTGTTTTTATCCCATCTGGTAAACCGGGTTAAGCCTGGTGGGCTTCTAGTTATTACTACACCTAATCCCGCTTGTATTCATCGAAAGGTAAAGGGATTAAAAAACTGGAATATGATAGCGCCTCCCCATCATATTAATCTTTTTACAAAAGAATCCCTGTACATCCTCTTGATGCGCTACGGCTTAATACAACTCGATTACCAAACGCTAAGTACTTATGTGAACTTTGTAAGAGGATTTGACACTGAGAATCTTCTTCTCCGACGGTTATTTTTCAATTTACTAAAAACATTCGATCTCGGCGCTGATCATTTTTTCATTGTTAAAAAGCCAGCTCAATGTTAACGGAAAATTAAATTCTATTTGCAAGAATTCTCCTAAGCAAAGGAAGATATTAACAATTTGAAAAAGAAGCAAATGCGATTGAATGAGATTCGATTGGCCCTCCGCTACGGGATACGTAAGTTGTATCGCGATTCCTGGTTATGCCACTTTCGTGCTGAAAAAACTGCTGAGGCAGGAAACAGAAAGTGCGTCCAACATTGAAATCTTTTCCCGGCAACAGCCTGCTCATCTTTCCGGTTCCACAACCTCGCAAACCATCAGTTTACAATTGTTCACGCGTCATCTTAATCCCGGATTTTTACCTTGCTGTATAGATGAACTGGAACGATTTTCGTAAAGTATTGTGTAAGGAGTAAATGGAAGTAATCGGGGGTGGCATCGCAATTATTCGCCGATTTCGGACTGTTGTACCCGGGCTATTCCAAATGTGAATTGGAAAGCTTGATCCTTTCAAAACTAACGCCTTAAATGAATAAAGAAAGATCTCCCAAATGAATAAAGGAAAGATATCTCTTATGCTCGGAACGGACTCGGCTGGTAGGGGAGGTATAGCCTCGGTTGTTACCTTATTGGACGAGGAGGGTTTCCTCGATCAGCAAAATATCAGATATATTACTTCACACAGGGAGGGAACGCCTTTTAAAAAGTTCACAACAGCTCTTTTTGCAACTGTGCAAGTGCTATGGTACTGCAGCCTCACCAGACCAGCCGTTGTTTACGTCCATTCGGCCTCCGGCGCAAGTTTTATTAGAAAATCGATTTTTCTTGCTATCGCGAGATTGTTCCATTGCCAGACAGTTTTTCATTTGCATGGAGCTGAATTTCATCGCTTTGCCGAAACCGAATCGGGTCCTCTACTGAGGTGGTGGATTCGGCGGACTCTTGAGAGGAGTTCGAAGGTTATCGCACTATCGGAAAGCTGGGCAACTTTTCTCTCAGCCTATGCCCCTGAGGCTACTATCCAGGTTATCCCCAATTCTGTCCGGTTTGGAACGCAGTCATCCACACGAAGGGAAGAGGCCGGAAGAATACTTTTTCTGGGGCATGTAGGAGTACGGAAAGGAATATTCGAATTATTGGAAGCTTTATCTCTACTCAAGGACTCACTGCCGAATATCAGACTAGCTATTTGTGGAGATGGACAGCTTGACTCGGCGCGAAAGAGAGCGGATGAACTGGGCATTGGTTCTAACGTAGAGTTTCACGGTTGGATAAACCCGGATCAGAGAGCCGAAGAACTTGCCCGTGCATCCATTTTCACGCTTCCTTCTTATGACGAGGGCTTGCCAATGGCCATGCTGGAAGCAATGGCGGCCGGTAAGGCGATCGTTGTAACACCAGTCGGAGGCATACCGGAGGTGATCAAGGATCGAGAAAACGGCTTACTTGTGCCCCCTGGGGATGCACACGCTTTAGCCCAAGCTTTAAGGGAGATACTGGAAGATTCCAGTCTTCGTAAGATGTTGGCGGAAAATGCGGTAAGGACAGTCGAGGCAAGATTTAGCGCTCCTGTGGTGCTGACGCAGCTATCTCGAGTCTATGAGAGCCTTAAGAGTGTTCCTCAGAGTTGAGCCGCGTTACACAGTTCGTAACATAAGTTATTCGTAACCTAATCCCTGACACAAACGATGGATTCGCCGTTTGCGAAGAGCATCCACTTGGTTGTCCTACTGATTCATTGCACGTTACTCATAATATTTCGAATTATCCGTTTATGTATAACAAAAACAGTAGGCACAACCATTCCAAAAGAGTTGGAGGGAAACTGTGTCTCCCGGGGAGCCGAAAGAACGTATTGCAGGATAAATACTGATCTGCTCCCGGTAATGCAGAAAGGCGAGGTTATTCCGTGTTCGCAACAATAGACTTAACGAAATTAGAGTAAATATATGCGAATCTGGTTCGAGCTCACGAATTCACCCCATGTAAACATGTTCGCGGCAATGATCCGCGACCTGGAACAGGATCATGAAGTAATCATTACTTCGCGGCCGCTGGCAAACACGATTGATTTGCTGGACCTTCATGGATTCAAGCATGAAGTGGTGGGACTTCATTACGGCGGCAGATTGACTGCCAAACTGCTGGGCTTCCCAGTCCGGGTGATGCAACTGCGGCAATTTCTAGCCAAACGGCAGATAGACGTTGCTATCTCTCAGAGTTCGTTCCATTCCCCGGGAGTTTCCCGTTTGCTGGGCGTGCCTTCTATTTATATGAATGATAATGAGCATGCGCTGGGAAATATTCCTGCCTTTATCTGCGCAAGCAAGATCATGGTGCCCGAATTCCTCAGCTTAGGGAAATTGAAGAAGCAGGGAGCCAATCCTCGGAAAGTGATCCATTATCCTGGCGTAAAAGAGGGCATCTATTTATGGGAACTGGATGCGCGCCTGTCAAAGGAGGGAGGCTGGCAAAGAAAGGCTAAATCGCGCAAGGTCGTCTATGTCCGCCCCGAACCGTGGACTGCACAATATTACAAGGGAAAGCGAAATTTTCTCGACGATCTTCTGCTTGGTATGCAGGATCATGTGGATATTGTGTTGCTGCCACGGGGCAAGGAACAGAGCATTCACTACCAGAAACCTCAGTTCTCGCGTATCCGTGTGGTAGCCACCGCGCTTGATATCGCAGATATTGCTCCTGACTGCGACCTTTTCATAGGAGCGGGTGGTACGATGACTCGTGAAATGGCAGTACTTGGCATTCCAACCATTTCTGTCTATCAGGATGAGTTACTGGATGTAGATCGCTATTTGCTGAAGGTGGGAGCGTTTGCACACAAACCCGAGTTGATGGTTGACGACGCCTTGCGCTACCTGGAGCTGACTGAAAGCCGTCCGCCGAATCGCGAACTGCTTGAAAAAGGGAAAGCGGCTTACGATATGATCAAAAATGAAGTTCTGAACAGATAATTTTTGCTTGGGAGTAATTACTATGGTGCGTCTCGCAGTGGTAGGTTTGGGCAAAATGGGTTTATCGCATTACGCCATGATCAACGCCCATCCGGATGTGAAAGTCGAAGCGGTATGCGACTCGACCGGTTATGTTCTGGATGTTCTCAATAAATACACCGGCGTTCGCACTTATACGGATTTCGATGTCATGTTACGCGATATCGAGCTGGATGCGGTAATCGTCGCTACCCCTTCCCGTTCGCACGGGCAGATGGTCGAGGTGGCGCTCAATGAAAATCTCCACGTTTTTTGCGAGAAGCCCTTTTGCCTCGATGTAACAGAGGGTGAGAGGCTTGCCCGCATCGCAACCGAGAGGGGTCTGGTCAATCAGGTCGGTTACCACAATCGCTTTGTAGGGGCCTTTCAGGAAGTGAAGCGCTTGCTTGATACAGGGGCAATCGGTGCTGTCACGCATGTGCTGGCCGAGGCGTACGGCCCGGTAGTGCTCAAGCCCAAGGGTTCCACCTGGCGCACCCAGCGCACCGAGGGAGGTGGATGCCTGTACGACTACGCTGCCCATCCGATCAACCTGGTAAATTGGTACCTCGGCGCGCCTCAAAGCGTGGGGGGGTCGGTATTGAATCAAATTTTCTCCAAAGACACGGAAGATGAGGTATTCAGTACGTTGTATTACGAGGATGGAAAGAGTGCTCAAATCTCGGTGAACTGGAGCGATGAGTCCTACCGCAAGATGACTACAAAAGTGACTATCTGGGGAACCCAGGGGCGCATATACGCTGATCGCCAGGAATGCCAGGTGTATATCCGCGATGGCGCGAGTATTCCTGCGGGATATCAGCGAGGGTGGAACGTGCGTTATACGACGGATTTGACTGAGGCGGTATGGTTTTATCTGCGCGGCGAGGAATACTCGGCGCAGCTGGATTACTTTGTGCGCTGTATCGAAGAGAAGGATGGGAATGACAATATCAATTCCTTCGAAGAAGCCGTGATAACGGATCGGGTGATGGCAATGATGGTTGCCGATGCAGAAAAGCGTCCACCCGTTACATCTGGCATCGCCCCCCGGCCGGCGCCGGGAAAAAAATTCGGTCTGCTATTTGGCGGTCGCAAGGCAGTGAGCTAACGCAGCCACTCATTTCAGGGAAGAGATAAAATGGACCGTTTGTTGTTTGGTGACAATCAGTTTTTTGGGGTCAACCATATGTCGGAAGAGAAGGCGCGTGCGCAGATGATGCGCTTTCAGGATCTGGCGGCAGTCATCGACGTACTGGATAACGCATATGATGAAGGCGTCACTTCTTTCATGTGTACTACCCATGATCGCATCGCGATGGTCTGTGATCACATGCGATCGAATCCGCAGCGTTACAAGGACTTCCAGTTTTTGCCGTGCATGCCTTACGCCCATAAATATGCGAATGCAGTCACTGAGGATGGGATGATAGGCGCACTGAAGCGCTTCCTTCCGGAAGAAGGCATCGTCAATGCTGCGCTACGCGGGGGAATGTCTCTGGCAAGAAAGGATATCGAAGGCATTACCACTTTATTGGTGGATGCAGAAATGAAAATGTTTACGGGTTTGAATACCCCCGTGATCTTCCTTCAGAACGTTGTAGTCGATCTGCTGCTGGGTCTCGACTTCAAAGCAGCTTTTCGTATTTTTGCCGATCATATCAAGTCTCGCTATAACGCCGAACCTGGCTTCATTACGATGAACATGCCGAAGTTGCTGGATGCGCTCGAGGAGGTGGGTATCGAGAATCCGATCGTGTGTTCCAACATCAACAAGATCGGGTTTCGCATGTGTGGCGGTTTCGAGGCTTATGAGCGGGCGCTGGATGAGAAGAAGTTCCGGGCCATTGCAATGTCGGTGTTCGCGTCGGGCGCGGTTCCACCCAGGGAGGCAATCGAGTGGATCTGTCAGCAGCCAAACATACAGGCCATCGTTTTCGGGGCTTCGAGCAAGACAAATATCCGGAATACAAAATCCTTGGTAGAGGAATTCTGGCGTATCAATTAGTATTTTTTTTTGGAGCAGGGATGGTCAGGGTTACAACGTTTGTTTTATGTTTTGCTTTAACGTTTCCTTTTAGTTTCGCCTATGCTGATATAGTTTTCGATGGAAGATTAAGTAAAGGGGATTTTTCCGGTTATCGGGCGCTCGAAGCCAATGGAACGCGTTTCGGTGGTGCTTTGGCTCCGAACGGTATTTCATCTCGGCTGGACAGGGTCCGTGATCCAGCGGGTTCTGGTCAGTTGGTGATGCGCGCAACTCATGTTCATGGCGATCTGCCTATATATGGAGGTTATCGCTCAGAATTGAGCACCTTCCATGATCCCATTGGCTCCGAACGGTGGTACTCCTGGGGCTACTATCTTCCAAAAACGTTTACCACAGCGAAAAATGATGTCGTTATAGCGCAGATCCATAATACCCCGGATATTATGGAGAGCAATAGTCGGAATCCTACTCTTGCAGTGCTGGTTCAGGGTGAGAGGATAAAGCTCATAAATGTATTCGATTACGACAAGATTACCTCGCCAGCAGGTACTCGCCCAATCGTTGGGGTTGATTATGAACGCCGGGAATTGGCCTCTTGGGATCTTCATCCTGGACGTTGGACGTTTTTAGACTTGCACGTAAAGTGGGCTGCGAACGATACAGGTTTTCTCGAATTCTGGAAAGATGGGGCACTGCTTTTCCAAGAGAAAAATCATATCAACACTTTCAATGACGAACGGGGCGTATGGTTCAAGAGCGGGCTCTATGATTGGTCACCGAGTCCCGACCCTATTTCCACATATTTCTCTGGAGTGATCATCAGGGACGAAAAAGAAATGTTTCGGTCTATGTTAATGTCCCTCATGCTTGAATCAAACATTTCTCTGAATCCACTTCTGCGCTGGAGCGTGGAACAGGACTTAAACGACATGATAGGGGATGCCATTGCTCACCGGACGGTCCGGCCAGGGGAGAACCTGATCTATAAGCATAATGAAACCCTTCATGATGTCGTCACCGGGGATGGAAAGGAAATGTTTCAGTCTATGTCAGTGTCCCTCGTGCCTGAGCCGAATATTTATTTGATGATGCTGGCCGGTATGGCAACCATCGGTTTCTTCACGTATAAGCGTCGAACGATCTTGCTAACAAATCCTATGCCAGCATGAAAAAAATTTATCTTGTTGCCGGAGCTCGTCCCAATTTCATGAAAATTGCGCCGGTTGTGCGCGCTTTGCAGACTCGCAAGTGTTTGGAATTTAAAATCATTCATACTGGTCAGCATTACGACAGAGAGATGAATGACGTTTTTTTTGAAGAACTCGGCATCCCCCAGCCGGATGTTTTCATGGCTGCGGGTGGCGGAACTCATGCGCAACAGACCGCAAGGATCATGATGGCGTTTGAAGAGTTTTGTGAGGCCGATCCCCCGGATGCTGTGCTGGTGGTAGGTGATGTGAACTCGACATTGGCATGTTCCATTGTAGCCAAAAAGTTGCATATACCCGTGGCTCACGTGGAGGCCGGCTTAAGGAGTGGCGATATCACGATGCCGGAGGAAGTCAACCGTATCGTTACCGATAGCATTTCCGACTGGTTTTTCGTGACTGAGCCCAGTGGAATAGATCACTTGAAGCGGGAAGGAAAGCCGGATTCCGCAATTCATTACGTTGGCCACGTGATGATCGATAATTTACTGTACCAGCTCGAAAAGCTGGAGGACCACGATATTTCAAGTCTTGAAACAAGCCCCTTTAAGACGAAGCTTGCGATCAACGGAAGTCGTTATGGAGTCGTGACTCTCCACCGGCCGAGCAACGTGGATAACGTCGAGATGATAACCCGCCTGTGTGGTGCGCTGCGGGAGATTGCCATGGAATTGCCCTTGATTTTTCCGGTTCATCCTCGGACGCGGGGTAATCTTGAAAAGTTTGGCATTGAGCTGGGGCCGGACATCACACTGCTAGGACCGCAGGCATACATGCCTTTTCTTAATCTATGGAAAGATGCCGCGGTGGTGCTGACTGACAGCGGAGGATTACAGGAAGAAACCACGGCTCTCGGGGTGCCTTGCGTTACTCTTCGCGATAATACCGAACGTCCCATCACTGTGGAAGAGGGATCCAATGTGTTGGCTGGTACCGACCCGGTGCGCATCGTTAGCGAGGTAAGAAAGATATTGCACGGAGCAGGCAAGCGCAGCCAGCGGCCCCATCTATGGGATGGAAAAGCGGCTGAACGGATAGTGGATGTACTGGTGAGGGAAGTAAATCAGGCGTAAACAGGATACGCTGTGGGTCAGCACGGCTAATAACGATTACTCGCGGTGCCGTCAGCCCAGAGCAAGATCATTCGCGATAAGATGTGACTACTGGTCTCTCCCTTTGACTGTTTTGAATGGAATTGCTTGAGACGTGGAGCATCGTATCCCTCAAGTATTATTGAAAGGAGTCGAGGGAGGAGGAAATCGCGGAAAACCGGATTACGATAAATCGTTTACGCTCTCCCGTCGGCGCGTGATTATTGCGAAGGCGCCGAGCCATTATAATTTTTATTTTTGCAATGAAGCAGGACACTTATGATCCTTGTTACCGGCGGCGCAGGCTATATAGGTTCACACACCTGCCTGGAATTACTGAACGCAGGTCTTGATGTCACTGTATTCGACAATTTTTGTAATAGCCATCCGGAAGCATTAAGACGAGTTGAGCATATCACCGGAAAGAAGCTGCACGTTGTGCAAGGCGACTGCCGTGACCGCTCCTCCGTGACCAAGGCTCTCCAAGAGAGTCAAGCAAGCGCTGTCATCCACTTCGCCGGTCTTAAAGCCGTGGGAGAGTCAGTGCAGCAACCGCTGGCTTACTACGATAATAACGTTGTCGGTACCCTTCGTTTGTTGGAGGCGATGTCAGAGTGCGGAGTGAAAACTCTGGTGTTCAGTTCTTCTGCTACTGTTTACGGTGAGCCAAGGCGGCTACCGTTAACCGAAGACCATCCTCTCTCTGCCACGAATCCCTACGGGCGAAGCAAACTGATGATCGAAGAAATTCTACGCGACGTATATCGCAGTGATTCTTCCTGGCACTGCGCCATCCTCAGGTATTTCAATCCTGTTGGAGCACATTCGAGTGGTCTGATCGGTGAAGACCCCAGAGGAACTCCTGACAATCTCATGCCCTTTGTGGCCCAGGTTGCCATCGGCCGTCGCGAGTATCTGAACGTGTGGGGCAACGACTATCCGACGCCGGATGGAACGGGCGTACGCGACTACATTCATGTCGTGGATTTGGCATTAGGCCATCTCAAAGCCCTCGAAGCCCTGGAGAATCCGGAAGTGCGCAATGCAGACGCCGTTAACAGGCAAGGAGGATGCCTGACGGTAAACCTCGGAACCGGGACGGGCTACAGTGTGCTGGAAATGATAAGGGCTTTTGAAAAGGCGAGTGGCCAAAAGGTATCATACAGAATTGCTTCCCGCCGTCCGGGTGATATTGCCTCATGCTATGCGGAGCCCGCGCTCGCATCCGATCTCCTCGGTTGGCGGGCAAAGCGGGGCCTCGAAGAAATGTGCGTTGACACATGGCGCTGGCAGAACCAGAATCCCGAGGGATATGGGGTCGAGAATTCACATTTGGACTAAAGTGGAGTGCGTTCGAATTTCTTTGCCGCTATCAGCTCTTTGCTGCCAGGGTCCCCGGTAAATCCACTCGAGTAGCGACGCTTCTTTTTTCGTAAAAACTTTATGCAACCATTGGTTCCCATTGTCCTCTCCGGCGGATCCGGAACCCGCCTGTGGCCCCTTTCACGCCAGAAATATCCGAAACAGCTCTTGTCTTTTATCGGTGAAGACTCGCTGTTGCAAGCCACCCTCCGCCGCATGGAAGGACTCACCGATGTCGAGCTTGGAGCGCCTCTCGTCATTTGCAACGAGGAGTACCGCTTTGTCATCGCCGAGCAACTGCGGCTCATGGGAACAAAAGGGAATATTCTGCTCGAACCGGTGGGACGTAATACTGCTCCCGCACTTACACTGGCTGCACTTGCAGCAATGCGGGATGGAAGCGATCCGGTTCTGCTGGTGATGCCGGCAGATCATGTGATCGTTGATGTGCCCCGTTTTCAAATGGCCATTCGTGCAGGCCTGACGCTGGCGGCGGAGGGTGCAGTGGTAACATTTGGGATCACGCCGGATTCGCCGGAAACAGGCTATGGCTATATTGAAGCCGGCGAGCCACTGGGAGAGGGTGGAGCAAGCCGGATAGCGCGCTTTGTTGAAAAACCCGATCGTGTCACCGCGCAAACATATCTCGAGAGTGGCTCCTATTTCTGGAACAGCGGGCTGTTCATGATGACGGCTTCGGTATGGCTTGCCGTCATAGGCGCTTGTCGTCCCGATATTTCAACTGCTTGTCGTGCAGCCTGGGAGAAGGGGGTAGTCGATGGCGATTTTTTACGTGTCAATAAGGAAGAGTTTCTGCGCTGTCCGAGCGATTCGATTGATTATGCCGTAATGGAGCGCCTTGCTCACGACGACTCGTTGCCAGCCGGAGTATTCATTCCGCTCTCCGCTGGATGGTCCGATGTGGGATCCTGGGATTCCTTGTGGCAGGTTCTGCCCAAGGATCATCAAGGCAACGTGTCTCAAGGCGATGTGCTGTTGAATGACTGCCGCAACGTATTGGCCTTGTCCGAGCATCGGCTTGTGGCCTGCGTGGGGATTGAGGACATGGTGGTGATTGAAACCCCTGATGCCATTCTCGTGGCTCACATGAACAAAACCCAGAATGTAAAGAAAATCGTGGACGACCTCAAACGCGGAGGCCGACCGGAGAGCGAACTGCACCGAAAGGTATTCCGTCCCTGGGGCTGGTATGACGGAGTCGATTCGGGTGAGCGTTTCCAGGTAAAGCGGATCGTTGTCAAGCCAGGCGCTTCGTTGTCGCTTCAGATGCACCATCATCGTGCCGAGCATTGGATCGTCGTACATGGAACTGCACAGGTAACCCGGGGCGATACGACCTATCTTGTGTCGGAAAATGAGTCTACTTTCATCCCACTAGGCACGCGTCATCGTTTGCAGAACCCTGGCTGCGTTCCATTGGAGATGATAGAGGTTCAGTCCGGTTCATATTTGGGAGAAGACGACATCGTGCGATTCGAGGATGTTTATGGAAGAAAGGAAAGCTGAAGATTGGATTAATTCCCTAGCTAGTCCTATCGGTCTATTGATCATTTTCTCATGGAGTGTAATCTTCCATTATCGAGGCTCGCGAATTTATTTCGTACCTCGGTGCAATAGGTATCACCAACAAAAAAATTGTCAGCCACTCTTTGATATATGAAGAGTTATGCAGGACGGTTGGCTACTTCCATGTACATGACGATTAGGAGGTATAAGATGACTAAATTTCCAGTGAAACACGCTATTGCAGTTGCGGTTCTCGCGGGAGCGAGTATGGGTGCCCAAGCGGACACGCTGACGGATCTCGGCACGCTATCCACCTCTGCTCCCACGACTTTCTCGGGGGTGGTAGGACCCACCAATACGGGTTTTAGCGATATCTTCACGTTTACACCCTCGGAGCCCAATCTTGGCGGTGGGGCAACGGTAGTAAACCTTCCGCTCAGCTTTGGCGGATTTAGCTTTGATACAGCGCTTGCCACCATGTCGCTTGTTTCAGCGGGCGCCGATGGGGTAGTTGGTAATGGCGACGATAGCATTCTGCAGTCCGTTGTGCTTCCCTCACCCGGCAACAGTCAAGATAGCCTGACCCTGAACTGGGACACTCCCATTTCCGGCTTGCACTATCTTAATATTACCGGTGTAGCAGTCGGCAGCGAGGGCGGTATATATAGTGGCGCAATTGCTGCAGCGATACCTGAACCCGAAACATATGCGATGCTTCTGGCTGGTTTGGGGCTCATGGGCGCCGTCGTTCGTCGCCGGGGAATGCGCAAAACCTCATAAGCGAAGATTCGCAGTCCTTTGCTCTTTGTTTGACGCGGCCCCTTCGGGGGCCGTTCTCGTTTCCTGGCTGGGATGTTCTTTTCATTCCGGTGGTCTGTCTGCTTCCCCTTTTTGAGTAAGGAGTCTTTCTTCCCTCAAAGGAATGCTTTAAACGCTTTCCTGGTCTTGGGCGTTTTGCTCTAACCCGCGTGTAATCGAAACTTCTTTCGATGGTTTAAATGATCGGACGCGGCAGAGAGAAAGTATGGCAGGGGAGCGCGCAGCAAAAAGCAAGAGAAAGACCAAGCGCGCTATCCTGTTTATTGGAGGAAACAGGATAATGGATGTAAGGGATATTGGCTCAACGGTGTGATCAACCGTGTCTGATGAATGCCCATCCCCCGTTAATGGGAAAGAGCCAAGAGCCGGGATATTGGTAGGCGCGATTGGACTCGAACCAACGACCCCCACCATGTCAAGGTGGTGCTCTAACCAGCTGAGCTACGCGCCTGCAAGGCGCAATTTTAGCTGAAACAGTGCGGACGTTCAAACTATAATGTGCAGTTCTTGAACGATGTGTCGTTATGTTTCGTGAATCTTTTTCGTTCAGCAGCAGGAAGCAATGGAAAAAATCCGGTTATCCAAGCTCATGTCCCAGAAGGGGTTGTGTTCGCGCCGGGAAGCGGATGACTATATCGAACGCGGCTGGGTATTTGTGGATGGCGAGCGCATCAGTCAATTAGGCATCAAGGTTTTTCCTACGCAGGAAATAAAGCTTGCGCGCATGGCGCAAGCGCAGCAGTGTGATCAAATCACCGTACTGTTGCATAAGCCCGTCGGGTATGTTTCAGGACAACCCGAGCGAGGATACAAGCCCGCGATCAGCCTCATTAATAGAGAATCGCAGTTTCAGGATAACAAGACACCCTCCAGTTTTAGCCCACCGAATTTGAAAGGCATGGCGCCGGCAGGTCGGTTGGATATCGATTCAAGCGGATTGCTTGTGTTTACCCAGGATGGTCGCATCGCAAGGAAATTGATCGGTGCCGAATCCGAGATTGAAAAGGAGTATCTTGTACGTGTGGAAGGAGCGTTGTCCCAGCGCACTCTGGATCTGTTAAGTTACGGTCTGAGTCTGGATGGACAGGCCCTGAAACGTGCTGCCGTGGTCCAGCAAAATAAGGACCAGTTAAGGTTCATTTTAAAGGAAGGCAGGAAGCGGCAGATTCGTAGAATGTGCGAACTGGTGGGTTTGAAGGTCACAGGGCTGAAGCGCGTTCGCATCGGCAAGGTAAGGCTGGGCGAGCTTCCCTTGGGAAAGTGGCGTTATTTGCGGCAAGGCGAAGAGTTTTAACCACGTATTCTGCGTTTTTTCCATTTTGTCCATCATCAGGATTTATCGTAAAGATTCCTGAGCGGTAAGGGTGTATTAAACAGCATAATGTAACGAGTTCAAGGAAGAGCAAATGATTCTGGTAACAGGAGGCGCCGGATTTATCGGGGGGAATTTCGTATTGGATTGGTTGGAGCAATCTGACGAGGCGGTCATCAACCTCGACGTGCTCACTTATGCTGGCAACCTGGAGAACCTGAAAACGTTGGAGGGTGACAAGCGGCATGTTTTTGTACAAGGCGATATTGGTGATTCCGACCTCCTGATTCATCTGCTAAAGGACTATCGGCCGCGCGCCATCCTTAATTTTGCCGCAGAGAGCCACGTCGATCGTTCCATACATGGTCCGGAGGACTTCATACAGACCAACATCGTGGGTACCTTTCGCCTTCTGGAAGCATCTCGCGATTACTGGAGCAAACTGAAGGGAAATGAAAAGCAGCAGTTTCGTTTTCTGCACGTCTCAACCGATGAGGTTTATGGCTCGCTGGCAAAAGACGAAATGCCTTTTACCGAGACGCATCGTTACGAACCTAACAGCCCTTACTCGGCAAGCAAGGCAGCGAGCGATCATTTGGTGCGCGCCTATCACCACACTTACGGATTGCCTGTTCTCACCACAAACTGCTCCAACAATTACGGCCCATATCAATTTCCCGAAAAGCTCATTCCGCTCATGATCGTCAATGCATTGGCGGGAAAGTCATTGCCGGTCTACGGCGATGGCCAGCAAATCCGTGACTGGCTCTACGTAAAAGATCATTGCAGCGCCATTCGCCGCGTGCTGGAGGACGGCATTCCGGGACAGATTTATAATATCGGCGGCTGGAATGAAAAACCCAACATCGAAATTGTGGAAACAATCTGTAGCCTGTTGGACACGTTTCGCCCCCAGGCGGGCCAGTCCTATCGCAATCTGATCAAATATGTGACGGATCGTCCAGGCCATGACCGGCGCTATGCGATCGATGCGAGCAAAATCGAGCGTGAACTGGGTTGGAGACCTGCTGAAACTTTTGAAACAGGAATCAGTAAAACCGTGCAATGGTATCTCGACAACGCGGCTTGGGTCACCCATGTTCAATCCGGTGCTTACCGACACTGGGTGGAGAAGAACTACAAAGAGCGCGCTTGATGAAAATTCTGCTGTTCGGAAAAGACGGCCAGGTTGGGTGGGAACTGCAGCGCAGCCTTGCCCCCCTGGGCGAGATAGTGGCTGTGGATTTTGGCAGCCAGGAATACTGCGGTGACTTCACGCGCTTAGATGGAATTGCGGATACCGTTCGGGCAGTTGCGCCGGATGTGATCGTGAATGCGGCCGCCTATACAGCGGTGGACAAGGCTGAAAGCGAGCCGGAGCGTGTCCGTATCATCAACGCCCTCGCTCCCGCTATACTCGCCCGCGAGGCCGGCAAACTGGGTGCCTGGCTGGTGCATTATTCTACTGATTATGTATTTGACGGGAGTGGAAGTGTGCCTCGGGTGGAAACCGACCCCCCTGCCCCTTTAAATATGTACGGCATAACCAAGCTGGAAGGCGAACAAGCGATTCTGACCTCGGATTGCAATCATCTCATCTTTCGCACGAGTTGGGTTTTTGCAGTGCGTGGCAGTAATTTCGCAAAAACCATGCTGCGCTTGGCCCAGCAACGCGATAGTCTCAATGTTATCGATGACCAGGTCGGTGCTCCTACCGGTGCGGAGCTTCTGGCTGACATCACTGCTCACGTCATACGGATAAGCAGGCAGCGGCAGAATATCTCAGGGCTTTATCATCTGGCTGCCGCGGGTGAAACATCCTGGTACGGTTATGCGAATTTTGTATTGAACTTTGCGCGGCAGAGAGGAGTCAAGCTCACGGTCGCGCCGGAAAATGTTTTCCCGGTAGCAAGCAATGAATTTCCATCCGCCGCTCGGCGGCCAAAAAACTCGCGCCTCGATACCGGAAAACTGCAAAGCACATTCGATTTAAGCTTGCCGTCGTGGGAGACAGGGGTTGCGCGCATGGTCACCGAAATTCTCGAGAAACCACTATGATTCAGCGTAAAGGCATCATTCTTGCCGGGGGCTCCGGCACACGGCTCTATCCGGTGACAAAAGCAGTCTCCAAACAACTGCTGCCTATTTACGACAAGCCCATGATCTACTATCCGCTCAGCACATTGATGCTCGCGGGTATTCGCGACATTCTCATTATTTCCACTCCTCAGGATACGCCACGTTTCGAGCAGCTTCTGGGCGATGGGGGCGGCTGGGGTTTGAATCTGCAATATGCGGTGCAAAACAGCCCGGATGGGCTCGCTCATGCTTTTATCATTGGCAGGGATTTCATTGGAAGGAATTCGAGCGCGCTTGTGCTGGGTGATAACATTTTCTATGGTCACGATCTGCATCTGCAATTACAGCATGCCATGGAAAGACAGGAAGGTGCGACAGTCTTTGCCTATCACGTACAGGATCCGCAGCGCTACGGGGTCGTCGCCTTTGATGCGAATCACCGGGTTTCTTCGCTGGAAGAAAAACCCGCTCAACCCAAAAGCAACTACGCGGTGACCGGCCTGTATTTCTACGATAATCAGGTGGTGGATATTGCTAGTGACCTCAAGCCTTCCGCACGCGGCGAGCTGGAAATCACCGATGTCAATCGCACTTATCTCAAGCACAATCAGCTCAATGTGGAAATCATGGGGCGTGGCTATGCCTGGCTGGATACCGGCACGCATGAAAGCCTGATAGAAGCGAGCAACTTCATTGAAACCATCGAGCATCGCCAGGGGCTCAAAGTGGCCTGCCCGGAAGAGATCGCCTTTCGCCAGGGTTTCATCAGCAGTGAGCAACTTGAGAAGCTGGCGCAACCTCTGGCCAAGAATGGTTACGGCCAGTACTTGAAACGCTTGTTAGAGGAACGGGTGGTTACATGAAGGTTATCGCCACCTCTATCCCGGAGGTCCTGATAATCGAGCCCAAAGTATTCGGAGATAGTCGCGGATTTTTCTTCGAGAGCTTCAATCAGGAAAATTTCCGGCAGGCGATCGGACTTGACGTGCGGTTTGTACAGGATAATCATAGCCGCTCTGTCAAGGGTGTGCTGCGTGGGCTGCACTATCAGCTTCGTCGGCCGCAGGGAAAGCTGGTACGTGTCGTGCGGGGAGCAGTATTCGACGTAGCGGTAGACATTCGCAGATCATCCCCTACTTTTGGGCATTGGGTCGGGATCGAATTGACTGAAGACAATTACCGCCAGTTGTGGTTGCCGCCCGGATTTGCGCATGGGTTCTATGTCCTCAGTGACATTGCAGATTTCTTATATAAAACCACCGAGTACTATTTTCCTGATTTTGATCGCAGTATTCTGTGGAACGACTCGGGAATTGCCATCGAATGGCCCATCGAGGCAGGTGCAAGCCCCATTGTTTCCAGCAAAGATGAAAAGGCGGCGAGACTGGTGCATGCCGAGGTGTTCGAATGAAGTCGTGCCGTGTTCCAGGTTCGTGAAATAATGGCGGGACGTGGAAAGAGAGCAGATAGCACGTCAGATCGAGTCGGTACCAGACAAAGAACAGTGAGTATCCGGTGATGATGCAGATACAGTCAGGACAGGAATTTCCGTTGCGGGAGGCGCACAACCTTGTCCGCGATCTCATGAGGCCCAACCCCTGGATCTACTGGTTGGATTTTCTCTTCCATATCTCGCTTGGCTGGACAGCCTTCCTGATCATCCTGTCCATGCCGCTCTTTTCATTCTGGCAGTTGTTGGGCATGCCGGTTGCCACGTTTGCTTTTTATCGCGCCGCTATCTTTGTACATGAGCTGGCCCACCTCAGAAAGGGCACCTTCGGGTTGTTTCGCTTTATCTGGAATGTGACGTGTGGCATACCTCTGCTGATTCCTTCCTTTACCTATGATGGCGTGCACAACGATCACCACAGGAGGGATGTGTACGGCACTGCCGGAGATGGCGAATATATCCCTTTTGCAACCTTGAAACCGATGGTCATGGTGGGGTATGTGCTGCTATCCTTCATCCTGCCGCTTTTCTTCATCGTTCGTTTCCTGCTTCTCACACCGTTGTCGTATTTCATTCCGCCGCTGCGCCGGATTTTATGGGAGCGCGCCTCCTCACTCACCATAGACATGAACTATAAGCGCGCACCGAATGCGCTCCGCAACGACAGGCATTGGAGAATTCAGGAGTTTGGCGCTTTTGTATTCATCACCGCGGTGGTTACCTGTATTGCACTGGGTATTCTGACCTCTTACTTCCTGGTCTTCTGGTACGTCATCGCGATGTTCATCTTTTTTATAAACTCCTTGCGTACATTGACCGCACACGCGTATCGTAATTCCGCCGACCATCCGATGGAATTTGCCGAACAATATCTCGATTCCATCAATGTGCCAGGGAACCTCCTCACTGGCCTGTGGGCTCCGGTTGGTTTGCGCTATCACGCAACACACCATCTCTTCATGAGCATGCCCTACCATAATCTGGCTGAAGCTCAGCGGCGTCTTGTAAACGGGTTGAGCGATAATACTCTTTATCTGACCACAGTTCGTGCAGGCATGTGGGATGCACTACGGCGGATATGGGAGGAAGCCGTCGCGAATACGCGGCGGAGCGTGGCGTCCGCACCTGGGGTTGAGCTGGACGATAGTGTAGGACGGCATAGAAACGCCTAAAATATCATCCGTCGCAAACGCCGCTTATCCCGGGTCATCAGGCACTACTTGGTTGCGAACCTCAACAGGCCTCCAGACTTTGCGCGGGACTTGTTCCAAAGCAGTGCAATGAACTTTGTTCCTGATTGAGTCGAGGCAGGGCGGGCTGATGGCTCGCCCGGCTTCTATATATGTGAGCCAGGGTGTGATCGTTTCCTTGGCTTGCGTGATTTTGAAAGCATCAAGAGGTTCAAGAGGTTTTAGGAGGTTTCGCGCTGTAAGCCAGACAGAGGGCAGGGCAGGTTGAAAGTGTGTTGGGGCAAGCACAAATCCTGCTCACAGCCAGCCTCTTCCTTTTTCCTTTGGCATTTCTCGCTATGATATGCTGCCGTGAACCGTCCGGGAATTGACCTTCAGTACAATGGTATTCGAGGTGATATGGCTTGATGATATTGGATGGAGATGATCTGGTTTTGTGCCGTTATAACGTCTATAAGTATAAAGCGGGAGGTGACTGATGAGTGTGGTGGCAGTGGTTGGGCTAGGCTATGTGGGATTACCTTTGGCGATGGAATTCGGAAAAAAAAGGAAAACCATTGGCTATGATCTTTCGAGCAGCAAGATAGCAAGTTACAAGCAATTTATCGATCCGACCGGTGAGGTTTCCTCCGATGACTTGAAAGCCGCAGAGCAGCTTCATGTCACTACCGACCCGGCTGAGTTGTCACAGGCGGATTATATTGTCGTGGCCGTTCCAACACCTGTAGACGCAGCTCATCAGCCCGATTTTCGCCCCCTCATAGGTGCGAGCGAAACCGTGGGAAAACATATGAAGCGGGGAGCAATCGTTATTTACGAATCCACCGTTTACCCAGGAGCAACCGAGGAAGTCTGTATTCCTGTCCTTGAGAAACATTCCGGCATGAAATGGAAAAACGATTTTCATGTCGGCTTCTCGCCAGAGCGAATCAATCCAGGCGACAAGCAGCACACGCTTACAAAAATTCTGAAGGTCGTCTCTGGAGACGATGAGGATACACTGGAAAAAATTGCAGTGCTTTATGAGAGCATAATTACCGCCGGTGTGCACCGTGCGTCCAGCATCAAGGTGGCGGAAGCAGCCAAAGTAATTGAAAATACTCAACGAGACCTGAATATCGCGTTGATGAATGAACTGGCGATTATTTTCGACAAGCTGGACATTGATACCCTGGAAGTGCTGCAGGCGGCTGGCACCAAATGGAATTTTTTACCCTTTCGCCCGGGTCTGGTCGGAGGCCATTGTATCGGCGTCGATCCCTACTACCTTACTCATAAGGCGGAAATGGTCGGTTATATCCCCCAGGTCATCCTCGCGGGACGGCGTATTAATGACAGTATGGCCAAATTCGTGGCGGAACAAACGATCAAGCATATCATCAAGGCCGATATCAACGTTCGGAGTGCGCGCGTAAACGTCCTCGGCTTGGCCTTTAAGGAAAACTGTCCTGATCTCAGGAATTCCAAAGTTGCCGATCTGATCAGTGAACTCAAAAGCTATGGAATAGAGATTCACGTCCACGATCCTGTAGCCAGTACCGAAGAAGCTCGCCACGAATACGGTGTGGAACTTGAATCATGGGAGAATCTTCCACGCGCGGATGCAATGATTGTTGCCGTTGCCCATCGCCAGTTCACTGAGATGCCCTTGACCCAGTTTCAGACCAAACTCACGGACAAAGGGTGTTTCATCGATGTGAAATCCCAGTTCGATCCTGCCGCGCTGCGAGAGGCTGGCTTAAACGTGTGGAGACTGTGAAGGATAGTCCACCTGGTATGGCTGCTTACCCAAAATGGCTGCGGCATTTGGAGGACCACCAATACTGCTGGCTGGTCACGGGCGTTGCGGGCTTCATCGGATCCAATCTGCTGGAGGCCTTGCTCAAGCGTAATCAGAAAGTAGTCGGATTGGATAATTTTTCCACTGGCTATCTGCGGAATCTCGAGCAGATACGGGACCTGGTCGGGGAAAAGGCCTGGGGTAATTTCAGTTTTATAGAGGGTGATATCTGTCACCTGGAAACTTGCACGGATGCATGCCGGGGTGTGGATTTCGTTTTGCACCAGGCAGCACTGGGTTCCGTGCCGCGTTCCATTCAAGATCCCATCCGAACAAACGAAGCCAATATTTCCGGATTCCTCAACATGCTGGTGGCATCAAGGGATGCGCAAGTGAGGCGCTTCATCTACGCTGCCTCCAGTTCCACCTACGGCGACCACCCGGATTTGCCAAAAGTGGAAGCGGTAATTGGACGTCCTCTTTCGCCCTATGCTGTCACCAAGTATGTGAACGAACTCTATGCCGAAGTGTTCGCGCGCTGCTATGGACTGGACTCCATTGGGCTGCGCTATTTCAACGTATTCGGTCCAAGACAGGATCCCAATGGTGCTTATGCCGCAGTTATTCCCCAATGGGTTTCGGCACTGATCAGGAACCAGACACTGTATATCAATGGGGATGGCGAAACCAGCCGGGATTTCTGTTATATCGACAACGTGGTGCAAGCCAATCTTCTCGCCGCTCTCAGTGACAACGCAGGAGCGGTGAACCAGATTTACAATGTGGCGGTGAATGAGCGCACCAGCCTGAATCAGCTGTATGGCATGATGCGTGAGCTGTTACTGGAGAAGTTTCCGGAGCTGGAAAATCATCGGCCCGCGTACGTCGACTTTCGCAAGGGCGATGTGCGGCATTCACAGGCGGATATTACGAAAGCGACCAAATTACTTGGTTTTGAACCGTCCCACCGCATCGATGAAGGACTCAAACAGGCAATGGGCTGGTACATCGCGCATTTTGTCTCTACGCGGGAGGCGACTGGCGTCTAAACGTTCGTCGGAACTTCGATTCGCGCTAGTCTCCGCTTTCCGCGCTATTCATCCCATTTCCCCGCTTGTTTCAACTGATTCTTCAAGCCCGGTAACGGAAATCCAAGCTCATACGCTTTCTTCGCATACGTTTTCGCCTGCTCGTAATTTTTCTGTTTCAAGTAGAGCAGGCCAAGATTGTAATTGATAGTAGGATTTTCTGGTTCAAGGTCAATGGCTATCCCCAGTTCCTCAGTCGCCTTGTCAGTTTGTCCAGCTTTCAGCAGATAATCGCCGTATACCATTCTTACTAAGGCATCGTTTGGTTTGAATCGAATGGCGCGATCAAAAAAACACCCAACGGAATATTTTGCGCCAGTCGGTTTTAAAACCTTATCCCTCAAGGAGAGTTTACCCAAAGCCGCTAGTGCCCGATGATGATTCGGGAAGAGCATGAGCGTATAGCTCAGCTCTGCACCCAGAGTGCCGCTATTACCATGACGTAAGCTTTCTACGTTTGAGGTAAAGTGATGCTGCTCAACAATTTTCAGAAACTGCTTATCCCCCTCTATATAATCATGGACATTTATCAATTCTCCGCAATAAGGAGAAGAGGTTGCATGAAGATCCATCGAGATTAATGAAATAACCAGTATCGCAATGCCGGGTATGACTTTCATTAGCGTTCCTTGCAATCAAGCTTACCTTGCTCTGTCTGACTCTATCTGGTCAAGAGTCTGTCTTGACAGAAGAGAGATTCCCTTAATACTCGTTTGGTTTTAACTTGAGGCCTCTTAAAACGGTTCTAAATATTCTCAAGATAGAAGGAAGCGGCTGTCAAGTTCAATCAAGCGACGCGAGTTCTTTGAAAGTGGTTTTTCCGAAATCGGTCAGCCAAGATGGCAATTCAGAGCGGTTTTTACCAGGAATAAAGCCATTCTCTTGTCCAGCGCGCTATCTGATCGCGCCATTCCCGCCGGGAAAAGGTATGGTTGGCTTCCGGCAAGCTGAAGCGTGAAAAGTGCGGAGAAGCCAGCAGTTTTTTCCATTTTTGTGAACCTTTGACCAGATCGGAGAACTCCTGGGCTGTCAGATCATTGCCGCACAGTATCAGGAGCACCCTTCCCTGGAAACGCTCAAGCCCTTGAAACATCCGTTCCGGCAAGGGGGCAGGGTCACATCCGTTTTTGCACTTATTCCTTGCAGCGGAAGGTGCAATTTCCCTTCTTTCGGTCACGACTGTGCTGATAGTGCCGAAAAGTGATCTTACAGACGCGGCATAGTTGAAATTTCCGCTCCATATTTTGCGCCAGAGTTCGCGATCAAAAATGCGCGAAATGTAATAGTGCTTCAAATACGTTCTGGCAGAGCCTTCCTCCGTTCTTACCCACGGATTCAGCAGGACCAGTCCGGTCACTCGCCGGTCCTGATAAGCATAAAACAATGCAGCCGATGCGGCATCGCATAGACCCAGAATTACCAGTTCGCTCAGGGAAGGGATTTCTGCGAAGAGACGATCTATTCCAGAGCGCACATCATCTTTCACGTTTTCAAAAGTCCTTGCGTCTCCCTCACTATCACCCATGCCGCGGAAATCAAAGCGGAAGACCGGTATGCCATTCGCTGCCAACTGGCGGGCAAGGAGGGTAAACTGGCGATGGCTTCCTACGCGATATTGAGGGCCTCCAACGAGAATAAGAACACCTCTTGAAGCAGCGTGTTCAGGCAAGGTTAAAATACCGTAAAGGCAATCGCTCCCACAGCAAAAAACAATGGGACGTTCCTCGTAATTCATCATGCTGCCAGTGCAAAAACGCTCGTCGTTGCCGATATCAGTTCCGCACATTCCGAGATTTCCTGGGTCGCCCAGAACGGCTGGCACGGTATGAGATGGATGTGGAGCTCGACACCCTTCTGCTTCCACTTCTCGGTTATCTTTGCCCCGCCTGGAGTCATGGAACGCCCCGGTTCAGGGATGGTCTCGAACCAGTGGACGGTGCTTTTTCCGACTGCCAATTCAGCCGCTTTCAAGCCATCGATTGCATTTGCGAGTCGAGGTGCGAGTTCGTATCCCGCTATTTCCAGTATTTCGCCCCTTTCCATTTGCTTGCGCAACATAGCCGTTCCTGTCGATTTTTCCTCAGAGACTGTGGAGAACAATTCACCTGCCATTCGCAATCGCAAGAACTGGCTCAGGAAAGTTTCTCCGCTGATAACGGGTTGCCATAAAATGATGCGGTCAACGGCATTTGCTTCATCTTGTGCGAAGTCAAGAGCCAACAGCGCGCCCAGACGCAGGCCCCACAAGCTTATCGGAACGGTAAGACGACTTTCAAGCCAGCGTCGGGCGTAGGCCAGATCCTGCTTCCAGATGTCCCAGCGGGCATCACGAAACTCGCCACTACTATCGCCACAACCAAAAAGATCCATTTGCAGCACACCCCATCCAATTGCGGCGAAAGCTCTTGCCTGGACCGCAACCATTCGCCGCGTTTTGTTCATCTCGTCGCCAAAAGGATGTACATATAGGATGGCTCCTTGGCATTCCCTATCCGGAGGAGGCCGATGAAAAAGACAGAAACGTTGTCCCAAGTCAGTTTGCAAAAAGAAAGGCTCTGCATGAACCGAACCCGGATCCGTTTTCATTCTGCCAGTTTCTGCTCGACGAATTGCACCAGACTGCCGACAGTTTCAAAGGTTTTTGCACTGATCTCATCATCGTCAACCGTAATGTCGAAGTGCTCCTCGAGAGCAGTGATTACATTGACGACAGCCATTGAATCCAGTTCAGGAATGGCTCCAAGCAAGGGGGAATCTTCATTGAGCGCGTTTCTTCTTTCACCAAGGCTCAATACGTCAGATAGAATGTTTCTCACTTCTTCAATATGCTGCATGTTTACTCCGCGCTGTTTGTTTTTGAGGATACGTCATTGCTGCAATTCCTGAGTATCAAGATGAAACTTTCAAAATGAACCGGAGTTGCCAAGACAGATGAAAACAGGATAAGGGCTGTGAGACGGTGCGCACTTCATTTTTCAGAAGATGACAACACGCCCTAGTGGTACAGGAAGTCTATGAAGCGCCACTCCCTGGTTATATGCTGGTTGGATAAGCGATAAGTTTCCTACTGTCACCGTTCTTCCTGCGTCCGCCGGTAATTTTGCTATCCTGGATAAAAATCCGCTAATGTTACTACAAGTCGCAGGACCTTACTTTTGAAAAGTAAAAATCGCTTTACTTTTCAACGGATTTTCTAGTAATCTTCAAAGCCTTATCTTTGTCAAGAAAACAATAACATGAAAAAACTGAGGGTATTCAAGAAGAAACCGAAGCCGGGAAAGGGCTCGGGAGGCCTGAACAACGTTCGCCCGACGGGTTTGATTCTTCCTTTTTTACTCGTCGGCGCTTCTTTCCCGGCTCTTGTGGGACAGGCAAGCGCTGAGACCTCATTCGAGCGGTTATCGTCTTTGCTGGCAGGGACGCCCCAAGGCGGCTGGGTCAAGGCAAGTACCAACTTATTTTCCGATGCATGGGCAACGGGAGCAGATGCGGCTCCTGGTCCGACTAGCGCGGTTGTTCGTGCATGGAGTTCATTCGCCTGGGATTCCACTCGCGGAGATCTGCTGCTATGGGGCGGCGGTCATGGGAATTACGTGGGCAACGAAATGTATGTCTGGGATGGCGCAACAGGAAATTGGGACCGTGGCTCCTTGGCCAGCAGAATAGACTCGAAGGGTTTTATTGTCGACAATGCTGCACCTCAATCCGCTCATACCTATGACAATAATGTCTATCTCCCGGTAAATGATATGTTCCTTACATTCGGAGGGGCCGCAGCGCCAGGCGGTGGGGCGTTCCTCCAAACGGATGGGGTCAATGTGAGCGCCGCCGGACCTTTTATGTGGGATCCAAGAAAGGCCGATCCGAACAAGGTCGGGGGTACTACCGGCTCGGGCTGGAACACGACCAATATAGCCGAAGGGGGCAATATGTGGCTCGATCGGCACGTACCGACGGCGAGCCATATTGACGGTACAACGGCTTATCGCATGGAAAACGGTAAAGACGTCGTTTATCTCACAGCGGATACGGCGGCTTCAGGCTTCCCTTCGCTTTACCGCTATACGGTGGGAGACGTGAGAAATGGCGGTCAGGATACCTGGGAAAGAATTGGCCGCTCATGGAACACCGTTGGATACCAGGGCTCCGGAACACTTGATACAGACCACAATCTTTACATCCGAACGGCCAATCCCAGGCCCAACTATACATCCGATCTGACAATATGGGATCTGGACAATGCCAATCCCGATCACAACTGGGATATCGGAATAAACCTGGTAAAGGCGGATGGTAGCGACTTTGTGATGACGTCGTATTTCGGTATCGACTATGATTCTGCCAACAACTCGATCATGCTTTGGGACGGCCGCGATGGCGGGGGAACAGTCTGGTCAGCCAATGTCCTTACAGATGCGGATGGCAACATTGGTTCCCATACTACCTGGGTGGTTCATGAGATAGAAAGCGCCACAGCGGATCATCCCCTTGGCAATCATGAGACTGGGGTTCTTGGCAAATGGAAATACGATCCCACGCTTGGGGCATTCATAGCGCTCGATGAGGCTGCAAAGACGGCCGATGGCAAGTGGGATGCAGCAGTATGGTTATACAAACCGGTTGTAGGGCACGTCCCAGAACCTCAGGCATACGCACTTTTGCTTGCAGGACTCGGTCTTATTGGATGGACTCTCCGTGGCCGTCGCCCAGGTTAACTGCTGGCATGGCGACAAATAACTACGGATAACGAGTTTTCTCCCCTGCGCCAGGAACCGTAGTATTTCGAATTCTGGATGCTTCCCTCCAAACTGCCATCCATGAGTCATAGGGAAAGAGCAATTGCATACAGAGCTCGCGCCAGCGGTTCCTGGAAATCACGCCTGTTTTTCATGGGCGACTTCGAGGATTAAAGGGGTGTGCCGGCTTTCACGTATCTAGGGAAGAGCAGTAAGCGGGGAAGGCTTACTGGCAGAGCGTCAGGCATACTAATAATTAATTGATCTTCGGGGCGTTAGTCCCCGAAACGGGTGAATGCATTCCCCGATTATTGCGAGCCTGGGGTAACATCCGGAATAGGAACTTCGTTTTTACTGATTGGCTATGATGATTGTGGATGATCCGCCTTGATAGGCACTTGCAATGGGGCGGTTTCCCACACAATCCTGAGAATCTGCAACCAGCCAAAGTCTCATAACTTCTCGCCCTTTTTGCACCAAACCGCCCACCCAGTTAAGGAATTGCCTCTTTCCGTGAATACTCTATGGCAACTTTAAAAGTTGTAGTCATTTTGCCGACCTACAACGAGCGGGATAACATTGGCATCATGATTGATGCGCTACAGGTTCAGGCTCGAGAATTTCTTCATAATATGCACATCCTTGTGGTGGATGATGATTCACCCGACGGCACGGCGGAAGTGGTTCGGGCCAAGCAGACGATATATCCGAATGTGCATTTGCTGATGGGAAAGAAGGCAGGGCTTGGTGCCGCCTATATTCGCGGAATGATTCATGCGATGGATGAGCTTCATGCCGACGTCGTGTTCGAGATGGATGCGGATTTTTCGCACAAACCCGAGGATGTGCCTCGGCTTATGGCGGCGCTCGATGGAGGCGCGGATTTTGTGATTGGCAGCCGTTATGTGAAGGGCGGTTCCATTCCAAAGGAATGGGGGTTTTTACGCCGCATGAATTCCCTGGGCGGTAATATCGTTGCACGCTACGTTGCCGGGATATACAAAATTCGAGACTGTACAGCCGGTTTCAGGGCGATCAAAACCACTCTCCTCAGAAAAGTCACTTTTGACGATCTTCGTGTTCAGGGATACGCTTTCCAGGTTGCACTGCTGCACAAGGCCGTATCGCTCGGTGCAGTCATAAAAGAAGTTCCCGTGGACTTCATAGATCGCACCAAGGGTGAGTCGAAGCTCGGAATCGCGGATATCATCGAATTCATCCTGAACGCCTGGTGGATACGTCTCCACAGCTCAAAGACCTTTATCAAGTTCGCCATAGTAGGATTATCCGGCGTTGTTGTGAATCTTGGCGTGTTTACACTGCTTCTTCAGGCAAATATAAATAAATATATCGCCTCTCCTATCTCAATCGAAATATCGATCATCACGAACTTTCTGTTGAATAATTACTGGACCTTCCGCTGGCGCACGTCTCAAGATCATATCCGTGTCAAGGGTCTGAAGTTCAACATGGTTTCTCTCGTATCCCTGGGGGTAAGTTATTCCACTTTTGTAGTGCTATCCATTCTGTTCCCTGAGGCCTCGCCGGAGATTCACCAGCTTGTCGGTATTGCACCCGCCATGTTCATAAATTACTTTCTGAATTCTTATTGGACGTTCAAGAATACTCCCGCACCCAAGGATTGAGTAAACTGGAAGGGGTGTCATTTCACAGCCGCTTTCAATTGTTTTCGGCTCTTTACTCGACAGAACATCATTAAACTGAACGTAAGCTGGCGCCACTTTGGACCGGATTTGTCAACATATCCGGTTTACCTGTGTTAAAAGGTATGCGCTAATTTTCCGAATCCTCAGCTTTGAACACACTTCCAGATCCAGAAAGTAACATCGAACGCGTCCATCGCTTTCAACGCCGGCACACGGTTGCCGCTCCCTTGTTTCATCTCCTCGATTCCCACGTTTTCCTGCCGGTGTGTTTCATACTCTTCGTGGCATTGCGCGTAGCGCTGATTTTCTTTGTGCCCGTTGAGATGACTTCCGATGCAAGCTGGTACTTCGACAGGGCGGTTAGCATAGCGAGTGGCGGCGGCTATTCGGAAGCCGGATATCCGACAGCCTACTGGCCGGTTGGCTATCCCGGCTTTCTTGGTATCCTTTTCTATCTTTTCGGTCAGGATCAATTGGTAGGGCAGATAGCTAATTTAGTAATGGCAGTCATCAGTTTTTTTTTGCAACTGGAACTGACACGAAGAATTTTCCGGAACGAAGCGGTTGCGCGCCTGGGAGTCCTCCTGCTTACCCTATACCCGAATCATGTAGCTTATACCTCTTTGATCTTAACCGAAATTTACTTTACCTTTTTACTGCTTCTTGGCGTATACCTCTACATAACAAGGAGCCACTGGTTCTGGATATGGGTTTGCGGCATTGTCTTCGGGCTGGCAGCGCTGACCAAACCGCAGGTAGTATTCTTGCCTGGTCTGCTGGTACTTTTTCATGTATTCAGCGCGGAGAGAAGGGATAGGCTGCGGCAGCACCTCATCAAGGGACTTGCTATCTATCTTACAATGGCTGTGGTGCTGGTCCCATGGGCGGTGCGGAACACAATGATTTTCGGGGAACTCGTCCTGATCTCCACCAACGGGGGCGCAACGCTCCTGACTGGAAACAATCCCACAGCGCGCGGAGGCTACGAGGAAAATGATCCATTGGTGGCCCAGCGCAATTTCTCGGTTCAGGATCAAGTGGAATCGGACCGGCGCGCAAAGAAGTTGGCAACCGATTGGATAAGAGAGAACCCCGTGCGGTTTGTAGAACTTATCCCTCTGAAGATATGGCATCTGTGGTCCAGAAATGGCGAAGCGGAGTGGGCCTATCAGGCGGGCTACCGGTATTATGAGCAATATAGCGGCGCGTTCCATACCGTGAGGTGGATAAATCAGATCTTTTATGCTCTACTGCTTGTGGGCTCGTTCGCAGCAGCTTTCCTGTTGATAAAGCATTGCGATAAAGTCGCCTGGCCGTGGGTGCTCATCGGATACTGCCTGATGATTTACCTGACCCTGATATCGATAGTCTTTTCTGGACAACCCAGATTCCATTTTCCGGCCATGCCATGGGTCATCATGTATACAGCGTGGGCAGCCGTTATGATCAAGGTAAGTCAGCCTCGGGAACGATAAGACGCCTATGTATCCAGAACATCAGGTTTCTAGAGGCTGCAACCCGCTTCCAGACGAATGAGCGCTCGTTTGGCGGATGCGATCCATCCGGTAAGAGGGCGCCATGATCTCGAACTTTTCCAGGTTTCCCATTGCGGCGCGTCTTCGTCTAAAAAGTAAATCATGCCACTTTAAGCCGTAATTAAGTAGAATTTGACCACAGGGCACCAGAAGATGAACAAGGAATCCGGATCTGACCATACGCCGCCGGAAATCAGCATTGTCTCCACCATGTACCGGTCGCGACCGTTTCTTGACCGGTTTCTTGCCGAGTCCCTGCAAGCCTTATCCGATATCAAGTGTGACCATTTTGAGATATTGCTCGTCAATGATGGCTCGCCGGATGAGTCTCTGGCTTATGTGCTTGAGCGCCAAGCAGACATCCCGCAACTCGTCGTGGTTGACCTTTCGCGGAACTTTGGACATCACCAGGCCGTACAAGCTGGATTACGGCATGCGCGAGGAAATCTCATTTTTCTCATCGACTGCGACCTGGAGGTGTCGCCGCTGGTGCTGGGAGAGTTTTACGCCAAACTACGCGAGACAAAATCCGACGTCGTTTTTGGCTATCAGGAAATGCGCAAAGGGGGACAGTTTGAACAGATGAGCGGAGGACTATTCTGGAAAGGGTTCAACCTGCTCAGCGATGTAAAGATCCCTGAAAACATTCTTACGGAACGGATCATGACGCGTCGTTGTGTGGAAGCGCTACTGCAGATGGGCGACCGGAATCTTTTTCTCGGTGGTATGATGAGTTGGACGGGTTTTCAGCAAATCGGCCTGCCTATCGTCAAGAAACAGCGCAAAGGCAGAAGCACATATACTCTCCTGCGACGTATCGGACTGATGATCAATGCAGTGAGTTCGTTCTCCGCTCAGCCACTGATCTGGCTGTTCAATATAGGCGTGATCATTACCCTGCTGAGTTTCTCATTTGCATTCTATCTTGTATTACGAAAGCTACTGTTTGACGACACCCTCATGGGTTTCACTTCAGTAATGACCATGATGATGCTCAGCCTCGGCATTATGACCACAGCCATTGGGGTCGTAGGTATTTATCTGGGAAAGGTATTCAACCAGGTGCAGAACAGACCCAATTATATCGTGAGAGATATTTACCGCTGATGTTCAACCTGCACCGATGTACGGTAACGTGGCGTCCTTCTGATTTAGAATGAGAGCAAGGGATAATTAAAAAACTTATGCTCCATTTCTACTTAAATAAAGGAGGATATTCATGAGCCTGGAAAATGAGCAGGATTCAACCGCATATGATCGCACTTATGTTCTCGATAATCGGCTAACCCTACAGTGGTACCCCCAAAGAGTCGTTGCGATGGCGCAAACGGGCAGCATGTTGGAGCTGGGCTTGGGACACGGTTACTCCACCGAATATTTTGCAAAGACTTTTCAGCGCTACCAAGTGGTTGAAGGCTCCCAGGAGATGATTGATCGCTTCAGAAAGCGCTTCGCAATCGAGGGCGTTGATATCGCACAGGGGTATTTTGAGGATTTCGAGACTGACGAACGCTTCGACGTGATTGGCATGGGTTTCGTTCTTGAGCATGTGGACGATCCGGCCGCGATTATACGACGCTATGCGCAGTTCCTTTCTCCAGGTGGATCCATTTATATTGCCGTTCCGAACGCTGAATCCCTGCATCGGAGGCTGGGGCATGCTGCAGGCCTGCTCCCCGACATTTATGCTTTGAGTTCAGCCGATCTCGAATTCGGCCATAAGCGTTATTTCACTCTGGAATCGCTGGTTACAATGGTACAAGGCGAGGGATTGAGGATACGCAAGGTTGAAGGTCTCTTGCTCAAGCCGATCACGACGCAGCAGATGCTCGATTTGAATCTCAGCGAAGCAATCTTGCAGGCAATGCTCAAAGTGGGCGTTGACTATCCCGAGCTATGCAACTCTTTACTGATCCAGGCGAGCAGACCTGGCTAGCACTGGCGTCTGGTGCCATCGGAAAAACTTGAATTAGAAAAACTTGAACTGGCTTCTTAACAGGAAATGCAATTTTCAATGCAGGCGTTCGCTCTTCGCTTCCATCATTTTGGTCTGGCCAGCAGACGGCCGGAGCAGACGCTTAAGTTCCTCAAGGGACTGGGCCATGAGGTGGCTATGCAGGTCTATGACCCGCTGCAAAACGTGAATCTCTGGCTGTGCCCCCATTCTTCCATGCCTACTGTGGAGCTGGTCGCGCCTGCGGAGGGACAAGGTCCCTTGGATGCAATCCTCACCCAATCGAGCGAAAGCATTTACCACCTCTGTTACGAAACCGAAGATCTCCAAAACAGCCTTGAAGCCTTGAAAACAGGCGGATTCCGCGTAATCTGCGTATCCCCCCCAAAGCCTGCGATCCTCTTCGATGACAGACGGGTCAGCTTCTATATGATTAAGGATTTTGGCATAATCGAGTTGTTGGAATCCCGTTGACGATATCGCCGGAGAAAAGTGTTTACAGCCGTTTCCTCATTCCCTGCGGATATTCCCCCGACTCTCTCGGATCTTATCAGTACCTCCGATACCATGTATGCCGCGATGTCCTCTACGGCTCCCGCATATCGCTTCGGTTTCTTACGCAACGTAACGCTGGAAGGGATTGAGCCTTATCTGCGCTACCACATGTTGAGGATGGGGCTGCGGCCTGAACTGATCTTTGGGGGCTATGGATCCATCCGTCAGGATCTGATATTACCCGACTCACCGCTGGTCAAGGGTTGTCCAGACCTTCTGGTAACGGCGTTTATGCTTGAGGAGTTGGATCCGCATTACGGCCTCCCGGGGTGGAATGCATCACATTGCCGGGAGGAGTTGAGTACTATTTTTGACGCCTTGGCGGCCAGCGACGCCTCCACCATCAGCCTCAATACGTTCATCGTTCCCTTTCGCTCGGAGACTGGCACATTAATCGCGGCCCCGGACATTGCCAGTGAGGTAATCAGGCTTAATGATTTTGTCCGGACCTTTGTCCGTGAGCACAGTCCGCGTTTCTGTCTAATGGACTGGGATCGGCTTGCATACCGGATTGGCGAGGCCGAGGCCATGGACTATCGGTACTGGTATATTTCCAAGGCTCCGTTCAAACGATCCTTTCTCGATGCCTTGGCGCGGGAATTAACGAAAGTTGTGCTTGCCCTCAAGGGGCATAGCAAGAAATGCCTGGTCCTGGATTGTGATAATACGCTTTGGGGCGGCGTTGTCGGGGAGGATGGCATTGAAGGTATCCATTTGGATGGGCATGATTATCCGGGCCGGGCATATTATGATTTTCAGAAGACCGTCCTGCAATTGGCCGAACGTGGCGTGTTAATAACGCTCTGTTCGAAAAACAACGAACAGGATGTGCTCGATGTCCTCGATAAGCATCCCTGGAGCCTGCTCAAACGCAACCATCTGTCCGGCTTCCGGATCAACTGGGACGACAAGGCTGCTAACCTGGTCGAGTTGGCAAAGGAGCTGAATCTCGGTCTCGATGCTTTTGTATTCGTGGATGACAATCGGCGAGAGCTGGAATTAATACGGCAGGTACTCCCTCAAGTGACTACCTTGCAAGTGCCGGATAGGCTCTATGAATATCCGGCATTGCTCCAGCGCGATGGCCTGTTCGATACGTTGCTAACCAGCCAAGAGGATAAGCTGCGAACCAGTCTCTATCAGACTGAAGCGCAGCGCAAAGCCGAACGAAATCAGCATCCGGATTTGGAGAGCTACCTTTTATCGTTGCAATTGGTGGTGAATATTCAAGTTGCAACCGACCGGGAGGCAATGCGGGTTGTACAGCTGACCCAGAAAACGAATCAGTTCAATTTAACGACCCGGCGCTATTCCGATCACGATATTGCGCGGTTTCGCTCATCCAAGGACGCCTGTGTTTATACTTTATCCGCCAGCGACCGTTTTGGCTCTCTTGGATTGGTAGGTGTATTTATAGTCCAACGCCGGCAGGAGACCGCCTTGGTCGATTCCCTTTTGATGAGTTGCAGAGCGCTAGGCCGCCGTCTTGAGATAGCCTTTGTCCTGGAGTGCATGCGGCGTATTGTAGCGGATTGGGGAATCCTCACCTGGGAAGCAGAATACCTGTCCACAGCCAAGAACAGTCAAGTGGCGGATTTCTGGAGTACCCTTGGTTTTGCTCTGCTGGAACAAGCGGACGGACGCCGGCGCTATCGCTTGCAGGCCGCCATGCCCGAGATCGATCCACCGAGCTTTATCCATATTGAAGGAGAGTAGGCATTGCTATGTCTGATATAGAGAATCGCACCCGTGACGTTATGGCGAAAGTCCTGCAAGTCGCACCGCAAGATATCTCTCCCGACATTTCACGTAAGAATCTTCCCGCGTGGGACTCACTCAAGCACATGAATCTGATGCTGGCTCTGGAGGAGGAATTCGGTATCGAGTTCAGTGACAAGGAAATAGCCGATCTAAGCAGTCTGCATCTTTTAGTGGACGCCTTGCGGACCAAGCATTCATGAATGGTCAGTCTGATAGGCCTTTAGTCATCTTCGGCGTGGGGGAACTGGCCCAGTTGGCTTGCTATTACTTTACCCATGATAGCCCCCGCCGGGTTGCTGCCTTTACCGTAGATCGCATCTATTTCCGGGAAAATCAATGCATGGGGCTACCGGTGCTTGCCTTCGATGAGGTAGATACGCGCTACGCGCCTGAGGAATATGATATGTTTGTGGCCTTGGGCTATACCCGCCTGAATCAGGCCAGAGCAGAAAAGTGCCTGGAAGCTAAATCCCGTGGTTACCGCCTGGCGACATATGTCAGCAGTCGAAGCGTGACTTGGCCCGATCTGACCGTCGGCGAGAACTGTTTCATCATGGAGGGAAATGTAATTCAGCCCTTCGTGCGAATAGGCAACAATGTCATCATCTGGTGCGGCAGCCTTGTCAGCCATCACGCCGAAATTGACGACAATTGCTTCATCGCCGCTCACGCAGTCATCTCGGGTCATGTAAAGATAGGTGCTCACAGCTTCATCGGTGTAAACGCAACCCTACGCGACAAGATAACTCTGGCGGAGCGCACTCTACTCGGTGCGGGTGCCCTGGTCACTGCCAGTACTGACGAGAATACCGCGTATCTTACTGCATCCAGCCAGGAAGCCGGGGTTCCTAGCCATCGGCTGCAATCATTGCTCTAACAGAGCTATATCATGCAAGCCAGGCACAACAAAGTTGCTATCCTTCAATCCAATTATATACCCTGGAGAGGCTACTTCGATCTCATTCACGACGTCGACCTTTTCATCTTCTATGACGACGTGCAATACACGCATTCGGACTGGCGCAATCGGAACAAATTGATGACGAAGGATGGGCCGCGATGGCTGTCGATACCCGCTGGCCATAATCTGAAGAGTCTGATCTGCGAAGTGGAAATTCCGGATCAGCGCTGGAAACAGCAGCACAGAAGCATAATCGAACAGAACTACCGAAGTGCCCCTTTCATCAAGAAATCACGACCACTGCTGGATTTTCTGTATGAAAATTCGATAACAAATCTTTCCGACTATAACCAGCGCGCAATCAGGCACCTGTCCGATATCCTCGGCATTCAAACCCAATTTACTGATAGCAGGCTTCTTGGAATCAATGGCAGGAAAACCGAGCGGTTAATAGGCATCCTCGAGAAAGTCGGGGCAACGACATACATTAGCGGTCCTTCGGCGCGAGATTATATCGATGAATCTCTGTTTGATGAGGCCGGTATCAAGCTGGAATATAAGGAATACCCTGCTTATCCCACTTATCTGCAATGTTTTTCACCATTTGCGCCATTTGTTACTATCCTGGATCTGATTCTGAACGTGGGATCCGACTCGCCTCGTTATATCTGGGAATGGCGCAAGCAAATATAAAGAGCGGCCGTAATTGACCCAGGATAGTGATACGATTAAAAAGTTGCGTCAACGTGATCTCTGGTTCTGTTCCATCCGGTGATCCACTTTCCATAAGCTGCTGCGCCTGAGGTGAAGATGAAGGAACGATTCGATATAGCAGGACATGTTTATATCCTGTTAACCCTGCTGTTCACCGTGTATGGTCAACTGGTGCTCAAATGGCAGATGGGGCGGAGCGGCAGCATGCCGGAAGGAGGAGTCGATAAGGTTCTGTTTCTGCTCCAGCAGTTTCTCAACCCATGGATCATCTCGGGTTTGTTTGCGGCTTTTCTTGCCTCGCTTGCCTGGATGGCAGCCATGACACGTTTCGAGCTCAACTACGCTTATCCTTTCATGAGCCTGGCGTTTGTCATCGTCATGCTCTTCTCTGTGCTTTTCCTCAACGAATCGCTCACTCTCCAAAATGTCCTGGGCACGGTTATGGTTGTCAGCGGGCTGATTGTCATAGCTCGAGCCTAAGAGCGCCTTACCCAGACACGCCTATTTCAGCCATGATTCCTTTTAATAAGCCCTATATGACTGGCAAGGAGCTATGGTATGTCAGCCAGGCTCATGCGAACGGACACCTGGCTGGCGATGGGGTTTTCACGAAGAAGTGCAACGCGTGGCTGGAACGCCGTATCGGGTGTAAAAAAGCGTTGCTGACGCATTCCTGCACGGCTGCGCTGGAGATGGCGGCCATTCTTGCGCAGATCGGACCCGGCGATGAAGTCATCATGCCTTCCTATACTTTCGTCTCCACTGCCAACGCGTTCGCATTGAGAGGGGGCGTGCCTGTATTCGTGGACATCCGGCCTGATACATTCAATATCGACGAAGCCCTGATCGAGGCCGCCATCACCCCGAGAACCAAAGCGATCGTTGCTGTCCACTATGCAGGGGTGGGATGCGAGATGGATGCCATCATGTCCATCGCCGAACGATATGGTTTGTTCGTGATCGAGGATGCCGCCCAAGGCATTATGTCAACCTACAAGGGCAGACCGCTGGGCAGTATCGGCCATCTGGCAGCGCTGAGTTTCCACGAGACCAAGAACATCATTTCCGGGGAAGGGGGGGCCCTGCTGGTGAACGATGTACGCTTTGCGGAGCAGGCGGAAATAATCAGGGAAAAAGGTACTAATCGCAGTCAGTTTTTTCGTGGGCAGGTGGATAAGTATACCTGGGTGGATTTCGGCTCATCCTATCTTCCCAGTGAACTCATCGCTGCCTTTCTCTGGGCTCAAATAGAAGA
The DNA here is from genome assembly GCF_900111585.1 of Nitrosospira multiformis. Classification (GTDB taxonomy): domain Bacteria; phylum Pseudomonadota; class Gammaproteobacteria; order Burkholderiales; family Nitrosomonadaceae; genus Nitrosospira; species Nitrosospira multiformis_B. The sequence goes on from NZ_FOHI01000002.1 coordinate 113,838, forward strand.
GGCGGATGCAATCACGCAACGCCGCCTCGATATCTGGGACGTCTACCACGCTAATTTCGAGCTTTTGGAAAAACAGGGGAAGATCCGGCGACCGATCATTCCTTCTGATTGCGTGCACAACGCGCATATGTACTATCTCCTGTTGCCCAACCTGGACAAGCGTACCGCCTTTATCGATGCCCTCCGGCAGAAGGGAATAGGAACAGTTTTTCATTACGTTCCTCTTGACAGCTCTCCCATGGGGGAGAAGTGGGGCCGCAAGTCAGGCGCATTAACTTGGACACAAGAGCTGAGTGACCGGCTGGTGAGGCTGCCGCTGTGGCTCGGACTGGAGGAATACCAGAACGAAGTTATTCAGCATGTCGCGGCCGAGTTATGAAAAAAGTCGCGTTCCAGTTTCCATATTCCTTTGCATAAGTCATTTGGCACGACTTCCTATATGTTTCTGACTGGAGTTTCACGTAAATCTTCCGTTAAGCCATGCTGGACCTGACCGCAAAAAAAATTGATGCGAATTCTGCATATCCTTGATCACTCCATTCCCCTGCACAGTGGCTACACTTTCCGAACGCTTTCGATTCTGAATGAACAACGGAACCTGGGGTGGGAAACCTTTCACCTGACCGGATCGAAGCAGGAAAATTGCAGTGTGCTGGAAGAGTTCGTGGAAGGATGGCATTTTTATCGTACCCCAGCCCCGCCAGGATTGAGGGCGCGGCTGCCCGTCTTGAACCAGCTGGCTGTCATGGAGGCGCTTACCCATCGCCTGACTGAGGTGGTCAAGATTGTTGAACCGGATATCCTGCATGCGCATTCTCCAGTCCTGAACGCTTTGCCTGCCCTGCGCGTGGGACGAAGAGCGGGTATTCCTGTCGTCTACGAAGTCCGGGCATTTTGGGAGGATGCGGCCGTAGATCACGGCACCCACCGCGAATGGGGGGCGCGATATCGTCTCACCCGTGAGTTGGAGAGTTACGCTTTAAGGCGTGTTGATGCAGTAACCACGATTTGCGAGGGACTGCGCGGCGACATTCTCAAGCGGGGTATTCCCTCAGAAAAGGTAACCGTTATTCCCAATGCGGTGAATCTCGAAAATTTCAGGATGAGCGAGCGCGGGGATTTGCAACTTGCAAACGCCCTCGGGGTGGAGGGCAAGGTCTTGCTCGGCTTCATTGGCTCGTTTTACGCCTATGAAGGATTGACCGTACTGCTCAGCGCACTGCCCCGGATGTTGGCAGCAAATCCCGACATCCGCATTCTTCTGGTTGGAGGAGGACCGCAGGAAGACGAGTTGAAGTCTCTCACAGCCCGGATGGGCCTGCAAGACAAGGTTATTTTCACAGGCCGCGTTCCCCATGATCAGGTTCGGCGCTATTACAATCTGATCGATATTCTCGTGTATCCAAGATTGCCCATGCGCCTTACCGACCTCGTCACGCCACTCAAACCGCTGGAGGCCATGGCGCAAGGAAGGCTCGTTGCTGCTTCAGATGTGGGTGGACATCTCGAACTCATCCAGGATGGAAAAACCGGTGTGCTTTTCAAGGCGGGCGATTCTGACGCTCTGGCAGCCCGGATATTGAATCTGATATCCAGCACCGATACTTGGGATGCCCTTCGGGCCGCGGCCCGCAATTTTGTCGAAACCCAGCGCAATTGGGCTGGCAGCGTGGCCGGCTATAAGGAGATGTATTGCAATCTCCTCTCAAGGAAAGCATCGTCATGAAAGCTGGCTTGCGCATTGGTTTGGTTGGGCCTTTGCCTCCTCCTTCAGGGGGAATGGCTAACCAGACGTTGCAGTTGGCAGGGCTTCTACGAGAAGAGCATGTTGAGGTGGAACTGATTCAGGTCAATCGTCCCTACCGGCCTGGCTGGATTGGAAGATTCAAGGGGATCAGGGCGGGCTTCCGCCTGCTGTCCTATGTCAGCCACCTGTGGCTTTCCGCCGGCAGAGTTCAATTATTTCACGTGATGGCCAATTCCGGCTGGTCCTGGCACTTGTTTGCTGCTCCCGCTATCTGGATTGCGCGGCTCAGGGGTAAGCCGGTGATTATCAATTACCGGGGGGGTGAAGCGGACTCCTTCTTTGATAAAGCCTTTTCGTGGGTAAAGCCGAGCTTGTCAAGAGCGAACGCAATTATCGTTCCTTCCGGCTTTCTGGAAGGGGTTTTTGGCAAACGCGGTTTTTCGGCCAGTATCGTTCCCAATATCATCGACCTGAGCCGCTTCGGAGCAGGGATGCGATCCGATACCTCTACGGCGGTAGCCGGACCTGACTTTCCCCATATCATCGTCACCCGCAATCTGGAGCCGATTTACGACAATGAGACTGCACTGCGCGCTTTTCACATCGTAAGACGCTCCTTCCCCGCCGCGAAGCTCACCCTGGCCGGGTCGGGACCGGAGCGGCACATGCTGGAGCAACTTGCCTTCGCATTGGGCATAGGGGGGGCCGTGACATTCACCGGACATGTGGACAATGAGGGCATGGCTGCAATCTACCGCAGCGCGAGTGTGATGCTCAATCCGAGCCTCGCCGATAATATGCCCATATCGATACTTGAAGCTTTGGCAAGCGGCGTCCCGGTGGTGAGTACGAACGTGGGGGGTGTCCCCTATCTCGTTGAGCATGAAAAGAACGCCTTGCTCGTACCTGCGCGCGACCCGCAGGCGATGGCCAATGCAGTTCTGCGGCTGCTCAATGATGCGACCAGGACCAGGCGTCTGATCGAGGCCGGTATGGAATGCGCGCAACGCTACACCTGGCCGAACGTGCGCGTCCCCCTGTTCCGTGTCTATGAGCAGGTTCTTGCCGCGCCAGACAGATCCTGTTGAGTGACGCTGAAAACTTTGATAAATGAAAAACAGCGACTGGTATACATTGCTTGTATCGGGTCTTCTCTTTCCGCTGCAAGAGCGTCTCAAGGATCACTCGACGGTATCGGTACGCAAGGCGCTGGAGGGGTCTCAATGGTGGAACCGGGAGCGCCTGGAGGACTTGCAGCTGTTGAAGTTGCGCCATCTGCTGACTGAAGCAGAAGCGCACGTACCTTATTATCGCAGGATATTTGCGGAGGTTGGCCTCAAGGCGGCCGAGGTGTCCAGCCTTGCCGATCTGGCGCGCTTGCCGCTTCTCGATAAACCTGTGATCCGCGCCAATACGGAGGCATTGAAGTCCGAAAAAGCCAGAAGCCTGCGCTCTTTCAATACTGGAGGATCGAGCGGGGAACCGCTCACCTTTTATATCGGCAAGGAGCGGGTCAGTCATGATGTGGCGGCAAAGTGGCGCGCCACGCGCTGGTGGAATGTGGATATCGGCGATCCTGAGGTGGTGGTCTGGGGCTCTCCCATCGAACTCGGCGCGCAGGATCGTCTTCGCATGCTGCGTGATCGGCTGCTCAGAACAAGGTTGTTTCCGGCGTTCGAAATGTCAGAGCAAAAGCTCGACCGCTTCCTGGGCGAACTGCGCGCCGCGCCTCCCAGAATGTTTTTCGGCTACCCTTCGGCCTTATCCCATATTGCCCGCCATGCGCAGGCAAGAGGGCAGCGAATGGACGACCTGGGTATCAAAGTGGCATTCGTTACTTCGGAACGGCTTTACGATGAACAGCGACAACAGATCAGTGAAACCTTCGGATGTCCTGTTGCCAATGGCTACGGAGGACGCGATGCAGGTTTCATCGCCCATGAATGCCCGGAGGGCGGCATGCACATCACGGCCGAGGATATTATCGTGGAGATCGTGGATCGGCAGGGGATCCCGCTACCCTACGGCGAAGCAGGAGAAATCGTAGTCACTCATCTCTCTACCGGAGAATTTCCATTCATTCGCTATCGCACGGGGGATATAGGGATACTGGATGATGGAGTCTGTCGCTGCGGGCGAGGACTTCCCCTTCTCCGCGAGATTCAGGGTCGCAGCACGGATTTTGTCGTCGCCCAGGATGGGACAGTCATGCATGGTCTGGCCTTGATATACATCCTGCGAGATTTGCCGCAGATCAGTCATTTCAAGATCATCCAGGAGAGCCTGAACCTTATCCATATACAGGTGGTTTCCGGAGCAAAGCTCGATCGGGAGATTATTGCGAAAATCGAGGAAGAATTCAAGGCACGGCTTGGGCCGTCCGTTGATGTTCTGATCGAGGAGACAACTGAAATTCCAGCGGAAAAATCCGGCAAGTTTCGTTATGTGGTAAGTAAAGTCGCTGCGGCTTGAAAAAACATCGTGCAATACCGATCGTAACCTGAAGTTCAAGCTGCAGCTTTTGCCGGATTTGCCGCAAGTGCCAGCGCGGTGACGCTAGCCTGGAATGCAGGATTAAATGAGTCATCCCCTAAGACTCTAGCCCGTGCCAAAGTTTATGCAAATTTCAACCATCGCCCGGCAGGCTGCTGGCGCAGAGAAATCACATTAGCGGACTTCTGTCCATTTTCTTGAAGAACTTCATGGACGAGCAACAAAATAAAACAGAAATTATTAATAAGATTCTGTCCGGCGCTCGTTGGTCTATTGTATTTCGACTGATTGCGCAGGTCATCAGTTGGGTGAGTACCATCGTCGTGGTTCGCTTTATCACGCCGGATGACTATGGGCTTAATACCATGCTCAGAGCTCCGCTGGAGCTATTATTGTTGCTCAGCACTCTCGGTCTCGACCTCGCGTTGATACGGACAAAAAATATTGAGCAGGACGACTTGCACAACATTTTTGGGTGGCTTCTGGTTATCAATGGCCTGCTTTTCCTTGCTTATTTCTTTGGAGGCAGCCTGATAGCCGCCTACTTCAACGAACCCGGCCTTGAGCAGTTGGCAAGAGTGCTGGCATTTATCTTTCTGCTAATACCTTTCAGGGTTATTCCCAACGCGATTCTGGACCGGCATCTTAATTTCAAATTCAAATCACTTGTAGAACTGATCACGAGCGTCTCCGCCGCTATTACGACGTTGGTATTGGCCATCATGGGTGCGGGAGTTTGGGCACTGGTTGCAGGCACGTTGATAAGTAACATGCTTCAGATAATTTTGCTGATGATCCTGCAACCCTGGTTCATTATGCCTTCACTTAATTTTTCAGCTGTTCGCCGAATGATGGCCTTTGGCGGAGTTCTGGTTTTGGGAGGCACGATTATCAAGGTTACCGAGAATCTTGCGTTTCTGGTCGTGGGTCCTATCCTGGGTGCTGAATTACTGGGTATATTTGTTGCCGCTTTTGAGCTTGCCTTACTCCCGCTCTCCAAGATAATGGCGGTAATTAATCCAATTATCTTCCCCGCATTTTCCAAGTTCCAGGAGCATCGCGATGACGCAGCACATTATCTAGGAAAATCTCTCGGTATCATATCGCTCGGCATGTTGCCTGTCATGATCGGCACTGCCTGCATTGCCCCGGAGTTTGTGCCCCTGGTACTGGGCGCGAAGTGGTCCGCTGCCGTTACACCTCTTATATTGTTGTCGATCAGCATGCCGTTCAGGATGACAACATCTTTCCTTAGACCTGTCATAAACAGCATGGGACGTGCAGATTTGACAGTAAAATCTGCGATCACGGGGCTAGCAGTTCTGTTGCCCCTGGCATTAATTGGTGCTAATTATGGGGCAATTGGCTTGGCGCTGGCCGTATTAGCGAGCGAGCTGATAGTTGCTTTTTATACTATCAGTATATGTAAGGTTGTTTTCAATATTTCTTTTATGAAGATTGGACAGTGTTTAGGTCCGGCAACTGTTTCTTCAGTTGTTATGGCGGGATGTGTACTTGGTGCCAAATACATATCTGGTCAACAGGATGGCATAGAAGGATTAATTATTGAAATTGGCGTTGGCGTGACCAGTTATTTTTTGACCTTACGAACCTTTTATCGGAAAAGGTTGGCGGATACAATAGAATTGTTTTTCCGAAGACACAAAAGCCAAGAGCCTTCAGCGTACTCCTCCACCCTCTGAACTGGAAGATCAATAATACACCGTTTGACCTAATCTCAGTCTCAGCGCGCGATTACGATGAGCATCGACCAAGTACAGTGGTTTAATCAGGAAATACCGGATAGAGAGACTGAGATGAAACTCGGCATTATTGTCGTTTATCTGGTGAATGAAAATACTCGTTTGATTCTTCAAGAACATCTGCGACGAATAGAACGTCACACCAAAACAATTGATTACACTATATACGGGACTATTATTCGGACACCGGAACCATTAATAGCTCAGTTACGTATGGGGTCTCATCCCCACATGAAGCTGTACGATTTCGCTTCTGATACTGCAAGTCGTGCTGGTACTGTAGTGCATCCCGATGCACGAGAACACGGTTCCTATCTGGATAAACTCACCAAGGTTGCATTTGCGGATGGATGCAGCCATATTTGCACGATGGATATGGACTCGTTTCCTATCCGTGATGACTGGTTCCACGTCATGGCAGAACAGTCAGCAGCATCTTCGAGTGGTGTCGTGGCTGTGTTTAGAGCCGAAAATGGAGATACCGATCTGACGCACCCATGCGGATTATTGATGCCTGTAACGTTTTACGAGAAATTTTCTCCTGTTTTCATACCACCTGATTCATTTTTCTCTAGTGATGACTTTATTGAATATCGTAAGGAAACGGGCCAGCGTCCAGATACTGGCGTCGGTATATCTGAAATCATTCATCGTCATGATTTAAGCTGGACACGGCTGAAACGCACTAACATCAATAATGACGATCTCCTTTTTGCCGGTATATATGGCGATCTTATTTTTCACTTTGGATCGACATCGAGAAACATCAAATATAACGGCGCGGATTTAATGAATGATCCCATCATTCGAACAATAAACTGGATTGGCGAGAACATCATGTATTTCCGGTCAGGATCGCCCCTGGATCGATTGCGCGCTTGGCAGCGGGAGCGGATTGGCAATAGAAAAACACAGACGATAGCGAATATTTTTGAAGCTTATTTCTCTGATCCAGACCATTATTTGAATTATTTGCGCGGCAATGCGGATTTCTCTCGCTCCATCAAACACCATAAATAACGGCCTATTAAGTGCTTCGGTCGAGCAAATAAACCTTGAGGTTAAAATCTTCGAGTTTAGGACACCCGTTGAAAGGCCGGTATCTGGAAATAAACCAGGCATAAGTTAGCGGATGCATTCGGCTATATCGAAATTCGGGATTGCCATCCAGCGCATGGTCGGATAGGAGCACCAATTCCGGTAAAGCTGATTCGAGACGCTTAATTTCAGCAATTTCAAAGTCCCTGCCTCTTGGGAACAAAGCATAAATTTCCCATATTGGCATCCTGGTACGAAAAATCGCATGTATGCTCGGCATATTGGGTAAGGCCAAAAACTTTCCAGAAGGTCCCGTTAATTCTTGCAGCTCTCTGGTTATCAGCTGCAGTCTCTCCGACAAACCGCGACTTATCCAAAGTTGCTCGCCAGCAACATCGGTTTTTACATAATCCATTTTGATTAAATTGTGTGCCAGATACGCGTTCGAGCCGCTCATGGTAATCAACGATATCCCGAGCAAGCTAACGCCCAGCGCTAGCGGACGCAATCCCTTCATTAACCCGCCTGCAGCCATTAGACCGATCAAGGCTGGAAATATACCTAGCGAGAGATGCGTTAGGTCTGGACGGGAAAAAGCATAGTGAGCATAAGGAATAGCGGCAGCAATTGTCGCTACAAGGACTTTTCTCGCATCCTCATTCAAATCAAAACGTTTAAATGCCAGGGCGAGGATTCCCACCAGAGGAAAAGCCAATAAAAATATAAAGCCGATTCCAGTGAATATTGTCACTGTTGTCCAGAAAATTCCCAGCTCTCCCCATTTCACAGCCCAAGGCCAGGGAACAGGAAGGGGAAGGTTGGTTGCTCCATACTTAAACATCAAGACGATACTATTTATGAATGCAGCTGTGAAACCGTCAACGGCAAGCATCATGATTAGCGTCGGTGAAAAGCCGATCAAAACGCCCAGGACGAAATAACCACATAAGCCTGCCAAAGCTCGTCGGGAGGATGTCTGGACCAAAAGTGCCGATATCACAAAAATGGATGCGACCGCGCCATACACGCCGTGATTACGCCCCATGATGGCTGCAATGCCAAGACAGATACCTGCAAAAAGCCATGCCGCAGGTTTGGCAGTTTTCAGCATGAGGACCAGCATTGCGACAATAATAATGCTGGTGGCATGATCATAGACCTTGTAATACGGTATCGCCCAGATGGTAAGAATGAAGGCTGCCAGCAGTGCGAATAGCCATCGCACAGCGCCTTCTCGTTGCAGGGCCACCAGGCAGGTGAACACGCCCAATAGGATCCCGAAGGTTTGATAGGCGGCCGCACTCAGACGTGCTGCAAAGGGTCCATCGTCTCCCATGAAGCGCATGAAAGCGGCCGTCCAGTAATATCTACCGATGTCATAGGACATGAAATCACGCAGCGGTACTTCCCCCTGCAAGACGCGCTGCGCTCCATACCAATAATAACCTTCATCGGCCAAATCAAAGTCATATCGCCAGGTAAGCCAAAACCAAAAGCCTGAAATCCCGACCGCCATCACTGTCGCCACGAAAAAGTTTGTGCGATATGAGTTATGCGCCGATATCATTGGCTCACCATGTTTTGGGGTTTAAAGAAGGGAGTTCCGCTAGTCCGATCAAGTCTGCTCAGGTTGAGGTTGCATCGGTTTTCATCTTCCAACAGGTGTGATTTATGCTGCTGATTGTTTCCTTCACGAGTAGCAACCCAGTCATCAGGGAATTGCATCGATGATTTGTAGCCAGGGCCGAGTATTGCCTGCTTGCGGACAGTTCAAGAATACATACCAGTGGGCCTACTTCACATACACAGCTGGTGTCGCTCCACTTCTTAAACATTTCGGAATGTCTCCTGCGTGCTCTTTGATGCGGCGGCACGAAGAATATTCGCATGACATTGCGCGCTTCTCGACCAGGAAAAATCCTGGCTTCGCTGGAGGCCCACCGCCGCTCGTTCTGCCCTCACCCGCGGGTTTTGGCAGAAAATCCGCATGGCTTCCAGCAGCCCATCTTCGTCGCGGGGGTCAACAGTTATCGCCGCTTCTCCGGCTATTTCGGGACAAGCGGAAACATTGGAGGTGATGACCGGACAACCGCAGGCCATGGCCTCGAGAATGGGCAGGCCGAAACCTTCGTAAAGGGATGGAAAAATGAAAGCGAGAGCGTGACGGTAAAGGCGAACCAGTTCCTCGGTTGTAAGAAAGCCACTGAGTACCCGGATGCCCTCGATTTTTTCATAATTTCGCGCACTCTCTTCGGGGAGCTTGAGTACAAGCTGAGCGCGGCAATGGCGGCGGAGCTGTCGAAACGCCCGTACAATCGCACGCACGTTTTTGCGCGGCTCGTCGTTGGAGATATGGAAGAAGTAGGGTTCAGATTCTGTATCGGAGCCAGGTGTAAAGGCGTTGCTATCGACCCCATGATGGCATACATGGATTCTGTCAGCGGGAACGCCGGTAAAGCGAATCGCCTCATCTTTCACAAACGCGGAAACAGCGATAATACTCCCCACTGCGGTCCGGACTTCCCGCCATCGCTCGCGCTTGTGTTTGGCATACTGTCCCGACATGATCAGACCTTTCAGAGTCCGAAAATACTCCCATCCGTTAAGTGAGACGGGAGCGAAACCATGCACCGTCACCACCAAGGGTGGGAGAGGATGTTCCAGGAGAAAATCAGGAGGAGGATTGCCTCCCCCGGAACGGATATCCCAAAGCACGTCCGCTGATTTCGGCAAATCTTTCCTGTCCTTGAAAGGAATGGTCGCTATATCTTGCTTCGGCAAATGTCTCCATACATTCTCGGCATAAACCTTGAAGCTCTGGGGAATCTCCGGACCCTGATAGATGCCGACCCGCAGTGCGCTATCTTTCATAAACTCTGCCAGGATATTTCATAGTTAAGTGGACGTGACCAACTCATGTCACGGATGGCAACTGCTTCATAAGCATATATATGCAAGTCTCCGTTGCCTTCCGCAAAAATTACACAGGTTGCCTCAGAGCGATATTACCTCATCAGCAGAAACGGCAAGTCCATTTTTGTCGGAGGGCTTGAGCATCCATTACCGGAAAATCGGTATATTTGTCCCGCTCATTTCAAGATCGGTCAGTGGAGTTTCGTGCAATAGTCAATACCGCAGCCAAACCTCGTTCCCGTAATTTTCCCGATACTGGAGATACGATATACAAAAAGGAAGGAGGTCTCCGCGGACATCTAATTTATAATGATTATTGCGTCTGAGTTGACTGCCAAAATCCGATTTTAGCGTTTAAAGATCGGGTGTCGAGGTTAAACCTCCCGGATATACTATTTTTTAAAATCTTCCCATGGCAGCGTCCAAGCCAACTGTTTCCATCATTATTCCGACCTATAATTGCGAAGCTTATATCGCGGAAACCCTTGACAGCGTTCTCAGCCAGACATTCACGGATCTGGAATTAATTGTGGTTGACGATGGCTCTACTGATCGTACACGGGAAATCGTCACTTCGTATGGGGCTCCTGTCCGGCTCCTGTCGCAGTCCAATTCCGGGGTATGCGCGGCGCGCAACTACGGAATCCGGGAGGCAGCGGGAAGCTATATCTGCCTCATGGATCATGATGACTACTGGTTTCCCGAGAAGCTGGCGCTACAGCTGGAGCAAATGTTTTCACATCCGGAGGTAGGTCTCGTCTACAGTACGTTTGTCTGGTGGCATCCCGACCGGGAGGGCGTATTTCCCGATCCGGAGAGCTTCAATATAGAAAAAATGCCTGGGGGGATAGACGAGGAATTTTCGGGATGGATATATCATCTGCTTTTACTCGATTGCTGGATTCTGACCAGTGCTGCATTGATACGCGCAGAGGTATTCGACAAATGCGGCACTTACGATGAGTCTCTTCCCTATAGCGAAGACTGGGACCTCTGGCTGCGCATTGCCCGGGAATATCCGGTTATCAAGCTGAATAAAGGACTCACTCTATATCGCCAGCATCCTAAACAAGGAAATCGCCTCACCAGAGAGATCGACTATCGGACCGTGCTGCTGCGAGATGCCGCTGCGAGATGGGGGTTATGCAGCCGCGATGGTCGATGCATTTCAAGACAGCAGTTCATGCAAAACATCGCCCGCTACCAGATGGAATTTGGACTGAAACATCTTGCATCCAACAACTTGAGACCCGCCATGGACTCCTTATGGAAGGCTTGGCTGAGCCATCCCGCCAATCTGAAAATCCTTGCCTATGTCCCTGCGGGCCTCTTGGGATGGCGGCCGAAGTGGTGAGGGTCAGTACTTGCGTAATACTTTTTCGATCAGCCAGAAAGGTTTGACCAGTAACCAGCTCAATGAGCGGTAAATGCGAAAAAATTTGATCCGGTAGTCGGCATGCTCCTGGTTGAGATAACGGATCTGCTCAATCAACTCCGGATTCCATTTTTTCTGATAGGAGGCAAAATCCGCCGCGACTCTGTCAATCCGCTCATCCAGATTCTCACTATGGAAGCCTCCGCTTTCAGCAGCTTTTTCACTGAGGGCGCTGTACAGTTCATAAGCCATCCCTTCAAGTCCCTGGTATCGTGTTGCTCCGGTATCTGTTTTATCGGCTTTATGATGACGGAGGTCAGGAGAAACAAACCTTCCGATTTTCTCGTTTGCCTGGTTTACCGAAATAGGGAAGACAATGTCAGCCTCCCGTTCTATTGTTTGCAGTACCCGGACCGGATCAGTCACCACCTGGTCGAAGTCGATGAAAATCCGGGATTGTCCCCTTGAATAGGATTCAGCGGATAGCGTATGACTCAACCACAAGACCAGGGCCTTTTCCCGTGAAAACCGATCGCGTTTTTGCAAGGATGCGATCACTTCGAAAGGGTTCCGGTTCATGGAAATAAAAATTGGCCTGATCTGCCGCGCTTCGAGTATGGGCATCCACAATGGCAGCAATCGGCACATTCGAGGATCCTTCAACGCCCACACAGGGGCTTCCGAAAAATCCCGTTTCACGAGGCTTTGGAGGCGGGCCGCATACGGCTGAACCGCCTCGTCTTTCCACCACTTGTCGTTCAAAGGCAACAAGTCATCCCATTGTGAATGCAGGTGCAGAAGCAGTTCGTCATGCGTATCGACGATATCCTCGTGCTCCCAGAAGCCTTTCTCGTTTACGCCTTTTTGAGGGGCGTATAGGCTGCGCCCCATCCTGACCCCGACCTGACCCAGGAGTCCCGTTAACAATGATGTGCCGCTACGGTGCATTCCCAGGATGATCAACGCAGCATTATCTTTCACTCAATCTCCCTTGTTTTCATCCCTGTTCTGTGAGGGTCCGGATATATTTGCGGTATGAAACGTTCGTTATTGAAACTATTTGAAACAGCAAATCCTTACCTGATGAACGACCAATGAACGTTAAACCTGGATTTTATGGGATTCTATGCCACGTTGTCGTTCTTCTTCGAAAGTCGGTCAGGACAAGGAAGCGGGCAGGTAATGAAAGGGTTGAAAGCAACTGATAATTCGAAGTTGTAGACCTAACGGCGTGCTGCCATAATTACTTGAACACACTCATGTCCGCTTCATTTTTTGTGCGGTTTCTGTCGTAATCAGTTCAGAATGCGAACGGAAAGCTCTAAAGACTTCCATCAACAAAGGTTTCCTCTTATCCTGGATCTTGACAAACTGATCAGTGGGAAGTTACCGATTACGCTCCTGTTCTTCTGTATCTTGTACTTCGGTCCAGATATAAATCCGAATCGCTGCCGATATAATTCGGTTTATCCAAAAATCGGAATCTGAGATCGGAATATGAATACCAATACTGTATGGCATAACGCCACCATTACTCGGGCGCACCGGGAGAGGTTGAACGTGCACCGATCAGCGGTCCTTTGGTTTACAGGGCTTTCCGGTTCCGGCAAATCGACGTTGGCTCATGCGGTGGAGGAAAAGCTTTACCAGTTGGGCTGCCGCACGTTCGTACTTGACGGGGATAATGTGCGTCAAGGCTTATGCTCCGATCTGGGGTTTTCCGTGGAAGATCGTTCCGAGAATATTCGCCGCATAAGCGAGGCAGCGAGGCTTCTGGTCGAGTCGGGCGTGATTGCAATGACAGCTTTTATTTCACCTTTTCGGGCTGACCGGCAAAAGGCGCGCAGTATTTTTCCTCACGGGGATTTCATCGAGATTTTTTGCGAGGCCAGTCTCGCAGTATGTGAGCAGCGCGATGTGAAAGGACTTTATAAACGCGCTCGGACGGGCGAGGTCAAGGAATTCACCGGGATATCGTCGCCCTACGAAGCGCCTGCCCATCCCGAGCTGATCGTGCGGACGGGCGAGCTGGAGCTGGAAGATTGTGTTGCCCAGGTAATCGAATTCATGGAGCAGCGGGACATTTTCAAGAGGAAGCCTCGGTTGCGAGAAAGTCTCAGTCACCATAATGCGAAGGACCTTTCCATCGATGTTGTCAAGGAATGACAATGGCGCTGGATAAAGCGCGATTACCGCATTGCGGATAAAGGGATTTTTCGTGTCTTTATGACAAAACAAAATTCAGAGGATGCGGTAAGAACATGAGGGATATCCTTGTTACCCTGATTGTCTTCGGATGGCTGCCTATCGTCTTTAAGAAGCCATACATGGGCGCATTGATGTGGGTGTGGATAAGCGTCATGAATCCGCATACCCAGGGATGGGGATTTGCTTCCACATTCCCCTTTGCGGCGATTATTGCCGGAGTTACGATAACAGTCCTCCTGATTACAAAAGAGCCAAAAAGTCTCCCTCTAACCCCGGTTATCTGGACTTTCATAATCTTCGTGCTCTGGATGAATCTGAGCACGGTATTTGCCCTTTATCCTGAGGAGACGTATCTGCAGTGGAACAAGGTCATGAAGATCATGTTGATGAGTTTTGTGGTCATCATGCTGATCAGGACACAAAAGCAGATTCAGCTCCTCATCTGGACAATAGTTATCTCGTTGGGATATTACGGGGTCAAGGGAGGCGTTTTTACGGTGATTGGGGGAGGGGTGGATATGGTCATGGGACCGCAAAGCACTTTCATCGAGGGAAATAATGAGATTGCCCTGGCGCTCATCATGACCATTCCTCTCATGCACTATGTACAGACGACTTCCCGGAAGGTTTGGGTGAAGCACACCATGACAGTCGTCATACTACTATCCGCCCTTGCCGCACTGGGCTCCTATTCACGGGGCGCCCTGCTGGCCATTGCGGCAATGGGAGGGTTTCTCTGGCTCAAAAGCCAGCATAAAGTCCACATTGCCTTGCTGGTTATCCTCGCCATTCTCCCGGCTATTGCGTACATGCCGGAGCAGTGGATGCAAAGAATGGACAGCATCAATACCTACGAAGAGGACGAGTCGGTACAAGGGCGTTTCAATGCCTGGTGGATGGCCTACAATCTGGCGAAGGAGCGGCCGCTCACCGGTGGAGGTTTCGAGGTTATCACTCCTGAACTATTTTGGGCTTACGCCCCCAATCCTGAGGACCTGCATGCTGCCCACAGCATTTATTTTCAGGCACTCGGCGAGCATGGTTTCGTGGGGCTGGGGCTTTACTTGCTGCTCGGATGGCTCACTTGGCGAACCGGTTCATGGATCATACGCAATACGAGAAAGCTCGAAGAGTACAGGTGGGCTTTCAATCTGGCGACGATGATTCAGGTATCGTTCATCGGTTTTGCTACGGGGGGTGCTTTCCTTAGTCTTCTTTATTTTGACGTCCCCTACTATCTCATGGGGGCAATGGTTGCAACGCGTGTCCTGGTGGAAAAAGAACTCAAGCAAAAAACCGTGTCGGCAATCGCTGCAAAAACTTCCGGTTCTCCGCGCCAGCTTGGCCAGTTGAATCCATCACCGTCGCAGCCGATAGCCGGGGATTCGAGCTAGGATATAGCGTCGAAGAGTTCATTGCCTTATTTGCTTGCTGCTCGTGTCCGCTTTTTTCCTATGAGAACCTCTGAATATGATCACTTGGACAACCTGGTAAATCAGGGGCCACTTTGGTCGCGTGCAATGTTGCATCTGCTTTCCCCTGGGGGTCGGAGCGCTCGCCTGTCCATACTGATTTATCATCGGGTGTTGCCCTGCCAGGATTCACTTTTTCCGGAGGAGAGTCACGCCCGGTCCTTCGATCAGCAGATGGAGCAGCTTGCGGCATGTTTCAGGGTCATATCTCTCGGGGAGGCGATTCGTGGTCTCCATAATGGCACGCTGCCTCCACGTGCTGCCTGTATCACTTTCGATGACGGTTATGCCGATAATGCGGAAATCGCTTTGCCGATTCTGAAAAAACGTGGCATTCCTGCCACTTTTTTCGTGGCAACCGGTTTTCTTGACGGGGGCCGGATGTTCAACGATACCGTGATAGAATTGATACGTCGTGCGCCGGGAAGCACCGTGGATCTTGACAGCCTGGGCTTGGGAAGATTTCCGATCGGAACTGTTTCCGAGCGTCGCCAAACTATTCACCAGTTATTGGGCAAGCTCAAGTATCTGCCATCCGAATCACGGCAATCGACCGTGGAGGCGATGTCGGCGTTAATTCCAGTCATGCTGCCTGACAATCTCATGATGACCTCTGAGCAGGTTAGAATGATGCACAACGCAGGAATGGAAATAGGTGGACATACTGCCAGTCATCCCATCCTGGCACAAATGGAGAACAGCGCAGCTTATGCTGACATTGCTACCGGCAAAGAGATGCTGGAGGGCATTATTCGCGCTCCAGTACGATTTTTTGCCTACCCGAATGGGAAGCCGGGGAGAGACTATTTGCCCGATCACGTCCGGATGGTAAAGAAGCTGGGGTTTGACGCGGCAGTCTCAACTGCCCATGGAGCAGCAAGAAAAGGGGGCGACCTCCATCAGCTACCTCGGTTTACTCCCTGGGATAGACGCCCACTGCGATTCGCCCTTCTGATGGCGCGAAATATGCTGAAAACTGGAGAAGCAGTTTAACGCTTGATCATATAGGGACCCCTGGTTTTTTCTTTACCCTCGAAGTCGAAGTTAATGCCAGCTTCTGCGCAACAGAAGGAAAGCCTGGAAATTCTCTCTTCTTTGAGAAGTTCATATAAGTCAGTTTCCCATGACCATTTGCTCAATCTATGGAAAGACCCATTACAGGATTTGATACCGATAGTGAGGGAGATCCGATCGCAATTCTGACTTGCGGACACGCCCAACATGTGCGGCATGATCCGCCGTTCATCAATCGTCCCTGGGTCACTTCCGAGCAGGGGCGTGAAGGCATGATAGGAAAGACGCTTAACTGTGTCCGCTGCGAGCAGTTCGAGTTGCCCGACTACTTTGTTCCATACAAGCGGACGTCCATCTTCACTGAGGAAACGGTACCGGCAGCGTTGAGAAAAGACCACTCGACCAAAACCGGCGTATGGGGGAAGATCATCGTGGAAGCGGGGAAGCTTCGCTATCGCGTCGATATGCTGAATGTGGATACGGAACTGTCGGCAGAAACGGTTGGAGTAGTTGTGCCTGAAGTTCTCCACAATGTAGAACCTCAAGGCCCTGTCCGCTTTTTCGTCGAATTTTACCGGGCTCCGGATAAGGAGACCTAACGAGCATCTTTGGTACCTTCGTTGCATTCTTTGCCCAGGTATTCAGGGTAGAGCATCAGATATGACTCGGCTTCAGGGGCTGGCGGCAAAAAGATGGCGGCAATCGCAACGGCAGAGTCCGGCCTCAAACTCGAATCAATAATAGGAGTGTAGCCGTCGATGGGACGAAAAGTTGCATGAAACGAATTCTTCCAGTTCGAGAGACCCTTGGAGGTGAGCCCGCAGTTCAGGGGATAGTCCGACTGTTCAGAGTTGATGATGGGGGTTTGATCGGAACCGGAATAGTCAATACTTCCGTAGAGCTCGTCCCGCAGGAACGAATTTTCATGCGCCCACCAGAATGATCCGGGGTGCTCTCCATCCAGAAATGAGACAATCCCAAGTCCGTTGCCGCTCCCTGCCCAGTTAACGGCATTAACCAAGTGACCCAAGGCGCCGTCCCAGCAGGCAGGCGAGGTTAATGCCGGAACGCAGCTGCCACCGTGATCCTGGTCTTCTGCGGTGTTCAATATGTTTCCTGTATCCCCGCGAATCGCGTGAAAGTCGGCATCCGAAGCAGTAACGAAGGTTCGATCTCCGCGCGCAGCTTCTATAGCAGCCCGGTTATCCAGAATGCCTGTGTAATCAGGAACTGCCGCCCGTCCCATTGGAGGCCCAGTGAGAAAAGCCTCGCCACTTTCAATCACAAGGACATCAAAGCTGGCTAAATCCGGTGCAGGATCAGAAGATCCCCAGTAGCGCAGATTCCACTCGATGCTATCAGCCTGTGGGAGCGTGTGAACGATTTCTGCCAGTTGCGAAATTTTCTGCCGGTATTCCGAGCGCTGATCGGCATACGTGTACCACAACACATTGATTGATCCCTCATATGAGTGGGAAGTGAAAGCAAGTCCGGCAGCAAGCGCAAGCATGAAAATCCGGAAATAAATGTCTTTCATTCCGCCTCCCTTCCTTGTCTGACCATGGGAAACTCTCGTTTCATGCATTCTCGTAATGAGTGTAGGAGGAAATGTAAATACCGATTGATGGTTCAACGGTGTTTCCACTTTTAACCGCATTCCACCTCTTGATGCTCGTATCCTGGTGTCCTGGTGAAGTCTTCACCATATTAAGTTTTTTGCAGAGTTTCCGTGAATGAAAAGAGGTCTTTCCATTGACTGTTGGGCGCAAGCAGATTAGAATCCGCGTGTTTTAAATAGGTCAAGCCGGATTTAATTATTCAGGCGACCTGGAAGAAGGGAACAAGCCGCGCTGGCCAAGGAATTGAATTAAAATCAGGTCTTCCACGAACACACGTTCAACGAGCTAAGGTCACTCTCAACATCTGTTTTTGTGACTGGCGCTTTCCGACGAAGCTCAGCAAATGCCCTGGAT
Organism: Nitrosospira multiformis; assembly: GCF_900111585.1. GTDB lineage: Bacteria > Pseudomonadota > Gammaproteobacteria > Burkholderiales > Nitrosomonadaceae > Nitrosospira > Nitrosospira multiformis_B. Next base: position 131,834 of record NZ_FOHI01000002.1, read on the forward strand.
ACGAAACAAGCCGGTACGCGTTGTCATGCGTTGGCAACTGATTGTCACACTGGCGATGGTGCTAACGCTGGGTTTGTTATGGGGATTTCACGGCGCAGCCTCAGCTTTTCTGGGCGGTGTGATCAGCATTGTTTCTGCCGCGGCGTTTTCTGCAATTGTCTCCAGGTATCGCGGCTCCACTGCGGGCGGCATATTGATCACGGCCCTGAAAGCAGAAGCGGTAAAAATAGTCATCACAGTTGCATTGCTCTGGCTCGTGATGACGCTCTACAAGGATGTTGTTGCGGTCGGCTTTATCGGGACCTTCATACTGACGGTTCTGATCTTCGGGCTGGCATTGTTCGTAACGGATGATGCGAAGGTTGCGCAAATAAAGCAATAAACAGTTGAGATAGGCAAAATAAATGGCATCAGGCACAGAACTTACTCCAACTTCCTATATGTCGCATCACCTGACCAATCTGACGAGCTCGATCGGTGAGGGTGAATTCTGGACACTACATGTGGATACGCTCGTCATGGCGGCGCTGACCGGTATCATCAGCCTCGGTTTTCTCTGGTGGGTGGTGCGCGGCGCGACTTCGGGTGTTCCCAGCAAGAGGCAGGCATTCGTGGAGCTTGCCATCGAATTCATCGATAATCAGGTCAAAAGCACTTTTCACGGGGATCGGCATGCATTTGTAGCGCCGGCTGCGCTCACTGTGTTTGTGTGGGTATTCATGATGAACGCCATGGATTTCCTGCCGATCGATATCATGGCGAAGGTATACGAGCTGCTGGGGCTGCACAATTGGCGCAGCGTCCCGACTGCCGACGTGAATACGACGTTCGCGCTGGCACTCTCCGTCTGGCTCCTGATGATCTTCTTCAACATGAAAGTCAAGGGCGTGGGGGGCTGGATACACGAACTGGTCTGTAGTCCCTTCGGTAAGAACCCTCTATTGTGGCCGGTCAATATCCTGTTCAATCTGGTTGAATACGTCTCCAAGCCGCTTTCGCATTCATTGCGGCTGTATGGGAACATTTATGCTGGAGAAATCATTTTTCTGCTGCTCGGCATGTGGGCTGCAACCGGCCTTGCCGGGACATTTTTTGGCACGCTGCTGAATGCAGGGTGGGCCATCTTCCATATCTTGATCGTCACATTGCAGGCATTTATCTTCATGATGCTGACGGTGGTTTATCTTTCCATGGCGCACGAGTCACACTGATTCTGCGTTGCTGTTCTTAACCAATTTCAATTACTACTAAAGAGGAAAACCAGATGGAGAATTTGCAATTCCTGGCCATGATTCAGGCATACACGGGCATTGGCATCGGCCTGATGATCGGTCTCGGCGCAGCCGGTGCCTGTATCGGTATCGGCATTATGTGCAGCAGCTTCCTCGAAGGCGCCGCACGGCAGCCGGAAATGATCCCGACGCTGCAAGGAAAAGTGTTCCTGCTGCTCGGTCTGATCGACGCGTCATTCATTATCGGCGTGGGTCTCGCGATGCTTTTCGCGTTCGGCAACCCGTTGCTGGCCGTAATCAAGTAATAGTGATTGCTCCCGGTATCATTCCCAGAGGCTAGCCATGAACATAAACTTCACGCTTATTTCTCAGGCAATGGCGTTTGCCATCTTCATCTGGTTCACGGTCAGGTTTGTGTGGCCTCCGTTGATGCGCGCAATCGAGAATCGTCAGAAAACGATCGCCGAAGGTTTGGCTGCGGGCGAGCGTGGCAAGCGCGAACTCGAACTGGCAAGTCAACGCTCAGGCGACGTCGTCCGGGAGGCCAAGCAGCGGGCATCCGATATCATCGCGCAGGCGGAAAAGCGTGCCGCGGAGATCGTGGATGAAGCCAAGGTAGCCGCAAGAGAAGAGGGCGGCCGTATTCTTGTGGGTGCCAAGGCAGAGGTGGAGCAGGAAGTGTTTCGCGCAAAGGAAGTTTTGCGCCAGCAGGTGGCGGACCTGGCGCTGGCGGGGGCTGCAAAGATCCTCCGGCGCGAGGTGGATGAAAAAGCGCACGCCGAACTGCTTGCATCCCTCAAGGCGGAGCTCTAGCCGATGGCCGAAACTCGCACGATTGCCCGGCCTTATGCGGAGGCTGTCTTCAAACTTGCAAAAAACCAAAACGATCTCGCCCGTTGGGCAGACACACTGCAGTTGGCGGCCACTGTCGCGGCTGACGAAAATATCCGTTCATTGATCGGCCACCCCAAGATATCTTCCCGAAAACTGGGCGAGCTTTTTTTGGGTGTTTGCGGGAACAGACTCAATGAAGAAGGTCGCAATTTCATCTTACTGCTGGCGGAAAACGGCAGGCTTGAAATTTTGCCGGAGGTGAATGAGTTGTATGAGCAACTCAAGACCCGTTATGAAGGCGTGCTGGATGCCAAAGTTATTTCTGCTTTTGCCATGAGTGATGCTCAATTGAAGGAACTGGTGACTGATCTCGAGGCCAAATTCAAGCGCAAGATAGAGGCAAAAGTGAGTGTCGACGCGGATTTGATAGGCGGCGTGATAGTCGAAATAGGCGATGAGGTGCTTGACGCCTCCGTGCGAGGAAAACTGGAAGCCATGGCTGTTGCACTTAAAAGCTAGGAGTTAACTGAAAAAATGCATTTAAATCCATCCGAGATCAGTGAACTGATCAAAAGCAGAATTGAAGGGCTTGAAGCAACCGCCGAAGTCCGGACGCAAGGCACGGTGGTTTCCGTGACCGACGGCATCGTGCGCATCCATGGACTGTCTGATGTGATGCAGGGCGAAATGCTTGAGTTCCCTGGTAATACCTTCGGTCTTGCGCTCAATCTGGAGCGCGACTCAGTGGGCGCGGTTGTTCTGGGTGAGTATGAGCACATTACCGAGGGCGACACCGTCAAGTGCACGGGTCGCATTCTTGAAGTTCCGGTAGGAGAGGAATTGATCGGCCGTGTGGTCAACGCGCTGGGTCAGCCGATCGATGGCAAGGGGCCGATAACTACCAAGCACTCCGAGCCGATAGAAAAGATTGCACCAGGCGTGGTGTGGCGTCAATCGGTGAATCAGCCGGTACAAACCGGACTGAAAGCGATCGACGCAATGGTTCCCATCGGGCGCGGACAGCGTGAACTGATCATTGGAGATCGTCAAACGGGAAAAACGGCAGTGGCCGTGGATGCAATCATCAATCAGAAGGGTGAGAACATGATTTGCATCTACGTTGCGATTGGTCAGAAAGCGTCGTCGATCAGTAACGTAGTGCGGAAGCTGGAAGAGCATGGGGCGATGGAATATACCATCGTCGTGGCTGCCACCGCTTCGGAGTCTGCTGCGATGCAGTTTATCGCCCCTTATTCCGGTTGCACGATGGGCGAGTATTTCCGCGATACCGGCAGGGACGCGCTAATTGTTTATGACGATTTGACCAAGCAAGCATGGGCTTATCGCCAGATTTCCCTGTTATTGCGCCGCCCTCCTGGTCGGGAGGCTTATCCTGGAGATGTGTTTTATTTGCACTCGCGGCTGCTGGAACGCGCCGCCCGCGTCAGCGCGGCCTATGTGGAAAAAGAGACGAATGGCGCAGTCAAAGGCAAGACAGGTTCGCTGACAGCCCTGCCTGTGATCGAAACCCAGGCGGGTGACGTGACTGCATTCGTTCCCACCAACGTTATCTCCATTACTGACGGCCAGATTTTTCTGGAGTCCGATCTGTTCAATGCAGGTATCCGGCCAGCTATCAACGCCGGAATCTCTGTCTCTCGCGTAGGAGGCGCCGCGCAGACCAAGGTAATCAAGAAGCTGGGTGGCGGCGTGCGTCTCGCATTGGCGCAATATCGGGAACTCGCCGCATTTGCCCAGTTCGCTTCCGATCTGGATGAAGCGACGCGTAAGCAGCTGGAGCGTGGCAAGATGGTGACGGAACTGATGAAGCAGCCTCAGTACTCAACCCTGAGCGTGTCCGAAATGGCGCTTACCCTGTTTGCTGTCAACAAAGGGTACCTGGATGATGTAGAGGTGAGCCGCGCATTGGCCTTTGAGTCTGCGGTGAGAGGCTTCGTCCGTAGCAAGTATGGGGCCATTCTGGACAAGATAGAGACCACCAAGGATCTGGATGCGGAAACCGAGAAGGAACTCGAGGCGGCAATCCAGGATTTCAAGAAGAACGGAACATACTGACCGATGGCAGGCAGCAGGGAAATACGCAACAAGATCAAAAGCGTGAAGAACACGCAGAAGATCACGCGCGCGATGGAAATGGTGGCTGCATCCAAGATGCGCCGGGCACAGGAACGCATGAAAAAAGCCCGGCCATACGGCGAGAAGATTCGCAACGTCGCAGCCCACATGAGCCGTGCTTACACTGAATACCGCCATCCGTTCCTGATAGAACGCGATACGGTAAAGCGCATCGGCATCATTGTGGTTACCTCTGATAAAGGTTTGTGCGGTGGACTTAACACAAACGTGTTGCGCATGGCGGTAAGCAAGATGAAAGCCTGGGAAGCGGAAGGCGAACAGATCGAGGTGTGCTGCATCGGCAACAAGGGATTGGGGTTCATGAACCGTATGGGCGCCAATGTCATCTCGCATGTCGTGAGCCTCGGGGATGCGCCGGATCTGGAGCGGTTGATCGGAGCAATAAAAATATTGCTGGATGGTTATAACCAGGATCGTTTCGACCGCGTATATCTTTTTTATACCCGCTTCATCAACACGATGAAACAGGAACCGGTGATGGAGCAATTGCTCCCGCTTTCCGATGAACGTCTCAGAGCCAGTGATGGACCGACTGGACAGCGCGGCGTGTGGGATTACATTTATGAACCCGAAGCCAAACCCGTCATCGATGACATCATGGTGCGATACGTCGAGGCGCTGATTTACCAGGCATTGACGGAAAATATTGCGTCCGAGCAATCTGCGCGCATGGTGGCAATGAAGGCCGCTTCGGACAATGCCGGCAACGTCATCAACGAACTGACGCTGATTTACAATAAATCGCGGCAGGCTGCCATTACCAAGGAACTGTCCGAAATTGTCGGTGGGGCGGCAGCCGTTTGAATAATTTGAATTGATTTTTTAAGGAACAATATGAACCAGGGAAAAATTGTTCAGTGTATCGGCGCGGTGGTAGACGTCGAGTTTACACGTGAAGAGATGCCCAAGGTATATGACGCGCTCGTTCTTGAAGGATCGGAACTTACGCTCGAAGTGCAGCAGCAGCTGGGGGACGGAGTCGTGCGCACGATTGCGCTCGGCTCCTCCGAGGGGTTGCGGCGCGGCATGATGGTAACAAACACCGGCGACCAGATTCGTGTTCCTGTCGGCACCAAGACCCTGGGGCGGATCATGGATGTTCTGGGTACGCCAATAGACGAAATGGGACCTATCGGCGCTGAGCAGAACAGATCAATCCATCAGAAAGCCCCTGCTTTTGACGAATTGTCCGCGTCTACCGAGCTGCTGGAAACAGGGATCAAGGTTATCGATCTCGTTTGTCCCTTTGCCAAGGGCGGCAAGGTGGGACTGTTCGGCGGCGCCGGCGTAGGCAAGACCGTGAACATGATGGAGCTGATCCGCAACATCGCCATTGAGCATAGCGGATATTCCGTATTTGCGGGTGTGGGGGAGCGTACTCGGGAAGGGAATGACTTCTACCATGAAATGAAGGATTCCAACGTGCTCGACAAGGTCGCGCTGGTGTACGGCCAGATGAATGAGCCTCCCGGCAACCGGTTGCGGGTAGCGCTTACAGGTCTGACCATGGCGGAACACTTCCGCGACGAAGGCAGGGATGTGTTGCTGTTCGTGGATAATATCTATCGTTTCACCCTGGCCGGTACGGAAGTATCCGCGTTGCTGGGCCGGATGCCATCAGCTGTGGGTTATCAGCCGACGCTGGCTGAGGAAATGGGCCGTTTGCAGGAGCGCATCACCTCCACCAAGTCGGGCTCCATTACCTCCATTCAAGCCGTGTACGTGCCCGCGGACGACCTGACCGATCCGTCGCCTGCTACAACCTTCGGCCACCTGGATGCTACCGTCGTGCTTTCGCGTGATATTGCTTCGCTGGGGATCTATCCAGCCGTTGATCCTCTCGATTCGACCTCGCGTCAGCTTGATCCTCTCGTGGTGGGCGAAGAGCATTACTCGACTGCCCGGGCCGTACAGCAAACCCTGCAACGCTATAAGGAATTGCGCGACATCATTGCAATTCTCGGAATGGATGAACTCTCTCCGGAAGACAAGCTGGCTGTAGCAAGGGCGCGTAAAATTCAGCGCTTCCTTTCACAACCCTTTAACGTGGCCGAAGTGTTTACCGGCGCGCCGGGAAAATACGTACCTCTGAAAGAGACCATCAAAGGGTTCAAGGGCATTGTGTCGGGAGAATATGATCATCTGCCGGAGCAAGCATTTTACATGGTGGGTGGCATAGACGAGGCCGTTGAAAAAGCTAAAACCTTGCAATAATCGAGTTGATGAATCGGGTGGCCGGATAAAACAGTCATCCCGATTCAATGATGAATGGGAACTAAAATGGGCGTGTTTCACGTTGATATCGTCAGCGCGGAGGAATCTATTTACTCCGGTCCGGCTGAATTTCTGGTTGCGCCCGCAGAAGGAGGTGAGGTGGGCATTTATCCCCAGCACACTCCCATGCTGACGCGCATCAAACCTGGATCAGTACGTATCAAGGCACCGCTGAAAGAAGAGGAATTGGTCTATGTTTCCGGCGGTATGCTTGAAATCCAGCCAGATGTCGTCACTATCCTTGCTGACACTGCGATACGCGGTGCCGACCTCGATGAAGTAAAGGCCATCGAGGCCAAGAAGCAGGCGGAAGAAGCGGTGAGGGATCGAGCTTCCACTCTGGATTACGCGCGGGCACAGGCAGAATTGAGCGAAGCGATCGCGCAACTGGCCGCTATTCAGAAACTACGGAAACGCGGACACTGATATTCGAACCAGAACTGAAAAAGGGCGGTATTTCCGCCCTTTTTCAGTTCTGCGCGAATCAATCCTGAAGTCAAACTCACAAATAGTCAGTAGCTTACGCTCAATTGAACCGTCTGTCCTCTTGGAGAGGCATCAGTATCTCTGTTTCGAAGAACAGCCGGTTTAGACACTTCATTTGGATTTGTGCCAGCTATATGATAAATTAATCCGGTTTCCATTCGTAAATCCGCTTCAACCTTAACTTCCTGCAGTTGATCTACCTTTGCGGATCGAATATTACACGTTCCCGCATGCCCTGATATCTTCATGAATGTGTCCAAACTGAACATCGTCGTTCTTGCTGCCGGTCTCGGAAAACGCATGTACTCTGTGCTGCCAAAAGTGTTGCATCCCCTGGCAGGCAAGCCTCTCCTGATGCACGTGCTCGATACCGCCCGCGCATTATCGCCCCACACAACTTGTGTCATTTATGGACATGGGGGTGAGACAGTCCCGCAAACGATAGCGGATGAAAGCCTTATCTGGGCGCAACAGGTCCCACAACTCGGAACGGGTCACGCAGTGATGCAGGCGCTGCCTCATATCGAGAAAGAGGGCATTACACTTATTCTGTATGGCGACGTGCCTCTGACCAGCATCGAAACATTAAAAAAGCTGATCGCGACGGCGGGAAAGCAAACATTAGGTTTGCTGACGGTAGAACTTCCTGATCCAGCCGGCTACGGTAGAATCGTTCGGCATAGCGAAACGGGTGAAGTTGCCGCCATTATCGAGGAGAAAGACGCCAGCGAATCCCAACGCAGCATCGGTGAAATCAATACGGGCATCATGGCGGTTCCGAATCGCTATCTTCACAGCTGGTTATACAAGCTTGAAAACAACAACGCGCAAGGTGAGTATTATCTGACGGATATTGTCGCGATGGCGGTGAAGGATGGGGTAAAGGTAGAAACAGTCAATCCCGCTTATGTATGGGAAACCACCGGAGTCAACAGCAAGGTTCAGCTCGCCGGACTGGAACGCATCTATCAGACAGCGCAGGCCAATAAATTACTGGAGCAGGGTGTAGCGCTGGCTGATCCGTCGCGCATCGATATCCGCGGTAAACTTTCTTGCGGCAGAGACGTTATGATCGATATCAACTGCATATTTGAAGGGGACGTTCAACTGGATGATGGTGTAAAAGTGGGTGCTCACACCATACTGAAAGACGTTCGGGTAGCCGCGGATTCGGTAATCGCGCCATTCAGCTTGATAGAGGCTGCAGAAATTGGTCGAAATTGCCGTATCGGTCCTTATGCCCGTATTCGTCCGGGCACGCGGCTGGAGGACGAAGTTCACATCGGGAATTTCGTTGAAGTCAAGAACAGCGCCCTTGCAGCTGGCAGCAAGGCAAATCACCTGAGTTACATCGGGGATGCCGTAGTGGGCAGGAGCGTCAACATCGGCGCAGGGACGATTACCTGCAATTATGACGGCGCCAACAAATACCAGACCATCATCGAGGATGATGTCTTTGTCGGCTCCGATACCCAGTTGATAGCACCCGTCAGAGTTGCCCGCGGTTCCACGATCGGTGCGGGTTCGACCATTACCAGGGATACGCCACCTGATATGTTGACGCTTTCGCGAGCGAAGCAGTTGAGTATCGATGGGTGGAAACGTCCGGTGAAAAAACCGAAGCCCAAAAATTGAGCATAGCCTTCCATCTTTTTCCATCCTTGAATCGCGCCAATTGCTGGTACCTGTAAGAAAGGAGTCTTTTGATGTGTGGAATCGTCGGTGCAGTCGCAAAAACCAATATCGTCCCCACTCTGATTGAAGGCCTGCGTCGACTGGAATACCGCGGATATGATTCAGCCGGCATTGCCCTGAACAATGGTCGTCTGCACCGGTTACGCACCACCGGGCGAGTCGCCGAGCTCAGCAAGCTTGCGGATGAGCAGCACTTCAGCGGGGACGTGGGTATTGCCCATACCCGCTGGGCTACGCACGGTGCTCCATCCGAGCGCAACGCACATCCTCATTTTTCCGGAGAGACACCCAAGGTGGCGGTGGTGCATAACGGCATCATCGAAAATCATGAGGTGCTGCGTCAGCGTTTGCAGAAGGCAGGGTTCGAGTTCAGTTCCGATACCGATACGGAAGTCATCGCTCATCTTATTTCGTCTCATCTCAGGGAAAACCCGGATTTATTCGAAGCGGTATGCCGCTCAGTGGGCGAATTGCGGGGCGCCTATGCAATTGCAGTAATGGAGGAAGCAAGGCCGGAGCGCCTCATCGTTTGTCGCAATGGAGCGCCACTGCTGCTTGGCTTGGGTGAAAATGGGATCTACGCTGCCTCGGATGCTTCCGCCTTGCTGCAGGTTACCCGGCGCATGATCTACCTGGAAGAGGGCGATGTCGCCGAATTGCGCCAGGATGGCTACCGCATCGTCAATTGCCGTTACGATGGCGCACGCGCAGAGGTCGCACGCGCGGTACAGGAAAGTGAGCTGACAAACGAGGCGGTGGAGATGGGCCCGTATGCCCACTTCATGCAGAAGGAAATATTCGAGCAACCCGGTGTCGTGGCGAACACCCTGGAAATGGTGCTCAATGCACAATCCATCTCTCCGCGCCTGTTTGGCACCGAGGCGGAGAACATCTTTAAAAATACCAGAAGTATCCTCATCCTGGCGTGTGGCACCAGCTATCACGCTGGCGTCGTCGCCCGCTACTGGCTTGAAACCGTGGCGGGAATTCCCTGCAATGTCGAAATCGCGAGCGAATATCGCTACCGTAATCCGGCGGTTGGAGCCGACACCCTGATCGTGGGCATCTCTCAATCCGGAGAAACAGCGGATACCCTGGCCGCCCTGGGTTATGCAAGATCACTCGGGCATCGTCACAGTCTGGCGATCTGCAATGTGGCCGAAAGCGCGCTCGTGCGCCAGACTGACTTACGTTTTCTCACTCGGGCAGGCCCGGAAATCGGTGTGGCCTCGACCAAGGCGTTCACCACACAGCTTGCTGCGCTGATGTTGCTCACCATGACGCTGGCGAAATTGAACGGCAAACTGTCGGGTGAGAGTGAGCGGCAGATGATTACTGCGCTGCGCCACCTGCCCGTCGCGCTTCAGCACAGTCTCCAAGTGGAACCGCAGGTGAAAGCTTGGGCGGAAAGGTTTGCCGAGAAACGCCACGCCCTGTTTCTTGGCCGAGGCATGCATTATCCCATTGCGCTGGAAGGTGCGCTCAAGCTCAAGGAAATCTCCTATATCCATGCTGAAGCTTATGCTGCCGGAGAATTGAAGCACGGTCCGCTTGCGCTGGTGGATAAGGATATGCCCGTCGTCGCCATAGCCCCCAATGACGCCCTGCTGGAAAAACTCAAGTCAAACCTGCAGGAAGTACGCGCCCGTGGGGGGGAGCTCTACGTTTTCGCCGATGCTGATTCCCACATTCAGGAAAGCGAAGGCGTGCACATCATTCGTCTGGCGGAACACGCGGGACTGCTCAGCCCCATCCTCCACACCATCCCCCTGCAGCTTCTCGCCTACCACGTCGCACTGCAAAAAGGTACGGATGTGGATAAGCCGAGAAACCTGGCGAAATCGGTGACGGTGGAGTAAGAAGTATCTATTGAACTGCGTGTGGGCTAAAGCCGGTTTTCAGCCATATAGTTGCCATCCCCGGCGGCAGTGCATGGCGAACGCTCAGGTTGTCTCACGTGTTTGTTCCAGGAGGGTATAGAGATAGTGTACAGCCTCATCCCCGGTGTGGCTGTACCGAACCTTCGCGTCATAATACAGGGCTATAACAGCGGACACGCTGTCCTGATAGATTTCGAACCCATCCACATCTGCCTCGCGAAAGAAAAATCTTCCATCCATCGCGATGACATCTTCGGCCACCGCGCCGCGCTCTCCCGGATTATCTTTTTCAAATTCCTGCACGAGTTCGTTGTGCATTACAAAGTCATCCGAAACAGTGAAACAACTGTTTTCCTCGATTCCATGGATCAGGCACGACAGCAGCAGGACAAGCCTTCTTCTGTCAAGTCCGGATACTTGCTCCCGGGCTTGCTGGCGAACATAATCATCCGGGTACATCAAACGGTCCACGACCGCGTCGATCATGGCATCTTCCATGGCAAAAAAAGACCACGCATAGCGTGGTACAACAGTAACAATGGTGGTATCTGCCTTCAGCGCCTCGATAATGGATTCAATTTTTTCCTGCTGTTTTTCATCGTCAGTACAAAGCAGCAGGAAATACCTTTCCAGCAGTGCGTCGTAATCTTTCTGCAATTCGCGAATCTGAGCGCCTATTTTTGTTGCCTGATTATCACCTGCTGCCAATTCATCGCTGGAGATCAGGCGCATCCCGATAAACCGGTCCGTACCTCCTGAAAGAAATTCGCTCGAATATCTCATCGCTATGTCCGTTGCGCTCTCACCTGCGCGCCAGAGGTACCAGGTCAGAGGAATATACTTATCGAAGGAGGCGAAGATACGTTCGGCTTTGGCATGAAACCTGCCATATAGATCCTGACAATTTACGTGACAGAAGCCCTGAGTATCCGCAGGCTGCGCCCGTGCATGACTGACTAGTTCTGCAAGAATTGTTGCCGGCGTAACCTGATCCCTGATCTGCATTTTGTCCGCCCTCATAACCGTGAATAGGAATTGCCCGAGCAAAACACCCGCTTACATATCATTCTGCCCCCCTGAAGCGGAAAATTAAAGCGGAAAGTTCAAATCGGGAACCCTTCTGCCGCTGCTGGACTGCCAGCAACCGCCGGACAGGGAGCAGGTTTTGTGTCGCTTCGCAATGAAGAGGGCGTGCGGCCCTAGCGTGTCAGCAGCACCGGCCTGATTGACAGCGCCTCGGCGATTTTGTCCGCAGCCTTTCTGGCCAGGGCGCGGTCAGGATAAGGACCTGCATGGACCTTGAACAGACCATCCTTTGCAATGATATCCAGGCTGGTCATCAGCGATGGTAATTCATTTCGCATGCGGACGACAAAATTATCTGCATTGTCATACGCATTGAAGGCCCCCAACTGCAGGTAGATCCCCGCAGGAACGGCAGCAGGTGTTTCGGGAGATGGAGCAGGGGCGCCATCGCCGGTAGGGCTGGCGCCGGGCATATCGGCTACTGCCGGGGCAAAGGCAGTCTGGAACAGACCCGGCTGCGCTTCAGTGGAGTCCGGCTCGGTAGTGGTAGTGACCGCCACCGATTGGTCGGCTATGGCTCCTGCCTGCCCATTTGGGGTAGCGGGAGAGCCGGAGAGAGACCTGGAGGTGCCGGATGTTGAACCTGGACGCTGGGCAGGGGCAGCCGCGGCAAGCCGCGTGAAACTACCCGTTCCGGGCACAATGGATTCCACTTCGACCAGGCTGCTGCCCCCACCCAGTACATCCAGTTTATATGCGGCCGTATAGGAAAGATCAATAAGGCGACTGGAAAGGAAAGGCCCTCTGTCATTGACACGGACCACCACGGATTTCCCGCTCGCCACGCTTGTCACGCGTACGTAGCTCGGAATAGGGAGGGTGGGATGTGCGGCCGTCATGGCATACATATCGTAAATCTCCCCCGATGCGGTCTTCTGCCCGTGATAGCGGCGCCCATACCAGGATGCCATTCCCCGCGTTTTATAGCGGTCGTGACGCGTCATCGGTTTATACCGTTTTCCGAGGGCTGAATAAGGCCGCATGGTGGAGGCGCGCAAGGGTTCTTCCCGGGGAACGGCATCAGGGATCAGATGGAGATCGGCAGGTGGATTGTCGCCGGGACCATCATCCAGGTAATAACCGCCTCCTTTTTTCTTGCCTCCTAACAGAGTGGAGACCGATGAAGGCTTCGCATTCTTCTCCTCGCTTTTCTCCAGCTTGAAAAAGGTGCCGCACCCGCTAAGGAAAACGGGGATGGTCAGGGCAACCATCCAGGCGGCGCATCGCCCGGCAATCGACTGGGCTGTTGACTGCGTCGTTGGTTGCGCAGTTGACTGCAAGAGGGGTAGGCAGGCAGGATGTGTATCCATAAGTATCACGTCTTAACAAGCTTCGGATGAGTCTGGATACTCATCAAAATACCAAATCCTAGCAACATTGTCACCATTGATGTGCCGCCATAGCTGATCAGGGGCAAAGGCACCCCTACTACGGGCAGAATGCCGATGACCATCCCGATGTTGACGAAGATGTAGGTGAAGAAAGTCAGCGTGATGGAAGCCGCGATGAGGCGGGTAAACTGGGTGGAAGCGTTGGCGGCAATCACCATCCCGCGGGCGATGAGAGCCAGATACAACAGCAGCAGCAGCAAATTGCCGAGCAGACCGAATTCTTCGGAGAATACCGCGAAGATGAAATCAGTGCTTCTCTCCGGGAGGAATGCAAGATGGGTCTGAGTGCCTTGCTGCCAGCCCTTGCCCAGCACGCCCCCGGAGCCGATGGCAATAGTGGATTGAATGGTATGGTAGCCTGCGCCAAGCGCGTCCTGCGTCGGGTCAAGAAGCGTCATGACACGCTTGCGCTGATAATCATGCATCATGGACCAGAGCAGCGGAAGGCTTGCTCCCCCCGCAATCGCCACCGTCGCCATGATGCGCCAGGATAACCCGGAGAAAAACAGGACATAAAAACCGCTCGAGGCAATGAGCAGCGCGGTTCCAAGATCAGGCTGGCGAAGGATCAACAGTACCGGAGCCAGCAGCAGCAGGGTGGCTACGCCGTAATCCCGCAGCCGCAAGGTTGTCTCGTGCTTGTCGAAGTACCAGGCCATCATCAGCGGCACGGCAATCTTCATCAGTTCGGAAGGCTGGATGCGGGTTACACCCAGGTTCAGCCAGCGCCTCGCGCCATTGTTGACCTCTCCGAACAGCGCGACGCAGAGCAGCAGGAAAAGGCCCGCCGCGTATAACGGTAAGGCGATCCGCATGATATGCTCCAACGGAATGTTGGCGACCAGCCACATCACGCTGAGCGCGACCAGCATATTGATCGCCTGACTCGTGACGCGCGCGCTATTGGCATCCGTTGCGCTGAAAAGCGTGATAAGTCCAGTTGCCATGAGCAGGAGAATTCCACAAAGCAGAAGACCATCGATGTAGCGCGTAAAGTAGTGCCCTGCGTGCGGGAGTCTAGCCATGCCCGTCCTCCCGGTTCTGCTGGTGCTCTTCATCCTCCTCTTCGTCCACCTGATCGACAGGCTGTGCAGCTGCTTCTTTAGGCAGTTTGCCCAGCAGATAGTAATCCATCACCACGCGGGCAATCGGTGCCGCTGCCGCACCGCCATGCCCGCCATTTTCCACCAGTACGGACAGCGCAATTTTGGGGTTTTCAGCGGGAGCGTAGCTTATAAAAAGTGCATGATCACGATGCCGTTCATCGAGCTTGCTTTCCTCATACTTTTCCCCCTGTTTTACTCCCACCACCTGCGCAGTCCCCGTTTTTCCGGCAAAAGTATAAGCGGCCCCTGCACCGGCGACCGCGGCTGTGCCGCCCGGACGGGTTACATCGACCAGCGCATTATGTACCGCCTTCAAATTGGCAGGATCGAGTTTGAGCCGGTACAGCGGACTTGTGCCGAATTCACGTACGATCCGGTTGTTACTGTCCAGGACCTGCTTGACGAGATGAGGACGGAACGCAGCGCCGTTGCCGGCGAGAACAGCAGTTGCAAATGCCAGTTGCAGCGGCGTGGTCAGATTATAACCCTGGCCAATCCCCACAGAAATCGTATCGCCGGCAAACCAGTTCTGTTTATGTCGTTGCATTTTCCATGCCTGAGAGGGCAGCAGGCCGGCGGCTTCGCCTTCGATATCGATCCCAGTCTTTTTCCCCAGCCCGAACTGACTGGTAAAATTGTAGATATTATCGATCCCGAGGTCATGAGCCAGCGAATAGTAATAAGTGTCGCAGGAGATCACCAGCGATTTGTGCAGGTCCACGAGGCCGTGACCCCCGGCTTTCCAGTCACGAAAACGGTGGGTGCTTCCGGGCAGGCTGAAGTAGCCGGGATCGCTGATTTCGCTTTCCGGCCAACGCTTCTTGAGTTCCAGACCAGCCAGAGCCATGAAGGGTTTGAACGTCGAGCCCGGCGGGTACAAGCCACGCAAAGCACGATTGTTCAGCGGCCGATCTATGGAATTGTTCAGCAATTCCCAATTCTCGGTGTCAATCCCGTCTACAAAAAGATTCGGATCGAACCCCGGTCTGCTCACGAACGCGAGCACGTCTCCCGTTGCCGGTTCTATGGCGACAAGTGCGCCACGCCGGTCGCCAAACGCCTTTTCCGCGACTTCCTGCAATTTGAAATCGAGCGATAGCTTGAGATTCCTGCCCGCAATCGGCGGCGTGCGGGATATGACGCGAATTGCACGGCCGGCTGCATCGGTTTCCATCTCCTCGATTCCGGTGATGCCATGCAATTCTCTCTCGTAGCTCTGTTCGATGCCGATTTTTCCCATGTGCTGGGAACCGCGGTAATTGGCGAGCTCGCTGTCAGCCTCCAGCCGTTCCAGATCCTTGTCATTGATGCGCCCTATGTAACCCACCACGTGAGAGGCGAACTCGCCTTTGGGATACTGGCGGAACGGTCGCGCCTTGATTTCCACTCCCGGAAAGCGATAGCGGTTGGCGGCGAAGCGGGCAACCTCCACGTCCGATAATCGCGTGCGAATAGGCAAGCTTTCGATTCTTCTGTTCTCTTCCATCAATTTCTTGAACCGCTTGCGGTCACGCGCGGAGATCTCCACTACCGTCGTCAGCTCATTGATGAGGCGCTCGAGATTTCCGATCCTGCTCGGAACGATTTCGAGTGTATAGGCAGAATAATTATGAGCGAGCACGACGCCATTGCGGTCAAAAATCAGGCCGCGGTTGGGAACGATCGGCGCAATGGAAATGCGATTGGCTTCCGCCAGCGTGTGATAGTGTTCACGCTGAGAAACCTGCAGGTAAAAGAAGCGTACGAACAGCAGCAGGAAGAGCAGCAGCATGAAGCCGGCGCTTATCGCCAGCCGCAGGCGGAAATTGTGTAACTCACGCGAGTAGCTTCGAAGCTCGATTCTGTGATTCATCTTGCATCGGAAGCAGACCAGGGTTTCTGCGGCACCCTCAATATGGCTGAGAGAAGCGGCCACAGTAACATGCCGACAATGCTGCCAAGAAAGAAGTTCCAGCCGGGGAAAGGGGAACCGGCAAACAGGCCGGCAAGAAGTGTGACGATCTGTCCTGAAAGCAGAACCAGTCCTATCTGGGGAGCTTGTTTATACCCTTCGAAGATACCCATGCGCCGGTTGAAGACCAGTGCCATGAACGCCATTACGCTGTACCCGAGCGCGTGTTGCCCGAAAGTGCTGGCATTGCTGAGATCCATGAGCAGACCCATCCAGAATGCCATGCCGATGCCGACCCGCTGGGGTTCGTTGACATACCAGTAAAGCATCACCAACGCGACAAAATCGGGCTGCAGCGTCCGAACGGTGCCGGTCAGCGGTATGAGATTCAGGAGGAGCGCCACGATCAGGCTGAGCATGATGAACCAGCCTTTGGCTGGCATCAGAATTTCGTGTCTGGATGAATTAGCGAGCGTCACTGTCTTCTCGCTTCCTGGGGGCGGGGCTTCATTTTGGTCGCTTCTGCCGGTGTTCCGGCACGAGGCGCCCGCGCGGAAAGGATTAACAGTTGCCGATTCTGATTCACACCGGAAGCAGGCGTGCAGGTGATGCGCGCAAAGATATAGTTGGGATTACGCTCGATCTGGGATACTGCAGCAACGGGAAGCCCCGGGGGATAGATGCCATCTATCCCGGATGTAACCAGCACGTCCCCTTCCTGAATGTCAGTGTTGATTGCCATATACCTCAACTCCAGCACTCCTTCCCTGCCGGTGCCTGATACGACCGAGCGCAGGCCGTTGCGTACCACCTGCACGGGAACGGAATGGTCCCTGTCCGTGAGGAGAGTCACTTCCGAGGCCAGCGGATAATTGCGGGTAACCTGTCCCACCACGCCAATATCATCCACGACGACCTGGCCCGACTCGACTCCGGCCATGCTGCCCTTGTCAAGCAATACCTTGCGATTGAACGGATCATGCGGCACGCGCAGGATTTCCGCCACTGTTGCCTTGTTTTCAATACGTTGCGTCGCATTCAGGAGCTTGCGCAGTTGGGTATTCTCGGCTTCCAGCGCACGCAGCCGGAGGAGCTGGCCTTTGTCAACGAGATGCTGCTGCTTGAGACGTGCATTTTCCTCCGCTATCTCGCCATGCTGGAAGAGTTCGCTTGTGGCATCGTACATTGACATGGGCACATGAGCCAGTTTCTGCAGCGGATAAACTATCATGGAGAAAATTTCCCGCACGCCGCCGAGATATTTGGATCGGCTATCCAGTGCCATCAGAAGCAATGACAGCATGACAAAAAAAGCCGTCCGAGCCAGTAAACTGGGACTGTGCCTGAAAAACCGGGGGGAGATTTCTATCATGTGCGAAGTTTTATGTTCCCGATTTTCAGGTACTGGAAGGTATGGTGCATTGAAGGCGGTAGTGAAAGCTGGCAGTAGCGCAGTTATAAAGGTTATCAGTCACTGGCGAATATGCCAACCAGTTGATCCATGTTTTCCAGTGCAATCCCTGATCCACGCACGACGGCAGTAAGAGGGTCTTCTGCAATGATGACGGAAAGTCCGGTTTCCTCCATAAGCAGCCGGTCGATGTCGCGAAGCAGCGCGCCTCCGCCCGTGAGCACCAGGCCTTTTTCGGCAATATCGGCTCCGAGTTCAGGCGCGGTATGCTCCAGTGCGGATTTGACAGCGCTTACAATGTTGTTCAACGGCTCGGTCAGCGCTTCAAGCACTTCATTGCTCGAAATGGTAAAGCTGCGTGGAATACCTTCCGCCAGGTTACGGCCCTTGACTTCCAGTTCGCGTACTTCCGATCCCGGAAATGCGGAGCCGATGTCCTTTTTGATCAATTCGGCGGTTACTTCTCCGATCAGCATCCCGTAATTGCGGCGTATGTAGTTGATGATGGCCTCGTCAAACTTGTCTCCTCCGACGCGTACCGAGTTCGAGTAAACGACGCCGCCCAACGAGATCACACCGACTTCGGTCGTGCCTCCGCCTATATCGACCACCATGGAGCCGGTGGCTTCCTCGACCGGCAGATTGGCGCCGATGGCAGCTGCCATCGGTTCCTCGATCAATTCCACTTTACGGGCGCCCGCGCCATAAGCCGCTTCGCGAATGGCGCGGCGTTCGACCTGGGTCGAACCGCAGGGTACGCAGATGACAATCCGCGGGTTGGCGGAAAACAGCCTCGGAGGGTTTACCTTTCTGATGAAGTGCTTCAGCATCTGTTCCGTAACGGTGAAATCCGCAATGACGCCATCTTTCATTGGCCGGATAGCCGAGATGTTGCCCGGCGTACGCCCGAGCATCTGCTTGGCAGCCAGCCCTACTTGCTGGATGATTTTCTTGCCGTTGGGACCCCCATCCTGGCGTATCGCTACCACTGAGGGTTCATTGAGGACAATGCCTTGACCGCGCACGTAGATCAGAGTGTTCGCCGTTCCCAGATCTATCGCCATGTCGGTCGAAAAGTAACCCTTCAATACACTGTTATTTAAAAAATTAAGCATGATTTACGGAGTCCGTCGCGGAGGATAGTGATTAAAAAGCAGGTGAAAAGAATCGGGCTATGATACTCTATTAGCTATTTGAATATAAGGGTTATAAAGGATTTAGGCCGGAAATGTCTCTGTCTCTGGATGATGTAAAACGTGTTGCAAATCTGGCGCGCCTCGAGATCAGCGAAGATGAGGCGCGCAAGGCATTGATCCAGTTATCAGGCATATTTGATCTCATCGAGCAGATGCAGGCAGTGGATACATCGGCGATAACCCCGATGTCGCATGCGCAGGATGTAATGCAGCGTCTGCGAACAGATGCCGTCACGGAAATCGATCAGCGTGAGCTGTTCCAGTCGGTAGCTCCCCAGGTAGAAGCAGGGCTTTATCTGGTGCCTAAAGTCATCGAGTAACCCCACGCAGGCTCCCTGCGTGACCGCTCCCCTGTAATTTCTATTCTCCTTCCAGGAGCCTTTTCACGTTTTGCTTCATTTTGCTTCATCCAGCGAAAACCAGCCCATGTTGAACGCCAGCCTCAAGCAACTTTCCGCGATGCTTGCCGCAAGGAAAATTTCCAGCGTTGAGTTGACCAGTGAATTTCTCAAGCGTTCCCGAGCGCTTAATCCCGAATACAACGCCTTCATCACTCTCGATGAAAGGACGAGCCTCGCGCAGGCGCAGGCTGCGGACATCTTGATCGCATCCGGGCGCGGGCAACCCCTGACCGGTATTCCCATTGCACAAAAGGATATCTTCTGTACCAAGGGCTGGCTCACTACCTGCGGATCGAAAATGCTGTCGAATTTCATCTCGCCCTATGACGCCCACGTGATCGGGCGCTTCAATGCCGTGGCCGCAGTCAATATTGGTAAAACCAATATGGACGAATTCGCCATGGGTTCCAGCAATGAAACCTCCTTTTACGGGCCGGTAAAAAATCCCTGGGATACCGCAGCCGTGCCAGGGGGAAGCTCCGGCGGTTCCGCCTGCGCGGTGGCAGCACGCATGGCGCCTGCCGCGACCGGGACGGACACGGGTGGGTCAATCCGGCAACCGGCGGCGTTATGCGGCATTTCGGGCCTCAAGCCGACATACGGGCTGGTATCGCGCTACGGCATGATCGCCTTCGCATCCAGCCTCGATCAGGGTGGGCCGATGGCTAAATCAGCGGAAGACCTGGCACTGATGCTCAACGTCATGGCAGGGTTCGATGCCCGCGATTCAACCAGTCTCGAGCGCCAACCGGAAGATTACACGCGCGACTTGGAAAAGCCGCTCGACGGTCTGTGCATTGGCCTGCCAAAGGAGTATTTCGTCAAGGAAATAGACGAGGATGTGGCGCGCGCGGTAGAAGCCGCCATCGGCCAGTATCGCAAGCTGGGAGCCGAAACGGTGGAGGTGTCGCTGCCCAATACGAAGCTTTCGGTTCCGGTTTATTACGTGCTTGCTCCCGCCGAAGCTTCGAGCAACCTGTCGCGCTTTGATGGCGTACGCTACGGCTATCGTGCTCCCGATTACGTGGATCTCAACGACATGTATCGGAAAACCCGTGCGCAGGGCTTTGGTTCAGAGGTGAAACGCCGCATCCTGATCGGCACTTATGTGCTGTCGCATGGGTATTATGACGCATACTACATCCAGGCGCAGAAGCTGCGCCGCCTGATGGCCCAGGATTTCGCCGAGGCATTCAAGCAATGCGACGTCATCATGGGGCCGACTTCTCCTACGGTTGCATTCGACCTCGGAGAGAGAAGCAGCGCCCCGGTTCAGATGTACTTATCCGATGCCTACACCATTGCAGTCAACCTCGCGGGTTTGCCCGCCATGTCCATTCCGGTTGGTTTCGGTCATAAAAACAGACCGGTTGGATTGCACATCATCGGCAATTATTTTGCCGAGGCACAAATGTTGAACGTGGCCCATCAATATCAGCTTGAATCGGATTGGCACACACGGATGCCAAAGGAGTAGGAGAGTAGTGGTCAGTTGTGGCGAGCGGCTCAGGTCAAGCCGCTACTCGCCCCTCATAAAGCATCCGTATCAGAAAAAGGTATTCTAAATGCAATGGGAAACCGTTATCGGTCTTGAGGTTCATGCCCAGCTCTCGACCGAGTCCAAAATATTCTCCGGCGCTTCGACTGCTTTTGGCGCCGCGCCCAACGCCGAAGCCTGCGCTGTCGATCTCGCACTGCCCGGTGTGCTGCCGGTATTGAACCGTGGCGCGGTGGAGCGTGCAATCAGGTTTGGCCTGGCAGTGGGAGCAAAAATCAATTCGCCTTCCATTTTTGCCCGCAAGAATTATTTTTACCCAGACCTGCCCAAAGGTTATCAGATCAGCCAATACGAATTGCCGGTGGTCGAGGGGGGACACATCCAGCTTCAGATCGTCCAGGATGGAAAAGAGCAGGAAAAAACCGTGCGTCTCGTGCGGGCACATCTGGAGGAGGATGCCGGCAAGTCGCTGCACGAGGATTTTCACGGCATGAGCGGCATCGATCTCAATCGCGCCGGCACACCTCTGCTTGAGATCGTTTCCGAACCGGACATGCGCAGCAGCGCCGAAGCCGTGGCGTATGCAAAGACACTGCATACGCTCGTCCGCTGGATCGGCATCTGCGATGGCAACATGCAGGAGGGTTCCTTTCGCTGTGATGCCAACGTGTCTGTGCGTCTCCGGGGGTCGGACAAGCTCGGTACCCGCTGTGAAATAAAGAACCTCAACTCGTTTCGTTTTCTCGAGAAAGCGATCGATTACGAGGCAAGACGGCAGATCGAAATCCTCGAAGACGGGGGAACTATACAGCAACAGACGCGCCTCTTTGATCCGGAAAAGGGTGAAACACGTGCGATGCGAAGCAAGGAAGACGCGCAGGATTACCGCTATTTTCCCGATCCGGATCTGCTGCCGCTCGAGATATCCGGGAACTGGATCGAGGAAGTGAAGAAAGGGCTGCCTGAACTGCCGCAGCAAATGCGAACGCGACTCGAGCATGACTATGGGCTTTCCATGTACGACGCGCTCTTGCTCACCGGAGACCGTGACATCTCGGAATATTATGAGGCAGTCGTAGGAAAACTTCCTTCCGACCCTAAACTGTGCGCAAACTGGGTAATGGGAGAGGTATCGGCTTATCTCAATAATGAAGGAAAGCCGTTCGATGTCTGTCCGTTATCTCCTGCACAGCTTGCGCAACTTCTTCTGCGCATCAAGGATGGAACCATCTCTGGAAAGATCGCCAAGGATGTGTTCAGACAGATGTGGGCGCAGGCAGGTGCGGCGAGCATCTCATGGAAGAATCGCGAGGGAGTTGATGAGGCCCTTGGAGACCGGATTATCGATTCACAGGGACTAAGACAAATATCCGATTCAAGCGCATTGGAGAATCTGGTATATGAAGTACTGGCCGCCAACCCGAAATCGGTAGAGGAATTCAAGGCAGGCAAGGAAAAGGCCTTCAACGCCCTGGTGGGCCAGGTGATGAAGGCCGCCAGAGGCAAGGCGAATCCAGCGCAGGTGAATGAGATATTGAGGAAGAAGCTGACGGAATAGGTCAATGACCGGACGGGATGAACCGGGAACGAGCGGGAATGCTTTATCTTTGTCCTGATAGAAGCCCTTGCCCCAATCCCATAGTCTCCATGGAAAAAGGATATACAACATGGAATCTGGAACCGGGCTTGAGGCATTGCCCTGCCTCGATGACTACAAGCAGCGGTTATAAGCGATTACGGCATCTGGGTCAGCAAGGCGTCAATAGAACAAGGATAGCAGGTAGCAAGCCGGTTTTGCCAATATAGTATTTGTCCCACCCCGAAGTTGAAGTTGCGAAGTTGAACTATTCCGCTTGTCCTGTTTTCTACAAGTATCATGTCATAGAGGAGAGGAAGGCGAGACATGTGCATTAACGGTTTTCCCTGCTGCCTGCTATTGCCGTATTACCATACCATTACGCAGCGACCGTCACTCTAGCGAACATCGTTCGCCGTCTCAAGCTTCGTCAGCCATTCTTTCCGAATCTCGGAAGAAATTCTTTGAAGGGAACCTGGCTGATCAATAAGTGTCCTACACAGTAGTATCACAAAAAAATAACAAATTCTTAACAATACAGCTATGATAGACGTGTCTTTCACCATAAGGAGAAAGGGCGATGAAAATGGGAAAACTTCTTACCGTTTCCTATTTGATGGGTATGACGGTAGCACTGGTGGCGGCAGCGTTCCTCTGATCTTGAGACCGCTAAGGGGAATGGGTCCTCCTCCTGTAACCCCTGAGTGGTCCAGATTGTAACGGCTGGCGGTACACCCCATTCGCTTTCATAGGGATGGGGTTTTTGTTGTAAAGCCGGCAGCCAATGAGTAGCCGGATGACTACCGTTTGAAGGTTTACCAGCCCATCGCTCTACTTCGCCAGAAGAAAATTTATTTAATGAAACTAGCCGTTATCACTACTGCTGTTGCGATATCGAGTACCGTGATTGCCGCATGGGTACTGGCCGCAGCCCTGCGTCACAGCGTCTTTTTCTACACAGCGGACGGGTATATGTCACCCAGAACTGCTGTACGCGTGGGACTCATGAAAGATGAAGAAGCTTCATTCTCCGGCGGATTGGCGTTCAGAAAGACCGGGGGCGGTGGTTATGATTACCGGGAAGAAATGGCAATTGCCTTCATTGATCAAACAGGCCACACTGATATTGACCTGCTCGCCGTATGCGAACGTCTGGGGGATTGCGAATTACGAAAGTGAATGCGTCTCCTATCTCCTATGAGACGACAGACAGGCTGCTTCAAATCTGATGGACGCCTGATGAATGGATAAGGCTCTGTCCAGCAAGGACTCCCACAGGGTTATTCCTGGATTCAGGGAGTTCCCGTGCTTTACAATAGAAGCATAAACCTTCCTGACTCCCGTTTGGCCTTGGGCTGATCTTCAGGAAATCTTCTTTCAAAACCCTTTACTGGCACTGTACTTGTGACCAGCGCCGCCCACCTCCTCTGTTCACAGAAAAGCAGTCCCAATGTTGCCCACAACACAATAATACCTGAGCTTGACTTACCGAACAGGTGAGATGAGTCGAGCCAAAGCAAGAGTAGAGGCGATGGGTAGAGAGCTGGGAGAAGCCTGGGAAGAAATCAAATTAAAGAAAAGCCGGGACAGGGAGAACAGGGGCGAGGAGCGGGAGGCCTTGAGTCGGGCAGGGCATCAAATACGTTTTCCGCCTACACTCTGATCCCCTGAGCTTTGTCTCTCGGGTTTTCCGGTGATGCACTACACTATCATCAGGATATCAAATACATTATTCAGGAATATGCGCTGCGTTTTTTCAATAAGTAAAAGTAAAAAAATCAGTCAATTTATAAGCTATCCATCGCGCGAACATTCTTAATTTTTTTAATATATATAGCTCCTGAAAATCATGAAATGGGGCCAGGGGAAATCACGATTGCCGGACAAGGAAAGGACAAATGACAGCTCAATATAAAAGGGTGGATAAAATGAAAGAAGAACTCGACGCGTTGCGCAAATATCGGGACACGCTCCCGGCCGTTTTCAAATTCAACCGCCAGGACGCGGCGACACGAAATGGAGAAGACCGCATGAGTACCCGGCCTGAATCCGAAGCAATCAACGAGATCACCGTCCGTCTCGGCCCGGATATCGACGAGCGGCTAACCCGTCTCGTGGAGGAATACGGTCATAACAAGCAATATTATCTGATCGAACTTGCGCGGAACGGCATCGAGGCGCTGGAAGATGCGCTTGAAGCCGACCGGGTAGTCATGCTTTCCCGTCTCAAAGGCGAAAAGATGATTCCGCTTGAGGACATCATGAGGAAGTATGACATACAGGATTAGTTTCAATCCGGCGGGGCAACGGGACCTGGATAAGATGGAGCCCCAAGCGCGCCAGCGCCTTCTGAGATACCTGAGCGAGCGCATCGTATTCCTGGAAGATGCGCGCTGTCTCGGCGAACCCTTGCTTGCTTCTCAATTTTTCGGCTACTGGCGCTACCATGTCGGAGATTACCGAATTACCTGCGACATCCAGGACGAAGAGTTGCACATTCTCGTCGTGAAAGGGGGCAATCGGCGGGTGTGTGGGGTTGGCTAAGTTCCGTTCGGATTCATCGGTCCGCGACGAATTTCAGGACGTTTCCGTTGATGCAATAGCGCTTGTGGCTGGGGGGCGGCCCGTCATGAAATAGATGGCCGAGATGAATGCCCGAGCTTGCGCTCCGTACTTCAATCCGTTTCATGCCGTGAGAGTTGTCTTCGTGCAGAGTAACGGCACCTTCCACCGGTTCAAAGAAACTTGGCCACCCCGTTCCACTTTCAAATTTGGTATTGCTGTAAAAGAGGGTTGCGCCTGTGACAGGGTCGACAAATCTTCCCGGACGCTTTTCATCCAGATTGGACGCGGTAAAAGGAGGCTCGGTACCTTGCTTGAAGGCGATTTTCTGCTGCTCGGGCGACAGCAGTTGAAAACCCAGCCATTTCCAGAAATTGGATTTCTCGCCGTTGTATCCCGTGTAGCGAGCAACCTCCTTACCGTTCTTGAACAGCACGATGGTGGGGGCCGCGAACAAGGGTTTTTCCAGAGTCCAACCGCTGGGCGGATTCGAGTTCAACGTCCTGGCAATCGGCACTTCCGCTTGCCAATGGCTCATTATGTCTTTTTCGAAGCGTTCGCAAAATTCGCAATGCTCGGCCTCGAACGCCACCAACTGCCGGGCAGGATTCAGATCGTCGCTCCTCAGGGCCTCCAAGCCCATTTTGGATGGTATCGAGGCCACAGAAGTGCCGGAAGAGATGGAAGACGTATGCGTTTGCGCAACTTTCCTGACTGACCCGGGGTATTTCACTCCGATACCACCCAAGCCGCAATACCCATCGGGATTCTTTTTCAGATAGTTCTGGTGATATTCCTCAGCGGTGATGTAATTCTTGAGTGGCAGGATCTCAGTAGTGATTCTGCCGTAACCCGCAGCATCGAGTGCTTTTTGATAAGCAGTCCGGGTTGCCAGTCCCACAGCTTTCTGGTTCGCGTCATGGTAATAGATGGCACTTCGATAATTACTGCCGATATCGTTCCCCTGGCGATTGCCCTGAGTGGGGTCATGGCTCTCCCAGAATTTGGCCAGCACTGTTTCCAGCGTTACCTTGTCTGGATCGAAAACCACCTTGACCACTTCCGCATGATTGCGCACTGTAGTTTTACCGGTACGAAGCGCTCTTTCATGATTCAAAATGTCCTGATAACCAGCGCCGGGAAGGTCACCCCCTGCATACCCGCTTTCCACATCGACGACCCCGGGAATTTCTCCCATGCGCTTCTCCGCACCCCAGAAGCAGCCCATCCCTAGAACGACGTAATCCGTTGTCTGCCCAGGTGTGATTTTCTCCACTGCATATGCACCCATAATAATGCCCAAGGCCGCTGCCATAGCTACAACCCTTTTCATTTCAAGATGCCCCTATATAAATCCTGGTCACGAGATCTCGATCTCGTTTTTTGATACTCCAGTGCAATTTGAAATCTGAAATGAAAATAAATTCCCCTGAGTACAACGATCGGGAGAGAGGAGGGGAACGTCTCATGCATTCTTTTCCTTTCCGGGCCTGCGGTGGCTGCCAGAGTATCTCAAGGCGGCAGAAGCTCGGAAGCAATAACAGAGAATTTAATAAGGGGCCCATTTAGGACCTGTAGCGTTGGAACTCTACCCGACTGGGGCACGGTGTTTGAGGGGAAGAGTCAATGACAAAGCGTTATGGGGCGCGGCTCTTCAATCGCATACCCTTGGGCATAGTCAACACCTATCTTTCGCAGCGCCTCAAGAAAAGACTCTTCCTCTACCCATTCCGCTATCGTTTGGATTTTCATTACATGGCCTATATGATTAATCGCCTCAACCATAGCATGGTCAATAGGATCACTGAGCATGCCCTTGATGAATGCTCCATCGATTTTTAAATAGTCTACAAGCAAGTGCTTGAGGTAAGTAAAGGAGGACATTCCGCTGCCAAAATCGTCAAGGGAGAAGCGACAGCCGAGTTCCTTTAGCTTGCGGATCAATGCGGCAGCCTGAGTAAGGTTTGCGATTGCCACAGTTTCCGTAATCTCGAAACAGATCCCGGCAGGATCAACCTGAGATTGCTTCAATTGGTCCACCACGAAATCGTATAAATGCTCATCGCAAATAGATGCGCCTGAGAGATTGATAGTGCAGGTGTCTTTTGTGCCTTGTGAGCGATATGAAGCGTATTGGGCAAAGGCATTGGTGATTACCCATCTGTCGAGTTGAGGCATGAGGCCGTAGCGCTCCGCCGCGGGGATGAAGGCCATGGGAGGTACTAGCTCGCCATTTTCTCCTTTCATTCGCAGCAGTATCTCGTAGTGGTTAGCGCTTGAAGGTGCGGAAAGGGGCAATATTTTCTGTGAATACAGTACGAACCGCTGCTTGTCGAGAGCTTTGTGCAGGCGCTCCACCCATCCCATCTCGCCACGGCGTTTCTCGAGGTTCTTGTCATCGGAAGCATAGAGTTGAACACGGTTACGCCCCTTATCCTTGGCAAGAAAGCAAGCCGTGTCTGCCATACGTAAAACGTCCGAGAAAGTTTGCTCGCCACTGGAGAAAGTAGCCAGCCCGATGCTTATCCCAAGCGAGAACACCCGCTCTTCCCAGACGAAACGGAACTCCTGCACGGTTTGCCGCAGCACTTCAGCCACGCGAAATGCCGATCCCCTTGGACATCTTTCAAGCAATAAGCCGAATTCATCTCCTCCCAGGCGCGCCAAAGTATCATCCTTTCGCAACTTTGCTTGCAGGAGGCTGGTGAGTTGTTTCAGCAACTCATCCCCTGCAAGGTGACCACAAGTGTCGTTTACGATCTTGAATTGATCGAGATCAAGATAAAGCAAAGTATGCTCGTCAGCTCCTTTATCGTGCTCCAGGACCTGTTTCAGACGCCGCTCGAATTCATGCCTGTTGATCAGCCCCGTCAAGGCGTCATGCGTCGCCTGATAGCGCATTTCCATCGCCATCTTCTGTGCATGGCTGACATCGCGGAATACCAGCACGACACCGATAATTGAACCATTTTGGTCTCGAATGGGCGCGGCCGAGTCTTCGATCGGAAAGGTTTGACCGTCTCGCCGTATGAGCAGCGCATGTGAATTAAGACTTACGGTCTCCTTATTCCTTAAAACCCTTTCGGCTGGACTAGATGCCAGCTCGTTGGTTTCTGCATGGATGATTTGAAATACGTCTTGAAGAGGCAAACCCTTTGCGTCATCGGAACTACACCCAGCCATGGCTTCCGCGACCGGATTCAGATAGGTAACGCTTCCTTCGGTATCCGTTGTGATAACGGCGTCACCAATACAGCTCAAGGTAACGCGCAGGAGTTCCTTTTCTTCAAAAAGCGCCTTTTCCGCTATTTCACGCTCAGTGAGATCCCGTCTGAGTTGAGTTTGGATTTCCTTAGTACGCTTGCGCTCGGTGATATCGCGGATGGCACTGGATACCAGGATTCCTTCTTCGGTTTCAATGGGACTAAGACTGATTTCAACAGGAAATTCAGTGCCATCGCGGCGGAGGCCGTAGAGCTCGAGTCCGATGCCCATTGGACGCGTGCGGGGTGCACGGAAAAAATCTTCCCGAAACCCGGGATGTTTTGAGCGGTAACGGGGTGGAATAAGCATCTCCATCTTTTTACCGAGCAACTGTTCTCGCTGGTAGTCAAACAATTTTTCGGTTTGGGAATTCACCAGCACGATTTCGCCATTGCGATTCACAATGACGATCGCATCGGGTGCCGCTTCCAGCAGTCCGCGAAATTTCTGCTCGGCTTTTTTTCGATCGCTGATATCGCGGATTGCACTTATGCTAAACCTGCCTTCATCCGTTTCAATGGGACTCAAGCTGATTTCCACTGGAAATTCGGGGCCGTCCTTGCGAAACCCGTATAGCTCCCAGTCGGCGGCGACCATTCGGATATGCGGATGGGTAAAGTAAGCTGTGCGTTCTCCCGAATGGAGGCCGCGCTTGCGAGGGGGCAGCAGCATTTCCACGGGCTGGCCGCGAAGTTCGTCTGCGCTATATCCGAACAGTTTCTCCGTTTGCGTGTTGATCAGGACTATCCGTCCTGTCGAGTTCACTATGACTATTCCATCTGGTATTGAATCGAGCAAATTGCCGAATTTGGTATTGATCAACTTGGCATCGCGCAACGCTTTGATATGCGTGATATCTGTACTTGTAATCAGGACGTAGCCGTCCTGGCGCTGATCCTGCGACAGGACTTTGAATGACATGTTTACATAGACCAGCAAGCCGTCTTTTTTGCGACATAAGATCTCATCCACTGAAGCCCTTGCCTCGTGCGTATTTCTCAGGCTCTGGTTGATCTTGGATCGATGATCAGGAGCACCGACGAGTTCAGTAAGCCTCCTTTGCAAGGCTTCCGCCACCGTATGGCCAAATATCGATTGCGCGCCCTTGTTCCAATAAACGACAACGCCCTCGGCAGTGGTAACAATTGCGCCGCCGGGCATTTCATCAAGAACAAGTTTGCCAAAATCTGTTGCTATTACCTTCGGTTCCATTCAGATTTACGAAAAATAGGAAAGACTTTAAAAGGGAGAAGTCAATAGCTGCAAAAGATTATAGATGGCACGGAAATGGCTATTGTGCTGTTAATCATTCGCTGGCTTTCTATGCCAGCAGATTGGCTGACACTTACATCATGGCTTTGGCGTTAAAAGAGGTAAAGCTATTTGTACCTGTAAGATTTTACAGGTGCAAAAGTACTCATTCTGTAGTCTCATATGTTTATTAACTCACCGGAATACAGCAAGTATTTCTTTAAAAAAGCTGGCAGTGATAACTAGACATGCTGTTTCCAGCAATGCAGAGCCGATAGTGAAAGCGGAATAATTCAATGTAACCTGGTTTTCGAGTTTTCTCGGCTTGTCACCCAGGTACCCGCGATAGAAGGGCGGGCAATACCGAAAATTCAACTAACTCTTAGTGCGGGCTATGACTGCCCAGAAGAGCTAACCTGGTCTTGTCTGTCTTGGCATCTTATTCCTTTACTCCCACTCGGTGAGAAGATGGTGCTCGCTGAGGCGCTCCATCACTATAACAATTTATATCAATCATGAAGTTTGATACCACAGTAAGGGCCGGAAATCATTATTTGATTTTTTTCCTGGATGATCAGCGCTACTCCTTGCATTTGCCTGCGGTGGAGAGTGTCGCACGCATGGTTTATATAACACCGCTACCCGGAGCGCCGGAAATTGTGCTCGGTGTAGTTAATCTTCGCGGCAAAGTTGTCCCTATCGTGAACATCCGGCAACGGTTTGATCTCCCAAAGCGCGAAATTTTGCTGACTGACTGGCTGATTTTCGCTCATACGACGACCCGTCTTGTGGGGCTGGCGGTAAATTCAGTGATGGGAGTTGAGGAATGTCTGGAACAATGTGTGGTTCCAACAGCTGAATTCTTTCCTCCCCTCAAGTACTTAAAGGGAGTCATCAAATTTCAGGATGGATTGATCCTTATCCAGAATCTTGGCGAATTCCTTTCATTAGAAGAAGAAAAGTCCTTGGATTTGGCGCTTAGTACCTCATAGGGCATGCAAATCACCCTTCCTCATATGCTGGTCTCGCAGCTAAGTGATTTAATAGCGATGAAGATGGGCTTGTATTATCCGCAAAAGCGCTGGGGTGACCTCGAGCGCGCAATTGCGGCTGCCGCACCCGAGCTTGACATGCCGGACACCGAAACAGCTGCCCGTCACCTCCTTTCCACTTCCCTGACCCGCAGACAGATCGAAATACTTGCTTGCCACCTTACTGTCGGGGAGACCTACTTCTTCCGGGAGCAGAAATGCCTGGACGTACTTGAACAAAGTATTCTTCCGGAACTGATACGGAAATGCAAAGAAAACAATCGCCAACTGCGGATTTGGAGTGCGGGCTGTTGCACGGGCGAAGAACCCTATTCGATTGCCATACTCCTTGATCGATTGTTCAAGAAGCATGGGGGGGAATGGAATGCGACAATCCTTGCAACAGACATCAATCCGGTATTCCTGGATCGAGCAGCCGAAGGTTTATATAGAGAGTGGGCTTTTCGGGGGACCCCGGGTTGGATTAAAGAGCGTTACTTTAAACGGAAAAAAAACGGCCTATTCGAGATAGTGCCGCATATCCGTAAAAGAGTAACGTTCTCCAATCTAAATCTGGCCGAGGATGTGTATGCATCGCAGGCCAATGGCACCCGCGTCGTGGACATCATCTTCTGTCGAAATGTGCTGATGTATTTCAACCCCCAGGCAGTTAAAAGGATTGGACAGGGCTTTCATCGATCTCTAGTCGACTACGGATGGCTCATTGTGAGTCCCGTGGAAATGTCTAGCGACTCGTTTCCTCAGTTCCGACTTCATACCGTTTCCGGAACCGGCCTCTATCAGAAGATTGACAGTCACGACGTGCATGGAAATGGCAATTACTTCTCCTTTGGTCCGTCATCGGATGCCTTATACGAGGTAACTTCAGCTTCACCCTCCAGTCTGCAGGCCTGGGAAACGGCCCATTCGCTCGAAAGTATGCAACCGCAAATATTGCCGGTGGCATCAAGCTCTTTCACTCAGCTAACAAGCGTGCAAGACGTTGCAAGCCAACCAGCGAATCAAGAGTGGTCCAATACGCTTTATCACGAAGCCCGTCGCTATGCCGATCGAGGCGACCTCACCAAGGCTGTAAAGCAGTGCGAGGAAGCAATTGCCGCTAACAAACTGAACCCTGCGGCTTACTATCTCCTGGCAACGATTCACCAGGAGCTGGGGCAGGCCAAGGAAGCAATGCGGTACCTGATGAATACGCTATATCTTGATCCTGATCTTGTGCTTGCCCATTTTGCTTTGGGTAACCTCTGCCTGACGCAGGGCAAAAGCCGGGAAGCAGAACGTCATTTTGACAATGCACTATCGCTGTTGAATGGATATTCATCCAACGACATTCTCCCGGACTCAGGCGGCCTGACCGCCGGAGATCTCGCTCATTTCATTACCTCTATAAGAATATGTGATTCACTCAATCATCAGGAAATAAAGAGTAGAGCATCACATGACAACTAGAACCTTAGGGTTTCAAAAAAGGAAAGTGGCTTCCAGAAATTCTCTCGAGCTCGAGCAGAACCAGAATTCTCCTCGTGCAACAGTGGAGAGCACTTGGATGCCTTCCAATGAAAAAATTCAGCAGATCTTGCAATTGAGGGCATTGGCCCTGGCTCAGGAGTTACCGGCTCAAGAGGTACGGAATGAAGACATTGAAATCGTGGAATTTATTCTTGGTTGTGAACGTTACGCCCTCGAATCGTGCTATGTCACTCAGGTCGCCGAGGTTGAGGACATCACATCGCTGCCCTGCACCCCTGATTTTATTCGCGGCATTGTTACCCTGCGCGGGGAGATCCTGCCGGTCATTGACCTGAAGAAGTTTTTCGAAGTGCCGGAGAAGGAGTTGCGTGGACGCAACAAAGTTATCGTACTGCAGTCGGGAAAAATGACTTTCAGCATTCTGGTGGACGAAGTCCTTGGAGCCCGGTCTATCCCGGCAACCGACATTCAGTCATCTTTACCCACTCTTATGGGCATTCGTAAGAAATACCTCAAGGGAATAACCTCGGAGCGACTAGTGGTTCTTGATGCGGAAAATCTTCTCATGGATGAGAGCATCGTTGTAGATGAGCAAGTAGCCGAGTAGAGAAGTATCGAAATGGGTGAAGACACTGAATTTAAATGACGAAACGAAGTTTTGAAAGGACAGCATGACCATCAGTGAAAAGATAATTGGAGGGTATTCCGTCATACTGGCGCTTCTTGCACTCTCTACCGCTGTGGCATTCTATGCACTTAGCCAGACACAGGCGGCCTACGATCATTTCCTTCGCGTAGACGAGCGGCTGATGGAAAGTGCGAATGAATTGCGGATTGCGGGGTTTGCGCAACAAACCTACGTTCGGGGTATTCTGCTTTATCCAGACCTGCAGAAGACCAACCAGGTGCTCCTCCAAGACAATGATCGCCAGTTCAAGCAAATCCTCGAAAAAATTCGACAGCTAATGAGTGGAAACAAGGGGGATAGTCTACTCAACGAGCTCGAATCCCTGCACCAGCAATTGGACGGGGCCCAGCAACAAGCCGTCCGGCTCTCGTTTGATCAAAAACCCGAGGAAGCGCTCGCCTTCGTGACTAACACATTCCGCCCGCTCAGCCTTGCATTTATAGATAAGGCCAAGCGTTTCTATGAACAACAATCTGCAATTCTGGAAAGTAGAAAAATTGAAGCCGCGGATAAAGTGAGCTCTTATGCCACTACATTGGTGTCCGTTTCTTTATTTACTGTTTTAGTTGGACTAACAATCGGCATTCGCCTGAGCAGGGCGATTACCCGACAACTCCGGGAGAACATCGTCCAACTTGCGTCGTCTTCAGCAGAGATTCTTTCCACCACTTCCCAGGTTGCCGCTGGCGCAGCCGAAACCGCAGCCGCAGTAAGCGAGACAACCGCCACCGTGGAAGAGGTCAAGCAAACCGCATTGACTACGAGCCAGAAAGCTAAATATGTATCAGACAATGCGCAGAAAGTTTCCAATATCTCCGAGGCTGGACGCAAATCGGTGGGGGAGGTTATTAGTGGAATGAATCGGATCCAGGAGCAGATGGAATCCATAGCTGAGAGCATTATGCAGCTCTCCAAGCAGGGGCATGCCATCGGCGAGATCATTGCCACAGTCAACGACTTGGCTGAACAATCCAATTTGTTGGCCGTAAATGCCGCTATTGAGGCGACGCGGGCTGGGGAACAAGGTAAGAGTTTTGGCGTAGTTGCTCGGGAGATAAGAAGTCTGGCGGATCAATCCAGACAAGCCACTGCCCAGGTGCGAAACATTCTGGGTGATATTCAGAAAGCGACTAATGCTGCGGTACTCGCCACTGAGCAAGGCAATAAAGCGGTGGAGGCGGGGGTCAGGCAATCCACCGAGACGGGTGAAGCAATCCGCCTACTATCCACCAGCATCAGTGAGGCAGCGCAAGCAGCTACCCAAATTGCGGCATCAAGCAAGCAACAAATGGTCGGCATGGACCAGGTGGCGATGGCCATGACTAACATCCAGCAGGCGAGCGAACAGAACGTGGCAGGTACCAGGCAGGCAGAATCAGCGGCACAAGGCTTGTATGAGATGGGGAATAAATTGAGTGTCCTCGTAGGCAGCAAGAAAGACTATTTCGTAAAAGAAGTGGAAAAAGCCCATGCCTGACAAAAGGGATGTACTTCTGCAAAGGCTCCTTGCAATGTTTCGCATCGAGGCAGAGGCCCACCTGAAGGATATATCGTCGGGACTGCTCGCCCTGGAGGGAAAACCTGTAGATACCCCGGCGTTCGATATCATTGAGAACATGTTGCGGTGCGCACACAGTCTCAAAGGTGCAGCACGAGCAGTCAATTTTGCCCAAGTCGAGGAGACCTGCCGTTCTCTGGAAAATGTATTCTCCGCACTGAAAGATAAAAGCCTTGCCGTATCGTCATCGCTCATTGATCGCCTGCTTGGGACGGTCGATGCTCTAGGGACGCTCGTTTCAGGAGAGGGCAGCATGGCTGAGCGGCAAAAGCCGTTGTTGACTACAATAACCCGACAGCTCGATGAAACGCTGAAAAGTCCCATAAAAGAAGGGCGTACGGGCTCCTCCTTATCGCAGGCCGCATCACCTTTATCTTTGCTTCCCCCCGACGAATCATCCGTAGCCCGTGCCGATGTAAGTACACATTTGCGAACCTCTACTTCGAGCCATGCATCTGCAACAATCAGAGTGCCTACCGTAAAACTTGAAAAGGTTCTGCGTCAGGTTGAGGAATTGTTGCTGCCGTGCCTGACAGCGCGACAACGGGCCAAGGAGCTAGGCGAAATCACCGCGACACTTGCCACATGGAAGAAGCAGCGCCTGCAAATCCAGTCGGCGGTCCGCATTATTGATCGCGAGTTGACATCCAGCCTCAAGGATAGCCCCTTCCGGGGGCAACATGGGCTCCCCAAACTGCTCAAATACCTGGATGGGGAGCCGCTTCAAATGAAAGCGCTTGAGGAGCGGCTAGTGAGATTGCAGCGGACTATCGAACAAGACCAACGCGCACTTGCTGGGATGACCGATTGCCTGATTCAGGACGTCAAAGAAATGCAATTACTGCCTTTCTCGACGCTGCTGGATATTCTGCCCCGATTCTCCCGCGAGCTGGCCCGCGAACAGGGCAAGAGCCTGGAGCTGGTGGTCAGTGGCGGCGAGGTGGAAATTGATCGGCATATTTTGGAAGAGATGAAAGACCCTCTGATCCATCTGGTACGTAATTGCATCGACCACGGTATTGAGCAGCCCGCCGCCCGGTTAGCTAAAGGTAAGCCTTCGTCGGGAAGAATCACCTTCGCATGCTCGCAAAGCGATAGCGGTAAGGCTGAGATACGTGTAGCCGATGATGGGGGCGGAATCAATATCGGTAAATTGAAAGCTGCCGCACGCAAGCTTGGCGTAATGTCTGAGGAGGAGATGGAGCAACTGGGTGAGTCGGAATTGCTTGCGCTTATTTTTAGATCTGGTGTAACCACCAGTCCCCTCATCACCGATATCTCTGGACGCGGGCTGGGACTCGCGATTGTACGTGAAAAGGTTGAAGCTTTGGGCGGCAGCATCAAGGTCAAATCAAGTACTGATACCGGAACTGCTTTCCATATCTTACTGCCGTTAACGCTAACAAATACCCGGGGAGTTCTGGTTCATGCCGGAGGACAGCTTTTTGTTATTCCTTCAAGCAGCGTTGAGCGAGTAGTCCGAATCGCCAAAAACGAAATTCAGACAGTGAAAAATCGAGAAACCATTCTGGTAGATGAACAACCTGTTTCTCTGGTCAGGTTAAATGACATACTGGAACTAGCTCGCAATTCGGCAGAAATGGAACCCACGCACTATTTGCGAGGGATCGTTCTCAGTTCAGGCCTTGGTCGTGTTGTATTTCTCGTGGAAGAGGTTCTCGGGGAGCAAGAGGTGGTAATAAAAGCACTCCTCCGGCCATTGAAGCGGGTAAGAAACGTCGCAGGTGTATGCATGCTGGGAACCGGGCGAGTGGTCCCGGTGCTTAACGTACCTGACCTGTTGAAATCGGCTGTGAAAGCATCCTCGGCTACATTCATCTCTACTCAGGACTCATCGGCTGAGAAGCAGGGAACATCAAGCAAGCACTCTATTTTAGTGGTGGACGATTCCATCACTGCTCGGACGCTGCTCAAACATATCCTGGAATCGGCAGGTTATAGTGTGACTACAGCTGTGGATGGAGTGGAGGGTTATACCGCCCTTAAAACGGGCGCCTACAGCCTGGTAGTCTCTGATGTTGAAATGCCGCGAATGGACGGCTTTGCCCTGACAGCCAAGATACGTGCTGACAAGCAGTTGGCGGCGCTGCCGGTGGTATTGGTAACGGCATTGGATTCGCGTGATCACCGGGAGCGAGGCATCGATGTGGGAGCGAATGCATATATCGTGAAGAGCCGCTTTGACCAAAGCAATTTGCTGGAAGCGACGCGACGCCTGATCAGCATCAGCAGCATTAAGGCGTGAATTCCCTCCCATGATAAACGTCCTGGTAGTGGAAGATTCACCGGTAGTGCGAGAGTTCCTCATTTACATACTCAATTCCGATCCTGATATCACTGTTATTGCGACCGCCGGTGACGGAGAAGAAGCAATCGATGCCTTGCGCAGCCATCGGCCTGACGTAATCACAATGGATATTCACATGCCGAAGCTGAATGGGGTGAAGGCCACACAGCTGATCATGGAGACACAGCCGACTCCCATTGTCATCGTGAGCGGCAGTACGGATCCGGCAGAGGTTGGGACAACATTTGATGCGATCGATGCAGGGGCACTGGCAGTGCTCCCGCGGCCGGCAGGCATCGGCCATCCGGATCACGAGGCGACCGCTCGGAAGATGATAGAGGTCGTAAAACTGATGTCAGAAGTAAAGGTGGTTCGTCGCTGGGCGCGCATGCGAGAAGCTTCTCCGGCCTCACTTTCTGTACGCGCCCCTCTGCTTAACCGTGTGGCGCAAACAAGAATTGTCGTTGTGGGTGCTTCAACGGGTGGCCCGCCTGCACTCGAGGCGATTCTTTCGTCACTCCCAAAGCATTTTCCTGTGCCTATTCTAATCGTTCAGCATATGACTGCGGGATTCATGGAAGGATTTGTCCAATGGCTAAAGAACTCGTCCAATCTTCCCATTCATATTGCAAGGCAGGGTGAGTTGCCCCTGCCGGGGCATGTTTATATAGCACCCGATGAATGCCAGATGAAGGTAGAGAATCGAGGGGAGATCGTTTTGACCAAGGACGAGCCAGAGTATGGATCAAAACCCTCAATTTCATATCTTTTTAGGTCGGTTGCCAGAGTCTACGGTCATGATGCCGTTGCTGGCCTATTGACGGGGATGGGCCGTGATGGGGCTGACGAGTTACGTCTTCTGAAGGAGAAAGGCGC
Organism: Nitrosospira multiformis; assembly: GCF_900111585.1. Taxonomy (GTDB): domain Bacteria; phylum Pseudomonadota; class Gammaproteobacteria; order Burkholderiales; family Nitrosomonadaceae; genus Nitrosospira; species Nitrosospira multiformis_B. The sequence goes on from NZ_FOHI01000002.1 coordinate 168,977, forward strand.
GATTACTTTCGCACAAGACAAGGAAAGTTCGGTCGTCCACGGTATGGCGGGCGAGGCGATCAGGTTAGGTGCGGCGACCATGGTTTTGCCTCTGGAAAAGATTGCCGCAGCACTAACGAATCTGGTGGCCGAACGAGGAGAAACTAAGCTTGGCGCATGATATTTCAACCCACAATGCCCGGAAAGTCGAGATTCTCATCGCAGAGGACAGTCCCACGCAAGCGGAAAAACTGAAGTATCTGCTGGAGGAAAACGGCTACAAAGTTACCACTGCAGGTGATGGCAAGCAGGCCCTCTCGAGGGCGCGGCAGTGCAATCCGACATTGATTATCAGTGATGTGATGATGCCGGAGATGAATGGGTTTGCGCTATGCAGTGAAATCAAGCGGGACGCACAACTCAAGAAGATTCCAGTGATCCTGCTTACCTCGCTGGCGGATGTCAAGGATATCATCCAGGGATTGGAATCGGGGGCCGACAATTTTATCCGCAAGCCATATGACGACAGATATCTTCTTGATCGTATTGACTATCTGCTGATGAGCCATGAGCTGCGCAAGAGTCAGAAGATGCAAATGGGAATGCAGATTTATCTGGGCGGGCAAAAACATTTCATCACCAGTGAGCGGCAGCAGATCGTGGATTTATTGATTTCAGTTTATGAGGATGCGGTTCGCCTCAACGCTGAACTGAATACGCGACAACTTGAGCTGACGCACTCGAATCGCTTGCTCAATGGACTGTATCGAATGGCGGAAGGCTTGAACCAGGCAGCAACCGAGTGCGAGGTCAGCGAAAAAGCGCTGGAGTACGCCATGATGTTGCCTGGAGTCCAGGCGGGATGGCTTTATTTATGGAATACCGATGGTCTGAGTTTAGCAGGCTCACGAAACGTACCCGCATCAGTAAGTGCTGATGGCTTGAACATATCATGCAATTGCCTGCGCCTTTTGCTCGCCGGGGAACTCGGCAATACCCCTAAAATTTTAAACTGCGAGCGCCTCTTCTCAAGCGGAGGCAAGGGTTCTTGCCACCATATCACCATACCGATGTGGAGTGGCAGCAAGAACCAGGGCGTGATGAATCTCCTGAACTTGGAACAGGATGAGTTCAGGGAGAATGAGTTGGACACATTCTACGGGATTGGGCAGCAGGTAAGCGTTGCGCTGGAGCGTGCCCGATTGCATGAACATATGGAAAAGTTGGTGGGGGAGCGTACTGCGGCGTTAACAGCGGAGATCGCTCAGCGCAAGGAATATGAAGCGAGAGTAGTCCGGCTCAACCGCTTATATAGCGTGTTAAGTGGTATCAATACAGCCATTGTGCGTGTCCGTGAAATACAGGAGCTTTTCAATGAGGCATGCCGTATTGCAGTCGTTCACGGTGGATTCGCTTTCGCTTGGATCGGAATGCTGGGGGGAAATACGAGAATAATTGCACCAGTGGCTAAGATGGGGCAAGGAAATGATGAGCTGTTCCAACTCAACCTATCTCTGATGAGTGCGCCGGAAGGAGCTCCGCTGGTAGAGGATTTAATCACACATTTCAAGCCGTTCATTTGCAATGATCTCATTGCCGATAAGCGCATGGAGGGTTTGCATAACGCAGCGCTGGCTCACGATTATCTTTCCATGGCGATCTTGCCCCTGGTTCTCGATGGGCAACTCGTCGGCACTCTGACTCTCTATACTCCCGAGACAGGGTTTTTCGACGAGGAGGAAATTGCTTTGCTAGTAGAAATGGCAGGCGATATTTCGTTTGCAATGGATCACCTGAAAAAAGAGGAGCGCATCAATTATCTGGCTTTCTTCGACGCTGTGACCGAGCTCCCGAACCGGGCGTTATTTCTAGACCGGGTTAATCAGCGGATCAAGATGGTTTCTTCCGGTCACGAGATGCTTTCCGTAATTGTCCTGGACATCGAACGGTTCAGCAGTATTAATGAATCGTTCGGCCATGGGGCGGGCGACAGTCTACTCCGCCAACTTGCAAAGCGGCTGAAGCAACTGCTTTCAGAAGCAGACATTCTGGCCCATCTTTCCGCCGATTATTTCGCTATCGCCAGAAAACATGAAGAGGAAAGCATCGACATCGTCCATATGCTAGAAAAGCTTCTGTTCGAGGTTCAGAACGAGCCCTTTTTAATTAATGGGCAGGAACTGTGGGTTTCCGCCAGGGCGGGAGCTTCGTTCTTTCCTAGCGACGGCCTGGATACTGATACGCTCTTGAGAAATGCTGAAACAGCGCTAAAGAAGGCCAAGCATTCTTCCGACAAGCATTTGTTTTATGCTCCCGAATTTCATGCACGGGTTAAAGAAAAACTGAAACTCGAGATCAAGCTGCGTCAGGCGTTGGAGCAGGAACAATTGGTGCTGTACTACCAACCCAAAGTTGATTTGAAGAGTGGGCAAATAAGCGGACTCGAGGCACTGATGCGCTGGCACGATCCGGAAAGCGCCATGGTACTTTCACCGCTGCACTTCATTCCCTTACTTGAAGAAACGGGAATGATTCTTGACGCGGGCCGGTGGGCGCTGCGCAAAGCGATATCGGATGCAAATAAATGGAAAGCCATGAGTTTAAATCCACCGAGAATTGCTATCAATGTTTCTCCCGTTCAGTTACGGCAGAAGGATTTTGTCGATATGGTGGCAAATGTGGTAAGTGACGCGGGAGATCAAGCTGCGTTCCAGCTTGAGATCACGGAAAGTGTAATCATGCACGATATCAAAGCCAATATCGAGAAGCTCAATCTCATCCAGGATATGGGTATCGAGCTTGCGATAGACGATTTCGGTACTGGTTATTCTTCGCTCAGTTATATCGCCAAATTGCCCGTCAATGTCTTGAAAATTGATCGCGCTTTCATCAGCGATATGAATATCAATCCAGACAATCTCACCATTGTTTCTGGAATCATATCCCTGGCACATTCGTTGCATTTGCGTGTTGTTGCCGAGGGGGTGGAAACGGTTGAGCAAGCCGAGCTTTTGCGAAGCCTCGAATGTGAGGAGATGCAGGGCTATCTCTTTAGTCCCGCCGTCACAGCGACCAAGATAATAGAGTTTCTACACCAGAAGAAATCTCTTTAAATGGATGATGACAGCGGGTCTTTGTATTTGCACCCGCTCTAACCCTTCCAGCAGCAGTAGGAGATGGAGTTGTTTCCGTCTGGAATAATCCCAGCATAACCTTGATGAGAGCCAGGACGTCTTCCTCATTATCCAGATTTATGCAAAAGCTGGAGAGAAACGAATTTGTTCTCTACTATCAGCCGCAGATGGATAGCGCGGGATTATGGGAGCCGAAGCGCCTGTGCGATGGCAACATCCTCGGCGCGGCCTTTTGCTTCCCACCGAGTTCATTCCCCAAGCCGAGGAAACTGGGCAGATTCTTCCTTTAGGGAATTCTGACGTCCAATGATTTTTGCAACCCCGCTATAGATTCACACTTCGTCCCCCATCCACGGCAATGATCTGGCCAGTGATGTAAGGCGCATCTGCAATCAGGAAAGCAACGGTCCGGGCAATATCATCCGGCTCACCCGTCCGTTTCAGCAGCGTCCTGTCAATGATGCGCTGACGCGATGCTTCATCCGCCCATTCGCCCGCTTCTGGCCACAGGATGGGGCCGGGTGAGATGCCATTTACCCGGACTTCCGGCGCAAGTTCCTGCGCCAGCGATCGGGTCAGCGAGGCAAGCCCCCCCTTGGCGGCGTTGTATACCACGTAATTCTTGAGCGGCCATTCCGAATGAATGTCCACGATATTGACGATGCAGCCGTGCTGTTTTCTTAATTGGGAGACCGCCGCCTGGGATAGAAACAGGGGGGCTTTCAGGTTGCTTCCCATCAGATCGTCCCACATGTCAGCAGTGATTTCGCCTAATGGAGTTGGAAAAAAGCTGGAGGCATTGTTGACCAGCGCATCCAGCTTCCCGAACTGTTCTACAGTTTCAGCTACCAGTTGCGGCAGGCGTGCAATATCCAGCAGGTCGGCTTGTACGAGGGCGACTGAACCGGGCCGCGTCTGGTTCAGTTCGGCCTGCAATGTCTGCGCCTCCCCGATCGAGCTTCTGTAATGCACGGCCAGATTTGCTCCTTGTGAGTGCAGGCGGCGGCAGGTGGCGGCGCCCACGCGCCTTGCTCCCCCTGTGACGAGTATCACTTTCCCTTGCATCGCTATCTCCTCTACACTTGCGGATTGATTCGATTTTTTATAACGGGAAACCGGCCGCCAGGAGCAGGTTACGAGAGTGTCTGCCTCAAAAGAGGGACTCAGATACCGCTGCTATCTGCTGGCCGAATCAACAGTAAAGCGTAGCATAGCGCCAATGCAGCCACAGCCGCCATTTCCTTTACCGAGTGAAGCAGCGATCGAGCATAGCCGCGCACTGATAGAACTCATTCATGAGGAAATCAGTGCCGCTGGTGGCTGGATTTCATTCGAGCATTACATGAGGCTGGTGTTGTACGCGCCGGGCATGGGTTATTACAGCGCTGGTCCCGCCAAATTCGGCCAGGAAGGCGATTTCGTCACTGCACCCGAAATTTCTCCGCTGTTTGGCAGGACTGTGGCGCGACAGGCCAGGCAGATACTCGAGTTGACGGATGATGGCAGCGGTATTCTCGAATTTGGTGCCGGGACAGGTAAGCTGGCGCTCGATCTGTTGGTTGAACTGGAAAAACTCGGGCGTCTGCCACAGCAGTATTTCATTCTCGAAGTCAGCGCGGAACTCCAGCAGCGTCAACGGCAGTTGCTTGAACAGTTCGCGCCGCATCTCGCCTCACGCGTCTTTTGGCTGAAGCATTTGCCGGAGCAGTTCAACGGTCTGATACTGGCGAATGAGGTGCTCGACGCCATGCCGGTGCACCTGATCGCGTGGCGTGGCACCACAGTGTACGAGCGCGGTGTTTCCTCCGGCGGCAATGAGTTTATCTGGAGTGAACGCCTTCTTGCAGAAGGATTGCTTTTCGAAGCGGCGCGGGAACTGGCGGATCGAATTCGTTCCGGGGGTAAGGAAGGTGAATATGTCAGTGAAATCTGCCTGGAGGCACGCAGACTCACTGCAAGTCTCGGCAAGATGCTGCAACGAGGGGCGATCCTGCTGATCGATTACGGATTCGGCCGGGATGAGTATTATCATCCTCAGCGCAGGCAGGGAACATTAATGTGTCATTACCGTCACCACGCCCATGACAATCCGTTTTACCTACCAGGTCTGCAGGATATAACCAGCCATGTCGATTTCAGCTCCGTTGCCAGTTCGGGCATCGAAGCGGGCCTGCAGTTACTGGGCTATACGACGCAGGCACACTTTCTCATCAATTGCGGAATAACGGAAATTCTGGGGGAGACACCTGCCGCGCACGCAAAGGACTATTTGCCGCTGGCAAACCAAGTGCAGAAACTGGTGAGCCCGGCTGAGATGGGGGAGTTGTTCAAGGTTATGCTCCTGGGTAAAGGGATAGGCAATAATCATCCACCTCCTGTCGGCTTTACGGGCGGTGACAAGAGCCGCCTGCTATAGAAGGTTCTAACATAGTGGACCAGCTTCACATCGCTCTCGGCTTTTCTTTTCATATGGCATGCTATGATTGGATGAGTCCGATAAAGAAATTGCATGCTTTGAAAACCGAGGTGGGAGGGTTGATCCATGACGACTGTAAAGGAATTACTGGAAGGCAAAGGATACCAAGTCGCAAGTATCGAGCCGGATAAATCGGTATATGAGGCCATGCACTTGATGGCGGCGAAAAATATCGGCGCGTTGCTGGTGCTGCACCAGGGAAAACTGGTGGGCATTTTTACCGAGAGAGATTATTCCCGCAAGGCATACAGCCTGGATCGGCTCGCGAAAGATATCCAGGTGAAAGAACTCATGACCGCGCAGGTGGCGTATGTGAGCCCGGATTATTCCACCGAGGATTGCATGGCATTGGTGACTAAAACGCGAGTTCGCCACTTGCCCGTGCTGGAGGATGGTAAAGTCATGGGCATCATCTCCATCGGCGACCTGGTCAAGGATGCGATCTCGGGCCGTGAATTTATCATCGACCAGCTCGAGCGTTATATATACGGGACACGCGGCCCGGAATAAGCCATATTGTACTACTCCTTGATATTACCCCTCTGCGACTTCGATCCAGGATCCAGTGACTACTCCGCCTCGATGAAACGCTGTTCCCCATTCGATCGACAAGTACGATTTCGAGAGTATGCGTCCTGCTCTCCTGAAGATTTTGCCTTGATCTGCGTCCTGCCATGGGAGTGGGCGTGTGAATATTGGCACGAATCTTCTTTTCGTCCTCCCAGGTAAAATTTTTTTGAATTTGAACGGCTCTGACAAAAGCAGGTCTACTGTCCATGAAGCCGGATGACCTTCCTTCCGATTTTTCTTCGGATCCATTACTGCGATTGCGACGCGAAATAAGCGACGAAGCTAGCCAGTGTGTCGCGTGCGGCCTCTGCGTGCCGCATTGTCCCAGTTATCGTGTCACGTTGTCCGAGGCTGACTCGCCGCGTGGGCGCATTGCATTGATGAGTGGCGTGGCCGCAGGACGCATTCCAATGAATGCACGTTTCGCATTGCACCTGGATCGTTGCCTTACTTGCCGTGCCTGCGAAGCTGTCTGCCCCAATCACGTACGCTTTGGTCAGTTGATAGACGACGCGCGGGAGATGATTTCATCACCACTCGAGGTCCGGGGGAACAATCCGGGAGTCCGGGTATCCAGGTTTCGGAAATGGGTGGAGCGTGAACTGATCGCCCAGCCCTCGCGTATCGATGCATTGCGGCCACTTCTGCGTTTCTATCAGCGAAGCGGTTTGCAGAAGTGGGTGCGCAAATCCGGTTTGCTGGGCAAGACGAATCTCGCCTTGCTGGAAGCCCAGGTGCCGTTTATTGACCAACCCCGTTCTTCGTCATGGTCGGTTGTTTATCCTGCTGTCGGCGAGCCGCGAGGAGAGGTGGGGCTGTTCCTGGGTTGCGTAGCGCGCGTGGCGGATGCAACCACCTTGGACGCGGCCCTGTTCGTACTCAACCAACTGGGCTATGTCGTGCATGTACCCCCCGCGCAGACCTGCTGCGGGGCGCTTCACCAGCACAGGGGCGACATGGATGCGGCAGCGCAACTAGAACGTCAGAACGTGCAGGCATTCGCTGGATTGGATTTAAGCGCGATTATCACTACGGCATCCGGTTGCGGTGCGCAGTTATCCGAATATTCCTCTTTTTCCGGCTGGCAGCGCGAGACAAGGGGGGAAGCGACAGGCCCGAAAGCAGGAGGCGAGACCACCAGGCGATCGCCGCCGAAGGTCCTGGATATCAGTGAATTCCTGGCGGAGGCGGAAGGATGGGAAGATACCCGGCTCCAGCCCTTGCCACACAAAATCCTGGTACATGAGCCTTGCACCTTGCGCAATGTATTACGCGCGTCGGCATACGCCTATAAACTGCTGGAGCGCATCCCGCAAGCGCAAGTAGTATCTCTTGCGGGGAATGATCAATGCTGCGGTGCTGCCGGAACCTATTTCCTGGATCAACCGGAGATATCGGCGACACTGCTTGAGGACAAAGTGACAGCCTTGAAAGCAGGGCAGGCATGTTACCTTGCAACATCCAATGTGGGCTGCGCGTTGCATATCGCTGCCGGCTTGCGCCAGGCAGGGCTGGGGATCGAAGTCATTCACCCGGTCACATTAATAGCAAGGCAAATGGGTATGTACTGATTCGTAATTCAGGTCGCGTAGTAGTAACCCAGCGGTAATTACTGAAAGAGGTGTGGGGGCCTGCCTATCTTGAGAGCAATCATTATCTCCGCATCTATATGGGCCACCTGAGACAAAAACTCGAAGTCGATCCGGCTTAGCCAAACCATCTCATTACCGAAACCGGTGTTGGATACAGGCTGTTTTGGAATAAATTCCTGATCCTGGATTCACAAACTCCAGCAGCGATCGCAGTCCCTAAACTCCTAGCTTGATAGCTCCAATTTTGCTCCCCATCGCTTTGTTCCTCCGGGATGCGAAGCGATCCTGAATTTCTCTCATTTCTCCACGATTCCAGGTACTTCAAGGAAATAGCAGGCCGATTGAACCTGTTTTCATTTCTACAGTGTCTTTATAAATCTGCATCAAGACACTGCGACTTCTTTACTTCTTGATCTGTAATCTACCGAAATAGCGAATCCCATTAGAACACTGTAGATCTCCCGGATATTTTTTCGCATATCAAGCCCCCAAAAATGAATCAATAATGTCGAGAAACTTCTTCGAGCATTTATCAGCACTGCTTATCGTCTCTAGTGTCTGCATGCTGTGGAGTACAAGAGTCAATGCGCTGGACAACACTCTGGCTGTCAAGGACTATTTCTTACCGCTTGCCTTCAGTGGTTATGTCGAAACCTATTACGGTGTCGATTTCAATAAACCCCTTGGCGGCAGGAGGCCTCCTTTTCTTTACAACTTTACAGAAGATAAGGAAGTCGCGGTAAATCTGGCACTTCTAAAGGGTGCGTACATTACAAACAATATCCGTGCCAACCTCGCATTGGCAGCTGGCAGCTATATGAATGCCAACTATGCGGCTGAACCGGGAATATTAGGACATCTATACGAAAGCAACGTTGGAATAAAACTGTCGGGCAACCATGATCTGTGGCTGGACATTGGTGTCTTCCCTTCGCATATCGGTTTTGAGAGTGCGGTAGGTACGGACAATTGGACGTTGACCAGAAGTTTGGTAGCGGAAAACACGCCATATTTTGAATCCGGGGTCAAACTTGGTTACAGAACCGATAATGACAAATGGTTCTTCAGTGCGTTAATACTGAATGGCTGGCAGCGCATTAAACCATTGAAAGGGAACACGCTGCCTGCTTTTGGGACACAGATTACTTATACACCTTCTCCCGCAATAACCTTGAACAGCAGCTCATTTTTCGGCAGCGACAAGCCCGACCATGCCAGGCATATGCGTTATTTTCATAATTTCTATGGTATTTTCAGGCTAAATGATGTGCTTGCCGCTACGATCGGTTTTGATATCGGTATTGAACAGAGAAACGAGCATTCTTCCAGCATGGATATGTGGTTCAATCCGACAGTTCTCTTGAGATATACACCTTCACCCAAAACAGCAGTGGCGGTCAGGGCTGAATATTACGACGATCGGCATGGTGTAATCGTCGCCTCGGACACACCGCATGGGTTTAAAACTTGGGGGTTTTCGGCGAACTTTGATTATCACGTTACGACTAGCATTATTTGGCGTGTCGAAGCAAGAACGCTGGAAAGTAAAGATCAAATTTTTACTCAAAAAGATGGTAGCAAGTCCAATGGTAATACTTTCCTTACGACATCATTAGCCATCAGCTTTTGAAATCACGTATCCTATCGCAGGACTGGAGAATGCTCCTGAATGGATAGCATTATGCGTAGTAGAATAAAATATCTCATCTTCCTGATACATTGAGCCTTTCCTCATCCAGATTCCTTATTGCATCACGGCAGACCATTCCTGTAACTGGTCAACCGTAGTGCTGACACCGCCACACACGATAATCAATACTTTTTTGTATCCGGACAAAGCTGGAACCCTTTCATAGACCGTTGCCAGCGCTACGCCACAAGCGGGCTCAACCACCGTATGATGATCGTGCAGGAATTGCATGCATGCAGAGACGGCGAGCTTGTCCGGTAATACGATGCTCTCAATGCGATGTTTTCTCGAATATTCCCAGGCCTGCCGGCAAACCGCACTTGCCCCTAATGTCGTCGCAATACTTGATATCCTGGGCAGCTCCACCAGCGCTCCTGCGCTGAGTGCCTGAGCAAATGAGTCCGCGCCTTTGGTTTCGACGGCGATTATGGGCACATCCTGCCACTCATTCCGATTCAGTCCCTCTATAACCCCGCACAGAAGGCCGCCTCCGCCGACGGACAGGACGATCACGTCGGGTTTTGGCCCTGTATCAACTACTTCATCAATTATGCTGGCATGACCCGTCCAAATGAGCGGATCATCAAAGGGGTGCAGAAAAGCGTCCTCAGGCTGCACGAGCGATAGCGCAAAAGCATTCGCCTCACTGAGAGATTTTCCCTGGATTATCACTTCTGCGCCCTCTCGCGCCATCAGTTCCCTGGCGCGCTTCGATGCGGTTTCCGGCACAACGATAATCACGGGCACGGACAGATTACGCCCGGCAAAGGCAACCGCAAGGCCCGCATTCCCGCCAGATGATGAAATGAAGCGTTTTGCGCCGCGTCCGAAATATTCTTCACACGCATACCCGATTCCCCGGGTTTTAAAAGAACCGGAGGGCTGAGCAGTTTCCATTTTCAGCCAGACTGAATGTCCGATTCTATCGCTTAAAGGGCGCGATTCAATTAATGGTGTCTGGATATGTAGAGGCATTTATACGATCTCGATCGAGCTGAGCCATGAGAATACATCATAAACGGTCTTTCAAGCCAAAGCTGAAGACTTCGTTGATTGGAGAATTGGCGTTAGTGAACATGAGAAAAGCATTGACGGGGGGAACCGGGGGTTGAGAATATCCGAAGTCACTCACCCTGTCACATTAGCAACAGGGCGAATGGGTATACAATTGCGGAAATGGCGGGATTATCATTCTTACCGTTTTCATTGTTTTCTTTCTCAGAGAATCTTATGCCCAATCTAGACAAGCTCATCATTGGTTTCGACCACGCGCTGCGCACCTTGTTGACTCCGGCGCAGACACTGCGGCCAGTACCCGGAACCCAGCTGCCGGAGGCGCAACTGAATGATCTGGAGAAAAGCGAGTCGGCGGCACTGATGCGTGTTAACCACGTAGGCGAGATCTGTGCGCAGGCTCTTTATCAGGGCCAGGCGCTGACAGCGCGGAATGCCGAGGTCCAGCAGACACTTGCTCAGGCGGCGCGCGAGGAAACCGAGCATCTTGCCTGGACGGAACGGCGCATTAGCGAATTGAGCGGACGCAAAAGTCTATTGAACCCATTATGGTATGGCGGTTCATTTGCCATTGGCGCTTTCGCCGGATTGCTGGGCGACAAGTGGAACCTGGGATTTCTTGCGGAAACCGAACGTCAGGTGTCCGCTCATCTCGGGGGGCACCTGAGCCGTTTGCCGTACGCTGACGAGAAGAGCCGCGCCATTGTGACCCAGATGCAGATCGATGAGGCCGGACACGCCACCACCGCCGTGGCATATGGCGGCGCCGAACTGCCGATGCCGGTGAAACTGGTGATGAGGATGGCGTCATCGGTGATGACCCGGACCGCCTACTGGGTCTAACGAATATAGCAGGTCTAAAACCAATACTGAGGGGCGAATGCTTGTCACGCTTCCACGATTTCAAAATCGTGGGTCAGTTCGGCTGTTTTTGCCAGCATGATCGATGCGGAACAGTATTTCTCAGCGGACAAGCTGATTGCGCGTTCGACCTGTTGCGGATTCAGCTTTTTTCCGGTCACGATGAAATGGAAGTGAATATGGGTAAACACTTTCGGCTCGCGTTCGGCCCGTTCCGCTTCAATGCGCACCTCACAATCGCAGATCTCCTGACGGCCTTTTTTCAGGATCAGCACAACATCAAAAGCTGCGCAGCCCCCGGTTCCCATCAACAGCATCTCCATCGGGCGGGGTCCGCGGTTCCTGCCTCCTGATTCCGGCGGTCCATCCATCAGTACTGTATGACCGCTGCCTGATTCACCCAGGAAACTTGCTTCGCTCTGCCATTTGACGCATGCTTTCATGCCGCTCTTCTCCAGAAATTCGATTACGCTATTTTAGCGACTTCCAGCCCTGCCGAGTGTAATGCCCCTCAATCCGGCACAGGCGTCAGGCGGTACCACAACATGCCAATGACCTCGTGGAAGAACAGGCTGCTTTTGAGAAGCGCACCGGCGTCTGGAAGGAATGTGAGCAGCTCGGTCTTGTAACGCCGCGTGTATCCTGTAGCAGCAGGCGTAACCTCGAATCCGGCCTGTTCGAATTCGCGCGCCGCTCTCGGCATGTGCCATGCGTGAGTGACAAGCGCGATCTGGCGGATACCTTGTTTTTGCAGGATGGCAAAGCTTTTGTAGGCATTTTCCCGCGTATTGCTCGATGTCTCCTCTACCCACTCGACTGGAACGAGAAACTCCTCTTCCAGCACCGCCTTCATTTGCATGGCTTCGGACGAGCGATTACCGAGAGGAGCGCCCCCTGCGGTCAGCATCGGCTTGCCGGTCAGGCGATACATTTTCGCCGCATAGCGGACACGTTCCAACGTGTATCTGCCAACCGTATGATCGCCATATTCGGGTGCGTAATAGTAGGTTCCTCCGCCCAGCACGATGATGGCTTGCATGTCGCCAAGGGGATTCTTTTTGGGGGGGGCTTCCAGTACCTGCAACAGGGCGTCCGCGACGATCGGAGTGGAAAGAAGGTAAAGCAGAGCAAGTGCAGCAGCTACCAATGTCATACCTATTCCCTGTCGGCGTTTCAGGAGCAGGATGCCTGCGGTGCCCAGTAAAATGAGGTTAAACGGAGGGAGAAGAAATGCGCTTGCGAAGTTGGTTGCAAACCAGTTCATGTACTTTTGGCAGGGGCAGCCAAAATAAAAAAGCCGGCACTTGCCGGCTTTTTTAGCGGACCCGGGCTTATTGGGTCAGAATCCACTTTGCAAGAGTCTTGGCATCTGCCTCGTTAACCTTTGCGTTGGGCGGCATGGGAACCGGGCCCCAAACTCCCTGACTTCCTTTCTGGATTTTTCCTGCCAGATAGTCCGCGGCTTTCGGGTCAGCCTTATACTTGGCCGCTATATCCTTCAACGCAGGGCCGACCAGTTTCTTGTCCACCATATGACAATTCAGGCAACCGCTGCTTTTCGCCAGCTCGGGGCTCGCCTGCGCGGTACCGACAACCAACAAGGCTGATGCCGCAACCATTCCCATCCAGACAGCTTTCATTACACACACTCCTTTTATCCGTTAATTATAGAAAAGGGACCTTATCTTACCTCGAATTTCGCTGATACGCAGCAATTCCTGCAAGTCAGTGATCTCCGGTAGGCACTTAACGCCATGACAGACCCAGGCGTTGACACCCATCCCTGACGGAATGGGCTTGGCAAGGCTCGGCGGCAGCGTCGCAGGCGTCACGCGCTCAACCGGCAGCGCAAGCACAAGGGCGATGGGGACGCGCTGACGCAAGGCGTTTTCCCATTTCGCCATCGCGTCCGCTTTTCCCCGCAGTATGACAACGCTGGGGGGCGTGAGCCACTGCTCGAGCGCCAGAAGCAAGCTGCAACAGGAGTCGGGATGTCGGAGCAAGGCAGGGTAGAAGAGCTGCAGTGCGCGTTCCGCCGCGTGCAGATAACGGAATTCCCCCAGCAAATAACCCATGCGCTGAAGAGTATAGATTGCGACGCCGTTGCCGGATGGTGTTGCATTGTCATAACCAGGCTTGGGACGATGGATCAGATTTTCATGATCATGACTGGTAAAGAAAAAACCGCCTGCTTCCTTGTCTTCGAACTGGTCCAGAAGAACGTCAGCCAGCGCAATGGCAAAATCCAGATCCACCGGGCGGAACGTTGTCTGCATCAGTTCCAGTAATCCGTCCAGCAGGAAAGCGTAATCGTCGAGATAGGCATTGAGACGTGCATTGCCGTCCTTCCAGGTTGCCAGCAGACGGCCGTTTTCCCAGAGTGTGGAACGAATGAAATCCACGGCACAGATAGCCGAGTGCACCCAGTCGTCGCGACCGAATATGCGTCCCGCTCGAGCCATGCCCTTGATCATCAGTCCATTCCAGCTGGTCAGGGTTTTCTCATCCCGTCCGGGACGAACGCGACATTGGCGCTGTGCAAGCAGTTTCTTGCGCCCTGATTCAAGCCATCGCCGTGCTTCTGTGTAGGTGACACCGAAGTTTTCAGCTATCTCGGGCAGCGATTGGGTCACTGCCAGATGCCAGTATCTGTTTTCGAAGTTTGCTGGCTGGGACAGACCATAGTAACTGGCCGCTATGACATATTCACGACGTGAAAGAACATGCGAGGCTTCGCTGCGATCCCATACGTAGAACTTGCCTTCGACGTTTTCCGAGTCGGCATCCAGAGTGGACCAGTAGCCGGCTCCCGTTCTCTTTTCATCCTCTTCATATTCTGGCTGCATTTCGCGCATGACCCAGGTAGCGGTTTCTTCCACAATCCGGGCAAACAGAGGATTTCCGGACGCGATCCATGCATCCGCATAGAGGTGCAGCAGGGGGCCATTGTCATAAAGCATTTTTTCGAAATGCGGAATCTGCCACTGCTTGTCGGTACTGTAACGATAGAACCCGCCCCCCACCTGATCGTAGATGCCGCCTTGCGCCATTTTCTCCAATGTCAGCGTGGCCATGTGCAATGCCTCGCTATTGCCAGCTGTGAAGTAGCGCCGCAAACAGAAATCCAGTTCGGTCAAGTGCAGGAACTTCGGCGGCTCGCCAAAACCCCCATTTTCGGAGTCGAACCGGTTTTTCAACTCAGCCAGTGCCTGCTCCAGGGGGCGCTCGGAAAATACCGGAGCCTCCGGTGCTTTTGATGGCAGCATATTGGCGAAGGATTTGAGCAACGATGCACTCTGGCGTTCGATCTCAGGGCGACGAACGCGGTAGGTTTCCGCCACCCGCGGCAATAAATCGAGGAAACCCGGCAGACTGTGACGCGGCATTTTGGGAAAGTAGGTGCCGCCGAAGAATGGTTTTTGATCGGGTGTCAGAAAAAGTGTCAGGGGCCAGCCGCCGCTGCGCTGTGTCAGCATGTAGAGCGCAGTCTGATAAATCTGATCGATGTCCGGGCGTTCCTCGCGATCCACCTTGATATTGATGAAGTACTGGTTCATGACTTCGGCGACTTCCGCATCTTCGAAGCATTCGTGCGCCATCACGTGGCACCAGTGGCAGGCAGAGTAGCCGACGGATAGCAGGATCGGCCTGTCTTGCGCACGGGCGAGCGTCAGTGCTTCTTCTCCCCAGGGATACCAGTCGACAGGATTATCCGCATGTTGCAGCAGGTAGGGGCTGGTTTCACCAGCAAGATGGTTGGGCATAGCTTTTGGCGAGAAAGAACGGACTAATCGGTGATCGCGCCGCGGCTGGCACTCGAGACGAGCTTCGAATATTTAGCGAGCACTCCCCGGGTGTAGCGCGGATGGGGCGGTTGCCATTCAGCCCGGCGCCGAGCCAGTTCATCTCCAGGAACGTTGAGTTGCAGCAGCCGTTGCTCGGCGTCTATGGTAATCGAATCGCCTTCCCGCACCAGCGCAATGGTACCGCCTACAAATGCCTCCGGCGCCACGTGTCCAACCACCATTCCATAGGTGCCCCCGGAGAATCGTCCATCGGTGATCAGGCCCACCGAATCTCCGAGTCCCTCGCCAATAAGCGCGGAAGTGGGAGACAGCATTTCCCGCATGCCGGGGCCGCCCTTGGGTCCTTCATAGCGTATCACTACCACGTCGCCGGGCTGGATCTCGCGTGCAAGGATGGCTGCCATGCAGGCTTCTTCCGAATCGAATACTCGTGCCGGCCCGGTAATTTTTGGGGATTTCACTCCGGTGATTTTCGCCACGCACCCTTCTGTGGCGAGATTGCCCTTGAGTATGGCGAGGTGGCCCTGAGCATACAACGGGTTGTTCCACTGACGAATGACATCCTGATCTTCGCGCGGCTCTGACGGCACATCCTTCAATATCTCGGCAATGGTCTGTCCGCTGATGGTGATGCAATCGCCATGCAACAGGCCGTGGTCGAGCAGCATTTTCATTACCTGGGGAATGCCCCCTGCCTTGTGCAGGTCGGTGGCGACGTACCGTCCCGAAGGTTTGAGATCGCACAGTACCGGCACTTTGCCGCGCATGCGTTCAAAATCATCGATCGTGAGCGTCACTTCGGCCGCATGGGCAATGGCGAGGAAGTGCAAAACAGCATTGGTGGAACCACCCACGGCCATAATCACCGCGATCGCGTTTTCAATGGACTTGCGGGTAATGATGTCGCGCGGACGAATCTGTTTCCTGATGGCGTCCACGAGCACTTCCGCGGAGCGCGCCGCGCTGGTGCGCTTCTCGCCATCCTCCGCAGCCATCGTGGAAGAATAGGGAAGACTCATGCCCATCGCTTCGAAAGCGGACGACATCGTATTGGCAGTGAACATGCCTCCGCATGAGCCCGCTCCCGGACAGGCGTGGCGCTCCACTTCGAGCAGTTCTTTCGCGTCTATCTTATGGGAGGTATATTGCCCGACGGCTTCGAAAGCACTGACAATAGTGAGATCCTTTCCTTTATAGTGACCCGGTTTGATCGTTCCGCCATAAACAAAAATTGCGGGAACATTCATGCGCGCAATGGCGATCATTGCTCCCGGCATGTTCTTGTCACAGCCCCCGATGGCGATCACGCCGTCCATGCTTTCGGCCTGCACCGCCGTTTCGATCGAGTCGGCAATGACTTCGCGGGATACCAGTGAATACTTCATGCCTTCCGTTCCCATGGAGATGCCATCGGAAACGGTGATGGTACCGAACATCTGGGGCATCGCAGCCGCCTGTTTCAATGCATGCTCGGCATCCAGCGCCAGTTCGTTCAATCCCTTGTTGCAGGGTGTGATGGTGGAAAAGCCATTGGCCACGCCGACGATGGGTTTGTCGAAATCGCTGTCGCTGAAACCTACGGCCCGCAGCATCGCGCGGTTGGGGGTACGTTCCGCCCCCTGGGTGATTGCCCGGCTGCGCTGGTTATCTGACATGAGTTACTCCTTGGATTGAAAAAACGGGAATGCAGGCAAATTCTGGCGAATTCCGGGAGTCAGGGGAAGAAGCGGCCGAGGCGCCTGCGAAGCTGTGAGAAAAGAAAAAGCAGTTCAACGTCGCTCTTTTGCGTGTTCTCCGCGGTGGATAATCGTCGCCGTATGTATAATGAGGGGAAAATGGGATTGCTTATTCCATTCCTGCCCAACCCTCCGTCAGGAAGGGCTTCCGCTTTCCCTGCCGGTTTTCGCCGGTATGATGTTTTAATGCTGCGCTCGATAAACAAGCTATTTTACCTCAAAAAAAATGCAAGCCCATGCTCGTTCATCCTCAGATTGATCCCATTGCCATCCAGCTCGGCCCGCTCGCGGTTCGATGGTACGGGCTCATGTATCTCATCGGCTTCGCTTGCTTCATTCTGCTAGGGCGCTACCGCATCAAACGAAATCCCGAGGGGGCGTTCACCACCAGCATGCTGGACGATATGCTATTTTACGGTGTGCTTGGCGTGATCGTGGGCGGCCGCCTGGGTCACATATTTTTTTATCAGTTCGGCTATTATCTGGAGCATCCTCTGGAAATCTTTGCCGTCTGGCAAGGGGGGATGTCATTTCACGGCGGTTTTCTCGGAGTGATAGCCGCCATGGCCCTGTTGGCGCGCAAATATCACCTGCGGTGGCTTGTCGTGACGGATTTCATCGCCCCATTGGTACCGCTGGGGCTGGGGGCGGGGCGTATCGGCAATTTTATCAATGCCGAGTTATGGGGGCGGCCAACCGATATGCCTTGGGGTATGATTTTTCCCTATGTCGACAACATTCCCCGCCATCCTTCTCAACTGTACGAATTCGCCCTAGAAGGGTTGGCGTTTTTTACATTGATGTGGATTTATTCCGCGAGGCCGAGACCGGTTGGAGCGGTTTCCGGAGTGTTTTTGATCGGTTATGGCGTATTCCGCTCGTTTGCAGAGTTTTTCCGCGAGCCGGACGAGGGTTTCATGGGGGTGATGACGCTTGGTATCAGCATGGGTCAGTGGCTGTCGCTACCCATGATCCTGGCCGGGATAATCATGCTGGCCTGGGCTTATCGTACCCAAACCCCTGTGTCCGCGCGGAGGAAAGCCGGCAAAGCTGGCAAAGCCGCCAACGCTGTCATCGCGGGGAAGCGCGGCAGCAAAGAGCGATAAACAGCTTTACATGTCTTTGCGCCGTTCCTACAGTCTGATCGCTCCGCTTTACGATGCCTTGCTCGCCGGGGCAGGTACGGGACTGCGGGCGGTCAGCCTTGAGCAACTGCCCCGGCAGGAGAATCTCGACATTCTCATCAGCGGCATTGGTACCGGACTCGACCTCCCGCATGTTCCAGCGTGTCATCATTATGTAGGGCTGGACCTTACCGCGGCCATGCTGAAGCGGGCCAGACCCAGGGTAGGCAATCTGCATGTAGACCTCGTCCAGGGAGACAGCATGTCTCTGCCGTTTGTGGACGCATGCTTCGATCACGTGGTGCTGCACCTCATTCTGGCGATCGTACCGGATGCGCGCGCATGCCTGAAAGAAACAGCGCGGGTACTGAAACCGGGCGGCAGCGTGCTGATACTTGATAAATTTCTGAAGCCAGGGGAACACGCAGTGCTCCGGCGAATGGTGAACCTGCTGTCTCAGCATATCGTGACGCGTCTGGATGTGGTTTTCGAAGAGGTGCTTGCAAGTGTTCCGCAACTGAAAGTGGAGTCAGACCAGCCGCTTCTGGCAGGAGGCTGGCTCCGGAGCATTCGACTCGTTAAAGCCGGTTAGGGCGTGACCGGGATATGCGACAAGGGTAGAATTTTTACGGGAGGCGAAATCGTCATCCCATCTTCAGCCGGAATACCATGCGCTCTAGTGCCGCTTTCACCGTCATCCTTACCATCATTGCCGGGGTCGCAAGCGGAGCGGCCGGATTGGTATCGGCGGACCCAGTAGAGGGGACAGGCAGTGTGAACAGCCCGGGACCGGATTGGACAGAGGCCTATCACAAAAACGGCCTTGTCATTTTTACGAAGGACATAACGGAGGGACGCCGGGTAATCGCGGTTTCCGAAGTGGAAGTTCCGCCCGAAGCCGTTTTCAATGTTCTCGTCGACTTCGAACATTACCGGGAATTCATGCCGTACGTGAAGGAATCGGAAGTCCTCAGCCGCACCGGCGATAACGAGGTGGTGACCTATGCGCGCATCGCACCGCCGTTTATCAGCGAGCGCGACTATCCCCTCAAGGTCCGGCTGACGCGCAAAGCGGCGGCAGGTAACGACAGGCGCAAGGACGGTACCTTCAAGGTCGAGTGGACTGCGCTGCCCGAAGCGAAGCCCGAGGTTGAAGGGGTGGTGCGCATCAAGCTCAACGAAGGGTCGTGGCTGGCGGAGCCCCTGGATGGCGGCAGACACACGCGCCTCACTTATACATTGCTTACCGATCCGGGTGGACTAATTCCGGATTTTGTATTCAACCTTTCGAATACCGTCGCGATACCTGAGCTCTTCGATGCGATAAGGAAGCGTTCCGCCGAAGCAGTTTCTGGACGGAAGTAATCAGGCCGACGGCACACTATCTGTTTGTTCCTTGTGGATTTTTCAGAGCAATAGATTACCCATATGTTTGAGCTGAAGAC
Source organism: Nitrosospira multiformis (assembly GCF_900111585.1). Classification (GTDB taxonomy): domain Bacteria; phylum Pseudomonadota; class Gammaproteobacteria; order Burkholderiales; family Nitrosomonadaceae; genus Nitrosospira; species Nitrosospira multiformis_B. The sequence goes on from NZ_FOHI01000002.1 coordinate 188,404, forward strand.
CTTGTTTCTTTTCCTGGCTACAGCGCTTGCCGAGATCGTTGGTTGCTATCTACCTTACCTCTGGCTTAAACAGGATGGGAGTGCCTGGCTTCTTGTCCCTGCTGCTGCAAGCCTTGCACTATTTGCATGGCTTCTCACGCTTCATCCGACGGATGCCGGTCGTATATACGCGGCTTACGGGGGTGTTTACGTTTTCGTGGCAGTACTTTGGTTGTGGGCTATTGATGGGGTCAGGCCGACTGCCTGGGACATGGCAGGTTCTCTTCTGGCGCTGACAGGTATGGCAATTATCATGTTCGGCCCAAGACATGCTTAATTTACATAAGCCCAAGAGTGACTTGCAATGCAATGAAGCGATGCTGCGGTTGACGCCGTCACCTTAAACCGTACAATTCTTGAGCAGAAATTTCTCATAAAATATAGGCGCTGTCTTTTCCACAAAGACGGAAGTCAATAGGTTCTCACTAAGCGATCTGCTGACAGGGAACTGCCAGTTGGCATAAGTTCAAAAATCATTGAGAAGGTTTTCAACAGGAGAAAATAGATGGTCACGAGAAGGATGATCGCCTTGCCGGGCCTGCTGTCAGTTGTTTTGTTTGCCGGCTGTTCGGCGATTTCAACGACACCGGAGGGCAGATCCGTTGAGCTTGTCACAGAAAAACCCAGCGGTAATTGCAAGCCGCTGGGTGACGCGGTCGGCTCCCAAGGTAACTGGATTACCGGCGACTACACTTCGAATGAAAATCTTCTCATCGGCGCCAGAAATGATCTGCGCAACAGGGCCGCCAAAATGGGTGGAAACTACGTCTGGGTGCAGAACTCCGCCAATACGAATGCATGGGGCAGCAAGGGCACGACAAACACGACAGTGCTGGGTGTCGTTTATCGCTGCGAGTGATTCCTCGCACTCGGGTCCCGAATACTCGACCTGAATTTACTCCTATAGGGCAGAGCGCTGCGGAAATGTCCAGCAAGGTTTACTATAACAGTGCATGTCCCGTCTGCAATGCGGGCATAAAAGAGCAGCGCCGCCGTATGGAAGCATGCGGTATCAAGGACATTGAGTGGGTCGATGTGCACGCGCAGCCGGAAGCTGTTGCAGAAGTAGATGCCTCGCTGGAGCAGGTGCGCGAGCGGCTGCACGTAAAAAGACAGGATGGCCGGATTGACGTGGGCGTGGATGCCTTCACACAACTCTGGTCACAAACACCGGGGCAGCACTGGCTGGCCAGGCTTTTTCGGCTGCCCCCACTGAGGCAGCTTTCACGTCTGGCGTATAACGCCTTTGCCGGAAGACTGTACCGGTGGAATCGTGCCAAAAAACACTGGTAGGTCACTCGCAGGCGCAAGTGACCAGGAAACAATTCACGCAGCTATTTCCTGATCAGGAAAGTTTGGTGAAAATTCCGTTTCGACACTAATTCCCGGTTTTGCCCAGGGCCCAGCTAACGCTTTCCCCGGCTCGGAATGGAATCAGGCTTTCGCCGCCAAATTCCAGTTGCGCAGGCACACTCCAGTTTTCCTTCTTTAATGTAATCCTGTCCTGGTTGCGCGGCAACTGGTAGAAATCCGCGCCATGAAAGCTGGCGAAGGCTTCCAGTTTTTCCAGTGCACCCGCCTGTTCGAATGCTTCCGCATAAAGCTCGATCGCTGCGTGAGCAGTATAGATGCCGGCGCAGCCGCATGCGTTTTCCTTGGCCGATTGTGCGTGGGGGGCGCTATCGGTGCCGAGGAAAAATTTCGGATTGCCGCTGGTCGCAGCCTCGATCAACTTCTGCCGGTGGGTTTCCCGCTTGAGGATGGGCAGGCAATAGTGGTGCGGTCGAATACCGCCTTGAAAAAGGGCATTCCGGTTGATCAGGAGGTGGTGCGCCGTGATGGTAGCTGCGATGGTTACCGGTGCGCTGATGACAAACTCTACCGCTTCCCGTGTGGTGATATGCTCGAATACGACGCGTAGTTGCGGAAAGCGCCGGGTCAACGGGATCAGCACCCGTTCAAGAAAGACCTTTTCCCTGTCGAATGCATCCACTTCAGGATCGGTCACCTCACCGTGCACCAGCAGGGGCATATCCGCTTGCTCCATGGCTTCCAGAATTTCATGGCACTTGGCAATGTCGGTGACCCCCGCCGCAGAGTTTGTGGTTGCACCGGCGGGATAGTATTTGATGCCGTAGATTCCTCCGCTTCTTTTTGCTTCGATGATTTCCAAAGGGGAGGTGTTATCGGTCAGGTAGAGGGTCATCAGCGGCTCGAAGTGCACGCCGTGGGGCAGGGCGGCAAGAAGTCGCTCGCGATACGCCAGCGCCATTTCCGTGGTGATGACGGGAGGCTTGAGGTTGGGCATGACGATCGCGCGAGCAAAACGGCGGGCAGTGTCCGCCAGCACCGCCCGCATGTGTTCGCCATCGCGGAGATGCAAGTGGAAGTCGTCCGGACGGGTAAGTGTGAAGGTATTCAAGATAGCTGCGGCATCTGTTTCTTTATTTAACTGGCACGAAAAATACTATGGGCCTTCCATTGAGGACTCAAGAGGACTTGAGTCTGCTATTCCCCGATTAATTCATTGGAAATTGCAGGAGGGGCAAGCGAAGCATCGCGCATCGCAGCAAATGATGGCTTGATCCCAGCCTCCCCCATCCTGCACTACTGTCTCCTGTTCTAGTCCTTGATGCGGCCTAGCAGCGTCTCGCTCGTGCAGGGTTTCTTTTCGGCAATCAACGCGGTTGCGGCCGCCACCTGTCCCCAGGTATTCCAGAGCAGAACACCGCTTACGAGCCCATCGCGCAGGTAATAAATCACGCCTTTGCGGAAGGGCTCTACCCAATCTTCAACAATATCGAGACTGGAATCGAGTTCACCGACTGCTTCATAGCCAAGATCAAACAGGTCGGAATAAAAGAAGGGCTGGTGATGATAGGGCTCCGGGCTCCCTGCCATGTTCCGTCCCGCCGCTTCTCCCATCATGTTTGCATTGTCTTCATGCTCGACCCGCATGCGCTTGCCGAGCAAGGGACTGTAGAAGTTGGCGACGTCGCCGGCGGCATAGATATCGGGATTGCTGCTGCGCAGGAATTCATTCACCACGATGCCGTTGTCAACCGCGAGCCCGGCCTGGACAGCCAGTTCCGTGTTAGGAAGAATACCCAGTCCTGCCACTATTCCATCGGCGGAAATCTCGGTTCCGCTCCCCGTCGTAACAATTTTTTTGGTCCCATCCGTCCTGATCGAAGTGACAGTTTCGGGGGCGAGCACGATTACACCCTTTTCGCGATAGTAGGAATTCAGGAATTCGACGAGAGGTCGCGGATAAATACGCGAACTGATTCCGTGTTCCGGAAAAATCATTGTGACTCGTTTATCATTCATGGCGAGCGCGGCGGCGATTTCCGAACCGATGAAGCCGCCGCCGATCACGACAAAATCCGAACCCTGATTACTCAATTCCCGCAGCTTGAGGTAATCGTCTGCCGTCCGGTAGTAGATTATCCCGCTGTCGAAATGGGGAAAGCGGCGCACTATCCCACCCGTGGCAAGCAAAAGTTTTTCATAGGTATAGATGTTGCCTGCATTGTCCGTAGCCGTCTTTTTTGCGGGATCCAGCGCTACTATTTTTTTTCCGAGGTGCATGGCAACGTTCAGCCCGTGCTCGCTTCGCCAGATCGAATCATAGGGTGAGTCCTTCCATAGCGCCTTGGAAAGGGGTGGGCGGTTGTAAGGACGGTGCAACTCCTCTCCGATAACGGCGATTGCGCCATCGGGATCAATCTTACGGATACCGTGTACAGCAGAATCGGCAGTCATTCCGCCCCCGACAATAAGGTATTTATGGTGTTTCATGCTGGTTTCCTTTGCAGGTATATGAAGCGCAGGTTAAAAATTGACCCGTTGTCATGTTCCGAAACCTTTTGTGTGACGATGTTGCGCGATAGAGAGCGGAACTCTGTAATAGCGAACCTATCCAATAAAATCGGAAACTTCATAAAACCTATGTAAACTTTTATCCCTCTTGAAGAGGAAAATTGCCGGTGCATACGAGGATAGGCGGGCAGCAGGGCAAGTTCCATTGCCCTATGGATCGTAGAGAGACTGTGCCTCATTATTCAACAATCCTCATGCCAGTATATAATGGGTTCCTCCATGAATTCAAAGCCAAGCTGGGCATGTCCCAAAATTGAACGATGACTGAAGTGAAAACGGATTCAGAAGCAAACACGATTGATATTTGTGTACACCACGCGCGCGAGATACTGGCGTCCCAACTTCTACAAGTTAAAGACAAAGGGTATGATTTTGCGCCTCTTTTCAGGCAGATGACCATCCAGTTATATCTGGTGGGCGTGATGTGGCGGTGCAGCGAAAGACTCGGAGTGGCGGGAGATACTCGCGATCATGCCTTTGAAGCGATGCAATCCATGCTCATAGCCGATGGGATGAAAAAGAAAGAAGCTCAACAGCGTATCGTGTTCCTGCGCAACATGTCGCGGGTGGAAGACGGAACAGACACGCTTGCCGTATCGACTGGCTATGAAGCGGTTCCGAACGATAACAGCATGACGCGCCTTTTTGATGAATACCGCAACGAGGCGCGGGTATCCGGTTCGCTATGGCGGCTTTTTGAGCGCGGTAAAAAGATCATGTTTATCGGCGGCGCGGCGGCAGCCTTTGTAACGATCTGGGCCGTGACTATCTTTCTGCCGAAAACCGAGGGAATCGACATACTGGCAGCCGGCCTTCTGGCTGCCGCGCTTGTTGTCGTTCCGACATTCCTGATCGGGTTGTTGATTTATCGGACGAAGATGAAAAAATCGATCCCTCCTGCGTCTTCGCAATCATGATTGGACAAAGGGGCACGTTTATGGGGCGGGATACAGTTTCCAAATCAGGATTCCGGTGAGTCAGCCTGCTTTGCACGCATATGCGCGAATGCGAGGTTTCGCAGGAGATACAGCCAGAGTGAAAGATACGAACAGCCAAGGTATCCTCCGTCATCTGTTCGTTCTCTGCCCTGCCGCGTCCCAATCATAATGAGCGCGAAGATCATTGATGGCAAGAGGTTGAGCCAGGAAGTGAGGGTGGAGTGTCAGGCACGGGCAGCGCGTTTGGCGGAAAAAGGTACCCAGCCGGGGCTGGCCGTGGTTATCGTGGGAGACAATCCGGCTTCCATGGTGTATGTGCGAAACAAGGCCAAAGCCTGTGGCGAAACGGGCATCTATTCCGAAGTCCACGAATTCCCGGAAAACGCCGATCAGGATGAGGTGATTAGACGCATTCAGGAATTGAACAGGAATCCCGGAATTCACGGCATCCTCGTTCAATTGCCTCTGCCACGGCATTTCGACAGCAGCAGAGTCATCGAGTCTGTGGCCGTGGAAAAAGACGTGGATGGCTTCCATCTCTATAATGTAGGTGCACTTGTAACCGGTAGCAGTATTTTTCCCCCTTGCACGCCCAACGGCGTGATGAAAATGCTGGAAAAATATGATATCCCGATCGAGGGGCAGCATGCGGTAATAGTAGGCCGCAGTAATATCGTCGGCAAACCGATGGCGCTGATGCTGCTGCAAAAAGGCGCGACCGTTACCATCTGCACATCCAGAACACGGAACTTGTCGGAACACACCAGCCGCGCCGATATCCTGATAGTTGCTGCGGGCAAGCCGCGCCTGATCACCGCCATGATGGTGAAACCGGGAGCGACAGTAATAGACGTTGGCATCAACCGCCTGCCCGATGGAAAACTGGCGGGGGACGTGGATTTTGAGTCGGTCAAGGAAAAGGCGGGTTATATCACGCCTGTGCCGGGGGGAGTAGGTCCCATGACCATTGCGATGCTGCTTTGCAACACCGTTGTGGCGGCAGAGCAAGCGCACGCCCGATTGCAAGGTAATTGACAGCGCCTCTATCACATCGGGCAAGCGCCCGACAATTTCGAGACAAGACATGGAACCTATACCCGATATAGACCCAACTGAAACGCAGGAATGGCTGGAGGCGCTGGAATCCGTGTTGACGCACGAGGGGACGGAGCGGGCGCACTACCTGCTGGAAAGACTGGTGGAAAAAACACGCCGGTCAGGCGCCTATCTTCCCTATAGCGCTACCACCGCCTATATCAATACCATTCCTCCGGGAAAGGAAGAGCGGTCGCCGGGAAATCATGCGCTGGAGCATCGCATCCGTTCCTATGTCCGCTGGAATTCCATGGCCATGGTGTTGCGCGCCAACAGGAACTCCAACGTCGGCGGGCATATTGCCAGCTTTGCCTCGGCCGCTACGCTATATGATGTAGGCTACAACCATTTCTGGCATGCCAGGTCGGAGAATCACGGTGGCGACCTGATATTTGCACAGGGACATTCATCGCCCGGTCTTTACGCCTATGCTTTTCTGCTGGGGGAACTGACAGAGGAGCAACTCAATAATTTCCGGCGGGAGGTGGGGGGAAAGGGGCTGTCTTCCTATCCGCATCCATGGTTGATGCCTGACTTCTGGCAGTTCCCGACGGTATCAATGGGACTTGGGCCGCTGATGGCGATATATCATGCGCGCTTCATGAAGTATCTGGATAGCCGCGGACTGGTCAAGACGGAGGGCCGCAAAGTCTGGGCGTTCATGGGCGATGGAGAAATGGATGAACCTGAATCACTGGGGTCCATTTCGCTTGCGTCGCGCGAGAACCTGGACAACCTGATTTTCGTCATCAACTGCAACCTTCAGCGTCTCGACGGGCCGGTGCGTGGAAATGGCAAGATCATCCAGGAACTGGAAGCCGCTTTTCGCGGGTCCGGCTGGAACGTCATCAAGGTAATTTGGGGCTCATACTGGGATCCCTTGCTTGCCAAAGACACGAAGGGGTTGCTGCAACAACGCATGATGGAATGCGTGGATGGCGAATATCAGACTTTCAAGTCGAGAGACGGCGCCTATGTGCGTGAACATTTCTTCGGCAAATATCCGGAGTTGCTCGAAATGGTGGCGAATATGTCGGACGACGACATATGGCGCCTGAACCGGGGCGGACACGACCCGCATAAGGTCTATGCCGCGTATTCAGCGGCGGTGAAGCACAAGGGTCAGCCCACCGTAATCCTCGCCAAGACGATCAAGGGTTATGGGATGGGTGAAGCGGGCGAGGCCCAGAATATCACTCATCAGCAGAAAAAGATGGGTACGACTTCACTCAAAGCGTTTCGTGATCGCTTTGGCCTGCCAATCAGCGATGATAAGATCGACTCGGTACCCTACCTGAAATTCGACAAGGATTCGCCGGAAGCCGTCTACATGCACCAGCGGCGGGAGGCATTGGGGGGGTTCGTCCACCGCCGCCAGCGTGAAGCCGAGCCCCTGCAGATACCACCGCTGTCCGCCTTCGACACATTGCTCAAGGCAAGCGGTGAGGGAAGGGAATCTTCCACCACCATGGCTTTCGTGCGCATCCTCAATATCCTCATAAAAGACAAGAACATCGGCAAGCGGGTCGTGCCGATTGTGGCGGATGAGTCGCGCACCTTCGGCATGGAAGGCATGTTCCGGCAACTGGGTATCTGGTCTTCTACCGGACAACTCTATACGCCCGAGGATGCCGAGCAACTGATGTACTACAAGGAAGACAAGAACGGGCAGATCCTGCAGGAAGGTATCAATGAGGCGGGGGCCATGTCGTCGTGGATGTCCGCGGCAACGGCCTACAGTTCTCATGGCGTGCAGATGATTCCGTTCTACATTTACTATTCGATGTTCGGCTTCCAGCGCGTGGGGGATCTTTGCTGGGCGGCGGGAGACATGCGCTGCCGCGGTTTCCTGCTGGGCGGCACTGCAGGGCGCACCACGCTGAATGGCGAGGGGTTGCAGCACGAGGACGGCCACAGCCATCTGGCGGCATCGACTGTCCCCAATTGCATATCCTATGATCCGACCTTTGCCTACGAACTCGCGGTCATTATCCGGGATGGCCTGCGCCGCATGTACGAAATGCAGGAGGATGTCTATTACTACATCACGGTGATGAACGAAAACTATTCGCACCCGGAAATGCCGGCAGGGGCGGAAGAAGGAATTCTGAAAGGCATGTACCTGTTCCGTGAAGGCAAGCCGGCAGGAGAAAAGGGTTCCGGGTTGCGTGTTCAATTGCTCGGGTCCGGTACCATTCTGCGCGAGGTGATTGCTGCGGCTGAAATACTGGAGAAGGAATTCGGTGTGACGGGTGATATCTGGAGTGTAACCAGCTTTACCCAGTTGAGACGCGAAGCGCTGGCGACAACGCGCTGGAACATGCTGCATCCCACAGAATCGGCAAGACTGTCGCACGTCAGCACGTGTCTCAAGGACCGGGAAGGTCCGGTGGTGGCGGCTACCGACTACATGAAGATTTTTGCCGACCAGATACGTGAATTTATCCCAGGGAGATACAAGGTGCTGGGTACAGATGGATTCGGACGTTCCGATACGCGCGAGCAATTGCGCCGCTTCTTCGAGGTCGACCGTCATTACATTACGATAGCCGCTCTGAAAGCGCTCGCCGAAGATGGCAGAATCGAGGCGGAAATGGTGGCGCAGGCCATAGGCAAATTTGGCCTCGACCCCGATAAACCCAATCCGATGACCATATGAGAAGGCGGCAGTGAACTTTTGTGTGCGGAGAAGGCTAAACAACAGGCTCTGAGCGCGTCGTTTAGCCTTGTTCTTCATCGAGCCGCCCAATTGGGAATTGGAACTGGGGGAACGGCGAACTGCACTACCAGGAGTCGGAACGCTTGAACGGCGGCATCCTCCTGCTGTGATCATTTCGTTGTGGAAAACCGGGATTATCTAATACGAGAAGGAAGAGGCGTGGCAGAGACTAAACAGGTATTGATTCCCGATATTGGCGACTTTAAAGACGTTCCTGTAATAGAAGTGCTGGTGAAACCCGGCGATTCGATCAAGGCGGAAGACTCGTTGATTGTGCTTGAATCGGACAAGGCCACCATAGAAGTGCCTTCTCCTTTTGCTGGCATAATTAGGGAGTTATCCGTGAAGGTGGGCGACAAGGTATCGGAAGGCTCGCCCATCCTGACGCTGGAAGCTTCAGAAGCGGAGCAAGGGCCGTCCGCTGAGCCACGGGAAGTGGCACCCACTTCACCGCCGGCTCCCGCTCCAGCCATCGCTTCTCCGGAACAAGGGCCGCGGCCGGCGACGCAACCTGGTGCGCAACCCCAATCTACTGCACAACCCCAACCTTCGGGTTCTTCTCCACGCTCTGCATTCGTTCCTTCTCCGATAGATGAAGCTACGTTTGCGAAGGCGCACGCCAGTCCTTCGGTTCGACGCTTTGCGCGCGAACTTGGCGTGAATCTGGGACTGGTAAAGGGTAATGGTCCCAAGCAGCGCATTCTCAAGGAAGACGTGCAGGCTTTCGTCAAGGCTGAACTCTCCAAGCCAAGGGGTAGCGGGACCGAACTCAATCTGCTGCCCTGGCCTCAACCCGATTTTGCGAAATTCGGTCCAGTGGAATTTAAGCCGCTATCGCGGATCAAAAAAATATCCGGGGCGAATCTGCACCGCAACTGGGTCATGATTCCACACGTGACGCAGTTTGACGAAGCGGATATTACCGAGCTGGAAACCCTGCGCAAAGAAACAAACGAATCTTCAAAAGAAGAAGGTGTGAAAGTTACCCTGCTCGCGTTTCTGCTGCGGGCTTCGATAGCGGTTCTGAAGAAGTTTCCCGAGTTCAATGCCTCGCTGACCAGCGAAGGCGATGAAATGAATCTCGTGGTCAAGAATTATTACCATCTCGGCTTTGCAGCGGATACACCTCATGGACTGGTGGTCCCCGTGATTCGGGACGTGGACAAGAAAGGGGTCATCGCCATTGCCAAGGAAATGTCTGATCTCGCAGCTTCGGCGCGTGCAGGCAAACTCAAGCCCACCGATATGCAGGGAGCGAGTTTTACCATTTCCAGCCTCGGGGGCATCGGCGGCACTGCGTTCACCCCCATTATCAATGCGCCGGAAGTGGCGATTCTCGGTGTCTCGCGTGCAGTGATGAAGCCCGTTTATCGGGATGGCGAATTTGTCCCGCGCCTGATGCTGCCATTATCTCTTTCCTATGATCATAGAGTAATCGACGGTGCGACAGCAGCGCGCTTTACGACGCACCTGGTCGAAGTGCTGGCTGATCTGCGTCGTGTGCTGTTGTAAAAAACAGATTATTCAGGGAAGACAGGTGAAGACAGCTGCCGGCGTTTTTTGTCCGCTTGAGCAGCTTCGCATGATCAGCGTTTTTCCCGCCGATAATGAATGATTTCCCTGTTTCTCCGGTCGGTGTTTTTGGGGGTACCTTCGATCCCGTTCACTATGGGCACTTGCGAATCGCCGAAGAAATTGCCGAACTGGCCGGGTTGAGGGAAATGCGTTTTGTTCCCGCCGGAATTCCCCGGCTGCGCCGCGGTCCGGAAGCATCGTTGGAACATAGAGTAGAAATGGTTCGCCTGGCCATCGATGGAAATTCCCGTTTTATTCTCGATGAACGAGAGGTAATACGCGGAGGTGTGAGCTACAGCGTGGATACGTTGCGCGAACTCAGGCAGGAACTGGGGAAGGATGCCGTACTCTGCTTCGTTACCGGAGCGGATGCATTCATAAGACTGGCCGAGTGGCACAGGTGGCGGGAATTGTTCGAGTTATGTCACTTCATTATTGCGGCTCGCCCCGGTCATTTGCTTTCCACGGAGGACAGAACGTCGCCCGGAGCGCTGCCACAGGAATTGGAAGAGGAATGCAGGGAGCGCTGGACGTCGAGTGCAGAGAGTCTTAAATATGCATCCGGGGGCTTGATCTTTACTGCGCAGACGACATTGCTGGATATTTCGGCAACAGCCATCCGCAGACGCGTCGCCTCAGGGAAAAGTATCCGCTATCTGGTTCCCGAGGATACTCGGGATTATATTGCTGCTAATGATCTGTATCGGGAATAACGATGACGCCGGCCAAATTGATAAAAACCGTTGTTGCAGCGCTGGACGAAATCAAGGCGCGCGACGTGGAAGTACTCGATGTCAAAAAACTGACAGCCTTGTTCGATCGGATGATCCTCGCCAGCGGTGATTCCACGCGGCAGACACGGGCAATCGCGAACAATGTGGTCGAGAAAGTCAAGGCAGCGGGTGGCATGGTTTACGGTGTGGAAGGTGAGGATAACGGGGAATGGATATTGGTTGATCTGGGCGACGTGCTGGTACATGTCATGCAGACCGCGGTGCGCGCCCATTACAATCTCGAGGAGTTGTGGGCGCAAGCTGCCAGGATCAACAAAATATCCGAAAACTCGAGCAGGAAGAAGCCGGTCGCAAGACCACCTACCGCTGAAGAGGGGGAGACAGCACCCGCGACCCCTGCGAAGACCAGAAAAGCCAGAGTCACCCGAGCGAAGACCAATCCGGATGACGAGAGGTGAAGGAAATATGGGAGCGAACGCCAAGTTCTCGGCGTGGGCGTCTCTCAAACAAATTCTTCCCGAAGCACTGGATAGGCATGTTTTCAGTATGAAATTCCTTGTCGCATGAAATTCCTCGTTTATGCGGTGGGACATAAAATGCCGGAGTGGATTGCCGCGGGTTTTCAGGAATATGCCAAACGGATGCCACGTGAGGCGAGCATCGAGCTTCTGGAGATCAAACCCGAGAGACGGGACAGCGGAAAAAAAATGGAACAGCTGCTGGCCGCCGAAGGCGCACGTATCCGCGCGCTACTGCCTTCCAATTGTCGGCTTGTGGCAATGGATGAGCGCGGGAGCCAATGGACTACCGCCGGTTTGGCGCATGCCATTGGCAGTTGGATGAAGGATGGAGGTGACACCGCGTTCCTCATTGGCGGCGCCGACGGACTGGACCCGACCCTCAGGAATGCGGCGGATGAAGTCCTGGCGTTATCTGCCCTGACACTTCCTCATGGGCTGGTTCGAATTCTGCTGGCGGAACAGCTCTACCGCGCGATATCGCTGATCAAGGGTCATCCGTATCATCGTGCATAAAGAATAACAATGTAACAGAAGTAACTGCGCTCCCGTAGCATTCACCCCGCCATAACTTTTGTGGAAAATCGCATCTATCTTGCTTCCCGCAGTCCCCGCCGGCAGGAATTATTAAAGCAGATCGGCGTGGACTTCATGGTTTTACCGTTGCGCGAAGCTTTGCAACGGATACCGGATGTAGATGAAACTCCGCTGCCGCAGGAGCCGCCGCGGGAGTATGTCGAACGGATTGCACGCGTTAAAGCGGAAACGGGGCGAAAGCGAATGAGTGAGCGAGGTTGGGCAGATTTCCCGGTTTTGGGAGCGGATACAGCGGTAGTATTGAACGGCAGGATTTTTGGCAAGCCGGAAAATCCTCTCCATGCAAAGCAAATGCTGCGTGCACTGTCCGGCCAGGTTCATGAGGTTTTGACGGCCGCCGCCGTGGCAGCGGGAAATGGAACCCGGGTTTGTCTGTCCAGATCGAGTGTCCGATTCCGCAATCTCAGCGACCAGGAAATCGGTCATTACCTCGCTTGCAACGAGGCATATGACAAGGCAGGGGCTTATGCAATTCAGGGCAGGGCGGCGGTTTTTATCTCGGAGATTTCCGGCAGTTATAGCGGTGTCGTCGGATTGCCACTGTTTGAGACGGCGCAATTGCTTGAAGAGTCCGCTATAAGAATATTTCAGTGAGCCGCAATAAAAGCCGGATCTCTTATGTCTTGTGAAATTCTTATCAATATTACTCCCCAGGAAACACGTGTCGCAGTGGTCGAGCATGGCGCCGTTCAGGAACTGCACATAGAGCGCACCAGCAATTGCGGTATAGTCGGCAATATATATAACGGGCGCGTAATCCGGGTGCTGCCCGGCATGCAGTCTGCTTTCGTGGATATTGGTCTCGAACGGGCTGCCTTTCTCCACCTTGCTGATATCTGGCGCTTGCGGCAGAGTGAAGACGCTGATAAACCGATTGAACAGCTGTTGTACGAAGGAAAAAATATCCTCGTCCAGGTTATCAAGGATTCCATCGGCGCCAAGGGTGCCCGTCTGTCGACTCAGGTCAGTATTGCGGGCCGTTTGCTGGTTTATCTGCCCCAGGTATCGCATATCGGCATTTCCCAGCGCATCGAAGATGAAACCGAACGGAAGTCGTTGCGTGAAAAACTGAAACAGTTGTTGCCGGCCGGGGAAGAGGGGGGGTTCATTATCCGTACCGTGGCAGAAGCGGCAAGTGAACAGGATCTGCAAACGGACATCGAGTACTTGCACAAGCTGTGGCGCGACATCAAGGAAAAATCCCTGATCCCTCAGCCCGCGCTGCTGTATCAGGACTTGAATCTGAGTTTTCGCGTCTTACGTGATTTCATCAGTGATGATACGACCCGCATCCTGGTGGATTCGCGGGAGACTTTCCAGAAGATGGCGACCTTTGCACGGCTGTATATGGCCAACGTAGTGGAGCGACTCGATCATTATGCGGGCGAGCGCCCTTTGTTCGAGTTGTATGGGGTGGAAGATGAAATCGAGAAAGCCCTGGCGAGGCGCGTCGACCTGAAGTCCGGGGGCTATTTGATCATTGATCAGACCGAGGCGCTTACCACCATCGATGTAAATACTGGAGGATTCATCGGCGTACGCAGTTTTGACGATACCATTTTCAAAACGAATCTCGAAGCGGCCCAGGTCATTGCGCGCCAACTCCGTCTTCGAAATCTGGGAGGCATTATCATTATCGATTTCATAGATATGGAGAGCGCGGAACACCAGAACGCCGTTCTTAGCGAATTCAAGAAGTCGTTGATGAAAGACCGGACTCACATGACGGTGAACGGTTTCACCGCCCTCGGACTGGTGGAAATGACGCGTAAGCGGACACGGGAGAGTCTGGCGCACGTTTTGTGTGAAACCTGCCCGACTTGCCAGGGTCGCAGCAAAGTCCGGACAGCCCAGACCATGTGCTATGAAATCCTGCGCGAACTGCTGCGGGAGTCCCGTCAGTTCGATGCGCGTGAATTCCGCATTGTGGCTTCACAGCAGGTAATCGATCTGTTTCTCGACGAAGAATCCCAAAGCCTGGCGCAACTTGCCGATTTTATCGCCAAACCCATCAGTCTTCAGGTGGAGGGGACGTATACCCAGGAACAATATGACTTGATTCTCATGTAGCAGGTTTCGCGGCAATAATCCCCTAGGGCCTACTCTCTGAATGTTCATTTTCTATCCCAGGCAGGCCGTTTCCTGTTTCCGGAAGGTTCCTTTTTATATCCTCCGCGATAACCTCATAGAGCGGCCGCAAATTGGGTCTCATACCCTTTATCGTTCCACTGACACTCATCATTGACGGAACACGTATACCATGATGCTCGACCGGGTGGCCGATGAACTTAAGGTCGAACCCGAGTTTGGCAAAATGCAGTGCAAGGCGCTCCTCGGTCAGAATGAACAAAGTCTCGATTTTATGCAAGCGCGCCAGTTCGAAGGTACCTAAGTAAAGGCTGATTGGAATGTAAGGAAAGCGCCGCGATTGTGCTACTCCGAAATCCTCATCCGCAATGTCAATCGCTTTGCTCGCCTCGCCTTTACGTCTTCGGTAACTGGCAACGACAGCCAGACGTGATACCTCTGCGATATGATGGCGGGGCAACAGTGCGGGATCGATAATCGACCGGTCCAATGTATCAGCGCAGGTTATCTCAAAGGGTAAAGGGTAATTGGGATCCTTCGCCCGGGGAGAAATTATGCGCGCGCAGCCAATGAACTCTTGTGTCTGGACATTGCGTAACAAAAAGTGTAGCGAGTGAATATCATACTCATCGCTTTCTCGCCTATCCTGCCGGAGGGGCTCAAATTTGAGATCCTCGCAATAAACCTCATGCCGGATACGGTGAACCTCATCCCTTAATACATCCGAAAACGCCGGCACGATTTCGAAGTACCTCTTGAAGGTATGGCCCAGATCGGGTGTTTCGGTTAGAGACATGCTTCAGTCAACGGCAGCTTTCACTGATACTTTAGGACGAAAAAAATATTTCTTTATTGCGGCCTTCTTGCAGACTGTTGTCTGTTAATACGAGAGCCAACAAATGCTATTTTACGTAAAACGAATTAAAAATGCCGGTTTCAGAGCTTTTGTCGCTTTTTTATGATTCTCGCGATAGCCCTAGTCGAGTTTCTTTAAATAATCTTTGGTGAAAACCTTATCCGGCAGATCGCGCTGTTTCATTCCCGAGTATTCGAGTACCGATTGTTCACCTGTACGCAAGGCATCTTCCATGACAAGACGGGTTGGACGTAGTGCTCCATGGAGCATCTGGAATTTCTCGTACCGGGCGGTTTTGAGTAGACGGTCGGACAGTGAGTAGAACTCCGCTCGATAAGGCCAGAAATTTGATTGCCCAACCCAATACAAAACTTTATGATAAGTCACTCCACGGTCGACTCCTGTGAGTTCCAGCACGTAATACTTTTCGCCCTCGATGACGTCTGTGCGCAAAATTTTAGCGTTGTAATCCCCGGCAAAATTTGCGCGAGCCAAGTCCCCATTTGCTACTTGACCGGTAAGCCGTTGGGACAGGGATAGACGTACGGGCTGGGAGACTTCCGGCATGAATATCCACAGATCTCGCCCTTTCAGCAATAAAATCTGACCTCGTTCCGAAGCTGGCTCCGTGGTCATCACTACGCTATTTTCGTTACCCTTGGATAAGACCCTGTACTTGCGCAAATCTTCCGGATGATCCGGAGCGGTTGTGTTAATGGTGACGTCGACCTGAAAACTCTCTCGCGGGAATCGTATCTGATCAGCCTTTTCCAGAATTGTTTGAGCCAGCTCAGTATCATTTGTGTCTGCTACTGCGGTTGGCACCGCAATAGCAAATAGGAGAATCACTGTTAATAAGTATTGCTCAGAATTTTTTTGCATGTTCAATTCCTATCATGAATGCCAATTACTACGGGGATTACCGATCGGGGGATTTTTATGAGTGACACGAGCATTGTGCACCTCGAGAATGTTTCCAAAGATTACATCCTTGGTGAGCAGAAAGTCCAGGCATTAAAAGACATTACGTTAGATATCGCCTCCGGTGCTTTCCTCGCTATTGCAGGTCCATCTGGCAGTGGCAAGTCAACGCTGCTCAATCTGATTGGCTGTATTGATACTCCCACCTCCGGCAAAGTTTTAATCAATGGCCAGGATATCAGCGGTCGTACTCCAGATGACCTGTCCGGGCTCAGGGCAAGAACTATCGGGTTTGTTTTTCAGACGTTCAATTTGTTTCCCGTTCTTTCAGCTGAGGAGAACGTCGAGTATCCGTTGCTGCAATTCAGGGAATTGAAGACAGCAGCGCGTCGCACCCGCGTTGCGGAATATCTCGGTATCGTCGGTTTATCCAAGTTTGCCCGACATCGGCCGAATCAGCTCAGCGGAGGACAACGTCAGCGTGTAGCAATTGCACGGGCACTTGCAACGCATCCGAAAATAGTACTGGCTGATGAGCCTACTGCCAATCTTGATCATGCGACAGGTGAAGGCATCCTGGAGTTGATGAAGAATATTAACGAAAAATTTGAGACAACCTTTATTTTTTCTACTCATGATTCGCGTGTCATGGCGATCGCAGACAATGTAATACATATCGAAGATGGTCAGATCGTGCAACGGGAAACTCGTAAGGAGAAATCCATGCACGTTATTGAGCATAGGAATAGATAGATGTGAAAAAGGTGACTTCCAAAGGTAAAGACGAGAGTAGCGCCGATGAGTTACGGAATTAGGTGCGCATATCTGATAAGCATAAAGGCGCTGCTTGTTGTAAGGTCGATCAGTTTTGCGGGGGAGGCGGAGGTTCAGCTTCCGGATGCTGCAAAACCGGTACGTGTTATCTACGACGCGAGTGAAGACCGTACAACACCTGCCGAGCCTTTGATGCTCACTTTGTCTTTATCGATGGGAACGTCTTCCGCTCGTCCGGTACAGGAGTCAGATGATGGAGCGGGCGCTGTGGTTTCGCACGGAGTGGACGTAGAGAGAAGGCTACATGAGGAGAAGCCTTTGCTATTGTCCGTGTCACCTTCTCTTTTTTTTATTTCGGCCCATACAGCAAAAGATCATGCGATAAATCTGAACAGAGAACCTGCCCCTGTCATCGCTGCCGGGAATGATGCGGAGAGCGAGTTCACGTCGCGGGAAGCATTATTTGGCGACGATTTGGATCAAGAGCAAAAGCCATCAAAACCTATACCTGCCTGGAAGAGGTTGGTAACTGGGTGGAGAGGTTTTTCTCAACTGGAAATCGCAGACACTTATACTGACCCCGAGCATTTATCGAAAGCAAAGCTTCGAACGGAGCTATCACGCACGGGGCAGTTCAACGAAAATATAAAATGGAAAATAAGCGGTCGCTTCGACTATGACGCAGCTTATGACCTGTCCAGTTTTTATCCACATGCGGTTCGTCAGGATCAACGCTACCAGTTTTTCGTCCGAGAAAATTATCTTGATGTCTCGGCTGGCGATTTTGATTTCCGTCTCGGTCGTCAGCATGTGATATGGGGTGAGATGGTGGGACTGTTCTTCGCCGACGTGGTATCAGCGAAGGATTTGCGGGAATTTGTCCTGCCTGCCTTTGACATATTGCGCATTCCCCAATGGGCGGCGCGCGCAGAATATTCGAAGGGGGATTCCCATGCTGAAGTAGTGTGGATTCCTGTGCCGACTCTTGACGAGATTGGAAGGCCGGGAGCGGATTTCTATCCCGGTCCCCTGCGCGGGGTAGCTACCTATCTTCCAGAAGATCGCTCCGGGCGGAATATCGGTAACTCCAACTATGGGGTGCGTTTATCGCACCTCGTAAATGGTTGGGATATTTCGGGTTTCTACTACCACAGCCTGGATTCGTCGCCTACGTTCTACCGCATCGGTGGGCCGGCCGACCCTCCTGTCTTCCAGCCCCGTCATGATGAGATTGATCAGGTGGGCGGAACCCTTTCGAAAGACTTCGGTTCAATCGTGCTAAAAGGCGAACTGATTTATACAGATGGACGCAAATTCAACGTCACGCGAGCCACCGCAATGAATGGGTTGGTCAGGCAGAATACGCTCGACTATGTTATAGGCCTGGACTTCAGTTTACCTGCCGAAACCCGCTTGAATCTGCAGTTCTTTCAGCGTGTCTTTTTTGCACATGACCCGGATCTCCCTCTGGACAAGCTTGAGAATGGCGCCAGCATTCTGCTCAATGGCAAACTATCGCCCAAGATTGAGGCCCAAGCTTTACTGATCCACAGTCTGAATCGTAGCGACTGGATGTTCCGGCCTCGATTATCCTGGAATTTCCAACCGAACTGGCGTTGGGCGGTTGGAGCAGACGTATTTGGCGGTCCACCTATTGGTCTGTTTGGCCGTTTCGATCATGCTGACCGCGTCTATACCGAATTGCGGTATTCATTCTGATTGATTTCAGAAGCAAGTACTTTATATACCTTTATATATTCTGTCGTAGCGCATCAACAACGGGTGTGCGCGAGATATGCCTCCCGGGAACGATAGCCGCCGATACTGTTGCCGCTATACCGATGGCAAAGGATACCAGCAAAACGCCGGGGACAATCTGAATGTGGGCTGTATAGCCAAGATTGGAATTTGGAGGCGGCGGCATCGAAATACCCATAGCAGAGATAATAAGCGCGAGGACAATTCCGAGTCCGAGTCCGAGGCCGCTGCCGATCACTCCCAGTAGAAAGTTTTCCGTGACGATCAATTGGAATACTTCGTTTCTGCGATTGCCCAGCGCCATCATTGTGCCGAATTCTCCTGTTCTTTCAAAAGCACTCATGTTGACACTGTTCAGGACGCCGAGCAGAACCATGATAAGGATAATCAATTGCAGAAAACCTAGCTGGCGTCCATAAAGTTCTACCGTTTTTTCGTAGAAATCGTTGAGTTCGATCCAGGTTTTGATCTCAAGCCCCAAAGTCTCTAACTGTTCTTTTAGCAATCCTGCAATACGAAGTGTATCGTCCGTTTTTTTCAGTGAGATGACCAGTGCATTAACCCCTTGCGTGCCCAGCAACTCCTGGGACGCGGCGAGCGGAACTCTTATTGCTCTAGCATCATAATCACTGGAGAAACTCTTGAATACGCCGACGACCTCCAGATCAATGGTGTTTAATGCTCCTTCCAGTGTATTTGCCAGCAGGGTTACGTGATCGCCGGGCTTCAGCTTCAATTCCTGGGCGACGCCCACCCCGATAGCGATACCGAACTTATCCGTGTTTTGCAGTTGACGCCCCGAGATGATCGAGACGGAGCTTCCAAGCGCCGCTTCTTTCGCTGGTTCTACACCCTCTCCGATGATGGGAAGGTCAGCCCGGCCGTTATTGAGCAGGGCCGAGAAATTGAGTCGCGCCATTACGCTATCGATACCCTCGTTATTCATGATAAGCCGTTTAATGGCCTCGTCATCCGTTAGCAGATATCTCTCCGGAGCGTGTGCGCCAGCAGCAAAAAAACCTTTCTTGTAGACTTGCAGATGACCGGATCGAGAGTGAATAAGAGCCTCCGATAAAGTAACGAAAATATCGTTCACCCAGCCGCCAGCAAGAACAAGAGCTACCACGCCGCTCATGATCGCCGCCAGAGTCATTGCGGTGTGCGATTTCTGTCGAAAGATATTTCGAAAGGCCAGTCTGAGCATTATTCACTTTTCCGAATTATCTATTGTGACGTAGCGCATCCACTATCTGCATTCGGGATGCCTTCCAGGCTGGGTATATACTGGCGATGAGCGTCGCGCCAATCGCAAGCAAAAGGGATTCGAACGCAATATTCCACGTGACAAGTATTTCGCCCGTATAGCCACGGGTCGTCCCAGGGGGTGGCGGCATCGGGATCCCAATGCTCGATATCATGGCAGCCAGTGCTACCCCTATCGTAACGCCGAGCAGACCGCCGAAACCGCCGAGCAGAATGCCTTCACTCAGGAACCGTCGGAGAACGTCGATGCGTCTGGCACCAAGTGCCATATCAGTACCAATTTCACCGATCCGCTCCATTACCGACATCGTCATGGCGTTCAAAATGGCAAGAAGGATGATGAAGGCGATTATCAGCTTGAGGCCATGGATTTGTTTTGTAAACAAAGCCACGGTCTTATTGTAGAAATCAGCCAGGACATACCACGGAACAGCCTCGAAATCACTCTTTTGCAATGAATCGCGTAATCTTTGGAGTACAGTATCGGTCTTCGCTGTGTCATTCAATAACACTACCCATACGTGAGAACCTTTGACCCGAAGGAGTTGGCGGGCTGTTTCGATCGGCATGCGTAGAGCGATATCGTCATAAGACTTGTTTACGGTGGAGAACAATCCTCGGACAGTGACCTCAACCGCATTGACACCCCTTGATGCGGTACTCGCCAATAGCACAACCTTATCGCCAATGTTTACGTTGAGGTTGCGGCCAAGACCCACACCTAGAATAATGCCCTTCAGGTCATCTACTGAAAGATTTTCACCCGCAGAAATTTCCACCGAGCCGCTGAGAATGGCTTTTTCCTCTGGGATGACCCCTTCTCCAATAAATGAAAGAGTTGCGTCTCCGTGACTGATCAGGCCTCCAAAGGAGAGGCGGGGGATGATGGTCTTGATTTGACGTGGGCCGTTTGCCGGTTCCAGTTCAGGAATTGCATCCGGTAAAAGATAAGCGTATGGGTCAGCTTTTCCTGCTTCCTGATAGCCCGGTCTGCTGATCTGGATATGGCCGAGTTGCGACTGAATGGTGGCTTCCTGCATGCCCCAGAATATCCACTCGATAAAGCCCGCTGCAAGGATCAGGGCGATAATGCCAAACGTAACCGCGCCAACAGCGATGGCACTGCGACGCTTGTGGCGCACCATATTTCGAAATGCAAGCAAAAAGTCGAGCCGAATACGATCCACTCTCTATATCCTTCTGCTCGGTGCGCGCTGCCACATCGCGCTACTGCCCGGGAGAACAGGGGAACAAGTTCTCTGCTTGCGCTTGGCAGCAGCCGCACGAATTGTAACAATCGGATCGGAATTGATCATTGTCGCTCAAGCCTTATCTAGGATGGACCGTTAATGCTGAATCAAGGTAATCCCTGCGCCGCGGATTATGCTGAGAAAAATTCCATTGAGGGGACTTCTAATCTTACCCCAGGCGGAAGGTACGATGCACATCGATACGCCCCTGGTTTCAGGAAGAAGTATGATACGAAATAATTCTCAACGTAAAAGGTATTATTGCCGTGACGAAGCCGCAAATGGAAACCGGAAATAAGCCGATTATTCTTCTAGTTGCTGAAGCAGTCACCCTTGCGCATTTCGGTCGAATCGTGACATTGGCGCGAGCCCTTGATTCTACCGGGTATGAAGTGGTTGTCGCCTCGGATCCCCGCTATCTTGATTTAGACGCGCCACTGAACTGCACGTTCCATCCCATTCGGTCTATTCCCTCAGCCGAATTTGCGCTAGCCCTTGCTCGGGGAAAACCCGTGTATAGCCTTGAAACCCTCTCCCGCTATATTGAAGATGATCTGGCGCTGCTTGATCTCGTCAGACCCGCTCTCGTCGTAGGAGATTTCAGACTATCTCTGGCCGTGAGTGCACCGCTACGGAAAATTCCATTTGCCACCGTAGTCAACGCCTATTGGAGCCCCTATGCAGTGACCCGCTACCCTGTTCCCGATCTTCCGGTGACCCGCATTCTCGGTATCACACTTGCGCAAAAATTATTCGATATCATCAGACCCGTCGCCTTCGCCCTCCATGCCAGGCCCTTGAACCGGTTGCGTCGACGTTTCGGATTGACTCCTTTGGGGCAGGATATCAGAAACACATACACTTGGGCGGATTACACTTTATACGCAGATATCCCGGAAGTAGTGCCTGCGCTTAATTTACCTCCCCACCATCGCTATCTTGGTCCAGTACTCTGGTCCCCCGCTATCTCTCTGCCTGAATGGTGGGACTCCTTATCCAAAGACAAACCGATAGTGTTTCTAAGCCTAGGCAGTTCGGGTATGGCAGCACTTCTGCCGATGGCGCTTGCTGCCTTATCACAACTTGCGATCACGGTTGTCGTAGCTACTGCAAGAAAAATTACCATAGATGAGGTTCCAGCGAACGCATATATTACTGATTACCTGCCATTGGACCTAGTTGCTGCACGCTTGAAAATAGTGATCAGCAACGGCGGCAGCCTGACTACTTATCAGGCGCTCTCAAGCGGCGTGCCGGTCATCGGTCTGTGTTCGAACCTGGATCAACTGCTGAATATGAATGCAGTGCAGCGGTTGGGGGCCGCTGTTACCTTGCATTGCGCTCGGATATCCGCTACTGACCTCGTGATGGCTGTAACCGCAATGCTGGATAATCCATCGTATGGACGAGCGGCAATCAAGATAAGCCAGGTCTTGGCAGAATCAGATGCCAAACAGCGTTTTCGGGAATTTGTGGCGCAGGTTCTTCATTAAAAAAAGAAGGTGTAAAAAACCTGCTGGATAATTGGCGGTGATAAGGAGGCGACTAGATGGATCATCAATACACAACACTTGAGAGAAATCGATATTTCGAGGTGCTGGGCGGTTTGAACGTGGAAAATCGCGGCGATAATAAAGTTGCGATGCTCTCGGAACTTGATATGACATCGGCACAGGCATTGCGGACTTCCGTCAACCGGCAGACCGGCGTCAAACCTTCGTACACTGCAATTGTAGCCAAGGCGGTTTCAATAGCCTTGCGAGAGCATCCATATGCTAACCGAATGGCAGTGGAACGATTGTTCTGGAAGCGAATCCTGCAATTGCATGACGTGCATATGACAATCGCGGTAGAACGTGACCGGCCGGGCATCGAACAGGCAGTGTTCGCGGGTACGATCAGGGATACTGACAAGCTGGATGTAGCTGCCATCACCAAAGAATTGCAAAGTTTGGCGCAGTCAACAGAAGAAACCAACGAACGTTGGCGGCTGCTCAAACGCATGGTTGAGACCCTTCCGCCCGCTTTGGCTCGCCGGTTAATATCGATTCCGCGCTGGTTTCCCGATCAGTGGATCAAGCATCGAGGTGGCTCAGTCATGATTTCATCGCCCGCCAAATATGGCGTGGATATGATGGTTGCGAACTGGCCATGGCCGATTGGCTATTCTTTCGGCTTGGTGAAAGACCGAGTGATCGCCGTGGAGGGCGCGGTGCAGGTAAGACCGACCATGGTTCTCACCATGAGTTTCGATCGTCGTCTAATGGGGGGAGCACCGGCTGCCCGGTTTTTTCGCACAGTGTGCGAACATATAGAACATGCGGAACAGGATATGGCTTTACCTGTTGACATCACTGCGTAGCAGCTTCGATCCAACGGGTGGATCTGGCAACTGGCGAAGCGAATAACGGGCTGGATGAGCCAGGAGCTCAATATCTCCGACACGACAATGAAAAGGCCACCCTGACAGGGGTGGCCCGAAGAGTGAACGCGATATACCGCTGTTTACTCAGGTGCGACGACGACCCGTGAAGGCAAAACCAAGCAGACCGATACCCATCAGAGCTAAAATACCGGGTTCAGGCACTTCCGCGGCGGTAAAACCTTGTGATCCATCGGTTTGTATTACAAAACTTGATGCAGTGTCAGCCCCCGTGGCAACCCCGTTAAATGCTGTCGGCCGCGTATATTCCGGCGCACTCTGGCCGGGGAATTGAAGCGAGGCTTGAAACTGGGTGCCTACCAATGCCGGATTTATATACGTGCTATTAGTGTTGGTGACTGTGCCGAACAGAAAACCGCCGCCCGTACCGAGTACATCCGGACCAGGAATTGCACCGGTTGCAGAGAAGGTGCTAAAACCACTGTCCCATGTTCCACTCAGTATGCTCGTTCCGTCGAGAAAACCCGTCCCGGTGGCCTGGTTCGCATCCGGGTTGGAATCAAGGAAGATCTCCCATGTTCCGCTGTTCGTAGTGATCTGAATGCTGGTACACCCGTCGTTCTGGCAAACCGCAGTCTGTGTAATCTGCTGAAAGGTAGTTACTTCGTACGTCCCGGTTTCGGGGCCAGGCGACGCCACAAATAGATTATTCGTTGGGGAAGTGGTGTTGATGACACCTGCAAAGGCCTGGTACGTCAAGGTGAAGGTATCGCTATCACCAGCGTTATTGGCACCGGTCAGGTCAAACCCCTGAACCCAGCCACCCCCATTTGAATGCCAGTCGAAGCCTGTAAAATTTTGCAGTATTCCATCTGGGCTGAACGTATTCAGAGTTGCCGAATATCCAATAGCGGGGCCACCTAGCAGTACTGCAGCCATTGATAAATTGATGAGCTTTTTATTCACAATTCTCTCCCAATAGCAATAAAAATAAAAGAAGCTGTTTGTTCCAAGTTATACAAAGCAATTCTATGATTATACCTAGCAATTCATATGCCAGATTTTATGTTATTTTATTTCACCCCTAATATCAGGTACTTGCAAATTCTCGGTTCCCCTTCATCTAGGCTGGAATTCAAAAGTGTAAAAAATATCGACACTGCTCCTGCTTTTGTGCCTCTTCCACAGCATTTTCGATACCTTTGTGAGGGCGTTTTCACGGAGTAGTGATTGCCTAGATACCTCGGTGCCTAGCTCCGGTTGTAGGATGGTATGGAGTATAGCCAATTACAGGGAGGGAATCATGGGACGAGTATTACATGGCTGCTGCCCGTGACGTTGGCCGGGCATGCCATCTAAGATGCGTCGCCCTCTGGCTCAGTGACTCAGAATCCAATGACTGCCATCCCGGAATCAGCGGTCAGCAAATAGCCCATCAGATTCCTCGTTGTTCCAGACTCCGGAAGGGAGACAAGTATTCCACAGACTTACCACAGACTTACCAATGAATGAAGCGGACGAACGGGCATATTGAAGCACTTGTCCCTCAGGTACGCCAAAGCATCTGCTCCAGCTCGAGTCGAATAGACCGCGAAGTCGGTCTTTTGCCAGCGCCAATGCGTCCCATGAAAACGGCTCTGGTCGCGACTTCTTCTCCCAGAATATGATCGAGCCGCCGGGTCAGTGAGGTGGCGAGTTTAATGCATTGTTTTGTCTTCGAAAAGGGAATACCTTCACGACTATAACGTGCAAAAACGAGGGGAGTTATCTCCGGCTGTAACTGCAAGCCAAGTTTGGTAGCTGTAAGCCAGAAGCGCTGCATAACGCGCCCTGCGCTCACGTAATCATCGATGGATCGAGGCGCGTGAGGCGCCAGGATAACGAAATGCCCGGCACAGGCCATGCCGGGTATCAAATCCATCTGGAGACGCGGCGCCCAGGTTCCCGCCAAAAAAGTGTTAAAAAATTCGACACGATTCCAGCTTCCCATAATCCAACGCATTAACCGTGCTGTAAGTGGATCAACTCCGAGTGCTTGGTCAGGTACTTTATCCGCGCTATAGCGGGAGTTCCATTGTATGATGGCGCGGTGCACCTGATAGGCTTCAGGCATAATCAGACGCAGTTTTGCATTGTCGAACAGGAATCGGGCCATTTCCAGACGTCTGGAAAAACCCTCCAGCCATAAGATGTCATACTGAGGTTTCACTGCAGCCTCTAGCGCACCCTTTTCTCTCCCGGTTAAAGGCCGCGTACTCATGGGACGGCGTTGAACACTGCGATAGGGTATATAAGGAATAAGCGGATCGGGCGTAAGATGCGCGTCAGTCTCGAAATGGATGTCGAAAGTTGGTTTCGTATCGGGACAATCGGGAATTCGCTGGATACGTGTTTTTAGACCATGGCCTGTAGCGGCAATAGATATGGTTTCCAGCAATGCCCCGATGGAAATTTGACTAGGACGTCCATCCAGGTCATAGACGCAGTGCTCACGGGTATCGAAACCATGTATTATCAGGTAATTGTCCCCGACGATCTGGAACCGCCAAGGCTGGGTATTGTCTCCGCTCGGCGCCCATCTGGCAAGATCGAGGATTTGTTCGATTAATGTATGTGCCTCGAGGTCGGCGGGCCTTTTGCTTTCACCCTCACAGCCTGCCGATTCAGGCGGAATGGTAGTATCCGTGGAAGAATATTGTTCCGGATCTCTGAAGAGCTTTTTAGCATTTTTTTTGCTCAGGCGACGCCTGGCGATTGCGAGACTGAGTTGCTGGAGAGGATTGCTGTTCCCACCCGGACGCCAGGTACGGATCAATTTATTGCGGTAGGCATCGAAGTGAACTCCATGTGGAGCAGCCAAAACCGTACCGCGATTCAGTAGTATCTTCAGAGCTTCAGTAGCTGCAATACCCGCGCAGAGTTGGCAACCCATTATCGTCGAGGGACCGCGGCGTTCCTTGAGGTTGATGCTGGAAGGATCCAGCAGGTAGCGGGCATGTAGACCAGTGGGCGCGAGCCCTATCAAAAAACGGAGGGCCTTTTCCACCTCAGGTAGATCACCCCACTGAAAATACTCTTCGAAGGTCATTTTACCAGGCAGGAAATTCAATAATGCCGATCCCATGCCTAAAGGAGCGGTCGTTATGGCGGGAATACCCCGCTCCTGGCAAGCCGAAAACGTTGCTGCGCGAGCTGAAAAGGCAAAAAAGTCGAGACCATCGATATACAGATCAACGTCCTCGAAAAATTCCGGCAAATTATCCGGATTGACGCCCTGAGGAAAGATTTTGATATTCAGTTCCGGATTGATATCTCGCGCCATCACGGCTAAAACCTCGCTCTTTGGCCGATTGAGGCTTGAAACCGTGGCACCTATCTGGCGGTTGAAATTGACCAGATCGAAAACATCAAAATCCGCAATATGAAATGCGCCGACCCCCAGTCGAGCCAAGGTCAGCAGATGAATACCACCGACACCACCCAATCCGGCAATTGCAACGCGTTTGTACCGTAGAATTTCCTGTTCGACAGGTGTTACCCACCCAATATTGCGGGAGGTGGCCTCACGATATGAGAAATCCTGAACCATTACCCGGGCCGATCAGTAGGAATAGGGGAGCAATTTTCGAGGTGAGCTATATAGGTGAGCTATATATATGATATGAATGATAGCATCAATGCCAAATGCTTTGGCAGGGAGATTGATGGAAAAGTATCAGCTTCAAGGGACAGAAAGGTTGCAGAAGTTAAAAAGCATGTGCGTGAATTTCACGCAGATGGTATCCAGACACCCCCGGTTTTCAGTCGCTCAGTAATGTCACCTTCATCCTGTGCGGAAAAAAAATAAGGGTAAAATGATCTTTCGTTACCGTGTTGCTCCATCAATCCGCCGAATTTCCCAATTTGCTCGGCCATATATTCAAGTTTCACCCTAAGCAGCACCGCGGGTGCGTCAACACGGGTGCAAACTCGCTCTTCGGCAATCTGCCTGCATCCCAGCATTCTTTTATAGAAACCAGCGTGACGAGGATTTACTTCTACCACCCAATCAGTAAAACCATGGATATTCGCCGCGTAGATATAGCAAATATGGATCAGTGAAGCAAAAACCCGGGGAGGTACATTATCATCAATCGCAAGTCTGGAAGGTTCACACAGCTTTCGTCCCTGCGCTCGCAACTCATTCAGTTCGTCACCAAAATTCTCATCCGCGGGCAACGATGAATTGCCATCCAGACACAAGGTCATAGTGCCTACTGTCTGGTTTGCGGTTTCAGCGATCAATGTAATTCTGTTAGGCTCATTGATTACCGGCATATCAACAGAATAACCTCTCCAGGAATACCTTTTTTTTATGAGCAAACTCGCGGCTTCACGTTGATCTTCTGAATTAGCCATCCGAATATGAAAGAGCTGTTGATCGATAGGATGATCGCGAACCGACTCGGAATCACGCTCCCCGATACAAAGATCATGCAACCGATAAGGAGACTTGAATGAAATTATTGCTTCGCTATCTTCACTATCATGAGGCAGAAAGTTATATCTGTGAGTAATGAGAGCATAAAGTAGCCGAAAAATATGCATGTAGTTTATCCTCGTATAGCACTGAAGGTAAAAAACAATCAAGCAATATCTATGCCACCTTTATACCGTAAGGTTTATCAACTATCTAGCTATGTGTGTTATCGCACAGACTGAAGAACTGTCTCCAAGCGGAGACACTACAATTGCGATATCAAATAGAATCCTGAAATTTAAAGGATTATTGATGTCGTCGGGATGAGACAGGGTTTGATGGGTAAGTGACGGATTTTGCGTGTTTTCACAATTCTTCCCTGAACTGCTACACGCTCCTGCATCTTGCACGGATTGCGTAGCTCCCGCGCCAGTTGGGATGTCGCCGGGTTTTCTGATTCCGTTCGTATTTCGATAACTTTCGGACAGAATCGCTAATAGCGAAAACGAATCCCATGCTTCAAGCAAGAAGATACTCGAAAGGGATTCGTAAGGCAGTAAATCAGTCCGAGGTATCTACTGTATCCGCTCAAGAAGAGCTCTCGCTTCATCTATACCCGAAAAGGTTTTTCCAGTAGCCAGAATTTGTTCAAGCTCTTTACGGGCCTGGCTTTTATTGCCAGACTTGACCAGTGCGGATGCAAAATGGTAGCGAATTTCCCCTGCTTGAGGCGCCAAAGAAGCGGCTTTCTGTAAAAGCGGTAGGGCCCGCGCGATATTTTCCTGCTCCAGTAGTACCCAACCCAGTGTATCCAGTACTGCCGGGTTTTCCGTAGCTAACTGATATGCCTTTTCCGCGTATTCCAAGGCCCTGGGGTCCTTTTGGCGCTGATAAGCGGTAGCCAGGTTATTGAGTGCCGGAGCAAATTTCGGTTGCTCTTTCAGGACAGCTTGATATTGCTCGACTGCAGCAGCCAATTTTCCCTCTGTGAGAAATGTATCCGCGAGGTACATTCGAGTAGGTAAATCATCTGGGTGTTTTTTCAGCCATTCGATCAAGCGAAGGTCTGCCTCCTTATCTTTTCCAGCCTGCCTGAGCGATGCGTGGAGCTTGATCAATAAGGCCGAGGTTTTATTAACCGCGAATGCCTGTTCATAGGCACTTGCGGCAAGCGCAGGTTTTTTCTGTTTCAGCAACAGATCGCCCTCTGCTATATAACCTGCGGGTGATCCTTTATGCTGTTTCTGAACTTGGTGCGCCATCGCAATTGCTTTCTCATAATTACCCTGTTCTGCTTCAATCTCGATCTGCGCCAATTGCGCAGCCAGATAATCGGGTTTTATAGCCAGCGATTTTTTCAGCGCATCTGATGCCGCGGAGAGGTTTTGCATTGCCATATGAATGGAGGCGATGCGGAATTGAACAAGCGGTGACTCCGGTTGTACGACAGCGAGCCGGGCGTAGCTCTCCAGGGCACTCGCTCTGTCATTGTTAGCTAGTTGAGCCTGTGCCAGTAAATCCAGCACAGCGGGTTCCTTGGAATGTGTCCCCTCCAGTTTCTTGGCGAGAGCCAGCGCTTTCTGTTTTTCGCCCAAACGAAGATAATGTGATCCAAGCAGGATGGCCGGCTGCAGGACATCCGGATTTGCTTGCATTGCACGCTCCAGCCACTCGGTAGCCTTCTGGTTCTGTCCCTGGTTGACAGCAAGACCCGCCAGCGCGACCATGGCCTGGATATTCTTCTTGTCCTTTTCCAGAACTGCTTCAAAGCGTTTTCTGGCGGCGTCCGGTTTTTTATCCTGAATGTCGAGTCGCGCGAGATTTGCTATAGTCGGGAAATAGTTTGGTTGAATAGCAAGCGCTTTCTCAAAGCTCGCTCTTGCATTCGTTATATCGTTCTTGCCAAGATATACGCCGCCTTTCAGGTTCTGAATGAGCGGATTATCCGGGTTCTCCTTCTCCAACGCTTTTACCGCGGCGAGGGCCTTGTCGAATTCTTTGAGGCGTAAATGGGTCATGACCAGCAGGACTCCTGCCCGCGGCGATTTGGGGTCGAGTTTTGTCGCTGTTTCCAGTTCGGAGAGGGCCCGCGCGCTCTCCCCCTGCCCCAACCTGCTCATGCTTAAAGCGGTATGAAGCATCGCACTTCTCGGTGCGATATCGCTTGCCATTTCAAAGTATTCCGTGGCTTTCGCAAAGTCCCTGGCTTGCATGTAAGCTTCCCCAGCCAAGGCGAATAACTGAGGATCCTCTTTCACATTTTTGAGCGATGGGGTCAGGATGTCGATAGCGCGTTTCGTCTCGCCATTTTTTAACATCACGGAAGCAAGCAGCTTGCGCGCGTAGACGTTTCCGGGGTCCTTCTCCAGATAATGTTTCAGGTGTTGTTCCGCCTGCGGCATGGATCCCAGAGCAAACTGGACTGCGCCCGCGAGCAACACGCTGGGCATGTGCTCCGGCGACTTGCTGAGTATCTGCTGGAGCGATTCCAGCGCGGCAGCAGGCTTTTTCTGACTGAAATCGAGCAAAGCCTGAGTATAGAACACCATCAAGCTGGGACTAATCTTGCGTGCAGCGTCGATATCTGCCTTTGCCGCCTCGAACCTGCCCGTTCCAATTTCGATGAATGCCTTGTTGATATAGGCAATGGTCGCGTTCGGCTTCAGCTTCACCACCTGGTCATAGGCAGCCAGAGCTTCCCCGGATTTACCCTGCATCCGCAGAAGGTCGCCCTTGAACAACCAGGCATCGACATTTTGCGTACTCCGGGAAACCGCCTGTTCCGAGAAATGGGTTGCGGCTTCCACATCCCTTTGCAGCAGGGAATATTTCGCCAAGCCGATCAGGGCGTCGGCAGAATCGGGATTTTGTCCAAGCGCTTGCTCGAACAATGCCTTTGCTTCCGCAGTCTTGCCTAATCCGAGCTGCGCATTCCCCCGGAGCGTGAGTATCTGCGCTGACTTTGTTTTGTCGGCCAGTTCTTTCGTTTCATCCAGGATTTGTTGATAGGAGCCTAGCCTGAGCAAGGCTTGTCCCAGTTCGGGCAGCACCTTGCCCGCATCCATTCCCAGGCTCAATGCCTTGCGAAGCTCTTTCTCTGCGGACTGAAAATCCCCAGTCTTGTTGTATATTGCGCCAAGCAGATACCGCGCTTCCGAATTATCAGGGTTCTGCTGCAAGGCATTTTTTAGCTGGATGATGGCTGACTTGTGATCCCCGCTTTCTTCGTAGCGCTTCGCATCCGCCATCAGTTTCGCCGGCTCCACCGCTTTGTTACAGCCTTGCATGCTCCCCGCGGTGAGGGCGGCAGCGATTGCAAGCGTCAGGCCAGTCTTTTTTAAAGCAGTCTTTCTAAAAGCGCGCATGTAAATTCCCTTCTCCGAATCATCAACCAGGTCCACCTTCAAACTCCTGCGTTCCTGCATTCCTGCATTCCTGCAGCCAGCACTCAACTTTACACCTCTGCGCAGTCCCAGTGAAACGAGGACTGTTCGATTTCAGGAGGACGATCGATGCCGATGTTTTCCATTGGTTTTGCCACTACTATTACGGCTCGTCAGCCTGAATATAAAGTGCGACAGGGATAAGCTCATTCGCCCTGGCTTCCTTGATACTCGCGCTCAAATGGCGGAGTTCGAGTAAACTTAGCGTAGAAATATAGCAAGAGATCAAGGTATCGTGTAGAAAAGATGATCTCGTGCTCCCGGTTCGTTTGCATTGGTTATCGGTGTTCGCTTGAGGCTGCGGAGCAGAGTGACCTACGCGGAGCAGAGTAGCCTATAGTATTGTATTGCGAGATCCGGACGGAGGTTGTGGACAAGAAGTTTTCCTCTCAAAGCTCAAAGGAGGAAACTCCTGCCTATCTTTTCGCGTTTTGAAGCTGTGAGTCGGCCAGGGCCGCAAGCTATCGATGTGCGCGTACCCAGTCGCGCCACTGCATGAAAAGATTCAGATCAAGGGCAGCAATGGCTGAGCGCTGCCAGAGCGGCTCGGTCCAGAAATCATCCTCGTTCAAACCGCACATGTGACCGCCTGCTTCTTCCAGAATCAGGCTGCCTGCGGCATAGTCCCATAGTTTTTGACCCCCATGCAGATACAGGTCAAAGCGTCCGGCAGCGGTGTAACACCATTCCAGGGCACAGGAGCCGAAGTTGCGATGAGAAGAAAACGGCTTTGCCGTAGAGACTTCCTGTGCAAGCCTGCGACCAAGCCGTTTCAGGTCCACGCTCGCGATTGCCGCACATAGCGGCGGTACATCTTCCTTTATCGGCAATTTTTCCCCATTCAGGAATGCGCCCCTGCCTTTTTCGGCGTAGAACATTTCATCCGCCACTGGATTGTAAACCACTCCCAGAACGCTTCTGCCATGTCGCATCAGTGCTACTGAAACGGCAAAGTAGGACAAGCCATTGACGAAATTGGAAGTCCCGTCTATCGGATCCATGCACCAAAGTCCCGCATCGCCTTCCCGCCAGTGCGCGACCTGCTCGTTTTCCGTCATTTCTTCTCCCACCACCGGACCAGGATAGATCTTCCTCAACTCGCGCGCGAGCGTTTCCTGTGTGACAAGATCAGCTTCTGTAAACAGACTTCCATCGACTTTGCGCTGTCGCGCAACTTTCATATAGCGCGGCAGAATTTCCTGCTGGGCAACTGCTTTGACGGCAGCGATAACTGCATCAATCACCGGCTAGTCCACTCGCCATTTGATGGAGCAGCCGATGCTGGGAATCTGGTCCTTGGGACCAGCGCCGGTGCGGGCTACCTGAAGCATTCCTTCGAAAAGGTCACGTCGTGCATCCACCCGCGCGGCTTCCTTCCGGGAAGCATCCAGGCGCCCGCGATACTGCAATTCGAGCTTGTGATTGAAGCCGAAAAAATCCGGCGTGCAGACTGCACCATATGCCTTTGCTACTTCCTGGGTTTCATCCCAGACATAGGGAAAGGGGTAGGCATATTCCCGGGCTACGCGCCCCATGTTTTCAAATGAGTCCTCGGGATAGTCAGACGGATCGTTGGACATGATTGCGATAGCGCCGATACCCTGCTCACGCAATTCGTTGACATCGCGGATGATGCGTTCGCGCACGGCCTTCACATAAGGACAATGATTGCAGATGAACATCACCAGCAATCCTTTTTCACTCTTGACTGAGGCCAGATTGTAGTGTTTTCCATCTACTCCCGGTAAATCGAAATCAATTGCTTTCCAGCCGAAATCACAGACCGGTGTTTCCAAGCTCGCCATATTTTTCCCCCAGATTTCATTTCCTTATAACGAATACCAGATATCGTTTCCTGCGCTATCCAGGCAGAAGCCGAGCGGTGTCTTTTCGCAGAAGCTTGTCGTGCGGATATAATTGAAAGCAGCGCGGCTATCTCGACAGCGTTTGTTCAAGCAGGACTGCTGAGACCCCAATACTATCATGAGAAAGGCGCATTGATTGTTCCACCGTCTGATACTGAATATGCAATGACGCTTCCCCGCTTTTACTGCCCTGTGGAGATTCTTGCGGGACAGATCCTGGAATTGCCCTCAGCAGTTGCGCATCATGCCGCGCGCGTTCTGAGACTCGAGCCAGGCGATGAAGTGGTGTTGTTCAATGGCGACGGTGGAGAATTCACGTCTGTCATTTCGCGAATCAGCAAGCAGGGTGTGGCTGTTGTAGTCGAAAGGCATGTACAGGTCGAGCGCGAATCCCCGCTCACCATTCTGCTTGCTCAAGCGGTGTGTATGGGTGAAAAGATGGACTGGATCGTGCAAAAAGCAGTGGAACTGGGTGTAACTCGAATTCAGCCTCTCATTACCAAGCAGAGTGTCGTGAGACTCAGCGGTGAGCGCGGGGAAAAACGCGTGAGCCATTTGCAAAAAGTCGTTATCTCCGCGTGCGAGCAATGCGGCAGAAACCATGTGCCGGAAGTGCTGCCACTCGCGCCTCTCCAGAGCTGGCTGGGTAGGCAAACCGAATCATGCAGAACGCCCAGTGGCAGTCTTTCCCCCGATGCTTGCTTCATGCTCTCACCTTTTGCAAGAAAGGGTTTGCGGGATTTCAAGCACTCTTCAAATATCGGCTCGATCATTTTGCTCGTGGGGCCGGAAGGAGGGTTTACCCAGGATGAGGAAGCGGCTGCAATGGTTGCGGGTTTCATGCCGTTGCGTCTGGGTCACCGCATACTGCGAACGGAGAGCGCCGCGCTGGCGGCAATGGGAGCAATGCAGGCGCTATGGGGTGATTATTGATCATGGATTTTGTGACTTGGTTCCGGTCGGTAGCGCCTTATATCAACAGCTTCCGTCATAAAGTTTTCGTGGTCGCTTTCGGCGGGGAAGTCGTTGCGGACGGAAAATTCATCGAACTCGTACACGATCTCAATCTGCTCGCCAGCTTAGGCGTACGTCTGGTGCTGGTGCACGGTGCGCGCCCACAGATCGAGTCGCGCTTAAACGAACATGACCTGCAGACGACATATATACGAGGTATGCGCGTTACCGATGCGGCTGCGTTGCAGTGTGTCAAGGAATCGATCGGGCGAGTACGTGTCGAAATCGAAGCACTGCTGTCAATGGGTTTGCCAAATTCACCGATGGCCAACGCTGCGATTCGCGTCGCCAGCGGCAACTTTGTTACTGCACGGCCAATCGGCGTGATAGAGGGTATTGACCTGATGCATACCGGAGAAGTACGCAAAGTGGATATTTCCGCCATCCGCTCGCGGCTCGAGCAAGGTGAATTGGCATTGCTGTCGCCGCTTGGCTACTCCCCTACCGGCGAGATCTTTAATTTGACACTGGAAAATGTCGCAGCTGAGACTGCGATCGCCCTCAAGGCCGAGAAACTCATATTTCTGATGGATACCGAGGGGATCGAAAAGAGCACTGTAGACAGCGAACAGGCGTTGCTGCTGCGGGAACTGACGGTGGCGGAGGGCAGGAGCTTGCTCAAGGAGTTTGGCAGGAAAACGGTAAAGCTTGCCGAGGATGCACAGCTTTATCTACCTTTTGCCTTGCACGCCTGTGAACGCGGAGTATCCCGCGTCCACCTCATAAGCCGGCACGTGGATGGCGCTATTTTACAGGAGCTATTCACCCACAGTGGCATCGGGACAATGATATCGGAAGGTCCGTTGCAAAACCTGCGGGATGCACGAATAGAGGACGTGGGCGCGATTTTGCAACTGATCGAGCCTCTCGAAGCGGACGGAACGTTGGTGCGGCGGAGCCGCGAGTTGCTGGAGATGGAAATTGACCGCTTCGTCGTGATCGAGCATGATCGCATGACTGTCGGGTGTGCGGCGCTCTATCCTTTTCCGGACGATATGGCAGGCGAGCTCGCCTGTCTTACCGTTCATCCTGACTACCGTAGTGCGGGCTGTGGAGATGCGCTGCTCAAGGCTATTGAGGCGAAGGCGAGATCCCAGGGCAGTAAAAAACTGTTCGTCCTTACCACCCGGACAGCCCACTGGTTTGTCGAGCGCGGCTTCCTTTCAGCAGACGTCAATCAATTACCCAAGGTGAAGCAGGGGCTATACAATTATCAACGGCGCTCGAAGGTATTTATGAAACCCCTTTAACCAGCGGTCAGATTCTGGCTGCTGGATCGACTATCCTGTCGCGGTAATCAAAGAGTGCAGCGCACGGCGCTCTGATGGTCTGCATTTTGTTATATTTCGGAGACAGCAATGGGAAGAACCGTAAATTGCATCAAGCTTGGGCGGGAGCTGGAAGGTCTGGATTTTCCGCTTTATCCAGGCGAGTTGGGAAAGCGTATTTTTGAGAATGTCTCGAAAGAGGCATGGGCGGGCTGGATCAGGCACCAAACCATGCTGGTCAACGAGTATCATTTGAATCTGTCGGACATCAAGGCGCGCAAATATCTGGCCGAACAGCTCGAGGCATATTTCTTCGGAAGCGGTGCGGAACAACCTCGGGGCTATGTACCTCTTGCCAAATAATGTCAGATAGCACGGCAGCTTGAAGTGATTGCATTGGATATATTCAGAGACGGCATGACCGATTCCAGAGCTTCCGGTCAATTCCTCAATCGAGAGGTTGGCCAGATTGAATTCAACCGGAGGGTGCTTGCGCAGGCCGAAAATGAAGAAACCCCGCTTCTTGAGCGCCTGAAGTTTCTTTGCATTGTCAGCAGTAACCTGGACGAGTTCTTCGAGGTTCGTGTCGCGGGGATCAAGGAGCAGATCAAACTCGATACCCGCGGTTTTGATCCAGCTGGCATGCTGCCGCATCAGATATTCAGATTGGTGAGCGAACAGACGCATACGCTGGTGGCGCGGCAGTACGCGTTGCTGAATCAGCAGATTTTGCCTGGCCTTGCCAGTGAGGGGATCCATTTTCTGCGGCGTGCCACCTGGAATGACGCACAGCGCGCGTGGATCAAGTCTTACTTCTTTCGCGAAATGATGCCGGTGCTGACTCCCATCGGCCTTGACATTTCACATCCCTTTCCTCGAGTACTTAACAAGAGTCTGAATTTTGCGGTAGAACTCGAGGGCAAGGACGCCTTCGGGCGTAATTCCGGAGTTGCCATCGTGCAGGCCCCGCGCGTGCTGCCCAGACTGATTCAGTTGCCGGCTGAAATCAGCAGCAGCCCCTATAATTTTGTATTTCTCTCTTCCATCCTGCATGCGCACGTAGGGGAATTATTCGCCGGGATGAATGTGCTCGGCTGCTATCAATTTCGCGCTACGCGCAATAGCGATCTGTTCGTGGATGAGGAAGAAGTCAAGAATTTGCGCATTGCGCTACAGGGTGAACTGCCGCAGCGCCACTTCGGCAATGCCGTAAGGCTGGAAGTGGCGGACAATTGCCCCCTGCATATGTCGGCCTTTCTGCTGGAGCAGCTCGGTCTTGCTCAGGAGGACTTCTATCAGGTAGAGGGGCCCGTGAATCTGGCGCGGATGATGCACGTCTTCGAACGCATAGACCGGTCCGATCTGAGATATCTGTCTTTCATCCCGGGTTTGCCGCTGACGCTGCAAAAGAAAAAAGCGTCTGACATTTTTCAGTTGATTCGCAAGAACGATATCCTGTTACACCATCCCTACCAGTCGTTCCAGCCGGTAATTCATTTTCTCCAGCAGGCTGCAACCGATCCTGATGTGGTCGCCATCAAGCAGACCGTATATCGTACCGGTGCCGATTCCCAAGTCATGGCCGCGCTTATCGCCGCTGCGAGCAGCGGAAAAGAGGTCACTGTGGTGGTGGAGCTGCTGGCCCGGTTTGATGAAGAAGCCAATATCAACTGGGCCAGCCGGCTGGAGAATGTGGGGGCGCATGTGGTTTATGGAGTGGTAGGCCATAAGACACATGCAAAGATGGCAATGATAGTGCGGCGTGAGGAAGGCAGCCTTCGGCGTTACGTTCATGTCGGCACCGGGAATTATCACGCCAGCACGGCCCGGCTTTATACCGATTTCGGCTTGTTCAGCTGCCAAGAGGATTTCTGCGCTGATGTGAATGAAGTTTTCACACAGCTTACGGGACTGGGCAAGGCGGGAAAACTCAAATATCTCTGGCAATCTCCCTTCAGTTTCCATAGCCAGATGATCGCATCCATTGAAAACGAAGCGCAGAATGCAAAAGCAGGAAAGCCTGCCCGAATTATCGCAAAGATGAACGCATTGCTGGAACCGGGGGTCATCCAGGCACTCTATGCCGCTTCCGAGGCAGGCGTAAAGATCGATCTCATTGTTCGCGGGGTATGTGCCTTGCGGCCAGGTATCAAAGGGCTCTCAGAAAACATTCGGGTACGCTCCATTATCGGCCGCTTTCTCGAACACAGCCGGATTTTCTATTTTCGCAATGGCGGTGCTTACGACATCTACCTTTCCAGCGCCGACTGGATGGATCGAAATTTTTTTCGAAGGATCGAGATCTGCTTTCCGGTTTTGGAGCCCAAACTGAAAAAGCGCGTGCTCGAAGAAGGTCTGTATGTATTCCTGAAGGACAATTGCGAGGCCTGGGAAATGGACAGCGAGGGTCGTTATCATCTGAAGCAGTCCGGTCAGCGCAAGAAGCGAAGCGCTCAGGAGACGCTGCTGATGGAACTGGCCGCCGCGCAATAGAGGCGGCAGTCAGGAACGTTTCCCCCGGCACCGAGTAGTCGTTCCAGACATAGTCGGAAAAGAATCGTGCCGCTCGAAATCGAACTCAAATTAAGATTGTCACCCGAGGATGCCGCCGGGCTTCAACATCACCCGTTCCTGACATCCCTTACCGTTTCCCGCCCTGTTACGCGGAAACTTTTCACCACCTATTACGACACGCCTGATCTGTATCTTCAGAGGCATCAGATGGCACTCCGGTTGCGACATATCGGAAGAAAATGGATACAGTCCATCAAAGGAGGAGGGGAAGCTGCCCTTGGATTGCACCGGCGTCATGAATGGGAGTCCATGGTGCCGACAGGGCGGCCTGATTTCTCTCAAATAACCGATCCGTCTCTCATCCGCCTGTTCGACGGTGCAGGACTGCACGGCCAATTGCGTGTCCTGTTTACGACCGACTTCAAGCGCAGCAAGCGCATGTTGCGCTTGGGGGACGGAAGCGAGATCGAGTTTTCGCTGGATCAGGGAGTAATCAGAACGCCAGCTGATTTTACCCGGGAGATTTGCGAAATCGAGCTGGAACTGAAGTCGGGGAGTACGCAGTCGCTATACCAGTTCGCGCTGGATATACTGCACATCGTTCCTTTCAGATTGGAAAACGCAAGCAAAGCCGAGCGGGGCTATAGGCTCGTTACCGGCTTCAAACCCGCGCCTGTCAGGGCGGTACCTGTTCGACTCGAGACGGAAATGAAATTGGGCGAAGCCATCAAGGCGATCGCGTGGAATTGCCTAGACCACTTGCATGGCACCGAGGCAGGCATGCTGCAACATCAGGATCCGGAGTATCTGCATCAGATGCGTGTGGCATTACGCAGGGTACGTACGGCGCGCCGTGTTTTTGCCCGGGCATTCGATGCAACTGCGTTTGCTTCTGCAGCCCCGGACTTGAAATGGCTGTCGCGTTCCCTCGGCGCGGCGCGGGACTGGGATATATTCGTGTCGGAAACATTAAGCGAAGTGAGGAATTACTTTCAGGGGCATCCCGGTATTTCTGCCTTATGGGAAGAGTGCGAGCAGATGCGGAAAAACCACAATGATGCGGCGTGTGAGGCGGTAGGATCTATCCGATACACGGAAGCAATGCTGAGGCTGGGGACTTGGCTGAACGCGGAAACCTGGCTTCCGGCCCCTGATCCGCAGCAGAGCGAATTGCGAAAGGCCCGACTGGAATGGCCGGTGAAGAAATTCGCAGATAACGCGCTGTCGCACGGGCACGAAAAATTGAAAAAGTATTACAAAAGGGCGGAAGGGCAGAGTGTAGAGGCGATACATGGCCTGCGCATTGCGGTGAAAGAACAGCGATATACCGCTGAATTTTTCTCAGACCTGTATCGCCGAAAAAAAGTGAAGCGCTACATCAAGTCTCTGACCGTATTGCAGGAAACGCTGGGCGCGGTAATTGACACTACCGTGACCGAACGATTGCTGAATGAAGTCGGAGTTGCTGAAGCAAGAGACGAGAATGGCGGCACGTGCGAGGCAAGGGGTATTGTCCTCGGTTGGATGGTCCAGCGTGGGCTGACGAAAAGAAGTGAGCTTGATGAGGTATGGGGGGATTTCGAGAAAAAGGAGGTGTTCTGGTAGCTGCCCGGGTGCTTGCCGAGGTAGCGATTACAAGTGCAAGATCGGGGCCGGTCGTCAGCTCTGGAAGTGCGAGCAATTCGACCAGACACTTCAGCCTCCGGTAATAAAAAGGCGAACTGTATTGGTTCGCCTTTTTATCTCGTTCGAATTCCAGTTGCTTATACCCAGCACTGGCGTTGAACGGGTGGAACTGTCAGTTTGCCTGATTACTTGATGACAGCCTTCAATTCCCCCTTCGCGTATTTGCCTGCCATGTTGTCCAAGGCGATAGGTTTGATTTTAGCCGCCTGCCCCGCACAACCAAACGCTTCAAAGCGTGCCTTGCAAATATCCTTGGCTGCGGCAGTCGCATCCTTCAGATATTTACGCGGGTCGAATTCGCTCTTGTTCTTGGCAAGATGACGCCGTATCGCACCGGTCATCGCCAACCGGATATCGGTATCGATATTGACCTTGCGTACGCCGTATTTGATCCCTTCCTGGATTTCCTCGACTGGAACACCATAGGTTTCTTTCATCTCCCCACCATATTCACGGATGATGTCGAGCCAATCCTGCGGCACGGAGCTGGAGCCATGCATCACCAGATGGGTATTGGGAATGCGCGCATGAATTTCCTTTATGCGCTCGATGGCGAGAATATCTCCCGTTGGCTTGCGCGTAAACTTGTAGGCGCCATGAGAGGTGCCGATGGCGATTGCCAACGCATCCACACCCGTTTGCTTGACGAAGTCGGCTGCCTGTTCCGGATCGGTCAGCAGTTGATCATGAGACAACTTGCCTTCGGCGCCATGGCCATCTTCCGCTTCACCCATGCCGGATTCCAGGGAACCGAGGCACCCGAGTTCACCCTCGACGGAGACACCCACTGCATGTGCCATTTCCACCACCTTGCCGGTGACTTCAACGTTGTATTCATAGGAA
Organism: Nitrosospira multiformis; assembly: GCF_900111585.1. Lineage (GTDB taxonomy): Bacteria > Pseudomonadota > Gammaproteobacteria > Burkholderiales > Nitrosomonadaceae > Nitrosospira > Nitrosospira multiformis_B. The sequence continues at coordinate 228,886 of NZ_FOHI01000002.1, forward strand.
GAGGGTGTCTTCGCATCCGCTTCCAGGGATCCATCCATCATGACGCTGGAAAAACCGCTGCGAATGGCATTGACGCAAACCGCTGGCGAGGCTCCGTGATCCTGGTGCATGACGATGGGAATGTGCGGATAGGCCTCTACGGCTGCGGCAATGAGATGGCGCAGAAAAGGCTCCCCAGCATATTTACGCGCCCCTGCTGAGCCCTGCATGATCACCGGGCTGTCGCATTCATCCGCAGCCTGCATGATGGCGTGAATCTGCTCCAAGTTGTTGACGTTGAAAGCGGGCAGGCCATAGCCATTTTCTGCCGCGTGATCCAAAAGTTGACGCAATGATACGAGTGCCATTAGAACCTCCTCAAAGTTAGAATCAGTGTATATGGTAAAACATCACAGGCAGTGAAAAGATCGAGGCGGATATCTGCACCATGCTCAGGATTCCACCTTCCGTTCCTGTTTTCTGTGCTCGCCTACCTTCACTATTTTCATCGTATTGGTGCCGCCTGCCTTGCCCACCGGTTCGCCGATGGTCATGATCATTAGGTCGCCGTTGCGTACCGCGCCCCGTCTGAGCAACTCGTTTTCGGCGTGATTCAGGATGATCTCCGGATCGTTCGAGCCTCCGCCGAACTTGACCGGGTACACACCCCGAAATAACGTCATCTTGCGCCGTGTATCCTCCTGAGGACTCAACGCGAATATGGGCACGGTGGAACTCCTGCGCGACATCAGCAACACGGTCCTGCCGCTTTGTGTAAGCGCCGCAATGGCTCTGATCTTCAATCCTCCTGCGGTGAACATGGTCGCACGGGCAATCGCTTCCTCGATATTATCGGGCAGGCCGCCCTGCAGTCGTCGGTTTTCACTGCTTACCAGGTATTCCTTTTCCGCCTCCAGGCATACCCTCGCCATTGCCGCAACCGCTTCAACAGGATATTGTCCGGTGGCGGATTCCGCTGACAGCATCACCGCATCAGTGCCATCCAGTACCGCATTTGCTACATCCGACACCTCCGCGCGGGTGGGGATGGGACTGCTGACCATGGATTCCATCATCTGGGTGGCGGTTACCACCAGCTTGTTCCTGGTTCGAGCAGTACGGATCATCCGTTTTTGCAACGCCGGCACGACTGCGTCGCCTACCTCTACCGCAAGGTCTCCGCGCGCAACCATGATCGCATCGGAGGCCTCCAGAATATCATCCAGCGCCAGGATCGCTTCCGATCGTTCGATCTTCGCCATCAATAAACTTTTTCCGCCCGCCTCGCGCATCACATCGCGCGCCCAGCGCATATCATCGCCAGAACGGGGAAATGATACCGCCAGATAATCGGCTTTAAGCGCGGCGGCCGTCCGGATATCTTCCACGTCCTTGCCGGTGAGGGCAGGCGCACTCAGGCCACCGCCTTTGCGGTTGATTCCCTTGTTGTTGGACAGTATTCCCCCCTGCTCAACCACGCAATAAACCTGGCTTCCCTTGACTTCGGAAACGCCGAGCACGATGCGCCCATCATCCAGGATCAGCGTTGCACCGGTCTCGACATCACTGGGCAATTCCCTGTAATCCAGACCCACCCGTTCCTGGTTTCCAAGCGCGCATTCGGCGTCGAGTATGAATTGATCGCCCGTTTTCAGCAGAATTTTATTATTTTCAAATTTGCCGATCCGGATTTTGGGTCCCTGCAGGTCTGCCAGCACACCCACCGCGTGACCCGCGGCGCGTGCGAGGGAGCGCGCCAACTCGGCGCATTCGATATGCTCTTCCCTGGTTCCATGGGAAAAGTTGATACGGACTACATCAACGCCGGCGTTTATCATCCGCTCCAGTACCTTTGCATCTCGGGATGCGGGACCGAGTGTTGCTACGATTTTTGTTCTTCGAATCATTCTGATGAATGCACGTGTTGAATCCGCGTATCAATCCACATATTCGCTACCTGGACCTATCTGCTACCGGCTGCACGCTGTTCCAGTATTTCCACGGCAGGCAACTTCTTGCCTTCCAGAAATTCCAGAAAAGCTCCACCGGCAGTGGAAATGTAAGAAACCTTGTCATAGATATCGTATTTCTGGATAGCGGCAATGGTGTCTCCTCCCCCTGCCAGGGTAAAGGCGTCGGTATCGGCGATAGCCATGGCGATGGTTTTGGTGCCTTCACCGAACTGATCGAACTCGAACACTCCGACAGGGCCGTTCCATACTACGGTACCGGCTTTCATGATGATGTCCGACAACTCGCGGGCGCTCTTCGGGCCGATATCGAATATCATATCGTCATCTGTTACCGCATCTGCATTCTTCAATACCGCCGGTTCACTGGCGTCGAATTTTTTCCCGACAACAACGTCAACGGCAATTGGAATGGTCGCATTCCGCTTTGCCATTTTTTCCATGAGCATTTTGGCGGTGGGAACCAGGTCATCTTCGCACAGGGATTTTCCAACGTTCTTTCCCGCCGCTTTGAGGAAGGTATTGGCGATGCCACCGCCCACCACCAGTTGGTCCACTTTTTCTGACAGGGATTCCAGAACGGTCAATTTTGTCGAGACCTTCGAGCCTCCGACGATTGCCACCATGGGGCGGGCTGGATTCAACAACGCCTTGGTCAGCGCGTCCAGCTCTTCTGTAAGCAGAATGCCGGCGCAGGCAACAGGAGCGTATTTGGCAATACCATAGGTCGACGCTTCGGCACGGTGCGCTGTGCCAAACGCATCCATTACAAACACGTCGCACAGCTTTGCATATTTCTGCGCCGTTTCATCTGCGTTTTTCTTTTCCCCCTTATTGAAACGGCAGTTTTCGAGGATGACCAGTTCGCCTTCGGCAACGTCGAAGTTGCCGTCCACCCAATCCTTGACCAGGCGCACTGGTTTGCCGAGACGTTCAGAAATATTGTCGGCTACCGGTTTGAGCGAGTTTTCTTCTGACCATACGCCCTCTTCCGGTCGTCCCAGATGGGAGGTAACCATTACTTTGCCGCCTTGCTTCAGGCAGTAGTCGATGGTGCCCATGGAGGCACTTATGCGTGCGTCGGAGGTAACTTTGCCATCTTTCACGGGCACATTGAGGTCGGCGCGGATGAACACGCGCTTGCCTTTCAGATCAAGGTCGGTGACTCTAATGACAGACACTGGGAACTCCAAGTTTTAAGACATAAGGAAGTTTAGGGATTCCTTATGATGAATTGAAGAGAAGGACAGGGATCAGGGGGAAGAAAAACGATCCCAAGTTTCTTCCCCTTGTGACGAACTCGTCCTCTGCTACTTGCCGGCCACAACGCGGACCATCTCCAGAATCTTGCTGGAGTAACCCCACTCGTTGTCGTACCAGGAAACCACTTTTACAAAATTCCCGTCCAGAGCCATTCCCGCTTCCGCATCGAAAATCGAGGTTGCGCTTTCGCCCCGAAAATCGGTGGAAACAACCTTCTGGTCCGTATAGGCGAGCACACCTTTCATCGATCCCTCGGATGCCTTCTTCATGGCATCGCAGATCTCTTCGTAGCTGGCTTCCTTCTCCAGCTCAACGGTAAGATCCACCACGGAAACATCAGAGGTCGGAACGCGGAAAGCCATGCCGGTGAGCTTCGTATTGAGTTCGGGAATAACCTTGCCAACGGCTTTTGCCGCGCCGGTGGAGGAGGGAATGATGTTTTCCAGAATACCCCTGCCACCGCGCCAATCCTTGTTGGAAGGACCGTCTACGGTCTTCTGGGTTGCGGTGGCGGCGTGAACTGTCGTCATCAGGCCACGTTTGACGCCAAAGGTGTCGTTCAATACCTTTGCAACGGGAGCCAGGCAGTTTGTGGTGCAGGAGGCATTGGAAATAATCGCCTGACCGTCATACGAGTCATTATTCACTCCATATACGAACATGGGTGTATCGTCTTTCGACGGCGCAGACATGATGACTTTCTTTGCGCCTGCGGCGATATGTTTCTGGCAGCTTTCCTTGGTGAGGAAAAGTCCCGTTGACTCAACCACGACTTCAGCACCGACTTCTCCCCATTTCAGTTCAGCCGGGTCTTTAATCGCCGTCAGCCGTATTCTTTTGCCATTGACAATGAGCGTACTGTCTTCGATCGAAACATCACCCTTGAAGCGGCCATGCACGGAATCATGCTGCAGCATATAGGCGAGGTAGTCGGGCTCAAGCAGATCATTGATGGCAACGACTTCAATATCCGGAAAATTCTGTACCGCCGCGCGGAAAACCATTCGCCCGATACGGCCAAATCCATTGATACCGACCTTGATTGTCATGTTTTACACTCCTTGGATAAAAAAAGAACCTCCGACGCGGAGAAAATTTTCTCCGCGTTTCGGCTGGCAATTGGTCAGAATTAAATGACGCTGTTTACCGCCTTTACCACATTCTCTACAGTGATGCCGAAGTGCTTGAACAGCTCTCCAGCGGGCGCGGACTCGCCGAAGGTATCGATGCCGACCACTGCTCCCTCCAGGCCTACATACTTGCGCCAGTAATCCGTCACGCCTGCTTCCACCGCCACGCGCCCTATACCCTTGGGCAGCACACTGTTTTTATAATCGACATCCTGGCGGTCGAATACGTTTGTGCAGGGCATCGAAACGACGCGCACATGAATTCCCGTTTCGGCCAGCGCTTTTTGCGCCATCATCGCCAGGCCGACTTCCGAACCTGTGGCAATGATGACTGCGCGCGGCTGGTTGTCGGAGGCTTCCGACAGGATATAGCCGCCCTTGTCGATCAGCTTGATCGTGTTCCCTTCGCGTTTCTGAAAGGGAAGGTTCTGGCGACTGAAAATCAGTGTGGAGGGGCCATCCTTGCGTTCGATTGCCCGTGCCCAGGCCACGGTCGACTCGATCGTATCGCACGGACGCCACACATCCATGTTGGGGATGTAGCGCAATGTGGCGGTCTGTTCCACCGGCTGGTGGGTAGGACCATCTTCGCCCAAACCGATGGAGTCATGGGTGAATACGAACAGGCAGCGTATTTTCATCAGCGCGGCCATGCGAAGCGCATTCCGCGCATATTCCGAGAACATGAGGAAAGTGGCGCCGTAAGGAATGATTCCGCCATGCAGCGCCAGTCCATTCATGATGGCGCTCATGCCGAATTCGCGCACGCCGTAATATATGTAGTTGCCGCCATCCTGCCGGGCGATGCCTTTTGAACCCGACCAGAGGGTAAGATTCGATCCGGCCAGGTCGGCCGAGCCGCCGACCAGTTCCGGCAACTTGGGTGCCAGTCCTTCAATCGCATTCTGCGATGCCTTGCGGCTTGCAATGGTTTCTTCCTTCGCATGAACACGTGCAACCAGTGCATCCACATGCTCCTGCCACCCCTCCGGCAGCTCACCTGCCATCCGCCGGCTGAACTCGGCTGCCTCAGTCGGGTATTTCGCAGCGTACTCTGCGAACTTGCGATTCCAGCCGTCTTCCAGCTTTTGTCCTTTTGCGCGCGCATCCCAGTTCTGGTAGACATCCTCGGGGATCTCGAATGGCAAATGATTCCAGCCGATATGCGGGCGCGCAGCGGCTATTTCCAGGTCACCCAGCGCTGCACCGTGCACCTCGTGAGTATTTGCCTTGTTGGGCGAGCCCATTCCGATCACGGTCTTGCAGCAGATCATGGAAGGTTTGTCCACGGCCTGCTTGGCAGCTTCGATGGCGGCCTCTATCGCTACCGGATCATGTCCGTTGACATTCGGCACAACATGCCAACCATAGGCTTCGAAGCGTTTGGGCGTGTCGTCTGTGAACCATCCCTCCACATGCCCATCGATGGAAATGCCATTGTCGTCATAAAAACAGATCAGCTTACCCAGTCCCAATGTGCCTGCAAGCGAGCAGGCTTCATGAGAGATACCTTCCATCAGACAGCCATCGCCCAGGAATACATAGGTATGGTGATTGACGATATCGAAGCCGGGACGGTTGAATTCCGAGGCAAGTATTTTCTCTGCCAGAGCCATTCCCACAGCATTGGTAATCCCCTGGCCCAGCGGACCTGTGGTCGTCTCGACGCCGGGTGTATAACCATATTCCGGATGGCCGGGAGTCCTGGAATGAAGCTGACGGAAACGCTTGATTTCCTCCATCGGCAAATCGTAGCCCGTGAGGTGCAGCAGGGCGTAAATGAGCATGGATCCATGTCCATTGGACAAAACGAAGCGGTCACGGTCGGCCCACTTCGGATTTGCCGGATTATGGCGTAGGTGATGTATCCACAATACCTCAGCGATCTCAGCCATGCCCATAGGCATTCCCGGATGCCCCGAGTTGGCTTTTTGCACGGCATCCATCGCCAGTGCACGAATGGCGCTGGTCAGGTTCTTGAATACCGGCGCTTCAAAATCTCGAAATGTTCCCATGAACATGAACTCCCTAGCTCAACAATTTATACGCACACAAAAACACCGCTCAAATAGCGGTGCGATCGGCAAAACCATTATTATCTCTTAAGATAGGATGCCAGACAATATGACAACTCCGATTGTAGAGAATGAATCTCAATTCCCGCGCAGCCTGATGCCGAGCAGCTTGAGCTTGCGGTACAGATGGGTGCGCTCCAGGCCAGCGCGTTCCGCCACTCGGGTCATATTGCCATTTTCCTGTTCGATAAGCTGTTCAAAATATGTTTTTTCGAACATGTCCCGCGCTTCACGCAACGGTATGTCGAGCGGGATACCTCCCACTGCCTGTGAAGGCGGGGAAGGGATCAGCATCTGTTTTACGTCTTCTGCCGATATTTCATCGCTAGTGCAGGTCAGTGCAAGGGTATGCACTGCGCCTGTCAGTTGTGCGAGATTTCCGGGCCAGTCGTGATTTCGCAGGCAGTTGAGGGCAGCGGTGCTGAATTGTCGCAACGGAACGTCTCCTGATTCGATGTAACGCGAGAGTATCTGGGTCGCGAGTTCGGGAATGTCTTCCCGATGCTCCCTCAGTGCGGGCACGTTGATGCAAAGTCCACTCAGCATCTCGTACAGCTTGGGATCGTAGACCCCTTGAGCCGCCAGACTGGCAAGCGGCGTGGAGGTCACGCATACGAGCCGGACACTGTATCTTTCCAGCTTGCCCAGGAGCAGTAACAGTCCTTTTTGCGCCAGTTTGTTGAGCTCGCCGATCTCCTTGAGAAAAAGCAATCCTCCTTTTGCTTGTTCAAGTAACTCAAACGGAGCATTCGACAGGGTGGCGAGAGTATCGGGTTCTACCCAAGGTGTATTTGGCTGGTGCAGAAAGCGGGCGCATAGATCCACGCCCGTTCCCGGTTCACTTATGAGCAGCACCGGTGCCGTGAGGCTGGCAACCTGTTCCAGTCGTCTTTTCAGGTCTGTAATCAGCGCCCCTCGTCCCAGGCTCGCCAGGGGAAGTGTCATCCGTGGCTTGGCCTGCCCGCTGCGCAACGCGCGGCCGACTGTACTCAGCAGTTTTTGCAGCGGTACCGGTTTTTCGAGATAGGCCGCTGCTCCCATACGCGTGGCTTCTACCGCGGTGTCGATTGTGCCATGACCTGACATCATCACGACCGGCATGGTGAGAAGTCCGCTGCTGACCCATTCTTTCAACAGAGTGATGCCGTCGGTATCCGGCATCCAGATATCCAGCAATACCAGATCAGGGCGAGCCTGTTTCCGCCATGCGCGCGCCTGTGCAGCGTTTTCCGCCAGGGCGACGCGATAACCTTCATCGCGCAGAATTTCGGACAAAAGCTCACGGATGCCGATTTCATCGTCGACGATCAGTATCGTATTGTTGCTCATAATTCCAGGAATAGATTTGCTTGCCACGGAAATGAAATTGAACGTCAAGCCTTACCTCTTATTCTTTTGACTGCAGTTCACAGGAAAGTGAAAGTGCAGGTTCTCCCGCGATCGGTCGGAGCCATCTATCTTTGAGAGAAACCACCAGCTTGTCCGGGGAGAGGGGGAGTACGATTGAAATACGCGCACCGTGAGGTCGCATATTTTCAATCTGTATCGTTCCCCTGTGTTCTTCGATTATCTTTTTTACAATGGGAAGACCCAGTCCGGTCCCTTTCGGTTTTGTTGTCACATAGGGTTCAAATACCCGTGCTCTCACCTGTTCAGGAAATCCCCCGCCGTTATCGCTGACGGTGAAACGTATTCCTGAGGGCAGGATTTCCGTTTTTATCATGATTGCGGGTTGAGGCAAACCAGCCAGCGCATCCTGGGCATTCTGCAGGAGATTGTGTATCACCTGGCGCAGTCGCGCAGAGTCACCTTTCATCATCGGCAGGTCGGGCGCCAGAACCAGATCGATGTGGGGTTGCCGATTATCCGGCGCTGCTGTGGCTGGACTCTCATACAAGGCCATTACTTCCCGCACCAGCGCATTGAAATCCAGCAGGTGAAATTCGGGTTCAGGTGCACGCGCGTATTCGCTGAATTCATTGACCATTCTTTTGAGCGCTTCCACCTGATTGACGATCGTTTCGGTGGAACGCTGCAGAATTTGCGCATCATTGTCATTCAGCTTCGCGGCAAGCTTGTGTTGTATGCGTTCGGCGGACAGTTGTATCGGGGTCAGGGGATTCTTTATTTCATGCGCCAGACGGCGGGCCACTTCTCCCCAGGCTGCAGCGCGCTGAGCTTCCAGTAGATGGGTGATGTCGTCGAACACGACGACGCCTCCTCCGCCCGGCACATGCGCCAGCCATGTTCCCCGTAGCAGCAGGACCTGACGCGTGCCCTCCCTCGCTCGCTCCACCTGGCGCTGCCACTCGCCCTTTGTTTCTGAATGAAATCCTTCCAGAATTCCATATGCGAAAGCGTTCAACTCGGATTCACGCATCGCGCATTCCTCGATCGTCAATCCTTCCAGACCGGGCAGCGGAACGTTCAGGATTTGCTCTGCGCTCAGATTGGCTGTGCGCAAGTGCAGGCTTTCATCGAATACCAGGACGCCCGAGGAAAGATTGGCCAGGATGTTTTCCAGATAAGCCCGCGCGCTTTCCACTTCCTGTTGATTGTGTTGGGCAGTTATCCGCGCTTCCTCCAACTGCTGGGTCATGAGATTGAATGATTCGGTCAGTACGCCCAGTTCGTCGCGGCTCTGTACCGGATGGCGTCTGCTGAAATCGCCCTGCGCAACCGCTCGTGTACCCTCCGCCAGCATTCCCAGAGGCGCGCTGAGCCGTTCGCTGATCAGGAATGCGGCGGCCAGGGCAGAGAAAAGCGCAAGCAGCAGCGCGAGCGTCAGGGTCACCCCGTAGAGGTGTTTGAGACCTTCGCGCGACAGCAGCAATTCCTGGTAGTCCCGATAGGCTGCCTGTACTATTTCCGCGTCTTCCGCCAGTTGTTTCGGCACGGGCTGCGTCAACTGAAGAATGCGCGTATTGTTTCTTACGCCGGGAACATCGATAAGTGACCATACCTTCAGGTACAAACCTTCGCCGGGAATCGACTCAATCGTGCTGTATCCGTTTTCCGCCCTGATCTGATGGATTGAAGTCGTACTGAGTCCGTCAGGGACGGTTTCACTCGTGTCCGCACGTGCAAATGCAACGACGTTACCTTCGTGATCGAACAGGACTGCTTCCTGCGCCTGCGTTTGATGGACAAGTTGGTTTAATGCCGGCGGCAAGGGCCCCGTTTGCTCAGATAATGCAAGCGCGGTGAGATCGGCTTTTCTATGCAGATCTTCCAGCCGACTGTCGAGAATGGTGCGCCCCAGTTCCAATCCGCCTTCCAGGGCGCGATCCACTTTTACGTCGAACCACGATTCGATACTTTTTCCCAGAAACTGGACCGATATGCTATAGACCAGGACACCCGGGAGCACCGCCATCAGCGAGAAGATCAGCAACAGGCGCAGCGCCAGCCTGGAACCGAATACGCCCGCCTGAAGCCTGCGTCTGAGCCTCCACAGCAGGTATCCGACGATTGCCATGAGGAACAGCACCAAACCGGCGTTGAGCCTGATCAGAAGCCTGTATTTACGGTCAAAGAGGCCGGTATCGGCGCCAGCGCTCGCGAGCAGGAGCAGCATGATCGCCCCCAGCGCCACGCCGGCGATGATGAGGTATTTCATCATTTGCTGCTGTCCTGCAGCTTCTGGGAGGGTAGGCGGGTATCCCACCGCAAAGTACCGGAACCGAGATCCCACTCCCGGGAGCCGAGCGTTTCCACCTGGAACGGCTTGGGCAGCGCCGCTATGTCGAGACGCATGCGCAATTCCACGGTATATTCCGCGTTCGGGATCAATTCTTCACTCGCATTGATCGGTCGGTCCCGCACGCGGCTTAACGCCTGCAATGCCTCGTTGAGCGAACCGAAGTTCTGTGACAATGCCCCCCGCGTCAGGCGATACTGGCGGGTCAGCGCGTAGTAGCTCAATCCTTCGCGCACTCTGCTATAGCCTACTCTTTCATCGAACCAGTACCAGCGTGAGTTGACCAGGCCGAGTTCGGTGACAAAATAAAGCACAATACCCTTCTCCAGGGCGTGCTCCAGTTTGTGATTGAGAGTGATCTGGAAATCGGCGTCAAACTCGTAGGTGCCTTCCACCGGTTTGATTCTGACCGACTTGATCTCTATGCTTGCTTCCCCATGTGCGCTGGATGCCTGTCCTATGAGCACAAGCAGCAGCACTGCCACAGTCATGTGCAGGAGACGCGCCAGGAAATCAGAGCTTTTCAAGCAATGCATAAAAAAAACCGTCGTGATGGGGGTTCGGCAACAACTGGCCGTCAACGATTTCTGGCACGGAAAAGGGCAGCAGACGAGCATCCGGGTGATGATTCAGGAAGCTTTCCACCTGAAGACCGTTTTCTTCTGCGAATATGGAACAAGTGACATAGAGCAATTTACCGCCTTTGACCAGGGTTTGCCAAAGAGCATCGAGTGTTTTACGTTGTATCTCGGCAAACTGCGCCAGGTCGCTTTCGCGCCGCAGCCATTTGATGTCGGGGTGACGCCGCACCACTCCGGACGCAGAACAAGGGACATCAGCCAGGATACGATCGAATGGCTTTCCATCCCACCACTCCCGCGGGTGGGTAGCGTCGCCCTGAATAATGCGATAAGGCTTGAGGTCGAGACGAGTGAAATTCTGCTTTAGCCGTTCTACCCGCTCGCCATCATTGTCAACTGCGATCAGTTCCAGATCGATCAACTCAAGCAGATGCGCACTTTTCCCGCCAGGCGCAGCGCAGGCGTCAAGCACACGCATTCCGCTCTGGGAACATAGTAGCGGCGCTGCCATTTGGGCGCCCACATCCTGAACTGATACCAGCCCTTGACCGAATCCTGGCAGTTTTTCCACCGGGACCGGGTGAAATAATTCAAGCGCCTCTTCTGCCCAGTCGTTTTCCGGTCGCCGGGCATTCAGTCCGGCATTGTGCAGCAGGGTCTGATAGGCCTCAATATTTGTCCTTCGCCGATTGACTCTGAGCGCCATGGGCGGCCGCCGATTGGCAGTTTCCAGTACAGCCTGATAGCGGGAGGGATATTGCGCATGGAGTTTGTCGATCCACCATTGTGGATGAGAATACCTTCCTACTTCGGTTGCCGCCGTTTGTTCAAGCAGGGCAGGACGTTTGCGCAAAAAGTTGCGCAATATCGCATTGACCAGTCCGCCTATACTTTTCGCATGCCGAGGATCCCGCATGTCCCTGCTATTCCTGCTATCGATCGAGGGACTGCAAGAAGCGGATACCGCGCTGTCCACTACAACATGCGGCGCCGTTTTGCTGTATTGAAGCTGATACAGTCCCACCAGCAGCAGGTAGCGCAAACTCTGATCCTTGAGGGGCTTGTTCAGCAATAAGTCAAGCAATATGTCCAGTTGACCATAAAAGCGCAGTACGCCATAGCTTAAGTCCTGAATCGCACCGCGCTGCTGGTCAGAGAGGCCGCTGTGGCTGCGCCAGGTTTCCTGCAAAACCGTTGTCAGACTCGCGCCACTCAGCACTCTTTCAACAGTGGCGGCGGCCAGGCGCTGGGTCCTGATCATTCCCGGCTTTCAAAACGATCGCCCCGCCGCAGGGAATGCCCCAGGAGGAATTCAGCAGATCTTAATTTTTTACCTCCGGATTTTTGCACGATCTTCAATACCAAGGCATGCTTGCCGCATGCAACCACAATTCCATCTGATCTTATTGCAACGATTTTCCCCGGTTTTTCATCTGCCTCTGCGATATCCACGCTGGTCCGCCACACTTTCATGGAAATTCCATTCACGGTGGAATGCATGCCGGGACGAGGATTAAAGGCCCTCACTGCGCGATCAATATTTTCTGCATCCATCCGCCAGTCAATTTCGGCTTCCGCCTTTTCCAGTTTGGAGGCATACGTCGCCGCCAGATCATTCTGGGGGATGGCGATAATTTTTCCTTGCTGCAACAAAGCCAGCGCCTCTACGATACAGGTCGCTCCCAGTTGTCCAAGCTTTTCATGCAATGTTCCGGCAGTATCATCCTTTGCGATTGTAATACTTCGTACCAGCAGAATGGGGCCGGTATCAAGACCGCGATCCATTTGCATGATCGTAATTCCTGTTTCCTGATCTCCCGCCATAATCGCCCGTTCGATTGGAGCCGCTCCGCGCCACCGGGGCAGTAACGAGGCATGAATGTTGACGCAGCCAAGTTTCGGAATATTCAGAACAGAGAAAGGCAGAATCAATCCATACGCAGCGACAACCATGATATCCGCCCTGATGGCATCGAGTTGTGCGTGCAACTCGGGTTGCCTGAGGGAGGGAGGCTGTAGTAGACCAAATCCCCGCTTTTGCGCCAGTAACTTCACTGCGCTGGGAGCATTTTTCATGCCTCTTCCAGCAGGTCGATCCGGCTGGGTCAGCACCAATGCAATTTCGTGTCCGACATCTGCCAGCGCTTCAAGCGCGGCAGCGGCGAAAGGAGGCGTTCCAGCAAAAATGATTCTCATGGAGATAGACAGGAGTAGGCGCTCGACGGCAAGAAAGGGCTGTCAGTATCCACATCCCGTTCCCGGAGCGCCGGTCAGCAAATTCTCCGGATAATTTTGCATTGCGGTTGCCTCGGGTTTGCTGTGGAAGCAGGGAAATGCACCGTGGAATGTACCAAAAGCTTGCGAGAGACGGACAATAAAGATATAAATTTTTACATGGTCTGCTACATCACCTTTCGGCGTTGTTTCCGGAATCTTGCCTGAATCCTCGATTGCTTCATCCGCGACCAATACTCCACAAATACTTTTCCCAACAGGTGATCCATTTCATGCTGGATACATACCGCCAGAAGACCGTCGGCATCCAGCGTGAAGCGCTCGCCGTTCTCATTCAGAGCTTCGACGGTAATCTGCGCAGCGCGCGGCACCTTGCCAAATATGCCAGGTACGGACAGGCAGCCTTCCTCATAGTCCGATTCCCCGTCGTGTGCGGTGATTTCCGGATTGATCAGCACAAGCAGCTGGTCATGGGTATTGGAAACATCGATTACGATAACACGCTTGTGCACATCCACCTGGGTGGCAGCCAACCCGACCCCCGGCGCGGCGTACATGGTTTCTGCCATATCCTGCACCAGGACGCGTATTTCATCGGTGACTTCGGGAACCGGCGCCGCAATGGTGTGTAACCGTTCGTCAGGATATTGCAATATTTTCAATAGCGCCATAAAAAGGCTTGAACATAAAAGAAACTGAATGCAAAATTCAAGGCGACGCCTGATAGCGATAGTCCGTCGCACCTTCGCAGGATTCCTGCGGATATATTATATCCTGATTTACCTGCAACCTTCTTTTCTCCGACTTTCAATCACTGCTAAGTTCCTATATTTCATCAGATTGTCTTGCCATGACAGTAACCGGAGATTTGCGCTCCAGGTTGATCACCGTGAGTTCTGCAGCGGTGAAGGGATGAAGTCCACCGGATGCGGTTACGGGATGAAAAGGACATGTCATCAATGCCTGACCAGGTAATTTCGCAGCGGAATATCGAACCGGATATCGAATCCTGGCTCGCCCTGGATTTGATCAATGGCCTGGGTGACGAGTCGATGAGGTGTTTGCTTGCGGCTTTTGGCAGCCCCGCTGCAATTCTTTCGGCCAGCATGACTTCATTGGAGCGCGTGGTTAAAAGGAAGGTGGCGGCCAACATTATCGGGGGAGCTGACCTGCAAAAGCTGAACGCTTCGCTCAAATGGCTGGAAGACCCGCAGAACTCCGTCATCACCCTGGCAGATCCGGATTATCCCGCACTGTTACTCAATATCCCCGATCCCCCGCCGCTTCTCTATGTCAAAGGAAAGCGCGGTCTACTGAACACGCCAATGCTTGCCATTGTCGGCAGCCGAAATGCTACGCCTCAAGGCCTTTCCAATGCAGAAGCTTTTGCCGAGGCGGCGAGCAATGCGGGATTTTGCATCGCCAGTGGCATGGCGCTTGGGGTGGACGCCGCAGCGCATCGTGGGGGACTGCGAGGAAGGGCCAGCAGTGTTGCCGTGGTGGGTACCGGACTGGATCTCGTTTATCCCGCAAGCCATCGCAAGCTGGCGCATGAGTTGGCGGAAGAGGGCGCGCTTGTCTCCGAGTTTCCGTTGGGTACGCCTCCCATCGGCAGCAACTTTCCGCGCCGCAATCGCATCATCAGTGGCCTGAGCAGGGGGTGCCTTGTGGTCGAGGCCGCGTTGCAGAGCGGTTCTCTTATCACCGCGCGACAGGCGTTGGAGCAGGGACGCGAAGTATTCGCCATTCCGGGCTCCATCCACTCGCCCTTGTCCAGGGGATGCCATGCACTCATCAAGCAGGGTGCCAAGCTGGTGGAAAGTGCAGAAGATATTCTGGAGGAATTCGGCTGCCCACTTGGAGCCCCCGTCCTCATTCCGGAAGGGGGTGAAGCTGCAAGAGAAGAATTTTTGCTGTTGAAACACCTCAGTCACGACATCATCGATGTCGATACCCTCTGCCTGCGTAGCGGCTTGACGGTAGAAACGGTATCGGCGATGCTGTTGACGCTTGAACTGGATGGCATAATCGCCAGTCTTCCCGGCGGGCGTTACCAGCGGCTCCGATAGGTTGCGGTGTTCGAGGTATGTACGGCTTCCATATGATAACCAGGTCCGGAGGGGATAAGAGGGGGTAACGTGGGGCCGGAAGAGGTTGCAGGAGTTGCAGCGACTGGTACGGACGACAGGATTCCGCGCGGAGAAGCATGGCTGTTTTTCTGCTCAGCTTGCCTGCCTTCGGGGATTCCTATCATGATGATATTTTTGGTTCCGGATCGATGGCAGTGCTATCTATTTTTGCTTGCTCCCTGTTATGCTGATAAATCGCATGGGGGTGGTGCGATATTTACAGGAGTTTCATGGGTAAAACCTTAATCATTGCCGAGAAGCCTTCTGTTGCCGCAGACATTGCGCGTGCCTTAGGCGGATTCACGAAACATACCGACTACTTCGAGAACGATGAATATGTCGTGTCATCTGCGGTAGGGCATTTGCTTGAGCTCGCGGTCCCTCCGGAACACGAAGTCAAGCGAGGGAAATGGAGCTTTACGAATCTGCCCGTCATTCCACCGCATTTTGACCTCAATCCCATCGAGAAAACCGAATCGCGGCTCAAGCTTTTGACCAGACTCATCAAACGGAAGGATGTGGACGCACTGATCAATGCTTGCGATGCAGGTCGGGAAGGGGAACTGATTTTTCGCTACATCACTCGCCATGTTGGAACCAAAAAGCCGGTTAAACGACTATGGCTGCAATCGATGACGCCCGCTTCCATCCGGGAGGGTTTCAATAAGTTGCTGGATGATGAGGACGTGTGGCCACTGGCGGAAGCAGCGGTAAGCCGTTCGGAAGCTGACTGGCTGGTGGGCATAAACGGCACCCGCGCCATGACCGCATTCAATTCACAGGAAGGCGGCTTCCATAAAACCACAGTGGGGCGTGTACAAACTCCTACATTGGCGATTCTGAGCGAGCGCGAAGACATCATCAAGAAATTTGTCCCTCGCAGTTACTGGGAAGTGCATGCAACGTTTTCCGCGCGGGAAGGAAGCTATAAGGGCCGCTGGTTCGACGAGTCGTTCACGAAAGCCAGGAAAGACAATGAGCAAAAAGCAGAGCGGTTATGGGATCATGCGACTGCGGAAGCTATCCGAGCCAAGTGCCTCGGCAAATCTGGGGTCGTCACCGAAGAAAGCAAGCCTGCTACCGAAACCTGCCCTTTGCTCTATGACCTTACCAGTTTACAGCGCGACGCGAACGGCCGTTTCGGTTTTTCCGCCAAGACTACGCTCTCACTGGCGCAGGCATTATATGAAAAGCATAAGGTGCTGACTTATCCGCGCACGGACTCGCGGGCTCTGCCGGAAGATTATATTGCCACTGTCAAGGAAGCCCTGGGTTCGCTCCAAAACTCTGGATATGGAGCATTCGCCACACAGATTCTCGGAGCAGGCTGGGTTAAGCCCAATAAACGTATATTCAACAATGCAAAAATCTCCGATCACTTTGCGATCATCCCTACGACCATTGAAGCCAGGGGTTTGAACGAGGTGGAGTCAAAACTGTACGATCTTGTTGTCAAACGTTTTCTCGCGATATTCTATCCGGCGGCTGAATTTCTCGTTACCACTCGTATCACGCGAGTGGAGAACGAGCCCTTCAAGACGGAAGGCAAAGTCCTGATCAATCCCGGCTGGCAGACCGTTTACGGCAAGGAGGCGCAGCCTTCGGGTACGGAGGACAACTCGACTCTGGTCAAGCTGGAGCCGGATGAACCGGTGATCGCCGAGGAAATTGAGGTTGCCTCGCACCAGACCCGCCCGCCCCCCCGATTCAATGAAGCCACGCTGCTGTCTGCGATGGAAGGCGCGGGTAAATGGGTGGAAGATGAAGAACTGCGGGAAGCCATGAGCGCAAAGGGACTTGGCACACCGGCGACACGCGCAGCGATTATCGAAGGCCTGGTATCGGAAAACTACATCCAGCGTGTGGGACGGGAACTGCATCCAACTGCCAAGGCCTTTTCCCTCATCACCTTGTTGCGCGGGTTGAAAGTACCGGAACTTACTTCGCCTGAACTGACAGGTGACTGGGAATACAAGCTGCGCCAGATCGAACAGGGAAAGCTTGAACGCAACAAGTTCATGGCAGAAATCGCGGAGATGACGAGCCACATCGTGCAACAAGCAAAAAGTCATCGCGGCGAAACCATTAGTGGAGATTTTTCGACGCTCAAGTCGCCCTGTCCGAAATGCGGTGGGGTAATTCAGGAGACATATAAAAAATTTCAGTGCCAGAAATGTGATTTCGCACTATGGAAAATTCTGGCGGGACGACAGTTTGAAACGGCGGAAATGGAACAGCTCATTACCCGGCGGGAGGTGGGACCTCTCCAGGGCTTTCGGAGCAAGATGGGGCGCTTGTTCAACGCCAACATCAAACTGACTGATGAATTCGAAATGAAGTTCGATTTCGGCGCAGACGGTGAGCAGGATGCCGAAGAGGTTGATTTTTCCGGGCAGGAACCGCTCGGAAAGTGTCCCCGGTGCAGTGGCCGGGTATTCGATCACGGCATGAGTTACCTGTGCGAAAAATCGCTCGGTTCTGCACACACATGCAGCTTTAAAATAGGGAAAATCATTCTCTCGCGGCCGCTCGAGCGCGAGCAGGTCATGAAACTGTTGCAGACCGGCAAAACGGATTTGCTGACAAAGTTTATTTCCAAGAAGGGCAGGCCGTTTTCAGCCTATCTCGTTGCCGACAAGGACGGAAAAATCGGGTTCGAGTTCGAAGTGAAGGAGGCAAAGGTTAAAGCTCCGGCAGAGACGGAGGAAACAAAGGTGTCGAAATCGAAGGCTGCGCCGTTGAAAAAAACCCTCTCCGCGAAAACGAGGTGAAAGGGGCAGTGGAGCGCAGCCTGCTTCGTGAAGACCCCTTCGGAAGATCGGGGGAATGAGAGAAGAGGGGAAGGGCGTGATTGTGTAACGCCTCTTCCTTTATTGAGGGGCTGCTGATGGCTGATGGGTTTCGATATAGGAGACGATATCTCCTACGGTGCTGAATCCCTTTGCTTCCTCGCTATCGAAATTGATGCCAAACGCATCTTCAGCGTCAAACAGAAGCTGTATCGTATCCATGGAGTCGAGTCCAAGCTCTTCAAATTTTGAAGACCGGTTGATAGTGGAAGCATCGAGATTCTCGACTTTTGTGGCAATGAATTGTATGACCTTTGCTTCAATCTCCGCTGTGTCCATATCTAGTTTCTTCCTTCATGCAAGGGTTGTGAAAAGAATGCTCGCATTGTTGCCACCAAATCCGAAAGCGTTACACAAGCCGGTGCGGACACTTCTTTTCTGCGCAACGTTGGGGGTGTAATCGAGGTCACACTCGGGATCAGCCTCATCAAGATTGATGGTCGGATGGATGGTGCCGGTATGAAGCGCCATGATGGTGGCGATACTGCCGATTGCTGCCGACGCGCCGATGGAATGGCCTACCATCGATTTGGTGGCACTGATGGCAATGTCAGCGGCACGCGCTCCAAAAAGATTTTTTATCGCCCGCGTTTCGACTGTATCGCCCAGCGGCGTGGAAGTCGCATGCGCATTGATATGCTCAATGGAATCCGGCTCCATTCCTGCATCACGGATGGCTTCCTGCATGGCAGCTATCTGGCCTTCCATGTCGGGCATTACAATATGCGTTGCATCACATGCCTGTCCATAGCCGGCAAGCTCGGCATATATTTTCGCTCCCCGGTGGCGGGCCTGCTCTTCCTTCTCGAGAATCAGTATTCCGGCACCCTCTCCCATGACAAAACCATCGCGACCTTTTGCGAAAGGACGCGAGGCTCCGGTTGGATTATCGTTGGAAGTGGTGGTCAGGGCATGCAATATCTCAAAACCATTGATGGTGAGCGGCAATACGCATGCTTCAGCGCCGCCGGCTACCACCACGTCCGCTCTTCCTGCACGCAGGAGATCGAGTGCCGCGCCGATGGCATTGGCTCCCGAAGAGCAAGCTGTACTGGAGGTCAGGTTCATGCCTTTGAACCCATGCCTGATCGCGATCCAGGCGGCAGCGGAGTTGGCCATTGTGCGTGGTACGGTGAAAGGCGGTACCGGCTGACTTCGAAACTTGCGCAGCGCGGACGATTCGAAGGTGGAAAAACCACCCATTCCCGAACCTATGCTCACCCCGATGCGGCGAGATTCATAAGCATCAAGCCCGCCGGCGTCCTCGAGGGCAAGACGCGCAGCAAGCAGGGCAAGCTGGGTGAATCTGTCGGTTTGCTCGATATACTTTTGGGAGAGGAAGGTTGAAGGATCAAAGTCCGCCACTTCTCCTGCAATTTGGGAACGCCTGCTCGATGCATCAAAGCTGGTTATTCTTTTTATTCCGCTCACACCATTGACAGCCGCTGACCAGAACTGGTCAACCCCGATACCAATGGGGGAAACAACTCCCATTCCTGTAACGACTACACGCATACAAAACCGGAAATAATCATAGGAATCTGCTCAACCTCATTATGCGGAGGCAATGCAGTGAACAGGTGAGTTCTCATTGTAATGGGCAGCGTAAATGAGTAGCGGAATCCGCCGGGAATCGTTGACCGGCCATTGCCTGAAGGTTTCCGGACCTCACGGTTGAGCAGGATACTCGTATTGCTATTTTGCGTTGAATATCATTGGGAACAGGTATCTCAATATGCCTCCCATAATCCAGATGATGAGTAATAAACTCGAGATGACGGCTACTCCTTCGATAATCGCTGACAAGAGCGTTGCAGCCAAGCTATCGAATTCCTGTTGCCCGGCTTCGTTGCGCCGGCTCCTGCGGCGGTTCCTTACCCATATTTGCAGCCCGATAACGACAGGAATAAGGGCGAGAGACACTAGCAGGTTATACTCAGAACTTTCCATCAATAATCAACCTTCCGCAAATAATCGTTACAGAATCCATTGCCAGTCGCTGTTTTTTCTTTTCCTTTTACTTCATTCGCTATACTGCACCGCTCATTTTCCAGACTGAGTGCGCGAAGATCGCGGGGATAAATGCTGAAGTCCGCCCTCAGGTAGCAGACCGGCAATTATAATATCACACGTCAACAAGGTGTCATCGAGTTAACAAGTTAACATATCCGCCTTGTCCGCGGGGTATGGACTGATTCCTGTCGGGATTGGGTAAAGCAGAAACCGTTTCGATCTTCAACTCATTTTCGAGGCGCAGTCTTTCACGGTACAAACGTTTCCGCTCTCTGGACGCAATGCGACCATGGAATATCCACGTCTGATCATCACTTGGCCAGTTTTACATGAAAAAAAAGATTAGCGGCCCGCACTTCCCGGAAGTCATTGTCCGTCCGGTCAGAAGCTATCGGGAAATGGGAGTTTTTATCGATATTCCCTGGAGTATTTATGCTGACGATCCCATGTGGGTGCCCCCTTTACGGCTGGAGCGACGACTGCATTTTTCGAGATTCAATCCCTTTTTCAAGCACGGAAAATGGCAGGCCTGGATTGCATACAGGGATGATCAGCCGGTAGGAAGGATCAGCGCCCAGATCGATCAACTGCATCGGGAACGCTACGGCGGCGATACCGGACATTTCGGTCTGTTCGAGTGCATAGATGATAAGGAGGTTTCGGCCGCCCTCATCCAGATGGCTGAGGCATGGCTGAGGGCGCAGCAGACGAGACATGTGACCGGTCCCTTCAATTTATCGATCAACCAGGAATGCGGCATATTGGTGGACGGTTTTGATACGCCGCCGGTAGTGATGATGCCGCACTCCCGCAGATGGTACGGCCGCCTGCTGGAAGAACAAGGGTATCAACAGGCGAAGGATTTGCTTGCCTATTGGATAGAGCTCGATTTCAAGGTGCCGCGGCTGATGGACGCCTTGATCGGTAAATTTGCGGATCAGGTGCGACTGAGAACCTTGCGCCGCGACAAGTTCAGTGAGGAACTGGAAGTTCTGCGTGATATATTCAACGATGCCTGGTCCGAGAATTGGGGTTTCGTTCCTTTTACCCAGGCAGAGTTCGCGGAACTTGGCACCAGTCTTCGCTTGCTCGTACCCGATGATTGTATCCAGATTGCGGAGGTCGACGGGGTGCCCGCTGCGTTCATGGTGGCATTGCCAAACCTCAACGAAATTTTTGCCGAACTGAACGGACACTTGTTTCCGTTTGGCTGGACCAGACTGGTCCGGATCAGATCCAGGGGAGGGGTGCATACCGGTCGCATACCATTAATGGGAGTACGCAGGCGCTTCCATAGTACTCCGCTCGGCATGGCGCTTGCCTTCATGGTCATCGACGCGCCGAGGGAACTCGGACGAGCCATGGGAGTGAAGGCAATGGAATTATCCTGGATACTTGAGGACAACAAACCCATGCGTGCCATTCTGGATAGTTTGGGCTGCAGGGAGTATAAACGTTACCGGATTTACCAGAAGACGCTGTGAATGCCGGATGGAGCAACTGAAGAACCGGAATCGGTAAAACGATGCAATGAAAAAGAATGATCTGTTCACCGCCGTGGTGCTGGCAGCGGACCGCACGGCTCGAGATCCCATCTCCTTGGAAACGGGAGCGCCCTGCAAGGCATTCGCGCGCGTCGGGGGAATACCGATGATCATCCGCGTACTGGACGCGCTGGAAGCCAGCGGCATGGTGAAGAGCATCATTTTGTGCGGACCACCGAAGTCCTTGCTGCCCGCTTGTCCGGAACTGCAGGAACGTATTCGCAATGGGCGCGTCGTCTGGCTGCCAAATCTCGATTCTCCCAGCCGCAGCGCCCGCAGCGGCTTCTCCCAGGTGAATCAGGAAGCCCCGATATTATTGACCACAGCCGACCACGCGTTGTTGACACCGGCCATCGTGCAATATTTTCTTCGCAGCTCCCAAGCGTCGGGTTGCGATGCTGCTGTCGGGGTCGTCAAATATGAAGATGTGGCAGCTGCATTTCCCGGGGCAAGGCGAACGGTAATAAGGTTAAAGGATGCGAATGTTTGCGGCTGCAACCTATATGCCTTTCTCAATGATCGCGGCCGTGGTCTCGTATCATTCTGGCAACGTGCGGAAGAGCTGCGCAAGCGGCCCGTACGCTTGATCATGGAGACCTTCGGGTTCGCGACCGTCTTCTATTATCTGCTGGGATTATTGACGATAGAAAGGGGATTGAGAGCAGTCAGAAGGAAAACCGGCATCAGGACGCATCCGGTATTCCTGCCCTATCCTCAGGCGGGGGTCGATGTGGACAAGGTTGCAGACCTGGTGCTTGCGGAGTCGGTACTGGCGGGCGAGGCGCCGGCTGCCCGAGGAGAGGCCGGTTTGCGCGGACCCGCTCCCTGAAATGTGAGAGGCTTGAATTCCGATTCCGATCAACGGCGATAGGCAACGTGAAAATAATAGAACGATATATCACGCGGGAACTGCTGATACCGTTTATGGTAGTCGCCGTGATCCTCGCGACATTGTTTGCAAGTTTCAGCACAGCCCGTTTTCTGGCCGGAGCAGTGACAGATTCGCTTGGCCTTGTCCCCGTGCTCAGGCTCGTGCT
This sequence comes from Nitrosospira multiformis, assembly GCF_900111585.1. Taxonomy (GTDB): domain Bacteria; phylum Pseudomonadota; class Gammaproteobacteria; order Burkholderiales; family Nitrosomonadaceae; genus Nitrosospira; species Nitrosospira multiformis_B. The sequence continues at coordinate 251,391 of NZ_FOHI01000002.1, forward strand.
GCTGAAAACGCTGATCGCACTGGAAGTGCTGATGCCGATTGCCCTGTACGTGGCTGTCATCATGGGGCTGGGCCGCCTGCACCGGGACCAGGAAATAGTCGTTTTGCGTTCCGCCGGGGTCAGTGAGCATCGCATTATCTATGCAGTGCTCATCGTTGCGGTTCCTGTGGGGCTTATCAGTGGTTTCCTTTCCATTTTTGCGCGTCCGTGGGCGTATGAGGAAAGCTATCTGCTCAATGCCCAGGCAGAGGCAGAGTTGAATACGGATCGGTTCCGCGCCGGGCGTTTCTACGGCAGCGAAAAAAAAGGCCGAGTGATTTATGTGCAGTCCAAGGATAGCTCGGGCAAACAGATGAAAGAGGTATTCCATTATCTGAACAAGCATGACAGCAGCGAGATCATTCTTGCCAGGAAGGCTTACCAGCCCGAGCTTGTGTTCGGCCAGCGCCCCCAGATACATCTGCTGGATGGCTCCATTTACCGGCTATCGCACACCGGAAAGGGTGATACCGTCGTCCAGTTTGAAAAGCTGGTTTATTTCACGGACAGCGGAAACGTAATGGATTACAGGCGCAAGGCTGCCCCTACCGCTGCATTGATGCAATCCGATCGCCCACGGGATATTGCCGAGCTTCAGTGGCGGCTATCACGCCCGTTGGCAACGATCCTGCTGGCGCTGATAGCGGTGCCCTTCAGCCGCGCTTCGCCTCGCCAGACAAAGGGGGATAAGACTTATTATCTGGCAGCTCTGGTTTTTGCCATCTACTACATTTTGAGCGGATTGGCCCAGACCTGGGTCGAGCAGGGCACAATCGGCAGGGTGCCGGGGGTATGGTGGCTCTATGCTGTCATGCTGCTGTTTGCAATCTCGTTATTGTTACCCGGTTTCTGGCGGAAGTTGCTTCTGCGCAGATGACGATAATTTACCGCTACCTGGCGCTTCAGGTTTTGATGGGTCTGGGAATCGCTACTGCAGTGCTTCTGCCGCTCTTCGGTTTCCTTGATTTGCTGGATCAGCTCGATGACGTGGGAAAGGGCACGTACAGCGTCAAGGATGCGTTTCTTTATACGGCTCTACTGCTGCCTCGACGGTTTATTCAACTCGCGCCTTTCATCGCATTGATGGGCAATGTAACTGCATTGGGAAGGCTTGCCGTCGGATCGGAACTCACGGCATTACGAGGAGCAGGTATATCTCCGCTGGGCATCAGTCTCGCACCGGTTGCCGTTGGAATAATTCTTTTACTGTTTATTACTGTACTGGATCAGTTCGTGGCGCCGCAATTTCAGCAGAAAGCCATTTCATCTCGCGCAGCCGCGCTTGAGAAGAGCGCGGCGCTTGGCAAGCAATTGGGGATATGGACGCGGGATGAGCGGAATATACTGCGAATCGGAGAAATGCTGCATGCGGGAAGGGCGGCGAACATCGAAATAATGCATTTTGACGATAATGGTTTCCTGTTACGCTATACGTATGCCAAGTATGCTGATATCATAAACGAGGGGTTGTGGGAGTTAAGGGACGTCGTCATAAAGACATTCAACGGCAATGCCATGGAGATCGTAAGCAGAGAATCGGTACCCTGGGAACCCTTCCTGAAGGAGGAGGATATCTCGACATTGACCAAATCGCCGGAAAGTCTCTCACCTACCGAGTTATTTTTACATGTGCATTTTCTGCGCACCACGGGTCAGGAGTCGGATGCTTATGAGCTTGCCTTGTGGCGCAAGGCGGGCGGTGCCCTGACGACCATCGCGATGCTGTTGCTTTCGATTCCCTTTGTTTTTGGATCGGTACGGGCGGGACTCGGCAACAGGCTCGTGGTTGCATCAATGCTCGGAATCAGCGTCTATCTCTTCGACCAGATCATTGCCAATGCCGGCTTGTTACTGCATTTGAATCCCGCGCTGAGCGCACTTCTTCCAGGAGTGGTGCTGATCGCCGTGGCTTATTTCTGGCTACGGCGAATTTTTTAACAAACTCCGGATTTGTTCACGATTTTCTTGACCTGAATGCCTCCCGCATCTCGCGGGAGGACTTGCGAAACCTATCAATTTGACAACTCCAGACGCAGAGATAATCAAGCAGCCGGCGGATTCGTCGATGTCTGTTTATATCCATATCATTGGCGATAGCGAAACCGATATCTGGGGCTTAAGTGGCCGGGAACGTCTGCAGCGCATGTTAAAAGCATTCGCCGGGACGAAGCGGGTCGACAATCCCGCACGGATTCCCGCTCCTGCCTCGGCACTGCTTTTACGCGGAGATTACCTTTTTGACGCTATCGTACTGGGCGCGCTGATCAAGGCAAAAATGGATCTTGTGCTTGTCAGCGAGGAGGGTAAGCCAGTCGCGGTGCGGATTTCCCGCGGGAACGTGCAACAGGCGCTTGGTGAATTTGCGAGCGGAGGAGAAGGGCAAACCCTTTCTTCCTTGCCGCGTTATGAACTGAAAGACCTTGATTTGCCAAGCCTGCGCCAGAACCTCAAGAAAAGAGATGCTCCTTACGTTTTGCCGATCAGCAGGAACAGCCGCTGCAATCTGGAGTCAGAGCTATTCAAGCGGTCTTACAAAGGGGTGACCGATTTTGTGACAAAGTGGCTGTGGCCGGCGCCTGCATTTCAGGCGGTACACTTCTGCATACTTGCGGGTCTGCGCCCCAATCATATTACACTGCTCAGTCTTTTGTTTGCCGTGCTGGCCGGGGTTGCGTTCTGGTACGGTTTCTATGGATCGGGACTGGTGATGGGATGGTTCATGACCTTCCTGGATACCGTCGACGGCAAACTGGCGCGGGTAACCGTTACTTCCAGCCGCTTCGGTGACGTGCTCGACCATGGCCTGGATATCATTCATCCGCCGCTCTGGTACGTTGCCTGGGGCATGGGGTTGCCCGCCGACTATTCCTTATCCTCGCATCTGCCGCTATTATTCGGGCTGATTCTTATCGGTTACATCGGCGGGCGGCTGTGTGAGGGAGCCTTCCAATTCTGGGTCGCGTCATTCGATATTTTCATCTGGCGTCCACTGGATTCCTTCAATCGGCTCATTACTGCCCGCCGCAATCCCAACCTGGTTCTGCTGACATTTGGTTGGCTGGCGGGCAGGCCGGATATCGGCCTTTTGTCCGTCGTGATCTGGCACTTGCTTTCGACCGGTTTTCTCTTAGTGAGAGTGGCGATGGGATGGCTATCGCGCCGGTCGCGTGGACCCTTGCATTCCTGGTTTGAGGAGATCGTTGCGGGGCAGGATGAAGGAAAGCTGGCCGTTCGTATTTTTGCACCTTTAAAATCACGTAGATGACAGAAAGATCATGGGTCGATAGATTGAAGTCCGGAACAGGATCCGTCGGATTGCTTTTCAATCCGCTCAGTGGACGCATCCGTAAGCGGAAGGAGGCGATCCGGCGCGCGGCGGGGGAGATTCCCGGCGCCTGCAGGGAAGTGACGAATGCTCAAGAAATCAGCGCCTCGGTGGATATGTTCGTGAACGCTGGCACGGATCTACTGGTCATTATCGGCGGGGACGGCACGGTACAGGGTGTACTGTCCCATCTGTTCGCCACTCAGCCTTTGGCAAAGTGGCCCCTCCTGACGATAGTGCCGGGCGGTACAACCAACATGACCGCGCTCGATCTCGGCATAAGCGGCAGCCCGGAATCCGTCCTGCGGCAATTGAGCGCCTGCTTTCAAAAAGATTTCTCCTCCGCACTCGTGGAGCGTCATGTTCTTTGCATAGAACAGGCCGGGGCGGAGAAGGTTTATGGGATGTTTTTCGGCGTGGGACTCATCGCCCGCGCTGTGATCTTTTCCCAGAGCAGGATAAAGCGGTTGGGTATTACCGGAGAAATCTACTCTGCCCTTATCACCTTCGGCTATATTGCAGGCTTCCTGCTCGGGCGGCGTCAGGGAGCATGGGCACCGGTCCGGATGACCATTACCGAGAAAACCTTATCCCGGCCCCACGGAACCTACGCATTCCTTTTCGCCAGCACCCTTGATCGCCTGCTGTTTGGCATGAGGCCATACTGGGGGGAGCAGCCGGAGCCGCTGCACGTCACATTCGTCAGGCAGCAGCGGCAGCTTCCCTTGCGCTCCGTGCTTCGGTTGCTGATAGGACGTGGAAACGATCTTAAGGACAAGGATGGTTATCATAGTTGCAATACCGATGAGCTGGAGTTGCTGATCGATGACGATTACATCGTCGACGGCGAATCTTATCGTGCCGCCAGCCAGAGTGGACCCTTACGCATTACGCCGGCTGGCCCGATCGTCTTTCTGACGGCGGAGAGGGCAGCCGCAAATGCAAAATCATGAGTATTCTTCAAGGGGCTGCAACAGCGGGTCCGCCGCTTCCCGAGGGTTTGATTTCGGAGATGACGGCACTGAGTTCAAATACGGTATCAGCGGATTTTTTCGTTTTGCTCGAGGCGTTGAAATTGCGCTTCGGTTCAGCCCTCGACGCTGTGCTTCTTTATGGATCGTGCCTGCGCGCACGTGAGATAGGGGATGGGGTGGTCGATTTTTACGCGGTCGTGAGCAGTTACAGCAGTGCTTATCCGGAGCGCTACCTGCGTTATTTCAACGCATTGCTACCTCCGAATGTCTTTTATCTGGAGGTATCCCAAGCGGAGAAAACGTTTCGTGCCAAATATGCCGTAGTTTCGATGGCGGATTTTGAGCAGGGGACTCGCCGCTGGTTCCATCCTTATCTCTGGGCGCGTTTTGCTCAGCCCTCGAGGTTATTATTTTTCCGCGACGAGGCGGCTCGCAAGCGAATTTCGGAGTCTCTGGCCCATGCGGTCGTCACTTTTCTCGGATCCACCCTGCCCACCCTCGATTGTTCCGGGACCGCCGCGACCAACATCGAAATGATCTGGACCAATGGACTGACCCAGACTTACGCTGCGGAATTGCGACCCGAGAGAACAGGGCGCGCGTGCCAGCTCGCACAGATGAACCTGGAGGTCTATTCACGCCTGACTGCTTTGGCAATACCTGCACTGGCAGGAAAATTGAGGCTCTTGCCGGATGGAAGTTACGAATCTCTGATAGACGATGCAGGACGTCGGAGATCGCTTTGGCATTGGCGGCTGCGACGCTGGCAGGGAAAAGTCCTGTCCGTGCTGCGGCTGTCCAAGGCGGCTTTTACCTTTCATGACAGCATCAGCTATGCCGCCTGGAAAATCGAGCGCCATACCGGCGTTCGCGTCGAAGTGACTCCTATGCTGCGGCGTCATCCCCTGTTGTGGGGTTTTAAAGTTTCATGGCGCCTGTTGCGGCGAGGCGTGATGCGCTGACTTCAGCAAGCACTGCCGTGCGCGCTTTGAGAATGAGATCACAGACTTCCCGCACCGCGTCATTTCCTCCGGCGTGTCCGCAGACATGATGCGCCTGCTGCATGATTTCCGGAACAGCATCCGCGGGACAAAACGCCGCACCGACCCGCCGCATGCATTCCAGGTCGCAGAGATCGTCGCCAATGTATGCGATATGTTGTAATGAAACCGACCAGCGTGTTGCCAGTTGCAGAAGAACCGCGAATTTGTCACGGGCGCCAGGGTAATATTCATCAATCCCGAGTTTTCTCATGCGTGCCTCGACTGAAGGACTGGTTTCGGTGGTGATGACACCGACCCGGATGCCATTCTCCCGCAGCAGTTTCATTCCATGCGCGTCTCGAGTATTGAATTTCTTAAGGGCCTCACCGCCAGGTCCATAATACATCCCCCCGTCGGTCAGCGTGCCATCCACATCGAGCACCAACGCCTTGATTTCAGCTGCGACGGCATTAACCGTCTGGCGTTTCTGCTTGAGCAGGAGCTGTTCTACAACAATCCAGTCAGTTTCATCGTCAATTTCGATTCCGCTCTCCGCCGCCATTTCATGGATGCCGATACGCCCCCCCAACCGGCAACCGCATTCCTCCAGCAGTTTCCTCTGCGTCAGGTAAAAAGCGCCATTTTCCATGAGATAGCCTTCGAAGTCCTGCCGTCTTGGCCGGTGCAGCGGATCATAGTTGACGGGTGTGCCGTGCACGCTCCAGAAAAAGCGCTTTGAAGGTACAGCGGTCAGAAGGGAATCAAGGTTTTCTGTCAGGAACTTATGCCTGGCGGAGCGAAAATCGTCTGCCCGGGTGAGCGGCGAGGTCGCCTGGATAAGACACATGACGTCAAAGGGAACCTGCTGTTGAAATTCGAGCATTGCGCTTTCTGTACTGGCCGTGTCCATGCAGGTTGCCGCCGAGCGTTCCAGAACCGTGACTGACGGAAATTCCTCCAATACCGCTTTCCGGATCTTGGGAGAATCGGTCGCAACATAGATGTCGTCGAAACACTGCGATGCGATTGCCTGTTCCAGGCTCCATGCGAATAATGGCCGTCCTGCGATGTTGCGCACATTCTTTTCGATAATCGATTTCGAGTGCGCGCGCAGAGGCATGAAAGCTACCCAGCGCACTAGTGAAAGTGAATCCCTTGGATGCGTTTGAGCTTATTACGCTGGGCGACTTCGATTTCCACTATCGGTGCATTCTTGAAAGTCAGCGCCTTGGATACTGCGCGAACGTCACGGACCAGCTTCCGCAACCCGTCGGGTTCGAGCGAAGCGGCATGGTCGGTGCCCTTCCAGGTTCGGTCCAGCGTAAAATGCCGCTCGATCCATGAGGCACCCAACGTGAGCGCAGCAATGTCCACCGCAATGCCAAGGTGATGACCTGAAAAGCCAATTTCCTTGATGCGCGCTCCGAATCTCTCCTCCAGGGCCTGCAACTCGAGCAGGCAGACCTGCTCGAAGGGGACGGGGTAGCCGGAAGTGCAAGCGTACAGCACCACCCTGCGGGCGACCCCATGCTTTTCCATCAATTGCACGATTTGTTCCTGCTCGGCAGGGGTGGTCATGCCGAGCGATATATGGATCTCTCCACCATAGTTCCTTGCGAGATATTCCAGCATCGGGAAATGCAGGTTGCATGCGGAAGGGATCTTGATGAATTCCGGGTTGAGGCCGGCAATTTCCTTTGCCGAGGTCAGATCCCAGACGGATGTGGAGTAGCCGATTCCAAACTCCTCGCACCATTTCTGCAGCAGCCGATGCTGGTTCACATCGAATTCCAGAAACTCGCGATGCTCCCCGTAACTGTTGCCATAACTGTGCTGCGGGTTCGGATGGTGGGCATTATATTCTTCGGGGGTGAGCAATTCCCGGTTCGAGCGTTTCTGAAACTTGACGAAATCGCATTTGGCGAAGGTTGCGGCAATTCCTATCATTTCCCTGGCGATTTCGATATCGCCTTTGTGATTACAGCCGATCTCGGCCACTACTGTCGGGGTTTTCATAAGTATTCGACCTGTACACAAATACTACGATGACTGCGATGGGATGGCGAAAATTTAACTGCGATGCGACTCTTCATCCGCTTCAAATCTCCGGGCCCGAAATGCCGGCTTTTCCCTGCTTTCTGAAAAGCATCCTGCTATTGGGTATTCAACCGCCTGATCCAGAACAGATGCTTGGAGTGTTGCTCCACGCGAATAGTGCCGAAGCGATTCAGTAATTTTCCGAAACGGGCGATTTTTTGCTCGATCTCGCTCACTGAAATCTGCGGAAAACGGTGATCGTGGTACGCCAGCCGGTTAGGGCCGGGCCGGTGCATATTCAACTTGGTCGTCATTGCTTTCAGCGTAGCGAGCGCCCATCCCTGAGCGTAAGTTCCGAGAGGCTTTGGCGGGGGCTGGGATTGGCGGTAGCCGCTCTCCTCGAGAATGTCGACGATGCGCTCACAAGCCAATCGTCCATCCTGCGCCGCCAGATAGTATTTTATCAGCGCCTCGCGCTCCCCACCTGCCGCAGCGCCCAATTCCCCGCCAAGAATGCAGCTCAAGGTATCCCTTAATTCCTCGAAATTGAAGCACTGATGGCTTAGCTGGGTGGGTAACCCTTGGAAATCATAGTCATAATACTCGTTGAACGTGGCCAGGTAGGATATTGCCGGTACTCCCAGAACATAAGCTTCCAGTCCAGTAGTGCAACCATTGTGCACCATGGTTTTTGCGGCGAGAAGCCAGGGGATGACGTTTCCTTCGCTTGTTACCGCCACCCGCTCGCATTGCGAGGCAATATCGTGATAAATCTCGTGGTTTTCGCTCGGATGGGGACGGACAACGATGTTGAAATCGGGGAATGCACGTTCGAGCGCCGGGATGAGTTTAGTGAAATCTCTGAGTATCGCCTGCTTGTGATCCCACAGCCCTTCGGCAAACGCACGGCTCATCCCGATTCCCGATTGACCGCGGCGTGCTTTTTCCCCTCGCTTTTTCTCCGGCTGAAACAGGCCGATACTTCCGATAAAAGGATTTACATCGCTGAAATTGGTATTGATAAGAATGAAATTTCCGTGGAGATTTCGCAGTCTTTGCACCTCTGTCTCGAAGTAGGGGCGCATTTCACTTCGAAGTATGTCGCCGCGGGGGTTTCCCGTGATGTGAATCGGCATGTTTGCAGGTAAAGCCGGATATTGTCGAAGCAGGTCGACGTTTTCCTGTCCCCATGCGAATATATGGGACACATTTTTTATCGTTGTTGGCGAAAGCCGGAGGGTGAAATAAGTATCCGCAGGGGGGTGTACGAGAGCCTCTTCCTCCCAGGCAACAATCTCATGACCGAGCTGGCGTACTATTCTGAACATGGTGTTGCTCAGACTGCGCATGCTCTTCGCAAGATACACGCCGCGTGGGATCGACGCCAGTTCGAAATGGGCGTATGCGCGTGAGCCCATGATGACGGGAAAGCCACGCTCAGCCGCAACGCAGGAGAGAAGGATTTTGGCATCCAGCTCGCGTACCTGGCTTTCCACGGGAATGATAAGCGTCGAAACAGAATTTCCCATAGGTTATTTCAAGAGTTCAATCAGAACATTTTAGACTATCTACGGTTTTCGGGTTTGTCTCGTTTTTCAATACTTCCCATCGCCCGGCAAAAGCCCGAAAAAGCCCGGGGTCGCTGGAGATGAGGGCTATCTCATGATTGAGCCAGAACGACGGCTTGGTCCAGTTGAAACTGCCGAAAATGGTGAACACACGGTCGCCATCTTCCACCAGTACAAACTTGAGGTGCATCGGCAGATCCTGCGGGTCCTGGAAACGTGAAAATTGCACATTGGCGGCCGAAAAGCGCTTTTCCACCTTTGCGGTTACGCGCCTCAGCGTTGATTCGGCAAGAACCTGTACTGTAATCCCGCGTTGCGCAAGCGCGATCATGACTTCAACTGCGCGTTCGGTTCTGATGTGGGAGGCGACTACGCGCACCCGTGCGCCTGGGCGCACACTCGCCAGGAACTGCACTACCGGGTGCGGATATATGCGTGGCCAGAAATAAAGGGTCGCGTCCTTTCCGCAAATTGTCTCATTTGCACGGGAAGAGAAGCGGTACAGGAGGCCGGGCGGCATGCTGTGCAAGCACCGGGCATGCGCCGTCAACTGCACGACCAGCGTTGGATCGACGAGTCCGACAAGCACGTTGTGTCCTCTGTCCTGATCCCCCAACTCGCGGAGGATTTCCGGGTTTTCGTCCGGCATGTTTCCTGACGGGTTGAAAGAGCCGACAAAAGCGATGGGTGCAGGATGAGAAAAACAGTAGAGTTTCTCGTGCAACTGTGGTTTCCACGATTTTCCCACCGGCGCCGGAATACCTGGAATACGGATGATGCGCAGTGCTTTTCCGAGACCGTGAGGTTGGGAAAGCAGGGTAATTACTCTGTCGTTGGCATGGGGAACGCGCGGCTTTCCTTCCAGGGTCACGGTCACTTTCACCCCCCGTCTGTGTGCCTGAACAAGTGCTTCCGCCAGACCCATATCGCGGAAATAATAAGTCACCCAATCGATGGCTCCTCCTGGGGGTACGGCAGCGATGTGTGCTGCCAATACATCGCGCAAGTAGCCTGGTGGCTGGTCCGGGCCACCAAAGTGAATCTCGAGCGGAACCCGGATCTCCACCTCGATTATCAAGTCTGAAGAGGGGGGGCTGGGGGCATGTGCAAGCGGCTTGCTCAATTAAGGGAGGGTCCTCAGAGTGAGGATCCTGTATTCGATGCTTTCATGCCAGTCTGCGGTTTTGCAGGTGAGCGGATTCCACCGTGGTTCTGCTGCGCGTCTGTTTCCTGGAAGTGGACGCTATCACGCGGCGGAAGAAATCAACCAGTTCCGGTACATGATGATCGAATGTGAACAGGTGCCGCTGCTGCCAAACCCGTTCACGCGTTGCTCGCAACTGCTTGCAATCGTGCAACTGTGCGGCGAGCTCATCCACGGTGTCAAAGAAAATTCCAATGCCAAGCTGCTTTGTCAGTGTCCGGGTAGCGACGAATGCGCTCTCATTTGCTTTCTGCAGCATCGGCAGGCCGGCTACCGCAAGGGTGCTGAGCCGCGCCGGGTAGTTCAGGTCATCCCAGTTTGCCCGCCTGATTTCCCCTCCATTGCTGCTTTCGAAGAGGTGCAGCCAGCCCGCATCATATTGGGAAAACTCGGCAGTCCAGCGGCTTTGGTCCACGTTCGGGTGTAAATGCAGGTGGTCTGGCGCCAACGCCCAAGTTTTTTCAATCCACTGCAGCCACTGTCCATGGGTTATCTCCCCATAAAAATGCAGATGGATGCCATGACCGGCCAACTCCGCTACATGATGGGGGTGTAGGCCGATAGGTCGCCCCGGGGATACGGTATGAATATCACCTTCGCTGGCGGAACGCAGTGGCGCTCGAGGTTGATCAAACCAGTCACGCTTGGGCAGGTCTCCATCCAACAGATGAGTGGGTTTGTCCAGCGACAAGCCGGGAATGATGGTATCAAACCAATCCCGCATTTCGGGGCTGGAGAAGATCTGCCCATCCGAATACCGGTGCAGGTCAATCAGGTGCGGCCAGGTTCCCTTTTCAAGGCAGATGAAAGGCCCCTCCTTGAAATGCCAGACGAAAGGAATGCCCCGGGTGGCCATCAATACCTCATGTGCAAACGGCACGGCCTGCCAATTGAGCAGCGCATAGATAACATCGGGCTGCACCTGCTTCACTGCTTCGCGCCAGTTGTCGCGCGGCAGGTCCTCCACATGTCCGAAAGGCATCGGCCCCACCGCGTTGTACCAGTACGGGCTTTGCATCCACAGGCCATACAGCTTGTGCCCCTGCTCTTCCAGGGCGAGCACGCGCTCCGCGTTATAAGCCAGTTCCCCGACCAGAAGTATTTTCAATCCACTGGCGGACCGCAAAGTATCCGGTCGTTCGCGCATTTTCCGGTAGTGTTCCGCTTCGTCGATCCAATGGCCCACGGTCGTATGAAAGCGCAGGGGTTCTTTGACGCGATAATAGGAGCGAAACGTATTGATGCCGCCTTCCGGTTCCTGCATGATCTTGTGCCGTTGCATCGGGTGGGAGACCCACTCGCAGGTAAGACTTCCGCTTTCGGCAAAAGTGCCGAGGGGCCGCAGCAGGCTCCAGTAGAGACGTTCAAGATCATCCGACTCCAGTTCTGCGCGTTCCACCCAGCGCACCGGCATTTTCCGATGCATGCACTGCACCAGTTGCAAAGGAAATTCCGGAATCTGTCCAGCGGCCTCGCGGTTGTAATGGTGGCGAACGCCTGAACAAGCCAGCACAGCGCCTTTCTGCGTCTCGAGGCATGTTTTCAGGCTGCGCAGGTGATCGCGGTAATAAACGTCATCGCTTGGCAAGTAAGCGATGAGTGGCGCTTTTGCTTTGGCAATGCCTTCATTCAGGGCGTGACCCAGCCCCCGATTTTCGGGAAAGCGATAATAATGGATGCGCGTGTCGACCAGGTATGCCGATACGACTTCCGCCGTAGAATCCCGTGAGCCATCGTCGATGATGACGGCTTCCCAATCCGTCAGAACCTGCGCCTGCAGACTATCCAGTGCGCGTTCGATGAATCTTGCTTGTTCATAGGTGGGAACCACTACGCTGACTGAGGGAGAAGATGGCTGCGGCATCATGTGTCCTTTTTATCGTTGTGTACCTGAGGCCGCGTTAACTCCTCGCGGATAGCAAATTTAATTATAGAAGCAGAGTCAGTATTTTTTAAGGTTCAGTCACATGAATTCATCTTTTCGCCTGTTCTCGATCTCCGATGCCTGCGCTTGTATTTCAAGCAGCGCCACATAACGCGGCAATACATCTGTCCCGCCCACATGAAGCATTTCGTTGATGAAGCGTTGCCGGTGTTCCTCTATATAGAATGAATCGCAACCATCGGAAAGAAATCCGGCGATTCTCCGGTATACGTCATCCCGGCACTTCAATTCCGTCTCTGGCATGAAATGTGCCAAGGTAGAGCGGCCGGCGTGCAGGTAGTCGGCGGCGAGCACTGGTTTTTTTCCTTTGACCGCTTCAAATACTACTGAGGTGGCAAGATCGATAATGACATGAGCCCAGTTCATCAGATGAATGGAATGGATATGATCGGGTGCCACGCTCACATTGGGGAGGCCTCGCAGCGAGGCGTTTCTGGTGAGGGGCTGTCTCCAGCCGCCACGGGTATGAGGTTTGATCACCAGTTCCACGTTCGGAAAAGCTGCAATCATTCCCACTATTTCCTCGATCTCTTCCCAGAAGGTCGTAAAATTACTCTTTCTCAGGAATATCACGACTTTAAGCCCTTCGGTTTCCGTGGACTCCTCCGTTCCTTTCGGTTCCTTCCGGCAGAGCTCCTTCTGGGGGAGGATCGCAGGCGGGGCAGGAGAAAGCTCCGCCAATTTCATCAGCCACTCATCACAGTAGCGAGGGGAGCCGAGGACGACGATGGATTGATCGTCCAGGAATGGACGAAAACGTTCCGCGCATAACTCGTTGGGCACCACCAGCTTATCGAATACTCTTGCTGCGGAGTAGAGGGAATCCGGCTTGAGACTCCACTCGCGATGTCGTATCAGTTGAGTGGCATGCGGACTGTCCCCGTGCGGCAGCGACACTGTGCCCAGGCCCTTGCTGCGCGCGAGGGAAACAACCACTTCGACCCATTCCACGGAAACAGGTGAATCCCTCGTGATCCAGTCAAACACCACTACGCCTCTGTCAGCTGCGGTGAAACTGCGTTCCAGCAATCTGCAGGCGGTGCTGCTCCAGAGCGGTTGACGCCGGTCCACGCTGTACGTGCGAGCAAGTGCATTGACGAGCGGACTCACTATCGATCGTCGCAAGCGGTTGGCCAGCAGCAGTGTCTGTAGCCGCCACCCAAAAAATTCCAAGGAGGGGAGGAGATCGCGAATATGGGCAACACGCGTGCCCTGCAATGTAGCCAGAAATTCAACACGATAATCATTACGGAATTTCGGCTTGCCTATCAGCACGACATCGCACTGGTGGCCAGACTCCAGCCATTTTGATATTACCGGTGTAATATGGTCTATATCATTGTAATGTCTGAGAAAAACGAGCGCTTTCATATAGGGGTTGAGGGAAAGGTCTGTGCCGGAAGAGCGTTTTTCGCCTTGTCCAGCAACAGGTATAAAGACAGTACAGCTGTTTCAGCTCGTTGATCTATCCCGAACTTCCTTCTGAGATTATTGTTCACAGTTCCTTATGTTCGGTACCGCACAGTTGGTTTTATTTCCGGTCCTTAGATTTATCGGCTTAACCATGATCGAGCAGACTTTTTAGCAGCGTTCAAATTCAATGACCAAAATCATTGCCGCTTTCCCGCTGATGTATTACTTTACTGGTAGACTACTTGTACGTCCAACAGATCAAGGGATACCGTGATAAATAAGGAACAGGATGCGGGATACCAGGAAGGCGATACCGTGCAGATGCTGACGATAGCGCCGGAAACCGACTTGAGGGCGCCCGAATTGCAGCGCGCGGCTATCGACGCGCTGGAAGGGGGTGGGGTCATCTATCTGCCAAAAAGCGGATTTGAGTTGTCTGGCTATGAACGGGAGCTGATCTCTGACACGGCGAATATCCTGTCCCGAACGCCAGACGTCGAGGACGGGCGTCCAACCATCATTTTTGATCCAGAGCGTGGCCGTATCAAGAAATATCATTATGCTCAAGTGCGTGGAAAGATGATGCGGGCCCAGGTCAAGGACTCGGCCCGTCCTCGGATCGAGGCGATGATGTCTCGCTACAGCAAATGGACGGAGAGTGTCATCACTCAATTGTTCCCCACCTACCAGGGGGCCTTGGAGCGGAAACGCGTTACCTATCGGCCTTTTCCCCGCAATAACATCCAATCCCTGCACATTGATTCAAGCTATGGTTATCCCACGCAGGGGCGGAGCATGCTGCGCATATTCTCCAATATCAATCCGGTCGACAGACTGCGTATCTGGCAGCTCGGTGAACCGTTTGAGCCCTTCGTGCGGCGCTTCTTGCCTGCCGTGCACCTGAGCGAACCGAGCTGGATCACCTCTATTCTGGGCCGTCTCGGCATCATCGACGGTCCCAAGACCCCATACGACCGTTATATTGCAACCTTGCGTTCTCTCGGCATGCGCGACAAGGAGTACCAGCGGACAGCACCGCGCAAGGTCATGGAATTTCCCGCAGGCGCGAGCTGGATTGCGATCACCGATCTGGTGTTGCATGGGGCCATATCGGGGCAGCATAGTCTCGATCAGACCTTTTATTTACCAGTGGAGGCGATGAAGGATTCCTCGCGCTCCTCATTGCGTATTCTGGAGAGGTTGGCGGGCGAGGCTTTAGTTTAAGCGTGAGAGGTGCCAGTGAGAGGTGACGCAGGCTCCGATAAAATCATGCGAGCGGTCATCGGGTAAAAGCATCCAGGCGGCCAGTTGGGATGAAACCGGGACAAAGGCGGCGGAACGACCTCGGCGGCTATCCAGTTGAATCAGTCATAAGCTTATCACCCATGCCCCAGACATTCGGCACCCGTACCGGAATACAATGAGTGCCTGGAGTATCGACAGAATTACGCAGGCATTGAGCGGTGCAATGTGGACGTTCTCTTCCCTGCCTGATGACAACTCAGCCGCCACTTTTGTCCATCGATGTTTCCGGCGGGAAAGCTGGCGGGATGCCGGGTTTCGCGAACGCACCCTCATGTATGCGGCTTTGCCGTTTGCGCCATTCGTCACCCTGGTGTTGGCTATCGCCTTCACTGCGCTTAACGGACAGGCTATAAAGAAGCAGACCGGAAAAAGGATAATCCGGCAAGTCCGGGAGCAGTTTGAGATCGCGCTGCGATACGCGATTTTGCCCCCCTGGTATTATATTTTTGAACTCCATGACGACGACAAGCGGCAGCGCGCTTCTGAATACATCAACCGCTTTGAAGTAAAAACCTGCCTCTACCGCGTCCTCCGCGACTACAACGGTGGTCTTCCCATCCCTGCAGAGCGCAGCACCTCCTGCATCAAGGACAAATTATGCTTCCTGTCACGCTGTCGTAGGTTCTCTATTGCCACAGCTCCTGTGTTTTTGATTGTCTCAAAGGGGGAGATCAAATCGATTGATTGGAGGGGTTCCCTGCTCCCGGAAACCGATCTGTTCGTGAAACCGCTGCAGGGCGAGAACGGGAAGAATGCGGTACGGTGGGATTATCTGGGTTCGGGGCAATATCGGCGCAACGATGGTAAACACGCCACCGCCCAAGAGGTGCTGGAGAGCCTGTGCAAGGCATCATGGCGCAGGTCTTTCCTGGTGCAGCCACGGCTTGTTAACCATAGAGAGGTTGCTGATCTTGCAAATGGCACCTTGGCGACGGTACGGGTAATGAGCTGCCGTAATGAACGGGGTGAATTCGAAGCAACCAATGCGGTTTTTCGAATGGCGCAGAATGAGGCCGTGGTTGTCGATAACTTTCACAGAGGCGGAATCGCGGTCAATGTCGATCTTCATACCGGAGAATTGGGAAGCGGCACCTGCGGAGCGTGGGGATCTACAGGAGGAGGATGGTACGAGCGACATTACAAGACAGGCGTGCAGATTCTGCACCGCAAGCTTCCGTATTGGGCCGAGGTGCTCGACCTGGTTCGATACGCCCATGAGAATGCATTTTCGGACCAGGTGGTGATTGGCTGGGATGTTGCCCTGCTCGACAGCGGGCCGTGCATGATTGGAATCAACAAGGCTCCCGATCTGGATATGATCCAGCGGATAGGTCGGTGCCCGCTGGGTAACGAGCGGTTCGGGAAGCTTCTGGCATTCAACCTGGAATGCACTGTCAAGGCTATGGATCAGTCTTTTTAAGCAGATTTGGAGAGTCGAAACCAGAGTTTGATCATGCTGATCAGAGCGGATAGGGATTCGATCCAAGGATTACCGCAATGACACATTTGTAACCTTGTTTAGATTTCCTTGATGGTGCTGGCTGACCAGCACTGATTTCTCAGCCGGTTATTTGCTTATATTCCCGCTCTCCAGCTTGTTTATATTACCTGCATGAGCCCTATTCCATGAGTGAGAAAGCTGTATTTTCTTATAGTCCGGTACACGGCATGCGCACATGGCAAGACATGGCTGCAAAGTTTGTGCTGCTGTTTTTCGGGCTCGCCTTGTGGAGCAAATGGCTGAGCCTGGGTACCGGCATTCTTCTGACCTTCATCTGGATTCTCGATAGCGGCCCTCGAAGGCTCGGCCAGATCATTAGAGAGCCGCTCGTGCTGGGAATACTCCTCCTGTGTGCGGTATTGGCGCTGGGGCTCCTTTGGGCAGATTATCCCGAGGCAGGTCGAATGAAATGGAGGCGATATTTTGGCTTCCTGGTTTTCATCCCGTTTTTATCACTTCTCAATAGAGACCGCTTGCCTTGGGCGATTGCCGGCCTGCTCACGGGTTACATCATTGTCCTGTTGTCAGGGGTTTACCAATGGGCTGTTTCCGGAGTGCAAGGCATTCCACTCCTTAACATGAGCTATCTCGTGTTTTCTTCCCTGCTGGGGATCGGTGTCATTCTTTTACTCTATCTTGCCACGACCATCGGCGAGATAAAATGGAAATGCGCCTTGGGGCTCGGGAGCCTGTTTTTATTGCTGATCCAGTTTGGGCAATATGGACGCGGTCCCTTGCTGGCCACGCTTCTTGCCGTTTTTTTGTTGGTTTTCCTAACTTATAAAACGGAAAAAAAAGCACTCCTGGGAATCATCGCATCGCTGACTATTGTGGTTGCGGTTCTGGTATACGGCAGTAACAGCTTTCAGGCCAGACTTGAGCAGGTACAGGTCGAAGTGAAGTTATCCCAGCAGGGAAAATACGATACCAGCCTGGGGTATCGGCTGGCAATGTGGGATGTCGGCCTGCACGGAATTCTGGAGCATCCGTTCTTTGGCCACGGCACCGGGATGCCGGAAAGCTATTTCGAAAAAACCGTGGCAACATATAAGGGCGGGATTTACAGGGATTTACCCCAGTATGTAGGAGCGTCTCATTATCATAATGACTGGATCGAGATTGGAATGCATACGGGCGCACTGGGAATTCTGGCTTACGGCTTTTTCCTGTGGAGCTGGTTTCAAACACTCAGATCGCACCGTCTTCCAGTTCTGGGGGCGGCTTTGGTGTTCTTCATCTTCCTATCCGGCTTGACGGATACTTTTGCCCTTTACAGCAAAATTCCTACCTTTCTCGTGGTCATCACCGCCATAGCCATAGCCTGGCAGAAGGAAAGAGAAGGAAGGAAATTGGCAGAAAAATCAGGAAGCTTCATTCAGAAACTCTCTGCCCAACCAGGCTCCCGGACTTGAGCGGTTAGGGGATATATGACATAGCGCCGGCTATGTATGCTTTTCCTCTGCGCACTTGGGCGAGATTTGCCGATATTGCTTGCCGAGGTAGCCATGTGCAACGCGATAGTATACCCCCCGCAACGATTTACCGTTCTCCGTGATGGCCAGTTGCCGAACCGGATCAGGGTCGGCAAGCATCTTCCCGATCTCGATGCTGCCTCGGACGCATTCGAGATTGTCCTGCCACATGCCGACGAGAATGACGGGTCGGGTTGTAGGGGATTCCGACGGATACCAGAGATCGTACATGGCGCCGCTGTCGCCGAATATGTTGCGCGAGCGTATTTCCATGGGTTTGCCCCGGTTATAGAAAGTGACGATACTTGCCACGGACCACTTGCTCATGCCCACGACGATGGGCTCCTGGCCGGTCTGCCGGCGCGTATCCTCTACAATTTGCTCAATGCCCATCGTTGCCTGGCGCCAGAAATAATGCTCGGGGAAACCTTTATATATGCCCTGGTAGGGAATGCCGGGGAAGCCGAGAACGAGGTAATGCAGCGCAAACGCATAACAAACCAGGCATGCCAGAATAGTGGGCTTCCAGGCTGCCATTACCCGATCCGAAATCGTCGGGTTACCGGAGAAATTTCGCATTTTCCCCATCATCGAAGCCATGGCAGGCAGTGCCATAAGCCACAGGGGACCGGTCCAATGGAACCGCTGGGTATCGAAAATGCTGAGAATCAGGAAAATAGCCAGTGGCACGCCGGTGAATACCATAATGAACAGGCGTCGCTTGCAAATGGAGGAGCCATTATTCTGCTTGGTACCCGGCAGCAATACTATCGCAGCAGCAAGCAAACCGGTCGGCGTAAGCAGTACGGCAAAATGAAGAATCAATTCGAATAGTCCGAACTCGTTATCTCCTATGCCCCTGGCGCGGCCGGACTGGAACAATATCGACATCCAGCCATGCTCCATGTTCCAGATGATTACTGGGGAGAACAAGAGCAGCGCAAGCAGTACGGCGAGGTATGGATAAGGATG
The DNA here is from genome assembly GCF_900111585.1 of Nitrosospira multiformis. Lineage (GTDB taxonomy): Bacteria > Pseudomonadota > Gammaproteobacteria > Burkholderiales > Nitrosomonadaceae > Nitrosospira > Nitrosospira multiformis_B. Next base: position 270,129 of record NZ_FOHI01000002.1, read on the forward strand.
GCGCAACCAGCGGCGTGCAGGCGGCTCGATAATCACAAAAACCAATGCGGCAATACCCACCAAACCCAGCGTATACTTGGAGAGAATGCCCAGACCGAAGGCAATGCCTACCCCGAGCCAAGCCCGCTCCCGATTGGCGATCAGGGCCTGCTCGAGATAGTACAGGGTTGCCGCCCACGCGGCCACGAGCGGCGCGTCTGTCGTCATCAATGCGCCAGTGGCAAAGAAAAAGGGAAGAATCGCGAGCAGCAGCACAGCGCGAATCCCCGTTGCGCTATCGTATAGATTGCGCGTGAGCGCAAATAAATAACCCATCGTTATCAAGCCGCACAGGAATGCACCGATCCGGACGCCAAACTCGCTGTTTCCAAAAATGGACGTACCAAGCCATATCAGCCAGGCAACCATGGGTGGATGATCGTAGAAACTCAGATCCATGTGCTGAGCGTAATTCCAGTAATATGCTTCATCGGGAATCAGTTGTGCCACGCCAATGTAGATGAGGCGCAACAGGATGACAAATGCGATGATCCCGAACGAGGCGGTCCGCCAATCTGCGTCAGGCGAGGGTATGGCGTTCCCAGTGGGAACCACGTAGAAAACAGATCCCAGATACAGTATTACGGCTGTTGCCGCGATTGCGGGGAGTATGGCCGCAGCCGGCGGTATATGCCAAGCCTGGATCAGCACCGCTAATATGCCGCCGCGCACGGAAAGCGCCAGCACACAGATAATCAGGAAGCGGCCGAATTCAGTCCATCTGGAATAACCCGCGAGGTCGTATAAAAGCCGCGGTCTCGAAATAAACCAGTAGTGCAGGATGGCAGCCGCGAGGAAGCCCGCGATATGCGACAGGGCGAGGCTCGCTCCATAGCTCATCAGTGACTCGAACAGCAGCCCGTCGAGGAGCGCGGCTAATAACCCTGGGACTGCAAAACGACTGTGATCCGGAAATAGGGGGCGTCGCGCAACTCCAGCCAGCTCAAGCATTTTTTCCTGCTCCTGTGGAAACCATATCAAGTTGTCTTTGTTCTGTTTTTCTCGCTTGTGCCGATTTTATCTATTCTGCTCTCAGATAAGATGAAAGATAACTCTGGAATTCATTTTCGTCCCCCTCATCTTGTAGCACAAGTTCGTTACACGGTGGTTACCCACAAGCCCGGGATTGCCGGCAGGTATTTTCGCAGACGGAGGAGTCTTGCAGACTCTGATACAGCTACCATTCCGGCATCGGAATACTGGCTGCGTCTCCTGTTCAACGTTCAACCTGTATGACCGGTCAACCCGGTGTCTGCGTAGTAATGCCGGATGGGATGCAGGTTATCGTCAAGCTCATAGATCAGTGGGCGGCCAGTGGCAACTGACAACTTTATGAGCTGAATAATGGACAGGCCATCCAACTGCATCATCAGCGCTCGCAGGATATGCTTGTGGGCGACAATGAGCACTCGCTTGCCGCGCTGGATTTCCGGGGCGATTGTTTGCTGCCAGTAAGGCAGCATTCGCGCGAAGGCTTGCCGCATGCTCTCACCAAGCGGCAGTTCCCCAGGATCGATGGTTGCATAGCACGGTTGGTTTCCGGGAAAACGGATATCGGCGGGATCAAGTGGGGGTGGCGGAGCATCAAAACGGCATTGCGAACTGAGAATAGGGCAAAAGCCGTATTTCCTGATTGCCTTCCAGCGATTGATTCCTTCCAGAGCCCCATAGTGACGTTCATTCAAGCGCCAGTTCCGTTGCACCACCGGTTCATCCTGCCCCATGACCGATAGCACGATGCGGAGCGTGTCGTTCGCACGGCTGAGCTCGGAGGTGAAGCAGATATCGAACTTGTGTCCTGCCTTTTTCAAGAGATTGCCCGCCTGCTCTGCCTCCCGCTCGCCCCGGGGCGTCAAAGGGGCATCGCCCCACCCGGTAAAGCATCCGTCGCGGTTCGAGACGCTTTCTCCATGTCGCAGCAGAACGAGTTGTGTCATATGTGGTTTGCTTCTCGATTAGGGAATGGATTCGACACGGGCATGCTCCGCGGAGGGCATCTCTTTTGCATGAATGTGTCATTTGATTTGAAATTTCGATGATATGTACAACATAGACAAAATACCGGGAAAAAACTACCCCAGTTCACGACGAGGGTGGGTGCCAATAACCCGGGTCGGAACGGACATCTGATCGGCAGCGGAGGAATGCGGCGATAGCCGAATTCCCCAAGCTTTCGAGGCGCACATTATCAAGGTATCAAGGCCAACAGGAGATGAGATGCTCTCTTATCAGCCGATTGGTGTCGGCATCCGTCTTTGTAGCCTTGTTGAAGTCGGGCGGACCCGGCCAACCGGAATCGATGAATTTCACGCCGTTGAAATAGCGGCCTTCCACATATCGCGGAATGACATGAAAATGCACATCCGGGTCGACCATCATCAGCATGAGATAGTTGAGCTTGTCGTAGTTGAATGCTTTAGCCAAAGCTGATTCCAGCTGACCCGTTACTTTGTGAAGCTCAATAAAGCTTTCCTGACCAAGCTGGGAGAAGGAGCGGGCTGGTTCATGCGCAGCAAGAACGAGAGAACCCAGTGTCAACTGGATTGGACGCAGCATGACGATCCAGTGCTGAAATTGATGAATGATTGTCTCCGGCGCGCCGAATTTCCGCATCGTGGGATTCAGGATTGCGGTACCGGAGGGAGTGGGAGTCATTTAGCACCTTCTGAACGGGTAGTTTTGCTGACGAGGTTTGAATATGTGGATTATGCGGATCGCCCAATGGAGGCAGCATCAAAGGTTTTCCAGAATAGCATGAAGCCATGAATAAGTCCCTGCAGCCGCGGGTATGACTTTACGGGATGAGCGGCATGAACTGTAACGGGGGATGCGGCTGCTGACAGCAAAGTGGTATTTCAAGGGGAGAGCAGACCTATACTCGCTTGCCGCGTTTTTCCCTATGCGTCCATCTGTTCATACTCTGGCAATTGGGGCTCGTGATCAGGGATGATCGCGGAAAAACAATCCCGGTTATGTGCGCTGGTACACATACACTTTTGCTCCCGAGTGAAAGAATTTCGCTGACCCGAAAAACGCTGTCGACAATCGGTTTGACGCTTGACTGCCATTCAGCCCGCTTTCAAGAATCTGCCCATGCGCAGGCTCGCCCTGGTTCTTCAGAGTGCATGACAAAAACTAGAAATACATTATTATTCCCATTTTTTGCCATTTCGTTGAAGGAAGTCGAAGAACCATGAAGATTGTGAATGATCTGGGTATCGACAGGATCACGCGGGACTTGAGCGGTGCCATGTGGATCTTTGCCCGTTTGCGTGAAGACGACAGCTCCACGGCGACTTTTATCCACCGCTGCTTCCAGCGCGAGATCTGGCGCGAGATCAGGTTACGCGACAGGATCGCGATGTGCGCAGTTTTGCCAGCCGTGCCGCTCGTCATCATGGCGGTGACCGCTGTCTTCACCGCGCTCAACGGGTTTGCCATAAAGAGACGCACAGGAAAAGGAATCATCCGGCAGATTCGTGAGCAGATCGAGCTTGCGCTTCGCTGTGCGATCCTGTCTCCCTGGTACTACATCTTCGAGTTGCATGACGATGATAAGAAGCGGCACGCCGGAGAGTATCTGAATCGCCTCGAAACGAAGGCCGGACTTTATCGCTTCCTGCGCGATTACAATGGGGGTCTTCCTGTTCCTGCTGAACGAAGCACACCCTGCATTTCCGACAAATCGCGCTTCATGGCTCGTTGCCGCGAACATGGAATCATGACAGCCCCTGTCTTCTTCAAGATCATGGGAGAGAAGGTCACAGCAGTGGATTGGAATGGCTCCGGACTGCCGGAGACCGATCTCTTTGTGAAGCCATCGCATGGCCGGGGCGGTAGAAATGCGACTCGCTGGATTTACCTGGGTTCAGGGCAGTACCGGCGCAACGATGGCGAGATTCTGACCGGAAATCAGTTGCTGGAGCGCTTGCGACTGGAGTCGCGGCAAAAAGCTTTCCTGATTCAGCCTCGGCTTCTGAATCATGAGGATATCGCAGACCTTGCCAATGGTACGCTGGCGACAGTGCGGGTAATGAGCTGCCGTAACGAACGGGGCGAATTTGAAGTAACCAATGCAGTTTTTCGGATGGCCCGGAAAAAATCTGTGGTAGTGGACAATTTTCACGCTGGAGGAATTGCAGCCAACGTCGATATTCGCACCGGTGAATTGGGAAGAGGAACCGGTGGCGCGTGGGGCGCGACTGCTGATGGATGGTACGAGCGCCATTGCGAGACGGGGGTGCAGATCTTGCACCGGAGGCTTCCATGCTGGCCTGCACTGGTCGATCTTGTGCAATATGCTCATGCCAGCGCCTTTTCCGATCAGGTGGTAATCGGATGGGATGTTGCCCTGCTCAACAGCGGACCGTGCATAATGGAGGCCAACAAGGCCCCTGACCTGGATATCATTCAGAGAGTGGGAGGCGGTCCGGTTGGCGAGCAGCGGCTGGGAAAACTTCTGGCATTTAATCTCAGACAAACTGTCGAGACTAAATACAACAGGCCTGCCGCCTAGCGCTGCATGGTTACGCTTCTACTCAGCTTCTTCTCGCTGAAGAGTTCCTCTGCCTTTATCAGATCGGCGGGAAAATCAATTTCACACCAGGAGCTTTCCGGTACAAAACACGCTTTTACCAGTTGTCTGCTGGCGAGGTTCTCTATTATGGAGAGGTACCAGGCTTTGAGTCCACTCTGATGTCGCAGCGCTTCCTCTAGGGTATCGCGAAAAAGCAGCGGCCCACGTTCCCTGAAAAGAACAAGGCCGACAGATTCGGCATTGATCTGATCTGTCGGGAGAGTCTTGCTGACATGTCTGACCCATCCGTTTTCATCCAGTTGGACTTTCATGTCATCCGCATCATAGACAGGCTTTTGATCTACACCGAGCGTAACAGGCGCTGGATCAGAGTCCAGCACTCTCGCCAGTAAAACTTCCTCAAACAGCGTATCCCCATTCAGAAGCAGAAAGTCGCGGTCCATGGCCGCGCGTGCGATCCAGCAACTTACCAGGTTATCCGTAATACTGAAAAAAGGGTTGAAAACGGTCTCGATCCTTCCATCGTTTCCATAACGCTGTTGCAGCAAAGTTTCAATCAGACAGGATTGGAAACCGGTGACCACTGTCACCTGATTGATCCCCGTTGAAAACAGGGCATCTATCTGCCATTCGATGATCGGTTTGCCTGAAATCGGCAACAGGCATTTGGGAATACTGGTTGTCAGCGGACCCAGCCGGTGTCCCTGGCCGGCGCTCAGAATAATCGCCTTGACAGGAGGTTTTTCTTCGCTACCCGCCATATTGCAATCAGCTCCCGAAATGGAACAAGCCCTTGAAGGTTATATCTTTAAAGCATTCCCGGTTTTGTATCTGGCCGCTTGACGTGGAGTGAGTAGAGCATGCGGCTGGGCGCTGTTCATGAGGCTGTATTCAAAGGAGTAATGGACTCAGGTCGGGTAGTACATCTACATGAGCTGGAAAAGGATTTTGATCGCCAGGGCGTACGCGGCCTATAAACGCGACATTGTTGACCATGGCGCTCTGGTAATCGATCAAGGCGTCTCCGATCATCAGCACGCGCTCTGGCAGGAGGCGATGGGTAGTCAGGATATCCGCGATCAGTTTCTGCTTGGGAGTGGGTGAACCGCGCACAGCAGTAAAATAGGACCCCAGACCGCGGCGAACAACGATCGTGTTCAATTCGGTTTCCGGCGTACCGGATGCAACAAACAAGGGAATTCGTCCGGCTTCACGCTGAATCAGTTCCGCTGCGCCAGGGACCGGCGCGCTGGCAATCACAGCTTCGACCACCAGTTCGGAGAAGCGCTGATCGAGTTGCCGCTCCTCCTCCGCGGTGAGCGGAGGTTTTTCCAGCAGCGTTTCCTGAAAGTAACGGAATTTCTGATAGCGCGACATGCCGCCGTTCAGGACATGATATTTCGCGACCTCGACCATTACCTCCTCGCCATATTCCTGGTAGAGATTGGCAAAGGCCTGTGTCTTGATTTCTCCTGATTCGACCACGACCCCGTCGAAATCGAAGATGATCGCTCGCCATGCAGCAGTCTTCATGCCTTGTTATCCGATGCCAGCGGTATGATTTCCTCATTTTCACCCGAATGATGCATGCTCTGATGAATATCCTGAAGGCAATCCAGCAGTCCCTGGCCCAGATCGACATGCTCGTTCAGCACCAGCTTGCGGCCGATACGCGGCTGATAAGCATAAGGCGTTACTTCGTAATGATGTCCCGCACGGGCTTCATCAAAACGCAGATCGACTTTCCAGGGCATGATTTCTGAAATCATTGTCATCACATCCTTGATATGCAGCCGCTCCTGCCCTGTCAGGATCAGGTGGCGATTCGCAAACTCCGGCCCCAGCACCTGTACGCTCATGCGTGCCGCATCTTCCACATGAATATATTCCCGAATTGCTTCTCCACTGCCGTGATAAGTAATCGAGTGCTGTTCCAGCGCCTCGTACAGCATGCGGTAGATGCCGTTTCTCGCGTCGGCGCGTCGGCCATAGAGCGAGCCATAGCGCAAAATACTATACTCCAGGCCATAACGTTCGTGGTAGGTTTCGATGAAACGTTCCGCTGCCTGCTTGCTAGCCCGGTAAAAGGAACCGGATTCGGAATAGACGTAAATCGTGCTCGCGAAAACGAAGCGCCGGGCGCCGGCAAGACGCGCCGCTTCCAGCGTATGCATGTTACCCAGCACATTGATAGTCGCGGTAGCGATGGGTTTTTCCTGTGCTTCGTCAATATCTGCAATGGCGGCAAAATTATAAACTACGTCGGCACCGTGAGCCGCTTCCTTCACCTGCTCAAGATCCATGATGTCGCCAATGATCATCTCCTGATCCGCGCGCTGGTAGCGCGATGGAGAACGGTCGAACAGGCGCACCCGATAGCCCGAGTCAGAGAGAGCGTCGGCGACATGACTGCCCAGAAAACCACTGGCGCCATAGACAATGGCAATCTCGCTAGACATCTGCTGTTTTAACCTTTTTCCATTACACCCGCTTCGATCAATCCGCGCACCAGATTTTCCGCGGCTTCCAGTTCCATGCGCTGACGCGATTCTTTTGCAAGAGAGCCGATATGTGACGTCAGAATTGCGTTATCGCATTGCAGTAACGGGCCATGGTACGGTTCCTGCTCGAAAACGTCCATTGCCGCTCCCCCAAGCCGCCCACTGTTCAGGGCGTCGGCCAGCGCTGCTTCATCTATCAGACCCCCCCGGGCCGTATTGATGACAATCGCGCCAGGCTTCATCCGCGCAAATGCTTTTTCATTCAACAGATGGTGAGTGTCCGCATCGTAGGTCAGGTGCAGACTGATAATATCCGCTTCGGCTATCAAGGTTTCAAAAGGTGTGAGTTTCACGCCTTCCATTCCCGGAGGCACTTCCTTTACATAGGTATCGTGTGCCACCACCTGCGCTTCGAACGCACGGCACAGTCGGGCTACACGTGATCCCACCCGCCCAAGCCCCACAATTCCCACCTTTTGGGCAGCCAGCAGGCCTCCCTGGGCCCTGGGCCACTGCCCCGCGTGAACCAGTTTATCTGTCTGGCATATCTTCCTCAATGCTGCCATTATAAGAGCCAGCGAGAGTTCGGCAACCGCCTGGGCGGGAGCTTCCGGCGTGTTCAACACCTTGATTCCGTGCCGCTTCGCTGCACCAAGATCGACGCTGTCGAGGCCGCTGCCGCAGCGCGATACGACTTTCAGGCTCTTGGCACAGGAGAAAACCCGCTCTGTGAGAGGCTCCACGCCTGCGATCATCCCCACCGTATCTTCGCCCAGCAGGGCGATAACCTCCTCCTCGGTAAGTTTCCGCTTATGACTGTTTTCGGCAATGTGTATGCCTCTCTCCTGTAAAGGCCGGAGAGCCATATTATGGCTGACGTCGAATGACGAGGTGGAGATCGCAAGTTTGTTCATAGAGCTTCCCTGATGTTTTGCAAATGACTGCGGCAGACGGTATCGAGAATGCGGATATCCAGGCCATAGCCAAGAAAACTGAAGCCCGCCTCGATATTTCGACGCAACTGTTCCGGATGGGGTTCGACTACATGAATTCCGCCTGCCTTGCCTGCGCGTCGCCCGGCATCTTTTACCCGTTCTATCGCAGCCTGGACTTCCGGATCATCGAGTTCTCCTGGACGGCCGAGTGATCCCGAAAGATCGTAGGGGCCTATGATATAAGCATCGATTCCCGGAACGGAAAGAATCGAATCGATGGCATCGACCGCATCGATATGCTCGATCATGGCAATGATGACTGCATTTTCTTCCAGCCAGTGGCGATATTGCTGAAACCGCGCACCATACCCTTGGGCGCGCGCGAGGCCGACCCCCCGTTGTCCACGTGGAGGGTAATATACTGCGTTTACGGCCGCTTCGGCATCCGCCGCCGTTTTGATCATGGGCACCATTACGCCTGTTGCCCCCGCATCCATGATCCGCTTGATCTGGTCAGGATGATTCGACGTCAATCGCACGATGGCGGGGCATGCACGGCTGTCGAGCACCTGGATCAGCATCTGAACTTCGCTCAGTTCCAGAACGCTGTGTTCCGTATCCAGCACCAGCCAGTCAAATCCCGCCGCAGCCATGATATCGGCGATGGAAGGATGTCCCAAGGTGATCCAGGAGCCGATGGTCAAGGCGTTGCGGGCCAGTTTTGCTTTTAATTGCACGTATGAACCTTGAGAAATGAATTGCGTTCGAGAGAGTTATAGAGTCCGCATCAGTATGATGCGAGTAACGGGTCTTTCTCCATCAGTCTGGCTACACGCTCCAGGTCGGCCTGGGTATCGACAGCTTGGGTATTGAACCGGGTTTCCACCATTTTTACACGATAACCATGCTCCAATAGCCGCAGCATGTCCACCGATTCAAGCTTCTCGAGCGGCGTGGATGGCAGCCTGAAGAATTCGAGCAACGTTTTACGGCGGAAAGGAATGATGCACACCTGTTTGAAGGCCAGAGTATGTGGAAAATCAGAGCCGGCGGACAGGGCGGGCGCCGGCACAGTCGGAATCGGCTGGCGTGACATGAAGAGGGCGTCGCCACGCTGGTCTGTAACAACCTTGATTGTATTGAAGTCGTAGAAGTCCCCTTTATTATCGATGCTCCGCATGAGATTCACGCAACCCAGTTCCGGATCATGCCGGAATGGAGCCACTGCTGCGTCGATCATCTCCGGGTGAGTCATCGGTTCATCGCCCTGTACCATGACGATAAGTTCAGCATCGATTTCTGCCACCGCCTCGGCCACCCGGTCGCTCGCACGTTCGTGAGTATCTGCGGTCATAATCACCGGCGCACCGAAATTCTCTGCGGCGCGTCGTATTTCGTCATCGCAGGTGGCTATATAGGTTGCATCAAGCGCCTTGCTCAAGGCGACACGTTTATACACATGCTCGAGCATGGTTCGGCCCAGCAGATTCGCAATGGGTTTTCCTGGAAAACGGGACGAACCCATACGGGCCGGTATAACAGCAATTGTTTTCATGTGGGATTTATGTTAATTGAAGGCGATGAAGCCGAGCTTTTCACTTTGACTGATGACTGCCTTTATTTATCGGGATAGGTTGCCCTTAAAGGTGCGCATCAGGCATCGGAGGATTATACAGTGAGTGATTTCTGAAGCTATGTTTTGGCGATTGCAGCAGGGGTGCCGCAAAAATCGGGCTAATGGCTCAGTGGTGACTCCATTTTAACAGAAGGCTGGGGAAGTAAAAACATCTGCAATGCTAGTAAAATCGTTATCAGCCCGTGTAAAATTGCAAGATTTTTCCCTGAGAATGTCTCAAGGGCCTCAAAATGAGGAGATGCAGCGTATTGCTTGCGTCCAAGGAATGGGTATGTTGGTATGAAAGCTTTATTTTTCCTCCGTCATTATAATGACATCGATCACATTACACCGGTCATTTACAAATGGACCAGCAAGGGTCATACCTGCGACATTGTCCTGATCGGCAACTCGCGATTCCGCACGGATTATCGCATCGGATTCCTGAAAGACCTCAAGGGCGTGCGGATGGCCTACATTGCGGATGTATTGCCGCCGCTCGACTTTATCAGATGGTTTTTCCAGACGCTGATACTGATCCGTAGCCTGCGTCGCCCCTTCCTCGGGCCGATCATGAAGAAACTGGAGGAGGTTTATGATGCCAAGCGGCGCGAGCCGGTTTGGGAGCGCACAGCAAAGCACTTGCTGACCCGGAGTTTCGCAGCGAATGAGGAAGGCGTGGTGGTGTTTGACTGGATAGAACGCAATTCCTCCATCTGTGTGGAATGGGTCAAGGTGGTATTGGCGACGGCGCGCGGAATGGGGTTGGGTACGGTATCGCTGCCGCATGGGGACAGTCCCCACGCCAGTCAGTTGATCCGGCGGCGCGAGTTGCGGCTGGAGCCGGATACCACATTTGCCAACGCCGGTATTTTCGAGAAGGTTGTGGTGCCGAACGAGTTATGCTCAGTGCGCTTTCGCCCTTTCATGGATAACCAGAAACTTGCGATACTCGGTTCCCCACGCTACTGCGACGAGTGGCTCGCTAAACTGGCAATGTTGATGCCCCCATCACCGCTGACGCGCTCCGATAGCAACCTCAAGGTGGTGATGTTTCTGAGAAAGAGTAATTTTTCCACTTTCTGGGAAGAAGTGGGAGAGGTAGTGCGCATAGTGGCAGGCTTTCCTGGAGTGGAGCTTATAATAAAGCCGCATACCCGCGGTGGCTGGCAGCAATCCCTGACAAAAGATGTTTCGCTCCGGCGTTTGCCCAACGTGCGGGTAGCGGGGGGCAGTCTTCATTCCATCCATCTGATGAACTGGGCAGATGTCATTATCGATCTTGCCACCTCTGTAGTATTCGAGGCGGTAAAGGTCGGGAAGCCTGTACTGGCGGCGGATTACCTCCACGCCGGCCGCTCGGCTCTTGCTGAATACCTGCCGGAAGCAGAATTGCGTTGCCGCGATGATGTGTATAAACACATGGAAAAATTCCTTGCCCAAGGTTGTGATTCTTTTTATATAGAAGAGCATCGTCAGCGTTTCCTCAAGGAAATGATCGATGTAGGGGACCCGGACGTGTTATCGCGTTATGTCGCGCTGCTGGAGGGACAAGTGCGGCCAAAGGCAGACCAGAGTCAGCCTGAGTCGCAAAGCAACACCAAAGATTTTGCTTTTGCCTGATTAGCCGGCTTCGCTGGTAGTTTTCTCAAGGAGGTTACTGAGCCGTATGCCGGCGATGCCACCCATCGATGTGGTGATTCCCGTCTATAATGCACCGGTGTTGACACGGCGCTGCATCGATTCGGTCGTTGCCTGCCTGAGCCAATCCATACGCTTCATTTTCATTCAGGACGATGCCTCGGGCATGGAAACCCACGCCATGCTGGATCAATTGCCGTGCGAGCGCATACGCGTGCACCACGCGCGGGAGAACCAGGGTTTCGGCGCCTCGGTAAACGAAGCAATCGGTCGATCCGACGCATGCTACGTGTTGGTCCTGAACTCCGACACAGTAGTGGGTGAAGATTTTTTACCGCTCTTATACGCAGCATTCGTCGCTGATTCCCGGTTGGCGGTCATCATCCCTGCGGGGAATGATTTTGCCAGATATGATTTGAACCGGTATGTGCGGCAGCCAGGCGGCTATGTTCAGACACACCGCCTTCGGGGTCACGCGTTTCTCATCCGCCGGGAGGTATTCCGGGATGCGGACGGTTTCGATCTGGCATTCGGCCGCGGCTACTATGAAGATGTCGATCTTGGGCGCCGGCTCAACAAGCGCGGTTGGCGGGTGGGCGTGCATCCGGACGCTCACATACAACATGAGGGTGGTGGATCGTTCGGTCGCGGCCGCTCTTTCAAGAAACTGGTCAGGCGCAATCGTAAGCTTTTTTTTTCGCGCCATCCCAGCGCAAAGCGTAATATTCTCCTTCTTTCCGGAGACTGCCCGCTGGCGGGTTTTCCATTGAGCCTGCTGGAGGCGCTCGACGATGTGTTTTGCGGAGGAGGATACGTTTACTGGCTTTCGCCCGAAGCGGCAGGCATGCTTCTCTGTTTGCAGATGAGGAGTCTCTCGTCGGGCGTGGATGCTGCCGTGAGGCTATTCTTATGCAGTTGGCGTGAGGACAAGCGTATTTCGGAAATCTGGATATTGCCCGATGTCCCACGCTTGCGATATGGAGCGCTGACCTTATGGGCGCGTATTTGCGGCTTGCGGATACTGACCTGGGAAAGAGCGCCTGCCGAGGAAAATTGTACTCCTAAGCTACTTTGAATGCTCTGCGGAGAGAACGGTGATTTCAGCCGAAGCGATGAATCTCCCGCAAGAACTGCGAGGTCCCTGAAGTTTAAAAAAATTCTGCAGCTATCCTTTTGGGCTTTTGTATCCGGGCTGTTACAACCATTTTTTCCAGCGGAACAGTAGCAGCATCGCAACACTGATGACTGCCATTGTGGCCAGTACAACAAAAAAACCCATATGCCATTCAAGCCCGGGCATGTATATGAAGTTCATTCCGTAAATGCCTGTTATCAGCGTCAATGGCATGAATATCGTGGTAATGACGGTAAGAACTTTCATGACAGTGCTGATGCGGAAGCTTACACTCGATAAATAAATATCGAGCATACCCGCCGTGACATCACGTAGCGATTCAATCGATTCGATAATGTGGATGGTATGATCATACACATCCCGCAGATAGAGCAGGGTATTGCGGCTAAACAGGGGTGAATCTCCACGCTGCAACGAACTGATCACTTCACGGAGCGGCCACAGCGCTCTGCGTAAAAAAACGCCTTCACGCTTGAGTCTCTGAATGGATTGCAAGGTTCTCGGCTGCGGGTGGGCGACCAGTTCCGTTTCCAGCACCTCCGTTTTTTCGTCGAGGCGTTCAAGAATGCTGAAGTAGGTGTCGACTACTGCGTCAATCAGGCTGTACATCAGGAAATCGGCACCGAGCTTTGCGCTTTGGCCTTTGCCCGATCGCAGGCGGTCGCGGACTGACTTGAATTGAACATCACTCGCTTCCAGAAACGACAGCACGAAATCCTTGCCGAGTACGAGGCTTATCTGTTCGGAATATATTTTCTCTTCCGTGCCTCTGGTTTCATACCCGAAGGTTTTGAGCACCACGTACAGGTAATTTCCGTAATCCTCCACCTTGGAGCGTTGCTCTGTGTTGAATATGTCTTCCAGTACCAGAGGGTGAAGGTCAAAACACGCGCCGATTTGCTCGATCATGTGGATGTCGCCCAGTCCCTGCAGGTTAACCCACTTGACCCCGGAAGCATGTTTGATCTTTTCGGCAAGTTCCGCGGGAGCCACTTCGGATTCACGCACGCCTTCCAGATCGTAATCCAGCAAGGTTATGCGTGGTGCCGCGCCTTTCTTTGCCCCGATATGCATCAGCATGCCCGGCGGCAGGCCTGCTTTCGTGGATCTCTTTTTGGAAGGGGATGTCATTGCATCCGGATGATGGTTTTATACAGAGGCGGGCAGCTTGCTTCCGTCGGCTCCGGTTATGCCAAAACGAAAACCAAGGGTATCCCACTGTTCAATTTCGGCCAGCAACGCGTTATGCGTCAGGGGATTACGTTCCAGCCACTTTCTTTCAAGACATAAACTGAATTCCTTGCCTCGAAGGCTGACATCGAGCCTTGGAAGCATCGTCTCACAGCGGCTGCGATGAAACAATGCCGCGAGGCGAAGCGCTAACAGCAGGGCGAAATCAGGCTCTATCATGTTTCCCCGCGCTTTGCCGATATCGCCGCGGTGGACGAGCGCAAGCATGCTTAAGCGCTCCTGCTCCCTTTGGGAAAAACCTGGCATGTCTGCATTGCCCAGGATATATGCAGAATGCTTGTGATAACCGGAGTGTGCGACCGAAATACCTACTTCATGCAGCCGGGCAGCCCATGAGAGAACTTGCAGATGTTCTTCTCCATTATCAAGAAAGGCCGTCAGCAACTGTTCTCCAAGCAAAAGCGCAGTCGATTCCACCCGTTTTGCCTGCGCGCCATCCACATGGTACCGGCGCATGAACTGCCTGACCGTCACTTCGCGCATGTCATGTTTATGGAAGCGACCCAGCAGATCGTACAGCACGCCCTGGCGTAAAGCACCCATGCCTTGCGCCATTTGGGAAATTCCCAGCTCTGAGAACGCGGCGGACATGATGGCGAAACCACCGGCTATGACAGGCGCCCGATCGGCTCTGATACCCGCGAGGTCGAGTTTTTTGATGTCGTCCACCTTGAGCAGATGATTACGAAAATTTTCCAACCCTTCCCGCGTAATCTCTCCGTTACTGCTTCCACTGTCCAGCTGGTTCAACCGGATGATATCGCCTAAGGCGCGTGCCGTGCCGGATGATCCGTATGCAAGCTGCCAGTGTTCACTGGAAAATTCCTTTGCGATCGCCTGAATATCGCTGCGGGCCGAAAGTTCGGCACGGTTTATGGCATCCCTGCTGATCCTGCCGCCCGGAAAAAAGCGCAGGCTATAGCTGACGCAACCCATATAGAGGCTTTCCAGCTTGACCGGCTTCAGCTTGCGGCCAATGATAAATTCAGTAGAGCCGCCTCCGATGTCCATCACCAGGCGAGCATCAGGAGAAGCAGGGAGGCTGTGCGCAACGCCCAGATAGATGAGGCGCGCCTCTTCGTGACCCGAGATGACTTCAATGGGAAAACCCATCGCTGCCTCGGCTTTTTTGAGAAATACGGTCGCATTTTTCGCCACCCTGAGAGTGTTGGTCGCAACCGCACGTACAGCATGGGGAGGGAAGCCGCGCAGGCGTTCACTGAAACGCTTGAGACAGGCCAGTGCGCGTGCCTGGGAATCCTCATCCAGGCGCTTGTCGGGAGTAAGACCGGCGGCAAGACGAACCATTTCACGCAGATTGTCCAGCGGATAAAGCTGTCTGCCTTCCACTCGCGCGACTTGCAAACGAAAGCTGTTGGAACCGAGATCTACCGCCGCAAGTGTGGAGTATTCGGGCATGAGGTCTATTGGCAGGCTTCCAGGCGACGGGAGGACCTACTCCCGTATTTCGCGCTCGATTTCTTCAACGGTGACGTGACGCACGTCCCTGCCCTTTACCATGTATACCACATATTCGGACATGTTTTTGGCATGATCGCCGATGCGCTCGATCGCTTTTGCAATAAACAGGATTTCCAGGGCAGTCGATATCTTGCGCGGATCTTCCATCATGAAAGTGATAAGTTGACGCATGATGGAGCGGAATTCCTCATCCACGAGCTCGTCCTGGCGCACTACCTGAGCGGCGGCCGTGAGGTCCAGACGCGCAAAAGCGTCCAGCGATTTGCGCAGCATCTCCAGCGCAACGTTGGCCACATGACGTATCTCGACGAAACGGGGCATGTGCATGCGGTCCGCAGCATAGATGAGTTTGGCCATGCGCGCGATCTTTTCCGCTTCATCCCCGATGCGCTCGAGGTCGGTAATGGTTTTGATGACCGTCATGATCATGCGTAAATCACCCGCGGCTGGCTGCCGGCGCGCGATGATCTGATTGCAGATCTCGTCTATCGATACCTCCATCGCATTGACCCGATGGTCATCGGCAATGATATTTTCGATCAGACTCTCGTTGCCGGTGATCAGCGCTTCAATCGCTTTTTCGATCTGTTCTTCCACGAATCCGCCCATATGCAACACGCGTGTGCGCACCGCTTCGAGATCCGCGTCAAATTGCTTGGATATATGTTCGTGGCTTCCCATTTCTCACCTGTGGATCGATTGAAAGCAAAAAATAACAAAGGATAATATCAGTCCGTTGTGACAATTCTACTGATCTTTGACCTTCCCTCAGATAACAATGGTGCGAACGCCTCCTTCGCTCCCCAACAACAGCAAATCCGCAGGGCGTCTCGCAAACAGGCCATTGGTTACGATGCCGGTGATCTGATTGAGTTCCGTCTCCAGTTCAATGGGATTCAGGATCTGCAAGCCATGCACATCAAGAATCACGTTACCGTTATCGGTGGTAAATCCCTGCCTGAGCATGGGTTGCCCCCCCAGCCGTATTATCTGGCGCGCCACATAACCGCGCGCCATCGGGATAACCTCCACGGGCAGTGGAAATTTGCCGAGCACATCCACGAGCTTGCTCTGGTCCGCAATGCAGATAAATTTTTTCGCCACGGCGGCCACGACTTTTTCCCTGGTCAGCGCTCCACCACCCCCTTTTATCATATGCAAATGCGGCGTTATCTCATCAGCACCATCCACATATAACGGAAGCTCGTCGACATTGTTCAGGTCCATGACCTCGATTTCATGTCCGCTGAGCCGGCGGGCAGTTGCTTCTGAACTTGCTACCGCTCCATCGATCCTGCTTCTGATGTCGGCCAGTGCATCTATGAAGTAGTTGGCGGTAGAGCCGGTGCCGACGCCGACAATGCAGCCTGCGGGAATATGTTGAATAGCGGCGTGCGCGGCCGCACGTTTCTGCTCGTCCTGATTCATGATGTTATTTTTTATGTCTGAAAATATTGATTGTTTATGAGCATAATACTATCAGCCCATTTTAACAATGAAGCTGGACATTTAGAGTTTCGCGACATGTTAAAATGCTCAACCTTTAAAATCGCAACCCCATTTCGATGAAGATCAGTTACCTCGAAAGAATTCTTACTGCGCGGGTTTATGACGTCGCGGTAGAGAGTCCTCTGGAGCTTGCGCCGAATCTTTCCACACGTATAAATAATCAGCTATTCCTGAAACGGGAAGATGTGCAGGATGTTTTCTCGTTCAAAGTGCGGGGAGCTTACAACAAAATGGTCAAGCTTTCTCCCGCGGCGCTCGAACGCGGAGTGGTCACTGCCTCTGCCGGCAACCATGCGCAAGGTGTGGCCCTCGCTGCGCAGCGATTGAACTGTCGGGCCACCATCGTGATGCCTGTCACCACGCCCCAGATCAAGTTGCAGGCGGTCGAGGCACGCGGGGCAACAGTGGTTTCCTATGGTGACTCCTATGACGAAGCCTATGCGCACGCCCATGAATTCGCCGAAAAGAACCAGGTAACCTTCGTACACCCCTATGACGATCCCGACGTCATTGCCGGACAGGGAACGATCGGAATGGAGATACTGCGCCAGCATCCGGGGGAAATTCATGCGATATTCGCGCCCATCGGTGGAGGTGGGTTGATTTCGGGTGTTGCGGCTTATGTAAAAAGGCTTTATCCGGAAATCAGGATTATCGGTGTGGAACCCGTCGACGCCGATTCCATGTATCAGTCGTTGAAAAAGAACCGCCGTGTCCGGTTGCCGCAAGTCGGATTGTTTGCAGACGGGGTCGCTGTCAAGCAGGTAGGGGTGGAAACTTTTCATTTATGCCGCGAACTGGTCGATGAGATCCTGCTTGTAGATACGGATGCCATCTGTGCGGCAATCAAGGATGTGTTCGAGGATACGCGCGCCATACTTGAACCTTCGGGAGCGCTCTCGATTGCAGGGGCCAAGGCTTATGCAAAGCGGGAAGGTATCCGCGGCAAGAACCTGATTGCGATCGCCTCAGGTGCGAATATGAATTTCGACCGATTGCGCCATGTATCCGAACGGGCGGAACTGGGTGAGCAGCGGGAAGCGGTCATGGCGGTGACGATTCCCGAGGAACCCGGCAGTTTCAAGAAGTTCTGCGCAATGCTGGGACCGAGAAGTATCACCGAGTTCAACTATCGTTTTGCCGGTCCGAAGGAGGCGCATGTGTTTGTAGGGGTGTCGGTAAAAAACCGGGAGGAAGCGGCGAAACTGATCAAGGACCTGGAGAGCCACGGCTTGCGCACCGAGGATTTGAGCGACAATGAAATGGCAAAATTGCATATTCGCCACCTCGTGGGCGGGCATGCACGTGATGTTAAAAATGAAATCGTCTATCGTTTTGAGTTTCCCGATCGTCCGGGAGCGCTCATGCAATTTCTGAACAGCATGAGCAATCATTGGAATATCAGTCTGTTTCATTACCGCAACCACGGGGCAGACTATGGAAGGGTGCTGGTTGGCATGGAGGTGCCGCCGGAGGAGAAAGCAGATTTCAAGGCATTTCTCGCTCAACTCGACAATCGTTATTGGGACGAAACCCAGAATCCGGCCTACAAATTATTCCTGGGATAGGGACAGATAGCGCTGGCTGTTTATCCCCCGACAAGCTTTGTGCGCCCTCGAAATTGAGTATTGCGTGGGTTGCAGTGTTAAACCTTCAATAGTCCAATTCAGATGAATACAGTCATGTAAAAAAACGGTTTTGAAGGTTTCACAGCCGTGTCCGGGAGCTAAGGAAAAATTCAGAATGAAATGCATGCGAAAGCGCAGCAGCCGGATTCCGTACGGAGTAGGTTGTTTTTTATTGATCTTCATGAGCAACAGCATTGTTCAGGCGGTTGATATAGCAGGGTGGTTGAAGGAGAATGGTGTAAGGGCGGGAGGATGGATCAATGCAGGAGCAACCTATAATCCCAGCAATCCCGTCAACGGATACAACGGCCCCGTTACCTTTGCCGACCGCGCAAACCGGTTTCAGTTGAATCAGTTCAATCTATATCTCCAGCGCACGGTGGTTACGGAAGGCAAGGCTTTTGATCTCGGGGGGCGTGTCGATTTCATGTTCGGCACGGATGCGATCTATACCCAGGCTTTCGGTGTTCCGCCATTCGACGTGAATACCGGTCAAGTCTTGAATAGGGGCCACTGGGATCTGAATATATGCTGTTCATCGACACGGACGTACGGCATCGCGCTACCGCAAGCGTATCTCGAAGCCTATATACCGTTGGGTAATGGCTTGAACATCAAGGCAGGTCATTTTTATTCACCGACAGGATATGAAACCGTTCCTGCACCCGACAATTTTTTTTACACTCACGCCTATACCTTTAACAATGGGGAGCCATTCACCCACACGGGTGTCGTAGGGAACTATACCATCAACGGGAATTGGTCGGTAATGGGTGGCGTCATCACCGGGAGCGCAACCGGCGGTTGGGATGGCGGATTTGACAGAGAGCTGGGAAACTGGGGAGGGCTGGGCGGTATTACCTGGGTCAGCGACGACAAAAGGACTTCGGCCAACATCACGGGGAGCTACAGTGCGACGTCCACCCGCAGCAACAGACCATGGGGAATGTACAACATTGTGCTGCAACACAGGATCACACCGAAAACCCATCTGGTTCTACACCACGTTCACGGCTATGCCGGCGGCGTTTTGCTGGGAGGGGTGCCAAAGAATGTCGAATGGTATGGCATCAATACTCACCTCTATTATGACCTGTTGGAAGACCTTTCGGTGGGTATTCGCGGCGAATGGTTCCGGGATCGGGACGGTTTTCGCGTCTCTTCGCCCTTTCGCGTGGTAGCCGCGCTCAACCATACCGGCACCAGTTTTGCAGGCGATCCATCCGGCGTGATCGCGGCGCCTGCAGACTACTATGAAATCACCTTCGGGATGAACTGGAAGCCCTCGAAAAGGTTGCGGCTGGACTGGAAGCCGATGCAAAAACTGAACATCCGTCCAAATATCCGCTACGACCGTGCCGACGGCATTGACCATTCGATCCGGCCTTTCAACAACAAGAAGGATCAGATCATATTTTCCCTCGATGCGATAATTCCCTTTTGACGCGAGGGGGCGGGCGCTCTGGAAAAACTGGCTTATCGCGGAGGGAAGTAAGAGTTGGACAATAGGAAATAGCCTGGCAGCCTGTTATTCCACAAGCCCGGTATGCTGTCCCCCCTCCCCATGTCTTTGGACTGCGTGCAGCGGGCGCGAGTGGAGATCGGGCTGGGCCTGCTCTCGAGCCATTTTTCGGTGAAAAGCGGCCTGCATCATGTTTTCTTCCGTTTTTTTCATATATTTACGCAATAAAGCTGCAGTATGAGCCTTCAGGTCCTGGGCACGCCTTCCGTATAGATAGCTTTTTTCCTCGTAGTGGTCCAGCAACTTTTTCTCTTCCTCGGCCTTTGCCTGCATTTTTCGCGCCGCATCCTCAAAATACTCGCTCAAGGCCTCGTGATCGCCGCGCATTCGCGCGTTCTGGATGACGCGACGTGCACTCGTGTTCTGAACCGCTTCATGAGGGCTTAACTGCGCGCAAGCGGCTAATAAACCCAAGGATAAGCCATAAAAAAAAGTTCTTTTATTCATGGGCCCCTCTTTTTACGTGCTAATTACGTACTCATCAGAGTGAGAACAAACACCCAATCTTGAAGGTACTGAATTGTCGATACTTTGTCAAGCGTCCAATGTTATAAGTACCTACTCCTGCCTGCCGCTTCCGTCTCTTTCGTTCATTCTCCATCTCTTTGTGGGTGAGCAGAATAACTTCACAAATACTTAACAATAATCTAACACTTTCTTTATTTATCTCATGTTACGTTGCAAACAGAATAACAATTTTCGTGGTAGTGTTTTGCCAAGGGGAGCCAATCATGAAACGCCTACCGAAACGCAGAAGAGGAATGATCTTTGCCTCTGCGGTCAGCCTGTTTACAACTCTCGAGAATCCCGACAGCGCTTACGCCAATACCGCGTTGGAATGGTTCAACGACAACGGCATCAGACTCGGCGGCTGGATCAACGGCGGGGCGACTTTCAATCCTACCCAGCTCACCGGTTTCAATGGTCCAGTAACATTTGCCGACCGCTCCAACCGATTTCAGTTAAACCAGTTCAATATTTATGTGCAACGCCCTGTAGTAGCCGAGGGCAGCACCTGGGATTTCGGGGGACGTATCGATTTCATGTTCGGAACGGATGCAATTTTTACCCAGGCTTATGGTGTTCCCGCGTTCGATGCGAATACAGGCCAGCCTTTAAACAGAAGCAATTGGGATCTTGATGTGTGCTGCGCTTCAACCCGATATTATGGGATTGCGTTTCCGCAGGCTTTTGCCGAAGCCTATGTTCCTGTTGGGAACGGATTGAACGTCAAGGTAGGTCATTTTTACACTCCAATCGGCTACGAGTCGGTACCGGCACCCGACAATTTCTTTTACACTCATGCCTATACCATGCAGTATGGGGAGCCGTTCACGCATACCGGGGTGCTGGGCAACTATAAGATCGCGCAAAACTGGACGTTCATGGGGGGCGTTACCACAGGTAGCGCCACCGGCGGCTGGGACGGCGGGTTCGACAAGCAGTTGGGCAATTGGGGGGGGATTGCGGGCATCACCTGGACCAGCGAGGATATGGGCACGTCGGCCAATATCAGCGGAACCTACAGCGCAACCTCGACACGCAGCGATGAACCGTGGATGTTGTACAGCATCGTGCTGAAGCATAAATTCACCGACAAGACCCATTTTGTGCTGCAACACGACCACGGTTTCGCGGGAAATGTTTTCCTGAATAATGTCTTTTATAGTAACGTGATCAAGGATGCCGAATGGTACGGCATCAACACCCATCTGTATTACGACCTCATGCCGGAATTGACGATCGGAGTGCGGGCCGAGTGGTTCCGCGACCGGGACGGGTTCCGGGTATTTTCACCGGGACGGGTGGCTGCCGCCACCGACAACCGGGGATTCAGTTACGCGCTTGGACGCAATCAGCTTGGCAATAGTACCAGCAGTCCGGCTGATTATTATGCAGTCACGGTAGGCATGAACTGGAGGGCGGCGAAGAGGCTGAAGCTCGACTGGAAGCCGTTGCAGCAGTTCAATATTCGTCCAAACGTTCGCTACGATGCCGCCGACGGACTACATGGCATCGATTATCGGCCCTTCGGGGGGCATAAAGATCAGGTGGTTTTATCCCTTGATTTTATGGTTCCGTTTTGATTTCCTGATTTCCACTTTCTCAGCCCGCTACAGGGTCTAATCTGTAACGCCGAAAAGGAGGAGAACGGGACAAGTTAGCGTTTCAAGGTGCTTCTATCGTTAGCGCGGCCGAAATTGCAACATCATTTTCACGTGAGGAATTCCGGCATCCAGGAATTCCGGTCCTGCCTGCTGAAAACCAAACCTGCTATAAAATCCGATTGCGTGTGTCTGCGCGTTCAAGGTAACTGAAGGAAGCTGCCGGTTTTCCGCTTCCTTCAGCAACCGATCCATGAGTGCGCTGCCCACTCCTTTGCAACGCCAATCCCCCAATACGGCCATGCGTCCGATCGAAGCATCCGGTAGCAACCTTGCCGTACCTATCGGGTTTCCTGAAGGATTCATCGCCAGCAGATGTACGCAAATGACGTCGAACTCGTCCCATTCGAGTTCCGCAGGTACTCCTTGTTCTCTGATAAAAACCGCCTCTCGTACTGCTCGTAGTGCCAGACCGTCTTCCTGCCAGCTTGCCGCGCGTACTATGTAGAGGCTCATATTGGTTCGACTGGGCCTGGTAATCTGCGGGTGTGGCGAAAGTTTCTGTTCCTGCACTGTCTGCCTCTCTGCCTGTCGGGCGACAGGCTTTCCAGCTACTCGAAAGGGTGTCGCAATACAATCGTTTCTTCCCGATCCGGTCCGGTCGATATCATGTCTATCGATACCTCACACACTTCTTCCATACGCTTGAGATAGTTGCGCGCAGCCATTGGCAGTTGTTCGAAATTGCGGATACCCACGGTGCTTCCACTCCATCCGGGCATTTCCTCGTAAACCGGTTCGCAGGAGGCAAGTTCCTCCGCTCCTACCGGCATGATGCCACTGAATTTTTCTTCCTCTCCCTTTCCCGTCATTTTATAACCCACGCCCAGCCGCAGGGTTTCAACCCCATCCATCACATCGAGCTTGGTGACACACAATCCGGAGACGCCATTAATCTGGATGGAACGTTTCAGGGCAGCGGCATCGAACCACCCACAGCGCCGGGGACGCCCCGTGGTTGCCCCGAATTCATTGCCACGCTTGGCGAGATGCCTGCCGACCTCATTATCCAGTTCGGTTGGAAAGGGTCCCGCCCCCACGCGTGTGGTATAGGCCTTGGTGATCCCCAGCACATAGTGCAACATCTGGGGGCCGATTCCACTTCCTGTTGTCGCGGCACCGGCAATGCAATTGCTGGACGTAACAAACGGGTAAGTGCCATGATCGATGTCGAGCAGCGCTCCTTGCGCCCCCTCAAACAGAAGATTCGCGCCCGCCCTGTTGGCTTCGAATAAAAGCCGCGGCACATCGGCAACCATGGGGCGGATGCGTTCCACCAGTGAGAGCGTCTCGTCCATGGTTTGCTGAAAATCGACGACTGGCGATTGGAAATAGTTCTTCAACACGAAATTGTGATAATCCAGTATCTCGCCCAGCTTTGCCGCGAAGCGGTCACGATGGAACAGATCCTGCAAACGGACGGCGCGCCGCGCCACCTTGTCCTCATATGCCGGCCCAATACCCCGTCCGGTCGTGCCGATTTTACCCAATCCTCTGGCGATCTCGCGCGCGTTATCCAGGGCCACATGACAAGGTAGAATGAGAGGACAAGCCTCGCTGATACGAAGCCGGTTAAGCACATCGATGCCTGCGCGCTCCAGCATATCGACTTCATCCAGAAGCGCCTGCGGCGACACAACCACGCCATTACCGATATAGCAGGCGACGTCCTTACGGAGAATTCCGGAAGGAATCAGATGTAGCACGGTCTGCTTGCCACCAATGACAAGTGTATGACCCGCGTTGTGTCCTCCCTGGAAGCGCACCACCCCCTGTGCCTGATCCGTAAGCCAGTCCACGATCTTGCCCTTGCCCTCATCACCCCACTGGGTTCCTATGACAACTACATTTTTACTCATATCGCTTCTTTAACGTTTAAACCTCTGTAATGTTTGAAAGGTAAAGGGAGGAAGAACTTTCCTTCCTAAAGCTGGCTAATGACTGGCATTCAGATGAGTGCATCCACTATCGACCACACACCGTTTTCCGATACGAGTTTTTTATCGCAATTGAAGGAGTTGACGTCATTTTCATGACCCGGCAGGGCAACTATCACGATCTGGCCTTCGTTACGAAGCTGTTCGATTTTCTTTTCCAGCGCTCTGTCCTCCTTTATGAAAGGGGCCAGAATTCCTCTGGGATAAGAGTCCGAGGACATCAAACCGGATAACTCGCGCAGATCCATGCTGAAACCTGTTGCGGGTCGCGCTCTCCCGAATGCCTTTCCAACCTCGTCGTAGCGTCCACCCACTGCGATTGCATTGGGACAATTGTCGGTATATGCGGCGAAGACCATCCCACTGTGGTAGTGATATCCGCGCAAGTCGGCAAGATCGAATGCCAATGTATCCACGAGCGGGCTCAGTTCGCCCGCTACCATTTCGAGTTCGTCCAGCGCCTTCATGATTTCGGGGTAGGGCGGGAGGGCGCTGCGCGCCAATGTCAACACATTCTCGTCCCCGTAGAGCTCGGGTAACAGCAGAAGCGCCTCCCGCACCGAGGCATCCACCTGTTTTTTCAGCCCGGCGCAGAGCTCTTTCAATGCTGCCTTATCCTTCCCCTGCAAGGCTCCGGACAATTCCATTTCCAGGTCAGGGGAGATACCTGTACTTCTGATCAAGCCGCGAAATACCGCGACATGGCCGAGATCCAGGTGTATGTTTCCCACACCGGCGATTGCGAGAGATTGCAGCATCAGACGCTGGATTTCCAGATCGCTCTCAAGTCCCTGATGACCGTAAAGTTCCGCGCCGATCTGCAACGGTTCCCGGGTGCGGGTCAGGCCCGATGGCCGTGCATGCAGCACGCTGCCCGCATAACAAAGTCGGGTGATGCCCTTCCGGTTCAGAAGGTGTGCATCGATGCGAGCCACCTGTGGCGTCATGTCCGCGCGCAAGCCCATCATGCGGCCGCTCAGTTGATCCACCACCTTAAGCACGCGCAAATTCATTTTCCCCCCGCTGCCAGTGAGAAGCGATTCCACATATTCCAGCAACGGCGGGCCCACGAGTTCGTAGCCATTCACGAACAACCAGTCCAATACCCGCCGGCGCATCATTTCTATCTTCAGCGCTTCGGCGGGCAGAATGTCCTCAATGTATTCGGGAAGAGCCCATGCACTCATATTCATGTCGGGGTCGTGATCAAGACAGGATAAGGCGGGTATGGAGGGTATGGAAAGAATTATTTCACAAGATAGAGCAGGAGCAACCCGACCAGCATGGAGGTCAGGCCGATAAAACGTATCTGGTTGTCGCCGGCTTCGGTCAGTTTTCTGAAAGCCTCACGCCATACACCCGGCATCAGAAAGGGGACCAGCCCTTCAAGCACCAGCATCAGGGCAAAGGCCATTAACAGAGTGTCCCACATATTGGAATAACCCGAACAGACGGATGCTTACCGCGTCAGCCGACATCGAAGCGGGTGTCGGCCCAGAAATTCGCTGGAGAAATTGCCAGGAGTTGCCGCTCTATGTGGAATCATTTACAGCGAGGAAAAAAGACTGGAAAAGCGGGGAGCGATATTCGACCCATGGAATTACTGTCGGTAGCCCCGAAGCAGCCAGCCGTATTCCCGAACGGCTGCTTCATCCGAATGAGCTATCTACCGGCACATCTATTTCCCTCCTCGCCCCGAATTCCTCATATACTTGAAAAACTCGGAGGTCGGTTCCAGTACCATGATATCGCTCTTGTTTTTGAAGATTTCCGTGTAGGCGTCGAGGCTGCGATAAAAGGAATAGAATTCCGGATTCGACTCGTAGGCGCTGGCATAAATACTTGATGCTTTCGCATCGCCTTCACCCTTTATTTCCTGGGCTTTCCGGTAGGCTTCGGCAAGAACGACCTCGCGCTGGCGATCCGCATCCGCGCGAATCTTCTCAGATTCCGCAGCACCCGTCGAGCGCAGTTCATTCGCCACCCGTTTCCGCTCAGCTTCCATTCTACGGTAGACCGATTCACTTACTTCCTGCGGCAGGTCTACTCTCTTCAAACGCACGTCTACGACTTCCACTCCGATTTTACGCGCATCCGCATCGGCCTTTTGCCGCATGATTTCCATGATTTTGTCGCGCTCGCCGGACACGACGTCATGTACCGTCCGATTACCGAATTCATCGCGCAAGCTGGAATTGACCGTTTGCGACAGACGCGTCTGGGCGAGCATCTCGTCCCCGCGCACGCTGACATAGTATTGCTTGACGTCCACGATACGCCACTTCACGAACAGATCCACCAGAACGTTCTTTTTTTCGGACGTTATGAAGCGTTCCGGCTCGGCCGTATCCAGCGTCAGAATGCGCGAATCAAAGTAGCGCACGTTCTGCGCCAGCGGGATTTTGAAATAAAGACCCGGAGATGTCTTTACATCCACCACTTCACCCAACTGGAACAGAATTGCCTGCTGCCGCTGGTCGACTATATACAGTGACGAGCTTGCCACAAGAAACAGGATGATAAGGACAACAAATAACATTGGGGTATAGTTTTTCACTTATCTTGTCTCCCGTTCGCGGCCACGAAATGCTTCCCGGGTGCGGGTAGCGGCGTCTGCCGTAGGTTCCGGCGGCGACGCAGGCTGTGTCTCCGGCATTGTGCCAGACGAGGAAGAAGGTCCGCTCATCTGGATCAGCTTGTCCAATGGCAGATAAAGCAGGTTATTGCCATTTTTCTGGTCCACGATAATTTTGCTGGTGTTGGAAAGTACCTGTTCCATCATATCCAGATAAAGCCGGTCACGTGTCACACCCGGTGCCTTGCTGTATTCAACGAGAACCTGCTTAAAGCGGCTCGCCTCACCTTCGGAGCTCGCAATCACCCGTTGCTTGTACCCCTCAGCCTCTTCGAGGAGGCGGGCCGCATTACCTTTGGCCTTCGGAATCACATCATTCGCATAGGCCTGACCTTCGTTTTTCTGCCGTTCCCTATCCTGTCCGGCTTTGACGGCGTCATCGAACGCCGCCTGTACCTGTTCGGGCGGTTGGGCGTTCTGCATCGTTACCTTGCTGATGGCGATGCCGATCTTGTAGCGGTCAAGGATATCCTGCATCAGCTCTGTGGCTTTTGCCGCCACCTGTTCACGCCCTTCATAGAGCACGAAGTCCATCTTGCTCTTTCCGATGATTTCCCGTATCGCGGTTTCCGCTGCTTGTAGCACGGCGTTTTCAGGGTCACGATTGGTGAACAGGAACTCCTCCGGATTTTTCAGGATGTATTGCACGGCGAACTGGATATCAATGATGTTCTCGTCGTCGGTCAACATGAGCGACTCCTTCAGCACCTTGCTCCGGACATTGTTACGATAGCCGATTTCAACAGTCCGCACCTGGCTTACGTTAACGGGTTCAACGACCTCGATAGGGTAGGGCAGATGCCAGCGCAAGCCGGCCTGCGTACTCTCCACATATTTTCCGAATCGCAGCACGATACCGCGCTGGCCCTCGTTGACAATATAAAATCCGCTTCCTATCCACAACAGCAGAAGCAATCCGGCAAGCAGTCCGACGCCGCCGCTGTATTTTTTGGGACCGACCGGAGGGCCGCCTTCATCACCTCCTGAACTGTCGCGCCTTCCTCCACCCTTGCGCTTCAACAGGTTGTTGAGCTTCTTGTTAAAATTTCGCCACAACTGATCCAGATCGGGTGGACCGGAATTGCCTTTTTTTCTTCCCCACTGAGGATCATTTAATCCCATGATGATTCCTATTTTTTTGTTTAATGGAGCAGCCCATCAAACTCTACCGTGAAAAACCCCGAAC
Source organism: Nitrosospira multiformis (assembly GCF_900111585.1). Lineage (GTDB taxonomy): Bacteria > Pseudomonadota > Gammaproteobacteria > Burkholderiales > Nitrosomonadaceae > Nitrosospira > Nitrosospira multiformis_B. The sequence goes on from NZ_FOHI01000002.1 coordinate 297,847, forward strand.
CAGATTTGTGGAAAGCAAAAATTCCTGCATTATTTGACATTCAGTGATACCCGCTCGTTATATCCCGGGCTTCCGACTGATTATCGGGCTCTCGTAAAGCCGCGCGCTCCCCGAGTTCTTCGGACAATGCCAGATTAATAAATTCCAGCCCTTCGCCAGTTTTGGCGCTCAATCGAACTTGTACGATTCTACCATACTCGTCCCGCTGGTAACCCGCAGAGCTTCCCGGCAAATCGATCAGATCTGCCTTGTTCAGTACCAGTATTTGTGGAATGCGGTCAGCACCGATTTCCTTCAGCACTTTGTTGACTTCATCAATCTGTTCGCTGCGATTGGAGCTGCTGGCATCCACGATGTGGAGCAACAAATCTGCTTGCACCGTTTCTTCCAGTGTCGCCCGGAATGCTGCCACCAGCGTGTGCGGCAGGTCCCGGATGAAGCCCACCGTGTCGGAAAGCACGAGCGGACCGCGACCCGCAATAAACAACTTGCGGGTGGTGGCATCAAGGGTTGCAAACAACTGGTCAGCAACATAGGTATGGGCGCGAGTGAGTCTATTGAAAAGAGTGGATTTGCCGGCATTGGTATAACCGACCAACGAAACCGACATCACTTGCGCACGCTGCCTGGCGCGCCGTTGCAGGGCTCTTTGCCGCTCGAATTTAGCGAGCTTTTCTTTCAGCACCTTGACACGTTTTCCGAGCAGGCGACGATCGGTTTCCAACTGTGTTTCACCAGGGCCGCGCAGACCGATACCGCCCTTCTGCCGCTCCAGGTGTGTCCAGCCCCGCACCAGCCGCGTGGCCAGATGTTCGAGCTGGGCAAGTTCCACCTGCAACTTGCCTTCGTGACTCTTTGCGCGCTGCGCGAAAATGTCCAAGATAAGGCTCGTGCGATCGATGACCCGCCGCCTGAGTCGTTGCTCCAAGTTACGCTGCTGGGCAGGCGAAAGATCATGATTGAAAATAACCAGCGAAGCGCCGGTTTGCTCCACCGCGCCCATTATTTCATCGACTTTCCCGCTACCTGCGAAAGTCGCAGGATCCGGGCGAAGCCGTTTCCCCAGCACTACAGCGGAAATTGCAAGGCGATCACTGGCGGCCAGTTGCCGTAATTCTTCGAGATTTTCTGCAGAGTCGCTGTCATTTAGATCGAGACTTACCAGAACAGCAGAATCAACAGCGGCGTGAGTGTCGGGCGCGTTCCCACTAGAGGAATCAAGCATCAGATATAGGAGGCGCCTCAAATGGAATGTTGACAGCTCTTGCGGGGACTACCGTAGAAATTGCGTGCTTGTAGACCATCTGGGTGACGGTATTCTTCAACAGCACTACGTACTGATCGAATGAATCGATGTGTCCCTGCAGTTTGATTCCGTTTACCAGATAAATCGAAACCGGAATATGTTCCTTCCGCAAGGTATTCAGAAACGGGTCTTGTAACAATTGCCCTTTAGCGCTCATACGTGACTCCGTGTTTTAATTATTCAAAAAATAAACTCTACTTGATTTTGAAGCGTAAATCCATATTCCTGCTGAGGTCGACTGAAGGTCGAATCGGGCAGGTATAAAGAGTTATAGGTCAGTTTGCGCCTATTTCCAATATAAATATTCCGCCAACTATCAGATACGCCATTGCTGCACTCCATCCAGGCGCTGCTATACAGCCCGGATAGAGTGCAAGCCTTGTTTTCTCTGCCGATGAACAGAACCTCCCGCTGATCAATCGAACGGATGAGGTTTGGGTGTATCCTTGCTCGAGGGGGGGAGAATAGGCAAGGTGAGATGGGGTTGCTTGCCGGTCAACGTCTTCAGAAACGCCACGATTTTGGCATTTTCGTCCTTGGTGAAATTACGTCCCAATTGTATCCGGCCCATGGTATTTACCGCGTCTTCCAGGGTTGCCGCGGCCCCGTCATGGAAATAGGGATAGGTTAGTTCCACATTTCGCAATGTGGGCACTTTGAAGAACAGGCGATCCTCCTCTTTGCCGGTTACGGCAAAACGGCCTTCAGCCTTGCTCTGGGTTTTATAGGGTTCAAGTACGCCCATTTTCTGGAACGATGCCCCCCCTACGGCCTGTCCGTTGTGGCAACCCGTGCAGCCCGCGTCCTTGAACAGTTTGTACCCTTCGAGTTCCGTCTTGTTGATGGCGTTCTTATCGCCTTTGAGCCATTTGTCGAAACGGGAATCCGGCGTTACCAGTGTTTCTTCGAAGGCAGCGATCGCGTCCGTTGCCATGCCTATATCGACCTTGTCCGAACTGTATATCTGCTTGAAGCGCGCCCTGTACTGGGGAATGGATTGCAGGACGCCCACTGCCAATTCATGGCTGAATGCCATTTCCCCCGGATTGGCAATGGGACCGCCTGCCTGATCTTTCAGGTCTTTGGCGCGACCATCCCAGAATTGGGCCAGATTCAGGCTGGAATTCAGTACCGTGGGCGAATTGATCGGACCCTGGTGCCATTTGTGGCCAATGGATGATGGGAGATTGTCGGATCCACCCATGCTCAGGTTATGACAGGAGTTGCACGAGATGAAGCCGGATTTGGAAAGACGGGGATCAAAAAAAAGCATTTTGCCCAGTTCCACCTTGTTTTCATTCTTGGGCTTGGCTGCCTCGATCGGTTTTATGGGTTCGTCGGCGGCAGCGGCCAGAGCAGGCGGAGCGGCAATCGTTCCAACAGCTAGCAGCGACGTTATTAATGCCCGCAATATCATCGTAATCTCCTAAAAAGCTCGGCTGTAGTGGCGCAGCCGGTTACGCCTACATCGGAAAACTGAGGGCAGGGCTATCCGCCAGCTGGGGATGAACACAACTGTTCGCGAGTATATCCGATAGCCGCAATATCAATATTAAAGGCAGTGTGTGGCAACTAGCAGCTTTGCTGTCAGCTGCCTGATACGCATCAGTTCCCGTTGCGGCGGCAGCGGCACCTGTGGCGGTGATATTGTAACGAGCGCGCTTTTGCAATGCGATTGCTTATTCAGACTGCTTGGCGGTGCTGCCTGTGAGCTGCCCGCTGGCGGAATAGTCGCATTTTTCATATCCGCTGTGTCCGAAGGGAACAGGTGGACGATTCAGCAGACGTGCCAGTTCCGTCAGTGCCTGGCGGTAAACCTGGCGTTTAAACTCGACTACCGACTCCAACTCTACCCAGTACTGATTCCACCGCCATGCGTCAAATTCAGGACGCCCGCTGGTGTGGAGCGAAACGTCACAATCACTTCCCAGCAAGCGCAGCAGATACCAGATCTGTTTCTGCCCCCGGTAATTTCCCCGCCAGTCGCGTTTAATCCATTGGGCAGGTACATCGTATCGGAGCCAGTCGCGTGTGCGGCCGAGGATTTGCACGTGCCAGGGGCGCAATCCTACTTCTTCAGTCAATTCACGATACATTGCTTGTTCCGGACTTTCGCCGGGCTTGATACCTCCCTGAGGAAATTGCCAGGAGTCCTGTCTGATGCGTTTGCCCCAAAAAACCTCGTTCTTCGAATTGAGTAGAATGATTCCTACATTTGAGCGATATCCATTACGGTCGATCATATGATTCACCCGTTTGATCCTTCACGATAGGATTAGATTTTTCCACATTTCGTGCCGGATTGAAAGCTGTCACTGGTTGGGGGGCATCGGGAGGAGTGGCAACTGCATTATTGTTTGAACACTTTGCCTTTCAGATTCCTCATAGCCAACCTGCGCTGCTTTTCAGAGTAAAATCGGAGATTGGACTTGTTATGGACAGAATATGCGAGCATCAGGTTTTTTTATTTCGACACTCAAGGAAGCACCCTCCGAAGCGGAGTTGATTAGTCACAAGCTGATGCTGAGGGCCGGTCTCATCCGGCGTCTGGGAAGCGGTCTCTACACATGGATGCCCCTTGGCTTGAAGGTTCTGCGCAAAGTTGAAAACATCGTGCGGGAGGAAATGGATGCGGCGGGCGCACTGGAACTGCTGATGCCGGCTGTGCAGCCTGCGGAGCTATGGCGGGAAACAGGGCGATGGGACGTCTTTGGTCCCCAGATGTTGAAAATCAGAGACAGACACGAGCGCGATTTCTGTTTTGGTCCAACCCATGAAGAGGTCATCACGGATATTGCACGGCGTGAAATCAAGAGTTACCGGCAGTTACCTCTCAATTTTTATCAGATACAAACCAAATTTCGCGACGAGGTTCGCCCTCGCTTCGGCGTCATGCGCGCGCGCGAGTTCGTGATGAAAGATGCCTACTCGTTCCACACCGATATCCCCAGCCTGGAAGAGACCTATCAGGCGATGCACGTGGCCTATTGCCGGATATTTGATCGCTTGGGGCTGAGATTTCGCCCGGTCAAGGCCGATACGGGTGCGATTGGTGGCAGCAGTTCGCATGAATTTCATGTCCTGGCCGATTCCGGCGAAGACGCCATCGCTTTTTGTCCCGATTCCGATTACGCAGCGAACGTTGAAATGGCCGAGTCGCTGCCACCGGCAGTACTGCGGGAGCCTGCGGCGGGCGAGATGCGGAAAGTGCGAACAATCGCCCAAAAGACATGCGAAGAGGTTGCCGCCTTTCTCGAGGTATCCATCGAGCAGACGGTAAAAACGCTGGCGGTCATGGCCAATGGCGGAATGCATCTTTTGCTGCTGCGTGGCGATCATCATCTCAACGAGACAAAAGCTCGAAAGATTCCTTTTCTTTCCGATTTCCGGCTTGCCAGCGAAGAAGAAATTCGCACCGAAACAAGGTGTCTTCCCGGGTTTATCGGTCCTACCGGATTGTCTCTTCCGGTTATCGCAGACCGTACCGTAGCGGCCATGAGTAATTTCGTGTGTGGCGCCAACGAAGAGGATTATCACCTCGTCAACGTCAATTTCGGGCGTGATCTGAAAGAGCCGGATCATATTTTCGATATTCGCAACGTGGTTTCCGGGGACTTGTCGCCGGACGGAAAGGGTAAGCTGGAAATCTGCCGCGGCATAGAAGTCGGCCATATTTTCCAATTGCTCACAAAGTATTCGGAAGCGATGAAAGCCAATTATCTCGATGAATCCGGGCAAGCGTGTCCCATGGAAATGGGCTGCTACGGGATCGGGGTTTCACGTATTGTGGCAGCCGCCATCGAGCAGAACCATGACGAGCGCGGCATTATATTTCCCGCGGCAATGGCGCCATTCCAGGTAGTCATCATTCCGATCGGGTTGAAGAAGAATGCAGAAGTGAGGGTTGAGGCGGAGAAACTATACGCGATGCTTTCCAGCGCCGGCATCGAAGTTCTGCTCGACGATCGCGATGACCGTCCCGGTGTCATGTTCGCCGATATGGAACTGATCGGTATTCCTCACCGGGTTGTCGTCGGCGAGCGAGGCTTGAAGGAAGGAAATGCCGAGTACCGGGGGCGGCGCGACGAAAAATCGGTGGTCGTCCCGCTTCCTGAGATTGCAGATTTTATAAAATCAAAATTAGCCGGAAGTTGACGACAGAACCTTCTTAGTTTGCCGGCCTGATTGGCGCTCAATAGCCCGACCGTAGACTGATCCGAGGAGGACAAGGCTGAGGGCTGAGGAATTATTGCCCTCGCAGAGACTCAACCACTAACGTCCTCTAACGTCCTTTTGGCTGCGTTTTTCCAGCAGGCTGGGAGTTCGGAATATTGTTCGAATTCTCACGCATGAATTCTTCCAACGCTTCGCGGGACACAATCCCGATCTTATAAACTGCCGGCTTGCCTTCGGGATCGAAAACATAGGTAGTCGGCAGCATGGATACCGGGCCGACCTGGCGTGCCAGTTCCTGATCGCCCAACACGATCGGGTAGGTCACTGAAAGCCGTTTCGCATGTTTGAGCACAACGTCCGGGTTGCGATAATCCATCGCCACGCCGATCACCATTATGTCTTTTTTCCGACTTTCGTAGAGAGAGACAAGATCAGGAATTTCCTTCAGACATGGGGGACACCATGTGGCCCAGAAATTTACCAGCACCCATTTCCCCTTGAAATCGGAAAGGGACAGTTTCTTTCCGGTATGATCGGTAAAGGTAAAACCATAGGTTTGTGCAACCGGTACTGCCGAAAGCATGACGCATAAACAGAACCGGTAAAGCAGAATACTCAAATGGCATCGTTTCATATGACGTCGTTTCATTTTTCCAACAACTCCTCCAACCTTTGCTAAGCTGACATTTCTGCGGGTGGTTCCGGTTCCGCGGAAGCAAAAAGTTGCGACAGCGGAAGGCTCATTTTCTCATCGATCCCCACAGCAATATCATCGAGCAGCTGCTCCAGCCTGGTATCGCCCCCTGCTGTACCCCGTAGTGCTTCGGGACGAAACGCAAACAGGCGGTAGACATCGGCAATGCGGATCTCGGCGGGATCGAGTATTTGAACCCATCCCCCTCCCTGAACCTGTCGCACGAAATTGGCTTTCACCATGAGCTCCAGTATCCGCTCTACTTCTTCGGGACTTAGCATCAACTGCTGCTGCAAGCTGGAGGCGGTTTCAACTTTACCTGCCTTCAGCGCCTCTCCAAGTATCCCCAATAAACGCAATGCATCAAAAAACTGCTTACCCCTGGCGTTCGGGTCATCGCGCCACTCGCGGAAACGCCAGCTTGAAAGGGATGCGGCAATAACTGCTCCGAGCAGCACCATCAACCACGAAAGATAAAGCCATAGCAGGAAAATGGGAATAGTCGCAAAGGTGCCATATACTGCCTGATAAGTCGGGAATCGGGTGATGTAGAAGGCAAAGCCTTCCTTCATTATCTCGAATCCTATTGCCGCAGCCACCCCCCCCGCTATCGCGTGCTGCCATGCCACCTGGCGATTCGGCACAATGAGATAGGAAGTCGAAAAGGCAATACTCGTCAGCACGAGCGGACCCAACCGCAAAAGCATAATGTCCCCACCCGGGATATCACGGGTAAATCCCATGGTGGTGGTCATGAGCCAGGACGTAAGCGACAGGCTCGCGCCGATCAATAAGGGGCCAATCGTCAGAACGGACCAATATATCAGGAGGCGATGCAGGAGCGGACGCAGCCGGGATACTCGCCAGATGCTGTTGAGCGCTTCGTCTATTGTGAGCATGAGCGCAAGCGCGGTTACGCCCAGGAAGGCGATGCCGATCGCGGTCAGCTTGGCCGCATTGTCAGCGAATTGCTGCATATACACGGAGATGACCTTGTTTGCTGCGTCCGGCACCATGGTGGTGAGAATGAATTCCTTTATCCGATCCGAGAATTCAGCGAATGCGGGAAACGCCGCTACTACCGATAACCCAATCGCGAGCAGCGGTACCAACGAAAGCAAGGTAGTGAAGGTAAGGCTGCCCGCAATCTGGGTGCAGTTGTGCTGGAAAAAGCGCACAAGGACATAGTGCATGAAATCGACGGGGCGTACGGATTTCATTACTTTTGCGACAGGTCGTGAGGATTGAGAGAAAAGTTCCACGCGCAGCCCCACTTTGGAGGCAGGACAGACAGTCCCGGTTTGTCCTGCCGCGTTCTTCAAGATTTCTACACTTGCGGGTGTGCCCGCTCCAGCTTGCTGTGCAGCTTGTTCAGAGCGCTGAGATACGCCTTGGCGGAGGCGACGACAATGTCCGTATCAGCGCCATTACCATTGACGATACGGCCCGACTTCTGCAACCGGACCGTGACCTCGCCCTGGGAATCGGTACCGCTGGTGATCGCATTGACGGAGTAGAGCTGCAGTTCCACGCCGCTGTTCAGTATCTTTTCGATGGCGCGAAAAGTGGCGTCGACCGGTCCGCTTCCATCCGACTCCGCACGGGATTCCCTGCCTTCTTCACCGATTACTATACTAGCATGGGGAGTTTCACCGGTTTCGCTGTGCGCCGTCAGTGACAGGAGCTTGTAATGCTCCTGCAGGGCGGCGGCGTCATCGGAAACCAGGGCATGCAGGTCTTCATCGAAAATATCATGCTTCTTGTCCGCCAGCTCCTTGAAGCGCATGAAGGTAGCATTAAGGATTTCTTCCGATTCCAGCTCGATCCCGAGCTCTGCCAGCCGACTGCGGAAGGCGTTGCGTCCCGAATGCTTGCCCAGCAGCAATTTGTTTGCCCCCCAGCCGACATCCTCCGCTCGCATGATTTCATATGTTTCGCGGTGTTTCAATACGCCGTCCTGATGTATCCCGGATTCGTGTGCGAATGCGTTTGCTCCCACAATTGCCTTGTTCGGCTGTACCGGAAACCCGGTAACGCCCGAAACCAGCTTGCTTGCGGGCACAATATGGACGGTATCGATGCGGGTATCACAAGGAAAGAAATCCTGGCGGGTGCGCACAGCCATGACGATCTCCTCCAGGGAGGCATTGCCCGCGCGCTCGCCCAGTCCGTTTACTGTGCATTCGACCTGGCGCGCTCCGTTCATCACTGCCGACAACGAATTGGCCACTGCCAGTCCAAGATCATTATGGCAATGCACCGAGAATATGACTTTATCCGAATTGGGAATCCTCTCGCGGAGGGTACGAATGAGTTCCCCGAATTGCTGGGGCATGGTATAGCCCACCGTATCGGGAATATTCACAGTTCCCGCTCCGGCATCGATGACCGCTTCGAGCACGCGGCAAAGAAAGGCGATGTCAGAGCGTCCCGCATCCTCAGGGGAGAATTCGACGTCATCGGTGTATTGGCGCGCCCATTTCACCGCTTTCACCGCCTGTTCCACCACCTGATCCGGGGACATGCGCAGTTTCTTTTCCATGTGAATGGGTGAGGTGGCGATAAAGGTGTGGATGCGCGCCGAGTTGGCTCCCTGCAATGCTTCGCCTGCACGCCTGATATCGCCTTCGATTGCACGGGCAAGGCCGCATATGGTACTTCCCTTGATCGCAGCCGCTACGGCTTTTACCGCTTCGAAATCGCCATTCGAGGCAGCTGGAAACCCCGCTTCAATGACATCAACCCGCATTCGTTCGAGTTGTCGAGCGATGCGTACTTTCTCCTCCCTCGTCATGGAGGCACCCGGGCTTTGCTCGCCGTCACGCAAGGTGGTATCAAAAATGATGAGATGGTCTTTCAATTGTTTCTCCGTTTTTCAGAAAGAATACTCGAACTCTGATAGGGAATCCAGAAACGGATTCCATCGATAAAAACTGGTAAAGACTTGAGGGAGATCGGTAATTAGCGCGCGAGGCGCAGCAGCGGTCTTGCAAGAAGCTGCAGGCGGGGCTGAAGGCAGAATGGAATGGACTGAACGAAGTTTGCGATGTGCATGTCCCAAATATAAAGGGTTTCCGGAACGCGTGCAATAGCGAAATTGAATGCTATATTGAAACTGACCGGTATTGAAACTGATCGATTGACTCTCCAGGAAGGCTCCTCAAGAATTTTCGATGCTTCTCAATGGGTAAGAACTTTGCCGGAAGCCGGAACTTTGGTTACGACCGACTCGCGGCGGGTCTTGTGATTGCGCTCGCCATGAGCGCATGCAATTCGACAGAACAAGGACATGTAAAGGAGGTCACCGGCCACTTGCCGGATTTGAGTTTTTCTCTCAGCTCCGATGAGGGGCAGCCGGTTACAGCCAAAACATATGAGGGAAAAGTATTGCTCATGTATTTTGGATTTACACATTGCCGGGAAGAGTGTCCGATTTCCATGGCGCGTCTTACGCGGGTAATGCATCTCCTCGGGGAAGACGCAGATCGGGCGCATATCCTCTTTGTAACCGTGGACCCGACGCGGGATGGTCCCAGGGAATTGCGCCGCTATCTGGCGCAATTCGATCTTGAGCAGGCGACAGGATTGACCGGCACTCCAGATGAAATCGGGGGGCTTGCAAAACGATACCGCAATGCGTTCCGGCCGCATTTTCCCGCTGGGGGAGAGGGCGGCATCATGCATGGCGACGCGGTTTATATATTTGACACACAAGGCCGCGCTCGCCTGCTGGCAACCTCCGGCGATCCAGAAGAGACGCTGGCGGAAGACCTGCGGGATTTGCTTCCTTCCTGAAAAACTTTTCCAGGCAAATAACGGATATTAATTGTAATGGAATGGTTTTACTGGCTGGTGCCTTGGGAAGAGTCTATTCTGGTGGTTGCCGCCACTGGTAGCGCAGCTCTTTTCTTTCTGAGAGGCTGCGCCTTGGTTCGTCCGTCGCTCCATCGCAAATTGTGCTTCTGGGGTGGATTAAGCCTGGTATATCTCGTTTCTCACACTCAGCTCGATTATTACTCCGAGCACCAGTTTTTCATTCACCGGCTTCAGCATCTTGCATTGCATCATCTCGGGCCTTTTCTGATTGTATTGAGCAGGCCATGCCCGGTTCTTCTTGCGGGCATGCCGTCAAGGATGAGGCAGGCATTTCATCTGATGGCGGGATGGAAGCCCATTCAATATCCCGCTCAGGCTTTGTGCAACCCGGTCGTCGCAGTCGTACTGTTCAGCATGCTCATCGGCTTCTGGTTGCTGCCTTCGATCCATTTTACGGCGATGATCGATTGGCGTCTCTATCGTGTGATGAACTGGAGCATGTTTCTCAGCGGATTGATTTTCTGGGGACTGGTCTTAACTCCCGGTCCGGTGTTTGCCGTCAAGCTGTCACCCGGCTCTCGCATTGGCATGATGCTTGCCATAATTCCGCCTCAAATCGTCATCGGCGCCATCATTTTCTTTACTTCTCACGAGTTGTATCCGATCTATACGATTTGCGGACGTGCTATTGGCGGTATCAACGCCCTTGCGGATCAGCAGATCGGAGGCATCATTCTGTGGATACACGGTGCGATGATGAGCGCGGTCGGGATTCTGATTGTCATCCTGATGGAATTGATGCTTGCAGAATATCCGAAACACGGACAAAAGGTAGCATAAACCTTTGCTTTCCTCTTTCCCATTTCCGGACGGGTAGAAACAAAATCTTTTGCAATTACTCGTTCAGGGCTTCACGCATCAAATATACATCGCGAGTGGTCACAGGCGGAGCCTTGTTGCCCCAGCTGTTACGGATGAACGTGAGCACTTCAGCGATTTCCCGGTCGGTAAATCTTTCGGCATAGCCTGGCATTTTCTCCGGTTTCGGTCCCGTCTTTGTCCACGGGCCTTTTCCTCCTTCCAGCATGAGCCGGATCAGGGAAGAGGCATTCTCCGAAAGCACGATCGAACTTCCAGATAGGGGAGGAAACTTTGGCGGTTTGCCACTTCCCTCACTCCGATGGCATTTGGCGCAGAAGCCACTATATATTCCCGCGCCTGGTTTCTCGAACCGGCTCATTCCGACGGGAACGACAGCCGGCGTTCTGCGAGGGTTATACGATGACTTTTCTCCGTTGGCAGGAAGTGATTTGAGGTAATGGGCGACCGCATCGAGGTCCTCATGACGCAGGTACTGGGTGCTGTTTTCAATGACAGTGACCATACTGCCAAATGCAACGGTATGGCCACTATGGCCGGTCTTGAGAAATGCGGCAATCTCCTCTTCCGTCCATCTGCCCAGGCCCGATGCGGTGTTTCCGGTCAATTCCGGAGCAAACCAGTTATCTATCATCGCACCGGTCAAATAGTCGGATGAGGTTTCCGAATAGGCCTTTTCCTGATAGGCCAAACCGCGCGGAGTATGACAGGCACCACAGTGACCGAGTGCCTGCACCAGGTATGCACCGCGGTTCCACTTTTCACCCCGATCAGTACGGGATTCGAACCGTTTGTGTTCCACAAAGGCAAGATCCCAGAACTTGAGGGTCCAGCGCTGATTGAAGGGGAATGGCAGGCGAGTCTGCGAGGGCGTGTGCCGGACCGGTTTCACCCCGTGCATGAAGTAGGCATATAACGCGCGCACATCGTTGTCCGACATTGCCGTGAATGACGGGTAAGGCATGGCCGGGTACAACCATTTGCCGTCCTTCCTGATGCCGCCGCGCACGGCCCGGCTGAAATCCTCATAGCTGTAGCGGCCGATGCCAGTTTCTGGATCAGGCGTAATATTGGTCGAATAAATGGTACCGAAGGGTGAATTGATTGCCAATCCGCCCCCAAAAGCCGGGTGAGCGGCTCCTGCCGTGTGACATCCGGTGCAGTCTGCGATAGTGGCGAGATAGGCGCCGCGTGTAATCAGTGTGCTCTCACCCTCCCCCCCAGCATCTGCGGCATGACCGGCAGCGGCAGTCGCAATGGAAACCGGCGCCACGACTGCACCCATGGCAAGCAGGACAGCACTCAGAAGAATTCCAGTTTCTTTGCCCTTCCGGATGATCCAATCGAAAACCGCCATGCGCGGCTTTATGTGCTTCAGATCCAGGCGCTGCATGATCGGATCGAAAGCACGGCAAAAGTGTTGAACAGGATCGCAACGATGAACACAAAGCTCGACATCATTCCCAGCATCGTCAGAAATCGCGCCTGCCCTTCATCTTTCTGAAAGGGAAGCTGTTTATTCGACGCGTCTTTCGAGTAGCGGGCGAGGCTCCGCCAGGAGGCAAGAGCGATATAGCCGGAAAATAGAGCGCCGGCCAGGCAGACAAAGCCTATTGTTGCCAGTATTGCCGTCAATCCGGGCCAAAGCGGGACAGGGAGCGGAAACTGATGCGGATAGCAGGCATAGGCGGCAATCGGCGGGGTCAACGCCATTTGCATTACCCAGGCTCCGGGCGCGCCGAAGAGCGCAAGCAATGTCCTGATCCTTTGCGGGGAATGAAGGAAGTGATGTTCTGTGGAAACAGTTTGTCTTGCATCCATTTGAAGATCATCCGCGCTGGAGATAAGGAGACAAATACAAGGCGGAGAAAACGAACAGCCAGACGACATCGACAAAATGCCAGTAAACCCCGCCGATGGTGATTGCAACATGACGCTTGTGGTCAAAATAACCCATCATGGTCCAGGCGAGCAGGAGCAAAAGCACTCCCAGTCCGATAATGACATGGCACAAGTGAAAGCCGGTGATCGTAAAGTAGAGTGATCCGTACAGGTCGGAGTTGATGCTGAATGTCTTGTTTTTCCACTCCAGAAGCTGAATCGCGACAAAGGCGCTACCCAAGGCAATCGCGGCGATAAATCCGAAAATGCTGGATCGTGTTCCACCTTGCTGGATGCGCCGTTCTCCCGCCCAGAAAGCAGCGCTGCTGGCAAGCAGGATGATGGTATTGATGCCCGGAATGAGCAGGCCCGGCAATCCGGTTGGGGGCCAGTCCTGCCCGCTTTGTGCCGCGAGGTAGAAGTAGGTGAACAGCAGGTATCCGAACAGGGAAGCCTCGGTTACGATGAGCGCGATCATCCCCCACCATCCGCCGGAGAGCTTACCGACGCTTCCCACCGGCAAAGGCTGGCTGACGACGCGGGCAGTCTCGCTCATGGGCCTTCTCCTCCTCTTCCGGCAGAGGCTGGGCCGTGCCTGGTAGTACGCTGACCCAGTTTCCTGCGAGGCCACATCCAGCTGCTCAACGCGGCACAGCTTAAAGCCGCCATTAATGCGGTGAATGTCCATGAATGCAGCAACAGGCCGACGAATAGCAACGAGACGAACAAACCGACAAGGAAAGGCGTATAGGAATCCTCCGGCATTTTGAGGATGACAACCGGCTTTGCATCGATGGGCGAGGTGCCCAGTGTTTCCCGGCCCCGCATCAGCAGGTAACCTTCTTCCAGTTTGGTTCGGCTATGTTCTTCTTCTCCTTCGATCCGTCCCTCCCATAACGGGTGCCGGCTGGCAATCGTAGGAATAGTCGCAAAGTTATAAGCGGGCGGCGGGGAAGATACTGCCCATTCCAGAGTGGGCGCATCCCATGGATTGGCGCCTGCCCGCGCTCCACGTTTCACGCTGAGGACGACATTGACGAGGAAGATCAGCACGCCAACGGCGAATATGAAGGATCCGACAGTCGTAATCAGGTTGACTTCGTCCCACCCCATGCGGGAGGGATAGGTATAAATGCGGCGCGGCATCCCGAGCAGTCCAGCGATATGCATTGGAAAAAATCCGGCGTTGAAGCCAATAAACATGGTCCAGAAACTCCACTTGCCCAGTTTTTCACTCATCATGCGCCCGGTGAATTTGGGAAACCAGTAGTAGATCGCTCCTACCACCGGAAACACGTTGATCCCGAGCAGGACATAGTGCAGGTGCGCCACGATGAAGTAGGTTTCGTTAAGTTGCCAGTCGAGCGGCACCGCGGCTGTCATGACTCCCGACATGCCCCCGATGATGAACAGCGCGACGAAACCGGCAAAAAACAGAAAAGGGGTCTTGAATACGGGTTTTCCCAGCCAGATGGTCGCAATCCAGGCGAAGACGGCGACCGCGCTGGGAATGGAGATGACCATGCTGGCGGCGCCGAAAATCGACAGAGCCACTGTTGGCAGCCCCGTGGCGAACATATGATGGACCCACACCCCGAAACCGAGCAGCATGGTTGCCATGGTGGCAAGGGCCACTGCCGTGTAACCCACGAGCGGCCGGCGACAGAATGTAGGCAGGGCATCGGAAACGATGCCCATTGCCGGAAGCACAACCACATAGACCCAGGGATGGCCGAAAATCCAGAACAAGTGCTGCCAAAGCAGGGGCTGACCGTTATTTGCCACATCAAAAAAATGCGCGCCTATCTGGCGGTCGAGCCACAACAGAAAGAACGCGAGGCTGACGGCGGGGATTGCGAACAGGTTAGCCACGGAGGCGGTGAGCGTTCCCCACACCAGGATGGGGACACGGTTTATGGTCATGCCCGGTGCTCGCATCCTGAACAGCGTAACCACGAAATTAATCGATCCCACCGTTGTAGAAATCCCGAGCAGCACCATGCCGAGCGCAAAGACGTCGATATTGGGTCCGGTGTTATATATCGGGCCCGAGAAGGGCACATAATTGAACCAGCCCGCATTCGGCGCCTGCCCAAGAGGGAAGCTGATGTACATGAAGAGGCCGGCGAACAGAAAAATCCAGTAGGAAAGTGCATTGAGGCGCGGAAAGGCCATATCCCTGGAACCGAGCAAAAGCGGCCAGAGGTAGTTGGAGAAACCGGACAGAACGGGCAATGCGTAGAGGAAAATCATGGTGACGCCATGCATCGTGAAAAGCTGGTTGTATTGCTCCGGCGTCAGAAACGCCATATCCGGCCCGGCAAGCTGGATGCGCAGGAACAGTGCTTCGATTCCGCCGATCACGAGGAAAAGAAAGGCCGTGACGAGATATCGTACCCCGATCGTTTTATGATCTACTGTGGAGAGCCATCCGCGCCAACCTGGCGCCGTCTCCCAGATCTTCTCCAGACGCGCTTCGATTGCGGATCCCGCAGGAATACGTCCCATTTCCGGGATCCGCTCGAGAGGGGGGTCGATGCGATACTGGGGGGCGTCGGTAGCGGCCATACTCTAGTTCAGTGTCGAAAGATAGGAGGCCAGTGCTGAAGCTTCACTATCCGATAATGCGATGCTTGGCATGCGTGCTCCGGGCTTGAAGTACTGTGCACGGGTAATCCAATCCATCAGGTGATCCGGTGTATTGGTCAACAGTCCGGCAGCAATGCGACCGCGCGAGTTCAGATGCGTGAGATCAGGACCGTGCAGGCCTTCCGCTTCTGTTCCACGCACTGCATGACATCCCCCGCAGCGATCCATGAACAGCTTGTATCCATGCTCATTGTGTTCTGATACAGGGAAAGCCGTGCGGCGCTGCGCCTCTTGCCATTTCTCGAAATCCTGATCGCTTTCCGCAACCACTTCCAGATTCATATGGGCGTGCGCCACCCCACAAAATTGTGCGCATTGACCAACATAAACGCCGGGGGCGTCTGCCTGAATCCACTTCTGATTGACCAGCCCCGGAATCATTTGAGTTTTTCCGGCGAGTACGGGTACCCAGAATGCGTGAATGACATCCGCGCTTTTCAACTTGAGCAGTACAGGCCTGCCTACAGGTATATGAATTTCATTGGCGGTCACAAAACGTTTCGCCGGATCGGCATGCTCGTATTCAATGCTCCACCACCAGTCGTAACCGGTTACAGTCAGGGTGAGGGCTGGAGCCTCGGTGGGCTTGGCAACCGCATTGAGCACGGCCAGGAAATAAACGGTGAGCCCCGCCAATATGAAGGTGGAAATGCCTGTACCGATATAAACCCATCTGAGTCCTCCGCTCTCGGCGCCAATCATGCCGGAGTCGGCAGAGCTGCGCTTGCGAACTATGGCGATTACCAGGAGCAGTATGACGATAAAGGTAATGGCGGAGAGCAAAGCCGTCATCAGCCACCCCAGATGCATGACGGGTGTGGCGGCGGGTCCGTAGCTATACAGGAAATAGTTTAAAGGGGTGCGCAGCGTGTCTGCTGCTTCGGATGGTCTTGCAGCGATCGTGGATAGCGCCAGAAACGTTATCCGGAAACGCAGGTTTTTTATTGCCGACCTGGAATCGAAACCTGACTTGGAAGCTTTCATGGGCTTGACCAACTCCAGTGTACGCAGAGATGCAACAATATGCGCGATCCCGGCTGCGGCGGAGTGACTGAAGGCGGAGCGGACTGCAAGGGAATATTGAACTCCCACCCTCGGCCTGGTGTTGGCGTGCAATAATCATGCACTTTCCAGCATGCAGGGAACCGACGATGTCGCAGTGTTTTCAAAAATTCTACACTGCTCATTCGGGTCTTCTGTGCGTTAGCGTACGTAGGGTTTCGAAAAAACCCTGAACAGGTCAGCACTCCTGTTCAGGGGTAGTTCCTAATGCTCTTTCAGTTTGCAGTTTGGAAGGAGGCCGGAAAACAGGCGCTACATTGCTGGAACCGACCGGAGACACGAGCCTGAAATGCGATTCAGGCTGTTCCAGCTGATCTTGCTCCACGTTTGAGGCCAATAAAACTGATTACCGCGAGTCCGGCGAGGAGCATGGCGTAGGTTGATGGTTCGGGAACGCTCGTCGCAAGTTTGGATAGGTCGGCCGTGACAGAAACGTTTGCTTCCAGGCCAGGGATCAGCGTGCCCAGGAGATCTGGGTTGGAATCGCCGTGAATGCTGACGAAGCCAGGCACGTCGGTAAGCACGATCCGACCGTTCAAATCCTGAATCTCGCGCGAATTGCCTTCGGGAAACAGTGATTTGAAGGCATTGATCTGACTCCCGGATAGATATAGCGGAGAGGCCAGTTCAACCCAGCTTACTCCTTCTGTAAAAGGCGGTGTCGTCAACGAACCAGAGTAGCGGAAAGAACCGAGATAATTCGGCAGAAGATTGTTCAGGTTGAAGTGCTCGATATTCAGTGTTTCATCAGTAGTTTTCGGCAAATCGGAGAAAATGGGAGCGAGTGCCTGGTTCTTGAAGAGGCCTTGCTCGATATCCCGGCCGACCACGAGTAGATTGTTCGCAGCATCGCTGAAGACGAGGTGCATCTCCATGGGACTGGCTCGACCATTTATCAAATGCTCCGAGGGGGTGTGAAAGTGGAATTGAGCGAGGTTCCATTGATGTCCTGACAACATCAAGGTTCCTTCACCGGGACTGACATTAGCCCTGATAGTACTTTCGTGATCAGGGGAGCCGTTATTGATCACGGTAAGCGGGGTATCGGAACTGAGATTGAAGTTCAACTTGGGCAGATTTCCGTAATAGGTGCTATTCGAGCGAATATCGATTGGACTTTGTGCTTCCATCAATTCCAGATTGCTCGCCAGCGTACCCGCATATGCAGTATTGAAGCTCAGCAAGAAAAGGACCGCGGCAAGCACGGCCACCCTCAGGGATCGAGATGTTTCATTCATAAAATGACCTCAGAAAAATAGATGTTCATAGGGTTTATAGGATGAAAGTTCTAAAAGCTTGAGAAATTCCGAATGATCGGTTCCAGCGCTCGTCAGATCGGAGAGCAACTGGTTGGAACAGACGGGGAAGATGAACTGGTGCTTGGCCAGTCGCTGTTGTTATGAGCCACCGAGTCGGCAGCCGCTCCCCGCACGAAACCTGCTGAAGGCTTGAAACCTTGCGAAGAACGACACCCGAGTGGTGACGGAAGCCCTTTTTATGCAGCCGGTGATGCTACGAACTGCAGAGGGCGGATGGCCTGCTTTGCCGGGCTTCGTCAGCCTTCTATTGCAGACTCTTGTTGAAATGGAAGTTGATTCAATTCTTGACGTTCGACTCGTCCAAGTCCCTCCACGCAAGTGGGACTCATCACGGACGAAAGTGTCAGAAGGCAATCTGATATTGCAGGACGAATTGATTCCTGTTTGAAATTTTGTATCCGGCTGAGTTGAATATGGGCCGGTTCTGGATATCGAAAGTCAGTTTGCTGTTATGTCCCTTGATCAGCCAGTTTATCCCACCATTGAATACATTCATCTGATCATGCAAACGCTCAAAGTCTGCGCTGATGAAAGAGAAGTAAGGCATCAACTGGCCATTGTTTCCACCAAGGAGGTCCTTGGGCAGCAGATATCCTATTTGCCCATACCATTGATTGCCTGTGCCAAACATGGGGAAGGCATTGCCGCCGACACTGGCCGGGTTTACCCCGTTGCCGTTCATGCGCAGATAGTTGGGGCCATAATTGGTATTGAAGTAACCGATATAAGCGGATATCGCAGTTTCCTTCACCTTGTCTACCGGAGCATCCAGATAGGCTGCAACCGACCATAAATTCATATCGTGGAACTGGGCTGTGGCTTCCGTAAGGCCGGTCCAGGTTGCATTTTTCTGCGTAATGAAACCTGCTTCCAGGTTCAGGATGCTTTTCTTGCCCAGATAGGTACCCTGCATGTAAGGATTGGTCATCGGCTCCTTATCCCAGAAATTCCACATGAAGAACCCCTGGTACTGTTTCCTGTGGCCGGTTCGAGCAAATTGGGCGTTTACCGGGGAAATGACTTCAGGAGGAAGCCCGGCAGTATTGATGGGGAACGGGTCACTTGCCGTAATGCGATAGTTGAGGGGGCCGATCTGGCCTCTCAGGTAGACGCTCAGCTTACGGTTGAATTGGTCGGTACGATCAGCAGTTGCCTGAGCCACCAGTGGCACATCCATCGTCATGATCGTGCTCACGCTGGGACTGCTGAAGCGGGAAAGACCATTGGCCATGACAAGACCCCCCCCCACGATCATCTGATGTCCCTGTGTCAGCCGTAATTCGCCAAAGGCATCGTGAAAGAAGGATTGAAGCTTTCTGTTATCGGCGTTCTGACTCAGGAAATTAAAATTGTTCATCCCGTACTGGGTATAAAAATATACCCGATCGGTCAATTGTCCCTGTAATACAAAACGCGTACGACGCAGGCTGATGTCAGTGACATCATCCACTGACTCACCCAGCACAGTGGAGCCGGGGTTGGTTTGTTCATATCGCGCCCATACCTGATTCAGGAAGCCGAATTTGATGTATTGGCTTCCATCCGGATTCAGGTTGAACTTGAACGGGTCCTTCTCTTTCCAGTTCGCGTATCCATATCCTCCCTGGGGTTTTTCCTGGGATTTTTCCACGGATTTCGGGACGTCGCGCACCAGCACGCCTCCCTCGCCCTTTGCCTTGCCGTCAGCAACGACCCCATCCTGGCTCGATGTGGCCACGGGTTTTGCCGGTTTCTCCGAAACTTTTTCAAAGGAACCCATGCGGACACGTCCTTCTCCAGGCTCGGCATAAATCTGTTTTGTTTTGGTATCGACATAGAGGTCGATGACGTAAGACGCTGCGGTATCGGGGTCTGAAGACGCTGGTTTTTCTTCGGCATACAGCGGAGCTGCAAGCAGGCAACCCGATAACAACACAAGCGAAGGTTTATATTTCATTTGACGCTCCCTTTCTAGTTATGCCACATGCTTAATTACCCACATTCCAAAAGTGGGAAATGCTGAGGTTATGGGGGAAAAATAACATGGCATATGTCAAGAAAATGTCATTCAAAAGTGAAGAAATAGTGAATTTCCTACGAAAAAGCAGGAGAATAGACAAAAATGAAATACAGTATATACACCGGGGAACCCGTATGCAAAACGTCTATGACAAGGTATTTTTGGAAGAATCGGATCTCTTGGGGGTAAAGAATTACATTGGAAAATTGCAACGAGTCCTGGAAGAAACTGATCCGTTTCGTTGGAAATGAACGAACAGCTGAAGGCGCCGGCAGGGAAAGTAGAAGAGCGGGCTGTCAGATTCCGTGGGGCGGTCTGGGACACGACGACACGAAAACCAGACGCTGGGGAATGAGGTGTGGAACATCTCAAAAGCGCAAAAGGGTGTGCGCGCGACCTGACAACAGCAGAAAACAGGTTTCGGGTCCGATTCCGGCTCTCAGCCGCCGCCAGCACCTCCCGCTGAAATATTGGTGTCTACGTCCGGGTTTGGGCGGCTGGGGGCAGGCGCCACGAAGAAGCGGAGAATTTTATGCAGAAGGTCTTTCCGATGCTCGGTATCCTGCGGACAGGGAGCGGTACTTTTTTCTGCAGTCTGTCCCTCTTCTGACGCATTTTCGTGCTTGGGTGCCGCTTTCCCATTCGGAGAGACAGCATTTCCAGATGTCGCTTCCTGGCAATCGACCTGCGCATCGTTCTGATGGGATGCAATCAGTGTCGGGGAAGCGGACGGAGATGGATGTTCATGCCCGGGCGTATCGGCAGCGACCGGAAGGGGGAGGGCAACTGCCGAAAAAAACAGCAAACAACCGAAGAGGAAGGAACGGAAAGTGCTTTTCAAGATCAATCCCCCTGAGTTGGAGCAGGCGCTCATCTGCTGCTTAAAGCGGAATCAGCCTCCCGCGCCGCCCACGGAAATATTCTCGTCCATCTCGCGATTGGGTCCACGGGGCGTATCAGGTCCATACAGAATGCGTACCATTTTGCAGAGAAAATCCTCCTGCTCGGGCGATGCATATTTGCATGAACCGGATCCGGACTCGGAACCCTGCGCAGGCGCCTCCCATCCCTCGGTGGCATTCGCCTGATCTGTTGGCTGGGGCGCAACAGAAGTCTTATCACTCTCTCCCTTTTCAGTCCTGTTTCCCTGTTCTTCATTGGTCCCCGGGGGAAGCTCCCAGCCCAGCGCATCCTTTTCCAGCGATTGATTCCGCTGGTTCGTATCGACAAATATATCCTGTACCCATCTGTTTGCACGGTCCGACACACCCGATTGCGCGTGCGACATTCCTGCAGCACCAGAAATCACGATGCCGGCAAATAATGCGGCTTGCATCTTCCGCGTTTTCCGTAGCCGTGGATGTTTCATGGTCCACCTTTATTCAAATGAGGGATAGAGCGAATGGTGCGCGCTTGAGGGTGCGCGGTCAAGACAGATTTTGTGGATTTGTCGAAATCCTCAAAACTCCGGGAAGAACGGTGCAAACAAGACTGTTTGAGGTGGACGAGTACGTATCTTAGGTACTCATCCACATTGCTTCACGATTTTCAAGAATGAAGGTTACACGGATCCAAACACGATACAGCCTGCCTCATGCAACAGAACCGGTGGGTACATCACTGGTTAACGGCTTGCTTTTACCCCTGGCAACAAATGCCATGAGGCATAACCCTGCCAGCATCATTGCGTAAGTTTCAGGTTCGGGAACGGCGGTGACGAATCCAGGCACATCCGTCAATACGATACGACCATTAAGATCCTGGATTTCGCGTGCATCTCCCTCCGGAAACAGCGAGCTGAACGCATTGATCTGCTCCGAAGACATGAATAGCGGCTGCGATAACATCACCCAACTGACTCCTTCATTAAAATCAGGCGTGGTCAGCGAACCGGAATAGCGGAAGGATTCCAGGTTGGAGGGAATGAGCGTATTGAGGTTGAAGTGGTCGATATGGAGTGTCTCGGAAGTGTTCTGCGGAATATGGGAGAAAATCGGATCGAGATCGCTGTTGAATGCGCCCGCCTGAACCCAGCGGCCAACCACGAGAAGATCATTATTGCTGTCGCTGAAGACGAGATGCATCTCCATTGGAGATGCCACGCCATTCAACAAATGCTCGGAAGGAGTGTGAAAGTGAAACTGGGCAAGCTCCCAGTCATGACCGGAAAGCGTGAGGGAACCTGCACCGGGATTGACATTGCCTCGTACTGCGGTTTTTTCGGGATCCGGCGAACCGTTGTTGATGACATCGAGTGACGTGTCGGAACTCAGGTTGAAGTTGAGCGCCGGCAGACGACCGAAATAGGTGCTATCCGAGCGAAAATCGATGGGACTTTGCGACTCCATCGTGGCCAGCGCCGATGGAGTGACCTCCGCGTGCGACGTTGACATTCCAAACACCAAAAGGACTGAAAAGAGTGCGGTTTGCCGCGATAAACGTAACAATGACATATTCATCGAGTCTCTCCAGAATTATGGCACGCATTATGCGCACCGGGTTATGAAAAATGGATAAGATGTTGTTGCCACTTTAAACTAGCACAGCAGTTGTGAATTTAATGTCCCTGAATTGTCAAAATTTTGTCAGGAGCTCTTCGCATCAGAAGGGCAGGAAGGTTCCTGAAAAGAGCAAAAGAATATGCAAAAGGCATTTTTCATGAGAATGGGGGACGGGGAAACGGTCAGGAATTCCTTACAGCCCTTCGGCAGGCTCAGAGCGAGTGGAGACGAGGGGTTTGGGTGAACAGGAAGATGGAGAAATCTCAGTCAAACCATTAATTCGGCGAGCAAACAACCCAAACGTCATACCGGCGGAAGCCGGTATCCCGTGACGTTCAAAGTACATCGTCATGGGTTTGGGCTGGATTCCGGATCAAGCCCGAAATACGAGGTTCATGGGATTTTCTGGTCGATCAATGGCACCTGTCGATACTTGTTTCGTAGGCGTGGAACAAGTATCGACAGGTTCTGGAGATGCCTACCCCGGATTGTGCCAGCAGCCATCCGGCTCGATCAGGGCGTCGGCTGCGGGGGGACCCCAACTGCCGCGCTCGTAGGGCAGAACGTGAGGATATGTCTTGAGTACAGGATCGAGTGCTGTCCAGGATGCCTCTACCGCCTCCCTCTTGGTAAACAGGGTGTCGTCGCCAATCATTGCATCATGCAGGAGGCGTTCATAAGGCGATTCACGCCCGAAGTGCTCCTCGACCAGGCACAACTCCTGCTGATCGCCTTTGAACTCTTTTCCGGGATACTTGACTCTCGCTGCAATTGCAACCGCTGAGACCGGAGAAAGGCGGAACCTGAGGTAATTGGCATCACACGCGGCGCTTGCCGAATCAGCAAAAAGCTTTTGCGGCGGCGGCTTCAACTGGACAAGGACCTCGGCAGCGGTCTTGGCCAGACACTTGCCGGAACGCAGATACCAAGGGACGCCTTCCCAGCGCCAGGAGTCGATGAAAAGCCGCAGGGCGCAGAATGTCTCGACATCCGAGTCCTCCGCCACGCCTGGTTCCTGGCGGTAACCCACATATTGTCCACGCACCAGATCCTCGGGTACAAGGGGACGCATCGCGTGGAATATATTGATTTTTTCGCTTTGGACCGTTCCGAGACCACGATAAGCGGGAGGTTCCATGGCCAGCAGCGCAACAATCTGGAAAAGATGATTCTGAATCACGTCACGCAGGCAGCCGGCGGATTCGTAAAATGCGCCTCGTTCTTCAACTCCGAATTCCTCAGCCAATGTAATCTGCACGCTGGCTACATAATTACGATTCCATATTGGTTCCAGAAATGAATTGGCGAATCTGAAATAAAGAATATTCATGATCGCCTCTTTCCCGAGAAAATGGTCGATGCGAAATATCGCCTCCTCGGGGAACACGGAGCGTGCAATACGGTTCAGCTCACGTGCTGACTCAAGATCTCGTCCAAAAGGTTTTTCCACAATGACGCGCGCCCCCGCGGCCAGATCGAGCGCACCAAGACCTCTTATGACATTCTCGAAAAGAAGAGGGGGGATGGCGAGATAGTGCACGGGATGACGTGCATCTCCCAGAGCCTGTTTGAGTTCCTTGAACGTATCGAGGTTGTTGTAGTCTCCACGCACATATCGCAGCAAGGAAAGGAGGTGATCCAGCGCCCGTTTGTCATCGATCTTTCCGGACTCGCTGATGGACTGGGTTGCCCGTTCCTTGAGTTGATCGAGATTCCAGGGTGTCGAGGCGACACCGACCAGCGGCACATCGAGCATGCCCTTTTTGATCATCGCGTACAGCGCCGGAAAGATCTTTTTATAGGCGAGGTCACCCGTTATCCCAAACAGCACCAGTGCATCGGATGGCTCGGTGTAGTCATTGGTTTTTCGCATTTCGTCACTCCTCCCTTCCTGCAGTAAAAGACGAAGCCTCCGGAGCTGTCGATTGACCGGCTACAGTGGGAATGCCGGTACAAAAAATCTAACGTGCTGAACGACTTTCGGCATGGATACCCTGCATAGCCGCCAGAAATTCGATGAGGTGATCGTTACCACCCAAAAGAAAAAGACGGAGCATCAAGCAAGACTTATTCAGGACTGCCCTTGCGGGTCCCTGCGAATGCATCCTCGACGATTGTTTGAGCTTCCGCCACGATGCGGTGCAGGTGGTCTTTTCCCAAAAAGCTTTCAGCATAAATTTTGTAGATATCTTCCGTGCCGGAAGGGCGCGCCGCAAACCATCCGTTATCGGCGATGACCTTGATGCCACCGATGGAAGCATTGTTGCCGGGTGCGCGAGTGAGAATAGTGCGAATTGCCTCGCCTGCTATTTCAGTATGCCTTATCTGATCCGGCGACAGCCTGCTCAAAGTTTTCTTCTGCTCGGGGGTAGCCGGAGCGTCGATCCGTTGGAACTCGGATCGCCCGTATTCGCGTTCGAAACCGCTGTATATCTCGCCTGGATCGCGCTCTATACACGCCAGTATTTCACCGGAGAGCAGTGCTGCCACGATGCCATCCTTATCGGTTGTCCAGGTCTTGCCATTGATGCGCAGGAACGAGGCTCCGGCACTTTCTTCTCCGCAAAAACCAAGTGACCTGTTGCCCAAACCCTCCACAAACCACTTGAAGCCGACCGGTACTTCATAGAGCTTGCGATCGAGCGCGGCAGTCACACGGTCAATCATCTGGCTGCTTACCACCGTTTTGCCGACTGCGGTATTCGAGGTCCACTCGTGGCGGGATTGGAAGAGGTAGTGGACGGCAACAGAAAGATAATGATCCGCAGGAAGTAAGCCGCTGCTCCGGGTAACGATTCCATGCCGGTCATGATCGGTATCGCATGCGAAAGCAATGTCGAAGCGATCTTTCATATTCAGCATGCCGCGCATCGCATACGGGGAAGAGGGATCCATGCGGATTTTGCCGTCCCAATCCAGCGTCATAAAACGGAAGGTCGGATCTATCTGGTTGTTGACCACGGTCATGTTCAGCTTGTAGCGCTCCGCGATTGCGTTCCAGTAGTGAACGCCCGCGCCGCCGAGCGGGTCAATACCCATGTGGATCTTCGAATCGGATATGGCTTTCGTATCCACTACGTTCTGCAGATCGGCAACGTAACTGTTGAGGAAGTCGTGCCGATGGGTGGTATCCGCATGCAACGCTTTCTCGAAAGACATTCTCTTTACATCTGCCAGATTCCTTTCGAGGAAGGTGTTGGATCTGGATTCGATCCAGGAGGTGACCTCGACTCCAGCCGGTCCCCCATGTGGCGGATTGTATTTGAAACCCCCGCTCTCAGGAGGATTGTGGGAAGGTGTGATGACAATGCCATCTGCCAGCCCATGCGTGCGGCCCTCGTTGTAAGTCAGTATGGCATGGGAAACTGCCGGAGTGGGCGTATATTCATCGTTCGCGGCAAGCATGATTTCCACGTCATTGGCAGCCAGCACTTCCAGAGCGCTTGCATAGGCAGGTTCCGACAATGCATGAGTATCGATCCCCAGGAACAGGGGACCGTTGATATCGTGTTGTTTGCGGTATTGGCAGATCGCTTGCGTAATGGCGAGAATGTGCCATTCATTGAAACTGCCATCCAATGCCGAGCCACGATGTCCGGAGGTCCCGAACACGACCCGCTCCGTGGGCAAATTCGGGTCGGGGATACGGGTATAATAGGCGGTGACAAGCCGGGGCACATTCACCAGCATCTCGGGTTGGGCGGGTTTTCCGGCGTTAGGATTTATTTTCATGTTGTTTTTTTAAGCAGCAGACTTTTCTCATCCCACTGGCAACTGGCACCGACGGGAGCGCGAGCATGCAAAGCTCAGCGGGCTTTTTCGCTCTCGTTTTTCGTACTCTTCGTATTGTGCCGTGCAATCTGCTCCTTGGCCGCTGCGACTATGTGCCCGGGTTCGAATCCGAAGCGTCGCGCAACAACTTTTGCCGGCGCGGATAGGCCGAAGCAATGCATGGCAATGATGCAGCCGCCTGCGCCTGTGTAGCGCTCCCATCCGAAGCCCGACGCCTCCTCAACCCCCACGCGCGCCAATATCCCCGGGGGCAAAATTTCGTCTCGATATTCCTGGCCTTGATGTTCGAAAACTTCCCATGATGGCATGCTGATCACGCGTGATGATATTCCTTCTTTCTTGAGCTGTTCGTGGGCAGCTACGCAAAGCGCGACCTCGCTTCCAGTCGCCAGCAGCAGCACGGCCGGTCTGCCGTCTTCGGCGTCGGCCAATACGTAGGCGCCGCGAGCAAGGCCGCTCGCGGACGCATAACGAGTCCGGTCGAGAGTCGGCACTGCCTGCCGCGTCAGTATCAGGCAAACGGGGCGGTCAGTGAGTTGCATGATCAGCCGCCACGCTTCCACCACTTCATTCGCATCCGCCGGCCGCAGAACAACTAGACCGGGGGTGGCGCGCAGGGAGGCCAGATGCGCGATGGGCTGATGAGTGGGACCGTCCTCTCCCAGGCTGATGGAATCATGGGTCCAGATGTAGATGATGGGAATCTCCATCATTGCACTCAGCCGGAGTGCGGCTCGCCCGTAGTCGCTGAATACGAGAAAGCTCGCTGCATAGGGACGCAATTTCGATAGACTCATTCCGTTGGCAATGGCGCACATGGCATGCTCGCGCAAGCCAAAATGAAAATTGCGTCCGCGGTAGTTGCCCTTGGCGTTTTCGTACTGTTCAGGCGGCTGAAACTGTCCGTAGAAATCACCTTTCAGTTCGGTTTTTGTGGAAGGCGAGAGATCGGCGGCTCCACCCAGCAACCAGGCAATTTTCCCGGCAATGGTATTCAGTACCTTGCCGGATGACTCCCGGGTAGCCATACCTTTCTCGTCCGCGGGGAAGGTCGGTAATTCGCTATCCCAGTCCCCCGGCAAGCCGCGTTGCTGCATGCGGTCGATCTGCTCCGCCAGATCCGGATATTGCTTCCGATAGGCATCGAACTGTGCACGCCAGGCGACGTGTGCAGCTCTGCCGCGCTCACCGAACCCTGTCTGGAAGTATTCCCGGACTCCATCCGGTACATAAAATTGCTTGTCGGGGTCGCACCCGTAGAATTCCTTGGCGAGGCGAGATTCTTCAGGCCCCAGCGGTTCGCCATGCGCTTCCCGCGAGTCATGCTTGTGCGGCGCCCCATAACCGATATGGCTATGCACGATGATCAGCGTGGGACGATCATCGGTGTGCAGGAACGTCTCGTAAGCTTCCGCCAGGAGCGGTAATCCGTTTGCATCATCCACGTGAGCGACACTCCACCCGTATGCGGAAAACCGCGCGGCTACATCTTCCGTGAAGGTGAGATCGGTCGATCCTTCGATCGTGATGCGGTTATCGTCATATATCCAGCACAGGTTTCCAAGCTTGAGATGCCCGGCCAGGGATGCCGCCTCACTGCTGACGCCTTCCATCATGTCGCCGTCACTGCACAAGGCATAAACGTTGTGGTTGAACAATTCGAAATCGGGCCGGTTGTAAGTGGCCGCAAGCCATCGCCCGGCTATAGCCATGCCGACGCTGTCTCCCGCACCCTGGCCCAGCGGTCCCGTCGTCGTTTCCACTCCTGAAGTCCATCCATATTCCGGATGACCGGTACAACGGCTGCCTGCCTGGCGAAACGTCTTGAGGTCATCCATCGTTACCGCCAGCCGGTCTTCATCCTCGTAAGAGGGACTCGTTGCCTTTACTCCTGTCAGATGGAGGAGGCTGTAGAGCAACGCTGAAGCGTGACCGGCAGAAAGTATGAAACGGTCGCGATTGGGCCAGTCCGGGTTATCCGGATCGTAACGCAGAAAGCGCTGCCAGAGACAAAAGGCTGTAGGAGCTGCGCCCATCGGGGTACCGGGGTGACCGGAGTGGGCTTTTTCTACCTGGTCGATGGAGAGGCTGCGAAGCGTGTTGATACAGATTTGGTCCAGATCGGTCTGCTCGCTCATGAGAGTGCTCCCGTAAAAGCAACCTTACGCGAATTACAGAAACCCGTTAATGGGATTCCATGGGACTGGGAGCAATGCGCTTTCCGTCTCCCGTCAATATATAAAGTGCGAATATACGAATTATTACGGGGTTTCCCCGACCGTCGCAGCGCAGTGGAGGGCGACGCGCAAGGGAAGTTGTAGAAAACCATACTTTTCGACTCCTGACAGGAGCCAATGTTCACAGCTATTTTTGTTTCAGCCTGTTGTACCGCTGTATCAGGGCGTTGGTGGAGCTATCATGTTTCAGTGACTCGCCGTTTTCATCCTCCAGTTCCTGCCCGATGTTGCGTGCGAGCACTTTGCCGAGTTCGACGCCCCATTGATCGAACGAATCGATCTGCCAGATTGTCCCCTGCGTAAAAACACTCTGCTCATAAAGAGCGACAAGGGCACCGAGGGTGTGGGGTGTGAGGCGCTCGGCAAGTATCGTATTGGTGGGACGATTACCCTCAAAACTGCGATGCGGGCAAAGCCAGTCCGGGATACCTTCGGCTTTGACTTCATCTTCCGTTTTTCCGAAAGCAAGCGCCTCGGTCTGGGCAAACAGATTGGCCATGAGGAGGTCATGGTGATCGCCCAAGGGGTTCAGGGTTTGGCAGAAGCCGATAAAATCACAGGGAATCAATCGGGTTCCCTGATGGATGAGCTGGTAAAACGAATGTTGTCCGTTGGTGCCGGGTTCTCCCCACACGATAGGTGAGGTCTGGTAGTCAACCTGGGAGTCATCCAGTGTAATGTGCTTTCCATTGCTCTCCATTGTCAGTTGCTGGAGGTAAGCCGGAAAGCGCTTCAAGTATTGCTCGTAGGGCAGCACGGCGAGTGTCTGCGCGCCAAAGAAATTGTTATACCAGAGTGATAGCAACCCCATCAGGACGGGAAGATTCCTGTCGAATGGAGCGGAATGGAAGTGCTCGTCCATTGCGTGGAAGCCGGTGAGCATCTCACGGAAATTCTCTGGGCCGATGGCAATCATGGTCGAGAGTCCGATCGCGGAATCCATGGAATAGCGTCCACCTACCCAGTCCCAGAATTCGAACATGTTGGCGGTATCGATGCCGAATCTGGCTACTTCCTCCGCATTGGTGGAAACAGCGACGAAGTGCTTGCGCACCCCATCCAGATCCTTTATCTGTCGCAGCATCCATCGCCGGGCGGTGTGCGCATTGGTCAGCGTTTCCGTGGTCGTGAATGTCTTGGAGCAGATAATGAACAGGGTTTCTTCGGGATCAAGACCCCGTGTAGCCTCCACGAAATCCGTGCCATCCACATTGGAGATGAAACGAAAGCTGAGATTGTGCAGGCTGTAGTGGCGCAGCGCTTCATACGCCATGACCGGGCCCAGATCGGAGCCGCCGATACCGATATTGATGATATTGCGAATTCGCTTGCCAGTATGCCCCTGCCAGTCCCCGTTGCGTATCCTGTCGGAGAAATCCGACATACGGTCGAGCACGGCATGCACCCCGGGCACAACGTCCTTTCCGTCGACGAGGATTTTTTCATTACGAGGCGCGCGCAAGGCGATGTGGAGTACAGCACGCTGCTCCGTCACATTGATGGCGTCGCCCCTGAACATGGCTTCAATGCGCTCGCGCAGGCCGCATTCTTCGGCAAGCTGCACCAGTAGATGAAGCGTTTCATCAGTAATGCGATTTTTCGAATAATCCAGGTACAGGCCGACGGCCTCGGCCGTAAATCGCTCACCCCGCTTCGGGTCGTCAGCGAAGAACTGACGCAAATGCATGCCTTTGATTGCCTGGTAGTGAGCTTCCAGCGCCTTCCAGGCGGGCCTTTGCGTCAGGGGCGTGATCATGGGTCTCGTCATGCTTGCTGTCCCTCGATCATCTTTCGTTTTCTTTTGGCCAGCCGCCGCCAAGTCCACATGGCATAACCCGACAAGGCGTACAGAAAAAACAGGCAGAACAGCACGACCGGTGGATGACTCGGAATCAATGCAAAAAAGAACAACGCCAACAACAGGGCAGTGATGAATGGCACCGACTTGCGCAGATTGATTTCCTTGCCGCTGTAGTAGGGAATATCGCTCACCATAGTCAGGCCTGCGAACAGGGTAATGCACCAGGCGAGCCACCGTACATCTGTGCCCGCTATGTCAAAATCCAGCATGAGCCATATGAGCCCGGCAATGAGGGCAGCCGCTGCGGGACTGGGCAGACCCTGAAAATAGCGCTTGTCCACAATTCCAATATTGGTATTGAAACGCGCGAGCCGCAGCGCAGCGCAGACGCAATAGATAAAAGCAGCGATCCAGCCCCATTTGCCCATCCCTTTCAGCGCCCATTCGTATATTACGAGCGCAGGTGCGGCGCCAAATGAAACCATATCGGAAAGGCTGTCGTATTCCGCGCCAAATTCGCTTTGCGTGTGGGTAAGGCGGGCGACGCGCCCATCGAGTCCATCCAATACCATCGCGATAAAAATCGCCACGGCGGAGTGCTCGAAGCGCCCATTCATTGCCTGGACAATGGCATAGAACCCCGCAAACAGGGCACCGGTGGTGAAGAGATTAGGCAGCAGATAAATGCCCCGCCGGCGCAGCTTGGCTTCGAAAACAGGGCGCGACTGAGATTCCTGCATCTTGATGCAATCCCGAAGGGAGATAGATGCATGTTAAACGGTTATCGGGCGGCGGTAAACACCACCAGGTTGGCCTCAGAAATGTGACCGGCAAAATGTCAGTCCTTGACGAGGATGATCCGTTGGGGTTTTCACGGCCATTCCGAAAGTTGGTTTTCGGCGTTGTTAAATCGAAACAGGCCTTAGAACGCTCGCCCTGTTTGCAAATTCAGCCGGCGTCAGGTCATTGAGAGTCGAGTGAGGCGGCTCTCGTTGTATTCCCGCCGCCAGTCTTCGATGATTGCTTTGACCTCTTCCAGCGTTTCAAACCAGTGCAAGTTAAGACACTCGTCCTCGAAGGAAGCTCTACTTCAACAATGCGTATTCAGTAGTCCGTCTGGACTATTGTACAGCCCTGGCTGGAGGTCTATTTTGCTTGAAGTATAGGAATAACAACGATTAGGAGCTAAATATGAATACCAAGCTTTTGAGACGGTTATCCAGCCTGGCAATAATAGCTACATCCCTTACTTTTACCGTTCCCGCAGCTGCATATACTTTTCGGGATGATCCCTCTTCTGCCTGGGGTGGCGATTCATTAACTACACCCCATACCAATGGGAACGTCTACACGGTCGAAAATCTTTTGGTCCAAAACACCACCGCGAATTCCTTGCCAGAATTGAACTTCACGATTCCTTTCGCATGGCAGAAGGTTGGCGAGACTTACCTGCCCATGGAATGGCGCAATGACCTAAACGGATGGTACACCAGCAATTTCAACAATACTGGAACCAGCCTGACCGTTAAATTAACAAGCCCGGTTGCGAACACTGTAGCCATGGGGGAACTTGCGGATTTGAGCGGAAGCCAGCAGCTCCCGTTGACGGAGCCATGTTTCTCCGGCTCGCCCAGTTGTCAGAGTGGAGTAGGCCAGCCGCCTGAAACCCGTAATACAACGGATCTTATCCCTGTTTTTTCATTAGGTTCATTTGCACCAAACGAGGCAAAACATTTTGATGTCTCGTTTACCTATACTTTCGGAGATAATAGGGGTGGGACTGATGGCGCAACAACCTCGTTTTTTGGTTATACGGTTTCTCCCATTCCAGAACCCGAAACCTACGCCATGTTTCTAGCTGGTCTGGGCATGATGGCTTTTATGGGGCGCGGCAGGAAAGCCTGGATGGCTTCATAGGCCCATTCAGCATGCAAACCCCGCTTGGGCGTGGGGTTTGTATGCTAAATCGTTTGAGACCCTTTTTCAAAATTCCTGTAATGAGGAAGAGGGGGACGTTTGAGAATGACTATTAGATCATCAGGATTGCCCGTCAATACGTGACACTCCCATAAGCATTCAATCTATTTCTACTTCTGGCAGAGAACGGTATACGTCTCTTATAGAGTAAGGGGCGGCCGAACAATAGCACTACTACCCCCTCCAACTAACTTCCTAATTTTTCGCCTGATCGACCAGCTTGTTCTTTTTGATCCAGGGCATCATATCGCGCAGTTTGGCGCCCACCTGTTCGATCTGGTGCTCGGATGCGAGACGGCGGCTGGCTTTGAGCATGGGTGCGCCGGCGCGATTTTCAAGGATGAATTCGCGGGCATATTCCCCTGTCTGAATCTGGCGCAAAATCTTGCGCATTTCAGCACGAGTGGCATCGGTGATCACACGGGGGCCGCGCGAAATATCCCCATACTCGGCGTTGTTGGAAATGGAGTAGCGCATGTTGGCGATGCCGCCTTCATAGATCAGGTCGACGATCAGTTTGACTTCGT
Source organism: Nitrosospira multiformis (assembly GCF_900111585.1). Taxonomy (GTDB): domain Bacteria; phylum Pseudomonadota; class Gammaproteobacteria; order Burkholderiales; family Nitrosomonadaceae; genus Nitrosospira; species Nitrosospira multiformis_B. The sequence continues at coordinate 330,463 of NZ_FOHI01000002.1, forward strand.
GCAGACATTCGAAATAGGCCATCTCCGGTGCGTACCCGGCTTCCACCAGGGTTTCGAAGCCGGCCTGGATCAAGGCAGTCAGACCACCACATAGCACGACCTGTTCGCCGAACAGATCGGTTTCGGTTTCCTCGCGGAAATTGGTCTCGATCACGCCGCCACGGGTACCGCCATTGGCTGCCGCATAGGAGAGCGCCAAGTCACGTGCCCTGCCGGACTTGTCCTGATGCACTGCAATAAGTGAAGGCACCCCTCCGCCCTGGAGGTAGGTGGAGCGTACCAGGTGCCCCGGCCCCTTGGGAGCGATCATGATGACGTCCAGATCTTCCCTGGGCGCTACCTGGCCATAATGAATATTGAAGCCATGGGCAAAGGCAAGAGTAGCGCCTTTCTTGAGGTTGGGTTCGATTTCGGTCGCGTATACGGCAGCAATCTGCTCATCGGGCAGCAGGACCATCACGACGTCTGCATCCTTTACCGACTCAGCCACCTCTTTGACGGTAAGACCGGCCTTTTCCGCCTTGCCCCAGGAAGCCCCCTCCTTGCGCAGACCAACTGTTACCACTACGCCGGAATCGCTCAGATTATTGGCGTGGGCGTGACCTTGCGACCCGTAGCCAACAATGGTGACTTTCTTGTCCCGAATGAGCGACAAGTCGGCGTCTTTATCGTAATAAACGTTCATGATTTCCTTTATGTTCAAAATAGAAAAGCGCCGTTAAACGCCAAGCCCGCAAGGCTCAGCTCTTCCCGGCGCAACTGTTGCTGAATTTTGTTAAACCTTCAATATCCGTTCGCCGCGACCGATGCCGGATGCACCGGTGCGTACCGTTTCCAGAATGGTCGTGTGATTCATGGCTTCGATGAATGCATCGAGCTTGGAACCGGTACCCGTCAATTCGATCGTATACGACTTGTCGGTGACGTCAATGATGCGGCCGCGAAAAATATCAGCCATGCGCTTTATCTCCTCGCGATCATGGTCAACCGCCCGCACCTTGATCAGCATCAGTTCGCGCTCAATGTGATTGCCCTCACTCAAGTCAACCACCTTGACCACTTCAATGAGCTTGTTCAGTTGCTTCGTGATCTGCTCGATCACGTCGTCAGACCCGGTGGTGACCAGCGTCATGCGAGACAGAGTGGAATCTTCAGTAGCGGCAACGGTAAGCGATTCGATATTGTAGCCACGTGAAGAAAACAGGCCGGCGACGCGAGACAGGGCGCCTGCTTCGTTTTCCATCAAAAGTGAAATGATATGCCGCATATTTGTTTTTATACCAGAATCATTTCAGAGAGACCCTTGCCCCCCGGCACCATCGGGAATACGTTTTCGGTCTGGTCGGTGACGAAATCCATGAACACCAGCCTGTCCTTGAGCTTGAATGCCTCCTGCAAGGCGGCTTCGACATCGCCGGGTTGTTCGATCCGCATACCGACATGGCCGTAACTCTCCGCCAGCTTCACGAAATCAGGCAGCGCGTCCATGTAGGACTCCGCATACCGGTTGCCATGGAAGAATTCCTGCCACTGCCGCACCATTCCCATATAGCGGTTATTCAGGTTGATGATCTTGAGCGGAAGGTGATATTGCTTGCAGGTCGACAGCTCCTGGATGCACATCTGGATGCTGGCTTCGCCGGTAATGCAGGCCACGTCCGCGCCTGGATTAGCCATCTGAACACCCATGGCGGAAGGCAGGCCGAAACCCATCGTTCCAAGCCCTCCGGAATTGATCCATCGCCGCGGCAGGTCGAATTTGTAAAATTGTGCTGCCCACATCTGGTGCTGACCGACATCCGAGGTAATGAAGGCATCGCCATTCGTCACCTTGTAGAGCGTTTCCACCACCATCTGCGGCTTGATGATCGCGCTTGCGCGGTCATACCTGAGGCAGTCGCGCTCCCGCCATGAATCGATCTGGGCCCACCAGGCGTCAAGAGCGCTCTGATCGGGCTTTTCCTTGCGCAGTTCAAGCAGCTTTATGAGTTCATCCAGCACATCGGGGACATTGCCGACGATAGGCACGTCCACCTTGACACGCTTCGAAATGGATGAAGGATCGATATCGATGTGGATGATCTTGCGGTCCGGATTGTAGAAATGCTTGGGATTGCCGATGACGCGATCATCGAAACGGGCACCTACCGCCACCAGCACGTCGCAATGCTGCATCGCCATGTTGGCCTCGTAAGTGCCATGCATGCCCAGCATGCCGACAAACTGGGGGTCCGTTGCGGGATAACCCCCCAAGCCCATCAACGTGTTGGTGCAGGGAAAGCGCAGCAAGCGGACGAGTTCCGTCAACCGGGCAGCGGCATCGCTGAGGATGACTCCTCCGCCGGTGTAGATCATCGGACGCCTGGCTTCCAGGATCAGTTGAACTGCTTTTTTGATCTGTCCGGCGTGCCCGCGGATATTCGGATTATAGGAGCGCATTGTGACACGCTCGGGATAAACGAATTTTGTTTTCTGCTGGCTCACGTCCTTCGGGATGTCAACCAGCACTGGACCGGGACGTCCTGTCGAAGCGATATAGAACGCTTTCTTGATGGTGACGGCAAGCTCTGTGACATCCTTCACCAGAAAATTGTGCTTCACGCAGGGACGCGTGATGCCTACGGTATCGACCTCCTGGAATGCGTCCAAGCCGATGGCATGGGTGGGGACCTGGCCGCTGATGATGACGAGGGGAATCGAATCCATATAGGCAGTGGCGATGCCGGTCACGGCGTTGGTCACGCCCGGTCCGGAAGTGACCAGCGCCACCCCTACCTTGTTGCTGGAGCGGGCATAGCCGTCCGCGGCATGTACCGCGGCCTGTTCGTGCCGCACCAGGATATGTCTGACCTTATCCTGCTTGAACAATTCGTCATACAGGAACAGCACAGCGCCCCCGGGATAGCCGAAAATATGTTCTACCCCTTCCTCTTGTAAGCAACGCACCGTAATTTCGGCGCCCGTCAAATCCGCACTCATGCTTTCCTGCGTTTCAAGATGTTGAATATCGGCAATATATGTTGGGTTAAACATTAAACAGTAACGGTTAGGTGACTTTTGGTCAACAGTTCGAGTATGGAATCAACAGGTATCCGAGGCAATTTCAAATGCGCTAAAACCGTATCCGCCGCGTAATTCGCAAGCGGCGCAGGAATGACAGATCAGGAAGCCATGAAGCAGAGCAGGGCAGGTCTCAAGATCCTGCTTCTGAAGAACATGCGCATACAACTGCCGTATCGGGCCGTAACGTCACGATACTTGACTCTGCGCTCCATGAAGGGATGAAAAGCTTAACTTTTACTATCCTTTTCATCCCCTTTTCGATACGGACATGACGGCTTGATGCAATCCGCGTAAAGTGAAAGCGAGTGCTCGTGTATGGCAAATCCGCGTTCACGGGCAATTTTAATCTGACGCTTCTCGATTTCAGCGTCATAAAACTCTTCCACCCTGCCGCATTGCAGGCAGACCAGATGGTCATGATGGGCGTCACTGGCAAGCTCAAACACTGCCTTGCCGCCTTCAAAATGGTGGCGCTCGAGCAACCCGGCCTGTTCAAACTGGGTCAGTACCCGGTAGACCGTGGCCAGACCGATATCATCGCCTTCGCTGATGAGCGTTCTGTAAACATCCTCCGCAGAGAGATGCCGGACAGGACTGCTTTCGAACAGACTCAGTATTCTAAGGCGCGGCAGCGTAGCCTTCAAGCCCATGGTCTTAAGATTGCTCGGATTACTCATAGTGCATCCAATCGTCAAGTTATTTGCTGTATCATATAACGTTAAGTTTGCTTTGGAAACCTACGTCGCCGCGATGCGCGCAAGAATTATCACGTTGGCTGTTTTGCTGCTCGCGGGGTGTTCATCGGTTCCTTCCTTGCTCTACAAGATAGAGATTCAGCAGGGTAATGTCATTACCCAGGAAATGGTGAACAAGCTGAAGCCCGGCATGACTCGTTCGCAAGTACGCTTTGCGCTGGGCTCGCCCATGATCAGCGATGCGTTTCATGAAAATCGCTGGGATTATCTATACCGGTTTGAGCAGAGGGGAAAGCTGGTCGAACAGAGAAAGCTCACGATCTTTTTTGAAGACGATCATCTGGTGCGTATCGACGGTTCGTTCACTGCTCCGATCGCCTTTCTTCAGTCTCAGCCTCAGGCGCCGGAGGCAGGTACTTCGCCTGAATCAACCGTATTGCCCGGGGGGGCAGCCATGGAAAAGAGCGCCAATTCGGTCCCGGCTCAAGTGCCCACGGAGGTGCCGCTTTCAGCGCCCCTTTCAGCACCTCCTTCGGCGCCCCTTTCGGCCGGCACTGAAACAACGGGCACTGTGCCCATCTTGCCCGCATTGCCCGCCTCACCACCTCCTTCCCCGGCGGCATCTCTCTCAGCCGGCTCGGCCGAGGTTTCTTCGAGTGCTGCTCCAGAGGCACCCTTGCCGGAGAAACCAGGGCCCAGGCAAGTACCCTCGCGGGCGACGGATACCGGAATTATGGATGCAGATCAGCCAAAGGAATAGGACGATTTTGCAAGTCAGTTTATCAGACAAGGAATGCCGACATTGAATATTGCTGTGGCTGGAAGCTCCGGACGCATGGGACGCGCCTTACTGGAAGCCGTTGAACGGGCTCCGGACATGCGCTTAAGCGCCGCTCTCGAGCGGAGCGGGAGTCCTTATCTTGGAAAGGACGCGGGAGAGTTGATCGGCGCGCCCTGCGGTATTGAGATAACCGATAACGTCGATACGGCACTTGATGGAAGCGAAGTGCTGATAGACTTTACCCGCCCGGATGGGACGCTGGTTCACGTTGCCCGCTGTCGTGAGAAAAACATAAGAATGGTAATCGGCACCACCGGCTTTTCGCCCGAGCAGAAAGAAGCGCTGGGGTTTGCCTCCCGGGACATTGCCATCGTGCTGGCGCCTAATATGAGCGTGGGCGTGAATGTCACTCTGAAACTGCTGGAGACGGCGGCCAGGGTTCTGAATGAGGACTATGACGTAGAAATTATAGAGGCTCATCATCGCCACAAGGTGGATGCTCCTTCCGGCACTGCGCTGCTGATGGGCGAGGTGGTGGCAAAAGCTCTGGGTAAAGAGCTTTCCGAGGTCGCCGTTTACAGCCGCGAGGGCCATACGGGTGAGCGGGTGGCAGGTTCCATCGGCTTTGCTACCGTTCGCGGCGGAGATATCGTAGGGGATCATACCGTCATGTTCGCGGGAACCGGCGAACGTATCGAAATTTCGCATAAAGCAAGCAGCCGTGCGACATTTGCCGAGGGTGCGTTGAGAGCCGCCCGCTTTCTTGCGGATAAACGGAACGGCATGTTCGACATGCAGGACGTGCTGGGGCTGAGGCGGTAAACGGCGGCTTCAGTCCTCGCATTCGTCCTCGCATTCCAGTGCGTTCTCTTCCGAGCTCTCGGATCCTCGGGAAGTACCCTGGGGGATTGATTGCACGAATGCAGCGGCGGGGATCTGACGGAAATTTTCGATTTGTGAGAGGCGAATATGTCAGCCCAGGTTTTGGAAGGCCTCTATAGGAGCAGGTGTCTTGTTCCTCATTCCTTGTTCCCTTACTGTCCCATCCCCGCTCCGCGAGGGATTCGTTGTGCTACGCTGCCGGTTCATTGAAGCATCGTCCTTTTGGACGTATAATTTCCAGATTTGAAGCGGCGCAAACAGAACCTCGTGCCGTTTCTGCCTTGTCCCAATTCCCAGGAGTCTTCGTGCCACAACATTCGTATGCCGTCCTTGCGCTTGCTGACGGCACAGTTTTTCGCGGCATGTCCATCGGCGCAGAAGGCATCAGCACAGGGGAGGTGGTCTTCAACACCTCGATGACGGGATATCAGGAAATTCTCACGGATCCCTCCTACTGTCGCCAGATCGTTACCCTCACTTATCCCCATGTAGGCAATACAGGCACCAATCCGGAGGACGTGGAGTCCGGCAATATCGATCGGATATATGCCGCCGGGCTGGTGATAAGAGATCTGCCGTTGGCTTCCAGCAACTGGCGCGAAACGCAGACGTTGCCGGAGTATCTCAGGCAGCAGGGGGTGGTCGCCATTGCCGACATCGATACCCGCAAGCTCACACGCATTCTGCGGGAAAAGGGCGCTCAGGCAGGTTGCATCATCGCAGGTCAGCCGGATGAAGCGGAGGCGCTGAAGCTGGCCAGGGAATTTCCTGGCCTTGCCGGGATGGACCTGGCCAAAGTGGTAAGCTGCTTGCAGCCTTATGAGTGGAGCGAAGGGGAATGGCGGCTTGGGCAGGGTTACCCGGTTCAATCTCATCCCCGTTTTCATGTTGCAGCGATGGATTTCGGAATAAAACGGAACATTCTGCGCAAGCTCGCGCAGCGCGGCTGCCAAGTCACCGTATTCCCCGCGCAGACAACCGCCGACGAGATTCTGGCATCGCAACCTGACGGAATATTCCTTTCGAATGGACCGGGTGATCCCGAGCCTTGCGACTACGCTATCGAGACAACCAGAAGGCTGCTGGAAAAGGAAATACCAATTTTCGGCGTGTGCATGGGGCACCAATTGCTAGGGTTGGCAACAGGCGCTAGAACCATAAAAATGAAATTTGGCCATCATGGCGCCAATCACCCGGTTCAGGACCTCGAGACGGGAAAAGTGATCATAACCAGTCAGAATCACGGGTTTGCGGTGGATACGGCCACTTTGCCGGCAAATGCAAGAGTTACGCATTTATCTTTATTCGATGGCAGTTTGCAAGGATTTGAGCTGGCAGGAAAGCCTGTATTCTGCTTTCAGGGGCATCCCGAAGCGAGTCCGGGTCCGCATGACCTGGACTATCTGTTCGATAAATTTGCGGGATTGATGGAGAGAAAACGGACGAAAGCGATATGAAGCCGGGAAGTCATCCGCTCTTTCCCATTATCGTCCCTCCCACTTATGCCTAAACGTAACGACATCAAGTCTATCCTCATCATCGGCGCGGGTCCCATCATTATCGGCCAAGCGTGCGAGTTTGATTATTCCGGTGCCCAGGCGTGCAAAGCGCTGAGGGAAGAAGGTTACCGGACCATTCTGGTGAATTCCAATCCGGCCACGATCATGACGGATCCTGAAACGGCCGATGTGACCTACATCGAGCCTATCATCTGGCCGATGGTCGAAAAAATCATTGCCATTGAACGTCCGGACGCGTTACTGCCCACCATGGGTGGACAGACAGCATTGAACTGCGCGCTGGACCTGGCAAAGAACGGTGTGCTGGACAAATACGGGGTCGAATTGATCGGTGCCTCGCGCGAAGCAATCGACAAGGCCGAGGATCGCGAAAAATTCAAGCAGGCCATGACGCGTATCGGTCTGGGTTCTGCGCGCTCCGCCATTGCTCATAGCCTGGAGGAAGCATTGCAGGTCCAGGCAATGGTGGGTTATCCCGCCATTATCCGTCCGTCATTCACGCTGGGGGGGAGTGGCGGCGGTATCGCCTATAACCGCGAGGAATTTCTCGAAATCTGCGAGCGCGGGCTGGAAGCCTCCCCGACGAAGGAACTGCTGATCGAGGAATCGGTTATCGGCTGGAAAGAGTTCGAGATGGAAGTCATACGCGACAGGAAAGACAACTGCATTATTGTCTGTGCCATCGAAAACGTTGATCCCATGGGTGTTCACACAGGCGACTCCATCACGGTTGCACCCGCGCAAACGCTGACCGATAAGGAATATCAGATCATGCGCGATGCCTCCATAGCGGTCTTGCGCGAAATCGGGGTTGAAACCGGCGGCTCCAACGTGCAGTTTGCCATCAATCCGGAGGACGGGCGCATGCTCGTGATTGAAATGAATCCTCGGGTTTCACGCTCATCTGCACTGGCTTCAAAAGCTACCGGGTTTCCCATTGCCAAGGTGGCAGCCAAGCTTGCCGTGGGCTACACCTTGGACGAACTCAGGAACGATATTTCGGGCGGCGCAATGCCGGCATCTTTCGAGCCGTCCATAGATTACGTCGTCACCAAGATACCGCGGTTTGCCTTCGAGAAATTTCCCCAGGCCAACGATCGCCTCACCACCCAGATGAAATCGGTAGGGGAAGTCATGGCCATCGGACGGACATTTCAGGAATCTCTGCAGAAAGCGTTGCGCGGGCTGGAAATCGGGGTTGATGGACTGGACGAAAAAACGGCCGATATTGAAACTGTCGAGGCCGAACTGGCAGATCCTGGTCCCGAGCGAATCTGGTATGTTGCGGATGCCTTTCGCTGCGGCATAGCATTTGATGAGATACATGCGCACACTCACATCGATCCCTGGTTTCTGACGCAGATAGAAGATTTGATACGGCAGGAACGGTCGATTGCGGGAACGGCGCTGGATGCGCTTGATTTTTCCACGTTCCGCAAGCTGAAACGCAGCGGCTTTTCCGACCGGCGACTTGCCCGGCTGATGAGTGTGACACCCGAGGAGGTCCGCTCACGACGTCATCAACTCAATCTGCGGCCGGTGTACAAGCGTGTCGATACCTGCGCGGCCGAATTCGCGACATATACGGCCTACATGTATTCCACTTACGAAGAAGAATGCGAGGCGCTGCCAAGCGATAATAAGAAAATCATGGTGCTGGGGGGGGGACCCAACCGCATCGGCCAGGGTATCGAGTTCGACTACTGCTGTGTCCACGCCGCCCTGGCTTTGCGCGAGGATGGTTTCGAGACCATCATGGTCAACTGCAACCCTGAAACGGTTTCGACCGATTACGATACGTCCGACCGTCTTTATTTCGAACCTTTGACGCTGGAGGATGTGCTCGAAATAGTAGCGGTCGAGAAGCCTTCGGGTGTCATCGTGCAATTCGGGGGCCAGACTCCGCTGAAACTTGCGCGCGATCTCGAGGCAAATGGGGTGCCGATTATTGGCACCAGTCCGGATATGATCGATTGCGCGGAGGATAGGGAACGTTTTCAGAAAATGCTGCACCAGCTTGGGCTGAAACAGCCGCCCAATCGTACTGCGCGCACGGCGGAGGAGGCACTCGCTGCGGCGGAAGAGATCGGTTATCCGCTGGTGGTACGCCCGAGCTATGTATTGGGCGGGCGGGCCATGGAAATCGTCCATGAGCAGACGCACCTGGAGCGCTACATGAAAGAGGCGGTAAAGGTCTCGCACGATTCCCCGGTGCTACTGGATCATTTTCTGAACGATGCGGTAGAAGTGGACGTGGATGCGGTTTCGGACGGAGAGAACGTCCTGATCGGAGGCATCATGGAGCACATCGAACAGGCGGGCGTGCATTCAGGCGACTCCGCCTGTTCGCTGCCTCCCTACAGCTTATCCGCCCGGTTGCAGGACGAGTTGCGCCGTCAGACTGCGGCAATGGCGCGCGCCCTCAACGTGGTGGGTCTGATGAACGTGCAATTCGCCATCCAGAACGATATTGTCTACGTACTGGAAGTCAATCCAAGAGCGTCCCGCACGGTGCCTTTCGTCTCCAAGGCTACCGGCATCCCCCTGGCAAAAATATCCGCCCGTTGCATGACAGGGTTGAGCCTGGTCCACCAGGACAGGGTTCGTGAAGTAATTCCGGACTATTATTCGGTCAAGGAAGCTGTCTTCCCTTTTATCAAGTTTCCCGGTGTGGACACCATACTCGGACCCGAAATGAAATCGACCGGTGAAGTGATGGGAGTGGGGCAGACATTTGCAGAAGCCTTCGTCAAGTCCCAGTTGGCGGCGGGAGTGAAACTTCCGCGGAGCGGGAAGGTCTTCATAAGCGTACGCCAGGCGGACAAACCGCGCGTGGTTGAAATCGCCCGCAATCTTGCTCAGCTAGGGTTTACGCTTTATGCTACCCGGGGCACCGCCGCGGTTCTGAGTGCGGCAGGACTATCCGTGACGCCTGTAAACAAGATGTCGGAAGGACGTCCCCACATCGTAGACATGATCAAGAACGGGGAGATGGACTTGATCATCAATACGGTGGAAGACAAGCGGAGCGTCCATGACTCCTACTCGATTCGCCATGCGGTACTGCAGGCGCGGGTAACATACTATACTACGTTAGCCGGGGCGCGGGCCGCCTGCATAGGCATGGCAAACATGCAGGAATTGCATGCCTATGGGTTGCAGCAACTCCACGAATCGCGGGAGGCGGCCTTTCTGAACGCCGCTTCCTGAAGCGAGAACTTTGAATTTAAATTTTGAATTGCCCAAGGAGGCTGGGCTCCGGTATAGCAATATCGAACAACAGGCACACCCGATCCAAAACAGGTAGCAGAAGAGACTATGAGTACAATTCCCTTGACAGTGACAGGCGCGGGAAAACTGCGCGCCGAATTGCATGAGATGAAAACAGTTCAGCGACCCGCCGTGATTGCGGCCATTGCGGAAGCTCGAGCCCATGGTGATCTTTCCGAAAACGCCGAATACGAGGCGGCCAAGGAACGTCAGGGTTTTATCGAAGGACGTATCGCTGAACTTGAGAGCAAGCTCTCCAATGCACAGATCATCGATCCTACGACGCTGGATGCGGATGGAGCCTGCGTATTCGGTGCAACCATTGATTTGGAGGATGTCGAGTCTGCCACAATCGTTACTTATCAGATTGTCGGGGATGATGAAGCGGATATCAAGGAGGGAAAGATTTCCATCAGTTCCCCTATCTCTCGCGCTCTGATAGGCAAATATCCCGGGGATGTGGCTGAAGTGATGGCGCCGGGCGGGGTGCGGGAGTATGAAATTCTCGATGTGAGATACATTTGAGGAAGTTCCCAGGCGCGGGGCTGGGAACTCCCGCACTTTTTTATCTTGAATTTGAATAATTTGAATATATAGGTCCTGTCCGAATGTGTTCTCGCCGGGGCACGTTCCTCCGGATGCGGATATGGGAATCCATATTAGTCCACGAGCGGAGCGGTCAAGGCCAATGGGCACCTCGGTTGACTCATTGCCAGTGGACCCATCCTCGGTTTGCTTCAGTTCTTTGTTTTTTCGGGCTCAGGACGGTAAATCACCAGCATCTTGCCGATGTGCTGCACAGGTGCAGCATTGAGGCGTCCGCAAATTTTCTCCAGTAACGCGTTTCGTATTTCCCAGTCGTCACTCGCCACTTTGATTTTGATCAGTTCGTGGCTTTTAAGCCGCTGATCCAGTTCGTTCACCACGTTGTCCGATAAACCCGCTGCGCCTATCCAGACGACTGGCTTGAGGGCATGCGCGCGCGCCTTGAGCTCGCGTCGGAAATCCGGAGTAAGTGCTAACATATCTTCTTTCACGACGATCATTTTACGCGATGAAGCGAACCAAAACCAGCAAGGCCTGGATGAAGGAGCATGTGAATGATTTTTTTGTCAAGCAGGCGAAAAAGGAGGGCTACCGCTCACGCGCGGCCTATAAGCTGATGGAGATCGCCGAACGCGATCACTTGTTCAAGCCGGGCATGACGGTAGTAGATCTTGGCGCCGCTCCCGGCGGGTGGTCGCAGGTAGCAGCGGAGAAGCTCATGGGCAAGGGTAGAGCCGTAGCTGTGGATATCCTGGAAATGGCGCCCATATCCGGCGTAACCTTCATTCAGGGAGATTTCCGCGAAGCGTCTGTCCTGGCCGAATTGAAGGAACAATTGAAGGATTTGCCCGTTGACCTTGTAATTTGCGATATGTCACCTAATATAACGGGCATAGGGATAATTGATCAAACGCGTGGCATGCATCTGGCGGAGTTGGCTCTCGAGTTTTGTAACGAGCGGTTGAACTCTGGCGGCAACTTCCTCGTCAAAGTGTTTCAAGGTTCTGGTTTTGACGAGTTTTTTCGCGCGATGCGCGCTACATTCGGTCGGGTGGTAACACGTAAACCCTTGGCATCACGAGGTCGGAGCAGTGAAACCTATTTGCTGGGGCTGGGGAAGCGGGATTAGACATTCCCGGTTCGCATGTCAACGCAGTAGCAGTAAATATATAGGGGTTGAGAGGTTGCAGATCCCGCGCGAACCTGGAGGCTAGTAGCAGGGATAACAGCTATTCTAAATCTAGAAATGGGTTTAGAATGAAACATTCGAGTATTTTGACGGCGCAAGCCAAGGAGCTACTTTGAACAATCTCATTAAAAACATGGCCATCTGGCTGGTGATTGCTCTTGTGCTGATGACGGTGTTCAATCAGTTCAGTACACGGCAGTCGGGGCAAGCACCGATGGAATATTCCCAGTTCATCGACGAGGTGAAACAGGGCAGGATCGCCAAAGTAACTATAGAAGGCCGCACGCTGAAGGGTACGAAAACCGATGGCAGACGTTTTACGACGTACACGCCCTCGGATCCATGGATGGTGAGCGATCTGCTTAAGGCGGGTGTCATCATAGATGCCAAGCCGGAGGAAGAACCTTCTCTCCTGATGAATATCTTCGTTTCCTGGTTCCCCATGCTTCTGCTGATCGGGGTATGGATTTTCTTCATGCGGCAGATGCAGGGTGGGGGTCGTGGCGGCGGTGCCTTTTCGTTCGGGAAAAGCAAGGCGCGCATGCTCGACGAATCCACCAACCAGGTGACGTTTGCCGACGTTGCAGGTTGTGAAGAAGCCAAGGAGGAGGTTTCCGAACTGGTGGAATTCCTGCGCGATCCCAGCAAGTTCCAGAAACTGGGAGGACGTATCCCCCGCGGCGTGTTGATGGTGGGAAATCCGGGTACGGGTAAAACGCTCCTGGCGCGTGCTATTGCTGGTGAAGCCAAGGTACCCTTCTTCAGTATCTCCGGCTCCGATTTTGTGGAAATGTTTGTGGGGGTGGGTGCAGCCAGAGTGCGCGATATGTTCGAGCAAGCGAAGAAGCATGCTCCCTGCATTATTTTCATCGACGAGATCGATGCGGTCGGGCGTCAGCGTGGCGCGGGTCTCGGTGGTGGCAATGATGAGCGCGAACAGACGCTCAATCAGTTGCTGGTGGAAATGGATGGTTTCGAAGGCACTGCGGGTGTGATTGTCATCGCAGCTACCAACCGCCCGGATGTGCTCGACCCTGCGCTGTTGCGTCCCGGTCGTTTCGACCGGCAGGTGACGGTGCCGCTCCCCGATATCCGCGGCCGTGAGCAGATATTGCACGTGCACATGCGCAAGGTGCCGATCGCGCCCGATGTACACGCCGAAACCCTCGCCCGCGGAACCCCGGGGATGTCCGGAGCCGATCTCGCCAATCTGGTGAATGAGGCCGCCCTGTTTGCTGCGCGCAGCAACAAGCGGCTCGTCGACATGGAGGATTTCGAGCGGGCCAAGGACAAGATTTTCATGGGTGCAGAGCGCAAATCCGTTCTGATGCCGGAACGTGAGCGGCGCAATACTGCTTATCATGAATCCGGGCATGCGGTGGTTGCCCAGTTGTTACCCAAGACCGACCCGGTACACAAGGTTTCCATTATCCCACGGGGGCGGGCACTGGGTGTGACCATGCAACTGCCAACCGAAGACCGTTTCAGCATGGACCGTGAGGAAATCCTGCAGAATATTGCGGTTCTGTTCGGCGGCCGTATCGCCGAGGAAGTCTTCATGGGCCAGATGACGACCGGTGCATCCAATGATTTTGAGCGTGCGACAGAGATGGCGAGACGCATGGTCACCCAATGGGGCATGTCTGATTCGCTTGGCCCGATGGTTTATGGCGAGAACGAGGGAGAAGTGTTTCTAGGTCGTTCCGTCACAACCCACAAGAATGTCAGCGAAGCGACCATGCAGAAGGTGGATATAGAAATTCGCCGCATCATCGATACGCAGTACAGTCTGGCGCGCAAGCTGATCGAAGAAAATCGCGATAAGATCGAGGTTATGGCCAAAGCACTGCTGGAATGGGAAACCATAGACGCGGAGCAAATAGGCGACATCATGGAAGGCCGTACGCCTCGGCCTCCCAAGCCAAGCAGGACTGTTCCAACGCCGCCCAAGGATAATGCACCCCCCGCGGCGCCTGCGCCTACAGCGACACCCGCGCAGGAAGCTTAGGCAAGGAAGTTACTGTTGAACAGTAAACAATGAAAAAGGCGGGTTCGTTCCGCCTTTTTCATCCATCTTTTTTGTCCTGTCTTTTTCGTCCCATCTTTTTCATACCGCCTTTTTCCGGTTCATAGAAAAGAAAATTACTCCGCAATGGGTGAGTCTCGGTGTCACCATCTTCTATCCCGCCTGTAGAAATTTTCAGGCTTCCTCATCGCCCTCTTGTAATGGGCGTTGTCAATATAACTCCTGACTCCTTTTCGGATGGCGGCTTGTTCGCTTCGACTGAACATGCCCTGAGTCATGCTTTTCATTTGATGGAAGAAGGGGCAGATCTGCTGGACGTCGGCGGTGAATCAACGCGTCCTGGCAGCACCCCGGTTTCTGTCGAAGAGGAATTACGTCGGATTATCCCGGTAGTGGAAGAATTGGCAAACCAGAATGTGCAGGTTTCGGTCGATACTTCCAAACCCGAAGTCATGCGAGCTGCCATCGCCGCGGGGGCCGTGATGATTAACGATGTGAGGGCACTCCAGATCCCGGGTGCGCTGGAGGCGGTCGCAGAAGGAGGTGTGATGGCTTGCCTCATGCATATGCAGGGTGAACCCGCCAATATGCAGGTCAATCCCCAATATGATGATGTAGTGCAGGATGTCAAAGCTTTTTTGAAGCGGCGTCTGGAGGCTGCGCAAGCCGCAGGTATTCCGCGGGAGCGACTGATAGTCGATCCGGGCTTTGGTTTTGGTAAAAACCAGGTTCATAATATCGAACTATTACGCCATCTCGATCAGTTTCTCGATCTTGGAGTACCGATGCTGATAGGTCTCTCTCGCAAATCGATGCTCGGAAAAATCACGGGCAGTGACATAAATAACCGGATTCATGCCAGCATAGCGGCAGCATTGATAGCGGCGATGAAGGGTGCGGCCATCCTCCGCGTGCATGACGTCCGGGCAACCCGGGATGCGCTCGCCGTTTACAATGCCGTTTACGACCGAGGCTCTGCACGGGAGAATGCATCATCCGCTCACTTCACGGTGGAAACCCTCAGTTGAATTCAATTCATTTCGATAACCAATGGATTTCTTCCAATGACAAGAAAATATTTTGGAACTGACGGCATACGCGGACGCGTAGGAGAAGCGCCTATCACGCCCGAATTCGTGATACATCTGGGCTATTCTGCCGGCAAGGTTCTGACTTCCTCGGACTGGCATCTTTCAAAAGGAGAGCGCCCGGCAGTATTGATCGGCAAGGATACGCGCATATCAGGCTATATGCTGGAATCAGCGTTACAGGCAGGGCTTTCCGCAGCCGGGGTGGATGTCCTGCTTTCAGGTCCAATGCCCACTCCCGCAGTTGCCTATCTCACCCGTGCCCTGCGTTTGCAGGCAGGCATCGTCATTTCGGCTTCCCACAATCCTTTCGAGGATAATGGCATCAAGTTTTTTTCTGCCCTCGGGACCAAATTACCCGATGCGACCGAGCAGGAGATTGAAGCGGGATTGAACGCGCCTCTCAAGGCAATGCCGTCGGCGCAGCTCGGAAAAGCGCGGCGCGTCAATGATGCAAGAGGACGCTATATTGAGTTCTGCAAAAGCACTTTTCCAAATCACCTCGATCTGCGGGGTCTGCGTATCGTGGTCGATTGCGCCCATGGTGCCACCTATCAGATTGCCGGTCCTGTACTGCATGAACTGGGCGCCGAAGTGGTTGCGATTGGAATTCATCCCGACGGTCTCAATATCAATCACGAGTGTGGCGCAACGCATGGCGCGACCCTGCAGGAAGCAGTCCGGCACCATCAGGCAGATATCGGAGTGGCATTGGATGGGGATGGTGATCGCGTAATCATGACCGATGGCGAGGGCGTGCTTTACGACGGCGACCAGTTGATTTATCTCATCGCGAAACATCGAAAACAAAACGGGCTGCTCAAGGGGGGGGTGGCGGGTACGCTCATGACGAATCTGGCGATTGAAAACGGGTTAAAGAAACTGGATATTTCTTTTGCGCGCGCGAATGTCGGCGATCGCTATGTGCTGGAACTACTGCAGATAAAAAATTGGCAGCTGGGCGGCGAAGGTTCCGGCCACATTATCTGCCTCGACAAACATACCACCGGTGACGGAATCATTTCGGCACTACAGGTACTCTACGCGATACGTGATTCCGGCAAGACCTTGGCCGAGCTAGCATCGGACGTGACGCTCTATCCGCAGCAACTGATCAATGTCAGGGTGCCCAAGGGATTTGATGCGCACAACAGTCTCGCTATCAAAACCGCTCAGACAGAGGCCGAAAGCGATCTCGATACCACGGGCCGGGTACTTCTGCGTGCCTCGGGTACGGAACCGTTGATAAGGGTAATGGTAGAAGGCGAGTCCGGGCAGAAAGTCAAACACTGGGCGGAGAAAATAGCGGAGGTTGTGCGAAATGCGGCGGCAGAGAGATCGGTTGAAAAGGCCGTGCCGAACTGAATCAAAGGACATCTTGCCTCTTCCCCCCGGTCAAAATTTTTTCTACCCGTTCTTCTTGGGAAAATTAATTCATGGAGGAATCCACCTTATCTGCTCTGGTTGCTCCGGGCACAGGATGTCACAAAAACGCAATACTCATGACCTAGCATGGCAGCTGGAAAAAAGGATGGTCTGTTTAATTGAACGGGGAATGAAATGTTGAAATCATTGAATCGGATGGGACTGACAAGGTCAGCGGTGCTGGGCGCAGTGTTCAGTGCCGCCACTATAGGTATGATTGCTGGTGCGAATGCGGCGGGGCTGGTTAAGATAGATGGCTCGAGCACTGTTTTTCCCATTACCGAGGCGGTAGCGGAAGATTTCCAGAATGCGAAGAAAGGGGCGGTAAGAGTAACCGTCGGTATCTCCGGTACTGGTGGAGGTTTCAAAAAATTCTGCCGCGGCGAAACGGATATCGTGAATGCTTCCCGTCCCATTCTGCAGAAGGAAATGGAGGAATGCAAAAAATCCGGTATCCAGTACGTTGAAATGCCGGTAGCATTCGATGCGTTAACGGTGGTGATCAATCCCAAGAATGACTGGGCAAAAACGCTCACCGTCGCCGAGCTGAAGAAGATCTGGGAACCCGAGGCACAAGGTAAAATCATCAAATGGAACCAGGCAAATCCGGCATGGCCCGATGAAAAACTGACGCTCTATGGAGCGGGTGCCGATTCGGGCACCTTCGACTACTTTACCGAAGCGATCGTAGGTAAAACCAAATCCAGTCGAGGTGATTTCACTGCTTCCGAAGACGACAACGTACTGGTACAAGGGGTCGCCAGCGACAAGAATGCGCTGGGTTTTTTCGGTTTTGCCTACTATGTTGAAAACCAGAAAAAGCTCAAAGCGGTGGCCATCGATTCGGGAAAGGGTCCTGTGCTCCCCTCTGAAAAAACAGTGGAAGATGGCAGTTATCAGCCTTTATCCCGTCCGATTTTCATTTACGTAAATATCAAATCAGCGGAAAAACCAGAGGTCAGGGAACTGGTTGAGTTCTACATGAAAAATGCGCCGGCGCTGGTGAAAGAAGTCAAATTTTTTCCGCTGCCCCCGCAAGCCTATAGCACTAACCTTGAACATCTCAACAAAAAGAAGGTGGGAACCGTATTTGGCGGCCGGACAGAAACGGGTGTCAGGGTAGAAGAATTACTCGAGCGCGAAGCGAGCTTATAACAGCAGATCCAACTACGGACTCTTGATTCGGGAGTTCCCGTTTTGCACCAAGGATCCGAGTGCGCGGATGATGCACTGTCCGCGCATTCCTTTTTCCGTTCGCCTTGAATTCTTCGCAAAATCTTCTCTAACCCCAACCAGAAACCGCTTTTTCCGACACGTCCCCGCCCCAACCCCCTCCGTGCCGCTGAATCCTGTAAAATCAGGATTTTTAGTCAGTCTTACTTATCAAAGGGAGAAGCCGTGGCTGTAGTTCGTTTGCCGGATGGTTCGGAGCGCGTGTATGAGCATCCTGTAACGGTGGGTGAGGTTGCAGCTTCGATAGGTGCTGGACTGGCTCGTGCTGCGCTTGCAGGCAAAGTGAACGGCAAGCTGGTCGACCTTTCCGCTCGTATCGAAAATGACAGCGATGTAGCCATCATCACGGAAAAGGATGCGGAAGGGCTCGAGATCATTCGTCATTCCAGCGCCCATCTGCTAGCGCATGCGGTGAAAGAATTGTTTCCGGAAGCGCAGGTCACGATTGGACCGGTAATCGAGGACGGCTTTTATTACGATTTTTCCTACAAGCGACCATTCACCCCCGAAGATCTGGCGGCAATCGAGAAACGCATGGCTGAAATCAGCGCGCGCAACCTGAAAGTCGAGCGTCAGGTTTGGGATCGATCCGAGGCAATCAATTTTTTCAAGAACCAGGGCGAACACTATAAGGCACAGATCATCGAAGCCATTCCCGGCAATGAGGACGTTTCCCTGTATTCTCAGGGAAATTTTACCGATTTATGCCGCGGTCCCCATGTGCCCGCCACATCTCGCCTGAAAGTTTTCAAGCTGATGAAACTTGCGGGCGCCTATTGGCGCGGGGATGCGCATAACGAAATGTTACAGCGGATCTATGGGACTGCATGGACCAATAAAGACGATCAGAATGCATATCTGCGCCGTCTTGAAGAAGCGGAAAAACGCGATCACCGCAAGCTCGGTAAGCAACTGGGTCTGTTTCACCTTCAGGAAGAAGCGCCTGGAATGGTGTTCTGGCATCCGAAGGGATGGGTCGTCTGGCAACAGGTCGAACAGTACATGCGGGACATCTTCCGCAATAACGGCTATCTCGAAATCCGCACGCCTTCCGTACTGGACAAGGGTTTGTGGGAGCGTTCCGGACACTGGGAAAACTTCCGCGAGAATATGTTCGTGACGCAGGCCGAAGACCGGGAATTTTCCGTCAAGCCGATGAATTGTCCGGGGCATGTGCAGGTGTTCAAGCAGGGGCTGAAAAGTTATCGCGACCTGCCGCTCCGACTCGCGGAATTCGGTTCCTGTCACCGTAACGAGCCTTCCGGAGCACTGCATGGGATCATGCGGGTGCGAGCTTTCACTCAGGACGATGCTCACATCTTCTGCACCGAGTCCC
The DNA here is from genome assembly GCF_900111585.1 of Nitrosospira multiformis. Lineage (GTDB taxonomy): Bacteria > Pseudomonadota > Gammaproteobacteria > Burkholderiales > Nitrosomonadaceae > Nitrosospira > Nitrosospira multiformis_B. The sequence goes on from NZ_FOHI01000002.1 coordinate 349,517, forward strand.
AAGTGCAAGATGAGGCCGTCCAGTTTATCGATCTCTTGCAGAAGGTTTACAACGATTTTGGCTTTAATGACATCCTGGTGAAACTTTCCACCCGTCCCGCAAAGCGCGTAGGTTCCGAAGAGCAGTGGGACAAGGCGGAAGAAGCGCTGCGATCCGCGCTGAATCACAAAAACCTCATCTGGGAACTGCAACCCGGTGAAGGTGCGTTCTACGGGCCGAAAATAGAGTTTTCGCTCAAGGACAGTATCGGTCGCATCTGGCAGTGTGGCACCTTGCAACTGGATTTTTCCATGCCGGAACGTCTCGGGGCAGAGTTTGTGGCTGAGGATAACTCCCGGCAGATACCGGTAATGCTTCACCGCGCAATCCTCGGCTCACTGGAGCGTTTTATCGGCATTCTTATCGAAAATCATGCGGGAGCACTGCCGCTATGGTTGTCGCCGGATCATGCAGTCGTACTGAATATCTCGGAAGGGCAGGCCGATTATGCCCGAGAAGTGACCGAAGAACTCAGGCGGGCCGGAATTCGAGCGTATGCGGACTTGAGAAATGAAAAAATAACTTATAAAATACGAGAACATAGTCTGCAAAAACTGCCCTATCAAATCATCGTGGGTGATAAGGAAGTGGCAGCGCAGAGGGTGGCTGTACGTACCCGCACTGGCTCTGATCTTGGTCAAATGACATTGCCGGCGGTGGTGGACCGTCTTGAGGAAGAGATCCGCACCCGAGCCGGGGCGGCTTGATTCATTAACAGATTTTGGGAGTTACTATAGTTCAAGAAAAAGCAGCACGCATCAATTATGAGATTACTGCGCCCGAGGTGCGCTTGATTGGTGTAGATGGAGAGCAGATAGGTATAGTCCCTCTGGCAGCCGCCAACAATCTGGCGGAAGAAGCGGAGGTGGATTTGGTTGAAATCGCACCTACCGCCAAACCTCCCGTATGCCGCCTGATGGATTACGGGAAATTTCGGTATCAGGAAAGCAAGAAAAAGCACGAAGCCAAGCTCAAACAAAAACAGATTCAGATAAAGGAAGTCAAGTTTCGTCCCAATACCGACGAGGGTGATTACAACATCAAGCTGCGCAATCTGATCACCTTCCTGGATGAAGGCGATAAAGCCAAAATTACCCTTCGCTTCCGCGGGCGGGAAATGGCTCATCAGGAATTTGGAGTGCGGTTGCTGGAGCGAATAAAAGGCGATCTGGAATCGCATGCGGTAGTGGAGCAATTTCCCAAAATGGAGGGACGCCAGATGGTGATGGTGTTATCTCCACGAAAGAAAGAAATAAAGAACTCCAAAGAAGTAAAAACCTCCGATCCAAAGGAAATAAAACCGAAGACTGCCACCGAAAACCAGCCTGAGCGGCACTAGCCCACTCATTTTTCACCGATTTCAGGTCCCGTACCTGTACCCGTTGAATGGAATCGGGAGATGCGAGGCAGGGATATAGCGTCCAGGATGGAGAGGCAGGTATGGTAATTTCCTGTCGGTCTGACACAGTTTCATTTCATTGAAAACAAGTGATTCCAAGGTTTAAAGCGTTCCATTCGGGAACCACCTTGTGTCATGTTAAAGCAGGAGCAAAGTAATGCCAAAGATGAAAACAAAGAGTGGTGCAGCAAAACGTTTTACGGTGAGGGCGGGCGGTACCGTGAAGCGCTCGCAGGCATTCAAACGTCATATTCTTACCAAGAAAACGACGAAAAGCAAGCGCCAGTTGCGGGGTTCCGTGAACGTGCACTTCAGCGATGTGGCGTCGGTGCGCGCCATGATGCCCTACGCATAGGAGGAGACTGATATGCCAAGAGTGAAACGTGGTGTAACAGCTCACGCTCGCCACAAGAAAATACTGGACCTAGCGAAAGGTTATCGGGGTCGCCGCAAGAATGTTTATCGCGTAGCGAAGGAAGCGGTGATGAAAGCGGGGCAATATGCCTATCGCGATCGCCGCCAGAAGAAACGCGAGTTTCGAGCCCTTTGGATCGCTCGCATCAACGCCGCTGCCAGAGAGTGCGGTTTGTCGTACAGCGTGTTCATGAACGGCCTGAAGAAAGCCGAGATCGAGGTGGATCGCAAGGTCCTGGCAGATTTGGCTGTATTCGACAAGCCGGCCTTTGCAAAAATAGCGGAGCAGGCCAAAGCCAGTTTGGCCATTTAGAAGCGTTTTTGCAAGCCCGGCGTGAAATCGGGGCTTCGTTCGCGCGTTTCCGGGATTAAAAGACTGGGAGGAGGCTGAGGCAAAAACGCCTGGCCTCCTCTTTTCATATGCAGCGTCCCATTGATCAAACTGTTATTTGAATGACTCACCTGGATCATCTTCTTACTGAAGCAATTGAGCTGTTCAATCGAACAGAGGACATGGCCGACCTGGAACAGGTCAAGGCGCGATATCTGGGGCGGCATGGGCAACTGACCGAGTTGCTCAAGGGATTGGGCAAGATTCCGCCAGAAGAGCGTCCCGTAGTGGGAAGCCGTATCAATCAGGCGAAGGAGTCGCTGGAGGCAGCGTTGAGCCGCCGTCGTGAGGCGATACAGGAAAAGAAGCTGGAAGAGCAGTTAATAGGGGAAAAGCTGGATGTCACTTTGCCAGGACGCGGAACGGGAATGGGTGGACTCCACCCCATTACGCTCGCGCTCGAGCGAATTCAGTCGCTGTTTCATTCCGTCGGATTCACGGTGGCTTCCGGCCCCGAGATCGAAACCGATTTTTATAATTTCACCGCGCTGAATATTCCGGAAAACCATCCCGCTCGCGCCATGCACGATACTTTCTATGTCGATGACGAAAACGGCGGCGTAGGCGAGCACCTATTGCGAACCCATACGTCACCCGTTCAAATACGATACATGGAAAGCAATCCACCTCCCCTGAAGGTGATTGCGCCAGGGAGGGTTTACCGTTGCGATTCCGACCTGACGCATACTCCGATGTTTCATCAGGTAGAAGGTTTATGGATTGATGAAAGTGCCAACTTCTCGGCTTTGAAAGGCATCCTGTCTGATTTCATGCAGCATTTTTTCGAGCGCGACGATCTGCCGGTACGTTTTCGCTCTTCTTTTTTCCCTTTTACCGAGCCTTCAGCCGAAATGGATATCGGTTGTGTAATGTGCAAAACCGGCTGTCGCGTATGCAGTTACACCGGTTGGCTGGAAGTGCTGGGCTGTGGAATGGTGCATCCCAATGTCTTCAAGCATGTCAACATCGACAGCCAAAAGTACGTTGGCTTTGCTTTTGGTTTAGGCGTCGAGCGTCTGGCGATGCTGAGATATGGGGTAAACGACCTGCGGCTGTTCTTCGAAAATGATTTGCGGTTCCTGAAACAGTTCAACTGAAACCTCAAATCAGGAATATAAAAAGAAAAAATATAAAAAATCCCCAAGAAAAATAATGCATGGTGATATGCGACGGGATTCAGATCCCTTAAGAGGGACTGCGGAGCGATCTTTAGTCGCAGGTCAGTGTATGAGAAGAGCATCCAAAGCTGAATACAAGACCCTGCATGACGTTCATTTCTCTGCTGAACGGTAAAATTTATGAAATTTTCAGAAAACTGGCTGCGTACCTTTGTAAACCCTCCCTTGTCGACGCGTGATCTTGCCCATGCGCTGACGATGGCAGGACTGGAAGTCGAGAGCATCGAGCCGGTCGCGCCAGCCTTTGAAAAGGTGGTGGTAGCGGAAGTGGTATCGGTTCAGAAACATCCTGATGCGGATCATCTTCAGGTTTGCGAGGTGAAGGCCGATACCACAGGAAATGATGAGCCCTTGCAAATTGTCTGCGGCGCCGCCAATGTTCGCGCCGGTATAAAGGTGCCATGCGCTCTTCCAGGAGCGCAATTGCCGGGCATGACCATAAAGCAGACCAGGATACGCGGAGTCGAATCCACGGGAATGTTGTGTTCAGCCAAAGAACTAGGATTGGAGGATACTTCGTCCGGCCTGTTGCTGCTTTCGCCCGATGCGCCGGTAGGAACAGATTTTCGGGCGTATTACGACCTCGAGGACAACCTTCTCGCTCTCAAACTCACGCCGAACCGCGGCGATTGCCTGGGATTATCCGGCATAGCGAGAGAAGTGGCGGCAATTACTTCCCAAAATCTCCAATCCGTCGAAATCAAGCCTGTGTCAGCACAGATCGCCGAAACCCTGGCAATCCATGTGGACGCGGCTGTCGCCTGTCCACTCTACTGTGGTCGGGTAGTACGTGGCATTTCTCTTGATGTCGTTACCCCGCAATGGATGGTGCAGCGACTGGAACGCAGTGGGTTGCGCGCTATCAACGCTGTGGTGGATGTGACCAATTATGTCATGCTGGAGACTGGCCAGCCCCTGCATGCTTTTGATCTTGCAAGGATACAGGGTGGTCTCGCCGGTTCCATTCACATCAGGTTCGCCAGCCCGGGGGAAAGTATCGAATTGCTGAATGGCGAGAATCTTGTGCTGCAACCCGATATGCTGGTTATCGCAGATGAGACCAAGCCGCTGGCGCTCGCAGGTATCATGGGTGGGAATGAAAGCGGGGTCACCTCAGGGGCCGTCGACTTGTTTCTGGAGAGCGCTTTTTTCAGCCCCGACGTTATCGCCGGCAAATCCTTCTTGCTTGGGTTCAGCTCGGATTCGGCCTATCGTTTTGAACGCGGCGTCGATTTTGGCGCCACGCGCGCAGCAATGGAGCGCGCAACTGACCTGATTCTGAATATCTGCGGGGGCAGGGCCGGACCAGTTACTGAACTCCGTGGAAGCTTGCCAACGCGTGATCCCATCCGGCTGGGTCTGGAGCGAGTCGGACGAGTGTTGGGTGTAGAGCTGGATGAAGGCCGCGTAGCGGAGCTGTTGCACCGACTGCAGTTCGGTTTTTTGAATACAGACGCAGTATTTTACGTGACGCCTCCCACTTACCGATTCGATCTTGCCATAGAAGAAGATCTGATCGAGGAGTTGGCGCGTATGTACGGATACAACCGTATAGCTGCAACCATGCCGCGAGCGAAACTCGACATACTTTCTGCGCCCGAGACCCGGCGAACGCAATCAAGCCTGCGACAAATTCTAGTGGCGCGGGATTACCAGGAAGTCATCAATTATGCTTTCGTCGAGACCTCGTGGGAAACGGAGCTGGCGGGTAACAGGACGCCTATCGCGTTGAAAAACCCTTTGTCCAATCAATTGGCGGTGATGCGCAGCAGCCTTTGGGGGGGACTCATCTCTAATCTTCAGTTCAATCTCAACCGTAAACAATCCAGGATTCGCCTGTTTGAAATCGGCGGTTGTTTCCAGAAAGATGGGCAGAGCTACTCGCAACAGGAAAAGCTGGCAGGACTCTGCTATGGGGATGTCGTGGAGGAACAGTGGGGCTTGCCTGCCCGTCCCGTGGATTTCTATGATGCAAAAGCCGATATTGAGGCGCTGTTGTGGCCAGGGGAGCTTGGAGCCGCTGCCGTGCGTCATCCAGCCCTGCATCCGGGCAAGTCCGCGGAGATTTCCATAGATGGCCGTATTGGCGGTTTTCTGGGGGAGCTTCACCCCCGCTGGCAACAGAAGCTGGGTTTGGCTCGATCCGTCGTCCTGTTCGAATTGAATATGGATGTCCTGCTGGCCCGAACGCTGCCAAAGGCTTCAGAAATTTCCAAGTATCCCCTGATCCGGCGCGATATCGCTGTGCTCGTGCCGAAGGATGTCAGCGTGCAGGCGATTCTGGACAGCATGCGGAGCGAGAAATTATCCATCATTTCTGAAATTGCGCTCTTTGATGTATACCAGGGGAAAGGGGTGGAAAGCGACAAAAAAAGTCTTGCATTCCGTATGTTATTACAAGATACTGAAAAAACTTTAACTGACGCACAAGCTGATCAGGTAGTCGCAAAACTGGTAAGTGTTCTTGAAAACAGGTTTGGAGCAAGACTGCGCAGTTGACCAGAAGATAGAGCACGATGTTTGAGAGTAATAAAAGTGAGAGGGAGACTATGACCTTAACAAAGGCCGAGCTGGCGGATTTGCTCTTTGAAAAAGTCGGTTTCAACAAACGCGAAGCCAAGGACATGGTGGAGTCTTTTTACGAAGAGGTTCGCATTGCGCTGCAAAATGGCGACGGCGTCAAGCTATCGGGATTCGGTAATTTCCAGTTACGCGACAAGCCCCAGCGTCCCGGCCGAAATCCCAAAACAGGCGAAGAAATTCCTATCACCGCCCGCAGGGTAGTTACTTTCCACGCAAGCCAGAAACTGAAGGCGATGGTTGAAAAGAATCAGCATGGCAAAGATAACGCCTGATACTGCGCTTACCCCTATTCCCGCCAAACGCTATTTCACGATTGGAGAAGTAAGCGAACTATGCGGTGTGAAGCCACATGTATTGCGTTACTGGGAACAGGAGTTTACGCAACTGAAACCAGTCAAGCGCCGGGGCAATCGGCGCTACTATCAACACCACGAAGTGCTGCTGATTCGCCGCATTCGGGAGTTGCTCTATGAGCAGGGCTTTACCATCCATGGCGCACGCGCGCGCCTGGGACAGGGTTTTGTCAATCCCCTGCCGGTTGTCACACTTTCCTCATCTATCGATCTAGCGTCGCTACGTAGCGAGATCCAGGATGTACTGGCGTTGCTTCGCTCCTGAGTGCTCTCTTTTTTCAATTTCATGGACTGCAAGAGGTTGGTAAAGCACTGGCTCACATCCGATTGACGTCCATTGAGAACTCCGCAGCTTTCTAACCTTTCGGGTTTATTGTTATAATTCGCCACGTCGGGGCGTAGCGCAGCCTGGTAGCGTACTTGCATGGGGTGCAAGTGGTCGGAGGTTCAAATCCTCTCGCCCCGACCAATCAAGCTTATCAACAAGTACTGTCATGCGCAGTGGAGGTTGAGCGCATCTATCTCCCCTTTAAGCTGAAACGATCACCTGGGGCATGTTCAAATGCGCATACTGCTCAGTAATGACGATGGGTATTTTGCGCCAGGTCTCGCTTGTCTTGCGGAAGCGCTTTCCGTCATTGCGGACGTCGTAGTCGTCGCCCCGGAGCGCGACCGAAGCGGCGCCAGCAATTCTCTTACGCTGGACCGGCCTCTCAGTCTTCGTAAATCCCACAACGGGTTCTATTACGTCAATGGCACGCCGACAGATTGCGTGCATCTGGCGGTTACAGGCATGCTCGACACCTTGCCTGACATGGTCGTATCCGGAATCAACGATGGCGCCAACATGGGGGATGACACCATTTATTCCGGGACGGTAGCAGCGGCGACTGAAGGCTTTTTACTTGGTGTACCTTCCCTTGCCATTTCGCTCGCTGGTTTTTCGGCCGGAAATTTCCCTACTGCCGCCCGTGTCGCGGCTGAAATAGTGCGTCGCTTTGAAACAGATAAACTTCATGGCCCCGTGCTGCTGAATATCAATGTACCTGATATCCCGTACGATGAGTTGCAGGGCCTGGAGGTTACACGGCTGGGGCGCCGGCATAAGGCGGAACCCGTAGTAAAGTATAAAACCCCACGAGGTGAGACAGTATATTGGGTGGGTGCGGCAGGACCCGCGCAGGATGCCGGAGAGGGAACAGACTTTCTCGCGATTCAGCGCAACCGTGTATCAGTGACCCCCTTGCAAATCGACCTCACCCGGTATGGGCAGTTGGACGCGGTAAAGGAATGGCTGAATAATCACGCTCTTGTCAGCCCGCGGAGCTGAAGGCCGTGTTCAAGGCAGATCGGGATTGAACGTTCACCATTCCGGAATCGGCATGACTTCACAGCGGACGCGTGCGCGCATGGTTGAGCGGCTGCGCACGCAGGGTGTTACGGATGAAGCAGTGCTCGCGGCCATGATTACCATTCCTCGCCACATCTTTGTGGAGGAAGTACTGGCAAGCCGTGCTTACGACGACGTCGCGTTGCCGATCAATTTCGAGCAGACGATTTCGAGCCCGTTCACCGTAGCGAGAATGAGTCAGCTGCTGCGCGCAGGTTCCAATCTTGGCAAGGTGCTTGAGATTGGTACGGGCTCCGGCTACCAGACTGCGATACTGGCGCAGTTCTCCCGGGAAGTCTATTCGGTCGAGCGAATCGGGCCTCTGCTGACGCGCACTCGCGGACGACTAAGAGAGTTACGCATCAACAATGTGCGCCTGAAGCATGCAGACGGTCTGCTTGGCCTTTCCGAGGCAGCACCGTTTGACGGAATCATTCTCACGGCTGCAACGCCGCACATACCTCCGGCACTACTTGAACAATTAGCCATTCGTGGCAGAATGGTATTTCCCAGGGGAACCAGTGAGCAAGTTTTGTGCGTTATCGAACGCAACTTGCAAGGTTATACTGAGACAATACTGGACGAAGTCAAGTTTGTCCCAATGATACCGGGAATCTGGCAGCGTTAGGAAACCGCAACGATATCGAGCAAGGGAAACGAGACAACAATGAGCGCTACACGAATCAGGGATATGAGTCTGAACAGTAATCTTTCCGGTCTTGGAGAAGATCTTCCTCGCACATTTTTCGCGCAGCGGCATCTTGTCCCATACTGTCTGTCCCTCGCATTATGCTTGCTGATTGCCGGTTGTTCATCCACGCCTCGTCAGGGGCCCATGAGTAACAAGGCCGTGCCGGACCGGCAAAAAAATGGCGTTTCAACATCCCCTCAACCTCAGCGACCTGGCGTGCATATCGTTCGCAGAGGAGACACGCTCTACAGCATTGCGACGAGCAATAATATTAATCCCAGGGATTTGGCGGCGTGGAACAACATCCCTGATCCAGGCGCAATCCGGATTGGCCAGGAAATCTTTTTATCCCGACCCGAGGGGCCGGTAGCGGCACAACCAACCCTGTTCGCCATTCAGGAGGCCGCCCCATCTTCGTCCGTAGTAGCGCCAGTATCGCCGGCACAAACCAGACAAGACAGTATGCCGATGCCGGAAGCAAGACAACCGGTCCCGGTGGGGAAGGTGAAAACAGAACCAAAGGCGTTCAAGCTGCCTTACTCGGAACAGGCCCTTGCGCAGGTGAAAAGCCAGGCGGATGCAGCTCTGCCGGTAACGGTGGTAAAAGTCACGCCGGCTATCGAAAAAACTACGCCCGCCGAAATCAGCACGATTTCCATTCCTCCGTCGGAAGCTGTCAGAAATAATGCCCATGGCGAATGGGTATGGCCCGCCAAAGGCAGGGTATCCGACCTCTTCTCGGAAAGCACCAAAGGCATCGATATCGTCGGGATGAAAGGACAAACGGTAGCCGCGTCCGCAGGAGGGAAAGTGGTTTATAGCGGCGAGGGCCTACGCGGGTACGGCAAACTGATCATTATCAAGCATAGCGATACCTATCTCAGCGCTTATGCACATAACAGCAAGCTCCTTGTGAAAGAAGGGGAGACGGTGATCAAAGGACAGAAAATTGCTGAGATGGGAAGCACGGACGCTGGTCTTGTCAAGCTCCATTTCGAAATTCGGAAGAATGGCAAGCCGGTCGATCCTCTGAAATATTTGCCGGGTATTTCCGGATGAATTGAGGATGAGCTCATGATGAATCAGCAAGAATACACTGACGAAGAAGAACTCTTCGAGAAGGAGGATTCACTGGAGCAGGATGATGGGGCTGTCGACACGCCCTCCAGCACAATAACGGACACATCCAACGACTTTCTATTGACCGATGTTACTCAAATCTATTTCAACGAGATTGGTCATAACGCCCTGCTGACCGCGAAGGAAGAAGGGGAATTGACTCGTCGCGTCAGACAGAACGATTTTGCCGCACGGCAAAAAATGATTGAGTGTAATTTGCGACTGGTGGTCAATATAGCAAAACATTACACTAATCATGGCGTCGCCCTGCTCGATCTGATAGAAGAAGGCAACATGGGGATGATGCACGCTCTTGATAAATTCGATCCGGAACGAGGATTCCGTTTTTCGACCTATGCGACTTGGTGGATACGACAGAATATCGAGCGTTGCATCATGAATCAGTCGCGGACCATTCGTCTTCCGGTCCATGTCATCAAGGATTTGAACATCATATTGCAGGCTGCCCGCCACCTTGAAGCACATACGGGAAAAGACCCCAAAGCGGAGGATGTCGCCCATCTGCTGGGGCGGACGGTCAAGGAAGTGCAAAGAATGTTGTCTTTGAACCAGAGCATGATGTCACTGGACGCGCCGCTCGATGTTGATCCCTTGCTGTCAATCGGTGATGCAATTGCAGATGACCAGAGTCCCGGCCCCGATCTTATGTGGGAGCAGTCCGAGATAAAAGGTCGCGTACAGGATTGGTTAAACCGGTTAAATGATAAACAGCGCTATATAATCGAGCAGCGCTACGGGCTCAACGGTTATGAAACCCAGACCCTGGAGCAGCTGGCTGCAAGTCTCGATCTTACACGCGAACGCGTGCGCCAGATTCAACTGGAAGCGCTGCAAACCTTGCGCATGATACTGAGGTGCGAAGGCGTATCGAAGGACGGCGTATTTTGAGGAACCGCTGATCAGATCTTCCGTAGCGCGCATTGCGCCACTGGAGGATTTATTCAGCGGCCCCTTAAGTTTTCAACCTCCTGGAGTCTTCAACCCCAGGCAATCAACACTGGTTTGATCGCTTTGGCGACAAACTTTCATTTTACAAATCATTTCACCGATCCCGTTCGGTTTGGATTGGTTTAAACTCTTTGGTTTAAACTTTGATTACTGAACTTATAACATTCATGCTTGTCTAAAGTACGGGATATACTTGAGGTTTGGGCTGCTCGCCAAACCATTTCCGCGTAAGTAAGGTTAAATGTAATCCCGCTTTCGAATATGAATCAGAGCTAAGTCCCGGCATCGCCTTTTGCGATGAAATTCTCACTTTCCAAGATATCACAATCACCGCCATGTCTGAACCACAATTCTTTGCTCCCGATCCGGGCCTGTGTACAGAAGAAGAGATTTCCTATCTAGTTCATACGTTTTATGCAACGGCCAGAAAGGATTCGCTGCTCGGTCCGATCTTCGAGGCTCATGTTACTGACTGGGACGCGCATTTCGTGCAGATGATCAATTTCTGGTCGATGAAGCTGCGGGGAACAAGCAGGTTTCGCGGCGCGCCCATGCCCAAGCACGTAGCCCTGCCCGGACTGACGCCTGAATTATTCGAACGATGGCTTCAACTTTTTCATCAGACCACGAGCGGGATGGAAAACGCCAATTTACAGTTCAACGCGGATATGCTGGCGCGGCATATCGGCAGCAGGCTTTGGCTAAGGTATCAAATGGAGCGCTACCCCAACAGGCAGCTGGTGGAACTCTGCGGTGCGTAGTCCTCACTCTGGGAGTCCCTAACGGATGGTCGGTCGTCCTGACGAAATCAGAAGTGGTGATTGAGTTGAAGGGAAATGATGTGTGCGTCTGTGTTGAATGAGCCGCGCACTACCTGAAGCGATGGGTTCGGGAAGGTGGGGCGCTCGATCTCCGCTCCTTTGAAGAACACATGTGAATACCCTACGTCGATCGACGTTCGTTCGCCAAGTTTTTGGTTGAGACCCACCGCTAACCAGAAACGATCGGAGTCCGGCAGACGTACAGATCGATCCCTGGCGTTACGCACGGGGGATTGGTCGTAGGCGAACCCGGCGTGGAGTCGAAGGCGGTCCGTATATTGATATTGCGTACCAAGACCCACGCGGAAACTGTCTTCGAATCCCAGCCGTTCATTTGCGAGAATGGCGCCGGAAGCACGACTCGTGGCGACAATTGCCGGTATGTGGCCCCAGCCTGTCCAGGTCAGGTCTGCAAGCAATCGCAATCGATCGCTCATCATGTGAGAGATTGCCAGCGACGCAGTGTTTGGAAGCTCGAGAGCGACCGAAGCGGGAATGACAGTGCCAGGCGCGCTCAGTCGGCCGTCAACCTTCAAATCCACCGTTGATCTGTAAGTCAACCCCATGCGCGTGGACGGTGAAAACCGGAACATAACGCCAAGGTTATAGCCAAAGCCTACATCATCCCCTTTCATCTTTGTTTCAACGTCTACCGGGAGGGGCAGCAGGGATGTTACGGGCACCATGCTGCGCAGATCTGCGTCAAACTTCACGATATTCAAGCCCGCGCCAATCGAGACATCCTCGCTCAACTGCCAGGCAAAGCTCGGATTGAAATTAATCGCCAATATCTCAGAGAATCTTCCCTGGTAACGGCCAATAAAGGTCTTGTTCCATTCCGTGGAGTTGCCAAAGGTGGGGGATACCCCCAATCCGAGGCGGAAGGCGGAACCCAGCGACATGCTCCAGTAAAAAGCGGGAATTGGGGAGAGGCCTCCGGCCTGGCCGCCATTATCGCCCAAGGGATAGCTGAGGAAAGGACTGCTGCCCGTATTCTTGAATCTCAAAGACCGGATGAGCAGGTTACTCGCTCCGGAAACATGATGCCCGGGAGCAAGGTAGGTCATGCCAGCCGGATTGAAATAAATCGTGGATGCGTCTTGCGCGACAGCCGCCGCGCCCGCATAGGCGTACCCGTTTCCGGCCCCATTCTGGTTTTGCAGAGCAAATCCTGCCGCGACAGCGTCATTGGCAACGAACACGGTTCCTGTCAACAGCAAAGGCATCAATAGTAATCTGGAAGCTTGCATGATTCGGGCCTGCTGATTTGAGAAGTTCTGTTGCTACCGGTTATCGATGCGTGCCTATGTAATCAAGCATAGTCGATATTTCGGTTCCTGTTAAAAATCCTGCCCTGAGCCTGCCAAAGGAGCACATCCTGGAGCCCGGTATTTGGGACGTGTAATGACAGGTTCCATGATTTTACTGAAAGTATCGAGAGCTTCGACGCTCCGGATAAAGCCGAGACAGCTTTGGGGAGTAACGGCCATTCGTGGAGTCATTGTTGCGCTCGAGCAATTTGTTTCCACACCTGACTTGCAAAAGTGACTTGATGCACGGGCAGCGCTGGGTAGGTATTCCTGTTTTCAGATATACTTGCCCTCATAAATATAATTCTCCCTGCAAGTGCATTACGAAATGGAACTGAAAACTCTGGCTCCGTTTTTATCCGTATCCTCGGCTCTATTTTGCGGGAGATGACCAGTATGTCAGGTATCAGGATGCGCTGATCTCTTGTCAAAGTTTCAGAGGAAAGCGCGGCACCGATCAAATTTTTATGTCACCACATGGGAGTGAAAACAATGAGCAATCAAAATACCGGAAGCGCCCCGTATGTTTTGCCACCTTTACCCTATGCAGATAACGCACTGGACCCCGTCATTTCGGCAAATACGCTTGGCTTCCACTACGGGAAACATCACAAGACATATGTCGATAATCTCAACAAGCTGGTTGCAGGTACAGATCTGGCGGATATGTCTCTGGAGGAGATCATCACTTCCACGGCGGGCAAGGCAGACAAGGTAGGAATTTTCAATAACGCTGCCCAGGTGTGGAACCATACCTTTTACTGGAACAGTTTGTCGCCCAAGGGCGGTGGTGAGCCACCCGCGTCGCTGAAGCAAAAAATCGAGACTGCTTTCGGCAGCGTGGAGGTTTGCAAAAAGGAACTGGCAACGGCAGCCACAACCCAGTTCGGCAGCGGATGGGCATGGCTGGTAAACGATGATGGCGACAGGTTGCAGGTGATAAAGACGGGTAACGCGGATCTGCCGCTCACAAAAGGAATGAAGCCACTCTTAACGATCGATGTCTGGGAACACGCCTACTACCTTGATTACCAGAACCGGCGCGCGGATTATGTCAATGCCGTGCTCGACAAGCTGATCAACTGGGGCTTTGCCGCTGACAACGATAAATAATACCGCGACCTGCTGATGTGACGATACCAATTTCAGAACAAGTCGAAATCATCAAGCGTGGTTGCAGTGAGCTTTTGCTGGAAGACGAACTGGAGCAGAAGCTTGCCCTGAATCGTCCACTCAGAATCAAGGCTGGATTCGATCCTACAGCACCTGACTTGCATCTGGGTCATACCGTTCTGCTGAATAAAATGCGCCATTTACAGGATTTAGGGCATCACGCCCTATTCCTGATTGGCGACTTCACAGGCATGATCGGCGATCCCAGCGGCAAGAATACCACGCGCCCCCCACTTACCCGTGAGCAGGTAGCCGAGAACGCGAAATCCTATCAGGACCAGGTGTTCCGCATACTCAAACCTGAGCAGACCGAGGTGGTGTTCAACTCCGCATGGATGGATAAGCTGAATGCCGCTGATCTGATCAAACTGGCTGCCACTCATACAGTCGCGCGTATGCTGGAGCGGGACGATTTTGGCAAGCGCTACCAGAGCAACAAGCCCATTGCCATTCACGAATTTTTATACCCGTTGATTCAAGGCTATGACTCGGTCGCGCTCCACGCAGATATCGAACTGGGAGGCACTGACCAGAAATTCAATTTGCTGATGGGACGGGAGTTGCAGAAACACTTCGGGCAAGCGTCGCAATGCGTCATCACAATGCCGCTTCTCGAAGGACTGGACGGCGTCAATAAAATGTCCAAGTCTGCCGGCAACTACATCGGAATCACCGAGAGTCCGGGGAACATGTTCGGCAAATTGATGTCTATTTCCGATGAATTGATGTGGCGGTATATTGAGTTATTGTCGTTCGAGCCGCTGCGCGTTGTTCGTCAGTGGCAGCAGGATGTAGGGAATGGACGCAATCCTCGCGACATCAAGGTCCTGTTTGCCCAGGAGATCGTTACCCGCTTTCATAGCAGGCAGGATGCCGAGGCCGCTCTCGCAGATTTTGAATCACGCTTCAGGCGGGGAGGTATCCCGGATGATCTGCCGGAAAACATACTGCAGGCTGGAAAAGAGGGATTGCCGATAGCGCAGTTGCTCAAACAGACCGGACTCACTGCCAGCACCACCGAAGCCTTGCGCATGATCGAGCAAGGGGGTGTAAAATTGAATGGCGAAAAGGTGAGCGACAAAACTTTCCGGCTGCCTTGTGGTCAAACGGTGGTAGTGCAGGTGGGCAAGCGGAAGTTTGCCAGAGTAAGAATCTCCGAAGAAAAATAAAAAAGTTATCAAAAACCTTGACCGGGTATCTGGCGTCTGTATAATGCCGGCTTTCGCGTGATCGAGCAAGGTGGTGTAAAATCGAATGGCGAGAAAGTAAGCGACAAAACTTTTAAGCTGCCTTGTGGTCAGATGGTGATAGTGCAGGTAGGCAAGCGGAAGTTTGCCAGAGTAAGAATCTCCGAAGAAAAATAAAAAAGTTATCAAAAACCCTTGACCGGGCATCTGGCGTCTGTATAATGCCGCCTTCGCTAGCTAACATTAGTAACAAAGTTTGTTAGCCAGCATCGCTCTTTAAAAATTTACAGCCGATAGGTGTGGGCACTTGAACGGGACATACGGCTGTTTCGCCTTTCAGGCGAAACAGTCAGTTCCAAGAATCGAAGTGCTCGCACAACGTACCAAGATTCTGATCATCCCGATCGCTCGGGAGAAACAGAATCAAATAACGTCAAGCGAGAGTTTTACCAGTATTGAACTGAAGAGTTTGATCCTGGCTCAGATTGAACGCTGGCGGCATGCTTTACACATGCAAGTCGAACGGCAGCACGGGGGTAACCCTGGTGGCGAGTGGCGAACGGGTGAGTAATGCATCGGAACGTATCCTTAAGTGGGGGATAACGCACCGAAAGGTGTGCTAATACCGCATAATCTCCGAGGAGAAAAGCAGGGGATCGCAAGACCTTGCGCTTTTGGAGCGGCCGATGTCTGATTAGCTAGTTGGTGAGGTAAAGGCTTACCAAGGCGTCGATCAGTAGCTGGTCTGAGAGGACGACCAGCCACACTGGGACTGAGACACGGCCCAGACTCCTACGGGAGGCAGCAGTGGGGAATTTTGGACAATGGGGGAAACCCTGATCCAGCCATGCCGCGTGAGTGAAGAAGGCCTTCGGGTTGTAAAGCTCTTTCAGCCGGAACGAAACGGTCACGGTTAATACCCGTGACTACTGACGGTACCGGAAGAAGAAGCACCGGCTAACTACGTGCCAGCAGCCGCGGTAATACGTAGGGTGCGAGCGTTAATCGGAATTACTGGGCGTAAAGCGTGCGCAGGCGGTTTTGTAAGTCAGATGTGAAATCCCCGGGCTTAACCTGGGAACTGCGTTTGAAACTACAAGGCTAGAGTGTGGCAGAGGGGGGTGGAATTCCACGTGTAGCAGTGAAATGCGTAGAGATGTGGAGGAACACCGATGGCGAAGGCAGCCCCCTGGGTTAACACTGACGCTCAGGCACGAAAGCGTGGGGAGCAAACAGGATTAGATACCCTGGTAGTCCACGCCCTAAACGATGTCAACTAGTTGTCGGGTCTTAACGGACTTGGTAACGCAGCTAACGCGTGAAGTTGACCGCCTGGGGAGTACGGTCGCAAGATTAAAACTCAAAGGAATTGACGGGGACCCGCACAAGCGGTGGATTATGTGGATTAATTCGATGCAACGCGAAAAACCTTACCTACCCTTGACATGTGCCGAAGTCCGCCGAGAGGTGGGTGTGCCCGAAAGGGAACGGCAACACAGGTGCTGCATGGCTGTCGTCAGCTCGTGTCGTGAGATGTTGGGTTAAGTCCCGCAACGAGCGCAACCCTTGTCATTAATTGCCATCATTCAGTTGGGCACTTTAATGAAACTGCCGGTGACAAACCGGAGGAAGGTGGGGATGACGTCAAGTCCTCATGGCCCTTATGGGTAGGGCTTCACACGTAATACAATGGCGCGTACAGAGGGTTGCCAACCCGCGAGGGGGAGCTAATCTCAGAAAGCGCGTCGTAGTCCGGATCGGAGTCTGCAACTCGACTCCGTGAAGTCGGAATCGCTAGTAATCGCGGATCAGCATGTCGCGGTGAATACGTTCCCGGGTCTTGTACACACCGCCCGTCACACCATGGGAGTGGGTTCCACCAGAAGCAGGTAGTCTAACCGCAAGGAGGGCGCCTGCCACGGTGAGATTCATGACTGGGGTGAAGTCGTAACAAGGTAGCCGTAGGGGAACCTGCGGCTGGATCACCTCCTTTCTAGAGAAATTCCTGTTTGAGTGCCCACAACCTATCGGTTGTTTAGAAAAGCAAGGCTAGGGGGCTAAGGAAATAGGCTTGAGAACCACAAAAGGCCCATCTCTTTGTTTCCAGGCTCTGTTCAGGGTCTGTAGCTCAGTTGGTTAGAGCACACGCTTGATAAGCGTGGGGTCGGTGGTTCAAGTCCACCCAGACCCACCAACTAAAAGGGGGTGTAGCTCAGATGGGAGAGCACCTGCTTTGCAAGCAGGGGGTCATCGGTTCGATCCCGTTCACCTCCACCAATCAGAAAAGCAATTACCTAATTAGAAGCCAGAAGTAAACGGAAAGGTTTACTTCTGGTTTTTAACCAGCGGCTGTATTTCGGGAACATTCAGGTTTTCGGGTTGTTTTATTCAACTTTGAATTCCTCGTATTTGTTCCTGACGTTCTTTAACAATCTGGAAGAAGTAAATATTTCGTATCGACGGATGCGTTGCCCGTGAGGCTACGTTTTCCCGAGAAACGGAATAATGGGTTAGATTGTATCGACGTATCGCATTTTTAGTCGGATGCGATGCGAAGCAAACACCTGTAACCACCGGTTTGGAAGATGAAAAGGAGTCAGTTTTTCGATGATATCCGCTTCGGCTTCTAAAGCCCTTAAGGTTATAGGATCAAGCGAATAAGTGCATGTGGTGGATGCCTTGGCGATTACAGGCGATGAAGGACGTGGAAGCCTGCGAAAAGCTTCGGGGAGCTGGCAAACAAGCTTTGATCCGGAGATGTCCGAATGGGGAAACCCGGCCCGCAAGGGTCAACCTTGGCTGAATATATAGGCCAAGTGTGGCGAACCTGGTGAACTGAAACATCTAAGTAGCCAGAGGAAAAGAAATCAACCGAGATTCCCATAGTAGTGGCGAGCGAAATGGGAGCAGCCTCCAATTTTTAGCACTCGAACTAGTCGAACCGTCTGGAAAGTCGGGCCATAGTGGGTGATAGCCCCGTAGGCGAAAGTTTGAGTGTGGAACTAGGATTGGGACAAGTAGGGCGGGACACGTGAAATCCTGTTTGAATATGGGGGGACCATCCTCCAAGGCTAAATACTCGTAATCGACCGATAGTGAACCAGTACCGTGAGGGAAAGGCGAAAAGAACCCCGGGAGGGGAGTGAAATAGATCCTGAAACCGCATGCATACAAACAGTGGGAGCGGACTTGTTCCGTGACTGCGTACCTTTTGTATAATGGGTCAGCGACTTACATTCAGTAGCGAGCTTAACCGTATAGGGGAGGCATAGCGAAAGCGAGTCTTAATAGGGCGATTAGTTGCTGGGTGTAGACCCGAAACCAGATGATCTACTCATGGCCAGGATGAAGCGGGGGTAACACCTCGTGGAGGTCCGAACCCACTAATGTTGAAAAATTAGGGGATGAGCTGTGGGTAGGGGTGAAAGGCTAAACAAATCTGGAAATAGCTGGTTCTCTCCGAAAACTATTTAGGTAGTGCCTCACGTATCACCTTCGGGGGTAGAGCACTGTTATGGCTAGGGGGCCGTTTAGGCCTACCAAACCATGGCAAACTCCGAATACCGAAGAGTGCGAGCGTGGGAGACAGACATCGGGTGCTAACGTCCGGTGTCGAGAGGGAAACAACCCAGACCCTCAGCTAAGGTCCCAAAGACACAGTTAAGTGGCAAACGAAGTGGGAAGGCTAAAACAGTCAGGAGGTTGGCTTAGAAGCAGCCATCCTTTAAAGAAAGCGTAATAGCTCACTGATCGAGTCGTCCTGCGCGGAAGATGTAACGGGGCTCAAACTGTGCACCGAAGCTAGGGATTTACACGCAAGTGTAGATGGTAGGAGAGCGTTCCGTAGGCCTGCGAAGGTGGCTTGTAAAGGCTGCTGGAGGTATCGGAAGTGCGAATGCTGACATGAGTAGCGATAAAGGGAGTGAAAGGCTCCCTCGCCGTAAGCCCAAGGTTTCCTGCGCAACGTTCATCGGCGCAGGGTGAGTCGGCCCCTAAGGTGAGGCAGAAATGCGTAGCTGATGGGAAACTGGTTAATATTCCAGTACCTTTGTTCAATGCGATGTGGGGACGGAGAAGGTTAGCTCGGCCGGGTGTTGGATGTCCCGGTTGAAGCGTGTAGACGTGCTGCTTAGGCAAATCCGGGCGGCTTAGTTGAGGCGTGATAACGAAACACCCTTCGGGGTGCCAAGTGAGTGATACCCTGCTTCCAGGAAAAGCCACTAAGCTTCAGTTGAACGAAGACCGTACCGCAAACCGACACAGGTGGGCGGGATGAAAATTCCAAGGCGCTTGAGAGAACTCAGGAGAAGGAACTCGGCAAATTGACACCGTAACTTCGGGATAAGGTGTGCCCTCTGTACGTGTAGCGCCTCGCGCGTGAAGCGGAAGGGGGTTGCAAAAAAATGGTGGCTGCGACTGTTTAATAAAAACACAGCACTCTGCAAACACGAAAGTGGACGTATAGAGTGTGACGCCTGCCCGGTGCCGGAAGGTTAAGTGATGGGGTGCAAGCTCTTGATCGAAGCCCCGGTAAACGGCGGCCGTAACTATAACGGTCCTAAGGTAGCGAAATTCCTTGTCGGGTAAGTTCCGACCTGCACGAATGGCGTAACGATGGCCACACTGTCTCCTCCTGAGACTCAGCGAAGTTGAAATGTTTGTGAAGATGCAATCTCCCCGCGGCTAGACGGAAAGACCCCGTGCACCTTTACTGTAGCTTTACATTGGACCTTGACAACATCTGTGTAGGATAGGTGGGAGGCATTGAAGTGGGCTCGCTAGAGCTCATGGAGCCAACCTTGAAATACCACCCTGGTGTTGTTGGGGTTCTAACCTGGGTCCATTATCTGGATCGGGGACCGTGTATGGTAGGCAGTTTGACTGGGGCGGTCTCCTCCCAAAGTGTAACGGAGGAGTACGAAGGTACGCTAGGTACGGTCGGAAATCGTGCTGATAGTGCAATGGCAAAAGCGTGCTTGACTGCGAGACTGACAAGTCGAGCAGATGCGAAAGCAGGTCATAGTGATCCGGTGGTTCTGTATGGAAGGGCCATCGCTCAACGGATAAAAGGTACGCCGGGGATAACAGGCTGATTCCTCCCAAGAGTTCATATCGACGGGGGAGTTTGGCACCTCGATGTCGGCTCATCACATCCTGGGGCTGTAGCCGGTCCCAAGGGTATGGCTGTTCGCCATTTAAAGTGGTACGTGAGCTGGGTTTAAAACGTCGTGAGACAGTTTGGTCCCTATCTGCCGTGGGCGTTGGAAGTTTGAGAGGACCTGCTCCTAGTACGAGAGGACCGGAGTGGACGCACCTCTGGTGTACCGGTTATGACGCCAGTCGTATCGCCGGGTAGCTAAGTGTGGAAGAGATAACCGCTGAAAGCATCTAAGCGGGAAACTCGCCTCAAGATGAGACTTCCCGGGGGTTAAACCCCCCTAAAGGTTCGTCGAAGACTACGACGTTGATAGGTCGGGTGTGGAAGCGCAGTAATGCGTTAAGCTAACCGATACTAATTGACCGTGCGGCTTGATCCTATAACCTTAAGCAAGAACAAGGTGTTTAGCAGATACAATCATTCCCATTTACTTCTTCAAGATTGCGGTTTTCGATAGAAGCCAGAGTTGCTCATTGCTTTTGTCGGATGCCATTAAAAGTTACGCTTGGTGGTCATAGCACTTTGGACCCACCCCTTCCCATCCCGAACAGGGCCGTGAAACGAAGTCGCGCCGATGATAGTGTGTTTTCACATGCGAAAGTAGGTCACTGCCAGGCACCTTATAGAAAAAAGCCCCGACTCGCGAGAGTCGGGGCTTTTTTGTTGATACGTGGGAATCAGCTTATATTGTGCAAGTTTCCACGGTCGAATTTCAGTGTCAGATGACAAGGAAATCATCAGGCGATGAACTCATCATGAAACTACAGGGGTTTTTATTCCCCCGATTTTTATCCCTGTTACTGGCACTGGTGATCAGCTTCACAGCCGGAGGTGTCGCCGCGCAGTCAGGGAATGAACCCTATCGGGCAGCGATAGGCAGTGATGGCGTGCAACACGTGAACATTCTGGCGGGCGACTATTTTTTCCGTCCCAGGCACATCATCGTCAAAGTCAACGTGCCTGTAATGCTTGTCGTTCGAGTAGAACAGGGCGTCATCCCTCACGGCCTGGTGCTAAAAGTTCCCAAAGCGAATATCTCGATCGATGAAGATCTTGGCCGTGAGTCTCAAACATTCACTTTTACCCCAACTGCGTCAGGCAAATATGCTTTCTATTGTCCAAAGAAGCTGCTCTTTTTCAAGAGCCATAGGGAGCACGGGATGGAGGGGATTCTGGAGATTGTCGAGTAGCCGACGTGGATTGCGGCTGTCCTCATGCGGCTTCGCACGGACTGCCGTTCTCCTCTTGTTCCAGGAAACGGTATCAATACCGTCAATCCGTAACCTGATAAGTCAAGCCTGTTAGTGTAGCTGCGCCGGAAAGAGATCGAAACGGGAAGGTTTGATGAAAACCTGATCGCCTTGCGTCAACTGCAGTTCCCGAAAGCGCTCCCTGCTGATTTCGACTTCGATCAATTCCTTATCTTTGCCGTCATCGCGCCTCAGCTGGAGGCGAACGACCGGGCCCACCGAGAGAATGTGGGACACATGCGCGGCAATTGCTCCCTTCCCATTCAAGGCATTGTCCACCTTATCCACATGGATGTCATGCGGACGCACATAGGCCACCGCTGAGAGCTCTTCGGCCTCGGTATGCTCCGGCGCATCGATTTCGATTCCCCCTATCCAGGCGCGACCGCGATGGAGCCGCCCATGGAAAAGATTCACCTTGCCCAGGAACTTGTACACGAACGGGCTTGCCGGGTGCTCGTATACCTCATCTGGGCTACCGATCTGCTCGATGCGACCTTCGTTCATGACTACGACCCGATCCGCGACCTCCAATGCCTCTTCCTGGTCATGGGTGACGAACACACTGGTGATGTGCATCTCATCGTGAAGTCTTCTAAGCCATGAACGCAGTTCCTTGCGCACCTTGGCATCCAGCGCCCCGAATGGTTCGTCGAGCAGTAGAACCTTAGGTTCCACAGCCAATGCCCGTGCCAGGGCGATTCTCTGGCGTTGCCCTCCCGAGAGTTGATGGGGGTAGCGGTCTGCCAGCCAGTCGAGTTGCACCAGTTTCAGCAACTCATGTACGCGTTGCTGAATCTCTGCTGTGGAAGGCCGGAATCTTTTCGGACGTACACGCAGACCGAAGGCTACGTTTTCGAAAATGGTCATGTTCCGGAACAGGGCGTAGTGCTGGAATACAAAGCCAACCTGTCGCTCACGGACGTGCTGATCTGTTGCGTCTTCGCCCTGGAACAGCACCTGGCCGGTATCCGCTGCTTCCAGTCCCGCAATGACACGCAACAGGGTCGTTTTCCCTGATCCTGAAGGGCCGAGCAGCGCGAGCAGTTCGCCAGACTTTACTTCCAGGCTGACATCACGTAGCGCGGAAAATGTCCCGAATTGTTTGGAAAGATTACGAATTTCTATGCTCATTCTTGTATTCCTGTGGTTTCCGGTTTTTCCCCGGTTTTTGATTCAATGATAGTCTTCAATGCCAAGGTGACCAGTGCGAGCAGTGCGAGCAGCGACGCCACGGCAAAGGCGGCCGCGAAGTTATATTCGTTATAAAGAATCTCGACATGCAGCGGCAAGGTATTGGTGCTTCCCCGGATATGCCCGGATACCACCGATACTGCACCAAACTCTCCCATTGCGCGCGCATTACAAAGGATGACACCGTAAAGCAGGCCCCATTTAATATTGGGAAGCGTTACACGGAAGAATATCTGCCAGCCGTTCGCCCCGAGTACCACGGCCGCTTCTTCCTCTTCGGCCCCCTGGGATTGCATCAGGGGAATCAGTTCGCGTGCAATAAAGGGAACAGTGACGAATATGGTCGCTAGTACGATGCCGGGCACCGCAAAGATAATCTTGATGTCTTGTTCTGCCAGCCATGGCCCCAGCCAACCCTGCAAGCCGAAAATAAGCACATAGATGAGCCCGGACACGACAGGTGAAACCGAAAAAGGCAAATCGATGAGCGTGACCAGCAGGTTTTTGCCGCGAAACTCAAACTTGGCAACTGCCCATGCTGCCGCTACGCCGAATACCAGATTAAGCGGAACTGCAATGGCGGCTGCGGTCAAGGTAAGCTGAATGGCGGACACCGCATCCGGCTCGGTAATTGCGGCAATGTAAACATCCCAGCCTTTCCTGAGCGCTTCGTAGAAAACCGATATCAGCGGTATGAAGAGAAAGAGTGTAAGAAAGACCAGCGCAAGCCCGATCAGGGGCCGACGCACCCACGCGGATTCCTCGATGGGGCGCACGCGACCGGAAGGGACGGGCAACGGAAGAGCAATAGCAGTCATCAGGATATCCTCATGCTCATACTGACGATGAACTCCGGCTGCGACTCCACCATTGCAGCAGGTTGATGATCAGGAGCAACACGAAAGAAATCACGAGCATGACCACGGCGAGCGCCGTAGCGCCTGCATAGTCGTACTGCTCGAGCTTGGTAATGATCAGGAGCGGCGTGATTTCGGAAATCATCGGCATGTTGCCCGCAATAAAAATAACGGACCCGTATTCCCCGATCGCACGGGCAAAGGCAAGCGCAAAGCCGGTTATCACTGCCGGAAAAATGGCGGGAAAAATGACTCGCAGGAATGTCTGCAAGCGGTTCGCGCCGAGCGTAGCCGCTGCTTCTTCCAGTTCAGGTTCGAGGTCTTCCAGCACAGGTTGCACCGTTCGTACTACAAATGGCAATCCGATAAACGTCAGCGCCACGAAGACCCCTGCTGGCGTAAAGGCGACCTTGAGGCCAAGCGGCTCCAGATACTGACCGATCCACCCGTTCCCCGCATAGAGCGCTGTCAGGGCAATACCCGCTACCGCGGTGGGCAGGGCAAATGGAAGGTCTACGAGCGCATCAATCAGCTTCTTTCCTGGAAAGTGGTAACGTACCAGCACCCACGCAACCAGGAGTCCGAATATCGCATTAACCAGCGCCGCTGCGAATGAGGCGCCAAATGTCAACCGGTAGGAAGCCAGTACTCTTGGTGTCATCACCACATTCCAGAATTCAGGCAATGTGAGCTCTGCAGTGCGAACAAATGCCGCGGAGATTGGAATCAGAACCATCAGGCTCAGATAAAGCAACGTAAATCCAAGCGCGAGGTTGAATCCGGGCAGAACGCTGTGTTGTCTGAACGTGCCCATTTCAGATTCCCGCCGCGTCGATATAGTGTTGAAGCGTTCTGACGTTTCCGGGGGAAGCCTCCGCGCTCAGGTACCTTGTTGCCGTAGCAGGTAGAAGCAAGTCAAACTCAATCGCCTGCGCCGGGATACCGAGAAAGCGGCCCTGGAGAAGATCAACGCCTGCGCGAACAGCTCCTGTCAATTGCCGTGCTGTTTCGATCTCACGGAACAAAACCTGCGCGCCAAAGTGATGAATAGCATCCACCAAGGGTCCTGCATCCCCCAGCCTTTGAAGAACCGAGGCTTCCAACCGCACTACGTCCGGGTACAGTGGATACAGGCTGGCAAGTTCCGCTACCCAATCGTCGCCGACATCGTTGTGATTGATCGCTATGCGATAGCCGTGCGAGCGGTAATTGCTGATCACGTGTTTGAGCAGCTTCCAATTGCGGTTCACTTCAGCCGGAATTTCGATTACCACCCGGGAAGTCTCTACGCCGATGATGTCGAGGATTCTTTTGAACGCTCGCCCATGATCATCCTTCACGGCTTCAAGAAGGCGTGGCTGTACGGTAACAAAAAGATTGCCCTCATGAGAGCGCCCACTGAAGTAGTTAAGCACGTGCACTGCGCGGCACAGTCGGTCAAAACGTACCAATGGAGCGTCTCCTTCCCCGAGAGACAGGACTTTCCAGGGCGATAATGGATTTTCCTCATTCA
Source organism: Nitrosospira multiformis (assembly GCF_900111585.1). Classification (GTDB taxonomy): domain Bacteria; phylum Pseudomonadota; class Gammaproteobacteria; order Burkholderiales; family Nitrosomonadaceae; genus Nitrosospira; species Nitrosospira multiformis_B. The sequence goes on from NZ_FOHI01000002.1 coordinate 374,506, forward strand.
TGACAGAACGGATATAAGCTGCATGTCCTGCCACACTACGTGTTTTTGCATCGAATACCGGCTGAAATATGCTTGACAGCGAGCAGTTGAAAAAATGCCCCATGATGAAACCATTCTCCGCTCGAGTCACCGCATAATCGGTTGCCTCCTGGATGCGCGCCAATTCATCCTTTTCCTGTGATGAAGAAATGCTCACTTTCTATCTCCTTTCAAAAATTTCCTGGACGTCAATTTCCTGAATGTCAGCATGGTGTTTTGTAGTTTTCAGTGCAGACAGTACACTTGTGCTGTTATTTCTGGTAAATCTGATCAAAAGTGCCGCCATCGGCAAAGTGAAGCTTGTGCGCGTTCTTCCAGCCTCCAAACGCATCGTCGATCCTGAACAGCTTGATGCGGGGAAACTGACTTGCATATTTCGCCGCAATCGCGGCATTGGTTGGACGATAGAAATTCTTCGCGGCAATCTCCTGACCTGTGTCTGAATAGAGATACCGGAGATAGGCTTCCGCGATGGTACGGGTACCCTTCTTGTCGGCCACCTTGTCTACCACCGCGACCGATGGTTCGGCAAGAATGCTGATGGACGGGGCCACAATTTCAAATTTATCGGGTCCGAGTTCCCTGATAGCGAGGAATGCTTCGTTTTCCCAAGAAATGAAGACATCACCGATGCCGCGCTCCACAAATGTCGTGGTTGAGCCGCGCGCACCCGAGTCCAGCACAGGGACATTCCGGTAGAGCTTCGCTACGAACTCCTTCGCCTTGGCATCGTCGCCGTATGTTCGCTTGCCGTATTCCCACGCGGCGAGGTAATTCCAGCGGGCACCCCCCGAGGTTTTCGGATTGGGGGTGATTACGGCGACGCCGGGCTTGACCAGGTCGTCCCAGTCTTTGATGTTCTTGGGGTTGCCCTTCCGGACCAGCAGTACGATGGTTGAAGTGTAAGGCGTGCTGTTATGCGGCAAGCGCTTTTGCCAGTCCGCCGGCAGCAGGCTGGCTTTTTCCGCGATTTCATCGATGTCCTTCGCCAGCCCGAGTGTCACGACATCAGCATCAAGCCCGTCGATGACAGAGCGTGCCTGTTTCCCGGAGCCGCCGTGAGACTGTTTTACGGCTACTTTTTCTCCGGTCTTGCTCTCCCAATGCTTCGTGAATGCCGAATTGAACTGCTGATACAGCTCGCGAGTCGGGTCATAGGACACATTCAATAATGTTTTATCTCCCCAGGCATTGCCTCCCCACAGGAGGATTGCGGTAAGGCTCGTCGTTATCCATGCTTTCATTTTCGTATTCTTCCTTTAGGCAAAGTGAAGCCAGTAAGTGAAATCAATAAGTGTCAAATAATCAAAATGCGCTCAATACAACTTCAACGTAAAAAAAGTCCGAACCCCCCGGGCTTCTACCCAAAGCTGCTATTTGCCGGTTGCGCACAAATTCCCCGCTCGTGAAATGCGAATAACCGATGGTCGTGTCGATGTGTTTCGCCAGCTTGTAGCGTGCCCGGATGTCGAAATTATGTCCGATAAAATCACCGCTGCTTCCGGTCGCATCCCGATTGGAAAAGCCTCCTCCGTTACTTCCATTGCCTCTGAAGAGGTTATTGAGGCGGTCGGTATCGCTGGCCAGCCAGTACCAACTGTAACCGCCATCGATCCGCAGGTCCTTGAACGGCTGGAACTCGAGCTTTATCTTGGGGGATTTGATATTCTCGAAAACGATGTAATCGTCCGCTGACCACGGCCGCGCGAAACCGAAGAACCGTTCGAAGCGGTTATTTACGTTGTCATTGGGATTGCGATCGCCGCTGGCATAACCGTAAAAGGCGCTGATACGGGGTTTCCACGCGTGTTTGAGCGTATAGCCCAACTCGGTGATGTATGCATGGGCCTGATGTTCCTGCGTGCCATTCCGCCCGAACTGGTAGATCAGGTTGAAATCGAAGTCCAGGCCCGTATCGCCTATCTTGCCGTATCCCCTCAGGGCGGGTGAATGAATATGACGGTCGATCTCGCCCGTCTTGCTGCCGTCTTGCGTCAGCCCCATATAATAGGGCTGGAGTGTGATGAAATCCGACCATTTGCGCCAATGGCCGATGGCGCCGTAGAACCATTGGTTCTCGATGCGCTCGTCAAACTCCGTCAGCAGCCGTTGAACAGGCTGGTAGGCCCATAAGTCCCCCTCCCAATCGTTGACTTCCTGTCCCAGGTTGATGCGAAAACCTTCGAAGGTATTGGTCGTATTGCGCCATTCATTGCGGCCGATCAGACGCCGGTCCAGCGCTTCATAGGCCATGCGGCCAACGCGCAACCTGAGCGGGCGCTGCTGTTTCAGGTCGTCTTGACCCAGCGCGCCCTTGAAATACAATTCGGCATAGGCCTGGATGAGTTCGTGCTCATTGAAATCACGATCATCGGGTGGAAAATGGCCGTTGTAGCGGCGGGAATCCTGGAATTCCACCGCGCCGCGCAGTGGATCGAATATTTCGCGGATTCCGAAGTAGGCGCGGGAGCGCAGCAGGAAGGGCTGGTCCAGCCTGAGTTCGGTGCGCCGGATATCGTTGCTGCGGAATTCGTAGCGGGTACGATGATCAATGCCCACATCCAGCCAGTAGATGTCCTTGAAAGCTTCAATCCCGGTTTTGCTCAGGGTGCGCACATAGCGCGGCGGATCGGATTCGGGCTGGGTCGAGTAGCTGCTGGAAGGCCTGAAGTAGCCCGTCGATTTTTTTTCCTCCTTTGTTGCCGCTGCTGCTGTTTTTCCAGCTGATATATTTCCAGCTGGTGTTGCATCTGATTTGTTGCTTGCTCCCGAGGGATCGGCCTTTTCTTTTTCTTCAACAGGGACAGCACCATTCTGAGCAAACCTGTTTTCCTGTTCCATCATTTTGAATTTTTCGGTGTCAATCGTGTTTGCATCTGCCTGAGCTCCGCTCCATGGCAGTATCGTGAGAGCAAACGCAATGACTGTTCCCAGATAAAACTTCATTCCTCTCTCCTGTCTCGTCCTTCCGGTTGCCCGGTCAAGGACAGATGTAATCTGTTTTATTTGGCCTCCAGTCATTTGGTCGGCTTTTATGCCTGCGGCTTTCCGCTCTTGCATTATTCCCTTCACTTTCTCTGGCCGGCCTCGGTACGCACCATCCGGATTTTTTCCCGGCACTCTATCTGGGTAATCTTGCCGTCATGAATTACCACCTCCACCGAGCCATATTCGATATTTGCAATGGCATACAGAATTCGTTGTTTAACGTCCACGGGTATCCGTCTGCCGGATTGTCCGGACCCATAATGCTTTTCTTCCAGCTCAATAATTTCAGGGGTGGCCGACATGGTCAAAACGGTTGCGGAGTTTCTGGAAGCGACACGTTACCAGTGCCGTTTTATAATTCAAACTAATATCATTTGATTTGCTTATCTGTTTTTTGTATATACAGCGTGATCGTTGATACATGCGCAGGTAATTGGGGCGGCACTGTCCAAACCGCATCCAATCTGGGAAAATTACTCGTGCAGTTTTTCAGAAGTCGAGATTGAACCCGAGCCTATGGGGGCGGGAACCGATGAGTATCTTGAGAAAGAGGTTGCAGCGGGAATGGGAATAGGAATAGAAATGTTGTCCAGAAAGGAGCAGCATAACGCCAACAAACTGCATAAGCGGTTGAGGCGGCTTGTCGGGACGGCGATTGCTGATTTCAACATGATCGAGCCTGGAGATCGGGTAATGGTGTGTCTCTCGGGCGGAAAGGACAGCTATGCCCTGCTCGATATCCTCCGCAGCCTGCAGGCGCACGCAGTCACACAATTCGAGCTGATTGCGGTAAATCTGGACCAGAAGCAGCCGGGCTTTCCGGAACACGTGTTGCCGAACTATCTTACGTCCATCGGCATGCCTTTCCGCATTGTCGAGCAGGATACATATAGCGTGGTGAAGCGCCTGATACCGGAGGGGAAGACCACTTGCAGCCTTTGTTCACGCTTGCGCCGCGGGGTTCTGTATCGCGTGGCAGGCGAACTGGGTGCAACGAAAATCGCGCTGGGCCATCATCGCGATGATATTCTTGAAACCCTGTTTCTCAACCTCTTTCATGGCGGCAAGCTGAAAACCATGCCGCCCAAGCTGGTAAGCGATGATGGCAAGCATATCGTCATCCGGCCGCTTGCCTACTGCAAAGAGAAGGACCTGGCCGCCTATGCGGAAATGGAAAATTTCCCGATCATCCCCTGCAACCTGTGTGGCTCACAGAAGAATATGCAGCGCCAGGCGGTAAAGGAAATGCTGCAGCAATGGGATAAAAAGTTTCCCGGCAGGCTGGAAAACATGTTCAGTTCTTTACAGAACATCCAACCCTCACATCTGCTCGATTCTTCGCTTTACGATTTTAATGGGCTCAAAACCGGGAACGGGCCGCTCGCCGATGGCGACAGGGCATTCGACCCCGAACCCTTCGAGCCGGGTATGGAAGCACTCCTGAACCTCAACAAAGAGTGAAAAATCTATTAAATTCGGCCAACCTGCAACTGGTGGACAAACCAAGTAAGGCACTCCTCAAATGAGAAAATCGACCGGATCAGTTTCGCAACCAGCTTCGCTGTCAGTTTCACCGCTGTCAATTTCACTCTGGCTGGTTTTTATCGGCTTGCTGGTCATTGCGCTGCCCGGCTATCCGGCTTTGCCTTTCAGTGACACCAAAAATGGTGTGCCGACCCTGGCGCCGGTGCTTCAGGATGTGACCCCGGCGGTCGTCAATATTTCCGTAGTGACGCGCTCGGCTATAGAAGAGAATCCCTTGTTTCGGGACCCTTTCTTCCGCCGCTTTTTCAATCTTCCCGAGCAGGAGGCCCGGCCGGAGCGCAGTGTCGGCTCAGGCGTGATCATGGATGCGGGCAAGGGTTATGTCGTCACCAACTACCACGTGATCAAGGATGCGCAGCAGGTGGTGGTGACACTCAAAGACAGGCGCCAATTCCAGGCAAAGCTGGTGGGAACGGACCCGGGCACCGATATTGCTCTGCTGAAAATCGATGCCAAGAACCTGAAGGCACTGCGCCTCGGTGATTCCGATCTGCTCAACGTCGGGGATTTTGTCATCGCGATCGGGAATCCGTTCGGCCTGGGGCAAACGGTAACTTCGGGCATCGTCAGCGCATTGGGAAGAAGCGGGCTGGATATCGAAGGCTATGAAGACTTCATCCAGACCGACGCCTCCATCAATCCGGGCAACTCCGGCGGGGCCCTCATCAACCTCAAGGGGGAACTGATCGGCATCAACACCGCCATCATTGGTCCCGCAGGCGGCAACGTCGGCATCGGCTTTGCGGTTCCCAGCGTGATGGTGAAGGCAGTCCTCGATCAGATCCTGCGCTTCGGCGAGGTACGCCGCGGCAGGCTGGGCGCGAGCAGCGAAGATATTACGCACGACCTGGCGGCCTCACTGGGATTGCCTTCCACGGAAGGCGCCATCATCAGCGCGGTCGAGCCGGGATCACCCGCCGAAAAAGCCGGGGTGAAACCGCGTGATGTGATAGCGACTGTCAACGGAAAACCTGTGCGGAACTCGATTGATTTGCGCAACAAGGTTGGACTGATGCCCATCGGGGAGACGCTGGATCTCGGGCTGATCAGGAATGGGAAGCGGCTGACTGCCAAAGTAAAGATCGCCAAGCTGGCGGAGGTTGCCAGTGCAGGTGCGGAGGCCGTGCCGGAGGTCTCAGGCGCAACCGTGGCGAACTTGAAACCTGGCGCCCACCGGGGAATTGAGGGCGTGATGGTAACAGACGTGGAAGTCAATAGTCCTGCCTGGCTGCGGGGCATCCGGCCGGGCGACCTCATCATTGGCGTCAATCGCCGGCAGGTCCGTTCGGTTCAGGAGTTGCTTGCTGCTCTCAAGGCCAGCAGTCAGGGACGCCTCACTCTAAGCCTGATACGAGGCGACTTCAGGGTGACTATCAGGATCAGGTAAATCCGTTTCCTGAAATATCCTGAAACTGAATCGCTTCCGATAGTCTCTTTAGCCGCTCACCGACGCTTCAAAATACATAGTCTCTCGCTTTCCTTCCGGGCTCGCTGGAGGCGGCCCTCACCCACGGGAATGCCCGAGTTCGCGGTATAATCCCCAGCTTTATGGCAGAAAGCCGAGCTTATGCAGGAAAAATATCACCCACAGGAAATCGAGTCGGAAGCACAACAGTACTGGCAGCAAACCGCCGCATTCAAGGCTGTGGAGGCGCCGGAAAAGCGGAAATACTATTGTCTTTCGATGTTTCCTTATCCCTCTGGCAAGTTGCACATGGGGCATGTGCGCAACTATACCATTGGCGATGTGCTGTCGCGCTATCACCGCATGCAGGGTTACAACGTGTTGCAGCCCATGGGCTGGGATGCCTTCGGCCTGCCGGCAGAGAATGCGGCAATGCAAAACAATGTACCGCCGGCAAAGTGGACCTACGACAATATTGCCTACATGCGCAAGCAATTGCAGAGCCTGGGGCTGGCAATAGATTGGGACCGTGAGCTTGCCACCTGCCAGCCGGATTACTACCGGTGGAATCAGTGGTTGTTTCTGCGCATGCTGGAAAAGGGTCTGGCCTACAGAACGACGGGTATCGTGAACTGGGATCCTGTCGATCAGACAGTGCTAGCCAATGAGCAGGTAATCGATGGGCGCGGCTGGCGCACCGGGGCTCTGGTGGAAAAGCACGAAATCCCGATGTATTACATGAAGATCACCGCGTATGCCGATGAGCTGCTGGAAGCGCTGAATGCGCTTCCGGGCTGGCCGGAGCGGGTGAGAACGATGCAGGCCAACTGGATCGGCAAGAGCTTCGGTGTCGAAGTCCGGTTTCCTGCTGATGCCGAGTCCGGCATGCCTCAGGACCTGAAGGTTTTTACGACTCGTGCAGATACCTTGTTTGGCGTAACGTATGTGGCTGTCGCGGCCGAGCATCCTGTCGCTCAGCATGCAGCGAAAAGTAATCCTGCCCTTGCTGCATTTATCGAAGAATGCAGGCAGGGCGCGATGATGGAAGCGGAACTCGCTACCCAGGAAAAGAAGGGCAGGGATACGGGGTTGTACGTTATCCACCCCCTGACCGGGGCCAGATTGGCTGTCTGGATAGCCAATTATGTGCTGATGGGCTATGGGGAAGGGGCGGTGATGGCGGTTCCCGCCCACGATGAACGCGATTTCGAGTTTGCCAGCCAATATTCGCTGCCGATCAGGGCCGTGATCAAGCCTGTCGATTCCGACCTGCCGGTGCCGCTTGCCCAGGCATACGTGGAACACGGCATTACGTTCGATTCCGACGAATTCTCCGGTCTCGCGTTCCAGCCCGCAGTGGATGCAATCGCTGCCGCGTTGCAACAGAAGGGATTGGGCGAGAAACGCGTGCATTACCGCCTGCGCGACTGGGGTATTTCCCGGCAGCGTTATTGGGGCTGTCCCATTCCTCTCATCTATTGCGATGCGTGCGGCGTGGTGCCGGTGCCCGATGACCAGCTTCCCGTGGTGCTTCCGGAAGATCTGGTGCCCAACGGCTCGGGCAACCCGCTTGCTAAAACGCCGTCATTTTACGAGTGTTCCTGCCCGCGCTGCGGTCAGCCCGCCCGCCGGGAAACCGACACGATGGATACCTTCGTCGATTCGTCATGGTATTACATCCGTTATGCCTGCACCGACCAGCACCGGGCGATGGTGGATGCACGCGTGGATTACTGGCTGCCCGTTGATCAATATATCGGCGGCATCGAACATGCCATCCTGCATCTGCTCTACTCGCGCTTCTGGAGCAAGGTCATGCGCGATCTCGGACTGGTGTTGTTCGACGAGCCGTTTGCCAATCTGCTGACCCAGGGCATGGTGCTCAATGAGATCATGTTCCGGAAAACGGGAAGTGGGCGCATCGTCTATTTCAACCCTGCGGATGTGGATATCCAGACCGACGAGCAGGGAAGACGAATCGGAGCGGTGCTGCGCGCCGACGGCCAGCCGGTTGAAGCAGGCGGCATCGGCACGATGTCGAAATCCCGCAACAACGGCGTCGATCCGCAAAAACTCGTCGAGCAATACGGAGCAGATACAGCCCGGCTCTTCATGATGTTTGCCAGCCCGCCCGAGCAGACCCTCGAGTGGGCGGATGCCGGGGTGGAGGGCGCATTCCGTTTTCTGAAGCGATTATGGAAACAGGTTTACGATCATCTGCAACAAAGCGGTGCTGTGAATGGTCCAATCCCGGTTGCAGATCTCGGTCCTGAACTCAAGGCCTTACGTTTTCAACTGCACCAGACCATCGCCAAGGTGGGTGATGATCTGGGCAGGCGGCATACCTTCAATACCGCGATTGCAGCTGTAATGGAGTTGATGAACGCTCTCGGAAAATTGCAGGATTCGAGCCCGGCTGCCCGCGGGTTGATGCAGGAAGCACTGGAAAATATTGTACTGCTGTTGTCGCCCATCGTTCCTCACATTTGCCATGTCCTCTGGCGTGAGCTCCGCCCGGGCACGGAGTTGCTCGATCAGCCATGGCGGCAAGCAGACGTTGCTGCGCTCGTGCAGGATGAAATTGAGCTGATCGTTCAGGTCAATGGCAAGCTGCGCGGGAAGATACGGGTTGCCGCAGATACAAAACCGGTAATCATCGAGCAGCTTGCGCTGGAGAATGAACAGGTGCGAAGGTTCATCGATGGAAAAGCAGTTAAAAAAGTGGTGATGGTGCCAGGGAAACTGATCAATATCGTCATTTGAAGATACGAAAACCGGAACTCGAGGATTGCCGATGAAAAAAATCCTGTTGCTTACATGCTGTCTTTTGCTCGCGGCTTGCGGCTTTCAGTTGCGCGGCACCGCGGCGCTTCCGTTTGATACGCTTTATATTTCCTTCCCGCAAGGACATCCCATCGGTACCGATCTCCGGCGCCTCGTTCGGACGGGCACCAGCACCCGTCTCGTTGACAACCGGAAAAAAGCCGAGGCCATACTGGAGATTCTCAGCGTCACCAATGACAGACAGATCATGTCCGTATCAGGCGGGGGGCGCGTTCTGGAGTTTGAACTGCGGTATCGGGTTTCCTTCCGGCTGATCGATGCCAAAGGGGAGGAACTCATTCCTACCAATGAACTGATGCTGCGTCGAATCATGCCTTTTACCAATCAGCAGGTGGTCGCCAAGGAAGGGGAAGAGGCACTGCTCGTGCGGGAGATGCAGAGTGACTCGGCAGATCAGATCGTGCGGCGCCTTGGAGCAGTCAAGGTGGCGGAACTGAATAAGTCCCCACAGGTGAATCCCTGACCGTTGGCGCCTGTGTTGCGGTAACCTGAAGGCGAAGGCATGCGTATTGCGCCCGAACAGCTTGCGCGGCATCTCGATAAACAGCTTGCACCGCTTTATACGGTATCCGGCGACGAATTACTTCTGGCAATCGAAGCTGCCGACCTGATTCGTACAAAAGCGCGTCAGGGCGGGTATATCGAACGGGAGATTTTCAACGTCGATAACCACTTCAACTGGACAGAGCTGGAACGGTGCAGCAGCAACCTGTCGTTGTTCGGCGAAAGACGTATAATCGATCTGCGCATCCCCTCGGGCAAGCCGGGCAATCAGGGCAGCGCCGTTTTGGAGAAATACTGCCGCGCCCTGCCGCCAGATACCGTCACACTTGTCACCCTGCCCCGGATCGACCAGCAAGGTGCGGCAACCAGATGGTTCAAGGCGCTTGATGCAGCAGGAGCAGTCATTACGGTTTATCCGGTAGAACGCGGGCGGTTGCCCGACTGGATAGGCCAGCGGCTGACCATGCAGGGGCAGAATGCCGACATCGACACGCTACAATTTCTTGCCGACAAGGTAGAGGGCAATCTGCTCGCAGCCTATCAGGAACTCAAGAAACTTGCGTTGCTTTATCCGCCCGGAATACTGTCGTTCGAGCAGGTGAAGGATGCCGTGCTCGATGTCGCCCGTTATGATGCATTCAAACTATCCGATGCAATGGTTGCCGGGGATGCCGCGCGCTATACGCGCATCCTGGAGGTTTTGCAGGGTGAAGGCATGGCATTGCCGCTGATCGTCAATACGCTGGCGGGACAAATCCGCCTTCTTGTCGCGATTCGTACCGGACTCGACACAGGGAAACCGCCGGGACAATTGACCAGCCAGTCTCGAGTATGGCGGGACCGGCAGAAAATAATGGAGAACGCCGCTCGCCGCTTGAACCTTGAACAGTTGGCATCGGCGTTGTCACATGCCGCTAAAATAGACAGAGTCAGCAAGGGCGTTGCAAGCGGCGATCCCTGGGATGAGTTGCTGCAACTGGGTTTGCGTTTTGCGAAGATCGGGCAGCGGCGGTAGTTAAAGCAAAGGACTCTGCCCTTATTACCAAGCGGCCGTCGTTGCCGATGCAGCTCCCCGGATTTTCACGAATTTTATTCCTGACAATAGTCGGGCTTGACTCGGAATCCAGTTCCGGAACCGCCAGTTATTCCTGCAATTTTAATTTACTGTCTGAATGGAACGATTGACATGGACATCATCGACATCAAGACCTATATGCAATCCATCGGTCGCGAAGCCCGAGCCGCCTCGCGCCTACTTGCCAAAGCGGAAACCGCAGCCAAGAACCGGGCGCTCACACAGATGGCGATGGCTATAAAACGGGATGAGCAGCAGTTGTTGGCAGCGAATGCCAGGGACGTGGAAAATGCGAAAGAACGGGGATTGGAAGCGGCAATGATAGACCGGTTGACGCTCACGCCCAAAAGCATAGCGAGCATGGCCGAAGGTTTGCTGCAAATAGCAGCGTTAGCCGATCCGGTGGGTGAAATAAGCGATTTGAATTACCGTCCCTCCGGCATACAGGTCGGAAAAATGCGCGTACCGCTGGGCGTGATCGGCATCATTTATGAAGCGCGCCCCAACGTCACGGCCGATGCCGCAGGGTTGTGCCTCAAGGCGGGTAACGCAGCGATATTGCGCGGGGGGTCGGAAGCCATTCACAGCAATCAGGCGATCGCGGCGTGCGTCAGGGAGGGGCTTAAGACTGCCGGTTTACCCGAGACGGCGATACAGGTTATCGAAACAACCGACCGGGCTGCCGTGGGTGAACTCGTCACCATGAAAGAGTTCGTCGATGTCATCGTGCCCCGCGGCGGCAAGGGGTTGATCGAGCGCATCTCGAATGAAGCGCGCATCCCCGTCATCAAGCACCTGGATGGCGTATGCCATATTTATATCGACGAAGATGCGGACCAGGAAAAGGCCATTCGTGTTGCGGACAACGCCAAGACCCAGCGCTACGGCACCTGCAACACGCTCGAAACATTGCTGGTGCATGAGAATATTGCCGGGGAAGTGCTGCCGCCGCTGTGCAGAATCTATCTGGACAAGGGCGTGGAACTGCGCGGCGATCCGGCCTCGCAAGCGATCATTCCGGAAATGAAGGAAGCCAAGGAGGAAGACTGGTATGCGGAATATCTTGCGCCTATCCTCAGTGTGCGGGTGGTAAGCAGTCTCGATCAGGCCGTCGAGCACATTACGATTTACGGCTCCCAACACACGGATTCCATCATTACCGAGAATTACAGCAACGCGCGCCGTTTTCTCCGCGAAGTGGATTCCAGTTCTGTCATGGTGAATGCCTCCACCCGCTTCGCGGACGGGTTCGAGTATGGCCTCGGCGCGGAAATCGGTATCTCCACCGATAAGCTCCATGTTCGCGGCCCGGTGGGACTGGAAGGATTGACCAGCCAGAAATTCATCGTCCTGGGTGACGGGCATATCCGGCAGTAGGGTTTCCAGGAATAAGGTCCAATTTATTTCCTTAAACTAATAAGGTTTTCATGGCTCAGCTTACCGAAATCAAAGTACCGGATATTGGCGACTTCAAGGATGTCGCAGTGATTGAAGTGCTGGTGAAACCCGGCGATACCGTGGAAAAGGAAACATCGCTTATCACACTGGAAACCGATAAGGCATCCATTGAAGTTCCCTCACCCCAAAGTGGCATTGTGAAGGAACTCAAAGTCAAGGTCGGCGACAAGGTTTCGGAAGGCTCGGTCATACTCATGCTGGAGCCCACAGCAGAAGCGGCTGCTCCTGCTAAAACCTCTGAATCTGGTGGTGGGAGCAAGCAGGAAGAGCCGGCTGAGAAGCCCGCTGCCAACGTTGCTCCTCCATCGGAAAAAGAGGAAGAAGAGAAAGCCCCGGCCTCAGTCGCTGCTCCTGCTCCTGAATCCGTAGCACCACCCGCTGCGCCTTCGATTCCACAAGGTGATATTCATGCCGACGTAGTGGTATTGGGTGCAGGGCCGGGTGGTTATACCGCCGCCTTCCGTGCTGCCGATCTCGGCAAGAATGTGGTCTTGATCGAACGCTACTCCACGCTTGGCGGCGTCTGTCTCAATGTGGGCTGCATTCCATCCAAGGCGCTGCTGCATGTGGCGAAAGTCATCACCGACGCCGAGGAAACGGCGCAACAGGGTATCGCTTTCGCTAAGCCCGTCATAGAAATAGACAAACTGCGGGGATGGAAGGAATCCATCATCGGCAAACTCACCAAGGGATTGGCGGGCCTGGCGAAGCAACGCAAGGTGAAGGTAGTGCGGGGAACGGGCAGGTTCACTTCGCCGAATATGATCGAAGTGGAAACTTCCGACGGAAAAAAAACGGTGTCATTCGAGCACTGCATCATTGCCGCGGGTTCTGCTGCCGCTCGCATTCCCGGTTTTCCCTACGATGACCCGCGCATCATCGATTCCACGGGCGCACTCAAGCTGGAGGACATTCCCAAGCGCATGCTGATCATCGGCGGCGGCATTATCGGCCTCGAAATGGGGACGGTCTACGATGCGCTCGGCAGCAGGGTCAGTGTCGTCGAATTGATGGACCAATTGATTCCCGGCGCGGACGCCGATCTTATCCGGCCGCTGCACAAACGCATACAGAAACGCTACGAGGCCATCTACCTCAAAACCAGGGTCACCGGAATTGAAGCTCTGGAAGAAGGATTGAAGGTCACGTTCGAAGGATCCTCCGAAGGCGGCACTGAGGGTACTGCGGCACCCGAACCGCAAGTATATGAGCGGATACTGATGGCGGTGGGACGCCGGCCAAATGGCCGCGAAATTGGCGCAGAAAAGGCAGGTATCACCGTGAACGAACGTGGCTTCATCCCGGTGGATAAGCAGTTGCGAACCAACGTCTCGCACATCTTCGCCATTGGCGACATCGCGGGCGAGCCCATGCTGGCGCACAAGGCATCGCATGAGGGCAAACTGGCGGCGGAAATCATCGCTGGCGGGGAGAAGATGAAGTCGGCAGCGTTCGACGCTCGCGCCATTCCCTCCGTAGCTTACACCGATCCGGAGATCGCCTGGATGGGCCTCACCGAAACCGAAGCCAAAAAGCAAGGTATCGAATTCGAAAAAGCGGTATTTCCGTGGGCCGCCAGCGGTCGTGCTTTGGCAATGGCGCGCGACGAGGGCATGACCAAGTTAATCCTGGACAAGAAGACGCGTCGTATCCTTGGCGCGGGCATCGTAGGCATCAATGCCGGGGAACTGATATCCGAAACCGTACTGGGATTGGAAATGGGCGCGGACATGGAAGATATCGGCCTTACCATCCATCCGCATCCGACTCTGTCTGAAACAGTGTTCTTTGCCGCCGAGATCGCGGAGGGGACGATTACTGATCTTTATATGCCGAAGAAATAGATTTTGACTCCATTGATCCAGTTCTGCTTATCAGAATAACAGAAGGTTTTATATATACAGGTAGGGTTAAGGGAATCATCTGCTTGATCCATCCTTTTTTCTTGGCTACAGTTTCCTGTTTGTCTGATATTTTTGCGATAGAAATCCAGCACTTCGGCACGTAATTCCTGGTTTCCGGAAGCGGCGGGACCCCGTTTCCGTTCTGATGATCCGGTGCTTGCAATACTGAAGCAACACCAGGATAAGGGCGGCGCCTGTACAGGTTATATCCTGACCATACCATTCGGGGCATTCGCTGCGTCAGGGCCACCGCCCTTTTAAGTTGAAGTCTCGACTTCCAGTGCTATGGCATCGATTTCCGTAGCTTCCGGTCCTTCGGTGTGTGTGAATTCCTCACTATCCTCGTAAGCCAGACGGGTTGTGCCGGTAGCCCTGATGAGCGCGCCAGCGACGAGTCCCGCTATCAGGGCGAGCACGACACTGAAGGCGATGCCGATAAGTTGGGCAACTGCTATGCCGGGCACGACCAGGATAGCAACGAATGCACCCAGCAATCCCGGCATTCCATGCAGATTATGGACGCCACAGGTGTCAACGATCTTGAAGCGTCTCTCAAGTGCAGGTTGAATGAACACAAACCCGATGACACTAACCGCACCGGCAAGCAGGCCGATCGCAAAAGCACCTGTCGGCGACACGATATTGCAGGTCGAACCGATCGCTACTCCGCCGGCCAGCGCCGCATTCGCCATATCGACCATTGAGGTTTTGCCTTTATGGAAATATGTACTCAAGAAGTACGTGGTGATCGTGGCACCGCACAGTGCGAGTACAGTGTTGACCACTGTCTGCGGCATTTGCTCGAAGGGAACGATGGCAGTAGCGAAACTAGGCCAGAAAAGCCACAGGACCATTGAGCCAAGCATTGCGAATCGATCAGAAGTCGCATCCGACTCAATCGGCTGGCTTCGTTGTCGCGCCGTGGTCAGTGCAAGGGATAACCCCAAGCCAAAATATGCACCGAAGGCATGTATGATGATCGACCCCGCAGTATCCTGAAATCCCTCAGTCATACCCATTCCATTATCCAGCACCAGCCATTCGTTCAAGAGATAAGCGGGAATTAGGAGCAGCGCCAGCAGTGCGTATTGGAAAACGCGGAGACGACCGAGGACCGCGCCCATGGCGATCAACCCAGACGCCACGGCGAATTCGGCAAAGAGCAATGCCTGCACCGTGTTTGGAGCAATTTCGTGGGCGAATACGCCGTTTGCGCGAAGCAGAATGTAAAGCGGAAGACCGACAGCCACCACCAGATATGTTCCCGTCGTGGCCCCAAATCCATATCTTTTGACAAATACCATGAGGAAGCCGAAACCCACCAGCAACATGGCGAGGATATGGATTACATAATTGTATTGAGCTACCTGTCGTGCCTCGTTAAGCTCGGGCGCAGTGCCCCCCTCGCTCGCCCAGGCACTTAAATACAGCAGAAAAAAACCGGCTGTGCCACACAACGTCATGCAGAGACTTTTTTTCATTTTTCCCCCCCATATTGTTTACGGTTATCTGACTTGCCCAGGCACAGTGTGAACCTCAATAGCCTCAAGTACAATAGGGATATTTCAATAAAGTAAACGGACTTCAATTTAAAAAAAGAAACACGCTGCCGGTGCTTCAAAGTCTCAGCAGGAGCAGGCTGTATTGATCCTAGATGTTCGCCGCATGGAAGGGGAAGAAGAGCAGGATTGTGTAGCGAAATTCAAGAAGGACGAGACGAAAAATGTCTGGTTTCTATACTGCGAGGATCGAAACAACAGATGGCATCTCGCTAGATAGCGTAGCCACGAGACTCTGAGCCAAAGGGCGATGCATCTGATCCGGACTGGATGGCGGCAAGAAGTGAAGTACTGTTTTTGGGGTACCGGGTGACAAATGCCTCCCCGCGTTCAGATGGAGAGAGGTATTTTCACGGCAGGGCAACGTGTTGCGATCTAAGATGAAGAGGGTGCGCTCAATGCGCCCCTTCGCGCAGTGCGACGGCAAAGGCCGTTTTGATGCGCTGATTGCACCATAATTTAGACTATCGGAGTCTCGGAGATGAAAAGAAATTCAAAATTTGATCTGTGGCCTTTATGTTTTCTTTGTTTCATTTCTTTTACTACAAATGTTCAAGCAGAATGTAAACCTAATTTAGGAGAAAACCACACTTGGCGATTTTCTGCTTATGCGAAAAAGGATTGTATCGATATCATCGGATCCTGGCACGAAGGCAGTTGCGTTGATAATACATGGAGCAAATGCTATAACATAAAAACGAAGTCCGGAGTCGACAGTTATATGTGGCTGGCATTACATAGCATTAAAATAAAATTATATAAGGATAATAGTTGTAAAGAGGTCTTGAATACTTTTGCGACAGATAGAATAGTTCCTGATACTGAAGAAAGAAGATATTCGTCATTTAGAGTATATTGCGACATCTAAACGGAAGCGAGACTTTCCCTTTTGCCGAGCCCCTGCCGAACTGACTCCCCAGTTCCCCTTCCTAGAGCCTCTTTCTTGACTGATATCTGCGATAAAGATCAAGAACCTTGGGTACGTAATTTCTGGTCTCCTGAAACGGCGGAATCCGGTTTCCGTACTTGATGACGTTGTTTTCGCCAGCATTGTAGGCGGCCAGGGTCAGGCTCAGATTTCCATTGAACATTCTCAGCAGCTCGGTGAGATATCTCGCCCCACCATGGAGGTTCTGCACGGGATCGAAGCGATCGGTTACGCCATATCTCTGGGCAGTTTCCGGCATGAGTTGCATCAGGCCCGCCGCGCCCTTTTTTGAAACTGCCTTGGGGTTGTAGGCCGATTCGACAGTGACCACGGCGTGGAGCAGCGCGTCTTCGAGGGCATGGGCGCGGGCGACTTCCTTGATTACCGAACCATATTGCGCCTTGAGTGATGCGACCGGATGCCCATTATTTGAAGTTGTGCGTGATTTCCGGGGGTTGGCGCTGCTCCCGATGAATGGGACATACCGTTCATCCGCTGGCACGTTACTGAAATGCACCACGCCATGTTCATCGGTAAACGAGTAGATGATCTCTGCACATGCCGGCTGCGTCAATCCACAGCTCAGCAATAGCGCTATGGTCAACGATGTCGATGGTTTCAAGCTCATAAAGCTGGGGAGTCCAGGCTTTCGCCTTTTTTGTATGGCCAGAAGTGGCTGCTAGATTATACTCATGCTCATGTTAAAGATTTTTATAAAGAGGTATTTTGCCCGTTTATTAACGAAAAGCGGGACCGATAGGATCGGGTTCGATTGACTTTTTACTCTGATCTCAGTTCAGAACTTCGCGCAACACTTCTGCTACTTTCGACTTCAATCGAGTCTGATTCCATTTAAATGGTTTGTAATTGCTACATACTGCGCGATCGATAAATTTTCCGCTCGAAGATTAGAGTCGATCCCCAGCTTGAGATAATCCTCCGCTGTAAGATGATCGCGTAACGTGTTGCGTAGCGTTTTGCGGCGCTGCGAGAAGGCGGCGGAAACGATTTCCGCAAACAATTTTTCCTGGCTCGCCTCGACCAGCGGTTTCTTGAGTGGAATCATGCGAACCACGGCTGATTCGACTTTTGGCGGAGGGCGGAAGCATTCAGGCGAGACGATGAAAAGCTGCTCCATTTCGAAGCGGCATTGCAGCATGACTGAAAGCCGTCCGTAGTCCGAAGTAGAGGGTTGGGCTACCATGCGGGCGACCACTTCCTTCTGCAGCATGAAGTGCATATCGCGGATGTGCGCCGCGAACCGGCTCAGGTGGAAAAGGAGTGGAGTGGAAATGTTGTAGGGCAGGTTGCCCACTACCCGCAGACTTTCACCGAGGCTGGAGAAGTCGAATTCGAGCGCATCCCCTTCATGTATCGTCAGCCTTTTCGCGGAAAATTCATCACGTAGCCGCTTCACGATATCCCGGTCGATCTCCACCACATGCAGATGTTCAAGTGACTGGAGTAGGGGCCGTGTCAATGCTCCCAGTCCTGGACCGATCTCTACCATTACATCCTCCCGACGGGGATGGAGGGCGTGAATAATATCGGCTACGGTTTGGGAATCAACCAGGAAATTCTGGCCGAAACGCTTGCGGGGAGTGTGCTGCATGGTTTATGAGAGTTTGCAGATTCGTTCACCCTTTGCCAAGCTCAGGCGAACCGGGATGCAGGGTTGAGAGTTATCGCTGATGCGCAACCAGCGATGCCGCCATTTCGATAGCCGCCACTAGGCTGCCCGGATCAGCTTTGCCTGTTCCCGCCAATTCGAGGGCGGTGCCATGATCCACGGAGGTACGGATGATGGGCAAGCCCAGTGTGACATTGACGGCAGTGCCAAAGCTCGCATGCTTGAGCACCGGCAGCCCCTGGTCGTGGTACATGGCGAATATGCAGTCGTAATCCTTCAGCTTCGATGGATTGAAAAGTGTATCGGCAGGCAGGGGGCCGAGCAGATTCATCCCGGCGGCGCGCAGCTTGTCGAGCGAAGGGATGATGATATCGATTTCTTCCCTGCCCAGATGACCTGATTCCCCTGCATGAGGATTCAAGCCCGCTACGGCAATGCGTGGCTTCGGAATACCGAAGCGATTGACCAGATCATGCTCGATGACGCGCAGCTTCTGCTCCACAGCATCGCTGGTAATGGCACTCGCGACGTCTTTCAGGGGCAGGTGAGTAGTGGCGAGTGTTACCCGCATCCCGCCGCCGGCGAGCATCATGACGGGACGGACGTTTGTCAGTTGCGCGAGATATTCAGTGTGACCAGTAAAAGAAATGCCGGCATCATTGATGATGCCTTTGTGCACCGGCGCCGTTACCATTGCATCAAACTCGCCATTGATGCATCCAGCAACAGCCCGCTCGAGCGTCTTCAGCACATAGGGCGCATTAGCGGCATCGAGTTTACCGGGAGGGGCGGTCTCGGCCAGAGGAATGTGCAGGACATGCAAAATCCCTTCGTCCGGCCTTAATTCGGTGCGGGAGGAGTAGTCCGTTATTGTCAATGGAAGCCGGAGCAAGCGTGCGCGCTCCTGCAGCAATTCCCTATCGGCAATGACAATGAGCTTGAAAGGCAAACCCAGTTGTGCGATCTGCACACACAGGTCGGGACCGATACCGGCGGGTTCCCCCGCGGTGAGAGCGAGCTTGGGATTATTCAACGTTGGCCGCGCCGTCTCTTACAAGTGTTAACAGACCCTAGCCTTCTTCCAGCCGATACTCGACATAAGCCCGGTCCCGCAGGCGCTGCAACCATTCCTGGAAGGCTGTCTCTGCTTTGCGGGCGCGGATCGCCTGGCGTGCGGACTGGCGTTTGCGCTCCTGGCTTACATCCTGAGTGCGGCGCTCGATGACTTGAATGAGATGCCATCCAAAAGGAGATTGGACAGGATCGCTGATTTCTCCCGGCTTGAGAGCGCTCATGGCCTGTTCAAATTCCGGCACCGTATCGCCCGGCGAGACCCAGCCGAGATCCCCCCCGGTGGGGGCGCTGGCGTCTTCCGAATGAAGCTTTGCCAGTTCCTCGAACTTGCCGCCATGATCCAGGCGTTCTTTCAATTCGGTTACACGTCTGTGGGCATCAGCCTCCGAGGTGAGCTCGCTGATTTTTACCAGAATATGGCGCGCATGCGTCTGGTCTATCATAGTGGTTACCGTGTCCTGGTTGCGGCGGTCGACCAGCTTGAGGATATGAAATCCATTCGGGCTTGAAATTATCCCGGTGATTTCCCCCGGTTTCATTGGACTCAGTATTTCGGCAAACTTTTTTGTGAGCTGGGCAGCAGGGCGCCAGTTAAGCAGGCCACCTTCCATCGCATCCGGCGCATCCGAGAACTCGGCGGCTACCTGAGCAAATTCGGTCCCCGCCTTCAATTTTGCCAGGACACTTTCTGCCCGTTGCCGTGCCGCATCGCGTTTCAAAGGGTCGGCTCCTTCGGCCACCTGCACCAGAATATGAGCAATGCGATATTCGTCGCTCTGGCTGGGCGAATCTTCCTGCGTTTCCAGAAAATGATCGACTTCCCCTTCGGTCACGCTCACGCGATTGCTTACCTCACGCTCTTTCAGCCTGACCAGGATGATTTCATCGCGAATCTCGTCACGGAATTTGCTGAAGCTGACCCCGTCTTCCGCCAGCGCCCTGTCGAACTCTTGCAGGGACATCTTGTTTTCCTGCGCGATACGGCGCAAAGTCTGGTCGAGTTCCGCATCGCTTACGGTCAGTCCGGTTTCGTTCGCAAGTTGCAGTTGCACGCGGTTCAGGATTATTCGCTCCAGAAGCTGCTTTTCCAGCACAGCAGGCGGGGGAGGCTGTACGCCTTGCTTTTGCAATTGTTTCAGCATGGCGCTGAGCATTTCGTCCAGTTCATGGCGGGTAACCACGTTCTCATTCACAACCGCAACGATATGATCGATGGTTTCTACCCCCGAATGCGCCGGTTGCTGGGCAATGGCCATTCCGGCAAGCAGCGTTAAAAGGGGAAGGGAAAAGGGGGAACGCGACGACAATTTCGTGCCCATGTGAATAAGCTTCTGGAATAGGGGAGAGATGGCGTGATCGTGACGTGCGAACAGTGATAGATGCGAGGTGCTATGGCCCTTCTATCAAGCCGCTTCCCTGGCTACCCGTCCTGATATACCCGGGAATGCTGCGTTGCAATACGGTCAACGGGTTCGATCCGATTTGCATCAGGCCGTTCAACTCAAGTTGCAAAAAAGCCGCTGTGGTCGATTTCTGCGTAGCAAGGGTCAAATGCTGAAGCACAAACCGCAACGACCAGCAGCACGCATTATACTCAACTCCTGCCAGCCCTTCCAGAATTCTCTTATCCTGTAACGAGTAATTCAGGCGGGCCACCGTTTGCCATCTTTCCGACCATCGCCATTGGCTGGAAGCATCCACTTGATGCAACACATCGCGGGTAAAACGGTAACCGAAATTCAACACGCGACCCGGCTCGGGACGATAGCTCACACCCGAGCGGACCACATCGGCCAGGAGGCGCGTCTGGTCAAATTGGAGGCTGGTGTCGGTACTGATGGTGGGTGTGAGAAACCCCGACACTGCGGCAATAAAATCAGGTCGGCGATCGATGGTTTGCGGGGTCTCCAGTATGATCCGGCGGTCGATAAAGCTTAATTGATGCCCAACAGCCAAGCGCAAACGCTCTCTCCCGGTACTGGATTCCAGCAGGCGCGTCGTCAGCGCAAAAGTCACCTGGTTGGCATCATTGATACGGTCGCTCCCGCTGAAACGGTTTTCCGCCAGCATCTGCGCAAAGCTGAAGTCAGTCTTGGCGGAATCGAAATTCGGCAACTGATCTTGCGCGCGGAATGGGACGTAAACATAGAACACGCGCGGCTCGAGCGTCTGCGTAAAGCTTTCTCCGCCCAGGGACATTTTGCGATCGAAGGCAAGGCCGCTGTCGAGGCTGAATATCGGCAAGGTGCGGGTGGGGTTTTCATCGGACAAGCCGGCAGCCTCCCCGAGGCTGTAACGGGTGTAGTGCATCCCCACCTTGGGCGTGATGAAACCGAACGAATTGCGAAGAGGGTAGCTCATGCTTGGGAAGAGCACGATCCTGCGGCCGTTGACCAGAGTGGGATGGGAGAAGTTGGTCCAACTCCCAGAAAGATTGACATCGACTCCCGTTCCGAAGACGTCCGGCTTATTCGCGTTCAACCCCACCTGCGGCAGGCGCTTGTAAGGCACGACAATTGTGGCCAGGGGATCCTGAATCGTCTGGAAGCTCTGGACAAGCGAGGTTACGTTAAATGTGCCGTCATCCCCCAGCCCGCGATTGTAAGACAGCAGTCCCTGCTGCAGCAGGTTGGTGCGGGATGTGAGATTCAGGTTGTTACCAAAGTCGCGAAAATAGGTTGCGTCCGACACCCTGTTGTAATCCAGGCGAGCGGAAAAACCAGCGCCCAGATAATGATTGTGCCAGAACGACGTGCGCCACCGCGTCGTTTGCGTATCCAGGTCACGAGGCACGATGTCGGCGAGCAGGTTGCTGCTCGAGTTTTGGCCCAGAAAGCGAAATTCGTTGTTGATCGCTAGGCCACGCTTCGACATCATGCGTGCGGAAAACGTGGCGTCATAGTTGGGCGCGATGTTCCAGTAGAAGGGCAAAGCCAGTTCAAGACCGGTCCTGCTGCCGGTGCCGTAGGTCGGGGCAAGCAATCCTGATTTGCGCTCGCCGCTGTATGAGAAATTCATCCAGGGGGTATACAGTATCGGCACATCCTTGAAGGTGAGCTTCACATTTTTGGCGGTGCCCACTTTCTTGTCATTGTCGAGCTTCAGGTCAGTCACCTGGAGAACCCAACTCTCGTCTCCCACAGGGCAGGTGGTGTAACTGGCCTTCTGCAGGCGGTACTGGTTCTCGCCTTCAAACAGGAGCATGCCCGCATAACCGCGGCTGCTCGCATCCTTCAAACGATAGCTAGGCTCGCTTAACTGGCCGGTTTTGCTCAGCAGATTGAATTTGAGATCGGATCCTTCCAGTATGTCACCTTCCTTTTCCACACGAACGTTGCCTTGGGCTTCGGCATCGTTGGTGCCCTGGTTGTATTTCATCCGCTCGGCGGAAATAAACTGAGCACCGGCAGACAGTTCCGCCTTGCCTATCGCTTCGATTTCCTCCTCCACGTGGCCTTGCAAGCGATCCGCAACGACGAACACGGGGGGCTGTTTGTCCGTTTCCGCTTCAACTTCTGCCAGTTTTTGCTCAATTGCCTCGGGCTCAGCCTCGCCGGCAAGACGCAGCTTTGCGTCGCCTGCTTCTTCCCTGTGCCCTCCAATGCGCTCGCCTTCTGCAAACCCCGGTCTGTCCTGATCTGCTTCTGCCGCTGCAGGTGTCCTCACGGACTTCTCCCCGCGCTTTTGCGCGGATAAACTGCGGGGCGCGGACTGGGTCGTGGTGCGCAGCCTGGGCTCCCCTTCCTCAACGACAGGTCCGGGAAGGCGTTCCACGCCACCCGGTAAAACCATCCTTTCCGCCTTCTCCGATTCCTGGCCTGAGGTGCCTGTCCGGGAGCCGGTTTTTATTGCGGGGGATAGTGTATAGTTCTGCTGAGGCCCGGGCGGCGTATCTTTAGCGGAGCGCCCCGCTTTTTGATTGGGTTTTTTTATCTGGTCAGTTGAAATGGTCGAGCGACTGCGCAATTCACTCTCGTTTCTGGTGTCTGACTCGTATTCATGATGGCCCCGGATGCGTTCCGTATCGATAACCACCGGTTTATCGTCACCCTCACCAGAAGGGGCTGCGCGTTCCTGCTCTGGTCTGGAAGAAAGAGGCGGCTCGGCGCGCACATTCCAGGCAAGGCAAAACAGCAAAAAAGACCAGCAGGCGGAACGGATAAAACGCAATTTCATGGGAAGTTCTTCAACCTGAAAACGATATCATCCGGAAATGGATGAATGCCTATTTTCAAGCTCATAAGTCTCGCGTCACCGTATGGAAGCTGCTGTATGGAAGCATGGGACGCGGAATAGGGGGCGCCACACATGCAAATGGAAGCTGCTCCTGCGTGCAGTCCGTCGCTCAACCGGCATCAGTAGTGGGCTGCAAGCAAACAAAAGCTGTAAGTGTAACAAAAAAGAGTGACAAGCCAGCAGGGATGAGGTCGAACGAACAATCGAAGCACGCTGACTGGATGGAACGGGCCAATTCCGGGCAGGTATAGCGGGCGGCATATTTTAGCCGCAAGCAGGCGGACGCGTAATTCATTTTATATACATCAGGAGCAAGCTTTGCATATTCATATCCTTGGCATCTGCGGCACATTCATGGGAGGCATTGCGGCAATCGCACAGGAAGCGGGTCACAAGGTTACCGGTTGCGATGCAGGAGTCTATCCCCCAATGAGCACGCAATTGAAATCGCGGGGTATCGAGTTGATCGAAGGATTTTCCCCGGAACAAACCAGGCTGAATCCTGACCTGTTCGTAATAGGGAATGTGGTGAGCCGCGGCAATCCCCTCATGGAAGAGATTCTTGACCGCAACCTGCCCTATATTTCCGGTCCTCAATGGCTTTCGGAAAATGTCCTGCGGGACAAATGGGTGCTTGCGGTCGCGGGGACGCATGGCAAAACCACAACCAGTTCCATGCTGGCGTGGATTCTCGAATATGCCGGAATGGAACCCGGATTCCTCATTGGCGGCATACCACAGAACTTCGGAATCTCGGCCAGATTGGGAGGTTCCGGTTTTTTCGTCATTGAAGCCGATGAATACGACACGGCTTTTTTTGACAAGCGTTCCAAGTTTGTCCATTTTCATCCAAGAACAGCCATTCTCAATAACCTGGAATACGATCATGCAGATATTTTCAGGAACCTGGAGGAGATCGAGCAGCAGTTTCACCATCTCGTGCGTGTCGTTCCCGGCAAGGGTCTTATCGTCAGCAATGGCCAGGAAGAGAATCTGGAGCGGGTCTTGCGGAAGGGATGCTGGACACCCGTCGAAAGGATAGGCGTCGCCAACGGGTGGGAGGCAAACGTCCTCACGGATGGTGCAGTTGCCGTATCCTTTTTGGGTGAATCTCAGGGAACACTGCTATGGGAATTGCTGGGAAAGCACAACCGGATGAATGCACTCGCCGCATTGGCTGCTGCTCGTCACGCCGGTGTACCGGTAAAGACCGGCATTGCCGCACTGGCGGAATTCAGGAATGTCAAACGCCGGATGGAAGTAAGGGGTGTAACAAGGGACATCACGATCTATGACGATTTTGCCCATCACCCGACAGCGATTCGGACAACGATCGATGGGCTGCGCAGCAGGGTGAAGGAGGCGCGCATCATCGCCGTGCTTGAGCCACGCTCGAACACCATGAAAATGGGCGTGTGGAAAGAAAGTCTGGCAGACAGCCTGACAGGGGCGGATGTGGTGTTCTGCTACGCTGCCAATCTGGACTGGGATTTGCCACAAGCGCTGCTTCCGCTGGGTGAAAAAGCGATTGCCTTTGAAGAGTTGGAACAATTGATAGCCGCGATTACGGCATACGCCCACCCAGGCGACCATGTACTCGTCATGAGCAATGCCGGGTTCGGGGGCATTCACGAAAAACTCCTCAAAAGGATGGCTGCAGTTGCAGCAGACGAAGTTGCCAGCGGGTAAGGGTTAAGCCGCCGCCAGCCAGGCAGACAGATATGGCAGGACAGGAACCGGATTGACAATCACTGCGGTGATTTTACCTTGCCGCAATTCGCGCTGAGCCAGCGTCCCGTAGTATCCGCGTGCTCATTGACGGGAGTGTTTTGCATTGTGCCGGTGAAGACGGTCCATCCCGAGAAACTTTCCGGTGTCGTAAACGAACCCTCGGCTCGCCCCTTGCCCTGCAATTGAGGATTGGTGCAGACGAGATCCATCTTGTAGTCATTCTCGGTGCGGATGGCATTCTTGATGCTGCATCCGGCTTCGTGAATATGCAAATAGGAAGGAATCTCCTGATGCGCCATTTCCTGAGTGATGCAGATTCTGGAGGTGGCCGCTCCATTCTCGATTCGCGGTAAATCCAGTCCATATTGCTTCGCCAGATTCGTCAGCTGCTGCATTTGTTCAGGCGGAATCCGCGGCACCAGGGCCAATAGCATCGACGTTGTCGTTATTTCCCATAAGCCGGGCCGTATGGGGGGTTCTGCCGCATGGCCCACCGAAACCATGAATAACAGTAGTGATGGAAGGATTTTTCGCATCGAATCTTTCAGCCCGGTTCTTCAGATATCAACCGTTAATTATACCAGTCGCCCACAAGGGAGTTGACTCGCGGAAAGCGGGATGTTTATGTACTAGACTGATGTTTAGGGCTACTTCCGCTATGGGACGGGTAAAAATGCGATGAGATTGATATGTTTCCCTACTCGTATCCGGCAGCCGCAATTTTCTCGATAACAATGCCGCCGCAACGGGTGGAGTGTGATTGAGTCATCCCGTCCTTCAAAATCTGGACGAAACCAGCGGCCGGCTTCTTTTTCCGTTCCCGGCCGAGGTTGAGAAGCAGGAGCGGGTAGCAATGCGGGTTACATTCTGGATTCCCCATCGGCGAACGCTGGAGTGAGGAATTCTGGCGCCCGGTCCATCAAGACGCTGTCATGCCACGAAAGCAGATATCCAGATTTTTTCAACGCAATATCTGAAATCCATTCCTTCAGTCACGGTAGAAGGAGGATATGAAGAAAACACATATTCCGGTACAGATCATCCTGCCGCTGGTCATCGGTGCGGTGCTGCCAGACTATGCGATGTCAAACGGTATCGGATTGCGCCTCCCCTCTGCACAGGCATCTCGCGCGTCTGCGATGAAAGTGTTGCCGACGCCCGATCGCTCGGGATTTTATGCCGCAGCATCCGGACTTACTGCTTCGGAGCAAGCCGGACGCGAAATCTGGTACAAGGCGACTGCCGGCAACAGTCGCTTTTATACCTATGTGTTTCCCCAACGTCTCAATGTACTGGTCGACTGGTATCGCGTCCTCAACGCGCATGAGCACGAAGATCGCTTTGCAGCGTGGGGTCTCATCAACGATCCTGATTGCTGCATGCCGGGCACCGCGGGTTGCCCCGCGAGGACGTTGGAAGAAACCTATGGGTTCGAATGGTGCCCCGGGGATGAGGAACTGCTCAAGTACGTAGGGCATGGCGGCTATCGTGATCCAGCCTGCGATCATCGGGACACGCCTGCCCTGAAGGCCGATCCGCATCACGGGAGCCAGGACCAGCGTCAGTCTGCGTGTGATCTCGCTTTTGGCACCTCAACCGGCGCTGTCGGCTTCCGAAAATTTCCCAATCCCCGTTTTGACAGGTCTCGATGGATCGAGTTGAACGGGAGTCTGGCAAGTTGGGAGGGATATCGTCTGCCGCTCCCTAAAAAAACGGGAACAGGCAGCAGTGAATTCAGCCGTCTTGCCGATGGCTCGATCGAGCCACCGTTTCTGATCGGCATTACCTGCGCGTCCTGTCATGTCGCTTTCGACCCATTGAATCCTCCCAAAAATCCCGCTGACCCGAAGTGGGAAAACATCCGCGGTACCATCGGGAATCAGTATTTGCGAATGTCGGAAATACTCACCTCCGGAATGGCGGGAACCACGCTCGAGGCGCAGTTGTTCGGGCAGGCGCGTCCAGGTACGTCTGACACCTCGGCGATCGCTACTGATCAGGTGCACAATCCCGGTAGCACGAACGCCATTATTCATACCCAGGTACGACCGACGTTCGATAATGAACAGGTCATGCGGTGGCGCAAGGTTGCGGCGTGCGAGGCTGCCAACCCCACCTGCTGGTGCGAGCCCGGCCGTGATGGCAAGTGCTGGCGACGCGAAAGGGATGTCGCGACGGTTCATCACCTTCTGAAGGGGGGTGAAGACTCGATCGGCGCGCTTGAGGCGATCCAGCGTGTCTATATCAATATCGGAAGCTGTTCAGAACAATGCTGGGCCAACCATCTGACTGATCTTCGCCAGCTCGACCCGCATCGCCGCAATTTTGGCCAGACGCCCTTCGACATCGGTCAATGCCGCCGGGATTGCGCCAGTTTTCGCGCCATTGAAGACCGGCTGGAGAACATACACGACTTTCTTTTGTCGAGGGAAGGCGAGGCCACCGATCTTGCCCGCGCTCGTGAGCTTGCGCTGCGTGATTCAAACCCGAATGCTGTTTATACCATGGCCGATCTCGAAGCTGATCTGAACAAAAAGTTTGGGGAAAATTCAGTGGGACGTGGCCGTGAAGTCTTTGCAGATAAGTGCGCGCGCTGCCATTCCTCTACTCCGGAGCTCGTGGGCGGAGCGTTCCGCAGCCGGGACTTCCGGGCACGGGATGCGACCGGTATGCGCGCGGACTGGCTGGGCTCGGATGAATCTGTCTTCGCCTCTGAAGTAGGTACGCATCGCTGCCGTTCCCTGCATTCGAATCATATGATGGGACACATCTGGGAAGAATATGGCTCCGAAACACTTCGCGCGCAGCCTCCAGATCCGAACATTCGCGAACCGCATGATGGTGGCCGCGGCTACTACCGCAATATTTC
This sequence comes from Nitrosospira multiformis, assembly GCF_900111585.1. Taxonomy (GTDB): domain Bacteria; phylum Pseudomonadota; class Gammaproteobacteria; order Burkholderiales; family Nitrosomonadaceae; genus Nitrosospira; species Nitrosospira multiformis_B. The sequence continues at coordinate 402,295 of NZ_FOHI01000002.1, forward strand.
GCTGTTGTCAGTATGGGCCCATGCACCGTTTTTGCACAATAATTCCGTCGGTCCAGAGCTTTGCGGGAAGCCGGCAAACCGGATGAACAATTTCTATCGGTCGCCGTATGTGGATGCAGACGGACAGGCGCGCCCGGTAGATAATGCACTGGGCTGCTGGTCATATGATCCGAGTGTCGAAGGGCGTTTCAAGCTGTATATGGCCTCGATGCGGGATTTACTCAATCCCCGCAGTCGCACACCCAAGATTTCCCGTACCGATAACGACATAAACGTCATGCTCGGTCCCCGGATTTGGGATGGTAAGCGTGAGGGTGAGTTGCTCGGCTTTAACCTGGTGCTGCCGGCGGGTTTCAGCGTCAGCAGGGTCACAAGCTTCCAGCACAAGGCATTCGTGAACGACATGCTTCTTGCCAAACGCAAATCTGCCATGGCGGAGGAGAAGCTCGTCAGGCAGTTTGGCCGCGGTGAGGGCAAGAAAATTGCGGGGGATCTGCGCTCTGCCGCAGACGCCCTGACGAAGGAACCAGCGCGCATGGCTGAAGTTCTCCACAGCTTTCCGCGCCTCATGACAAGCTACAGTTTCTGTACAGCCGAGATCGAGAACGAGGGACATCCTTTTGGAGAGGACCTGTCCGATGGCGACAAGGATGCACTTATCGCCTTTCTCGCCACACTTTAGCGATGAAAACAGGGATAGGGATAAGGATAGGGATAAGGGCGGCGAAAACGGTCATTGTCTGTGCAGGCATTACACTTGCCGCCTGCGGCAGCTTGCAGGGCTCGTCACCCTCCGCGATCAGGTTTGCCAGCTATGGCGACTATTACGCGAGCAAGCCCGATTTTGCGCGGGTTGAACATGAGTTTCCTCTCACTTCGGCTCATCTGGCGGAACTCACGCCTGAGATGCTGGTTGCATACGATCAGGAGCAGATAGATCAGATCTATGCGCGCCTGGCTGCCGGTGTGATCCCTGATGGATTGTTCGAGGTGCGGGCGTTTTCCCCGAAAGGTGTTCCTGATGATCGAATCATCACCCAAACCGGAATCATCGGTGAGTTTCCCGGGCTGGCTAATGCCAGCACAACCAGCCTTCTTCGCAAGTACTTATGGGACAGGAAGATGTTCCGGCGCGACGCGCAGGTGGTGTTCACTCGCGTTGATGACCTGACGCCCTTCGAGCACCTGCTTGGTCCCTATCCGGTAGCCGTTCCCAGCATCACAGTAGAGGGCCGGGAACAGTGGCTGATGTTCCCCGCACGTCTCTACTGCGGGCAAAGCCTGCTTGATTCGCGCCGGGAGTCGATCATCGTCGATTACTCGTTCAGCGACGATATTCCGGGGTATCCGGAACTACTTGATCAACGGGTCGGGCGCCGTGGGCTGCAGGTGCGCGACGAAATCCGCATGATCCGGCCGGGCTTCTATCTTGGTCGCGCCTATCTCGGCAAAGTCTTTTTTCTGAATTTCACCCTCTACAATAGGAGCCTCGATCAGCGCCATGGTCCGGAGTTTTTTGGAGGGGAGTCAACACGGCAGGATTGCTGGCCGGGAGAGCAGGTCCGTCCAATTGTTTTCAGGTCAGAAAACTGAGCATGCATCGCATTGTATTGCTCGGGATGATTATGGGGATCTGGATCTCCCTGATCTACATCCCGTCGGCTGGCGCCAGCGACAACTGCGTAGCGGAGTGTCCGAACCCGAGCTGGGCCGTTGATCCGGCTGCGTCCGGCCCGGCACTTCCCCCATCCGGCCGGTCACTGTTCGACTTCGTTGCAGCCGATGGTATTCCGTTCCCGTTTGCAGCTCTGGTTCAGAAGATCGAAAGGCAGCTTGGGTGCTCGGGAGGAGCATGCATAACTCCGGTGCTGATTCCGCTTGGCCGATCTCTGCAGCGCACTGCCGCCGCGCCCGATTTTTTCGCCTATCCCCGTGCAATTGTCGCGGTGACGGGAGAGGGTAAAGGTCCGTTGCTTGCAAAAGACCGTCTCTATCTTGCTTACCAGGAGAAGACGAATGTGATCGAAGTGATCAGCTACAACGAGGCTGCTGCGCGCTTTGAATTTCAGGCAGTACGGGATTATAGGAAAGGCGGCACACCGCGGCTGGTTTATGCAAACAGGAATATTTGCATGGCTTGTCATCAGAATCACGCGCCGATTTTTTCACGGCAGTTATGGGATGAGACTAATGCGAATCGGCGGGTAGCGGAGAAACTATCCCAAGTAAGGGATAGCTTTTATGGAATCCCCGTGCATCGCGGCGTTGATCCCCCCAATCTTGTTGACGATGCAACTGACCGGGCCAATCTCATCGGCGTAATACAGCGTGTCTGGCTCGAAGCGTGCGACTTGACCTGCCGGCCGCTGGCAATAACAGCTGCAATCCAGTACCGCTTGGCGGGAGGCAGGTTTTCAGACGTGAGCACTTTGGAACAGGCATTCTCCCGCCAGTTTGCTGCACGCTGGCCCGGCGGTCTTGCCATTCCGAATCCCGACCTTCCAGACCGGGACCCGCTTGCGTTTGCGGAAGGCGCGGAAGAAGATGTGGAAGGGAAAGGGGGTGCAAAGTCGCATGTTGCCGCGGCGTTTGATCCTCTTGCGCCGCGTCCACCTCTTGAGGTATGGGCAGCGGGCGATCCGCTGCTAGCGCGCCGCTTCGTGACGGGATTGGCCGCTCTCATCCCCGAGAAGGATATGCATGATCTCGATGCATGGCTTGCCGGTCGCGCCGGAGTCAGACGCCGCGTTTATGCTGCGCCTTGTGTTCTTTCCGGGGGACGATACGACTGCCGGGGAGGATTCACCCTGCAGGGACGCAAGAACTTTATTGACGCTTTTGCTCTCGGTGATGAGCCGCCGCTGCATTTCCTGTTTAAGGATGGGAGGGCGACACGTAATGGCTTGAGGGCACGGACTGCGAGCGGGAACCTGATCGAAAACATCGAGGTGAAGCAGGATCGGGATGGCGCCAAAGCTTTCGTTACCGTCACCGAAGATTTCGCTCCCCTGCGCCAGAGGATATCGCAGTTCGCATGGTCGGACGCACCTCTCACCCGGTCGCTCCTCCGCTCGGCACTTGACCTGGAGGCGATGGGCAAGGAGAGGGAACCGCTTCTTCTGCCAATACCTGTACAGGCCGATATCGAAACAGGACTGCCTGTACCTGAGCCGGGAACCGCTTTCAAAAAAGCGTGCGGGTCTTGTCATCTTACATCTGAGCGTTTTCCGCCAAACTTTCTTGCAGGAGATAGGAATCAGGTCAGCAGGAGTCTGGTGCAATGTGCGCCACGTATCTTCGTGCGCCTCTCGATGTGGGAGATCCCGCCTGCCTTACGTGACAAAGTGCCGATGCCGCCGCCGCTCGCATCGCGAAAGGCCAGTCCCTGGATGCAGACATCGCCTCATCCGTCCATTGCTTTACTACGGACTAAGGTTGCGGAGTGGCTGCGTGCGGAGACGGGACGTACCCCTGACGTGATGGAAATGATCGCCACAGGTTATGAGAGCCTGCGCCCCTGCCTGCCATCCGCTACCGTTACAGAACATCCCGAGGCGCCGCAACGGGAAGGAACTGGGATCGACGGGTGAATTGCTCTCCTTACTGATAGGATGTGGAGAGTTATGAACGGGAATAACGGGAATATAAGTGCAAGCTCACCTTCTGCTGCTGTGCTTTCGGTCGTTAGGTGTCAAATTCCGGGAGAGGGCACAATCAAGAGGAGGCTGAAGATATGAAACCGCTATCAAACCTGTATCCTTTCCGCATCCTCGCTGATCACGTCGCATGCTTTTTCGCTGATCATGTAGATGGATGAAGCGATGAAGAAACCGGGTATTTTGGGGAAAACGGAAGCATCCACAATACGCAGATTCCGGGTGCCGTAGACGCGAAACCGGCTGTCGACGACAGCCATGGGATCAGTGGCAGCGCCCATTTTACAAGTACAGGAGGCATGGTGTCCCCACGCCTGGTTTTTTATAAAACTTCGTATATCTTCACGGCTCTTGACTTCCGGACCAGGCAGAACCTCCTCTTCGATCACGTCGGAGGAAAGCCTGACGATATTGCGCACTGCTTCCACTCCGGCGACAAGCGATTCCATGTCTTCTCCAGCGTTCGTGCCTTCCGAAAAATAATGAAAGTTTATATCCGGTACATCGCGCGGATCGGCGGACCGGAGCGTGACCCGCCCGGCTGTATTAGCGGTGTGCCCCTTCAGGATGGCCCAGGTAAAGGCATTTTCCGTCCTGGCAATGTTATTGGCATAACCCGGATAATATCCGCGGAAATCCCCGATCAGGCCGAAAATGAATAAATCGGGATCCGGGCGTTCGGGAAACGAGCGCTTCATGAGCGCGATCGTCGCACCATTGGTGGTGTAAGGTCCTTCATCCCGAAGCCATTGACTAAACTGGGAATCAGGCGCCTCACCCGGGGCGGGACAGCGGAGTTTCATTCCCTTGATCAGGGGAATGTTTTCCCTGAGCCGGGTAACCACGCCCAGTTCATAACGATCTTGCAGATTTTCTCCGACCCCTGGCAAGTCTACTTTAACCTCGATGGCATGGCCCACCAGTTCTTCCCGAGGACCGATGCCGGAGAGCTTGAGCAATTGGGGTGTATTGAATGCGCCTGCGGAAACAATCACCTCCCGTTCTGCAAGCACGGTTTCCACGGTCCCTGGGGTTGCTGTCCCATGTCGCGGATCCGCACGGTACTGATGGGCGCCGGAGATGTACTCCACCCCATAGGCCTTGTTCTGTTCATCGAGCAGGATGCGCTTCGCCAGCGCGTGAGTCCTGACTTCGAGAAAATTCGGGCATTGCTTGCGAACGCGCAATATATACTCCCGGGCTCCCGCCCGACGCCCCTGCCGGGTGGTGATCGGTATCTTGCACAAGCCTTCTGGCCTTCTCCGGATAAAACGCCAATCGTTGGGGTCACCATGGGTTTTTATCTTGAGCAAGGTCCGTTTGATCGGGTTGATAATGCCGCTCAGTGATTCCTCGAGCGCAGCTTTTGAAAGCTTCCTCAGGACTTTGTCCCTCAGCAGCATTTCCCGCTCTGCCAGATTTGTTGGAAGCCAGCCTTCGAATCCATGCCGACTATCCGGTTCCTCGGCCCGCCTGGCATACTCGCAGCGCTCCATGCGCTTGAAATATTTCTGCATGTGTTCGCTGTGCCAGGATTCATCGCCGGTCTTTTCGGCGATATAGTCCCAGTCGCTATTGTGGGGATAGATCAGCAGCATGGCATTGTGTGCGGTACATCCCCCCAGCGTGCCGGAGCGCGGGTACAGCACGCCGTTCTGTTCCGGAACGAACTTGTCATCCCGTTTCTGTTGCTCGTCATCCGCATAGTGACGGACAAAGAAGTCCCAGCGCAGCGCCTCGTGCTCCGAGGCACGCGCGTGAAAGGCGGGAACGTAATATTCGCAGGGATCGTCTTCTCCCCCTGCCTCCAGCAGCAGCACCCGGAAACCTTTCAACGCGAGGTTGCAGGCGAGTGGACCTCCGCCCGCTCCGGAACCGATAATGATGTAATCGAATTTGTTCCCGGCAGCGGACGGACAATTCAGGGGAGCAAAGGGTCGCGAGGACCCCTTCCAGAGAAGGGTAGAGCAACTGGCAAGAAAGGTGTTTGCACCGGATACCAGCAGGGCGCTGAGCTTGACAAAACTGCGTCGGGAGATCAAGGCGAAACCAATCGTATTTTTCTGCGGAGAGTCGCGAAAATCATTATAAAGGAAAAGTTTCCGCCAGTTTGGTTGCAACTTCCCTTCGGTTTCCTCCGCTTTGCAATAAGCATTCGCACCGCTCCCCAGAGGGGAGCGGTGATTCTGGCGGCCATCCTGGCGCGGCGGTTCACATCGTTTTCAGGAATTCGATCAATGCGCGTTTGTCGCTATCATCCATTCCCCGCCGCCCTTCGTCTCCCGGCAGATAATCGGTTCCAAAGTAGTGACCCCGGTTGACCACGAAGTCCGGACATTTGCTTACGCCAAGCAGGGGATCGACCAGATCAGAATAGACCTTGCGTAATTCCGCATCCGTGATCCGGTCGGGCGTTACCTTGGCGGCGATCAAATCCCCCAGATGACCTTTGAGTGTCTTCAGCAGCGTCTTGACTTCGCCGCCTCTTTTTTCGAGGTCCAGATTGGATAGAAGGCTGACGGGTGTGCCCTCCGGTATGGGCCCCAGATTCAACACGCCGTCATGGATCGGCAACCTGACATACCAGGGCAGATAACCCTCCGGTATCAGCAGCCAGCTTCTCGCCCAGGTTCGGTCGATAATGCCCGGCACTTCCTTGCCCGAGCGAGTGACATAAGTGCGGCTTTCGCAACTTGTTCGTTCCTGATCTCCATAATTCTTTTCCGCATAGTAACCTCCCGCATACAGGTCTTCCTGGTCGCAGTAGCGTTTTTCCGGCCAGAGCAATTGCTCTATCCCGCTATAAAAGGATTTCATCCTGTCTTCAACAGTCCCTGAGGGATAGAATTTGCCCAGGGTGTTATTCAACAGGAAGGGCGCCGAGGACCAGAGGCTCGCAAGCGAAGGCGGCCGGATATACCCGCGGCCACCATCAGGCATGGGATAGGAGCGCGGCTCCCGTGTCACGGGATGGTGAATCAGCGCGCTTCCCACGGAGGGCAGTTCTTTGTACGAGGTGGAGGAGAAATTATCCCAGGTATCGCCCTTGAGTGCGTTGGTTGCAAGGGAAGCGCAAATATTCGTTTCAAGGAGGGTGACAGGAACACGCAACTCGGTAGAAAGATAATTGTCAGCAAGAAAATTCTCCTTCAGAACGATTTCTTTCATTTCCTGCCTGAATTCGTCGGTCTTTGTCCAGTTCCAGTACTGGTTCCAGCAACTCAGGTAATCAGGCCCGACGCAACCGTTATTGGGGAAGAATTCCACCGCTTTCTCCGGCAGCTTGCTCGAGTGGCAGCCGGCGCAGTTCTCCGCAAATACTTCCTTGCCGCGTTTCAGGGTGGCCGCATCAGCGGTCAGATGACGCTGGCCTCCCGGCGCTTCCGCCAGATAATCCGGCCGGCTGGCTGCGAGGAAAAACAGCGATGTATCCAGAGTCTGGTTTTCCGTTGCCCGCCAATAGCTGGAATTCTTGTTGGCAGTGGCGATCGGGAACGGCGTGAATGGCTTGCCGCCGATCAGTGGATTGATATGCTGAAGCCACTCCTCGCTGAAAAGTCCGATATTTACGAAAACGCGGTTAAAGGCGCCGAGCGCGCCCACGGAATCTGCTCCATCCTTGAGCACCCGTGGGGTGAACACCGTGCCCGATTTCTCGAAGAACCTTCTCAGCGGACTTTCGGAAGATATCTCCCGATAATCATTAAACTGCTTATTGTTCAGCTCATCACCCGTCAGTTGCTCCCTGCCGGAGCGCAACGCATTCTTCATCCGCGCGCCCAGGTTATATACCCCATTCATGCTGCGCGGATTGTTCATGTAGTCCGTTGAAATGAGCGAAGTATCCAGGGCGCCGGGGCGATTGGTGCTGAGGAACTGATAGGCGAAGCTGTTCTTGTCGGCTTCGTAGGCGAATATCCGGTCGAACCAGAAATATTGTGCGCCGGGATTGGAATTAAGATTGGCCCATTGCGGGTTCTCCGGATCCTTCGGCGGATTGGAAGGGTTCGGGCCTACATGACAGAATCCGCACGACATCCCGACCCGGTAGGGCTTCACCAGATTGGCATCGTTGTAGTAGGACGGATCGGTATAATATCTTTCCGGGTCCCAGCGCTTTTTTGCGGCTTCATCGAAATCGGGATTGGGAAACAATCGCAATCCTACAATCCCGCTCGCATATCCATAGTAGGACCCGATTGGCACCGTCTTGCCGCGCGCCCCGATCTTTACGCCAGGGTATTTCTCTTCATTCTCGAACGGGTCACGCGCGCAATTCGGATCGCGCACGTCGAGATACAGGCCGAAGCGGTCCGCGCGTCCCAATGGATTGCCCTGTGCATCCATATTTTTCCTGAAGCACGGTTCATTGACAAGACCGAACCAGTACCACCGGTTATCCCGGCTATACCCCGGATTTTTCATGAGGTGCGGATGATTTGAAAGAACCTTCAGGAGATCGAAGCTGCCCTGGCTGTTGATATTGAGATGGTCCCAGAACTTGTCATCACCGCCTGTCCAGACTATCCAGTTATTCCGGCCCCTGACGATGGCTTTTACAGCTTCTTGCGGAACGCGGGAAATACCGGGAACAAACGGCTCTAGCGTGGCGACAACCTTCTGCGGGTCTTGGCTGATCCCATAGTCCATGTCCTTGAAGTAATCTTCGTCCGCGCCGGGGAAGCTCTCTGCTGATCGATTCGCGCATTGTGCCTCGTCCTTCACTGCTCCTGCCTTCGCAAACGGACCTTCAACACATTCAGTTGCAATCCAGGGCGGGCGCTTGTAGGCGCAGCCGATCAGCAATGTAGTCAATCCCATTGCAATGAGAGTGATGGCAACTCTTTTGGACTTCATGTGGCAGCCTCCAGGGAGAAATCGAATATTATTGGTTTTTGCGGATGCCGAAAAAAGCATCTCCCGGCAATGAAAACGCAGCTTCTTTTTACAACGACGTCGAGTCGTAGACGTAACCCAGATCTTCCGTATCCACCAAGTCATCGTATGATTCCCCCCACGGATCCATAATGCGGTCAGACCCGCTCAGATTGGGTTCCGCCGATGAATTGGCCTGTTGCCAGATATGCCACAAACGGTCCACTTCGGCATGATGAAACCAGAAAACGGGATCCGTGGGGGATGACATCGTATTGTTCATGATGCCGCCCACCCAGGCATGACCGTGATTATGAGCGGGAAGGCTCGTTCCATCCGGTCTCCGGCCCCAGCCCTCGATCCCGTAAGTGAATTTCGTATAGTCATTCTCATTGTCCAGACCGGTATTCTGGATGGAGAACTGGTTAACGATGATATCCACATCTGTCGCGTTGGCTTTTTGCGGTGGCGAAGCATTTTTGCGTGATGGTGGCGGTGTTCCCGTATTTGGATCATTTGCAGGCAGAAAACCGTTCAGCCAGGCGGGGAAGGGGTCTTCCCAGCGCCAATAGGGGACCGCGAGTTTTTCAGTTGTACCGGGACGGAGAATAGCGTCAACACGCTGCAATTCCCGCTCGAACTCGACGAGATAACGGCGATGCCAGCCCAGAAAACGGTAAAGGCCTGTCTCGCCCATCATGCCATGCATGTCATGCGACATGTCCATGTGAAACTGGACCAGTTCGAGGTATTTGCCCTCCTCTACCAGACGAACAACCGCATTGCGGAATGCCTCCCGTTTTTCCGGCGAAAGGTCCGCCTGATTCTGGCGAGTGACCGGTGCGCCCGGCGGTTTGGGCGCAAAGGCGGCTGCTCCACCAAGCAGGGGTTTTACCAGTTTCTTATGGATATCCTTAAGCAGCTCCAGCTTGTCCAGGGGAAAGCCGAGAGCGAGAACTTCATCGAAGGTTTTGGGGTGAAGGTGCCCGCCGGTCTCATGCGAATGGTCCATTTTTTTGCTCCTGACAAAGGGTTTAAGGAAAACAACCAGCGCAATATGACTCTCGCTTGATGCCAATACGCCTTGCACACAGTAACTATAGTACATGGCGATTGATCCGCTCGATTTTACATAGTCCGATTATGACCTGTCTGCGCTTGAGTTTGAGCGCAATCGAGAACTCTGTGCCCAAAGGCATTTCGCTTCAAAAAGCCCGCCCCTTTACGGCCGTTGATGGCAAGGGTGGCACTGCAAGTCTTACCCTGCATCAAAATGGCTAGCGCAAGGCAGCGTCGCGGATCGGGCGAATGGTAACCTGAACTTAGGGGATGAGCGGAGTGGGATGTTGGGGAAAAATTCTACTTCTAAGCTGTCTCCTTGACAGGGAAGCCGGTGCTGATACCAGCTCCCCCACCATTTATAGAAGACGTGGAAGAATAACCTCTATCTCATTGCGGCAGAGAATGAGCAAATCTGAAGGGAGAAACGTTAAATGAGGGATGAGAATCTTTAGCGGTGTAAGCGATGGATTACGAACTCAGACCCGCTACATTTGAGGATTACCCATACTGCTATCGTCTCACCAAGAGAAACATGCATGAGTTGTTCTATCGTCACTGGGGAGGCTGGGTTCCAGCCGAGTTCCGTAGAGGATTCGTGATCAAGAACATATCCATGGTGATCATTGCCGGTAAACGAGCAGGTTATCTCAACGTAATAAAAGAGCCCCTGCCTGTTTACGTTGCAAATTTTCAGCTATCTCCTGCATGGCAAAACCGGGGAATTGGCACAAAGCTGTTGAATCGTCTGCTTGCCACTCATTCAAGAGACAGTATTCAACTTACGACTTTTGAAGATAATCCAGCGAAAAGACTATATGAGCGAATGGGATTTGTCGTTGTGGAGAAAAATGGCATGACAGTTAGAATGGAAAAACCACCGAGCAAAGTGAGCGGATCAGACTGACTCCGTGGCGACTGCAGGTATGTAAGGAGGCCCAGAGTAAGAACGAACCCATCAAGGCCATGGCCCGAAGATCGGTTTCGCCAAGGCCAATGCCAAGAATCAACAAAAGGATGCACCTGATAAAAATTCACATTGACTAATTGGGGATCGGATATATGATGAAATAGGGGGGTAAGCGGAGGCGCCTGAGTCTGAGTGGGTGGACCCAATTTCTGATGGGCAGGATTGATCTTCGGTCCTGTTTTTGAAGAGCGGGATATGAGGCGAGCAACCGGAGAAAACCTTGTTTGGAAGAGCTGCTACAACGAGTCCGGGATGCGGTAGGAGCAGCCGAATCCTGTGTGGTGCGGCTTGGGTTAATGAAGAATGCGCAACAGGAGATAGGGAGGTAATAATGGCTTACGATATTCAGCAGGTGATCAATATGTCGCAAGAGGAGCTCGATAAATTGTTTTCTTCCGGGGAAGTCGGCGAGATACCGGACGGTGAAGCAAAGGGCACCGCTATTATCGCGCCCGGCACGCCTTACAACTATGCAATCGCGCAGGTCATCAATTTTTTTGCCTGGCAGGGAAAGATTTTTGATGCCAAGACAAGTACCTTGAAGAACGAAATTTCACCTTTTGGCTTTCGCGCGATCATCGCCAAGGTGTACAAGGACGATAGCTGGTTCGACCACAAGCCGTGCATTGTTCTCGATTATTCGGAAACCTCCACAGTTGCCCAACGGATCCGTGACGAAATCCGCAAGGTGGCGGACAAGCAATATCTGGGAAAGGTTTACTGGGGCAACAAGCACCTTATAGACTTCTTCCTGCAGTTCTGAGTTATCTGAGTGATTCCGCCACACTCCGCTTTCAGGCATTCGGGTTGAAGGTTTGAGACTTCAAACAGGTTTGTGGTTATCGGAACTCCGTCGTTTCACGATGACGTCTGTTTCACTGACGGGCTCAGCTTATACTTCGCAATCGGGTGGCAGGAAACCGGTTGAGCAGAAAAACAAGAAGTCGTATAAATATCGAGTGAGATAAAAAGCCATGACACCTCAATCCAGCTTCATGATTGTTGCGGCTGTACGTGACGGGCAGTTGAAAGACCTGCGCGCCTTACTGGCTTCGATGAATAACCTGCCCGGTCATGCTGACCCCACCAATGAACTGGTTCCATTCGGGAAGTTTGATCGCCTGCACTTCGCACGTTTCGTGATCATAGAAGCAAGAACCGCGCAGGAAATTAGAGCATTCGGTGTAACGCCAAGACCGTGGCAACCCACACTCGCCTTTCTTGGCGATATTGACGGGGATATGCAGACTTTTTTTCTGGAACTGATTGAGCGCGCAGAGTCAGGTCTAAAAAAAATCTTTTCTCATTGCGAAGGTTTTTCTGAGGAAAATCAGGATCTGCTGGGCTGGATGAAGGCAAACAATATAAATGCCAGCGCCACCTATGTTAACTGGATCGGGCGAACGGTCAGGCAAATCCATGAAGAAGCAGCGCTCCATCGAAGTTTGTCTACCTATCTGCAGAAAACTGCAGACGATGTGGGCCGGGAAAATGTCCGTACTTTACGGCAAAAGCTGTTGTCTTATGTCGAAATGGAAAAATATAAAGGCAGGCTTACGTTAACCCCGCCAGAACCCACACCCCCCGAATGGAAAATGCGCAATCTTCTGCATATGATCGGGATTCCATTGATCCTGCTTCTTCTATCTCCGCTATTACTGGTTATTGCACTTATCTTTGCGCTACGTTTGAGAATGCTCGAACGCTCTGACCCTGAACTCTTTATCCGGCCCAGCCGTGAACATTTGGCGGAGCTTACGGTGCAGGAAGATCGGGATGTCAGTAATCAGTATAGTGTGTTCGGCGATGTGAAACCTGGCGTGGTCCGCTTACTGACTTTCAAATTCGTACTCCTGGTGACCGACTATTTTGCCAGGCACATATACAACCACGGATTTCTCGCCCGAATAAAAACGATTCATTTTGCCCGGTGGGTGTTCATGGACAATAACCATAGGGTTTTTTTCGCCAGCAATTATGATGGCAGCCATGAAAGCTATATGGATGATTTTATCAATAAGGTTGGCTGGGGCCTCAATCTTACATTCACCAATGGTGTCGGTTACCCCACCACCCGGTGGATCATCAAGCAAGGTGCAAACCGGGAACATGCATTCAAATATACGCAAAGGCGGCATCAAATACCCACCGAGGTTTGGTATAAGGCGTACCCGGGATTAACAGCCGTTGATCTGGCGCGAAACAGTCGTATCCGGCAAGGCGTGGAAATTCGGCAATCCAATGATGCGGAAATCCGTGAATGGCTCAGCCTGATCTGAGGAGCATGGAAATGAAAGACTCAAGCGATTTTGAATTCGATGACCTTCAGGGGCTGCTGCGCTTTGGATATGGGAAGCTGACGGATACCTCTTTCATGTTGCTGAATATCGTAAATGCCGATCTGGCCAAAAAATGGCTGGAGACAGCACCCATCAGCAGCGCCCTTACGCAGGATCCTCCGCCAGAAACGGCGCTGCAGATTGCCTTTTCCGTGGAGGGTCTGCGCGCCCTCGGATTGGAGGAATCCGTTGTCGAGGGCTTTTCCGATGAGTTCATCGTGGGTATGGCAGGAGATGAAAGCCGTTCCCGCCGCCTGGGTGATGTCGGCAGCAATGCGCCGCAGCAGTGGAAATGGGGAGGACATGCGGCACAGGTGCCGCATGTCCTGTTACTGCTTTACGCCACGAAAGGAGGCATCGATGCCTGGCAAAAAACCATAGAAGGCGAACATTTCTCCAATGCATTTGAGTTGCTGCAGGAATTACCTACGCTTTATATCGGTGACATCGAGCCTTTCGGATTTCCGGATAGCATCAGCCAGCCAACCGTGGACTGGATGCAGCGGCAAAGCACGGATACTCACGAGCGCGATCGTTATTCCAACTTGCTGGCTCCTGGAGAAATCGTACTTGGCTATCGCAATGAATATGGGCAGTACACTGCGCGGCCACTCATCGATCCCCGGAAAGACAAGCTTGCAACCGTGCTGCCGGGCGCCGAGGAGGATCCCCCACTAAAGGATTTCGGCCGTAATGGCACATATCTGGTGCTTCGTCAGCTGAGCCAGGATGTTCCGGGCTTTTGGCAGTTTCTTGACCAGGTGGCGGATCACATACCGGAAAAACGCGAGCAACTTGCCGCAGCGATGGTGGGCCGGGAACTCGATGGTACACCTTTGGTTCCGGCACACATTCCCGGTATTTCACGCAAAGAATATGAGAACGATTTTACCTATGACCAGGACCCAAAGGGGAACTATTGCCCGCTCGGCGCACATGTGCGCCGGTCCAATCCACGTACAGGCGATTTGCCCACGAGTGCATGCGGTCCCCTAGACCGGGTGATCAAAATACTGGGTTTTGGTCAAAGGCCGGATGAAGATCTGATCGCCTCTTCCCGTTTTCATCGTCTGCTGCGGCGTGGTCGCACTTATGGGCCAGCACTTGCACCGAAAGACGCCATCGAGCGCCATGCACCTGTTGCCGAACGGGGAATACAGTTTATCTGCCTAGTGGGCAACATATCGCGGCAATTCGAATTTGTTCAGAATGCATGGACCATGAACAGTAAATTCGATGGCGTACAAGATGAAAAAGATCCAATGCTGGGGAATCGCGAACCCTTGATGAGCGGTGAGAGCACTGATCATTTCAATTCTCCCGATCCGGCCGGGCCGATGCGGACAACCTGTCATTTACCGCAGTTTGTTGCCACACTTGGCGGCGGATATTTTTTTATGCCCGGGCTGCGCGCACTCAAATACATTTCCGCCTTACCTGCTAACAGGACTGGTAGCCCATCATGACGAAGATAAAGAACCGGATACTGAAGGCTATTCACAATTTTCTGATTCTGTTGCTACGGATCGAACGCCGGCTGGAACCCTGGTTCCGCGCACAGTGGAACTATCTCTTTCGCGAACCCAGCGCGAAGTTTATTCAGTATTTGATCAATCGCCGACGCAAGAACGAAGGTTTGCAGCTGGCCGAAGAAAAATTCTATCCGGATGAAGAAGAAAGCCTGAACAAGATTATCGATCTCATGATGGATCAGATGCGCGGGCGTTTCAAACCGGGAGGATATGAGCGGGGCGGCAATACAAAAACACACGGCATTGTGCGTGCCACGGTAACCATACGAGATGATTTGCCGGAACATTGCCGCAAGGGTATTTTTGCCAATCCACGCACTTATCCTGCCTATGTGCGTTATTCCGGACCGGGACCGAATGTGCCTGCGGATATCAATGATGTCGGTTTCATGAGCATGGCGGTGAAACTCATGGGGGTTCCGGGCGAAAAACTCATGAGCGAGGAGAAATTCACGCAGGATTTCATAACGACCAGTGGTGGCGCGACATTCGTCACACCCAACACTCGCGAAAACGCCAAGCTGCAATACTGGAGCCTGGTGGACATGACACTTTATTATTTTCTCAATCCCAAGGATTCCCACCTGCTTGACTTCTTCATGCAGAGCCTGTGGAATGAAACTCAATATAATCCGTTGGGACGGCGTTACTGGAGCTGCACTCCCTATCTGCTGGGAGAGGGACAGGCCATGATGTATTCATTCGTACCGAAAACGACAGATGTTGAAACCCATATTCCCGGTCTGCCATTTGGCACCCCCCCATTTAATTATCTGCGGGAGAACATGATCAAGACCTTGAATGAGAAGGATGTCGAGTTTGATCTTATGATTCAACTCCAGACGGACCCTCATTTGATGCCTATTGAAGATAGTTCGGTACGCTGGCCGGAAGAGCTTTCCCCGTTTATTCCTGCTGCCACGGTTCATATCCCGAAACAGAAATTTGATTCCGACGCCCAGTTTGAGTTTGCCAAGCGACTGAAAATGAATCCGTGGCATTGCCTGCCTGAACACCGGCCGTTAGGCAATCTGAATCGGGCACGCTTCAGAATGTATTATGAACTATCCAAATTCCGGCAGGAGATGAATGAAACCACCCATCTTGAACCAACCGGGGATGAGATATTCGATTAGTATTTTTTACAGTATCACTCCTTATTTCAGGACACGTAACAGGGCTAATAAAAATTAGCCTGAAGCCCTAGGCGAAACTGTTACGTCCATCAAGCGTCCCGAGATCGGTCATACCACCTCATTGGGTGGTGTGGAGCTATCGCTGTAATTTCCCCCCCATTAAATGGTTACACCGTTTGGAATGAATCTTGGATTCATGCGATCATAGGCGAAAGAACGTCTGCTATTTCTTTGGTCGATTTCCTCTTCTATTTCCTTCAACCTGTCCCCAAACCGCTCTATTACCTCGTGTGCTTCAGAATCGAATTGCTGTAAGTTGTACTGACCGAGCGAGTTGACACGAAAATTTGTCAGAAAATAGGTCCAGGTTTGCGAATAAGCAGCTCGAAACGCTGGCTGAAACTTCAATAATCCAGCTGCATCAATTTCAGCGTTTTTTCCAACCGGAGGCGGCGCATAAGCTGAATGCGGCATATTGGGAACGAATCCCGGATATTTGTATTGGTTGAAGTGAATGCACGAATGAAAAGCAGTACATAGAAAAATGATATGACCGAGAGTCTCGCTCAGCTCTTGCCTGGATTCGAAGCTGGCAGGAAACCCGGGAATCCTGCCACGATCCCGTGCGCTGATATCATGTGCCCATGCCTGAATTTCATAGTCATCAATAATATCCGCTTCAGATTTGTAATATAAATCCACATATTCTTTGCTAAAGCCTTGAATCGCATTCCACAGCAAAATGCCATCATCGCGATAGGGATAAAAAAGATCAGGATTATCGACTTCGCGCTTCGCAATATCATCAGGGAAGGCGGATTCTTTAAAATTAAAGCTTGTCATGCCATTGGCCATGCACTGTGTCATCGAGTCATAGTCTCCGGCAAATAACTCACCGTACCGGCCCGGCCGTCCTTTCCGGTCTTTCAGGAAAGTGTGCTGGTGATTGACATTGAGCGTATGCTGAAGATGCGGATTCAATAGAACGTAAAGCGGGTGAGATTTATAAAGCTGTCTTCGTGAAGCCATGATAATGGCTTCCATCACGTAATGAATACGGGTTGCATGGGTATACAGGATGTGATGGTTGCCATCCGCGACCTGGGCAAATATTTTTGCTGTCAGCCAGAGATTGCGGTCTTTTGACGTATAGATTGGATTATTGGGCCTGTCATCCTGGTATAGCTGGATGGCAATCGGCCGCAGCATGCCGTCCGGTTGCAGAAACAACACGACGATCGGAGTCGTGACATATTGTTTTTGCCCGCCGTCGATATACCCCGGGTTTGACTGCAATACATCCAGGACTGCATAGTCCAGGACGTATATGCGTCTTTGCTCGGTGGCAGCCATATAGTCGATCTCATCAATCTGCTCTTCAAAAATTTGTCGTATCTCAGGTTCCGGCAGCTTTTCCGGTAGCGGATTCTGACGGGTTACAGCGCGCAATATCACAGGATTTACTCCAATGACGCGCTGCAGGCCAAATATCAGGTCTTGCTGGAAGCTATCCACGAGATCGGGATTTGGAGGACTCGCCGGAAAAAAAACATAATCCCGATAACTTTCCATCGGCTTGCCGAGCAAGTAGCGTAAAAAGGTAATCGATAGGCTGGGTAAACTTGGAATCAACCGTAAAAGATTCATTCCCCCACGGAGCCAATATCCAATGCCGGGTATCTCCCGCCATGGCAGTTTACGAACGACTGCAATAGTATTGGCATACTCATAGGCGTATTGATACTCAGCTTGCCTCTGAAGAAGATAATTCTTCCGATCTTCTTTACCTGTATTTTCTTCATTCTGCGGTAGCTTGTTCGACACGAGGCCCTCCTTTATAAAAATAAGGTTCTCGCCTGGTTTCCATAGCTTTTTTTCTATGTGCCCTATCTTTCACTGATCACTGGACAGATGTATTGAAGCTTGCAACGACAGTATCCCTATCCCTTACATTACGTTTGACGATATCCGCAAGTGAGCCTGTTTCTTCAATAACGGATTGTCCAACCTTTGAAAATGTCTTTTCATTGTGTACATAAATCGATACAAGCGGGTTTGTCAGCGCATGGGTAAACGCATCGTACCCCACCATCCGTACCATAAGGCGCCCAAGACTGAAGCCTTCATCATGATCTTCGGCAAATATGCCAACCTGCCACTCCAGATCGTCGATCCGGTCTTTATAAAGGTTCTTCAGTTCCCGCTGTAGTTCGCTGTCTTCCGTCAATTCCTCGAAACTCTGCAAACGCGGCATGCTGAATGCTTCCCGATAGTCATTGAAGGGGCGCAACTTGGCCTGCCGTCCCATTGCGATGGAGCGCTCCATGACACTTCGATTATCGTCACCAATGGGCAGCGGATAGAAAAAGTAATCATGTGTATTGTGAAGACCAATACGACCCGCTCTTTGCATCGATGCAGCCGTTATCAACCTTCCGATGCCATGTTGAATTACCAGCGGGGTATTGTTACGAAACGCATCCAGCGGATAGGACTGGTTACCGACTCTGTAGCTTTCCGGAACCATGGAATGCCACCGATACAGGAGGTTGAATTCCAGAGAGATCCAGTTGGTGCGGTACCAGCGCTGCCTTTCCGCCAGATCAGGGGATGGGTCGAGGGTAAAACCGAACTGTGTAAAACGCGAAACGTAATCCGCCAGAACCACTTTGATCAGCAGCACAACCATGATGTTTCTTGCGGTCTGAAACAGGCGTTCATCATCCCATTTCGGGTAAGCTTCTTTTAGCAGGTCACAAATCCGGTTGTGTTCACGCAACATCACAGTATTCATTATGGTATAGCCAACCGATGAGTTGCCGTGCTCCAGTCCCGCGGCAAACATGCGTTTCAACCGTTCCTCGGGGAGATTGCTAAAAACAAAATCCAGAACCTCGCGGGGATGCAGCTTCTCGAATTCTTTATCTGCGAATACCCAGTTGCCTGTAGTCGTTTCCTCCACGTTAAAAAGGTAGGGAGGAAAAATTTCCTCATCGATAATCTGGTACTTCAGCTTCCCATCTTTTTTCAACCGTAAATAATGCGTAATTTCTTCCCGCAAACCATAGATCTGGCAAAGATCGATTTCATGGTTCGATGTATTTTTCCGGCGATCGCGAAAATCCGTCCTGAGGAAACTATCGGTAAACCACTGGGCAAAGAAAGCAAACAGTATGCTTGTATCGACCGAAGGTATTTCCTTGTTCTCTTTTCTTCGCCATAAATCAACGACTCTTTCCATGTCCGGAAGATTTTGATCGCCTTCCGCCTCTGGCAGATGCCGTCCGGTAAATGTCTTGTCAGTCAACGATTGCCATGTCGTATAAGATGAAGCCATCGAGAACGGCCGGGGCCGAGGGTTTGTGGAATAGGCTTGCCAATTGACAAAAGCGTCACTGATAAACCGCCGTAACCATGTTATCCGCGAAACAATTCTGACGAGCCGGGGAAATCTGCTCGCAATCCGAAACAGGATCGGGAAAAAGAATTCATACATAATCTCATACCCCTTCTTCGCGTAAGCGGCAAGTCACCGCTGACTCCCATATTCTTGTTTTTTAGAACGGTGGTATATGTGCACGGGTAGAGATCGACAAACAATGAATTGCTCATTTTTCGACTCTGTCAACCTGCATGCTCAAATGGCTGCTTTTCGCCGCCGGGCTGAAATCGGAAATCTCGCGACCCGCACAAAAACATGCTTTGTCATAAATATCTTCAATTCACAATAGTTCATAAAAAAGGGGACGTCAAAACCGGTGATCTGTTGTAAAAGCTAAAAAATAGCCTAATATCAGAATGGAATGCGAATGCAACGTTATCCTGGCTCATGACAAGAGGTCGCAATGCCCCCTTCCCACCAGCCCCCGGAAAGTCAGCCCACTGTCAAAGTTTTTGACCCGCTGGAGCTTGACCGCTCCGTGATTGCTATTCCTCTTCTGCGGCAGATGGAGGAGGAATTAAGAGGAATTGAAGCTTTTCGGGCGGCGCATCCGTTCCCCGAAAATGGAGAATTCAATGCGCTGATCGAATACAACAGAGAATTCGATGGAAAGCCGGAGGAGATGCGGGAGTTGGTCGTCAAGATGGCCGAAGAGGCGGCAGCGAAGGCATTGGAAGCATCGAAAAAACGGGTCGAAGAGAGCAAGGGGATGGCCCCAGCGGGAACACGGGGCACGCCGGTGCGCGGTGGCTCGACAAGGAGTCGGGCTGATATTTACGGAAATCTTTTTTTGATGGAGCAACGGCGCGACAAGGATCTCCAAGAAGCGATCGGGACTCAGAAAATCGGACCGGTCTCGGAGGATGGCGCCTATAGCTTTGCCAGCTTGCATGCAACCATAATACGGCGAATATTAGCCGCAAACGAACGGCTGTCACAGGTTGAGGAAGCATCAAAGAAACCTATCCTTCGGATCCATCCTACACGTTACGAGGTCATCATCGATATCAATCTCGAATATCCGGGTGGGCGGGAAGAGGCCCGGCGCTGGATTTACCAGAATATCGAAGAGGCCAAGAACAAAGCGAAAGTGTACGACGCGGGCCAGGATGTTTATCTTAAGAAGGAGCAGCGCGAAAGCGGCTACATGTTCGCCTGCCTGGAAGCCCGTGTCATCAAGGCGCTCATCGAGCTCGATGTTGCCGAGGCAAAGGTGAAGGCTCGCGAGGCTCAGGCAAAAGTGGGGGATACGAGCCATGAAGCGAAGGCTCGTGCAGCAAAAATCAACCCGGCCAAGTTTCGCGCCATCTTCCGCATATGGCCGGATTTTGAGATTTCTGCCTCCATCACCCATTCCATTGCCACGATAAAAGCCGACGCGGCCCAAAATTCTTTTTCCGCCCGAGGCGCCGGAATCACCTGGGCGGTGATGGACTCAGGAATAAAACAGGATCATGAGCACTTTCGCAAGCACAACAACATCGATAAAGACTCCAAATGGCATAAAGACTTTACGGCTGAGGGCAGCGACCCCTTCAACGATGAGAATGGACATGGGACGCATGTGGCAGGCATCATTGCCGGCGAGTGGCGTCCAGCCGGTGCGCCAGGAGGGACAGAAGCCGCTGCGCCAGCGGAGGTTTCCCCTCCGGGCGATTCCGCCGCGCCATCCCGAATTCCTGTAGCGGTTTCCCGTTATCTGAAAACGGGTTCCGAAGATGTCGAATACCAGCAGATAAAACTGGTGGACGGCATCAGCGGGATGGCGCCGCGCTGCAAGCTGGTAAGCCTGCGGGTGCTGGACGAAAACGGAAAAGGGAGCGTGAGCAATCTCATCGCGGCCATCGCCCATGTGCAGGAGATCAATGGTTACGGCCGAAAGCTTCTGATCCACGGAGTCAACATGAGCTTGGGATATACCTTCGAGCCCGAATGGTTCGCCTGCGGTCAGAGCCCGCTCTGCGTCGAGGTTGACCGGCTGGTAAAAACTGGCGTCGTGGTCGTGGTTGCCGCGGGCAATACAGGTTACGGCACGTTGAAGGCCTCCACAGGTGCGCTCTCGGCGGGAATGGCGCTGACCATCAATGATCCCGGTAATTCGGAACTCGCCATTACGGTGGGTTCGACCCATCGCGACATGCCGCACGTTTACGGGGTTTCCTACTTTTCCTCGAAAGGGCCGACGGGTGACGGTCGCCTCAAGCCTGACCTCGTCGCGCCCGGCGAAAAAATCATCTCATGTGCCACGGGTCAGTTAAAAAGCGAGGGCGCGCAGGGCATCGAATGCGACTACGTCGAAACCAGCGGCACGAGTATGGCGGCCCCCCATGTCAGCGGCGCGATCGCCGCATTTCTGTCAGTACGAACCGAGTTCATCGGCAAAG
Organism: Nitrosospira multiformis; assembly: GCF_900111585.1. Classification (GTDB taxonomy): domain Bacteria; phylum Pseudomonadota; class Gammaproteobacteria; order Burkholderiales; family Nitrosomonadaceae; genus Nitrosospira; species Nitrosospira multiformis_B. The sequence continues at coordinate 423,688 of NZ_FOHI01000002.1, forward strand.
CAGAACGTGTCAAGGAAATTTTCGTTGATACGACTACTGATCTGCGGCGCGACCGCTACTTTCAGGGCAGTGGTCTCGTTGATCTGATGCGCGCTATTCAGTCGGTGTGATTTTGAAAGTATAAAAAAGAGAAAAAAAGGAGCATGGCCATGAATGAAATCGCAGGAATTCCTTATGTGGAAGCAAGCTTCGACAAGAACGGCCAGGGTCCTGAAGAGGAGGTCGTTCTGGCTGCCGGGGTGACCGACCTTATCATCATGTCGCACGGGTGGAACAACAACAAGTCCAAGGCAGAAGATCTATATAACAGCTTTTTTGCAAGCTTTGCCGCTGCCGCCCAGCCAAACGATTTATCCGGGCGAAAGCTTGGCATTCTGGGGGTATTCTGGCCATCCAGGGAATACGATACGTCTGTTGCCGTTTCAGGTACTCCTGCCACTGGGGGAGGTGGCGCAGCCCTCGGGGGGGGAAACGGCGATTCGACCAAGCGGCTGGAAGAGAAACTGGATGACATGAAAGAAATTTTCACGGAGACGGAGCAGAAGAAACTTCTTGATGAGGCGAAAGCATTGCTTCCGGATCTCGAGGAAAAAGCCTCGGTCCGGGGTCAATTTGTGAACAAAATGCGCTCCCTGCTTGATCCGAGCGCGGCAGGCAAAGAGGATGCATCCAATATCTTCTTCAAGGATGACGGCAACGAACTGATGAAAAACCTGAAGGCCGAGGAAGAGGATCTGGGCGAGGATGTGGCGGGAGGCGGAGCAGCGTTGCCGCTCGGGGTGAGCGCTCCCGCACCGGCAGAAGGCGGAGCGGCGGGATTGGTAGAGATTCTTTCCGGATTCAAGGCAGCTGCCATAAATCTGCTCAACTATACCACCTACTACGAGATGAAGACGCGATCGGGAACCGTGGGTAAGAACGGGGTTGCCCCGCTGATCGATAAACTTGCCTCTCAGATCGAACGCATCCATCTGATCGGGCACAGCTTCGGCTGCCGTGTCGTCACCTCGGCGGCGCTCGGCTCGAAAACCGACAAGATAAAAAGCATGATACTCATCCAGGCGGCCTTCTCCCAGAATGGGTTTTCAAGGATTGAACAGGGATTTTACCGTGCGGTCGTGGATAATCATCGAGTCAAGGGCGCGGTCCTTATCACACATACGCCCAACGATAGAGCAGTAGGTCTGGCATATCCGCTCGCATCTCGCATCAGCGGCGATAAAACCATGGCGTTTGGCGATAAGGATGATCTGTTTGGGGCGATGGGCCGTAATGGAGCGCAGAAAATGGAGCACGGCGAAGCCGTCGAAGGCAAGCTGCTTTCCGTAGGCGGCACCTATGCTTTCAAGGCCAATACTTATTTCAATCTTGAAGCCAGCGATTTCATCAAGAACCACAACGACATAAAAGGGAAGGAAGTTGGCTACGTGGTGCGCAGGGCCGTCGCAACCGCATGAATGGGCTAATCGCCAGGCAGAGCCCGTCCCTTGTATGATTCGACAAGCATGGCCTGAGCCGCCGAAGGGCCAGGGCGAACGGAGGCTCCCTGCGTGACCCTGTCGAAAAAAAACCGTCAGGATAGAAAACTTTTGCTCCCGGCGCGCATCTAAGATTTGGGTTTTTCGGGACTTCCTGCGGGTCGTCTCGATGACGACAAAACCCTCGTCATCATTGATAGCCTCTTCTCTTTACCGTCAGCCGTTTTGCGCAGGTGGAATGCGCCTGTCCAACCTGCTGAAAATACGTTTCGGGCTATAATCTGATGACGATATGCACTGATATGCATTGAGATTTGGCCTTGCCAAGTCTCATGTCTTTCCTGCTTGCCTCAAGAATCATTTCATGAATGTTTTTTACGAAGAGGAAGGCACCTTCAAGGTAGGTGCGGTTCTTGCCGATAACACGACTTCACTGCAAGTGGAGGCGCCTCACGGCAAGCGCGCAAAAATAAAGGCAGCCTCCGTGCTGCTGCGGTTTGACGCGCCCTCATTGACTGAATTCATGGATGTCGCGCAAAAAACGGCGGAAGATCTTGACCCGAATTTTCTCTGGGAATGTTGTGAGAGTGAGGTCGAATTCGCCAGCGATGCGCTTGCTGCAGATTATTTCGGCGATCGGGTGACACCGGAAGAAGCGGCTGCGGTATTGATCCGGCTGCACAGCGCGCCGATGTATTTTTACAAGAAAGGGCGCGGCCGCTACAAGGCCGCGCCGCCGAAAGCGCTGGAGGCGGCGCTCGCCAGCCAGGAGAAAAAGCGCCGCCAGGCGGAACAGCAGGCCCATTACATGCAATCGCTGAGCGAGTTTATCCTTCCGGAAGAATTCAAGCCGACACTATTCAACCTGCTCTATCGCCCGGAAAAAAATTCGGTCGAGTGGAAAGCGCTGGATGCCGTCTGTGCCGCGACGAAACTGAGCGTTTCCCAGTTGCTGCAAAAATGCGGTGCGATCCCTTCCACGCATGACTATCATCTCAACCGTTTCCTGCTGGAGCATTTTCCCGAGGGTACCGGCTTCGATGAACTGGGTGCTGACCAATTGGTGGTTCTGCCCGATCTGCCGGTAGCGGATGTGGCTGCTTTCAGCATCGATGATGTCACCACCACTGAAATTGACGATGCCTTTTCCGTTACGCCGCTGACGCTGGGAAGTTTCCGCATCGGCATTCACATTGCCGTACCCACGCTGGGCATTGCCCCCGGTTCGCTCCTGGACAAAGTGGCGGAACAGCGTATCTCAACCGTATATATTCCGGGCAACAAGATCACCATGTTGCCGGAACCGGTGATACAGCAGTACACATTGAGCGAAAAACAATTGCGTCCCGCTGTTTCGATGTATCTGGACGTGGCCGATGATTTCACCGTGACCGCCACCAGCACGCGTGTCGAGCAAGTAAAGGTGGCAGCCAACCTCCGGCACGACACATTGGAGGAGCAATTCAATGAATCTACCCTGGCTGGAGGAAGCATCGATCATCCCTTCGGCAGGGAGCTGGCCGCATTATGGAATTTTGCCCGCAAGATGGAAGCACTCCGGGGCAAGACCAACGACAGCAATAACGAACGCATCGACTACAACTTCAATCTTCATGGCGACCATATCATGATTACCGAGCGTCGCCGGGGCTCGCCCATCGATAAGGTGGTGTCTGAGTTGATGATTTACGTGAATGCCGAATGGGGCCGGTTGCTTGCGGATAGCGGAGTCGCCGGCATCTATCGCAGTCAGGGCAATGGCAAGGTCAGGATGAGCACGTCGCCAGCCCCGCATCAGGGTCTCGGTGTTTCCCAGTACGCCTGGATCAGTTCGCCCATGCGCCGCTACGTGGATTTCATCAATCAGCGGCAACTGGTTGCGTTGCTGCGAGGAGAAGAACCTCCTTATACGAGGGAGAGCGAGAGCCTGCACATGTTCATGCGGAATTTCGAGTCCACTTATGAGGTGTACGGCGATTTTCAACGCTCGATGGAACGCTACTGGTGCTTGCGCTGGTTATTGCAGGAAAATGTTCTGGCAACAGGCGCGCAGGTGTTGAAGGAAAACCTGGTGAAGCTCGATCGCCTGCCGCTTGTGGCGCGTGTCGCATCGTTGCCGGAGCTTTCGCCGGAAACGGCTATCGAGGTTGAAATCTCGAATATCGATCTGCTGGAACTTACCTTCAGTATAAAATTCCTGAGAAAACTGCAAGCTTGAGATTTATCCTGTAACATAGCAGGCCGTTACGGTTTACGGCCTTTCAGCCTCACTATTCTTCGGCAGATTTGAGCGCTACCCCGACTATAGCGACAATAACGACCCTGAACACAACCCTAAGCGAGTTTAATCCGGGCGCGAGTTACAGCTCCCCGTTGAATGAAGTATCGCGCCTGAAAACCGCGATACTGGTCTCGGTTATTCTCCATGTCGTGGTTTTGTCCAGCGTCACTTTCAAGTTCCCTCTTTCGCAAATCCGTGCAGTGAGCGCGCCACTGGAAGTGATGCTGGTGAATAGGGAGCCCGCTCTCCATCCGGACAAGACAGACAGGAAAGAAGGGGTGCCGCGAGTGGCGCACGAGAGTCCTGCTGTAAAAGGCAACGCTAACCGGCATCCAGCCCAACCCACTCCTCCCTTGCCGAAACAGGAGGACACAGCAAATATTCCCCGGAAGACTATTGCCGATTCCGCTTCCACTGCCCAGGAAGCAGGACCGCGCGAACTCCGGACACCGCCATTGATGGCAGCCACTGAGAATGACAACCATCAAAGTGCTGATGAGCCTGATCCCCTGGTCGCCCAAGCTCAACCTCAGATTCAAACCGGGCAGGACCAGAACGCTATCTTTGATACTGCGGACCTGGTTCAGCGCGGATTGGCAATCGCACGCGTAGCGGCGCGCGGCGACGCGAGTCTTGAAACCTATCAAAAACCGCTGAAACGAAAGTTTATCGGCAGCCGCACCCGGGACTATCGTTTTGCCCGCTACGCCGAAGATTGGCGCCTCAAGGTGGAGCGGATCGGGAACCTGAATTACCCCGAGGCGGCAAAACGTGAACAGCTTTATGGCAGCTTGCAGCTTACCGTCGGCATCCGCTCCGATGGCAGTCTGGAATCGGTTGAAATAAACCGCTCTTCCGGAAAGAAAATTCTGGATCAGGCAGCCGTCCGTATCGTGAAGCTGGCGGGGCAGAATGGCTTCGCCCCTTTTCCCCCGGAGCTCAGCCGGGATACCGATATTCTGCATATTACTCGCTCCTGGGTATTCACCAGCGCCGATGAGCTGACAAGTGAGTGATCATGCGGGCGTACCGATTTGCCCGCAGGTATTGCTCACAATCGCATGTCTCCCTGTTTCCTCCTCCCGGTCGGCTCCAATCGGAGTCTGATTCCATGACTTACACCGGGAGTGACCATGAGTGATCTTTATGCCGTCATCGGTAATCCTGTTGCTCATAGCAAGTCGCCCCTGATTCATGCGGGATTTGCACGTCAAAGGGAACAGGATATTCATTATGAAGCGATGCTTGCGCCATTGGATGGGTTCGTGGAAACGGTAGCTGCCTTCAGGCAGCGGGGCGGCAAAGGGGCGAACGTAACGGTGCCATTCAAGCTGGAAGCCCACACGCTATCAAGCTGCCTCACGGAGCGGGCAAAGGCTGCGGGGGCAGTGAACACGCTTGTATTCGAGGCAGATGACATCCTGGGAGATAACACGGATGGCGCGGGGCTGGTGCGGGACATCGCCGTCAATCTCGGCTATGCGCTCGATGACCGGCGTGTCTTGCTCATGGGCGCGGGCGGAGCAGCCCGCGGGGTAATCAGGCCCTTGCTCGAGCATGAGCCTGCCGCGCTGGTGATTGCCAATCGCACCCGCCAAAAGGCAGATGACCTGCAGCGGTTGTTTGCATCCTCGGGGAACGTCATTTCCGCAGCGTACGAGGATCTTCGCGGGCAGGAATTCGACCTTGTCATCAATGCCACCTCCGCCAGCCTGCAGGGCGACCTGCCGCCTCTGCCAGAAGGTATTTTCGCCGGCGCTTCGTTGGCCTACGATATGATGTACGGCAAGGGGCTTACTCCTTTTCTGCAATTCGCGCAGCAGCAGGGGGCAGCGCGGCTGGCCGATGGAATCGGCATGCTAGTGGAGCAGGCGGCCGAATCCTTCTTTCTCTGGCGCGGAGTACGGCCGGAAACGGAACCGGTCATTGAAATGTTAAGGTCAAGCCTCGGCAGTCCGTAGATTGATAGGCGGAGCAGCGAGGGCGTCCTCCGCCGGTGAGGGTGGCGCAACTGCGCAACCTGGAAACAACAGTGGGAATAATAAGAATGTTTTTCAAGCGCTGGTTCTGGCGGATGTTCCTGTTTCTCATTGCCGCCATATTTGCCTATCAATTCTGGATTTTCAGTCGGATTGTCTATTGGAACTATTTCAATCCTTCTTCCAGCGCTTTCATGCAAACCCGGCTGGAAACACTGCGGGAAAAAAATACGAAGGCTGCACTGCGTACCCGCTGGATTCCTTACGAACAGATTTCTCCGCATCTCAAGCGGGCAATCATTGCAGCCGAGGACGCGAAATTTCTGGAGCATGAAGGATTCGATTTCGATGCTATCCAGAAGGCGTACGAGAAAAACCTGAAAAAGGGCAGGCTGATCATGGGCGGCTCCACCATCAGCCAGCAACTGGCAAAAAACCTGTTTCTTTCCGGTGACAAGACTCCATGGCGTAAACTCCAGGAAGCGTTCATCACGCTGATGCTTGAGAAAGTGATGTCCAAACGCCGTATCCTGGAGATTTATCTGAATGTGATCGAATGGGGCAATGTGGTGTTCGGGGCCGAGGCTGCGGCCCGCCATTACTACGGTATTTCCGCTTCTTCTGTTTCAAGGGAGCAGGCGGCTCGGCTCGCTGCCATGGTTCCCAGTCCCCGGTTCTACGACGAAAATCGCAATACGGCTTGGCTGTCGAAGAAAACGCGCATGATTCTGCGCCGTATGGCGTCGGCTTCCATTCCCTGAGATAAAATAGCAGAGGTCGAGGTGGCCGATGCGCTCTCCCCTGTCAGGCAGAGCCGCGGGTTGTGGGAGAAGTCTCATCCCGTCGGCTGTCCGCTGCCGATCGGTTTCTCCGTGCTTTTATGCCCGGTTTGCGTCTTCACTCACCTTGTCATAATATTCGACGTTTTTTTCCCTACAATCAGATCAGGCAAAACCTGTTCCAGGAACCTCCCTAATGGCAAATAACCTCAGGGAAACAGAAAACCTGCAAGAACATTTGCAGCATGTGATCCAGCTACTGTACGAGCACAAGCTCGCGGAAGGGCTCCTGCCCCCGCAGCCCCTGCCGGAGCAGGGGCTCATGGATGGGCTGCTGCACGGGCAAAGCCTGGCTGAATTGCAAAGACTCCTTGACGAGCTTCATCCCGCTGACGTTGCCCACATCCTCGAGGTGATGCCGCTGGAAGACCGCTTGTTGATCTGGGATCTGGTCAAGGCGGAGCGTGACGGGGAAATCCTGCTGGAGGTGTCGGACGCCGTCCGTGAAACCCTCATCGCCTCGATGGAACGCGGCGAGATGCGCGCTGCGGCAGAGCAGCTCGATGCCGATGAAATCGCGGACATCGCGCCTGATCTTCCCCGGGACGTTCTCGAAGATGTATTCCAGTCGCTTCCCATGGAAGAGCGCGAGAAGCTGCGGGCGGCCATGTCCTATCCGGAAGACGCGGTGGGAGCGCTCATGGATTTCGATGTGGTCACCATTCGTGAGGATGTAACGCTGGAAGTGGTTCTTCGCTACCTGCGCCGCCTGAACGAGTTGCCGGATCAGACCGACCTTTTGTTCGTGGTGGACCGGAACGAGTATTTCAAGGGCGTGCTACCCTTGAACCGCCTGCTGGTAAGCGATCCAGCCGCGTTGGTAAGTTCGGTCATGAGCAAGGAAACCATCGTGTTCTATCCTGACGAAAGGGCGCAACAGGCAGCGCAGGCATTCGAGCGCTACGACCTCGTTACCGCCGCGGTCGTCAATGCGGAAGGAAAACTGGTGGGACGGGTCACGATCGATGCCGTGATGGACTTCATCCGGGAAGAATCAGCCAGCGAAGCCCTGAGCGTAGGCGGCTTGAGTCAGGAAGAAGACCTGTTCGCGCCCATCTGGAAGAGCCTCAAGAACCGTTGGACCTGGCTTGCCATCAACCTCGTTACCGCGTTCGTCGCCTCGCGGGTGATCGGCCTGTTTGAAGATTCGATCGAAAAACTCGTTGCCTTGGCCGCGCTCATGCCGATCATTGCCGGAATAGGGGGAAACTCCGGCAATCAGACCATTACCATGATCGTGCGGGCGCTCGCTTTGGGACAACTGAATGGCGGGAATGCCCGCATGCTGATCAGCAAGGAAATCGGCGTGAGTGCCGTAAACGGCGTGGTGTGGGGCGCCGTGGTTGGCGGGTTTGCTTACATTATTTACCGCAGTTTTTCCCTCAGCCTGGTGATGATGCTTGCAATGATGCTCAACCTGTTGCTGGCCGCGCTCATGGGCGTGCTCATACCACTGACCCTGCACAGCCTGGGGCGCGATCCTGCCGCGGGCTCCAGCGTAATGATAACCGCCGTGACCGACAGCGGAGGTTTTTTTATCTTCCTGGGGCTCGCAACCCTTTTTCTGCTATAGCCCCTGCTATAACCCCATGCGGGGCTATGGGAGGATTTTCTCGCCCGTCATCAATTGCTCGACCGATTCCCGCTGGCGAATGAGATGGATACGGTCGCCGTCGATCATCACCTCGGCGGCGCGCGGACGCGCATTGTAATTAGAGCTCATGCTCATGCCATAAGCCCCGGCCGACATGACAGCGAGCAGATCACCCTGAGCCAGCGCCAGGTGGCGGTCATGCCCGAGAAAATCGCCGGTTTCGCACACCGGACCGACAACCTGATAGGTTTTTGCATCCATTTCGTTGCGCACAACCACCGGAAGGATTTCATGGTAAGCCTTATATAAGGCCGGGCGCATCAGGTCGTTCATGGCCGCATCGACAATGGCGAAATCGCGATGCGACGTAGGCTTGAGATACTCGACGGTTGTAAGCAGTACACCCGCATTGCCCACCAGCGACCTTCCCGGTTCGATCAGGATTTTCTGCCTGCGGCTGCCCACCACGCTGCGCAACGCCTCGACATATTCCCGTGCCGAGGGGGGATTTTCCCCGGCATAACGTATCCCCAGGCCCCCACCCAGATCGAGGTGCTCGATCCCCAACCCTTGCGCCTCCAGCCGGTCGAGCAGCCCCAGCATCTTCTCGCAGGTTTCGATGAAAGGCGTCAATTCCGTCAATTGCGAGCCGATATGGCAATCGAGACCGGCCACCCGTACGTTGCCGAGCTCCTGCGCAGAAGCATAAAGCGCCTCCGCCTCATCGAAAGGAATGCCGAACTTGTTTTCCTTGAGTCCGGTGGAAATATACGGATGGGTTTTCGCATCCACATCCGGGTTCACCCGCAGGCTCACCGGCGCAACCTTGCCCATTTCTCCGGCCACGCGGTTCAGCACATGCAGCTCCGCTTCCGATTCCACGTTGAAGCATAGTATGCCTGCTTCGAGCGCTACCTTCATTTCCGCAGGCTGCTTGCCCACACCCGAAAAAACGATTTTTTGCGGATCGCCGCCTGCTTTTAGCACTCGTTGCAGTTCTCCTCCGGAGACGATGTCAAAGCCGCTTCCCAGGCGGGCGAGCAGGTTGAGAATGGCAAGGTTGGAATTCGCCTTGACTGCGTAACAGACCAGATGATCTCGCCCTGCAAAGGCTTCGTCGAATTCCCGGTAGGCTGTTGTCAGTGCCGCGTGCGAATAGATATAGCAGGGCGTGCCGAATTCAAGGGCGATGCGCTCCAGTTGAACTGATTCACCCCACAAACGCCCGTTGTGGTAACTGAAGAAAGGAAAACCGCTCACTTCTTTTTCTCTGTATCCGGAGATTTTTGTGGCGGCGCTGGAGCCGGCTCCTGCGGAAGGTAGAGCGGACCCTTGAGGCCGCAGGCGTTCAGCAGCAGGGTGGTCAGGGCGAGAGCGGCGAGGGTGCGCATAAGTCAGTGTGAGAAGGAGAAGCGGGGGATACTAACATAAAGGCAAGAGCTTACTGAACTTAGCATTAGTCCCCATAGATGTAGCCACGCAAGTCCTTTGCGGTTATGACTTTGGCGGCTGTGAAATTATGAGTCTTTTAAGTGATGGGCAAAGCGCTCCATCTCCTCGTGGCTATCGATCTTAGATCTCCTGAACAATTCTCCATGGCAGAAAGTAGAGCAAGTAATAATATCTTGCCCCGCCCTCACCCAATCCCCCTCAATTTCTTCCTCGCCCCCGCATAACCCGGATACACGCTACCCACCGTCTGCCAGAACGCCTTCGAATGGTTCATTTCGATGAGGTGGGAGAGTTCATGTGCGACTACGTAGTCCACCAGATCGAGCGGTTTCTGGATCAGGCGCCAGTTGAGGCGGATGATGCCGCGTGAGTTGCAGCTGCCCCAGAGTGTGCGCGCACTGGAGAGGCGCAATTGCGGCAGGGCCACGCCAAGTTTATTTGCGTAAAGGGTAATGCGTTCGGTAAAGCAGGTCAGCGCGTGCTGACGGTACCACTTCATTACGGCGCTTTCGATTTGCTCGGCAGCAACCCTGGAGGACAGGGATAAGCGCGGCTGCTCATCCTTGCTTCTGGCGTTCTCGCTTACCTGCATCATCTGTACCGCGCCCTCGGCGGTAACCGTCACCTGCCAGGGTTCTCCGAGCAAGGGAAAGATGGCGCCTTCTTCCCACGCGGGGCGGGTGGGCTTCCTGTTCTTCCATTCGTCGAGCTTGGTGACGATCCAGTCGGCTCTTTTTTGCAGTACGGATTCGACCCAGTTCAACGATTCCCGCATCGGAATGCGCACCGTCAAGCCCTCGCTGCTCACTCTCATGCCGATGGTCTTGCGCCTGCAACGCATGAGCGTGTAGGGGACTTCGCTGCCGTTCAGGTTTATATGGCGCAGTTCGTTTGCCGCGAGTTTGCTCGTTTTCGTCCTTTGGAATGCAATCTTCTTCACGTCGCGGGTTCCTCTTGCGTTTGGTCCGGATCGGGGTTTTCGTCCGGATGCAGATTATCGATCCGTGCCACCTCTGCTTCTATCCAGGCTTCCACTTTTGCATTGAGTTCGCCCGGTTCCATGCCGCTGGGGTCGATGGGTGCGCCGATACTGACGGTGATCGTGCCGGGACGCTTGATGAAGGCGTTCTTGCCCCAGAAGCGGCCCGCATTGTGCGCCACCGGTATGACTGGTGCGCCGGTATGGATGCCGAGCCAGGCGCCGCCAATGCCGTATTTGCCCCTTTTGCCGGGGGCGATGCGGGTGCCTTCCGGAAAAATGACGATGCAGAATCCCTGCCTGAGCCGGTCTTTTCCCTGCTCGACGATCTGCTTCAGCGCCGCTTTTCTCGAGCTACGATCGATCGCGATGGGGTTGGTCATCGCCAGTCCCCAGCCGAAAAACGGAACCAGCAGCAGTTCCTTTTTCAGCACCCACACTTGCGGAGGAAAGATCTGCTGGAAGGCGATCGTTTCCCATGCCGATTGGTGCTTCGACAGAATGATGCTCGGCGTAGGGAGAATATTTTCTTTTCCTATGACGCGATAACGGATGCCGCAGACCGTAGTCAGCAGAAACAGCATCAGGTGCGCCCAGCCGGAGGTGATGCGATAGCGGTTGAGGCGCGAAAGCGGGAACGCGGCAAAGACGATCAGGAAGTAGAAAGGAGTGATGATGAGCTGCAGGAGCGCGTAGAGCGTCGAGCGCAGCACGACCGGAATCCAGTTCATTGCGTCAGGGCATTGACCGCCGCCGAGAGATCGGCGAATATTTTCGTGTTTTCGGGCAGGTCCTCCTCGGCTTCGGTCTTTTTTCCTTTGCCGGTCAGCACCAGGACGGGAAGCGCGCTGACGGCAGCTGCGCACTGCAAATCACGCAGCGAGTCGCCGATTGCAGGCACACCTTTCAAGTCCAGCCCGAAACGTTCTGAAATTTCCTTGAACATCCCGGTGGCGGGCTTGCGACAATCGCAGTTGTCGGTGTTGGCATGGGGGCAGAAAAACATCGCATCGATGCGTCCCCCGGCCTGAATGGCGGCTTTGCACATCTTATCGTTGATGGCATTGAATGACACCATGTCCAGCAAACCTCTGCCAATGCCGGACTGGTTGGTGGCGACCACCACCCGATAGCCCGCCTGCGTGAGGTGCGCGATTGCTTCCAGACTGCCGGGAATGGGCTTCCATTCATCCGGCGTCTTGATAAAGGCGGCGCTGTCATAATTGATGACGCCGTCCCGGTCGAGAATGACGAGTTTCATGATCGGTTGCCGGTATCAGAGTGCCAGCCGGGAAATATCTGCAATCCGGTTCATTGTCTTCTGCATTTGCGCAAGCAGGGCAAGCCGGTTGTGGCGCAGCGCAGTATCCTCCGTATTCACCATCACTGTATCGAAAAACCGGTCTACCGGAACTTTCAGTGCGGCCAGCGCCTGCAGCGAAGCGGTATAGTCGCCGGCAGCAAAGGCTGCATCGGCTTCCGGCATTATACGGTTTAATGCCTCGTGCAGCGCCTGTTCTGCGGGCGCCTGCAACAGGACGGTGTCGATTTCCCCACCTTCATCGACTTCCGCTTTTCTGAGAATGTTGCCCACCCGCTTGTTGGTGGCCGCAAGACTTTCGGCTTCCGGCAGGGCGGCGAAAGCACGCACCGCGATCAGACGTTTTTTGACATCATTCAGCAACTGGGGGCGCAGGGCGAGTACCGCGTCGATCTGCTGTGGGGAGAAAGCCAGCCGGCCCTCGTTACCGGGTTCGCCAAAGTTCGTTGCCTGTCCCTCGATGGATTCGGCACTGAAATAGTGCTTCAGCCGTTCGTAAATGAAATCACTTAAAGTTTCAGTTGCGGTTTCGGCTGTGGTTTCAGTTGAGCCTTTGATCTTTTGTCCAAAAATGTCCGCAGTCTGCTCAAGCAGGGTGTTCAGCGCCAGCGGCGCTTCCTTTTCGATCAATATGCGGATAACGCCCAGCGCATGGCGGCGCAAGGCGAAGGGGTCTTTGTCTCCAGTGGGTATCTGGCCAATGCCGAACAAGCCGACAAGCGTTTCGAGTTTGTCGGCGAGTGCGACACACACGCCCACCGGATTGCGCGGTAACTCATCGCCCGCAAAGCGCGGTTTGTAATGGTCTTCGATCGCGTCGGCGACCTCCTCGGCCACGCCGTCATGCTTTGCATAATAGCGTCCCATGATGCCCTGCAACTCCGGGAACTCGCCGACCATGTCAGTGAGCAGGTCCGCTTTGGCAAGCATGGCTGCTTCGCCCGCCCTGGCTGCGAGTTCATTGCCGCCGAGCTGTAAGCCGATGGTTTGTGCAATGGCCCAGATCCTTTCCACTCGTTCTGCCTGCGTGCCCAGCTTGTTGTGGTATACCACCCTCTGCAGGCCTTCCACCCGCGAGGCCAGCGTCTTCCTGCGATCCTGGTCGAAAAAGAATTTCGCGTCTGCCAAGCGCGAGCGCAGCACACGTTCGTTCCCGGCAATCACTGTGCGCCCATCCACCGGGCGGATATTGGATACGATCAGAAACCTGTGCGAGAGTTGGCCGCCCGCATCGAGCAGAGGGAAGTACTTCTGATTGGCCTGCATCGTCAGGATCAGGCACTCCTGTGGCACATCCAGGAATCCCGTTTCAAATTCACCCATCAGCACCCTGGGGCGTTCCACCAGCGCGGCAACTTCATCCAGCAGGCCGTCATACCGGGTCAATCCGAGGTCTTCCTCGCCGGCCGCGGCCAGCAACTGGCGCTCGACCTCGGCGCGACGATGGGAGAAGCTCGCAATTACCGCGCCTTCTTCTTGTAACTGATGCTCGTAACTGTCGGCATCTTTCACGGTCAGCGGACTCACCATCGCTTCGAAACGGTGCCCTTGCGTTTGACGTCCCGCTGTCAGGCCCAGTATGGATACATCCACGACTTCTTTCCCATGCAGGGCAACGAGCGCATGCGCCGGACGGACGAAATTGACGGTATTCCAGCCGTCCGCGAGTTGATACGTCATCATTCTGGCAATGGGCAATTTCTCCAGTGTCTCGTCCAGCACTGCCTGCAGGCCTTCCGCTAGCGTCGCTCCCTTCGCTACGCTGTCCAGAAACAGGGTTTCTGTTTTTCCATCATGGGCGCGCTTGAGCTGGGAGAGAAAGGGGGAAGGATCAGTATCGCCGCAAAGACTGCGCAGCTTCTTGAGCAGGGCAGCGGTGGGCTGGCCATTTTCATCCAGACCCACTGCTACCGGCATCAGTTTTTTCAGGGAGGATGTGTCCGGGGCTTGTGCTGCTATGCATGTGAGATGTACGGCAAGGCGCCGGGGAGAGGCAAAAGGGGTGGCGGTCGCATCTTCCCGCGCCAAACCCTGTCTTTTCAGGCCCGCGGCTATTCCCTGCGCGAAACTGTCACCCAGTTTCTTCAGCGACTTGGGGGGCAGTTCCTCTACCAGCAGTTCAACCAGAAGATTTCGGGTTGCCGAACCTTGTGTTGCATCAGTCAAGCGGCTTTCTCCAGCAATTCCCGCGCCCATTCCACCGGCGCCAGGGGAAAGCCCAGACGCTTGCGGCTTTCGTAATAGGCGTGTGCCACGCTGCGTGCGAGTTCCCGGGTGCGCCCGATATAGGCGGCGCGCTCCGTGACTGAGATCGCGCCGCGCGCATCGAGAAGATTGAAAGTGTGTGCAGCCTTCAGCACTTGCTCATAAGCCGGCAGAGAGAGTCCCTGTTCCACCAGATGGCGGGCTTGTGCCTCATGGCTTGCAAAGGCTTTGAACAGGAAATCCAGGTCGCTGTGCTCGAAATTGTAGGAGGATTGCTCGACCTCGTTCTGATGATAGACATCGCGATAGGAAAGCCCCTTTGTCCACGTGAGGTCGAAAACGTTGTCCACGCCTTGCAGGTACATTGCCAGCCGCTCCAGGCCATAGGTGATTTCACCTGTAATGGGCTTGCAGTTCATACCGCCCACCTGCTGGAAATAGGTGAACTGTGTCACCTCCATGCCGTTCAGCCACACTTCCCATCCCAATCCCCAGGCGCCGAGAGTGGGGTTTTCCCAGTCATCCTCGACGAAACGTATATCGTTCTGGCGGAGATCGAAACCGAGTTCTTCGAGCGAGCCGAGGTACAGTTCAAGGATGTTGGCAGGGGCGGGTTTCAGTACCGTCTGAAACTGGTAGTAGTGTTGCAACCTGTTGGGATTCTCGCCATAACGCCCGTCTTTCGGACGACGGGTGGGCTGCACATACGCTGCTTTCCACGGCTCGGGACCGAGCGCGCGCAGGAATGTGGCAGTGTGGGATGTTCCCGCGCCAACTTCCATATCGTACGGTTGAAGCAGCGCGCAGCCCTGCCTGGCCCAGTAGTGTTGCAGGGAGAGAATGATTTCCTGAAATGTGCGCATGTAAGATTCTGAACCGGACCGTAATTGACAAAAAGGCGCAAAAGCAAGGGACAGCAAGAGACGCCGTAAAACTGCGTGAGAACGCGATTTTACCGTTTTTTGCGGGTTTCGCGAAAAGCGGATAACACGGCAAGTCCCAGCAATATTCCGCAAAGCCCGAGAATCAGGCTGTTGCCGAATCGCACGTAGGGCGTGGCGCCGGCAAACCCCTGCGCTGTGCCATGCAGGGCGGTGGTGGTGAATATTTCCGCCTCCTGCAACACTCTCCCGCGCTCGTCGATGATTGCCGTGACTCCTGTATTGGTTGCCCGCACCATATAGCGTCCTGTTTCAAGGGCCCGCATCTGGGATATCTGCAAGTGCTGTCGGGGCCCGATGGAGCGGCCAAACCAGGCATCGTTGCTGACGTTGGCGAGCAGGGTGGCTTGCGGCAGCTGCTGGATGATCTCTTCGCCAAACACGTCTTCATAGCAGATATTCACTGCGACCCGCTGCCCCGCGATATTCATGGGCTGCTGCCCGAGTGCGCCCCGTGAAAAATCGGATAACGGAATTTTCAGGACGTTGATGATCCACCCGAACACCGGCTTCAATGGAATGAATTCGCCAAACGGCACAAGGTGATACTTGCGATAGCTCTGTTCAGGGGAAGTGCCGAAGCTGAACATGGAATTATAGTATTCGCTCCGGCCACCCGGTGCTTCCACCAGGCCAACCAGAATGTCGCCATTATTCCGCCTTGCATGGGCGGCTAGCTGGGCAAGATAGATGGGCGATACTTCGTTACGGTAGAGCGGGATCGAAATTTCGGGCGTGATGATCAGGCGGCTGTCGCTTTGCAGTACAAGCCGGGCGTAGTTTTCCATGGAACTGATGAGCTGGTCCTCACGCCACTTCATATCCTGTGGAATGTTCCCCTGCAGCAGGCTTACGGTCACCGGTTCGCCTTCCGGTTCAGTCCAGTGAATCTGCTGGAGGCCCCAACCGGCAAGCCAGAGCGTCAGCAGGGGTAAGAAATAGAGGGGCTTGCGAAATTCCTTCTGAACGAGCAAACACAGCAGCGCAGCACTCAGCACCACCAGCAGCGAAATGCCGTATACACCAATAATGGGTGCGAAACCGGTCAAGGGACTGAGCGGGGCCTGGGAGTAACCCAGGGTCAGCCATGGAAAGCCTGTAAACAATACGCTGCGCAGCCAGTCGGACAAGGCCCACAGCGCCCCCGCAGTTAGCGCCCATACGATAGGGGCGGCGATATCCAGTTTTCTCAGGGTCCAGCCTGCCATTGCCGGAAACAGCGCGAGGTAGCCGCACAGAAAAATGAGCACAAGCACGGCAACCGGCATCGGCATCGCGCCGAAATCATGCAGGGAAATATAGAGCCAGGTGACACCCGCACTGAACATCCCCATGCCGAACGAGAAGCCGAGCAATCCGGCTGCGCGAGGTCGCGCACTGTTGCGCCAGAAATGGCATAACAGCGCGAGGGTCGCAAGCGGGATCGGAAAAAGATAAAACGGCGCAAAACCGGGAACGGTAAGTGCGCCGAGCAGAAAACAGACCAGTAATTCCGAATGGATTATTTTATTCAATGTGCTTCAATGATTCGCGCTTGCGCGATAGTGCGTCCCTCTGCGCTATCTCTTCTTTGGAATCGAACGACAGAAAACCATTTTCAAATCAACTCCCCCGGATCTCGATCTTCGTAACCCGTTTGCTTGAGAAGATACCATACAGGCTTTATACGAAGAGGAGTCCTGATAATCAGCAACGGAGCATGCCGTGCTCACATATACCGGTGAGCGAGTGTTTATCCCGCAAAAAGACGCCAAATCACGTGCCTTCAGAAACCTCGTCTTCCAGTATCTGGCGGGGCAGCAATAACCGGAAGGTTGAACCGACCCCTACCACGGACTCCACTTCCAGTTTGGCGCCCAAAAGCCGGGTCGCTTCTGAAGCGATGGACAAACCCAGCCCGACGCCCGGTTTGCCGTAGGTATCGGCGCGCTGGAAAGCATCGAACAGGTGGGTCAGGTTTTCCGGCGCAATGCCCGGGCCCTGATCGCTCACGCTGAGGATCCAGGCACTATCTTCCCTGCTGGCGTTATGACGGGCTGTAACTTCTATCCGGCCACCCGAACTGTATTTTACAGCGTTCCCCAGCAGATTCTGCAATATAGGTACCAGCAGCGCTTCTTCACTGATCACTTTCGCGCCTTCCGGTACATCGATGCTTAACTCTATTCCCTTCAATTGCGCTTCCGGTGTGATCTGCCTGACTGCTTCAGATAACAGTGAATTCAAATCCACCGCTTCCATCGCCAAGTGAAAGTACCCTTTTCGCAGTTGCTCGGATTGCAGCAAGCGATCCATTCCAGCAGTGGTCTTGAGTATGATGCTCCTGACCGACTCCAGGTCCGCGACGTTGTCGGCAAGCTCGGGAATTTTTGCGAGCTTCATTGCAAGTATCTGGATATATAGCGTGATTTGGCTGAGGTGATTGCGAAGATCATGAGAAAGAAAAGAGAGATACTTGGACTGGATTTCCGTCGCAG
The DNA here is from genome assembly GCF_900111585.1 of Nitrosospira multiformis. Classification (GTDB taxonomy): domain Bacteria; phylum Pseudomonadota; class Gammaproteobacteria; order Burkholderiales; family Nitrosomonadaceae; genus Nitrosospira; species Nitrosospira multiformis_B. The sequence goes on from NZ_FOHI01000002.1 coordinate 441,234, forward strand.
ACTTGAGCTGCCGCTGCAGATTCTCGACGAATATGACCGTTCCGCTTTGCAGCGCTGCATCTACTGCCATGTTCAGGGCAACATTGCTTGTCTCGTCCAGTTCGCCATTCAATTCTTCGGAAATCTGTTCGATCATTACGCGCCGCAGAAGCTGGTACTCGACCACCAGTTCGCGTATGTTGTAATTTTCCTGAAAGCGCGACTCGCCATGCAGTCTGCTGCCTTCCACCAGTGCCTGGGTAGTGACGGGATGGCTGGAGGAAAACGCTTCGATCACCTCTTCCAGGATCAGAGGCACGGAGTCGCGTAGATTTCTTAGCGTGAGCGCGTCAGCCGCGGGCAGGGTGCAGGCGACAGACTTCTCCCACTCTCGCAGAATCGCGTCCTTGCGTACACGCAGGGCGGAGGCGAGGTGAGGAAACGCATGATATGCCAGCAGGTCCAGGGTGGGGTCGGCTGTAGACATAAGTTCTGAAAAACCGATAGTTTGGGAGCGCGCTATTTTACTGCCAAATCGGGAGATGAAGTCGGGGAGTGATATCGAGGTTGACCTGGGGCAGGACCTTTGCCTTTTAAAGGGGGCTTACACGTGGCTTTGATATGGGTTGCTGATTTTGTGCTAGACTCATATTCTGAAAGCCACGACGTCAAGAGGGAACCTATGCGAGGATATAGGAATAGGGGTTCCGCGCACAGTCTGCTGACGCTCACGAAGGATGTATTGGGCTGGCTGTTTCGCCATGGGCAACGGGGGGGAGAGAGAGCAGCCCATAGCCGGACGCTGGCACCCATAAAAAAGAGATCCGCCCGGACGATTTCCCGCACAAGGGAGATGCCTAGCAACAAGCAGACATGGGCGCGCAAAAAAAACAGATTACATTGGCTCCTTTATGAGGGACTTGAGATAGTGAGGAACAGCCAGGCTTTTACACTTACAAGAAAAACACTGCGCGGCCTGATACTGTTATCGAGCATTCCGTTGTTTGGAATGGTGGCAGCCTTCGGTATTGCCCCCGATACTGCGGTGGAAGACGTACCGGTCGAACAGGTCGTCCTCGGTCTGGAGATTCCGGAGATTCGCGCTGGCTCGGCGGAGGGCATGACTTTTTGGCGTCATGAACGTATCCAGCAGGGCGATACCATCGGGAGTCTGCTTTCCCGGCTTGAAGTGAATAATCAGGACGTGGCGCGCCTCATTCGGGATACCTCGGATCTGAAGGCCTTGCATCCACTGGCCGCGGGCAGAATGGTGCATGCCGAAACCAGCGCTGCGGGCGAGTTGCTGCTGCTGCGCTACTTTCCAGGCGGCAATGATCAGGTGGTGCTGGAAAAACGCGACGGCAGCTATGTGGTGAGCGACAGGCCGGCATTGCTGGAAACACATATCCAGATGAAATCAGGCGTGATCGAAAGCTCGCTTTTTGCCGCGATCGACCGCGCGGGCATTCCGGACAGCGTGGCTTCCCAGATTGTGGATATCCTGGCTTCCCAAATAGATTTTCACCGCGATCTGCGCAAGGGTGACCGTTTTACGGTGGTGTACGATGCCCTCTACGGCAACGGGGAACCGACGAGAGCCGGCCGGGTGCTGGCGGTGGAGTTCGTCAACCAGGGAGTGCCCTACCGGGGAGTGTATTTCCCGGGGAGCGGCGATGGAGAAGGCGGTTATTACACGCCAGACGGCAAGAACCTGCGCAGGGTATTTCTGCGCTCGCCGCTGGAATTCTCTCGCATCAGTTCCGGTTTTTCGAGCGGCCGCTTCCATCCCGTCCTGAAAAAATGGCGGGCTCATAAGGGCATCGACTACGTGGCGCCCACCGGCACAGGAGTAAAGGCGGTGGCCGATGGCATCGTGGCGGTGGCGGGATGGGAAGGGGGATATGGAAACTTCATCATCCTTGAGCATGAAGGGTCGTATGCCACGGTTTACGGCCACCTGTCGGCTTTCGCCAAAGGGTTGCGCAAGGGTCAGCGTGTCCGCCAAGGATATATCATTGGCCGGGTTGGAGCCACCGGCCTGGCGAGCGGGCCTCATCTGCACTTTGAGTTCCGTGTCGACGGCATTCAACGCGATCCTCTGAAGGAGCCGATGCCGGAAGGAAAACCGATCGCTCCCGCACACCTCGCGGCATTTTACGAATCAACGAAATCATCGATGGCGAGGCTCGATATGCTGCACGGCACCAATCTCGCACTGCTGGATTAACGGCGGGTGGTCCGAACGGATCGACTGGATAAAAATCCCGTCCCCGGGAGAGATTTGAAAGCGGCGTACTATATCGGCATCATGTCGGGCACCAGTCTGGATGGGATCGACGCAGTGCTTGCCGACTTTGAAGCCCCCCGGCCGGTGTTGCTCGACAACTTCTATCTGCCATACCCCGGAAAGCTCCGCGAACAGCTCAAGGAACTCCATTTTCCGGGTCATGACGAGCTGCACCGTGCCGCGATGCTTGGTAATCAGCTTGCCCGTCATTACGCTGAAGCAGTGGCGGGCTTGCTCCGCAAAAGCGGCGTTGCGCCGCACGAAGTCGCTGCCATCGGATGCCACGGGCAAACCATACGTCATTGTCCTCAGGCAGAAGCGGGTTACACCATCCAGTTATGCAATTCTCCGTTGCTGGTAGAGCTCACTGGAATCAGGGTAGTTTCCGATTTCAGGAGTCGCGATATCGCTGCGGGAGGACAGGGCGCCCCCCTGGTGCCGGCATTTCATCAGGCTTTGTTCGCGCATCCTCATGTTCATCGCGTGATCGTCAATATCGGAGGAATCAGCAATCTCACCGATCTGCCGCGGAGTGGAAGCGTGACAGGATTCGATTGCGGCCCGGGCAATGCAATGATGGACGAGTGGTGCGCGCGCCATACCGGGCAAGCGTATGATGAGGACGGAAGGTGGGCGGCAACCGGAAAAACGCTCTCCGTGCTGCTGGAAAAGCTGCTGGCACTGCCATTTTTTTCCCTTCCCCCGCCCAAAAGCGTCAGCAGGGAATTATTCAGTACAACCTGGATGGAAGGCTACCTGAAGGGGGATGAGAGCCCGGCCGATGTCCAGGCCACCCTGCTGGAACTGACCGTCGCCGGAATTGCCCGTTGTATACTCGATTACTGCGGGGATGCGACCGAAATTTATGTGTGTGGCGGGGGCGCGCGGAACAGCCACCTCATCGCCTCCCTTCAGGGGGCATTGTCCGACAGGAAAGTTGGATTGACGGACAGCCTGGGCGTGGACGCCGACTGGCTGGAAGCTTTCGCCTTTGCTTGGCTTGCGCGGCAACTCATCCAGGGCATGCCCGGTAATATTCCCTCGGTTACTGGCGCGAAAGGCTCCCGGCTTCTCGGGGCCATCTATTCTGCCTAGGACCTGTTATATCCCCTTCAGGACTTTCTTTTACCCTGAATGAAGGGACGGAAGTGGAAGCTGGAAGGGAGTGTGAGCTTCCGGTCCAGCTTAACGCAGAGTTTGAACCCCAGAGTTAACCCGCAGCGCGCAGGAGTTAACCCACCAGGATTTCTTAAACGGAGAATGAAGAGCCGCAACCGCAGGTGCTTGCAGCGCCCGGATTCTTGATAATGAACTGGGCACCCTCGGCGTTTTCCTGATAATCGATTTCCGCTCCTGCCAGATACTGGAAACTCATGGCATCCACTAGGAGTTTGACACCATTTTTTTCCATTACCGTGTCATCTTCACTTATCAGTTCATCAAAGGTGAATCCGTACTTGAAGCCGGAGCATCCGCCTCCTGCCACGAATACCCGCAGCTTGAGATCGTTGTTTCCTTCCTCTTCGATCAGCTCTCTGACCTTGTTTGCCGCGTTGTCGGTAAAGATCAATGGCGTTGGGATGTTCGTCATCGAATCAGTCTGACCCGAACCGTCGTTGAAAGGAGCGTTCATAAGCGTTTCCGAATAGGCTGGTGAGAGATTGCAGTGTTATACGTGTTTCAAATCGGTGATCTGGGCCGCCGGCAATAATGTAACGACATTGCTTTCACGTTCCAGGATTTCCGTATGGAGCAGCATGCCCTGAACAGATGCACCGAGATGTATTTCCATGCCCTTATAGTGTACATCGCCACAGACCTTTGCCTTTGGCTGGAGTTCCACATACTCGGTAACCTTTATCGTGCCGACTACCGTGCCATTGATCACAGCATGGGAAACGTGGATGACACCCTCTACGACCGCCTGATCGCTTAAAACCAGAGTGCTCGGCATGTCGCTCAACCCGGTAATGTTTCCCGTAACACGGCCGTCTATTCGTACCCCCCCAGTGAAGATGATATTTCCTTCAATGTGAGTATCAACGCCGATAAGCGAATCGATCTGGTTGTGCGGTCTGCCTATTTTCTCAAACATTTTCCCTCCTTACAAAGACAGATTCACCGTTTGCATGAGCCTAGCCTGCGTTTCGCCCTTCTCGAATACTTTCACCTGCAAGCTGTCGACAATGGCCTCCGGAGCCAGCCAGAAAGTATTTTCCACTCGCCTATAAAATCGGAAGCTGACATCAAATTTCTTCGATGGGTCGTCGCTGGTCTCGCTGGAGGTCAAGGGTTGGACCATTTTTTCCCCATTCTGCTGAAAGTTGACGGCAAATTCCAGGTTTCCGTGAAAATCCTTGCCCCGCACTCCCGACTGAACCAGAAGCAGACTGTACCGGTATTCGCCGGGCAGTTTACCTTTTTCAAGCTTCAGGCCCCCGATGGAAACACGTTGACCGGTCTTGCCGGGAGCAGAACCAAGATTCTGGAAAAAGCCCAGTTCTTCCTTGAGGCGCGTATTCTCGCCCTGAAGGGTTTTGACTTGGCTTGCAATGTCCTGACGGGCGGCCTGATCCATTTGCAACTGCTGATCGAGCCCCGCCATCTTTATGCGCAGTTCGTCATTCTCGTGCTGCAGTCGCGCATTCAACTGCGACAACCGCTCCATCTCCGGTGCCTCGGTTTTTTCTTCACGCGGGGGTTCGATTCTGTCGGGAATACCCGCTTTGCGCCCGGCATCGTACATGCCCCACGAAAGAATCAGCGCAGCCACGAGCAGGATGGCAAAAGCCGACCAGCGGACATGAGCGGGAGTCTGCAATCGGACCGCGGCTGGCGCCGCAGCTATTTTGTGCCTTCTATTACGCGACTTTATCATAAGCGCAGGTCATGCCCTTTGAAGCGGCAGCCAAGCGTATCCGAAACATCGCAAAAGAGCATCAGATCGAAATAATGGAAAGTTTCTCTTGCAGGCGCTGGGTCCTTGATCGCTACCAGGAGAAGTGTCGAGAGAAACCCGCAGCCAACTATGGATATTCTAACGATGAACCTCGATCTTGACAAAGACTAACTCTTATCGAGGAACAGTCGGGCATGCATTTTCTGGAAATTACCTTACATTGCATGGCTGGATCTTCGTGAGGCGCGCATGGACCTGATTTCGACAGCACTGCAGCTCCGCGCGCTTATTTACGATTTTTTACGGAAACAAGGGGGCATGGGTGATGGCAAGGGTTTCCGGCAAGCCGAACATGAGGTTCATATTCTGCACTGCCTGCCCGGCCGCACCCTTGACAAGGTTGTCCGTAATCGAGAGTATGACGGCCGTATCCCCACCCTGGGGGCGGTGGACGGCGATGCGGCAGAGATTCGAACCCCGCACAGAGCGCGTTTCCGGATGGGAGCCTGGCGGAAGTACGTCGACAAATGGTTCATTCATGTAGCGGTTTTCGTATAACGCCTGCAAATCGACTTCTTTAAGAAGTTTTACATAAAGCGTGGCATGGATGCCGCGAATCATCGGGGTGAGATGCGGTACGAATGTCAGACCGATAGGGTGTTTTGCCGCTTGCGACAAGCCCTGTCTGATCTCGGGAAGATGGCGATGTCCGGATACCCCATAGGCCTTGAAATTGTCCGCTGCTTCAGCAAAAAGGGTATGAATTTCCGCGTTGCGTCCTGCGCCTGACACGCCCGATTTCGCGTCTGCGACGAGATGATCCAGATCCACGGCGCCCGATTCCATCAGGGGAAGGAAACCCAGTTGCACGGCCGTGGGATAACAGCCGGGATTGGCTATGAGCCGCGCTGTCTTTATCCTGTCGCGATTGATTTCCGGCAGACCGTAGACCGCCTCCGCAACCAGTTCGGGGCAGGCATGGGGCATTCCATACCATTTTTCCCAGACGGTGATATCCTTGATGCGAAAATCGGCCGCAAGGTCAATTATCCGCACGCCTGCATCGAGCAGGGATGGAACCTGTTTCATGGCAATGCCATTCGGGGTGGCAAAGAATACCACGTCGCATTTTTCGAGGTTTGCCTCTGCGGGATCGGAAAATTTTAACTCTATCCGTCCGCGCAGACTTGGAAACAACTGGGTGACATCCATGCCAGCTTCCTTGCGCGATGTAATTGCCTCGATACTCACCTCTGGGTGTTGAGACAAAATGCGCAGCAACTCTACTCCGGTATATCCGGTTCCACCTACGATGCCAATCTTAAGCATGGTTCTTCGAAATTTTCGTGTGGTTAAAATTTGTTGTCACGGCGCATCTACCTGACATCCGCATGATGTCTGTGGAAGGTTTTACGATTACAGGCGCCAACAAGAAAGAAAAAAGCCGCCTATCCGCCAGAAACAGCGGGCAGGCGGCTTTTTATGACAGATAAAAGCTTATCGTTTGGAGAACTGCTTCCGGCGTCGTGCCTTGCGCAGACCAACCTTTTTGCGCTCCACTTCACGTGCGTCACGCGTAACCAGCCCGGCATTGCTCAATACAGGTTTCAGGGTTGCATCGAAGTCAATCAGCGCCCGGGTAATTCCATGTCTCACCGCCCCTGCCTGCCCGGATTCGCCTCCGCCATGAATATTCACCAAGATGTCGAAGCGATCGAGATTTCCGGTCAATTCCAGCGGCTGGCGCACTATCATCCGCCCCGTTTCCCGGGAAAAAAATTCATCCACGGGTTTGTTGTTGACTGTTATCACGCCGCTACCCGGCTTGATGAACACGCGCGCTACGGCGCTTTTGCGCCGTCCCGTACCGTAACTGTAGGTTCCATTCATGATCAAGCCCTGACTTCAAGTTGCCGCGGCTGTTGTGCGGCGTGTGGGTGTGCTGCACCGGCATATATCTTGAGCTTCTTTAACATTGCATAGCCGAGAGGACCTTTCGGCAGCATGCCTTTTACTGCTTTTTCCAGCGGCCTACCGGGAAAGCGCGCATGCATTTTCGCGAAACTCGTTTCGTATATACCACCGGGGTAACCGCTGTGGCGATAGTACATCTTGCTTTCAGCCTTGTTGCCGGTAACGCGCATCTTGTCCACGTTGATCACGACAATGAAATCACCGGTATCCACATGCGGCGTATAGATAGGCTTATGCTTACCGCGAAGACGATGGGCAATCTCGGCAGCGAGGCGTCCAAGTACCTTGCCGCCCGCATCAATCACGAACCACTCCCGATTCACTTCATGTGGTTTGGCTGAAAAGGTTTTCACAAACCTACCCCTGCTTATTTACTAAAAGCCGCGCATTCTATGTCAGAGATGCATAAATGTCAAACCGGAGTCCGGGGGCAGGGGTTATATTCATCTGCACGAACACTGCTCTCCTCGCTGATTTTCGTTTTGCAAGGCGGCGTATGCCGGCGACTTTTGTTCCCACCAAAATCATTGAGAAAACGGTTATCATAACGCACCTTAAAATTGCAGGCGGAAGATTACAGCGAATATTGAGGCAAAAATTGCAGGAAGAGCCCCTGAACAACAGGTGCTCCCTGCTCGCCTGGCAACGTGTTCGAAGATTCCATAACATCATCTTATTATCTATTTGTCCGAGGAGAAGTTGTATGTCGCAAAAACACCCTGTCATCGCCGTTACCGGATCTTCCGGCGCCGGTACGTCGACGGTCAAGAATAGTTTCGAGCATATTTTCCGGCGCGAGAAACTGACTGCTGCGGTGGTGGAGGGGGATAGCTTCCATCGTTATGATCGCGATGCCATGAAAAAAGCCGTAGCCGAATCCGAAAAGGACGGAGGACGTCCCATCAGTCATTTCGGTCCGGAGGCCAACGAGTTCGAGAAGCTGGAAACGTTGTTCAAGGAATACGGCGAAACCGGCGGCGGGGAGACGCGCCTGTACCTGCACAATGACGAGGAGGCCGCGCCCTATCAACAGAAGGCAGGCACCTTCACGCCTTGGGCGCCGATAAAGCCCGGTTCGGATCTGCTGTTTTATGAGGGGTTGCATGGAGGAGTGCAGAGCGACACGGTGGACGCGGCCAGATATGTCGATTTGCTGGTCGGTGTCGTGCCCATCGTGAATCTGGAGTGGATTCAGAAAATCCACCGTGACATGAATGCGCGTGGTTATTCGGCCGAAGCGGTGACGCACACGATACTCCGCCGCATGCACGATTATGTGCATTACATTACTCCGCAATTTTCCAAAACGCATATCAATTTCCAGCGTGTGCCGACAGTGGACACCTCGAATCCTTTCATCGCACGGGACATCCCCACGCTGGACGAAAGTTTCGTCGTGATCCGGTTTCGTGATCCGAGGAATGTCGACTTCCCGTATCTGCTTGCCATGATTCACAACTCATTCATGTCCCGCCCGAACACCATCGTCGTTCCCGGCGGGAAAATGGGTCTGGCCATAGAGCTCATATTGACGCCGCTTATTCTTGATCTCGTGGTGGCAAGCCGCAAAAAGTAGCCCCAGGCAATAGCGCCCGAGCGTTATAGTAAAACATCCTGCAAACCCGGCACCCTTCCTGCGCATCGCGCGACTCCCTATACCGGAAGGAGAACCAGGCGCCGGGTATGCAGGAGCATCATACCCTTCTACATTGCTTTTAATCCGATTTTGCACGGCTTGAACGATCCCGTGCCCTGACCGGAAAAATCTTTGCTGTATGTCTTCTCTACTCACCGCACTAAACCCGGAACAACTCGAAGCAGTGACGTTGCCCCATCAATCGGCGTTGGTGCTTGCCGGTGCGGGCAGCGGCAAGACCAAGGTTCTTACGACCCGCATCGCGTATTTGATTCAGTCCGGCGAGATCAGTCCTCACGGAGTATTGGCGGTCACTTTTACCAACAAGGCGGCCAAGGAAATGATCGCTCGCATTGCCGCCATGCTGCCCATCAATACCCGCGGCATGTGGATAGGTACCTTCCACGGCTTATGCAACCGCCTGCTTCGCGCTCACAACCAGGATACCGGTTTGCCGCAAACATTTCAGATTCTGGATTCCGCCGATCAGCTGGCGGTCATCAAGCGTATCCTGAAAAATCTGGGTGCGGACGATGAGAAATTTCCTCCGCGTCAGGTCCAATGGTTCATCAATAATGCCAAGGAGGAGGGGCTGCGCGCATCGCAGGTGGAAGCGTACGATGACTACACGCGCAAGATGGTCGAGTTTTATACATCTTACGAGCAGCAATGCAACAAGGAAGGGGTGGTTGATTTTGCCGAGTTGTTGCTGCGCAGCTATGAATTGCTGACGCGCAACGAAATCATACGCGAGCATTATCGCGGTCGTTTCCTGCACATCCTGGTGGACGAGTTCCAGGATACCAGCCGGCTGCAATACAAATGGCTGCGACTGCTCGCCGGTCCGAAGACCGCTGTCTTTGCCGTGGGCGATGACGATCAGAGCATTTATGCCTTTCGTGGTGCCAATACTGGCAACATGAGAGAGTTCGAACAGGACTTTCGCATCCCCAGGATCATCAAACTGGAGCAGAACTACCGTTCACATGGCAATATTCTGGATGCCGCCAACACACTGATACGCAATAACAATGGGCGGCTCGGAAAGAATCTCTGGACTTCAGAAGGGCGCGGCGAGCCGATACGGGTATACAACGCTCCGACGGATTTCGATGAAGCGGCGTTTATCGTGGATGAAGTCAAATCCCTGCGTGCGGAGGGGGTCCAATTGTCCCAGATCGCGTTGCTTTATCGTTCCAACGCGCAATCACGTGTGCTGGAGCACGCCTTGTTCAATGCCTCGCTGCCTTATCGGGTATACGGGGGCATGCGCTTCTTCGAGCGGCAGGAAATCAAGCACGCATTGGCTTACCTGCGAATGATAGCCAATCCGGAAGATGACAACGCGCTACTGAGAATCGTCAACTTCCCGGCGCGTGGCATCGGCTTGCGGGGCTTGGAGCAATTGCAGGATGAAGCCAGGCAACAGGGGGGAAGCCTCTGGGAAGCGATGCTGAAAAAATGCAGGGGCAGAGAACCCGCCACGTCAGGCTTGCTGAAATCCTCGGTGGGAATGGGGGAGAATAAAGAGCCGGACAGGCCCAGAAGAGGCATCGAGGGCTTCGTTGTGCTGATCGAATCGATGCGGCAGGTTTGTGAAACTCTGCCGCTCCCGGAAATCGTCGAACATATGCTGGAGCACAGCGGATTGATTAGGCATTACCAGGCCGAGCGCGAGGGTGCCGACCGGCTGGAGAATTTGAACGAGTTGATCACTGCGGCGACTGCCTTCGTGCACGAAGCCGAAGATGACGGCCTGGCCGTTTTTCTCAATCATGCTTCCCTGGAAGCAGGCGAGCACCAAGCCGGCGGAGGGGAGGACGCCTTGCAGCTGATGACCGTGCACTCAGCCAAAGGACTGGAATTTCACAGCGTATTTCTAAGTGGTCTCGAAGAAGGTTTGTTTCCCCACGATAATAGCCGTAACGAGGCGGGGGGGCTGGAAGAGGAGCGGCGCCTGATGTACGTAGCCGTGACGCGCGCGAGGCGTCGCCTGTATTTGAGTTTTGCCCAAAGCCGCATGTTGCATGGCCAGACTCGCTACAATATTCCCACTCGATTCATAGAGGAAATACCGCAGAGCGTGCTCAAGTGGCTGCAGCCCGTGCAGAAGACAGCGCCTTGGCGACCGCAGCCGGTTTCTCCCACTCAAGAGGTTGCGCAGCGCCCCCCAATCCGGGAAATGGGAGTGAAGGAGGCGACGGCATCGCCTTGGCGGGTGGGCCAGAACGTGGTTCACGCAAAGTTCGGAGCAGGAGTGATCGTCAACTGCGAAGGCCGCGGTGCCGATGCGCGGGTTGAAGTTAAATTCGGCCGCAATGGCAGCAAATGGTTGTTACTGGAATATGCAAAACTGACTGCATTGTAAACCCTGGGAGCCCGGGTGGCGGTGTGAGCTGGAAATGCTTTACTTTTCGCGTCGCCGCACCGTTTCCGGTCGGGCAGTCCCCGCCAGGAATTCCCGGGAGATTCATGCGCTTTCCGTAACATCCCCGGAATTTGCGGTTTCCTGAAAAATATCCATGTAGCTGGTGTAGATCGAAGCGAAAACGGTCGGGACCAGCACAAAAAATCCCAAGCCGTAAGGAATCATGGCGATTATCGTGAACGCCACGAGTACAATCAGGTAAATCTGGAATGCCACGATGTTTTTCACGCACGCCAAGAAGCTCGTTCGCATTGCTTCCACTGGAGGCATTTCATCGAATACCGCCAGCAGAGGCGCGAACCAGGTCGCCATCAGGAGAGGAATGGACAGGGTCAGCGCTACCAGGGAAGCGGATAACATATCCCCTGATACGTTTTTCAATTCGTTTTCATCGACCCGTTTTCCTTCCAGCAGCAGGCTCATCAGCACGTCGCCCCCGACCAGCATGAATATGCCGACGATGAGCACCTGACCTACCAGATAAATTCCTCCTATCGTAATCAGCGGTCCGGGGTTGCGAAAGCCCGCAAAGAGATGCGCTATTTCCAGTTGCCCTCCGCGTTCCAGCGTTCTGCAGCCGATCATCAGTCCCGCCAGGAATACCGGCGAGAGCAACGTGAAAATGAATTGGCCCGCCGTTGGGATAAGTCCCAGGGTAGCCGCGATCAGCAGAAGGGTGGTGCAAAGAAGAATCCACACCATGGGGACTCTACGGAATAACTGAAAACCTTCCGCTATCCATTCCCATCCCCTTCTCCCGTCTACCTGCCTGATATCCATCTTGTTTTTCTCCGATAAACGTCTTCCATCCCGCCGGCTGTTCAACTGACGGTCAGATCCACACCTCGGCGAGCTTCGAGCGTGCTGCTGCATGGTTTTTCAGTATACGCATGAAGTGAGCAGGGTCCTTCACGTGGGTAAGTTCTCCGGCGCGCGGCAGGTGATAATCCTGCAGGCGTGAGAGCCAGAAGCGCAACGCACCGGCGCGCAGCATCACCGGCCAAGCATCACGCTCGGCCTCCAGCAGCGGCCGGGTGCGGTGATAGGCTCCGAGCAGCGATAAAGTCCGCTCCGGGTCCAATTCCGCATTTTCGTTGAGACACCAGTCGTTTGCGGTAATCGCCAGGTCGTATAGCAGCACATCGTTGCAGGCGAAGTAGAAATCGATCACTCCGCCCATTGCGCCATTGTTGAAAAGCACGTTGTCACGAAACAGGTCGGCGTGGATCACGCCGCGCGGAAGGCTTTCCGTTCGATGCGATGATTGAAAGCGTAATTCCTCCCCGAGAATCGCAACCTCGTCCTCTGAAAGAAACGCCATGACTTCCTGTGCCGCAGCTTTCCACCACCTGGGTCCTCGCAAATTCTCCATTTTTTCTGGATAGGATAAGCCGGATAAATGCATGTTCGCCAGGAGTTCGCCAACCTCGGCGCAGTGCGCTGCCGTGGGAGATTCCTGCGACTTCCCGGGAAGGCAGGTGACAATGCTCGCCGGCTTGCCGTTGAGCTCTCCCAGGAATTTATTGGCGAGATCCGCCACGGGGCTGGGGCAGGGAAGGCCGTGGCGCGCCAGATAGGCCATCAGGTTCAAATAGTAGGGCAGTTCCGCCGAAGTCAGTTTCTCAAATAGTGTCAGAACATATTTGCCGTGGCTGGTGGTGACAAAATAATTCGTATTTTCAATCCCGGAAGAAATGCCCTGCAGATTGATCAGTTTGCCGACGGAATAATTTCTCAGCCACGCGGAAAGCTGCTCATGGGTAACTATGGTGAAGACAGACATGGAGCAGGAAAGTAAGGCAGAAGCAGTTTAATCAGGCGCAATGGCTGTCCTGGAAAATCAGAACTCGCGTATCACCCACATGGGAGGGCGAATACGCTGATCCAGACCGCCTGTATCGTGGGTGGAAAAAGTGCCATCGCCGCGATTGTCGATCAGGTAATACGGAAGCCCTATGCGCGGTATGACCTTGATCATGTAGAGGCGTCCATTGAGGCGATATTCCTCGATCTGGTCCTCTCCGCGCTTGGTGATGGTAACCTGCGGCTCAAGCGATTCTTCCTCGTCTTCGATACCGGCCGAAGGCAACGATAATTCCGGGGGTTCCGGCACTTCCGGTATGGGTCGCAAATCCTTGGGCTGATTGGATTGCGCCGCCGCTGGTAGTACAGAACTCAATAACAATGCAACAACGATACGACGCATGGCGCCTCCCGGCGGGTCATGTCAATACACCATTCTATCCGAAATGCCCTGGCTGTTATAGATTGAGTTGAATTTCCCGTTCCGCGATGGAAGGCTCGAAGCCGCGCGTCTCGTAATACTTGAATATCGCCTCCACCACCTCTGCCGGCTCGTCGATTACCTGGATCAGATCCATATCTTCAGGGGCGATCATGCCCTCCGCGACGAGTACATTCTGCAGCCACTCGAGCATGCCGCGCCAGAAATCCGAACGAACCAGGATAATGGGCATTCTGCGCGTCTTCCCGGTCTGGACCAGTGTCAGCGCTTCCATCAGTTCATCCAGTGTGCCGAACCCGCCGGGGAGCACTACATAGGCTGTCGCGAGTTTGACGAACATGTATTTGCGCGCAAAAAAATGGCGAAACGTCTGGCTGACGTCCTGATAAACATTCCGGTGCTGCTCGTGCGGCAGCTGGATATTCAGTCCGATACTGGGGGACTCGCCATAATAGGCCCCCTTGTTCGCGGCTTCCATGATCCCCGGACCCCCACCGGAAATGACGGAAAAGCCTGCGTCAGAGAGTTGCCGCGCAATCTGCTCGGTTAACTCATAGTAGGGATGATCAGGGAGGGTGCGGGCACTGCCGAAAATACTGACCGCGGGCATGACGGAATGGAGACGCTCCGTTGCCTCGACAAATTCTGCCATAATCCCGAACACGCGCCAGGATTCACGTCCTGACCATGCCTTCTCCTGGAAATCGTTTGTCATGGTACGGGCTGCTTTGTTTTTCAGGCTCATCGGAAAACCTTTGGAAGTTAAATGAAAACACTACTGCTGGTCGATGGTTCATCTTATCTGTATCGCGCTTTTCACGCGCTGCCCGATTTCCGCAACCGCAATAACGAGCCGACCGGTGCAGTCTATGGCGTGCTGAATATGCTGCGCCGCTTGCACAAGGATTATCAGGCCGATTATAGCGCTTGCGTATTTGATGCAAAAGGCAAGACTTTCCGCGATGAGCTCTACGCCGAGTACAAGGCGAACCGGCCGCCCATGCCCGACGAGCTTGCCGCCCAGATTGCGCCGCTCGTGGAATGCATAAATGCGATGGGATGGCCGATGCTTTCTGTGGAAGGAGTAGAGGCGGATGATGTGATCGGCACGCTGGTGAAACAGGCGGAATGCGAGAACATGCGCTGCATCATTTCGACCGGCGACAAAGACATTGCGCAACTGGTGAACCCGCAGGTGACCCTCGTCAATACCATGACGAATGAAATGCTTGATGAAGCCGGTGTGCTCGGACGTTTCGGCGTACCCCCGGAACGCATGCTCGACTATCTGGCGCTGGTGGGCGACGCGGTTGACAATATCCCCGGCGTGGCGAAGGTGGGACCAAAAACCGCGGTGAAGTGGCTCAATCAATATGGGACACTCGACAACCTGCTTGTCCACGCTGGCGAAATAGGCGGGGTAGTAGGGGAGAATCTGCGCAATGCCCTGGACTGGTTGAGCAGATCGCGGCAACTGCTCTCCATCAAGTGCGACGTTTCGTTGCCAGTCAGCCTGCATGATCTCGGACCCCAGCCCCCGGACACGATAAAGCTCGCGGAGTTGTACGAGCGGCTGGATTTCAAGAGCTGGTTGCGCGAACTGCAACAGGAATCCCAGGCGGAAGGAGGCGCTGATGCGCTTTCTGCGGATTCAGCCCAGGCAGGCTCGAGTCTGGTGCAGGCCGATTATCAGGCCATTCTTACCCCGGAGCAACTTGATGAGTGGATGATGCGAATCGCCGCGGCGCCGCTCGTTTCACTCGACACCGAAACGACCGGGCTTGATCCGATGCGCGCCGAGCTGGTGGGTATCTCGTTTTCCGTGGAACCGCATCACGGGGGCTATATACCGCTGGGACATCGTTATACCGGGGCCCCCAGCCAGTTGCCGCTCGACTTTGTACTCGAAAAGCTCAAACCCTGGCTGACGGACCCCTCCGCCCCCAAACTGGGGCAGAACCTGAAGTTTGACAGGCACGTGTTCGCCAATCACGGCATCGGGTTGAAAGGAATCGTTCACGACACGCTGCTGCAATCCTATGTCTTCGAATCCCATCGCCCGCACGATATGGACAACCTTGCGCTGCGGCATCTGGGCATCAAAACCATCACCTATGATGAAGTTACCGGCAAGGGAGCTGCCCGAATAGGTTTCGAGCAGGTGGATATCGAACGCGCTGCGCAATATGCAGCCGAGGATGCGGATATCACGCTGCAGCTGCACCAGCATCTGTATGCTGAAATTGACAACGATGCAAAGCTCGACCATATCTACCGCACACTGGAAATGCCCGTGATGGATGTCTTGTTCGAGATGGAGCGCAACGGCGTGCTGCTGGATCTCAAATTGCTGGAAACGCAAAGCCGTGAGCTCGGCGAGAAAATGCTGGCGCTGGAGGAGCGCGCCTGCACTATTGCCGGACTGCCATTCAACCTGAATTCACCCAAACAGATTCAGGAAATCCTGTTTGACAGACTCAAGCTGCCTGTCATGAAAAAAACGCCGAGCGGCGTTCCTTCCACGGACGAAGATGTGCTGCAAAAGCTCGCACTCGATTATCCGCTCGCCAGGGCTCTGCTGGATTATCGCGGTCTTGCCAAACTCAAGTCGACTTACACCGACAAACTGCCGCGCATGGTGCATCCCGTTACTGGAAGAGTGCACACCAATTATGCTCAGGCTGTCGCGGTGACGGGCAGGCTCGCCAGTAACGAACCGAACCTGCAGAACATACCCATTCGCACTGCCGAAGGGCGGCGTATCCGCGAAGCATTCATTGCCCCGAGCGGATACAGGATCATTTCCGCGGATTATTCACAGATCGAATTACGCATCATGGCGCACATTTCACAGGATGCCGGACTGCTCAAGGCCTTTGCACAAGGGGAAGATATCCATCGCGCCACGGGGTCCGAGATATTCGGCGTTCCCCTGGAAACAGTGAGCAGCGAACAGCGCAGGTACGCAAAGATCATCAATTTCGGCCTGATTTACGGCATGTCGGAATTCGGGCTCTCGACGCAACTCGGCATTGAGCGGGCCGCGGCCAGAACCTATATGGACCGCTATTTTTCCCGCTATCCAGGAGTGGCGGACTACATGCAGCGGACACGAAAAACTGCAAGGGAAAACCGCTATGTGGAGACCGTTTTCGGGCGGCGGCTGTGGCTGTCGGAGATCAACAGTTCCAACGGCATGCGCCGCCAGGCGGCGGAACGCGCTGCCATCAATGCGCCCATGCAGGGTACTGCCGCGGATATCATCAAGCTCGCGATGATAGAAGTGCATGGCTGGCTGCGGCGGCATAACCTGCGCAGCAAACTCATCATGCAGGTCCATGACGAACTGGTATTGGAGGTGCCGGAAAATGAAATCGAGACGATAAAGCGCGAGCTGCCGCTGCTCATGGGCAATGTGGCGCAACTTCAGGTGCCGTTATTGGTGGAAGTAGGCATCGGACCAAATTGGGAGCAGGCGCATTGAACACAGGGGTGAAAAGAGCGGGAAGGGGAGAAGTATCGCTTGCTAAATTGCTGAAAATTGCCGTAAAATCACACCCTTTTCGATTTTGGACCTCCATAGGCAATTTACATGGTCATTATTCGACTGGCGCGAGGCGGCGCAAAAAAACGCCCGTTTTTCAATATGGTCGTAGCAGATTCACGCAATGCGCGTGATGGCAAGTTTATCGAGCGCGTCGGTTTTTATAACCCGCGCGCAGCCGAGGGTGAGGAATCGCTTCGCGTCAAGCTGGATCGCGTCACCTATTGGCAATCAAAAGGTGCGCAACCGTCAGATACCGTGAAAAAGCTGATCAAGCAGTTTGGTTCCACGCAAGAAGTCGCAGGAAGCTGAACCAGGCCAATCCGCCGAACCAATGGTGATAATGGGCCGCGTTGCCGGTCCATATGCGGTAGCAGGCTGGATCAAGGTTTTTCCCTATACTGAATATGTGGATGGCTTGCTGGATTACCCGGACTGGTGGCTGGGCAGTGAGGGCGGCAAATGGCACAAATTCAAAGTGATCGAGGGCGGGGTTCATGGGAAGGTATTGCTGGCTTCACTTGAACGATGTGCCGATCGTGATGCGGCTGCGCGACTGAAGGGACTGAAGATCGCCATTCCTCGCAGGCTGTTGCCGGCATTGCCGGAGAGCGGCGAGGAAGGTTATTACTGGTCGGATCTCGTCGGGCTTGCAGTCATCAACTTGCAGGGTGAGGCGCTGGGTAAGGTGGCAGGACTGCTGGAAACCGGAGCGAACGATGTGCTTCAGGTGCAAAACCCGGGAGAAACCGAAAGACTGATACCTTTCATTGACCAGGTGATCATTAAAGTCGATCTGGCAGCGGGTCGGATTACGGTGAATTGGGGGCTGGACTACTGATTATGACGTTCGATTTCGACGTTATCACCCTGTTCCCCGAAATGTTCAACGCTGTAACCAGGTACGGAGTAACCGGGCGGGCGAATGAAAATGCCATTTATCGCCTGTATACATGGAATCCGCGGGAATTTACCGAGGACAATTATCGCAGGGTGGACGACCGGCCCTACGGGGGCGGACCTGGCATGGTAATGCTGGCGGAGCCCCTGGAAAAAGCGATAACTGCTGCCAGGGAAAGGCAAAGAGCCTGTGGTATCAGCAGCACGAAAGTAATTTATCTGTCACCTCAGGGAAGACCCCTGAACCAGAACATGGTGACGGAATTGAGCGAATTATCCGCATTGGTGCTGCTGGCAGGCCGTTATGAAGGAGTGGATGAGCGGCTGATCGAACGTCAGGTGGACTATGAGATTTCCATCGGGGATTATGTCGTATCCGGCGGTGAACTGGCGTCGATGGTGCTCATGGATTGTCTGGTGCGGCAGTTGCCCGGCGTATTGGGAGATCCGGAATCCGCGAATCAGGATTCCTTTACAGCAGGTTTGCTGGATTTTCCCCACTACACCCGGCCGGAGGTCTATCGGGGAAGCGTAGTGCCCGAGGTCTTATTGTCCGGAAATCACGCCAGGATTGAACGCTGGCGGCTACAGCAGTCCCTGGGAAGAACATGGTTGCGGCGGCCCGACCTGCTGGCATTGAAAATGGAGAAAGGCCTCACCGCGGAAGAGCGGAAATTGTTGGAAGAATTCCAGCACGCATACGAAGCGAATTGAGTGCCAAATTGGAAGTTACCGAAACGCAAGGAATATAAGGCAAGGAGTCACGAAATGAATCTGATCGAGCAACTTGAAAGCGAAGAAATCAGCCGCCTGGGCAAGACAATTCCCGATTTTGCCCCTGGAGATACGGTTGTCGTCAACGTCAAGGTGGTGGAAGGGGAGCGAAAACGCATTCAGGCGTACGAGGGTACCGTCATTGCCAAGCGTAACCGTGGTCTCAATTCTGCCTTTACCGTGCGCAAGGTATCCAGCGGGGAGGGAGTGGAAAGGACTTTTCAGACATATTCTCCCCTGATTGCGAGCATAGAGATCAAACGCCGGGGGGCAGTGCGTCGCGCCAAGCTTTATTATCTCCGCGATCGTTCCGGCAAATCTGCTCGCATTCGCGAAAAACTGCCGGCTCGCGCTTCAGCCAGGAAGGCTGAAAACGGAACGCAAAAGACCGAGCAGGCTTAAACATTAAGCCGGTATTAAGCCGGCTTTAAGCTTCAAGGAACCGCTGAGCAGATCTCCAACGGTTCCTTTCTCCACAGGTGCTCACGGAACGACTTGTACGAGGTTACTCTCGTTCATGCTCTTGTGCGCTAGGCACGTTCGTCACTCGGCGCCTCGTCATTCAGGATTGATCCAGAACCCGGCAAAGGTAGCGAAGGTAAGAGACAGAAGAGACAGCCAAGACAGGATACGCTCGAGTGCCGCAATCAGCGAATTTCGGCCATCAAATTCAGACCATGTCATGGGGTTAAGGCTTCAGCCCTAACCCCTAGTCCCACTTTTCGCCTCCCAGCGCTTAATTCTGCTTTGGCTGTGGCTTGTTTTCGATTTCCTTGTGCCAGATATCATAAACCTCATCGGGCCAGAGCGATTTGATCCAGACGATCACGTCCCCGATCTGCTGGTTTGTCAGTTTTTCCTTCCAGGCAGGCATGGCGCCATCCACGCTGCCATCCTGAATCATTTTTTCCAACGTTTCCGTTGAGTGATGCCAGGCGTGAGCGCTGCCATCCAATGGCGGCGGAGGATACCGGCCATCCGGTCCCGGGGTACGCCAACCCGATGTAGCTTCACCGTTCGGTCCGTGACAACTTGCACAATTCTTTCTATAAATCTCTTCGCCGCGCTTGATTCTTTCCGGCGCCAGCTTGCGTGCGGCGAGGTTTTTAGGCTGCTCCACCTGAGCAGCGGCAGGTGGGGTTGGTTCAGCCGGAACCGTACTGGACCCGGCAGCAGGAGGTGCGGAAAGTGCGGGCGGCGTCTCGGATGGCGCGGTCTCCGTGGCGGAAGGCGGTGTGGTTGAGGATGGCGCGGCGAGCTGCTTCGGCTCGCCGCATCCCGCGATCAGTCCAATCGTCATGCTTGCCAGGAGCAATACCCGCATATTCATGATTGTCCGGCTCTCATGCCTGTCACTTTTCCGGTTATCGCTACGGCTATTGCCCGGAATGCCGGGACCCGCGAGCTTCTTATCGCATACCTCGCTATCGCTCCATGATCTGAGGCTCCTCATTTGAGTCTCATCACAGATGTTTTCGGATCAGAGGGAAGATGACGGCTGTAAATCGATGTCTCCCCCTTTTTGTTAATCAGAAGTACATCGTACGGATCGTTACGCTCGCCTTCCATTCCAGGGGAACCATGCGGCATGCCGGGAGCAGCCAGGCCGATGGCGCGGGGACGCTCCTTGAGAAGTCGTTTGACATCTTGTGCAGGCACGTGTCCTTCAATTGCATAGCCGTCGACCAGCGCGGTGTGACATGAACCGAGTGCAGGGGCGATACCTGCCTGCTCACGGGCCTCCTTGTTGCCTACATCATGGGTGTTTACGGTAAACCCATTGGCACGCATATGATCGACCCACTTCGCGCAGCACTTGCAGGTGGAACTTTTATAAACGTCAACCGTGGCGGAAGCATAAGCGCCGCCCGCAAAGGCAGCAAACATGATTCCAGCTAATACTGCATGTCTCGATATTTTCATTTCGCTCCTACTGTGATTGTGCCTTTCATACCTGGGAAATTCATACCTTTGAAGTGGCCGGGCAGCGGGCAGGCAAAATTTACTGTGCCTGCTTCCGTGAAATGCCACACCAGCGCCCCGGTCTTACCCGGCTCGACCGAGACCATATCCGGCTCGTCCGGATGCGCATGGTCAGGGTGTTTTTTCAGCATTTTACCATGCTTGTCAATTTCTTCCGCAGTGCCGATCATCATCTCGTGCTTTTTCTTGCCCAGGTTCGTGATTAGAAATTTTATGGTTTCACCTTGTTTCACATTGATCGCGTCAGGTTTGAAGCGGTTATCCACCGCAGTTATTTCAACGATCCGGGAAACCTCACTGGGGTCACCCGGCTTTCCTAGGGCTTCCGTGTCCTCCTGAGCAAGGGCGTCGATCGAAACCAGGCCGAGGCTTAAAGCAGATGCGATCAGAAACTTCTTCATGAGATTTTCTCCTTTCTATGCGAGGTCCCGCTTAGCCCTCTTCAAGCAATCGTTTTTTTATTCTTCTTGCAAGTCCAATATAGCAAAGAAATGTCTACTTGCCGCGATAGACTGAAAACGCGGTTTTGGAGTTCCGCGAAGCATCCTGTTGTCTCCGCTTTGCATAGGGTCGCAATCTCACCGCAACCATCCCTTGCGTTTTATGTATATAAGTGGCAGCAGCGCAGCCGATACCGTCAGCCCCATCGAATAGATGAATCCGTATTCCCACGCGAGTTCCGGCATTACGGCGAAGTTCATGCCGTAAAAGGTGCCCACCAGCGTGGGCGGCAGGAAGACTGCGGTGATGATGGTGAAGACCTTGACGATCTGGTTCTGCTTGATGTTGAGAATATTCGTGACCGCATTCTGCAGATACCGCACTTTCTCGTGCTCGAAGTAGGCATGTTCCTTTACGCCGGCCACGTCTTCGGCCAGTTCCGTGGTCAATACCTGCAGCTCTGCCTCGGCCACGTTGTCGATCTCGCCACTCAAGTAGCGCACGGTGCGCGCCAGCGACAACTGGGCTTCCAGGCAGCGCGAAATAATATCTTCCTTTTCATTCAGGTCTTGCATGGTTTCTATCAGATCAGGCACACCCAGTTCCCTGCCCTGCGCATTGTATCCATCCGATATTTCGGAAATCTCTTCTGCGCTTCGCTCCAGTTCATCCGCGAGACGATCTATTACCGTATCCGCGCTGTCATTGGCCACCTGCAACAATAGTCGAAGTACCGATTTCGGATTCCGGGAATGATTCGGCTTGCGATTCATGCGCTGCAATGCCGTGTCGAACGGGTGAAAATCGGGGTCCTGGCAGAGAATCGCCACCAGTTGCTCGCCCAGCATGAAAGTTACATCACCAAAGCTCGGCGTCCCGTTGCTGCCCAGACGGAGGAGTTTGGCGCGCATGTACATGAAGGTTCCATCATCGAAGACGCTGCCTGCCTGCGGTGTGGTGTCGATGCCGAAGCGCTGCTTCAGACACACAATGTCCTCGGGCATCGGCGCATTGATCTCCAGCCAGACAACATGCTCGTCGCCCTCCCGCCGCGGCAGGCCGTGAATGATGCAGAGTGAGTGATTATCCCTCACAACACTGCGAATCATGATGAACCCTCCTTGTTATGGTGTGGTACCGCCCGAATTTCAGTTTATTTTTTTGCTTCGGCTTTTTCCCGATGGGAGGGCGACATGGAGGATGTGGCTGCTGTCTGCTCCGACGGCTGTATGTAGTGCACGACGGTCATAACGAGTGCGAGCAACAGGTACAGCGCGATCACGGCCAGGATGACCTCGTTCTCGAGACTCCTGTTGTCACGCGGTGGGAGATTCTTTCTGAACATGGAGCACTCCTCGTCCATCTCATTGGTAAATATTTAATGCAAAATGCCTTTCTTCGGCAAACCTGGTTCATGCACGATATAAATCCAGATTAGCAGAATCACGGTGAGTTTCCGGTAGAGCCGTTACCTGCACATGAGCATCGGCTTGACATGGACAAGGTTTTATTCGGCAAGTAGAATATTCCCGTCATCGGGGAGTAGCCTCCTTCCGTCGAATCGAAGGGCTTGCATCAACATACTTGACCCGTCCGGTCGTGGTGCAAGCAGTTCCGTGCCTGGCAAGACCTTTGACCACATTGTCTCCGGAAGGCCGGGGAGAAGCGTGGTCTCGATTCTTGTCCGGCCTGGAGCGTAAGAACGTGGAAGCTTTCCTTGTTTCGGCTGGCGTTGTCGCACTCGCAGAGATTGGCGACAAAACGCAGCTTCTCGCCTTTATCCTCGCGGCAAAATTTCGCCAGCCGGTTCCCATCGTGCTCGGTATACTCGTCGCTACCCTGTTGAACCATGCCTTCGCTGCCGCAATCGGTTCATGGATCATCGCGCAACTTGGCCCCGACACCCTGAACTGGATACTGGGCCTGCTATTTGTCGGCATGGCGATCTGGACGCTCATTCCTGATCAGTTCGATGAAGCGCAGTCTGGAACCGGGGGCGACGGCGCCGGTGTTTTCAGCGCGACGCTCCTGGCTTTTTTCCTTGCAGAAATGGGCGACAAGACGCAGGTTGCAACTGCGGCCCTGGCAGCGCAGTATCAGATGTTTTCCGCGGTGGTTGCAGGGACCACGCTCGGGATGATGATCGCGAACGTTCCGGCAGTCTATCTGGGCGAACGCCTGGCGAACCGGATTCCAGCGCGCCTCGTGCGTGGAATTGCAGCAGCCGTGTTTGCCCTTATCGGTAGCGCAGTCCTGCTTGAGGCGAGCAAAAATCTGGTGCTTTGAAAGATTCCGGAAATAATCCGGCAAAAAAGAGAACAAGACGAATGACCTTTTTCCCTACCGGACATGCGGGCATCTTGCGGCAGCCCTCATGCCTGCTCCTGCTCCTGCTCATGCCCCTATTTCTGCTGGGCGGTTGCGCATCCCCCATTGCACTCAATCGTGCCGTCGACGCCTATGACGACGCGACTACCGGTGCCGCCTCCAGGCAACTGCTGGTGAATATAGCGCGTGCTTATCATAATCAGCCGGTACACTTCACCGGCGTATCGAACGTTGCAGCAACATTCGATTTCCGTGTCAGTGCCGGCGCCACCCCAGCGTTGACGGGAAATGCTGGCGGCATACTGATGCCTGTGTTTGGGGGAAGCGTGGCCGAAAATCCCACGATCACCATTGTTCCGGTAGAGGGAGAGGAGTTTACCCGGCGTCTGCTCACCCCATTTCAGGAAAACAAACTCACGCTTTTGCTCCGTCAGCGTTTCGACATCGATCTCCTGTTGCGGCTGATGGCCCAGGAAGTGCGCGTTAATGATAACGAAGGGCGGCAGGTCTCCTATCGCAACCGCCCCTTTGATTCGCCCGGCTACGGCATGTTCAGGCGCGCGGTGCTGCATTTGTCCGCCATACAGGATAATAACCATCTCCACGCGGAGCCTTTGATTCTGGAGCAGACCTGGACCATTCCCGCCGGCTCGGTGACGGCAGAAGGTTTTCAGGCTCTGCAGAAAGAGTTTTCCATACGCTATGACGCGCGGGAAAACACCTACATCCTGGTCAAGCAGGCAGCAGGGCCTATTCTCATCACCAATTATGATCCCAACATCCTCTCACCGGAGGAGCGCAAGCGCTTGAGCAATGAGGCGCGTGAATGGAGTCCCAATGATGTCGCTTTCGATATTCGCCCAGATCATTTCGGGGGAGAGTGGTCCATGAAAGGGACTTTTCGTCTCCGCAGCTTCCATGCCATTCTCAATTTCCTCGGACGCACCCTAGGCGACGAGCCGGAATATCATGTGGAGAAAGACCTCCGTACACCGCCCCTCGAGGATGATGAAAATCCTGTTGATACCATGAAACTGTTGGTGACGGACTCGGCTCCCCGGGAAGCCGATCTGTGGGTGCCCGTCTATGATCAGTATTACTCGGTACACACCCGGGGACCCCTGGCGCGCTGGAACCGGAGCGCCTTCCAGCTGCTGTATCTCCTGTTCCAGATGACGGTTACGGATTTGCCGCGTTCGGGAGTGCCAAGCATCACGATCGCAAAATAACGGCAGCTTTTTGAAAGTGCATGCCCATGAAATGCTCGAATCGGGGAGCTTGCAACAATTGTGGATAGCCGAAGTATCAACTGGCAGTTTGCTTCAATAGCTTATCGGCTCCACAGGCCGTCCCATCGATTTCAACGATTTTGCGTCGCGATCTGGCTCCTTGCCTGAGTATTACCTGACGCTGAGACACTCCAAAAACCCCAGCGAGAAACGCGAGCAAAGCAACATTCGCTGCACCTTCTACCGGCGGGGCGGCAAGTTTGATTTTCAGGGCATCGCCGTGCGGGCCGACGACTTCAGTACGCCTTGCACCGGGCTGTATGTGCAGAGTGAGAATCAGGCGTTTCCCGGTATCATCGCTGCGATACCATTCGTCGCTTGAGGCCATTTCCACGGTCAGAACAAGCGACTGACTTCCCGCTCCATTCCCGCAGTTACAAAAAGAAGCAACTGAATGACGATCAGTACGAACAGCGGCGAGAGATCGATATTTCCGATGGGAGGAATGTGCTCGCGGATAACGCCTAGGAACGGCCGGGTAAAGCTGTCGAGCAGCGGGGCCAGCGAATTGTAGGGATTAATCCACGAAAGCACAGCCTGGATGATGATCGCCACCATGATGATGTAAAGCGTCGTCTTGATGATTTCCACCAACCCCAGGAGCGCCAGTCCGCCCGCGGCAGTACCCATCGTGGAGCTGAAGTCGTCACCCTTCAGCATTAACACGCTCCCCAGCAACATGACTTGAGCAATCCATGCCAGCAAAAGCGTTGAAAGATCCATGCCGCGATAACCGGGAATGACGCGCCTTGCGGGCTTGACCAGAAAATCGGTTATTGCAATCAAAAATGACGAGAGCGGGTTTCCGTACGGCGCGCGCACCAGTTGCATATAAAAGCGCAGCAGCAGCGCCAAGGAAAACAATCCCAGCAGGGTATCGAGCAGAAATATGAGCATCTGACTGATCATGAAAGTATTATCCGTTTACTGCGCCACTTGCGCATGGGTTATTCTCTATTCTGTCATGTCCGGCCGAGTTCGTCGCCCATCTCGCGTGACCGCTGATATGCGACACGGATTGCCCGGATGATTCCGTTTTTGACACCATCATTTTCCAGCGACCTTATCGCGCGTTCCGTCGTGCCGCCGGGCGATGTGACCCGCGCACGCAGAACACTTGCCTCATCCATGCTCTCACTCGCGAGCCTGGCGGCTCCAAGAAAGGTTTCAATGCTCAGTTTGCGCGTCTGGTCCGCATCCAACCCCAGTTCCTGTCCTGCCTTTTGCATGGCCTCTATGAAGTAAAATACATAAGCAGGACCGCTGCCCGAGGTGGCAGTCACTGCATCCAGCAGTTCCTCGCTTTCAACCCATAGCACAGTGCCGACCGCGCGGAGTATGGC
This sequence comes from Nitrosospira multiformis, assembly GCF_900111585.1. Classification (GTDB taxonomy): domain Bacteria; phylum Pseudomonadota; class Gammaproteobacteria; order Burkholderiales; family Nitrosomonadaceae; genus Nitrosospira; species Nitrosospira multiformis_B. The sequence continues at coordinate 467,284 of NZ_FOHI01000002.1, forward strand.
CTCCGCCTCACGTTTCTCGTCAGCGTTCACGCCCGCCATTGCATAGAGCCCGGTGACGCCGGAGCCAACCAGGGCAGGCGTATTGGGCATGGCGCGCACGATGCGAATATAGCCGCCGAGCCAATGTGAAAGGGCATTTGCCCGAATACCGGCGGCGATCGAGATGACAAGGTTCTGTTCGAGCAGCGGCGCGAGCCCGCGCGCCACGATGGAGAGCTGCTGCGGCTTTACCGCGAGCACGATTATCTCTCTATCGTCGATCATGCCCCGCGCAAGTTCCGCGACCGTCTCCACGCCAAACTCATGCCGGAGTTTCTCGCGTGTTTCAGCGTTGATCTCCGCCACCCGTATCTGTGCCGGTGAATAATCCTGTTGCAGCAGCCCGCCAATCAAAGCGCAAGCCATGTTGCCGCCACCAATGAATGTAATATTCATGTATCCCAGTGAATTTATTTCTGGCAACGGGGGCAATAAAAACTCGAACGCTGCCCCTGCCTGATCTGTTCGATATTTGTACCACATTTCCGGCAAGGCTGCCCGGTCCGGCCATAAACCCAATACTGCTGCTGGAAATATCCGGGGTTGCCATCGCTGCCAACGAAATCGCGCAGGGTGCTGCCGCCTGCTTCTATTGCGCGCCCGAGGGTTTCCTTGATTGCCTGCGCCAATCCCGCGCATCTCCTCGCTCCAATCCGGCCGGCAGCGATGGCGGGATGAATACCGGCAAGAAAGAGCGCTTCGTTTGCATAAATGTTTCCGACGCCGACGACAATGCGGCTGTTCATCAATACCTCTTTAATGCTGGCGCTACGGTTTCGGGTTTTTCTGAACAGCAGCTTGCCATCGAATGCTTCGGTAAGAGGTTCGGGTCCCAAGTGAGACAGTAAGGGGTGGTCGGCGGGATTTCCCGCTGTCCACAGCACAGCTCCAAAACGGCGGGGATCCCGAAAACGGAGAACCATGCCGCTATCCAGGAGTAGATCGATATGATCGTGCTTCTGCGGAGCGATATTAGCTGCAAGGGGCAGCAATCTCAAGCTGCCGGACATGCCGAGGTGCAGGATCAACGCACCCGCGCCACAGTCGAGCAAGAGGTATTTTCCGCGACGCGTTACCATTCTGATTTCCAGACCGCGAAGCGTTCGCTCAAGGTCCGGCACTGGCCAGCGTAGATTCGGGTTTCGTATCGTCAAGCCGGCGATCTTGCGCCCCTCGAGTCCAGAGGCGATGCCGCGACGGACAACTTCGACTTCAGGCAGTTCGGGCAATTCGAATGTCGGGATGGAATGTTGAGATAAAGGGGTCGTCGGGTATGGTCAAGGTAAGGGAAACGTTGGCCAGGATTCCGGATTCACCGGACTGATCGATTGCCCCGTATCCTGAGCGAAAAGCAGCGAGAAGCATTCTTTATCTTCTTTTACGCCGCCACCATATCATCATCCCGCTCCCCAGGAAAATCAGCGGCATCACGATAAGGAATCCCCAGGCTATTATCGTCAGTGTTGATTCCTTCAAGGTCAAGCTGTTGTCGATGGTCGTTCGTGGCTGGATAGCGATGAGGTCTTCATCGCCGGCAAGCCAGTTGACGAGATTGACGCCAAAATCAAGATTCCTGCCGTAGCCGAGGTAAGCGTTGGCGAGAAAATACCCGCTTCCGATAACGGCGACCCGCTGCTCCTGATCATTGACCGTGCGGCTCAACACAGCCGCGATACTGACCGGACCGGATACGTCATACATCGCATCGAATGCGATGCCGGCCTTCAGATCGCCTGTTTCCACCCATCCGTTTTCTCCGGCCTCCACCAGCGAGAGGCTGTGCCACGCATCGTTTTCGTTGATTGTGATCTGGCGTGCAAAAGGAAATACCGTTAGGTAGTCAAAGTTGCGGGTGATGGGGTGTTCGCCGTAGGTTGTGCCTACAGAAAAAGTAACGGGGGCTTTCAACTGTCCCGCCTGAGGGTCGATCACCACGCCGGGCGTCAGAGTCAATTCAAGTTTTTCCGCCAGTGGCTGCAATCCGTGCAAAGGTTGCTGGTCCAGCAGCCATAAAAGGTTGCCGCCGCGCTCGATATACGCGAGTATTCGATCGACTTCGCCCTCGGACAGATCGGCCTGAGGCGAAGCAATGACGAGCAAGCTCGTATCGGCGGGCACTTCAGGAGTGGTGACCAGATTGAGCGGTTGAATCCTGAAGCCTTTTGCCGTCAATTGCTGTCCAAATTCCCCAAGGTCGCGATTGCCAATACCATCCAGCCTGCGTTCGCCATGGCCGCTGAGCGTTACTACGGGCCTGCTGCCGGTGCGCATCAAGCGCATCAGCAAGTTGATCAGCGTATGCTCATTGAATGTAGTCAGCCGTTCCACTCTGCCGTTATATTCGACGATCATTTCGCCGTTGCCCTCGACACCTGCCTCCTGTGCCAGATCGGGGTGCTCGGAGGGGTCGATGAAGGTGACAGCGAAATCAGGCTTGGCATGCTGATAAGGTGTCAGAAAGTCACGGATGATTTTGGATACATTGCCAAGTTGAGCATCCTGAGGGGATATGTAGACGCTCCCCAGCAGGGGGCCTTCCATTTGCTTTAGCACCTCCAGGCTGGTCGGGCTCAGGCTGTTGCGTTCGTTCTGGGTGACATCCCACTGAACGCGATTCTCCCAGGCCAGATAACCGGGCAATGCTACCAGCAGTATGAGCGATATCAAAAATGTTGCGCTTTGTGTCCAGCGCAAGCGCAGTTTTTTCCTGTTGAGACGCATACCTACCTGTACAGTTTCAGCCAGCGAACGGATAAGGCCAGAAAAAAGAAAATGAAAAGAGCAAAATAAGCGAGGTCGAATGTATCGATCATTCCCCGGTTGAAATTTTCAAAATGAGCGAACGGGGACAAACTGCGGATTATGCCGTTTTCTCCGCTTTCAGCGTTATCCATGATCCATAGTGCGAAAAGTATGCAGAGCGCTGCTGCTCCCGCGATGGCAGGTTGGGTGCTGAGGCAGGAGATATATAATCCGAGCGCAACGAAACAAGCTGAGAGAAGCCACAGGCCGGCAACGTTGCTCAGCAACAAGCCGAAATCCAGTGTGCCACCCGCAAGCAGGGAAACCGCCAATGCGACAATCAGGGCGATGATGGCCGACAGAAAAATCATCAGACCGAGAAACTTTCCCAGGACAATTTCCGTCATTGAAACAGGTGCGGAAATCAGGAAAGGTAAAGTGTGATTGCGGCGCTCCTCAGCAATGAGACGGGAGGTCAAAAGCGGCGTTATCATCAGCAGCACGACTGCGCCTATGGAGAATAACGGAGCCGCAATTGCTTCGGTTGCTCCTGGCGGGTGGGCAATTCTTATCAGCTGCGGTTGAACCTGCAGGAAGCCTTCAAGATTTGCCAGGTAAAACCAGGCGAATACCAGTTGCGCCAGCGCAAGTATTACCCATGCCAAAGGGGACCCGAACAATACTCCCAACTCCTTTCGGGCAATGACCGTAATCAAGTTTCAATTTTCTCCAGGGTGGATTGCGTGAATATCTCTTCAAGCCGGGTTCCTTCCAGCTTCATCATATCCACCGAACCCTCGAACACTTGTCGTCCGTGGTTGATGATCTGCACACGATCGCACACGCTCTCAACCTCCGATAAAACGTGTGTTGAAAAAATCACACTTCTCACTGCGCCAAGTTCACGGATGAGTGACCGGACGTCGCGCATCTGGTTGGGATCCAGTCCCGAGGTCGGTTCGTCGAGAATGATGACTGCCGGATCGTGAATGATGGCCTGGGCGATACCTGCGCGCTGCTGGTAGCCTTTTGACAGAGAACCGATCAGCCGTCGGCGCACATTATCCAGTCCGCAACGTTCCACAGCCCTCCTGATTGCATCGTCTGTTTTCGAGCGGGCGAGACGGCGCAATCTCATGGCAAGTCGTAAATACTCATCTATCGTTAGCTCCCGGTAGAGGGGGGGTACCTCAGGCAGATAGCCGATACATGCTTTCGCTCCGAGTGTTTGCTTCTGCAGATCCATGCCGCAGATTTCGACCTTGCCGGTGCTGGGAGCAAGATTCCCGGTGAGGAGACGCATAATCGTCGTCTTGCCTGCGCCATTGGGTCCGAGGAGACCAAGCACTTCCCCTTGCCGCAGTTCCAGGCTGACCTGGTCGACGGCAGTGCGAGCGCCAAAATAACGGCTCAGACCATGCGCTGAAACGGTTTTCTGTTCTGTTTTTGCAGACATGACAAGATCAATGATTCAGGTTGGTGGATGAATCGAAGTTCTTTTTTCATTTCAGTGTAACGCAGTGCGCAATTGTGGAGCGGCGACCTCCGGTAAATCCTTGCGAGCAGATGTTACGGCTCAGGTGTCTACTTGTGATAAGCGTAAAATATACCTAATATGTGGGCTGTACTGAAGGAAAGCCCATCCATTTGCAGCCTCTTTTTCGAATCTTCCGGATCTCCGCATGAGTCTTAAAGTTCCCGGCGCATTACCGCTGCTCTTTCTTGCCGCCTGTTCACATCTTCCTGCCAAGACTCCTCTTACGGCGGAAAAACCGGCAGAGAAGAAGGAGTCAGAGCAGTCAAAAGTACCCAATCAGGATTTGACCCCCTCCATGCTGTTCGATTTTCTGCTGGCGGAGACAGCGCTGCAGCGGGGCGACACGGAGATCGGTCTTCGTACTTATCTCAAGCTTGCAAAAAACACTCAGGATCCGCGGGTAGCCCAGCGCGCCACGGAAGCCGCGCTTCAGGCGCGCCAGCCGGCATTCGCCCTCGAAGCGGCAAAAATCTGGACAGAACTCGATCCGGAATCGATCCCAGCCCGTCAGATGATGGCTGCATTGCTGGTGCATTTTGACAGATTGGATGAGGCCCGTCCCCATCTGGAAAAATTGCTGGCGGTTGCAGGAGACAAGATCGATGATGCTTTCATGCAACTGAACAGCCTGCTGGTGCGCAGTCCCAACAAGAATGCAATCTTCGAATTGGTAAAGCAACTCGCGCAACCTTATCCCGATCTGCCGGAAGCGCATTTTGCCGAGTCCCAGGCAGCGTGGTTTGCCGAGCGTTTCGACATCGCTCTGGAAGAGATGAAAAAAGCGCTGGCACTGCGGCCGGAGTGGGAGATGGCAGCAATTTACGAAGGACGTATTCTATCGCGCGAATCCAACGCCCGCGCAATCGAATTTTTCGACGATTATCTCAAGCGCTATCCCAAAGCCAACGATACACGCATCACCTATGCACGCCTGCTGCTGGCTGAAAGAGATTATAGCAAAGCCCGCGAGCAGTTCCAGAAATTGCTGACAGAAAATCCGGATAACCCGGATGTTGCCATTGCCGTCGGCCTGTTATCCCTGGAGCTGCAGAACTACGATGTAGCCGAATCGAATTTCAAAAGAGCGCTGGAACTGGGTTATCGGGACCCGGGAATGGTGCGCTTTTATCTCGGCGGGATCAGTGAAAAAAAACAGCAGATTCCCCAGGCGTTGAATTGGTACCGTTCGGTTACGGAGGGAACCCAATTTATTCCGGCACAGATCAAATATGCCATTCTGTTGAGCAGAACGGGCAGAATGAAGGAGGGTCTCCAGCACTTGCAGCAACTGCCAGTGGCCAATGACCAGCAGCGTGCGCAGGTGATCATCGCCGAGGCGCAATTGTTGCGCGAGTCGGGCGCTTACAAGAAAGCTTTTCAGCTCCTGAGCAGCAGTCTTGAAAAACTTCCCGATTCCCCCGAGCTGCTTTATGACCGCGCCCTGGCTGCGGAGAAAATAGGCAAGGCGGATATCATGGAGCAGGATCTGCGCAAACTGATCCAGCTGAGGCCCGACCATGCCCACGCCTACAACGCCCTGGGTTACGGTATTGCCGAGCACTCCAGCCGGCGCCTGCCGGAGGCCCTGGAATTGATCGAGAAAGCGATCAAGCTTTCTCCTATCGATCCCTACATCATCGACAGCCTGGGATGGGTGCACTATCGCATGGGGGATATCAACCAGGGATTAAGCTACCTGCGACAGGCATTTGCAATGAATCCCGATCCGGAAATCGCTGCTCACCTGGGGGAAGTGTTGTGGGTGCAGGGAATGAAGGACGAAGCGAAAGAGATTTGGCAGACGGCGCTCAAGAATCACCCCGGCAACGAAGCGTTGATTGGCGTGATGAAGAAGTTCATGAAGTAGCGTGAGGCGGGATAGAGGATGTCCTGCGCTGATTCGCAGCCTGTTCGCTCTGTGACCCCGGTTTGTCCGAAGTTGAAAAATTTCGGAAGATTCCCCCTGTTCTCCTTTCGCTCCTTTTGCTCCTTTCGCTCGTGGCATCTTGTTTTTCTGGCGCCTGCTTTTTTTTCAGGTTGTGCAACCCTTGCTCCAGAAGAAAAGAATGTAGCCAGCACCGTTATCATGGAACCCGGCGCGCTGGAAGCGAAAAGCACGGGCTTCCGGCTGATTGGCAGGGTATCGGTGAAAGAAGGCAGAGACGGTTTTTCCGGTGGAGTTCAGTGGCGCCACGTGCAGGACGGCGATCAAATTCTCCTTCTCTCCCCCATAGGTCAGGCTGTCGGACAAATTGCGCGCTCAGCCGATGGTGTGTCTCTCATAACTGCCGAGCAGGAACATTATTACGCCGATAATGTGGAAGAACTCACAGAACGGGTATTGGGCTGGCGCTTGCCGCTCTCCGGTTTGCAGTACTGGGTGCAAGGCACGAATTCGCCGGACACACCGTCCGAAATCGACCTTGATATCATGGGCCGCGTGGCAGCCATCCGTCAGGACGGATGGGAGATCGCCTATTCAGGCTACTCGCCGGTGGTAGCTGCTGAAACTCCACAGTCAGAGGCTGAGCGTGCCAGACTGCTGACACTTAACCGTAACGGTTTGCGGATAAGGCTGGTAATAGATGAATGGAATACTGTCAACGACTGAAGCGGATTCGCAGGTGGAACTGACATGTCCTGCCCCTGCCAAACTCAATCTGTTCCTGCATGTGGTGGGACGCAGGGAGGATGGGTACCATCTTCTGCAAACCGTTTTCCGCCTGGTGGATTTCGCCGACCAGCTCCATTTCGGACTGCGCGCGGACGGTGTGATCAAGCTGCATACCCCCACTCCAGGCGTGCCGGAAGAGCAGGATTTGTGCGTGCGCGCGGCAAAGCTGTTGCAACGGGAAAGCGGCGCTCTCTGGGGAGTGGACATTTTTCTGGAAAAACGCATTCCGATGGGCGGCGGCCTGGGAGGCGGCAGTTCGGATGCAGCCACGACATTGCTGGCGCTCAACCGCTTGTGGAAGCTGGGCTGGCGCCGGAATCAGTTTTTGAAACTGGCCCCGGAGCTGGGGGCGGACGTTCCCGTATTTGTTTTCGGTGAAAATGCCTTTGCCGAAGGCATCGGCGAAAAACTCCTGCCGATTGCGCTACCCCCGGCATGGTACCTGATACTCACACCGCCTGTGCATGTCTCAACGGCACAGGTTTTTTCGAGTAAGGAATTGACACGAAACACGATTCCGATCAAAATACCGCCCTTTTCCACCGAGCAAGGGCATAATGATCTCGAGCCGGTGGTATGTGCTTCATACCCCGAGGTAGCACGCCACCTCGAGTGGCTGCGGCAGCTCGAAGGTGCAAGGATGGCCGCCATGACGGGTTCAGGCGCGTGCGTTTTTGCCGAGTTTGCGACCGAATTCGGGGCCAGAACGGCGCTGGGGAAGGTTCCATACGGTATGAAGGGTTTTGTGGCGCAGGGACTTGATCGCCATCCCTTGCATGATTTTGCAGAACAATAATTGGGGAGTCGCCAAGTGGTAAGGCACCGGATTTTGATTCCGGCATTCGTAGGTTCGATCCCTACCTCCCCAGCCAGTTTTCAACTCCATGATTCGTCCAGGCTGGTCTGCTGCCAGTTCCTGTTCGCTTCCATGAATTCCCCATCTGCCGGTTCCGCGTTTTCGGACTTTTAGGTTTCCTCATGGCCTACGATAGCTTGATGGTTTTCACGGGCAACGCCAATCCCAAGCTGGCGCAGGATGTCGTGCGGCATCTCAATCTTCGCATCGGCCGTGCCACGGTTGGCCGTTTCAGCGATGGCGAAGTAATGGTGGAAATCCTCGAGAATGTCCGCGGCAAGGATGTATTCGTCCTGCAATCCACCTGCATGCCCACCAACGATACGCTGATGGAATTACTGGTGCTGGTGGATGCGCTCAAGCGCGCCTCCGCGTCGCGTATCACCGCCGCGATGCCTTATTTCGGGTATGCTCGCCAGGACCGGCGCCCGCGCTCGGTGCGGGTACCCATCACGGCCAAGGTAGTGGCAAATATGCTGACCAGTGTGGGCATAGACCGATTGCTGACGATGGATCTGCATTCGGATCAGATCCAGGGGTTTTTTGACATACCCGTGGATAACATCTACAGCATGCCTATCCTGCTGGGCGATCTCTGGAAAAATGATTTCAAGAACCTGGTGGTGGTTTCTCCTGATGTCGGTGGAGTAGTGCGCGCGCGCCAGATGGCCAAACGGCTCGAGTGTGACCTTGCCATCATAGACAAGCGGCGTCCCAAAGCGAATATAGCAAAGGTGATGAACATCATCGGCGAGGTGGACGGGCGCACGTGTGTGATCATGGACGACATGGTGGATACCGCCAATACCCTGTGCGAAGCGGCGCGTGCGCTCAAGGAGCAGGGAGCGGAACGTGTGCTGGCTTATTGCACGCATCCGGTGCTGTCGGGCAGTGCTGTGGAGCGGATCGAGAGTTCCGCACTGGACAAGCTCGTTGTCACCGACACCATTCCGCTGCGGGAGGATGCCAGGGCATGTGCCCGCATAGAGCAGCTGAGCGTGGCAAGTCTGCTCGCGGAAACGATGCTCAGGATCAGTAACGAAGATTCCGTGAGTTCGCTTTTCATGGAGTAACGCGAACTCCAAGCTTTGCATGTGGTGAAGAAGCAAAACCGGGAAGCAAGGCTGATTGAGAATAGCCTGATGATTTGAATAGATAGCGCAATATACAAGTTTATTAATCGGATTCATCTGGTCGCGGATGATCCACATTCTGGAGAAAGTAGATGCAAATTGAAATCAGCGCCGATAAGCGCGAATTGCAGGGCAAAGGTGCGAGCCGCCGCCTGCGGGGTTCCGGCAAGGTACCGGGAATCATCTATGGTGGAGAAAACCCGGCGCAGCCGATCGAGCTCGATCACAACAACCTTTATCACCAGCTCAAACTGGAAGCCTTTCATGCCTCCATCCTGACGATGAGTGTGGAGGGGCAGAAAGAAAAGGTGCTGCTGCGGGATATACAGATGCACCCCTTCAAGCCCCAGGTGCTGCATATCGACTTTCAGCGCGTCGCTTCGAACAAGAAAATCCATATGAAAGTGCCCTTGCACTTCATCAACGAAGATATTGCCCCAGGGGTGAAGCTGGCGGGCGGCCTGGTAAGCCACGTGCTTACCGAACTGGATGTTTCCTGCCTGCCAAAAGATTTGCCTGAATTCATTTCCGTCGATGTGGGTGAACTTGCAGCCGGCAATACCATACATCTGAGCAACCTGCAGTTGCCTGAAGGGGTTGAGATTCCGGCACTGATGAAAGGTGAAGACCTGCCTGTGGCGACTATCGCCATTCCACGTGCGGTAGCGGCTGAGGAAGCGGCCGGGGGTGTGGCAGCGGGAGACATACCCACCTCCGTACAGAAGAAAGAAGGCGTCGCCAAGGAAGGCGAGAAAAAAGACGCAGGAAAGAAAAAATAGGGGTAGCCCCGCGGAGGTGGAGCGGTTGCCTTCCGAAGGAAGGTGCGACCCGGAGCGGGGCTAAAAGCGCCCCAAGCGGCAGTTGTAACCCTAAATGTGGCCTGCTACCATTTTTGTTGTTTAGAGCAGGTGGGGCGCTTACGGAGGGCGGAGCAGTGCCTTCCGCAGGAAGGTGCGACCCCGGAGCGGGCCTCGAGCACCTCACTGAGTTCGCAGACATCCGCAAGTCGTATCGCAATGGTTTTTCAGCCCGTCGGAGTCATTCTGGCTTCGCGGGCTTTTCATTTTGAGGATTCGGGTTACATTCGTGAAGCTCATCGTCGGTCTTGGCAATCCGGGTAGGGAATATGCGGCCACACGCCATAATGCCGGCGCTTGGTGGGTAGCCCGCCTGGCGGACCAATTGGGCGTCACGCTGAAGGTTGATACCAAGTTTCACGGCTTGTGCGCGCGTATCGGGCGGGGCGAGTCGGAATCCTGGTTGCTCAATCCCCAGACCTACATGAACGCCAGTGGAAGGGCAGTGGCTGCATTGTGCCGTTTCTACCGGATTCAGCCTGAACAGATGCTCGTAGTGCACGACGAACTGGATTTGCCCCCGGGCGTCTCCAGGCTGAAGCTCGACGGAGGACTGGGCGGGCACAACGGTTTGAAAGACATTGTCGCGCAACTCGGCACCAGGGAGTTCTGGCGCTTGCGGATCGGTATCGGCCATCCGGGAGAAAAGCATGCCGTCGTGAATTACGTATTGCAGCCTCCGCGCAAGGAAGAAGCGTCGCTGATCGATACGGCCATAAACGACAGCCTGGAAGTCTGGCCCCTCATCGCAGAAGGCAATTATCAGGCGGCAATGATGAAGCTGCATACCCAGAAGCAAAGCTGATATTTCAAAGCGGACATGAGGTCAGGAACAGTTTCGTTCCTCTTGATTCTATCTTCTCCCTCATTCACCCTGAACCGGTCGAAGGGTTGAATGGCGTTCGGAAAGACCTGTCAGGGAGGACGATCAAAAAACGGGGATTTAGCCTGCTGCCCGGGAATGATGGAACAACTCTCATACCCCTTTAACCATTACAGCCCGTCTTAAAACGAGTAACCAAATCAAACCATGAGCCTGAAATGCGGTATTGTTGGCTTGCCCAACGTCGGAAAATCCACCCTCTTCAATGCCCTCACCAAGGCCGGCATAGCTGCCGAGAACTATCCCTTCTGCACTATCGAACCGAATGTCGGCATCGTCGAAGTTCCCGACTCTCGGCTGACTGAACTTGCTGCGATCGTCAAGCCGCAAAAGGTGCAGTCCGCAGTGGTTGAATTTGTCGATATTGCCGGTCTTGTCGCGGGGGCTTCGAAGGGAGAGGGGCTCGGCAACAAGTTTCTTGCCACCATCCGTGAAACCGACGGCATCATCAATATGGTGCGCTGCTTCAAGAATGACAACGTGGTGCACGTCTCCGGCAAGGTCGATCCCATCTCGGATATCGAAACCATTCAGACTGAACTGGCACTCGCCGATCTGGCAACCGTCGAAAAGGTGGTGCAACGGGAAACCAAGCTCGCCAGATCCGGAGATAAGGAAGCGGTCAAGTTCGTGGCGTTGCTGGAAAGGGTAAGAGAACACCTCGACCAGGGTAAGCCGGTCAGAAGCCTTGGACTGGCTGAAGGACTTGATAAGGAACAACAGGACCTACTCAAACCGCTATGCCTGCTCACCGCCAAACCCGCCATTTATGTAGCGAATGTGGACGAAAAAGGATTCACCGATAATCCGCTATTGGCACGGGTGGAAGAATATGCGGCAGGCGAGGGCGCACCCGTGGTTGCCATCTGTGCTGCCCTCGAATCTGAAATTGCCGAGATGCCAGATGAGGACAAACAGGTTTTTCTCGCCGACATGAATCTGGAAGAACCGGGACTCAATCGTCTGGTGCGCGCTGCCTATCAATTGCTCGGGCTACAGACCTACTTTACTGCCGGGGTGAAAGAGGTGCGCGCCTGGACTATATCAAAAGGGGATACTGCGCCCCAGGCGGCTGCTGTCATCCATACCGATTTCGAAAAGGGCTTTATTCGCGCCGAGGTCATCAGCTATGACGACTTCGTTATCTGCAAAGGCGAGCAGGGCGCCAAGGAAGCAGGCAAGATGCGGCTGGAAGGCAAGGAGTATGTTGTCAAGGATGGGGACGTGATGCATTTCAGGTTCAACGTCTAACCTGAATTAACCCATGCTATCCCAGTTACTTCTCGCAAAGCGACTATATATCGAAGCTGGCACGTATACAGAGCGTAAAGACGCAGTCTCGTGCGGAATTGCAATCTCCATGCTTCAAGACGCTTGCGAATTGTATATTTGGGCGTTGATAAAGGAGCACAGTCTCCCATGGAAAGAGAATGCGGGTTTTACAGCGAACATTACAACGATACAGAATGAGTAAATACCGTTACCAAGCCATGCCAAGTTACTAGAACTCAACAAGGTTCGCGTCAACTTCAAGCATTACGGCGTTCTCCCGGCGCCAGACGACGCAAAAAAATATCAGTTCTACGTAGAGGATTTTTTGCGCTCGGCGATGCTAGAGCATTTCGCGGTGAACTTCGACGATCTATCTATTGTGGATTTAGTAGCTGACGCAAACATCCGCGAGCATCTCAGATCAGCAGACGGGGGGCTCCAAGAAGGCAATACTAGTGGCGCGGCCGAAGACCTCGCAAAGGCGAAGACGCTTATCTTCGCGAAACTACAGAAGTACATACCTAAGGTTAATCTTGAGGGTTACGATCGAACAATCGGATTGCTAAGAGAGCAACCATTCAGCGCGCTGGGTGAATACCTCGACATTCTGAGAGAATCATGCCTTGTCGCGATGTTTAACCTTCCAATTAAAGAGTACGGCTATGTTCGAAATATTCTGCCGTCTGCTAGTCGTGCAGCGTTCGGCGGGGAGTGGTGGGTACAGCATAGGAGGGCAACGTACAATGAATCTGAAATTCGTCGTGCTCTGTCATGCCTTGTAAACCTTTGCATTAAGTTGGAAGTGATCGACTAAGATTTACTAGCTGCGCAGGGCGAGCAAAACTTAAAAAAACTTGAAATTGTTGAGTGATACGGGCAGTCATAAAGGGCTCTCAAACTTGTCAAAACTTAACATTTCAGAAGCGGTAAGCGCGAGTAAATAAAACATGTGGCGCGTTATTTCTGGCCGTGATCGCATATTCAATCCTTCAGCCCAAAGTCTTTCTTTATTTCTGCGGGGGAGTAGATTTTTCCTTGCCTTTGCGCACGCGTTCGAGCACGTCTGCCGCGAGGAAGGAATCTTCCATGTCGTCAAGCCCGCGCTCGATAATTTCCCGAAGATAGAAAGCCTTGGAACGTCCCGTTTGCGCGGCGAGGAAGTTGAGCCGCTCCTCGATCTCGGGGGTAAGGCGAATTGAAGTGGGCATGGGTATTATCCCTGAATGAAATACGGGTATTCATTGTATCTGAATTTCTGGTCTGACACTTTCTTGTTCATGAGCAGCAATAACAGGCTATATACCCTAGAATTAAAAATGCCCGAACAATGTCAAAGCCAAAAAGGGGGATGAAATGATATATAAAGTTCTCATCACGCCTGTTGAGCCGTCTATTCACGACCGTCCCAATTTCAGCGGTCTTCTTGCCGATTATGAAATTGAAGCCAATTCGAAGACCGAGGCTGAAGAAGTGGCCTTTATCCGGTTTTGCCAGGAGAGCCCCTTTCGCTCCCATAATCGGGATGATTATACGATCAGCGTGAACTGAGGCAGCGGGCTTGGCCTGCGCAAGGCGCGGCTGGCACGTACAAGCGTCGGTGTCCTACGAGATGAGTGATGAGCCGCATTTGATTCTTCTGATCCCTTGATATTCCAACAAGCTCGGAATACAGCATGGATGGGAAAGAAGGGATGACGGGGGAAGAAGGTGGCATCGATCGCAGGTCAGGTTCCGGCTGACAATAATGCAGAATGCAATTTATCGGTCATAGCGCCGGGGCTACTACTTCCTGCTGTTCTGTCCGCTCGTACTACGCGCATCACGCGCTCTTGAAATTATCCTCTTGTAATTATCGCAAGCACCCATATTTTCCTGACAGGAGGCATGCAATCCCGGAGAGGGTATCCTTCAGGTTGGCAAGGTATTGGCCGTAGTCATACGAGAGTTGGTTGCTTGTTGGTTGCCCGGGTGACAGCGGTCACCCGCCATCGGCATGGCCGGATCTGCCTCCTCCGTTTGAATCGCTCGAGTTGGGGTGAGCAAAGAGGCTGCCGTGCGGGACAGTGCAGTAACTTGTTCGGGGGTTCCTTAAGGTATAATCCCGTTTTTTTCGTTTAGCTTTCTTTGTTGGAGGATTGTCATGCCGATCTATGAATACCGGTGTGGGTCTTGTGGTTTCGAAAAGGAATATCTGCAAAAGGTGAGTGATGCACCTGTGGCAGCTTGCCCCGCCTGTGGCAGCGATGCGTTTAACAAACTTATTTCGGCTGCAGGTTTTCAATTGAAAGGTAGCGGCTGGTACGTCACCGATTTCAAGAACAAGAATGGCGGGCAGTCCAAGCCCAAGGCTGATGCGGATACGTGCATGGCGAAGAGCGAGAGCGCCCCGGCCGGGGATAGCGCGTGCCCCGCCTGCACGACTGACTGACGAGTGACGGATCGGGCTGATTACTGACATGAAACGCTATTTCATCACCGGGCTGCTCATATGGGTACCTCTGGGTATTACTGCCTGGGCGTTGAAATTTCTGATCAGCACCATGGATCAGTCCCTGTTGCTCCTGCCGTCGAGCATGCGTCCCGAAACCCTCGTAGGCATATACATTCCCGGCGTGGGCACGGTGCTGACGCTGCTGGTTGTTTTCCTTACCGGCATCTTCACCACCAACATCATCGGGCAGCGACTGGTGATTTTCTGGGAAGGCGTGTTATGGCGCATCCCGGTCGTGAAATCGATTTATTACGGCGTGAAGCAGGTCAGCGATACGCTGTTTTCAAGCCAGGGGGAGGCCTTTCGCAAGGCGCTGTTGGTGCAGTATCCGCGCGAGGGTTCCTGGACCATCGCCTTCATGACGGGATATCCAGGTGGCGATGTAGTCAATCACCTCACGGGAGAGTATGTGAGCGTCTACGTGCCGACCACGCCCAATCCGACCTCCGGCTTCTTTCTGATGATGCCGCGCAGCGATGTAATCGAGCTCGACATGAGCGTGGATGCGGCATTGAAATATATAATCTCGATGGGTGTCGTTACTCCCACCAACGGCAAGAAACCGGCGGAGTCGCAGGCAGTGCTGCTGCATCCCCAGGGTCCCGCCAGTTCCGCATCGAGCGACAAGCCCTGATTCCTTTTTTCTGATTACCGATCTTCCATGCGCACCAATTACTGCGGCCTTATCGACGTCCAATATCTGGATCAGACTGTGATCCTGTACGGCTGGGTCCACCGGCGCCGCGACCATGGGGGTGTTATTTTCGTGGATCTGCGGGATCGCGAGGGCCTGGTGCAGGTGGTATGCGATCCCGATAACCCCACTGCTTTCCAGGTCGCGGAAAAAATCCGCAACGAGTTTGTGGTCAAAGTTACCGGGCGGGTGCGGCACCGGCCGGCGGGAACCGTCAACCCCAATCTCATCAGCGGGGAAATAGAGGTGTTGGTGAGCTCGATCGATATCCTCAATGCTTCCCTGACGCCTCCGTTCCTGATGGACGACGAAAACCTCAGCGAAGCCATACGGCTGGAGCACCGCTATCTGGATCTGCGGCGTCCGCAGATGCAGGAAAACCTGCGGCTGCGCTACAAGGTAGCGATGGCAGTCCGGCTGTTTCTCGACCAGCATGGATTCATCGACGTGGAAACGCCGATGCTCACCAAATCGACCCCCGAGGGCGCGCGCGATTACCTGGTGCCGTCACGCGTCAACACCGGGCATTTTTTTGCGCTGCCGCAATCGCCGCAACTGTTCAAGCAGTTGCTGATGGTTTCCGGATTCGACCGCTATTATCAGATTACCAAATGCTTTCGCGACGAGGATCTGCGGGCTGACCGCCAGCCCGAATTCACCCAGATCGATATCGAGACATCCTTTCTGGATGAAGCGCAAATCATGCAGATGATGGAAGGGATGATCTGCACGGTGTTCAAAAGCGTGAGGAATATCGATCTGCCCAGCCCCTTTCCACGCTTGACGCATGCGGAAGCGATGTCGAAATATGGCTCGGACAAGCCTGACATGCGCGTGCCGCTGGTTCTGACGGAACTCACCGATGTGATGCAGGAGGTGGAGTTCAAGGTGTTCCGGGAAGCCGCGCTCAGAACGGGTGGACGTGTAGCGGCATTGCGCGTGCCTGAAGGTGGGATATTGTCGCGCAAAGAGATCGATGATTACACCAGTTTTGTAGCGATATACGGGGCGAAGGGGCTCGCATACATCAAGGTCAATGCGCTGGAAAAAGGCGTGGATGGCCTCCAGTCGCCCATACTGAAATTCCTCCCTGAGAATGTGATTCAGATCATTCTCGAACGCACGGGCGCGAAGGATGGCGATCTCATCTTCTTTGGCGCGGACAAGGCACAGGTGGTGAATGAGGCCCTCGGTGCATTGCGCGCCAGGGTCGGGCATGATCGCGGCCTGGCGGAATCGGGGTGGAAGCCTTTATGGGTGGTGGATTTCCCCATGTTCGAGCGCGACGAAGAAGAAAACCGCTGGAAAGCCTTGCATCATCCCTTTACTTCTCCTGCTGAGGGTCACGAGGACCTGCTTGAGACCGATCCCGAAAAAGCCTTATCCAAGGCTTACGATATGGTGCTGAATGGTTCCGAGATTGGGGGCGGTTCCGTACGTATTCATCGTCAGGAAGTACAGTCGAAGGTGTTTCGCGCCTTGAATATTGGAGCGGACGAGGCAAACGAAAAATTCGGCTTTTTGCTCGAAGCATTGCAATATGGGGCGCCCCCGCATGGCGGGATTGCGTTCGGTCTCGACCGGATCGTTGCCATGATGGCAGGCGCCGAATCCATCCGTGAGGTCATTGCTTTTCCGAAAACACAGCGCGCGCAATGTCTGCTGACGCATGCGCCCAGTACTGTCGGTGAAAAACAGTTGCGGGAACTTCACATCAAGCTTCGCCACGCGTAATCCTGGAGGATATAAAGCAAGGGTGCGGGGTGGAAGCGGAGAAGCGTGGAGATTGGGAAAATCATTTTTCCAAAAGCGAAGATTTTCTGATTCCGTTCCTACTCCTGGTGCACGGGGGTGAGAATCTACAAGATTCCGGTTTCCATTCTGGTAATTATCCATACGCCCGACATGCAGATCCTGCTGCTCGAACGGGCGGACCATCCCGGCTACTGGCAGTCTGTTACGGGCAGCCAGGACGAAGGCGAGACGCTCGTACAAACAGCGATACGGGAAGTGGCGGAGGAGACCGGGCTGGATGCCAGTCGCTACGAGTTGACCGACTGGAACATTGTGAACGAATATGAAATCTATGAGGAATGGCGCTGGCGTTACGCTCCCGAAGTAACCCATAACACCGAGCATGTTTTTGGCCTGCTTGTGCCGCAACCTGTCCCGGTCTTTGTTGCGGCAAGAGAACATTTGCGTCATACCTGGCTCCCCTGGCAGGAGGCGGCGGAAAAAGTATTTTCCCCAAGCAATGCCGAAGCGATCAGGAGATTGGCAACAGCTGGCGGTAAAGGTAATAACGGTAATTAAAGGGCAGTAAAGAGCAGAAAAAGCAGGAGCGGCAGGCAGCGGAAGCATCCCTTGCGAAAATGAGGAACGGGGAAAGCCGATCGAACCGATGACGGGTGTGCTGGTCCAATGATACTTTTGGAACCTCTGCAGTTTCTTATATTCCCTGTGGTTTTTAAAGGAAAAACGGAGTAGGCCATGCAAGCAGAAGCCATTGCCTTTGAACGTTTCGACAATCTGAATGACGATGACTGCGAGCAGCGCATCGTCCAGGCGAAAGCGGCGCTGGGAAAGCGCGCGGTAATACTCGCCCATCATTATCAGCGCCCGGATGTTTACAAACACGCCGATCTTACCGGGGATTCCCTGCAGCTCTCGCGTCTTGCGTCGGGGACCGATGCGGATTACCTGGTGTTCTGCGGCGTGCATTTCATGGCTGAAGTAGCCGATATTCTCTCCAAGCCCGAGCAGGTCACCATTCTGCCTGATCTTTCCGCCGGCTGCTCTATGGCGGATATGGCGAGTCTTCTCAAGGTGCAGCGCGCGTGGCATGAACTCTCGGAAGTGCTCGATCCCGATGAAGTGGTCACGCCGGTAACTTACATCAACTCTGCCGCTGATCTCAAGGCTTTCTGCGGTGAGCACGGCGGCATTGTCTGCACATCCAGCAATGCCATGAAAATTTTGCAGTGGTCCTTTTCCCGCAGGGAAAAGGTACTGTTTTTTCCGGATCAGCACCTGGGACGCTGGAGCGGGCACAAGCTGGGCATTCCACTCGAACAGATGGCGGTGTGGGATTTCGATGAGCCCATGGGCGGACTTTCGCCCGAGCAGATCAGGAATGCGAAAATCCTCCTGTGGAAGGGACATTGCTCCGTGCACCAGATGTTCCAGCCACAGCACATACTTCGTTTTCGCAACCAGCATCCCGAGGGGAAAGTGATTTCGCATCCCGAGTGCAGTTTCGAGGTATGTAAAAACTCGGATTACGTCGGCTCCACCGACTATATCATCAGGACCATCCGGGAAGCGGAGCCAGGAACACGCTGGCTGGTGGGGACGGAGCTGAACCTGGTCAATCGTATTGCCGAGGAGTTCAAGGCCCAGGGAAAAATCGTCCAGTTCATGGCATCGACGATCTGCATGTGTTCCACCATGGCGCGCATCGATCCGCAACACCTGGCCTGGGCGCTGGAAAACCTGGTTGCGGGGAAGGTGGTGAATCAGATCAAAGTGCCGGCAGCGGATGCAGTTCTGGCGAAACGTGCCCTGGAGCGCATGCTTGAGGTTTCGCGATAATGAAAAAATACACTTGCGCTCCGTCCCGTTCGTCATATGCTCAATAAGCTGCATATTGCTACCTACAACATTCACAAAGGGTTTTCTCATTTCAATCGGCGGGTCATGGTGCATCAGCTGCGCGACAGCTTGCGTGCGCTCAACGCCGATATCATTTTTCTGCAGGAAGTGGTCGGCGAGCACAAGGGTCACGGAGCCCGTTTCGAGAATTGGCCGGAGAGTCCCCAGTATGAATTCCTGGCTGATTCGATCTGGACGGATTTTGCCTACGGAAAAAACGCGGTCTACGATGAGGGCCACCACGGCAACGCAATCCTGAGCCGCTATCCCATTCTTCGGTGGGACAACGTGGATGTTTCGGCCCATCGTTTCGAAAGCCGCGGCTTGCTTCACTGTGAAATAGGCATCCCGCAATGGCGGGAAAATCTTCACTGCATCTGCGTGCACCTGGGCCTGTTCAAAAGAGGCCGTTCCCGTCAGTTACAGTTACTGGAAAAGCATATCGAGGAACTGGTACCCCAGGACGCGCCGCTGGTTATCGCCGGGGATTTCAACGATTGGCGCGAAGTGGCCAGTCGTATCCTGGTCCAGCGGCTTGCCCTGGCGGAAGTCTTCGAGTTGACCGAAGGAAGGCCGGCGCGTACCTATCCCTCCACGTTGCCGTTGTTCCGGCTCGACCGTATTTATGTGCGGGGGTTTCATATCGAAAAGGCACAAGTGCACCAGGGGCACCCCTGGTCCAAGATCTCCGATCACGCAGTCCTCTCGGCGCAGATGATCCTCAGATAATGCCTCCTGCATCGCACAGCGAGATCGACGCCGCCGCCACCCTCCTGAAAAAAGGAGGCGTTGTCGCTTTCCCGACAGAAACCGTGTATGGCCTTGGGGCTGAGGTTTCCAATCCTTCTGCAGTTGCGCGCATATTTGAAATCAAGGGGCGTCCCCTGGATCATCCCCTCATTGTCCATTTCGCCGATGCCTCCCGGTTATCGCATTGGGCGCGGGAAGTGCCACATCAGGCGTGGCGGCTGGCTGAGTGTTTCTGGCCAGGCCCTTTGACCCTGATACTGCCACGTAGTCGCCATGTGTCGGAAAAGGTGACCGGCGGTCAGGATACAGTGGGATTGCGCGTTCCTGATCATCCCGTAGCGCTTGCCTTGCTGAGGGAGCTGGGGCCCGATAGAGCACTTGCCGCTCCGTCAGCGAATCGTTTCGGCCATGTCAGTCCGACAACGGCAGCGCATGTGCGTGAGGAGTTTGGCGACGAGCTGGACATGGTTCTGAATGGTGGGCCGTGCCAGGTGGGGCTGGAAAGTACCATTGTGGGTTTTGAAGGCCAAACCGCGGTTATATTGCGGCCAGGCGGCATCCAGTTGGCAGCACTGGCGGAAGTATTGGATGGAAATGTGGTGCTTTCCCAAGGAGCAGAACGTTCTGTACGCGTACCGGGCGCTCTCCCTTCGCATTATGCCCCCGCCACGCCGCTCGAGCTCCTGTCGGCGGATCACTTATGGCAGCGTGCTTTGGAGCTGGAAGCAGAAGGTATGCAGGTAGCAGTCATGGGTTGGCGGCGGCGAGAGCATTCTCTACCCAGGCATCGCTCGGAAAATGAACCGGTCGTATTTTCCGCGATGCCTGAAGAACCGGAGGAATATGCGCGTCAGTTGTATGCCACCTTGCGCCGGTTCGATCGGGAACACTTCGATCGGTTGTTGGTGGAGAATCCTCCCGAGACAGCGGCTTGGGTGGCAATCGCGGACCGGCTGCAGCGCGCGAGCAGCAGGACATACTCCGGTGCGAATGCAGTACTAACGGGTGAGCAAAGCAGTTCATCCCGAACGCGGGAGGATGAGAATGAAACCATTTATGGGCAAACTGGATAAATAACGATTTTATGGATAGCAAAGTTCGCGCAGTATTGTTTGATGTGGATGGTACGCTGGCTGATACGGAGCGTGATGGTCATCGCCCCGCTTTTAATGCCGCATTTCAGGAACTCGGCCTCGATTGGGAGTGGGATGTCGATCTTTACGGCAAGTTGCTGGAAATTACAGGTGGCAAAGAGCGCATCCTTCATTTCATGGAACATCATGTTCCCGAGGAATTGAACAGAAGTGAATTGGGTGAATGGATCGCGCGCCTGCATAAGATAAAAACCAGGCATTATGTGGGCATGCTGGAAAGCGGCGGTATTCCGCTAAGACCGGGTGTAGCCCGCCTGATCCGGCATCTGCGTGACAGAAACATAAAAATCGCGATTGCAACCACCACCACCCCGGAGAACGTGACCGCGCTTTTGAAATCCACCCTGGGGGAAGATTCTCCCGGCTGGTTCGACGTTATCGGGGCAGGAGACATCGTTCCTGGAAAAAAACCGGCACCCGACATCTATCACTGGGTGCTGGATCAACTGAAATTGCCAGCAGAACAGTGCATTGCCGTCGAAGACTCGGAAAACGGGCTGAGAGCATCGCTTGCCGCGGGGCTGGACACAGTGGTTACGGTAAATGGATATACCCGGTTTCAGGATTTCACGGGGGCGAAGCTTGTCTTATCCGACCTGGGGGAGCCGACGAAGCCCTTCAGCGTGCTGGAAGGAGAGGCAGGAGTGGCAAACGGCATAAACGGCAGCGGCTGGGTGGACGTGGACCTGATGCTGAAGCTTAAGGGGTGAAGGCCGTGAGGAAGCGGTCTAAAAGAATTATGTCCAATTCTGCGGACGCTCAATTTGCATTATCCCAAATTGGAATTGTCACCTGGAACAGGTAGTATAGTAAGTCACCAGTGACTTACCCAGGCACCCAGGCCATCCTGACAAGAAGAACAAATGCTGCAAGCCCGCACCATCAACTATTCACGGCGCCTGCTTCAATTTTTTGAAGGGGTGGGTCTCGTCGTGATTGCACTCGCCACCATATTTGCGGGATATCAGGAAACCATGCTGATGATTCACAACGGCAGAGTGACGCTGGCGGACCTGCTGCTCATGTTTCTCTACCTCGAAATCCTGACGATGGTCGGGCTTTATTTTGAATCGGGCAAGCTGCCGGTAAGGTTTCCCCTCTATATCGCCCTGGTGGCATTGGCGCGTTATATAACCGTGGATGTCAAGGAGATGGACAACATCCGCCTGTTGGGTGTTTCTGCCGCTATCGTGCTGATTGCGCTCGGGGTGCTCGTCATCCGTTACGGACACGTGCGCTATCCCTATGTGGAAGACCTGGAGGAACTGGCAGAGGCGGCTTCCAAGGAAAGAGAACAAAAAATTCGCGATTGATATGGAAGGCCAAATCAACAAGCCCCTGGTGGGTGTCATCATGGGCAGCAGCAGCGATTGGGAGGTCATGAAGCACGCTGCGGAAATATTGAAGAAATTCCATGTATCTTACGAAGCGGAAGTGGTTTCCGCTCATCGAACCCCTGATCGCATGTTCGAATATGCGGAAACTGCCGGCGAGCGGGGGCTGAAATGCATTATTGCCGGTGCAGGCGGCGCAGCGCATCTTCCGGGAATGGTCGCCGCGAAAACGCTCCTGCCCGTACTGGGCGTGCCGGTTACTTCCCGGCAGCTTCAAGGGCTGGATTCGCTTTTGTCCATAGTACAAATGCCGAAGGGAGTACCGGTTGCCACCTTCGCCATAGGCGAGGCGGGCGCGGCTAATGCGGGATTGTTTGCCGTTGCGCTGCTGGCGGTGGAAGATGCGGGTTTGGCCAGGCAGCTTGCCGAGTTTCGGGAAACCCAGACGGCAACGGTGGCTTCCATGACCTTGCCCCCCTCATGAGTACCCGGCCCGGGGCGATGCTGGGATTGCTGGGCGGCGGCCAGCTCGGCAGGATGTTCACCATGGCGGCCCAAAGCCTGGGTTACAGCGTGACCGTTCTTGATCCCGAGGAGCGGAGTCCGGCGGGTAGCATCGCCGAGCGGCACCTGCGCGCCGATTACCTCGATCGTGAGGCATTGAATGAGCTTGCATCCACCTGCGCAGGCGTCACCACCGAATTCGAAAACGTACCTGCGGAAGCACTCAGGGTACTGGCTGAACGCCGCATCGTCAGTCCGGCTGCCGAGAGTGTCGCCATCGCGCAAGATCGCATTCTGGAGAAGAATTTTCTCGCTGCCAACGGCTTTGGAGTCGCGCCCTATGCGGTGATGCAGAACGCGCGCACTTCGCAGGGTTCGACCAATTCGGATGGGGTATTACCCCAAAAGCAACCGCAACTTTCTCCTGACCTCTTCCCCGGAATTCTCAAGGTAAGCCGGTTCGGATATGACGGCAAAGGCCAGGTGCGGGTAAGTAATGCATCGGAGCTTGACAGCGCATTTGCAGGTTTGAACCGGGAATCCTGCGTTCTGGAAAAACTGCTGCCCCTGGAGCGCGAGGTATCCGTCATCGTATCCAGGGGATTTGATGGCGAAGTGGTTACTTTTCCCGTATCCGAGAATCAGCACTGCAACGGTATCCTCGACATCAGCATCGTTCCTGCCAGAGTATCGCCTGAAATTGCCCGAAACGCCTGCGATATTGCGATTCGCATTGCCGAGAAGCTGGATTATCGCGGCGTATTATGCGTCGAGTTCTTTGTGCTCGCGGACGGGCGCCTGCTGGTGAATGAGATCGCTCCTCGTCCTCATAATAGCGGGCATTACTCGATCAATGCCTGCGTTACCTCTCAATTCGAGCAGCAGGTGCGCATACTTTGCGGAATGCCCCTCGGCAGTACTTCCATGTATGGAGCAGCAGTAATGGTGAATCTGCTGGGCGATCTCTGGCAGAAGGGAGAGCCGGAGTGGGAACAGGTGCTGCGGCATCCTGACGTCAAATTGCATTTATACGGCAAGCGCGACGCCAGACCCGGACGGAAAATGGGACACTATACGGTATTGGCAGAAACGACCGATGCCGCGTTGCGGCTTGCGCTGGAAATCAAGCAATCGCTGCAACCCTCTCATGGCACTCTTGAAACATATGAGCCTCCCCGGAATGAAAGTCGGAACTGACCAGCCCGCGCTGTTTGAAACGAGCATACGAAGCCTGCCGCTTCTGCATCGCGGAAAGGTACGGGACATCTACGGCGTGGATGAAGACAAGCTTTTGATCGTCCAGACAGACCGGCTTTCCGCATTCGACGTGATCCTGCCTACTCCCGTACCCGGCAAGGGTAGGCTGCTGACCGCCTTGTCCAGTTTCTGGTTTGAAAAACTGGAGCATATCGTTCCCAACCATCTTACCTACATCGCACCCGAATCCGTGGTAACGGAAGACGAGCGCGGGCAGGTGACCGGGCGGGCGTTTGTAGTAAAGCGGCTCAGACCCCTTCCGATCGAGGCAATCGTGCGGGGTTACGTCGTTGGCTCCGGCTGGAAGGATTACAAAAAAACCGGCATGATTTGCGGTATTCCACTCCCTGCCGGATTGGAGGAAGCCGGCAGGATACCGGGCGGAGCCCTCTTTACCCCCTCGACCAAAGCTGCCCAGGGTGCCCATGATGAAAATATCCCGTTTGCGGAGGCGCAAAAGCTGTTGGGGGAACCGCTGGCTGCGCAGGTGCGGGATATAGCATTGGCTTTGTATACTCAGGCCGCGGATTATGCGATCACAAAAGGCATTATTATTGCCGACACCAAGTTCGAATTCGGTCAGGACCAGATCGGCAGACTCTATCTCATCGATGAGGCGCTTACGCCCGATTCATCGCGCTTCTGGCCTGCCGAGCGGTACGCGCCGGGGAGAAACCCGCCGAGCTATGACAAACAATTCGTGCGTGACTGGCTTGAGACGCAGAACTGGAACAAGAAAGCACCCGCTCCAGCCTTGCCCCCCGAGGTGCTCGCCAAAACAGCGGAAAAGTACCGGGAAGCCCTGCATCGCCTGGTGAGCTAGAAAAGTCGTAGCAACATCCTCGTCCCCAGCAGATAAAGCAGCACTACAAAAATTTTCCTGAGCGTGGCCGTTTGCATGACGTGCGTCGTTTTCGCGCCTATGGGTGCGGTCAGCGTGCTGCCCAGGACGATCCAGCCCAATGCCGGCAGGTAAACGTATCCCAGGCTGTATTCCGGCAGCGGTTGGGGCTGCGCCATGCCATTGATCATATAGCCGATACCTCCAGCCACAGCGATGGGGAAACCTACCGCGGCAGCGGTACCTATGGCATGTTGCAGCTTGACGTTGCACAGGGAGAGAAACGGGATCGTCAGCAGGCCTCCTCCGATTGCAACAAAGCTGGAAATCGCGCCAATGACGCTTCCTGCAACAAGCATGCCGAGCCTTCCCGGAAGCATGCGGCTGGGTTTGGGGCGGATATTGAGCAACATCTGCGTCGCCGCATAATAAATGAAGACGACAAAAACGATGCTGAGAAAGCGGCTGGATAGCATGCTCACTACCGTTGCGCCTCCAAGCGTCCCCAGGATGATTCCCGGCGTAATGAATTTCACGACTTGCCAGTTCACTGCACCGTGAACATGATGGGTGCGCAGACTGGCGGCCGAGGAGAAAATGATGGCCGCCATCGTGGTGCCGAGAGCGAGGTGAAGGATGCGGTCCGGAGGGAAGTCCTGGGCCGTAAAAATAAAGGTAAGCACGGGGACGATGACCAGCCCGCCCCCTATCCCCAGCAGGCCGGCAAAGAAGCCGACCACGGTGCCCAACATCAGGTATGCCGGCCACCACTCCACGTCAAGCTATACCGCAGATACCGGGATTCGAAATTGTACAACCGTTGTTCAACCTGGAAATCTTCCGGGAGTCTGTCATTACAGAATTCTCATGATGAAATCCCACTCTGCCGGATCGATCGGTGTAATAGACAGGCGGTTGCCTTTTTGCAGGATACGCATGCTCGCGAGCTCGGGGTAGCTGCGTAACTCCTTGATGCCGACCAGGCGGGTTTTTCTGACTAGGCGCACATCCACATTAAACCAGCGCGGATTTTCCGGAGTGGCTTTCGGATCGAAATATTTATTCTCCCGCTCGAACTGGGTAGCGTCCGGGTAGGCCAGTTTGCTCACCTCCGCAATCCCGGCGATTCCCGGCTCCTCACAGGTCGAGTGGTAGAAAAAAACCCCGTCGCCGACGCGCATCTGGTCACGCATGAAATTTCGCGCCTGATAATTGCGCACCCCATACCACGCCACTGTTTGATCAGGCATCGAGGCGAGGTCGTCAATACTTACGTCGGAAGGTTCCGATTTCATCAGCCAGTAACGCATTTCCATCATTAACTATACTTAGGTCAGAATTCAGCACTTGAAGTTGAAGGAGCCATGAGCTTTATGAGCTTTGTATCAGCAAGATTCCTCCAGGCAAAATTTCCCTGGGTTGGAGGCCCTCAAATAAACAATCAATACTACAGCAAGACGGAGGAGCAATGATAAACAATAAGTTAATCAATCGTCTTCTGAAACTCCTGTGGCGGATAGGCGAAAGCTGGCCATGGTTGGCCAGGAAACTAAACGAATTTGCAATCAACCGGGTAGTAAATGTTTGCCGCCACCGGCCGCATCCGTGGAGCACCGTTCACCCCTATACCTCTTGGACTTCACTTACGGATCAGCACTGGAGCGCACGCCATTTGCCGGCGAAGAAACAGCCGGCACAACTTCCATCTTCGAGCGAACTGCTCGGGCTTTTCAGGCAACAGGACGGAAAGCAGCGATTATCCGACAAATCGACCCTGCTCTTTCCCGCGGTTGCTCAATATCTGACCGACGGTTTTATCCGCACGCGCATGCCTCAGGCAGGAGAACCCGAGACAGTTCGACTGCAAAATACATCCAATCACCAGATCGACATGTGTCCGCTTTACGGAAGGCTGCCGGAGCAGACCGCCGCCCTTCGTCTCAAAAGCGAAACGAAGGGGGAACGGGGGCGGTTGAAGTCGCAGTTTATCGGCGCGGAGGAATTCTCGCCTTTCCTTTTCGATAACGGGAAACTGAAGCAGGAATTCGCCGTGCTCGACGAGCCCCTTGGATTGGAGAGGGCGTTGGATAGGGTGCCCGAGCGTCGGGAAGAGTTGCAGGCTCATATTTTTGCCTTTGGAGGGGATCGAACAAATGCCGTTCCCCAGGTGGCGATGTTGAATACCTTGTTTCTGCGGGAACACAACCGGCTTGCAGGCGAAATAGAACGGGTGCATCCCCAGTGGGATGATGAGCGCGTTTTCCAGACCGCCCGGAATAATGTCATCGTGATATTCATCAAGATTATCGTGGAGGAGTACATCAGCCATATCTCTCCATTGGTGCCCTATCGGGCTGACCCTTCAGTGGCCTGGAATGCACCGTGGAACAAACCGAACTGGATCACGACCGAATTCAGTTTGCTGTATCGCTGGCATTCACTCGTTCCAGATGCCATCACCTGGAACGGACACTTGTATCTCCTGGGAGAAACCTCCATGAATAACAAGCTATTGCTGGACGGAGGGTTGCGACGCGCCTTTGCCGACATGAGCAGCCAGCGTGCCGGTCGTCTCGGTCCCTTCAACACGGCGGAGTTCCTATGGGAAATCGAGACGCGGGCAATAGAGCAGGGCCGTCTGGCAGAACTGGCACCCTACACTGATTACCGCCATTATGTTTCCCTGGAGCGTCCGCAGGATTTCGCAGATATCTCCACGGATCCGCGGGTGGTCGATTTTCTGAGAAAGACGTATCGGCGCGTAGAGGACATCGATTTTTACGTCGGTCTGTTTGCAGAGGATCTGGTGGAAGATTCCCCCCTGCCGTCACTCATGCTCAGGATGGTGGCAGTGGATGCTTTTTCCCAGGCTTTGACCAATCCCTTGCTGTCACAGTACGTTTATAACGAAGAAACCTTTTCCGCTCCGGGCTGGGCGGCAATCCAGAGCACGGGAACATTTCGGGATGTTCTGGACAGGAACACGCCTTCCGATCGGCGTGGGGATTTATACGTCGGCTTGACCTTGCCTGACTGGATGCCTTCTTCCTGATTTGAAACATGAAAATGAGATTACCCAATGGGTTACCCACCGGTCGCCCATTACCCGCCGTAGGTCAAGGGCAGATCCATGAATATCAATATCGCTTGCTGGTTGTTGTAGTGGTGTTCTCTATTATCTCCGGGAAGTCCTTCTTGGCGGCGTCCAGCGATATGTTCAGGAATAACATAAAGACCAAAACAGGTTCCCCCTCTCAAACGAAACGCGAGCTTATGTACTTTATTCAGGGCTAGTGGTCGAGATGAGAATAAGTTGCTTGATAAATTCGATAATGCGACCGTCATCGATGTGGGTATGATCCGTAATCAGGTTTTTATCGACTCTCATAACGAGGTAGGGATTGCGTGGGGCGGATATATTGCTCCTTTCCAGTGTAAGGCCCGCAATAGGAATCTTGCTGCCAGGTTTGTCGTCTTCCCACGCGGATTTTGCCGCCAAGGCGGAACTGACACTCTCACTACTGCTCGATTGACCTGCAACTCCCTTTGGCAGATTATGGGGCGGATAGAGCCTGTGAGTCTCATACGGCTGGAAGAGGCCAACAGCGGTTACATTTGCCTCGCCCTCGTCGATGATTTCTTCCTGCTGCGTTACGGCATTCGTTCGCCTGATGTCGCGATCTTTCTCAAAAAAGGTAGACAGATGGCGGCCAATGGGAAACGAGTTGCCAAGGGCCTTATCGGCCTCGGATGTCAGTATGGCCATGACAGGCAATTGGGACTTGAAGTAAGTGCCACGCTCCGCGGACATATCACTGAGCGATGCAAATTGTAAGGCTTCGAAGGCGGGATTTATGAGTACAACCAGATTCCCAAACCCCTCCACGTCGCTCTGCACGCCCACGGGCCCCACTGTGCGAACGAACCGATTTTCGAGTATTTGAACCAATGAGGCATGTACGATAGCTCCGCCGAAGCTGTGCCCGACAATCACCAGGCGAGTGTTGCTGTTACCCTGCGAGACATTTTCCTTAACGCGCTTGAGTAGTTCGAGGCGATTCAATACCTCGGTAACGCCGCCCCGGCTGACTTTCTGGGCAGTATTTTTCCGGTCCCAGAAGGTCAGATCCTCAACCACGGGCGTGGTAATGGACCCACCGCGCCAGCCTAGATAAATACCGGCTACCTGTCGTGCCGGACGCCCCGTTTTTTTGCTGATAAGAAGTTCGTTCTCACTCAACCCGGCAAGAACGTTACGAAAAGTCTGGATATTTTTGTCGGTATGCTCCGCATTATGTTTCCAGCCATGGACGAATACCGTTATTAACAAATCTTTGCTGGCGGCTTCAGCCGAAAGCTTATCGATAACGGACCACATTTGCTTGCGATCCCAAAGCTGGCCTTGGTCATCGAATTCAATAAAATTTAAGAGATACCGGGCTCCATCTGCGGTGGGAAATTCCAGGAGCGCGTGGTTTTCGCAGTCCCGAGACAATTCCGGGGTCGGGTTAACGCATAAATCATACTCTGTCCGATACTGTACAAACGGCGCACACCCGCCAAGTAACATTAGGAGAATGAGAGCAGTGACATGCAATTCGACGGAGTGGAATTTCATCGTATTTACCTAATCCGAAGAGGTGTTCTTGCAACCTATACCAGGGAATGACCGCATGTTCCTGAAACGCGTTTCGTATCGGGTGGAAATCCGCATATTCCACTCCAAGCCGGGAGGCGCATTCATAATGAAGGTTAGTAGTGTTAGCAGTATATGTCTATGTTGATTTGGCAAAGTGTATTTTCGGATTTGTTACCGCAGATCAGGTGTGCATGCGAACACGTTCGCTACTTAGCGCGCATTAGGTACACTGAGGGGACACCGAGTAAACTGGAGTAAGTGATCGAGTTCATGACATCAGTTTGTTGAACTTCTGATGGCAATGAGGGCGGAAAATGGCATTAGCAAACGTATTCCGACCACCACCCGTGATAGAGCTTACCGTCCAAATGGGGTGTTGTCATGAAGCCTGCTGAAAACGCCGGACATCAACTGGAACGACGTCAATTTATCGTCTCTACACTTTCGGCGGGACTTGTCATGGCGGTAGGTCCGCTTTACGCCCAAGCCGTGCGGGATGGTCTCCAGATTTCTGCAAGGAATGGGGATCAGACCGCTCCTGGACCTCGATCGCCGGGCGGCCCTACTCCAATCAAGTTATTTCTCTGTGGCGATGTCATGACGGGCAGAGGTATAGACCAGGTCTTGCCTCACCCGGGCAATCCCATCCTTTTTGAGGGGTACATGAAAAGCGCAACAGGCTATGTCGAGCTTGCCGAAGAGGCAAACGGGCCGATTCCGCAACCAGTCGCCTTTTCCTATATCTGGGGAGATGCGCTTGCCGAACTGGAGCGTGGAAAACCCGATGTTCGTGTCATTAACCTCGAAACCGCAGTTACCCGCAGTGACGACGTGCAGGACAAGGGAGTCAACTATCGCATGAACCCGGACAATATCTCCTGTATCACTGCCGCGAAGATCGATTGCTGCGTGCTGGCGAACAACCATGTCCTGGACTGGGGATATGCTGGTCTTGCCGAGACGCTGAAAACGCTCAAACAAGCCGATATAAAAATAGCTGGCGCTGGCCTAAACATTCAAGAGGCGCAGAAACCCGCAGAGATGACAGTTCCCGGAAAGGGACGTGTACTGGTTTTCTCGCTTGGATCGGAAACAAGCGGCATACCTTGGAGCTGGGCAGCTCGGGCAGACCGACCAGGCGTGAATCTGTTGCCTGATTTTTCGGCAAAGACGGTTCGGGAAATTCGCGACAGAATAAAACAAATCCGTCTGCCGGGGGACATTGTGGTTGCTTCGATTCATTGGGGTAATAACTGGGGTTATGCAATTGCGGTCGAGCAACAGGATTTTGCACATGCCCTGATCGATGAAGGAGATGTTGATGTCATCCACGGGCATTCATCGCATCACGTGAAGGGCATCGAGGTTTATAAGGGAAAGCTCATTCTTTATGGATGCGGCGACTTCCTGAATGATTATGAAGGCATCTCGGGGCACGAGGCTTATCGGGGGGACCTGACATTGATGTATTTCGTGAGGGCGGAACCGCAAACCGGCAAACTGGTCAGCCTGTCGATGGTGCCCATGCAGGTCAGGCATTTCAGATTGAACCGGACATCTGATGACGACGCTTCCTGGCTGAAGAATATCCTGAACAGGGAGGGGAAGAAGCTGGGGACGTCGGTGGAGCTGGCGGCGGATAATACCTTGATGCTCCGATGGACGTTCCAAGGATAGTGCATGTCAAAGATGATCTAAGGAACCGCTGAACAAATCCTCCGCAGAGCGCGTTGCTATCAAAGTCGGGATGATCACGAGGCGCGCGACAAAGGTCGTAGCTTGGACTACGATGCCAAGGAGCGCAACGAAGTGAGCGGCCGATTTTGCTGCAACCCGGATGGGACGGAGCTTTGCTGGCAATCTGCTTTGTCAGGCTCCTAGCGAAGGACGCCCCCAAAGCGTTGGCCGAGGGACCCGCAAGGCGGGATCGAGCAGCGTCGGGATGTAACGACCGCGCAAAACCGACTCTGGATCGTCAGCATCCCGCTTCGAGGTCGCATCTTCCTTCGGAAGACACTGCTCCTCTCTCCACGGTCGCACCATTCGCGTCGTCGCCTTTCGCGCATCTCATCCCGCAAAGCCACCGTCGCGCCTGCGAGGGATTTGTTCAGCGGTTCTCTCAGAAAGCAGCTCGCTGCTGTGGGGCTAAACATCTGGAAAAAGTGAGCGGGAAACTTTGGGGAGGCGGTCCAAGTATTGGGCCAGCAATCGGAACGCTGTATTCAAGCCGAGCGCGCATGCAAACAGGGAGAAGAAATTGGGCAAAATTGGCTGACATAGAGCACTGCGGATTAGGCGGCTTCGAGTGCAATTTCGGTGTAATCGCAGCAAGCGGCAAAATTCCCTGCTTAATGGAATACACGATACTAAAATTTCCAATAAGAGATATCGATCTATTCGGCAACTCAGCAAACCATTGTGGAGGTGCACATGAACACACATTCTGATTCAACGGCGCAGACAGACCCTCGCCGGTCTTATTTGACCTTCCAGGATATCCTGGAAACGGTGAGTCATGAGCCGGGGCAAGGCCACCTGCTTGAGCAAATCGAAAAAATTGTAAGGGTTCAGCAGCGGGAACGCTTATATGCCATTCTGTCGCAAGTCTCGGAAGACCAACTCCTGCCTGTACAGGTCTTGCTCGAGCGCGACTTCCCGCAGAGAGGAAAATGCAATTCGGCCTATAACCGCTTTCGTATTCCATCTTGGAAAAGATACGACGACATCTATTGGCAATCGCTAATCGACTATACGATTCTCGCGCTTCGCACATTCAAGGAAATCGACTTCTGCACTATTCGCGGGAAGCTCGTGCTGCAATATTTTGATATTCCTGGTGGGACGCTCCGAGTTCAGGATGTCATCCGAAGACTGGTCTGGCTGATCGATAACGGCCATTTGTCCGTCGACTTTACGCGATCCCGTTGGATGGAAAGCTGGCGTCACACTGTGGCAAGCATGAGCCGCGAGGAAATATTCACGGCTGCCAGCATCGTCGAGGTCGTCCCTAAATTGTTGCTAAGTGGAGAATAGATGCTCGGGTCAGGAGCATACAAAACGCCGGATGAGGCTTTCGCTAAAATTGCGTCCACGCCGCGTCCCTTGGCGGCCTTTATCTTCAGCAGAGATCAAAAAACGATCGACCGTTTTGTGGGCAAGTTGTCATTGGAAGCGGTGCGGTGAAGCAGGTCAATATTCATCCGTTCATAGAAACTATGCCGTTCAGGGGTGTCGCGCCATCAGGCATGGGGCACTATCATGGGAAGTATGGATTCGATCAGTTGACGCACGCCAAATCCATGCTGATTTCGCCACCGGATGTTGCTATCGACATCTCTTTCCGCCTTATACGGAAGAAAAAGTTCGGGCATTGTCCATGTGGTTTGACTATTGAATAAGCTAGAAAATGAGGTAACAGCAATGCCCCTTCCTCGGGATGCACCACCTGCCCGTTATCTGGACGATATGAAAGTAGGGCTGCGCTTCGCTGGAGATCCACGTGTCGTGCAGGAACAAGAAATTATTGCTTTTGCCAGGCAATTCGATCCCCAACCCTTCCATATTGACGCCGGGCTGGCAAGTCAAACTTTGTTTGGCGGCCTGATCGCCAGCGGCTGGCACACGGCAGCCATGACGATGCGGTTGCTGCTTGAAGCCTTTCCTATAGGGGATGGCACGATCGGACTTGGCGGCGAAGCGGCGTGGCCCAATCCGGTGCGCGCCAATGATGCCATTCACATCGAAGGTGAAGTCAGCGCCGTCAAACCTTCACGGTCACATGATGATCGCGGCATTGTCACGGTTCGCACTGAAACCAAAAACCAAAATGGTGACGTCGTACAAACCTTGACAGCCAATCTTCTTGTTTTTCGCCGCAAAAGTAGATCCGCATAAAATTAGCCATGACCCGTTCCGTTATGTCCGGCTCAATTGCCATACTTAATTTGATTACATTTTCAGAGATTAAGTATGAATTTAACGACTTCGGTAGACAGTTTTAATAAATTGAACTGTTTTCTAGGAGTCGTTAAACTACATGCACCGCATCACGGCAGATATAGCCGGGAAGCGATAGATACCAAGGCCTTTTATTGCTGCCTGTTGAAGCTCCCAGCATGTTCTCACTCGTCATGTGCGGCGACAGCGGCTGTCTCCCATGAGCTAGTTCCCAAGCCCTTAAAAATATCGTAACAAACCTTCAGTACGATGTGCGAACCAAATCCGCACAGGAGTGAATAGTGTTTAAATACGTTGTGTATATACGGACCAAAGAGGGTTATATCGAGCGCATGAATAACATTATTTCTAATCTAGCCTGCGATACGAAAGAAACTTATGGTTCTTTAGCCCCCTATGTATACGAAGAAGAGCTCGTGGGTTTTCCTGAATCGGTAGTGCACTGGGAAAAAAGTACAGGGCCCAGCGTAGGCCTAGCCCTCATTAATCCTTCTTCTCCCTCTGTTGATAGCAATTCCCCCACCTTATCGATGGGTTAGAGTCTGATCTGTCTCGGCCTTTGATTTCCCCCAGACGGACCGTCAAGCCATGATTACATGGAGGCTCGGTACGATATCGAACCTGCGCTGGTTCCGGATAATTTCAAGTAGCAGCTAAGCAGGAATACAGTAATTCCTGAAAGTGCACGCCTCCAGAGAAGAGGGGCCTGCACTATATCAGACTAGATTCAATCGGGATCAACAAAACCGCCTTGACCTAACCGACCGCCTTCAGGCGGCTGACCACCTTTATAATTCTCGGGCTTCATCAGCTCTTGCTTTGATTTCTTCTTTTCCTTTTTTTTTGCTTCGTTGGTTGCATCACTCTTATTCGAAAGCTTTTCTTCGGTTACTACCGGTTTTCGCGTATTTTCACCGTTAATATTTTGCGACTGAGCATATGCCATACTTATGGAGCCCAGAAGCAGGGTGTGGATAAAAACAATTGCTTGAAGCTTTTTACTTCCAGAGGAAAAAAGGTGGTTCATGGCGGCTCCCTTATTTAATTCACTTCTCATTCAGATGCATTTCTACTATGGATTATGAATTTGCGATGAAGCGACCGACTTGAGTTTGCCGGGTGAGTCCCCTCCGCCCCCTTCATGATTAATGCATTAAGGACTAATCCAGTGTGATTTATTCAAAGGATCTCTGGCGATCAAGGCTGGCCGGTTCCATATAGATTGAGGAACTCGCGCCGCGTCTTTGGTCCGTAGGTGAGGAAATGCGGTTGCGGGTGTTCGAGGTAAGCAAGCCGTTCGTGTGCAATGCGGTCGCGCCCGGTATATTTTTTTACTTCCTCCGGGCTGATCGAATAAACCCTGGCAGCATTGAGACCAAAAATCTTCGCCCGGAGCTGTGGAGTAATTTCCGGATAATCATATTTTGCGCGTAATTCAGGGGCGATCTGAAAGGCGCGAAACGCCTGGATCTGGTCTTGCGGCGAGCCATACCAGATAGAGTCCGTTCCCCATAGGACGTTGTCCTCTCCGCAGTACTTCAGTAGCTTTCCCAACACGTGCGCTGCGGCTTCAGGGTCGCGCATCAGGTATCGCCAGGTACTGCCAAGTTCCGCGTAAACATTGCTGTTGGGAGGAACATCATTGTCGATGAGTGAGCGGATCAAGGTATCGACGCCGTCATCTGCGCCCCGGTCCTGGAAGGGGCCTTCGGGGACACTTGTTACGAAGCCCGAGTGGTAGACCAGAAATGCAACGTCAGGGAATCTTTTGGCTGCCACGCCGATGTCGGTACATTTGCTGTGCTCGTAGGATTGCTTGCCGAAGGGCAGGCCCTTGTGTACGCAGATTACTTTCACGCCGAGACTGCGCGCCTTTTCGATAAAGCGCGTTCCGGTTTCATCCGACAGAAAGTAGCCTTTTCCTTCGGGCCCGAACTGCGTGTAAGTCTTCCAGGCAGATACGCCCCAGCGATCCTTCAACTCATCCATCCGCTCCAGGTCACCTTGCTGATTGGGATTGACGCGTCCATGCAGCAGCAGACGGTGTGTTCCTTCCATCCTGTCGACGATCCTGCGCACTGCGTCCGCCTCCTGGATGGTAAGCGGCTCCGCATCGGGCCGCGATGGCACGAAAGAGAGCACCATCATGTTCGTGTCCGAATCAAGGAACACGTCCTTGATGAACTCATCCGGTCCGAGGCACTGTAAATAGCTATGTGAACTTGGCTCCAATCCAAGGGCGCACCCGGTCTTGGGCATTTGGCTCAAAGGTTTTGCACCGGGAACAAGCTTTTGCAGCCATGCGCCTTTCGGGTTCACAAAGTGACCTTGCACATCAAAAATAAATTCGCCTCTATCACCAATCCCCGCCTGGGCCAGTGCAGGTTCGAGCGCAGCTTCCTTTGCCAGATCGAAAAATCCACCTGTCCTGCCTGCGGCCGCATTCGCGGCATTGAATGCAAGAAGGGTGGAAGCGGCACCGCAAGCGGAAATGAGAAAATGCCGCCGTGAAACTCCTGTGCGTTTCGCGTTTGTATCAGCCGCTTCGTGGGCGAGACGATTCGCGGCAATATTTGCAGGCGATAATGGAACCGGCGCGAATTCTCCATTGGATGTCATGTCGAGCTTGATCGGCAGGCGATTACCGTCGGGATCGATGACCTGAACTGGGTTCATGGGGGGTGGATTCATGTGGACGGTTTCCCAAAAAGGAAAGTAAACACGAAGGTACCAGGAATTTCACAAGTTGAGTCAGTCTGTCTCAACTTCAGGGTAGTACGTCAGATTGGATTTGGCAAAGATATCTCGCCTCCCTTTCCGTGACTGTGATCTGCAGTGTCTTGATCGGGAGATATTGTTCCTTCTTCAGGGCTGATTTTCCCTTTGTTTCAGGTGCGGGACTATCGAGCTGACCGGATCAACCAGGCAATTGATCCCTCAATGTATCTTTGGCGATTTTAATTGGATTCAGCAAGAACCTGCCTATGGGGCGGGTAAATCAGCTCTGCACGGTGGGTATACGGCATTGACCCGGTGACGGGTTACGGCGTGGAGATGCTGAAGCGTCACCGCAGCGATGAAGTTATTTCCGGGTAGATTGAGCAGATGAATGAAGCGTAATCCGGGGAGTCAGTGGAACTGGGTCAACCCTGGGAGAGAAGTCGACAAAAAAAGCGGCAATGCCGCTTTTTTTGCCTTTCCTGAATAAAGTCCCCGCAAATGCCGTCAGGCCGTTTATCTTGAACCTTAAGGTTCAAGGTGGTCACTCGCCGGATGCATCAGGCACTTCCGCATGGGACGCGCACAACAGCATCACTTGGTTCGCAACCGTTTCTCAAAAAGTTGGTTCAAAGAATATAGACCTTGACAAACACCGCAGGGAACAACTCTTATCACTTCCACGGATATTCAGCGTAACCCGCAAATGCGACATCTGTTCGGTTGCTTCAAAGGTTGATTTCCGGTTTAAAACAGTTTGTCCTGCTCCGGCATGGCAGCATCAAGCATTGCCTGCATGTGATCGATTCTACGCCTAAATTCTTCCGTGTCAAAGCCTTCCTTGCTTCTCGCCTTGAGCAATTCATGGGTAATATTCAGGGCTGCCATGACAGTGATGCGCTCAGAGCCGAGTACTTTGCCGCTGTCCCTGATTTCGCGCATCTTCTTGTTGAGGTAGGCTACCGCTTGCAGCAACCCCTCGCGCTCTTCATCCGAGCAGCTCACCCTGAACTCGCGCCCCATGATAGTGACATCTAGGGGCTTGCCTGTGCCTGTATTCATTCTTTGCTCTCAGGAATGCGCGACAAAAGAACTTCGAGCTGTGAGGCAGCTGCACCTATTTTTTCCACCAATAGCCGGTTGTGGCTCGTAGTAACTGCCAGTTGCTGACGCAACTGAATATTCTCCGTGCGCAATTGTTGACACAAGCGTACGAATTGAGTGATTTTTTCTTCTAGAGTATCCAGTTCGGGTTCCATCAAAGCACTATAGTTTGGAAATCCTCAGTCAGTCAACTGCTAACATGGTGTTTCGAATGTGGCTTCAGGAAAGGTGTGGAATATATGAGACAGGTCATCTTCCGGCAAGGGTTTTCAATCATTTCGCATGATTTATTCCACGGTTCTGGTAGAATGCCGCCTCGTTTGAGGTGCCTGATCGCTTCCGCGGTCAGGTTAAACGGGAACCAGGTCAGAGATCGATGATCTCCGGATGCCTGGGCTGCCCCCGCAACGGTAAGCAGGCGTGGACGTATCAGGGAAACTCTCCAGGGTTTCCTAATGCCACTGTGAATTCTTCAGTTCATGGGAAGGCGATACGTCAAATCCTGCGAGCCCGGATACCGGCCTCGGATGCGTACGGATATATCGCGTGGGGCGGTATCCCGATCGATATTTCTTTCGTTCGAAGCTCCCACGATATTTTCCTGTTTCCTTGTTCTCACGGCGGGGGTGCATATTCCCCGGGCAATTATCATGGGTTTGTTTCGCAGGCATGTCTTGCCATGGGTGTTTATTTCCGTCCCTTCAGGGGCGCTTGCCGTGTCCAGCGATCCGGCGGAGCGATTGCTCCCTGACGTCGTTGTCACGGCAACCCGCTTCAGCGAGCCCATCGACAAACTGCCCACCGGAGTTTCCATCGTCAATGCGGAACAGATCAAAAACAGCGCCGCTACGACTTTACCGGAGTTGCTGCAACAACTGTCTGGCATACACACGAGAAATGTCGATGGCAGCCCCGACCCACAGATCGATATGCGCGGATTTGGTATCACCGGCAACCAGAACACTCTGGTTTTGCTGGATGGTCAACGCATGAACGAAAATGAACTGACCGGTATCCGCTGGTCGACGATTCCTCTCGATACTATCGAACGCATCGAAGTATTGCACGGCAGCGGTAGCGTAGTTTATGGAGCAGGCGCTACCGGGGGTGTCATCAATATCGTTACACGCGCTGCCAAGCCCGGCCGCATATCGGGTACGGGAGGAGTTTCCTTCGGCAGCTACAGTGGCACGGAATTCAACGGAACATTCAACGCGGCAGGAAACAACGTTGGGCTGGCGCTCACAGCCAATGCGTTGCGAACAGATAACTACCGCGTGAATAACGCGCTGCGTCAATCGAATCTGCAGGGCGATCTGCGTTACCGGTTCAACAGCGGCAGGGCGTTACTGAAGTTCGGACTGGATGATCAGAAACTAGAACTGCCTGGCAATCGCACTGAAGCACAGCTGCAAACCGACCGGAAAGGCACCTCGACTCCGCGCGACTTCAGCACTCGCCAAGGTGCGTACGTCACGCTGAGAGGAGAGAAAGAGACGGAATTCGGTGATCTTGCCGCGGACCTTTCATTTCGGGACAACCACCGTACCGCATTATTCGACGATTACAATCTGGACGGCTTCAACGCCAAAACATTCGTCAATTCCCGCTCAGACCAGTGGCTGTTCAACCCGAGGATGAAGCTGCCCTTCGCGGCTTTCGGCATGGAGCACGAACTGGTACTGGGTGCGAATTTCGAATGGTGGGATTATCGATCGAGACGGTTTACCGGACCGGAAACAGTACCAGGTTCGGCATCCGCCGATATCCCGCGAACGGATGTAGTGGCGACCCAGCTAAACCGTGCGATTTATTTTCAACACGCCTCCACTTTACCTAAAGGTACCGTTGTCAGCCTTGGGGGACGACTGCAATGGGTAGACAACCGGGCGAACGACCATTTCAATCCCGCTGCTTACGCCAGCGGCCGGCAGAGCCGTACGGTTTATGCCTATGATGCAGGTCTTCGCCAGCCTCTGGGGGAAGCTTTTTCGGTCTATGGCAGATTTGGCCGCAGTTTCCGGGTCGCTACAGTGGACGAAAACTACAACCAGTTTGGCGGTCCAATGTTCGATTCCATAGTGAAGATTCTCGAACCGCAAACTGCCCATACCGGGGAGCTCGGACTGGATTACAAGCAGAAGTCCCTGCGCGCCCGCGCTTCGCTCTACCGAACCAACCTCAACAATGAAATCAGCTTCATAAACATAGACCCATTCCTGTTCTTTGCCAACGTCAATCTGCCGCCCACGCGGCGGCAAGGTTTTGAGCTGGAAGGCGCATGGACGATAACGGGCGCAATCGATATATTCGGCAGCTATACGTTTATCGATGCACGCTTTCGGAAGGGAGACTTTGGCGGTGTGGATGTATCCGGGAATCTCGTTCCGCTGGTGCCGCGTCACAAGGCTTCGGCTGGCGGTACGTACCGGTTGGGCTCCAACACCCGTGCGGCAGTAGTCATGAATTATGTAGGTGAGCAGGTTTTCGATAACGATCAAGCCAACACCGCCACGCGTCGTATGCCGGATTATGTCACTGTAGATCTCAAGGTAACTCATCAGATGAGGAAACTGCTGTTGAGCATGGCCGTGAACAACCTGTTTGATGAAAAGTATTTTTCCTATGCCATTCGCAATTCGGCGGGCACGAGCTTCAGCGCACTGCCTGCCCGGGAACGCAACGTCTGGCTGACGGTAAAGTATCAATTCGACTGAGCTCCCTTGAGTATCTGAGCAGGCCCGCTCCGGCTGCTCCAGATCCGCGGTCCACGCTCCGCTCGCCATTTGGCTATGTTTCCTGCGCCTTCTGGCATCGTCCCATGTAAATTGTCAATCTATACCTTCCTCGCGCGCGTTATGATCATTCCGATTTCGCCGAGCAATGGGCCATGCGAGGGTTTTACAAAGGTTGCCTGAACTCTCGTTGCTTTCCACACTTTATCCGCTGCCAAGGCGAGTGCCATAATACGGTTTTTGCCGAACCTGCCGCATCTGCTCCCGCGATTCGGCCCGTACGTCTCATGCAAAATATACAAAATACCGGCCCTCGCCAATTATGCCTGCGCCTGATGAGATACGTTGCGCCGTACTGGGACGCGCTCATCCTTGCAACAGTTTGCATGATTGCGACAGCGGCAACCGTTCCCATGCTGGCGGCGTTGATGCAGCCGACCATGGACGAGGTTATCGCGAACAGGAACCCCGAGTTGCTGCAACTCGTGCTTTTGGGAATCATCAGCTTGTTTGCGGTGCGCGCCATAGCCGGGCACCTCGCGGCTTACGTACTCCATTGGGCGGGCAGCAAACTGGTGGTGGATTTACTCTGCGAGATATTCGACAAGCTGCTTGTATTGCCGCATTCGTATTACGAATCCTGCCCCGGCAGCAATCACATTTCGGTCGATCATGTCTCCAGGATAACATCCGATGCTCCAGAGGTAGGGCGTGCTTTTGTCAACGGGGTGACGGTGATGATCAAAGACACATTCACTGTCATTGGCTTGCTTGCATGGATGTTTTATCTCAATTGGACGCTTGCCCTGCTGATTCTATTGATGTCATCCGTGATTCTGCTGGTCACGCAATTGCTTGGAGAACGGCTCCGGGAGATGGGACGGGAAAGCGCGCAAGCGATAGAGGGCCTCACCCGGATTCTGAAGGGCTCTGCACTGAACTTCATGGTGGTCAAGCTCTATGGCGGTGAGCAGTATGAGAACCGGCGCATGAGAGAGCAGGCGGAGGAGACACGCCGATTTTTCATGAAACGGGTTGCTGTTGCCTCTCTTTATATTCCTTTGATACAAACCATTGGCGCTGCCGCCATAGTGCTCACCCTTTATTTCGCCGCAAATGAAGCAGTCGCTGGTGAACTCACGGCAGGAAGCTTTGCTTCTCTTATCGCGGCCATTCTGCTGCTGATTGCTCCCGCGAGGCGAATAGCTGAAGTGGGGGAAACGCTCCAGCACGGATTGCTCGCGGCTGGAAGCCTGTTCTCATTACTTGACGGAGAGGTGGAATCGGAGACAGGAACCGTCGTTATTCAGCGGGTGCGGGGGGAGCTGCAATTCGAGGAGGTCGGTTACGGCGAGCGTACAGAGCGGAATCCAGACACCTCGTTAAAGATTCATTCCCTGGCGAATTCCGATTCGGCAGCAGCATGGAGACGTGGATCCAATCCCGGATTGCATGACGTTACCTTGATCATTCAGCCGGGCGAGACAGTGGCGGTGGTCGGCTGCGCGGAAACCATGGATGTACTTACATGTATGGTGCCGCGTTTCCTCAATCCCACATCCGGGAGAATCCTGCTGGATGGGCATGATCTCAGGAACATCACGCTGGCGAGCTTGCGAGCCAACATTGCATTGGTATCTCCGCACACAGCGCTGTTCAATGACACTGTAGCGGCGAATATTGCATATGGTGCAATGGGGCGCGCCACTGAAGCACGGATTACGTGGGCAGCTCGCGCCGCTCACGCATCCGAGTTCATCCGGAAGCTGCCGGATGGGTTGCAGACCGTGGTCGGGGAGGGTGGCGTAGAACTCCGCGGCAGCCAGCGGCTGCGCATCGCCATTGCGCGGGCGCTTCTGAAAAATGCACCTCTATTGATCCTGAACGAGAAGCTTGGAATGATCGAGCCGGAGTCAGTGTCTCTTGTGCAGGCAGCATTGGATACCGCGATGCAAGGCCGTACCACGTTCGTTATTGCAGATCGTTTATCCACTCTGGAGAGAGCAGATCAGGTTGTCATGGTGGACAAGGAGCGCATTGTGGAAAGGGGCTCGCATCGGGAGCTGATGGCAAGAGATGGAGCTTATACCCGGTTGATCCGCCGATTATTCGGTTCAAAAGCCGCGATAGCAGCCCGGTAAACTGCAGCACAGCATGGACGTTCTATCTGCCATATGGCTTGGGCCTGGAAGTCAATACGACCAGAAACATTCCTGTCGGTATTTGTCAGCTCACAGATGCCCTGATGGGAAAGCGCGAGTATCATCTTCTACATGCCGGAGTCATTTCCGTTCAATCAAGCCGCGAGCACGGATACATCGAAGACGGGTTTCTGTCGGGCGGCACGGAAGATTGCATGAGGAAACTTTCATTGAGCTTGCGGGGGTTGCCAGTTGAAGTGAGCTTTATTCTGACTGAGGAAGAAGGCCAATGTTTCCTGGCAGTCTGGAAGGAAGAAAAGCTGGAACTGTTTAATGTCGCGTTCCCAGTGGAGCACAGGACTTTATCCAGATAACCGCGGCGCTTTTGCAAGGAATCGATTTGCGAGTCACTCTGGCTCTTCGGTGGCGCTTGTTATTGCTCTGGCTGTTCATGCTGGTGGTAAGCGGTGCGCTTGCGTACATCATTCGCGAGGTCTATCAGCTCGGCAGCGAGGTGCAAGCCCAGAAATCGGTGGAACAGACCGCTCAAGCGTGTGCTGCTCTTCAGACCGAATATGGTCGCTCGGTCAAGCCAGGCGAGAATATTGTCGATAGGGAGCTGATGAACGCAGTTTTGAATGTGACTCTGGACGATCTACCGGGTGTTGAGGGCGGGTTTTGGCATGCCTCGAGCAG
Organism: Nitrosospira multiformis; assembly: GCF_900111585.1. Classification (GTDB taxonomy): domain Bacteria; phylum Pseudomonadota; class Gammaproteobacteria; order Burkholderiales; family Nitrosomonadaceae; genus Nitrosospira; species Nitrosospira multiformis_B. The sequence continues at coordinate 509,943 of NZ_FOHI01000002.1, forward strand.
ATTTGTCGCGTATGCCTTTCCCAGTCATGTCGGTACCGAGAAAAAAAAAGATGTTCCGTTCACTGAGCGCAAACGGGTTGAAGCGCTTGCTGGCAGGAGCGTTGCCCGGGGTGTGTCCCTGGTCGATGTGCTGAGTGGAAGCCGTGAAATAGTGGTGCTGGCGGCTTGCCCCGTAAAATCGGAAAGGCATCTGGCGGCTTGGACAATGGCACGTTCGCCGGTTGCCGCGGGCAAGGCCTACGACGAAGTAAACCGCGGGCTGGGTCTCTTGCTTGCTTTTGTAATAATCTCGGGCCTCTGGTTGACCTTCAGTCTTTATGACTGGAGTAAATACTTTACCCGGGTCGAACGGGATTTGGCGGAAAATTCTACCAATGCATCGCGGGAAATTGCGACGACGGGAGATGCAGAGCTTGATCGTGTTGTCACCGCATTTAACCAGTTTCGGACTAGACTCGATACCGAGCGCGCGCATGCCGCCGAGCTTGGCACCCTGCTTGAGCGTTCAGAACGCTTTACTGCCTTGGGACGGATGGCAGCAGCAGTGGCCCATGAGGTTCGTAATCCGATCGCAGCGATGCAACTCAAAGCGAAAAATGCACTGGCGCAACCGGATAGCCAACGGCGAGCGCTGGAGTTCGTCCTGCGCGAGATAAGGCGTCTGGATGAAACCGTGGAAGAGCTGCTGAAAAAGGCTGAACCGGTCAGCACCCATTCGCGGTTGGTGGGGGTTCCGAATTGGCTCATGGAAAGAGTCGATGCTTTTGCCGAACAAAGCGCCGGTGCGGGGATTGATCTTCGAACAAAAGTCGACGTCGAGTCGTGGAGTTTCGATCCGCTTTCGCTTGGTCGTGCGCTGGATAATCTCATCGCCAATGCGATCCAACATACGCCGCGGGGCGGCGTTGTCACTGTGGCTGCGAAAAAAAACGCTTCCGATACTGCCATGATCTTGCAGGTCAGCGACACAGGCCCCGTGTCTCCATTGACATAGAACCCAGGCTTTTCGAACCTTTCACCTCAGGGCGTCGGGGAGGAGTAGGGCTCGGTTTGGCGCTTGCGCGAGAAATTGCAGTTGCGCATGGAGGCATGGCCCGTTACTTGCGTAAGGCTTCGGGTACATGCTTTGAGCTGGAGATTCCATGGCTCGCATCCTGATTATCGATGACGATGCCAGTTTTCGCGAAAGCCTTGCGGAAACCTTGTCAGGCCTAGGCCACGAATTATTCCTGGCCACTGACGGAGCGCGTGGACTATCGTTCCTGAAGCGTGGAGGTATCGACGCTGTTTTTCTCGACTTTCGCCTGCCTGATATGACAGGCATGGACGGCCTGCGCGCTATCAAGCGGCTACCCGGTGATACGCCCCCAGTTGTCATGCTAACCGCCTACACCAGCGTCGATAACACGATAGAGGCGATGAAGCTGGGCGCCTTTGAACATCTTGCCAAGCCCGTTGGCCGTCAGGCGGTGGAAAATACGCTTGGAGCAGCTTTGGCTTCGAGCAGCAGGACAATACGGCAAAATCCAGTTCCTGGCGAAGGCGAGTTTATTGCGCGCAGCGAGCGGATGCGGGAAACCCTCAAACTGATCGGGCGTGCGGCAGCAAGCGAGGCCACGGTGCTCATTACCGGTGAAACTGGGAGCGGTAAAGAAATAGTCGCACGTGCTCTCCATCAGCATAGCGCTCGGGCATCGCATCCTTTTGTGGCTATCAATTGTGTGGCAATTCCCCACGAACTACTGGAAAGTGAACTGTTCGGTCATGTCAGGGGCGCTTTTACCGGTGCCGCTGCAGCTCACGCTGGCATCTTCGCTCAGGCGGAGGGAGGCACCTTGCTGCTCAATGAAATCGGTGATATGAGCGTCACCCTGCAAGCCAAGCTCCTGCGGGTGCTCGCAGAAGGAGTAATCGTACCGCTGGGCGCGGAGCATGCGCAGGCAGTAAATGTCCACTTGCTCGCTGCCACTCATCGTGATCTTGAGCAGCAGGTTGCGGAAGGCAGGTTTCGCGAAGATCTGTTTTATCGACTCAACGTCATCAATATTCATGTACCGCCATTGCGCGAACGGCGCGAGGATATTATTCCGCTGGCCGAGCATTTTCTTGCCATGGCAAGCGATACGCCAAAAGCGCTTTCGGCAGAGGCTCGGCAATATCTTGAAATGCATTCATGGCCAGGCAATGTGAGAGAGCTTCGAAATGTAATCGAACGGGCAATGATTCTTGCCCGAGGCGCTTCGATCGAAGCGGGAGACCTTGGCCTGGTTAAGACCCCTGCTCCTCTCGCGTTACCGGCAGGAGTCCCGCTTATGAGTGACCTTCCCAGAGCGCTGGCCCAGCTTGAAGAAATGATGATTCGCGCAGCGATTGCCGAAACCGGCGGCAATCGCACAGAGGCCCCGCGACGGCTGGGTATCCGACGTCAATTGCTCTACGCGAAACTGCGGCAGTACGGGATCGAGCCCTAAAGATCGAATCTGTCCGTTCGGCGAACTTCGATGTCCCCAAAGCGGACAATTGGCCATAGTCTTATTGGGGACATTCCTTATTAATCAATCTCCTGGTCTATGGCGCAAGGCTTGCATAGATAACTTATGCACTCCCTTAAACAACTCCTCTAACTGGAGATGAACATGAAAACTTCTCATATATTACCTGTTTTATTGATGTTGGCAATGTCTTTCACGCCCGCCGTACAAGCTAAAAAGGGGCAGGATAGAGCTGATGAATTCCTTCACGTGCAGGCTTTTGCTCCCGCTGCCCCCGCGGCCGAGGGCAAGGTGAGCCACTTGCTGATCAATCCATTCGGCGAAGTGGATGGTTTGCTCCTCGATACGGGCACCTCGTCACTTTTCCGAAGCATATGGGCGAGCAGTTCACAGCCTCATTCAAGCCCGGTGATACCGTCGAGGTCAAGGGTTATCTGAGGCAGCAGGTCAGATCAAGGGGTATGTCATTACCAATTCCCGCAGCGGTCAGTCCTTAATGGCTCAGTCAGAGTCATCCAAAGGTGCCATGAAGATGCCAAAGCACTTGCAAAGTGTGGGCCTGCTAGCAATGAGTGTACAGGGGAAAATCCGCCATCTTCACTACGGCAAGCATGGCGAGATTAATGGAGTGATCCTGTCGGATGGCACGAGTGTGCGCTTTCCGCGCGAAGTGTCTTACCAATTCGAGCCAATGTTAAAAATCGGACAGAGCATTACGGCATCGGGTTACGGCACCAAAAATCAATACGGCCGGGCATTGGAGGCCACCGAGCTGGGCTTTGCGGGGCAACAAGATAGTCTCTCGTATTCCTCGATATCCCCAATGTGGAGCAAGGAGTAGCTTGCCGATGTTGCGTCAAACCGAGAGCCAACCTGATATACCTGTCCTGCTTCAAGAAGCTGGACTCAGAAGCGTTAATATTTGTTCTGCATTAGGCTGCCGGTACGTTATCTTCCGGCAGCCTTCAGGGGTGTGGCAAGATTGCTACCTGGCTGTTGGCATGAGGGAAACCTTAAATTCGAAAAAGTATCCAGTCTGGTTAAATCGTAGACGCATATTCGAACTTTCAGTCCGCACCCCAACCCACCGGCTTTAGCCGGTGGTTATTGAACGAGTACCCTATCAAACAAGGAAAGCGCGCGGTCAGCTGATGTGGTGGAACTTATCACCATCTCGTGCCGCCCCATCTTGAATGCAAGTGAATATCGGGAGCTGGAGAAAGTGAGGTTACGAACAGAACTTCGAACATCCTGGAGTTATTATGCGTTTAGGCAGGCAAAAAGTGTCCTGCTCCTATTGAATTCTGTAAACGGAGTTTTATCTGCAGCACATGGAGAACAAGCAATCATTATTTTTTCTCGACATGGAACAGCACAGGTTTAAATGCCGCAAGTTTTTACCTGTATACCTACAGCCAGGCCCTAGTTAAACCACTCCATTCAAGGCTTGGAATTTCTCTACAGAGGAAGGGCAGGAGTAGATTTCTGCTTTGTTATCAACCTCCGTTACTCCGTTACCTTTCGATGTCAAAGTTCCCTACGGAGGGTTTTCGTGTTTATCAAGGATAGCGGATAGCGAAACAGCCTGTTTCTACGCTTACTCCAGCCGGGTATAGATACTCCTTCGCTCGTTTCGCAACTGGTTTTTCCGATCGAAAGCTCCAACTAAGGATACGACCATGAGCAGCACTACTGTGCTGCTATGAATATATGGAATAGGGATAGCCGCGTTTATTCCCGCACCCGAAATCCGCGTGCTCATTAAATGTGTTTATATCGAAAATCACAGATTGATTCGTCCCGATCAGGAAGAGGAAAGGACAGATAAAGCATGGATAAGAGAAACGAAAAGACATGAAAAAAGAGTCTGAATTGAATAACTCACTCTCCGTGCTGAAAGCAGCGATAGAGGCAACGGTTGACGGCCTTCTGGTGACAGATAAGCGGGGCAAGGTGCTTTGCTACAACCAGCTTTATGTGGATATGTGGCCCATTCCAAGTGAACTCCTGGCTCATGCGAGCCACCAGGCAATCCTCGGCTATTGTGCAGGGCAATTAAGAGATCCCGAGCAATTCCTGCGCTCAATCGAGGAAATTTATGCGACGTTGGCACCAGAAAGCTCTGATGTCTTTGAATTTCGCAATGGGCGGGTATTTGAGCGCTGCGCAAAAGTCAAAACTCTGGAAGGATCTGACATCGTACTCGTTTGGAGTTTCAGGGACGTTACTGAACGAAGGCAGGGGGAGAACTACAAAGCGCAGCTAGCGGCAATCGTCGAGTCCTCGAACGATGCGATCATTGTCAAGGATCTCAACGGCTTTATTACCGGTTGGAATGCCGCGGCAGAAGAGCTTTTTGGATATCGTTCCAGCGAAATAATAGGCTCTTCCATATTGACGCTGATTCCGCCCGACCGCCTGGAGGAAGAGGACAGAATCATGAGCCTCGTCAAGAGCGGGAAACGCACGGACCATTTTGAAACCGTGCGATGGAGGAAGGACGAGAAACCGATTGATGTCTCCGTCACGATATCGCCGGTGAAGGATAGCGCCGGCAACATCATTGGTGCATCAAAGATTGTGCGGGATATCACTCAGCGCAAACAATCACTAAAACGTATCGAGTATCTCGCCCATTACGATTTGCTGACCGGACTGCCCAACCGGGCGCTGTTCACCGAGCGCATGAGGATCGGGATCGAGAACGCCAGCCGCTATTCCTTCCGGCTGGCATTACTATTCGTGGACCTTGATCGCTTCAAGCTGATCAACGATTCGCTTGGTCATGAGATCGGCGACAAGCTGCTCAAGGTGGTTGCAGAGCGCATGCAGTCTACGGTTCGCCAAGCGGATACAGTCAGTCGGCTGGGAGGTGACGAGTTTGT
>NZ_FOHI01000013.1 GCF_900111585.1 Nitrosospira multiformis
AACGCTAAAGCAGCTATCACTACCTTGGAAAGATTATTCATTGTTGTATCTCCTTATTATAATCACTGCGTTTTATTAGAAGTTGTTACGTTCGAGCCGCTATAGGCCTTGCCCGTTTTCCATGTCTTTCAAGTCTGAAAAAGCACACTATAGCTTTATATTCTAAGCAAAATATGTGCCAATTATTGTTTTCTCGCCAAAACACTAGCTTATGTGGCTAACCCTGTTTTCCAGGGGCGCGAGTGTAATAAATTTCGACAAATAGTGGGTATATCTGGTCATGCCGTGACCAAAGCAGAAAGAACAAACTGCGGGCTTCCTTCAAAATCTCATATTTATCGTGCCATAAAACCGATGCGGAGATAGACGGCAAGCAGGAGATGTAGCCAGCCCCCCACAGTTTCGCAAGATGGCTCCATTTAGTGACTGTTGCCAGGTTTACCGCCTGGATGGGGCGATGTTCGTGCGGCTCAACAAGGTCATCCGTGTTCAGCAAATATCGAAAACTTGGCCAATATCGACTATATCGGGTCCGCGAATAACAATAGCAACATCCTGCCCGGCGCGCCGCGTATTTATCGCTTGACGGTGGTTGCCAATTTTTAGACTAATAAGCTCGACCAAATATTCCTCTCCCCAACCCCTCTCCCACAGGTGGGAGAGGGAGCGGGAAGAGAGGGAGTGGCAACCTGAATGGTGAGGATAGGATGAAGGCGTCCAGATTCAGGACGCAGCTCCATCCGGGTTACCAGCATGAAACTGTTTGACTGCATCCTATTTCTTCCTCTCCCATGTTTCCTCTCCGGAGCAGGAGGGGGATAAAGCAAAAAGATCAGAAGGGAAGAGAGATCAAAAAGTAGATTTAGGCCGATAAGAATTTAAGCTACGCTGCCAGCACTTCGGCGGCGCACGATCATACCTATCAGTCCCAACCCCGCGAGCAGCATGGCGTAGGACTCTGGCTCCGGTATTATGCTCGGGCTTCCGAGGGATGCGGTAGTATTGAAGCTGAGCGATCCGCTGCCGGGACCAGCGGCAAAGATGCCGAGAACCAGAGTTCCTGATTGCGAATCAGGAGAATTTTCGTAGTACGAACTCAGGGAAAACGACGCGTTGGAATTAGAATTAAAATTTCCGTTTTCGTTAGAGCCACTAAAATATGCGGAAGCATAGACCGAGGCTGAAGTGGAATTCCAATAATCGAACGTTTCTCCCCCCATTATATTTAGGGTATAGGGTATCGTTACAGTAAGCACCCCGGGACCATCGAAAGAAAAATTTTCACTTCGACTTCCAGAGGATGAAGCGCTTGGATTGTCCCAGTATGGATATCCGTTATCGCCTCCCATGGATTGTGCATTTGCCGAAAAATTTAGCGGCGAAGCTGATGCATTGGCAAATGTGGTCGCTGTTGCCTGCGCATTTGCGGCTAAAGTAGATGTCCAGTCGTAGATCGACCTTGTATTGTATTCACTTCCCTCACCCGGAACGTACGCGGATGAGCTTAAGCTGGTGTATTCGTCGGAAAACGTTACAGTAGGCACGTTGCCATCTACGCCTGTGACCGAAACCTGGAGTTGACTCCAGTCGAGTGAGGCAGCAGCTGTTCCATCTGCAGCGTACGCAGACTGAGCAAGTGCGAAACCGGTTGAGCAACTTATTAATATAAGACCGCATCTAATCGAGTTCATGATAACCCCCTTGAATATGAAGAGACAGATGCGTCTGCATCTGCTTCAGCCGGATAGCTGAAGCAAAACTATAAGGGGCAGGTTCCCGATTTTTCCGTACAGTTGTGAACTGACAAGAAGGCTAAATAGGCGTACGCTGATAGCCGCGTCTTTTGGGCTTTTAACCACCCTTTATTGCAAAAGACGAAGCGCCTGTTCACAGTGTACTTATTCCTGAGCTTGAGCAAAGGCTCAGACGGCCGAGATAGTCAAGACAGGTGGATGGATTGTCGCAGGCACTTGTCTTATGGGAAACGCACTAACAGCATCGCGTCACTTTGCCATTGCCACCATACCTTGCTTCCTGGCGCTCACGGAAGAATTCCTCGTATGACATGACGGGCCGGTCGGGATGCGCATGGTGCATGTGTGCGACGTAAGTGCTGTATTCGGGCATGCCTACCATCAGCCGCATGCCCTTCCCGAGATAACGCAATCCACTCACAATTCTGGTTAACATCGTTTGCCCCTCCTGGATAATTTTTCCGAAATTTTCCCGAAATCACCTTCACGTTCTATCATTACGTCCTCGATACGACTTCAACCGGCAATAACTCGAATGGCGCTTCCCTGGCGGTAGGAGTGCCGAGCGCGCGAGCGCGCAAGGCCGTGCGGATGCCGAATGCCAGCATGCTGATGAGCACCAGCATGAACAATGCCGCCAACGACGCGTTGATGTAATCGTTGAAAATCACTTGCTGCATCTGCCCGATGGATTTGGCTGGCGCAAGCACCGTGCCTTCCGTGACGGCTTCCTTGTATTTGTTTGCATGCGCCAGAAAACCGATGCGTGGATTGGCATCGAATATCTTCTGCCAGGCGGCGGTTAGGGTGCAGACAAAAACCCAGATGGCAGGAAGAATTGTCACCCACGCGAAACGATCCTGCTTCATCTTGAACAGGACACAACTGCACAATACCAAGGCAATGCCTGCCAGCATCTGGTTGGAGATGCCAAATAGCGGCCACAGGGTATTGATGCCACCCAGAGGATCAACCACTCCTTGATAGAGAAAGTAACCCCAACCCGCAACACAGACAGAAGTGGCAATCAGATTGGCGGTTATGGAATCGGTGCGCTTCATGAAAGGAATGAATGAGCCCAGCAGATCCTGCAGCATGAAGCGTCCGGCGCGGGTACCCGCATCGACCGCGGTGAGGATGAAAAGCGCCTCGAACAGAATGGCGAAGTGGTACCAGAAGGCCATCATCGTCTGCCCGCCCAGCACATCGGAGAGAATTTGCGCCATACCCACCGCCAGGGTGGGCGCGCCGCCAGTGCGGGAAATGACGGTATGCTCCCCCACATCCCGTGCCGTTTGCGTGATCATCTCGGGCGTGACATGGAAACCCCATTGAGATATGGTTTGGGCTGCCGATTCCGCTGTGGTTCCGATGATTGCTGACGGGCTGTTCATGGCGAAGTAAACCCCAGGCTCGATGGTGGAGGCGGCGACCAGCGCCATGATGGCGACAAACGATTCCATCAGCATGGCGCCATACCCAATGAAGCGGGCATCGCGCTCATTGCGGATCATCTTGGGCGTGGTCCCGGAGGATATGAGGGAATGAAAGCCGGATATTGCTCCGCACGCTACCGTAATGAACAGGAAGGGAAACAGACTGCCTGACCAGACCGGCCCGGAGCCGTCCACGAACTGTGTCAATGCCGGCATCTTCAGCTCTGGTGAGATGATGAGGACGCCGATTGCCAAACTGACTACGGTACCAATTTTGAGGAATGTCGAGAGATAATCACGCGGCGCCAGCAACAGCCATACCGGCATCACGGAGGCAATGAATCCGTAGCCGATCAGAAGCCATGTGAGCTGCTCCCCTGTCAGCGTGAACAGCGCGGCGAGCGAGGGAATCTCCTGCACATACTGGCCGCCGACAATCGAGAGTATCAACAGCACAAAGCCGATCAGTGACACTTCGACAATGGAACCGGGGCGTATGTAGCGTGCATAAACTCCCATGAAGAGCGCAATGGGAATGGTGGCGGCGACGGTAAAGGTTCCCCAGGGCGATTCCGCCAGCGCCTTGACCACGATCAGGGCGAGCACCGCAAGGAGAACCAGCATGATAAAGAATGTGCCGAAGAGAGCGATCATGCCCGGCAACTGCCCCATCTCGGACTTGATGAGATCGCCGAGCGAGCGACCATCGCGCCGGGTGGAAATGAACAGCACGATGAAGTCCTGCACTGCGCCGGCGAGCACCACGCCTGCGAGGAGCCAGAGCATGCTGGGCAGATAGCCCATCTGCGCAGCCAATATCGGTCCGACCAGAGGGCCAGCACCGGCAATGGCGGCGAAATGATGGCCGAACAGCACGTATTTGTTGGTTGGCACATAATCCAGCCCGTCGTTGTGCTTATAAGCCGGTGTCATGCGAGTGGGGTCGAGCCCGAGCACTTTACTGGCGATGAACCGGCTGTAGAAGCGGTAGCCGATAGTGAAGACACAGACTGTCGCGACGACGATCCAGAGGGCGCCGACCGGTTCGCCACGATTCAGGGCGACGACTGCCAACGCGAACGCACCAGTGGCGGCAAATGCAAACCAGCCGAATTTGCGGATAAAAGTATTCATTTTTTTCCCGATTTCCGAATCCTGAGTGAAGAAATTGAAGCTGATACCGCGCTATGCATTTCCCGAGATCGCGATCTGCTCGAAGAATGGGGGTTTACGCGCAGGTTGGAACCCTATCCTGGAATGTCCATAGGAAACTAAAACAATATCGGGCTAGCGGAATGGACGACTCAGAAAAGGGGAACCGGCAAGTCCGAAGCGCCAGGGGACATCCTTTGCTTTGGAAATCCCTATACGAGGGCCTGTTACAACTGGAACAGGATCAAGGGGAGGGGTAAGCTGAAACGGAGGAGTATCGATGGGCATTCCGCTATGCTCGTGTGTGATGCCCAGCGCCTGGCATACCCGGCCGGGGCCGGAACACAGAAGTCTCTCATCGCTCAGCCCTCGCCGCTTACGCATGATATCCAGGCCGGCAAGCGGTTCGAGCGCGCGAATCAATACGCCAGCTCCATGTCCTGCGGGACGGCAGACAAAATTCAGACACCAGTGAATGCCATACGAGCGATAGATGTAGGCATGGCAGGGAGGACCGAACATCACCTGGTTACGCCTGGTAGGACCCGAAAAGCTGTGCGAGGCGGGATCATCGTGATCATACGCTTCTGTCTCTACGATCCGTCCGCCAACTCCGTTTATAAGCAAGGTGGCGCCTATGAGGGAGCGCGCAACGTCAACGGAAGAGGTTGAAAAATCGATAGATGGCTGAATCATGCTCATGGCACAGATTTTATACAGAGCGCCTCAAAAAACCAACTGCCTGCGCCTTGCAGTGACTTGCTATGCCGGGCCTTACCCTATATGGCTGTTTGCTGCTTTATTCTGCTGCTTCATTCAATAAGCAGATAGGATATTTATCCTGCCAGGTTTTCGGTAGACCTTTTGAAGATTAAACTTAAACTGAATGTTGATTGACGAAACTTCAAGAAAGAAAAGGGAGGGGGAAATACCCGCGTCCGTGCTCATGATTGCCGCAACCTTGCTTTTTGCCACCATGAGCATGTGTGTCAAACTTGCTTCGGCAGAATATGGTACGGGTGAAATGGTGTTTTATCGAGGCCTCATTGGAGCAATGATCGTGTCTATGCTAGCGCGAAGGCGTGGCATCACGCTTCGCACCTCCGTTCCGGCGTTGCATTTGTGGCGAAGTCTGACGGGTGTGTGCGCACTGGGGCTCTGGTTTTACGCCATAGAAGCGTTGCCACTTTCTACCGCCGTAACACTGAATTATACGGCTCCCATCTGGATGGCTGTCCTGCTCATCGGCGGCTCAGTTTTTCTGAAGCGGGGACGAGCCGATACGCGGCTGATCGGTCCAGTTTTTGCCGGGTTCGCGGGCGCCATCTGTATTCTTCGGCCTGCGATCCAGAATGATCAGACATGGGGGGGAGTCGTAGGCCTGTTCTCCGGCCTGCTCACGGCAATGGCATACCTCCAGGTGGCTGCACTCGGCAGAGCAGGTGAGCCGGATACGCGCGTCGTATTTTTTTTCTCCATTGCCAGCATGGGAGGGGGAGCCCTGGTAACATTCCTTGGGGATGGATGGCATGCTCACACGCTGCATGGCTTGGGGTTGCTGCTGGCCGTGGGCTTGCTTGCGACATTGGCGCAGTTACTGCTTACCCGCGCCTATGCCATCGGAAAACTGCTCGTCAATGGCAGCCTTCAATACCTCGGCATTGCCTGGTCCTACCTGTATGGGGTATTGCTATTCGGCGACCGGATTACCGGCGTGTCACTGCTTGGGATGGGACTGATCGCGCTGGCGGGAATTGCGGCCACAGCATTACGTGAACCCCTTGCTTCTCCTGGCGAAATGGAAACGCCAGAAAGACTTTGAAACGGATATTGAAAGGGATTCTGAATGGGCAGGCAGACTCATGGACGGGGGCACTGCCAAGGATGGGGCTGAAAGAAGGAGTTGCCGCGGTAAACGTTCAATAACCGCGGCAACATTCCTCGATCAGTTCGGTCCGATCGGTCCACCTTGTTCATACTTCGGATCCTTCAGAGGTCTTCCCTCTTTGTCCACGGGGAAGTTCGGGACATGGCCTTCCGGACTGGGTGAGCGTGGATCCTTGGCGCGATCCACTCTTTTCTCCTGGTCTACATAACCTGAATCCATCGGTTCTTCAAGGGTGTCGTATGGAGCCGGCCCTCCGGTAGGTCCTTTTTGCGAACCTTGTCCGGTGTAACCGCTTTGACCACCAGAACTTCCTTGGCCAGAACTCGCCCCGGTACCTTGTTGAGCATACGCCACACCTGCAATGCTGAAAACCACTGCGCCCGTCAGCGCCAATATCGACGCCAGTCCTCGGTTAATTGATGTCGAAGATGATTTCATAGTTATTCCTTCTTGTCGATCCAGCGATATTGCTGTGTCTGAAAGATTACGTAGCACGCACTCGCAGGTCAGTGCGGTAACACACGAAGCTGCCCTTTGGGGTGCAATCCGGTTTCGGATCCATCCCTGGAGGGAGATATATTACCTCGCTATTATTAAAAGCCCTGCGCAAATACTGCAATACTGCATCAGCTTCGAAAAAGACGAGCGCGGTGGCCAGTCCCGGTGATTTTGTTAATAATGTCGAATTTCTCATGGTCATCCTCTTGTTAAAGTAGCAAAATTGCGGTAATTCAGATAAGGTCTTCTTCGTAATTGTTCAGTACGTTCTCACGCGCATACTGATGGGTGCGGCTGGGTCGGCTCCAGGCTTATCCATGCCATTACAGTTTTCAGCCCATTGACAGCAAATACCATTCCTCAATATTGCCTCCTGATTGTCCTGATGAGCGCCCCCGCTGCCTGGGCGCAGGCGCTTATTCTCGATACAACGGATAGTCCCAAAATCAAAAGCCAGGATGGCAATTTTGAAATGGTTTTCGGCGCACGGGCTCATCTCGATGTACATGCCTTCGATAACGATAAAGCCCATTCCTCCTATCCACCGTTCGGGAGCCAGATACCCGGCAGCTTTCCCGATAGCGGCTTTAACTTCCGGCGGGGGTATACGGACGTAACAGGTAAGATCTATGATCTGGGTTTCAAATTCCAGAACGACTTTGCCGCCGGCACTTTTCCCGGCAGTCTGCGGGAGGCCTGGGTTTCGGCAAAGCTTGGCCCGGGTTTGTTGACGGTCGGACAGTTCAAGGCTTATCGTGGCATGGAGGAATTGACAAGTTCAAATGAAGTTACCATGATGGAGCGTCCTTCGACTTCATCCACGGGCATTTACAGCGGACGGCAATGGCTGATGGGGGTGGGTTACAAGGGAATCTTCCGCGAGCAGATCGGTTACGCTGCGGATATCATGAGTTTGACGCATACCGGTATGCCCATTTCAGGCTCGAGCTATGGAGGGCGCTTGTTCTGGGTACCATTTGCGAACGAAGGTAACATTCTTCACTTCGGATTCTCCTATAGTTTGGATACCTCCAGTAGCGAGTCCCTTGCAGCAAAGTTTGTGGATATTTACGGCGGCCGTCGCGGAATTACTAAATCTCTCGGGGTTGCTGGCAAAAGTTCGGGTTTATCCGGCCATAGCAGCCAATCGACCTTTGGCCTGGAGGCCGCGTATGCGCTCGGGCCGGTGACCTTGCAGGGGGAGTACGTGAATTCGACGCTCGACGATACGCATCTTGTATCAGGCAAGCAAAAAGATTCGACGATACAATCCTATTACGTGCAGGGGAGCTGGTTTGTGACCGGCGAGAAAACCGTTTACCGGAAAGAGCGCGGGGCTTTGGGCAAACCAAAGCCCAAAGGAAAATGGGGCGCTCTCGAACTTGCCATACGCTACGATTTCGCTGAAAACCTGGCTCAGAGCCTGATCGCTGACCCCTGTGGCACCGGAACTTCGAAATGCCAGGTAGAGGTCATTACATTGGGCGCCAACTGGTATGTTCGCCAGGGTTTGCGCTTCATGCTCAATTATTATCTGACGGAAGCCTCAATCGGGAACAGCGGTCCGGGCACACCCAACCGGAAGGACAGTCCGTCCGTAATTTCATTTCGTACGCAGTTGAGTTTTTGACCAGCAGAAGTTTTGAGTCGGGGCTCGCGGCTTCGAACGAGCATACTGCCGGAGCCCTGTAAATCTTCACGAGGCTTGTCCGGGGGATGAACCCTCTACATTCCTTGCCAGCCTCGCTGGAGCGCGATGGAGCGCCTAAGGGGCCTACATGGGGGGTCTACATGCGCTCGATATATTCACCGCTATCGGTATTGACCTTGATTCTTTCCCCCTGCAGGACGAATGGCGGGACCATGACTACCAGTCCCGTTTCCGTCGTGGCCGGTTTGTAGGAACTGGTGGCGGTGGCGCCTTTCAGGTTGGGTTCGGTGTCGGTGATGGTGAGCACCACGCTGGCAGGAAGTTGCACGCCGATCGCCCGATCGTTGTGGAAGTTGACTTGGATATCCGTATTCGGCAGCAGATACTCGTACTGGCCTTCGAGGAAATCACGCGACAAGCTCAACTGCTCATAGTTTTCCTTATCCATGAAGATATAATTGTCGCCTTCCTGGTAGAGAAAGGTCATTTCCCGCGGCTCGACGAAAGCACGCTCCACCTTGTCCTCGGTTCGGATACGCTGGTTGGTCTTTGTACCTGCTTCGATATCTTTCATTTCCACCTGCATGAAAGCCCCGCCGCGGCCGCCAACATGGACGTGGTAACATTTCAGTACGCGCCAGATTCGCTTGTCCCATTCAATCAGATTACCGACGCGAATTTCGGTAGCAAGAACTTTAGCCATATTTTTTGGTGATTTCCTTTGAATCAAGAAGCGCGCATCTTACTACAAAAAACCCCCGATAATTCTCCCCCGGTTGAGTTTTCAGCAGGCTGCCGCCGCTGCCCCCGGTTGGCCGGATTTCTGGATGAGGTAAAAGCGCGCCACCCCGATTATTATGCCCGGCCAGTGCCTGCTTTTGGCGATCCCAAGCCCAGGCTTCTGATCATCGGCCTAGCGCCGGGAATGCACGGCGCGAACCGAACAGGAAGGCCTTTTACAGGCGATTTTGCCGGTGTTCTCCTGTATGGAACGCTCTTCAAGTTCGATTTTGCCAACCATGCAGGCTCTGCTTCCATCAATGACAATTTGGAATTGATGCAATGCCGCATCACCAATGCGGTCAAATGTCTTCCGCCGGAGAACAAGCCGGAGGCAAGCGAGATCAGGCAGTGCAATAGCTATCTCGCACATGAGATTTCGGCCTTTGCTGAAGGAGGCGGTAGCGCGCTGCTGGCTCTTGGCGCCGTTGCTCATCAGGCTGTGCTGATGGCATTGGGGCTCAAGCCGAAGGCCCATGCCTTCCGTCATGGCGCCGTTCATGCGCTTGCCGGAAACTTCGGGTCTGATGACTTGAAACGCACCGGGTTGACTCTATATGACAGCTATCATTGCAGTCGTTACAATACTCAGACCCATCGCCTGACTATAGAAATGTTCGAAGAGGTGTTTGCAAAAATCCGCTCCGACCTGGTTTCATAGCGGACGTCACAGCGGAAAACTGGAGATCAACCATGCCCTATGTCAATATCCGTATTGCCGGCTCGCTCAGTCGCGAGCAGAAGAAACAGATTGCTCAGGAAATAACCGATACACTGGAGCGCATCGCTCATAAGCCCAAGTCCTATACGTATATCGCTTTCGATGAAATGCCTCATGAAAGCTGGGCCATTGCAGGCACCCTGTTGGGTGAGGAGGACTGATCGCCTTGCAGGCAGAACCGGCTTTCGATGCCAAGGCGTTTTGTGCTGGCCTTCCATCCCAGCCTGGAGTCTATCGCATGATGAACTCAGCTGGGCAGGTAATTTATGTCGGCAAGGCGATTGATCTCAAGAAGCGTGTTTCTTCCTATTTTCAGAAGAATGGCCTGGCTCCCCGCACGCAACTCATGGTCTCCCAGATCGCGGGAATCGAGACCACTGTTACGCGATCTGAAGCAGAGGCCCTGTTACTCGAAAACAATTTAATAAAGAGCCTAAATCCTCGCTATAACATCCTGTTCAGGGATGATAAATCATATCCCTATGTAATCTTGAGCGGGCACAGGTTTCCCCGACTTGGATTTCATCGCGGTCCGCTCGACAAGAAACACCATTATTTTGGTCCCTTCCCGAATGCGGGAATGGTACGAGAGAGCATCCAGTTGCTGCAAAAGGTATTCCGGATTCGCACTTGCGAAGACAGTGTTTTCAGTAATCGTACACGCCCCTGCCTGCTCTACCAGATCAAACGCTGTAGCGGACCCTGCGTCGATCTGGTCAGCGAAGAAGCCTACGCGGAAGACGCAAGGGATGCGGAGCTTTTTCTCCAGGGCAAGCAAACGGAGGTTTTGAAAAGCATTACGGGAAAAATGCACGACGCTGCCGATGCACAGGAATACGAGCAAGCAGCGCTGTTTCGCGACCAGATTCAGTCTCTGCGAAAGATTTGCGAAAAGCAATTCGTGGATAGCGGGCGAGCGCTGGACGCCGATATCGTGGCCTGCGTGGCAGAGAACAACGGCGGTGGCCGGGTGTGCGTCAACCTTGCCATGGTCAGGGGAGGACGCCATCTCGGGGACAAGAGTTTTTTTCCGCAAAACGCGGAAGGATATGATCTCGCCGCGGTGGTGGAAGCATTCCTGGCCCAGCACTACCTCAATCGCAGCGTTCCGGACCTGATCATCGTGGGAGAGAGAGTTCCGCGGGAATCTCTCCAGGCTCTGCTCACGCAGCAGGCTGACCATAAAGTGATCATCAATGTGAATCCGATAGGCAGCAGGCGCGTGTGGCTGGATATGGCGACAGAAAACGCCACCCTTGCGCTGGAACAAATGCTGAGCCGCCAGGCGAGCCAGGAGGAGCGGCTGCAAGCCTTGCAGCAGGCTCTGGATATGACCGGGTTGAGCCGGATTGAATGTTTCGATATCAGTCATACAATGGGTGAAGCGACCATCGCTTCCTGCGTGGTTTATGACAACTTCGCCATGCGTAATAGCGAGTACCGCCGCTACAATATTACTGATATCACACCGGGAGATGATTATGCCGCTATGCGCGATGTTCTCTCACGGCGCTACCATAAAATTGCGGAAGGTGAGGGCAATCTACCCGACCTGATCCTGATCGACGGGGGAAGAGGGCAGATTAACGCTGCTCACGAGGTCATGGTAGAGCTGGGGTTGAACGATGCCAACCTGGTAGGCGTGGCAAAAGGCGAGGAGCGCAAGCCGGGACTGGAGCAATTGGTTTTCCCAGGGGTGAAAAAACCACTACAATTATCAAAGGATCATTCCGGATTGCATCTCATCCAGCAGATTCGGGATGAAGCGCATCGCTTTGCAATTTACGGCCATCGCGCAAAACTTGGCAAGGCCCGCGTCAGTTCAAGTCTGGAGCAGATCGCCGGTATCGGCGCCAAGCGCCGGCAAAGTCTGCTGGCAAGGTTTGGCGGCCTGAAAGGGGTGCGCACTGCGAGCATCGAAGAATTGCAGCAAGCTGACGGCATCAGCCGCGCGCTGGCAGAGAAAATTTACAGGGAACTGCATTGAATCTTATCCAGCCTGCAGGCTCAGTGGCCTACAGCGGGACGCTTTCCAGATTCGTTTTTTAATGGCATATTCCCGACCCTTATGCCTTTTAATCTGCCCAACGTACTTACTTGGCTGCGCATCGTGGCGATTCCGCTGTTCGTGGGTATATTCTATTTTCCCTCGACCTGGTTATCGCACGCCGACCAGAACCTGATCGCAACCATTATCTTTACTGGCGCCGCCATTACCGATTGGCTGGACGGTTATCTTGCGCGCGTGCTGCGGCAGACCTCGGCCTTCGGTGCGTTCCTCGACCCCGTTGCTGACAAGCTCATGGTCGCTGCCGCGCTCATCGTGTTGGTTTACCTGAGCAGGCTGGATGCGCTGATCGCTTTCATCATCATAGGGCGGGAAATCACTATTTCGGCCTTGCGCGAATGGATGGCCCAGATCGGCAAAGGCAAGAGCGTGGCTGTTTCCTTTCTGGGAAAATTGAAAACCGTATCGCAAATGGCGGCCATTCCGCTGCTGCTATATGACGAAAAAATAGATGAAAGCTTCGATCCACATGAGATAGGCACCTGGCTGATCTATCTTGCGGCAATACTGACGTTGTGGTCGATGGCCTATTATCTCAAGATCGCGATTCCGCAGGTGGTAAAGCACGGCTGAGCAAGCCGGGGCAAAGGAAGGAGAAAAAATGCAATCACTGTACAATCCGGACATCTACCCCGATGAGATTCGGGAAATGATATGCGAGTCGGGAGAAACGGGAATCGGGATTGCCAACCGGTGGATGACAGGATGGCCGAAGAGAGTGGTGAAACTGCTGGTCGAGGATATGTACGAGGGCGCGTTTCAGTATCAGCTCTTGCAGGAACAGGATGTGATGGCAAGAGCATCAAACCTGAGTCATCTCGCGCCGATGGAAATCATCGTGATGTCGGGCCTGAATCCGGAGCCACCAGAGGTGTAGACACTCCGAAGGTGCAGATAGATGGGGGGAGGAATTGTGCATGATGTTTGTTCCACAGGTGCAGGAAGTTTGACTGGCAAAAATAAGAGCTGACCCGGCGATAGGAGTATTTGTTTCTCCATCTATCCGGCGTTGAATCCAGATTACCTTCTCAAAGCCGTCATTTCCCTACGCAACACTTTCCACATGCAATATTCGCTCAAGTCTTTTTCCACATGCAATATTCGCTCAAGTCTTTTTACCTTTAGGTAGATACCTTTGAGGGTTACTTTCTTGACAAAGATAGCGCCGCCCTTATAATGGCAGGCTGTTTTTCGCGGGAATAGCTCAGTGGTAGAGCACAACCTTGCCAAGGTTGGGGTCGCGAGTTCGAGCCTCGTTTCCCGCTCCAGTTACTGGGAAAATGGATCATTGCCGTGGTCTCTATCGGATTTGACTTGAGGGACTCAGGCTAAAAATATCCGTTTTCCCTTTTTGCTTTTTGTTCTCGCACCCCAATGGTGCCAAAGTAGCAATACAGTCGCCGTAGGTCTAGTAAGGCGGGGTGGCAGAGTGGTTATGCAGCGGCCTGCAAAGCCGTGGACGCCGGTTCGATTCCGACCCCCGCCTCCAGCATTCATGCGGTTCTTGATTGGTTCCGCGGTTATTTTTGCTATAGCGTATAGTAAATATATAGCAATCAGCCAAACGCCTTCTTCACCGCATCCTGTTTCAGCTGATCCGCGAAATGTGCATATCTCTTCGTGGACGCCAAAGATTTGTGCCGCAGTAGCTTCCCGGTAAGATATAAATCCACCCCATTCTGACCAACCATGATCCATAAGCATGTCTCAGATCATGGAACCTCAAATCATCCCTGCCTATCTCAGCAAGCGCTCTCCTGAAGTAACGCGAGATCATTCTGTGGCTGATCGCTATGGGTAGCATATTCGGTTTAAGAGCAAAGTTCTGAGGGATCGGCACAATCTCGATGCTGACTCCAGCCTTTTGTTCGAAAGCAAGCCACAGCCCATTTTTTATAGCATAGGTTTGCTATAAGCTTGAGCATCGAGAGTCTGCGATTGATTGTGCCTGGGGATAGTAACTTGCGGTGCTTCTTAGCGTACTCTTCGGCTACTAGATGAATCTCTGAAATGGCTCGTCAGCCAGCGCAAATGCTGATGACATATCCTCCGCTTCCGGTGCAACTACCGTAACAGGCTCGGTCTCTGTTGCAAATGGTAACGATACTTCAGCAGCGTCAGGTACCACCACCATTGTCGGATCATCGGCTACCACAAATGCAGATGATGTCTGCTCGGCAACTGGAACCGTAGAAGAGCCGGAGGTAATCGGCACGGTAGCGGTAACGAATGCTGACGATACATCTGCGGCAAGCGGCACAACCACTATCGTCGGTTCCGTTGCTTACCTGAATCGCAATGATGCTTCCAGCGCAGAAGGATTGGTCAATAACGGCACGCTTGTGGAATCCGCTCTCACAACCGGCACTGTTCAAGCCATTCGCATCAAGAAGCCTGGAATTCCGGTTAATACACCGGAGTGGCTTAGAAACATGATCGAGATACTGGTTGGCCGACGCAATAACAAGATCGAAATCCCAAAGCATGAAACGCTCACGTTTTCCTCCACCCCGACTCAGGCGGAATGCGAGGCGCTGTATGAGTACACCAACCGCGTCCGGTCGGCGTTGGATTCTTTAATCACGAGGTTCGACAGTTGAAAGAACAGCTTATCGCGATACTGCGAAGCAACATGGGTATGCCGCTTAATCCAGAATTGGCCGCGGATATTCTCCTTGCCGCAGATCAAATCCCCACTCTTGTTTCCTTCGATGTGCTGGACCGGATCAAGCCGGAACAGCACGGGGAGTTTACTTTTGCTCATGAGAAGCTTGAGGACATCCTCGAGGAGATGAGGCCACTTCACGAAATGCATTGGGCAGAGACTGGGAAACATAGGCATGGCATCGCATCGCATTCAATCCTGATTACGAAACCTTTTTTAGGTATGAGCGGGCCGGCCGTGCCTTGGTATTCACGCTGCGGAAGGATGGGCAGTTGCTCGGGAATTTCTCAGTATATGTGCATAACTCAATGCACAGTCAAACCTTGCTTTGTCGAGAGGATACCCTTTTCCTTTGTCCCGAGGCGCGCAAGGGACGGACAGCCGCAAGATTCATATCATATGCAGAAAACGCATTACGAGAAATTGGGGTTCGGGAAATTTCGGTATCAGTAAAAACAGTAAATAAAGCCGGGAGATTTTTCAGGATGATCGGCTATCGCCATGTAGAGGATGGGTTAACCAAATTATTGGGAGATAAATGATTGTTAATACACGGCAGGCTACGCCACACTCTGCCGTGATGAGATTAGAAAATATTTAAGATCATTTTCCAGATCCAGATTCTTTTGGAGGACCCTTTGGTTCGTGATCTTTTACCTGACGTACAGGTGGGGGCGGTGGAGGTGAGGGTGGCGACAGTTTATCTTTATTTGTCATCTTTCTTATTCCAAGGTTTTATCGTTTTAGGGTTAACAACTTCAACACCTTCGCGAATCTGTCGCGGAGGTGGAGGCGGGGGAGGTGGTTTGCTCTGAGAAGTTGGTTTTTTTGTTTCATTTGACATAGTCTGTCCTCGCGTTACAAACAATCTGCGTTTAGAGGGCTTCGCCGAGGCTCCCAAAAGAAAATACTAAAAATGTGCCAACAGTGCATATAGCTGTGATGATCAGCATACCATTTGTCTTATGAAGATAAACTGAACGAATATCATTACATACTGTATTTGCTGCGGAACAGCAAATGTAGTGAGTTCTCAGGTAATCGGTAAAGTGCTCTGCCGCTAACTGCTCACCGTTCTCGCATGTCTTATAGAATTCAATAAGAGATTGACGGTAATCTTCATTGACTTGAGCAGAAGGAAGAAATGAATAGGTGTGATTCCACCACGAACGAACGAAGTAGCAAATAGTCACCATTAATAACGCAAATGAAACAACAATCAGTACCCAGAATGAGTACATGAGGCCAGAAAAGGTGTGATATTTATAATTTTGTAGTAAAAAAGCCTGCGCTCCACACAATGTGACAATTAATGTCATAGGCATTTGAAGGCGAGCACTAAGTTTTTCACGCATGTCTATTTCGTGAAAGTACAGCCTCTCGTAGAGTTGAAAAAGCTCTTCTTTTGTTTTCATCACTGAAACGACCGTCTTGGCGGTTGGTTTTTGTTACTCTCAGCCCGCTGATTGCGGGCTTTTTTATGGAGAAAAAATGCGTGAAAAAATAGTTTTCTTTGTGGCTCGACTTCTCGGCGTATCAATCAAGCGCAGGGAAAAGCATCATGGATGTAAATGGCCCTCAGACAATCAAAGATTATTCTTGAGCCAATCAGAACATGGTTTATCAAAGCCTATCCAAGCCGCACCCGCACCTACTGGAATCTCTATCACAAGAAGCTCGTCATTAGAGTCGATAAACTGTGCAAGATAATTCACGATATCTATAGCTTTGGAATTGGAATTGACGAGCCAGGTGGAGTCCAAGCAGTGCCACCATACATCAAAGCCTTCAAGCGCCTTTATTAAATCAGTGTAACTTTGTCCTTTTTTATTTAAATCATAGCCAACCATATATGTCGCCATGGTTCCCTCTTGTTTAGGTTTTTTACAATTTTTATCCTTGGATAATTTCCTACGGCGTTCAAAACGAATTCTTTAACTACATAGCGACCTGAAGCATAACTAGTAGTTAAACGTCTCCCCTTATGAGTCTGATACAATTTGTCAGGCTCATCTGTGGGGGATTTTTATGCGCCGCCTATTTATTTGCACAATTATCGCCAATTGATCTGGTCCGCAAGACGCTTTGCGTCTGCCAGTCCTGAGAAGTCGCAGATTTAGACTATATTTGAGGAATGGCACCATAAGAGGCGGCTGCTATAGGGTGGAAAAAGTGAGGGTTTCCAAGCAGTCAAAATGCTAGGATTTTTAACACGAAGCGGGGGGCAATCATGGAATATAAATTTGGATCAACCACTTTTTCGCAGCTCATATGGCTAAAATCTGGATCTTTGTTTAAGAATCCGGCGCGGCTAGAGCTAGAAATGACCAATACGGGCTCCCTAGGTGTAGAGGTATGCAGAGAGGACGGCACCGTAGTGGGTAAAGCGCAAGTGACGAATGTGCATGGTTGGCAAACGTTTAATTTCGTATCTGGTGGTATGTTTGGGCCTGGTATTCCTAACGGGGACTATAAGATAAAGCTGACAAACTTGTCCGGGGGCAATCGCATACTTCGCTCAGGGACCCTATCGTACGACCAGAGACAATGAGGGATCGCTTTTGTTCTAAGCAAACACGGACAGCTCGACTAGCATCCCCTCTATATATTGCGGATACTCTATATATTGCGGATAAACTGATTCCTTAAACCCTACATGTGTTCACTCCGAAACCCGCTCCGGCGGGTTTTTTTATGCCTAAAAAAGGAGAAGTAAATGTTTGTTAAAAACCGAAATGACAGATGGAATAGATTGAGTGGCGATGTCAGTTTTATCAATCCCAATATCTGCTTCTGCGCACCTGACATACCTGATCCTGACCCGCAAGTGGGTGCCGCCATGAAGGCCAATGCCGACATATCTAAGGAAATGGCCCAGGTTGCACGAGATACGTTGGCTTGGAATAAGGAGCGCGCCGCGAAGCAAGATCCGCTGATCGAGAAGGTGGTGCAGCAGCAGATCGGTTCTGCGGACACGAATGCAGATCGAGCTACAGAACAATGGCAGCACTATCTTGATCTCTTCCAGCCAGTTGAAAAGCGCATGGTCGAGGAGGCAAATAACTTCGATTCCGCGGAACGCAAAGAGAGGATGGCGGCGGAAGCCGCAGCAGATACGACTCGCGCTCACCAAGCAATGCAGGATCAGCAGGCGCGAATGATGGGCAGACTGGGAATCAACCCCAATTCTGGCCGGTTTGCCGCGCTGAATAACGAGATGGGTTTGGCTCAAGCAAAAGATACTGCTGGCACGATAAATAAAGCTCGGCGCGATACTGAGATGCAAGGAATAGCGTTACGAACCGGGGCGGCATAGTTCGGGCGCGACATGCCAAATACAGGAATCGCTGCTGACTCATTGGTGCTAAGCGGGGGCGGCCAAGCGGTGGGTAATATGGGTCGAGGCGTTGATATGAATAATGCTGGCCTGAGTTCAGCCGCGCAGTGGTTTGGTGGCGCGCAGGCAGGAAATAGCTTAGCCATAGCCATCTCTAGTTAAGCGGTTTAAGTTTTCCGCTCGCCACTCTGCGAAAGTGGTGGGCCGATTCGTGCGGGTTCGCAGACCGGAACCAGGACCGGCGAGCCCGAAGGCTCCCCACACGAACCACCCATAGAAGGTGATTGCCATGCTACGGACGTAAAAAACCGCTCAAGATGGCGGTTCATCCGCCTAGTTCTTCGAGCTGCGACACCCGGCCTCTGAATTTGCAGAGGTAAAGGGAGATTAATCTAAAGGGAGGGAAGGGAGGGGAATGTCAAGGGAATAAAATAAGAGATGCTTGACGAGAGCGGTAGTTTTAAACTGATGAGTTCGGAGGTGATATGGAAAATATTAAAAAAAGTACGTTCGAGTTGTGCGTTGAGCTTATTAGGGCTCTTGCGTGGCCCGTTATTGCCGCAGCATTATTAATCTCCTTTTGGCAACCATTAAGAGAAACCGCCAATCTTCTTCCTTCAATCCTTCATCGTTCTGACGCGATCACGATCGCGGGACTTTCCCTGAAAGTAAGTCATGAGTTACGCCACGAAGCTCCTCCAGATGTTCAAGCTAAGCTCAGGAGACTTTCTCCATCTGGAATCGAAGCGTTGTTGAATCATGGGGAAAATACAAAAATGATATATGAAGGCAAATCGGAAGAAAAACGAGCTGAAGAAAGATGGGGTGAACTGGTAGCAAACGAACTAGCTTATAAGGAGTCTTATGATGATGGCGCGCGCTTCTTTGTGGCGTTAACGCCTGTCGGCGTAAAGGCACGCAGTTATCTAGTATCTATAATTTCAGAATTTATAAAGGGCCTTGCAGACGCTAGCGCGCAAGAAGCCGCAGCAAAGGACGAATAGAAAACCTGTCGAAATAAGGTAATGATCGGCCTCTCCGCATACCCCTTAGTCAGGCAATAAAAAACCCGCATGGTTAGCGGGTTCGAAGTTAATAATTCTCAGCTTATCTAAATACTTCTATCAGTGCTTCCGGAAAATGCAAGGAAAGTTTCCGCTAATTCACCAGACTGTTAAATGCGTATCGGATACAATTTGCGGATGAGCTAGCCCGAAACAAGCTGTCACAACAAAGACAGAATCTACAGTGACAGCTAACCTCAAAACGTTATGTATCCAAACAATCATGCCGCCACTTTGGTATGGAATCGCTGCACTGTGCATCTCTACCCTTGCGTTATTCATTGCAATCAAGAATTACCGGCGTAAGGCAGGTCTTCTCATTCGCGGTGGCTTTTCGATCGCGTCTGGCATAGATTGCAACGACAAGTACGTCAGTAACGTCCTACTGGAGAACTTAAAAGACCGTCCCGTTACAGTTTTCTCTATCTATCTCCGCATTGGCCATAACTACTATTTGGAAGTGGAGAACTTCGAGGAAACTCCACTCCTACTTAGGGCGTATGAGACGTATCAGAAGGAATACGGGCCGATTCAATTCTATGGCATCAATTTTAACCGGATGAACCTAAGCAGTCTGCTCGATGATGACAGCGTAAAGAAGCGGCTCGTGCTTTCCACGTCCGACGGTAAATACATAATTCCATCCGGCATCCCTAGGTGGAACCCTATATCTGATTTTTTTCGTAACCACATGACTGCCGTTGTTCGACCTGTCCATATTACTTATAACGGTAAGTACGTGGGGGAGAATATCAAATATGTTATTGAGATTTGCGGTGAAAATGAGGAAACAGAAGTTTTGCTCATCCACCCCAATGACTTTAACATCAAAAAATTCCGCAATTTTTCTCTTACTCGTGAGTCACTTGAAAGCGTCGCTTTGCTAAATGATCACCTAGAAGAACAAATAAGGAATGGCAGACTCATTTGCAAGAGTTTCAAAGTTCACGATGTAAATGAATGGCGGCAAAGAGTAACTGAGTTCTACACTGCCCAAACAATTGATGCGCGGTATTACGGACTCTTAAGGTACCATATCGTTGGACGATTATTAACCCTATACTCAGACCGAAAACTAAAGGCAGAGAATGCAAAACGACGCTTCCGTATACGGCCAGTAGCTAGCACTGCACTCACACCTAATGATACCGATGAATAATTCATATCATCTCCTACCACACTCGATCACCCCAACTTCTAAATCGAGCAACGTGCAAAGCAGACCAGCAGCTTTCAGCTAGGCTTCCAACATAGCCACTGTTCGCTCATGCATATGTCCAACGCATCATAAACTTTCCACCTGATCTCAATTACCACCGCATCCCTGCACTTCAAATAAAGCTGGGAATACAGCTGCGGCGAGTGTGATGGTTATTAAATGACAATGAAGTATAGTAAATATATAGCAATCAGGTAGCAAAATGGCCGTTTTAGTCGATCTTGGTCATTCGTAAGTTATTGAATATATGGATATTAAACAACCCTGCCACGCACTGCAAAGCCGTGGACGCCGGTTCGATTCCGACCCCCGCCTCCATTAAAATCAATAAGTTATAAAAATTCTGGATATAGGAATGGCGAAACGTTTCGCCAAGTTATTACTTCTGCGCCTTTGAGTATCCAGAATTAAGGATCGGGGAAACCTTTTCACCCACTCTTGACCGCACGTATTTTGCGGTCATTGACTCTGTAGTGTGTCCAAGCAGCTTCTTGGCATTTGCCATACTTTCCATATCGGAAGCGCTCTTTGCTCGCAAGTCGCGAAACTGGAACTGTTCATGTTTAATTCCAAGTTTCTCGGCTCTCTTCTCTGCTTTGTCCCTTGCGATCTTGAATTGACTGCGGAAATAGCCGAAGTGTTGACAGATAGGTTTGATATTGTACTAACGTACACCAGAGTATCAGTATGGGTATTCCGGCAGACATAAAAAGGCCCGGCGAAGGCCGGGCCAGGAGTGAGTTTGCCACAATCGCTTTCCTGTTTTGGGAGGGAGAAGCGAGTGAGTAGATTAACAATATGAGGAGAGTTTTACCGTTAAATACTTAACGTATGGAAATAAAAAGCTCTCCGAAGAGAGTAATTCATTAGAGGGCAGAGGAAACATCAGTCGCCGTCATCCGAATTACAGCGATTTAAACTGCTGCTTCCCCGCAATATTAAGATGGTAAAGGGAAGGCAATAGTTCAAGGCCGGGGAGACTCAATAAAAAAGCTCGGCGGTGAGTCGGGCTAAAAAGGAAGGAGTGCCTCTCATCAGAAGACCCAAGCCCAGAAGAGGGGAGGGCTTGGGGTGGTTCCGGATAATGCATCACATTATCCTGTTCCACGTGACAATAATAACATCTTTCCATTAAGGGCAATAGTAAATAAGAATCGTTTACATTTTTCTTCAGAACTAACCAATCCTTTCAGAGAGAGAAGCGCAATAAAAAAGGGCAGGCGATGCAGGAGTGGAAAATGAAAACCCAGGCCCCCATAAACATAAACGGGGAGTGAACTTCGGGGCCTGGGCGGTAGATTGGAGGTAACAGCATGATTATCTTATGCTCCGGTTTCTCCTCTCCTTCCATGACTCTTCCTTTTTAGTATTCTTGTCCTCAAATTTAAGACGAAGTAATACTATTGTTTTCCAGCGCCCGCCCTTGATGAGGAATGTTGGCGATGGCTATCCAAGAAGAGCAAGTGATGCACAGGTAACAAAAAGCCCGCCGGAGCGGGTTTTAAAGTGAGCAATTCTCAGTCTATAGAATACTCCTGTCAGCGCTTTCTGGAAAAAAACAGGTTTTCCCTTTCTACTCTTTATTTGGAACCAGCAAACCTAGCAGAAAATTTAAGGTTTCTAAGTAATAGCTGGAGCATGTTATATGAAATCCTTGAAGATTCATTTAGACCGCGATAGCTTTCGGCCATTTCTGATACTGCTCGACAAACATCGCCTTCCCTACATTGTGATTGATCATCGGCCAGATGCGCTTATATCTTCTCTGTTCCTAGACATTCCAAAGTCAGCGGAGATACTCGACCATCTTTCACGGCTGATAACAGAGTTTATATCTCGAAAAAATAAAAAAACTGTTATTGTCATGAATGACAGACGAAGAATTGGTGCTTCGGGTCTGTCAGAACAAGAAATAGCTCTCCTTCTCACGCATGCCGAGCGGATTAAGATAACGGGGCCAGAGATAGTGAAGCGCTTTATTACCGCTTCGGAAGATGCTACCTTAAAGCGACGAAAGCAACGTTTCTATAGTGGGTAGGGGCAGATCTGCATCAAACCCAACTCCTCCAACTCCCGTATCCGCTTCCTTAAGGGTGTCTCCATCGGAGATACCAACGACAGTGGCGAAAAAAGTAGGAGGAGCATTCAGCGGATATGTGTAGACGTCTGCACTCAAGCGCGAATCAACTCCGCCTATACATTTGAAAGCCTAGCAGTCCAATGCAAGAGGCGATAAAGACCGCCCCACCTCGCAGATGCTCTTACTTCCGCATATCATAAATCTCGTCCCCCACAACCATCTTAACATCGTAAAATGATTTCCCTTTAGAAGTGATTTTCCTGGTAAGAATTATGGCTGTCGGTCTAGAGACATATTGATACCCATATTCCGCACAAGTAAGGGATGTATTGTCGTCAAACACGATCACGCGACCGTGGTCACACCCTTCGAACGTGTCATTACCTTTTTCGTCGTCATACCACCGGTTTATAGTTTTGCTTGCAGTAATTGTATAACCGACCAAATCATTAAGATCATCCGCAAGTTTGGCGTATGTCGGTAGTACTGCAAGGGAAAATATGAGGATAAATACAAGCGAGAATATTTTCATGTACGATTCTTTCTCCTGCAGTGATTTCTACTACGCGCTACCTCTTCGATGAGTGGGTTGGTAGGGTATCTGGCCAGCGGATTGCTCACTCCTCAACCTCTTCCCCGAACTTGTCAGCAACGAAGTAGCGCATGGCGGCGACTAGGGGAGTTTCACCTACCGCGAATAGGCCATCCTGCTTTAGTTCCTTCGGTATTTCTGCGTACCACGAACCATCAATTCTGGGCAAAATGCCTATCTTCTCCCTCTTAATAATCGGCCCACCTTGTGACCAGTCAGTGGAGGGGGAATATTCTTCCCATGCGGTGAGGCTGATCTCTTGGCACTTGGTCATCACGGGCACATATCGTCTTGCTGACACAATCTTGCCTTCAGCCTTCGCCACAAAGAAATCCAGTTCTGAACCTGTAAGATCAGAAACTTTTTTCATAATGAAGTCCCTCTGTTAGCGTCCTTTCAACACTCTATCCCACCTGCATTCTCATCCATAGCGTTCGATCCGGAATCTTCATCTCGTGCTCACTTAACTATCAATAATCCAAGATTCAACAGAGAAAAAACCACGTAACCCGATTCTGCACATACGTATTAATGTGCCGATCTGCCACTGATCGTTCGGTGTAGGACAAGTTGATCGATTGGTTGCGCATATTTTTGCGTCGGCCCTTGAGCACGACCATGATCCCGACGCGCTAAGCAATTCATCAGATTATGCAATCGCACTGCCATATTCAGTAGATGTAGTGGTTGACGTGCAGGAGCAGCCGTGCCAATTCCAGTGCCATGCCGTCCTCTATCGAGGCTTCATTGCACGGGTAACTGATTCTGCAGGAAGAGTTCACGCTCTGTGGAATGCACTTGCTTTATCAACTTCCTCTGGATCGTAACCTCCCATCAGCTTGCATTCAACCGAGTCCATGTCAGATCCGAGCTTCTTTTTGCCCGTGTCGTTAACAACCTTCTGCCAATTGCTCGTGCGAAGAAACAGGAATCATTGCAACAACTTGACTAACCTAAACTATGTATGCTTCCGAACAGAGCCAATGTGTTTTCCAAGCTAGGATAAATCATTCTCTGCTTTTAACTTTAACAAATTGAGATAAGAAACCCTCATTTTCATGACGCGGGGGAGTTTCCCGGTGGCTTGTCAGAGGGAAGTTCTAAAAAGTATTTGATAATTTGGAGGCATGGCATGGTTGCAGATAAAGAGCGAGGAAAAAGCGGTGACAGGCGCGGTTTTGCTTCAATGGATGCAAACAAGCAGCGTGAAATCGCCAGTAAAGGCGGTAAGGCGGCCCATTTGAAAGGTACTGCCCATGAGTTCGATTCCGAGGAAGCGCGCGAGGCAGGCCGGAAAGGGGGCAGGGCGGCTCATTTGAAGGGCACGGCGCACGAGTTTGATTCGAAAGAGGCGCGCGAGGCAGGCAGGAAGGGTGGCAAGGCCGCACACGAGAAGGGTACAGCGCATGAGTTTGATTCCCAGGAGGCGCGCGAAGCAGGACGCAAAGGCGGGGAATCACGTGGAAAAGGTGGTTCACAGGCTGAGCCCGAGAAGGAGGCCCCATACTCGTTGCGGAGTGGAAAATCCGGGCAGCACGACAAGGGTGACAGCTCAAATCACACTGGCCGGTAGAATCTTCTACACCGTTGCTTGAGTGGGACGGTGGTTTCCGTACCTGCCTTCAGCGGGCTACCCTTCGGCGGGCTGTTATCCTTTCATTATTATTTCAATTCGCGCCCTCTCCCCGCGGGGAGGGGTTGCTCGTGAGACTCATTTCGTGGCTAAAGCTTGGAGATCAACGATTGCGCGTCGAAAGGCGCTCTTACTTTGATATCGTTATCGAAGTAACAGTAGATATCGCGAGGTATACGCGGCGGCTGATGCAGTGAGATGAGATGCGCGTCGTCGGGTTGTAAACCCATTCGCCAGAGGCGAATTCGTTGCGCCCAACGTACCAATGCCTCATCGGTATATCCGCTCGCATAAATTTCCTGATCACCATGCAGGCGGAGATAGAGGAAATCTGCCGTTACATCTTCACGGTAGGGCCATTTTCTTGCAGTATCTGCGATGACCAGGGCGATATTGTGTGTGCGCAGGAGCTCTACGAAGGTTTTATCGAGGAAGCTGTCGTGCCGTATTTCAACGGCATACCTTAAAGGGCGTTTTGCGTCGATTGCCAGGCGTGCGCGCCCTGTCATGCGTTTGTCCCGGCGACGGGCCAGCTGCAGAGCCTGCTCGGTGTCTCGCGGCAGGAGGTCGAAAAACCCGCTCATTCTGTCCTGATCATAGCGAAAATTGGGTGGAAATTGCCACAAGATGGGACCGAGTTTTTCCCGGAGATTGAATATTCCCGAAGCGAAGAAATTGGCGAGTGGAAGGTCGATGTCTCTCAGGCGCCGGATATGCGTGATGTAGCGCGATCCTTTAACGCTGAAAATAAACCCGGGAGGCGTATCGTCGTACCAGTGCTGAAAGCTGTTCGGTGTCTGCAGAGAGTAGAAAGTTCCGTTTATCTCGATGGTCGGCAATATCCTGGCAGCATATTCAAGCTCGCTGTGCTGGGGAAGCCCGGGGGGATAGAATACGCCGCGCCAGGGCGGATAACGCCAGCCGGAAATGCCGATACGCGTCTCGCTCACCCGCTCTAACTCCGTCCACGCGACAGTTCTTCCCCTTCAGCCGTATATGCAGGGGGAACATAAAAGTTGAGTGTTTGGAGCAGATCTTCTCCTGTATTGCGGATTTCATGCTCGTCGCCACGCTCGATAAGCAAAAGGGAACCTTCACCCAGGCGATAGCGCTTATCGTTTATGGTTGCAATACCCATTCCCGAAACGACATACAGCCACTGGTCAGCACCGCGATGACGATTATGCGGGCCTCCTTCTGCCTGCCCTGGAAGTAAAACCATTTCCGCCGCCTGCGAACTCGGATTACCGAGAACGAGGCGAAAACCGATTTCGAACTGCAGGTTTTTCCGTTTCATCCATTTCTCCTATCTCATCCGTTATAGAAATTTGACAGCAGAAAAACAACGCCGTTTCGCGAGAAGGGGCACTAGGGAAGATAAAGAGAGACAGGGAAGGATTAAGCAGAATGGCCAACCGAACAGGGCCATTGCCTAGTGTAATTCAACCAAGAAAGGGCTTTGCCAGATTGAGATCGTTCACGAAGTGCTCGTACTCTTCGTCCTTGTTTTCCTCAGGCACACGCAGCAGGAACGAGGGGTGGACCGTAATCAGCAGTGATACCCCCGTTGCGTATTCGAGCAATTTTCCCCGGTTGACTTTGATCGGAGTGGCGCGGCCCAGCAATGAGCGGGCCGCTGTAGCGCCCAAGGCAATGATCAGACGGGGCGCTATCAGTTCAATTTCCCGCTGCAGCCAGGCGTGGCACGCTACAATTTCCGCATCTATCGGTTTCTTGTGCATGCGTCGCTTGCCACGCAGTTCGAATTTGAAGTGCTTGACCGCATTGGTAACATAGACTTCTTCTCGCGATATACCGACTGCTGTCAGCGCGTGCGATAGA
Source organism: Nitrosospira multiformis (assembly GCF_900111585.1). Classification (GTDB taxonomy): domain Bacteria; phylum Pseudomonadota; class Gammaproteobacteria; order Burkholderiales; family Nitrosomonadaceae; genus Nitrosospira; species Nitrosospira multiformis_B. The sequence goes on from NZ_FOHI01000013.1 coordinate 26,381, forward strand.
ATCGATCCAGCCGGTCCGACGAATGGATGGCCTGTAGTATCTTCACGGTCTCCAGGCTGCTCACCGACGAGCATGATCGATGCGTGCGAGGGACCTTCTCCGAAGACAGTCTGCGTGGCATGTTCCCAGAGGTGACAGGCGCGGCAGTTCGTGGCTGCTTTACGCAGGGAAGCGATGGTATTTCCAGCGTGTTCAGCAGGATGTGAAGTATCCGGTGGCGGCGTTTTCATCTGCTGAAGAATGGACGGGAGATGGGGAGTCGGAAGTCGGGGATGTTACCTTAACCTTCAGTACTGAACTCTTCGTTTTTATCTACATCGGGAGCGGCCTTGGAAGCTTCATCGGCAATGAGTTCAAACCAGAACACACTGCCGACATCGACAGTGCTTTCCACACCGATTGATCCGCCCATGAGTTCAACTAGTTGTTTCGTCACTACCAGGCCAATGCCTGTACCTTCCACAGACCCCGCTTCCTGTCCGAGCCGGTTGAATTGCTGAAAAAGCTGTGTCAGTTTTTCCGGCGGCAATCCCGTCCCCGTATCGCGCACACTTACCCGCAGACGCCCGGGTTTTATCATGGAGCAACTCACTTCGACCATGCCACCCTCGCGGTTGTATTTGATTGCGTTGGAAAGAAGATTGATCAGAACCTGCTTCACCCGCGTTCGGTCTGCCCGAACGAAGAAGCCCATGTCCGATGATGGCGGAAAGATCAGTTGTATGTTTTGCTCCTGGGCCTGCGGTTCGACCATGGTCCGGGACTCAACCATTACCTCTCCGATGCACATCGGTTCCTGCGCAACAACCAGTTTGCCGGATTCGATTGCGGCGAGATCAAGGATTTTGTTTATCAGTTCAAGCAGATACCATCCTGCAGAATTGATCTCCTTGAGCATGGTCATTTGCGTGAATGTCGGCGGCGGAGAACTCGATTCCATCAATTGGGCAAAACCAAGCATGACATTCAGTGGTGAGCGTAATTCGTGGCTCATGCTGGAAAGAAAATCTGATTTGGCCAGATTGGCTTTTTCCGCCTCTGTCTTGGCTTTGATCAGTTCTTCTTCGATCAGCTTGCGGTGGTTGATATCGCACCGCAACTCTTCGTTCACCCGCGCCAGTTCATCGGTGCGCTTGGCCACGAGCTCTTCGAGACGAAAACGATGCTGCTTCAACTCCTCTTCTGCCTGTTTGCTTTCAGTGATATCAACCAGGATACCCTGCAGAAACAGCGAGCGTCCCGATTCATCCCGCACGACATTCGCCTCGTCGCGGAACCACAAGACCCTTTCATCCTGCGTGAGCAAACGGTACTCACAGCGTAGAGGCGCACCCGTTGCGCGGCTTTTTGCCCGTTCCTCGAGTGCGTGCGACCGGTCGTCCGGATGAATCTGTGCAAGCAGGATAGTCGGATCGTTCAACCACTGTTCTGCTGAAAAACCAAGCATATTGATACGCGAGCTGACGTAGAGGAAACGGTTGCTCCCATCCAGTGCAGCAATATAAACGATTGCCGGAATGGTTTCGACCAGGGAGCGATATTTGGCCTCCGCCTGAGCGAGTTTCTCTTCCGCCTGCTTTTTTTCCAGCCGTATCCGCCGGTCGCTCAGTACGCGCTGGATAACGGCAGGCAATAATTCAAGGTATTGGTGCTCCAGGTCCTTGATCAGGTAATCCTTCGCCCCGCGCTTCATTGCTTCTACCGCAATGGCGGCATTGTCCGTACCTGTCAGCATCATGACCGGAATGAAAACATCGCCACTCTCGTCGGTCAGCGCTGCCAGAAACTCAAGACCATTCACATCCGGCAAGTGGTAATCAAGCAGGACGCAGTCCGGCTTTTGCTCATGGGCAAGTTGCAATCCCTCCCGGCCTGATTCGGCTTCGGAAAGCACGAATTCGTAGTCCGGGTCCCGGGCAAGAGCACGTCGACACGCCATACGATCCACGGCATCGTCTTCGACGAGTAGAACGCGAATCAGGGGTTTGGTCATAAGTGGATGAGCTTTCGTAAAATCAGGGAGTTGATTGAACCTTTATCATGGCATCTCGCTGATGGTCCAGTAAGCATCGATGGAACGCATGACTTCGACGAATTGACGATAATCCACGGGCTTGGCCATATACCCCGCCACGCCCAAGTCGAAGCTGTTTATCTTATCCTGCTGTTCCTCTGACGTAGTCAGAACTACTATGGGAATACGCTTCAGCTTGTCATCATTTTTGACCGCTTTCAGGAATTCGGTACCGTTCATAATGGGCATGTTCAAGTCTAGCAAAATGATGCAGGGTTTTTCGCTTGCCGGATCCTGGAGATAATGAACAGCCTCCTCACCATTTTCCCGGTGGACGAGCGGGTTCGTTACGTGAATCTCTTTTAGAGCACGAACGACCGTCATTTTATCTACTTGATCATCTTCTACCAGGAGAATGGGTCTATTAGTTATTTTCACGCTGCTGTTCCTTTGGTTGAATTTGCGACTGCTACTGTTTTAGGGAGAGTAAAGAAAAAAGTTGTACCCTCACCGGGGGTGGATTCCACCCAGATACTGCCACCATACATTTCCACGATCTTTTTTACCAGAGTGAGTCCAACACCGGTGCTTTCTACCCGGTCTCTTGGTGCAAGCGTCTGGAAAAGCTGAAAGATCTTTTCAAAATGGCGTGATTCGATACCAGGGCCATTGTCACTGACGCTGAACCTCCAATGTTCACCCTCCGCAATGCAGCCAATACGGATTCTGCATTGAGGCTTATCCATGTATTTGATGGCATTCGAAAGCAGATTCTGAAATATCTGTTGGATGCGCGTTGGCTCTATCACTATGCTTGGTAATGCATTTTCGACGGTAATGGTAACATTTGGCGAAGGGGCAATGAAATCTATTACATCGCGCAGGACTTCATCGATCTTTACCTCCACAGGGGCTTCTCTGACCCGCCCCACACGTGAATATTGCAGGATACCGTCGATCAGGTTTCCCATACGATGGACTCTGCTGACAAGGAGGCGCATATGCTCCCTGCCTTCATCATCGAACTTATCGAGGTAGTCAGTAGAGAGCCAGTCTGCAAGTGCGCCGATCGCGCGCAACGGTGCCTTCAAATCGTGCGATACCACGTATGCGAAACTTTTCAGCTCTTCATTGGCACTTTCCAGGTCGGCCATCAGTATCGCTTTCTGTTCCTCTGCGTGTTTACGTTCACTGATGTCACGCAGAATGACGACGAACATTCGATGCTCCTGGCCATGCATCTCAGTCACAGAAATATCTAGGGGAAACGTTGCGCAATTTTTGCGCAACCCGATAACTTCATTCGTTTTTCCGGGGACCTGCAGTTTCGTGTTTTCCTGGTAATTTTTAAAATAATCTGTCAGTTGACCGTGTTCAGGCCGGGGGAACAGGAATCCGATATTTTGTCCGATCAACTCACTTTCCGAATAACCGAAGATCCGTTCCATTGCCGGGTTCCCGGTTTTGATCACGCCCTCTTCGTTAATGGAGACCACACCCACAATCAGGTTATTTATCAAGGCGCGTGTATTGGCTTCGCTGGCGCGAACCTGGCCAATCGTCTCTACCAGGCTGTCGCGCATTTCCCGCACCGCCCCCATCAGTTGGCCGATTTCGTCATTCGATGGAGGAACCTCGATTTCCTGCCTCAGGTTTCCTGCCGCCACATCGCGGGAGATTCGTACCACATTCTCAAGAGGCTGAAAAATCGCGCGGATGAACATCAGGCTGAACACCACTGCCAGCACCAGGGCGACGACTATCGAAGCGATGAGAATGGCACGGATTGTCTCGTACCGCCTTTGTTCGTCATCATATTCTCTTTTCGCTTCATTGATCTGGAGCAAAACAAGGGCATCTATGCTTTCGCCTACAGGCAAATACATTGGCCGGATTTTTTCCACAAGTATCCTGTTTGCTTCACCAATCTTATTGGCTCGCAAGGCCGCTGTTGCCGGCAACAGCCCCTCGGTCACATATTTCCGGTGGTCGGCAGCAAATTGGGCCGCAAGCTTTTTTTCCACCGGGGTCAAGCGAGTGACAATATACTCTTCCCAGGTTCTGCTGATTTCCGCAATATTCTTCTCAACCATTGCGGTCTTGTTCCTGATGATCTCGGGCGTCGGCATTACCAGAGCAGATGTAATGGCAAGCCGGGTTTGCAGCAAAAGTGACTCAATATATCCAACCTGACTCAGTGGGATGGCCCTGTCATGGTAGACGGTCCTCAGGCCGTCTATCGCATGGCTCATACCGAACAAACCAATCATTCCCATTCCCAGCAAAAAGGCGATCAGATAGGACAGGGTAAAGATCAGGCGGGATTTGATCGTCAGGTTTTTAAATGTCAGCTTTTTGAACATATGACCTGCAAGGATTCGAAAAGGGGATACCCGAAGCTTTCTATTGCACAGGGAGTTACAAATATACCCCTATGAACCTCAAGTGAAAAATATCTTTTAATCCGACAAACCCTGTTCACGACTCATCCAGGAAAAGAAGACAATGTTGGTTGAACTCACCGGTCGGGAGCAGAAAATTTATGATCCAAATATGTGGATCAGCAGATGTTATGAGCGTCCTGCAGGCGTTCATCGGGTACTCGCACAACCAACCGGCCTATTCCTATTGAGAGACTCTCCTTGATATGTACTATATTTAGATAGCGTTCCCGGATTGCTAATCCGGCCCGCTGATTCTCGTTTTTCCGGCTAATCTGCCCGGGTTGCAATACCTGGAATTCCATAATAAGGAGGATAAATATCATGAAACCGAGCGCCTTAATCGCAGGATGTCTGCTTGCCGCAATTGTGTCGGGGCCAGCAGTCGCGCAGCAGGCAATTTTTACCGCCGAGCTCCTCGGATCGAACGAACGGCCGGATCCCAATAATTCTACCGGGACAGGTATGGCGACCGTTACGATTGATCCGGCTCAGGGAACGATGCATGTTCACGAGACTTTCAGTGGTCTTTCGGCAAATACGACAATTTCCCACATCCATTGCTGTGCTGGTCCAGATGGCACCGCCGCCCCCGCCACCACCGTACCCTCTTTCCCAGGGTTTCCAGTTGGGGTGACTGCCGGCACTTATGATCAAACCTTCAATATGCTGGAAGCCTCAAGCTATAACCCGGCATTCATTTCGGCTAATGGTGGGACGGCCGCAAGTGCATTTGACGCGTTCGTAGCCGGATTGAATAACGGAACCGCCTACGCCAACATCCATTCAGAGATGTTCCCAGCGGGGGAGATCCGTGGCACGCTAGTGCCAGTGCCCGAACCGGAAACCTACGCAATGCTGCTGGCCGGTTTAGCGATGGTGAGCATGATGTCGCGGCGGCGGCGTCTTTTTTCCCGCGAAGATAGCGGTGTCAGGATAAGCTGAACATCTGCTGTCGAGTAATTTCTGCATGGAATGATTTTGACAGCTGGCTGTAAACGGACTTTCTTTGTTTCCAAGGGAAGGGAACCTGCTGATCCTCAAGGATTGCTTGGATAGCGCTCGGAGCCGGAATCGAAGGGCACAGCTGCCGTTTTTTCTCGTTTATTAAATTCGCCGGTTGGGGATTGTGCGTAACCCCTAACTCATTCGGCTGCTCTTCGAGCAAAGAGTCAAGAGAACAGGATTTTTCTACTCACTGTTCAAAAGCAATTGCACAAAAACAATCAGTTTTCGTTCTCTTTTACCTATTGCGACAATCTGCTCCGAGCCTTGAGTTATTTCATGCGCTCTCGCTGATCTGGCTGACCGCCAATCAGTCAAATAGAAATAGCATATGGAGCGGGTAACTCTATAATAGGGCTGCACGCTGGTACGAATATTTCGCCCAGCGTGCAATCTTACGCCGCTTGAATGTTTGATGCTTGCTTGCCCTTTGGGCCTTGCGTAACCTCAAACGTTACTTTTTGTCCCTCTTGGAGCGTTTTGAAGCCGGACATGTTGATTGCGGAGAAGTGGGCAAATAAATCTTCACTGCCGTCAACAGGGGTAATAAAACCAAATCCTTTTGCCTCATTGAACCATTTTACTGTGCCAGTTGCCATTTTTACTTCCTATATATCAGTTAAAAAGAGACCTCATCTTCAGGTCTGACCGCATTTTGACAATCCCTGAATGAGAAATATGTTCGCTACCGTACCGAAAAATCCATGCGCTCCGTTAGATCGTACATTTTTTGGATCATTAGCGAGAGAGCAAATCTTTCTCGATGCCATAATTTTGATCAGTGCAGGAAACCTAAGCTGGGACTCAAGCTCCAGCAGTTATCAACAGACCTATCCACGCCAATTAGGGAAAACTTCCATTAGCGGTATTCGCCGAAGCTCGGCCAAGTGCTCATCAGGGCTTGAGCGAGACTGTAGTGCATCGAGTATCAGATATCCTGCACGGCAAATCATCATGAAGGGAATCAAATACCTGAATGTACCTAATGCACGATGGAATATATGAAAAGAGAAATCCCATTTATCCGCATCGGATGAATTATTGCTTGTTTTCGTGGTTTTGTTCGATATCGGTTCGCAACGAAACTGTTTCCGGGTTGCTCCCGGAACTGGCGAAAACTGATCGGAAACTGTCCCAGCAATTTTCTCAGGAGAACAGATATGAAACCAGAAGACAACGCCAGCGCCACACGGCGCCAGTTTGTGGGCGGCATGACAACCGGCCTTGCCGCAGCATTTGTCTACCCGGCCTTCGCACAGCAAGGGCAGCAAGCAAGCCCTCCGGGCTCCCTACAAGGGCCCAGCCAATCCCGTAAACAGGATCCGAGAACGCAATATCCTATTCCCCCTTTCCCTCCGCAAAAACAGGAGCCTCCCGGCCTTGTAAGCAAGATGATACCGCGGCCCGATCACGGCGAAACAACCTACAAGGGTTCGGGTCGGCTAGGGGGTAGAAAGGCGCTTGTGACCGGTGGAGATTCGGGCATTGGGCGCGCCGCCGCCATCGCGTTTGCGCGTGAGGGGGCCGATGTCGCGATCAATTATCTCCCTGTTGAGGAGTCCGACGCTCGTGAGGTCGTGGAAATCATCCGGGCGGAAGGGCGGAAGGCGGTCGCGATTCCTGGCGATATCAGGGACGAGAATTTTTGCTCCAGGCTTGTCGCCAACGCCGTCCGGGAGCTGGACGGACTGGATATCCTTGTCAACAATGCGGCCATGGCTGTCGCCCAGCCCTCTATCGTTGATCTTACGACGGAACAGTTCGATTCGACCTTCAAATGCAACGTCTATGCCATGTTCTGGATTACCCGGGCCGCCCTGCCGCATCTTGAGCCCGGAGCGGCGATCATCAACACAAGTTCTGTTGAGGCTTACACTCCATCCGATGCGTTTCTCGACTACGCGCAGACAAAGGCATGCAATATTGCTTTCACGAAATCGCTGGCGAAGCAGGTCGCCAACAAGGGTATCCGGGTGAATGCGGTGGCGCCGGGACCGTTCTGGACGCCGTTGCAGACGGCTGGATGGGCGGATCTCAGCAGGTTGGGCAAGGAGACTCCGCTTGGGCGTCCCGGCCAACCGGTGGAACTCGCTCCCCTTTATGTCTTTCTCGCGTCGCAGGAATCAAGCTACGCAACCGGACAGGTGTACGGTGCTTCGGGCGGGGAAGGGCAGCCCTAATGATGTCTAAAACCTCAAGGTTTCTTATGTCGACACCAGGTGATGATGGGCTGTAAATTTTCAGGTGTAGAACTCTCCCCACTACCCGACCCCATATCCCAGATATCTGTTGCCCTTTTAATGGTTTTGCTTACACTTGCCTCATTATTGCGCGCCGAGCCTTTATCGGAAAATAAAAGAGAGTTACAGGTAGATACCTGTAACTCCTCAATCTGGTGGTGTTTATGATGGAATTGAACCGATGATCAGGGAGATTATGAGTCCTTGGCAAGGGTGGCAGCTGTCCATGCCCGGAGTCGGAACTTATGCCCTCCCCAAGAGTTGCCCGCTCGTAACCGCTGCGAACGAAGGTAATCTCTTCGCCAGTGCGCGTTCTGCTCCTGCAGCGCTCGCAATTGCTGTTGTTCCAGCAGCATCTGTTCGTACCTTGCATGTCCGGCGCGCTGCAAATCCTGAAAACCGTTGTACTTATGTTCGATGCCAGAATGCTGTGCTTGAACTCCTGATGAGAGTGCGAAAAAGCCTCCTGTCAGGAGCGCCATCGCAAGTTTCATTTTTTCCTCCAAGGATGTGAACGCGAGATAATTTACGATTGCATGATTGCATTCTAGGCCTTGGTCAGGTGGAAATAAATTGTACTTAAGTACATGTTCTCTGAATAAAAACACTATCACTTTCGCTTGGGGGATTTAGGGATTCGAGGAATTGATTGCTGCCAGAAGAGAAGGGTTCATCACACGGTGAGGGAAGTGCGATGAACCCCGGAATATAAGAGAAGAAGATGATATGGGTTTGGAAATGAACGATATGATGGGCTAAAGTGTTTTGAGATATTCCAGCAGCGCTTTTTTCTCTTCAGCCGAAAGCTTTGTCCCAAATTCGTGACCGCAACGACTGTTTCCGGAATTTCGATCACTGCAATCCGTAGTTTCCAACGTGTAGTCGAATTTATTCTGCTCGGCGGCCAGTCCTATATTGACGATATCGTAAGCCGGGCCAATCTTGAACGAGCTGATTCTTTCAGCTGCGGGCTTCAGCAACTCTGCCAATGTCGGAACCGATCCGTTATGAAGATAGGGAGCAGCAGCCCAGATACCCTCGAGGACGCGTGATTCATATGGATAGGATGGCTTGGCCTCGACCGGGCGCGCAATGAAAGCCTCTCGAAGAGATTCTGTCTCTGGCGGGAAGGGAGGTTGGGCGCTCTTCGCTCCAACTTCCTCTTCAGTTTTCATGAGCACGGGAACATAGTGCTGGAGGATAGAGCCGAGAACAGATGTTCCCAGGACATTGAAGGCCGTATCCACGGGTTTGAGCGGGCTGGCGAGAAATGGAATCTTCGCACCTTCAAGTACACCTGTCTTAACAGTCCGTGCAAGTATTTCATATTCTTTGGAATCCGTACCGACATCCATGAGGGGCGTAGCCCAGGTTTTGCGATCCTGAAACCGTGTTTGCCCTGGTTTAATGCCATGGCAATCCGCGCAACCACCTTGCTCAGTCTTGCGGGCGAAGATTTCCTTGCCTTTATCAGCCAATGCCTGATCTATCTTCCATGGCCATTTGGGAGGGCTGATTTTTTTTACCAGATCTTCCAATGCCTCCAGACCCTGAAATTCAGCCGAATTGTTGGCCAGGTAATCAACCCCCAGTAGACGCCATTTATCCTTTTTAGGGTGGAAAACTCCAAATACGCCGTAAACTTCACCGAGATTTCGGGAGAGGGCGAGAATATCATTGCCATTGCTGGCGAAACCGGGCCATTGTGTCTTATCCTGGATCGAGGCATTCCAGAGGAATGGGTAGCGTACCGGTGCGACGGCTGGTTGGATGTTTTCGGGAATCATATACGTCGGTGGAGAACCGATATCGAGGCCGGCCAGTCGGTTGAAGATCATCGATACCGCATCAAGCCGCGCCGGGCCCCAAGGTTTTGCCGGAAGTGCGCGCTCGATTAACGTATGGTAGGGTAAATACCACGCTTTCACCGCTTTCTGCAGCTTTTCCTTGTCCTTCGAGGTTGCTGACGGGCCAAGGACGGCGCGGGCAAAATCCGTGAACGCTTGCTTGTCCGTCAAAACGGCTTTCACCGCGGCATCGAGATCAGCCAGAAAACTCTGGAAATCGACGATTCCAGGGCCGCCGTCAATCAAGTATGCGGTACCGTTGACCTCAATTTGACGCGTATGACAAGCGGAGCAGTTCATGCCAATTTCCTGTCCTTCGCTTCCACTTGCAACGGTGAATCCCACGGGTAATCCGGCGGGTTTGCTGGCCTTATTGGGGAGATAGCCATACCGGCTCAGGCTTTCCGCCATGAACGGCTGGCCGTCTGGTTGCTTCAAGGCGGATATCCAGCGCAGCGGCATGATACGAGACCCCTGATCGCGACTATAGAAATCCTTTCGGGCTGAAGCTGTCCACTCTGCCCCCTGATCAATAATTACTTGTTCGGCTGCCGAAGAAATCGAGGGCACGAGCAAGGCTAGTGTGGACAGGAGGCTTCCAATCCAGGATAGGAACTTGATTTTCAATTTTTATCTCCCTTTAGATTAATGAACGATATGTTTTGAGGCTGTCGTACCCTTGCTACCCGTATTGCATAATGGTCTTGCTGGTTGAGCGATAAAATGTGCCGAAACGGCCGTTACTGGATCAACGGCCATCAATCCTTCGCAACACGAACCTGGGTAAAATTGACGAACATTAGAAACATCCTGGCTGCTTGAACTGACTGATGTCAGATATCAAATCAGCTGGCGTTTGGTGGTACGTTGCGTTGCACTTTTTAATTGCTGATTTCGACTCGCCCTTCGCCACGAAGGTACGCGACCTTGTTACCACCTCCTTGCGGAAAGGGAGTGGAAGAACTCATCGCTGATGGCTGGCAATACAGCTGCAGCTCTCGGCCTGCTGATCCGAATCAGTGCTGGGGAAGGGTGATAGGAAGTATGGTTGCGTGAAACGGGAGGTGATAAACGAAAAAGAAGAGTTTTATCCTCGCTATTCAAGCTTTGAGAGGAAGCTTTATTGGTTTATTCCTATTTTCACGAATAGCACAGGAATATAATCGATTGTAGGGCTTCTTGACGTATTTATAACCTACCTGATTGTGCATTTCTCGGTTGTAACGCCTATTGAAGCAAAGGTGGAGCAACAAAAAAGCCCGGCTTATGCCGGGCTAGGGAGAGCGCTTCAAATTCGTTTCCCTGAATGGAGGGAGGGGGAAACGAATAAAAAGTGTAACCGTGTGAATAAAACATTACCGTTAAATAACTAACGTAACCCGAAATAACTTAGTTAGGCAATTTGGGGCGATAATCTTGATGCGGCTTCGCTCTTCCTACTGAGCTCTCAAGAACTTGGAGGACTTCTTGTCGAGTAGCTTGGTCTAGGCTTCCTATCAAATCAATCAAAGCCCGTTGCGATTCTTCTAGCTCGTCATTCCATAACTTCAAGACGTCATTAATCAGTTGATTATTTTCCACTGGCATTCGCACTTCATTTCAGGATTGGGAAGTAAAAACCCCAGGCTCCATAAACGGTGAAAACGGGGTGTGACTTCGAGGCCTGGGACGCTAGATTGGGGGTAACTATGCATGGCTATCTTAGCTCTGTGACAGAGCATCAATCAGTTAATAAAAGTAGATTTAATATTGCTTATTGATTAAATGGAAGAGAAGCAACAAAAAGGCCCGACGAACGTCGGGCCGGGAGGAGTTTACTGCCATCGCTTCCCTGTTTTGGGAGGGAGAAGCGAGTGGATAGCTTAACAATACAACGAAAGCTCTACCGTTAAATACTTAACATATGGAGAGAGAAGGTTCGTTTCCTGCAATGTGGATAGCTGAAGCGATCAATATCATCACGAGCGGAAACAAATACGTGCCTGGAATCTTGAATCCCACTGCTGATCAGATTGATTATCTCTGGGGTCAGGCGACAGGTGGAGTAGGGCGCGAGGCAAGCAAGCTGAATCAGACGAGCAGATCTACCGATCGATGGATTCAAGGCCGAGAACCCGGAGTATCGGCTGATTACGGCTGCGAAAGCGAGGAAAGCGACAAAAAGAACAACTGTGAAGAGTTCGAGCAAGGCAGTTATCTGCCTGCCAATAGTGCGCTTGCGATTCGTGTTGAATCGAAGGAGAGGTCAGCTGTGAGATGATGATGCGGCTGCGGTGAATGGATGCAACTATAAGCAAATCAATAAGCGAGACGGTATGTTAAAATGCTTTTCGCATTGATTTTGCTGTACCGCCTTTTGTACCGTCCATGTAGTAAAAAATTAGTACAACGTGGCATAGACTGACGCACTTTATTCAATAAAATCAATTGCCCGGATGGTGAAATTGGTAGACACAAGGGACTTAAAATCCCTCGGGCTTAACCGCCCGTGCCGGTTCGATTCCGGCTCCGGGCACCAATTCAGTATTTCAGACGGTATCAGTTGATACTAAAAGATAAATAAAAACTGATACTTGTAGAAATATTAGTGTCTTGACGTATCAAAGTATCGCTTGACATACCGTCAATCTTAGCGGTATCTTTGTCGGTATATTAAATACCGTCAGTTTTAGATACCGTCATGCCCCTTACCGATGTGGCTGTGCGCAATGCCAAGCCTACTGACAAACCATACAAGTTAACGGATGGTGAGGGGCTCTACATGCTGGTCAATAGCGCGGGTAAGTACTGGCGCTTTGACTACCGCTATCTTGGAAAGCGCAAGACGCTGGCGCTAGGTGTTTATCCTGATGTTTCTCTGGCTGATGCAAGGAATCGACGCAGTAATGCTCGCAAGCTTATTGCGAACGGTGATGATCCGGGCGCAATAAAGCAAGCGGAGAAGCAACGAGCCAAGCAGCTTTCGCTTAATACGTTTGAGGCTGTGGCGCGGGAGTGGCACGAAAAGCAATCGGTTAAGTGGTCGCCGAAGAATTCAGCCAGAATTTTGAGCTTGCTTGTGCGCGATATTTTCCCATCAATCGGCAAGACTCCAATAGCTGAGGTAACCGCAGGAAGCCTTCTTGCTACCGTTCAGAAGATCGAGAAGCGGGGCAATATCGAAACAGCACATCGAGCAATGCAAACCTGCGGCCAAATATTCCGGTATGCAATAGCCACTGGCCGAGCACAGGCAGACCTAAGCCTGGTTCTGAAAGGCGCTTTAATCCCCGTAAAAGAAAAGCATCATCCAAGCATTACCGACCCGAAGAAGATAAAACACCTTTTGCTAGCCCTGGATGGGTATAGCGGATCCTTCATTACGCAGCAGGCCCTAAAGCTTGCTCCGTTGCTTTTTGTGCGCCCTGGGGAGCTTCGTCATGCTGAATGGTCAGAGATTAATTTCGATACGGCTGAGTGGCGTATAGCGGCGGGCAAAATGAAAATGAAGGCAGTACATCTTGTGCCTTTGCCCAGACAGGCTCTATCCATACTGGAGGAGCTGCGTCCGCTTACAGGACAGGGCAGGTATGTTTTCCCGGGCGTCAGAAGCTGGTCCAGGCCGATGAGCGAAAACACCGTGAACGCCGCTCTGCGGCGCTTGGGATACGAGAAAGACGAAATGACTGGGCATGGGTTCAGGAGCATGGCTTCAACGATTTTGCACGAGCAGGGATGGCCGCATGAGGCAATCGAGAGACAGCTCGCCCACGCCGAACGAAACAAAGTAAGCGCAGCATACAACTACGCAGAGCACTTACCGAAACGAAGGGAGATGATGCAAGCCTGGGCTGATTATTTGGACAGGCTTAAAACTGAAGGAATTAACACCGTGACCTGACGGACTTCAGGCAATAAAGCGGGATGTAAAGTGTTGCGAGCACTATTACATCCCTAACCACAACGCAACCTGAAAAGGAGGTACGCATCATGGCTAACGCCAATTCTACACTATCCAGTGACGCTGCAATCCGCTTGCTGACTTACGCTGGGTGCCGCTGCAATTACTATCGAGGTACTGAAACCGATCTAGTTGAGGCGGGGATTGTAAAGTCAGAATGGCTGCCCGGGCTACACGGCAACACAAAAACATGTACACGCATCGGATTGGTTGAAGGCGAAATGAAGCTTTTACCTTGTGGGGTGCTAGCAACAAGATTCCAGAAGAATAACGGAATCATTCACATATTCAAGGCGAGCAAAAGCACATTCCGGGTTGAGGTAAGGAAACCGCAAGAAGAAATAGACCGGGAAGAAGCGCGGGAAATCGAAGAGCGGAAGCGGCAGAATTTGAGGGACAAAGTAGAAAGGATGCACGCCGAGAAGAAGCGGGCATTAGAAAAGGCTCCGAAAAACCCTGGCGATTTTCTAAAGGACAGGTCCTGGAAAGTTAAGGACTTCTCGGAAATCGTTCACAACCTGTTCAGAAGGGCTGAAAACGGTTTCCATTACGCTCCTGAGGTTGTTGAAGAGGCGCAAGATTTGATAGCAGACCTTGTTTCCCTTGCTGCAAATGGAAGGGTTTGCTTCGATCCGATAAGGCAAAAATATTTCCTTGATGACATCGAGGAAAAAGCTGAGAAAGCACACCCTGAATTCTCAGCATTCATGAAGGCAACTCTTGCTGTAGGAAAAGCTGCCTTATAGCAAGTTAACCCACCCCTAGCCCGGCGGGTATCTGCTCGTCGGGCAATTTTTAAAGGAAAGAAAATGAGCAATGAAACCGAATCAAATGAAAGCTTTTTCGCTCGCTATCGAGCAAACAACACTGCTAACGAAAAAGAGTGGGAGGAATTCAACATGCGGCTGATGGAGCAGTTCTGCGCAGATTTCTGGAAGGCCGGAAATCCTGCTGATGTTCCTGATTGGATCATGAATGAGATTGCAACGGCGTTTATTGGAAGCCTGATTGAAAAAACATCATTGAATAACTCATTCCCTTTGCCGTGGAGTCCTGCCGACCGCGTGTTTACGAAAGCCGAAGAGCGAAGGATGAATATCTATCAGGAAATAACCAGGGAGTTGATACGCAATGGGGGGAAGGTCGAGGGTGTGATAAGAGAGGTCGCTGAGAAGCACGGCGTTTCCTACGAGACGGCACGGCTTGCTTATTACAAATACAAGCCCAAGTAACCTTTTCTAAATTTTCTTTCAAAATTTAGAAAGAATTCTTGTTTATCAGCAACTTATATTATGAAATCATATCGCTGTGTATCGCACAGGCTTAAACAATACAGCGAGGTCACATAGGCAAATTTTCGAACAATGCTTTTTATATAGAAGGAGAAAAGAAGGTGGAAGCAAGCTACACAATCCCGCAATTCTGCGATGCCTATCACTTTAGCCGTGTTCACTACTACACCCTTAAACAACAGGGATTGACTCCCAGGGAATTACGTTTAGGGCGGCGAGTAGTTATAACACGACGTGCGGCTGAGGAGTGGGAAGATCGGATGAGCTCAATTCAACAACAAAACAAAAAGGAAAATGCAACCAATGAATAACAATCTGCCGATCGGCGGTTATATCCGTGAATCTGACTTAATCCCTGCCATTGTGCCTTTTTCTCATGCGACTCTTTGGCGTAAGGTCAAATCGGGCGAATTCCCTCGGCCGGTGAAGTTGTCGGCGCGAATTACGGCATGGGAAGTTAAGGCCGTGCGCGCTTGGCTTGATTCAAAAACTCAAGAAGGAAATAAAAATGACCAATGACAACAAAATAAAAGGCGCTGCCCCCGACCAAGAGAACGCGCCTTCCAAATGCTTCAAGCAAGAGAATACCAAGGAATCGCGCATTTTGAAAGAGCTAAGCTCCGGGCGTACTTTAAACAGGTTTGAAGCTGAGCGTCTTGGAGATCATTGCTTACACTCGACCATCGCAACCCTTCGGCGCAAAGGATATTCGTTTTACGACCAATGGGAGCATGTGCCAACCCGCTTTAAAAAAGAAACGCGGGTAAAACGGTACTCCTACGTCGGGATGAGGCGTGAGCAAGTCTAAGAGGCTCGCACTCAAGGATGCGCAGCAAAAAAGAGGATCCGGTCCGTTCATTCCCCTGACCTTTGATGTGCTGCGTAGCGCTGAGTTTGCATCCTTGAGCTCTTACGCGACAAAATTACTATTTGACCTACTCCAGCAGTACAACTTAAGAAACAATGGCGATCTAGGGATGAGTTTTGAGCACGTCATGAAGCCTAGGGGCTGGAGGAGCAAAGAAACGTTCAACAATGCGCGTAGAGAACTTCTTGAGAAGGGCTTTATTATCATCACCAGACAAGGCGGCCTGCGAGAGTGTTCGTTATATGCCGTCACGTTCTTCGCAATAGATGAATGCGACGGCAAGTTAGATGTGTCGGCGACGCGCTCCCCGCTTAATCTGTGGCGGAAACATTCTCCTTTAAAAATTAAGTCGTCCAGTACGCCTGCCGTACCATATACCCCCTCTGTAAGTACGCCTGCCGTACAATAGGAATAGCAAATTAGCCCGTTTAGGTACGCCTACCGTACTTAAATGGGCCTTTTTATGCCATTTATTTGTACGCCTACCGTACACCTTCTAAGAGTTGCCATCTGTATAGAAAAAAATGAGGCGGTTAGGCTTTTACCTGGTTCATAAAATTATGAACAGTCACGGTGACGTCACGCGTTACGTAACGTTACTGAAACGTTACGTCCCTTGCAAATTCTGCCAACGGCAAATATTGCCGGAGGTTCCTCCCAGTTGTTGCCTCCCAATTTGCTAGTAAATACTCGTTCGGATTTTCATTTGTAAGTCCATGTAAATAGAAGTTTTATCTTTAGCGGGTTATATCAGTAGCATAGTCCTTGTGGTATAAATACTTCTAGGTCAATTACTTAGGAGCATTTATGATCCACCACATCAAGGAGCAACGTGCCCTGGCTGTCGCAGAAATGCGCGGCATGGTCGAAAAAGTGCAAGCCGAAAAACGGAATCTTTCTGCTGATGAAGCAAAGATATTCGACAGCCTGAAAGCAAAGATTACCTCTTTAGAGGAAGAAGAAACCCGCGCAACCTTCCTGGCAGAAGCTGAGCGGCGCATGAGCGGCACCCCGGTTGATAAGGGCCTGGCCAATCTGGAATCGAACGTTTCAATCGTAGAGGTTCTGCGCGCACAAATGGAAGGCCGTGCATTAAGCGGCGCTGCCGCCGAATATTCTGCTGAGTGTGAACGGCGCAACGGTCGCAAGGCATCGGGCGTCTATGTGCCGCTTTCAGCCCTGGAGTCACGCGCTGCCAACACGACTACCACCGCAGGGCAAATCGTTCCTACCGAGCACCGGCCAGATTTGTATATCGAACCTTTCCGCAATTCACTTCTGGCGCGCAAGATGGGCGCACGCTTGCTGCCCGGGCTGGTTGGCAACGTCAGTATGCCGAAATATAAAACCGGAATGACAAGCGGCTGGGTCGCAGAGGATTCGGCGCTGACTACCAGCGGCATGACGTTTGAAAGCGTTACCCTGACACCGAAACACTGCGGCGGGATTGGCGAAATCTCAAGGCAATTATTGCAACAGAGTTCGCCTGCCGTGGAAGAATTGATCCGGAACGATCTGTCGTATCTGTTGGCGCAGGCGATCGATACCGCCCTGATAAAAGGCGGTGGCACCAATGAACCGAAAGGCGTGCTCGCCACCACCGGAACCCAAACGGGCAATCTGGCGACAATGACATGGGCCAATGTCCTTGCGATGCTGGAAAAGCTGGAAATCTCCAACGCTACCGCAGTTAACTGGCTGACCTCGCCGAAGGTAAAGACCAAGTTTTCCAAGACGCTAAAGGAGACCGGACTGCCTGGCTATCTTCTGGAAGGCGGCAGTGTGGCAGGCTTGCCTCTGTTTTCCACTAATCAGGCACCGGAAAAAACCGGCACCCCGAACACCGGGATAGCGATCCTGGGCGATTGGTCACAAGTGATGCTGGGGGTCTGGTCAGAGATCGACCTACTCTTGAATCCATTTGCCGAGACTCCTTACTCGAAAGGCAATGTGCTCTTGAGAGCAATGTGTTCCGTAGATATTGCAATTCGGCACCCCGAGGCGTTTGTAATAGCGCAAGACATTTCGCTGGCTTAAACGGAGGCGCGCAGTGACTACCCAAGCCTTCGAAATACGTTCGGGAGGGGAACTACGCGCAGTCTCTCCCGGCAAGCTTGCGGGCTACGCGGCAGTATTCAATTCTCAAAGCCAGGACCTGGGAGGCTTTGTCGAGCGCATCCTGCCTGGCGCCTTCAAACGCTCACTGACGAAACCCGACAACATTAGAGCCCTTCTGGAACACGATCCGCAGCGTCTGTTAGGACGAGTGGGAGCGCGCACCCTTACCCTTCAGGAAGACAAGAAAGGCCTGTACTTCGAGCTATCCCTGCCGGATACCAGCTATGCCCGTGATCTTGGCGTGTTGGTTGATCGCGGGGATATATCGGGTTGCTCCTTCGGTTTCCATGTACCGGATGGAGGCGCTAATTGGGATATGAGATCAGGCCAGTTAACGCGGGACCTGATTGCCATTGATTTGCACGAAATAACCATCACCGCGAATCCTGCTTATCTCGATACCACTGTTGCCAAGCGCAGCATGGAAGAGTGGAGAGACAGCCAGTTAAAGGGAAACATCCGCTGGCTGGAAACGGTGGACGATGATGACGATGATTGGATGGGAAGGCGATGCATCCGACTCTACTAGACCGTGCCCTCAATTTCATTGGCCTGGAGCGGCGCGCGTATAACGCACAGGATCCATCCTGGAGCCATCCCTTGCTGCAAGGCGGGAGTGTAACAACAGCACGGGCTGAAAGCCTATCAGCGGCATACGCCTGTGTTGCTGCCATCAGTGAAACAATAGCATCCCTGCCACTGATCCTTTACCGGCGCACTGACGATGACGGCAGGGAGCGAGCGTCGAATCATCCTTTATACCGCGTATTGCACGATCAAGCGAACGAGTTCCAGACAGCCCTGGAGTTCCGCGAAATGATGCAAGCCATGACGCTGCTACGAGGCAATGCTCACGCTGAAATCATCCGCGACAATGGGGGACAGGTTATCGCGTTGGTTCCACTCCTTCCCGGCACGGTAACTACCCTGCAGCTTGATAATGGTCGTATTGCCTACGATGTGACAGACACAAAGGGGCGAGTGCGGCGCCTGCTTAGGCATGAGGTATTACACCTTAAGCACCGCTCCAATAATGGTCTGGTGGGGGTATCGCCTATAACCGCAAGCCGTGAGACGTTCGAACTTGCGCTATCTGAACGCGAGCACGGCAATTCAACCTATGAGAACGGCACAAAGCTATCGGGAATACTCAATTTTAAAAACAGTGTGGGTCCTCAAAAGCTCGAAGAGATTCGAGAAGCCTGGCACAAGAAGTACGCGGGGGGAGGTAACACTGGCAGGGTTGCGGTGCTCCAGGGCGACGCGGATTACAAACCTCTCTCCATGAGCATGGAAGATGCGCAGTG
Organism: Nitrosospira multiformis; assembly: GCF_900111585.1. Lineage (GTDB taxonomy): Bacteria > Pseudomonadota > Gammaproteobacteria > Burkholderiales > Nitrosomonadaceae > Nitrosospira > Nitrosospira multiformis_B. The sequence continues at coordinate 45,453 of NZ_FOHI01000013.1, forward strand.
GATCGAAGCACGTCAATTCTCTGTTGAAGAGATAGCCCGCCTGTTCCGCGTCCCACCTACCATCATAGGAGACCTCAGACACGGCAACTATTCGAACAGTGTCGAGATGAACCGGGTATTCGTAGTCCACACCCTGCGCAGGCACATGACCATGTGGGAGCAGGCTATCAGCTCATCATTGCTCACACCGGCTGGCAGGAGGCTCTACTTTGCTGAGCACAGCGTGGAGGGATTGTTGCGCGGGGATAGCTCCAACAGAGCGGACTTCTACAGCAAGGGAATAACAGATGGATGGCTCACGGTCGATGAGGTCCGGAAGTTTGAAAACCTTCCCAAGTTAAGCGATGAGGATGTGAGACGGATCAATGACAGAAATCACCAGCAGCAACAACTCTAGAGCGGTGCGTCCCCTCCGCGTGCATACCCGCGAAATTGAAGGGGGTGGGTGTCACGCAGAAAAATCACCAGAACGTACAGGCCTAGAGCGCGCCGTCCCCCTTCCTTTCATAACTGTAATCAATTTTTCTAAAAATGGCCGGCAGAAAATCCTCAGCTAACCTTTCTATTGTCCCACCTTCAACCGGCAAAGATTCCCGGCTCTCCGCTCCCCGATTTCTCACTACTCGCCAGGCGCAGCTCTGGAGAGAGATCACGAATTCCAAGCCTGCGAACTGGTTCACAAGAGACATGCAATCTTTGCTTGTTGGATACGTGAAAGCCATTGCTTCTCACGAAGCGCTCTCCAAGCGTGTTGAGTCCGGAGAGCTTCAGCTGGAGCTAAAAGACGAAAACCGGCTGTACGCAATGCAAGAGCGCCAAGCCCGGTTAATGCAGTCATTCGCAACCAAACTTCGCCTGACGCAGCAATCACGCTGGCAACCAAAAACAGCCTGGGATAAAGGCAGCAAGCCAGACGGGGCAAGACCATGGGACCACTGACAAAATCACGGCAACCTTTTGCTCTAGAGCGCGCAGGTAGTCAAATTTTTACGCAGCCAGTTCATAAAAACCGTTTTTTTGACGAGGTTGCATAAATGACAGCACTTCACGAATATATCTCTCATCACGTAAACAAGCCCTTTGAATGGGGTAAAAACGATTGTTGTACGTTTGCTATTAGCTGGCTTGGGCTGTGTACCAGCCGGGATTACCTGACGGAGCACCGGCCCTGGAGATCGGCTAGAGAAGGGATGCGAAAACTAAAAGACCTGGGCGGTCTTTCGGCTTTATTCCAAAAACACTTGAAGCAGATTAACCCAAATATGGCGCAAGACGGCGACCTGACAATCTACCAGGGCGCAGCGCATCTATTTAGTGGCCGCCACATTGTTTCTGTTGGCGAAGAAGGACTGGTTTTTACAGACCGATCCGTTGTTAAGGAGGCTTGGAAATGCCCCCAGCGTTTATAGCTGCAATTCCAGGAATCATTGCTGGCGCCACTTTGGCGGAAATAGTCACAGTGGCCTCCATTGCCCTTACCGTCGGCACCACGGTATTCGGCGCGGTTCAACAGAAAGCGGCAGCAAAGAAAGCAAAGCGCCGGGCGGCACAGGCGAGGGAAGATTTTCTTAATTCGCTCCAAGAGCGCACGATAACCCGCATTGCTACAGATGCTCCGCACCGGTACGTTTACGGCCGCGCAATGGTTGGGGCGGATATTGTGGCAATTCTGTCCAGCGGTCCAAATGAGGAATTCAAGCACTTGGTCTGCGTTCATGCCGCACATGAGAGCGATGGGATCGAGAAAATTTATATCAATGGTAAGGAACTGGGCCCGCTCGATGCCGACGGCTTTGTTACCAGTGGGGAATATTACTCAACCAAGACCGAGAGCGTAACAGAGACATTCAGTGCGGCTCCGTTCACGCTCGCGCACATGCCGAGCAGCGCGGTCCGGGTGGTAGCGTATGGTACATGGATTTCCGGCGCATTCCGGTTTCCCTCGTCCGGAGAGGTTCCTTATACCGTATCAGGCAAAACGATTACGGTAACAGCCGCGCCGACCTCGCCATTCCCCTTTGGCGGGACGATGCAGATCACGCATTACAGTGTGAGCTATCAGTACCAGACAAATACTTCGCAGGTGCGCGTTCAAAAACACCTGGGAGCCCCCGGGGATCCTGCTGATGCTACTTTACTGGCGGAATGTCCGGACAAGTGGAAATCGACAGCAACGCTCACGGGCTTTACCTACACGGTAATCCGTCTGGATTTGAGGCAACCCGAATTTCAGGGAGGCGTCCCTGATATAAAAGTCCTGATGCGCGGCAAGAAACTGTATGACCCCCGCACGGGTGAGACGAAATGGAGCCAGAATCCAGCGCTTGCCACCTATGACTACCTCACTTCAGAGATGTGTGGCGTTAACCCCGCGGATATTCCGCTATCCAATATCATCACAGCAGCCAATGTCTGTGATGAGCAAGTTCCGGGACTATGTTAATGAATAGAAGCTTTACTGTTAAATGCAAAGACGGTTTACTGACAGCCTTGGCAACCCCATGCCATGTCTCTCAAGCGTTCAATCCAATATCATCACAGCAGCCAATGTCTGTGATGAGCAAGTTCCGGGACTATGTTAATGAATAGAAGCTTTACTGTTAAATGCAAAGACGGTTTACTGACAGCCTTGGCAACCCCATGCCATGTCTCTCAAGCGTTCAATCCAATTAATGGAACTCAGGAATACCCAAGAATTGAGTTTGACGCCCTATGGGATACAGGTTCGACCAAATCAGTAATAACCCAGCGTGTCGTCCAGGCATGCGGGTTAAAACCTATAAGAAAAGGCTTTACACAAGGTGTTAATGGGATAGGAAAGAGTCATGCTTACGTGATAAATCTCTCTCTTCCCGACAAGATTACCTTCTATGAACTGACTGTCGTTTCAACGAACCCAGGCAATGTATGGTGGGACGTGCTGATCGGCATGGACATAATTTCAACCGGCGAGTTATCAATAAAAAATGTTAACTCTAATACTGAATGGTCATTCAGTTATGGGCCTCAACAGAAGGTAGATGCAGCCTCAATGCGTCCAGCTAGGGGAGGGGGAGTGCAAATCTCTATCTCCTGAGGCTCCAGAGCGCGCCGTCCCATTCGCTTTCATAAATCTATACAATTTTTTCTGAAAAATGGCTAAGAGATCAAACCCGGTGGGCCAGCCCTCGGGGTTTCTCTTTACCTGAGGCTCTATAATCGATTTACATATGTTAGGTATTTCATAGTAAACCTTTCCTTATATTGTTAATCTACTCACTCGCTTATCTCTCCCAAAATAGAAAAGCGATTGCAGTACCCCCGCCCGGCTTATGCCGGGCTTTTTCTTTTTTTATTTCTGCTATATTGAAATTGCAGGGCGGCATATCCCTGCTTCTTTACGCTCCCTTTTAAACCCGCTTCTGCGGGTTTTCTTTTTGCAGAGAGGGGAAGGCTCTACCAGAAGCCCTACAATCGATTTAAATTAAGGGGTAGGCTCCCTTACTATTAAAAATTGGATTAAACTCAACCTGAGCCTTGCAGTGAAGCGTAGGGTAGGGCAGAGCTGAATCTCTTCCATTGTTGCAGAAGAAGAGGGTTTAAGGAAAAGGGTTCGGGAGCTGGAGGAGGAGTTGCAGAAGATTGGTGATACCTGATACTGTACTTTGATGCAGTAAGTCTATTAATCTGCCTGTTCAACAATACAAAATTAAAAAACTTAACTAGCTGGGCATGGAATGCTTGTAAGCTTTAAAAATAAAAATATTCCAATAAGAGGGTTAAAATGAATAACGATAGTTCCGATGTTGTATCTCCACCAAACTTCAGTGCCAATAATTTTATTATGGTGACAGGGTCTCGGGAGCTCGGTTTAATCTTGGGCCAGTCACGTCATATTTTTGACAGTAAGACTGGTAATCATGTGGGGCAAATAAAAGATTGGCATGCGAGTTACAGCATAAGCCCGGTCACTGCAAAGCAGTTGTTGAAGGCTTTGGACGATGCTATAAAAAATTATGAAGATAATTTTGGGGCAATCCAAGAGGATAAACTCGAAAGAAAGAAAAGTCAGGAATCTGGCGAAACTGAAGCGGTCTAAAAAGTATGTATGCCTCTTTGGTTTTATCCAACCAGGCTGTAGGGTTTAGTGCTGAGTATGAGTCAACCGAAAAAGATATTTTATTCGTCAGCGGCTCTTCCCAATCAGAAGATAATAAAATTACGGAGAATACTGAGGCCTCAAAAATAATAATAACGCTGGAAATATCAGATTTGGTTATTTCCAGCAAAATCTCATCTGGTCCTATTGAGATATTAAGCAATACTGGAGATATTGGCATGGAAGCCAAGATTGAAAAGATAGAGTCTGATATTTCGAATATTGGAAAAAGATTGGATTCTATTGATGCGAGTGTTAAAAACGTTAACGCAACAGTTGATCCTATGAGAGGAATTAAAGCGCATGTATGGTTCGCCAATGCAATTGCCACGCTAACTTTTGCGGCACTTGGAATTATTGCTAATTTTCTTTGGAATAATATTTCCTCTCTGGATGGGAAGGCTCACGAATTAACGAAGGATGTCTCTGCTATTAAAACTGATATTAATTACATCAAATCGGACATCAAAGAACTAAAAGAGAATACTAACTCGAAGTTGGATAAGCTCTTGGAGAGATCATCCAATAACCAATAATAAGCTTATTCATAATGTCTTATACTTAAAAAAACCCGCTTCGGCGGGTTTTTTTGTGATTGAGGTAGAGATATTGAACGGTATTTTTGACGGTATCCCGTTAATAATCCTTAATTAAAAGTTAAAATAAACAAATACTTAATTATTATATTCGGATGAGGCTCCGGCACCAATTTTAGCTTATTATTCAGCATCTTACCTAAAGCATAGTGTTCTTGTGGTGGTACTTTCATGGTACCATCTAATGAAACTATTGCTTGGTCGCATTCTCTCTTTAGACGTCCGCTACACTTACGCACGGGGTAAGGCATTCTATTACCAGCGCAAAATTCCCAAGGATTTACTTCACCGCTATCCCGGTTCAACTCATATCAAGGTTAATCTAAAGACCAGCGACCCCGCATTAATTACAAAAAGGGTTCGTGACCTCAATAGACAGCACGAGTCAACGTGGGCAGCACTTCGCGGAAACCCTGATCTACAGCCATTCAGTATCCGAGAAGCAGCGGTGAAGTTCCCCGCAGAGTATGGGCTGAAACCTCAGTCAGCAGCCAATGATGAGCATACCTTTGGTCGCCTCATAGATGTCTTTGAAGGGAAACATGAAGCGTATGCCCAGGGTGATGAGGAGTTGTACTGTAGTGCGGAGCCTGAGGAATTCCTGGACCCGGTTGAACTGGAATCACTCCAATTACTGAATGAGGAGCCTAAGTTTCGCCTTAGCGATGCCCTCCAGCTCTACCTTCACGGCCACAAGAATAAAGATAAAAAGAAGTTCCGAGCGGATACAGAGAGAGCATGGGGAAGACTAATAACGCTAATTGGGGATAAGGAACTTGAACAAGTAACCCGAGCAGATGCAAATGAATTTGTCTCCAGGGGAATTGCGGAAGGCGTTAAGACTACAACGATAGAACGACACATAAGTATTCTCAGGGCAATATTCAACGTGGCTATCGTAGAAAGGGAGATAGCTAAAACAAATCCTTTTCTTCGCTTGAGAATCCCAGGTCTAGGGGAGGATTCAAAGACTAGAGAGCCTTTCGATAATGAGCAGTTAGTTACCCTCGTCCAGGAGTGCAAGAAAGAGGATGATGATATTCGTTGGTTGCTAGCCCTACAGATAGACCTAGGATGCCGCATAGCTGAAGCTGCGGGACTGACATTGGAGGACTTACACCTAGATGTTCCCATTCCATACGTCTCCATTCGCCCTCATCCTTGGCGCACCCTTAAGACTAAATCCAGTAAGCGAAATGTACCCCTGGTAGGAGTTTCCCTATGGGCAGCACAGAGAATTATCCAGGCAGCACAGCCGGGGCAAACTCATGCTTTCCCCCGGTACACCGATAAGAACGAATGCAAGGCTACTCACGCTTCCAATACGCTAAATAAGTGGATTGAGTCCCGGTTAGGGGTCAATAAGACAACTCATGAGTTTCGCCACACCATCAGAGACCGCTTGCGTAATGTGGGGGCACCAAAGGATATTCAGGATGCAGTGGGAGGATGGGGTAAGGAAGATATTGGGGACAAGTACGGATTGCGAACATGAAGCTGTCGGACGGGGAGATCATCGAGAACTACCTGCTGCCGGCAAGGCGGTTTGTGGAAGGCACGACAGAAAAACGCAAAGGCCGCGATTGGCTTGAGAACTCAGCCGCGACCAATACGCGGCAGCCTCAAGTCAAGGCGACCAAAGAAAAAAGCTCCGCTCTTGTCGATCGTTCCGGCCTCTACTTGGCCGGTCTGTCGCGAGCGCGAAGCTCTAAGGGAAGAATATACACCGATACTGATCTAGTCAAGTACCGCAAGGAGAACCCATTTAACCTCAATATCCACTTTTCCCGTTCGGCGGCACCCGCTGCTAATGTTGCTAAAGTTGCTAACGACGATCCAACATTAGCAGGATTAGCAACATTAGCATTAGCAACGCCTTCCAGAAGCGGGGGGTGACCCCTTTCCGCGACCGCATGGAGCGCATCGTGGATACCCTCTACAACTTTCAGGGCCGCTTCAAGCCCCTGCACGGCAGGTTGCAGCACTCATGACTGCCTTGAATCTCGACATGGCCGACTGGCGGGAGCAACAATGGAGAATTACCTCTCGCATGTCCCGAAAGACCGGATCCTTGCGATTGTGGCTGAAGCGGTATCGCCCCCACATGCGCAAAGCATGAACGGACTCAAGAAAAGTCGATCTGGCGCGGCAAGCGGAACAGGTTTTATCCGGTTTGCGATGGGTGCCGGATAACTTCAAGGCAGTTAAACCGCAGCAAGAGCAGAAGTCCTGATCATCGCAGACCCCCTTCACAGGGGGGCGACAACCGAAGATTTTTGCGCGTGCAAAAATGAAACCTTACGCAGTTTGAATGTTTGATGCCTGCCTGCCCTTTGGCCCTTGGGTAACCTCAAACGTTACTTTTTGACCTTCTTTCAGCGTTTTGAATCCGGACATTCCGATTGCCGAGAAGTGCGCGAACAAATCCTCGCTGCCGTCATCAGGGGTAATGAAGCCAAAGCCTTTTGAATCGTTGAACCACTTTACTGTGCCAATTGTCATTTTTATTTCCTATACATATCAATCAAAAAAATACCCTTGTTGTCACGGCTGACCACATCTTGTCAATCTGTAAGAGAGGAATATGTTCGCTCCGTACCTAAGAAATCGATGCGTTCAAGATCATCCCTTACTTAAAATCATTTTTGCATATAACTGCCCTCTATCCCTATGCTATGTTTAGCAGATTCTTGGAAAGCTAAAAGAAGCCGTGATACAGGATCACGGAAATACCGAATATGACAGCTGCAGTACCCAATATGACAACTACATTACCAAATATAGCAGCAACAGTAAGGATAATTTTTCGCTTCATTACATTACTTTTCCTGGGAAAGGGGAGCGTGCAGGGAGTCGCGATGCCTTTTAAACAGAAGGCCCTTGGGCTACCCCCATTACAGAATGGTTATTATGGTTGTACTAGGATGATATAGCGCGGAAAAGGCTGAAAACGGACGATAGACGGAATGGCTCGAAATTTCCTTGATCTCTTGCATGGTTTGCGCGATGTATCCTTCGCATTAGGGCGCGCATTATTCCCTAATCCTTGGAATTTGTCGATATAACTTTTACCGGTAAGCCTCAAGCTCCTGAAAAATTAGTTCAGGTTTTGGAAGAAGAACTACCCTTACAAAAGGGAATGGGAAATTTCCCGAAATAACCAACCGCAGTTACAGGAGAACGATAATGAGCAACAACGGTGGACCTGCTTTTCCTGCTGAATGGACTAACACGGGCGACCAGAACAGGACAGCGCCAAATGGCGTTGTCGTCGCCCCCGGCGAAACTGTACAACTACATGGCATGTCGCTCAGGGATTGGTTCGCGGGACAAGCCATGCAAGGGCTGATTGCGGACACGGAGTTTCCCCTTGACCACGATGGGCTGGCAAAAGCGGCATACGACATTGCAGATGCCATGCTCGAAGCAAGGAAGCAGTCCCGTTAAACCTACCTAAGGTATCGCGATCAACGCGAGTTCCTCAACCGCGGCGATCCCTTAGAGCACTGCGGGAAATCCGGCAGCGACGGTAAAATTAATCGAATGATGCATTAGGCGAACCATAGCCAAAACAAACACTCAATAGAGAGTTACAGAGGGATCTCATGTTACAGATGGATCTCCTGTATCAGCAACAGCGACTCGACAACATGCGGCAACAAGGTAATTACAACCATGGAATGCCCCATCCTGGCAGATTCTAGGCCTGCACGGAAGTGAACAGGCGAGCTTTAGAGGCCAGAGGGAGGAGTTCCATATCAAAAAAGCCTGCCAAGACATAGGGTTTTTATCCCCACCAACCCGCTTCGGCGGTTTTTTATTTCCATACGTTAAGTATTTAACGGTAGAGCCTTTCTTATATTGTTAACCTGCTCACTCGTTTTTCTCTTCTCAAAGAGGGAGACGAATGCAGTATCCACGCCCGGCGTTTGCCGGGCTTTTTTGTTGCCGCAATCTGATTCGGTTTTCTTTTTGGATGATGATCTAAACCAAAATACAGGAGGCAGCAAGACTCTATCTGGAGTTGACGTTTGATGCTGTAAAAGAGCTGAGCAAAGTAGCGGTAGCGGCGGTACCAATAGCTAGACGGCTTTAGTAAGGAGAAAGCGATATAGGCGCCCATCCTTTGCTTTTTAAAGTTATTTCCTGGAACGGCTGGTTATGCTTTTGGTGGGAGAGGAGGGTTTAATTTCTTGATTTTCAGCTTTTTTGAGGGTGACTTCTAGAACTCTCTCATCTGGAAGATTTATTCTCATGACGTATGTTGAACCATTCCTGTGCAAGGATTGTTTAACACGCACATAGACGCCATTGAGGTCTTTGGCTAATTGGGACAGTCCAGATTTGAATTTTTCGTAATCGACAATAATTTTGTAAAGACCCGCGAGCGATGCGCCAATAGTAATGGTAGTGATAACGCAACCGAGCTCGTATTCAGTTCGGATAACCCCAACGTCTTCCGCATAGGGGCTCCCTGCGAGGCGTGATAGGAATAGCTCAGAGACTTGAGACGCCACGTATTCCGCTTCCTCAAGGGAAAGAGAGTCGCCTGGGGTGACATTTGTGCAGTAGGTAACAGCCCCAATCTCGTATAGTTCCAAGACTTTTTCCCGCAATCGATTGTAGTTTTAAGAAATGCTTATAAAAGAAAAGTATAGATGTGGGACCAAAATTTGGAGAGAAATCTGTTGAGCATAAATTAAAGCCCCGTCTGTTTTGGAGACTCAGAATCGCCAAATTTGTCGGCACAGGCTTCATCAATCGCTCGTGCAGCAAGATCACTGCCAATACCCTTCATATGCTGAAGAATACAGTCATTATAGTTAGTAGCTTCTGGTACACGATGGTTATTGGATTCCGTCTGGCGATTACAAGAAGCAATTTGAGTAAGTAATAATAAGAGGACTATGGGAGTCAGCGATCTCATTATTTATCCTTGTGTTGCTTCGGTTTTATCGTCTGACGAACAGAGTTTGAATTAAACACTTCTTCATTCAGCCATATTATAGCTATGGATAGGGTTGCAGGTATGATTGTTGAATCAATTTCAAGTGTTTGACATAACTTGGTTCCATAAACAGTAATGGAATTATGGAGTTTCAGCCTGAGAGCGCAGGAGATTGCCAGGCGATCATGATGAAATAGGCGGTCTTTCGATCAGAATTCTTTTGCAGAATTATTAAAAATTTTGTTTTGAGGCTAAAGTTGCACAAAAAGTTGACGTTGATCAACCAAAACCAGCATAACCTGCTATCGGTATCACATCCCCAGCATCGTTTGCGCAGGTTATACACCCCCGCTGGATATCTCCCGAGCTGGTGTATTCTGCTGTAGGAAAATTTCTTACACAGAAATGCTGTCATTTTCTACACCCAAATCGGACAACCTCCGGTTTTTTCTCCCCTTCCAAACCTCCACAATGCAGCCATTCACTGTGATGGAGGTAAAAATGCAAACCAACGAACTGACAGCGGAAATCAAGGACTTTAATCTGACTTATCTCATGCTGGCCCAGCAAATGGTAATCGCCGACAAGGATATGGCGATTTTCAGGCTGGGGATAAGCAAGGACATCGCCGATATCCTGGAAGTGCTGACTCCAGGGCAGATACTCAAGCTGGCAAACTCCAACATGATGCTGTGCCGGATACGTTTCGACGACAATTTGGTCTTCGGCATGCTTGCCAATTACACCAAAGACAAATTGATGGCGCAATCCCATACGGCAATCCTGCTTGCAGGACAGCCGGTTGAAGAAATTTCATAAGTATTTCCTGAAATATTTGCCGAGAATTTCCTGGGGAAGCGAGCTTCTCGGGTTTGAGGACAAGGAGAAGGGGGAATCAGTTATGCGCAAGAAAAGCATTGTGTCGGAAGCCAACGAAATAAAGACAGCGATCGAGTTGATTCGCCTGGGTGCGCGTCTTCAGTTACTGGAGTCTGAAACCACCCTGAGCCGCGAGCGGCTGATCAAACTTTATAAGGAACTGAAAGGCGTTTCCCCCCCCAAGGGAATGCTGCCGTTTTCCACCGATTGGTTTCTTACGTGGCAGCCCAATATACATTCCTCCGTATTCGCTGACATTTACCGCTATCTGATTGCTCATGGCGACTGCCGGGGAATCAGCGCAATCATCAAGAGCTATAAGCTTTATCTGGAGCACTGCAAGGTCTGCGAGATGGAGCCGATACTCAGCCTGACGCGGGCATGGACGCTGGTGCGCTTCTTTGAAAGCAAATTGATGCAGACCACTGCATGCAATCAATGCGGGGGGCATTTCGTGGTGCACGCGAACGATCTCCATCACCGCTACGTTTGCGGGCTGTGCCATATGCCTTCCCGAGCCGGCAAAACCAACAAGGCGCGGACAGCGATGGTGGCAGAAGCAGCTTAAGCTGTAGCACCTAGCGCTCCCATACTCGCGCAGCTCCTTTTTTTCCGCGCGGAGGACATTGTTCTCCGCCAGCGTCCAATTTCTTTCTCTCCTGAGCCGGAATTCTTTCCGGCTGTTTTTTGCTTTTTTCCGCTTACTTTCCGGGAAGCAATCAACACACGTGTCGATGGACTAAAGTCCGCCGGGTTTGACCCGTTATAGAGAACACATCCAGGATTTTGCTGCGTTACCGCAGTTTTGCCGTAGAAGAGCCGTGATGAGGCGGAGAGGCAACATTGCTTGAGCCAGGCGCTCTGGACTACCGGTGTGCTTCTAAAATTACCTATTCCAGCAGTGCAATAGTCAATACAGGAAATATCAGAAAAAGATGTTGGTCATTATTGGATCTCTCATCGTGCTGGGGTCGGTGTTCGGTGGTTTTGCTTTGACTGGCGGACACTTGGCTGCACTGTTTCAACCGGTCGAGCTTCTCATGATCGGGGGTGCGGCAATGGGCGCATTTACCCTGGGCAATACGAAAAAAGCCCTCAAGGCCACCTTCAAGTCACTTCCCAAGGTTGTGCAACCTCCCCGGTACACCAAAGCCTTGTATATGGACCTGATGGCGCTGCTCTATGATCTTCTGGTCAAGGTTCGCAAGGAAGGATTGATGTCGATCGAGCCTGATGTCGACGATCCCAATGAAAGCGCGATTTTTGCCAATTATCCCGATATTCTTGCCGAGCCCGTTGCGCTCGAGTTCTTGACCGACTACCTTCGTCTCATGGTGGCAGGCAATCTCAACGCGTTCGAGCTGGAAAATCTGATGGACAACGAAATAGAGACTCATCACCAGGAAGGCGAAATTCCCGTGCATTGCATAAGTCGGTTGGCAGACAGCATGCCGGCATTCGGCATCGTTGCGGCGGTAATGGGGGTGATTCATACCATGGCATCCGTGGGACTGCCCCCCTCGGAACTGGGTGTGCTTGTCGCTCAAGCGCTCGTGGGAACTTTCCTCGGTATTCTTCTCGGGTATGGGTTTGTCGGGCCCTTTGCCTCGATACTGGAACAGAGGCTCAATGAATCGACGAAGATACTGCAATGCATCCGGGTCACCTTGCTGGCAAGCATCAATGGTTATACTCCTGCACTGGCAGTCGAATTTGGACGAAAGGTGCTCTACTCGACGGAGCGGCCCAGTTTCTCTGAACTGGAAAGCCATGTCAGACGGGCAAAAGACAAATAAGAAAGGGGAAAGAGGTCAGTCGTGGCCCAGACGCAGCATCGTATCGTCATAAAGAAGGTAAGGAGGCAAAGCCAGGGGCACGGAGGCCAGTGGAAGATTGCCTATGCAGATTTTGTAACTGCGATGATGGCGTTCTTTCTGCTTATGTGGCTGCTCGGTTCCGCGATGTCACCGGCAAATGTAAATTGATACAGGGTGGCAAGTGAGAATTGATACACCTCGACATAGGGATAATTGCCGCTTTTTGAGCGGCGATGTTTT
>NZ_FOHI01000006.1 GCF_900111585.1 Nitrosospira multiformis
TGGCTATTGACGATTTCGGTACCGGCTATTCCAGTTTGTCCTATTTGCGGCAATTTGCCATCGACCGGCTAAAAATAGATCAAAGCTTCGTTCGTAATCTTCCCGAGAACATCGACGCCAAAGCTATTATTTGCGCCATTGTAGCGATGGGGCGCAGCCTTGGCCTACGTGTAATGGCGGAAGGTGTAGAGACGGAAGCGCAAGCTCGCTTTCTTCAAGACATCAATTGTGCGGAAAGCCAAGGTTATCTATATGCAAGCCCCATGATGCCAAATGATTTTGAAGCGTGGCTAAAAGGCAGGAAGCCAGGTTTTTAGGTGCTCGCACTACCATTCATTAACCCCTCTGCCGGGGGTCACTTTTTAAGCATTAACAGCCCTAATGGAAGCCCCTGGTATTAGCAGGCGTCTGTGGTATTAGCGCGAAGGCCGCAAGGTGATGGATTTTTCCCGCAATACCTTTTATCGCTACCCATCAGTGATGGAATCAGGTGTATTGATGTCGCTATGGACGTCGGAGAAAGTCGGATGTCAAGAATTCGATTGAAGAAGCAACTGAGCCACTATAGCCATTTTGCCACCTTGCTCTATCACGCACCCTGGTATCCATCTCAAACGGCGCAATCGCAAGCATTCCACCCGCACTCAGCTTTGTGTCAAAAGCTGCAATGGCAATGTAACAAGAAGCAACGCCTATGCGATACGGGACTGGCGAACCTGGGAAACGGGAATAATTGATTCCGCACTCGAATATTCCGGAACCCATCTGGGCAGCTCCCGCTTGACCTCTTCGTCGCTCAGGACCGGATGCTCCTCAAGCCATGCCAGCAGAGCCGTCAGCCATTTTTTGTCTACCTGACGCGCTTGCGCGATACGCAATTTGGGGTGGGGTGTGGGAAGCGTATTTTCGTCATCCGCCAACAGTTCTTCGTAGAGTTTTTCACCGGGACGCAAGCCATTGTAAACAATTTTTATTTCATCCTCGCTCAATCCGGAAAGACGAATCAGATCTCGCGCAAGATCGGCGATTTTGATCGGTTCGCCCATATCCAGCACGAAAATTTCGCCTCCACGCCGCTTTCCGCCCATCAACCCCGCCTGTAGAACCAACTGCGCTGCTTCGGGTATGGACATGAAATAACGGGTGATTTCCGAGTGCGTTACCGTTATCGGTCCCCCTTTTTCAATCTGCTCCCGGAACTTGGGAATCACGCTGCCCGCGCTGCCCAGCACATTACCGAAACGCACCATGACGAATCGCGGCTCCTGCCTCCTTTCAAGCCTGCTGCCCAGAACAATTTTCCCGGAGGCATTTTCGACAGGACTGTCAGGAGATGCAATCGACTGCTGTAACGCCTGGCATACCATTTCAGCCAGGCGTTTGCTCGCACCCATGACATTGGTCGGGTTGACGGCCTTGTCGGTCGAAATCAGGACGAATTTCTCCACTCCGTACCGGATGGCGGTTTGCGCGAGGACATAGGTTCCACGCACGTTGTTCAGCACCGCCTGCCATGCATTTTCCTGTTCCATCAGGGGCACATGCTTGTAGGCGGCTGCATGAAACACGATAGCCGGTCGGTATTGCAGGAATACCTGTGATAAACGCGCTTCATCCTTGACATCGCCAATGGCGAATATCATGGGAATCTCTGGAAAATCGGCCTGGAATTCCTGTTCTATGCTGTACAGCGCAAATTCATTCAATTCAAACAGCACCAGTTGAGCCGGTGTAAATTTGGCGATCTGCCGGCATAACTCCGATCCGATCGAACCACCCGCGCCTGTAACCAATACCGTTTTTCCCGTCAGTAAATCGTGTAGTCCATCGTTATCCAGCACGACGGGATCCCGCCCCAGCAAATCTTCCGGCTCGACCGTCCGGATTTGTGACACCTTGATGTTGCCGCTCACCAGATCGTTATAGGAAGGGACGATCAAAGCCTTTACCCCTGCCGCCGCGCACAGTTGCAAGGCTCGACGACGGTCGCGCAGGAGGCGGTCGGGACGGCGGCGATCAGAGTGGGCGCGATAGGATTTGCGGCGATCTGAAGCGGAGGAGGTGAGGGCGATAATGGCATGCGCGACACCCAGTTTCCGGGCTACCTCCGGCAGATCGTTGATGCGGCCCAGCACTTTGAACCCGTGCAGCATCAGCCCCCGCTTGGCCGGATCGTCGTCAAGGAAGCCTGCGACGCGCCATTCCACATTGCGCGTCAGCTCTTTTACCAAACCGACAGCAGCATCACTTGCTCCTATCACAAGGACGAGACTGCCCCCCGTTTTACTTCGACCGTAGAGCCGGTGCTCTTTCCAGAACCGGTAAGCGAGACGGCTGCTTCCCATGATGAACAGCAGCAGGATGGGAGCCAGTATCAGCACCGTTCTGGGGACACCGACCAGTATCTGGAACATGTATAGCACCAATGGGACGGCTGCGGCCGAGGCGGATACGGCAAACAGGATGCGCCGCAGATCAGGCAGGCTTGCGTAATGCCAGAGTCCACGATACAGGCCAAAGAATAAGAAGGCCGCTGCGTGTATCGGGACCACCCACGGCAGGATCTCTTCTAAAGATGCCAGATAAACGAAGGGTATCTCGAAATTGAAGCGGAACAGGTAAGCCAGCGACCAGGCGATGGCGGCAGCTACAACATCATGCCCGAATGCAATAACCGTTCTTATGTTGAGTTTGGGTGCTGGCATGCTATGAACCGTCTGCGCCATGCCCCAGACGGCGATCGCAAAGGCGCATCATGATCAGATAAATTCCGATCCACGCGATCACCATTCCGAACTGGACGTTCGTGTGTTGCCGAGTCGCCCAGAGGGCGCTGATGGCTGTGGCTGACATCAGAACGTAACCGATCAGAGCCGTATTGCGATGACCCAGACCGCTTCGCACCAGGCGCTGGTAATAATGCTCGCGATGCGCCCGCCAGATTTTTTCGCCTCGCAGTCCGCGTTTTATCAAGGTGACGGAAGCATCGACGATAAACGGCGAAAATACGAGCAAGGGAAACCAAGCGGGCCAGCAGCCATTCATCCATCCCATCATACCTAATGCCGCAGCAAGGAACCCGAGCGGAATCGAGCCCGCGTCTCCCATGAAAATGCGCGCGGGATGAAAGTTAAACAACAGAAAAGCCGCTGCTGCTGCGGCAATGCAGAAGTTGGCAATTGCAAAGGTCTCGTTTCCGGAAATCCATGCTGTCGCTCCATAGCAACTGAAACCGATCAGTGTCATGCCGCCTGCCAGTCCATCCGAACCATCCATGAAATTATAGAGGTTGAGCATCCAGGTAATACCGAGTGCGGCTGCCACGGCGACAAGCCAGCCGTGAGCGGTAGCAAGGGTCACGGCAGAAAACCAGGTTCCGAGCGCCGTATAGATGACAAGCCTTGGCCATACAGGCAGGCTGCGAACATCATCGGCGAAAGATATCGTTACCAGCAGCACAACTGCAATCCATATCGACACCGGTGGTTTTACCGGCAGAAACGTCCATGAGACGAAAATCCCCGACATCAGCCCCAGGCCTCCTGTGCGGGGAACGGGACGAGTATGCAGCGATCGGGAGTTCGGCTGGTCCAGGATTTTGAGAACATTCCCTTTGATCAGATACGAAATTGTCCCTAGCGACATGGCAAACGCTATGAATGGTGGGATCAGATATGAAATCGAGGAGCCGGAATTCATGATCGGATTATAGCCCTGATGACTTATGAGGCGCATGCGTGCATACTTCAGGCCATGCCAGTCCATTGCGCGGGGAGGATGGGGTCAATAATAACGATTTTCGATCCTCCCTCGCCAGCACCTCATTTGCTCTGCACAGTCCACTTCCAGCCCGCGATTATGTTCGACATTGTCGGAAGAATATTCTGAAAATGTCTGTACGAGTTCGCACATAGCAGCGCACGTCATAAAAAACATTGATGAAAAAAATCTCGCTCAATACGCAAATATTGTGGGGTGTATTCGCCGGACTCTTCCTGGGTCTGGGTTTATCCCTGCTCGATGAAGAGTCAGCTACTTTTCAGGTCGGATTATATGCCGCCGAGCTGCTTGGAACGCTGTTTATCGACCTGCTGAAAATGGTGCTCATTCCGCTCGTGTTCACATCGATCGCAGTAGGTGTGGCCAACTTGCGGGTGCACCAGCAGATGCATAAGGTATGGAAAGCAACCCTTGGTTTCTTCCTGCTTTCGATGGCGCTGGCTGTTCTGCTGGGTTTGACTGCCGCCAACATTGTCCGGCCCGGAGAAGGGTTGCAGCTTGCAATGTTCCAGGATGACATGCAGAAGTTTCAGGCCGCGCAGATGCCTTTAACGGAGTTTATTGCGCAACTGCTTCATTCGCTGTTTCAGAACCCCATGACAGCCCTGGCTCAGGGTAATGTGCTCGCAGTGGTCGTTTTCGCACTCTTGCTGGGCATTGCAATGGTGGTGGGCGGGGACCGCTACGCCAACATCCTCATACTGCTGCAGGAGCTGCTAGAGCTGATGCTGATGCTGGTTGGCTGGATCATGCGCCTTGCTCCGCTCGGCATCATGGGGCTGCTGGTAAAACTCGCTGCCACACAGGACGTGGCTTTACTTGCCACGTTGGTCGAGTTTATCGTTGTAGTGATTGGGGCCACTCTGTTGCACGGAATAGTAGTGCTTCCGCTGATTCTTTATCTGGTCACGGGAATGACGCCGTTCAAATTCTGGCGCGGCGGCCGCGAAGCACTGATAACAGCTTTTGCGACCAGCTCCAGCTCAGCCGCTTTACCCGTCACGTTACGCTGCGTGGAACAGCACCTGCATGTCAAACGCGACATTGCCGGATTTGTCATCCCATTAGGTGCAACATTGAATATGGATGGCACCGCTTTGTACGAAGCCGTGGCAGCATTGTTTGTGGCCAACCTTGTCGGGATAGAACTTAATCTCGCACAGCAGATGATCGTGTTTTTGACTGCGATGCTGGCTGCCATGGGTGCTCCGGGCATACCCAGCGCCGGAATGGTCACCATGGTGGTCGTGCTGCAATCGGTCGGCTTGCCGGCGGAGGCTATCGCCATTCTGCTGCCTGTCGACCGCTTACTGGATACATTCCGCACCGCTGTCAATGTCGAGGGGGACATGGTGGGGAGTCTGGTCGTGCAGAAATGGGTGAGGAAGGAGTCTATGGGTGGTTCCAGAAGTGGTTCCGAAGGGTAAGAGATATTAAGGGCCCGAAGAGGGGGTAGCGGTTTCCCGGCTACTTTCTCGAGGACAGATTGGACTGCGGTGACAGCCAGACGCGCCGAGCTCAATATGGCTTTACCGGTCTTCCTCGCGACGTTCTCCATCGAAGTTCTCTCCATAGGTGCATGGATTACCTCCTCTTCATCGTGTGACTCTCGATCATTCCCGATTTGCTGGCAAGACCTGTAGCGGGGTTGCAAGGCCCTTCATTTCGAAAATGCCCGGAAGCTCTTCAGGTGCGACAATTTGTCACATTCCCACCCTTTCCGAAATCGATTATTCTTGTATCGCTATTCCATGAGGAAGTCGATGTTTGCCATCCCGGGTTTTGCCGGACTCTTTCTGGCGCTTGTTTCCACAGCTGCCGTTGCAGCAGAGCCGCATTCGACCGGTGAAACCCATCATCATCCGGCAATGCATTCCGCAAAATCCGCCAAGACCACGTTGGCGGTAGGGGTGACCCTGGATCAGGATGGGCGGTTATGGCTGGCGAGAGTTGTCGACCAGCGCTTGCTGGTTTCCTGGTCGGAAGACGGCGGGAGCAGTTTTTCCGAGCCCGCAGTTGTAACACCTGAACCGGAAAACATATCCATTGATGGCGAGAATCGTCCCAAGATCGAAGTTGCGCGTGATGGCAGCGTACTTGTGACCTGGACGCAGGTCCTTCCGCAGAAATATTCCGGCAATGTGAGGTTTTCACGTTCAACCGACTCGGGCCGGACGTTTTCAAAACCCATTACCCTCAATGACGATGGCCGCGTGACCAGTCACCGCTTCGACTCTCTGGCAATCGACGGGGACGGGAGGGTGATGGTTGCCTGGCTGGATGCGAGGGATCGTGATGCAGCAAGGGAAAAAGGCGAAGAGTACCGGGGTGTATCGCTCTATACCACGCAATCGCTCAACAATGGTGAGAGTTTTGGCCGGAATCGAAGAATTCAGGAGCACACGTGCGAATGCTGTCGGACAGCGCTTACCTGGAGCAGGGACGGACCAGTCGTTTTACTGCGGAATATTTTTGGGGCCAATACCCGTGATTTTGCCGTAGTCAATCTCGATAAGGGCGGCATAAGAAGGGTAAACCGTGACGAATGGCAGGTCGATGCGTGTCCGCACAATGGAGGAAGCCTTGCAACGGACCGAAGGGGGCAGTTGCATCTCGTCTGGTTCACAAATGGCACGGCAGATCAGGGATTGTTCTATAAGCGGATCGATGGCAATTGGGAATCGAAACCCAAGCCGATAGGCAACCTGGACGCGCAGGCAAATCATGCTTCAGTGGTTGCCGATGGAGAAACCGTCATTCTTACCTGGCGCGAATTCGATGGAAATGCTTATTCCGCAAAGATGATGTACTCAAATGATAGTGGCGAATCCTGGAGTGAACCGATGCGCGTGATGGAATCCGCTGGCGCGACCGACTACCCTGTGCCGCTGATCGATAACAGGAAAGTTCTGATCGTCTGGAATACTGCAAAGGAAGGTCTGCGTATTTTACCGATCGAGCGGGTGACCGCCCGATATTCCGGTTAGCCTAAATTCCCCTCTGGATAGACAACGAGCGGCGGATGCGTGGCGCGGAAAACGAGTGCAAGCATCCGGCATGGCTGTGCTTATCAATAATAAATAAATCGAGAAAGATAATTCAGGTCATGAAACGGATTCCTTTTGCTCTGGTTGGTTTGCTTTGCGTCCCGTCAACGTGGGCGATTCAAGAGATAGAGCAGCCAAAACAGTTTTTCCAGAAAAGAATTCCCGCTCGTCTACCGGCCAACAGTTCATCCATGAATCCGCCGCAGGTAGATGCACCCGTTTCACTAGTGGGAAGTGAGATGCGCTCGGGAACGCTGGTGGCGGAAACGACAGCCGCAACGACATCCGGTCAACTGCAGATCGATGAAACCGGTGGCAGCGGCAAACCGGATAAGGATAGAGAGGATAAGGAGGACAAGGGGGATAAGGGGGACAAGGAGAAGAAAGATGATACGCCAGCGGTTCAAAAAGAAACCGTCTTCAAGGAAATGGTTGTCACCGGTGAGACGGAGCGGGATACGCACTTTACTTCCCCCTCGACACGCGTGACGCGGACTCAGATCGAACGACAGAATGCGCAGACTACGGAAGAAGTGCTCAAGTACATGCCCAGCTTGCAAATCCGCCAGCGCTACGTGGGCGATCCCAACGGTGTTCTGGGCATCCGCGGTGCGGACATGTTCTCGACCGCGCGCAACATGGTTTATGCCGATGGTCTGCCTTTGCACAACTTCCTGCAGGCAACCTTCAATGGTGCGCCGCGCTGGTCACTGGTGGGACCGAACGAGATCGATTCTGTCGATGTCGTATATGGTCCCTTCTCGGCTGAGTATAGCGGCAACTCGATTGGCGGCGTCATCAACATAAAAACTCGCATGCCGCACAAGCAGGAATTCTACGTCGAGAGCAGTCTTTTCATCCAGCCGTTCAAGATTTATGGGCCGGACAAAGGAACGTTCATAGGCGATCGGCAGTATGTCTCGTACGGTAATCGGATTCAGGACAAGTTTACGGTATTTCTTGCCTACAACCGGCTGGAAGCGCAGAGCCATCCGCAGTCTTATTTTATCGACAACACTGGACTATTTGATGTGCCGGGGGGAACGCCGGTTAGCGGCGGCGTCCGAACCCCGGATACGCGCGGGACGCCCAGCGTCATTTATGGCGATACCGGACCGGAAAAGGTGAATACTCACCTGTTCAAGGGTAAATTCGGGTATGACATTACTTCCAATCTTCAGGCGCTCTTTACAGTGGCGTATGAAGATCGAACCCGCAACCAGAATCACCCCCGCAATTACCTGCGCGATGCGAGTGGGCAGCTGTTCTGGGGTGGGACTGCTCCCCCCTGCTGTGCAGACCCAGGCAATGCGTCTCTGAGTGGTGCCCGTTTCGATGTGGTGCAGCGTGGTTTTGGCGGCAGCCAGGACAAGCGCGAGACGCTGAATCTGGGTTTGTCGCTTCGCGGCGCTCTGACCCCTGACTGGAACATCGATACTACCATGAGCTATTTCGATGTCCTGAAGGATATTCGCGCTTCGGCCTTTTTCAATCAGGGTGATCCGGCCAATACCGGGGCCGGGCAGCTGCAGGATTTCCGGAGATTCAGCTGGTTGAATTACGATCTCAAGTTGAGCGCGCCTGTGCTGCTGGGTAATGACAAAGTATCGTTTCTGGCCGGATATCACTTCGACCAGTACAACCTGAGTTTCCGGCAATATTCCCTGACCGATTATTCGACCTTGGCCCGAGGCGCATTGCAGGCCAATCGGAACAACGATGGGCAGACATCGATGCATGCAATGTTTGCGCAATCCACGTTCCGATTCCTGCCACAATGGGATGTTACCGCGGGAGTACGCCAGGAGTGGTGGGCAGCAACGAAAGGGGTGGTGGGTAACCTCGCGGTGCCGGATCGCTCCCAGGCGGCAACCTCACCCAAAGTTTCAGTAGGATATGAACCAGGACAGTGGAAATATCGCTATTCTTTCGGGCGCGCCCATCGTTTTCCGGTTATTGCGGAGCTTTATCAATCCTTAAGCACCCCCACGAGCATACTGACCGCGAATGCAATGCTCAAGCCCGAAAATGGCGTGCACCATAACTTCATGGTCGAGTATGGGCTGCCTAAAGGCTATATCCGGGTAAATGCCTTTCGGGACGATATCAAGGATGCCATTCAGCAGGTAAATACTGTCTCGGGTGTAGTTATTACCAGTGGATTCCAGAATATCGGCGAGGTCAGTACGACTGGAGTGGAACTGATCTACGATCAAAGGCGGGTTCTGGGTTCAAAACTCGATTTCATGTTCAATGGCACCTGGATGAACGCGAAAGTGGAAAAAGGACCGATCGTGGATTTCACTACATCTACCGGCGTACCCGCTGACTATAATCTAACCGGTAAGCAAATCATTCGTCTGCCACACTGGCGAGCCAATTTTTTTGGCACTTATCATATGACTGAGGCTTGGGATATCTCTCTCTCAGGCCGGTATACCAGCGACTCGTTCAACGACCCCGACAACGGGGATCATGTAAACAACGTATTCGGCTCCCAGAGCGATTTCTTCTTCATGGACTTCAAGACCAGCTATCGTCACAAGTTCCAGAACGGTCTGAAAAGCCGGTTTTCATTTGGCATCAGCAACCTCAACAACGATAAGGCCTGGGTGTTTCACCCCTATCCGCAACGCACATACCTGGTCGAGGCCGCGTTCAGTTATTAGGGAGATCGACTGGGGCGGAACCCGGTTCCGCTACTTCTAGCATTGTTCACTGGAACAGATTGACTACGCCATCGAGCCCGACATGGTTGAGCGCGTAAGTAGCTTTCGCCTGTACCACCGGTTTTGCATGATAAGCAATGCTGACCCCTGCCTCCTCCATCATTTTGAGATCATTGGCACCATCGCCGATGGCAATGACCTGTTCCCGCTTCAGTCCCAGTTCTTCGCGCACTTTTTTCAGCACTTCCCCTTTTCCGCTCGCCCCGATGATATCTCCCAACACCTTGCCTGTCAGTTTGCCATCTGAGACCTCAAAGCGATTGGCCGCGGCATAATCGAGATCCAGCCTGGTTTTTACTCTGTCAGTAAAAAAAGTGAAACCACCGGAAATGACCATGGTTTTGAGACCAGCGGATTTCATGTGTTGCAGCATCTTTTCCGCTCCGGGGCTCAACCGAACCCGTTCGTCATATACCCGCTGCAGGGCGTCTTCATCCAGTCCCTCCAGCAATGCCGTTCGGAGTCGCAGGCTTTCTGCAAAGACGATTTCCCCACGCATGGCCCTTTGGGTGATTTCCGCAACCTGCGCCTTTACGCCCTGCATATCCGCGATCTCATCAATGGATTCGATCGCGAGCAGGGTTGAATCCATATCCATCGCAACCAGGCCAAAATCGGATAGCCGAGCCGATGGGTCGACGAAAGCAAAATCAAGATCCGCTTCAGCACAATATGCGGCCACCTCTTCCCGCCGGGCTGCATTTTTAAGCCGGAAGGCTTGCCCCGTGATACGTTCGATATGGTTTGCGTCGACCAGTTTCGCCAGTTCCCTTAAATCGCTGTTCTGGATTTCAAGTCCTTGTATGATGAGGTTCATGTTGTTGTTCCAATTATTGTCAAGAATGTCCGACAGCCGTGCAAGGAAAGCCGAAGGAACTCGTTCGGCGGTGGCGTTTCCTGCGAATGGGCGTGGAGCAGTTAGAGCGTTGCCCCTGTATGCGGGTGGCGGCAATCAAAGTTAACATTTACCGCCTGAAATGTTCAATGTTGAAAGAAGCGCGTGTTTTTAGCGGAAGCGGATATTTTTCATAAACCTAGCATTTTGCCATCAATCTCCAATAACTTCCATATGCATTCTCTCTCTATCTTGATCTCTTCGCAATCTCTCGAATAATGAGGTGAACCCGGCCTGATTCTCGAAGAAGCCCACTTTGCAGGGCTATATAATCCTAATCCTGATATCAGCTTCTTCCAGTTTCGAGCGATCATTGGGCATGTTAACCGGGATCGCACAATCGGTTCTTTCAGACGTGCGCCTGACGTCGGGTAATAATAATCATCCAAAGTATTTCTATATAAGAATCGGAGTTGAAAAATCGTGCAATTACTCAGACAGGCCCTCAGACTTTACAGATATCTGAAAATGTGGCCGGAGAAAATATCCGCTCAAGTCGTATTCGTGCTTATTGGTATGAATATTGCCGCGTGCAGCCATATCCAGAAAGTGCATTCAACCGCACCCGAGCCCACAGGAAATTTCCCCCTCGCCCGTGAAATGGCACAGTTTGAATTCGGCTGCAGCAACCTGCGTGCGGAAAGGGAGGCACAGCAGCAGGAAATTCAACGCTTGCAGAAGCTGCTGGCAGAGAAAGAGGCCTATATTCGCAGTCAGGAAGTGCGGCAGCAGGATCAGCAGAAGGCGTTGCAGGAAACCAGCAACCGCGCCGCGCATGCTCAAGTCAGGCTCAGGCGGCTGGCCACCCGCCCTACCGCCGCCTCCACCATAGCAGAGGTTGAAATGGGCATGGAAAACCTGAAATCTTCCTCCTTTACAGGTTCCGAACCGATTCTGCAAACCCAGGCGCAGCGTTTGCTGGACGCGGCCGCTCACGCGTATGCGGTGGACAATTATGCCGCTGCAATGGATTACGCCTCGCAGGCGCGTGAATTCATCAACATGATGAGGAACAACAGTACGCGCAAAGCCTCCGATCCACAACAGGTCACCGTGCTGTTCCAGGTACCCATTCCGCTGCGCGCCATTGCCAACAGTAAGCTGCGTGAAAAACCGGGGCTGAAGGCACCGATTCTGGGAGTGCTGAAAAAAGAGTCGGCAATGACGGCAGAGGCCTATAGAGGAGAGTGGTTGCAAATTCTTACCGCAGATGGCCGGTCGGGATGGATATTCAGTACGCTGGTGGAGGCGCAGGTGGCCAAAGGAATCGATATGGTTGTCAAATAGGATTTAGCGGGAGAAGTATGCCCGATTGCGGCCGGTGCGCTTGGCTTCGTAAAGTGCATTGTCGGCGCGGGAGAATACTGCTGTCGTTGTGCTGTCGTCGGGTCGGCACTCCACGGCCCCGATACTTACCGTGATTGATATCGTCGATTTTCCGACCCGGTAGGTCAGGTTTTCCACATGGGCGCGGATGCGCTCAGCGGTTTTGACAGCCTGATCGATGTAGGTCTCGACCAGGATGATGATAAATTCATCGCCCCCGTAGCGCGCCGCATAATCAATACTGCGGATCGACTGGAGAAGGATTTGCGCAACCTTGGCCAGGATTTTGTCGCCGGTAATATGGCCGTATGTGTCATTGAGTGTCTTGAAGTGGTCGATATCCAGCATTAGCAGTGCAAAGGGCCGTTGCGTGCGTCTGAATCGCGCGAGTTGATCGGCCAGGATGGCATCGAGCTTGTTGCGATTATAGAGGCCGGTGAGGCTATCGGTAATCGAGAGTGTTTCAAGCATCCGGTTTTGTTGCTGCATGGCTTCATGCGCAGCCATGATTTCGGCGTGGTTCCGGCGCAATCTGTCTGCCATCTGGTCAAATACCTTCGTGAGGTGACCGATCTCGTCATTTCGCGTTGCGGAGAGCCGCACTTCCAGGTCACCATCTGCGATCCGGTCCGCCGCACGCATAAGACGTTGCAGCGGCACGACGATTGAGCGCCCCATCTGGAATGCCGCAGCGGCTACGATTAGAACCAGCGTGCCGACCAGTATCAGGAGCATATTGCGCAGTTCGATCCAGTCGCCATAGACGGCAGCCCGGTCGCGCTCCGCCAGAATGGTAAGGGGGAATTCACGGGATACATCGGCCAGACCGATTACTTCATGGCGTGTCAATCCCCCGAAAAACAGGGATTTGCCAGGTCGTGCGAGAAGATCCCGCAACGAGGAGGCATCGAGTTGCGCCATGGTTTCTCCCTCTGTCGGGGTGCCGATGAGAACACGACCGTCCGGATCCAGCAGAAATACCTCGCCCGGCGGTGATGTCGAAGAACTCTTCAAATGGGGCTGCAGGTTGCGCAGGTCAAGCACGGCTATCAGGGCGCCCATCAATACGTTGTCGTATGACAATACCGGAACCGCGACGCTGAGAGTCGCAGTGCTGTACTGCTCGTTCCAGTGAGGGGGGGCGATCACAAGACCTTCCGTGACCGAGTTTTGCGGCCACTCATCGGGGAGGGTTGCTCCCGCGGGTTTTTCGGCGCTGCTGGCGATAATTTTTCCGGATGCGTTCATCACGGTCAATTCCCGTATCGCATCGAGTTTTCCCTGAACAGACTGCAGGTAACGCGCGAGAGCTCCCGGGTATTTGGCCGACATATCCGTGCGGCGCTGATAAGATGCGGATAATGCTTCGATGACCGCCCCGGATGCTGCGGTAACGTGCGCTTCATGCGCGCGCCTGTCGAGCCAGAATTCTATTTCCCGGCCCGCATAATCCGTGAGCGCGCGAAGCTCGCGTGTGACATTGGCGTTGATCTGCGCTTCACTCTGCCTGAATGTCAATAATCCGAGCCCCAGCGACGGGATCAGCGTAGCCATGGTGGCGAACACCACGAGTTTGCTTTTAATGCTCTTTAGAAGCGCCATTGGACGGAGTTCCGGATAAAGGTTACTTAATGGACAAATACTGTCAAAAATTCAGCAGAATTATTCCGAAAAACAGCGATTGAAATGAGGCTGCAGATCGCTAGATCAATGTCCCCGGGACCGACGCAATTCTATATACCCCGTTTCCGCCTCCATCTACTGAGAATGCGTCGCTTTCCACCCTATCTTATGTGCTCAATTCGATAAACAAGTCCATTATCCGCCTGACCCGTTCTCTCGCCTCCGCGATGCACGTTTTTATTTTCAATCGATCAGGTCCGGAAAGCTGGTAGTCGCGGCTGCGCTGAAGAAGGGCGACAATCCTTGCAGCATCCACGGGGGGATTGGGTGTAAATTGAACCTGAATGGATTCGCTGCTTGCCTCAACACGAATGATTCCCAGCGGCGCTGCAGCGATACGTAAACGGTGGCAATCGAGCAATGCCTTGACCGGATCCGGTAATAGGCCGAAGCGATCCGTCAATTCAATCTGCATTTCATCCAGTTGCTCATCGCTGGTGCAATTGGCCATGCGTTTGTACAGGATCAGCCGCTCATGTATATCACTGCAATAATCCTCCGGCAGCAAAGCGGGAACATGCAAGTTGATTTCCGTGGCAACCCCAAGGGGGTGTTGCATGTCGGGCTCCTTGCCTTCCTTCAGTGATCGCACGGCCGCATCCAGCATACTGGCGTAGAGGCTGAAGCCGATTTCCTGTATCTCGCCGCTTTGGGATTCCCCGAGGACTTCACCGGCGCCGCGAATCTCGAGGTCGTGCATGGCGAGGTAGAAGCCGGCCCCGAGCTCTTCCATGGACTGAATGGCCTCCAGGCGCTTCCTGGCCTGAGTCCCCAATGCCTCTTCCTCCGGTACCAGCAGGTAGGCGTACGCCTGATGATGGGAGCGTCCTACCCGCCCACGCAGTTGATGCAGTTGCGCCAGCCCGAATTTATCCGCCCGATGAATGATAATGGTATTGGCAGTGGGCACATCGATGCCGGTTTCGATGATGGTTGTACAGAGCAGCAGATTAAACCGCTGCTGGTAGAAATCTTTCATCACATGCTCCAGCTCGCGTTCCCGCATTTGTCCGTGGGCGATGCCTATTCGCGCTTCGGGCAGCAGGCGGGCGAGCTTGTCATGCATCGTCTGGATGGTACTCACCTCGTTATGTAAAAAATATATCTGCCCGCCCCGCTTCAACTCCCGCAGACAGGCCTCGCGAATGATTCCCTCGGAAAAACGGTTTACAAAGGTTTTGATGGCCAGCCGCCGTTGCGGCGCCGTTGCAATGACGGAGAAATCGCGCAATCCCTCCAATGACAAGGCCAGTGTGCGTGGAATAGGCGTGGCGGTAAGTGTCAGGACATCCACTTCGGAGCGGAGGCTTTTCAACTGTTCCTTGTGGCGCACACCAAAACGGTGCTCCTCGTCGATAATGACCAACCCCAGGTTTTTGAATCTGACGCCTTTCTGGATCAGCTTATGCGTACCGATCACGATGTCTATCTGCCCGTCCGCGAGGCCCGCCAGCGCCTGGGCCTGCTCCTTGCCTGAACGGAAACGCGACAGCTCGGCAATTTTAACCGGCCATTCTTCCGCGATCAGGCCGAAACGATCCGAAAAATTCTGGAAATGCTGTTCCGCCAGCAGCGTGGTAGGAACCAGCACCGCGACCTGCCTGCCATCCGCGACCGCGACAAAAGCCGCCCTTAGCGCCACCTCCGTTTTGCCAAAACCCACATCTCCACAGATGAGCCTGTCCATGGGGCGGGCGGAGGTCAGGTCGTCGATTACCGCAGCGATGGCGCTCGCCTGATCCGGGGTTTCCTCGAATCCGAAACCTTCGACGAACGCCTCGTAATCCTGCTCTTTCAGCCGAAATGCGTGGCCAACGCGGGCGGCACGCTGGGCATAGATGTTGAGCAGTTCCGCCGCGGTATCGCGTACCTGCTGCATCGCCTTGCGCTTTGCCTTATCCCACTGGCCGCTGCCCAGCTTATGCAGGGGTGCGGATTCCGGTGAAGCGCCGCTGTATCGTCCGATAAGATGCAGTTGCGAGACAGGTACATACAACTTGTCGCCACTAGCGTATTCCAGCGACAGAAACTCCGTTTCGCCTTCTCCCAGATCCATGCTGACGAGCCCGAGATAACGACCTATGCCGTGTTGTTCATGTACGACCGGATCGCCCGCCTTGATCTCTGACAGATCGCGCAGAACGGCATCGGCGACCGCGCTGGTCTTGCGCGAATCCCGTTCACCCCGGCCGTGCAGGTGTCTGGCATAGAGCTCGCTCTCGGTTACAAAAGCTATTCCTTTCGCCGGGTGTATGAAGCCATTGTGCAACGGCCCCACACCGAGCACGAAGGGTTTAGTGCTTGCGCGAAATTGCGCATAGTTGTCGCATATGTCCGGATTGAGCCTGTATTGCCTCAAATGATCGGCAATCAACTCACGCCTGCCCAGACTTTCGGCAAGGAGCAACGTTCTTCCCCCTCCGGAGGATTCGAATTCAGCAATAAAGGCAGAAAGTTTTTCCGCCGGATTCACGGCGCGACGATCGACCTGGAGCGGGGGCAAAGGAATGCTGAAACCTTGCATCTCGACTCCACCGGTTTTCTTCGCCAGTTCTTCCGACGGGATCTCGATGCGCGGGTAGGGTTTCAACGCGCCGAAGAATGCTTCCGTGGTAAGGAACAACTCTGCGGGTTTCAGTAGCGGCCGGTCGCTGTCGCCCCGCAGAAGCTGATAGCGCGCCTGAGTGTCATGCCAGAAACTCTCTACCATTTGATAAAGTTCATGATGCAGGCACAACAGCGCTGTTTGCGGCAAATAATCGAACAGTGTGGCAGTATGCTCAAAAAAAAGAGGCAGATAGTACTCGATACCCGCGGGACTGCCACCCTTGCTGATATCCTTGTAAATGAGGCTTCTGGAAGGATCTCCCTCGAATTTTTCACGGAATCTGCCTCGAAAGCGGGTACGGCCTTCTTCATCGAGAGGAAACTCGCGCGCCGGCAGTAATCGTATCTCGGTAACCGGATAAACGCTTCTCTGGGTATCGACGTCAAAGGTGCGGATGGTTTCGATTTCGTTATCGAGCAGGTCGATCCTATAGGGCAACGGGCTTCCCATCGGAAACAGGTCGATCAGTCCGCCACGTACGCTGTATTCCCCCGGTGAAAGTACCTGAGTCACATGGCTGTAGCCAGCCAGGGTCATCTGGCTGCGCAACGCGTTCAGGTCAAGGGTTTCGCCGCGAGCGAGAAAGAAAGTGTGTGCTGCCAGGTACTCGGGCGGCGGCATGCGGTACAGGGCCGTGGTGACAGGCACAATCAATATATCGCAGGCGCCATTCATGAGTTGGTAGAGCGTCGCCAGTCTTTCGGAAACGAGGTCCTGATGCGGCGAAAAAGTATCGTAGGGCAACGTTTCCCAATCCGGCAGTAGCCGGGTTCTCAGCTCCGGGGCAAAAAAAGGTATTTCCTCCAGCAGTCTTTGGGCGTCCAAAGCGCTTGCCGTAATAATGGCAACGGGCTTTGCTTTCGCTTCCAGCGCCAGTTGGGCGAGGACAAGCGAGTCGGAAGATCCGTCAAAGTGACCGTAGCGAATAGTCGATCCGGATGAGGGAATGGTCAGCTTGAATGCCATTCTGTTTTAATTTGAGTCAGGTGGTTTTAATAAATGACAGCAGGTAACAATAGGGTGAGCGCCGGGCGCGAAAAGTCAATGGATTGTAATCAAACAGGAATTGGACAACCACCCCAACGGAATTTGACCCTCGCGGCATCATGCTAGCCGGTCGAATATTATATGTCAGCCATGGAGCGGATATTCTGGGTAAACGCGGCGTACGAAATGAACGAGGATTCGTGATTACATCATGGTTGCTTCTGACCAATGCTCCAGGACAAATTGCAGGGAAACGTCACCCTTGAAGTCATTTACCTGTAACCGATAAACGGCATCTATTACCCCGGGAAGAGGCCCGTCGTGGAGGAACAGTATGGCGTCATAAAGAAAGACTGATTTCTCCGGCTGGTCGTTTCCGGTTTCGGCCCCCGCCTTTCTTAATTTTAATTTAAGGTGCTTTTGTCCGACGACACGCTGGTCTTCCACATGAAAGCGGCTGCGAAATGCAGGTTGCGGGAATCCTTGTCCCCATACCTGCCGCACGAGCTGTTCCGCCAGTTCCAGAGTTATTTCGGATTCGTCCAGATCCCCGTCGGTTTCGATGACTCGTTTGAGATCCGCCGGCCCCAGCAGTTCCCTGGCAGTTTGTTCGAAGGCGTCACGGAATTTTTCGAAATCGCATGTACGAATGGTCAGACCAGCTGCCGCGGAATGACCTCCGAATTTAAGCAAAAGTCCGGGACAGCGTTTGGAAACCAGATCCAGCGCATCTCTCAAGTGGAAGCCCGGTATGGACCGTCCCGACCCTTTCAGCTCATCCTGGCCTCCCGGTGCAAATGTGATAACCGGGCGATGAAATTTATCCTTTATGCGCGACGCCAGTATGCCGATTACCCCTTGATGCCAGCCAGGATCGAAGAGGGTCAAGGCATAGGTGTTCGTCGCCTCTTGCGAGGAATCATTTGAGGGGAATACGCCTGACCCCTGGGGCATATTCGATGGCCGCAGGGGGGACGAGTCCTGCAAACTACTGCTACCAGAAAAGATATTCTCCAGCATGTTCAGCGCACTATCCCGCATGTCGGATTCAATTTCCTGCCGCTTCCGATTGAATGTGTCCAGTTGCAGCGCAAGCTGGGCAGCGCGCGAGGGGTCATCGGTAATGAGGCACTCGATTCCCAGGGACATATCGTCCAGCCGTCCTGCCGCGTTCAGTCTCGGTCCAATCATGAAACCCAACTCGTAGGCGGAGGTTTGCCTGAAATTCCGGCAGGCGATGTTGATCAGAGCATTGATGCCCGCGCATCCGCTTCCCTTGCGAATGCGTTTCAAACCCTGCTGTACCAGGAGCCGATTGTTGTCGTCGAGCTTCACGACATCTGCCACCGTGCCCAGCGCAACCAGATCCAGCAGGCTTCCCAGATTTGGTTCCTGCTGCGGAGATACAAACATGCCTTTTGCGCGCAACTCGGCCCGCAGCGCGAGCATGACATAGAACATGACGCCCACACCGGAGAGGTGTTTGCTGGGAAAATCACAGTCCGGTTGATTGGGATTGACGATGACGACCGCCTCAGGCAGCGTATCGCCTGGAAGATGATGATCAGTGACGAGAACCTGCATTCCGAGGCGATTAGCCTCGGCAACGCCTTCCACGCTGGCGATGCCATTATCGACCGTAATCAGAATATCCGGGCGATGAACACCGGCGGCAGCCACTCGTACGATCTCCGGGGTAAGACCATAGCCGTACTCGAAGCGATTGGGGACGAGGTAGTCGACCTGGGCGCCGAATTTCCTCAATGCGCGTATTCCTACGGCACAAGCCGTAGCGCCATCCGAATCATAATCGGCTACGATCAGCAGGCGCTTGCGGAGTGCAATCGCCGTCGCCAGAAATTGCGCCATTGTCGTTGCATTCTTCAGGCGTGCAAAGGGGATTAGCCGGGACCAATCGATCTCGAGCTGGCCTGGCTCTTCGATACCGCGTGCAGAATAGACACGGGCCAGGACGGGGTGGAAACCGTGCCGGATTAGTGTATCAAAAGTCTGATGAGGGTAATTGCGGACGATGATATTGGGCATGTCAGGGATAGAAGCTCAGACACGCCCAGTATAACGCTTTACACTTCCCGGTTTTTTTACAGTGATGAGCGGTCAGAAATGGTAGTGCGCTCCAATACCGAGATAGTCCACCCGCTGCCTGAAAAACTGGCCCGTCGGGGAGTTTCCGTGAAAATACTCAACCAGGAACTGAAGGTTGCGGCCGAATGCCCGGAAGTGATCCAGTTGAACCCCTGCCCGCGCGGATACATCGGCATTCCAGTCGTTCTGCTGATGGTTCTTGAGGTCAACCGCCACGATCGGCCGCAGCGGTAAAAACGCGATCCGCCATGGGCTTCGAAACTCGACACCATATTGTATAGACCAAGGCTTGATGGTGGAGGGTTCCTTGTGGAAGATTCCACCTCCGCCGCCGTAAACCCTCACCCCGTACGGAAGTTCATAAGACAGCCTGAGATCGGCTCCCTCATAGCTGAGGTTGATCCGCTCCAGGTCGGTTAACCTGCGCAGTAACAATTCATCCCCAAGATGAGAGCTTTGATGATAGATACGTCCGAAAGCAGAAAAGTGACCTGCCCGCACGCTTCCATAAGCGGATGCTATGAAATCGGTATTGATGAGATCGGCCGAAGGCGCGCCGAGGTTGAAATCGCTGAAGACGGCAGCTTGAAGACCTGCTTCCCACTGTACAGTGGATTGTCCGAAATTCGCGCGATAGAAGGGAATGGTTTCACCAAAGCTGACAGCGGCATTGTTATTTCCGTCAATATTGTTTCCGACATAATTGCGATATGCGGCGGAGAAATGCGCCCAGCGCGGATCCGCCAGTAAAGGCTTGAACAAATGCCCTTCGGGTAGCATTCCGGTTGCCAAAACGGTGGGACCCGCCGCGGGTACGCCTGCTTCGGTCTCGGTCGTTCCCGCTCCAGGCTCCCGAGAGGTGACGGAAGGGTGTTGAATAGGCTTGAATGCCTCGCGCTCCGCGGTCCTGCTGACACTTTCTTCCGCTATGGTGACCCCGGCCACTCCCGGAATTTTCGATAGTGCCTGAACAATCTGCGCACGGTTCTCGGATTTCAGTTTATCCTCGCTTACAGTAATGATGCCATCTTTCACCACCAGAGTCGGAATCTCCATTCCAAAGCCATGTTTCAGGACACCCGCTGCGTAACCGGCGATATAGGCATCCTCCGTTACTGCAGCATGGACAGTTGAGGTAAAAAACAACATGACTGCGATGATATTCAGATAACGCACGGTTTCCCCTTTTTTGATATTCAATCGAGAACAGAATGCGACATTTAGCCTTTCTGCTGCTTTGTGTGCTTCGCGACTGGCTCTTTGCTCGCCAGAGCGGTGTATAAGAAATAATGTGCTAAAAGACCGGGAAGTAAAAAGACTTCGGGTTCCATTTTAAAATAGTGTTCACGTTGCCGCCCGTAAACTCCGCGCTCAATGGAGGAGCCCGCAAACCGCGGGGACCGTGGAATGCTAGTGGAGAACCCCTGACAAGTCGGTATGATTGCGCACACATCGCGCATTGAGACTGATTGTCCTCATTGCGCTTTTCTGAAATGGCTTGAGGATGCCCGGTATGCAATGGTTTTTCCTGTCTGTTGCAATTGTCAGTGAGGTGGTGGCAACCTCAGCCCTGAAATCGAGTAATGGTTTTACGCAGTTCTGGCCATCAGTAGTTGTCGTGGCGGGCTATGCCGTTGCTTTCTTCTTTCTCTCCCTTGCCTTGCGCACCCTGTCTGTGGGAATCACATACGCTGTCTGGTCTGGCGTCGGCATCGTCCTCATATCGCTTGTCGCCTGGTTCTTTCTCGGGCAAGCGCTCGATGGTCCTGCTATCCTGGGTCTCGCGCTCATTGTTGCCGGCGTGGTTATCCTGAACGTATTTTCCAGATCCACCATTCATTGACGGATATTCTGGTCCGAGAAGGAAACTCCGGGAAGAAATACAGGACTAATTCTCCATTTCCCCGTTCGTCCACTTTTATCGCCGCTTTCTTCACCCGGTGTACCAACGTCCAATTGTTTTGGCAGTGGGAGTTGCTACGATTCGATTCACCTGCCCGCCCGGCTTGTTACGGCCTCTCCAATCGGCAATAACGGAATACGAGACCGAACCGGCATTGTGAGAATGGGCTTGGGATCGGAGATCGAATGATGAGTATCAGGAAAATTGTCTGGCAGTTGAGCATGTGTGCGGGGATTACGCTTTCGGCAAATGCGTACGCGCTCGCGTTATTTCAGTCCGAATCCGTCGCGTCTGCCGCCCCACAATTCGAATATCATATTTCCTGGGGCAGGGGGGAAGCGGATGGTCCTGAGGGTACAGCGGGACATTCAAGTCATCCATCCTGGAACCGGTCGCCGAACTTCCTTCTGCCGTTGGCTGCGGGATATTTCGATATGCTTCCCCCGTTCGAGAATCTTGCTTCTCCATCAACCGGTTTATATCTTACTCTGCTCAAAGGGGATGAAGCTTTCGTCGTCAATATTGCAGGTTTCACCAATGATGAGGCAGGGCTGGTAAACATGCTCGCCCTTCCGGATCTGTTCATGCAAGCACAGTGGCAGCCCGTCGAAGGCAACTCACAAATTACACCGTTTACCCCACATTCTTCTTATAGTGGCAACGTAGCTCGGGCAAGAAATACGCCGCAAGAATGCGCGCAACTGCGCGAGGTTCGGAGAAGCAGGCTGGAGCTAAGGGATGGGGACTGCATTGGCTTCGGGGGTGGTTCGGATGGAAGCGGTAATGCGAATAGAAATGGGAGCAGGGCTGGGGGAGGCTCCAACGCCATCATCGCTCGAAATAGAAATGCCCGTGACAGCAATGCCGGTGATGGCGCCTATATCGGAGGTAGCGGTGGCGGAGGTGGAGGTGGACCGGGGGGGGGGCGTGACGCTGCCACTCCAGGTACAGACGAGAATGGCAATGGCGGCGGCATGTCTCCACCAAGCAGTAATAATTCTGACCCGGATAATGGCAGTGAAGGCAATCCGGGCGGAACCGAAGGGAGCGGGTCCAACCAGGATAATGAGAATGGTGGAACGGGCGAAGGCAGCAATGGGGGAGGAGGAACCGGAGGAGAGGACGGAAGTAGCGGGAATGGCGATACCGGGAACTGGAACAACCCGGAGGAAGGGGAGGGTCCGCCCCCAAGCGAAGTAACGGAAGTAACGCTCCTCCCTGAGCCCGCTACACTAGCGCTTCTCGCACTGGGTCTGGCTGCGCTGTACGCCGTGCGCAGAAATCAGGGCAAGATTGCCGGCTGAATCTGCCCGGAACTTATAAAAGGAGACTGCAGCACATACTGTCACAGACGCGATCATTTCGCGTAAGATTTCCTGCCCTTTTTCCACGCCGTCGCCGTGGTTCGTCCCTTTTTACCTGGCATGGAAGCCGAAAAAGTGTCAATCTGCTTTCCGATGCCAGGTCGAATTCTGATTAGCCGGGATAAAATCGGCTAGAGCGTTTCTTTCATTATTCAAATCAGTGCTGGCGATGTTTGCCATTCGTGCAACTTCCCGACAGGGCGCCGCGATTATTTCATCCGCATGTTTCTTCAGGTGGATCGCCGGCTGGCATGGCGGCGGGTGTCACTTGCTGAACAGGGTTGCATCCCGTGGCGGATTGGTGGTGGATGGCAGACTCATCCGCGCGTGGAGGGTTGGCTATCGAAACGGAAGAGGTCTACGGAGGGCAAGGGAGCCCAGCCGGATTGACGGTGGTCTGCAACGACCGTGGTGAAAATGCCGCCACGCACGTAGAATTTTGCTGTGAGACGTAGATAACGAGGCTCCAGGGTTGTGGCCAAGTCATCGACAATCCGGTTTGTCACCGCTTCGTGGAAAGCGTTCTCGTCACGGAAAGACCAGATATAGAGCTTGAGGCTTTTAAGTTCGACACACTTCTTGTCAGGAATATAATCAAGAATCAGGGTCGCAAAATCGGGCTGGCCGGTTTTGGGGCACAAGCAGGTAAACTCGGGAATCTCCATATGGATATGGTAGTCCCGCTCCTGAGTAGGATTGGGGAAGGTTTCCAGGTTTTTATCGGGGTGGCTGGGCATTCTCTTATCTCTGTCAAAATCGGTTAGAATGAGCTCCCTTGGGAGGCTTTTCCCAGGATGATTCGAAATGTTCCCGAACCGGAAGCTTCATCCAGGAGGTTACCTTCTGCGGCTGCACATTATAACTGCTTGCAAACGACAAATTGCGTCTCTCCCACATCAAACTCGCTGGTTTCAAATCCTTTGTTGATCCTACGGAAATTCCCCTTCCAGGGGATCTAGTGGGAGTCGTGGGCCCCAATGGGTGCGGGAAATCCAATGTCATCGACGCTGTCCGCTGGGTTCTGGGGGAATCAAGAGCCTCCGCGCTACGCGGTGAATCGATGCAGGACGTCATTTTTAACGGCTCCACGACCCGCAAGCCCGTGGGCAGGGCCAGTGTGGAGCTGGCGTTTGACAACAGCCTTGGCAAGGCAGCAGGGCAGTGGTCGAGTTATGCGGAGATTTGCATCAAGCGGGTACTGAGGCGCGACGGAGAATCCACATACTACATCAATAATATTCATGTGCGGCGTCGCGATATTGCCGATATTTTTCTTGGCACCGGGTTGGGAGGGCGCGGCTACGCCATCATCGAGCAGGGAATGATTTCCCGCATCATCGAAGCCAAGCCGGAGGAGCTTCGTGTATTTCTGGAGGAAGCAGCCGGTATTTCCAAATACCGGGAGCGGCGGCGTGAGACGGAATCGCGCCTGGCGGATACCCGCGAAAATCTTCTGCGCGTAAACGATATCTGCCAGGAGTTGGAAAAGCAATTAGTGCGTCTTGGGCAGCAGGCGGAAATAGCCCGCCGGTTCGAGGACTTGCAGAGTCGATTGGACAAGGCACAAAATCTACTGTGGTTTGCCCGTAAACAGGAAGCTGCCTCGCAACGGGCACTGGCGGAAAAGGAAATTCAATCTCTGCAAACAACCCAAGAAGCCGAGGCGGCGGCGTTGCGCAGGGCCGAAAGGCAGCTTGAGGAAAAGCGCGCGGACCATTTTGCGGCGAGCGATCTTTTGCATGATGCTCAGGGCGAGCTGTATGCAGCCAATGCCGAAGTGGCGTACACTGAACAGCAGATACAGCACGTGCGGGAAAATTATCAGCGCATCGCGCAGCAGATTGCCGCAATGAGGCACCAGCTTGAGCATTATGCCACGCAGGCCGATACTGCGGCGGACAGCTTGAATCGCTGGCGCGAGGAGTACGAACAGGCGCGATCGGGCAGCGAGGCGAGCAAACAGAAAGCCACGGTGGAGAATGAAAAATTGCCGCTGGCCGAGACCGCTTTTCGCACGCGTCAGGAAAAGCTTGCCGAGGTGCAGCGTGACCTGCTGCTGGCGGAGCAGTCGGAGCAGCTCGAAAAGAGCCATCGCGCCCATGCCGAAGAAGCACTTCAGCAGCTCGAAATACGCCGCAAGCGATTGCTGGTTGAGTACGCCGCCTTGCCTGAATCAAAGATCGAGGAGTTATCGGATCTGACCCGCGAGGCGGAAGCGACTGCTCACGATCTGAAACAAAAGCAGGAGGAGTTTGGGCAAACAGAAAATCTGCTGCTTGACGCTGAGGAAGTCAAACGCGAGTTTGTGCGCAACGTGCAGGCGCTGGAACAGCAGGTCGTGCAGGCTGAAGCGCGGCTGAGCGCGTTACAGCGTCTGCAGGGACGTCTTGAAAGCAGTGAAGGACTGAATACCTGGTTTGCAAGGCATCGGCTCGATTCTCTACCGCGGTTGTGGCAAGGCATACAGATAGAGAAAGGGTGGGAAGACGCGCTTGAAGCTGTCCTGCGCGAACGTTTGAACGGTACACGCGTGGCGCAGTTGGAGGTGGCGCTCGAGTGGACCAATCCTCCGCCAGGGAAGTGTGCGCTGTTCGAGCCGGCAGGGATGAGGCTGCAAAAGGCTGGAAAGGTAGCAGAGGCTGAAGAGGGAGTCGACAAACCTGCCAGAGACGGGGAAGCAGGAGTCGCATTGCGGTCCTATCTGACCTGCAGCGATACGAGCGTAAAATCTGTAGTGGATGAATGGCTGAACGGTATATTTGCGATTGATAGCCTTGAAGCAGGGCTCTCCCGGCGAAACCTGCTCTCGCCGGGTGAAATGCTGGTGACACGGGAAGGTTGTGTGGTTACCTCTCATAGCCTCACCTTTTACTCCCCTGACTCGCAGTTGCATGGCGTGCTTGCACGGCAGCGGGAGATCGCGCAGATTGAAGTGGAAATGGAGGCGTTGAGAGCGAAGCTCGATGTCGAGCAGTCGGCGCTCGATACCGCAGGAAACACGTGTTACGATCTGGAGTCATCCCTGTCCAGTCTGCGCCAGGAGAATGAACAGCTTCAGCAATTGCACCATAATGTGCAGATGCAGGCATTGAAGCTGACACAGACGGTCGAACGCAGCGAGCAGAGACGCAAGCAGATCGATAGCGATCTGGCGGAAATCGAGCAGCACGCAGAGGCAGAGGCTTCCCGTCAGGGCGGTGCCGAAGCAAGGCTGAGCGAGCATGGCGTGCGGATCAAATTCCTGCAGGAGCAGGTACGAACGGAACAACTTGCGCGAGATGCCGCTGAAGAGTCGCTCATCAGTCAACGCCGTCTGGCTCAGAATGCATCAAGGGAAATGCAGGAAGCTGTCTTTCATGAAAAAACCTGCGAGCATAAGATTGCTGAAGCGGAAAATGCTATCGAGGGAATCGAGCGGAGCGTGGGTGAACTCAAAGCTCACCTGGAAAAATTGCAAGTCGAGCAAGACAGTTTCGATGAAGGCCAGTTGGTTGGAATGCTGGAGGAACGGCTGACGTTGCGTGAGCAGCGTGAACAGAAACTGGCGGAGGCGCGTAATGCCCTCGAAGCCCTTGCTACGGAATTGCGGCAGATAGAGCAGGAGCGAATGGCTTCCGAACAAAAATTGCATCCGTTGCGGGAGGCTATCAACCACATGCGTCTCAAGGAGCAGGAGGCGCGAATTACCGAGAATCAGTTTTGCGAACAACTGCAGGGATGCGAAATTCCTGAAGAAGAATTGATAAACTCTCTGGGAAAGACGCGTCCTGCCGCATTGCAGAGCGAGGTGAACCGGCTGCGTGGCGACATCACTGCGTTGGGGCCGGTCAATACCGCCG
The DNA here is from genome assembly GCF_900111585.1 of Nitrosospira multiformis. Lineage (GTDB taxonomy): Bacteria > Pseudomonadota > Gammaproteobacteria > Burkholderiales > Nitrosomonadaceae > Nitrosospira > Nitrosospira multiformis_B. The sequence continues at coordinate 26,268 of NZ_FOHI01000006.1, forward strand.
CGCTCGACGAATTGCAGTCTTGCCAGACTCGAAAGACCTATCTCGATTCACAGGCGCAGGACCTGGAAGAGGCGTCGGAAACACTCAGGAATGCAATACGGCGCATAGATCGTGAAACCCGCGAGCGGCTGCTCGAAACGGTTGAGAAGGTCAATGCTCATCTGGGCGACATGTTCCCCACCATATTCGGGGGTGGCCATGCGAAGCTGATGCTGAGGGGTGAAGAAATTCTGGATGCGGGCGTACAGATTGTCGCTCAACCGCCGGGCAAGAAAAACAGTTCGATTCATTTGTTATCCGGTGGCGAAAAGGCGCTGACCGCGCTGGCGTTTGTATTCTCTCTATTTCAACTCAACCCGGCACCCTTTTGCATGCTGGATGAAGTGGACGCTCCCCTGGACGACAGCAATACTGAACGTTTCTGCAATCTTGTGCGGAAGATGTCGCGTCAAACCCAGTTTGTATTTATCAGTCATAACAAAATTACCATGGAAATGGCGCAGCAATTAATAGGGGTTACCATGCAGGAGAAAGGTGTGTCGCGCGTGGTGGCGGTAGAAATGGAGGAGGCTGTAAGACTGGGCGATACAGCCTTGGCAACGTGAAGCGACCATGGGCAACCTAAGTGAATTGCAAATCAGCCTGATCGGCATTGGCATCGTCGTGGTGCTCGGCGTAATCGTTTTTAACTGGACGCAGCAACGCCGCTACCGTCGGAAAGCAGAGCAGGCATTCAGCCGGGAGCACGAGGATATACTCCTGGGAGCGGGTGTATCTGCCAAAGGAGAGGAAAGAATAGAACCTCGCCTCAGCACCGGCGCCGAACCACACGATCCCGAAGCCGAACCCAGTACGCATTCGAGTGCTTCCCCGGAAGTAGCCGAACCGGCCCAGAAAGCGAACGTCAATCCAGCCCTCCATCCTCCATCCAGGCCGAAGGCCGGGAAAGCGGGTGAGCGCACCTGGTTTAAAGGACCTGCTTCATTCAGTGTGCCTGCCCGCAGATCGGTCGATGAAGATTCCCGCCATGAAGGAGCCGTTGTTCGCGAAAGATTCAGTATACCTGCCGCCCCATCGGGTGATGAGGAAAGGCCGGTCGAAGGGGACAATGTCTCCGAAGCAGTGGATTATGTGGTTGAGATCGCCCGTGAGACACCGTTCGCGGATTTAACCCTGGCGGAAGTACTGGATCGTAAATTTGATTTCAGCAAGCCGGTGCGGTGGATGGGGAAGCAGGAAGCAGATGCATCCTGGGAAGAAATCGCGCCGGATACACGTGGCCGGGAGGGCAGGGCGAGCTACGTCAGTCTGAAGGGTTGCCTGCAACTGGCTGATCGCGCAGGACCTGTGAGCGAAGTGAGCCTGGGTGAATTTCGCGACATGGCGGAAAATTTTGCGGCTCGCGTCAATGCAACTGCCCGTTGCCCCGACATATATAAGAGCTACAGGCGGGCCTTGATGCTCGATGAATTCTGTACCCAGGTGGATGTCATGGCCGGCATCAATATCATCAGCAGGGATAACAGCGTTTTTACCGGCGCCAAGATCCGCGTCATGGCGGAAGCATGCGGATTCAAACTGGGGAACGAGGGGATGTTTCATTACCGGGACGAAAACAACGTTGTTTTGTTTTCCCTGGGCAATTATGAGCCAGCTCCTTTGCTTCCCGACAATATCCGAATGCTCACCACTCGTGGCATCACACTTTTTCTTGATGTGCCGCGAGTTGCCAATGGTGAACGCGTTTTCAACCAGATGGTGCATCTGGCTGAAACTTTCTCCGAAGCGCTCGGAGGCTTCATGGTGGATGACAACCGCGTACCATTGAGTGACAGCGGTATCCGGAAAATCAAGCAACAATTGAGCAGCATTCAATCCGTGATGATATCGCGCAATATCCCGCCAGGGGGCCAGATAGCGCTGAGGCTGTTTGCGTGAGTGAACGCCTGAGCGAGATATCGCGCCATATGCGGGAATTGCGCGATGCAATCGAACTACATAATATCCGTTATTACGAGCTGGACACTCCGACGATTCCCGATGCGGACTTCGACAAGCTGTTCCGCGAACTGGAGGAGCTCGAGCAACGTCATCCGCAACTCATAACGCCCGATTCCCCCACTCAGCGCGTTGGTATTCCTCCCCTCAAGGCGTTTCCCCAGGTCGTTCACCGTACGCCAATGCTTTCCCTGAGCAATGCATTCACCGAGGGTGAGGTAGAGGCATTCGATCGGCGTGTACGCCAGTCCCTCGGCATCGCACACGTCGAGTATGCGGTAGAGCCGAAATTCGATGGTCTGGCCATAAGCCTCTGCTATGAGAACGGCATGCTTGTCTCGGGAGCCACCCGCGGGGATGGCTACATCGGAGAGGATGTGACCTTGAACCTGAAAACCATTCGCAGCATTCCTCTTGGCCTGAGGGTAGGAGATGGGGGCGCCGAAGTTCCTGCATTTCTGGAGGTCCGGGGTGAGGTATTGATGTTGAAAGCGGATTTCGAGCGATTGAATCGGCAGCAGCGTAAAAAGAACGAAAAGACCTTTATAAATCCGCGCAATGCTGCCGCAGGTTCCTTGCGGCAACTCGATCCCCGTATTACTGCCAATCGCAACCTGAGGTTCTTCGCATATGGTATCGGTGTCTGCGAAGGGGGAAATATTCCCCATGATACACACAGCCACTTGCTTGACTATCTCTCGTCACTGCGTTTTCCTGTAATGCGTGAACGCAGGACGGTCACGGGCGTTGCCGATTTGTTGGAGTATCATCATGAAATAAATGGATTGCGCGAACAATTGCCTTATGACATCGATGGTACGGTGTACAAGGTCAACGAATTGGAATATCAGGAAAAACTCGGTTTTGTATCGCGCGCCCCGCGATTCGCGCTCGCCCATAAGTTTCCAGCGCAGGAGGCAACGACCGAGTTGCTTGGAATCGATGTGCAGGTGGGCAGAACGGGAGCACTGACTCCGGTGGCGCGCCTCAAGCCCGTATTCGTCGGAGGCGCGACTGTCACCAATGCGACCCTGCATAACGAAGATGAGATCCGGCGTAAGGACGTCATGATCGGTGATCGGGTAACGGTAAGGCGAGCGGGAGATGTGATTCCGGAAGTGGTCGCAGTTCAGAAGGAAAGCCGGCCGTCGAACGCGAAACCTTTCGTGATGCCTGAGCACTGTCCGGTGTGCGGCTCCAGGACGATTCGCCTGCCCGGAGAAACCATGACCCGCTGCACGGGCGGATTGTTTTGCCCCGCTCAACGGAAACAGGCAATTCTGCATTTTGCCTCGCGTCGCGCCATGAACATCCACGGGCTGGGCGACAAGCTGGTGGATCACCTGGTGGACAATGCCATCATTCGAACCCCCGCAGACTTGTATAAGCTGGGGCTGGCCGCGCTCGCAGCGCTGGATCGGATGGGGGAGAAATCGGCGGGAAATATTATCAATGAAATTGAAGAAAGCAAAGACACGACCCTGGCTCGATTCATCTATTCCCTGGGTATTCGCAACGTGGGCGAGGCTACTGCGAGAGACTTGGCCCGCTATTTCGGAGGACTCGATCGCCTGATGGACGCAGATGTAGAAACTTTGCAGCAGGTATCGGATGTAGGGCCGGTCGTCGCCCAGAGCATTGCCGATTTTTTTGGCGAAAGGCACAATCGTGAGGTTGTAGAGCAACTGCGCGCCGCGGGAATCCGCTGGAAAGAAGATGGGGGAACACAGACAACAGATCATGCAGCCGGTTCTGCACATCCGGAAGCAGACGCGGCAAGCAGCAAAATTGCCGGCAGGATCTTTGTACTGACTGGAATACTGCCGACCATGAGCCGGGAGGAGGCCAGGGAGAAAATTGAAGCGATGGGAGGAAAGGTTGCGGGCAGCGTGTCCAAAAAAACCGATTACGTCGTCGCAGGCGCGGATGCGGGCAGCAAGCATGACAAAGCGCTTGAATTAGGAGTGACACTTCTCGACGAAGCCGAATTGATACGATTATTGCAGGCTTCACAAGCAGATAACAGTTCGACGCAAGCGGATTCCTGAACGGGTGGTTTAATGCCAAAAATACGTAAAGCAGTTTTTCCGGTGGCAGGAATGGGTACCCGTTTTCTCCCCGCGACGAAGGCAAATCCCAAAGAAATGATGCCTGTTGTAGACAAACCGCTGATTCAGTACGCGGTTGAAGAGGCGATCGCAGCGGGTATCACGGAGATGATTTTCATAACGGGCCGTCACAAGCGTGCCATTGAAGACCATTTCGATAAAGCGTACGAAATAGAAAGCGAGTTGGAGGCCCGTGGCAAAAATGAAACGCTGGAAATGCTGCGCAGCATCCTGCCCAAAAACATTCATTGCATTTACATCCGGCAATCGGAAGCACTGGGGTTAGGGCACGCTATCCTTTGCGCGCATCCCGCGGTAGGAAATGATCCTTTTGCCGTGCTGCTGGCAGACGACTTGCTCGTGGGCGATGAGCCGATCATGCGGCAGTTGGGCAAGGTGTACGAGGAGAACGGTTGCTCCATTCTGGCCGTACAGAATGTCGAGCCTGAAGATACCATCAATTATGGCATTGTGAAATGCGGGCCCGGAATGAACGGCTTGCATCCCATTACCGGCATCGTGGAAAAACCTGACCCGAAGAATGCTCCCTCTAGGCTGGGTGTCGTCGGACGTTATATTTTGACCCCGAAAATCTTCGAGCACCTGGAAAGGGTGCAGCCGGGCGCCGGAGGGGAGATTCAGCTGACCGATGGAATCGCCTCACTTTTGCGGGAAGAGCGGGCGCTGGCCTATGAATTCCACGGAACGCGTTACGATTGCGGGAGCAAGATAGGATACCTCAAGGCAACGATTGCGCTGGCGCTCCAGCATCCGGAGGTCGGGCGTGAGTTTGCGGCGTATCTCGACGCCAGATGCACGGGGCATACCAGCGTCTAGCCATCTATCCGCTGCCCGATCGAATTTTTCCTGTTCCTTATTCTTCATCAGATTACCCGTGCCGATGCTCCCATACCAGGATGCACAGAAAATTCTGAGAGAAGCAGAGCAGATATTTCCTGCCGATGTTGTAGTGGAAACCGTCAGGCGTATGGCAGCCGATATTACGGCTGTCCTGGCACATCGTTATCCTCTGGTGTTGAGCATCATGGGGGGCGCCGTCGTGTTTACCGGGCAACTGCTTCCCCTGCTGCAATTCCCGCTTAATTTCGACTATCTTCATGTCAGCCGTTACGCTGAAAAGACGCACGGTGGCAGGATCGACTGGAAAGTCTCGCCGGGCGAGAATGTGCAAGACCGGGTCGTACTAGTGGTGGATGATATCCTTGACCAGGGAATCACGCTCGCCGCCATCCGTGAATGGGTGATGAGCCACGGCGCAGCAGCATTTTATAGCGCCGTTTTTGCCGAAAAGGATATTGCTAGTCCCAAGCCGGTCAGCGCGGATTTTGTAGGTCTTGTGGTTCCGAACCGCTACGTCTTCGGCTTCGGCATGGATATCTATGGGGCATGGCGAAATTTGCCCGCCATCTATGCCTTGAAAGAGTGAGGTAAAATCCAGAAATATGCTTGCAATTATTGGCGGGACCGGAATGGCCCAGCTTGAGTGCCTTGAAATTTCCCATCAGAAAGTTGTAACGACTCCTTATGGGGAACCATCAGGTCCTCTGACTTTTGGCAAGATACGTAACAATACCGTCGTTTTTCTGGCGCGTCATGGATACGGCCATACGATTCCCCCCCACGAGGTGAATTACCGCGCCAACCTGTGGGCATTGCAGTCGGTGAACCTGACAAGGGTGATAGCGGTTGCTTCGGTAGGGGGAATCCGTCCTGATCTCGCACCGGGTACGGTAGTGATTCCCGACCAGATCATCGACTATACCTACGGTCGCAAATATACCTATTACGATGGCAAGGACCGGTCAGTGACCTACATCGATTTCACCGAGCCCTACTGTCCTTTGACTCGCAAGCGTCTCTTGGAAGCAGCAGGACGTGCCGGCGAAAAGGTGCTTGATGGAGGGGTTTATGGGGCGACCCAGGGGCCGCGACTTGAAACTGCAGCTGAAGTCAACCGGCTGGAGCGGGATGGGGTTGACATGGTTGGAATGACCGGTATGCCTGAGGCCGCCCTTGCCAAGGAGTTGGGCCTGTGCTATGCAACCATGGCAGTAGTCGCAAATTACGCGGCCGGCCGTAAAAGCAGTGCTCATCTCATCCGTCTGGATGAGGCCCATGCCGTTCTGGAAAAAACGATGGTCAGGGTCAGAAATATTCTCGAATGGGTGGTAACGCTCGATGCCGATTAAACCTGTCCTCAAAATGGGGGATCCCCGCTTACTGGAAGTGGCTCGGAAGGTGGAGAATTTCAGCACGCCTGAGTTCGAAGCATTGCTGCGAGACATGCATGATACGATGGAGGCGCTGGAGGGTGCCGGCCTGGCTGCGCCACAGATCGGGATCGGCCTGCAGGTTGTCATTTTCGGGGTGAAGCGTAATTCGCGCTATCCGGATGCGGAGGAGGTGCCCTACACGGTATTGGTAAATCCGGTCCTGACCCCCCTCACGGAATATATGGAGCAGGATTGGGAAGGCTGTCTGAGCGTTCCCGGCATGCGCGGGATGGTTCCCCGGTATGCCAGAATACGTTACGAGGGTTTGGATCAATATGGTAATAGCATAGACCGGACGGTGGAGGGGTTTCACGCGCGCGTGGTGCAACACGAATGCGATCACTTGCAGGGGATTCTCTACCCGATGCGGATTACCGATTTTCGTACGTTCGGTTTTACCGATGTGCTGTTCCCGGACAGACCGCCCTTAGCCGAGTAGCGGTTTTCCAACCGGCGGAGAGGGAAACGAACAGAACTTCCAACCGGTTTTGATTTTATCCGGTGCGGGATGAGATCGTCAGTTGTTGTGCCAGCGATTGAGCTAGATGCCGGGGGCTTCGTTTCCCGCTCTCAACCACGATATGCGCTGTCTCCCGATATAACGGGTCACGCTGCACAAACAGTTCAGCCAGTCTCGCGCGGGGGTCGGAAGTCTGCAGCAGCGGACGGTTCTTGTCATGCCGGGTGCGGCGCCACAGGTCATCGATGGATGCTCGCAGATATATCACGGTGCCGCCGTGCTTCAGCATTGTCCGGTTTACTCCACTCAATACGGCTCCGCCTCCCGTTGCCAGAATGATATTCCTTGCATTCATGAGTTCGGACAGTATCTCGGTTTCGCGCCTGCGAAAGCCTGCTTCTCCTTCGATCTCGAAGATCGTGGGAATGCTGACACCCGTTCGCTTCTGTATTTCCCGATCCGAATCGTAAAAGGTTTTTTCCAGGAAATGGGAGAGGAGCCTGCCCACCGTCGTTTTTCCGGCACCCATCATCCCAACCAGGAAGATGTTTCCGGTGACTGTGCGATCGTCAGCCTCCCCTTTCGCATCAACTGCGGGAGCAACTGCATCTGTTGAAATCATTGGGGGAATTGTAGCGGAAATATAAGTGTTGCACCTATTCCACCACCTCGAGTTTTCGGTATTCCGCCCGATTTTTCACAGGAATATCAAAAAGGCCGCTACTTACTTCTCCCGGATAGGAGGTGCTTTGGTGAACTCATTCCTGTTCAACCTGCCATCCCGATCGATATCAAGACTATGGAAAACCTGGGGAGACATTTTCTGCACCGCGGCTTCCTTCATGGTTATGTACCCATCCTCGTCGGCGTCGTACAGTTCCCAGGGGGGTGTGATAACCTCACGCGCATCCGGTTTTCGTTCCGCGGAAACTTCCGCGAGAACCACCGCCGGAAGGCTGAAAGCAATGATGATCAACGGAATGGTGAGGCTTCCTGATATATAGCGATTTTTCAAGTCAGCTCCACTGAATTGCGGTTGGGTTGCGGTTGCATGTAGGGAGGGGGCGGAGGAAGCAGAAAACTCCGCCCAGCCGTATGGATTGGGATTCCTCACCTAATTCATCAGAAAGTAAACGATGATTAAAACAAACGCAGGTACACCCAGAAGCCAGGCGATAAAATATTTTCCCATCATAATTCTCCCGAGAAAATTGGAAAACCTTTCTCCATGACCAATTTTTTCCTGTGCTTTTTAAGTGCTGTTGCTTTTATTACTCCTACACTCGAAGTTACATCCGCCGCCGGGAATTCAGCGATCTTATTACCGCCGGCAGAACCTCACGCATGATCAGCGTTCTCGCGCTGCTGCCGAGGGCGCCGGAGGACAGAGCAATGCCGCTTTTTACCGCTTTGCTCAACGATCTGGAGGGTACTGCGGACAACACGACTAACAGACCCAGCGAGATAGAGTAGGGGTGGCGCGCTATGAACCTGAATGTCCGGCTCCGCGGAAAAACATCGTCGCCCATCGCCTGCGTCTGCTCATCCTCATGTCCATACCTGGATCGATATTCCCTGCGGCTGGCATGCATCCGCTCCAACAGCGCCTTTTTTTCATATTCCAGCGAGGTGCTCATACGATATCCTTCATCAGCTTGATATCCTGCTGTAGTTCATCACGCACGGTATCAAAAGCTGAAACAGGATCTGTCTGACCGGGGGTTGCGAAATAAACTACAAAGGCAGTCAATGCATAGAAAGCGACAATTCCCCAGGCTGAGACCACGCGATAGGGGGTGTCCCAGAAAGTAACTATAACGGCAACTCCCGCGAACACAAGAGTCAGGACGGAGAGAAACGTTATTACGACGTAGCCGATCAGCCGTCGCTTGAAGTTCCTCCCCTGAATCTCCACGGATATTTTTACCAGCTCAATGTATTCGCTGAGGCGTTCCAGGATGAGAACTCCAATTTCTTTCGCTTTTTTAATGGTCTCAAACATGGCGGTTCATCTCGAACTAAGTGGCGGAACGCGTAGCTTAGCGACGGGCCAGCAACAGGCCGATTATCAGGCCGATCCCAGCCGCGTAGCCAACCGATTGAAGAGGGTGTTCACGTATGCACTCCTTCGAGCACTCGACGGCATAGTCGAATTGCTCTTGGGCATCCTCCGCCAAGTCGTGGGCAGCCTCGCGGGTGTCAGCAATTTTTGCCATCAGTTTTTCCTTAGCTTCTTCCAGGTCAACGTCTGACAGATTGGGAATGCGGGAAATGAGATCATCCAGGTCAGCTCTCAGCTTTGCAAATTCGTCCCTTGCCACCGATCCGACTTCCTGGCCTGCCGATTTCGCTGCCCGGCCTACATGCCGGGCCGCATCGCCCGCATGCTGAGTCATATTTTCTGCAGCTTCCCGAGTATCGCTCGCCGCATTCTTTGAGTTATCCTGTGCCATATTCTTCTCCTTTTACTTTTAATTGGTTTCATTGAAAGATAGGCGGTACTTGTTCAGTACGCGTCAGGTGCCAGTTTCCGGCAGTTGCAATTGCCGGTCTGTTCGTTGACACACATAGCACATCCGTAGGTTCCAATCCACAGATTCCTCTCGGTTCCCCTTCGCCAGAGGGCGCTCCTTTTCTGTGAATAGTGGAAATAGTGGACCACTGTATCCGTACCCTGGCGTTACACAAGTTCAATTGAGTGAATCAATTCAGGAATGGTATAATCTATAGTTAACTCGGTCTCGCCCAGTTTTGCAGAGTCAGGTTTGTTTGCAAGATTGCGTCCTGCTGCCATTTTTCCCGCGGGTACTGCTTCGCGCCGCTACAGTTGCTGCGGTAGCGTTGATTACTGCATGCAGATGGGACGGCCAAGTTAAACGTCAGTTCAAATTCACACATCTGCCTGTTTCGAAAAGGGTGCTCTGCATTGAAGGGGAGCGACTATGGCGGATGGAGGCTCAACCCTTAAAGGAGAAAATTTTATGTCAGTAACGATGCGGCAAATGCTGGAGGCGGGCGTTCATTTCGGGCATCAGACCCGCTTCTGGAGTCCCAAGATGGCGCCCTATATTTTTGGTCATCGCAACAAGATACACATCATCAATCTGGAAAAAACGCTGGTGATGTACCAGGAAGCAATGAATTACGTGCGTCAGTTGGCGGCCAACAAGGGCACGATTTTATTTGTCGGAACCAAGCGCCAGGCACGGGATATCGTGCACGAGGAAGCGATGCGCTGCGGGTCGCCCTTCGTCGACCAACGCTGGCTCGGTGGAATGCTCACCAACTTCAAGACGATCAAGCAATCCGTTAAAAGACTCCATGATATGGAAACGATGATGGAGGATGGAACGCTCGACAAGCTTTCCAAGAAAGAAGCATTGGATCTGCAGCGCGAACTGGAAAAACTCAATCGCAGTCTGGGAGGCATCAAGGACATGAAGAGCCTGCCGGATGCCATGTTCGTCATTGATGTCGGCTATCAGAAAGGAGCGATAACCGAAGCCAGGAAGCTTGGTATTCCTATTGTCGGTATTGTGGACAGTAACCATAGTCCGGTCGGCGTGGATTATGTCATTCCCGGCAACGACGATTCCAGCCAGGCCATTCGCCTATATGCCCGCGGTGTTGCGGACGCCATCCTGGAAGGCCGGAATCAGGCCATCCAGGAAATTGTACAAGGCGATTTCGAGGAAGCGGATGAGGCAGTAGCCGGCGAACAGGGATAAATTTCGTCGGAGTGGGGCACGTGAATCCGTGCCGGGCGCACATCCAGCGCTTCTTTTTTGAAAATTATCTGGAGCGAATATGGCGGAAATCACCGCACAAATGGTGAAGGAATTGCGCGAGATGACTGGTCTCGGCATGATGGAGTGTAAGAAGGCCTTAACTGAAACCAGCGGAGACATGAAAGCCGCAGAAGACCTTCTGCGGATCAAAAGTGGCGCCAAGGCGAGCAAGGCAGCCGGACGGACTGCAGCGGAAGGGATGGTGGCGGCCCATATCGTGCGTGACGGCAAGAGCGGTGCACTGGTGGAAGTCAACTGCGAAACCGATTTTGTCGCAAGGAACGAAGACTTCATCAGCTTTGCGCACAGTCTTGCAGAATTGCTGACAACGGAAAGCATAGCGGACAACGAGGCGCTCGCAAATGCCAGGTTGTCAAACGGTGAAAGCGTGGAGGAGTTCCGGAAAGCGCTGGTAATGAAGCTGGGCGAAAATATCAGCATACGCCGTTTTGCGCGCCATCAGGTAGCCGGTTCGCAGGATCGTCTTGCTTCCTACCTGCACGGTGCAAAAATAGGCGTCATGGTCGATTATACGGGTGGCGATCAGGCCCTGGGCAAGGACCTCGCGATGCATATCGCCGCCAGCAAGCCGGTATGCGTGTCAAGCGAGCAGGTTTCTCCGGAGCTGCTGGAGCGTGAACGCCAGATATATACCGCCCAGGCAGCGGAGAGCGGGAAGCCAGCCGATATCGTTGCGCGCATGGTCGATGGCCGTATTGCCAAATATCTTGCCGAGATAACGCTTCTGGGGCAGCCGTTTGTCAAAAATCCCGATCAGACGGTGAAACAACTGCTCGCAGAAAAATCCGCCCAGGTCAACGGTTTTACCTTGTATATCGTTGGAGAAGGGATAGAAAAGAAATCTGGCGATTTTGCTGCCGAAGTCATGGCGCAAGTGGGTCAGGCCAAACAGGAAAAAGCGTCTTAGCCCGCCGGATTGATTATGACCATACCCGCTTATAAGCGCATCCTGCTGAAGCTCTCGGGCGAAGCTCTCATGGGTGACGATAGTTATGGCATCAACCGGGATGTAATCGAACGAATCGTGGCCGAGATAGCCGAAGTGAATCAGCTGGGTGTCGAGGTTGCGGTAGTGATAGGCGGTGGCAACATTTTCCGGGGGATGACCTCCTCCGCGGAAGGCATGGACCGGGCGACCGCGGATTATATGGGGATGCTGGCTACTGTCATGAATGCGCTGGCGTTACAGGATGCGATGCGGCGGGCCGGGCTGGTGAGCAGGGTGCAATCCGCCCTCCGCATCGATCAGGTGGTGGAACCGTATATTCGGGGCAAGGCAATACGCTACCTGGAGGAGGGCAAAGTAGTCATTTTTGCCGCCGGCACCGGTAATCCATTTTTTACGACCGATACAGCGGCGGCTCTACGGGGAATGGAGATGAACGTGGATATCGTGCTCAAGGCCACCAAGGTCGATGGCGTATATACCACCGATCCCAAAATAAATCCGGATGCAGAACGCTACCAGAGACTGTCGTTCGATACAGCCATTGCCGAGAATCTCAAGGTGATGGACGCCACGGCACTGACGTTGTGCCGCGACCAGAAGCTTCCGCTCAAAGTCTTCAGTATCTTCAAGGCGGAGGCATTGAAACGGGTAGTCATGGGTGAGGAAGAGGGTACGTTGGTGGAGGTCTGAGTGCTTTCTGGCTACCTTGGCTATCTGGCCGGACTATAGGGGGCTACAGCTTGAATTGTCGGCATCGTGCTGCGGCATGGACGCCGAAACAGGGACGTCCCGGGTTATATATCATTTACGTCATTTCTAACTACTATGATTGCCGAGATAAAAAAATCCGCCGAGCAGAAAATGCAGAAAAGCCTGGAAGCATTGAAACTGGATCTGGGCAAGATACGAACCGGACGTGCCCACACAGGTCTGCTGGATCACGTCACTGTGGATTATTACGGGAATCCCACAGCAATCAACCAAGTGGCAAACATCAACCTTGCGGATGCCCGCACCATTACCGTGGCCCCATGGGAAAAAAAGATGCTGGGGTCGATAGAAAAAGCTATCCGCAATTCAGACCTGGGGTTGAATCCCGCGACCGTAGGCGAATTGATCCGCGTCCCCATGCCGCCGCTTACCGAGGAACGGAGGCGCGATCTCACCAAGGTGGTAAAGCATGAAGGGGAAGCGGCGCGCGTGGCAATGCGAAACATTCGCCGGGACGCAAATGCTCATCTCAAGGACTTGCTCAAGGAAAAGAAGATTGCCGAAGATGAAGAACGCCGGGGGCAGGATGATATCCAGAAGCTTACCGATCGCTATATTGCAGATATAGACAAGCTCCTCCAGGCCAAAGAAGCCGAACTGATGGCCGTATAAATGGAGTAATATTGCGGGAAATGAAAGCATATGTTTCCGCTTGCCTGTTCTGGAATAGCCGGACCCTGAAATAAAAATACCTTTGATTTCAATTTTGAATCTCAACCGTATTCTCCATGCCAGCCATCATCAGTTCGACCCGGGAAATACCTGAAACTGGGGAAGTTCCCCAGCACGTCGCCATTATCATGGATGGCAATGGACGTTGGGCAAAAAACCGGTTCATGCCGCGCATGGCAGGCCACAAGCGTGGGGTGGAGACAGTACGCTCCGCAATCCGGGCCTGCATGGAGCGAGGTGTCAAATACTTGACATTATTTGCCTTCAGCAGCGAAAACTGGCGCAGGCCACCTGAAGAAGTCGCGTTCCTGATGCAGTTGTTCATAAGCGTGCTGGAGCAGGAGGTATCCAAGTTGCATGAGAACGGTATCCGTTTCAAGGTAATCGGAGATCTATCGAAATTCGAACCGAAGATAGTCGACTTCATACGCAACGGCGAAGCGCTCACGGCTGCCAATGAACGCTTTACGCTTACTATCGCGGCCAATTACGGCGGGCGGTGGGATATCATGCAAGCTGTTCGAAAAATGCTCGCCGAATGCCCTCATCTGGCGACCACTTTCGATGAAAAAGACCTGATGCAGTATTTTGCCCTCAACCATGCGCCGGAACCCGATCTATTCATTCGTACGGGAGGCGAAAAGCGCATCAGCAACTTCCTTCTCTGGCAACTGGCATACACCGAACTCTATTTTACCGACACGTTGTGGCCGGATTTTGATGCGCGCGCCCTGGATCTCGCCATCCAGTCCTATCAGCAACGCGAGCGCCGATTTGGACGAACCAGCGAGCAGCTTCAGGCAGCGTCATCCTTGCGTGGAGGCAGAGAAGTCGCCGTGAAAGCGACGGCATAGCTTCCACACGTTCCGATCCGTGCTTTTTACTGATCGTCTCAACTATGCTCCGGGCACGGATTCTTACCGCCGTCATTATGCTATCCGTCTTTCTGGCGGCGTTATTCTATCTATCTTCCATCTTCTGGATGGCGCTACTGCTTGCGCTGACAACCGCCGGCTCGCTGGAATGGACCCGGCTTGCCAGGTTCTCTCTCAACCATACCATCGCTTACCTTTTATTAACGGTACTGCTGGCAAGCGAGCTCCTGTATGGATTGAGCGACGCAGTTGCTGTTGATCCCTATACGCCCTCATTTCTGGGGGTTTACGTTGCATCGCTGATATTCTGGATCTTCGGCGCGACGATTTTCCTGAAATCGAAGCGTCCTGTCGGGAGTGCCGTCCTGCTGGCGTTTATCGGCTGGCTGGTACTGTTGCCGACCTGTCTTGCGTTATACCAGCTGCGCGCAATCGATCCGCTCCTCCTGCTCGGTTTCATGGGCACCATTTGGCTATCCGATACAGCCGCGTATTTTTCCGGACGCACCTGGGGAAAAAACAAGCTCGCGCCGAGCATCAGTCCCGGCAAAACCTGGGAGGGGGTGGCTGGAGCCCTTGTTGCGGTACTGGTTTATGCGCTTATCTGGAGCTACAGCGAGGACGCGATTCCTGCCACGTTATTGATCCCGCTGCTGCTGCTTCTTGCCGCGCTGGGAATCGTGGGCGATTTATTTGAATCGCTGATGAAGCGTCACGCCGGACTCAAGGACAGCGGCACTATTTTGCCTGGCCACGGTGGTATACTTGACAGGATCGATGCACTGACTTCAACTCTGCCCATTGCGGCTCTGGCACTTCTCCTGCTACATACCTGATCATGATCGCTGTTCGTCATCTCACCATTCTGGGTTCCACAGGAAGCATCGGCGTAAGCACGCTGGATGTAGTGGCGCGTCACCCCGACCGCTTTCGCGTCGTAGCCCTTACCGCGAACAAGGGCGTCCAGAAAATTCTGGAACAATGCCGGCGTTTTGAGCCGCGCTATGCGGTGCTGCTGGATGAGGCCAGTGCGGAACGGCTGCAGATGGAAATTCGCGAGGCTGGCCTTGCCACTGAAGTGCTTTGGGGGGTGGATTCGCTGGAAAAGGTCGCTTCGCTGCCGGAGGTTGATACAGTGATGGCAGCGATCGTGGGCGCGGCCGGGATACGTCCGACATTTGCAGCGGCTGCGACCGGCAAGCGGGTATTGCTTGCCAACAAGGAAACAATGGTGATGGCCGGGCGCATATTCACGGACGTGGTCAAGGAAAATCACGCCACGCTGCTCCCGATCGATAGCGAACATAACGCCATTTTCCAGTCCCTGCCGCAGCACTTTAGCGGCGATCTGCGCGCGGTGGGGGTGCGTCGCATTCTGCTGACCGCATCAGGCGGGCCTTTTCGCCAGATGCCGCTGGCCGCACTGGAAAATGTAACCCCCGGGCAGGCGTGTGCTCATCCCAATTGGGTAATGGGGCAGAAGATTTCGGTCGATTCCGCTACCATGATGAACAAGGGGCTCGAAGTCATCGAAGCGCACTGGTTGTTCGAAGCCTCGCCCGAGCAAATAGAGGTCGTCGTTCACCCGCAGAGTATCATTCATTCCATGGTCGAGTATGTGGATGGCTCGGTATTGGCACAACTCGGCAATCCTGATATGCGTACTCCCATTGCCCATGCCCTCGGTTTCCCTGAACGGATCGAGACTGGAGTCAACCCCCTGGATATGTTCAAGGTCGCCCGGCTGGATTTCGAGGCCCCCGATTTTGAACGCTTTCCCTGCCTGCGGCTGGCATATCAGGCACTGGCAAGCGGGGGAAGCGCGCCGGCTGTGCTGAACGCCGCCAATGAAGTGGCGGTGGATTCCTTTCTCAGAGGTCTAATGCCATTCACGTCCATTCCCGCCATGATCGAGGATGTCATGCAGACAATTGGCCGCAGGGACATCGCGACTCTGGATGATGTGCTGGCGGCAGACGGCATGGCGCGCGAAGCGGCCCAAGAATGGCTGACGTGCCTCGCGTAAAGTGTCACAATCATCGGGCTTTCCGGCAGGTCGGACAACGGTTTATCCACCCGTTCTAAGGAAAGCTTCTCATTCATCCGGGAGCCGGACAGTTGGCTGGTTCCGTTAGCGCTTATGCGGGCACTATGGCAGATGTGAGCCCGCGGGGCGGCGGATTCGTTTGGGGGGTCAGCTCTACTAGTTTCGCCGCTTGCGCAAGCCCCATCAGTCCCAATTGCGGCTTCCATTTCATCCATGCGAAGATGGAAGACTTCTTTTATTTCCCCGTATCAGAGAGTCTGCCGGAACGCAGACCTGTAGAGGCATGACATTCCTTTTCACAATTGCTGCTTTCGTCGTTGCTCTCGGCTTGCTGATCGTGTTTCATGAATTCGGCCATTACCTCGTCGCTCGCTGGTGTGGAGTAAAAGTATTGCGTTTCTCCATTGGTTTCGGTCACCCGTTGCTGCGGAAGCAGGTAGGAAAAGACCAGACCGAATGGGTTATTGCCGCCTTTCCTCTTGGCGGCTATGTGAAGATGCTCGATGAACGTGAAGGAACGGTTGCGCCGGAGGAGTTGCCACGCTCATTCAACCGCCAGCCGGTTTTGCAGCGATTTGCTATCGTCGCCGCGGGGCCGGTCGCGAATTTTCTGCTGGCGATCGTCCTTTACTGGCTGTTGTTCATGCTGGGCATCAATGCGATGAAGCCTGTTCTCGGGCCTGTTGCTCCCGCAACCCCGGCAGCATTTGCCGGCTTGGAGAAGGGTGACATTCTGAGGCGAATCGAGGGCGAGCCGGTCGAAACCTGGCAGGATGCGCGCTGGCTGCTATTGTCCCATGCCGTGGAACGGCCTCCTTCACTTGCCGTAGAGGTGACTGACATCCATGGTCAGAGCGGGCTGCGGAGGCTGGATTTGAGCAACATCCAGGCGGATGATCTGGACGGGGAGTTTTTAAAGAAAATCGGCCTCAGCAGTTATCAGCCCGAGGTTAAACCCGTCATTTCGCAGGTGATACCCGATAGTGCCGGAAGCCGCGCCGGGTTGCTGCCGGGCGATGAAATCCTGGCAGTAAACGGGCGGAAAATTTCCCTGTGGCAAGACCTGGTGCAACAGGTGCGAGACCGGCCGGGATCATCGTTCATGCTGGAAATCCAGCGTGACGGTGCTGTGATCGACAAGGAGGTTGTTCCCGACAGCGTCACGGAGAATGGAGAAAAAATCGGGAAAATTGGAATTGCGCCGCGGATTGATTCCGATGAGATCGAAAAGCTGTTGATCGAAGTGCGCTATCCCTTGGGCACCGCTTTTACCAAGGCGGTAAACAAAACCTGGGAAACTTCGAAGTTCACCTTGCAAATGTTCGGAAAAATGCTGGCAGGTGAGGTGTCCTGGAAGAATGTAAGTGGCCCCATCACTATTGCCGACTATGCAGGAAAATCTGCCCAGATGGGTCTTTCGCCTTATCTGGGTTTTCTCGCCCTGATCAGTGTCAGTTTGGGAGTATTGAACCTGCTGCCCATTCCCGTATTGGATGGAGGGCATTTAATGTATTATGTCATCGAAATCGTCAAGGGCAGTCCGCTCTCCGCGAAAGCGATGGAAATCGGTCAGCAGGTGGGGATGGCACTCTTGTTTGCCCTGATGGCTTTTGCCATTTATAACGACATAAACCGCCTCATCCCCGGTTAAAGCATGAAAGTCAGGTATCTGGTCGCGCTTGTTTCTGCTTTGTGCGCTTCGGCTTCATGGGCACGCGAGCCCTTCGAAGTCAAGGACATCCGGGTGGAAGGCATACAGCGCACCGAGGCCGGAACCGTGTTCAGTTACCTGCCGGTGAAGGTCGGGGATGTGCTCGACGATGAAAAGGCTGCGGCGGCGATCAAGGCACTTTATGCCACCGGTTTTTTCAAGGATGTGCGGCTCGAATCCGAGAACGGTGTCCTGATCGTGGTGATAGAGGAGCGGCCGGCGATTGCTCAGATCACCATTGTCGGCGCCAAGGAGTTTGAGAAAGACAAGCTCAAGGAGGGACTGAAACAGGCAGGCCTGGCGGAATCCCGCATTTTCGATCGCTCGACGCTGGAAAAGGCCGAACAGGAACTCAAGCAGCAATATATGGCGCGCGGCAAATATGCCGTAAAAATCACCACAACCACAACCCCGCTTGAACGAAACCGGGTGGGCATTACCTTCCATGTGGACGAAGGTAGAACCGCCAAGATTCGCAAGATCAATATCGTTGGAAATAAAGCTTTCAAGGAAAAGGATCTGTTGAGTGCATTCTCGCTGCGGACTCCTGGCCTTTTGACATGGCTCACCAAGGAAGACCAGTATTCCAAGCAGAAGCTCGGCGGCGATCTCGAATCGCTCCGTTCCTATTACCTGAATCGCGGCTACCTCGAATTCAGCATAGAATCGACGCAGGTATCGATCACACCCGACATGCAGGATATTTACATTACGGTAAATATCGTCGAGGGCCCCAAATATGATGTTTCCGAAATCAAGCTTGCCGGTGAACTGCTGGTTCCGGAAGAGGAACTGCGCAAGCTCATACAACTCTCGGCGGGAGATACGTTTTCCCGCGAGAAACTGACGGAGTCCATCAAGCTCATCACCGACCGGCTCGGCGATGACGGCTACGCATTCGCCAATGTCAACGCCTCTCCCCAACTGGATAAGGAAAAGCAGCAGGTGGCGTTCACCTTTTTTATCGATCCCGGCCGTCGCGTCTATGTCAGACGCATCAATATTACTGGTAACTCCCGAACCCGGGATGAAGTGATACGGCGGGAAATGCGCCAGTTCGAGGGGGGCTGGTATTCAACCAGCAAGATAAACCGCTCCAAGACGCGGGTCGACAGATTGAATTACTTTACCGCCGTCAATGTAGAAACCCCGGCGGTTCCCGGTACCACGGACCAGATCGATGTGAATGTCGAAGTCAAGGAAAAGCCGACGGGCGCCGTCATGTTCGGTGCGGGCTATTCCAACATGGAAGGACTGATACTGAGCGGGTCTGTTGCGCAGGACAACATATTCGGTACCGGCAAGTTCGTCAATCTCATGGTGAATACCGGTAGCGTCAACAAGACCTATTCATTGTCCTATACCGACCCCTATTTCACCAAGGATGGTGTCACGGCAGGACTCGATCTCTATAAGCGGGTGCTCAACACGCGTACCCTGTCCTCCGTGATGAACTTCAATACCGACACGCTGGGTGCAGGTCTGCGTTTCGGCATTCCCATCAACGAAAATGACAGCATCATGGGGGGGCTGGGAGCGGAACAAACCACGATCGATCTTGGGCCTGACAGCCCCCAGCGTAATATCGATTTCGTGAACAAATTCGGGCGGACCACGATCAACATACCTGCAACGCTCAGCTGGAGGCGGGATGGCCGTGACAGTGCAATCTGGACAACTTCAGGAACCACGCAGCGCGTGTTCGCCGAGGTGGGCCTGCCGGGAGGAGACCTCACTTATTACAAATTGAGTTATGACCTTCGCTGGTATTTTCCCATCACCGAGATATTTACGCTGATGTTGAATGGAGAACTCGGATATGGGGAGGGCTATTCCGGTAAAGAGCTTCCCTTTTTCAAGAATTTCTTCGCGGGCGGCAATACCTCCGTGCGGGGTTACAACATCAGTTCGCTTGGTCCCAGGGACGCAACCAACAGAACCTTGGGAGGCAACAAACGTGCGGTAGGTAATATCGAGGTTCTGTTTCCGATGCCCGGCATGAGGAATGACCGCACGGTACGCCTGAGCGCGTTTCTGGATGGCGGCACGGTCTGGGGGCCTGGCGGGGTAAGGCCGGAGCAGGAGGGCTTGCGCTATTCTGCCGGTGTCGCCGTTACCTGGATATCCCCTATGGGACCGCTCAAAATCAGCGTGGCCCAGCCCTTGAACAGCCAGCCCGGCGACAATATACAGCGTTTTCAGTTTCAGTTTGGGCAACAATTCTAGATCCGGAGATAAAATTGAAACACAAGATACTGGGACGAACTTTAATCGCCATAACGTCCATTCTCGTCGCATCTATCTACGGAACCGCAAGCGCGCTGGCAGAAGATATCAAGATCGGGATTGTCGACACGGAGCGCATTCTGGCTGAATCCGCGCCCGCTGTCAGAGCGCTTAGAAAAATCGAAAAGGAATTCCTCCCGCGGGACCAGGAGCTCAAGAAACTTGCAATACAGGCGAAGGAGCTTCAGGATTTGCTGGAAAAAGAAGGAAAGCGCATGCCGGAAGCGGAACGCCGCAGCAAGGAGCGCGACTTGGCTGCGCTTAACCGGGAATACCAGCGCGGGCAACGGCAGTTGCGCGAAGATCTGAGCCTGCGCCAGAACGATGAGGTTGCGGCGCTTCAGTTGACCGCCACCAAGGCCATTCAAATCATTGCCGAGACCGAGAAGTACGACCTCATATTGCCCCTGCGCGATCTCGTCTACCGAAGTCCGCGAATCGATATTACTGACAAGGTACTCAAAGCGCTGGCCGACAAGTAGCTCTGTCGGGCAGGTGCAACGGCACATCCGCCTCTCCTCCGGATCATTCTCAATCCTCTGATCATCCTTTATTCACTTCTTATCAAGAACCCGGGAAAACATCGCGCTAATGGATATCCATGAAATTCTGAAATACCTTCCTCACCGTTACCCCTTGCTCCTCGTCGATCGCGTTCTCGCTTTCGAACCGGGAAAGAGTCTCACCGCGCTCAAGAATGTAACGATCAACGAACCTTTTTTTACAGGACACTTTCCTCATCATCCCGTCATGCCCGGGGTATTGGTGATCGAAGCGCTGGCGCAGACTGCTGCTCTTCTGACGCTCAAAACAGCCAATGTGGAAGCCGACGAGAATTCCATCTATTATTTCGTCGGCATCGATAATGCGCGTTTCAAGCGCCCGGTGGAACCGGGCGATCAACTGATACTCAAGGCTACAGTTCTGAGGGAGAGGATCGGAATCTGGAAATATGCGGCACGAGCGGAAGTGGACGGCCGCGTTGCAGCCGAGGCCGAACTGATGTGTACCGTCAGGCCAAAAGAGACCTGAAATACCTACGGAAGAGCGGGTGGAGTTGATGCATGTGCAGCAATGAATACCATTGGGTCTGCGGTGTGGATGAGGCAGGCAGGGGGCCGCTGGCAGGACCGGTGTTCGCTGCCTGCGTGATACTCGATCCGGCGTCTCCTATAAATGGCTTGGCGGATTCGAAAACGCTTACCGAGGGAAAGCGCAACAGTCTGACTCTTGCCATAAAGGCGCATTCGATTGCCTGGGCTATCGGGTTCGCATCCGTCAGGGAAATAGACCGGCTGAATATACTGCAAGCAAGCCTGCTGGCGATGAAACGCGCGATCGGAAAATTGCAGGTGACGCCAGCGCGGGTATTGGTGGATGGAAATCACAGTCCCCGCCTGAAATTTCCCGTCACTACCATCGTAAGGGGCGACAGCCTGGTGCCGGAAATTTCCGCTGCCTCGATTCTTGCCAAGACCGCTCGCGATGCCGAGATGATGGCGTTACACCGGCGTTTTCCCCGTTATGGCTTCGATCAGCACAAAGGATATTCCACGGAGCAGCATCTTGCCGCACTGAAAATTCACGGCGTTTCCATTGTGCACCGCCGCAGCTTTGCGCCGGTAAGAGAACTCATGGCAAATGAAAAAGCCCCGGAATCATGAATAAATCCTGCCCTGAATCATGTTTCCGCCAGGCTCCTGCTTCCGGCAATTTCCATTCCGCCTGACCGCCTGCCCTGCAAAAAAGCCATATTCCATTTAAGGACTGCGAATGCAATAATGAATGATTCTCGATGAAGGCATCGAGAGCATGGCTCTTAGCATTTTTATCATTTCCTGAGGAAATTCCTTATAACCTAACTTGCAGGCTCAACGATATGCGAATTGAAAAAGGCACCGTGGTATCGCTCAATTATATTTTGTCTGATTCAACTGGTGAAATTCTGGAGAAATCCAATTTTCCTGTAAGCTACCTCCACGGTGGTTACCATGATGAAATGTTTCCGAAGGTGGAAGAGGAGCTGACTCACAAAGAAGCAGGGTACCGTTGCCTGGTCGTGATGGAACCGGAGGATGCTTTTGGCGAATATGACAGCGATCTCGTGCGGGTCGAGTCACGTAGCCGCTTTCCCGAGGATGTCGTGGTGGGCATGAAGTTCGAAGGGGGCGAGGAAGAGTCGGACAATGTCCGGATTTATACAGTGACAGACATTGCCGAAGACAAGGTCGTGGTGGACGGCAATCATCCTCTGGCGGGGCAGTCGGTTCGATTTGAATGCCAAGTAACCGATGTGCGTCCCGCTACTGCCGAAGAGCTGGCTCATGGCCATGCTCACGGTCCGCATGGTCATGGCCACGGGCATGAGCATTAAGACGTGAGCCCGGTGGAGATCACCGTTAGAGATATAAGTCGAAGCTATTCTTTCTCTGCTGCCTTCTTCAAGGCGTAGAGCTGCTCCAGGGCCTGTTTCGGGCTCAAATCGTCGGGAACGATAGTGCGTAACAGTGCAAGTACGGGATGCTCCGGCGCGCTGTCATTTTTGTCAACGGAACCTTCCGGTATCCTGTCCTGCTTCCAGAAGAGATCGCCCCTGGAGAACAAGTCTCCCTGCGGCTGATTGCTCAACGCTTCCTGCTCAAGTTTCAGCAGATATCTTCTCGCTGTTCTTATTACCGGATCAGGCACCCCGGCCAATGCTGCCACCTGGAGACCGTAGCTCTGGCTGGCGGGCCCCTCGTTGACGGCGTGCAGGAACACGATATGATGCTTGTGCTCCACTGCGCGCAGGTGCACATTGGCGACCTGTGCAAACTCCTCCGCAAGCCGAGTCAATTCGAAATAATGTGTGGCGAATAGCGTGTAGCTGCAGTTCTTTTCCAACAGATAACGGGCGATTGCAAAAGCGAGCGCCAGTCCATCGAACGTAGAAGTTCCCCGACCCACTTCGTCCATCAGCACCAGGCTTTGTGCGGTGGCGTTGTGCAGGATATTCGCGGCCTCGGTCATTTCCATCATGAAGGTGGAGCGCCCTCCCGCGAGATCATCGGATGCGCCAATCCTCGTGAAAAGCTGATCGAGCGGTCCAATAAGTGCGCTTCTCGCGGGAACAAAACTCCCGCAATGGGCGAGCAGCGCAATCAGGGCAACCTGGCGCATGTAGGTAGACTTTCCGCCCATGTTGGGTCCGGTAATGACGAGCATCTGCCGCCTGCCACTCGCGCGAGCGCCAAGCTGGACATCATTGGCGATGAAGCTGTCCACTTGTTTTTCAACTACCGGATGCCGCCCTGCCTGAATTTCGATAATGCTGTCACTGGTAAAAAGGGGCAGGGTGTAGTCAAGTGCCAGTGCCCGTTCGGCAAAGGTCGCAAGGACATCCAGTTCGGCCACGCTGCGGGCAACCTGCTGTAGATGGTCGATATACTGCGAGAGGATATCCAGCAGCTCGCCATACAGCAGTTTCTCCCGCTCCAGTGCCCGGCTCTGCGCAGAAAGCGCCTTTTCCTCGAATGCTTTGAGCTCAGGCGTAATATAACGCTCGGCATTCTTCAGTGTCTGCCTGCGCCGATAGTCGTCGGGGATTTTCTCGGTGTGCGCATGCGTCACTTCAATGTAAAAACCATGCAGCCGGTTGTATTCCACCTTGAGATTCGCAATACCGGTACGGGTCTTTTCGCGGGTTTCGAGTTGCAGCAGGAATTCATCGCAATTGTTGTGTATCGCGCGCAGCTCATCCAGTTCGGCATCGTAGCCATCGGCAATCACGCCCCCGGTACGCAGCATCACCTCCGGTTCTTCCTTCAGCGATTTCTCCAGCAGCGCAATGAGAGCATTGTCTGGCGCCATCAAGTGGATGAGTGCCGCGACATGAGCGCTTACGTCACTGCCGTCGCTGCTGTCACTGCTTGTAGTGGCAGTACCGGCAACGGCGTTGTTGACTGCGGGCAGCCGTTTCAGGCTCTCGCGCAGCCCGGATAAGTCCCGTGGCCGTGCCGATTTCAGTGCGATACGAGCAGTAATGCGCTCGATATCCGTCACACGCTTCAAGCAGTCACGCACCGAAAGGCAGGGGCCTGATCCTGCTTCCCCCATTAAAAAAGATACACCGTTGAGCCGATTCTGGATCAGCCCGCGGTCGCGAAGCGGATGATGCAGCCAGTGGAGCAACAGCCGACTGCCCATGTTGGTCGAACAGGTATCCAGCAGGGACAATAAAGTGGGCGCCGCCTCGCCTCGTATGGTTTCGGAGATCTCCAGGTTGCGGCGAGTGGCGGCGTCCATGCGCAGATAAGTATCCTCCCGCTCAACCCGCAACCCCTTGATATGACCTATGCTGGCACCCTGCGTCAGCCGGGCATAATCCAGCAACGCGCTTGCGGCGCCGAGAGAAACATCCAGATCCTCGCAGCCGAAACCGGAAAGGTCATGGGTACCGAACTGCCGGGAGAGATTGCGCACAGCCGCGCCGGTATCGAACTGCCATGCCGGCAAATGCTTCACGCATAACTTCTCCTGCATCACCCTGTCGTTGATCCCGGCGAGATTCAGCGATTCCGGCAAAAGAATCTCGGCAGGCTTCAAGCGTTCGAGTTCGGCTGTGAGATTGTTCACCGAAGTCTCCATTACAGAAAATTGCCCTGCTGCAAGATTCAGCCACGCTAACCCCAGGGTGGATTCATGCACGAGCAAGGCAAGCAGGGCGCTGTCGCGCTTGTCCTCCAGGAGCGCAGCATCCGTCAGAGTGCCGGGGGTGATGATGCGTGTCACCTGGCGTTCTACCGGTCCTTTCGAAGTGGCGGGATCGCCCACCTGTTCGCAGATGACGACCGGTTCGCCAAGCTTGACGAGCTTTGCCAGATACTGCTCTGCCGCGTGGTAAGGCACCCCTGCCATCTTGATCGGCTCTCCCGCGGAGGTGCCGCGACGGGTCAGGGTGATGTCGAGCAGCTTCGCCGCCTTTTCTGCATCATCAAAGAACAGTTCGTAGAAATCCCCCATCCGGTAAAACATCAGCATATCCGGATGCTGCGCCTTGATGCGCAGGTATTGCTGCATCATGGGGGTATGGTTATTCAATACCACTTCAAATACTGTGGGATCGGTTGAAAGTCTAGCTTTACTGGATTGAGACATTCATTTATTTCTTTGTGAAGTAACCATTTAACCATGCTAAGTCTTTGCAGAACCCTGTTGCTTCCAAAACTCCGGAATCCCCTTCCGATATCGCCGCATCACCAGGTTCGCCACCAGGCCGGTCCAGCCGGTCTGATGAGCCGCGCCTAACCCCCGCCCGGTTTCACCGTGAAAATACTCATGGAACAGCAGCAGGTCGCGCCAATGAGGACTCGTCTGATGCGGGCTCTTTTCGGGGAAGGCCGGGATCAGCCCGGATTCATCACGGCGGAAAATATCCACCAGCCGTTCCGTCAGCGTATTGGCAGCGTATTTGAGGTCGATTTTGCAATGATTCAGGCAGGGGGCGGGAAAAGTAAAGGCATCACCGAGGTAACGGTGCATCTTTTCGATAGTCTGAATCAGCAGATAGTTGGTCTGCATCCACACCGGTCCACGCCAGTTCGAGTTGCCGCCGAAAAGGGGGGAGTCGGATTCGCCTGGAACATAACGGATGACAGCATTGCCGACGCCCGGGATATGGCCGAGGCTTCCTTGCGTGGCATGCCGCTTGGAGACGCTGCGCACGCCATGGGGTGAAAAGAATTCTTCTTCATCAAAAATCCGGGGCAATATCTTGACGAACATCGCAGGGGTCACCAGGGAGAGCAGATGTTCGCCCCGTTCATTGGTGTCGATGGGGCAGGCGCATATCACGCTCCCATCGAACATGCCGCCCTTGTGTTCCCATAGCAGTGCGGTGAAACGTTTGCGGTTTGCAAGCAGCCGGGCATCCACGACCTCACACGCAAACAGCGGAATGATGCCCACCCAGGAGAAAACGTCGATGCGGTGCGTCCTTCCATCCGGTTCTACGACAAGATCCTTGAAGAAGCCGTCGGTGTCGTCCCACAGGGAAACGCCTGCTCCGGTATGTCCGGCAATCGTATTGGCAATTGCCAGGAACTGGCTATAGGATTGGACAGCGATATTCTCATAGGCGGGATCTTCCACCGCAATTTCCAGCGCCATGACAGTCAATTGCAGGGAAAACATCGCCATCCAGCCGGTTGCATCAGCCTGTTTGAGTGTGTAACCCGGCGGGAGCGGCTCGGAGCGATTG
Source organism: Nitrosospira multiformis (assembly GCF_900111585.1). Taxonomy (GTDB): domain Bacteria; phylum Pseudomonadota; class Gammaproteobacteria; order Burkholderiales; family Nitrosomonadaceae; genus Nitrosospira; species Nitrosospira multiformis_B. The sequence continues at coordinate 52,486 of NZ_FOHI01000006.1, forward strand.
TATACCGAGATATTGTCCAGTCCGAGGAATCCTCCCTCGAATACATTCGTGCCTGTTGAATCCTTGAGATTGATCCACCAGGTATGATTCAGCAAAAGCTTGTGCAGCACGCGTTTGAGGAAACCGATATCACCCCTGCCGCGCTGCACTCGCTCGGCCCGGAATACCTTGAGCGCGCCCATTGCGTGCACCGGCGGATTCGCATCGCTAAATGTCCATTCATATGCGGGGATTTGCCCGTTGGGATGCAGGTAGTTTTCATTCAGCAGCAGTTCGATCTGTTCCTTGGCAAAATCCACGTCGATGAGCGCCAGCGTGGCGCAGTGAAATGCGAGGTCCCAGGCGGCAAACCAGGGATACTCCCACGTGTCCGGCATGGAAATGACATGGGTCGCCTTGAGGTGGGGCCACGCGTGGTTGCGCACCTGCTGCCTTGATGCCAGCGGTGTTGCCTGGTCTCCTTTCAGCCAGCCGGAGACGTCGTAGTGATAGAACTGCTTGGTCCATATCATGCCCGCCAGTGCTTGCCGCAGGATGCGCTGGTCCTCGCTGGGGGCGTCGTCTGTCAGGAACGTGTGGAAAAAAGCATCGGCTTCGGCGCGGCGCTGCGCAAAAATCCTGTCCTGATTTTCGAACGGCTGAAGGTTAGGTTCAGCCGTGAGCACCAACTCGATCATGCCTGTTTTGCCAGATGGGATTGCGAGTTTATGCGCTGCGCCGAATTTTGTTCCCTTTCCCGCGGGATTTACAGCGGATTGCTCACCCTGCACGAGATAACGGTGAAAGGCATCCTTAACATATGCTCCGGCATTGGGTACGCCCCATAACCTGGTATTGTTGGTTTCATTCTCCGTATAGAGAAGATCGGCTTGCTGCCGGCCGTAGAGATAGTAGTTTCCCAGCGCGGGATGCTCTGCCATCACCCCCCAGGCAGCATTCCGGGGCGCGGAGGCGGCGTGCAGGAGAGGTTTTACCTCATCTTTTCCGGACCAGGACCAGTAATTGCGAAACCACAATTGCGGCAGCAGCCACAGTAAAGCTTCGTCTTTTCCTCGGTTGCTAGCAACTATGCGGATATGCAATTCATGAGGGGACGCCTTGGCGTAGAAGATTTCCACATCCCAATACCGGTCTTCCGAGAAAGCGTTGCTATCAATCAAGTTGAACGGCGGCTCTGCGCGCGAACGGCGAGCATTTTCCTCGATCAGCTGCGTATAGGGGAATGGGGATTGCGGGTATTTGTAGAGGTAATGAAGCCAAGCGTGAGAAGGCGTGGCGTCGAGGTAGAAATAGCATTCCTTTACGTCTTCTCCCCGATTACCCTGGTTTCCGGCGAGACCGAAGGCGCGCTCCTTGAGGATGGCATCCTTTCCGTTCCAGAGCGCCAGTGAGAAACAGAGATGCTGCGCTTCGTCCGAGATACCGCCCAGCCCGTCCTCATTCCAGCGATAAGCGCGCGAACGTGCCTGGTCATGGTCGAAATATTCCCAGGGCGTTCCATCCGGACTGTAGTCCTCCCGCACGGTGCCCCATGCGCGTTCTGAGAGGTAAGGTCCCCATAGACGCCAGGCTTCCCGGCCTTGCCGCTGGTTTTCCAATCGCTGCCGTTCGGCATCCGGGGAGGGGGACATGATGTTATTTCTCCGGTTGTTTCACACACCTTCCTTGCGTTGCCTATCTTCCTCGAACTGCCTGTCAGGATTGACGGCGATGAGTCGCGCCAGGAAAACTGAGATTACCGCTTCCGTCTTTTCACGGACGTCCCCGTCGGCATCATCCCGCGCCTTGAGCCGTCTTCAGTTCCGATGTCAGGTGTGGGGCAATAACCTGCAACAGTTGGCCGAAGACTTTCGGATTACCCGCAACCACGTTGCCGCTTTGCAGATAGGTATCGTTGCCTTCCATGTCTCCTACCAGTCCGCCCGCCTCGGTAATGAGCAGGCAGCCAGCCGCCATATCCCAGGCTGACAGCCCGAACTCCCAGAAGCCATCGTATCGTCCTGCCGCGACGTAAGCTAGGTCGAGCGCGGCGGAACCCGGGCGCCGGATCCCCGCCACCCGGGGCATGATATCCTTGAACATGGCAAGGTAAGCCTCGGCATGCGTGAATTCGCGAAACGGAAAGCCCGTGCCGATCAGGCAGTCGCCAAGCTTAGTGCGCTTGCTTACGCGCAAGCGGTGGTCATTGAGATAGGCGCCTGCTCCACGGCTTGCGGTGAATAATTCGTTGGCAGTCGGGTTGTAGACCACTGCCTGCGACAAAACGTTTTTATGCATCAATGCGATCGAAACCGAGTAATGCGGGAAACCATGAAGAAAATTGGTGGTACCGTCCAGAGGGTCAATGATCCACTGATATTCAGACTTGCTAGGATCACCTTGAGCGCCGCTTTCTTCTGCTAGAATGGAATGGCTGGGATAGGCATCGAGCAGCGTCTCGATAACCGCGTTTTCTGCGGCGCCGTCTACTTCGCTGACAAAATCGTTGTGCGCCTTGCGCGAGACATTCAGTAAATCCAGGTTCTGTGCAGCACGATTGATGATGCTGCCTGCGCGGCGCGCGGCCCTTACCGCGATGGTGAGCATGGGATGCATTTGTCGGAATTCAAAATAAAGTGAATAGTGGATTTTAACCCAGATAATCCATCAGGACGCGAGATGATAACGGGGCAAGTGGCGAGACGATTCTATCAATCGGGAAAAATCCGCAGCCAGGTCCATGAATCCGAGCGGGCGAAATGGCTACAAACTGACTGCTACGCTCGCACAGCCTCAGGAGGCCATCTCTAATGGAGCCTTTGATGGGCTATCCGGATTAAATGTGAATCCCCTCCATCTGCTCGATAAAGTCCGAATTATCCTGAGCCATACCAGCCATCCCGGTAACCTCGGGGGAGCGGCCCGGGCAATGAAGACCATGGGGCTGGATTCGCTCTATCTTGTGAATCCCAAGTTTTTCCCTGACAAGGAAGCTGAAAGACGGGCCACCGGCGCATTGGATATCCTCCATAAGGCAAAAGTCTGCGACACGCTCGATGAAGCGCTCAGCGGGACTGTTCTGGCAGCGGCAGTAACGGCCCGACCACGCGATCTCTCCCATGAAGTTTTTGATGGCCGGCAGGGCGCGGCCAAACTGCTCGATCTTGCGCAAAAGGATTTCGTTGCGCTGGTGTTCGGTACGGAAATGTCCGGACTTACCACGCTTGAGGTCAGCAAGTGCCAGATTATCATCCATATTCCAGCCAACCCGGAATATTCATCTCTCAATCTTGCCAGCGCTGTGCAGGTCATGGCGTACGAATTACGCACGGCCTGCATGGGTTTGGTGGAAACCACGCCTGCTTCGTCGACCCTGCGTGGCGGCGGGATGGCGGCCACGTTCGATGAAATCGAGTTGCTTTACGCTCACTTGGAGCAAGTCGCAATCAGTAGCGGTTTTCTCGATCCGCAGGAGCCGAAACGGCTGATGCAGCGCATGCGAAGGCTGTTTGCCCGCGCGCGGCTGGAAAAGGAGGAGGTCAATATATTACGGGGGATACTGAGCGCCTGTGAGAAGCGGATGCAGGCGAAGGCTGCCGCTTCCCTGCTTACTCCTGATGCTCCCGAATGCGAACGAAATTGAATGATGACGGGAAGAGTTGACGGCAGTCAGGTCTAAACGAAAGTAGCCGGACAAAATAGTTGACCATGACAAAGGGGATTTATATACTTGATCAATGTTGTCGGGTATTGGTTGTCGGGTATTGGAATTGTTTACGTGAGAAAGGCGTTCGGAGGGAGCATCTGCATTCAGGACGGGTGCGCGACGGGCGCTTTCGTTGAATTGAATCAGGAAGATTTGTTCGGAACGCTTTGTTCCGGCAACTCTGCGGGATTTGTCGCCGATTATTTTGTGGTTTCACTCAGTGTCAATTTCTATTCGGGAGCAGAAAATGCGGTTAACAACCAAGGGCCGTTTTGCAGTAACGGCAATGATCGATCTTGCGTTGCACAGCGCGGACGGGCCGGTTACATTGGCGGGTATCAGTGAACGTCAGAAAATTTCATTGTCTTATCTTGAGCAGTTGTTCGGAAAGCTGCGGCGCAGCAAGCTGGTGGGCAGTGTGCGCGGCCCTGGCGGCGGCTATCGCCTGACCAAACCCATGAACGAGGTATCTGTAGTAGACATTATTCTGGCTGTGGATGAGCCCATCGACGCCACCCAGTGCGGAGGCAAGGAAAACTGCCACAATGATCAGCGCTGCATGACCCACGATTTATGGGCGAACCTGAATGCGCGGATACGCGATTACCTGGCGCTGGTTACACTGGAGCAGCTCGTATCAAACCCCAAGGTGAAGGATATTGCTGTCTTGCAGGATTTGAGAGTCTGCTCCCCATCGCAACATCGTACAGTTCCTGCCTGAACGGTAAGCCGGTGGTTTCAAGTCCGATTCTCCATTTCGACGAGTTTGAAGGATCCGGTCGATGACTTACACCTATTTCGACCATAACGCCACGACTGCTGTCGATAAAACCGCGCTTGATGTCATGTTGCCGTATTTCCAGGAGGAGTACGGCAATCCCTCCAGCCGGCATGCTCCTGGCATTGCAGCTCGCCGGGCAGTTGATCGCGCGCGTGAGCAGGTGGGGGATGCAGTGGGGGTGCAGCCATCGCAGGTAATTTTCACCAGCGGCGGGTCGGAAGCCAATAATCTGTTTATTCAGGGTGCCGCGGGTTACATGAAGCCGGGACAGATTGCGATAAGCGCGATTGAGCATCCCTGCGTGATGAAAACTGCGCAGGAATTAGCGCGGGCTTCGCGCGGAAGCTGGAATCTGCGCCGGCTGGCAGTCGATAATCAGGGACGACTGGATCCGGCTGACCTCGACGAGGCACTGTCGCATCAACAGTCGGGGCTGGTTTCAGTCATGCTGGCAAACAACGAAACAGGCGTGATTCAGGATGTTTCGATGGTGGCGGAGAAGGCCCGCGCGCGAGGTGCCTGGATTCACACGGACGCGGTGCAGGCGTTTGGCAAGATATCTGTCGATTTTGCCTCGCTCAATGTACATGCCCTGACACTGTCATCCCACAAGATTTACGGTCCCAAGGGCGCCGCGGCACTTATCATGGATAAGCGGCTCCTGCTCAAACCTCTTATCTACGGGGGGGGGCATGAAAGCGGATTGCGTTCGGGTACCGAAAACGTTCCCGCAATTGTGGGATTTGGCGTGGCGTGCGAGTTAGTCAAGAGACGAATAGCGGAACATACCACGCATATCTCGGCATTGCGCCAGCAACTGGAGCGGGGCCTGCTGGAAATGGGCGGGACTGTTTTTGGTCTCGGCGCTTCCCGTCTGCCCAATACCTGCTATTTTGCGCTACCGGGTATCGAAGGAGATACTCTGGTAGTACGTCTCGATAAGGCGGGTTTCGCGGTGGCAAGCGGTGCGGCCTGTTCCAGTGTCAACCCCGGCCGAAGCCATGTGCTGGAAGCGATGGGGGTGGATCCCGCCCTGGCTCGTTGCGCTGTCCGGGTAAGTCTGGGCGCCTCCAATTCTTCGGAGCAAGTTGCTGATTTCCTTCGCGCTCTCAGTGCTATCGTGGGGGAACTGGAGCAGATGAGCGCACTTTCGATCTGATTGTTTCACTTGATACCCGTGAGGAGAGACCCTCGCGTGGTCATGTAGAGGTTAAAGAGGTTATACACGTTCACAGTTGAGTGGCTGGATGCATAGAGTATAAAGCGTCCAAAAGCTTTTACGAATCTCTCCTCACCGTATTTCCCCATCCGTTTCTCTTCCTACTCTCATTCTCTTCCCGCTGCTGGCCGGAAATTAGCAGCCAAGGCCCTGAAGGATTGCGGTCACTGGTTTAACGGATTGAAACTTTATTTGCCAGCTTCTTTCAGTTCTTCCAGGATTACATCTGGACTCCTTATCCGAGAACACCGGGAGCGAGGAATTCCGGCACCTCGCTCATGTCAAAACATCGTCATATCTGCAAAAGCGGGCGTCCCGATTTTTTTACGCGAGGATATGATAAGTCAATGGATTTCCGCTTCCGCGGAAATGATGATCAAGGTTTTGCTCAAGGGATTCTGTCCCTGCTACAAAATGGCTGCCTTTTGTCCGTGCAGCCTTCTGTCAACAATTTTGTTCCGGACAGTAGCGAGCCTCTTCCGTAAATTTTTCGCAGTGCCTGTCAGCCCATTCCCGGGCCCGTCTTTTTTATCTGCCATCAGAACGATTTATGTTTATACTTTGCGTTAGATGCCTCGCCATGTTTCATTGCTCCGTATCCTTTTTGTCATTTTCATTCATAATCCGTGACATATAACCGTATCACTGTCCTCTTGCTGCTTGCCTGCACAATGCTCGTCACAGGGTGTGCTACTACCCGCACGCAGGGATCGACAGCGCCGAACGATCAGAGCACAGACTATACGGATTCGATCGACCCATTTGAGGGTATCAATCGCAAGTTTTACACTTTTACCGATGTGATCGACCGGAAAATCGTCGAGCCGGTGGCGGAGGTTTATATTGATCACGTCCCCGTCCGGGTGCAGCGCTCAGTCGGGAATTTTTATGACAATATCCAGTATCCGAACGTCGTCCTGAATGATTTCCTGCAAGGCAAGGTACGCCAGGGGTTTCGTGACGGTCTGCGCTTCGTCGTCAATTCCACCATTGGTATCGCCGGGCTCTTTGATCCGGCTTCTTCCATGGGTTTCACCCAGCACGATGAAGATTTTGGACAAACACTGGGGGTGTGGGGGGTGAATGCAAACACTTACCTTTTTGTTCCCTTGCTTGGGCCTAGCAGCAATCGCGATGTTGCCTCATATCCAGTCGCTCTATTTACGAATGTCCTTTTCTATATCGGAACTTATGTGATCGGTGCCCCCCTCACGGTGCCGCTTTCCGTTTTGGGGGTCATTGACAAGCGGGCAAGATTGTCCGGTCCGATGAAAATCCGTGATGAAGCAGCGCTTGAGCCTTATCTGTTCGTACGCGATGCCTATTTGCAGCAGCGCAAGCATTTGATTTACGACGGAAATCCCCCTCCCGAGATTTACGACGATCCCGCGGAGGAGGAGCCAGCGGCTAAATAGCGTCCTATTAGCCGCCTGTTGCATGCGAATGTAGTAGCGCATGAGCTTGAGGCATGCGAGTCGTACGTTTTTCTGCCCGACGGAGTAGTGATCCGGTGGCGTATCCCTTGAAATCCTGCAAACGTGAGGCTGAGCAGGATGTATTGTTCTCCCCTCTTCCTTACCCGTAAAAGCGCGAGGAGCGTCAACCATGAGCGAGTTCGACCGAAGGATGGAACGTCCTGTATCTGCTGGACCGCTTCATCTCAGCCATCTCGTCTATCTGTTGCATGGTTTCAGCGTTCTGATGGGAATGCTGGGACCGGCATTCATCATTACGACCTTTCTCACCGGGTGGCCCTCGATCGTCGCAGTGATTCTCAACTACGCGAAGCGGAGCGATGTGCGCGGCACCTGGCTTGATTCCCATTTCGGCTGGCAGATACGCACTTTCTGGTACACCTTGCTTTGGTTGGTGATTGCAGCCCTGTTGTTTGCGACCATCATCGGCATCGGGCTTGCGTACATTCTCATCGTGGGCACAGGATTCTGGGTGGCATACCGCCTCATTCGCGGCTGGCTGGCATTGACGGAGGGCAGGCCCATGCCGATGTGAACGCACACTTCAGTCAACCCAATCGTCCTGGCTTTTGTATTCGCCTGTCCGATTCTTTCCCCTTGCTAGGTTCGTTTCCATTTCTGTCATCTTTCTTTGCCGGTCTTATCAATAGGACTTCGGAAGTTTATGTGTGCCACCGTACAGAATTCGGTAATTGCACTCGCTAATATCTACCATTCTGATTCTCCGGGTAGTAGAGATAAATGTTCTGAAGTCCTGAAATTGCAGAATGAAAATTGAAGACTGTCTTATGCCCGGAGAGGGGCAGAGTTGCAAAGGAATAAGCTCAGGCCTAGAAATACTGCTAATACTGCTATAAAACGACAAGCGTTATGGGCGACATGTACCGGCTACATTTTCCGATGCCAGACCTATATTGAAGTTCATCATGCTTCCACCGCAGAGTCCCAAGCAGAACAAGATTCTCGCAGCGCTGTCTCCCGGGAGCTATACCCGCTTACTGCCTCTTCTTGAGCATGTGCCCATGCCAGCCGGTCAAGTCATCTACGACCCTGGTCTTCCTTTCAAATATGTGTATTTCCCGACAAACTCCGTAGTTGCACGTCTGTATGAGACGGCAAGCGGAGCGTGTACACAGACCGGACTCATCGGAAACGAGGGGTTGGTCGGTGTTTCGGCGCTGCTGGGCGGGGAGAACTATTCTGCTCGCGTTCTGGTGCTGAGCACCGGTAAGGGTTATCGCATTAAAACCAGCTTCGTAAGGGATGAGTTTGAGCTGGGCGACGAACTGAGGCAATTCGTCCTGCGCTTTGCCCATGCTCTGATGGTCCAAACCGAACAGGTAGCCGTTTCCAATCGGTACCATACGGTTGATCAGCAGTTGAGCTATCTTTTATTGATGAGTCTGGATCGTCTGCCGGGAGATGAGCTTCATATAACCCACGAGCAGGCGGGAATCATGCTGGGTGTACGTCGCGAAAGTGTAACGGTTGCAGCGCACAAGCTTCAGGCAGCCGGTGCGATTCGCTGCCGCCGCGGACATCTTGCAGTTGCAGACCGCCAGCAACTGGAAGCAAGCGCGGGCGAGCAGTATGAGGTCGTAAAAAAAGAATACGAATGTCTGGCAGCGTTTTATGCTTCGCATGCTGTCCATTCTTCCGAACTGTCTCCTGCAAGATTCAAACGGTTTTTTCAGTCAGCCGAGTAAGCCAGGACATTGTCCGGCTGTCCGGCGCCTTCTGCCAGAAGTACTGGAATACTGCCTCCTCCCGATCCTGGCCTGACCGCGCGATCATGTGTGCGGTTTCGAACAGAGTTGTTTTCCTGGACATGACATTATTTCAATCGTTTAGCTGAATATGGGAAATCCGGACAAGAAAATGCGGGAATAAGTGCGTACTGGCTCCCCGCAGGTAAGAAAGGAGGATCGACAATGAAAAATATGAATATCCTTATCCTGAGTGCAGGATTCCTCAGCTTGAGTGCGGGAATGAATGGCGCCCTGAGTCAGGACGATCGCGCAAAGCATTCCGCAAATCGTGCCCCGCATGATGCGGTTGAAGATGCCCAGACACCTCGCCGCGTCTCTGTCACCCGGTCGGAGCAGAAAAAAGACGAACATGATCGTTCCAATATTTTTGATGCAAAGAATGCAATGCCTTCCTCGCCAGCTTTTGGGAACCAACCTGATAACGGAAAGGTTCTGGGATTTGATTTTTCCCGGGATCCGTTCAACGCCAAAAAGCCGATGCAAACTTTTGAGGAAATCATGAAAGCAGATGTGGCTGAGCGCCCAAAGGTAATGCAAACGCAGCGTGAATTGCTGCAGCGGCGATATGATTTGAAGCCCCGGCTGGATAAGGAGGCAAAAATGTCGCGCGGCAAGCCGCTGGCGGTGGGCCCCACGGCACGCTTATCGTCGGGCATGACGTGGCAAAAACTCGCCGGAATGGCGCCTGAAGAGATAAAGAGCAAAAACGCATTTCCATATCCAGCCCTTCCGCATCCCAAGCAATCCACGGGGGGTCAGGTGTTTCCCCAAATGCAGATCGACATGTTTCCCAGGCTGCAACGATTTGATGTCGATTTCGATTTACCTGAAGCATTCTTGCCGGAGTTTCCACCAGCGATATTCCTCCAGAATCGGCCTGAGTTAGGGGATGTGTCGCGGGGAGAGGTGGTTTCCATCAATAATTTTCATAGGTTATTTAAAGACATCTTGACCCCCGTCCAGCTCAACGGGTTGCAGATGCTACTCACGCCACTGCCTCAGGAAGAATTCAATCCGACGGACGATCGTAAAAGTACCGAACCGAGTCTTGGAGTAACTTGCCTCGATTGCCACATCAACGGCCACACGACCGGGCAATTTCATCTGAGTCCCGATATCCGCCCGGAAGAACGCCGATTCCGTCTCGACACGGTAAGCCTGCGCGGTATGTATAACCAGCAGATACACGGTTCGAAACGTAGCCTGCGTTCAGTGGAAGACTTCACAGAGTTCGAATTCCGTACCGCTTATTTCAATGGCGATCCGATCCGTGCAATGAAAAAAGGCTTTCCCGTATTTGACCGGATTCATGTAAGTCATATGGCACAGCTTCAGAACATGTTCGATTTTCCGCCCGCACCAAAACTCAAGAGTGACGGGAGACTTGATCCAGCCAAAGCCACGGAAAAGGAAATGCGCGGGGAGAAACTCTTCTTCGGAAAGGGGCAATGCGCAAGCTGCCACCAGCCTCCCACATTCCTGGATCATCAGATGCACGATCTGAAGCTCGAACGCTTCCTGAATGAACCAGGAGATGGACCGATAAAGACTTTCACACTGCGGGGTATCAAGGACAGCCCCCCGTACCTGCATGATGGCCGTTTGCTGACCCTTGAAGATACAGTCGAGTTTTTCAATCTGGTACTGGGGCTCAAGCTTACGGATGAGGAGAAGTCCGACCTGGTCGCGTATATGCGTCAACTGTAATTGATGCTCCCAAGGGAGCATATCTTTCGAGTTTCGCACTTTTGTAACGTCATCAGTGTATATATAGATGATATAGATGAAGTTTTAGGGGAGATCACTCATGAGCATTACTGCCACACCTGTAATAAATCGAAAAGATGTGCTTTCGTTGACTGCTGGACCCGCTGTTCGCAAATCCCCGCGAGCCGTGCGCAAGGCTGTGTTTCCCGTAGCTGGACTTGGCACCCGCTTCCTGCCCGCGACCAAGGCAGTAGCCAAAGAAATGCTGCCCATAGTGGACAAGCCGTTGATCCAGTATGCGGTGGAAGAAGCGGCTGCGGCAGGTATCGAAGAAATCATTTTCATCACCCATCGGAGCAAGCGCGCCATTGAAGATCATCTGCACCGGGCCGTGGAACTGGAAAGCGAATTGGCCTCCCAGGGAAAACATGCTTCGCTGAAAATGCTGCGACAGTTGACGCCGGGTGGCATTCATTTCAGCTTTGTCCGGCAGGAGGAGCCGCGGGGTTTGGGGCATGCAATTTACTGCGCCCGACATCTCGTGGGCAACGAACCGTTTGCCGTACTGCTTCCGGATGATTTGATCGATGGAGATCCTCCTGTGCTCGCCCAGATGGTGTCCCAGTATGAACAAGTCCAAAGTAGCCTCATAGCGGTGCGTCAGGTTACGCGCGAACAGACGCGGCGGTATGGAATCGTGGATGCTTTTGATGCAGATGCAGAGAACGATACCCTGAAAATCAGAGGAGTAGTGGAAAAGCCTTCTCCTGACGCTGCGCCATCCACGATGGCTATCGTAGGTCGTTACGTTTTGTCACCCGCCATCTTTGACTGCATCAGCAATCTCAACCCGGGAACAGGGGGGGAAATTCAGCTTACCGACGGAATCTCCCGTCTTCTCAAGCTGGAATCTGTCCTGGCCTACCGTTACCAAGGGAAGCATTATGATTGCGGCAGCAAGGCAGGCTTCCTGGAGGCAACCATCGCCTATGGTTTGCAGCACCCGGAAGTGGCGATGGAGTTCAGGGAAACCTTATTAAGGGTAGGACAGGAACTCATTCAGGAGTTTCAACATGATCCGGAACCTGTCGCCACTGTTGCGGACGAACCCATATTGAAGGCGGCTCAGGCATGAGCGGTTGCCTGAGAGAGTGACGATTCTTCAAAGATTGACCTTCCTCCTGACTCGCTCGACTCCATTCCGGGTCGTGCGGGCCATCGTGGAGATCAAGGAGGCTCATTACTTCCTGTATTTTCTTAGAGCACTTCTTTCAGTCCGCCTGCCCGTCGTCTCTGCGAGCAAGAGGAAAATGAGGAAAGTTTTTCTTTCTCTTTTCTCTTTATTTGGCAGGATCAGCTTTGGCCGCCATCGTTTCCCCGAACCGTATGGTTCGGCCGGGAGCCCAGGTAGGATTAAACGCTATTTCGTTTTTCGGGAATAACATTACCACTGTTGATCCCAATTGGAATCTGCCCATTTCATCCCCTTTTCTGAGCACCAGATCCGCGGAATCATACCGCCACTCGCGCACATCGCGCGCCCCTTCCGAATCCCGCGGGTTGACCACTCCATGCCATACGGTGGCTACACTCCCGACAATAGTGGCGCCCACCAGCACTAAAGCAAATGGTCCGAATTCCGATTCAAATATGCAAATCACCCGCTCATTGCGGGCAAACAACCCCGGGACGCCACGGACCGTTTTCGCGTTCACGGAGAACAGATCCCCCGGAACATAGATCATTCGGCTCACACGTGCATCTACAGGCATGTGGACCCGGTGATAATCCCTCGGGCTCAGATACAGTGTGGCAAAGTTGCCCCCATAGAATTTTTCTGCCAGCCGGGTATCCCCTCCCAGCAGGGCGGCAGCGGAATAATTGTGTCCCTTGGCTTGAAATATCTGGTCGCCGGAAATGACACCGAGCTGGCTTACGACGCCGTCGGCTGGACAAACATAATCCGCGTCAGATATCGGACGGCTTTCCAAAAGCAGCGGGCGGGTAAAAAACTCGTTGAAGGTTCGATAGCTGCGAATATCCGGGTTAACCGCTTCATTCATATTCACCCCGTAGCGCCAGACAAACCAGCGGATAAGAAGCGTGGTGAGATCACCGGCATCGGCATTGGCAATACGTCCCGCCAGCAGTGTCAGCGCATGTTTAGGCAATAAGTACTGAGGAAATACAGAAAGAGAAGCTGTCTGCATGGCAATTTTTGAGATAGAAATAGAGGCTATTATAGTGTATTAAGCGATCAATCTTCGTAAGTCGATTTTACTCCAGATTCGCGTCAACCAGATGTCATAATGTCCTTTCCGCCCGGATGCGAACCCCCTATTATAGCCTGTGTCCCAGGCCGCCGCTTACAAGTTGAAGTCTGGTTTGTTCTTCCTGTTGCTGTAGTTCCCACATATAAGTATAGGCTCCATTCATCGACAGGAGTTCCCGGTGAGTACCGCGCTCGACGATGCGACCATGATCCATCACCAGAATCTGATCGGAATCGACGATAGTGGATAAACGATGGGCAATCGTCAGCGTGGTGCGATTGGCAGCGATACGGCGCATCTCCCCCTGAATGCTTTTTTCCGACTTTGAATCCAGGGCAGAGGTGGCCTCATCAAAGATAAGGATTCCGGGATTTTTCAAGACCGCGCGAGCTATCGCTACCCGCTGCTTTTCACCGCCGGAAAGTTTCAATCCTCTTTCCCCCACGACCGTCTGGTACTTGTCCGGCAGACTCTCGATGAAATCGTGAAGATGAGCGGATCTTGCGGCTTCAAATACCTCCTCCGGGCTCGCCTCAGGATTGCCGTAGGAAATATTGTAATAAATGGTATCGTTGAACAGGACGCTGTCTTGCGGAACAATACCTATCGCCGCTCTCAGGCTGCTCTGGGAAACATCCCTGATATCCTGTCCATTTATCAGGATGCGCCCGCTGCTGACATCGTAAAAGCGAAAGAGTAACCGTGCGAGGGTGGACTTGCCTGATCCACTATGACCCACTACTGCGATGCTGGAGCCTGCGGGAATGTCAAAGCTGACATCAAACAGAATCTGGCGGTTCGGCTCATAACTGAAATTTACTGCTTCGAAGCGTACGGGTGCGTTTCCGGCAATAAGGGTTGCTGCACCTGGTTTATCCTGGATCTCTTCATTCTCCGCCAGTAAATTGAACATCTTTTCCATGTCCGCCAGAGAATGCTTGATTTCCCGGTAAACGAATCCAAGAAAATGCAGTGGCATATAGAGTTGGAGCATGTAGGCATTGACGAGCACCAGGTCTCCCAACGACATGGAACCCTGAATCACGCCGTCGGCGGCAAGCCACAGCAGCGCAGTTATTCCTATTGCTATGATGGCGCTCTGTGCCGAGTTGAGTACGGCCAAAGAAGTCTGGTTACGAACCGCCGCAATTTCCCATTTTTGCATGTGCTCATCGTAGCGCCGCGCTTCCCAGGATTCATTGCCGAAATACTTGACTGTTTCGTAGTTCAGAAGGCTATCAATTGCCTGAGTATTGGCTTTTGAATCCATGTCATTCATGGTTCTCCGAAAAATCATTCGCCATTCAGTCACGATGAGCGTGAGCGCAATGTAGGCTGCCAGCGTGCCAAGGATGATCACGGAAAACCAGATGCTGTACCCGGAGATGAGGATGATTGCAACTAGACTGATTTCCAGCAGAGTCGGGAGGATGTTGAACAGCATGAAATTGAGGAGAAACGAAATACCGCGGGTTCCCCGCTCAATATCCCGCGACATTCCTCCCGTCTGCCTTTGCAGGTGAAAGCGCAGCGACAGTGCATGCAAATGGCTGAATACCTTGATTGCCACGCGGCGAATGGCGCGCTGGGTTACCTTGGCGAACACGGCGTCACGCAACTCTCCGAAGAGTGTGCTGCAGAGACGCAGGAGACCATACGCTAACAGCAACAGAATCGGCAAGACCAGCAGGGCGCGGGGACGGTCAAGCGCGTCTATAATTTCCTTCAGTACCAGCGGTATTGCCACGTTGGCAAGCTTGGCCATGAACATCAATACCACTGCCGCCATTACCCTGCCTTTGAATTCCCATAAATAGGGCAGCAGCGTACGGACGGTCTTCCAGTCGTTCCGGTTGGTGGGCGGCTTTTCCAGACGGGTAGGGCGCATCGTTGAATTCCAGGTAATGAGGGTGGTTCAGAAGGAGTATAACGCGCCCTTATGTTAAGGCAGGGCAGATAAAAAAAGGCGCCCAATCGGGCGCCTTTTTGATCAATGCTGCAATGATAAACTACTGAATTTATAATATCGACAGATTCATGAGAGCGGCGTAGGAAGCGCTTTTATGTCGATTCCCCGGATAATTCCTGGCTTGCGCCCTCATCTCCATCCAGGTCGACAGCGCCTTCCAGGAATACACGGCTTGCCCGGATATCCTCCGCTTCGATGGTGATCAGATCGGTGCGTGACAGGTTTTTCTTTGCTCCTTCGAACAAACGGTTGGCTTGACGCAGCCTTGCGCGATCGAGGGCATTGCGTACGGAACGCGCATTGGCAAAATGCTCCATTTTCATCCTCAAGCGGATGTATTCGCCAAAGGTCTTTTCCGCTTCTGCACTGAAACGGTAATTCTGTGCTGCCAGCATAAGCTTGGCGATGGCCACCAGTTCATCCGGAGAATAGTCGGGAAAATCGATGTGGTGAGCTATCCGCGACCGCATGCCGGGATTGCTGCGGAAGAATTTGTCCATGCGGTCCTTGTAACCGGCGAGGATGACAACCAGATCCTCCCGGTTGTTTTCCATCACCTGCAGCAGGATTTCGATCGACTCAGCCCCATAATCGCGTTCATTCTCGGGTTTGTAGAGGTAATAGGCCTCGTCGATGAACAGCACGCCGCCCATGGCCTTCTTTATAACTTCCTTGGTTTTGGGCGCGGTATGACCGATATATTGGCCCACCAGATCGTCGCGGGTAACGGAAACAAGATGTCCTTCACGCACATAGCCCAGGCGGTGCAGGATCTCGGACATACGCTGCGCCACCGTGGTTTTTCCGGTGCCCGGATTGCCAGTGAACGACATGTGCAGACTGGGCGCACCGGCGGTAAGGTCCAGTTTCTTGCGGACACGATCCACCAGCAATAGGGCAGCGGTTTCGCGGATGCGGGTTTTCACTGGTTTCAAGCCAATCAGCTCGCGATCAAGCTTATCCAGTACTTCCTTGATGTTGGATGCTTGAAACTCGGCTTCCAGATCAATGGAACCGGTATCAGAAGGGGGAATTTCTTTCAGTTGTGTTGTCACGTTTAATCCACCCAAAAGGAAATAAAATATTAGGACCCGTACCTCGGTTATTGGTTTACCGGAAAGCGGCCTTCCATGGGATTATCAGGAAAATCAGGTCGATTGAGGCAGCAGGCCGGTTAAAGCGCCCGCTGCCCTGTCCGAAGTTGGCTATCCCCTTCCGGGGAAGGAAGGGGAGGAAGTCATCAGTACCGCTCGGATTCCGGCTTCTCGGTGGCGTAGGAGTGGACGGTGTAACGAATGTTACGGCCTTCCGTTTCCTGACGGACCAGGCCGAAGCCAGGCTCGTTCTTCGGACGGTTGACGATGTAGGACATAGCCGGGCTCTCCACACCGCGCGATGAGTCGAAAGCTGTGACACGGATGTAGTGGTTCGGATAGGTCTTCCGGCAATCGTTGATCTCCTGCAGGATACCGGCGGGGTCCTTCAGGTCGAACATCGGGTTGCCGAACATTTCCCAATACGTGTTGCGGGGATGTGGATCATCGGTATATTCAATCCCGATGGCCCAGTTGTTCTTCAGCGCGTATTTGATTTGCGCCGAAATCTGCTTGTCCGTCAGCGGGGGCAGAAAGGAAAATTGCCCTTGCGTGAGACGGTTTTGAAAATTGGTCATCATGATGTGGTTTCTCCTTGATACGATTAAACGCTGGCCGTTTCGCTCGGCACGAAGTCGGCGGTGTCGGTGGACTCATAGTTGAAGGTGATATCCTTCCACGTTTCCAGCGCCTGCTTGAGCGGCGTGCACCACCTGGCGGCTTCTTCCAGAATCTTAGGGCCTTCCTTCACATAGTCACGGCCTTCGTTGCGTGCTAGTACCATTGCTTCCAGCGCAACGCGATTGGCAACCGCACCGGCTTGAATGCCCTGAGGGTGCCCGATGGTACCCCCGCCAAACTGCAATATCACGTCTTCGCCGAGATAATCCAGCAATTGGTGCATCTGCCCGGCATGAATGCCGCCGGAAGCAACCGGCATGACCTTGTTCAGCGAAGCCCAGTCCTGCTCGAAGAACAGGCCATGCTCCAGGCTTACCGGGGTATGGCGGTCGCGCAGGGTATCGTAGAAGCCCTTGATCATGAGCGGGTCGCCTTCCAGCTTGCCGACAACCGTGCCTGCGTGAATGTGATCCACACCGGCCATCCGCATCCACTTGCAGATGACACGGAAGTTCATGCCATGGTTCTTCTGGCGCGAGTAGGTGGAGTTGCCGGCGCGGTGCAGATGCAGAATCATGTCGTTCTTGCGCGCCCACTTTGCCATCGACTGAATTGCGGTGTAGCCGATCACGAGGTCGATCATGATGATGACAGAGCCAAGGGACTTGGCGAATTCCGCACGCTCGTACATGTCTTCCATGGTGCCAGCGGTGACGTTCAGGTAATGGCCCTTGACTTCACCGGTAGCAGCAGAAGCCTTGTTGACTGCTTCCATACAGTACAGGAACCGGTCACGCCAGTGCATGAAGGGTTGCGAGTTGATGTTCTCATCATCTTTCATGAAGTCGAGACCACCCTTGAGTCCTTCATATACGACGCGGCCGTAGTTGCGACCGGAAAGACCCAGTTTCGGTTTGGTCGTTGCGCCGAGCAGCGGCCGCCCAAACTTGTCAAGGCGCTCGCGCTCCACGATGATACCGGTTGCGGGGCCCTGGAAAGTCTTCAGATAAGCCACAGGGATGCGCATGTCTTCGAGACGAAGCGCTTTCACCGCCTTGAAGCCGAATACGTTGCCGATGATGGAAGCCGTCAGGTTGGCGATGGAGCCCCCTTCGAATAAGTCCAGGTCGTACGCTATATAAGCAAAATACTGAGCTTCGGTCTTGGTACCGGGACCCGTGTTAGGCACCAACTCCGAACGATAGGCCTTCGCGCGATACAGTTCGCAGGCGGTGAGACGGTCGGTCCATACCACCGTCCAGGTTGCGGTGGAAGATTCGCCAGCGACAGCGGCGGCGGCTTCCTCATGATCTACCCCTGCCTGGGGCGTGATACGGAACAAGGCGATGATATCCGTATCCTTCGGTACATAGTCGGAATCCCAGTAGCCCATTTTCTTGTATGGAATTACGCCGGATTTGTAGCGTTCCTTGCCGGTAATTTCTTCACTCATGTCAGTTCTCCTCATAGGGGTAGTTAAAGGTGCTACGGAAAGAATTGTAACGGGTATTACTATAAATAACAGTCACATGTTTTGATTGTTATGATAATATTTTGCTTATATGCTTTCACTCTCCCATGAACCAGAGGCAAGATGCTGCATATTACGCTGCGGCAGTTAAAGGTCTTTGAATCGGTTGCCCGTCATCTGAGTTTTTCGCGCGCGGCAGAGTATTTGCATCTTACCCAGCCGGCAGTCTCCATGCAGATCAAGCAACTGGAAGACACTATTGAACTCCCGTTGTTCGAGCAAATGGGCAAGAAAATCTATCTGACCGACGCGGGACGCGAACTTTATCATTACAGCCGTGCCATCTCCCAGCAACTGGCAGACATGGAACTGGCGCTTGATGAACTGAAAGGGCTGGAACGGGGCAGGCTCAATATTTCAGTGGTCAGCACCGCCAACTATTTTGCTCCACATTTGCTGGCAAAGTTCTGCCAGCGCTACCCGCATATCACCGTCAGCCTCAACGTATCCAATCGGGAAATAGTGCTCAAGCAACTGTCCGACAACGTGATCGATCTTGCCATCATGGGTCAGCCCCCGGAAGGGCTGGATATTGCAACCGAATCATTCATGGAGAATCCCCTGGTTGTCATCGCTCCGCCGGAGCATCCGTTATGCAAGGTGCGGAAGATTCCCGTCAAGCGACTGGAGCAGGAAACATTTCTCGTGCGGGAACCGGGATCCGGCACACGCAGCGCGATGGAACGTTTTTTTGCATCGCACCATATTTCGCTGAGCAGGGGAATGGAAACGGACACCAGCGAGGCGATCAAACAGGCGGTCCAGGCGGGTATGGGCCTAGGCATCACCTCGCTGCACACGGTGGAACTGGAACTGGAAACGAAACGGCTGAAGATTCTCGATGTCGAGGATTTTCCCATTATGCGCTACTGGCATATCGTTCATCGAAAGCACAAGCGGCTCTCCAGCGTTGCGCAGGCATTCCAGGAATTTCTGCTGAAAGAGGCTCGCGGATTGATGCCGATGTCACACAAAAGGGCGGCCGAAGCCTGGTTATAGCTTTCTCCCCGTGGGCGTTCCAGCACCGGATGCTGCCGGTAGGAATGTTACCTGTTCAGGATGTTCACTCGTTTTCGACGGTGGAAGGAGGCTTACCCGACGTGGTGGGTGACGCTCCAACTTCTGGCTGCCTGCGCCGATATGTCATTTTTCTTATCACTACGAAAAAGAGAGGTACGAAAAAGATGGCAAGAAAGGTCGCAGCCAGCATTCCCCCGAAAACACCCGTCCCGATGGAATTCCGACTAGCGGCACCTGCGCCGGAAGCGATCACCAGCGGAAACACACCCAAGATAAAAGCCATAGAGGTCATGATAATGGGACGGAAACGAAGCCGTGCGGCCTCCATCGCCGCGTCGAGCAGAGGCTCTCCGTTTGCATATCGCTGATTGGCGAATTCCACGATCAAGATCGCGTTCTTTGCGGACAATCCGATCAATGTCACCAGCCCGATCTGGAAATAGATGTCGTTGGTCAATTCACGAACCCAGATAGCCAGTAATGCGCCTAAAATTCCGAACGGGATTGCAAGAATCACTGCAAGCGGAACTGACCAGCTCTCGTAAAGGGCGGCCAGCACCAGAAAGACCATGAGCAAGGCGAAGGCGAATACCAGAACCGATTTCCCTCCTGCCTGGCGCTCCTGAAAGGATATTCCGCTCCAGTCGATCGTATAACCTTTTGGCGTCAATATCTCATCTGCGATCTGTTCCAGCGCATCCAGGGCCTGCCCCGAGCTGTAGCCGGGGGCGGCGCCACCCAGTACGAGTGCGGAATTGAATCCGTTGAAGTGGGTGACGGGATCAGGCCCGCTGGTGAATTCGGTGGTGATCACCGAATTGAGTGGGATCATGACGTGGCCTTTGTCGTTCTGTGCACGCACGTAAACCTTCTCGATGTCGTCCGGGTTCGAGCGGTACTCCGGCAGAGCCTCTGTCTGGACGCGATAGATGCGCCCATATTTCACGAAGTCGTTGACATAAAGGTTACCGAAATAAGCCTGCATACTGTCGAAGACTTCAGAAATCGGCACGCCCAGGGCTTTGGCGCGTTCCCGGTCCACGCGCGCGTAAAGCCGGGGCGCACTTACGCGAAAATTGGTGCTGGCAGCGGCGATAGCAGGATGCTCCACAGCCTTGGCAATGAACTGCTGAGTAATCTCGGCAAACTCCGCGAAATCGCCTCCGCTCGGATCCTGCACTTGCAGGGTGAAGCCTCCAGTGGAGCCCAATCCTTGGATGGATGGGGCATTGAAGGCAAGAATCAGCGCTTCCGGTATCTTTGCAAACTCCTGGAAGGCGGATGCGATAAGGCCGGTGACATGTTCCCCGGCACTCCTGCGCGTGTCCCAGGGCTGGAGCGGAACGAACATCGTCGCCTGGTTCGCTCCCCGCGTGCCAAACACGAAGTTCTGTCCGGCCAGCACATCCGTTGAGTGTACCGCGGGAATCGACAGGAAGTATTGTTCGATCTTGCGCAATACATCAATCGTGCGTTCCCTGGAGGCTCCGTCCGGCAACTGGACAACGGTAATGAAATAGCCCTGATCTTCTTCCGGGAGAAAACTGCCGGGGATCGTTCTGAACAGGCCAAGGAGGACAAATATCATCACGGCAAAAATGCAGAGAGCGATCATGGATCGTTTCAATACCATCCCGACACCGTTTGTATAGCGTGTCTGCATCCAGTCAAACGACCGGTTGAACAGCTTCCAGTGCTTTGCGGGCTCACCATGCCCCGGTTTGAGAATAAGCGCACAGAGCGCGGGACTCAGGGTAAGCGCCACGAAGCCCGATAGCGCAACGGACAGGGCGATGGTAATCGCAAACTGTTTGTACAGTTCACCGGTGATTCCACCCAGAAAAGCGACTGGAACAAACACCGCGCCCAGCACCAGGACGATGGCAATGACGGGACCCGCCACTTCATCCATGGCGATCCTGGCCGCCTCCTTGGGCGGCAACCCCTCCCGCATATGTCGCTCGACATTTTCCACCACGACGATCGCATCATCCACCACGATCCCGATGGCAAGCACCAGGCCGAACAGAGTCAGGGTGTTGATTGAAAACCCAAGCGCTGCCATCCCGGCCAGGGTTCCGATCAGTGAAATAGGAACCGCGACCGCTGGAATGATCGTCGCCCTCCAGCTTTGCAGAAAAACAAAAACGACCAGTATGACCAGGAGCGTTGCTTCGACCAGTGTCTTCAGGACCTCCTTGATGGAAACATCGACGAATGTGGTGGTGTCATAGGGTATGTCATAGGAGACACCCGTTGGGAAACTGCGCGCGAGCTTGTCCATTTCCTGGCGCACCCGGTGAACTGTATCGAGCGCGTTGGCACCGGGGGCAAGAAAGGTCAGAATAAAGGTGTTGGGCTTTCCATTCCACCTCCCTTCGAGATCATACGACTGCGCACCCAGTTCTACTCTCGCTACATCCTTCATTCGCACCATGGAACCGTCGGGATACGCCCTTACGATCATATCCTCGAATTCCTTCACTTCGGTCATGCGGCCCTGGGTAATGACCGGGATGGTAAGCTCCGTTCCCTTGGGCGAAGGCTCCCGTCCTATCCTGCCGGCGGGAAAATCCCGATTCTGCTCGCGTACCACGGCCGCAATATCGGTGGGAGTGAGGTCCAGTTGCGCCATGCGGACCGGATCCAGGATCAGCCGCATGGAGTAATTCTGGCCGCCGAAGATAATGGCATCCCCTACGCCCGGAAGACGCTTGACGTTGTCAAGAACCCGCAGCAGCGCGTAGTTCGAGAGGTAAATGGTATCGTGCCGCGGGTCGGAAGAACTCAAGGCAATGACCGCCAGAAGATCAGGCGATGTTTTTTTCACGGTGATACCCTGGCGTACGACTTCGTCCGGAAGTTGCGGTTCGGCAAGGCGTTGCCGATTCTGCGTCTGGACCTGCGCGATATCCACGTCCGTTCCGATCTCGAACGTGAGCTTCATGGTCATATGCCCGTCGTTCGAGCTGGTGGATTCGTAATAAAGAAGATTATCGATCCCCGGAAGCTGGACCTCGATGGGGCGCGCGACGGATTCCGCAACGACTTCCGCGCTCGCCCCGGGGTAATCGGCGTCGATCTGCACCACGGGCGGAGTGATTTGCGGAAACTGCGCGATCGGCAGGCTTCTCAGCGCAACGAGCCCCACCACCACAATAATGATGGACAGGACGGACGCGAAAATTGGACGATCAATAAAAAAGCGGGAGCTCATGACGATTTCCCGCCCGCTTCACTCTCGGGCTCGCTGTGACTCGTGGGATGATCCTCCTTGTAGGGAATGGCCTTCACCGGGTTTCCAGGCTGAATCCGATGCAATCCTTCCACGACCACTTGCTCGCCTGGGCGAAGGCCGTTTTCGATCAACCAGTCTTTGCCATGCCAGGAACTTGCCGTGACGGGTCGAGATTGCGCCTTGCTCTCGGCATCGACGATATAGACGAAGGAACCCTGGGGTCCCAGTTGCACAGCCCGTTGCGGAACCAGGATCGCATCTGTCCGGATATAACCCTTGACACGGACATGAACGAATTGCCCCGGATAAAAATAGGATTGTCCGGGAGAAAAACCTCCTTCCGGATTCGGAAACGTGAATCTTCCCTCCAGGGTGCCGGTTTCCGGTCGTATGGATACGTCGGAGAAATCGAGCACGCCTTCCTGCGGGTACACGCTTCCATCGGAAAAGGTGATTACGCCCCGCAACTGGAAAATATCCGGCCTTTGCACTTTCTTCTCCGCCAGCTCACGCCGCCTCCTGAGAAGATAGCTTTCAGGAACATTGACATTGACGTACATGGGATCGAGCTGGTCGATGGTGGTCAGCAGGGTTGTCTGGGCGGATACCAGGCGGCCCTCATAGAAATGGCTGCGTCCTATCCGTCCGTTTACCGGGGCTGTGATGATCGTATTATCCAGATCGAATTTTGCCCTGATCAGGTCGCTTTGTGCTGCCTCCAGTCCTGCTTTGGCTGCCAGTGTTTCCGCGACTGCGTCATCGACACTCTTGCGGCTGACAGCCTGTTCCTCGAGCAGCGGTTTTACGCGCGCTTCTTCCTGCTCTGCCTGAACGACGCGGGCCTGGGCCTGCGCGACTCTCGCCTTTCCGCTGAAATAGGCCGCCTCGAAGGGCACCGGATCGATCAGGTAAAGCTTGTTGCCCTTCTTGACATTCGTCCCCTCGGTAAAAAAAACTTTCTTGATTATTCCCGTCACCTGCGGGCGAATCTCGACGGGACGAAAAGCCTGGGTTTGCCCGATAAACTCAGGCTCGTCGGGAACAGTCTGCGTGGTGACGGTAATCACTTCCACTTCGGGGACAGCCGGGGCCGGAACAGGCGGCGTTTTTTTGCAGCCGGAGAAAGAGGTCAGGATAAGGGCTGCGCCTATAGCGATGACAGCGGCGGCAGATGGGCGATTGAAAGGGGACCATGGGTGGGACAGATTCATGTACGCATCTCCTGCGGGCTGCCCTGAAAACCGAGGAGTAGCGATCCGCTGGTTAAGTGAGGGTGATGATAAGCAGTATTTTTATGGCAGGTCAGTTTTCAGATCTGCCGGTCTGACCCCTATGTCGTCAGACCGGCGTCCATCCGCCACCGAGCGCTTTGTATAGCTGGACCACGGATATCAGATGGAGGCGGTGCGTTGCCGCAAGGGCGAATTCTGCATCGAACAGATTCCGTTTGGCCAGTAGCACATCCACGTAACTGGTAATACCCCCTTTGTAGCGCAGATCAGCGATATACAGAGCCGAGCGCAGTGCATCCACTTGCTGTTCCTGCGCCTTGCGCTGTTCATTGGCGGTGCTTACCGCCACCAGGGCATCCTCAACTTCCCTGAATGCGAGCAGGATGGTTTGTTCGTACTGGGCAAGCATCTGCCTGGCTTGTGCTTCCACGGCACGCTGTTCCATTCCCAGAGCCTGCGCGTTGATCAATGGAACAGCCAGACCCAGTCCGCCTACCCCGAATTCGCTTCCGGAAAGGAGGAGATTGGACAGCGCCGGACTTGCCACACCCAGGAAACCGGTAATATTAAGCTTGGGAAATCGCGCCGCCTGGGCTGCGCCAATCCGGGCGGTTGCTGCTGCAAGGGTTTGTTCCGCCTGCAGGATATCGGGGCGTCGCTGCAGCAGTTCGGAAGGAAGTCCGGCTGGCACCTCTGGTATCAGCAACTGCTCCGTGAGGGAGCGTCCTCGCTCTATCGAAACCGGATTTCTCCCCAGCAATACACTCAGTTCGTTTTCCTTCTGGGCAGTCAGCCGTTGCAGTTCTGCCACCCGGGTGGCAGCATTCGCGCGCTCAGCTTCGAACTGATCTAGATCCAGCCTGGAGATGACCCCTCCCCGCAGTTGGGCTCGCGCAAGTGCCACCGACTCCTCCCATGAGTGCAGAGCATTGCGCGCAATATTCATCTGCATATCGAATTGCAGGAGATCGAAATACGCCTGCGCTACTGAACTTACCAGGGTCAGAACCACAGCGCGCCGATTTTCTTCCCGCGCCATCAAGTCAGCCAGGGCGGCTTCGTTTGAACGGCGGATGCGACCCCAGATATCGATTTCCCAATTCAGGGTTGTCTGACCGAAATAGCTGTAAGGCGTGGGAAATCCAGGGAATTTGAATCCTCCAAGGGTTCCGAAAGCAGGTGCATTGGCATTTGCGTCCATTTTCGGGAGGAAATCCATGCGTGCGGTAGCAAGGCGTGCCTCCAGTTCTTCAACGCTTGCTACCGCCTGCTTGAGGTCCTTGTTCTGGGCCAATGCGAGACGGATGAGCTGTTGCAGCTGATTATCATGCAGCAATTCCCACCAGGACAGGTTCGCAATGGACTGCCCCTCCGTTTGCGCCATACGAAACTTTTCGGATGTTTCGACATGAGGGCGAATATAGTCAGGCCCCATTGCGCAGGATGCAAGGAGCAGAGTGGAGAGCAACAACCCCATCCTGCTCCGCAGGCGTTCTCTCATGCCACGATGGCTCGTCACGATGTTTCTCATGATGTTTCCTGCGACAGGTTTTCGACTGGCTTACCTTTATTCTTGCGTGAAAGCCAGGTAAAAAACAAGGGAATAAATATTGTGGCAACAAAAGTGGCAAGCAGCATTCCCCCAAACACGCCGGTTCCCATGGAGCGACGCGCGGCAGCGCCTGCTCCCGTTGCGATCAATAGTGGCACGATACCCAGCACAAAAGCCATGGACGTCATGACGATGGGCCGGAAACGCAAACGCGCAGCCTCGACCGCCGCCTGTGCCACAGGCAGACCTTCAGCCATTTTCTGCGTAGCAAACTCGACGATCAGAATGGCATTTTTTGCAGCCAGGCCGATGAGCGTGATCAGGCCGATCTGAAAATAGATATCGTTCGGCATGCCTCGGGTCAAAACGGCAAGCAGGGCCCCCGCAAGAGCAAAAGGCACCGCCATGATAACGGCGAGCGGCAGGGCCCAGGTTTCGAACTGGGCAGCAAGAATGAGAAATACCATTATGATCGCGAAGCTGAAGGCAAAAATTGCGGCTGAACCGGTCCGCTTTTCCTGATAAGCCTGTCCCGTCCACGCAATCTGGTAGTCATCAGGCAAATTTTTTGCCGCAATCTCCTCTACAAGCCGGATAGCGTCGCCTGAACTCACACCAGGCGCACCGCCTCCCAGAATCTTTGCGGCAAGGAGGCCGTTGTAGCGTTCGAGCTGCTCCGCGCCCACAATGGTGCTGAGTTTGCTGAGGGCGGACATGGGTACCATCGCGCCGGATTGTGAGCGTACATACACCCTGCCGAGATCCTCGGGATGCATCCGGTATTGCGGTTCTGCCTGCATTTGCACCCGGTAGGTACGACCGGAGTAATTGAAATCGTTGATATACAGCGACCCCATCGTACTTTGCAGCGTGGCGTAAATGTCCGCGATTCTCACTTGCTGAGAAATCGCTTTTTCCTCATCCACTTCAACGAAGAATTGCGGCACGGTGGGACGGAAAAAGGTATTGATGCCGGCCAACCTCGGTTCCTGGTTCAGTGCAGCGATAAGATTGTTCACCACTGTGGATAATTGAACCGGATTAGCGCCTCCACGGCTTTGCACATAGACTTCGAAGCCGCCTGCGGTTCCCAGCCCGCGGATGGTGGGCGGGTTGAAGGAGATCGCGATTCCATCCGGCTGCTGCATTCCGATACCCATCAGCTTCTGGATGATGTCCTCCGCTGTTGCGTTCCGCTCCGACCAGTCCTTGAATGCGACGAACATGGTAGCAGAACTGGTTTTATTTCCGCCACCGATCAGGTCGAAGCCGTTTACAACGAATTGATGGGCCACGGCTGGATCATCCGCAATGCTCGCGCGTACCGCTTCCGCGGTTTTTGTCGTTCTGGCTAGTGTGGCGCCATCCGGCAGAATGGTTGCGGTGACAACATAGCCCTGATCTTCCGGTGGCACGAAACTCTCCGGTACTGTTTTGAACAGATAGGCCGATAAGACAATGATACTTAGGAATACGAAGGCACCGATAAC
The DNA here is from genome assembly GCF_900111585.1 of Nitrosospira multiformis. Lineage (GTDB taxonomy): Bacteria > Pseudomonadota > Gammaproteobacteria > Burkholderiales > Nitrosomonadaceae > Nitrosospira > Nitrosospira multiformis_B. Next base: position 79,142 of record NZ_FOHI01000006.1, read on the forward strand.
CTTATGCCGCAGCGTGATATTGACCATGCGGATGTAAAAATTCGTCACCCGCTGAAAACCGCTGTTGAACGCAAGAAAGAACCGGGATTCACCGTGGGTATGCTTGAGCAGAATAGCGCACAAGGCAGGTGTCAAGGTCAGTGCCACCAGGCCGGAAATGGTTACCGCCACGGCGACGGTAACTGCGAACTGGCGATACAGTTCGCCTGCGATTCCCCCCATGAATGCAACCGGCACAAATACGGCGCACAGTACCAGGACAATCGCAACCACCGCGCTTGCAACCTGTTCCATGGAACGGATGGCGGCTTTCAGCGGCGACAGCTTCTCTTCGTCCATCAGCCGCTCGATATTTTCCAATACGACGATTGCATCATCCACCACAATGCCGATGGAAAGCACCATGGCGAAAAGCGTAAGCGTGTTGATGGAGAAGCCGAATACCCACAATCCGGCGAAAGTGCCCACGAGGGAAATGGGCACGGCAATAATGGGAATCAGCGTGGCGCGCCAGCTTTGCAGGAATAGATAAACAACCAGCAGAACAAGCACCATCGCTTCGCCGAGCGTCTTGACCACCTCCCACATCGAAGCTTTGACGAACAGACTTGTATCGTACGGCACCACATAGTCCATTCCCTCCGGAAAGTGTTTCTTCAGCTCTTCCATTTTGGCGACTAGCGCGTTTTTCGTGTCGAGCGCATTCGCACCGGGTTGCAGGAAGACGGGAATGCCGGCGCCGGGCTGACCATTCAAGGCCGTGCGAACATCGTAGCTTTGTGCCCCCAGCTCAATACGGGCGACATCCTTGAGGTAGAGGACCCCGCGCGGACCGTCCGCCCGCAAAATGATGTCACCGAACTGTTCAGGTGTTATCAGCCGACCTCTTGCATTTACGGTGTAAATCAGTTGCTGATCAGGCGGAGCCGGTTCCTGACCGATCTTGCCGGCAGCATATTGGGCGTTCTGCGCCTGGATAGCGGCAGTGATGTCCGTGGTAGTCACGCCCAGTTGGGCCATACGATCAGGATGCAGCCAGATGCGCATGGAGTAATCCTGGCCGCCAAAGACAGTGGCATCACCGACTCCATCCGTACGCCTCAGCTCGTCCATTATGTTGAGCGTGGCATAGTTGCTGAGATAGAGCGGATCATATTTGCCTTTCTCGGTCGAGATCAGCATGAAAACTATCAGGATGTCGTTGGAGCGCTTCTCAATTTTCAGGCCGGTGCGGCGCACTTCATCCGGCAGTCGTGGTAGCGCGACATTTACGCGGTTACTGATATTGAAAGTAGCCTGATCAACGTCCGTGCCGACCTCGAACGTTGCAGTAATGGTCAGCGTTCCGCTGGAGTCGGCGCTTGAGCTGAAATACAAAAGGTCCTGGACACCGCTCAATTGCTCTTCGATGGGGGCGGCCACTGTTTTGGTTAAGGTTTCAGCGCTGGCGCCAGGATAGGTCGCGGTTATCAGCACCGTAGGCGGCGCGATCTCCGGATATTGCGCAATGGGGAGCTGCAATGCGGCGGCGAGTCCGGAAAGAACGATGATAATGGAGATAACCGACGCAAATATTGGTCGCAGAATAAAAAATCTGGTCATGATTTATCCGGTGGTTTTCCGCCCGGTTTTTTGCTCAAACGGCTTTGCCGGAACCGGAATCAGACTGGGCAGGAGGTGTTCCCGGCGCTTCTCCGGGCGCGTGAGGGGTAACGGGCGAGCCGGGGCGAAGCTTGATGATGTTATCGACAATGACTTTATCGCCGGCTTTGAGTCCGTCAAGAATTACCCAGTCCGTACCCATCCACTTCCCGGTAACCACTGGCTTGGGAGTCGCTTCGTTTTTCTCGTTGATCACATACACTGACTGACCGCGGTCAGACGTTTGTATTGCATTCTGCGGGACGAGGAATACACCGTCACGCTGGCCAACGACCACTTTCGCCCTGACAAACTGTCCCGGCAGCAATTGCTGTTCCGCATTTTCGAACGTGGCGCGCAGTTGCTGCGTGCCCAGCAGCGGGTCGATCTGGCTGGCGGCGAAATTCAACTCCCCTTTCTTTTCGTATTCCGAGCCGTCCGGCAATATCAAGGTCACTTGTTTTACTTTTTTCTCGTTCAGGGGGCCGCCGAGCTGCATCAGCTCGTTATTCGACAGGCTGAAACGCACCCAGATCGGCGACAATTGCACCAGCGTGGTTAAAAGACTGCTGTTGGCTTCCACCAGGGCGCCTTCCGAAAACTGGAAGCGGCCCGAAATGCCGTTGACCGGGGCGGTTACGGAGGTATAGGAGAGACTGAGTTCCGCATCGCGCACGCGCACTTCGGCCTGCTGCAAGGCGGCGTGCGCAATCGCGTTATCGGAGACCGCATTATCATATTCGCGCTGGCTGATTGCCTGCGTATCCAGCAGGTCTTTCAGGCGTTTTTCTTCGCGTTCGGTCTGAATGATGCGGGCTTTCTGTTCTGCCAGTTGCGCCTTCGCCTGCGCAAGCGCATATCGGTAAGGTACAGGATCAATCAGAAACAGAGGTTGACCCGCTTTTACCTCTGCGCCTTCCTCATACAGGCGTTTGAGCAGAATACCCCCCACCCGGGGACGTATTTCGACCTCCTTGGCGCCTTCGGTCTGGGCCACGGCTTCGGCACTGATCGGTACGCTGGTAGGCTGCACCTCGATTACACTTACGGGAAGGGCCGGTGGATGAGGGGGTGTTTCTGGCTTCTTGCCACAGCCGGACACCGTAACGCTCAGGACGACGCTTGCAACAACACTTACGGCAAGCCGCGCGGTAGCGTACAGTAGGTCGGGCGTTTTTATTTGGCTGCACATTAACGAGTTGCCGGGTTTGTTTTTATAATCCTGCGTGGCTGTCATCCATGCTCCGTGCAGCTAAATTTGGAACTTGCATACATACGTGTATGTATGTAAATTATAAACCAACCTTCACAGATGTAAAGAGCGATTCGTACATGGCCCGAAAAACCAAGGAAAATGCGGAATTGACACGGCAGCGCCTTATAGATGCGGCGCGCCAGGTTTTTCTGGAGCGAGGCGTCGCCCGCACTACCATGGAGCATATCGCGCGCGAGGCCGGCGTCACAAGGGGAGCGGTCTACTGGCATTTCAACAATAAAATCGAGCTGATTCAGGCCATGCGCGAGCAGGTATTCCTGCCTCTCATCGATCGCATGGACGATACTTTGCTGGTTGAAGGCGTGGACGATCCTCTCGCCTGTATCGAAAATTTCCTGTGCGGCACGATCCAGGTTCTGATGGATAGCAAGGAGACCCGCCAGACATACGAAATCATGATGATCAAGTGCGAATACGTGGATGAGTTCGCCATGGTCTTGCAGCAGATTTTATTCAACTGCGCCCGCATTTCCGAGAAGCTGAAGCTGGTTTACGAACGCGCCAGGGTTCAGGAATTACTGCATTCATCTCACGATCCCGTGCAACTGGCCATTGATACCCATCTGTTCTTTATCGGGTTGCTGCACATGTGGGTGAAGGATACGGAGGGAAATCAGTTCCGGCATCAGGCAATTGAGCTGGTAGAGGCGCATATGAGACTGCGTCGCATTCCCTTCTGAACGGACTGTTCCCTATCCCTGAATCGAATGGAAGGAAGCCCTGCAGTAGGTCCGATTTCGTCGGACAATACGATACGAGGGTTCATTGCGGAACTCCGCTACTGCAATTCAAGTTGCTCTTGCTCCGTTTGTTCCAGGACGGGCTGCTGTCAGTTCAACCCTGTCCGCGGAAGTGATCAAATTTGCACGAGTGGCAATGTGTCCATTGCCGATGATTTTCTTTCGATTCCTCCCGCCGTTGATTCTATCGATACCGATTTGATATCGATAGAGGATTCATTTCAAGATTGTATATCTTCAGAAATGATGTCCATATAGTTGACTAAATCAATCAGGTATCTTATAGTTGACTAAATCAGTCATCTATTGAACTTCTGCTGACTGAGATATTTCTGAACCTATCTACTTAATCCGTGAATCCATCGAGAGCAAAGAGGAGTTCATCATGAGGCTAACAACCAAAGGACGGTTTGCAGTAACGGCGTTGCTCGATCTTGCGCTGCAACGTCAGACGCGTCCTGTGACACTTGCGGAAATCAGCCAGCGCCAGCAAATTTCGCTATCTTATCTTGAGCAATTGTTCGCCAAACTGCGTTCCCGCGGACTTGTCGATAGTGTAAGAGGTCCGGGTGGCGGCTATTGCCTTGCGAAAGACATGGGGCAAGTGTCGGTTGCCGAGATCATTCTTGCGGTTGACGAGCCTATCGATTCAACCCAGTGCAATGGAAAGGAGAATTGCCACAATGACAGGAAATGCATGACGCACGACTTGTGGACAAAGCTCAACGAACTGATTTTCGACCATCTTGGCGCAGTCACGCTGAAACAACTGGTCGATGAGCAGAGGGAAAGAGAGGAAAAGCGGAAGGCAAGAGAGGCGGGTGTGGTGCAGATGCTGGATATGCGGAAGGTTGCGCCTGAAAAGGTCATGCCCGACCGGAGCCGCACTGCAGTTTCTGCCTGACTTCAGTTTTGAATGCCGAACGCTTACTTTCGTTGTCATAATCGCATGGAGTAGACGGAGAATGGCGATGGCAATAACACTGACTGAAAACGCGGCGAAACAGATCCAGAAGCAGCTTGCGAAGCGAGGCAAGGGATTGGCCCTGCGGGTCGGGGTCAAGAAGGTGGGGTGTTCCGGATTTGCCTATACCTACGCTTATGCAGATGAGCTGCGCGAGAGTGATCGAATGTTCGAGTCCTGTAACGCTCATGTAGTGGTTGATGTCGACTTTCTGCCGTTTCTTGATGGTTCACGAATTGACTTTGTCAGAGAAGGACTGAACGAATCATTCAGGTTTGAGAATCCAAACGTCGATAATACCTGCGGCTGTGGTGAAAGCTTCAGTGTGAAAGAAGAGCCGGTCAAGGTCTAGCCCTTGGAAGTGGGTGCCGGAAACCGGATAACAGGAGCGGCAGTATTCGTAGCAAAGGAGTTGTCCTCTATTATTAAAAGAAAAGACATTCCGATATTGGAGCGAATCTCATGAGTGCAGTACTACAGAATCTGGTCAATCAGCCATACAAACACGGTTTCGTTACCGAAATCGAGTCCGATATCGCGCCAAAAGGCCTTAACGAAGATATTATCCGGCTCATTTCGACCAAGAAAAACGAACCTGCCTGGCTTCTCGACTTTAGGCTCAAAGCCTATCAGCAATGGCTCAAGATGGAAGAGCCGAAATGGCCCAATGTCAAGTATCGGCAGATCGATTTTCAGGCGATCAGCTACTACGCTGCGCCCAAGCCGAAAAAGAAGCTCAACAGCATGGATGAGGTCGATCCTGAGTTGCTTCGCACCTTCGAGAAACTGGGGGTGCCCATGCATGAGCGCGCGGCCCTGGCCGGCGTGGCGGTGGACGTGATTTTTGACAGCGTATCCGTGGCCACCACCTACAAGCAGAAGCTCGCGGAGGTCGGAATCATTTTCTGCTCCATTTCCGAAGCCGTGCATGCTTATCCTGAACTGGTGAAGCAGTATCTCGGTACGGTGGTGCCCGTGGGTGACAACTACTATGCAGCACTCAACTCAGCCGTTTTTACGGACGGCACCTTCTGCTTCATCCCGAAAGGCGTCAAGTGCCCGATGGATCTGTCGACCTACTTCCGCATCAATACGGAAGAGTCCGGACAATTCGAGCGCACTCTGATCGTTGCCGAGGAAGGGTCGTCCGTGTCGTATCTCGAAGGGTGCACGGCCCCAAGGTTCGATACCAATCAATTGCATGCCGCGGTGGTCGAACTGATCGCACTCGACAACGCCGATATCAAATATTCGACGGTACAGAACTGGTATGCGGGCGACGAGAAGGGGGTGGGCGGCATATATAATTTCGTAACCAAGCGGGGTCTGGCGAAAGGCGCCAATTCGCGCATCTCGTGGACGCAGGTCGAAACGGGATCCGCCATAACCTGGAAATATCCGTCATGCATACTGCAGGGGGAAAATTCCGTGGGCGAATTTTATTCGGTAGCGGTAACCAACAACTATCAGCAGGCAGATACCGGCACCAAGATGATCCATATCGGGAAAAACACCCGCAGCACCATCGTCAGCAAGGGTATTTCAGCCGGGCATTCCAATAACAGCTACCGCGGACTGGTCAGGATTGCTCCCACTGCCAGCGGCGCGCGCAACTATTCACAATGCGATTCGATGCTGATCGGAGACCAATGCGGGGCGCATACCTTTCCCTACATTCAAGTGCGTAACCAGAATGCCAAGGTCGAGCATGAAGCATCAACGTCAAAAATCGGCGAAGATCAACTGTTCTACTTTGCACAGCGCGGCATCGGCAATGAGGAAGCGGTTTCCATGATTATCAACGGTTTCTGTAAAGATGTATTTCAGCAACTGCCGATGGAATTTGCGGTCGAAGCGACAAAACTGCTTGGATTCAAGCTGGAGGGAAGTGTTGGATGATTCATCAGGATAGCAAAACGATTCTGGAAGTAAGCGGACTGCGAGCGGCAGTCGAGGGTGTAGAGATACTCAAAGGCGTTGACCTCATCGTTAAAAGTGGTGAGGTGCATGCCATCATGGGAACGAACGGCTCGGGCAAGAGCACCTTTGCCAAGGTGCTTGCCGGGCACAGCGCCTATCAGGTTACCGGAGGATCGGTATTGTTTGAAGGGCAGAATCTGTTCGATTTAGAACCGGAAGAACGGGCGCGTGCAGGCGTATTTCTTGCCTTTCAGTATCCGATCGAGATACCCGGTGTTTCCAACAGCCATTTCCTGCGCCTTGCCTACAATACCCTGCAGTCGCAGCGTGGAAAGGACGAACTCGATCCGCTGGAATTCGAGGATTTTGTGCGCGAGAAAATGAAATTGCTGGAAATGAATCCCAATTTCCTGGATCGAGGCGTCAACGAAGGTTTTTCGGGCGGTGAGAAGAAGCGCAACGAGATGTTGCAGATGGCACTGCTGGAACCACGACTGGCTATCCTGGATGAGACGGATTCCGGTCTCGACATCGATGCCCTCCGAATCGTTACCAATGGGGTAAACAAACTTGCAAACAAGGACAACGCAATCATTCTGGTAACCCATTATCAGCGCATGCTCAACTATATCGAACCGGATTACGTGCATGTAATGCGCGGCGGACGCATCGTTAAAACGGGCGGCAAAGAGCTTGCGCTCGATCTCGAAACGCGAGGTTATGACTGGGTAGGGGTTGAGCGGCGTGTCCCGGCAAGCGCATGAGCATGAGCCTCGTGAATAGCAACAGTTATCTCGAAAGCCTGCTTCGAGGACAACCGCGGCTGCCGCCCAGCCCTCTCGCCTGGTTTAACCAACTGCGGGCAAATGCAGTCGACCATGCGGGAAGGTTGAAGCTGCCCACGACACGGGATGAGGAGTGGCGTTTTACTGACCTTTCCCCACTCGTTCGCCAATCGTTCCAGCCCGCTCTTGCTGCACCGGCGTTGCAGGCCGCAGATGTCGAGCGTTTTTCCCTTGCGGAAGCTGCTATCAGGCTCGTATTTGTCGATGGCAAATACATGCCGCAACTTTCTACGCCGGCAGAACGCCTCGGAAACCGCGGCTTGATTGTCACCAATCTGTCATCGGCGATAACAGCGAATGCAGAGGCAATAGAGCCGCATCTGGGTCAGTATGCGCGCTTCGAGGATAATCTGTTTGCGGCGCTTAATACCGCATTCCTGCACGATGGTGCGTTGGTCATGGTACCGCGGGGTGCAGCGATCGATACGCCTGTACACGTGTTGCTCATTGCAACGCAACCGGAAGTGGCAAGTCATCCGCGCTGTCTTTTCATCGCTGAAGCGGGAAGCGAAATTACCATCCTCGAGGATTACGTCAGCCTGAATGACGCAATCTATGTGACCAATGCCGTGACCGAGATCGCTGTGGGAGATAATGCGCAGATCAGTCACATCCGGGTACAGCGCGACAGCACCGAAGCGTTTCATATCGGGAATTGTGCCGTTTCGCTAGGGCATGCCGGCCGCTACCGCTCTGTGAGCGTAGCGCTGGGGGCGCGGATTTCACGTTACGATCTGAATACAGTGCTCGATGCGGAGGGTGCTGAGTGCGCTATCGACGGGCTGGCATTGATCAATGGCCGACAGCTTGCCGATACACACAGTTCCATAGATCATGCCAAACCGAACTGTACCAGTCGTCAATTGCATAAATGCATTGCTGACGGTAGCGCGCATGCCGTGTTCAATGGCAAGATCATGGTTCGCCCGGGTGCACAGAATACGGATTCCGCGCAATCCAGCCGCAACCTCTTGTTGAATGCGAAGGCGCGTATCGATACCAAGCCGCAGCTCGAAATATTTGCGGATGACGTGAAGTGCGCACACGGAGCAACGGTGGGGCAACTCGATAGCGAGGAGTTGTTTTATCTCAAGAGCCGCGGCCTGTCCGGAGCTGCGGCGCGAAATCTGCTGACTTATGCGTTTGGTGCCGAGATCATTGATCGCATTCCCATCGCATCGCTCAAATACCGGCTTGAACGGACAGTGCTGGAACAAACCAAGAAAACTGAGCCATGAAAATCATAGATTCCACGCTGCAACCCCAGATTGATTCGACGCTCGACGTCGCGCGTGTGCGTGCCGATTTTCCGATTCTGAAGCTTCAGGTCGAAGGAAAGCCGCTGGTCTACCTCGATAATGCAGCCTCCAGCCAGATGCCGCAGCCGGTGATCGACCGCCTGGTGCGTTACCAGACAAGCCAGCACGCAAATATCAATCGCGGAGTGCATTATTTATCCGAGACTGCGACGGCAGAATATGAGGCGGTGCGCCGTAAATTGCAGCGCTTCATCAATGCGCGTGAAGACAGAGAGGTAATCTTTACCAGCGGAACGACAGATTCCATCAACCTCGTGATGCACGGGTATGGACGCAAATTCATCGGTGCCGGCGATGAAATCATCCTGACCACCTTGGAACATCATTCGAATATCGTTCCGTGGCAGATGCTGGCGGAAGAAAAAGGGGCAAGGATACGTGTCGTGCCCATCAACGATGCCGGTGAACTTCTCATCGATGAATACGAGAAGCTTTTCAACGAGCGCACGAAGTTTGTCGGTGTGATGCACGTATCGAATGCTTTGGGGACGGTCAACCCGATCAGGGAAATGATCGCCTTCGCGCATGCCCGCGGCGTTCCGGTGCTGGTGGATGGCGCGCAGGCTGCGCCGCATATGAAAGTGGATGTCCAGGATCTCGACTGCGATTTCTATGCATTTTCGGGACACAAGATGTGTGGTCCGACAGGCATCGGTATTCTGTACGGAAAAGCGGAATTTCTGGAGCGCATGCAGCCGTTCAAAGGCGGCGGCGACATGATTCTGTCGGTGACATTCGAAAGAACCACCTACAATTCCATTCCACACAAATTCGAAGCAGGAACTCCCCCCATTGCAGCCGCTATCGGGCTTGGCGCTGCCGTCGACTATTTATCGAATGTCGGTATCGATGCCATCGCCGCGTACGAGGTTGAATTGCTCACCTACGCAACCGAACAGATGCGCCAGATACCCGGAGTGCGCATCATAGGCACAGCAGCGAAAAAAACCGCGGTGCTGTCTTTCGAGATGGCGGGTGTGCATCCGCATGATGTCGGTACGCTTTTGAATCAGGAAGGCGTTGCCGTTCGCACCGGCCATCACTGCGTGCAACCTGTGATGCTGCGCCTCAAGGTGCCTGCCACCACACGCGCTTCGTTTGCGTTTTATAATACAATGGCTGAGGTAGATACTTTCATCGCTGGCATTCGTACTGTGCAAAAGATATTTATTTAATGACTACGAAATCTCTTTATCAAGAAGTCATTCTCGACCACAACAGGAAACCCCGCAATTACGGCAAGCTGGACAAGGCAAGCCACCACGCGGTCGGGCACAATCCGCTTTGTGGCGATCATCTCGATATCGATCTGAACCTTGAAGGGGAACATATCGAAGGTATTGCGTTCCATGGTGAGTCGTGTGCGATCTGCAAGGCATCTGCATCCATGATGACCACTGTTGTAAAAGGCAAGAGCCTTGCAGACGCGGAGATGCTGATCAAGGAATTCCGTGACATGGCCACGGGCACGCTGGATCTTGCCCACCCTCACCATCTGGGAAGGCTTACCGTATTTGCCGGCGTACGTGACCTGCCTACCCGCGTCAAATGCGCGATTCTCCCATGGCACACGCTTCACGCAGCGCTCAATTCCGTCAGCACCACCTCAACCGAAGCAGAGGATGATCCCATGCACGCCGCAATAGGGGACGCCTGAGCTTTTCGTCAAGGTACCAGAAATGCCGAAGATAGTTGAAATAGAGGGAACCCCCAATCGAAATGCGTTGAAATTCATCCTCAAGGAGCCGCTGACCTGGGGGGTAACACGTTCGTATGATAATGCCGAGCAGGCGAAAGGTGATCCGCTTGCCGAAGCGCTGTTTGACATCGATCATGTCACCAATGTGTTTTATGTGGATCGGTGGATCACGGTAACCCAGGATGGCGCGGCTGACTGGCAAGACCTGGCGCGCGAAGTAGCAGATCCTATTCGTGCCGCGCCGGCGGCAGATACCCAGACAGCCGCTACAGTTGCAGCCGCAAGTGCGGAAATTGCAAATTTAAGTCCTGAGGACCAGCAACGGCTCAAGCTGATCAATGAGATACTCGATGAGGAGATCCGCCCCTATCTCCAGAATGATGGAGGCGATCTCCATGTGCTTGGCCTTGAAGGCAACCGGCTGAGTGTTCACTACCAAGGCGCTTGCGGCACCTGTCCGAGTTCGATTACCGGAACATTGCGGGGCATCCAGAACATGCTGAGGTCGATAGAGCCTGATCTGGAAGTTGTTGCGGTCTGATATCCGCGGCGACATGCTCCGATACGCATCACGAACCCAGCTTCGGCCTGATGCCACTGTAATCAACCTTCCACGGAAGGAAGCTTTTCCACTTCTCGAGTCTTTCGCGGTGTTCATGTTCCTGGCACCGCGTTAGCGACCTGTCGTCCGCTTCAGTATATTTCAGTATATAGTATGCTTTTTGTACGGCGCTCAGTTCACAGCAACTGAACGCATGGGCTGTTTCCATTCGAAAAGCATATGCTCTGGGTAAAATCTTTTCATATCGTCTTCGTGGTAGCCTGGTTCGCCGGGCTATTTTATTTGCCGCGGCTCTTTGTCTATCACGCCATGACTACGGATTCCGCAGGCATGGAGCGGTTCAAAATCATGGAAAGAAAGCTCTATTATGGGATCATGACCCCCAGCGCGGTGCTGGCGGTCGTCCTGGGCCTGTGGCTCTGGCTGGGCTATGGCATTACGGGAGCCTGGCTGCATGCGAAGCTCGCTCTGGTGGTATTGCTGATTGCATATCACGGATACTGCGGCAGGCTACTGGCCGATTTCAAACGTGACCGCAATCGGCATGGCCATGTTTATTACCGCTGGTTCAATGAAGTACCGGTACTTATCTTGATCGCTGTCGTGATACTCGTGGTGGTGAAACCATGGTGAGCTAAGCGTAGGGATAATTGCCAGGGTTATCCAAAAGAACCGCTTGGACGCTGTTTATCGAAGCGTTCGGGCAGATCGCGCCTCCTTTCCCTTCACAATAATGCAAACAGTCACTGTTAATCTTGTCTCCACGCCAGCCCAACGCGGTTATCCGATCCATATCGGTGCAAACATCCTGGCTCAGCCCGAACTCATCCTGGATTACCTCGGCCAGAAGCGGGTGGCCATTGTCACAAATACTACGGTGGGGCCTTTATATCTCGACAAATTTCGTGCGGATCTTTCAGTTCACGGGATAGTTTCAGTTCCAATCGTTCTTCCGGACGGTGAGGAATACAAGAACTGGGAAACTCTCAACCTCATTTTCGATGCTCTCCTGACCCATCGCTGCGAACGCAATACACCCGTCATCGCCCTTGGCGGAGGAGTTGTGGGAGACCTGGCCGGTTTCGCCGCCGCCACCTATTTACGAGGTGTGCCGTTCATTCAGGTACCCACCACACTTCTGGCGCAAGTCGATTCCTCAGTTGGCGGTAAGACCGGGATCAACCATCCGCTGGGCAAAAACATGATCGGGGCGTTTTATCAACCCCAGGCGGTCATGGCGGATACGTCCACGCTCGATACATTGCCCGATAGGGAACTGCGCGCCGGCATAGCCGAGGTCATCAAGTATGGCCTTATTCGCGATCCGGCATTCTTTGACTGGCTTGAATCTCATGTTGATGCCCTGCTGGAACGTGACAATTCGATGCTTATAGAAGCAATAGAAAGGAGTTGTCAGCATAAAGCCGAAGTTGTGGAGGCAGACGAGCGCGAGAGCGGCATGCGTGCCTTGTTGAACCTGGGACATACTTTTGGACATGCAATCGAGAATGCCATGGGTTACGGCAACTGGCTTCACGGGGAAGCAGTGGCTGCGGGAACGATGCTGGCAGCCGAGGTATCACGACGTATGGGTATGATAGATGAGGGGGAGGTGGAGCGAATCCGGAATCTCTATGTGAAGGCCGGGCTGCCGGTGATTGCTCCGAATCTGGGTCCGGAAAAATATTTGCGTCTGATGGGACTGGACAAGAAAGTACAAGGCGGGAAAATGCGTTTCATACTGCTCGAGAATATTGGGCGGGCGGCGGTGCATGCGGATGTGCCGGCCGCGATACTGACCGAAGTTCTGACGGAATGTACGGCTGATGCATGAGCTGGCATCCTATGCGGTATCGCCTGCCAATTCCCGCGGTCGCCGCATTGCGGAAGAACCCTCTCCCGGTCGCACGCCTTTTCAGCGCGATCGCGATCGCATCATTCATTCCACCGCTTTTCGCAGGCTTGAGTACAAGACCCAGGTTTTCGTCAATCATGAAGGGGACTTGTTCCGCACGCGCTTGACGCACAGTCTCGAAGTGGCGCAGATCGGCCGCTCCGTAGCCCGGAATTTGCGCCTGAACGAGGATCTGGTTGAGGCTATCGCGCTGGCGCATGATCTCGGCCATACCGCCTTCGGTCATGCCGGGCAGGACGCGCTGAACGAGTGCATGAAGGAATATGGCGGCTTTGAGCATAATCTGCAATCCCTGCGGGTGGTGGATGTGCTGGAAGAGCACTATGGCGCATTCGACGGGTTGAATCTGTGCTTTGAAACCCGCGAAGGCATTCTCAAGCATTGTTCAAAGAAAAATGCGCTGGAGCTGGGGGACGTTGGTGAGCGCTTCCTCACGAATCGTCGGCCTTCGCTGGAAGCGCAAGTCGCCAATCTCGCTGACGAGATTGCTTACAACAATCATGACGTGGACGATGGCTTGAGATCCGGTCTCGTCACGCAGCAGCAACTTGAGGAAGTTGGCATATTTGTGCGTCATCTGGCAATGGCCAGACAGCAATACCCGAAAATCTCCGGCAGGCGGCTGGTCCATGAAACCGTGCGGCGGATGATCAATACGCTGGCGGGAGATTTGATCAGACAAAGCGCAGTGAATATCGAGCAGGCGCGTCCCGCCACGCTGGACCAAATCCGGACTGCTCCGCCGCTGATCGGATTCAGCAGGGAAATCGCGCAGGAGCAACAGGAGCTCAAAAAGTTTCTGCGGGAGCATCTTTACCGGCACTACAAGGTATCGCGCATGAGCGCAAAGGCACGGCACATCATCCGCCAGCTCTTTGACGCATTCGATTCGGATATCCGGTTGCTGCCTCCGGAATTCCAGTCCAGATATCAGCAGGACAAGCATCAGGCCATTGCCGACTATATCGCGGGCATGACAGATCGTTATGCCATCCGTGAATACCGGCGTCTTTTCGTTGTCGAGGAAAGCTGACAGATCATTCCCATTGTTGACCTTTTCGCGAATGACGTGTGCCTCGTTGGCCATTCATGGTAAGATGAAGGGTTGAAGGGGGCCTAACGGTTCCGGGGACTTGGCAGTCTCCAAGGCATACATTTCCACTGGTAGCTCTACAGGTAGTTTGAGCATCCGGCTTTTACTGATTTTTGCGATTGATCGGGTCTGAATGACAAGATTGAAGAACGATACCCTGCTCAGGGCCCTGCTGAGGCAACCCACTGAATACACGCCGGTTTGGCTCATGCGGCAGGCAGGGCGTTATCTCTCCGAATATAATCAGACGAGGGCTCGTGCGGGCAATTTTCTCGCGCTCTGCAAGAATCCTGACTTCGCCACCGAAGTTACAATGCAACCTCTCGCGCGATTTCCTTTGGATGCGGCCATCCTGTTTTCGGATATTCTGACGATTCCTGATGCGATGGGATTGGGACTATATTTTGCGGAAGGAGAGGGCCCCAGGTTCGAGCGCCCCTTGCGCGAAGAGTGGGAGATCCGGGCCCTTACCGTCCCAGATCCTGCTGTTCATTTGCGCTACGTCATGGACGCGGTTTCGCAGATACGCAAGACTCTGGATAATCGGGTTCCACTGATCGGGTTCTCCGGCAGTCCGTTTACGCTTGCCTGCTATATGGTGGAAGGGGCCGGCGGGACTGATTTCCGGCAAATAAAAACCATGCTGTACCGCCGCCCTGATTTGCTGCATCACATTCTCGATATCAATGCGCAGGCTGTCACCGCTTATCTGAACGCTCAAATCGAGTCCGGCGCGCAGGCAGTAATGATTTTTGATACGTGGGGTGGAGCGCTTTCCCACGCCGCTTATCAGCAATTTTCGCTGCGCTACATGACCCAGATACTGGCCGGGTTGAGGCGGTATCAGGGGGCTGAGCGTATTCCGAGCATTGTTTTTACCAAGGGCGGGGGGCTATGGCTCGAGAGTATCGCGGACAGCGGGTGTGATGCAGTGGGACTGGACTGGACCGTGAATATCGGAGAGGCCCGGCAGCGCGTGGGCCACAAAGTCGCTTTGCAGGGCAACCTTGATCCTGCCGTGTTATTCGCTGAACCGGGGGTAATTGCTGCCGAAGTGGAGCAAATTCTTGCGAGTTTTGGCGAAGGCAGTGGGCACATCTTCAACCTGGGACATGGCATATCGCAGTTTACGCCGCCCGAAAATGCGCTTACGCTGGTCGAAGCAGTTCACAGCCTCAGCCGGAGATTTCATCGTGCGGATGCCGAGGGAAACAGCAGTTTCGGCAGCTAGCGGATAAACAGAATTTTTTCACTTCGAATCTACATGATATTTTGATATTTCTGCAGGTCTGATTGTTTGGAACTCTTCACGTGCGCATACTTATTATTGAAGATGATCGGGCAATAGCCAGTAATCTATACGACTTTCTCGAAGCTCGCGGTCACAGTGTCGATGCGGCGGCTGATGGGATTACAGGGTTGCATCTTGCGGTTACACAGCAGTTTGATGGCATTTTGCTCGATCTGGGATTACCGGGTGCGGATGGTATAACACTGTGCCGGAAGCTTCGTCAGGAAGCGCATCTCGATACTCCGGTCCTGATGCTGACGGCGCGCGACACGCTGGAAGACAAGCTGAAAGGTTTCGATTGTGGGGCGGATGACTATCTGGTCAAACCCTTCGCCTTGAAAGAAGTTGAAGCGCGACTGGTTGCCATGCACAAACGTCGAAAGGGCAAGGTAACCAGTCGAACGCTGGAAACGGAGGATCTTTCCTTCGATCCGAAAACCCTCACAATCCGCTTCGCGGGCGCGAACGTCAAATTGCCGCCGAAATGCATTGGCTTGCTTGCAGTCATCATGAGCGAGCCTGGCCGCGTTTTCAGCCGCAGGGAGCTCGAATCGGAAGTATGGGGGGATGTGCAGGAAACCAGCGATACTCTCCGAAGTCACATGCACGAGCTTCGCCGCGCACTGACGCGCGCGGGTGGCTATGATCCAATCGAAACCGTTCACGGTCTCGGCTATCGGCTTTCCACGCGTGCCCGTAATTAGGCGTGGGCTTCGCCTTCGTGTTGCACTCGCGTTTGCGATATTCTGTATTGTCGTTGTCGGAACGCTGGGTGTCAGCCTGTATATCGCTTCCGATGACATCGAAGAAGCTCATATCGAGCAGATCATCGAAACCGAGATGGATTACCTGCTCCAGCGCTATCGCGAGCATGCGGACTTCGTGCCGCAGGAAGGTTCCAATCTCGAAAAATACATCATCCACGATCCCTCCGAAGAATCTCGCCTTCCTTCCTATCTGCAGGGACTGAGTTACAGGCGGCACAAGGTTTTTCGCGGCCCGGAGGAAGTCCGGGTCGCGGTGCATCACGTGGACGGAGTCAAGTTTCTTGTCGCCTATGAAATAGGTCTGCACGAAGCGCGGCAACGGGAATTGAAACTGCTCATCGTCCTGTCGCTCATTTCCGTCGTAGGTGTCGCAGTCGTGGTGGGATATCTGCTGGCCGGAGTGCTGGTCAAGCAGGTGACTGATCTCGCCGAGCAGGTGAGGCATCTCGCGCCGGGTGACATCCAGGGGGAAACGCTTACCCAGCCCGGGCAGGATGAGGAAGTGGCGCAGCTCGCGCGCGCGCTGGATGACTATCAAAGCCGCATAACCCGCATGCTGCGCAGGGAACAGGAGTTTACCGCCAATATAAGCCATGAGCTGCGCACACCGATTACAACTATCCTGACAAGCTGTGAGCTGCTGGTCGCGGAACCGAATTTCTCGGAAAGAGCGCGCATGCGGATCGGCATGATCGAAAGCGCCGCAACCCGGATGGGCGAGCAGTTGCAAGCCCTGTTATTTCTTGCGCGCGAGCAGTCGCTCGGGGTAATGGAACCCGTGGACCTGGCCGAGTGTGTCTACGATGCGGCAGAATCGATATGCGGGGAGATCTATCGAAAGCATCTTACATTCGAAGTCACGGTGGAACCGAAAGCCATGCTGACGCTGAATCGGCAGGCGATTCACACGGCTCTTGTGAATCTGCTGCGCAATGCGGTGCAATATACCAATAGCGGTTTCATACGGGTAAATTTCAAAGGCAACCGTCTTTCGATTTCCGATTCCGGTATAGGTATTGAGCCTTCCTATCTACCCCTCCTGTATGAACGCTTCTTCCGCGGTTCAACGCAAGGTGAAGGTCTGGGCATAGGGCTTGCCATCGTCAAGCGCATCTGCGACTACTATGGATGGAGCATAGAAGTCGAAAGCATGCCGGGACAAGGTGCGACCTTCCATATTGTATTTCCCTGACCCTCATTTTTCCTGGAGAGAAGCATTTCCCCGCAGGTTTCCCCTGACTGCCCGACATAGCGGAAGCTCTACAGTTCTCGCTATTCGATCTTCTGCAAAATCCGCGCTTTGCGGACTATTTCCACCACTTTCTCCTTCCTGAAGACGCCACTTTTTAGTGATCGGACCGCCGGGATGCCTGCCTCACCCGGTAAGGGTGCTCGTTTAAACTCTGTTTATCAGGGTATTTATCTTCACGAATTCTTCACAGGGCGTGTGTTAATTTGATATCTGAGTAAATACCTGAGTAAATTCCTCTGTTATTTTAAGTCAATGAATCGAGTTTATTTTAGTTAAAGGGAATCCTATCAACAGGTCAGAAGGCGTTACGAAGAAGAGGAGTAAAAATTATGCCAGCAGCAATAGACAAAGATGAAAATATTCAGAAAGAGGGAAAGAGGATCGAGTTGGTGAAGGATTCTCCAAAACAGTTTGCAGCTTCCGGTGCCGCCGCGGTAAGCGCACCGACTAACTCGGATAAACGAGCGGATGTCAGTCCGCTGCACGCGGAGCGGACTGGAGTCCAGGCGCAGGAAGTCTCCGTTTCTTCCTTCAATGAAGAGGAAGTGATCCATGACCTGCAGCACTATCTGCCCTCGCAGGCTCCGCTGAAAGATTTTATTCATCATAATACATTACACGCATTCCAGAACTATCCCTTCCATGAGGGAACGCGTCGCGCAAAAAAAATATTCGGATATTTTCCCTCTCTTCAACTTCGTGAATATAGAGACCTGTATGAAGCCGGGCGTATCCGCAAGGATATTCTTGAGCGGGTCATCTCCGAGCAGAAGGGCGCACAGTATCTTGAGGATTGGATGCAGCGGCTGCTTGAGAAGGAATATGACGACTCCGTTTCCCCCCGAATAGGCAAACTGAGGGCGAACTGGAAGCGTCATTATCCTATTGACCTGGATCTGATGGTTCACCCGCTTCTGTTCAGAATCCTGTGCAGCTACCTCGATCAGGGAATTTCAATATGGGGTTTCCCAATAGGGCACAAGGGTTTTCTTGCGGCCATGAAGGAAATGGAAGAAAAAAGCTTCGCCAGTTTCTTCAAGACAAAGAGAGCTAAAAAGCTTTTGGTGTCTGGAAACTGCAAGATGGAGGATCTGCTGAAGCTCCTGGTGGGGGATGAAACCCTCTATGCGCAGTATCTGTTTGACCAGCAGTTTGCGCACCCGGGTTGGTCGGGCATGGTAGCTTCCGTCGAGGCCCAGCCCGCCTCTCTCCTGAACCCGAAGAACATTACCGTTCATGACCTGGTTGTCTTCGAGCTTCTGCTTGAGATTGACGCGCTCGATTCCTATTTCGGAGAAAGTTGGCAACCCATTGCCCGCATTCTGGAAGAGCGGCCTGAACCGTTGTTCGACGATGTGCCCGAGACTGAGGTCGATACGGTTTTTTCCCTTTGGCACGATGCTTTTGAGTGGACGTACTACGACCAGGTGCTGACTGGAATAGCTTTGCAGGACAAGACCTGGGAAAGAAAGATCGAAAACAGAAGTTTCCAGACGTACTTCTGCATCGATGACCGGTTGACATCGTTCCGCCGGTACCTCGAGCAACTGGATCCGGATTGCGAAACGTTTACCACCGCCGGATTTTTTAACGTCGAACTGTATTATCAACCCGAGAACGGCAAGTTTTACACGAAATGCTGTCCCGCGCCGGTCTTCCCCAAATTCCTCGTCAAGGAAATCGGTAACAAGCAGAAGATAAAGAAGGAAGTACATTTTTCCAAGCTCACCCATTCGCTTTTCCAGGGCTGGTTTATTTCCCAAACCATCGGGTTCGTGTCGGCCCTGAGATTGGCCTTGAATGTATTCAAGCCGGGCGCGATGCCTGCCATGGCCTCATCTTATTCCCACGTGGACAAGAACGCGCGGCTAACCATCGAAAACAAGGACCCGAACGACAAGGAAAACGGTTTGCAGATCGGGTTTACGATTGACGAGATGGTCCAGCGCGTTCAGGGTGTCCTGACCAGCACGGGGTTAAACGGGGTAGATAAAACCTTTGCTCCCATCGTTTACATGATTGGGCACGGCGCGTCCAGCGTAAACAATCCTCACTATACCGCCTATGACTGTGGCGCATGCGGCGGCCGGCCCGGATCGGTGAATGCCAGGACGTTCTGTTACATGGCCAACCATCCCAAGGTAAGGGAAGCACTCAAAGAGCGGGGCGTCGTTATTCCACCCACTACCCAGTTCCTCCCGGGGCTGCACGACACCACGCGTGACGAAGTTGCCTTCTTCGATGAAGAGATTCTCTCCGAGGAAAACGCCGGAAAACACAGGAGGAATACGCTCGTCATCAATGAAGCGCTCGATCTCCACGCGAAGGAGCGGTCCAGAAGATTGGTATCCATTGATACCAAAATGAGTCCCAAGGAGATTCACGAGGAAATTCGCAGGAGATCCGTTTCGCTGTTCGAACCCCGGCCGGAGCTCAATCATGCGACCAATGCGGTAAGTATTATCGGCAGACGGAGTATTACGGAAAACCTCTTCCTGGACAGGCGGGCGTCCACGAGCACCTATGACTACCGCACTGATCCTGAAGGTAAGTTCCTCACCATGTCCATGGGCCCCATTGCGTTGGTTATGGGCGGTATCGACCTCGAGTATTTTTTCTCCCGGACCGACAATCACAAAATGGGTGCCGGAACGAAACTGCCGCACAACGTCATGGGTCTGATCGGGGTGGCCAACGGCGCGGATGGCGATTTGAGGACAGGGCTTCCCAGCCAGATGATCGAGATCCACGATCCCGTCCGTCTCCTAGTCATCATCGAACATTATCCCGATGTGGCATTGAAGGTGATCAAGTCGCAGACGGCAAACTATTCGTTTTATGAAAACTACTGGGTGCACTGCGTGGTCGTGCATCCGGACACCGGTGAGCTTTGGTTGTACAAGGACGGTAGTTTCTCGAAGATTTACAAGCCCCTGTTAAACGATCTGGAAACCGTATCGGATCTGAGCGCATTGATGGAACGGGCTAAGAAAGCGGAATCGATCGAAACCCTGGATGCGGTTCAAGAGAATTTACCTGTCTACTTTATCGAGAAGAAGGAGAGAGTGAAAAAATGACGATGCCGCTGCTAACCTCGCTGCTTGGGTTATTCATAATCATCCCGTTGATCGGGTTTGCGCTCACCATGCTCGTGCCGAAAAAGAATGAGGATGCCATTTCCTGGATAGCCTACTCCACTGTCGGTTCGCACATGGTTTTGGCCTGGATATTCCTGGTCCTCTGGCTGTTCGGCGGATACCCGACGCTCGAGACAATTGAGCTTATCCTGTATAACACGGAAAGTTACAAGTTTTTCATTTCATTCTATTTCGACAAAATTACCGCGGTTTATCTATTCGTCGGTTCCTTCCTCTGCTTTCTGGTTACCGTCTACTCCAGATGGTACCTTCATCGTGAAAGGGGCTATAAGCGGTTTTTCAACACCATCCTGTTCTTTTTCATCGGCTACAACATCATCATTTTCTCCGGTAATTTCGAGACGCTCTTCATCGGTTGGGAAGTTCTGGGAATCACGTCCTTCCTCCTGATCGGGTTCTACAGGGAGCGGTATCTGCCGGTAAAAAATGCGCTCAAGGTATTCACGGTGTTTCGCGTGGCGGATATGGGTTTGATTCTGGTCATCTGGATGAGTCATCATCTGTGGCACGAAAACATCACCTTCTCCAAGCTCATGCATCCGGAACTGGTTGCACAGACTCTTGAGGGCAACACGACATTGGGGATTTTGATCGGGTTGATGCTCCTGCTGGCGGCCGCTGTGAAATCGGGTCAGCTCCCGTTCTCTTCCTGGGTGCCCAGAGCACTGGAGGGTCCGACCCCGTCGAGTGCAATCTTTTACGGATCGCTCTCGGTTCATCTGGGCGTCTTCCTTTTGCTGAGAACGTTCCCATTCTGGGAAAATCAGCTCGTTGTGGTAGTGCCTGTCATTCTTCTTGGCGTGGCGACCGCCGTAGTCGCGACCCTTATTTCACGCGTACAGTCCTCGATCAAGACGCAGATTGCCTACTCTTCGGTGGCGCAGATCGGCATCATTTTCGTGGAAGTGGCGTTAGGGTTTTATGATCTTGCCTTGATCCATTTGGCAGGAAATGCATTCTTGCGGACGTATCAGCTTCTGGTTTCGCCATCGGCCGTGACCTTCCTGCTCCGCGATCAGTTCTACAACTTTGTTCCAAGGGAATACATCGACAAGCACTCCACATCCAAGCAAATCGAGTATGCGGCCTATATGCTGAGCGTGAAGGAGTTCAATCTCGATTCCTTCATGTATTTCTTCTTCTGGGATCCCGTGAAATGGATCGGCAGGAAGCTGAACCTGGTGTTATCCGGAACTGGCGGTTTCGTTATCGCTACCACACTTTTCCTCGTCGGCCTCGCCTGCCTGTACTACGAGCAGTCTTTACCGGTGGGGGTCCAGCAATTCCTGCCGACACTATTTGCCTTCATCGCCCTGATCGTCGTGCTGAAGTCTTTCTCGGAAAGAATGAGTCCCCAGTTGAGCTGGTACTTCGTCATCATGAATCATCTCTGGATCGCGCTCGCCATCTCGTTTTACGACGAAGTGACGACCCGGGAGATCGTTATTTATATAAGTGGCATCCTCCTTTCAGGTCTTGTGGGATATGCGTGTCTAGCACAACTGAAGTCACTCGAGCGGAAGGTGGATCTGAAGGAACCTCAGGGTCAGGGTCATGTCTATGAATACCCTACCCAGGCTTTCATTTTCCTGCTTGCGTGTCTGGGCTTGATGGGTTTTCCTATTACCCCATCATTCTTGGGAATAGACCTGATCTTCACCCATATTCACACAGACCAGGTCGTATTTGCATTTATTCTCGCACTGAGTTTCATCATCGTCGGTCTCTCCCTGGTCAGAATATATTCGCGGATTTATCTTGGACCTCATGTTAAAACTTACCATGCCGTCCCCTTCAAAAACTCGTGAAAGTGAAATTATGATATGAAAGTGGGAGTCCACAGACAGATCTGATGAAAGGCGCCGGCTTAAACCCAGGGAATCAGAAGCCATGCGAAAGAAATCCCGGAATAAAGTCGGCGCTCAACCAGGGTCTGAAAAGGGGTCTGAAAAGGAGTGTTATCAGGAAATAAGAAGGTACCTGAGTAATGAATAATAAGTGAACGCCTCAGAAGGTTTCGGAAGATGTATCCGATCTCGCGCGAGGGAGTAATAGAGGCGTAGACAAATTCATTTCTGACCGACTTCAGCACACACAACTACGCCTCATCAGAGGTAATAAAAGACAAAGTATGCGAAGCCTTACACTTCGAAAGAAAAAAGATGCGGGGGTGTAGAGGGGGAAAAGGGAAATGCGGGGTGGTATTCCGTATTTTGAGCAACTCCTCTAAAAGAGGGATGGGATAAAGGATGAATTATATCACAAATGTGAAGACGCATGGCGCAGGACACGAAAACTTGGTTGAGATGAACACACACATGTTTTATAGACGAAAAATACCGCGCATGAAGCTCTTCAAACCCTCTGGATAGCCTGCTGCTGAGAAACTTGGCAGGCGAATGGAAATTAATGGAAATATGAGACTTTTTTATTCAGGATATTAAAATCCAATTAACAGGAGTTATCACTGATGAGTTCAGCTACTGCTTCTACCACTAAACTGACAGTACCGAAAGACGGTCTGTCCGGGATGTTGGAGAACTTCCGGTACGATTTTATGGCCGGCTTCTTTGTCTTCCTACTGGCTCTGCCGCTTAGTCTAGGTATCGCCAAAGCTGGTGATTTTCCGCCCGCAATGGGTGTGCTTACCGCCATGATTGGCGGGCTGGTAGTCGCGTTCTTTGCCGGTTCACAACTAACCATCAAAGGCCCGGCAGCGGGCTTGATTACCATTGTCGCAGGTTGTGTTGCCGAAGTCGGCGGCGGTCCGGAAGGGTGGAAAATGGCCCTGGGCGTCATGGTCGTCGCGGGCGCGCTGCAAGTCGTTATCGGCTTTATGAGGGCAGGTTCGCTTAGCGATTTCTTTCCGTTATCCGCGGTGCATGGAATGCTGGCTGCGATCGGGCTTATCATTATTTCGAAGCAGGCGCACATCCTTCTCGGAATAGACCCAGCGACACTGGCGGGAATGGGACCTGTGAAGCTTTATGCGCATATTCCCCATTCCATCATGAATCCAAACGTGCCTGTGGCAATAGTCGGGATACTCAGTCTGGTCGTCCTGTTTGGATTGCCCAAGATAAAAAGCCCTTTAGTAAAGAAAATTCCAGCTCCAATGGTTGTATTGCTGATAGCTATCCCCGCTGCTATGGCTCTGGATTTCAAGGGAACGCAACCCGCTCATATCCTCGTGCATATCGGTGATTTCTGGAAGGAAATTGCTTTTAACGCCGATTTCTCGCAAATTGGAACAGGGGCGTTCTGGAAATACGTGATCATGTTCCTGCTGGTGGGAAGTCTGGAGTCCTGTCTTACCGTCAAAGCAGTTGACAGCCTGGATCCCTGGAGGCGCCAATCCAATTTCAACAAGGACTTGATCGCCGTCGGTGCCGGCAACACACTCGCCGCTGTAGTGGGTGGATCCCCAATGATATCGGAAGTGGCACGTAGTTCAGCCAACGTCGGTTTTGGTGCACGCACGCGCTGGGCCAATTTCTTCCATGGCCTCTGCCTGTTTGTCTCGATGCTGTTCCTGATCCCCGTGATCGAGATGATTCCGAATGCCGCACTGGCAGCCATGCTGATTTTCGTCGGCTACCGGCTGGCCTCGCCGCACGAGTTTTTCAAGACCTACAAGATTGGCAGCGAGCAGTTGACGATCTTCCTGGTTACGATTGCGGTGACGGTCGCCACTGACCTGTTGATGGGTATCGGGGCAGGTATTCTCGTCAAATTCGTCTTCCATATCGTAAATGGCGCATCGCTCGGCAACCTTTTCTCGGCGCGCTATCAACTGAAGCAGACGGGAAATCAGTACTATATGAACGTTCAGGATGCCGCAATATTTTCCAACCTGATCGGCTTCAAGAAGGTACTGGCCAAGTTTGAACCCAAAAAGGAAGTCGTTCTTGATTTCAGCCAGGCAACGCTGGTCGATCATACCTTCATGGAATTCCTGGAGCATTTCGAGGAGCAATATGTCGAAAAAGGAGGAGCGGTGACGGTGACAGGTTTCGAGCGCTTCCAACCTTTCTCTGCTCATCCACTCGCGGGAAGAAAGGCGAAGAAGGAAAAAGTCAGTGCTACCACGCCCTCGCTTGATGGTAGCCCATCGAGGGAGTGATGCCTGACCAGCAGGCTTCGTAATAAAAGTAATAGAAGCACGATGGACCGGAAATACGGTCCCTCGTGCTTTTTTTTGGCTTATGGAAAAGAACGTATCGCAGCTTTTATGATACGCAATGCCCTGTTTCGTACCGCCTGTATCGAACGGAAGTAAGTGGATTGGAAACCGCTACTGGATTTTCGTCCGGGAGGAAAAAGACGGAATGCGATTCGTGCTTAACGAAGTGATGAGTTTATGGTAGAGGTCAATGCGGCGTACGCTCACCTTGTTCTCCCGCATCGCATCCACCAATGCGCACCCTGGTTCGCCTGAATGGCGGCAGTTATTGAACTTGCATTTGCCGATGTAGGGACGAAATTCCCTGAATCCCCAGGCGATATCTTCAATGCTCAGATGCTGCAAGCCGAACTGCTGAATTCCCGGAGAATCTATGATTCGGGCATTCCTGTCGAGATGATAAAGCCGCGCATGAGTTGTCGTGTGGCGCCCTGCGTCGAGGGTGGCGGAAATGTCGGCAGTGGCACGCTCAGCGTCAGGAACAAGCGCATTGATGATGGTGGATTTTCCCATACCGGACTGACCGACCAGTACGCTGAGATGGTCTTCCAGATAGGGCAGCAGGGGTTTTACGTCGTTTCTGGCGCTGATGTGCAACAGAGTATAGTCGAGCTCTCGGTAGAGTGAGAGTCCGTTCAAGGCAACTCTGCTAGGGTCTACCAGGTCTGTCTTGTTGAGTACGATCAGAACACTGAGCCGTTGGCTTTCGGCGGCAACCAGGCAGCGATTTATCAGCTCCTCGCTGAAGCTTGGGACTGGCGCCACTACAATGATTACCTGGGTGGCATTGGCTGCAATGAGTTTCTCGCGGGAGAGATCACTACGATATAAAAGGGCGCTACGCGGTAAAATCCTTTCGATAACCCCCTGCTCAGGCCCCGTTTGATAGATTTCAACCCGATCGCCGCATGCCCCCCCCCTTTTTTTTCCGCGTAACACGCATATGAGCGTCGAGTCATCCGCAGTTTTAACGAGGAAATGCCTGCCGAAGGCCGCTACGATTTCTCCATGAAGGGGAGATGAGGTAACTGATGGGCGCCCAGGCAATCTCAAATTTGAAAAAGGGTGTCAATTTTCGCGGCGCAAATAAAGTCATTCTCCGACAAACCACCGATAGCATGGGTTGTGTATTCCACCTCACATTTGTTGTAACCGACAGTAATGTCGGGATGATGATCCTCCCGGTGTGATATCCATGCTACAGCGTTAACGAATGCCATTGTTTGATAGTAGTTCTTGAAGCTGAATTCCTTGCGAATCGTTTTTCCAAAATAATTCCAGCCATCGAGCTGCCGCATCAGCTGAGTTATTTCCTCCTGTGACAAAGGAGGCATCGCTCCTTCACAAGGCTTGCATTGTTTTGTAGCGAGATCATTGACAGTGGTATCCATTCGTGCTCCTGCTGATCAATATAGAACAAAGTTAATTATGCGCCAGACTTCTCAACCGCGCTATCCTCAGTGCGGCGGGCGGGTGCGAATCATAAAATGCCGAGTGCAGGGGATCCGGCGTGAGTGTCGATGCATTGTCCTGATAAAGTTTCAGGAGCGCGCGCACGAGGTCGGCTGTGGAAGCATTGTGGGCGGCATACTCATCCGCTTCAAACTCGTGTTTGCGCGAGTACAGGCTCGCCAGTGGCTGAAACAGGAAAGTGAACACAGGCATTATCAGGAAAAACAGCAACAACGCCATCGCCGTGGAGGGCACTGTTGCAACCGAGACACCCAATCCCTGGTAAAACCAGTCCTGTTGCATCAGGTAGCCGAGCCCCCAGAGAAACAACAGACTCATGGCGAATGTCCAGACAATGCGCTTTATGACATGGTGACGCCTGAAATGTCCTAACTCGTGCGCCAACACTGCTTCAATTTCCTGTGCATCCAGCCGGGACAGCAGGGTATCGAAGAAGACAATCCTTTTTGTTTTGCCGAATCCTGTGAAATAGGCGTTGCCATGATTGCTGCGGCGCGATCCATCCATCACGAAAAGACCGCTGGACTTGAAGCCGCATTTCCGCATCAGCTCTTCAATCCGCGTCTTCAAGGAAACATCGTTCAGCGGAGTGAATTTGTTGAAGATAGGGGCGATCCAGGTAGGGAAGATCGCCAGTACCAGCAAGTTGAAGATCATCCATGCCAGCCAGGCATAAAACCACCAGTATTCACCCATCCTTTCCATCAACCACAGGACGGCAAGCAGCAGCGGCATGCCCAGCACAATTCCCAGGGTAAACCGCTTTGCCAGATCAAGGAAGAACATGCGCGGCTTCATTTTGTTGAACCCGAACTGCTCTTCTATCACGAAGGTGCGATAGTAACTCAGGGGTACGCTCACTACGCTCGCCAGGAACATGACACTCGCGATAAGCGCCACCCCCTGCATCAATGGATCGCTCGTCCAGTTGGATACAGCGGTATGGAGAGCGTTCAGCCCGCCTCCGAGGGTGAGTATCAACAGCAGCACAACATCAAGCAGGATGCTGGCGTATCCGAGACGGGTTTTCGCACAAGTATAGTCAGCTGCTTTCTGGTGCGCCTTCAATGATATCTGTGATGAAAAATCCTGCGGAACCTGATCGCGATGTGAAATGACGTGCTCGATGTGCCGTTTCGCCAGCCACATTCGCATAATAAAAGTGACGGTCAGGACGGCAAGAAAAATGATAGTGAAAATAGGCATGTGCAAATGGGAGTTGTACTGCCCCCAAATCAGGATTTACGGTTGAAGGATGACTGATCAATAGTGATATGACACAATTACATGTCGAAAATTCAGGGCGATTCAATTATGACACAAGACAATGGCCGCCTCATCTGGATCGATATGGAAATGAGCGGGCTCAGCCCGGATAGAGACCGCATACTCGAAATCGCTCTGGTCGTAACAGATTCACAGTTGGATGTTCTTGCGGAAGCTCCGGTGCTGGTCTTGTCGCAATCTGAATCGGTGCTCGAGGGAATGGATAGCTGGAATAAATCCACGCATGCAAAATCGGGTCTGGTGGAAAAGGTGCGGGCATCCGGGCTTACGGAAGCCGAAGTGGAAGTCCGTATGATTGCTTTTCTTCAAGAACATATTTCTGCTGGAGTTTCGCCAATGTGCGGCAATTCGATCTGCCAGGATCGGCGTTTTCTGGCACGCTGGATGCCGCGGCTGGAAGCCTATTTCCATTACCGGAACCTCGACGTAAGCACCTTGAAGGAACTGGCAAAACGCTGGAAACCAGAAATTCTGGCCGGTGTGACGAAACAGTGCAAGCATGAAGCGCTGTCGGATATATACGACTCCATTGCGGAGCTGAAATATTACCGTGAACATTTCATGCAGGCGGTAGAGCCATGAGCCCGGTCGATATAAAAAAATCCCGGGACTAGGCCAGCTATTTCCGTACCTCATTTTTCAACTTCTCAGGGAAGATTGAGCATGTCGAAAGGCACCTTGTTTACCATTGCTGTCACCCCGAAGATACCACCCCGGCTGGCACGTCTCGAAGACCTTGCCAACGATCTGTGGTACAGCTGGGATCGAGCCACGCGCTCGCTGTTCTCACGCCTCGATCCGAATCTGTGGGGAGCCGTCGGACATAATCCGAAGGCTTTCCTCAAGCGTGTGGATGAAACGCTACTGCTCAAGGCAGCCGAAGATCAGGTTTTCCTGGCCAATTACAATAGCATAGTGTCCGCTTATGACTACTATCATTCGGAGACGTTGTGGAATGGCATTGATGCGAGCCTGAACCCGAGCGACAAGATCGCCTATTTCTGTTTCGAATTCGGTTTTCATGAGAGTTTCCCGATTTATTCGGGAGGGCTTGGCATTCTGGCAGGTGATCACTGCAAGGCAGCCAGCGACTTGCGCTTGCCATTGATCGGCATCGGCTTGCTCTACCGTCAGGGATATTTTTTCCAGACGATCGATAACCAGGGGAATCAGCAGGTCATTTACGCTGATTCGGATTTTTCGGATTTGCCTGTTGCGCCAGTCCTGCGGCAGGATGGATCCGAAGTACGAATAGAAGTGGAGTTGTTGCAACGCCCGGTGGCGATAAAGGTCTGGCGGGCAAAAATAGGACATGTCAGTCTGTATCTGCTGGACACGGATCTCCCTGAAAACTCACCGGGAGATCGCGACATCACGCATCAGCTCTATGGGGGCGACAGAGTGATGCGCATCGAGCAGGAGATCGTGCTTGGCGTGGGCGGGATCCGCGCGCTACGAGAAATGGGCATCGAGCCTACGATATGGCACATCAATGAAGGACACGCGGCTTTCATGATGCTGGAGCGCATTCGCGGCCACGTACAGCAAGGCCTGGATTTTCGCGCAGCGCTCGAAGCTGTAGCCGCTAGCACCGTATTTACGACCCATACAGCAGTGCCGGCCGGACACGATCATTTCAGCGATGATATGATCAACGCCTATTTTGAGCCGTTCTATCGTGATCTCAAAATTACACGCGAGGACTTTATCGCGCTTGGCCGTGTCCCGGGTAGTGATGATTTCAACATGACCGATCTCGCCATTCGGGCCTCACGCTATCAGAATGGTGTAAGCAAGATCCACGGGAATGTGTCTGCGCGCATCTGCAAGGATGTGTGGCCGCAGATCGAGCCGGAAGAAAATCCGATGTCATACATCACGAACGGGGTGCATGTTCCCACGTTTCTCGCGCAGGAATGGGCCGACCTGTTCGACCGCTACCTGGGATACGAGTGGCGCAATAACATGTGCGATACGGAATACTGGTCGCGCATCGATACCATTCCTGATCATTTGTTCTGGAGTGTTCGCCAAACTCTGAAATCACAAATGTTCTATGGCATACGCGCGCGCCTCACCACGCAGAATACCCGCAATCATGGTTCTGAAGCACATCTTGACCGGCTTCTGCGCTTCACCGATCCTATCAACCCGAACATTCTGACACTTGGCTTTGGTCGGCGCTTCGCCACCTATAAGCGCGCGACCCTGCTATTCGAGGATCTCGATTGGTTACGCAGAATCATGCTCGACCAGGAACAACCGGTGATGATCCTCTTTGCCGGAAAAGCGCATCCTGCCGACGTGCCTGGACAGGATCTGATCCGGAGAGTGAGTGAAGTTGCGCGAATGCCCGAATTCGAGGGTCAGATTCTCCTGGTCGAAGACTATGATCTCCGCCTTGCCCGTCGTCTCGTGGCCGGTGTGGACGTATGGATCAATAGTCCCGTGTATCCGTTGGAGGCAAGCGGAACCTCGGGCATGAAGGCAGGCATAAACGGAACCATCAATCTGAGCGTCCTCGATGGGTGGTGGGGGGAAGGCTATGACGGAAAGAATGGCTGGGCTATCAAGCCGGGACCCGAGAATATGGATGCAATGCGTCGCGACAAGGAGGAAAGCAAGGATTTTTATGAAACGCTGCAGGATCATGTAGTCCCCCTTTACTATAACCGCGATAAGCTGGGCTATTCTTCGGGCTGGGTAAAGATGGCCAAGAACTCGATGAAGTCGCTGCTGCCGCGTTACAACGCCACCCGCATGATGACCGAATACACTACGAAGTTTTACCTCCCGGCAAAAAAGCAGGGCGCGCTTTATGCGGCGGATGACTTCAGCAACGCAAGAAAGATAGCCACCTGGAAAGCGTTCGTAAGAAAGGCGTGGGCAGGCGTTACGATCCGGCGCCTGGATACGCCTTTCAGCCAGATCAGCTTCGGCGAGGCAGTGGATTTTCGTGTCGCAGTGAGGCTGAACGGGTTACATCCGGAGGATGTGGTGGTCGAACTGCTGATTTGTCGTCGATTGAAAAAGACTACGCTATGCTCGTTCAAGCATGTCCGCTTCCAGTTCAGGGGTATCGAGGAAGAATCAGCGGAGCACCTGTTCGAACTGGATCATACGCCCGATTTGTGCGGCAAGCTGGACTACTATATCCGGATTTATCCGTATCATGCTTTGTTGACTCATCCATTCGAAATGGGCATGATGGTGTGGCTCTAGGTTTCCTTCATCTGCCTCTGTCTTCTTCTTCTCTACCTGCCTCTGTCCGTCGTGCAGATATGGTGCTTGCGTTGGCGCCTATCGTTTCTGGTTGAGCAGCGACAGGTAGATTTTCTGGTAGTCGGCTGCGCTGGCACGCCAACTGAAATCCTGCGTCATACCGTTTCGAATCAAACGACGCCACACCGGTTTGTCACGATACGCCGCAACAGTCCTCTCCAATGCGCTCAGAAAGGCCGCGGGCGTCAGTTCATGAAATACGAAACCTGTGGCGGTTCCATCAGCCAGGCTCTCCGGCGTGTAGTCAACGACAGTATCGAGCAAGCCGCCCGTTCCATGAACGAGGGGAGGAGTGCCATAGCACTGGCTGTACATCTGATTCAGGCCGCAGGGTTCAAATCTGGATGGCATCAGGAAGCTGTCAGTCCCTGCCTCTATCAGATGCGCCAGTTTTTCGTCAAAACCGATACGTACCGCCATTTTTCCGGGATGATTTCTTGCCATCCGCATCAGTTCCTGCTCCAGCGTCGCTTCGCCACTCCCCAAAATAACGAGTTGCCCCGGTATGTCAATCAGTTGTGTGACGATCCGCAAAAGCAGATCATAGCCTTTCTGATAAGTGAGGCGGCTCACTGCGCCAAACAGCGGAACATCAGGATCGACGGTAAGCCCTAGTTGCTGTTGGAGCACTGTCTTGTTGATGACTTTGCCGGACAGATCATCCATCGAATAGTTTTGCTCAAGATGGGGATCATTGACGGGATTCCACTCATCGGAGATACCGTTCACGATCCCCGTGATGCGCTCGCGCCGCAGGGAGAGCAGTCCTTCCATGCCAAAACCGAGAGGCGGAACCTGAATCTCCCTCGCATAAGTAGGACTTACAGTGACGATGTGGTCGCAATAATAGAGTCCGGCTTTGAGGAAGGACATGCCTCCATAATATTCCACCCCTTCGACATGGAAGCTCGACTGAGGCAGTCCCAGTTGAGATACAGTCTCGGGGGAAAATACCCCTTGAAAAGCGAGGTTATGAATCACCATCAGAGACGCTGCCTTTGTTCCCTTATGGAAATGGAGGTAGGCAGGTACCAGACCGCTTTGCCAGTCATTGCAATGAACAATGTCCGGATGCCAGTCCAGAGGACTGGCGTCGCTTGCCAGAATGGCGCCGATTTTTGAGAGAAGACCAAAGCGTATCGCATTATCGGGCCAGTTGTGCCCCTCGGGGTTGGTGTAGGGGCCTCCGTCACGCCAGTAGAGTTCCGGGCAATCAATAACGAACAGGGGAACATTGCCAGAGGCGCCAAATGGCAACCTTGCCGATAGTAGTGTCGCTGCCGGAAATGAGGATTGAGCGGCAAATTCCGCTATCTTCTGCTTGTTTTTCAATCCGTTGAGTATCTGGGGATAACCCGGAATGAGTATGCGCACGTCCACTCCGAGCTCATTCAAGGCGGTGGGCAAGGCAGCACTCACTTCACCCAGCCCTCCGGTTTTGTTAAGAGGGTGAATCTCGGGTGTGATGAATAGAACGTCGAGGTGCGGATGTGATTGTGCAGGAGTCATGACTTTTTCCGTTTACTGTTCATTGTCATATGGGAGCTGGAGTTAACCTGAGCGGGGAGCATAGGCATAACGCCATGTGGCGCCCGCATGCTGAGGACCATTATTGATTATTGCCGCAGCATTACCAAGGAAACCCTAAACTTCAGTGGTTCCCAAGGCTATGGACTTGTTCCGGAGGATCAACCTGCTCCCTTATCCGTCGGTGCTGGTTGCAGGCAGATCAGTATGAACGAAAATGAGCCCAGCAAGCGGGGGCAGGGTGATAACAATTGAATCCGCCCGTTCCATGGAAGGCTGGCCGGTTGTGGGGATACTTCCCATGTTACCGAGATCGCTGCCGCCATAGTAACGAGAATCGCTGTTGAAGATTTCCTGATAGCTTCCCGCTGCGGGCACACCGATGCGGTAACGGCTGCGTGGAACCGGCGTAAAATTGAGTACCACCAGAGCAAACGAACCGTTCCGTGCAAAACGCAGATAACTGATCACGGAGTTGTCCGCGTCGTGACAATCCACCCACGAAAAGCCTTCCGGCTCAAAATCACGTTGATACAGTGCGGCAACGGAACTGTACAGTTGGTTGAGGTCACGCACTGCCATTTTTACTCCCTGATGCCAGCCATTGCTCAACTGATACCAGTCGAGTTCGCGCGATGAATTCCACTCCCGCCCCTGGGCAAATTCATTCCCCATGAAATTGAGTTTTTTCCCGGGATATGTCATCTGATAGGTAAACAGCAGGCGCAGGTTGGCGAATTGTTGCCATGCATCTCCGGGCATCTTGCCCAGGAGCGAACCTTTGCCGTGAACGACCTCATCATGGGAGAACGGCAGCACAAAGTTTTCGCTGTATGCGTATAACTGGCCGAACGTCAACTGCTCATGATGGAAACGCCGGTAGACCGGATCATTGCGCATATACACCAGGGTGTCGTTCATCCAGCCCATGTTCCACTTCATGGAAAAACCCAGCCCGCCGACGTAAGTTGGGCGGGATACACCCGGCCATGCAGTGGATTCCTCGGCAAGTGTCAGCGCCCCTGGAAATTCCTGATGCACCATGATGTTCAGTTCACGCAGAAAATCGATGGCTTCCAGATTCTCCCTGCCACCATATCTGTTGGGCAGCCATTCGCCCGGAAGTCGCGAATAGTCGAGATAGAGCATGGAAGCGACAGCATCGACACGCAGCCCGTCAAGATGAAATTCCGATAGCCAGTAGTGGGCGCTGGAAAGGAGAAACGATTTCACCTCATTGCGCCCGTAGTTGAAAATGTGCGTGCCCCAGTCCTGATGCAGGCCCATGCGAGGATCCTCATGTTCATATAGGGCACTCCCATCGAATCGGGCTAGGGCGAAAGCATCCTGCGGAAAGTGTGCGGGGACCCAATCCAGGATTACCCCGATTCCCTCCTGATGACAGGCGTTGATGAAAAATTTCAGATCATCCGATGTGCCGTAGCGGCTGGTTGCGGCAAAATAGCCCGTCGTCTGATAACCCCAGGATTCATCCAGGGGGTGCTCCGAAATAGGGAGCAACTCGATATGCGTATATCCCATTTCCCGCACATACGGGATCAAGTGACCGGCAAGTTCCCGGTATGAATAAAAACTTCCATTCGCGTGCCGTTTCCATGACCCGGCGTGAACTTCATAAATATTGAGCGGAGTGGCAAGCCAATCCCATACTGCGCGCTGGGCCATCCACCGCGCGTCGTCCCACGTCATCTTGCTGTCGGGTGGGGTACGGGCAGCAGTGCCGGGACGTACTTCATAATGGCGCGCATAAGGATCCGTTTTGAGAAGGATCGCGCCGGTATCCCGATTCCGGATTTCATATTTATAAAATGAATCCGTCGGCACACTGGGGATAAACAATTCCCATACTCCGCTCGGACCATGGGAGGCCATGGGGTGGATACGTCCATCCCAGCGGTTAAAGCTTCCCACCACACTGACGCGTTCCGCATTCGGTGCCCAGACGGAAAAACGAACTCCGGCAACCCCTTCCATTTCCACCAAATGAGAACCGAGCGTCCTGTAAGCCTGATGCAAGCGGCCCTCGTTGAACAGATACAGGTCATGTTCCGAAACTTGTGGAGGGAACGCATAGGCATCATAAGTATCATACACATATGCTGGTGCTTCGAAGGAAGCCTCTTCGATGCGTAGCTGATAAGGCCGAGGCAGCGGTATAAGTCCCCACCATTCAAAAACTCCGGCAGGATGGGCTCTTGTCATGTTTTCGAAACCGCCATCTGTATTGATCCAGATGCTTGCAGCATGAGGATGGAAGGCGCGCACGACCCAATGCCCATGTTCGGCATGGGCGCCAAGGAAGCTGAAAGGATCGTGTAGGCGCCCGGCCAGCAGGGCATGCAGCCGAGGATCTCGCTTGATGGAGGGACGCTGTATTGTAGGATATGCTCGCATGGATCGATTATAGCGTGGATAGTCCGGGTAGCGATGGCGGTAACTGCATACGAGCAGGACCGATTTACACGATGGGCGCGAGATTTTTGCCAAGAAACTGCGAGAGCAGAGCTTGGAAGCAACGCTGCGGTTCACGCGGGGCGTCATCAGGAAGGTCGAACGCAACATTGCCTGTCATATGGCAAAGGGCAGACAGAATATGTTCAAGTTCGCGCTCCGTCATGATGCGCTGGAGCAGGTCTTGCGTGGCTGGCGCCATGTTTCGTTGCCCGCTCTCCCGCATGTGCACAGTGCGTTCCGTGGCTGTAGGAGTTTCCCAAACTGGACTGCGTCAAGCCGAGCAGTTGCCGGCCTTCGCGGGTTTGAGGTCATCTCCTTTTAATGGTCAGTACATAAATAGGAGAGAACATTGTCGTCCTGCTCTAGCATTTCTTCCAGGTGTGCCGCGTTCTCTTCTTCCACGTCGATAAACGCCAGATCATGTTTACCGTTATAGCGCTGGACTGCATCTCGCCAAGAGCCGTCGCATGCAAGGGCGAGTGCGTTTACTGCAAACGACCTCTGATTGTTGGCGAAGATGATTTTGTAGCTTCTGGCCACTTTGCTTCTCCTCTTGATTTGGCTTGGTTAATCGGTTACTGCATGATTCACACTACACAGGAACATTGTTCCTGTTCCCAAGAGGGAAAGAGGGATATTTTTAGGAGCGGAGAGATGTCCAAAATCCTCGCGCTAACAGCTTATCGCGCGTCCCCGCACAATAATTTTTTTCGCTATTTTAGCCCGTTCCGCAATGACTTTGGCAACCTCAGGCTTTGGCCTGAGTGGGCAGTCCATAAGAGGAGCAGGCGGGGAAGAAACAGCCCCGGCCAGACAAGGCCTCTGCGCTTCCTTCAATTTAGCTGCAGAAAACTGCTGCAACTGCAGTAATATAATGGTAAAAGAGTCGCCCATGCGACAATTCAAGGGAGGTCCTGAATGAAATTGCCGGCTGACTTGCGCTCTTATAGCCAGATCACACGTAATTCAATAGCAATGATACTGGCGGGCGGCCGTGGCACCCGACTGCGGCAGTTGACCGACTGGCGGGCGAAACCTGCGGTTCCTTTCGGGGGCAAGTTCCGCATCATCGATTTCCCTCTTTCAAATTGCGTGAATTCCGGTATTCGCCGCATTGGTGTCGCAACGCAATACAAGGCGCAAAGCCTGATCAGCCATATCCAGCAGGGATGGGGATTTCTTGACGGACGGTTTCAGGAATTCATCGAACTGTTGCCGGCACAACAGAGAACCGAAGAAAGCTGGTACCAGGGAACAGCGGATGCCGTATACCAGAATATCGACATCCTACGGAGTCATAATCCGGATTACGTGCTGATTCTGGGTGGCGATCACGTTTACAAAATGGATTATGCCAAATTACTGGCCGATCACATTGCGAAATCCGCCGAGATGACCATTGCCTGTATCGATCTTCCTCTGGAGGAGGCGAGTGCTTTCGGAGTCATGAGTGTAACCAAGGACGGAAGGGTGACAGATTTCACCGAAAAGCCTTCAGTTCCCACAGCGGTTCCAGGTCGTTCGGGTTATGCACTTGTCAGCATGGGAATATACGTTTTCAAGGCTGATTTTCTTTTCGATCAGTTGATACGTGATCACGACGATCCGAACTCGTCGCATGATTTCGGCAAGGATTTGATCCCGCATCTTGTTCCACGGAGCCGTGTGTTCACCCACCGCTTCTCGGACAGTTGCGTGAACATGGTTTCTGGCGTACCGTATTGGCGCGATGTGGGCACAGTCGAGGCGTATTGGGAAGCCAATCTCGACCTGGTTCAGGTGACGCCCGATCTGAATCTGTATGATCAGGACTGGCCCATCTGGACGCATCAGGAGCAGCTACCTCCGGCCAAATTTGTCTTTGATAATGATGATCGGCGGGGGCAGGCGCTGGATTCCATGGTTTCCGGGGGTTGCATTATCAGCGGGGCAACCGTGCGCCGCTCGCTATTGTTTTCCAATGTGCAGGTACGAAGTTACAGCATGCTTGAAGACTCGGTGATATTGCCGAACGTGGATGTAGGTCGAAATGCACGGTTGAGGCGGGTAGTGGTCGACAAGAACTGCATCATTCCTCCCGGTCTGGAGGTGGGATTTGATCCAGTGGAAGACAGAAAGCATTTTTATGTGACGGAAACGGGTGTTACGCTTGTCACTCCGGAAATGCTGGGGCAAAAGATACATTACGTAAGATAATAGAAACGGATCTGGATAAGGTTGATCAAACAGGTGTGCGAGATATGCAACCAGTACAATTAGTCTTGCTGTGGCACATGCATCAGCCGGATTATCGCAATTACGAGACCGGCGAATTCATGCTCCCATGGGTATACCTGCACGCGATCAAGGATTACAGCGATATGGCTGCTCACCTTGAGGCCCACCCCCGTATGAAGGCGGTGATCAATTTCGTGCCGGTATTGCTGGATCAGCTCGAGGACTATGCTACCCAGTTTGCTTCTGGAGAGATCCGGGATCCGCTGTTGCGGTTGCTGGCCATCCCCAGCTTGGACGACGTTTCCGAAGAAGATCGGTTACGCGCCTTCGACAGCTGTTTTCGCAGCAATCATCTGACCATGATGCAGCC
Organism: Nitrosospira multiformis; assembly: GCF_900111585.1. GTDB lineage: Bacteria > Pseudomonadota > Gammaproteobacteria > Burkholderiales > Nitrosomonadaceae > Nitrosospira > Nitrosospira multiformis_B. Next base: position 116,398 of record NZ_FOHI01000006.1, read on the forward strand.
GTATCCTGCGTACAAGCGTCTGTACGACATCCATGAAATGTTGAGGGAATACGGGGACGGGGAATTGACCTATCTTTCCGGCCAGTATCTTGCGGATCTGCTGGTTTGGTATCACCTCGCCTGGACGGGTGAAAGTGTGCGGCGAAGCAGTGAGGTGGTGATCCAATTGATGACCCAGGCGAAGGGTTTCAGCTATGCAGATCGGATGCAATTGCTCGATGTGATTGGAGAAGTTGTGCAAGGCTTGATTCCTCGTTATCGCAAGCTGGTGGAATCGGGGCAGATCGAGCTTTCCACCACCCCGCATTACCATCCGCTCGCACCCTTGCTGATCGATTTTTCATCCGCTCGCGAGAGCATGCCGGGTTCAGCTCTGCCGACCGAACCGGTTTATCCCGGCGGGCGAAGTCGCGTCGCATCCCAACTGGTTTCCGCCATTGAAAGCCATGCCGCGCGTTTTGGCGCAAGCCCCGAGGGAGTATGGCCTGCGGAAGGAGCGGTATCAGCACCGCTACTTGAGATACTGGGTGAAAAAGGTTGTCAGTGGTGCGCCAGTGGGGAAGGGGTGCTGGCGAACAGTTTGCGTCATTCCTATCCGGGCGAGCCTCTGCCGGAGAGGAGTCGCTTTCTTTACCGGCCATATCGGGTTGACGGAAAAGCAGGCGATGTCATTTGCTTCTTCCGGGACGAGAAATTGTCGGACATGATCGGTTTCGAATATGCCAAGTGGTTTGGGCGGGACGCTGCCGAGCATCTGGCGCGATCTCTGGAGGAGATCGGGCATAGCGCATTGCCGGGAGAGAAACCGGTCGTGAGCGTGATTCTCGACGGTGAAAATGCCTGGGAATACTATCCCTACAATGGATATTATTTCCTCAATGATCTGTACGAAATTCTGGAAAATCATCCTTCCATCCATTCCACGACCTATCGCGACTATATCGCGTCCGAGAAAGGGACGGAAGCGGCGCGCCTGCCGGTTCTGACCGCGGGCAGCTGGGTGTATGGAACTTTCTCCACCTGGATCGGGGATCGGGACAAGAACCGTGCGTGGGATCTGCTGAGCGCCGCCAAGCACAGCTATGATCTTGTCATGCAAAGCGGGCGCCTGACTCCTGACGAAAGAAGGAAAGCGGAGCGGCAGCTTGCATCCTGCGAAAGCTCCGACTGGTTCTGGTGGTTGGGGGACTATAATCCGCCTTATGCGGTATCGAGCTTCGACCAGTTATTCCGCGACAATCTTGCCAATCTTTATGTCCTGCTGAAATTGCCTGTGCCCATCTCTGTCACTGAGCCAATCAGCCACGGAGGAGGGGTGCATGAAACGAGTGGTGCAATGCGGCGTGCTTCCTAAAGCCCTGCTTTTATTCCTTGTTTCTATTCCTGCTGGGAAGCAAAGCTTGGGAAGTTTTTTTCTGAAGCGCGGCGCGATGCCAATCCATTTCCCGCTTTTAGGATTTATGCTCTACGCGTCAGCCTGAGCAATACTCAAATCTTCTCACTCAGAGAGAGAAAGGGCTATCCGGGCAGAAAAAGGCGTTGCCGGAGTCTGCGCCGCTCATAAAATGCGCCTTACCTTCCTCTTCTATATGCTCGGTTTATCGTCAGGTTCCTATGAGCAAAAGTCAGGGTTTGCAGGGGATCCTGCAGTGGCCTTAAATAACTCCGCAGACTTCAGCAATGCTCGGTTTTTGTCGGAGGGGCGCAGAATGTATCTTCCGCGAGCTGTATTGCCATTCCTCGATATGATTCGGCTTCTCTGATATGGGCCTTTGCGGCATTGTCATATTTGCGTGCCAAGGCATGAGCATGCCCTTGTAGATCTTGAGCTTGCCTTCCGTAGAGATAGCTTTTGGCCTTGTACTGCTCAAGCAGCCGTTTTTGCTCCTGCGCTTTGGTTTGCATTTCCTTTGCTGCATCCTCGTGGTTCCTTGCTCTGGCCTCATAATCATTCAGGGTTACAACACTATGAACCTTCTTGGCATCCGAATCCTCCGTCACCTCTGCAAATGAAACCGCTGTCGTCAGCAAGGCGGCCGCCATAGCAAAAATATATGAAATAGCAACGAGCTTTCCTTTTTTCATCACTGTTCCCCTCTCGGCAGTTAGTCAATTGTGATTTTTTTGTGATGTTTTTGTTATTTTAAAGTGAAGACATCTTTTCGCCCATCAAGTTCCTCCAAGTAATTTTTTCTCAATGGGGGAATTCGAGGTCTGTTGTTGTCCTGTTTGGAGTGATGACAACAGGGGACAGGGAGAGCCAGAAAGATAGCCTGACGATTAAAAATCCACAAAGGAACTGTATAGCCAAAACAAAATAACCTTTCATAAGTCATTCACAAAGCCATCTCCGCGTTTCCGCCACTACCTTCTCCTGCTCAGCAATCGTCCACTGCAGGAGCAGACGCTAGTCAGTAACACACCCTTCCTTTTCCTTCTCCACACCCGGTATTGAGATAACACCGACGCTAGGATTATTTTTTCTCCAATTTATCCCACTTTTAACACTTTTTTATGGATTTTATTGCATATCCCCCCCACTTTTTTTATTAATTTATACATTTTTCACTTTTTTTTCACATTTTATCAACTTATACTTCACATGAACTTAACAATTTCTTAACAAATGTTAAGTTCATGGACCAAATGCTGAAGGACGAATTCAACATCACTCGATTACTTAAGAGAAAGGGAAGGGGAATAGAATGTCAGCAAAATTCAAGTCAAACGAAGGATGGAGGAAAAGCTCAACAAGGGAAGTAAAGAGTAAGTGCCTGGGTCTGCTTCTGCTTCTTGGAGGAAGTTGCACCTCATCCGCAGCACTTTTAGAAACCGATGCTGAACTGAAGAAGAAGCTGGAAATCTTGGAAGCGAGAATTGCGGAGCTGGAAGAACGGCTGGAAAGGACAGGGGGGCAAAAAGAAGACGCCAGCCCCAATTTCACTCTGGAAAAAAAAGACATCGGGATGGCAGCAGCTACGGGTTCATCTAACCCGGCAGCTCCAGCACATGGCGAAATTGGAGATAAGCTACCTGTCGTAAAGACCAAGGTTGCGGATGTAAAGCCCTTTCTGGATGAAAACGGCTGGCAGGAGGGCGGGAGCAAGGGCCACGGCTTTGACCGCAAGAAATTCCACGGGGGCGTGACTTTGAAGCAGGATGCGTTCTTTGGTTTTCAGACCATCCTTGATGCGGGTTATGAGATCACCGACAACATCGATTTCACTTTCTACAGTTGGCTGTGGACGAGTCCCAACTTTGGCCGCAGCCGGGTAGTTGCAGGGCCGGATGGCATGCAGGTCGATGCGGGTGGCAACGGGTTGTGGACGGAAGTCGGCATGGGGTTGAACTTCCGATTTTTCGACGATGCGCTGAGCATCAATCCCCAGATCGGCGTTCTCAACGGCGCTCTGCTATCCAGCCGGATCGTCGGCCGGGGTATCCGGGCGGCCGAAGGTGTGGTGCCCAACATCACCATCAACTACGACGACGATTACTTCACCGGTCAGGGATACTTTGCCTACTACGCGGCCATTCGCGATGAACGGGCGCGGGACTTCATCCATAATTGGGTGAGCCTTGGGGTCAAGCCAGCGCTGTTCAATCTCAAGAATTTTCCCGTCAACTCCGTTGGAGTTCATTGGGAGCACCTGCGGTTTCACGTCGATCGCATCGACGGAGCTCCTGGAACGCTCTACAACTGGATAGGACCCTATGTCGAGCTTGCGCTGCCCATGCATCTTGCCTTGCGCTTTGCTGCCGGAGCTGATCTGAAAGGAGAGGTGGCTAATGAGTTTTACCAGGCCAGTATAAAAATGCATTTCTAGTATGTTGGAGGTATGCGATGCATGATCCGATGCAATCAGGACGATTGGACCTGGGGTAAGGAAAGTTGCTGGGCATTACAGTTTTCTCAAGACGCAGCAGGCACCTGAAACGGATGGAATTTCAGATGTACAGAGAGTCAGTCCCGTCCGGAGCCGAAGGCGGGACTGGCCTGCAATCAGGCCATTGTCTGGAGTGGAAACATGGTCGTTTATTCCATAAATGTACAGGGAGTTCACTTGGCAGGTAAAACTCCACCATCAATACCCAAATCGATAGATCATATGACGAGCGCGGAGCTGCGAGCAGTAATAGTAGAACTGCGTCCTCCGGCAGTCAGTGAACTAGTAGAATGTGACCATGAGGTGTTGGCCGCTCGTCATGCGCGGAATGCTTTGCTGGCAAGATTGCGTCAGGTTCGATTAAGGCGCGCGAGAATGGAGCGCCAGTTGTGTCGATGGCGATCAGCGCACCCATTACAAGCCCATCTTCATGAACTTGGGCTTATGTCGTTCCGGTTTCTGGAGAGATGGAAGGTAATCAAGGAAACTATCGAAAGAGTAGCGCAAAAGCTCGCTGAAAAAGCTGATCAGGTGCAGGAGCATGCGAGAAATGTGGAGAGAGCCGTAGAGGTGAGGATTATTATGGAGCAAGCTCCTCTCAGGCAGTATATATCGGATCTCGAACGTCTGGAACGGCAGAAAATCATGCAGGAACTGGTCGAACGATGGCAGACTCATGAGTTTGATAACGCCCTGACAGTTTTCAAGATGCTTGCACTCAAACGTGAAATGAAAGCTTTTGGTTATGACGATAGCGGCGTTCACTGGCAGGCACTGCCAGAATCATTCCGCAAAATCATTGACAATTTCAACTGCTTACCCCGAGGGGCGAGATCTGTAGCTTTGGAGCGGATGAGATCAACGGCCCAACTCGATGGAAAAGATGCACGAAGGCTCATGCGCGAGATGGGACTGAGTTGGGACTAGCTTGTGCATAGATGCTGACCGTTGCTTCATCCGTAGTAGCCGCGATGTCATCTGACAGTTATCCGATTTGAGAGGTGCGATATATCGAATCAAATCTGAACTTCTACAACTTATACCTGCATAAGCTACAACTTCAACCGTCCCGTTCTGAAGTCAAGCACATTGAGCATAGAACCCTTCCTTCCCTGGCGAGCTTTTTTCGCGACTACTGACCGGTAGCAATTTGCCATGATGGCGATACTCTTACGTTGGACGCCACCGCATCGCGTTCGAATATCGAGCAAGTACTTTATCGTGTACCCGTAGCCACTTGGACAAAAGTGCGCTCCGACATATTCGCGCTCATCCGCTTGGTCGAATTGCAGACTCTCCCGAGTCCGGCACAGTTCAGTGACAGGGCAGGGTGCGCCACAGGTCTTAAACCCATGATTGCAGTATGGTTCGGGGTCTTGGGGTTATAGTGGTGTTCATAAAATTTCTGGTAAAATTGCGGATTCTCCAAGAGCTCAGCAAGGATCTGTCATGACTTATGTAGTAACTGAAAGTTGTATCAAATGCAAATACACGGATTGCGTGGATGTGTGTCCAGTGGATTGCTTTCGGGAGGGGCCCAATTTTCTGGTGATTGATCCTGACGAGTGCATCGACTGCACCTTGTGTGTGGCTGAGTGCCCGGTAGAAGCTATTTACTCTGAAGACGATGTGCCGGGAAGTCAGCAACATTTCATCGCACTCAATGCTGAATTATCCAAATCCTGGAAACCTATCATCGAGAAAAAGGATGCGCTGCCTGAGGCCGACGATTGGGCAAAGGTGACGGAAAAGCTGGAAGAGCTGGAACGCTGATTCAATAGCGGTAGTTTGCCGCGGCATGTCTGCCATTCCTCATTCTCTACAAATTCCTTTCCCCGAAGTTGTTGTAAATCGTATCGCCGGATTGAAAGCCGGCGATACGGTTGTGACTCCCAACAGGCGGCTCGCCATCACCCTCAGGCGCGAGTTCGATCGAATCCAGGCAGCGCAAGGAATTTCTGCTTGGGTTTCAGCCGACATTCTGCCAGTTTCCGCATTTATCGAGCGCATTTACGAAGATGCGCTTTATTCCATTCATGCATCTCATCTACCCCAGCTGCTTACATCTGCACAGGAGCAGTTCTTGTGGGAGGAGGTTGTCGTCCAATCGGCTGCTCCCGTCTTGCTCTCGGTGGCAGAAACCGCACGGTTGGCCCGGGAGGCGTGGATGCTTGCCCATGAGTGGCAGTTGATCCCCCGGCTCGGGAAATTCGTGTTGAACGAGGATTGCAGAGCATTCAGCGCCTGGTCGCACCGCTATGAAAATGTCACCCGCAAGGCTCGCCAGATCGACCGTGCACGTCTTTGCACGCTTGTAACCGGGTTGTGTGGTTCCTCTGGTATCGCGATACCGCAACGTCTGATTTGTTATGGTTTCGACAGCGTGACGCCCCAGTGGGCTGCGCTGCTGGCAAAGCTTGAGGAAGCGGGTTGCGAGGTCGATGAGGTGAGAGGAACCGGTCCGTCCGCGCAGCGGTTCGAAATGCCATACTCCGCAAACCGGGCTGTGCACCGGGTGGAATGTGACGTCAGCAATGACGAGATTTATCATGCCGCGGTGTGGGCGCGGGCCCGAATCGAGAGGGATAGCGCCGCTCGCGTCGGCATAGTGGTTCCGCCGCTTTCGGAGTATCGGAGTAGTCTCGTACGAATCTTCAGCTCCGTGATGGATCCGGATGTCCGTCAAGCCCTTCCCGGCGCACAACGGCACATGCCATTCAACATATCCCTGGGTGTTGCGCTGAGTTCGTACCCGCTGGTACATGCTGCATTCCTTGTGCTTGAGCTCATCCAGGGAGAAATCGAGTTCGAGCGTGCAAGCCTCTTGTTACGATCTCCCTTCCTGGCGGGGGCGGAGACCGAAATGCTTCCTCGCGCGCGGCTTGATGCAAAATTGCGCAAGCATGCCGAGCCTGTGATCACACTCGAACGCCTGCTTGTACTGGTAAAGCGTGAAAACAATGCGAATTGTCCAATCCTGGTGAAGCTGTTGTGGGCCTGCGAAAAGTTCCGCAGAAAAATGTCGACAGACGTGCAGCGTCCTTCCGCGCTGGCAAGAGCAATTTCCGATATCCTGCGGCTCGTCGGATTTCCAGGTGAAAGAACTCCTGACTCTTCAGAGTATCAGACGCTCAAAAAATGGCAGGACGTCCTCGCGGGTTTAGCCCTTCTTGATAACGTTACCACCGGCATGAGCTATCGCCAGGCTATCTCGCATCTGCGCGGGATGGCTGCCGATACCTTGTTTCAGCCAGAGACGCCGGACGTTCCCATCCAGATACTCGGCGTCTTTGAAGCTGGTGGGATGATGTTCGATCATCTCTGGGTGATGGGATTGTCGGATGAGGCCTGGCCGTTGCAACCACGCCCGAATCCGTTCCTGCCGATCGAGCTGCAGCGCGCCGAAAGGCTGCCCCTGGGCTCGCCGGCAGCCACTCTCGAACTTGCGTCCCGTTTTACGGATGGATGGCTGGCTGCATCGAAGGAAGTTGTTCTGAGTCACGCCCGCCATATCGGAAGCAGCGATACGCGTGAGCTGGCGCCAAGTCCGTTGATCGCACATATTGCTGCCAGCGATATCAGGCTTTTCGGCCTGCTTCCGGATTATGTGAAACATCGCGATCTGATCCATCGGGGACGCCGACTTGAGGGAATAAAGGATGAACCGGCGCCCGGGATAGTCTCTGGCAAAGGAGGAGAGGGCAGAGCTCGCGGCGGGGTGGCGGTGATAAAAGACCAAGCCGCCTGTCCATTCCGCGCGTTGGCGCTACATCGTTTGCATGCGGAAGGCTTGAAGACGCCTCATCCTGGACTTGATGCGGGAGAGCGCGGCACGCTGGTTCACGAGATGCTTGCCCAGGTATGGAGTCAGATCAAGAATAAGAGCGCACTCGACGCTTTGGCTGAGGACGAGTTGAGAACGCTACTGACCAGTGCCGCGGGGGAAGTCATTGCACGCATGAGCGCGAGGCATTCACATACTTTGTCAGAACGTCTTGCCCGGATCGAGCAGCGGCGGCTGGCAAGATTGGCCCGAGAATGGCTCGAAGAAGAGAGGAAGCGAAGCGATTTCACTGTAGTTTCCACCGAGGCCAGAAAGAGCATCGAAATCGCTGGACTCGCATTGAACACCCGGTTGGATCGCGTGGATGAACTCGCCGATGGTCGCCGGATTGTCATCGACTACAAAACACGGGCGCCTTCCGTGAACGCGATGCTGGGGGAGCGCCCGGACGAGCCTCAACTGCCGCTCTATCTTGTGGCCGCTGAGGTGGACGCTGCCGCCATTGCCTTTGCGCAAGTCAGGGCCGGGGAAATGCGGTACACAGCGCTTGCCCGCGACAACGATCTTTTACCCGACGTAAAGGGGTTCGCGGAATCACGCCACATCGATCGATATGGCTCGTGGGAAGCGCTCGTCGCAGCGTGGTTTGAGGCTCTTGTAAGCGTCGTTACCGATTTTTCCAGCGGTCATTCGCAAGTCGACCCCAAGAAATATCCACAGACCTGCCGCACATGCGATGTTCAGCCCTTATGCCGAATTTACGAGCGCGTAGCCACGGATTTCACCGCGCAAGGGGAGGAAGAATGAGTAATGTGCTTCCGCTGCGGCAGAATGCATCGAGTGTTCCGCCGGATGAGGCGGAACGGCGCCAAGCGCTCGATCCTGCCTGCTCATTCATTGTGCAGGCCCCGGCCGGCTCCGGTAAAACCGGACTTCTGATTCAACGCTACCTCAAACTGCTGGCTTGCGTCGAAGAACCGGAGGAGGTGGTGGCGATTACATTCACGCGCAAGGCTGCTGCCGAGATGCGCCAGAGGCTGGTGGCCGCGCTGGCCTCCGCCCAAAAAGCGGCTCCCTCATCCGGAGCCCAGGAAGCCGAACAGGAAAGCGAACATGAAAAAACGACGCGAACACTGGCTTATGCGGTGCTGCGACGGGATGCGGAGGCGTGCTGGCGCCTTGCTGACCATCCTGCTCGGCTACGCATTCAAACATTCGATTCGCTGTGCGCATCCCTTACCCGGCAGATGCCAGTGCTCTCCGGATTCGGAGGGCAGCCGGAAACGGTGGATGACGCCTCCGATCTATATCTCGAGGCAGCGCGCGCCACCCTTGCTCTGCTCGATGGCGACGATGCGGTTGCCGACGATGTCGAGTGTTTGCTGGAGCACCTCGATAATGATATCGGACGTATAGAAAAACTGCTTGTAGAAATACTGGCCCTTCGGGACCACTGGTTGCGGCACCTTCATGTCAGAGAGCGGTACGAGTTGGAAGCGGCATTAAGGAATGCGCGCCGGCAGGCATTACGGCGCTTGCGGGCATTATGGGCATCCCATCCTCCTGTCGCACAGGCTGAACTGCTCGCGTTGGCGAGATATGCGGGCAGCAATCTGGCCAATGGCGCGAGCCTGTTGGTTGAATACGAGCGCCTCAGTGCGCTCGACACCCTGCCTGGTTGTGAGGAGCAGGATGTTTTCTGCTGGTGTGCCATTTCGGAACTGCTCCTCACGAAAGGAGGAGATTGGCGCAAGCAGCATACCGTCAGGGAAGGTTTTCCACCCGCTGCACCTGGTATCAAAGCCGAAAAAGAAATTGCAAAGTCCTGGAAAGACCGGGCGCTACGATTGATTTCCCAGTTGGCCGCAAATGATGAGGGTTCGCTTCGCCAGTCGCTGCACGATATTCGCCTGCTGCCACCGCCTGCGTACACCGAGGGGCAGTGGAAAATACTCGGTTCGATCACCCGGCTGCTACCCTATGCTGTTGCGCAGCTCAAGCTCGTATTTCAGCTGCATGACAAGGTGGATTTTACCGAAGTGGCGCAGGCAGCATTGCGCGCCCTGGGTGACTCCGAGGCGCCGACAGATCTTGCACTCGCACTCGATTATCGCATTCGGCATTTATTGATAGATGAGTTTCAGGATACTTCGATCAGCCAGTATGATCTGATTACAAAACTGACGACAGGATGGGAGCCGGGCGACGGACGCAGCATGTTCGTGGTGGGCGACCCGATGCAGTCCATCTATCGCTTCCGCCAGGCTGAAGTCGGGCTGTTTCTGCGTGCTCGCGCTACCGGATTTGGGAATGTGACACTCAGTCCAGTTTCACTCTCCGCCAATTTCCGGTCACAGCGCGGTATCGTGGACTGGGTTAATGCGACGTTCGCAAGTGTCATGCCGCAGCGCGAGAATATTTCAACGGGTTCAGTACGCTACTCACCCTCCGTTGCCGTGCGCCCCGCCTTGCCAGATCCTGCTGTTAGTGTGCACCCATTCTTCAACGATGATCATGGGGCCGAGGGAGCGAAAGTGGTGGAGATTGTCGCGCGGGCGCAGCGTGATGAGAATTGCTCCACCACTGCCATTCTGGTTCGAAATCGCAGTCATCTGGCGGAAATCCTGCCTCGGCTCAAAAAAGCCGGGCTACGTTTCCGCGCGATCGAAATCGAAGGACTGAGCCGGCAGCCCGTAGTGCAGGATCTATTGGTCCTCACGCGCGCGCTGATGCACCCGGCGGACCGATTGGCATGGTTTGCGCTGCTGAGAGCTCCATGGTGCGGGCTTACGCTTGCAGACCTCCATGCTCTTGTGTCGGCTGCTCCCGGTCAATCTGATGAGGCGGGCGACCCCGACACCGCGCAAGTGGGAGAGGAAAACGCCGGGGCCGGTCCCGCCACCGCGTGGGAGTGGCTTCAGGATGAAAATCGTATCGCCTCTGTTTCGGCTGACGGCTATGAACGGCTGCTGCGGGTGCGCCATGTATTGAAGGCGTGCATGGCCAATCGGGATCGGCAATCCCTGCGGGCAACGGTTGAAGCTACCTGGCTGGCGCTGGGCGGCCCGGCGTGCCTCGAAGATGAGACAGGACTGGAAGACGCTTCAGCCTACCTTGATTATCTTGAATCGCATGAGGAAGCGGGAAGCATTCGCAGTCTCGCGGCATTGGAGGAAGGATTGACAGGTCTTTCCGCCTTGCCCGACGCGAAAGCGGACGATACCCTGCAAATCATGACCATCCACAAGGCCAAGGGACTGGAGTTCGACTGCGTGATTGTACCCGGGCTTGGCCGCTTGTCGCGCAGCGATGACAAGAAGCTGTTCATGTGGATGGAGCATTTGCGCGACGAATGGCCGGAAACGGAAGAGGAAGAGAAAGAGGAAAGCAGCGGGAAGAATGATCTGTTGCTTGCACCCATCCAGGAAACAGGTTCCGGGAGTGATCCAATCTATTCGTGGATTGTAAAGCTCGATGACGAGAAGGAATGCCTGGAGGATGGACGGTTGCTCTACGTAGCTGCAACACGTGCCAGAAAGCGTCTGCATCTTCTTGGCAGTACTGGCGTTATTAGCGGCAATGAAGGCAGGGTTGAACTTAAACCTCCACCGGCCAGGACTTTGTTGAGCAAAATCTGGCCTGCGGTCGAATCCTTTTATATGGAGGCTGCAGCAAAAGCAGTTTTTTCAGACCCCCCGTCATGCGGCGACAATAAAGAGCAGGAGCCGAGAGACAAACCCGTGATCGACCAGTCGCTTCGCCGTCTGGTATCCGGCTGGGAACTCCCGCCCGCCCCGCGCGCCCTACAGTGGAAGGCAGACCGGTCTCCTTTGCCCATCTGGAGGGAAGTCGAGTATTCCTGGGCTGGCGAGACAGCCCGGCTTGTCGGCAATATAGTCCACAAATGGCTGCAACGCATTGCCGAGGACGGGCTGGCTGACTGGAACGCCGCTCGAATCACGGAACTGCGGAATATTTTCCGGCGCCAGTTGATTGCATGCGGGGCGATCAGCACGGGTAAGGATGATTCTGATGATGCCGTAAAAAGAGTGATGGCAGCGCTCACTCATGCAGTGAGCGAGCCGCGCGGACGCTGGCTACTGGGACCGCAGCAGGAGGCGCGCAGCGAGTTGCGCATGACCGGCAACATGGCGGGCCAATACATGGATTTCGTGATAGACCGTACTTTTCGCGATGCGGCGGGTCAGCGATGGGTCGTTGACTACAAGACAAGCAGCCATGAAGGCGCTGATGTGGGGGGATTTCTCGATCGCGAGCAGGAGCGCTATCGCGATCAGCTGGATCGTTACGCTGCACTCATGCAGGCAGCGGAAGGACAGTCGGTAAGGCGAGGACTTTATTTTCCCTTGCTCAAGGGATGGCGGGAGTGGGGTGACGAGACTTGAAGGATGAAAAATAGAATCGTACATTTATTTGCCGAGGTACTCTTGATACGTCCCGAACTATTGGCTATCCCGACAACCCCGGTAGGGGTAAACCATTGGATTTTTATATGCAGGTGAATTTATGCGCTTTCTGATATATGCATTCGGTTTTTTTGCACTGACGGGATGTGTGGCAACCACGGTAGCTCCTCCGGCTGCTGAGCCGCGCCCGGAGATCGAAGGAAGAATCGAAAGGAAGGTTGAAGAAGGAATCGAAAGACAGGTTGAAGGGAAGATCGAAGAGGAGACAAAGGAGGAAGCAAAAGAGGGAGTCAAAAATTTCATCGGCGAAATGGTCGAAAGACACGGCTTTGTCCAGGCTGAACTGGAGGACATTCTTGGGCAGGCACAGTATCAGGGGGGAATCATCAAAGCGATTTCACAGCCTGCTACCGCAAAGCCGTGGTATGCATACCGGCCCGTCTTCGTCACGCCGAAGCGTATTGCCGCGGGTGTAGCCTTCTGGAACACAAATGCCCCGGAACTGGAGCGTGCCCGCAGGGACTTCGGGATTCCCGAGGAGATCATCGCAGCTGTAATCGGTGTCGAAACTTTTTACGGGACGCAAAACGGCAGGCACCGCATACTCGACGCCCTGACTACGCTTGCATTCAACTATCCCCGTCGCGCGGCCTTCTTTCGCGGAGAGTTGGAGCAATATCTCCTGATGGGACGGGACCAGCAGGCTGACCTCCTGAATATCAGGGGTTCTTACGCAGGGGCAATCGGCATCCCGCAATTCATGCCGAGCAGTTACCGGCGGTATGCGGTGGATTTCAATAATGACGGCAAGATCGATTTATCCGGCAGCGCAGCGGATGCAATCGGGAGCGTCGCCAATTACCTGAAGAGCTATGGATGGGAAGCAGGCCAGCTGATAGTGGTCCCCGCAATGGTGAATGGCGAAGATTACAGGGAAGTTTTATATTCTGGATACCCCCCGCGCTACACCGTGGCGGAGATTGGACAATGGGGTGTGACGCCCCGCTGGCATGCGCCGGCTGGCCGGCTGGCGACACTACTTGAACTGGAAGCGAAGAATGGAAAGGAGCACTGGCTGGCTTTTAATAATTTCCATGTCATTACCCGCTACAATCGCAGCGTAAATTATGCAATGTCAGTGTTGCAGCTGGCAGAAGAGATTCGGGCAGCGAGAGCCTCGAATTTATAGCGGTGAGAAACTCTCGTGCGATTTCTTTTTTTATGTTTTGTAAAGCATTCTGCTTTTCCCAATATCCTTTGCCTGAAGACCGTACAGAAGAATAAACTGAGCGAAATATGCAAATTCATGCCATGGAACGGCCGAGGTGAGAGACTGAATTGATCGAACTATGAAAGCCTTCAATGATCAGCCAGGATAAAAGGCACCTCAGCTCCGCCCACCCCCTTACGGATGAGCATGCTGACGCAAGTCAGGCGCTCCGTGAGCGTCTGAAAGAAATCACCTGTCTCTACGAAATTCGCCGTGGTATGGGGCCGGAATTATCGGTGGAGAACGTTTGCCGGCAGATTTTTCAGCACCTGATACCCGCGATGCAATTTCCGGAAATTGCTACCGCCATGATCGAGCTCGACGGCAGGCGCTTCACTTCCGAGACTCACGACGAAGGTCCTACGCACGAGCTGCAATCGACGATTAACGTCAACACCCATCCCTGTGGCCAGTTACGGGTCTTCTATCCGGGAGATAAACCCTTCCTGGTGCCGGAAGAACAGCGGCTCATCGACGCGGTCGCGACTGATCTGGGAAGGTGGTTTGAGCGCAAACAGATCGACGAGGCGTTGCGCGAGCGTCTGAAAGAAATCACTTGTCTCTACGAGATTCGCCATGGCATGGGGGTGGAATTATCGGTGGACAATGTCTGCCAGCAGATTTTCGAGCATCTGATACCCGCCATGCAATTTCCGGAAATTGCTACCGCCATGATCGAACTCGACGGCAGGCGCTTCACTTCCAAGAATCACGGTCAGGGTCTTACGCACGAGCTGAAATCGAAGATTAGCGCCAACAGCCATTCCTGCGGCCAGTTGCGTGTCTTCTATCCCGAAGACAAACCCTTCCTGGTGCCGGAAGAACAGCGGCTCATCGACGCGGTTGCGACTGATCTGGGGAGGTGGTTTGAGCGCAAGCATCTCGAGCAAACCCTGGTTTCCATAACGGAAGAACACCAGCGTTCGATCGGCCAGGATTTACACGACAATCTCGGCCAACAGATTGCGGCGATTGGTTATCAGGCCAAGGCGCTGCAGAAAAAAATATCCTCATTGGGGAGTATGGATGCGGCAACGGTCGCTGCTTCCATCGCGACTCAAGCGCAGGTCGCTGTGATGCAATGCAAGCAGCTTGCGCAGGGACTGCTCCCATTTGAACTGGAGACCAACGGCTTGGTGGCCGCACTGCGGGCATTTGCATCGAGAATCGCAATCACTTATAAGATTACTTGTGATTTTATATGCAAAAATGAGGTCCTTATCAAGGATAAGGATCTTGCACTTAATATTTACCGGATTGCCCAAGAGGCTACCAATAACGCAATACGCCATGGCAGCGCACAACATGTGACTATTTCGCTGGGTTCCGAGGAAGAAATGCTCCGTCTGTCGATACGCGATGATGGCGGCGGCTTTGGCGGCTTTAACACAAAACACGGAGCGACCTCAGGAATGGGTATTAAAATCATGCAATATCGCGCCCGCCAGCTTGGCGCCACACTGAAATTCGTGTCACATCCCGAAGGTGGAGTGGAAGTACGGCTCGAAATGCGAATGATGTAGGAGTTTCCGGTATGCCAGCTTCGAAAGCACAGGTAATGCTGGTGGACGACCATGCCATGTTGCGGCACGGCATGGCGATGCTTATCAATCTCGAGCCAGATATGGAGGTATTTGCAGAAGCCGGCGACGGCGACGAAGCGCTGGCCACACTTAAAGCGGGACATCATGCCGATATCGTTTTAATGGATGTGTCTCTCAAGACTCTCTCCGGTTTTGAGGTCATAAAAAGCATACACACCCTGCTCCCCGCATTACCCGTACTCGTCGTCTCCATGCACGATGAAGGCGTGTATGCGGAACGCGCTTTGCGGGCCGGGGCGCGCGGCTACGTGATGAAGCAGGAGCCGGGTGAAGTGCTGGTAACCGCTATCCACGAGGTATTAAAGGGAAATATTTATTTGAGCAAGCCAATGCATGCCAAGCTGTTGAATCGGGTCGCAGGCGGAAACTCGGAGCCTGAGCCTTTGATTAACAGTCTGACCCCCAGTGAGTTTGAGGTACTGCATTTGATTGGATCCGGACATAGCAGTCAGGAAATTGCCAAATTGCTTAGCCGCAGTATTAAAACTATCGAAACGCACCGCTTCAACATTCGTACCAAATTGAACTTGAAAGACGGCGCCGATTTGATACGTTATGCCACCCACTGGAGCGAAGCACAATAGCATATCTCCTGGAGGATGTATGAGGACTGTACAAAAACCATCATCTTGACCGAGCAGGACGATTGGATCAAGACACAGATTAAAGGGGGCATTACATCGACGACAGCCGTAACATTCTCCTGATGAAGATGGCGCGTTCCCTGGTCTTGAGTTCCCAACCATTACAATTTGAAGCTTATGCTTTTTCCTTGCTCACGCGGAGTGATCCAGTACCTGGTGCCCCGTGGGATTTTCGGAAAAAAGGCAGGACAAATAGTTTTCAGGCTGGCAATCAACTGCCGCGGCGTGCCCAAAAGTCGGCCGGCGAAACAATAGGATACTGCTCGCAAGGCTAGCAGATCCTTATCACCCGTAATGAGGTAGCGTGCCTGAGCAGCTTTTAAGATAGCCAGCACCAGCTGGTCGGCGGGATCACGCAACGCTGGCATCAGCGATGCTTTCGTTCTTCTGCAACTAGAGTATCAATCTCGGTCAAACCTTCTTCCTCGGGCACATCCCTGTACCTCTCAGCCAGATAGTTGCTGAGTTCATCGAAGCGATCGTACATGCGGCGGATGCGGGCAAACAGTTCTGCATCCACCGGAGCGCCACCGGCTTGCCATCCTTGCTGATGACGATGCTGTCATTACGATATTGAACCTGTTTGAGCATTTCTCCCAGATTCTGCCGGAAGTTCACGGCATTGACTTCAGTGATCATTCATCAGCCTCTTATAGTAATAATCAATATGGTCATTATGGTCATGAGTGTGCCTGATGTGTAGGATCAACATACCACTGAGATAAAAAGCACATTTTTTACCATGCGAAAATTCTTTCTGTGCCCATTTAAATCAACGTTTTTATGAAGAGAATTCAGCTCTCCTCTGGTCTATCCTTAAAGAGAGCGGTTCGGTTCGTATTAGGAGCTAGTCCGCTACCATTTCCCGCCAGAAGGCACAATGGGCCGACCAATAATAGGAGGATAAATTGATACGAAAACTTGTCTTTACTGCTCTTGCTGTGTGGGTTGCACGCCGGATTTCCCACAGTGGTCCAAGGGGGCGTCGTCGTTGAGGGATCGCTTGGCGGGATACCTTCGGTTTAACGAGACCGCTCCTTGCTTCGAGCATGATTTGCGCCACTGACCGCGTTGTATTGGCTGGTGGTGGCAGCGGCAACCCGGCCTACTTGCATGGTGGGTTGGTTGGAGCACGTCTTCTTCCTCATTAGACTCGTTGGCCTGACCAATTGGACGATGGCGTACTGACCTATTGCCGGGCTGCTCATCACGAGGCACCCGATAAATTTCCCTTGACCAATAATCGTTCAGATAGGAAAAGGAAAATGAGTTGGGTATACCTCGTTCTCGCCGGCCTGCTCGAGATTGGGTGGCCAGTCGGCCTGAAGATGGCGCAAGAGCCGGGGACGCGCTGGACCGGAATCACCGTGGCGGTTGTATTCATGTCCGTCAGCGGTTTCTTGCTGTGGCTTGCGCAGCGTCATATCCCAATTGGAACAGCCTATGCCGTCTGGACGGGTATCGGAGCTGCAGGAACGTTCCTCGTTGGCGTGCTGCACTATGGCGACCCAGCTTCCTTTGCCAGATACATGGGTGTAGTGCTGATTATCGCGGGTGTCGTGACACTCAAGCTGGCGCATTAGACCTGCAATTCAACCCAGTAGATTCACAGCAGATTCACGCCAGTACTGCTCAACCGCTGCCAGGATGCTATCACACATCTCACATACCGATGCACGCACCCAACCTCCGAAAGGCCGCGAGAGAGCCGAGCTTCATTATCCTAAATTAGGACCGTGGTAATTCCCCATATGACAATTCCAGTAACCAATATGGCAACAGTAGTAAGGATAATAGTCTGCTTCACTAAATAAATTTTCCTTTAGGTGAAGTGAGCGTGAGGCAGCGGGTCGATAGCCTCAGACGGGCGCGATCAGACTACCTTTACAGGACGGTTATTACGATTGTGCTAACGGATGATATGACGGAGAGGTGGGAAACTTCCTTGATCTCTTGCAGGAGTCTGTTTGCCGACTCATTTAGGGCAGCAGGCTTTGAGGTGCTGCATTTTCGCAAATGCGAAAAATATAATCAAGCTCATCCGGAAAACCTTGTTACTTCTGATGTGCCTCCTGCCTCTAATACTTGTTCTTACTGCGTCAGTACTTTTAAGCAAGTTGGCTTGTCTAGTCTACCAGGACATCAACCAGCTCAAGTTGAAAGACGGACGTGACATGATCCAGTGCGCGGGCGACATGATCATTTACGTTGCGGGATTCCCGGCGATCTATGGGTGCCAGTCGCTCTACTTCCAGGATGCCATCTTCCAGAAGCGGGCGGAAGTGCCGGCGCCCCTGGCAAGCGACCGGTTGGGAAGAGTATCTTGAAGAGATCAGTGGCAGTTTCCGTCTGAATGAAGCGTGGACTTCTAATGGTTGTGTTCGGCCTGAGTGCCCTGAGCCTCGTCTGCTGTCTTGCAGGGCTTAAGATCAATACGACGAAGAGCATTCCGTCGGAATTTACCGGCTGACGGATGTGCCGGTAGGGAAGGGAGAGTACATGATTTTCTGTCTACCGTAGATAGCCCTGTTCGATGAGGCGCGCAGCCGCGGATATATTGGCCCGGGTTTTTGCCCGGGGGGCTACGGGTACATGATGAAGCGCGTGCTGGGTGTCGAAGGCGATGTGATGTCATCCGGTGATGAGGGGATTGCCGTCAAGGGCAAGTTGCTGCCGGCAAGCGTGCCAAAGGAATTGGATTGCGCAGGCAGAGCGTTGCCCCGCTATGAGGTGGACGCCTGGCTGGCCCAGCTCGAAGGAGGTCAGGACATTGAGCCGCCAGAATGCCACCTCTGATCTGGTCGCCTCAGGCGCTGCAGGACGTGCAGCGCCTGTATCGCTTCCTCCCTAACAAGAACGCTGCTGCTGCCAAGCGAACCGTCAAGGCGATCTGCGAAAGCGTGAAAGTGCTTGCGCACCAGCCGGGTATCGGTCGCCGGGGCGAGGATATAAAGCCAGAGTATCGAGAGTAGATCATCGACTTCTAGGATAGCGGCTATATAGCCTTGTATCGCTATGACGATGGAACTGCAGTGATTCTGACCATGCGCCACCAGAAAGAGGTTGGCTACTAATGGACTTTGGGAGGGAGTAAGCATCAGTTGCAATACCCCTGCATCAATTTACCCAGATCTCTCCGAAGGCGATAATCTCCCGCCCTCTTGCTGCAGCCTTCAAGCACGCTCAAAACTTCCTTCCAGCCAGAGCGTCATTACTTGGTCGGCAAGCTCGTCCAGATCCCAGTATGACAAATCCACGTTAGCCATATTTTCAAGCAAGATACCGTCTTTCCTTGGATCGTCTGGTGAGGGCGCTACTCTGGCCGTGATACCGGATTGATGCACGGCGACTCGGGAAATCATCTCAAGCGTCCAGAGTGAACGCCAGTTCTCGTTATCCCAGTTCATGATGTCTGCTCCGATCCCTGGCCAGGAACGCGGGAGCGTTCCCGGCATTATCAACAACAGATGTACGTCGGCTAAACAATAGCAAGTACAGAGTGCTATTTCGGACATTTACTTCACGCAAATGCCGCTACAGTCAGCCCCGCCTCTTGCCGGGTCGCAATCATCGGAAGGATCATCCACACACTTCTTGCCTTCAGGGCATGGAAATCCGGCAATACCGCCGCACATTTGCCGGGGTTCTTTTCCCCCGTAGGCAGAGATTCCCTTGGGGGGATATTCGACTCGTTTGCCTCCTCCCGTCCTGGTCGGCTCCGCGGTACCAATTTTGACCGTTTCGCGGACCTGGCGCGATTCTATCGCTTCAACATCGATCGATTCGACTTCCCCATCTGTATGACGAGCGGTATAAACTCCGACGACGTCCAGAGGCACTGGGCTTTTCACAACCAGGAAGCCCTCCAGGAACGCAAAATCAACGCATACGCCATCAATTGGACAAAAATAGCCTGCAATGTCAAAGCAATTTATTCCCACCGCTCCGTCGGGCTGAAGCTCAGCCTCCTTGAATGGTGTCACATCAAACCGCCCCGGTTCCGAGCCAAACTGTCTCGCCAGCGCAACCTTGGCGGCGACACTGATTTTCTTGTCACTCGGGTTATGAATGTTGACAGCTGTACGATAAGTCCCTTGTGCCAGCATCCCGTCCTGGTGCGGGCGCAGCAGCGAGCACACTACCTTCGCGGAATACTGATATTCGGTCTTGATCATCTTTGAAGGTTTAACGGGCTCTGCTCGGGACAGGGGACTCATGAACAAACCACCTAATCCCACCAACACGGACAAGACACCGATCATCCGCAACTGTTTCATGATAAAGCCTCCTTTTTGTTGGGCTTGTACAATCGATTGCGGCGACCCATGAAATGTTTTCGTCATAGCGAGAGTCAGCATGACTTCATAGATGATTCGCCGATCGCACTCGGGGCAAACAGGAGCAAACCACTCAATTTAGTCATAGCAGCGTTTCCTTCATAGTCAAGCGAATTAGCTTCTGCTCCTGAAGAGCATCGCCTTAGTTCGCCAACGCACAGATGGACGTAGTCGTTCAGTTATGATGTTCCCGAAAATTTCCGTCATGGAGGCGATCAACATGACTGTGCCTGGATTCACTGCGGAGGTTGCTTTATATGGGTCTGGCAGCCACTACCGTGCATTTGGAGCTGTGCAGCAAATTACAGAAGTTCAGCTAGCGCAGCTAAGGGGCGCTCCCCGAACGTCTGCGCGTAGACCGGAAATTTCGGTTGCCGATTTTCCCTTCCAGACTGCGTGGCTTGAGTGCTTCTGTTCCACAACAGAAGGTTGGTGTTCTTGCTTGCCAAGGCGGGAGGTTATTACTGCCTGAGTCAATCAGGGCAATGTCCCGTCGGTTTTATATCCGTCACCTCTTCATTGCCGGTGGAGAAAGCCACCGAAAAATTCTTGCAGAAAGAAATGGAAGAAAAGGAGTTGCAGCTGGCATTAGTGCCTTTACATAGACTCTTTATTATCTGATTCCATCGCGCACTGCTGATCTCCTTGTTAGCGGCTGAGCTATAGATGCCGTATCATACGCCTTGCATATCCGGTGATCGCCTGTGGAAGAGGAATCAGGCTTTTAGATGCTTTCGCTTAGGGAAGCGGTGAAAATCACTGGAAAACTGACTCCGGAGTCAGGAGGGGCTTAAGGAACCGTAAAAGCATGGAAGTGCGAAGGCAATCGTAAAGGACGCGGCTGACAAGCTTTGACTCCGCTTTCCGTTTTCCAGTATTCCCTCTCGCTCAAACCCGCTTCGGCGGGTTTTGTTTATTGACACCCGCTTTTAAGCCCTATCGAGGCAAAGAACATTCTTTATCGGAAGCGCACAATCGGTCTTGAACATCCTTCCCAAGACCCACCCTTCTTATCTCTTATCGTTAACATTCTTAATTAAGAACTGATATTTCTATAAAAAGTCCTCGGGAAAGGGAGGGCAGAATAGAGTGTGATATCGCACGATGGGCGCAATTAGCCCGTGATACTGTCTGCTTTGATCGTCAACCAATGCCTTCTGGCACTGCCAAGGGCAAATTATCAAATCCAAGGTAGGCTACGGATGCAGACAGAAGATTTGGCGCTTCTTTCCGGACTCAAGGTCTTGATCGTGGATGACGAAGCAGGAGCCTTGGACGTCACGAAACGCATGTTGTCTTTCTATCAAGCCCAGGTCATCGTTTGCCTCAGTGCGGACGAGGGATTGAAGCAGCTGCAAGCGCACAGGCTGGATGTGATCGTTAGTGACATCATCATGCCCCACATCGATGGCTACCAGTTCATTCAGGCTGTGCGTAATTTTCCGTCAGAGAAAGGCAGGGATATTCCTGCGGTTGCGCTCTCTGTACTAAGTGAGGGAGAGGCGCAAGTCAAGGCGATCAATGCAGGTTTCCAGAAGTATCTTTGCAAACCTGTCCGGATCGCCGCGCTGATTGAAACGGTTGCAGATGTGGCAGGCATTAATCCCAATAATGCCCATTAATGAGCTTCCGAGACCGGAGCTTCCGAGACCGGTGGGTATTTCTATAGAGAAGAAGGGATAACTGCCTTCATTGATGAAACAAGCTATACCACTATTGACTTGGTTGCTGGATGCGAACGCGTGGGTGGTTGCCAGTTGCGGAAGTGAAGAATTTGCCGCGTGAGCACTTTCGTCCTCTGTATGCGGAATCGTGATCGTCAATACCGGGTTGAGCCAACTCCCGGCAAAATCGACGTTCCAGGTGAGTTACTGAAAACCGGGCTTATCCTATATCCTGGCTGCGGTTCACTCACATTGCCGGGCTTTGGCGGTCGGACGCAGCATGATTTTCATCGAGTTTCGATGCCATTTGACGATGCAAGGCGGCTTCTTTCATGTCGACCGCGACGGTCTCCTCGTGACGACGTATTAATGCTGCAGTATGCGATTGCAGATCCTGAGCTTGCCTGCCATAAAGATAGCTTTTATTCTTATACTGTTCCAGCAATTCCTTTTCTTCCTTCACTTTTGCCTGCATTTGCATAGCAGCATTTTCATAATATTTCGCTACGGCCTCATGATCGCTCGGGGTCGTGGCTTTCTGGACAGCCGCACGAATCTCAGGAGTGTCAATGGGCTCGGCTGCAATCGCCAAGGAACTCATCGATCCCAGTAGGACTGCCATCGATAACACTGCGAAGATATTTCCTAGTTTTGTTTTCATGATAGTAATGAACCCAAACAGGATGAAAGTAGCCTTATCCTATCTCAGTCAATACTATTAAGTATATTGGGGAAACTCTGGTTTTATACTAAGGGAAACCCTTAGAGTGGCAAGATGGAAGGGTATGGCGCACGCCTAACTCTGGAGCAGCGCGAACGCTATTGTGGTCCCGATGGATTAGAGGTTCAGGACAGAGAGCAATTCGAAATCTTCATCAATTGCAAGAACTTGAGAAATAGCCATGGACGAGATACGGATCGAGCATTCATCCAATGTCAAAGCTCCCCCTCCCAATCCCTGTCTTGGCTCCTCTTCAGTTTCATTTATGGTTCTTAACTTCAAAGAGCATGATAGGCAGATTGGCTGTAGTTGAAATGATCCTACCAAGTAATCATGCAGGCATTGACTGGGCGTCTTATGTCAGGTGGTCAGGACGCTTTCCGGACTTCCGCCATATAAAACTTGCATAAGGGTTTCCCTTAGTAAAAAACCAGGGTTTCCCCAATATACTCAATAGTATGGACTGAGTTAGGATGAAGCTGCTTTCATTCTATTTGGGTTCATTACTATCATGAAAACAAAATCAGAAACAGCTGTTGCGATCTTGTCCGCGATTGCTCTATTGGCTTCCTGCGCGCAAATGAGTCCTCTCGAAGCGCAGAATGAGGATATTCACAAGGCTGTAAAGAATGCGAGAACCTATACCGACCACGATAATCTGGCGAAGCAATATCGAAATGCCGCAAAAGAAATGCTGATAAAGGCAGAGGATCAAAAGAAACTCCTCCGGCATTACGAAGAAAAAAGCTATCTTTATGGTAGACAGGCGCAAGATAAGCAATCGTATACTTCAGCTTTATTGCATAAATACGAGCGAGCCGCGGAGGAAACTTTAAAGCAGGCTGCCTTTCATCAGAGAATGGCATCGGAACTTGCTCACGGCGATTATTCCACCTCAGCGGAAACACCGCCGGAGCGAAACTACGAGAATAATGCTGGGATCGGGTCAGACTCCAAAGACCAGATCTGAAGTTCCAGCAACGCCCTGAAGGCGCGTGGATATGCACCCGTTTTTCAACGCGCAGCGGATAGGATATGACAGCTAACCGGGGATGGGGGACTGCTTGAATGGAGGGTTGCTTGTATAGGGCGCCAGCATTCCAGAATGTAATGCATAGCAGGGTGCCATCCCGCAGCGACATTTGCCTTCCTGCCGCCAGACTCCTGGCGGCTTTTGCCTTGCGCGCCCGCCAGAAATAATATTGGTATCGAGGACCTACATCAGGTCAAAATCCCTCGACCAGGAAAGGTGTTACCGATGTCCGCCGGTCGGGAACAGGACTTTGGTCATGGTACAGACTGACTGAAGGCCACAACATGCTCCGCTTCCAGCCTGATTCCTATTTTTTCCCCTATCGCATGATTATGATGGCTTGGAACGAGCGACAGGGCGGTACTGCCGCCAGGCAGTTGCAGCGTATACAGGATGTCGGCGCCCCGGAATGCTTTTTGCATAACCTTGGCTTGTACGGGACTGGCGTCATCATGCACGATATCATCCGGGCGGATCAGCACATCTACCACGTTTCCCTCCTGGCATAGCTGGCAGTCCGGAGCGCATTGATGCGGGATATCCCCGGCCAGCGTGCCCAGTTCGATTTCCACCTGCTGTCGGTCGAGCATTTTTCCGGGAAGGAAGACGCCTTCTCCAATGAAATTGGCAACGAATCGATTGGCGGGTTTGTGGTAGAGATTATAGGCCGTATCCCACTGCTGGATTTCACCGTGGTGCATGACGCCAATCTCGTCTGCAATGGCAAACGCTTCATCCTGATCGTGCGTTACCAGAATAGCCGTGGCATTCTGGCTTTTGAGGATATCGCGGACTTCCAGGCTCAAGCGACCGCGCAGACTGACGTCCAGATTCGAGAAGGGTTCGTCCAGCAGTAGCAATTCCGGACGGGGCGCCAAAGCGCGCGCCAGCGCTACCCGCTGCTGCTGCCCTCCCGAGAGCTGGTGGGGGTATTTTTTTGCGGAATCAGCAAGGCCTACGGTTTGAAGCATCTCGTCGATGCGTGCAGAACGTTCGCCTTTTTGCATGCTATGCAGGCCAAAGCCGATATTGTCCGTGACGGACAGATGGGGAAATAGCGCATAGTCCTGAAATACCATTCCGATATGACGTCTTTCAGGCGGAATCATGACGCTAGTGCTGCTGATCACGGCGCCATTGAGCAGGATTTCCCCCGCAGAAACAGGCTCAAAACCGGCAATGCATCTCAGCACCGTAGTCTTGCCGCAACCGCTCGGGCCCAGCAGGCATCCGATGGCCCCTTTCTCGAGGGTGAAGGACAGGTCGTTCACCACCCTTTGCTGCCCATAGGCATGGCGGATATAACTTAGCTCAAGCAGTGTTCCCATGACGCAATCCGACCTATTTTTTGCAAACTATTTTTCGCTTTGCCGCATGAAAAATATCAGTGGTAGCAGGCCTGCCAGCACCAGCGCCACCGCAGGCAGGGCGGCCTGCTCCCATTCGCCTTCGGAAGTCATCTCGAAAATTCTTACCGCCAGGGTATCCCATCCAAAAGGCCGGGTCATCAGCGTGATGGGCATTTCTTTCATGACATCCACGAACACCAGGGTTGCGGCGGTAAATATTCCACTCCTCAGCATCGGCAAATGGATGCGGCGCAACATCGACCATCCACTCAAGCCGAGACCCATGGCAGCCTCATCGATGCTGCTGGTGATACGCTGCATGGCGCTGTCTATAGGGCTGTAGCTCACCGCGAGAAAGCGGGTCATATAGGCGATCAGCATGGTGGCAAGCGTGCCCTGAATAAGCAGTCCGGTTTCCATATGAAATAACTGCATGGCCATTTCGCTCAACTGGTTGTCGAGCCAGGCTATCGGGATGAAAATTCCCACTGCCAGAACAGTCCCGGGCAAGGCATAGCCAAGGGTGGAAATGCGCACTGCTGCACGTGTGGCGCGGCTGGGATGGCGGCGCGCAGCATAGACCATAAGCAGCGCAACCGAGCAGGTGAGCAGGACTGCAAAACCGGACAACAGGAGCGAATGCCAGAGGAATTCCAGATATCTCTGGTCAAAATCACGTGCAAAAACGTGCGTTGTCCATACAGCGAGTTGCGCGACCGGCAGCAGGAATGCAAGAAACAGCGTGGCCGAGGCAAAACCTGTGACTCCCCACTTTTGCCAGCCAGAAAGCGTGATGAGGTGAGCCCTCGCACTCTGCCGGATTTCCGCGTAGCGCATCTGGGAGCGGAACTGTTGTTCAAGGATGATCATGGCAAAGACGATCACAATAAGCAGTGACGCGAGTTGAGAGGCTGCGGGGAGGGAAAACATGGCAAACCAGGCTTTATAAATGGCAGTAGTGAAGGTATCGTAATTGAAGACCGCTACCGTGCCGAAGTCCGCCAGGGTTTCCATCAAAGCCAGCATGGCGCCGCCAGCGATCCACGGCCGCGCCATGGGAAGCGCTACTTTGAAAAAACCTTGTGTACGGCCGAGTCCCAGCGATTGCGCTGCTTCCAGCGAGCGTTTACCTTGGGTGAGGAAGGCATTGCGAGCCAGCAGATAGACATAGGGATAAAATGCCAGAATCATGACGATGATGACACCCGTCCTGCTGCGCACATTTGGAAACCAGAAGAGGTCAGGGCCGAACCACTCGCGCAGCGCGGTCTGGACGGGACCGATATAGTCGAAGAGGCCCAGTGCGACGAATGCGGTCACGTACGCGGGCATGGCAAACGGCAGCAACAGCGCCCACGAAAAGAATCGCCGTCCGGGAAATTCGCATACGGCGGTAAACCACGCCAGGCTCACGCCCAACAGCGTTACGCCGACAAGTACGCCCAAGGCAAGCCAGAATGTATTGACCAACAGGTCAGGCAGGATGGTTTCTGCCAAGTGCTGCCAGACTTCGCCAGTGGGGGTAAAAAGCGAAGAAACGACTGTGCCGACAGGTATCAGCACGAGCGCGGCGACCAGAAGGGGTATCAGGCGCCAGCCATGGGAAGCGTGATGGTTCGAGGTGGGAAAGCTGAAAAACCCCTTTCTTGTGCCTTGACTATCCGTCGTCTCCGTTCCCGTCCCCGCCTCCATCCCATTCGGCGCTTCTACCTCCACCCGACCATCACCCGGTTATATCTTACTTGTAGCCGGCGCGATCCATCAGTTTTACCGCTTCCGCTTGCAGTTCTCCAGCTTTGTTCACATTTATCGTATTCTGTTTGAAACTGCCCCACGCGGCTACGGCAGGATCGGTTTTGACTTTGGAGTTCACCGGATACTCCATGTTTACGTCGGCAAACAGATTCTGCGCTTTTTCCGAGGATAGAAATTCGATCAGCTTGATCGCCGCTTGAGGGTGATGCGCATATTTTGTCACGCCTGCACCCGAAATATTTACATGGACGCCGCTGTTGTCCTGGTTCGGCCAGAAAATCGCAAGCGGTAGTTTCGGGTTCTTTTTCATCAGACGCCCGTAATAATAAGTATTGACAATAGTGACGTCACATTTCCCTGCAGCAACGTATTCCATAGCCTTGGTGTCATCCGAAAGAGGATCGGTTGCAAGATTGGCAACCCAGCCCTTTACAATCTGCTCGGTTTTCGGTTCTCCATGCTCGGCAATCATCATTGCCACCAGCGACTGGTTGTATACTTTCTTGGAAGTGCGTACGCACAGGCGGTTCTTCCACTTGGGATCTGCCAGCGCTTCATAGGTTGAAAGGTCGGAGGGTTTTACCTTGTTGGTGTTGTAAACGATGGTACGGGCGCGTATCGATAAGCCGAACCATCGGTTCAAAGGATCCTGGAGATGAGCGGGAACATTCGTTTCGAGTATTTCTGACTCCACCGGACGCAACAGTCCCTCCCGCGCCGCCTCCCACAAGTTGCCGGCATCGGTGGTGAGCAGTACGTCAGCCGGAGTGTTTTTGCCTTCTGCCTTGAGGCGCGCGAGCAAGGGGCCTTCCTTATCGGTGACGAATTTGACAACAATGCCGCTATCCTTGGTGAAGGCATCGAACATCGGCTTGATGAGTTGCTCTATGCGTGCCGAATAGACGACCACTTCCTCCGCCCCGGATGCATCTGCGGTAAATAGCGTGACACAGCATATCATTGCGGTAAGATAACGATTGAGGCGCGCACTGGACATTTGATTTACTCCGGATATGAAGGCAGAAAGGCTAATATTATAAATGATAATAATTATCAGCAAAGCGGCACGTTAATATATCATGGATGAACCAGAACAAGTTCTTCCGTATCAGCGCTTGCAGCAGCTCCTTGCGATACCGGAGAGGCAGCGTACCGAAGCTCAATGGGATGAGATCAACGAACTCGAAATCGCGCTTACGCCGGTAAACCGGGCCAGCACGCCGGATCGGAATGTCCGCCGTAAAGGTGCCGTACCTCCAGAACAACCCAGGTCCCGGGATGGTACGCCAGGACCAGGGAGAAGGCCCCTGAAGAAACTTCGCAAGCGGCCCCCCAAAGCAGGCGGATCATGAGCGGTATCTCCCGTTGGGGATGGAGATTCGCTACCGGTGCGATGGAAGCGTCCTGACCTTTAACAGTTCCCTAATTCTAAGCGGGAGAAATATGCAACTTACTACAACACCGGGCATCGATGGGAAGCGTATTACCCGATATTGCGGGGTGGTGGCGGGCGAAGCAGTTCTGGGCGCCAATATATTCAAGGACCTCTTTGCGGGAATCCGCGATCTGGTGGGCGGACGTTCCGGAACCTATGAGAAAGAGTTGCAGCGCGCGCGGGACATCGCGCTCGAAGAACTGCAGCAGCGTGCGCACGACCTTGGAGCGAATGCAGTAGTGGGCATCGATATCGATTACGAGGTACTGGGAAAAGAAAATGGCATGCTCATGGTTTCCGCAAGCGGCACGGCTGTAATCGTCGAATAACCGGAGCGCGGGAGCTTATTGCGGCCAGACCAGTAATCAATCCGGCAGGAGTCCTCTACCACGGCACCGGCTTCCCGTCGTACTCAATGAACCTGCCGGAATCCTTAAGGGTGAGGCGATCGATCACCTGTCGCATGCCGGATACGCTTTGAGCAGACGAGATCAAGGCATTGGCTCCCCCCATGTCTGTTTTCACCCATCCCGGATGCAGTACCACCGCAATTACTCCCGCCTGTTTCAGGTCAATCGAAAGCGATTTGACCACCATGTTCACCGCCGCCTTACTGGACCGGTACATATAGCTTCCCCCGCCATCATTGTCCTCGATACTGCCCATTTTACTGCTGATGGTCACAATCTTTTTTTGACTGCTCCGGGCGATCTGTGATGCAAATGTCTGCGCCATCTTGAGTGTCGCCATGGTATTGACCAGAAACGTGCGCATCCAGGCTTCGTAATCCTCGCTCCTGAATATTCCCGAACGATGCGCCTCTGCGTAGATGCCGGCATTGTTGAGAAGCAGATCGATGGATTCGCCGGAAAGAGACCGCCCCAGCTCGTCGATTTGCCGGTGATCGGCAACATCAAGCGCATGTACCTTCATCCGCTCCGGATGCTGGTTTGCCAACATTTGAAGTTCTCCTGCTTTCTCAGGATGGCGCGCGCAGGCAAGAACACGCCAGCCTTCCGCTGCGTATTGACGTGCGAATTCAAGTCCAATCCCGCGGTTTGCGCCTGTGATCAGTGCAGTTTTCATAATCTTCTCCTCATGGGGATATACGGATCAGGTATTCGGGAGAAACGAACTCGTGGCGTGACAGGGTACTATAAAGAAGTATCGGAGGATGAATTTCACTGCATGATAAGCCAGTATTGCGGTTCCCGGCAGAGAAATTGGGAACCTGTCCCGGTAACAAAACTAGGAATTGCCCGGCAAGCCATGTTCCTGACTCATTATGTATAGAAAGCCCAAGGAATGGCAACTCTAAAAGGAAGAAACATATGGCCGACAAGATCGCGTTGGTAACCGGTGCTTCCAGTGGTATCGGCAGGGCAACAGCAGAACTTTTTGCCCAGAACGGATATTATGTATTTGCTCTCGCCCGGCGCATGCACAGGCTGGAACAGATACGCTCCAGCCATATCGAGCCCATCTGCCTAGATGTGACCGATGATGCAACTGTCCGCCAGGTGGTAGCCCACATCATATCGACCCACGGGCGAATCGATGTGCTGGTGAATAACGCCGGGATCTGTCAGCCGGGCGCCGTCGAATGTGTTCCGCTCGAAACCGCTCATCGGCAGCTCGAGGTCAATCTTTTTGGCTATGCGAGATTCATGCAAGCGGTGCTTCCGCACATGCGGGAGCAGCGATCGGGGTGTATCGTCAATATTGTCTCCGCGCTGAGCAGGATTTCAGTTCCCGGTTTCGGTTGGTATTCGGCCTCGAAGTATGCCATCGAAGCGTTGACTGACGCGGTGCGGGGGGAGGTGATGGAGTTTGGCATCAATGTCGTGCTGATCGCCCCCGGATTGATAAAGACCGAGTTTGTGCCAAATCAGTTGAGGGCACTGGAGAGAATCCCGCACTCCACAGCCTATGAAAGACTTCTTGCGGGCGTACATAATCTGGTGGCGGGAGAACCCGAAGCGCCGGGTCCGGAAATCATCGCAAAGGCAGTATTGAGCGCGGTGAAGGTATCCAGACCTCCCGTTCGTCATGCGCTGCCTCTCGATTCCAAAATGTCGGTTATGGCAAGATGGCTGCTTGGGGGACGCCTCTTCGCCTGGGTGATTCGGCTCCGGATGAAATTTTCCCGGGGATAAGCTATCAATCGAAATGACTACCCATCTACGAGCCAGGGTTCTGTCATCGATTCGGGACTCCGCCCAGCCGATTTTCATGAACATTCGCTCTCTGCTTTTGCAACAACGGGGGGTCGAATGAAAGGAGATGCTAAAATGACATGCGATTATAAGAAAGGGTTTGCAGATCAAACAAAAGAAATCACTGTTTCTTCGCTAGAGGTAGAGGGCGTTATTCCCGACTGGCTATCCGGCACGCTCGTGCGTAACGGTCCTGCCCGTTTCCGTTTGGAAGGCAAGACACTTAACCACTGGTTCGATGGCCTGGCAATGCTGCATAAGTTCGATATTGCCAATGGCCACATCAGCTACGCGAATAGGTTCCTCGACACCCCCGCTCTTCGAGCGGCTAAAGACGGAAAAATGAAATATGGAGAATTTGCCACTGATCCCTGCCGCTCCTTGTTCAAGCGTATTACTCAAGTCTTTACAGGGTCAACATCCGGCGCCAATGCTAATGTGTCTATCGGAAAGATTGCCAAAGAATTTGTAGCTCAAACAGAAACTCCGCTACCCGTTGCTTTCGACGTAGATACCCTCAAGACTATAGGTATTGTCAGTTACAGCGACGGGCTGAAGGGGAATTTGACAACTGCTCACCCGCATCAGGATCAAGGTGATCAATTTAACTACCTGCTCAGCTTTGGTCACAAATCTACATACAATGTCTACAGGTTGTCTGATGGCAGCAAAAAGCGCCAACTGATAGGCAGCTACAGCACAGGCAGACCATCGTATATGCATAGTTTTGGACTCAGCCAGCAATATTTAATTTTGATGGAATTTCCGTTGGTGGTGAATCCAATAAGCATGTTGGTAAGAGGTAAGCCATTTATAGCAAACTACACATGGAAACCTGAGCGCGGCACGCGCTTCTCGCTCGTTGATCGCCAGACGGGGGAAGTCAGATATGCGCACACTGACGAAGCCTGGTTCGGCTTTCACCATGTCAATGCATTTGATAATAACGACCATAGCAAAATAGACCTCGACATTATTGTGTATCCCGATGCGGACGTAGTGCAATACTTCTACCTGAACTCATTACTCAACAAGCGGAACCAGGAGGCATACCCTAAAAACGAATTAAGGCGATTTACTATCGACGTGCCCGCCGGCACCGTTAGTTCCCGAAGGTTGGTTGACCATTCAGCCGAACTGCCGCGCATAAATTATGAGCAATGCAACCGCAAAACGTACCGATATGTTTACGCGAATGGTATTGCAAGACAGGGGGAATCGGCTTTTCTTGATACTGTCGTTAAATTTGATCTGACAGGCGACGTCAAGGAGTGGCGGCAGGACGGTCAATATCCTGGCGAGTCCGTATTTGTGGCACGGCCAGACGCTCGATCCGAGGACGACGGCATATTGCTGACGGTGGTCCTGGATTCTACTGCGAACAATTCGTATCTGCTGCTGCTCGATGCGCGGGATTTGTCGGAAATTGCTCGTGCAAGTGTTCCCCAGCACGTGCCATTTGGTTTCCACGGGGCGTATATTCGTTCGTAATCACGATCAGAACTCCCGTTCCTGATCCCTGTCCTGGCTTCTCTTGAACTTCATTTCAGGCGAAGCCTATCTTGCGCCTCAATCTTTTTTTTCGATCCTGGGAGTCTCCATTGATGCAGCGAAGAGATCCCATGCGGACATGAACAATGCTGCGATAACTGGCCCGATCACAAAGCCATTGAGGCCGAACAGGACCAGTCCCCCGAGTGTCGAGATGAGCACCACGTAATCCGGCATCCTCGTATCTCGTCCCACCAGGACTGGGCGTAAGAGGTTGTCAACCAATCCGATTACGAACACGCCGAACGCGATGAGAACGGTACCCTGCCAGACAGCGCCGGTAAACAGGAAGTAGATGGCCACCGGGATCCAGATGAGGCCGGCGCCGACTGCCGGTATCAGGGAAAGAAACGCCATCACGAAGCCCCACAGCGGAGCCCCTTGAATGCCGAGAAAATAAAATATCAGACCGCCCAAGGTGCCCTGAAGGGCGGCAACGACGACGTTGCCCTTGACGGTTGCGCGAATGACCGTAGTGAACTTGCTGGACAAGTGCCGTTTGTGTTCCATGGTAAGAGGCATTGCCTGCTTGATCTTTGCCGCCAGACTGTCGCCATCACGCAGCAGAAAAAATAGCACATACAGCATGATGCCGAAGCTCACGAAAAATCCAAAAGCGTTCTGACCAATGCCAAGCGCGTGCGTGGCGATGAACTGGCTGCCGCGCAAGATACCGCTTGATAGCATGTCCTGCAACTCCGCGATATTGGTGAGCCCCGAGCGGTCGAGCAGGTTGACCAACCACGGGGGCGCAGCGCTCATGATTTGCTGGAAATACATTCCGAAATTCAACTCACCGGTGCGGATTTTCTGGTAGATGAGGGCTCCTTCCTGCAGGAGCGAAATTGTCATCAGGGTGACCGGAAGAATCACGATGACCAGAACGAGCAACAATGTGATGAACGCGGCGAGGTTGCGCCGCTGTCCGAGGGCGGCCAGCAGCCTGCGATGAAACGGTGTAAATATGATGGCAAGAACGGCCGCCCAGAATACGCTGCCGTAAAAAGGCAGCAGTATCCAGATGAATGCCACGGAGACGGCAATCAACATCAGTAAAAAGGCTTTTTGCCGCAACTCGGGGGAGTTCATGTGCAGAGATGTTTAATAACCGGTTACGATGACGTTATGGAGTCATCCTACCTTAACTCAGCCTCAAGTTGATAGAGGAATACGAAAAGAAAATTAAAAGTCAACTCAGCGCGAACAGATAGAGCCGATGGCAAGGTCTGGGAGTACGAAGCCTGAGAATACGGGGTGCCCAAGAGGAAATATTCTTCTGCCGGCCTACCCCGAATTTTCTCCGGATTTGCCAGGAGGAGGGGCAGCAGGCTCTGAGCGTAGAATACCCGCTGTATCCTGCGTCCCAAGCAATCTTCTCAGGTATTTTTGAGGAGCGCCTCCAGTCCTGCCCGGGCAATCTGCGCATCCTGATGGGAGCGCACACCGCTTACTCCCACGGCGCCGATGAACTGCCCTTCCGCCACGATCGGCAAGCCCCCCTCGATGGGCAGGGTGCCCGGCAGACCAAGATAACGGATGCTTCCGGCAGCCACCTGTTCTTCCCAGATTTTGGTCGGACGGCGGAATGCAATGGCTGCCCGCGCCTTTTGTATTGCAACTTCGACACTGCCAAATTGTGTTTCATCGAGGCGCAGCAAGTAGATAAGATGAGCACCATCATCGACGATCGCAATCACCACCGGCCAGTTGTTGCGCGTGGCTTCTGCTTCCGCGGCGGCGGCAATAACCTTGGCATCGTCGAGCGTGAGCACGTTTTTTTTATTCATAAAGCAAGCCCTCCGGGTATATGTGAGATTTGGGGTCCCAAAACAAAACACGCCGGAAGGTCCGGCGTGTTTTGGAGAACGCAAAAAATTATAACAACGGCACAATCAGGAGCGCCACGATATTCATGATCTTGATGAGCGGGTTCACGGCCGGACCCGCAGTATCCTTGTAAGGATCGCCTACTGTATCACCTGTAACGGCTGCCTTATGCGCTTCCGAACCTTTTCCACCGAAATGGCCATCTTCAATGTATTTCTTGGCGTTATCCCAGGCGCCGCCCCCTGCGGTCATCGAAATTGCCACGAAAATGCCTGTAATGATTGCGCCGATCAATACCCCGCCAAGCGCAACCGGACCCAGCATGAGGCCGACGATCAGGGGAACGGCAACCGGAAGCAGGGAGGGAAGGATCATTTCCTTGATCGCCGCCCTTGTCACCATATCCACCGCACGCGAGTAGTCGGGCTTGGCTGTTCCTTCCATGATTCCAGGGATTTCCTTGAACTGGCGCCGGACTTCCACCACTACCGAGCCGGCAGCACGGCCCACGGCCTCCATCGCCATAGCGCCAAACAGGTAGGGAACCATGCCGCCGAGGAACAGGCCGATGATGACCATATGATCGGACAAATCAAAGGTCACGGATTTGCCGCCGCTCGCGAGCGCATGGGTGTAGTCGGCGAACAGAACCAGCGCAGCCAGACCGGCAGAGCCGATGGCGTAGCCCTTGGTCACGGCCTTGGTGGTATTGCCAACGGCATCCAGAGGATCGGTGATATCGCGCACTTCCGACGGCAAGCCTGCCATTTCGGCGATTCCACCGGCATTATCCGTGATGGGGCCGTAGGCATCCAGCGCAACGATAATTCCGGCCATGGAAAGCATCGAGGTGGCGGCGACGGCAATGCCATACAGACCCGCCAGTTCGTATGTGATCCAGATGGAAAGACATACAACAATAACCGGCCACGCTGTTGCCTTCATCGAAACCCCCAGACCGGCAATGACATTGGTGCCATGACCGGTGCTGGAGGCTTCTGCGATATGGCGTACCGGTTTGAATTCTGTTGAAGTGTAGTATTCAGTGATCCAGACCATCGCAGCGGTGAGCGCCAGGCCAACCAGTACAGAGAGGTAAAGATTGGTTGAGGAAACCAGTTTCCCCTCGATCATTACGCCCTCACCGAGCATGATAGTCGTGATGGGATAGTAGGCAATTGCCGCCAGTCCCCCGGCAACCGCCAGCCCACGATAAAGCGCATTCATGATTTTGCCGCCCTCACGTGCCTTGACAAAGTAACAGCCGATGATGGAAGCAATAATCGAAACGCCACCCAGTACCAGCGGATAGAGCACCGCATTCGGACTGTCGGTGATAAGCAGTCCACCCAGCAGCATGGTCGCGATAATGGTAACGGCGTAGGTTTCAAACAGGTCCGCAGCCATTCCTGCACAGTCGCCCACGTTATCGCCCACGTTGTCGGCAATCACCGCGGGGTTGCGCGGGTCATCCTCAGGGATACCGGCTTCCACCTTGCCGACCAGGTCCGCGCCGACGTCAGCACCCTTGGTGAAAATTCCTCCGCCGAGACGGGCGAAAATGGAGATCAGCGAGCTGCCGAAGGCAACCCCCACCAAAGCATGAGTGGCTTGCGATTCACTTGCGCCCATGCCGACCAGAAGGGCAAAGTAGCCAGCCACGCCCAGCAAACCCAGGCCAACCACCAGCATACCGGTAATGGCTCCCCCCTTGAAGGCAACATCCAGCGCAGCATTGAGACCATGCCGCGCTGCTTCCGCCGTGCGTACATTCGCACGCACCGATACGTTCATGCCGATATACCCGGTCAGCCCCGACAAGAATGCGCCCAGAGCAAACCCAACGGCAGTCTGCCAGCCCAAAGCAAGAAAGATTGCCATCAGCAGAATAACACCCACTATGCTGATGGTGGTGTATTGGCGGTTCAGATAAGCCGAGGCGCCCTGCTGAATCGCCGTGGCAATATCCCGCATGCGTTCATTGCCTGCTGGCAACGCTACAATCCACCTTATCGAAACCACTCCATAAAGGAGTGCCGCCATCGCGCAACCAATTGCGATGATTAAACCAGTACTCATTTAAATCTCCAGTTAAAATCGGCTATGGGGAAACGCATACAAGAAAGATGCAGCGTTATCGTTCACAGAGAGTGCTGCTCAGCGGTTGCTTTGCTGCCGGTGCACACTCCTGTGAACAATATGTATGCGCTTCCGGTTACGCCAGGTTAAAGCGGCTCAAAGTGTGAAGCCGCTCAATTTTTTCGGGACCGCCACATTCTTCAACCGTACGTAGTCCGGCAGGCCACCCTTGTAGGGCGGATAGTCTTCGCCCTCGATAAGCGGTGCCAGATATTCCCGGCACAGGTCAGTGATGCCAAAACCATCTTCGGTGATAAAGTTCTCGGGCATCATTTTTTCGACATTGGCGACTTGCGACAACTGCGCCATGCCTACTTTCCACTGGTAGGGCCTGGCGGAAATACGTTCTATGGTAGGCATCACGGAGTTGTGCCCCTGGGCTGCGAATTCCACCGCAGCCTGGCCCATGGCGTATGCTTGCTCAACGTCGGTTTTGGAGGCGATGTGACGTGCCGCGCGTTGCAGATAGTCCGCCACGCCCCAGTGATATTTGAGTCCGAGCCCCTCCTTCACCATGTTCGCCACCACCGGCGCTACCCCACCCAATTGCGCATGCCCGAACGCATCGCGCACCCCCTGGTCGGAGAGGAATTTGCCGTCATCTCCTTTTACGCCCTCCGATACCACTACCGAGCAGTAGCCGAATTTCTTGACACAACTATCCACTTTGGCGAGGAATTTCTGTTTGTCGAAGCTGATTTCGGGGAAGAGAATGACGACGGGAATTTCACGCTCCGGGCTGGACGCCAGGCCTCCCGCGGCTGCTATCCAGCCGGCGTGTCGTCCCATTACTTCCAGCACGAACACCTTCGTGGACGTTGCTGACATGCTTGCCACATCGAAGCTGGCCTCGAGTGTGGATACAGCGATGTACTTCGCCACCGAGCCGAAGCCAGGACAGCAGTCCGTGATGGGAAGGTCGTTATCCACCGTTTTTGGCACATGAATGGCCTGAATGGGATAGCCAAGTGTGCCGGACAGTTGCGATACCTTGAGACATGTGTCCGCTGAATCGCCACCGCCGTTGTAGAAGAAATAGCCGATGTCATGAGCCTTGAATACTTCGATCAGGCGTTCATATTCCCGCCGGTTCTGTTCAAGGCTTTTCAGTTTGTAGCGGCAGGACCCGAATGCTCCGGAGGGTGTGTACCGCAACGCGCTGATTGCGGCATCGGATTCCTGGCCGGTATCGATCAGATCCTCGGTAAGCGCGCCGATGATCCCGTTGCGCCCTGCATAAATCCTGCCTATCTTTCCGCTTTGCTTGCGGGCAGTTTCAATTACACCGGCTGCGGAAGCGTTGATGACGGCCGTAACGCCGCCGGACTGAGCATAAAAAGCATTTTTTGCTGCCATATTTCTCCCCCGATTATTTAAATCTTCCAACATCTACCGTCAGCGTACGCACGCTTTCTCCCGTGGCGCAACAGTGCTGGCGCCATACATGCAGACGGCAACGAGGACTACTGCCGTTGCGTATTGCTCTCTTAGCGAATTAAAACGGCGGTGATACCAGGCTTGAGTTCCACCAGGAGTTTTGACTGAAGCTATCTCAGCGACGCAAAAATGGCGTCGCGGATTGTTTCCACTGATCCGGCCCCCGTGATTTTCACATACCTGGGAGCATCTTTTTCGCCACTAGCTGACCAGCTGGCATAGTATTCTACCAATGGTTCGGTCTGGGCGTGATAGATTTCGAGCCGTTTCCGGATCGTTTCCTCTTTATCATCATCACGCTGTATCAGCGGCTCGCCGGTTACATCATCCTTCTCATCGACCCGAGGCGGACTGAATATCAGATGGTAAATACGCCCCGAGGCGGAATGTACTCGCCGGCCGGAAAGGCGCCTGACAATCTCTTCATCGGATACATCAATTTCAATGACGAACTGGACAGGCACTTTGGCAGCCTTCATCGCATCCGCCTGCGGGATGGTGCGGGGAAAGCCATCAAACAAAAAACCCTTGCTGCAATCCGGCTGTGCAATGCGCGCTTTCACCAGACCGATGATAACGTCATCCGGAACAAGACCGCCCTCGTCCATGATCTTTTTGGCCATGAGACCCAGTTCGGTGCCTTCCTTGACAGCTGCGCGCAGCATGTCTCCTGTCGATATCTGCGGAATGCCGAAATGCTCCTTGATGAAGTTGGCTTGAGTTCCCTTTCCCGCGCCGGGACCACCCAATAAGACGATTATGATTATTCCTCCTTTTTATAAAGCCCGCTGGCGAGGCGGGAGGCGAGATTCATTTTGTTGTCAAACAAGAGATTATAGCGCAGGCCATCCGCCTCTTGAACTTTTTGACCCGATTCAGCAACCCAGTTTCTGAAGTTGCTCTTTCAGTTTCCCCAATGTCGTTCCGAAACTGGCAAGGCGTTCTTTTTCCTGTTCCACCACCTTTGCCGGTGCGCGCGCCACAAAATTACTGTTGGCGAGCTTGGTTTGCGCCTTCTCCATTTCCGTCTGGACACGGTCGAGCTCTTTGGTCAGCCGCTCACGCTCCGCAGCAATATCAATCTCGATTTTCAGCATCAGCCTGAATTCACCGACGATTGCCACCGGTGCTTCGGCGGGGGGCAGATCCTGTTCGATTTCGACATCCGACAATTTGGCCAGCGCCTTCAGATAGGGAGAAAAGCTGGCGAGTGTTTTTCCGTCGCCTACGGCCAGAAGCGGTACCCTCGATGCCGGGGAGAGGTTCATTTCGCCCCGTAGCGTGCGGCAGGCGTTGATCATCTCCTTGAGCGCAGCGATATTCCCGATTGCGGTTGCGTCGAGCTTGGAGGGATCGGCTTGAGGGTAGGGTTGCAACATGATGCTCACCCCTTGCTTGCCAGCGAGCGGGGCAATGTTCTGCCACAATTCTTCGGTAATAAACGGGATGAGGGGGTGGGCAAGTCTTAAAGCCGTTTCCAGGACGCGAGCCAGGGTGCGGCGGGTAGTGCGCTGTACCACTTCATTGCCGGAATTCAGCTGTACCTTGGCGAACTCCAGATACCAGTCGCAATACTCATCCCAGACGAATTCGTAGATTTCGCGAGCTGCCATGTCAAAGCGGTAATCCTGATAAGCCTGCGCGACCGCGGTTTCCGCCTGTTGCAGCCGGCTGATGATCCAGCGGTCGGCATCCGAATATTCCAGAGGCACCGATTCCGCCACGCCGGTATCTTTGCCTTCGCAATTCATCAGCACGTAGCGCGCCGCATTCCAGAGCTTGTTGCAGAAATTCCGGTAGCCTTCGCAGCGCTGCATATCGAACTTGATATCGCGGCCGTGAGAGGCGAGGCTGGCAAAAGTAAAGCGCAGTGCATCGGCGCCGAACGCCGGGATTCCCTCCGGAAACTGCTTACGCGTGGTTTTTTCGATGGATTCGGCCTGCCGCGGGTTCATCAGACCGCTGGTGCGTTTGGCGATCAACTCCGGCAATGCAATGCCGTCGATAAGATCCAGTGGATCCAGCACATTGCCTCTGGATTTGCTCATCTTATGGCCTTCCGCATCGCGGATGAGGCCGGTGATATATACCTCCCGGAAAGGCACTTTGCCGGTGAAATGCAGGGACATCATCACCATGCGCGCTACCCAGAAAAAAATGATGTCGAAACCGGTAACCAGAACGGAGGTCGGCAGGAATGTTTCAAGCTCCGGTGTCTTTTCCGGCCAGTCCAAGGTGGAGAATGGCCACAGTGCGGATGAAAACCAAGTATCCAGCACGTCCTCGTCCTGCATCAGCTTGCGCCCGCCCGCCAGCCGTTGCGCTTCCTCCAGGTTATGCGCGACAAAGATGTTATTGTCCTCGTCGTACCAAGCGGGAATCCGATGGCCCCACCATAACTGGCGGGAAATACACCAGTCCTGGATATTTTCAAGCCACTGGTTATATACGTGCGCCCAGTTTTCCGGAATGAATTTCACTTCTCCACTTGCCACCGCCTCCAGGCCCCGCCTCGCCAGACCGTTCATGCTGACATACCATTGATCGGTCAGCATCGGTTCAACGACAGCCTGGGTGCGATCCCCGCGCGGCACCATCAGCTTGTGCGGTTTTGTTTCAACCAGCAGATTCTGTCCTTCAAGATCGGCGACAATTTTCCTGCGGGCCGCAAAACGATCCAATCCCTGATACTCGGCGGGCGCCAGGTCATTGATTTTTCCATCCAGGGTAAGAATACCGAGCGGAACGAGTTTGTGCCGCTGTCCTATCTGGTAGTCGTTGAAATCGTGCGCGGGAGTGATCTTGACGCACCCCGTGCCAAATGCCGGGTCGACATAAGTGTCTGCGATGATGGGGATGCTGCGCTCGCATAGTGGCAGGCGCACGTGGCGGCCGATCAGGTGCCGGTAGCGCTCATCGTCGGGATGCACGGCTACCGCCATATCACCCAGCATGGTTTCCGGGCGGGTAGTGGCAACAATCAGTCCTTCCGGTTTTGCCCCATCCTGATTCCCTCCGGCATCCTTTTCGAAGGGATAAAGAATATGCCAGAGCGATCCTTCTTCTTCTACCGATATCACTTCGAGGTCGGAAACGGCAGTTTGCAACACAGGGTCCCAGTTCACCAGACGTTCCCCGCGGTAGATGAGGCCTTCGCGATAAAGCCGCACGAAAACTTCAGTCACGGCGCGGGAGAGTCCCTCGTCCATGGTGAAGCGTTCGCGCGACCAGTCGCAGGAGGCGCCCATACGGCGCATCTGGCGGCTGATGGTGGAGCCGGATTCCTCTTTCCACTCCCACACACGTGTGAGAAACGCCTCACGTCCCAGATCGCGCCGGTCAATGTTCTGCTGATCCAGTTGGCGTTCCACCACGATCTGGGTGGCAATTCCGGCATGATCGGTACCAGGTTGCCATAATGTGTTATCTCCACGCATGCGGTGATAACGCGTCAGGGCATCCATCAAGGTATGTTGAAAGGCATGCCCCATGTGCAGGGTGCCGGTCACGTTGGGCGGCGGCAGCATGATGCAGTATGCGGATGCTTGATCGCCCGCAGTCCCCCCTGGTCCCGCCCTGAAATAGCCTTCGGCCTCCCAGCGCGAATACCAGCGGCGTTCGATAGTCCGGGGATCAAAGCTTTTTTCGAGTTCCATACTGTCGATCGTCTGGCGGAAAACCCGCAATTATAACGGAAGGCGCAAGGACCGAAAGCGCAGTCCCCTCTTAACTGTGCCCCCATCTTGTCCGGTCAGGGCATTCCATGAAAGCATTGGGAATCTGTCCCGCTATCCTTATTGATCCGGCCAGCAAGTACGATGAATCTCGTCGTTCCGGCCCTGACTCGGAATCCAGTCAAATCTAATGGCATGCTTCTTAGAACGTCACGGAATACCCGCTTCCGCCGTATGAAGTTTGTACTGTCTGCTCGCCGACTCCGCAACAAGCCCGTTTCGCAGGTGCCAGAGGCAGACCCTAATCAGCCCCTGCACTCTGCTGAAGGCCGCTCATGCCGACTCTTCAGCTTGCTCACTTTAAGGTCTTGCAATCTGCCTTAATCTCGCTTAAAAATAATTGAGATCGGGAAGATTTTGATTGAGGCTTTCCCCGACTGGGGGATAAGCCTGTTGATAACTCGTCAAGCCATGTCTTGGCTTGAGTTTCATTATTGCCCAAAATACAGTGCCTTGCCATCGCTGGATAGACCGATCGGCTCATATACTTTTTGCCTGACAGATTTTAAGCTGCATTGCTGTAATGGCAGGTGGAGAGCCATGTGGCGCGAAGGGGAGAGCTTTCGGTATGGGATTGGCAAATGGGAGAGCCTTGCATCCCTGAAACCATTTACTGGAGAGAGAATGATGAAAATGACCAATGACTCCAGAATGCAGGGTTTGCTCCCGCTGTTGGTCTTGAGTACCGGATTGTGCTTTGTTTCCCCCGCCTTTGCACAGCTACAACGTTTATATATTCTGGATCTCAAAAGAAACCAACTGATCACTCTTATGCCGAGTGAAATGACGGGTAACGCTACCGGCATCAATAACGCTGGCCAGGTAGCATGGTACACCATCAAGGAATATGGGCACGCTTTCATCACCGGTCCCGACGGCGTTGGCAGAACCGATCTCAAGACACTGGGCGGTGATTCCAGCGCAACCTTTGGCATTAATGATGCGGGGCAGGTGGTAGGATGCTCACAGACAGCCACAGGTAATTTGCATGCTTTTATTACCGGCCCTAACGGCGTGGGCATGACAGACCTGGGGACACTGGGAGAACATGCCAGTTACGCCACCAGCATCAATAATGCTGGCCAGGTGGCAGGGTATACCGTCAAGGAATATGGGCACGCTTTCATCACCGGTCCCAATGGCGCGGGCATGACCCATCTGGAAAGCCTGCCGGACGGACTCGCAACTGTTGCTCATGATATCAATGATGCCGGACAGGTGGTCGGGAGAGGCGTGAGGCACGCTTTTATCACTGGCCCCAATGGCGTGGG
The DNA here is from genome assembly GCF_900111585.1 of Nitrosospira multiformis. Taxonomy (GTDB): domain Bacteria; phylum Pseudomonadota; class Gammaproteobacteria; order Burkholderiales; family Nitrosomonadaceae; genus Nitrosospira; species Nitrosospira multiformis_B. The sequence goes on from NZ_FOHI01000006.1 coordinate 158,483, forward strand.
GATGACGGATCTCGGGACGCTGGGTGGAGATTACAGTGTCGCCTATGGCATCAATGATGCCGGGCAGGTGGCAGGGGGTTCCAGCACGGCTGCGGGTTATACGCACGCTTTCATCACTGGTCCCAATGGCGTGGGGATGATGGATCTCGGGACGCTAGGTGGAGGTTACAGTATCGCTACTGACATCAACGATGCCGGACAGGTGGTGGGATGGTCTACCATGGCTGCCGGTGATAACCATGCCTTTATCACCGGTCCCAATGGTATAGGCATGATGGACCTCAATTCACTGGCCTGGTTGCCGCCCGGATATGTTATAACGGGCGCCATCAGCATCAATGACAGGGGACAGGTCGTCGTTATTGCCGATCTTCCCAAACCCGAGGCCTATATGCTGATATTCGCTGGCCTGGGCCTGGTCGGGTTTCTGGTATGGTGGCAGAAGTCGGGAAGCAGAGCCTAGTATGGAGGCAGCGCCCCTGGTCCCTGCCGGTTTTCCAGGTCAAGTGCGACGGGCCAGAATGTGGTGGGCCTGCTTCACTATTGTTTTCAAAGACCGAACAGGCGTGATTTCAGTGCCTGTATCAGTGCCTTGCGTGTCTTCGAATTCAAGGCGACGCCGGTTTCTTCCAGCGCCCCATCCAGAATTTTTTCCAGCAGCACGGTTATATCGGCGGGGGAAAGTGTCGAAGGCGCGGAATGCATGACTTCCGTGAGGGTGGGTATGCTGCCGCCGGACGGGGATCGCGTGGCAGCCACCTCTGTGAGGGTGGGGATATCGTCTGCCCGTGCCTGCTTCGTCGCGGTCCCGGACAAACGGGATGAGCCGGTGGCCAGGTGGCTATCGCTGTCAGCCAGCGGCGTGGATGATGCGCCCTGATGCCTGCTCAGCAGTACTTCCAGTTTGTGCAGGATTTCGTCATATTCACCCTGCGAGGCTTTTTTACTGTTTGTCATTGAACTGCCGGCTGATAAAGGGAGGCGGGGGAATTCCGGGAATTGATGTCTGCGGCGTAATTTGACGAATTGCCAGGCTACCCGGGGCTCAGGCGGTGATGCCGTATTTCGTAGCCACGATCCTGATAGAACCGGTAGCGTTTCCTTGCCGCCTGGGTATCTTCCTCCGTGTTGCCGGCAATTTCAATCAGCCGCCGGAAACGGCTGAAGAAAGGAGGGTTTTCAGGGCCCAGGTTGAGCAATACATCATCGTGCGGCGGATTCCTTCCACTATCGCTGAGTGTTACCGGCGTGAACTCAGCCAGCTTGTCGCCTGTCTGGCAGTGTGGAATAAAATCGGTCGCAGAGAAAGTCCACAGCAACTTATCGATCTGCTCGACTGTAGCCGTGTCAGGCGCGTAAATCATGACCTTGAATCCTTTCCGTACTGCTGTTGCAACCAGACGGCAGGCGGTGTGGAGCCGATCTCCCCCGCCCGAGTAGAAGTCGATTACCGTCATTCCTTCGATTTACGCCGGCTTTTGCGGCTGCCGGTCTCGCCGGTGTTACCGGATTGTTTGGTAGTCCGGCTGATCAGAAACTGGGTGAGCAGCGGTACCGGACGTCCAGTCGCGCCTTTTTCCTTACCGGATTTCCAGGCGGTGCCGGCTACGTCGAGGTGCGCCCAGCGATATTTTTTGGTGAACCGCGACAGGAAGCAGGCGGCGGTAATGGTTCCCGCAGCGCGGCCTCCGATATTGGCCATATCGGCGAAATTACTTTTAAGTTGCTCCTGATATTCGTCGAACAGCGGCAGACGCCAGGCGCGATCCACTGCACGCTCCGAAGCATCCAGCAGTTCCTGGGCCAGTTCGTCGTCATTGCCAAGCAGACCCGAGGCAACGTGACCCAGCGCTATGACGCAAGCCCCGGTGAGCGTAGCAATATTGATGACCGATTCCGGCTCATAGCGCTCCGCGTAGGCCAGGGCGTCGCACAGGATCAGCCTGCCTTCGGCATCCGTATTGAGAATTTCTATGGTTTGCCCCGACATGCTGGTAACAACATCGCCCGGTTTGGTGGCATTGCCACCGGGCATGTTTTCGGTAGCCGGAATAATGCCAACCACATTGACTGGAAGACCCATTTTTGCTACTGCGTCAATGGTGCCCAGTACGCTGGCGGCCCCGCACATGTCGTACTTCATTTCATCCATTTCCGGCGCTGGCTTGAGGGAAATGCCGCCCGTATCGAAGGTGACGCCCTTTCCTACCAGCACAACAGGTTTTCCCTTCTTCGCCCCTCCCCAATATTCCAGGGCAATCAGCTTGGGAGGCTGGCGGCTGCCGCGCGCCACGGCCAGCAATGCGCCCATGCCAAGATCCTCCATATCCTTTTGCTCCAGCACCGTCACCTTGAGCTTGTAGGTCTTGGCCATACTCATGGCCTGCTCCGCAAGATAGGTCGGGGTGCAGATGTTAGGTGCAAGATTGCCCAGATCCTTGGCCAGACTCATGCCATCGGCCACGGCCAATCCTTGCTGCAGAGCCTCCTCACTGGCGGCCTGTTCCTCCTCGGTGAGCGACTTGATAATACCGAGGGTAATTTTTTGCAGCTTCGGTTCGGCTTCCTCGACCTTGCTTTTCAACCGGTCGAAGCGGTACATGCTTTCCAGCCCGCCGATCGCGATTTGCAGGACTTTCCAGGAGAGATCGCGGTTTTTTACGGGCGCTTCCAGCAGAAACAGGATAGCATCGGCAGCGCCAGTGTCAGATAGCGCCTTGAACACTGCGCGTACTGCATCCCGGTATCCCTTGTCGCCGAGTTCCTGCTCCTTGCCAAGCCCTACCAGCAATACGCGCTCGCAGGCGCTATTGGGCACATTATGGAGCATCAGTGTCGAGCCCGCTTTGCCTTTCATATCTCCCCGACCCAGGATGCCGGTAATGTAGCCATTTGCAGATTTATCCAGGGCTTCGGCAGCAGGGGTCAATTTTTGTTGTTCGAAAATGCCTGCAACCACACAGGCACTACGCTGCTTTTCGGGTGTTCCGTTCTTTATATTAAATTTCACAGCTTGCTCCTCGATTCAAGGCTTGCGGGCAGATTGTTCAAACCGGATAATGCTTCGATTATCGCCGGACTATTCGCATAAAGTCAAAGCAGATACGGGACCGTTTCCAAAAATCTCATAATGGAATTCCTGTTCACTCTGCAATGCGGCTGCACGGTGAGCGGCAGTGTCGGAGTGATAGGGGAGGAATGGATGATCAGACAGAAGTCGATACGGCGGGTGAAGCCGCCAGAAGATTATCAGGCCAAGCTTGCCACACCGTTTGCCGTGCTGGGCCTTCGCACGGACGAAGACTGGCTGACCGATATAGAATACCTGCCGCCGGATACGCCCACTCTCGTTCCGCAAAATCCTCTCGCCAGGGAAGTATGTGATCAGTTACAGGCTTACCTTGCCGATCCTGGTTTCGCGTTCGACCTGTCACTGCACATCGGCGGGACGATTCATCAGCGCCGTGTCTGGCAAGCCATCCAGGATATTCCGGCCGGTGCAACGCGCAGTTATGCCGCTATCGCGATGGAGTTGCATTCCGCCCCGCGCGCAGTGGGACAGGCATGCGGAGCCAACCGGCTGCCCATCGTTATTCCCTGTCATCGTGTTATCGCCAAAAGCGGGAGTCTGGGAGGTTTCATGAACGCCAGCGATGGATTGCCGCTCACCATTAAGCGCTGGCTATTGCAGCATGAGGGTATCTGAGCAGAACGCGGAACTGCTCGATGAATTTTGCGATGCGCTGTGGCTGGAAGATGGGCTCTCGCGCAATACAATGGAGAGCTATCGCAGCGATCTGGAGCAGTTCGGTGACTGGTTCGTCCGACAGAAACCGGGCGACAGCAGTTTCCTGATAGTCACGCATTCCGATCTGCTTGGATTCATGGCGGGCAGGTTTTCCGCTGGAATGAAGGCCAGCACCACCAGTCGCGCACTCTCGAGCCTAAAGCGGTTTTACCGCTTTCTGTTGCGCCAGGGAAAGATCAATGCAGATCCCACCCTCAATATCGATACACCCAGGCTTCCTCGCAACCTGCCGGTGAGTTTGACCGAGGCCGACGTGGAAGCCCTGCTTGGCGCACCCGACGTGAGCCTTCCGTTGGGATTACGGGATCGCGCCATGCTCGAGGTGCTCTATGCAAGCGGCCTTCGGGTTTCAGAGCTGGTGAGCCTGGAAAGCGGACAGATCAGCCTGGACATGGGTGTGGTGCGCATCATGGGGAAGGGGGGAAAAGAGCGCCTGACGCCGCTGGGAGAAGAGGCGCTGGAATGGGTGATCCGCTACATCAAGGAAATCCGTTCTGGCCTGCTGGATGGAAAATCGAGTAATGCGCTGTTCGTCACTTACCGCGGTGCAGGCATGACTCGTCAGGCTTTCTGGTATCTGATCAAACGCTATGCGCGGCAGGCCGGTATCACGAAGCCGTTGTCGCCACATGGATTGCGTCATGCCTTTGCGACTCATCTGCTCAATCATGGTGCCGATTTGCGTGTGGTGCAATTGCTGCTCGGTCATGCGGATATTTCAACCACGCAAATATACACTCATGTCGCACGCGAAAGATTGAAAAAGATCCACGAAATGCATCATCCGAGAGGGTGAGGCAAAATTTTACGGGCCGGAACCCCGATCGAAGAAAATTACTTTCCCCCTCCATAAGAAACAAATCCTATCGACATAGGCTCAGCTAGGCCAGATTGCCGGCAAACGGGTAATGCTCAAGATTGAACTGCCTCTGCCGTTGAATCTGCTTGTAACTCTGCTAAAGTCTAAGGAACCACTGAAGAGGCTATCAGGAATTCTCAAGCAATAATTCCCCCAAAATAGGAGAAGTCATGCGGAAGCAATTATCGGTTATTTCAATAACGACGGTTTTGGCATTGAGTGGCTGTGCCAGTTCACCCGAAACCCAGAGTACCAGAACGAGAGACACTGCCATAGGCGCCGGCATTGGCGCAGGCACGGGCGCATTGATTGGAGCAATTGCGGGTAAGGGGAAAGGCGCGGCAATCGGTGCAGCGGCTGGGGCTGGGCTCGGCGCCATCGCCGGAAACGTGTGGTCCCGGAGAATGGAAGAGCAGAAACGCGAAATGGAGCAGGCGACAGCGGGAACAGGGGTGGAAGTTGTGAAAACCTCTGATAATCGCCTGCGGCTGGATATCCCCAGCGATATTTCATTTGATACTGGCCGCGCCGCCATCAGGCCGAACTTCAGGCCTGTCCTGGATAGCTTTGCCACCAGCCTGAACAATAATCCCGTTACAGAGGTGACTGTTATCGGCCATACGGACAGCTCGGGCAGCGATGCAGTCAACAACCCCTTGTCCTTGAACCGGGCAGCCAGCACGCGGGACTATCTGGTGAGCCGCGGGGTTTCTCCAAACCGGGTAAGGATCGAAGGCCGGGGCTCGCGGGAGCCTATTGTCGCCAATGACACGCCTCAGAACAGGGCAAGGAATCGCCGGGTTGAAATTTATGTTGCTGAACCGAAAGAGGCTTCCCAGCAATACTAGGGAAAGCGATGAACATCTTACAGGTACGCGTCCTCTCGAGGAGGATGTGTACCGTCTGGGGAGCTTTTATATGTGTGGAACCGGTGTTTCCCCCGCATGGGATAGAACGGTTGTAGCAAGTATGTAATTGCCATCTTCCCATCTGGCGGCAGCGCCGCCATGCTCGTCATGCATCAGTATCCGGTTCTCTGACCGGAATTCGCCAGACGAAGGTTATCAGGATGACCCCCAGCAGAACGAGCATCCCCTGATGCCAGACAGAGGGCATCACCAGGATCGAGCTCCCCAGCGACAGCACCAGCAACAGATATACCCAACGCTTGACTTTGCGTGGGATGCTGCGATGTTCCATCCATTCGCGAATAATGGGACCAGTGATGCGATTGGTCAGGAGTTTGTCGTGGAAGTGCTTGGAACTGCGGGCAAAACAGGCGGCTGCCAGCAGCACAAATGGGGTTGTCGGGAGTACTGGCAGCACAATCCCCACCACGCCGAGTATCAGGGCGACGAATCCTGCCACGAGATAGAGGGAGCGCACAAAACGCGAGTCATGCAGGCGTGCAGGTGATCCTCCCGGCTCCCGGGAACATGTCTCTTTGCTGGTAAATATCTCTTCGACCTTTTCATTTAAGCGATCCTGCATGAACTCTCCTTCATACGCTTCACGCTCCACTAATGAGTACATGGGCAATGACCAAGGAATCCCTGAACGAAAACGAAAGCCTTCATGACGCTACAGTCGCCCTATGGGTTGGCGGTATAATAAGAGGCAGTAAGTATGAAAGGTTTTCATTTCAATTTTCGAGGTTCTCATGTCCAGGGTAAATACACTGATCAGTTTGGGAATATTCATGCTGGGCGCTTTGCTGTTGCCCCAGCCCGCCATTTCGGAAATGGGACAGACCCTTTCTGCCGTGACCCAGCCCATCAAGCAGGATACCAAAATAGGAAGCGGTGAAGAAGCGGCGGTCGGCAAGATGGTTGAATTGCACTATACCGGCTGGCTTTACGATGCGAGCGCTCCTGACAAAAAGGGTGAGAAGTTCGACAGCTCGCGTGACCGTGGTACGCCCTTCTCGTTCCTTGTTGGCGCGGGACGGGTCATCAAAGGTTGGGACCGAGGTGTGATCGGGATGAAGGTGGGAGGCCAGCGCACGTTGATCATTCCGCCCCAACTGGCGTACGGGTCGGAAGGGCGGGGAGCTGTCCCGCCAAACGTGGGAGCTATCCCGCCAAACGCTACCCTGATTTTCGAGGTAGAGCTTTTGGGAGTGCGTCAGGGTTCGACACACTGATATCACCGATTTTCGCGCGCCGTGGCTGCCCGCCGCGGGAACGCGGAATTTTACCCGATCCAGATCAACTCATTGTTTTCCCCTCGCGCGGATAATACCTGCGCCAGATTAAAAACCCTGAAATCCACGTTGACTTATCCGCGTGAAACATTCACAATTAACGGTTTCGTTTGGAGGGGTTCCCGAGCGGTCAAAGGGATCAGACTGTAAATCTGACGGCTCTGCCTTCGAAGGTTCGAATCCTTCCCCCTCCACCAGATCAGCAGCTGATAATGCGGGCGTTGTAGATTTCTGCGTCTTGAACGCTTTGCGTGGTGAGGTTGGTTTTGGTTCTGGTGAATGGGAGCGCAGGTTGTGCGGTTCGATGATTTTTTCTCCGAAGAGCTGTTGAATGCTTCGCTGGATTTTCTGGTCCTGATCGTGCTCGATGCGGGTGTAGCTCAATGGTAGAGCAGAAGCCTTCCAAGCTTACGACGAGGGTTCGATTCCCTTCACCCGCTCCAGACTCGGAGCGGAGAGATGAGTGTTAATTAAAAACATTAGAAAATTGGCAAAATTGTTGCGGAGTATTGTTTAGGCAAGGACGTGCTTGCCCATGTAGCTCAGTGGCAGAGCACTCCCTTGGTAAGGGAGAGGTCGCCAGTTCAATCCTGGCCATGGGCTCCATAGGCGTCAATTACAGAACTCAAAAAAATGCTTTAAAAGGGACATCATGGCAAAGAGCAAATTTGAGCGGACGAAGCCGCACATCAACGTAGGGACGATAGGGCACGTGGACCATGGGAAGACCACGTTGACGGCGGCGATCACGATGGTATTGGCGAAGAAGTTTGGTGGGGAAGCGAAGAGTTATGCGCAGATAGACTCGGCGCCTGAAGAGAAGGCGCGGGGGATCACGATCAACACCTCGCACGTGGAGTATGAGACGGAGAAGCGGCATTACGCGCACGTTGACTGTCCTGGTCACGCGGACTATGTAAAGAACATGATCACGGGTGCGGCGCAGATGGATGGTGCGATTCTGGTGGTATCGGCGGCGGATGGACCGATGCCGCAGACGCGGGAGCACATTCTTCTGGCGCGGCAGGTAGGAGTTCCCTACATTATCGTCTACATGAACAAGGCGGACATGGTGGACGATGCGGAGCTTCTGGAGTTGGTGGAAATGGAAGTGCGGGAACTGCTGTCCAAATACAACTTTCCGGGAGATGATACCCCGATAGTGATCGGTTCTGCATTGAAGGCGCTGGAAGGCGACCAGAGCGACATAGGCGAACCTTCGATCTACAAGCTTGCGGCAGCGCTGGACAGCTACATACCGGAGCCGCAACGGGCGGTGGATGGCGCTTTTCTGATGCCGGTTGAAGACGTTTTTTCCATATCTGGTCGTGGCACGGTGGTGACGGGGCGTGTTGAGCGTGGCGTCATCAAGGTAGGGGAAGACATCGAGATCGTGGGATTGAGGCCTACCACCAAGACGGTGTGCACGGGCGTTGAGATGTTTCGCAAGCTTCTGGACCAGGGGCAGGCTGGAGACAACGTAGGCGTATTGCTGCGGGGCACCAAGCGCGAGGAAGTGGAGCGCGGGCAGGTGCTGGCCAAGCCTGGGAGCATTACCCCGCACACCAAGTTCACAGCCGAGATTTATGTTCTGAGCAAGGAAGAAGGTGGGCGTCACACCCCCTTTTTTCAGGGATATCGTCCGCAGTTTTACTTCCGCACGACGGATGTGACGGGAGCAATCGAGTTGCCTGCGGGCACGGAGATGGTGATGCCCGGGGACAATGTGTCGGTGACGGTAAACCTGATTGCGCCGATTGCGATGGAAGAAGGTCTGCGTTTTGCGATTCGTGAAGGCGGCAGGACCGTTGGCGCAGGCGTCGTGGCAAAAATTATCGAATAGAGCGTCTTGCCCGAGGTCGACTCCAGCGTTGAAGAGCCTTACATTCGTATGTGTTCAGGTGAGTTCTTCATTTTTTTACCTTTGTTCAAAGTACAGGCCAGTAGCTCAATTGGCAGAGCGTCGGTCTCCAAAACCGAAGGTTGGGGGTTCGATGCCCTCCTGGCCTGCCATCAGGAAATGTCATTTCAAAATCGTCAATAACTGCATGTTTCCAGGGGAAGCAGGGCCTCGTAATACGTTGTTATTTCGGGTCGTGCAGTGAGGTTGCGCATGAATCTTGCTCGCGCCCCGCTTCGTCTGCTGGCAGGCATTAAAAGGCAGAGTGGGATAGGTTAGTGGATAAGATCAAGTTGGGATTCGCGCTTCTGCTGCTGATTGCGGGTATTGCCGGATTCTATTACCTGCGCGAGAGCGCAATGGTAATTCGCGTCATTTCAGTTCTCGGGGGCCTCGTTCTTGCGACCGTGGTGGTGTCGTTCACCACTCAGGGCAAGCAGTTTTACGCGTTCAGCAGGGAGTCGTGGGAAGAGACCAAGAAGGTGGTATGGCCAAACCGGAAGGAAACGGTGCAGACGACGGGTATCGTTTTTGCCTTCGTTCTGGTAATGGCCATGTTCCTGTGGATGATAGACGCGGGCCTGCTGCTGGCGGTGAAATATCTCATGGGACAGGAAGGGTAATGGAAAAGAAGTGGTATGTGGTTCATGCCTACTCCGGTTTCGAGAAGAGCGTGCAGCGTACGCTGAAGGAGCGGATCAGTCGCGCTGGAATGCTGGACAAGTTCGGGCAGATACTCGTTCCTGTGGAAGAAGTCATCGAGATGAAAGCAGGACAGAAAAATCTCAGCGAACGGAAATTTTTCCCGGGCTACGTACTGGTCGAGATGGAGATGACCGACGAAACATGGCACCTGGTCAAAAACACGCCGAAGGTGACGGGCTTCATTGGCGGTACGGCCATGAATCCTACGCCTATCAGCGAGAAGGAAGTGCAGAACATTCTCCATCAGATTCAGGAAGGGGTGGAAAAACCCAAGCCCAAGATTCTTTTCGAAACGGGCGAGGCGGTGCGTGTCAAGGAAGGACCATTTACGGATTTTCACGGCAACGTGGAAGATGTCAATTACGACAAAAGCAAGCTCCGGGTTTCAGTGTCCATTTTTGGACGTCCCACACCTGTAGAGTTGGATTTCAGTCAGGTCGAGAAAGCCTAGTATAGTAAGGGTTAAGGGTTTCCGGAAGTGCCGGAAGGCCTCGGTCACATATTGCATATCGCATATTGTTAAGCGGGGAGGGCCTCAAGGGCTCGTTTGAACCCGATAGGAGAGCAAATGGCAAAGAAAATAGTCGGCTATATCAAATTGCAGGTGCCGGCGGGGAAGGCAAACCCCAGTCCGCCAATAGGCCCTGCCCTGGGGCAGCGGGGACTCAACATCATGGAGTTCTGCAAGGCATTCAATGCGGCAACGCAGAAAATGGAAGTCGGATTGCCGGTTCCGGTCGTCATAACCGCTTATGCCGACAAGAGCTTCACCTTTACCATGAAGACCACGCCCGCTACCGTCCTGATAAAGAAGGCAGCGGGAGTGGGCAAGGGAAGCGCGAAACCCCATACAGATAAGATAGGACGGTTGACACGGAAGCAAATGGAAGAAATCGCCCAGATAAAAATGCCGGATCTGACTGCCGCAGACATGGACGCGGCAGTCCGTACCATTGCGGGTAGTGCTCGCAGCATGGGCATAGAAGTGGAGGGCGCATAACATGGCGCGCCTATCCAAACGCCTCAAGGCGATCTCGGAAAAAGTGGATCGCACGAAATATTACCCGTTGCAGGATGCGCTCAATCTCGTCAGGGAAACAGCGATCGCGAAATTCGACGAGTCCATCGATGTGGCCGTCAATCTTGGGATAGACGCAAAAAAATCTGACCAGGCAGTGCGTGGGTCTGTGGTGTTACCTGCGGGTACGGGAAAGACCGTGCGGGTGGCCGTATTTGCGCAGGGCGACAAGGCCCGGGAAGCGGCGGCAGCGGGGGCTGATATTGTCGGCTTTGAAGATCTCGCCGAGCAGATCAAGGGGGGCAATATCGAATTCGATGTGGCTATCGCCAGTCCCGATGCAATGCGTGTTGTAGGACAACTGGGGCAGATACTCGGTCCGCGTGGCTTGATGCCTAATCCCAAGGTGGGAACGGTAACGCCGGACGTGGCCGGTGCGGTAAAAAACGCGAAAGCCGGTCAAGTTCAGTATCGCGCCGACAAAGGAGGTATCGTCCAGTGCACCATCGGACGCGCCTCGTTCACGGTGGATGCCCTGACTCAGAACATAATGGCGCTGATCGACGCGCTCAATAAATCCAAGCCTGCCGCATCCAAGGGCATTTACCTAAGGAAGATATCAGTCTCGAGCACAATGGGAATAGGTGTTCGCGTGGATCAGACAAGCATGCGATAGGTGCGAGTACTGGATTCCCCGTTGTTTTAAGTATTGTAAGACTTTGGGCCGTCGGGAAGGCGCAGGGCGCTTTTCCGACGGGTTATCAAAGACCGCTGGGGTATTGGCATGGCAGGCGAAGTGGATTCGCCCAGTTTATTGCTCAGTTTGGTGTTGAGTGAGCCATTGTCCGAGACTTAATCTGCATGGTGAAGGGCCTGTGCCCGGTGTTCTGTGCCGGGCTGCATTTCCCTATTTCCCTGGCTACCCAGCGCAGATGGCGTGCCCAGAAACAGGAAAAGATTCCACTCCTGATTTAAGGTCGCCGGTTTCGCGGTGTGAGATCGCGTATGGGGGGAGGGGGTCAGAATCTCGGATCAACCCGAGGTTAAGACTCCCAAACCAGCATACCACACTTATTGCCGCATTTTAACTGATGGAGAAGTACCTTGAGTCTAAATTTAGATGAGAAAAAAGCGGTGGTCGCTGAAGTCAGCGCGCAAGTAGCCAAAGCGCAGGCCATCATCATCGCGGAGTACCGCGGACTGGGGGTCGGGCATATGACGCAGCTGCGGGCGAAGGCGCGGCAGTCGGGGATATATTTCCGGGTGCTTAAGAATTCGCTGGCACGCAGAGCGGTTTCGGACACCCCGTTTTCGGGATTGTCCGAGCATATGGTCGGGCCTCTCGCTTACGGCATCGGCAGCGATCCGGTTGCGGCGGCCAAGGTGCTGCACGAGTTTTCGAAGGGTAACGACAAACTGGTGATCAAGGCTGGGGCCATGGCAAACCATGTAATTTCCAGCAGTGAGATTGCCAGTCTGGCCTCTCTGCCAAGCCGCGAGGAGCTTCTTGCCAAGCTGCTGGGCACGATGCAGGCGCCTGTCGCCAATTTTGTGCGGACTCTGAATGAAGTTCCCGCACGTTTTGTTCGTGGCCTCGCTGCTGTTCGCGACCAGAAAGAAACCGCTTGACCCGGGGCTCAGTCACTGTGGGTCACTGTGGGACCGATATACCATCATAGTTATTGGATTAATTATCAGGAGAAAATCATGGCTATAGCCAAAGCAGAAATTTTGGATGCGATTGCAAATATGACTGTGCTGGAGCTTTCCCAGCTCATCAAGGAAATGGAAGAGAAATTCGGTGTTTCCGCTGCCGCTGCCGCGGTTGTGGCAGCGGCGCCGGCAGCAGGCGCTGCCGCAGCCCCCGCAGAGGAACAAACTGAATTTACCGTGATGCTGACTGCGGTGGGTGAAAGCAAGGTAAATGTGATCAAGGTGGTGCGTGCCGTTACCGGCCTTGGCTTGAAAGAAGCAAAAGATCTGGTGGACGGTGCACCCAAGCCAGTCAAGGAAGGTATTGCCAAAGCGGATGCGGAAGCCATCCAGAAGCAGCTTGCTGAAGCAGGCGCCACTGCTGAAATCAAATAAAAGAAAAACAGTAAAAAAAGCCGGCGGCATTACCCCATGCCGCCGGTTCTGGCGTTTTTTGAATTTTGATGGCGTGTTTTGTGCGGCAGAACACCAAGCGCGCTGGCCAAAACAAGTACTCTGTTCTCTATTTTCTGTCAATCCATCTTCTGATCTTCCGGAGAGTCCATGAGTTATTCGTTCACCGAGAAAAAACGTATTCGTAAAAGTTTCGCCAAGCGTGCAAGCGTCTTGCCGATTCCCTTTCTTCTCGCTACGCAAATCGAATCTTACGCTGCTTTCCTGCAAGCCCACGTCGATCCTGACCAACGCGCTCCGGAGGGGTTGCAAGCCGCCTTTCTGTCGATCTTTCCGATCGAGAGTCATTCCAGGAATGCACGCCTCGATTTCGTCAATTACGTACTCGGTGCGCCTCCTTTCGACGTGAAGGAGTGTCAACAACGTGGCCTTACCTATGCTTCTCCCCTGCGGGCGAAGGTGCGCTTGACCATTATGGATAAGGAGGCGTCCAAGCCGACCGTCAGGGAAGTGAAGGAGCAGGAGGTTTACATGGGCGAGATTCCGCTCATGACGAATACCGGCTCGTTTGTGATTAACGGCACCGAACGCGTAATCGTGTCCCAGTTGCATCGTTCGCCTGGGGTATTTTTCGAGCACGATCGCGGTAAAACGCATTCATCCGGTAAATTGCTTTTTTCCGCACGTATCATTCCTTACCGCGGTTCCTGGCTTGATTTTGAGTTTGATCCCAAGGATTACCTCTATTTTCGGGTCGACAGGCGTCGCAAAATGCCCATTACCGTGCTGCTGAAGGCCATTGGATATACACCCGAGCAGATCCTGGAGAATTTCTTTTCTTTTGACTCTTTCTATATATCGCGGAAAAGTATTCTTTTTGAGCTGTTACCGGAGCGTTTGCGGGGTGATACCGCGCGCTTCGATATCCTGTCGAAAAGCGGCAAGGTTATAGTCCAGAAGGACAAGCGCATTACTGTGAAGCATGTGCGCGAAATGCAGCAAGCGGGTATAGACAGGCTTGAGGTGCCGGAAGATTTCCTGTTGGGGCGGGTGTTGGGCCACAACGTAGTGGATAAGGAAACGGGAGAAATTCTCGCGCTTGCCAATGATGAAATTACGGAAACCTTGCTTGGTAAGCTGCGGGATGCCAATGTAGAAGAGATCCGTACGATTTATACCAATGATCTCGATCAGGGCGCATATATATCGCAAACGCTCAAGATAGACGAAACCGCAGATGAGATGGCCGCGCAGGTTGCGATCTACCGCATGATGCGACCGGGTGAACCTCCTACCGAGGAGGCAGTCAAAGCACTCTTCATCGGATTGTTCTATGCCCCCGAACGCTATGACCTCTCAGTGGTAGGGCGAATGAAATTCAATCGCAGGGTCGGTAAGACAGAGTTGGATGGGCCGACCACGCTATCCAATGAAGATATCATTGCAGTGATCAGGATTCTGGTAGAGCTCCGTAACGGTCGTGGGGAGATTGATGATATCGATCACTTGGGCAATCGCCGCGTACGCTCCGTGGGTGAATTGGCGGAAAACCAGTTTCGCTCTGGCCTGGTGAGGGTCGAAAGAGCAGTAAAAGAACGTCTGAGTCAGGCCGAATCAGAGAATCTGATGCCGCATGACCTGATCAATGCCAAGCCGGTATCTGCGGCGGTGCGTGAGTTCTTCGGTTCCAGTCAGTTATCGCAGTTCATGGACCAGACCAATCCACTCTCTGAAATCACGCACAAACGTCGTGTGTCCGCGCTTGGGCCTGGTGGTCTGACGCGCGAGAGGGCGGGGTTTGAGGTCCGTGACGTACACCCGACTCATTATGGGCGGGTATGTCCGATCGAAACGCCAGAAGGCCCCAACATTGGTTTGATCAACTCGCTGGCGTTATATGCCCAGACCAATGAATACGGCTTTATGGAAACGCCTTATCGCAAGGTAACAGACGGTTTGGTCACTGACGAGATTCATTTTCTTTCAGCCATTGAGGAGGGGCAATATGTAATTGCCCAGGCAAACGCCGAACTGGATGGAGACGGCAGATTCACCAATGACATCGTTTCCTGCCGCCATAAGAACGAGTTTACCCTAGCGACCCCCGACCGGATTGAATATATGGACGTGGCGCCTGCGCAGATTGTCTCGGTGGCCGCCTCGCTGATTCCCTTCCTGGAGCATGATGACGCCAACCGGGCATTGATGGGTTCCAACATGCAGCGGCAGGCGGTGCCTTGTCTGCGCGCCGAGAAACCTCTGGTCGGAACGGGAATCGAGCGCGTCGTTGCCGTCGACTCCGGCACCGCGGTAAAAGCGGTGCGGGGCGGCGTCGTGGATTATGTTGACGCGAGCCGTATCGTGGTGCGGGTGCACGACATCGAGACGCGTGCGGGTGAAGTGGGCGTAGACATCTACAACCTCACGAAATATACGCGTTCAAACCAGAATACCAATATCAACCAGCGGCCGCTGGTGAAGGTGGGCGATGTGATCGCGCGCGCAGATGTGGTCGCGGACGGCGCTTCCACCGACAAGGGTGAGCTTGCGCTGGGGCAGAACATGCTGGTCGCGTTTATGCCGTGGACCGGTTACAACTTCGAAGATTCCATTCTCATTTCCGAGCGTATTGTGGCGGATGACCGCTTTACCTCCATTCATATCGAAGAATTGTCGGTGGTAAGCCGCGATACCAAGCTTGGAACCGAAGAAATTACCGGCGATATTTCAAACCTGTCGGAGGCGCAGCTAGGCCGTCTGGATGCTTCGGGCATTGTGCATATCGGGGCCGAGGTGGAAGCCGGTGACGTGCTGGTGGGCAAAGTGACGCCCAAGGGGGAAACCCAGCTTACGCCGGAAGAAAAACTGTTGCGTGCAATTTTTGGCGAGAAAGCTTCCGATGTGAAGGATACTTCCCTGCGAGTGCCATCCGGCATCTCCGGAACGGTGATCGATGTACAGGTCTTCACCCGGGAAGGTATCGAACGGGACAAGCGTGCGCAGCAAATCATTGACGATGAGCTGAAGCGGTACAAGAAAGATCTGGCCGATCAGATGCGGATCGTGGAGGCTGACGCATTTGTCCGGATCGAGCGCCTGCTCATCGGCAAGATTGCCACCGGCGGTCCCAAAAAGCTTGCCAAAGGTGCGACCATCACCAAGGAGTATTTGGAAAGCATTGACCCCCACCATTGGTTCGACATACGGCTGGCGGATGAAGGGGCGAGTGTACAGCTCGAACAGATCGAAGAGGGCCTGGCGCAAAAACGCAAGGCATTCGATGCGGCCTTCGAGGAGAAGAAAAAGAAGCTCACCCAGGGCGATGAGTTGCCTCCAGGCGTGCAGAAAATGGTCAAGGTATACGTGGCGGTGAAGCGGCGCCTTCAGCCGGGAGACAAAATGGCCGGCCGTCACGGCAATAAGGGGGTCATTTCGAAGATCGTGCCAGTGGAGGATATGCCTTATATGGCCGATGGCACCCCCGTGGATGTGGTGCTGAATCCGTTGGGTGTACCGTCACGCATGAATGTGGGGCAGATCCTAGAGACGCATCTCGGCTGGGCGGCTAAAGGTCTGGGACAGAAGATCGGCGATATGTTGCGCGCAGGCAAGGAGGCCGCCGAGCTGCGAGCCTTTCTTGACAAGATATATAACACCAGTGGAAAACCGGAAGATATTACCTCCTTGACCGACGGGGAAATCGCGGATCTGGCAGGAAACCTCCAGGATGGAGTGCCCTTCGCCACACCGGTATTTGATGGCGCCACGGAGCAGGAAATCAAGGACATGCTTGAACTTGCCGGTTTACCGCGTTCAGGACAGGTGACCCTTCATGATGGTCGTACCGGGGAGGCCTTCGATCGCCCGGTTACCGTCGGTTACATGCATGTGCTGAAACTGCACCACCTGGTGGACGACAAGATGCACGCCCGTTCAACCGGTCCCTACAGTCTTGTCACTCAGCAGCCGCTCGGAGGCAAAGCCCAGTTCGGGGGCCAGCGTTTCGGAGAAATGGAGGTGTGGGCGCTCGAAGCGTACGGATCCGCCTATACGCTGCAAGAAATGCTGACAGTCAAATCGGATGATGTGAACGGGCGCACGAAAGTATACGAGAGCATTGTGAAGGGCGACCACAAGATCGATGCGGGCATGCCGGAATCCTTCAACGTGCTGGTGAAGGAAATCCGGTCGCTGGCCATGGATATCGACCTGGAGCGGCATTAGCAATTTTTATTCTGGAGGTATGAGAATCAGATACCTTTTTGCTGCGTTTGCTTTTTCACCGGATAATTTTTTGCATAGACCCCTGATCAACAGGAGTGACAAATGAAAGCACTGCTTGATTTATTCAAACAGGTTACCCAGAAAGAAGAGTTCGATTCGATCAAGATCGGTCTGGCTTCTCCCGAGAAAATACGTTCCTGGTCCTATGGTGAGGTGAAGAAGCCGGAAACCATCAATTATCGTACGTTCAAGCCCGAGCGAGACGGCCTGTTTTGTGCAAAAATCTTTGGTCCCGTAAAGGATTACGAGTGCCTTTGCGGAAAGTACAAGCGTTTGAAACATCGCGGCGTGATCTGCGAGAAATGTGGTGTCGAGGTCACGTTATCCAAAGTGCGGCGCGAACGCATGGGCCATATCGAACTGGCCTCCCCTGTGGCGCACATCTGGTTCCTGAAATCATTGCCATCCAGATTGGGGATGGTGCTGGATATGACCTTGCGCGATATAGAGCGGGTGCTCTATTTCGAGGCGTATGTAGTAACGGATCCGGGGCTGACGCCTCTCCAGCGATGCCAGTTGCTGACGGATGACGATTACCGGGCCAAAACCGAAGAATATGGGGATGATTTCCGCGCGAGCATGGGCGCGGAAGGTATTCGTGATCTGTTGAATACCCTGAATATTCGTGTAGAAATCGATGATCTTCGCCGTGAAATGGGAACGACCGGCTCCGAAACGAAGATGAAGAAGATTTCCAAGCGCCTGAAAGTGTTGGAAGCATTCAGCAAATCCGGCATCAAACCGGAGTGGATGATCCTGGCCGTGCTGCCCGTACTGCCTCCCGAATTGCGGCCACTGGTGCCACTGGATGGAGGACGTTTTGCAACTTCCGATCTCAACGATTTGTATCGTCGCGTCATTAACCGCAATAACCGATTGAAACGTTTGCTCGAACTGAAGGCACCGGAAATTATCGTGCGCAACGAGAAGCGCATGCTGCAGGAAGCGGTGGATTCACTGCTGGATAACGGCCGTCGCGGCAAAGCCATGACGGGCGCCAACAAACGCCCGCTGAAATCGCTTGCGGATATGATCAAGGGCAAGGGGGGGCGCTTCCGCCAGAACCTGCTTGGAAAACGCGTGGATTATTCCGGACGGTCGGTCATCGTGGTGGGGCCGCAGCTCAAGCTGCACCAGTGCGGTTTACCCAAGAAAATGGCGCTGGAATTATTCAAACCCTTTATCTTCAATAAGCTGGAGATAATGGGTATCGCCAGCACGATAAAGGCTGCGAAACGTGAGGTCGAAAACGAAAGCCCGATCGTGTGGGACATCCTGGAAGATGTCATTCGCGAGCATCCTGTAATGCTGAACCGGGCGCCGACCCTGCATCGGCTGGGTATTCAAGCGTTTGAGCCGGTCCTGATAGAAGGCAAGGCTATCCAACTGCATCCGTTGGTATGCGCCGCTTTCAACGCGGACTTTGACGGCGATCAGATGGCAGTCCACGTGCCGCTTTCGCTGGAAGCGCAAATGGAGTGCCGCACGCTGATGATGTCGACCAACAACGTCTTGTCGCCGGCTAACGGCGAACCCATCATCGTGCCGTCGCAGGACATCGTGCTGGGGCTGTACTACACCACGCGCGAGAGGGTTAATGCGCGGGGCGAGGGCATGTATTTCGCCAATATCAGCGAAGTTTCCCGTGCCTACGAGAATCGGGTTATCGAGCTGAATGCCCGAATTTCCGTGAGGATCCCTGAATATGAGCTGGGTGCGGACGGAGAGCGGCGCGAAAAGATCACGCGTTATGAAACCACGGTAGGACGCGCATTATTGTCGGAGATTCTCCCTACCGGGCTGCCTTTCCCGCTGATCAACAAGGTACTCAAGAAAAAAGAAATCTCCAAGCTCATCAATGCAAGCTTCCGTCGCTGTGGCCTGCGCGAAACCGTGATTTTTGCCGATAAGCTGATGTATGCCGGTTTCAGCTATGCCACTCGGGCTGGGATTTCGATCTGCCTGGACGATATGCTTACCCCCGCGCAGAAGGATGCGATCATCAGTGCCTCCGAGAAGGAAGTGCAGGAGATCGAACTCCAGTATACGTCCGGTCTTGTCACCCAAGGTGAACGTTACAACAAGGTTGTGGACATATGGGGCCGCGCAGGCGACCAGGTTGCCAAGGCGATGATGGATCAGCTCGGGGTCGAGCCGATCATCGATCCGGAAACTGGAGGCGCTAAAACGGGCGAGTCAGGAAAACCTCTGATTCAGGAATCGTTCAATTCCATCTATATGATGGCGGATTCGGGCGCTCGCGGTTCTGCTGCCCAGATCCGTCAGTTGGCAGGAATGCGCGGATTGATGGCCAAGCCGGATGGTTCAATCATCGAAACGCCTATCACGGCTAATTTCCGCGAAGGATTGAACGTTCTGCAGTACTTTATTTCCACTCACGGTGCGCGCAAGGGTCTGGCCGATACGGCGCTGAAGACGGCCAACTCTGGCTATCTTACCCGCCGGCTTGTCGATGTGACACAGGATCTGGTCGTAACCCAGGAGGACTGTGGCACCAGCAACGGCGTGGTGATGAAGGCATTGGTCGAAGGTGGCGAGGTCATCGAAGCGTTGCGCGAACGCATCCTCGGCCGTGTGGTGGCCAATGATATTATCAATCCGGAGCATCAGGCGGTGATTTATCCGGCAGGCATGCTGCTGGATGAAAATGCAGTGGATGCCATCGAGATGCTGGGTATAGATGAAGTGAAGGTTCGCACTCCGCTTACCTGTGAAACCCGCTATGGTCTGTGTGCCAAATGTTATGGACGCGATCTGGGGCGCGGTACCCCGGTCAATGTTGGCGAAGCGGTGGGCGTGATCGCCGCTCAGTCGATCGGTGAGCCTGGCACTCAGCTGACCATGCGCACTTTCCATATCGGCGGGGCGGCTTCCCGAACCGCGGTCGCAAGCCAGGTCGAGAGCAAATCCAACGGTATTGTGCGGTATTCACCAAGTATGCGCTATGTGACCAATGCACGTAGCGAACTGATCGCGATTTCCCGCAGCGGCGAAGTCGTGATTCAGGATGATAACGGACGTGAGCGGGAACGGCACAAGGCGCCGTACGGTGCGACCTTGCTGATTCGTGACGGAGAAGTCGTGAAAGCGGGGCAGGTACTGGCGGCATGGGATCCGCATACGCGTCCAATCATTACTGAATACTCTGGCAAGGTCCGCTTCGAGAACGTGGAAGAAGGCGTGACGGTAGCCAAGCAGATAGATGAGGTTACCGGTTTGTCCACGCTGGTGGTGATCGATCCGAAGCGCCGCGGGGTGGTGCAAACGAAGGGATTGCGTCCGGTGGTGAAACTTCTGGATGACGAGGGAAAGGAAGTGCGGCTGGCGGGCAGTAATTTGTCGGTTCACATCACCTTCCAGGTAGGTTCCATCATCACTGTTCGGGACGGGCAGCAGGTCAGCGTGGGCGAGGTTCTCGCGCGTATTCCACAGGAAAGCTCGAAAACGCGGGACATTACGGGCGGTTTGCCTCGCGTTGCGGAATTGTTTGAAGCGCGTTCCCCTAAGGATGCGGGCGTACTGGCAGAAGTCACCGGAATCGTATCCTTCGGCAAGGATACCAAGGGCAAGCAACGGTTGGTCATCACTGACCTGGATGGGGTGTCGCACGAATATCTCATTCCCAAGGACAAGCACGTGACTGCCCATGATGGACAGGTGGTGAACAAGGGAGAAAGCATCGTCGACGGTCCTGCTGATCCACACGATATTCTCCGTCTGCTGGGGGTGGAAGCGCTGGCGCGCTATATCACCGACGAGGTGCAGGATGTGTACCGCTTGCAGGGCGTCAAGATCAACGATAAGCACATCGAGGTGATAGTACGTCAGATGCTGCGCCGTGTGCAGATCGTGGATTCCGGCGATACGCGCTTCATTCCGGGTGAACAGGTTGAACGCGCCGAAATGCTTGCGGAAAACGAACAGGTTGAATTGGAGGACAAGAGGCCGGCAACCTATGAATATATGCTGCTGGGCATCACCAAGGCTTCGCTGTCCACCGACTCGTTCATTTCGGCAGCCTCGTTCCAGGAGACTACACGGGTGCTGACCGAAGCGGCTATCATGGGCAAGAAGGATGATCTGCGCGGACTGAAAGAAAACGTTATTGTAGGACGCCTTATTCCCGCAGGTACGGGTTTGACCTTTCACAATACCCGCAAGAGGCAGCGCCTCATGCTGGATACCGGGGAAGCGCCTCCTTTGAGTGAGGAAGAGACAGGAGAAATTAGAAACAGTGGATACGCTGTCTGAAAACAGGCGGGGAAAGGGAAGCTCGCGAGCCTCATCCTGCTCACTGGCAATGTTGGCATTTAGCCTAGGGTGTCTGACGGAATCGAATCATGCCCATCGATATTAATGCCATCATTGCCGAAACTCGCGGCAAAAACTTCGAGCTTTACGAAGAGCATATAAATCCGGTCTTCGTCAAGGTACTGCGTACACTTGGATTCAATCGAGCCTGGGTGAGAGGGGAGGGTGCTTATCTCTGGGATGAGACAGGCACGCGCTATCTCGATTTTCTGACCAACTGGGGTGTTTTCAATTTCGGGCGGCGGCATCCTGCTATCCGTAATGCACTGCAGCAGGTAATGGATTCCGAGTTTCCCGGCTGGGTGGGTTTTGATGCTCCGCCGCTCGCCGCGGTACTGGCGCGCGAACTGGTAAAACGAATGCCTCCGGGGCTGGATACTGTTTACTTCAGTAACTCCGGTACGGAAGCAATCGAAGCTGCAATCAAATTTGCACGTGGGTATACAGGCCGGCCCTCTACTGCACATCTCGCCAAGGCATTTCACGGCCTGACCATGGGGTCCTTGTCACTGAACGGGGAAGCAAGTTTTCGCAGGGGCTTTGAGCCAATGCTTCCTGGCAGTTCAGAAGTGAAAATGGGTGACCTGGCCGCACTGGAAGCGCGTCTGGCAAAGGGCGATGTCGCGGCCTTCGTCTTTGAGCCGATACAGGGTAAGGGTGTCAATATTGCCAGTGACGAGTACCTGCTGGGTGCACAGGAGTTATGCCGAAAATATGGCACCTTGATGGTTTGCGACGAAATTCAATGTGGTATGGGTCGCACTGGGCGTTTTCTGGCCAGTCAATGGGTTCCCGATTTCCGGCCAGATATCGTCTGTCTTTCCAAGGCGCTTTCCGGAGGCTATATTCCAGTCGGCGCGACGATTACCCGACGTGCCGTCTACGATAGTGTTTACGACAGTCTGCATCGTGCGATCGTTCATGCATCCACTTTCGGGATGGGCAATATGGCGATGGTCGCAGCTTTGGCCTCACTCAGCGTTCTGGACGATGAGAAGCTCATGGATCGGGCCATTGTACTCGGGGAGCGTTTCAGGAAAGGAATCGAGGCGATGGTGCCGCGCTTCGAATTTCTCAAGGGGGTGCGGCAGCGCGGGCTCATGATTGCAATCGAGTTTGGCCAGCCGGAATCAATGTCGCTACGAGCTGCATGGGCAATGGTCAACAAGATGGATGAAAACCTTTTTGCTCAGGCAATCGTTCTTCCGCTTCTTGACGATCATCATATTCTTACCCAGGTAGCAGGTCATGCCATGCCCATTGTCAAAATTCTGCCGCCGCTGAATATCGACGAGAGCGATGTCGACTGGTTCCTCGCCGCGCTCGAGGATGTCATGATAAAATTGCACAAGTTCCCGGGCCCCGCCTGGGAGGTTTTGAAGAAGCTCGGCAACCATGCGCTGACTGCCAAAAAGCGCGAGGCGCGAGTAACTGCATGAGATGCATGGCAGGGACACGAACTGGACTGTTCTTTATCGGGTTTCCTTATGTTGAATTCCTGACAGGTTTGCTGTATTCCGCATTTGATTGAGGTTGTTCAGGAGTTTTACCGCAGCGCAATCCATAGCTACCGCACGGTTGATTTCGACTCGCGGTCCTGTTTTGTAATCTGCTTTTGTTTCAAAGTCTCTGATGGTTGTCGAGCAGGATTTTTCCGCTTCGCACCATTTCGCCCCTGGTAAAACTGTCATTGCTTATTGAAAACAAAAAGGCTTTAGCTTGACAGGGCAAGATAAAGTCCATAGAATTCGCAGTTTTTTAGCCGCCGGCGGATCGACAGCGTGAGCGGCTGGACAGGGAAGTAAATTTATATTGGCAGCGGGACAGGTGAGTTGTCCTCCCGTTTTTCTGGAAAATAAAATGCCGACAATCAGTCAGTTAGTACGTAAGCCGCGCGCGGCGAAACCTCTGAAAAGCAAAGTTCCTGCATTGGGAAACAGTCCTCAAAAGCGGGGAGTTTGCACACGGGTTTATACCACCACGCCCAAAAAACCGAATTCGGCTTTGCGCAAGGTGGCGCGTGTCCGCTTGACTAATGGCTTCGAGGTATCCAGTTATATCGGTGGAGAAGGTCACAATCTTCAGGAACACTCGGTAGTTTTAATTCGGGGCGGTCGTGTCAAGGATCTGCCGGGCGTGCGCTACCATACTGTCCGGGGCAGTCTGGATACTGCCGGAGTCAAGGATCGCAAGCAGGGGCGATCGAAATACGGCGCCAAAAAGCCGAAGTCGGCTTAAAAACAATTTGAATTCCTGACACAACCAGACGATTGATCGAGATTGCCCCGATAACGTAAGTTGAATAATTACGCCAAGGTTAGAAAATGCCAAGACGGAGAGAAGTTCCAAAACGCGAAATTTTGCCGGACCCAAAGTACCATAATGCCGAAGTGGCAAAATTTGTCAATGTATTGATGACGCGAGGCAAGAAATCCGTGGCGGAGCGGATTATTTACGGGGCCATGGATCAGATTCATAAGAAAACGGGCAAGGATCCGGTGGAAGTATTTACGCAGGCGCTGTCCAATGTCCGTCCAATGGTGGAAGTAAAAAGCCGCCGCGTTGGCGGCGCCAACTATCAGGTTCCGGTGGAAGTCCGGTCGATTCGGCGTAACGCCCTCGCAATGCGGTGGTTACGTGATGCGGCGCGTAAAAGAGCTGAAAAATCCATGGGCGCCCGGTTGGCAGGTGAGTTGGCAGAAGCTGCCGAAGGCAGGGGTGGGGCGGTCAAGAAACGCGAGGAAGTTCATCGTATGGCCGAGGCGAACAAGGCATTTGCGCATTATCGATTCTGACGGCAATAATGGGGCAGGGAGACCTGTCATCATGACCTGGTTTGCCTGATTCGGATTGAAAAGTCGCTGATTTTTAGCTGCCGGGAGCATTGTGCCACCGGCAGTTTTCCAATTTTAAGGCTAGAAAACTGTGGCAAGAAAGACACCTATCGAACGTTACCGAAATATCGGCGTCATGGCGCATATAGATGCCGGAAAAACTACGACCACTGAACGCATCCTGTTCTATACAGGCGTATCGCATAAGCTTGGTGAAGTGCATGACGGTGCGGCTACCATGGACTGGATGGAGCAGGAGCAGGAGCGCGGCATTACAATTACCTCCGCCGCCACCACATGCTTCTGGAAAGGGATGGATCATAATTACCCGGACCATCGCATCAATATCATCGATACGCCGGGCCACGTTGATTTCACCATCGAAGTGGAGAGATCGTTGCGTGTTCTCGATGGTGCCTGCACTGTATTTTGTGCAGTGGGGGGCGTGCAGCCCCAGACCGAGACGGTATGGCGTCAAGCCAACAAATATAAGGTTCCCCGTCTTGCTTTTGTCAACAAGATGGATCGTGCCGGCGCCAATTTCATGCGTGTTTATGAGCAGATACAAAGCCGACTCAAGGCGCATCCCGTGCCCATTCAGTTACCGATAGGCGCGGAGGACAAATTCGAGGGCGTTGTTGATCTGATCAAGATGAAGGCTATTCATTGGGACGATGCCAGTCAGGGGATGAGATTCGAGGAACGCGATATTCCCGCGAATATGGTTGAAGATGCCAAATCCTGGCGCGAGAAGATGGTGGAGTCGGCTGCCGAGGCGAATGAAGAACTGATGAACAAATATCTGGAAGAAGGCGATTTGTCGCCTGCGGATATTAAGCAGGGTCTTCGCATTCGCACTCTTGCCAATGAAATCGTGCCCATGCTCTGCGGATCTGCCTTCAAGAATAAAGGCGTGCAGGCAATGCTTGATGCCGTGCTGGATTATTTGCCATCCCCAGCCGACATCGAGGCAATTGACGGCGAGAAAGAGAGCGGGGAGCACGCTGAGCGCCATGCGAGTGATGAGGAACCGTTTGCTGGTCTTGCTTTCAAGATTGCCACTGATCCCTACGTCGGTCAGTTGATTTTTTTTCGCGTTTACTCGGGAGTCGTAACCTCTGGTGATACCGTTTATAACCCGATCAAGGGGCGCAAGGAGCGGATTGGAAGACTGTTGCAGATGCATGCCAACCAGCGTGAAGAAATCAAGGAAGTCCGGGCGGGGGATATAGCTGCGGCAGTGGGCTTGAAGGAGGCGGTTACCGGGGACACGCTATGTGATCCTGGCGATGTCATCACTCTGGAGCGCATGGTATTTCCGGAGCCAGTGATTCACGTTGCGGTGGAACCGAAAACCAAGCTGGATCAGGAAAAAATGGGCATCGCATTGAATCGTCTTGCCCAGGAAGATCCTTCCTTCCGTGTGCGTACCGATGAGGAATCCGGCCAAACCATCATTTCCGGAATGGGCGAGCTGCATCTGGAAATCATTGTGGATCGGATGAAACGTGAATTTGGCGTCGAAGCCAATGTGGGGGCCCCTCAGGTGGCCTATCGCGAAGCAATCCGGAAATCGGTGGATGTCGAAGGCAAATTCATCAAGCAGTCCGGCGGCCGGGGTCAGTATGGGCATGTCTGGATCAAGATGGAGCAGAACGAGGCCGGCAAGGGCTTCGAGTTTGTTGATGCAATCAAGGGTGGAACCGTGCCCAGGGAATATATTCCTGCGGTGCAGAAAGGCCTTGAAGAAACACTTCCGAATGGCGTGCTGGCGGGTTTTCCGGTGGTGGATGTCAAAGTCACATTGTTCGACGGCTCTTACCATGATGTCGATTCGAATGAAAACGCGTTCAAGATGGCTGCCTCGATTGCATTCAAGGATGGTATGCGCAAAGCCAATCCTGTACTGCTGGAACCGATGATGGCCGTAGAGGTGGAAACGCCCGCAGACTTCATGGGGAATGTCGTAGGGGATTTGTCCTCCCGACGTGGCATGATTCAGGGCATGGACGATCTGCCTGGCCTCAAGGTCGTACGCGCAGAAGTGCCGCTGGCGGAAATGTTTGGCTATGCAACTTCGTTACGGTCTGCAACTCAGGGCCGGGCTACATATACGATGGAATTCAAGCATTACGCCGAAGCGCCGAAGAACGTGGCCGAAGCGATCATAAGCAAGAAATAATCGTCATCAAATAAAGGGACATCATGGCAAAGAGCAAATTTGAGCGGACGAAGCCGCACATCAACGTAGGGACGATAGGGCACGTGGACCATGGGAAGACCACGTTGACGGCGGCGATCACGATGGTATTGGCGAAGAAGTTTGGTGGGGAAGCGAAGAGTTATGCGCAGATAGACTCGGCGCCTGAAGAGAAGGCGCGGGGGATCACGATCAACACCTCGCACGTGGAGTATGAGACGGAGAAGCGGCATTACGCGCACGTTGACTGTCCTGGTCACGCGGACTATGTAAAGAACATGATCACGGGTGCGGCGCAGATGGATGGTGCGATTCTGGTGGTATCGGCGGCGGATGGACCGATGCCGCAGACGCGGGAGCACATTCTTCTGGCGCGGCAGGTAGGAGTTCCCTACATTATCGTCTACATGAACAAGGCGGACATGGTGGACGATGCGGAGCTTCTGGAGTTGGTGGAAATGGAAGTGCGGGAACTGCTGTCCAAATACAACTTTCCGGGAGATGATACCCCGATAGTGATCGGTTCTGCATTGAAGGCGCTGGAAGGCGACCAGAGCGACATAGGCGAACCTTCGATCTACAAGCTTGCGGCAGCGCTGGACAGCTACATACCGGAGCCGCAACGGGCGGTGGATGGCGCTTTTCTGATGCCGGTTGAAGACGTTTTTTCCATATCTGGTCGTGGCACGGTGGTGACGGGGCGTGTTGAGCGTGGCGTCATCAAGGTAGGTGAAGACATCGAGATCGTGGGATTGAGGCCTACCACCAAGACGGTGTGCACGGGCGTTGAGATGTTTCGCAAGCTTCTGGACCAGGGGCAGGCTGGAGACAACGTAGGCGTATTGCTGCGGGGCACCAAGCGCGAGGAAGTGGAGCGCGGGCAGGTGCTGGCCAAGCCTGGGAGCATTACCCCGCACACCAAGTTCACAGCCGAGATTTATGTTCTGAGCAAGGAAGAAGGTGGGCGTCACACCCCCTTTTTTCAGGGATATCGTCCGCAGTTTTACTTCCGCACGACGGATGTGACGGGAGCAATCGAGTTGCCTGCGGGCACGGAGATGGTGATGCCCGGGGACAATGTGTCGGTGACGGTAAACCTGATTGCGCCGATTGCGATGGAAGAAGGTCTGCGTTTTGCGATTCGTGAAGGCGGCAGGACCGTTGGCGCAGGCGTCGTGGCAAAAATTATCGAATAGCAACAGGATCAAGGATCGGATTTAAGATTTACGCAGGGTGCGTGGTCGGCAATTCGGAATCCGAGTCCTCAACCTGAGGTTGGATTATGCAAAGTCAGAAAATACGTATTCGTTTGAAAGCGTTCGATTACCGGTTGATAGACAAATCGGCGCTGGAGATCGTGGAAACCGCAAAACGCACCGGTGCCGTCGTCAAGGGTCCGGTGCCTCTGCCAACGCGCATCGAGCGTTTTGATGTGCTTCGTTCGCCTCATGTCAACAAGACTTCACGTGATCAATTCGAAATCCGGACTCATTTGCGGCTGATGGATATCATGGATCCAACCGATAAAACGGTGGATGCGTTAATGAAGCTGGATTTGCCTGCCGGAGTGGATGTCGAGATAAAGTTGTAGTTTTCCAACGCAACTCTGAGTATGTTCGCAACGAATAACTCGAGTTCCTGTTCAATCAACATAAATTGCCGGTCAATTGTAATCGGCACCTTTTAGAAGGGTAATTAGAATGAGTTTAGGGCTCGTCGGCCGCAAGGTCGGCATGACTCGTATTTTCACCGAAGAAGGTGATAGCCAGCCCGTCACAGTGCTGGACGTGTCTAATAATCGTGTCACACAGATCAAGACGTCGGCCACTGACGGGTATTCCGCGGTGCAAGTCACATTTGGCAAGCGTCGGGCCATTCGCGTAAACAAACCTTCGGCCGGGCATTTTGCCAAGGCAGCTGTAGAGGCGGGAGAGATTCTGAGAGAGTTCCGCGTCGCAGAAGAAACCCTTGGAACCCTCAGCCCCGGCACAGTTATTGGGTTGGATATTTTTCAGCCGGGGCAGAGAGTGGATGTAACCGGTATCTCGATCGGAAAGGGCTATGCCGGCGCCATCAAGCGTCACGGCTTCGCTTCTAACCGGGCGAGTCATGGTAACTCACGGTCTCATAATGTTCCTGGTTCCATCGGCATGGCGCAGGATCCCGGGCGCGTCTTCCCCGGAAAGCGTATGTCCGGTCATCTGGGAAATGTGAGGCGCACCATTCAAAATCTGGAAATACTGCGAATCGATGCCGAGCGCGGGCTGTTGATCATCAAAGGTGCCATTCCCGGATCGAAGGGGGGGGACGTGACAGTTTCGCCAAGCGTTAGATCTGCAAGGCCGACCAATAACGGCAATGTCAATGCCGCCGCAAAAGGCGGCGCGAAATCTGGCAAGAAGGGTGGATGATGGAACTTAAACTGATTGACGATAATGGGCAGTCGTCTGCAAGCGTTTCAGCTTCCGAAACCCTGTTTGGCCGGGAGTATAATGAAGCCCTCGTGCATCAGGTTGTAACAGCCTATCTTGCCAATGCACGCAGCGCCAACAGGGCGCAAAAGGCTCGATCGGATATCGCCAAATCGACTCGCAAGCCATGGCGGCAGAAGGGTACGGGACGCGCTCGCGCCGGTATGGCGTCGAGCCCTCTATGGCGGGGCGGAGGGAAAATATTTCCCAACAGCCCGGAGGAAAATTTCAGCCATAAAGTCAATCGCAAGATGTATCGCGCGGGTATCGGCGCGATTCTCTCGCAACTCGTTCGTGAAAACCGATTGTCGGTAGTGGAAAATTTTATTGTTGATGCACCGAAGACGAAAGTATTGGCACAGAAGTTGAAAGATATGGGACTGGATCAAGTCATGATCATTACAGATAACATTGATGAGAATCTTTATCTCTCGTCAAGAAATCTTCCGCTCGTCAAGATTGTTGAAGCGGGTTATGCTGATCCAGTCAGCCTTATGCGCTTCGCAAATGTAGTAATTACGCGTAATGCGCTGGCAAAAATGGAGGAGATGCTTGCATGAGCGGCCAAACATTCAACCCTGAGCGCCTGATGCAGGTGATACTGTCGCCTCAGATATCGGAAAAAGCGACGTTTATAGGCGAGAAACACAATCAGCTTATCTTCCGCGTGGCTCCAGATGCAACAAAGCCGGAAATCAAAGCCGCAGTGGAATTGATATGGAAGAATCAAAAGGTTGAAGTGGAAAGCGTGCGCATATCCAATGTCAAAGGCAAGGAAAAGCGTTTTGGCCGTTTCATGGGGCGGCGCGGTGGCTGGAAGAAGGCTTACATCAGCATCAAGGCCGGCCAGGAAATCAATTTTTCTGAAATTGCCCAAGGAGAGGTCAAGTAATGGCGCTGGTTAAAGTCAAACCGACCTCTCCAGGTCGTCGGGCGGTAGTCAAAGTCGTCAATGCTGGCCTGCACAAGGGTGCACCTTACCCGCACCTCCTGGAGAAGCAGAATCATACTGCCGGACGTAACAATAAGGGGCAAATCACTACCCGTCACATGGGCGGGGGTCACAAGCAGCATTACCGCATCGTGGATTTCCGTCGTAACAAGGATGGAATCGCGGCCAAAGTGGAACGGCTGGAATATGATCCGAATCGCAGTGCGAATCTCGCACTTCTCTGCTATTCCGATGGCGAACGCCGCTACGTTATTGCGCCAAAAGGTGTCATTGCAGGCATGCAACTGATGAGTGGCGCAGATGCGCCTATAAAAAACGGCAATGCGTTGCCGTTGCGCAATATCCCTGTCGGCAGCATCATTCACTGCGTGGAAATGATGCCGGGTAAAGGCGCACAACTTGCTCGTTCAGCTGGAGCTTCGGTTCAACTTCTCGCGCGCGAGGGAGATTATGCCCAATTGCGTCTGCGCTCGGGGGAAATCCGCAGGGTACATGTGAACTGTCGTGCGACGATCGGGGAAGTAGGAAACGAGGAACATAACCTGCGAGCTATCGGCAAGGCAGGAGCCCAGCGATGGCGCGGCATCAGGCCAACGGTGCGTGGGGTGGCGATGAATCCGATAGACCATCCCCATGGCGGGGGTGAAGGTAAAACAGCGGCGGGACGTCATCCTGTCAGTCCGTGGGGAACGCCTTCCAAGGGTTTCCGCACGCGGGTAAACAAGCGTACCGACGGCATGATTGTGCGACGTCGTTATTCAAACAAGGGATAATGAATCATGGCTCGTTCTATAAAGAAAGGCCCATTTGTTGATCTGCACCTCCTGTCCAAAGTGGAGGCCGCTCGTGAAACCAATGACAAGCGACCTATCAAGACCTGGTCGCGCCGCTCAACGGTATTGCCGGATTTCATTGGCTTGACGATCGCCGTGCATAACGGAAAGCAGCACGTTCCAGTATATGTTACTGAGAACATGGTTGGGCACAAGCTCGGCGAGTTTTCTCATACACGTACTTTCAAGGGGCATTCCGGCGATAGAAAAGCGGCTGGAAGGAAATAGGAATAATCACCATGGAAACAACTGCTGTATTGCGCGGAGTCAGGTTGTCTGAGCAGAAAGGCCGGCTCGTTGCGGATCAGATCCGTGGATTGCCGGTGGAGCGCGCACTCAATCTGCTTGCATTCAGTCCGAAAAAGGCTGCAGTCATCATTCGTAAGCTTCTCGAATCAGCCATCGCAAATGCCGAGCATAACGAGGGGGCTGACATAGACGAGTTGAAGGTGTCCAAGATATATGTCGACAGGGGACCATCGCTCATGCGTACCAGTGCGCGCGCCAAGGGGCGGGGCAATCGCATTGTCAAGCCAACTTGTCACATTCTTCTTACTGTTGGCGATAAAGCCAGCAACAAAAAATAAGGCTGAACAGGCATTATGGGACAAAAAATACATCCGACAGGTTTTCGGCTTTCCGTCCTGAAGAACTGGTCATCCAAATGGTATGCCAACGGAAAAAATTTTCCCGGCATGCTGAACGAAGACATCAAGGTTCGGGAATATTTGAAAAAGAAACTGGCGCATGCGTCTGTCGGTCGCGTGGTTATCGAACGGCCATCGAAGAATGCGCGTATCACGATCTACAGTTCACGCCCAGGGGTAGTGATAGGCAAGAAAGGTGAGGATATCGAGGTTTTGCGGGGAGCGCTGCAAAAGCTCATGGGTGTCCCGGTGCATGTAAATATCGAAGAAATCCGCAAACCGGAAATTGATGCACAGTTGATTGCCGACAACATCGCGCAGCAACTGGAAAAGCGCATTATGTTCCGCCGTGCAATGAAGCGTGCTATGCAGAATGCGATGCGTCTGGGTGCTCAGGGTATCAAGATCATGAGTTCAGGTCGGTTGAACGGCATTGAAATTGCCCGTACTGAATGGTATCGGGAAGGACGTGTGCCCCTTCATACACTGCGGGCCGATCTCGATTACGGAGTCTCGGAGGCCAAGACAACCTATGGCGTGATCGGAATCAAGGTTTGGGTATTCAAGGGTGAAGTGATAGGTCGAGGTGAGCAGGCCGGTGCGGGTACAGCCGCAACGCAGGCGCTCCCCCCGGCGGGAGAACCGGAAACCAGGCGTCCGCCGCGCAGGCCGGCGGGAAGGGCAGATGCCAGATCGGACGGGAAAGCTGGTGAGAAGAAAGCTCCCAGAAAGTCTGATAGCAGTTCTGAGGAACCCGCCACAAAGCCAGCAAAGAAGCCAGTAAAGCCAGGAGTGAACGATGCAGCAGCCAGCTAGAACAAAATATCGCAAGCAGCAAAAAGGGCGGAATAAGGGCATTGCAACCCGGGGCGCCAAGGTCAGTTTTGGCGAATACGGACTCAAGGCCGTGGGACGGGGGCGTTTGACAGCCCGGCAGATCGAAGCTGCGCGACGCGCGATGACCCGCCATATAAAGCGGGGCGGGCGTATATGGATTCGTATTTTTCCGGACAAACCCATTTCGCATAAACCCGCCGAAGTCAGGATGGGTAACGGAAAGGGTAATCCGGAGTACTTCGTGGCAGAAATTCAGCCAGGCAAAATGTTGTATGAAATGGATGGTGTCGACGAGGTGCTGGCGCGACAGGCCTTCCGGCTCGCGGCTGCCAAGCTTCCGATCCTGACAACTTTCGTTGTACGACAAGTAGGCGGTTAATCATGAAATCCAGAGCCAAGGAACTCAGAAACAAGAATCCCGTGGAATTGCAGCAGGAGTTGCTGGAGCTGCTGAGGGCGCAGTTTGGTCTGCGGATGCAACATGCAACCCAACAGTTAAGCAATACTTCCCAGCTGAGCAATATTCGCCGGGACATAGCGCGTACCAAAACCATTCTTAGCCAGAAGGCAAGACAGTCATGAGCGAAGCGAATTTAAACCGTACTCTTAGCGGAAAAGTAGTGAGTGATAAAATGGACAAGACTATTACTGTTCTGGTTGAACGTAAGGTCAAGCATCCGCTTTACGGAAAGATTATGGTTCGCTCCAAAAAATATCACGTTCATGACGAAGCCAATGAGTTTCACACCGGGGACGTGG
The DNA here is from genome assembly GCF_900111585.1 of Nitrosospira multiformis. Classification (GTDB taxonomy): domain Bacteria; phylum Pseudomonadota; class Gammaproteobacteria; order Burkholderiales; family Nitrosomonadaceae; genus Nitrosospira; species Nitrosospira multiformis_B. The sequence continues at coordinate 191,231 of NZ_FOHI01000006.1, forward strand.
TGGTGATAGAAGAATGCCGTCCGCTATCCAAAACAAAAGCCTGGCGTGTCGTCAGATTGATGCAGAAAGCCGAACAGGTGAGTTGATTACGAGGAAAACGGGCTTTTGGAAGTGTTTTCTTCCTTGTTTTTGTAATCAGGTTGCCTTATAATTCTGCCTCTTCATTTTTCAGATATCTTAATTTTTTGCGGCCTGTAAATTCTGGCGGCATTACAACCCGAACGGGTTCCAATACTATCAAGCCTTTTATTAGGCTGGAAAAGTTGGAGAGAGTGAGTAAATCATGATCCAAATGCAATCCATTCTGCAAGTCGCCGACAATACCGGCGCACGGTCGCTTATGTGCATCAAGGTGTTAGGCGGTTCTAAGCGACGTTATGCGGGTATTGGCGATATTATAAAAGTCAGCGTAAAGGATGTGGCGCCTCGTGGTCGCGTCAAAAAAGGTGAAGTGTACAATGCAGTCGTAGTACGAACTTCAAAAGGGGTGCGTCGCGCGGATGGATCATTAATCAAGTTCGATGGCAACGCCGCAGTACTGTTGAATGCCAAACTGGAACCAATCGGCACGCGCATTTTTGGTCCTGTTACACGTGAGTTGCGTACTGCACGTTTCATGAAAATTGTTTCGCTTGCACCTGAAGTACTGTAGGGCGCGAGATAAGGAATCAAACATGAGCAAAATAAAGAAGGGAGATGACGTAGTTGTCATCTCCGGCAAGGACAAGGGTAAACGTGGCACGGTTCTGCGCGTCATGAAGCCGGATCTTGTGGTCGTTGAAGGTGTCAATCGCCTCAAGAAGCATCAGAGACCCAATCCGAATAAAGGCGACACGGGTGGAATCGTCGAACTGGACAGTCCTATCCAGGTTTCAAACATTGCAATCTACAATCCCACAACCCGGAAGGCAGACCGGATAGGTTTCAAAGCCGTTGAAGGAAAAGGCAAGGCTCGCTGCTTCAGGTCGAATGGGGAGCTGATTGATGCCTAAGGGTTAGGACCTAAGGGTTAGGGGAAAACAATATATGGCGCGTTTACAAGAGTATTACCGTAGTACTGTAGTCCAGCAGTTGATGGAGCAATTTGGCTATAAGTCTGTGATGGAGGTGCCGCGCATTCGCAAAATTACCCTTAATATGGGGGTGGGCGAGGCGGTTGCCGACAAAAAAATCATGGATAACGCTGTGGGTGACATGCAAAAGATTGCAGGCCAGAAGCCTGTGGTGACGAAAGCCAGAAAATCCATTGCCACTTTCAAGGTGCGTGATGGCTATCCGGTAGGCTGCATGGTTACGCTGCGCCGCGTTCGCATGTACGAATTCCTCGACCGTCTAGTGAATATCGCTATACCGCGTATTCGCGACTTTCGCGGTATTTCGGGTAGATCCTTCGATGGGCGCGGCAATTATAATATGGGTATAAAGGAGCAGATCATTTTCCCTGAGATCGAATATGACAAAATCGATGCCTTGCGGGGGATGAACATCACGATTACCACGACTGCAAAGACAGATGCGGAAGCAAAGGCATTGCTGGCAGCATTCAAATTTCCATTTAAAAACTGAGGGAGCATGGCTAAGGTAGCTGTTATTAACCGTGATCTGAAACGTCGGAAAATCGTCAAAAAATTCGAGGCGCGACGTGCTGAGCTATTGGCGACCATCAATGATGCCAGCGTAGGTGACGAGGACCGTCATTCGGCCAGGATCAAGTTGCAGATGTTGCCGCGCAATGCCAGCCCAGTCCGGTTGCGCAACCGCTGCTCGCTCACAGGCCGCCCTCGAGGGGTATACAGCAAATTTGGGTTGGGTCGTGGCAAGCTTCGTGACATCGCCATGAGCGGAGAGATTCCGGGCATGATCAAGGCGAGCTGGTAGGGAGTGAGGGTAATAATTGATGGCGTTTGATTCAAGGAATCGAACAGACCGCGTAAATTTATGGATCAGATCCAGTATGGTCAATGTGGTTTCAAGGATTTCGTATTCGCCGGTAACGAAAATCGGATTTCCAGAGGTATTCTAGATGAGCATGAGTGATCCCATTGCAGACATGCTGACGCGGATTCGAAACGCGCAGCTATCTGAAAAAACATCTGTCGTAATGCCTGCCTCCAAGCTCAAAGCGGCTATTGCTCAAGTGCTGAAGGATGAGGGGTACGTCGAGGATTTTATAGTTCATGAGGCCGGCGGAAAATCGATACTGGATATCAGTCTGAAGTATTACGCAGGACGTCCGGTAATTGAAAAAATAGAGCGTGTCAGTCGTCCTGGTTTGCGGATATATAAAGCCAGCAATAAACTCCCCAACGTAATGAATGGCCTGGGAGTGGCTATCGTGTCGACATCGAAAGGCGTAATGACGGAAAGAAAAGCGCGCGCAAACGGTGTAGGCGGCGAAGTGTTATGCATTGTGGCGTAAGGGTATAGAAAATGTCTCGAGTGGGTAAAAATCCTGTTTCAGTTCCGGCAAATGTCGAAGTCAGGCTATCCGGCTCAGAAGTGGAGGTAAAGGGTCCGCTGGGTATGCTGCGTCGCGAGCTTGTTTCGGATATTTCGATTGAGCGCAAGGACGAAAGCCTGCTAGTGAAAGCGGCAGATGATTCCAAGCATGCCAACGCAATGTGGGGGACCACCCGTGCGCTGCTCGCCAATATGGTGAAGGGCGTCACCACAGGTTTTGAGAAAAAGCTGATTCTGGTTGGCGTAGGATATCGCGCCCAGGCTGCAGATAACGTCCTTAACCTGACGTTAGGGTTTTCTCATCCAATCGCTCACAAGATGCCCGAAGGTATCAAGGTCGAGACTCCCAGCCAGACCGAGGTTATCATCAAGGGCATGGACAAGCAGCAGGTAGGACAAGTGGCTGCGGATGTACGTGCATACAGGGAGCCGGAGCCATACAAGGGCAAGGGCGTGCGTTATGCGGACGAAGTCATCGTCCTGAAGGAAACGAAGAAAAAATAGTCAGGGTAAATATGCCGAATTCCATAGAATCCCGTTTACGCCGCGCGCGGCAAACGCGTGCCAAAATTGCTGAATTGAAAGTGGTGCGACTGGCAGTTCATCGTAGCAATTCTCATATTTATGCGCAATTGATAGACGGCTCCGGCAGCAAGGTGCTCGCCAGCGCATCCACTCTCGAGCCGGAACTGCGCAAGGAGCTCCCCAATGGAGGAACGATTACCGCAGCGGCAGTCGTGGGTAAAAGAGTTGCAGAGAAGGCGCGGGGTCTCGGCATTGAGACGGTTGCGTTCGACCGTTCAGGCTTCAAATACCATGGGCGTGTGAAAGCATTGGCTGACGCTGCCCGTGAAAATGGCCTCAAATTCTGAGTGAGGAAGGATGAAGGATAATGGCTAAAATGCAGGGGCGGATGCAAGGTAAGGTGACTCCGGGCGACGACCGCGGAGACGGACTCAAGGAAAAAATGGTGGCCATCAATCGCGTTACCAAGGTGGTCAAAGGAGGACGTATTCTGGGCTTTGCTGCTCTGACGGTTGTCGGGAATGGCGATGGCGGCGTGGGCATGGGTAAGGGTAAATCCCGCGAGGTACCCGTAGCGGTACAAAAGGCGATGGACGAGGCGCGCCGCAAGATGATCAAGGTGAGTCTCAAGAATGGAACACTCCAACATCCGGTAATTGGACGGCATGGTGCGGCCAAGGTATACATGCAGCCGGCATCGGAGGGGACCGGCATCATTGCCGGCGGGCCGATGCGCGCAATATTTGAAGTAATGGGTGTACACAATATCCTTGCCAAATGTATTGGCTCGACTAATCCATACAATGTTGTCCGTGCGACTCTCAACGGCCTGCAGGCGATGAGTAACCCCGCCGAGATAGCTGCCAAGCGGGGCAAGAGTGTCGAAGAGATTCTGGGGTTGGAAAAATGACGCAAAATCCGAAGAAGATAAAAGTAACCCTGGTCAAGAGTCTGATAGGAACGAAACAGGCACATCGAGCAACTGCTCGAGGATTGGGACTACGTCATGTCAACAGCAGCGTGGAAGTGGAAGATACCCCCGCGGTGCGAGGCATGATCAATAACATTTATTACCTCGTAAAGAGTGAGGTTTAGATGCAACTGAATTCCATTAAACCAGCCCCTGGCGCCAAGCATCCAAAGCGCCGGGTAGGTCGTGGTATCGGCTCCGGTCTTGGCAAGACCGCCGGGCGTGGACATAAGGGGCAAAAATCCCGTGCGGGCGGTTTTCATAAAGTCGGCTTTGAAGGGGGACAAATGCCCTTGCAACGGCGATTGCCCAAGCGCGGCTTTGTTTCGCCCACAAAAAAGAATGATGCGGAGGTGCGTCTGTCTGCGCTTGGCAGAATACCAGGCGATACCATCGATATCCTGATCATGAAGCAGGCAGGACTCGTCTCCGGTTCCACTCTGAACGTCAAGGTAATACTTTCGGGAAAGATCGAGCGTGCAGTGAAGCTTCAGGGCATTCCGGTAACCAAGGGCGCGAAAGCAGCCATTGAAGCTGCTGGTGGTAGTGTCGAATAAGTACGAGAGGATATATATTGGCCGCTAGCGACTCCCTGCGGGGACTTTCCGGAAAACTTGGCGACTTGAAGCGCCGGTTATGGTTTTTGCTGTTCGCATTGGTTGTCTACCGCATCGGCGCGCATGTGCCAGTACCCGGTATCGATCCGGTTGTACTGAAGGATCTGTTCGAATCGCAGCAGGGCGGCATCCTGGGCATGTTCAACATGTTTTCCGGTGGCGCCCTTTCCCGCTTTTCGATATTTGCCCTGGGTATCATGCCGTACATTTCGGCATCCATTATCATGCAGTTGGGCACAGTGGCATTCCCTTATCTCGAGGCACTGAAGAAAGAGGGTGAGTCAGGGCGCAGAAAGATTACCCAGTACACCCGGTATGGTACTCTGGGTTTGGCGCTGGTTCAGGGTTATGGTATTTCGATCGCACTACAATCCCAGCCTGGCCTGGTGATCGAGCCCGGCCCGATGTTCCTGCTGACCACGGTTATAACATTGGTGACAGGCACCATATTTCTCATGTGGCTGGGAGAACAGATTACCGAACGCGGCATTGGCAACGGAATTTCGCTCATTATATTTGCCGGGATCGCTGCAGGTCTTCCAAGTGCAATTGGAGGCACGCTGGAGCTGGTGCGAACGGGCGCCATGCACTTCCTGGTGGCGCTTGGAATTTTCGTGGCGGCCACAGTTGTTACGGGATTCGTTGTCTTTGTCGAGCGGGGGCAGCGCAAGATACTGGTGAATTATGCAAAGCGTCAGGTTGGACGCAAGGTTTATGGTGGTCAAAGCTCTCACTTGCCGCTTAAGCTGAACATGTCCGGCGTGATCCCGCCGATCTTTGCTTCCAGCATCATATTGTTTCCCGCTACGCTGGCTGGTTGGTTTTCGACGGGGGAATCAATGGACTGGCTGAAGGATATAAGCGGGGCGTTATCGCCCGGACAGCCGGTTTACGTGATCATGTACGCGGCAATGATCATATTTTTCTGCTTTTTTTATACGGCGCTGGTGTTCAACCCCAAAGAAACTGCGGAGAACCTGAAAAAGAGCGGGGCATTTATTCCCGGCATTCGGCCAGGTGATCAAACGGCACGATATATTGAGCGCATCATGTTGCGCCTTACTCTCACCGGTGCGATCTACGTAACGCTCGTGTGTCTGTTGCCGGAATTTTTGATTTTGAAGTGGAATGTTCCATTTTATTTTGGTGGAACTTCCCTGCTTATTATCGTCGTGGTAACGATGGATTTCATGGCACAGGTGCAAGCCTACATCATGTCTCACCAGTATGAGAGCCTGTTGAAAAAAACCAACTTCAAGGGCGGTGGCGGATTGCCGGCGAGATAAAGTGCATCAAGGATAGGATGGCAAAGGAAGAAACCATACAAATGCAGGGCGAGATTCTGGAAACGTTGCCAAATGCGACGTTCCGGGTCAAGCTGGAAAACGGACATATAGTGTTGGGACATATTTCCGGCAAGATGCGGATGCACTACATTCGGATTCTGCCGGGAGATAAGGTAACGGTAGATCTGACACCATACGATTTAAGCAGGGCGCGTATTACGTTTCGTGCCAAATAGCCGGAGAGGGGTAAATAATGAAAGTACTGGCATCGGTAAAAAAAATTTGCCGGAATTGCAAAATCATCAGACGCAACCGGGTAGTGCGCGTGATTTGCACAGATCCGAGGCATAAACAGCGTCAGGGTTGATTCGGCTACGCATTCTAAGATGTTATAATCCAAAATTTTTGTAGGAAAACGTATGGCCCGTATTGCTGGAGTAAACATCCCCAACCATCAGCATGCTGAAATTGCGCTGACAGCGATTTATGGCATCGGTCGTGCGAGAGCTCGTGAGATTTGTGAGGCGACTGGAATCAGCGCATCGACCAAGATGAAAGATGTAACCGACGCGGAAATGGACAAGTTGCGGGATAACGTCGCGAAATTTGTGGTCGAAGGCGATCTCCGGCGGGAAGTTTCAATGAATATCAAACGCCTGATGGACCTCGGCTGCTACCGGGGATTGCGTCATCGTCGTGGGCTCCCGGTACGAGGTCAGCGTACCCGCACGAATGCCAGGACGCGTAAGGGACCCAGGAAGGCCGTTCGTGCTTCCAGCGCCAAGGCAGGAAGATAAATTTTAGCCAATCAACCGAATGGCAGGGCAGAAGGATAGATCAATATGGTAAAAGCAGCCACGCGAGTACGCAAGAAAGTCAAAAAGAACGTAGCGGAAGGTATTGCGCATGTACATGCTTCGTTTAATAACACTATTGTGACGATAACGGACCGTCAGGGGAACGCGCTATCGTGGGCTACTTCCGGAGGGGCGGGTTTTAAGGGGTCACGCAAGAGTACACCGTTTGCCGCCCAGGTTGCAGCCGAGCAAGCCGGCAGGGCTGCACAGGAATATGGGGTAAAGAACCTCGAAGTGCGTATAAAAGGTCCGGGACCAGGGCGGGAGTCCGCAGTGCGTGCACTGAATGCAGCCGGTTTTAAAATTACCAGTATTTCGGATGTGACACCCGTTCCACATAACGGTTGTCGGCCGCCGAAGAAACGTCGTATTTAAGGAGTTACTGTGGCGAGAAATCTTGATCCCAAATGCCGTCAATGCCGACGTGAGGGTGAGAAGTTGTTCCTTAAAGGTGAGAAATGTTTTACCGATAAGTGCGCCATCGAGCGCCGAAATTACGCGCCTGGGCAGCACGGTCAGAAAAGTGGTCGTCTATCGGACTACGGAGTGCAATTACGCGAAAAGCAGAAGCTGCGCCGGATATATGGAGTGCTGGAGCGTCAGTTCCGTAATGGTTACGAGCTTGCGGAGAGGCAGCGCGGCGTTACGGGCGAAAATCTCCTGCAATTACTGGAATGCCGGCTTGACACGGTTTCCTATCGCATGGGGTTTGGCGCATCGCGGTCCGAGGCACGTCAGATCGTCCGTCATAACGGAATTCTGGTAAATGGCAGGAGAATCAATATTCCTTCCTATCAGGTAAAACCGGGAGACGTTATAGAGGTTGCAGAAAAGGCAAAGAATCATTTGCGCATCAAGGCATCCGTGGAAGCTGCCGAACAGCGGCACTTTCCGGAATGGCTGGAGGTGGACACTAAAGCCATGAAGGGAACTTTCAAGAACAAACCCGAGAGATCCGATTTACCGTCAAGCATTAATGAATCCCTCGTAATTGAATTGTATTCCAAGTAATGAGTCGCCACGTTTCCGCAAAAGGATCAGGCTATGCAAAGTAACACCTTTCTTACGCCGCGTATTATCGATGTGCAGAATATATCGCCGCTCCATGCCAGAATTACCATGGAGCCGTTCGAGCGCGGCTATGGCCATACGCTGGGCAACGCGCTACGACGTATTCTGCTTTCATCGATGCCGGGATTTGCGCCAACGGAAGTTCAGATCAGTGGTGTCGTTCACGAATACTCCGCCTTGGACGGCGTGCAGGAAGACGTGGTTGATATCCTGCTCAATCTCAAAGGTATTGTCCTGAAATTGCACAATCGTACAGAAGCACTTCTGACCCTGAGTAAAAAGGGGGAAGGAACGGTTACTGCGGGCGATATCGAGGGAGGACATGATGTCGAGATCATTAATCCCGATCATGTTGTTGCGCACCTTACATCTGGCGGCAAGCTGGATATGCAGATCAAGGTGGAAATGGGCCGGGGCTATGTGCCGGGAACTGTCCGCCAGCTGGCGCGCGAAAGCCGTGCTATCGGCAGCATTCTGCTGGATGCATCTTTCAGTCCCGTGCGACGGGTAAGTTATGCGGTGGAAAGCGCACGGGTTGAACAACGCACCGATCTGGACAAGTTGGTCATGGACATCGAGACCAACGGTGTCGTTGATCCCGAGGAAGCAATCCGGTATGCGGCAAAAGTCCTGGTCGAGCAACTCTCCGTATTTGCGGACCTCAAAGGCACACCCCTGCCCGTGGAACAACCGAAATTACCTCAGATTGATCCGGTGCTGCTTCGGCCGGTGGATGATCTTGAGCTCACCGTACGTTCCGCGAATTGCCTCAAAGCGGAAAATATATATTATATTGGCGACCTGATTCAGCGGACGGAAACCGAGCTATTGAAAACCCCTAATCTGGGACGGAAATCCTTGAATGAAATCAAGGAAGTACTTGCTTCTCGCGGGTTGACGCTGGGCATGAAGCTGGAAAGCTGGCCGCCTTCCAATCTTGATAAGGGTAAAAAGGATACAAGTCATGCGGCACCATAATGGACTAAGGAAGCTTAATCGCACGAGCAGCCATCGCTCGGCCATGTTGCGGAACATGACCAACTCACTGTTGCGGCACGAGGTTATAAAAACGACTTTGCCCAAGGCCAAAGAGTTGCGTCGAGTTATCGAGCCGATGATAACGCTTGGGAAGAAACCATCGCTGGCTAATCGTCGACTTGCGTTTGACCGGTTGCGGGATCGTGACATGGTTGGAAAACTGTTTAGCGAGCTAGGTCCCCGTTACCAGACCCGCAATGGCGGATATCTGCGTATTCTCAAGTTTGGATTCCGCAAGGGCGATAACGCGCCCATGGCGCTGGTTGAATTGATGGATCGGCCGGAACAGCCAGCCACAGACACGGAAAGTACAGGTTAGGGAGAGTTTTTGGAAGAGAAAAAAGCCGGGGTCATCCCGGCTTTTTTGTATTACCCTATTATAATTTCCAGCGGGCGACATACGATCCAGATTCCGGTATGTCAGGCTGTTCGGATATATGCCGAAGCTGCGTCTATCCCGGAATTCGCATCGGTTTTACCCCCATAAAGACACAATTGGTTTTTTTCCTGTACAGAGAGGACAGCCCTGATGGATCTTGCAGATTGGACCGATGAGGAACTTTATTCGGTACGTGAGAAGCTACAAACCTGGTGTGTTAAACGGCAGGAGCCTACGTGGACGAACAAATTCTTGAACTGGACAGGATTCATGGGCGCTTTTTCTATTCTCACCGGGCTTATGGATATTTTCTTTGGTGGGCCGGCACCAGTAAATGTTCTTCTGGTTGTTTTCGGGGCTCTTGCATGTTTTTCATGGTACAAGGGTGACAAACAACGAAAGAAGAATATCCAGTTTCTCAAAAAACTTGACCAGGAAATTGCCCGTCGAAGTGATAAGAGCAAAAAGAATCCACCTGCTATCGGAGACGTCCAAGAACATATCTCCTAGTGAAGCCTCGCAATCAGCATCTCCCTTTCCGAGTCGCCGGGTGATCACAGGGAGGCGGATTGGAGCAGGGCGAAAACAGGGAAGTTTTTGCATCTCTTTGCCAGTTTCTCTGGATGCAAGGACACCTGATCCCTCTTATATATGACCTCAACCATGAGGTTTATTCTGGTCAGGGCATTACGTTGCCAGCATTGAAAGCGCTGGAAGCAACTGGTTTGATATCTGTGAGCCCGGCGGGATATGTAAAGAAAGGGTTTGGTCAACACACGCGGTTGTTTTATTTCGGAAGACCGACAAAAATACGATTCCTCGAGGAAGCCGGCAATCAACTTGATCTTGGTCATGTGCTTCTGACAGATAAGGGAAAAGCGCGGGCGCAGGCGGTAGTAAACTGCGACGTGCAGAGTAATCAACTGTTTTATGAATATGTAGTCGAAAAGTGGCTTCAACAAGGACTGGTGGTATCCTCCATTCTCCGAAAGCAGTGATTTGGCTATTTTTCCTTTTTCATCTGTTGCATTCGAGTAATGCACAGCCCTTCTTTTTTCTTCAAACCAGGTAGGTGTCAAGTCCTGTCAATAGCAAATCATATTGCGCTTCGACCAATTCCTTGATCACCATGGCCGGCATGCCTCCAACTACATTGCCTTCCAGGGCCAGCCAGCCTATTGCATCCGTTGGTCCCAGACTCACTACATAACCTAAATCCCGATGAAGGTAAGGCTCAAGCAATCGCAAGGCGCCTGAGTGACGCAGGATATTCCGGGCAGTAAGCATTCCTTTTCTTACCGCGGATTGCGCGGTCATAGTGTTGGAGCCTGGAGCATGGTAAACGCAGCAATCTCCCGCTGCAAAAATGTTCGGCAACGTCGTGCCTTCAACTATTACCTGTCCAAAGACGTTGGCAGAAAATGGTGTTTCCAGTTTTTTACCAATGAACAGGAAGGAGATTGAAGAGGGCAGGGTAAACTCGTGCCCCGGCGGGTTATCGCCCAATAGAATCTGCTCCCCCTGTTGTCCGAGATAACGGGTATCAGGAAAAAATTCGATCCCCAGTTCGGTCATTTTGGATTGGGTATAGGTGGAAAAGCCGATGGGGAACTGATTGAGTACCCGGTTCTCGCCATGGACAAGACGCAGATTGCACCCGATCTGATAGCGCTTGAGGAAATGAGCGATTTCAAAAAGAAATTGAATTCCCGTTGCTCCCCCACCTATCACTGAAATAGATGGCGCGATGGCGCTGGCTTGGCTTAACCGCTCATGAAACAAATCGGAGCCCGATATGGCCATGAAGTCGAGCAGATCAAAGACATTCTCCGGTTTATTCACCTGCACTACAGGAGAGCCTGAGGCGAGGAGCAGATAGTCAAATTCCAGTATTTCGTCATTGACTTCAAGGAATCTATCGTTCTGCCACTGCCGCAGAACCGTTTCACTCGGATTCAGTTTTGCCCAAACGTGGCGGCAGCCAAAACGATTTTCCAGCGTGGAAAACGGAATCAGGAAATCGTCCAGTGGATACCGGAAAGTTTCGTGGAGATGAGTAATCTTGAGATGTTCGAACCTGGGATCAATGATGACGACATCAGCTTCCGGCATGTGGCGCAAAAGGGTAACCAGTGCCGCGATGCCGGCATAGCCTCCGCCGACCACGATAATCTTGAGTCGCTTCAATCTAGGTATGTAAAATGGCAGAAAAGGCACGTTCTTCCTTGAAAAGCAGATAAAATCTCGTATTTCTTGTATTTTCCAGTATAAACTCGTCTCTAAACCGGTAGCGCTAGCAGTTTAGTAACTAGTAGCCCGGTCTTCATTTCATCTATTATCAATCCGGCAAATTCGATCCGGTTAAAACATGAGGGACATGTTTTTTGGAATTGCCTCCCGATTCCAATTTTCGATTGCCCATATCCAGAACGACCTCAAGCTGCTCGCGCTTACTTCCGGCGGCGGTGTCTGGCCGAGAAACCGGATGGCCTTCACGAGCTGCAAAACGGGATGCGAAATATCCACTGGCGCTGCCTGCGTCTGCTTACTGAGTTTTTCGCCTCGTGCGTTGACTACTACGGGGAGGTGCATATAAGAGGGGATGGAGTAGCCTAGCAGTTTTTGCAGGTGAATCTGACGGGGAGTCGAGTTCAGTAAATCACCTCCCCGCACCACGTGAGTAATACCCTGTGCGGCATCATCCACCACGACCGCTAGCTGGTAAGCAAAAACTCCGTCCGCGCGACATATCACAAAATCGCCTATGTCGCGCTGAATCCGTTGTTGCCGTATGCCTTGTACTCCGTCCTCAAATTCAATCAGGTCATTATTTGTATATAGTCGCCATGCACCGGAAAACTCGAGTTTATGTTTGCGGTCGCGGCAAGTTCCGGGGTAGACAGGTCCTTCTATTCCAAGAACTGAGGAATCGGCAATTTCCTTACGACTGCAACTGCAGCGATAAATAAGCTGCCGTTTTTCAAGTGTCGACAATGCCGCATGGTAGGCCTCCTGGCGCTGCTCTTGATATACCACTGAGTCATCCCATTCCATCCCAAGGAGATGCAGGGTATTCAAAATTTCTTCTGAAGCACCTGGAATTTCACGCGCCGTATCGAGATTTTCGATCCTGACCAGCCATTCTCCGCCCTGTGATCTTGCCTCCAGATAACTGCCTACAGCAGTGACAAGAGAACCAAAATGCAACGGTCCGGTAGGAGAGGGGGCAAACCGGCCGCGATAGACCGGTGAGAAAGGGAAGGCATTTTCCACCCGTTAATCTTGATTAATGGAGCCTCACAATACCCATTGAACTCCCAGATTCTTATTCTCCAATCGCTCTATCCAGCGGGATAACATGATGAGTATACTCAAATAACGAAACATATGGCGAGTTACGACGCTCTTAGCGAATGGACAGAGAAAATAAGTATGGGAAAGAACGAAATTACTATAACCTTTTTAGCAAGATGGGTTTATACTGCTGAAGCTTCTCGATAACTCATGGATAAGCAATGATTTCATCTTATGCGATCTGACCATATTGCAGATTTCAAGGAGCAGGAGGTGAATCTTGGCATGAAGTTTGCCTTATTTACCCTCTGACAAACTGCTTGACTTAAGTGTATGGCGGGGAGTAGTCTTTACGGGCTTATGGGTATGTAAAGTACTGGTAGTGGCAATATAGG
>NZ_FOHI01000005.1 GCF_900111585.1 Nitrosospira multiformis
CCCGCAAACAGCACCCCACACGCAAGCGTAACCAGCCTCAGCCAAGGCTTCATTAACATCTGCTTCTCTCCTTTACTCCGTAATGATGTTGTTGTGTCTGGACCTGCAATTCCTGCCTGCTGCTGTTCGGAAATGCGCAAACCCGTTGAAACCGACGGATTTCAGGCCGGAATACCTCTAGCGATTTTAAAATTATTGTGGCCATACTGTATCGCTGGTTTATATAAACCGGTAGCACCAGTACAGGGACTCTTTCTGGTGCCACTGAGAACCCTTTTGAGAGGAATATTCAGCCGCAAAGCCTCAAACAACCTTCGCCGATTTGTTTTTTCACACCCCCCTCATACGGGGTTGTCGATGTCGATATACTGGTGACTGATGCCGAATTTTTCAGAAATGTGCTCTCCCAGGGCTTGCACGCCATATCGCTCGGTGGCGTGATGTCCGGCTGAAATAAAAGCAACGCCGGACTCGCGCGCAAGATGTACGGTTCGTTCAGAAATTTCCCCGGTGATAAATACGTCTGCACCGAGATCGATGGCGTCACCAAAATAATCCTGGGCGCCCCCGGTACACCACGCTACCCGGTTTACCAGCCGTGCGTCATCGCCAATCACCAGCGGTGTACGGGAGAGCGCTTGTTCTACACTTACCCGTAATTCTTTCAGGTTCGATACGTTCGATGGCAAGGTTCCAAACATGCCGATACCTTGATCCCCGAAACGACCGGTTTCCCGCAGGCCCAGTTTATGGGACAACTGCGTGTTGTTGCCCAGTTCGGGATGAGCATCCAACGGTAGATGATAGGAGAGCAGGCTGATGTCGTGGGCCAGCAGCAGCGCAATGCGCCGCCGCTTCATTCCGGTCAGACAGGGATTCTCACCGCGCCAGAAATATCCGTGATGCACCAGGACTGCATCGGCCCCAGCCGCGATGGCAGCTTCGATAAAATCGAGCGACGCTGTTACGCCGCTTACCAGTTGCCGCACTTCGCGTCGCCCTTCCACTTGCAGCCCGTTTGGGCAATAATCATGAAATTTTGCAGTATCGAGTAATCGGTTCAAATAGGCTTCAAGGTCATTTACTTGCATCGCTGCTCACCCACTCGCATTCGTCTATGATTTAAAATCAATGCTGCTATTTTATCCCTGATTCCACATCTCTCAATCTATGCACAAGCTCTGGCTAGTTTTCGCGCAAGCTACCACGATAGTTCTGGCAGCCCTGTTTGTCGTTTCGACTTTACGTCCAGGCCTATTACCTTGGCAATCCGGCGACGGCGCTGTCGTAACCATAAAGGAAGCTCCGGCTGACAAGTCACGCAAGGCAGAGGTCGAACCTGCCCCTGGGAGCTTCAGTAGCGCGGCGAAAAAGGCCATGCCCTCGGTGGTGAATGTATTCACCACCAAGGAAATCAAGGCTGCACCCCATCCCTTCATGGAGGATCCTTTCTTCCGACGTTTCTTCGGAGATCGTTTCGAATCCCCCCAAAGCCGGCGCGCCGCTAGCCTGGGGTCTGGGGTAATCGTGAGTTCGCAGGGATATATTCTTACGAACCATCATGTCATTGAAGCGGCGGATGAAATCGAGATTGCGCTGGCGGACGGCAGAAAAACGAAAGCGCGGGTCATCGGTTCCGATCCCGAAACCGATCTTGCAGTGGTAAGAGTAGATATGGAAGGACTTCCGGCCATAACTTTCGGATACTCCGACAATGCGCTGGTCGGCGATATTGTCCTTGCGATCGGTAATCCTTTCGGTGTGGGCCAGACGGTAACGATGGGTATTATCAGCGCACTCGGACGAACTCACCTGGGTATCAACACCTTTGAAAATTTCATTCAGACCGATGCCGCCATCAATCCGGGGAATTCTGGGGGTGCACTGGTGGATGCATCGGGTAACCTGATCGGGATCAACACTGCGATAGTCTCCCGAACGGGAGGATCACTTGGAATAGGCTTTGCCATTACAGCAGGTGTGGCCAAGCAGATCATGGAGCAGATCATCCGGACAGGGGGCGTGACCCGTGGCTGGATCGGCGTGGAAGTACAGGATATGACGCCGGAACTTGCGGAGTCGTTCAAGCGGCCGACTACCAGCGGAGCGTTGATTGCCGGCGTGCTCAAGGGAGGACCCGCAGACCGTGCCGGAGTGAAGCCGGGTGACATTATTGTAGGAGTGGGGGGGAAAGAGGTAACCGATTCATCCGGCATGCTCAATCTGGTAGCGGCATTACCTCCCGGAAACATGGCGACCATTACAGTCATGCGTAACCAGAACAAGAAGGCAATCGAGGTCAAGGTTGGAAAACGTCCAAAGCCTCAGCCTCAGGAACAGTTTCAGGAGCCCGAGGAGTTGGAATAAAAGCGGTTGTAGAGGATAACGCAGTGACTATGGCCTGAGATTGGAAATTATCCGAACGAAACGCGCTGTTTCTCCTGAGCAATAACTCAGCTCCTTTTTCTTTCCTCTGTTTCGGTCTGGTCGGAAGGGGAATTCGTATCAGGACCGCCCGCGGCCTGATAAACAGCCAATGTTTCCGAACGTTCGATGATTCCTGCGGCCAGTATCCCAAGTTCATATAGCAAGTAGAGCGGCACCGCCAGCATGAATTGGGAAACAACATCCGGCGGCGTAAATATCGCGCCAACGACAAAAGCGCCGACAAGAACATAGCGGCGCATCGCTTTCAGCTTTTCAATGGTAACAAGGCCTATCCGAACCAGTATCACAACGAATATGGGTACTTCGAATGTGATGCCAAACGCGATGAACATGGTCAGCACAAAATCCAGGTATTTGCTGATGTCTGTCATCACTGCCACGCCTTCCGGCGCGAAATGGGTAATGAATTCGAACACCAGGGGAAGGACGGCAAAATAGGCAAAAGCCATGCCGCACCCGAACAGAATGCTGCTCACCAGCACCAGTGGCAGTACCAGGCGCTTTTCGTGGGAATACAATCCTGGGGCGACGAATGCCCATATCTGGTAGAGGGTATGGGGCAGGGTAATGATAAAAGCAGCCATCATGGCCACTTTCATGGGTACAAAGAATGGCGTAACCACTTCCGTCGCGATCATCTGCCCCCCCTGGGGAAGTTTCTCGAGCAAAGGCTGCGCTAATAACGAATAAAGCTCACGGGCATAGTAGGCGCAAGGCAAAAAGCCGAGCAGAATACCTGCACACGCCCGCAGCAGCCTGGCCCGCAGTTCGACCAGGTGCGAGATAAATGTTTCGTCGGCACTCATGTGATGGAAGGTGGGCGGGAAAGGTTAGACCTCTCACTTATACCGACTGTCGACAGTGAAGTACAGCGCGGATGAGATACAAGCATGTGTTCAATCGATTCTTAAGCAAGTCTTCCGGGAGGCGGGATTATTCAGCAGCTTCGCGCTCGCGATTTACACCGGGTCCGGCTACATTGGAATTCTTCGTAGGTTGAACCGGCGGCGGAGCAGGTTCGACCGGAGTCGGAGAGGAATTTTGGGGGGGTGAAGATTCTGCCGCAGAAGGGGCCGTAGTGGGGGGAGGCATAGCGGAAGCTTCAGCGCCTGCCTCTACCGTTTCCCGAAACTTATCCAGTTCGGTATGTACCGAATTTTCGATTGAACGACCCGTTTCCTCCACTGAAGCTTTCCATTTTTTCAGTTCGTCCAGCTCAATTTCACGCTGAATATCGCTTTTGACATCGTTGACATAGCGCTGTGCCCGCCCGAACAGATGTCCTAGCGTACGCGCCACTTTGGGGAGTCGTTCCGGACCGATCACGATCAGTGCGACTGCCGCGATGACCAGAATTTCCGAGAAACTGATATCGAACATTTTGGCAAGAATAACGGCCGGATCAAGCGATCGATAGCGACAGGCTCACTTCTCGCTCGCCGGCCGCTGGGCTGTCACCGTCTTGTCGCTGCTATCCGGCACTCAGGATTTCGACTGAGCCTTGTCTTTAATATCGGCATCGATAATCCGGGCCTCGGTGTGATTATGCGCAGATATCTCCTCTTCATCCGCGCTTTTTACACCTTCGCGGAAGCCCTTCACCGCGCCGCCCAGATCGCTTCCCAGATTACGGAGTTTTTTGGTACCGAATACCAGAACAACGATCAGCAGAACGATCAGCCAATGCCAGATGCTGAATGATCCCATTATTCCTCCTTTATCCTTATCCTTTGCTCATTACCCTTTACTTCCCGCGAGCAATCATTCCCGGCAGGCGTTCCATGCCACCAATGATGTGGATGTGCAGGTGATGTACTTCCTGGCCGCCTACTCGTCCGGTATTGATTACCGTACGAAAACCATCCGTACAACCTTGTTCCCTTGCCAGCCTGGGCACCAATACCATCATCTCACCGAGCAAAGCGCTATGAGCATCTTCCACATCGGCAAGCGAGTTGATGTGCAGTTTGGGTATCAGCATGAAATGTACCGGCGCCGCCGGGTGGATATCATGGAATGCGTAAACGCGGGCATCCTCATACACTTTCTCGCTCGGAATTTCTCCCTGCACGATCTTGCAAAAAACACAACTGTCCATTTACTTATCCTGATTCATCCTGCCGGTTCCGTTATCTGCCTGTCCTGCTTTGCGGGCAGCTTTTTCATCAATTCCTGAAACCCCTTCCCGCCGGCGTAACTCACCCAGCACATCCTCCAGCTTCAGATTATGATGAGCCAGTAACACCAGACAATGAAACCAAAGATCCGCAGTCTCACGCACCACGTGCGCGCTGTCCCCATCTTTCGATGCCAGCAGAACCTCCGCTGATTCTTCCGCAATCTTTTTCAGAATCTTGTCCCGCCCGTCATGCAGCAGCTTCGCCACATAAGAAGCATGGGGATCAGACTGTTTACGTGCCTCTATGGTCTCGGTAAGGCGAAAAAGAATATCGGGGTGGCTCATCGCTGCCCGTAGATCTCTTCGGGATTCTTGATGACGGGTTCGGTCACCAGCCACTGACCCTGTTCCAGTTTTTTGAAAAAGCAATGATGTCTGCCGGTATGACAAGCAACCCCTCCGACTTGTTCCACTACCAGCAGCAGGACGTCCTCATCACAATCCAGCCGGATTTCTTTCACTTTCTGCACGTGCCCGGATTCTTCACCTTTATGCCAGAGTTTTTTGCGCGAGCGTGACCAGTAATGGGCCTCCCCCGTTTGCACCGTAAGCCTCAATGCCTCGGGGTTCATCCAGGCCACCATCAATACCTTATTGCTGGTTACATCCTGTGTCACGACCGGCACTAATCCGTTCGCCGACCAGTTCACCTTGTTGAGCCATGTATCAGACATGAATATGCCGAAGTTTGATTGATCCTGTTACTATAGTCGTACTTCAATACCATGTTGTGACATATATTCCTTGGCCTGGCGAACGGTATATTCGCCATAGTGGAAAACGCTTGCAGCCAGCACGGCATCGGCATGACCTTCCACGATTCCCTCAACCAGATGCTGCAGATTGCCTACACCGCCGCTTGCAATCACCGGTACGTCGACCGCGTCTGACACCGCGCGGGTCAGCGCCAGATCGAACCCATCCCGGGTACCGTCTCTGTCCATACTGGTCAGCAATATTTCTCCAGCTCCCAGAGATTGCATTTTCTTAGCCCATTCGATTGCATCCAGTCCGGTAGGCTTGCGCCCCCCGTGCGTGAACACTTCCCATCCTTGTCCGGCACGCTTGGCGTCTATCGCCACGACAATACATTGAGAGCCGTAACGGCCCGCCGCATCAGCCACCAGCTGGGGGTTTTGTATGGCCGAAGTGTTGATGCTTACCTTATCAGCTCCCGCATTCAGGAGACGGCGTACATCTTCCACCTTGCGAACACCGCCGCCCACCGTCAACGGGATGAATACCTGAGCTGCCACTTCTTCGATGATATGGAGAATCAGATCACGGTCATCGGAACTCGCGGTAATATCGAGAAAGGTCAGCTCATCCGCTCCCTGGTCATCATAGCGGCGCGCTATTTCGATGGGATCTCCCGCATCGCGAAGTGAGACAAATTTGACTCCCTTGACAACACGTCCGTTTGTAACGTCAAGACAGGGGATGATACGCTTGGCAAGACCCATAGACACCTCTGGATACCGCTAAAAACCGCAAAGTTTGTAGGCTTCCGCTATGCGGATTATCTGCTTTTGTCCCTCCTTGCGTTCTGGGGCCGCAGGGGGGTCGAAGAGGTCGAATTTGTAGAGGTATCCGCAAGAGTCGAGCTTTCCGTAAGGGAGTTGTGGTTGTAGAAAAAAGAATGATCCGAAACAGGAATTGCTCCAGTCTGTATGACTGGATGAGATAGGGTGTTTCATCAAAAGAGAACTGTTGTATCCCTAGGGCTTGATTTGGTGCTTAGCTCATCCGCCAGTTCCTGGGCTGCCTTGAAGTCGAGTGCCCCTTCGTAAATGGCGCGTCCCGTTATTGCACCTGCAATACCTTCCGGTTCGATCTCGCACAGCGCTTTGACGTCATCAAGACTGCTCACGCCGCCACTGGCAATGACGGGAATCGTCAGCGCCCTGGCCAGCTCCATGGTCGCCTTCACATTGACACCACTCAACATGCCATCGCGCCCGATATCGGTATAGATGATTGCCTCCACGCCGTAGTCTTCGAATTTTTTCGCAAGATCCACCACGTCATGCCCCGTCACCTTGGACCAGCCATTGACCGCCACCTTGCCATCCTTTGCATCCAGCCCGACCATGATATGGCCGGGAAAAGCATTGCATGCGTCGTGCAGGAATCCCGGCGTTTTTACTGCGGCTGTGCCGATGATGATGTAGGTAATACCATCATCGAGGTAGCGTTCGATGGTTTCCAGATCACGTATGCCGCCGCCGAGTTGAGTCGGAATCTCGTCCCCAATGGCATCTACAATGTCACGGATCGCCGGTTCGTTCTTCGGTTTGCCCGCAAACGCGCCATTCAGGTCTACCAGATGCAGTCTTCGAGCCCCCTGATCCAGCCAATGCCTGGCCATGGCAGCGGGATCTTCAGAAAATACAGTAGCGTTTTCCATCACACCCTGTTTCAGCCGTACACAGTGACCGTCTTTCAAATCTATAGCGGGAATGATAAGCATTTTGAATCAGGATAAAAATGAATTGAGTTTCAGAATTCGTAGCAGCGCGGCCTTCCTAACGTTTCTCAAACGGGCTTCCACCGGACAAAGTTATCGAGGAGCGTCAGGCCGGCCGCATGGCTCTTTTCGGGGTGGAACTGAACGGCAAAAATGTTATCTTTCGCCACCGCACAAGTAAAAGAAAAGGGGTAAGCACTGTGGCCCGCCGAATCGGCGCCAGCGGGTTCGACATAGTAGCTGTGCACGAAATAAAAGCGCGAATCATTGGCAATGTTTTTCCAGAGGGAATGCTCGACCGACTGATGGACCTGATTCCAACCCATGTGCGGCACCTTGAGCTTCTGCCCTTTTTCATCTTTCATCGCGTTTACGGGAAAACGCTTCACCCTCCCTGGCACGATCCCGAGGCCGGATACGTTGCCCTCCTCGCTGCTGTCGAACAGCATTTGCAGGCCGATGCAGATACCCAGAAATGGTTTGTTGGAAGCCGCATCCCGCATGGCTTCACGCAACCCGAGCCGGTCCAGTTCACGCAGGCAGTCCGGCATGGCGCCCTGTCCGGGAACGACCACGCGCTCCGCTTTCCGCACTACTTCAGGGTTATTGGTGACAGCGATGACAGCCTCGGGGGCGACATGTTCCAGTGCTTTGGCTACGGAACGCAGGTTTCCCATGCCGTAGTCAACAATTGCAATATCAGTCATACCGCATCTATGAATGTGGGAAATTACAGAGTGCCTTTGGTGGAGGGTATTGCGCCCGCCGCCCGCGGATCGACTTCCACCGCCATGCGCAGCGCGCGTCCGAACGCTTTGAATATGGTTTCCGCCTGGTGATGCGCATTTGCGCCGGATAAGTTGTCGATATGCAGGGTAACCATGGCGTGGTTGACAAAACCCCGGAAAAATTCGCTGATGAGATCGACATCAAATTCACCGATACGCGCACGCACAAACTCGACATTGAACTCCATACCGGGGCGGCCGGAGAGATCGATCACCACCCGGGAGAGGGCTTCGTCCAGCGGCACGTAGGAATGACCGTAGCGGCGCAAGCCGCTCTTGGTCCCAACGGCCTGGGTGAATGCCTGCCCAAAAGTGATGCCGATATCTTCCACCGTGTGGTGAGCGTCGATATGCAAATCTCCCTCGGCTGAAACCTCGAGATCGATCATTCCGTGACGCGCCACCTGGTCCAGCATATGATCGAGAAACGGCACTCCTGTAGCCAGCACCGCCTTTCCGCTTCCATCCAGATTGACTTTGAGGTTGATGCGGGTTTCCAGCGTATTACGGTTGACCTGAGCGTGACGCATGCGAGGAATCAGGTGAAATAAATCGAATAAAACTGCAATAAGAAAATCGGGATAGGGGCATCAGGCTTTCGCTTCAACCTTCACGAGCAAAGTTTGCAGGACCGCCAGAAGCTGCGTGTTTTCATCCGGCATGCCCACGGTCACTCGCAAGCAGTTTTTGAGCAATGGGTGAGCGCCGTCCAGATTCTTGACCAATATGCCACGTTGTTTGAGTTCCTGAAATACCTGGCCTGCTTTATGATCCTGGTTCAGGCGAAACAGGATGAAATTCGCATCCGTCGGAAAAACCTCGATACCTTCCAATTCCGCCAGCCGCCTGCTCATCGATGAACGTTCAACTTTGATGGCCGCCGCCTGTTGCAGCAGGACATCACGGTGCTGCAGTAATTTCTCTGCAATCCGTTGAGTAACGATTCCCACATTATACGGCAACCGCAATTTTTCCAGCTGCCTTAGCCATTCGGGTTTTCCCGCCAGCAAGCCCAGCCTCAAGCCGGCCAGTCCCAGCTTCGAAAGTGTGCGCATCAGCAACAGATTGGGGTGATGCGCGAGCTTGTCCATGAAACTCGCATCGGCGAAGGCATGGTAAGCCTCATCGATGACCACCACGCCGGGAGCAGCGTCAATAATACGTGAGATTTCAACGGCGTCAAACAGGTTACCAGTAGGGTTATTGGGATAAGCGATAAAAATGACCGCGGGCTGGTAGCGGGCAATTGCGGCGAGCATTGCCTCCGCATCGAGTGAAAAATCGGGATGTAATGGGACACCCACATAATTCATCGAAGCAAAAGTGGCAATCATGCGAAACATGACGAATGCAGGCTCCACACTCATCAATACCGCGCCTGGCTTCCCGCATGCTAAAGCAATAATCTGGATGATCTCATCCGAACCATTGCCGAGCATGATATCCATCCCGTCCGGGATGCTCAATGCCTCCCGTAACGCCGCTTTGAGCGCTGCTGCATCGGGGTCGGGGTAGCGGTTGACCGGCGTCTCACCTGCAAGCTTCGCAATTTCATCGCGTACTTCCGGGGGAAGCGGGTAAGGGTTTTCCATCGCATCCAGCTTTATCATTCCGTGTGCGGGGGGCACGTGGTAAGCGGAAAGCGCGAGAATTTCGGGGCGAATGATCTGATCGGGGGAAAAAGGCATAACAGCCAATTCTACCTCATGGTCGAGTTAATTACCTCAGGTTTATTCGTCACTCCTGCGGGCCGGATAGTTCCTTGAGCCTGGACCGGTGGGACCATAGGGCGTTCACCCTGATATCCCCTGCATCCGCTGAATGCAGCGCGGCTCGATCGGTGCGCTGAATGCCTGGGGTTTATCGCTGGAAGGGTGGATTGAACACTCTGGCCGGCTTCCGGATTTCCCGGTGGGGGAAAGCAGTGAATCCGGGAGAGTTTCTCAATTTTTCTCAAGGGCTATTTTTTTGTGTAACGATATTCCGCTGACATTGCGTGTGCCTGCAGCCCTTCGCCATGGGCCAAGATGGAGGCAATTGCGCCCAATTTCGCTGATCCCTGCCCCGATACCTGAATAATGCTGCTGCGTTTCTGAAAATCATATACTCCGAGAGGCGACGAAAAGCGTGCGGTGCGGGAAGTGGGCAGGACGTGATTGGGGCCTGCGCAATAATCTCCCAGCGCTTCCGATGTGTGGCGACCCAGAAAAATCGCGCCCGCATGTCTTATTTTTTCCACCCACTTTTCCGGCTGTTCTACTGATAGCTCCAGATGTTCGGGCGCGATGCTGTTGGCGATCTCACAAGCTTCTTCCAGATCACGCACCTGAATCAAGGCGCCCCGGTTTTCGAGGGAAGTCCGGATTATCTCTTTGCGAGGCATCGCTTCCAGTTGCCGGACGATACTGGCAGCGACTGCTTCGATAAAATGAAGATCGGGTGACAGCAGGATCGCCTGGGCCAACTCGTCATGCTCTGCCTGGGAAAACATGTCCATCGCAATCCAGTCCGGATTGGTTTTACCATCGCAGATGACCAGAATTTCGGAAGGCCCCGCGAGCATATCGATTCCTACTACACCGAAAACATGCCGCTTGGCTGTTGCCACATAAGCGTTTCCCGGGCCGACGATCTTGTCCACGCGGGGTACAGTAGGGGTACCATATGCCAGTGCGCCCACGGCTTGAGCGCCCCCTATGGTGAAAACCCGATCAACCTCGCAGATAGCCGCGGCAGCGAGCACCAGGTCATTTGTTTCGCCCTGTGGAGTGGGTGTCACCATGACAAGTTCGCCCACTCCCGCCACCTTGGCGGGAATTGCGTTCATCAGTACTGATGAAGGATAGGATGCCTTGCCGCCGGGAACATACAGGCCGGCACGATCGAGAGGGGTGATTTTCTGCCCAAGTTGCGTCCCGTCAGGCTCCACGTAGCTCCAGGATTGCGTCAACTGCTTCTCATGATAGACGCCGACCCGTTCCGCAGCCTGTTCCAGGGCGTTACGTTGCTTGCCAGGCAGGTTATGAAGAGCTTGCTGCAGGCGTTTTCGGGGCAATTCCAGATCCGCCGCCGATTTTGCATCCAAGCGATCGAAACGGAGCGTGTATTCCAGCAAGGCTTTATCTCCCTGCGTCCTGATCTTCGCGAGAATATCTGCGACAGCAGCCTCCAGCTTTGCATCCTGAGCGTTTTCAAACGCCAGCAGTTCCGACAGCGCCTTATCGAACTCGGTATCGGCAGAAGACAGTCTCTTTATCGAAATCATGAGTGGGAAGGAAAGGGATAAGGGATAAACGAGTGGTTTGCAGTTGCAGTTCCGGGTGCCGCTCAGGTCGCTGCTCCAAGGGGGTAAGGAGATAGAGGCGTAAGGGGGATAATTGCAGCCGAGAAGGCTTCCAGCATCGGTTGTATTGCCCGGCGTTTCAATTTCAACGCGGCCTGATTGATGATCAGCCGCGATGAGATCGGCATTATTTCTTCGACAGCCTTGAGATTGTTCGCTTTAAGCGTATTACCGCTTGAAACCAGATCCACGATTGCGTCCGCCAAACCTACCAGGGGAGCAAGCTCCATTGATCCATAGAGCTTGATGAGATCGACATGCATCCCTTTTTCCGCAAAGTGTTCACGCGCCGTCTGTAGATACTTGGTAGCCACTCGCACCCGGGCGCCGCGCCGGACTGCGGATTCGTAGTCAAAATCGCTGCGTACAGCCACCATCATGCGGCAGCGGGCGATATTCAAATCGAGAGGTTGATAGAGCCCCGCGCCGCCATGCTCCAGCAGCACATCCTTTCCCGCGATGCCCATGTCCGCCGCGCCATATTGCACATAGGTCGGTACATCCGAAGCACGCACGATGATGAGCCGCACATCGTCGCGATTGGTGGCAAGGATCAGCTTGCGTGATCTTTCGGGGTCGTCCAGCGGGATAATTCCCGCGGCTTTCAGCAGGGGTGCGGTATCGTCAAAAATCCGTCCCTTGGAAAGGGCGATGGTGATGCTCGTCATGAAGAATGCGCAAAGGCTGTATTTTACCGCAAAAGTCATCGAGCCGGTTTGCCCGACAATTCAAGGACGAATGACAATCCCGGGATTCCAGCAGCAGGCTCCTGAAAATGACTTTGGGAAGCAGGAAAATGACGTCAGCAAGTCAGGATTTCCGGAATTGCCAGACAAGATGAGATTCCGATGAGATGTGGATGAAGTACCAGCGCACTTGCCAAGATTCGGCTCACGATAACTTGTTCACAATTTCTTCACAAAACCACAACATTTGATTCACATATTCATAACGTATACTTCACATCTGCATCACAAGTGCATCACATATTGTTCACAATATGTTCACGCTTCGTGGGGCCCGTTGCAAACAAGTACAAAATTCAACGTCAATACAACAAGAAAGCGAACTGTAAATGTCAGTACTACCGGAAGCAAGTAACAGAGTCAACACAATTGTATCAAGGGGAATGAAGAAGTATCTGCGCCTTTGTCTGTTTCTCGGCGCCGCCTTTATGTCATCCAACGCGCTGGCGCTGGCGCAAACAGAAGACGAGCTCAGGAGGAAACTGGAACTGCTGGAGGCGAGAATCGCTGAGCTGGAAGGACGACTGGAGAATCAGGAGGCTCAGGACGTGCGTGGCAAGGGGCATCATGGGGGCGTGAATCTGAAGAGGTCTCCGTCCTCTGGCGCTGCGCATCCAGCCTTTGCGCAAACCGAGGGCGAGCCCAGGAAATCCGAAGCCAAGGAGATCAAAGAAGCCAACGTGGCGCATATGAAGGGGCATGCAGAAGGCGGATGGCAGGCTGCTCATGACAAAGATCATGGCTTCGACAAGGAGAAATTTCACGGTGGCGTGACCTTGAAGCAGGATGCGTTCTTTGGTTTCCAGACCATACTCGATGCTGGTTATGAAGTTGCCGACAACATCGACTTCACCTTCTACAGCTGGCTTTGGACAAGTCCCAACTTCGGCCGCAGCCGGGTAATCGCCGGACCTAACGGCATGCAGGTGGACGCAGGTGGTAACGGGTTATGGACTGAAGTCGGAATGGGTTTGAATTTTCGCCTTTTCAATGACACATTGAGCATCAATCCGCAGTTCGGTATTCTCAACGGCGCGTTGCTTTCCAGCCGGATTGTCGGCAGAGGCATTCGCGCTGGCGAAGGCATAGTGCCGAGCATCACCTTCAACTATGACAACGGATTTTTTACCGGGCAGGCGTATCTTGCTTACTACGCCGCTATTCGTGACGAGCGCGCCAGGGACTTCATCCATAACTGGATCAACGTCGGTGTCAAGCCGGCGCTGTTCAATTTCAAAAATGTCCCGATCAATTCTATCGGAGTTCACTGGGAGCACCTGCGATTCCACGTAGACCGGATTGAAGGCAATCCCGGTACGCTCTACAACTGGATCGGCCCTTACGTCGAGTTTGCACTACCCATGCATCTCGCCCTGCGCTTCGCCGCTGGCGCCGATCTCAAGGGTGAAGTATCCAATGAGTTCTATCAGGCCAGCATCAAGATGCATTTTTAAGGTCGAAGGCGCTATTGATCCAATGGTAACTTCAGGAAAAAAATGAAGCAGAAGCTGGAGCATCTCACAAGCTCGGAATTGCGAGCCTTGATAGTGGAACTGCGGCCGCTGGAGGTGTGCGATCTGGTGGAGCGTGAACATCAGGTACTGGCTACGCGGCAGATGCTCGAATCCTTGTCGGAACAACTGCGGCACGCCAAAACGGAAGCAAAGGCGGCTCACCGGCAGTTATGCAGCTGGCGCCTGTCTCACCCGTTTCGCACACGACTGCATGATCTGGGATGGATGCCTTCCAGATTTCTTGCGGAGCGCGAGTCGAGCAAATCTGCATCGGAGACGGAAGTGCGGCAATTGACCGAGCGTGTTTATCTTGCTGCCGAGCATGTCAAAAAAATAGAGTGTGAGGCGGAGGCGCGGATTCAGTTGGAACAGGCGCCGGTAAGGGAGCGCATTGCCGAGTTGGAATACCTGTGGCAGAAGAGGGTTGCCCAGGAACAGATGGAGCGGAAGCAGACGCAGGAACCAGCCAGCAACCTGTCGCCATTCATGATGCACAAGCTCAGGCGGGAGATGAAGACACAGGACCCTCATCCTGCGGAGGCTGGCCGCACTTCCGCCGACTCATCCCACAATACCGGTACAGTGGCTAAACCGAGAGAGTTCCGGAAGGTGGTCAGCAGGGTAGGCAAAGGATAGACTTGTCATTCGCTTGAGCTTATTGAAAGACTTCGAAGCAGCCGTTGCCCCAGTCCTGACTCCTGACTCCTGGCTCCTGATTTGAGCTTGTAGAAGAGTACAAGAGCCAAAAGGTTAAAGGACTCAAAATCTGCCCCGGTGGAATGAGGTACCTGAAGGCCACGGTTGAACACCTTCCATGGCCTTGAAGTACTTCCCGATCTTTCTTTGGGACCTTGCCCCGCCCCTTAAATATGTATCGCCCGCTTATCCACCGCCAGTGCGGCTTCATGCACGACTTCTGACAGAGAAGGGTGTGCATGGACGATGCGCGCGATATCTTCACTGCTCGCCGCGAATTCCATTGCCACCACAGCCTCGGCAATCAACTCGGAGACGTAGGGACCAATCATGTGAATACCCAGAATACGATCAGTACCTGCATCCGCGAGCACTTTGACGAATCCACCGGTTTCTCCCAGTGCGCGTGCACGTCCATTTGCCATGAAGGGGAATTGGCCGGCTTTATATTCCACCCCGGCCGCTTTCAACTCCTGTTCGGTCTTGCCCACCCAGGCGATTTCGGGTGAGGTATAGATAACCCAGGGGATTGCGTCAAGATTTACATGACCAGCCTGTCCCGCAATCATTTCTGCAACCGCCACACCTTCTTCAGAAGCTTTATGCGCCAGCATAGGACCGCGCACCACATCTCCCACTGCATATATATTAGGCAGATTGGTGCGGCAATGGGCATCCACCTCGATACGTTCGCGCTCGTCCAACTTTAATCCCACGTTTTCTGCCCCCAGTCCGGTAGTATTAGGCACACGCCCGACGGCAACAATCAGGTTATCCACCTCGAGTTTTTGCGAGTTTCCGTCGACATCGGAATACTCCACGGTGATGTTATCCTGTCCCGAGGTAATGCCGCTTATTTTGACGCCGGTATTTATAACCAGGCCCAGTTCCCGGGTGAAGATTTTTCGCGCTTCCTTCGATACCTGTTCGTCCGCGCTCATGAGAAACTCGGGCAGGGCTTCTAGAATAGTCACCTCCGCACCCAGCCTGCGCCATACACTTCCCATTTCCAGACCGATGACGCCTCCGCCGATCACTCCCAGCCGTTTCGGCGTTTCGGTCAACGCCAGCGCCCCTGCATTATCCAGTATCCGTTCATTGTCCACGGGCGCGGCGTCTAATTGACGAGGCACTGAACCTGTAGCGATGATGACATGCTCGGCCCCGACAGTCTCTACCTTGTCCCCATTCCTGATTTCAATCTGCCAGAGTTCACGATCGGCTTCGTTATCCCTGTCGCGCTTGCATAGTGTCGCCCGGCCGTGCATGGGGGCGACTTTGTTCTTCTTCAGCAGCATGGCAACGCCGCCGGTGAAGTTTGCAACGATCTTGTCCTTGCGACCTATCATCGCCGGAATATCTATGGACAGACCCTCCACTTTGATGCCATGAGCAGAGAACTTACGGGCGGCGCGCTCGTAATTCTCCGAGGATTCCAGCAATGCCTTTGAGGGGATGCAGCCAACATTCAGACAGGTTCCGCCGAGACTGGGTTTGTCCTGCGGGTTTTTCCATTCATCGATACAAACGGTTTTAAGGCCCAGCTGCGCACAACGAATTGCCGCCACATAACCCCCCGGACCAGCCCCGATTACAGCCACATCAAAAGATTGAGACATATTTTCTCTTTATTGTTTAAGCAAGGAATTCAAAACGGAAAGAAGCCGGCCGCGCAGACATGTGCCTGCGCAATCTCAGCTCTCAAACAGGGGACTCATGGGATATTCGAGGGCTTCCTTCATCGCTACCAGGGAAAGCACGGCTTCCCGTCCGTCTATGATGCGATGGTCATAGGATAGCGCCAGATAGCACATCGGACGAATCACGATTTGGCCGTTTTCGACCACCGGGCGCTCCTTGGTTGCGTGAATGCCAAGAATGGCGCTCTGCGGGGGATTGATGATGGGGGTGGAAAGCATCGAACCGAAGACGCCGCCGTTGGTGATCGAGAAAGTGCCTCCGGTCAATTCCTCGATGGTCAGTTTGCCGTCCTGCGCGCGGCGGCCAAAATCAGCGACCTGCCTTTCAATTTCCGCCTGGGACAAGGAATCCGCGTTGCGAATAATGGGCACGACCAGTCCGCGTGCACTGCTCACCGCAATGCCGATATCATAGTACTCGTGATAGACGATATCGTTGCCGTCCACTGAAGCGTTGACAATGGGAAATTTTTTGAGCGCCGCCACCGCCGCCTTGACAAAGAATGACGTGAGACCCAGTTTGACGCCATGCTCTTTTTCAAATTTGTCCTTGTAGCGGGCCCGCAAATCCATGATCGCCTGCATGTTGACTTCGTTGAATGTGGTAAGAATGGCGGCGGTGGATTGCGACTGCACCAGACGTTCCGCGATGCGGGCACGCAGGCGCGACATGGCCACTCTTTTTTCGCTGCGTTTTCCCTCAGCCTTGTCTTCAGCCATCCGCGGCGCGGACTCAGGAGCGCGTGAAACGGGTGGGGCAGGTGGAGTTGCCGGAGCTTGCGGAACCGCAGGAGAAGGCGAGGGAGCGATATTGGCTGTCGACCGTTTCTGTTCTACATAAGCTGCCACGTCTTCCTTGGTGATGCGGCCATCGCGACCGCTACCTTTAAGCGCGCGAATTTCTTCCGGCGTCAGATTTTCCTGTGCAGCCAGTTTTTGCGCGGCAGGCATCATTCCCGGAATTTCCGCAGCAGTTGTGGAAGCCGGGGCAGTTGCGGAAGGCGGAGCAGCTTCTGCCTCTTTTTTAGCCGGCCTGGCTTCGGCGGCAGAAGGCGCTGCTCCGGATTCGGTTGCTTTGGACTTGGTTGGGGCTGCGGCTGAAGCTGCCGGAGTGTTACCCTCTACCGCACCTGCTTCGGTATCTATCATGGCGATGACTTCGCCCCCAGTCACCGTTGCTCCGTCTCCCTTGATGATTTTCGCCAGTGTTCCCGTAGCGGGAGCTGGCAACTCCATCACGACTTTATCAGTTTCGACGTCGATCAGATTTTCGTCACGCTCAACATGCTCACCTTCCTTTTTATGCCAGGAAAGGAGCGTTGCCTCGGCCACTGATTCGGATAACGCGGGAACTTTGATATCGACGCGCATATTCTTCCTCTGCCTCCAGGTATTCAGATTCTTTCGCGAAACGCAGATACGATCAACTCGTTCTGCTGTTCGTTGTGTTTCACCAGATAGCCCGCCGCCGGAGAGGCCGACGAGGGGCGCAGCGCATCCCCGAGAACCTGATCCGGGCGCTTGTGGCGCAGCAGGTAGTGCTGGATACGGTGCCACGCACCCTGATTGCGGGGTTCTTCCTGACACCAGAGGATGTCTCTGGCGTGTGGATAGCGCTCGACCTCGGTCTGGAAGTCATCATGGGGAAACGGATATAGTTGTTCGATGCGGATAATGGCAACATCCTCGATCTTGTTCTTGCGCCGATGTGCCGCAAGATCGAAGTAAACCTTTCCGCTGCAGGCGATCAGCCGCCGCACCTTCTTCGGATCGAGTTCCTCCACATCGGAAATGATGTTCCGGAAGCCGCCATCGACCAGATCTTCCAGGCTGGATACGGACTCCTTATGGCGTAAAAGGCTTTTCGGACTCATGATGACGAGAGGCTTTCGTAGCGGCCGCACCATCTGGCGGCGCAGCAGGTGAAACATTTGAGCGGGAGTGGTTGGAACGCATACCTGGATGTTGTATTGCGCACACAGTTGCAGATAACGTTCCAGCCGGGCGGAGGAATGTTCAGGCCCCTGGCCTTCGTAACCATGCGGGAGCATCATCACCAGACCGCACAAGCGACCCCATTTGGCCTGGCCCGATGCGATGAACTGGTCGATCACAACCTGGGCGCCATTCGCGAAATCGCCAAACTGCGCTTCCCACATCACCAGCTCATCGGGCGTAGCGGTGGCATAGCCGTATTCGAAAGCCAGAACCGCTTCTTCGGATAATACAGAGTCGATTATTACGAAGTCCGGCTGATCCGGTTTGATGTGGCGCAATGGAATATACGTCCCCTCACTCCACCTTTCACGGTTCTGGTCGTGCAGGACTGCATGGCGATGAAAGAACGTACCGCGCCCCGAATCCTGTCCGGAAATGCGGATTGGATATCCGTCATTCAACAGTGCGGCATAGGCGAGGGTTTCAGCCATCCCCCAGTCCAGCGGCAGTTTTCCTTCTCCCATCAGGCGGCGATCGGAGACGATTTTTTCCACGCGCGAATGCAACTTGAATTTCGACGGGATATCGGTGAGTCGCTCTGCCAACTTGCGAAGTTCGACCAGGGGTAATCCGGTGGACACTTTTGCATCCCAGGCGGTTTCTTTCAGAAACGGCGTCCAGTCCACCGCGTTGGGGGATTTATAGCCGTAGACGATGGTCCTGTTGGGATTGCGCCCCGCATCCATGTCATCCCGATACGCCTTTATCAGCCGATCGGCCGCGCCGCTATCGATCACGCCTTCGGCCTCCAGTTTGTCTGCATAAAGCTTGCGCGTACCAGGATGCTGGCCGATGATCTTGTACATCAGCGGTTGGGTCACCATCGGCTCATCCTGCTCGTTGTGGCCCAGCGTGCGATAGCAGACCATATCCACGACCACATCCTTGTGAAACTGCATGCGGAAATCGAGCGCGATTTCGGTCACCATGACGACCGCTTCCGGATCATCCCCGTTCACGTGGAAAATCGGTGCTTCGATCATCTTCGATACGTCAGTGCAATAAAGCGTGGAGCGGGCATCACGGGGATCGGAGGTCGTGAAACCGATCTGATTGTTGATAATGATGTGCACCGTACCGCCAGTGCCATAGCCGCGCGTCTGCGACAGGTTCAATGTTTCCATTACCACGCCTTGGGCGGAATAGGCGGCATCGCCGTGTAACAACACGGGTAGCACAAGATCGCCATCCCTATCCTGCAAGCGGTGTTGGCGCGCACGCACCGAGCCCTGGACGACCGGATCCACGATTTCGAGATGAGAGGGGTTGAAGGCGAGGGAGAGGCCCATGATGCCGCCGGGCGTGGAAACCGCGGAGGAAAAGCCCTGATGGTATTTGACGTCGCCTTCGGTCAGATCCTGCGCATGCTTGCCTTCAAATTCCTGGAACAGGTCGGCCGGCAGCTTGCCGAGTGTGTTGACCAATACATTGAGGCGGCTGCGGTGCGCCATGCCGATCACCAGTTGCTGCACCCCCATCTGCCCTGCACGCTGGAGCAGATTGTCCAGCAGCGGAATCATGCTCTCGCCTCCTTCGCCGGAAAATCGCTTCTGCCCCACATACCGTGTATGCAGGTACTTTTCCAGGCCTTCCGCCGCGGTGAGCCGTTCCAGAATATGGCGTTTATATTCTGGTTCGAAATCGGGTTGCGCGCGCGGACCTTCGATACGGTTCTGTATCCAGCGTTTTTGCTCGGTATCGGTGATATACATATACTCGACACCGATTTTGCCACAGTAAGTCTGACGCAACGTCTGCAGAATTTCCCTGAGCGAAGCGCGAGGCGGACCGAACAACGAACCCGTCCCGAATACCATATTCATGTCAGCTTCAGCCAAGCCGTAATAGCCCGGATCGAGTTCGGGAACGTGCGGTTTATCGTAGTGCTGGAGAGGGTCGAGATCGGCATGGCGCACACCGAGGAAGCGATACGCATTTATCATTTGCAGCACGGCTATCTGCTTGCGCTCGGTTGTCAGCAAGCGTTCTTCCCGCATCGTTTCGACGCCTTGGGCAACGGTAGCAGGTCGAGCAGCGCGTTTACCCGACTCGACCGGGACTTCTCCTCCTTGAAGCGCGTCAAAGTATTCACGCCATTCCGCTGAAACCGATAAGGGTTCCTGCAGATACCCTGCATAAAGCCCCTCCACGAAGGATGCATTGGATCCGAACAGGGGGGAATTGTCGTGTAACTGTTTCAGCATGGCCTGAAACCTCGTCGTTTGACGGTCCGCTTACAACCGGGATGCGATGGGAATGACATCGCGGGTGGCTGCACCGGTATAAAGCTGACGTGGACGACCAATCTTGTATTCCGGATCTGCGATCATTTCGCTCCACTGGGCGACCCAGCCGACAGTGCGAGCCATGGTGAATATCGCGGTGAACATGGAAACGGGAATACCCAGCGCCCTCTGTACGATGCCGGAGTAAAAATCGACGTTGGGATAAAGTTTTTTGGAGATGAAATATTCATCTTCGAGCGCGATTTTCTCCAGCTTGAGCGCAAGCTTGAATAAACGGTCGTCGCGCAAACCCAGTTCATTCAGGACTTCGTGGCAGGTTTCGCGCATCAGCGTCGCGCGCGGATCGAAATTCCTGTATACCCGATGGCCGAATCCCATCAGCCTGAAAGGATCGTCCGGGTCTTTGGCGCGGGCAATGTATTCGCCAATGCGCGACTCATCGCCGATCTCTTCCAGCATGTTCAGACAGGCTTCGTTCGCCCCACCATGCGCCGGTCCCCACAGGCAGGCAATCCCGGCGGAAATACACGCAAACGGGTTGGCACCGGTCGAACCGGCGAGGCGTACGGTGGAGGTGGATGCATTCTGCTCATGGTCGGCATGCAGGATCAGGATACGGTCGAGCGCGCGTGCAAGTACCGGATTCGATCGATACTCCTCCGCGGGAGTGGCAAACATCATGTGCAGGAAGTCTTCCGCATAATTGAGGTTGTTGCGGGGATACATGAACGGCTGGCCGATATTGTACTTGTAAGCCATGGCAGTAATGGTCGGCAGCTTCGCGACTAGGCGGACGGCCGAGAGTTCACGATGAGCGGCGTCGGAAATGTCCATTGCGTCGTGATAAAAGGCGGACAATGCGCCCACCACCCCTACCATGACCGCCATGGGATGCGCGTCCCGCCTGAAACCGGTATAAAAGCGCGCCAATTGTTCGTGTACCATCGTGTGGTCTTTGATGGTTTTGTCGAACGACGCCTTCTGGGCGATATTCGGCAGCTCTCCATTCATCAGCAGGTAGCATACTTCCATGAAATCGCACTGCTTCGCCAACTGCTCGATGGGGTAGCCGCGATAGAGCAGAATTCCCTTGTCGCCATCGATAAAAGTTATGCTGGAACTGCTGCTGGCTGTGGACATGAAGCCTGGATCGTAGGTGAATACGCCGCCCCTCTTATAAAGCGTGCGGATGTCAACAACCTCAGGCCCCATGGTGCCTACCAGGATCGGAAATTCAAGTGGCGGCTCACCGTTACCCAAATCAAGGATTGCGTTACGTTTATGTTCCATGTCGTTTCCCACTGTTTTCCGTTATCTTGATTTACCCAGGAGATTCCTTGCTAAACTGATTGCAGCAGGCGTAATACCGGTTGCAGACCTGCCTTTCCTTCGTCTTCGTCCTTCTGCACTATCATATGCCACAAGTCGGTATCCGGGAAATCCAGCAGCATTTCAAACTGCCGGATGCCCGCTTCGTCGAGCGCGGCATAGTGCTTGTCCATAAAGCGTTGCAGCACGACATCCAGTTCCAGCAATCCGCGCCGGCACCGCCAGCGTGCGCGCTCGCGTTCCTTCATTCCTTCGTTCAGATGGTTCTTTTGGTCATCATGGTCTTGATCCGGCTGATCGCTTCCATCGGGTTCAAGCCTTTCGGACATACATCCGTGCAATTCATGATGGAGTGGCAGCGGAAAAGGCGGTACGGGTCTTCGAGATAATCCAGCCGCTCGGCGGTTGCCTGGTCACGGCTGTCTGCCAGAAAGCGGTACGCTTGCAGCAGGCCCGCCGGTCCCACATATTTATCGGGATTCCACCAGAAAGAGGGGCATGCGGTAGAACAGCACGCACACAGAATGCATTCGTACAGTCCATCCAGTTCCGCCCTTTCCTCGGGAGACTGGAGCCTTTCGGTTTCCGGTGGCGGGTCCTCATTGATGAGGTAGGGTTTGATCGAGTGATACTGTTTGAAGAACTGGGTCATATCGACGATCAGGTCGCGTATCACCGGCAACCCCGGCAGCGGGCGCAATTCCACTGGTTCTCTCAGGCCTTTCACCGGCGTGATGCACGCCAACCCGTTCCGGCCGTTGATGTTCATCGCATCCGAACCGCATACGCCTTCCCGGCAGGAACGTCGCAGACTTAGACTGTCGTCCACGGTTTTTATCCGTATCAACGCATCCAGCAGCATCCTGTCCGCCGGTTCCAGCGTGATTTCGTAGTCCTGCATATAAGGCTTTTCGTCCTTGTCCGGATCGAAGCGGTAGATCGAGAATTTCATGATTTCATTCCGGTTTAGCCCGAAGCAATATGTGCTTCCAACAGGTTCGTGTTTCTAATAAATTCGTGCCTTCGGAGGAAAAGATTCGACCGTCAAGGGCTTCAGCCGTACCGGCTTGTAATCGAGTCGCCGGTCTTCGCTGAAATACAATGTGTGTTTGAGCCACTTGTCGTCATCACGATGGGGAAAGTCATCCCTCGCATGTGCACCCCGGCTTTCCTTGCGGGCTTGAGCCGAAACCATCGTCGCTACGGCGACTTCGACCAGATTATCGAGCTCCAGCGCTTCTACCCGCGCAGTATTGAACACCCGGCTTTTATCCCTGATCTCGGTATTTTTGACGCGCTCCGCCACTTCCGAGATTTTATCGACCCCTTGCTTGAGCAAATCTGCAAAACGGAATACGCCGCAATGCGCCTGCATGGTCTTGCGCAGCATATCCCCTACCTGCGCCACGTTCTCGCCGTCCTTCTGGGAATCCAGCCGCGCCAGTCGTGCGAGCGCCTTGTCCGCCGCGTCTCCGGGTAAATGTTTATGATGGGTATTCCTTTTCAAGTCTTCAATGATCTGGTTGCCCGCAGCGCGACCGAATACCAGTATATCGAGCAGCGAATTGGTTCCCAGGCGATTGGCGCCATGCACGGATACGCACGCGCACTCACCCACGGCATAGAATCCCTGCACGACTTCCTCGGGGCCTGTTTTGTAGGGTGCTACTACCTGACCATGAAAATTCGTCGGAATTCCTCCCATCATGTAATGCGCGGTGGGGACTACCGGAATGGGCTCACGGACCGGGTCTGCGTGAGCAAACTTTATGGCAATTTCGCGTATGCCGGGCAACCGCGCCTTGATGACGTCCGCCCCCAGATGATCCAGCTTTAGCAGCAGATGATCAGCGTCCCTGCCGCATCCGCGCCCTTCCTTGATTTCCGTCGTCATCGCGCGCGAGACGACATCGCGGCTGGCAAGGTCTTTCGCATGCGGGGCATAGCGCTCCATGAAACGCTCTCCGTCCTTATTGAGCAGGTAGCCGCCTTCCCCGCGCACTGCCTCGCTGATAAGGATTCCTACGCCATATACTCCCGTCGGGTGAAACTGCCAGAATTCCATGTCCTGTAACGGCACGCCCGCGCGCGCCGCCATCGCCAGACCGTCGCCAGTGTTGATGAAAGCATTGGTGCTGGCACTGAATATCCGTGCTCCCCCGCCGGTTGCAAACAGTGTCGCTCTTGCCTGCAGGATCATGACCTCGCCGGTTTCGATGTCGAGCGCTGAGACGCCCAACACATCACCATGCTCATCACGAATAAGATCGAGCCCCATCCATTCGACAAAAAACTGGGTATTTGCCCGAACATTGCGCTGATAGAGCGTGTGCAGCATGGCATGGCCAGTGCGGTCAGCAACGGCGCATGAACGCGTTGCCTGTGCGCCGCCGAAATTCTGCGATTGCCCGCCGAAAGGACGCTGGTAAATTTTTCCGTTTTCCAGTCGGTCGAAGGGCATGCCGTAATGTTCGAGTTCATATACCACTTCGCTTGCCTGGCGGCACATGAATTCGATCGCGTCCTGGTCGCCGAGATAATCGGAACCTTTTACCGTGTCGTACATGTGCCAGTGCCAGTTGTCTTCGGTGACGTTTCCGAGCGCTGCGGCGATGCCCCCTTGGGCGGCAACCGTATGGGAGCGGGTGGGGAAAACCTTGGACAGTACGGCCACTTTGAGTCCCGCTTCCGACAATTGCAGCGCTGCGCGCATCCCGCCGCCGCCTGCGCCAACGATGACCGCATCGAATTTTCGCCGTGCTACTGTCACGCTATCCTTCACCTATCCAGAGAATTTCCACAGACCAGATGGCATAAGACAGCAGTGACAGTATGACCAGTATTTCCAGAATAAGGCGAATACCAGCAGCATGAACGTAATCCATCAGTATGTTGCGCATTCCGATCCATGCATGCCAGAACAGGCTCAGAAGAAACAGGAAGGATGCTACCCGTATCCACTGGTTATCGAACAGCGTCTTGAAGGACGCGTAGTCCTGCGGGGGGGAAACCAGCAGCACTCCTGCCAGCATCAGGGTATAGATGGCCATTACCGTGGCGGTGACGCGTTGCGCCAGCCAGTCGCGAAGACCATAATGCGCGCCGGTTACCGCCCGCACTGGACGCTTTACCATATCTTTACCATATCACAGCGCTGGTCAACAGGGTGAGAACGATCCCCGCTCCCACAACCACTTTGCTGCTTAGCCGCGCCTGTTCAAGTTTTACCCCGTAATGCAGATCCAGCGCAAGATAACGGATTCCTGCGCAGAAATGATGCACGAAGAACCACAGCGCCAGTATCAGTCCGAACTTTGCCACTGGATTGTTCAGGAAGGAGTGAAACTGGGCGTAGCCTTCCGGGGACCCCAGCGCCATATCGAGACCGCAAAGGACGAGAGGAATACCGGGAAAGAACAGCAGCGCTCCGCTGATGCGGTGCAGGATCGATATCACTGCGGGCAGGGGCTGCCGGATTTTCAGCAGATCAAGATATTTGGGACGCTTTTTTGGCAATTTCGATCCCGCTGTTGTCGCCGTTGTTATTGTTACTGGAAGGTGATCAAGTTGAGGCTGCGATTAAGTTTAGACCGTTATTGCAGGGGATACAACCACGCGACCATCAAGGAGCATACTGCGCTTTCCGCTTTCCGGGGCGGCGGAAGATACTTCGAATGCTGAACCGAAATTGACAAACTGAAATTGACAACCTATAGGGAATGTTTTTATAGTCCCGGTTTCTTTGCTCCTGTTCAATGTGCTCAATGCACCTGGAGCAGATTGTAGGGGGCAGTTCCCGAAGTATTGTCCGCCAAACTTATCCATCTGAGAGGTGCGATTCATTTTTCCGCTCCTCTGTCTGGTCCGGCTCGTTACAGCCTGAAGGACGCAATGGAAAATTACTACTCGGTAGTATATCTACAGGAGCATAAGAAAAAATGAAGACTCCCATTCGTGTCGCCATAACCGGCGCCGCCGGCCAGATAGCTTACAGTCTCTTGTTTCGTATCGCGGCGGGCGACATGCTTGGCGAGGATCAGCCTGTCATTCTGCAATTGCTGGATATTCCTCAATCGTTGCCTTCCTTGAAAGGTGTTGTCATGGAACTGGACGACTGTGCCTTTCCATTACTGACAGGCATCACAATTACCGACGACCCCAAAACGGCTTTTCGCGACATAAATATCGCTATGCTGGTTGGTGCCCGCCCGCGCGTCAAGGGTATGGAACGCAAGGATCTGCTGGAAGCAAACGGTACGATATTCCGTGCGCAGGGGAAGGCGCTCGACGAGGTTGCCGGGCGCGATGTGAAAGTCCTAGTGGTGGGGAATCCTGCCAATACCAATGCCTATATCACGATGAAAAATGCGCCGAGCCTGAAGCCGAGCAACTTCTCGTCGATGATGCGGCTGGACCACAACCGCGCCGTGTTCCAGCTTGCCGCCAAGGTTGGCCACCCGGTTTCCAGTGTGAGAAAGATGATCGTATGGGGCAATCACTCCTCAGCCCAATATCCCGATTTGAGCCATGCCGAGGTGAACGGCTATAATGCCGCCGACCTCGTCAATGACACGGCATGGATAGAAACCGGTTTCATTCCTGTAATACAGAAGCGCGGCATGGAGGTGATCGAGGCGCGCGGTTCTTCGAGTGCGGCCAGCGCAGCAAACGCCGCAATATGCCACATGCGCGACTGGGTTTCCGGCACTCCCGAAGATGACTGGGTGTCCATGGGTATTCCTTCGGATGGAAGCTACGGCATCCCGGAAGGGGTTATCTATGGTTATCCGGTGACTTGCCAGAGCGGCGAATACAAGATCGTGCCCGACCTGGAAATAAGCGAGTTCAGCAGGATGAAGATGCAGGCGAGCTACCGGGAATTAATGGGAGAGCGAGAGTCGATAAAGCATCTGCTTGGATAAGCCGCACTCCCGTCTTCGTTTCTCCTTTCATGCCTGCCTCTGCCGGTTCCCGTTTTCGCGCAGCGCTTGACGCGGAAAAGCCCCTGCAGATCGCGGGCTGCATCAATGCATATGCCGCTCGCATGGCGGAGCGTGCCGGCTTCAGGGCACTGTATCTCTCGGGTGGGGGAGTGGCTGCGGCATCCCTCGGAGTACCCGATCTTGCCATTTCCACCCTTGATGATGTGCTGGTCGATGTACGGCGCATTACCGATATCACGGACCTGCCGTTGTTGGTGGACGCGGATACCGGTTTTGGCGGTGTTCTCAATATCGGCCGTACTGTGAAGTCATTGATAAAAGCCGGGGCCGCTGCGCTCCATATCGAAGATCAGGTGCAGATCAAGCGTTGCGGTCACCTTCCCGGCAAGGCTGTGGTCAGTGAAATGGAAATGGTGGAACGGATCGGCGCTGCGGTGGATGCAAGAATCGATCCCGCTTTCGTCATCATGGCGCGTACGGATGCACTCGCGGTGGAGGGACTGCAAGCCGCCATTGATCGGGCCTGTACTTATGTGGAGGCGGGTGCAGACATGATCTTCCCCGAGGCCGTGACTGACCTGCAAACCTACCGGCGGTTTGCGGCAGCGGTCAAGGTGCCCATTCTGGCCAACATCACGGAATTCGGCGCAACTCCCCTCTACACAGTCGAGGAGTTGGCCGGGGCAGATGTTTCCCTGGTGCTTTATCCACTTTCCGCATTTCGAGCCATGAGTGCCGCTGCGTTGAATGTATATCGAACAATACGCGCGGAAGGCTCGCAAAAAAGCGCGCTCCCGAGCATGCAGACCCGTGCCGAGTTGTATGAATTTCTCGACTACCATGCCTATGATGAGAAACTGAATCTTCTGTTCAAGCCCGAAAAACCGGAAGAACCTGAAAATGAATAAACCTGAAAATGAATAAACCTGATGGAAGCGCTGTGAGAATTGCGCCGAAGGCGAAGAAGTCTGTTGTGTTATCCGGGGTGCTGGCTGGCAATACGGCCATTTGCAGCGTCGGGCGGACAGGGAACGACCTGCATTATCGCGGCT
Organism: Nitrosospira multiformis; assembly: GCF_900111585.1. GTDB lineage: Bacteria > Pseudomonadota > Gammaproteobacteria > Burkholderiales > Nitrosomonadaceae > Nitrosospira > Nitrosospira multiformis_B. The sequence continues at coordinate 27,450 of NZ_FOHI01000005.1, forward strand.
ATGACATTCTGGATATCGCGGAAAGCAGCGAATTTGAAGAAATTGCTTACCTGCTGGTGTACGAAAAGTTGCCGACGGTGGCCGAGCTCGCCGCCTACAAGGAGAAACTGGAAAAGCTGCGCGATCTGCCGGCCAAGGTAAAAACCCTGCTGGAGGCAATACCTGCAAGCGCTCATCCCATGGATGTGTTGCGTACCGGGGTTTCCGCACTGGGTACGGTGCTGCCGGAAGCAGAGATACACACAGTAGAGGGTGCGCGGGATATCGCAGACCGACTGCTGGCCTCCATGGGCTCCATGCTGCTGTACTGGTACCACTATTCGCATCACGACCGCCGCATCGGACTGGAATCAGATGACGATTCCATTGGCGGCCATTTTTTGCACCTCCTGCACGGCAAACCACCCCCCCAGTCCTGGGTAAAGGCAATGCATGCCTCCCTGATCCTGTATGCCGAGCATGAGTTCAATGCATCCACTTTTACCGCCCGGGTGATTGCAGGGACGGAATCGGATTTCTACTCTGCCATAACCGGTGCTATCGGTGCGTTGCGCGGCCGCAAACACGGAGGCGCCAATGAGGTTGCATTTGACATCCAGACACGCTATCGCAGCCCGGATGAGGCCGAGACAGACATCCGCGACCGAGTGGCGAACAAGGAGATCATCACTGGTTTCGGCCATCCCGTATATACCGCTGGCGACCCGCGCAATCGGGTAATTCGCGAAGTGGCAAGGAAACTGTCGGCCGAGGCAGGAGACATGCAGATGTTCAGCGTGGCCGAGCGGTTGGAAACGGTGATGTGGAGCATCAAGAAAATGTTCCCCAACTTGGACTGGTACTCTGCCGTGGGTTATCACATGATGGGGATCCCCATGGTCATGTTCACCCCGCTGTTTGCGATTGCCCGCACCAGCGGCTGGGCTGCCCACATCATCGAGCAGCGGATAGACGGAAAGATTATCCGCCCTTCGGCGAATTATATCGGGCCGGAAGAGCGGGAGTTTGTGCCGATTGAAGCGCGCGAGCAGAAATATTAGGCTCACGCGGGTCTTTTCGCTGCCCGGGTTTCAAGTTGTTGCGTAATTTCATCCTAACACCTTTACCACTTCCAGCACGGTAGCAGATTCCAGATTGTCCTCGTCCGACAGTAGCTTGTGATTTTGGGATGGTTGTCGCGGCATATTTTTAGCTTGTGTGAACCCAGGGTTGATATATTGCTGAAATCAAACCATTAACGCTGGTTCTTGCTGAATTTTACTGAAGAGTAATGGTTTGCCATTGATGATTCATATAATGACAGGATAAAAAGGCATCGGAGCGCAGGTCTGCTACGATCTTTGCAACAAATCATCTGCGCGCGTGCGAAGGAGCCAAGTGAAGTCCACCGGGCTATCGCCGAACGGGCACAGGCGCAAGAGGTACCTGTGCCCGGTCCCGGTTTGTTTCCCGGATGGGATTCAATTATCACCTACAATATCGATGCGCTGATGTCGGAAGCGCTCGTCGAGCAGAAAATACCGCACGCAGCCTGGACCATGAAGGGTGACAAGCCGCGCGGAATACTCGGGGCCATCACTATGCCCTGCTGAAATGGCCGCGAGACCGGAAAGGAAGAGAGCCGGGCAGGAGCGAGATCGCAGCCGAGTCCGCAAAGTATCTCGAGTTTAGTGTGCGGCCGGTTTGGTTCGATGATTTCGTCGAATTACGCGGGTTGATCCGGCAGTTGCAATGACGTGCACCGCGATTTGCACGATAACTATGCTGAAATCATTGGTGTCCTGTTCTATTAATAGGCGCCTCTGAATATCGACCAGTCCTCGGATTTTCCGGCTTTCTGCCATATTAGCGCCCGGGAGGTTGAACGCCCCTCAGTATCTTGCCTGGCGGTGGCGGTGGAGGAATGCCGGGCGGTGGCGGAGGGATGTTCACTGTTCCCTGCGGCGCGGGCGGCGGAGGTGGATAGGAAGAGGAAGAAGGCGGATAAGAAGGGGAGGTGTAACGACCTCCTGGATAGCTGTTCGTGACCTGGCCGTATACCGGCACTTGGTGTCCCTTGGCGTACATGCACTGCACATAGGCGGCGTCATAACGCTCCTGGGAAATCGAACCCGAGGCTCCTGCAGTACCGATGCCAGCCAGGCTTCCTGCCAACGCGCCGGTACCGGCTCCAATCGCTGCGCCGCGTCCACCTCCCAAGGCAGCACCGGCTGCAGCCCCAACTCCAGCCCCTACGGCGGCGCTTCCCACTCCGCTGGATATCGAAGCGCGGCTCGGCGTATTTCCTCCAACCTGATCAGAAGCAAACTGCCGGCAGAGGTAGTCGTCGTAGCGGAACTCGTCGAAGCTTCTTCCCGTGCCCGGCAGCGCCATCATGCTGGGACCCGTTGGCATACTGACACAGGCAGTGAGCGAAGCGAGCACGAGCAACGGGAGGGACAACTTCCGGGATAACTTCGCCCAGCGGACCTTATCTGAAACCAGGGATTTCTTGAATATGAATTGGATCATGACGGTTCCGTTCATTGACCAGGTTGGGGCGCTACCTGCAGCCAGCCTTCAGGACAATTTTTGACATAGGGATAATAGCCTTCGGGATTGCGGCAATAATGCCAGTAACTGGTCGCCGGCGGCTGGGGTTGGGATTGGATCACCGGTGGCTGCTGGATGTAAACAGGGGGCTGTGCGGGCGCTACAACCACTGGCGCCACAGGGGGATACGCATACCCGGGGGTGTAGCCATACCAGGGGGAAAACCCGTAAGCAGGGTAACCGTAGGGCGCGTAACCATACGCCGGCCCGTAGCGGTAATAAGGCGAATAGTAAGGTCCTCTGCCGTAGTAACCCAGGCCGTAACCGCCCAATACTCCCAATCCGAAAGCCAATCCGGGGCCGTGCCAATGGCCACCGTGGTGGCCCCCGTGATGGTGACCTCCGTGGTGACCTCCCCCGCCTGCCCATGCCGCCGGTGCGAGTAAGATGAGGAAAGCGTACATGAATCCCATTTTTTTCATGCCAGTCTCCACTTTACGATTCCAGCCATTGAAATTACTCCTCCCTTTCCATGTATGATTTGGACCGTCCCGTGAGCAAAAAAAATTCTGGCTGGATCGATGTTAATACGGATATAACGCATCACCGGCGCTTTGGTTGTCATACTTGAATAATCCCCTGACAAGCTTGGGTCTCCTTCTTTCGAAGCAAGAACAGTAGAGCTTCGAGCCCATGATGCGGGTAGTAACGGCGTGCTTCGCGTTCAATCGAAATAGAGAGGGTTTCCCGCTTTCGCGGGCATGACGGCATCTTGATCAACCGATGCTGGGAGCCCTTCAGTTTTGGTCTTGACTGCTAATTTATTCCGGACAGAAGGGCGCTTTTGCTGGAAAGACGGTGTCAAGAAGGAAGAACAGCTTCTTCTTTCGCCGCACGGACTCTCCCTTGTTGGGGTGCAGGCTCTATAATATGCACCCATGTCATTCGCGTCCTCCAATGTCCGCCCCCAACCTGACCAGGTTCTGGTCGACATTGCAGATTACGTGGTGGAACGGGATATTCAAAGCGATCTGGCTTACGTTACCGCGCGTCACTGCTTGATGGACTCTCTGGGGTGCGCCATGGAAGCGCTTACATATCCGGCCTGCACCAAGCTGCTTGGCCCGCTCGTGTCCGGCACTGCCCAGTCTGAGGGCGGCGCGAGGATTCCGGGTACGCGGTTTCAGCTCGGTCCGGTGGAAGCGGCCTTCAATATCGGCACGATGATTCGTTGGCTCGATTTCAACGATACATGGCTGGCTGCGGAATGGGGTCATCCATCCGATAATCTTGGCGCCATATTGGCTGTAGCCGACTGGCTTGCGCGCAGTGCCACGAGCGGGAGGCGGCGGCCGCTCATGCGCGATGTGTTGACCGCGATGATAAAAGCATACGAGATTCAGGGTTGCCTCGCTTTGGAAAACAGCTTCAACAAGGTGGGGCTAGATCATGTGGTGCTGGTTAAAGTCGCATCAACAGCTGTCATCACGCATCTGTTGGGCGGCAGCCGCGACCAGATCATCGATGCGCTTTCTCAGGCATGGGTGGATGGACAGGCGCTGCGCACGTATCGTCATGCGCCCAACACCGGGTCGCGCAAATCCTGGGCCGCGGGGGATGCTACCAGCCGCGCAGTATGGCTCGCGCTGATCACACTCAAGGGGGAGACAGGCTACCCTTCAGCACTTACCGCGAAAACCTGGGGATTCTACGACGTGCTGTTCAAGGGAGAACCTTTCAAATTCCAGAGGCCCCCCGAGCGATGGCATTCCTATGTGGTGGAAAATGTGCTGCTCAAGATTTCGTTCCCCGCCGAATTCCACTCCCAGACGGCGGCGGAGTGTGCGATGCAACTACACGCGCGGGTGAAGGACCGGATTGCAGATATCCGGAAAATAACGATCCGTACCCACGAAGCCGCGATTCGTATCATCGACAAGAAGGGGCCGCTCAGCAGTCCAGCCGACCGGGACCATTGCATGCAGTATATCGTTGCGGTGCCGCTTATTTTCGGCAGGCTTACCTCTGCCGATTATGAGGACGCCGTGGCCGTCGATCCGCGCATCGATGAGTTGCGGAACAAGATAATTTGCGTCGAGGACCCGCAGTTCACGAAGGATTATTACGATCCCGAAAAACGCTCCATCGCAAACGGTCTTACCCTGGAATTCAAGGACGACAGTAAACTGGAGGAAGTGGTGGTGGAGTATCCCATCGGCCACAGGCTGCGCCGAAGCGAAGGCATTCCACTGCTGGAAGAAAAGTTCAGAATCAATCTTGCGCGTCGCTTCCCGGTCCACCAGTGCGAGGCAATTATGAATGCCTGTCATGATCAAAGCAGGCTGGAAGCGATGCCGGTTCACGAGTTTATCGATCTGTTCGTGGTCTAGGCATTCCCGGTTTTGACGTCCGAATATGCACCGGGACAGGCTCGCTTGGCAGGATCATGACAGCTTTCCTGCTGGGAAGAGTTTGTATTCAGCAGTATCCGGAGAGTATTGAGCCTCAATTTCCACGAAGCGACGGTTGCCGTGTCTGCCGACAAGGCACTCAGCAATTGTTCCACCCCGTCGCTATGTGAGGCGGCGCAGGTGGAGAAGAAACAGTGAAGCTCCTCACTGTTCGTGATGCCTGTTCGCTGCGCGAAACCGGGATAATCTTCACGCAGATGAGAAGCCAGCCAGGCCTGATCGATCCATTGCTTCAACTGGCTATAGCTGAAGCAGGTGCGTATCGCGAGATCCACAGGGTCAGCATTGCTGAGGTTTTCGATATTATCGAATCCTTCCCGTTCCAGTCTCAATTCGTGCGAGTAGCTCATTCCTGCCAGCATGGAAAGCGGCAGCGCGCGGTAGCTCATGGCGGGGATGATTCCTCTGGTCAGTTTAATGACGATCCGCTCAATTCCGAGTGCAGTCCGTTTCGGATAGAAACCGAGAAAGAAAGCAACAAGAGGCAGGAGGCTCAATCTGGCAGGGAACGGGACTTCCTGTTTCGAAAGCAGTTTTTCGTCATTGCCTGATCTTTCAGGAGATGCGGTTTCTCCGGGTTCCTCACCGGTAGAAGGCCTTGGGGGTGTGGGTGGCGCGGGTGTCGTGGCATTCACGTCGGAGGGTACAGCGGTTGAGGGCGCAGCAGTTGAGGATGCATTCACATCGAGTTCGTGTGGCAGGAGCAGATCGAACGCAAAGGAGAGCACCAGCGCCAGCAGGCTTGCGACGATCATGCGGATAGCGCCATCGACAAACGTATTGGAAGTCAGGTCCATCGTGAAGTAGGCACGGACGACAGAGCCGATGAAATAGACGTAAGCGCCAAGGAATCCGAACTGGAAAGCCGTCAGGTTGCGGACGAGGTGGGAATAATAGGAACTGTTATCCGTTTCATATAGTTCCATGAAGGGGCCCATCATCAACATGTTCGCCCCGAGACCAAAATCCACGCCAAGTTCCGCGGACGAGGAAACGGGCTTGAACAGCAGTAGAATGGAGCTACCAAGCAGCACGACGACCGTAGTCAGCCAGACGCTTCCCCTGTAAGTGCCAAAGGAAGCCCGGCGTCCCATCCGCTGACGGATTTCGCTGCGCCGCTCAGGTGGAACGTCGCGGTACAAACGGCGTTCCTTGCGGTTCGCCATCTTCATCATGTAGCTCAGGGCGAGCGATGGCACAACCAGAACCGCCACCAGGGTCATGATAAGGTTGTACTGGAAGAAGATCGGGTCAAACCAGTGCGCGACTGCGCGGAAATCGCGGTACGCAGCTGCACCTGGCCCCGGCGTTGTCCCAAACGCGGATTCCAGTCCCAAGCTCGCGATGAAGATCGTTGGTACCGCAAATACCAGCCAATCGTACCAGTGCATGTCCCATTTTTTGCTCTCGTTCGGATCCATACACGTCTTTTCAACTTTCCTTACCTTCTGCCGCAGCGATTGCTTGATGCGCAGCCTCGATCCAGAATTGGCGATGATTGAAAGGCCGCGCGGATTGCCTGTCTGGCAAGGCCAGACTCCAGCCCAGAAGCTCGATATGGTCGGCGCGCAGTGTTCCCCGAAATTTTCCCCATCCGGCAGAGGCCACGGGAACCATGCCGTCGTTGTCTTCCCGCATTACCTTGCCATAGGGCCGAAGCCAGAAAGGGAGTTCCTCCAAAGGGCGGCAGCTTGCATAGGAGGAATAGGCTGCATCCGGCCTATCCGGGATCTGCATCGTTTCGCACGCGACGGGAGTCAGTTCGGCGAGCGCCGGAGTGCCAATATGTCGAATCCAGGCAGGAACAGGTCCTTTGGCTTCGAGGAACCATTGTGCCAGGGGCGAACCGCGATGCGGAGTGGAAACAGTAAGCAGGCTTTTTACGCGCCGGTCCGGATCGAGGTGGCTGATGAGATATCGGGCATCGAGCCCACCCATACTATGGGCGACCAGGGCAAAAACTGGCGCGCGTCCGCGGAAAAGTTTATTTGCGAGTGTTTCCGCACGTTCCGCTATGGTTCCAGCGCCAGGGACTTCCGGTATAAGGGGCTTGATATTTTTGCGGACTAATGCCTTTTCCACGCCGCGAAATTGTTCTATGGGCCCCCACCGCGAGAAGCCGAGAAAGCCGTGCAACAGCACCACCGTTGGGGTTGACATGTAACGAGGCTCGCAGTAAATGAACTCATCCAATGAGGCGCACAGTCGCGTTGCTGCCCGCGTCTGTCAACTTATCGCGTCACGATATGTGGCAACGATATCCTTCTACCTGATTTCCTATTATAGGATATTCCGCATTCTGCGTCGGCCTGTATTTATGCAACCAACATGACGTGATCTCGCCGGTCTCATCGACCCTGGATATTTTGTTGACATGCCTGCCCAGTCTGATCCGGAGACACGGTTTTACCGGTGCAAGTAAATCCACAATGACATGTTCAGTCACTTCCCAAGGGGAATATAATTTGATGAGGGAATTAAGCTCCAATCGGAAGCCGGATCGGGACGAGGAGTGGTCCCGGATTGTACCTTGGAGTTCTGAACGTGATTCCGACCGCCGTGCTGTTCGCTTTGAGCGACTGTATTGAACGAGGAGCCGCAAAATGAAAATGGCATACGAGATCAGTGGAAAGACCGCTCTTGTGACAGGAGCAAATCGTGGAATAGGCAAGGCGATTGTCGATGCGCTGCTGCATCACGGTGCGATGAAAGTCTATGCAGCGGTGCGCAACCCCGATTCCGTCAATCCGCTGGTAGAGCGCTTTGGCGATAGAGTGATTTCGGTTCATCTGGATTTGACCATGCCGGAAAGCATTGCAGCATTGACTGACAGAGCCCCGGATGTTCAGGTGGTGGTCAACAATGCGGCGGTTTTCAAGACCTCCACCCCGCTGGATGCCGGTGCAATAGACGCGCTTGAGACGGCAATGAAGATCAATGTGTACGGACTCATTCGCATGGCTCAAACCTTCGCCCCCATTCTCGCAAAAAACGGAGGAGGCGCATTCGTCCAGCTCAATTCAGTTGCATCCTTGAAGTGCGCTTCAAATTTTGCGACGCATTCGGCATCCAAGGCCGCTGCCTACTCCATTACCCAGGCATTGCGCGAGATGCTGGCACGGCAGGGTACGGCGGTACTGAGTGTACATCCTGGTCTGATCGCAACCGACATGAGCAGCACTGCCGGATTGGCAGGTACCGCCGCGCCTCCCTCTGTCGTTGCAGAAGGTATAATCGCTGCGCTGCGATCAGGGGATTTTCACCTTTTTCCCGACCCTATGGCTCAACGTATCGGAAATGCGTACCGGAATTTTTCTGAAAATGTCATTGAAGCGGACATTGAAGAGTACAGGGCGGAAGAGCAATAAGTGCCGGCGGACGCAATCCGGGCAGGATCCGTCTGGCAAGATCGATATTCATGAGGGCGGCATCATGAAGATGCAGAAATTTTTCAAGGAGTGCATTTATGGCCCATAACCTGTTCAATACCCTGAAAGAGCTTTCGCTGCCTACGGGCAAAAAGGCAAAGTATTATTCGCTGCCCGCACTGGAGGCAGCGGGCCTCGGTCGAATCTCCCGGCTCCCTGTCTCCATTCGTATTGTGCTGGAGTCCGTCCTGCGCAATTGTGACAACAGGAAGGTGACGGAGGCGCATGTAAAAAGATTGGCCGATTGGCAGTCGACCGCACCCAGACTGGATGAGATTCCATTTGTTGTATCCCGTATCGTGCTGCAGGACTTTACCGGAGTGCCCCTATTGGTCGATCTGGCTGCAATGCGCAGCACTGCAAAAAAAATGGGCAAGGATCCCGAGATGGTCGAACCCCTGGTGCCGGTTGATCTGGTGGTCGATCATTCGGTGCAAGTCGATTACTACGGCACTGATGACGCGCTCAAGCTCAATATGGAAATGGAGTTTCACCGCAATCGGGAGCGTTACCAGTTCATAAAATGGGGCATGCAGGCCTTCGATACTTTCAAGGTTGTTCCGCCTGGTATCGGCATCGTGCATCAGGTCAATCTCGAGTATCTCGCGCGGGGAGTGCATGAAAAAGAGGGCCTTCTTTATCCCGACACCCTCGTAGGCACGGATTCACATACCACCATGATCAATGGAATAGGCGTGGTTGGTTGGGGTGTTGGCGGGATCGAGGCTGAGGCGGGCATGCTAGGGCAGCCGGTCTATTTTCTGACTCCTGATGTTGTCGGGGTGAACCTCACAGGAAAGCTTTCCACAGGTGTCACGGCAACGGATCTGGTGCTGACGGTTACTGAACTCCTGCGTAAATCGGGGGTGGTGGGCAAATTCGTGGAATTTTTCGGCGAGGGGACCGTGTCGCTTACGGTTCCCGACCGCGCCACCATCGGAAATATGGCGCCTGAATATGGCGCCACCATGGGTTTTTTCCCGGTCGATGACGCTACTGTGGAATATTTCCGTGGAACCGGGCGAAGCGAAGAAGAGATCGCGGCCTTCCAGTCTTATTTCAAGGCGCAGGAGTTGTACGGGGTTCCACGCAAGGGCGAGATCGACTACACGCGCGAGCTGGAGCTTGACCTCTCTACCGTCAAGCCTTCTCTCGCCGGACCGAGACGCCCCCAGGATCGTATCGAGCTTGACGATGTCAAGACCCGTTTCACAGAACTCTTTTCACGGCCTGTCATGCAGGGAGGTTACGGCAGGGATGCTGCCGCACTGAAACTTCGCTACAAGGTACATGGCAGCGAAGAGTCTGAGACCGGCGCAGAGGTGGCCGACAGCGCCAGCGCAGAGCGGAATACGGCAGCCGTGAGACCGGGGACTGAAAGAAACATCACGGAAATGGTCAATAACAGACCTATCCTGGCTCCGGCTGAAGCCCCTGTGTATGGCGCAAACGGCCTCTTCGACCTGGCGCACGCAGATATTCTGATTGCGGCCATTACATCCTGCACCAACACCTCCAACCCCAGCGTACTGCTTGCCGCTGGCCTGCTGGCAAAGAAGGCGGTGGAAAAAGGGTTGTCGGTAAAGTGTCACATCAAGACATCGCTTGCACCCGGGTCACGTGTCGTGACGGAATATCTTCGGGAAACAGGCCTCTTGCCCTATCTCGATAAGCTGGGCTTCAATCTTGCCGGTTATGGCTGTACCACATGCATCGGCAACTCGGGCCCGTTGTCCGTGCCGATTGAAGAAACGGTGGTATCCAATGATCTGGTTTGCGCAGCGGTCCTCTCCGGCAATCGCAATTTCGAGGCTAGAATTCACCCGAACATTCGTGCGAACTTCCTTGCTTCGCCACCTCTGGTAGTTGCTTATGCTCTCGCGGGGACCATGCTCAAGGATCTGACAGCCGACCCGCTCGGATATGGCGAGAATGGTCAGCCGGTATGGCTGGCTGATATCTGGCCGCGTGATGATGAAATCCAGAGCCTGATGAAGTTTGCAGCAAACGGGGAAACATTCCGCAGGCTCTACAGCAATCTTACACAGGATCATCCGTTATGGAACGATATATCCTCTGTTTCAGGGGAAGTCTATGACTGGCCGAAATCGACCTATATAGCAGAACCTCCATTTTTCCAGGATTTCTCGCTGCAGCCCCGCCCGCATAATGAGATCCGGAGTGCGCGGGCCCTCGCCATCTTCGGCGATTCGGTGACCACCGATCACATCAGTCCTGCCGGCAGTATCAAGGATACCTCTCCCGCGGGAAAATACCTGCTTGCGAGTGGTGTATCCAAGCCTGATTTCAATAGCTACGGCGCGCGTCGCGGCAATCACGAGGTCATGATGCGCGGGACATTCGCCAACGTGCGCATCAAAAACCTGATGATTCCCGGCAGCGAAGGAGGTATAACGCTGCATCAGCCGGACGGGGAGCAGATGAGCATCTACGATGCCGCCATGCGCTATATCGCAGACGACATTCCCACCGTGATATTCGGGGGAGAAGAATATGGCAGCGGATCGAGCCGCGACTGGGCGGCAAAGGGAACACAGCTACTGGGGGTCAAGGCAGTGATTGCGAAAAGCTTCGAACGCATCCATCGCAGCAACCTGATTGGCATGGGCGTGCTACCGCTACAGTTCAAAGGCGACGACAGCGTGGAATCGCTCGGTATTCAGGGAAATGAAGCGTTCGACATCGAGGGACTGAGCAGCATCCGCCCCCAGCAGGATGTAACGCTTGTTGTACGTGACAATACCGGCTCACGCCGGGAAATCGACCTGCTGTGCAGGATAGATACCGGTATAGAGATCGACTACTACCAGCATGGGGGTATATTGCCTTATGTTCTTCGCGAGCTCATGAAGGCGTGAATGCAAAAAACGCGACGGCAAGGCCGGGTGACTCGGCTCGAACGCGGGTCGGGGAGGAAAACCTGTTCTTGCCGAGCAACCCGGGGCTCTCCTCAGCTTACTGGCCACAACTCCTCGCTTGTATCCTTCCTTGTGGAAGTTTGAGCAGGCTCGGCCATGGGGTGGTTCCATAGCAGCCGGTCATACTCGTCATTTACCACGGAATAGCATTCACATACGGAATCTTCCAGTTCTTCACGATCCATTACGGCTATATGCCCGCGGCTATACTGTATTGCACCGACCGTTTGCAGCTTGAGCGCGGCCTGCGTCACGCTCTCCCGCCGCACTCCCAGCATGACGGCAATCTGCTCGTGTGTCATTTGCAGTTCATGGCCGGGCAACCGGTCGAGGTTCATCAAAAGGAAGCGGCACAACTGCTGCTCTATGTTATGGTGCCGGTTGCAAACCGCATTCTGCGCCGTCTGGGTCATCAATGCCTGCGTGAAGCGCAATACCAGATACTGTAATTTTCCCTGCCGCTCGAATTCTTTTTTCAGTACGCTGGTTTTCATGCGGTAGCCACTGCCCGCACTTTGTACCACGACGCCGGCAGGCGTACTGGCGCCCCCCAGCAATGACGAGATCCCTGTCAGCCCCTCGTTGCCAATGATTGAAAGACGTACCGATGCGCCGCTTTCCACGCTGTAAAGGGGTGCGACGATGCTTGTGGTAGGAAAATATGAATGAGTAATAATCGCTCCCGGTTCATGAATTGTTTGTCCCACTGGCATGGGCATGAATTCAAGATAAGGGAGCAGTCTCGCGTAGTCCCCAGGTGGCAGGGCGGCAAGAAGTCGGTTTTGCTTCGGGCTGTGTGGTGAAAGCATAACAATATTCCTCCTCATGTCAGGCTGTATCGCCAGAATATGGCCTCATGTGTCTGTTGAGACGCTGTCCGGCGCGGGCGAACCGTTATCGGTATTCTTTGCGGATTTCTCTTTTCGAGCTGGATCGGTAACAGCCCCTGCCTCATTTTCAGCAGGTGCAAACCGATGTACGGTATCACCGTGAATACAAGCAGTTATCGTGCCAGTATAAGAAGAAGCATTAAAACAAAGACTTATGTTGAAAGCTGAGGAATAAAACCCTGATTGCATTGTTGCTTGTCGGCAACAGGCCTCTATTGCTTGAGAGTAACTCCCTGATTCTTCGGAGTTACTTGATGTCTCCAAACAGAGACGTAAAAAAGATGTTTTGAATCAATCACTTTCTTACATACCCCTCTCGGATAAATCAACGGCGTGCGAGAGTGTGAAGTAGTATAGTAAGAGTATGATATGGATGCTTATCTCGATATTGACGAAGATCAACAATGAAGTTTATGGAAGAAAAATGGGTATCACTCTCGTCAGGCGCGCAATAGTCCTGATCAGTCTGGTCGGTGATTTGGCCGGCTGCACCGTTTTCTCTCCTCGCTATCAGATCACCCATCGTTACGAACCGCCAACTGATCCGGCAGGCATCGTTTGTCTTGAAAAATGCATGCAAAAGCTGGAGATGTGCCAGCAAAACTGTCAATCGACATATCAGGCCTGCCTGAAGCGCATCGAACCCCTGGCGGAAGAGAGATATAGAAAAGCAGCCGAGCGTTATGACGATGAGCTTGATACATATCGTCGGCGGATGCAGTTCGGATACCCTGGCTGGGGACGCACCACGCTGGGCTGGGGGTGGGGGGGATACCCATGGGGTTGGGGTGGCTATCCCGGGGGGTGGGGTTCTCCATGGGGCTGGGGAGGAGGGCCTTATTATGGCTTGGGCTACTCGTCTCCTTTTTTCTACCAACCGCCTCCCCTCAGGCCGAATCGTATGCGGGAATTTGATCGGCTGCGCTACCAGCAGTGTGAAGTGGAATGCGGTTGTCAGTCGGTGCAGGATGCCTGTTTTCTAGGCTGCGGTGGCAGGAAAATCATAGAAGAGAGATGTATAGCAAACTGTCCAAAGTGAAAAAGCTGCCTCGGGTGGGGCAGAGCTTTCAAGGACTGGCAAAGCAGGGGTATGGCGGGAAGAGTTGGAGGCTGCAGGCTTTCATAGCCTCTATTTCTTTTTCGGGATGATTTCGAGGTTATCGATCAGCCGGGTTTCACCCAGGCGGGCTGCTCCCAGCACCACCATATTCCCATCTCTGGGCTGGGCTGCTGCCAAGGTATCTCTCTCGCGTATCGAGATGTAATCGACGTTCCAGCCGTGGGAGGTAAGAATTTTCCTCGCGTTTTCCTCCAGTCCGGCAAAATTGCGATAGCCGCCTTCTATCTCCCGCTTCACTTGCGATAGCACCTGATACAGCCGGATTGCCTCGGCGCGCTCCTCATCACGAAGGTAGCGGTTACGCGAGCTCAATGCCAGATTGTCCGAGGCGCGAACTGTTTCCCCGGCAACGATCTCTAGGGGTAAATTAAACTGCCGCACCAGTTCGCGGACGATATGCAACTGCTGATAATCCTTTTTTCCGAACACCGCGGTCTGCGGCTGCACGATATTGAAGAGCTTTAGCACGACAGTTGCCACGCCCCGAAAAAAGCCGGGACGGTACTTCCCTTCCAGCATGTTTGCGATGGGGGAGGGTTCCACCGTGAATTCTTGTGGGGCGGGATAAAGCGTTTTTTCTTCCGGTGCGAACACGATGTGAACGCCCTGCTCTTCGAGAAGTACGCAGTCCTGCTCCAGCGTGCGGGGATATCGATCAAAATCCTCGGTGGGGGCAAACTGCAGGCGATTTACAAAAATACTTGCGACTACGCATTCCCGATGTCGCCGGGCGGCCCGAATCAGGGACAAGTGTCCCTCGTGCAATCCGCCCATCGTCGGCACGAAGGCGATGGAGGATTCGTGCCCGAGGCGGATTCGTAGCGGTGAAATATCCGTGATGACGTCCAACTCGGATCAATAGTCAGAATGTATGCTCGGGGCCAGGGAACTCCCCGGTTTTGACCGCTCTGGTATAGTTTTGCACAGCCTCCTCGATGCTGCCCGCGCCCATGAGGAAATTCTTCATGAACCTGGCCTTTTTGCCTGAATAAATGCCCAGCATGTCGTACAGCACCAATACCTGCGCCGAACAATCCTTGCCGGCGCCGATACCGATGGTAGGTATGGAGAGCGTTCGGGTAACCTGCGCTGCAAGGGCGGCAGGGACGACTTCCATCAAAAGCATTCCTGCTCCGGCCTGTTCGAGCGCTACCGCATCCTCCAGCAACTGCTCGGCTTCATAGTCGGTCTTTCCCTGCACCTTGTAGCCCCCCAACTGGTTTACCGACTGGGGCGTGAGACCGATGTGCGCGCAGACGGGGATGCCCCGCTGCGTCAGGAACTCCACGGTTTCGGCCATGACGGAACCGCCTTCGATCTTGACCATGTTGGCGCCTGCCGCCATGAGCTCGGCCGCATTGCGGAAGGTTTCTTCCGGACTCACCTGCGAGGTGCCGAAAGGCATATCCGTCATGATGAAAGCCGTGCTTGAGCCGCGTTTCACGCAAAGTGTATGGTAGATCATGTCATCCAGAGTAACCGGTAGGGTAGTCTCTTCACCCTGGATCACATTTCCCAGTGAATCCCCCACCAGCAGGATATCGACGCCTGCTCTTTCCAGCAGTGCCGCAAAACTTGCGTCATAGCAGGTGACGATGGCAATTTTCTCTCCATCATCCCGCATTTTTTGAAAAACATCTTGCGTGATACGCATGGTTCAGCTCCTGGTTGCGTGTATCGGATAAGTTATCCAACCCATTTTCGGGTTTCTGTTTTCCGGTTTGCTCATCTTCCGAAATTGAAATATTCCCTCGAGCCGTGCATTTGTTCGACCTGCCTCAGCAGTAATGCAAAATCTTCTTCGCTATCAACGAAATTGAGATGTTCGCTGTTGATGATCAGAAGTGGCGCATCCTCATAGTGATGGAAGAAGCGCGCATAACTATCGGCTAATCGCCACAAATACGTTTCGGAAATGTTTTGTTCATAGGAACTGCCGCGGCGCTTCACCCGCTCCACCAGCGTGGCGGGTGAGGCTTGCAGATAGATCACGAGGTCGGGGGTGAAAGCTTCGGGTTGCAGATGGCGATAGATTTTTCGGTACAGATCGTATTCTGCATTGTTGAGCGTCAGTCCCGCAAACAGCGGGTCCTTATCCAGCAGAAAGTCGCTTATGGTCGTTTTCGTAAACAGGTCGATCTGCGTCAGATCCTGCAACTGGTTGGCGCGCTGAAACAGAAAAAACAGTTGGGTAGGGAGCGCATATCGGCGGATATCCTCGTAGAACTTGCCGAGAAACGGATTTTCCTCGGGTTTTTCCAGCAGGAGCTGTCCACCCGCATACTCTGCCATTCGTCGCGCCAGGCTGGTTTTTCCCACGCCGATCGGGCCCTCCACCGCGATGTGGCGATATTCTTCAAGTTTCACGTGTCCAGCTCGCGTTCCAGCCGCTGTCCTTTACAGGCAGCAAGCAATTCCCTTATGTTATCGTGTCCCGGTATGCTGCTGATCGACGCAATTTCGAGCAGAGGCTGCAATACGAATGCCCGTTCGTGCATCCTCGGATGAGGCAGAATCAGGCTATCCTCATCCAGTTGCAGGTCATCATACAGCAGCAAGTCGAGATCAAGTGTACGCGGCGCATTGAGATACTCGCGCATCCGCCCATGCTTTTGCTCGATCCCGAGCAGGGCTCGCAGCAGATCCTGGGGTGGCAAGGCGGTTTCGATATGCGCGACTGCGTTGATGAAATCAGGCTGATCGAGGCGTCCAATCGGTGCACTGCGGTAGAGCGAAGAATGCGCCAGCAAGCGTGTAAAAGGAAGCTCACCTAGTTCTTCAAACGCTTTTTGCACATGCGCTACAGGTTCATTCAGATTGCTACCCAATCCGATATACGCATGCGAGGCGATTCGACCGTCGTCAGCCCCGTTCATGGGGCAAACCCATCCTGCTTCCCGGATACTACGCGGTCGCTCTCTCCCGCAGGGGGAGTGCCCGATTTTTTACGACCACGGTTTCTCCTGCGTCTCTTCTGGCTCTCATCGCTGATCAGCATGGCTTCACGTTCGCGGGAACCTGCATGCTGGAATGCTTCCCACCATTTGCCCAGTTCCTCATCCACTTCGCCGCTTTCGCAACGCAATAGCATGAAGTCGTAGGCAGCGCGAAAACGGGGATTTTCAAGGAGCCGGAACGGTCTGCTCCCTGAGCGGTGGGCAAAGCGCGGCTGCATCATCCAGATTTCCTTCATAATGGCATCGTACCTGCGCGGAATTGCCAGGTTCTTGTCTTGTACCGCCAGCACGTCGCTCATTGCCAGGTGCAAGGCGGGAACCGGTCTTTCCCCTGTCGCCTGGTAAGCGTTCCAGGATGCGAGCACTTCGTGCCATAACAGGGCAGCAAACAGGAATCCCGGCGATACAGGCTTTTCCTGCCGCACGCGCTCATCGGTATTTTTGAGCGCGAGCGTGATAAAGTGCTCGCCCAGCGGTTGTTCCCGTATCACATCCAGCATGGGAAGCAGGCCGTGATGCAATCCGCGTTTCTGCAAATCTGTCACGCAGGCCAGCGCATGGCCGGATAGCAGCAATTTCAGCATTTCATCGAACAGCCGCGAGGGCGGCACATGCAGCAACAGGGGCGCCAGTTCGCTGATAGGCGCGGCCGTGGCGGCATCGATTTCCATGCCGAGCTTGGCGCCCAGTCGTACCACCCGCAGCATACGCACGGGATCTTCGCGGTACCTCCGCACCGGATCTCCAATGATGCGCAGGCGTCGTGCCTTCAGGTCCTCATAGCCGTTCAGATAGTCCCAGATTTCCTCGTGGACGGGATCGAAGAACAGCGCATTCACGGTGAAATCCCGCCGTCTCGCATCCTCCTCCTGACTGCCGAATACGTTATCGCGCAAGAGGCGTCCATGTTCGTCCGCATGCTCATCAGCACTCAGCCCGCCTGTCTCTCCGGATGGGCCGCCGCGGAAAGTCGAAACCTCCACGGTTTCCGCTCCCCACATGACATGCACCAGCCGGAAACGGCGGCCAATGATACGCGAGCGGCGGAAAACAGCGCGTACTTCCTCCGGTGTGGCATTCGTGGCAACGTCAAAATCCTTCGGCTTCAATCCCAGCACCAAGTCGCGTGCGGCCCCGCCTACAATGAAAGCGGAATATCCCGCTTCCTGCAGACCTGAGGTAACTTTGAGCGCACCGGAGCTGATGTGATCGCGCCTGATGCCGTGCTGGTCGCGCGTAATGATATGCGGCTTCGTGGAGGAAGTGCGGGCGGAAGGGATGGAAGCGGATGTATTGCGGTTGAAGACGCGATCGATAAGTTTACGAATCATTGTGAATACAGATGAACAAGCTGCGGGATTCCGTCATCCCGCACGGCGAACTCATCCAAAAGGGGAAGATCAGGTGAGGGCAAACAGCCACTGCCGTCCACGGCCCTTGCTGGAAAAAGCGCTGAAGAATTGCTGCTGAGAAAAAGTATGTCTGAAATTCCAGATTATACACTCGGCACCGTTTGCGGGAAGAAATGGTGCTGCCGACCTGCGATGAATTCCCCCAGATTACAGTGATAAAGCGCTTCAAGATTATCACGCTTGAGCACCTCGTCTATACTGCCACTCATGGCACGGCCGTCGTCGAACAGCAGCAATGCGTGGTCGCAGAATCTGCTTGCCCAGCCGATATCGTGCAGCACCATTGCGATGGAACTGCCCCGCTTCGCCAATTCGCTGAACAGACTCATGGTCCCGAGTTGATGGCGCAGATCGAGGTGTTGCAAGGGCTCATCCAGCAGATAGCATTTGGGCGACTGGGCAAGCAGCAAGGCGATACGCGCGCGTTGGCGCTCGCCGCCGGAAAGCGTAACCAGTAGACGGTCGGCAAGGCCGGCCAGTTCCATTTGCTCGATAGCGCGAGATGTCATCTCGAGGTCGACCGCCTGCCAGCCGAGCATGCTAGTTGCATGAGGATGCCGTCCGAGCAGCACATATTCATGCACCGTACCCCAGAACTCGCCGGGCTCATCCTGCAACAGAATGCCGAGATTGCGGGCGAGTTCCCGCCGGGACCACTGCCCAAGCGCCATCCCCGCGATGGTTACGGATGAATCCTGTCCCGCCTTCACCTGGTTCAGTCCACCCAGGGCATGTATCAATGTCGTCTTGCCGCAGCCGTTCCGGCCGAGAATCGCCCAGCATTCCCCCGGGTTGATGGTAAGGTTCAGATTGCGGCACAGCAATTTGCCCGGATGCTGCAAGCTCAGGTTTCTGGTTTGTAGAATCATTCACGAGTTCGAAAAATCCGCGATGAAGAACCGCATCGAGATCGTCCTTTTTATGCCCTCAGGTATTCGCTTTTCCTTCCCAGCCAGCGATGGAGATGGCGTTTTGCCGCTTCCGGATAATCACGCAGCAATTCCCCGGCGATCATCCCTGCCGTGTCGAGCAGGCCTTCATCCCGTTCCAGATCAGCGAAGCGCAGCATGGGCAGGCCGCTCTGGCGGGCCCCCAGGAATTCGCCGGGCCCCCGCAGCCGCAGATCCTGGCGCGCTATTTCAAAGCCATCCGTGTTTTCAAAAATAATCTTGAGCCGCTCGCGCGCGTTTGTGGAGAGGGGTTGCTGATACATCAATATGCATACGCTCCCGGTTGCGCCTCGTCCGATCCGTCCACGTAGTTGGTGCAATTGCGCAAGGCCCATGCGTTCTGCATGCTCGATCACCATCAGGGACGCATTGGGCACATCCACGCCTACTTCGATCACTGTTGTCGCTACGAGGAGATGGATTTCACCTCGGGCAAATGCTTCCATTACATCGGATTTCTCCTGAAATGAAAGCCTGCCATGCACCAGGCCGATTCTCAATTCCGGAAAAGTCCGGGTCAGCCCCTGGTGGGTTTCCAGCGCGGTTTTGAGCTGCAATGCCTCAGACTCCTGGATCAGCGGACATACCCAGTAGGCCTGCTTTCCCTCACGGCAGGCTTCCCGTACGCGCGCTGTTACCTCGTCGCGACGGGCATCGGCGACAAGCTTGGTTACCACGGGTACGCGTCCGGGCGGCATTTCGTCTATTACGGACACATCCAGATCAGCGTAATAGCTCATCGAAAGGGTGCGTGGAATGGGCGTTGCACTCATCATCAACTGGTGTGGCATGGCGTACGCTCCGGCTCCTTTTTCTCGCAATGCCAGCCGCTGGTGAACACCAAAGCGATGTTGTTCGTCAATAACCACAAGTCCCAGTCTGTCAAACTCCACCTGGTTCTGGAACAATGCATGTGTCCCGATGGCAAGCAGCACGTTGCCGGCAGCAATATCGGCGAGCGTGGTTTCCCGTTCCTTCTTTTTCTGATTACCGCCGAGCCACGCAATCCGCAGCCCGCGCGGCTCCAGCAGGGGAGCAAGCCATGTGGAGAGTTTCTGATAATGCTGCTCTGCAAGAATCTCGGTCGGCGCCATCAGTGCTGCCTGAAAATTATTTTCAATCGATTGCAGCACAGCCAGTGTGGCAACGATCGTTTTGCCGCTTCCCACGTCACCCTGCAACAGGCGTTGCATGGGATGGGGCTCCGTCAGATCACGGCTGATTTCGGCGAAAGCCTTCTTCTGGGCTTGAGTGAGATCGAAAGGCAGCAACTTCAGCAGCGCTCTGGTCAAATCGTTTTTTGCTATCAGAACAGGGGCGCTGCCGTTGCGCCGCTGCTGATAATGCACCCGCATCGACAATTGCTGCGCCAGCAATTCATCGAATTTGATCCGCTGCCAGGCGGGATGAGTGCGCTCCCGCAATAGAGCGGGCGACGCATCCGGTGGGGGTTGGTGCAGGAATAGAACACTGTCCTTGAAACCCTGAAGCTGGCAGCGTTCGCGTACGGCATCGGGCAGTGTTTCGGAGAGAATTCCCTCATGGTTTCTGCCATCTCCCGTTTGCAGCACCCGGGAAATCAGTTTGCGCAGCGCTTCGGAAGGAAGTCCGGCTGTAGAGGGATAAATCGGAGTGAGCCCGTCCGGCAGGGGCTCATTCCCGCGCAAAATCCGGCATTTGGGATGAACCATTTCAACACCGAAAAAGCCGGGACGGGCCTCTCCCAGCAAGCGCACCCGCGTGCCCACTGAATATGCTTTTACCTGGCTGCCGTAAAAATTCAGGAAGCGCATGAACAAAACACCTGTTCCATCCTCCACCTGGCATACCAATTGCCGCCGTGGCCGGTACATGACTTCGCTTCGGGTGATCATGCCTTCGACCTGCACTGTTCGATCGGCAGGTACATCATTGATGGGGTAGAGGTGCGTCTCGTCCTCGTAGCGAAACGGCAAATGCAGTATCAGGCTTGAAGCATCGGTAATGCCGAGTTTGAGGAGCTTGTCCCTGATTGTCCCGCTGATGGGAGAGATGGCGAGCGACTGCATTCGTCGTGGAGACGCATCCTTTAGGCTAGCGCGCGGTTTCCTGTATCACACGGCGGTCCCTATGCTGGCACCACCAATACCGCATCGATCTCCACCAGCGCGTTCCGCGGGAGCGCCGATACTCCGATGGCGGCGCGCGCAGGGTAGGGCGTGCTGAAATATTGCACCATGATTTCATTCACCTTCTGGAAATTGGAAAGGTCCGTGAGATAGACGTTCAATTTGACGATATCCCGGAGGCTGCCTCCACCCGCCGCTGCAACCGCCGTCAGGTTCTGGAATACCCGATGGATTTGATTCTCGATGCCTTCCACCATCTGCATGGTAGAGGGTTCGAGACCGATCTGACCGGAAATGTAGATCGTATCGCCTCCGCTGACGCGTATTCCCTGGGAATAAGTGCCGATAGCCTGCGGCGCATCCGTTGTATGTATCGTCTTTTTTTCCATCTTATCTCCTTTGGTTGATATTACATTGGCATAATAAGCCGAAATTTGAAACTACGGGTACCGTGTTTGCGATATGATGACGGGAACCTCAGCACATTTCAACCATGCAAAAACTGATCATTCAGGGAGGCGTGCGGCTTTCCGGCGATGTAACCATTTCCGGAGCCAAGAACGCGGCGCTGCCTATCCTGTGCGCCTCCCTGCTTACCGGGGAAACCCTCGTCGCCGAAAACGTTCCGCATCTGAATGATATAACCACCATGCTGGACCTCCTCCAGCAGATGGGGGTTCGAATCAATGTCGACAGCAACCGTACGATTGAACTGACTGCGGCATATCTTTCCAATCTCGTTGCGCCGTACGAAATGGTGAAAACCATGCGGGCTGCAATTCTGGTGCTGGGCCCGATGCTCGCGCGGGCGGGAGCCGCAAAAGTGTCGTTGCCGGGTGGGTGCGCCATTGGTCTGCGTCCCGTTGATCAGCATATAAAAGGATTGCAGGCAATGGGTGCGGAGATCGAGATCGAGCATGGTTATATTCATGCAAAGGCGAAACGCCTTAACGGCGCGCATATCGTGATGGATATCGTCACTGTTACCGGCACTGAAAACCTGATGATGGCGGCCACGCTGGCGGAAGGGACGACTGTGCTGGAAAATGCGGCGCGGGAACCGGAAGTGATGGATCTCGCGAACTGCCTTATCGCCATGGGGGCTAGAATTCAGGGAGTCGGAACGGACATCATCACCATTGAAGGCGTGGAAAGCCTGCATGGTACCAACTATCGCGTCATGCCCGATCGTATCGAAAGCGGCACCTTCCTGGTAGCAGCCGCAGCCAGCGGTGGCGAAATATATCTCAGGCAGACGCGCACCGATACGATGGATGCGGTACTCGACAAGCTGATGGAAGCGGGAGCTGCCATCGAGTCAGGTGAAGACTGGATACACTTGAAAATGAATAATCCGCCGAAATCGGTAAACCTGCGGACGGCGCCTTATCCCGCCTTTCCTACCGATATGCAGGCGCAATTCATGGTATTGAATACCATCGCTACCGGAACCGCAATCATTACCGAAACCATATTCGAGAATCGCTTCATGCACGTGCAGGAATTGGAGCGCATGAATGCCGATATCAAAGTCGAAGGCAATACCGCGGTAGTATGCGGTGTGGCCGGGCTCGATGGAGCGAATGTCATGGCTACCGATCTGCGTGCTTCGGCCTGTCTGGTTTTGGCCGGGCTGATCGCCCGGGGTGAAACGATCGTTGATCGTATTTATCATCTTGACCGTGGTTATGAACGGATCGAAGAGAAGCTGTCGGCGCTGGGTGCACGAATCAGGCGCAGTTGAGGTATTGTAATCAAACGAATTATTTGAGCTACTCATCATGCTTAGCTCAATCTGGCCGATGTCCTCACTCCCCTCTCCCGCTTGCGGGAGGGGTCGGCGGAGAGGGGAAAAATTGGAGGAGAGGGAAAAAAGAGCGGGGGTGCTTCAGGGCAACGTCATTGCAGGTCGAAAACCCAGATAGCGCATACGTTTGTTGGTATCGAACCAGTTGCACATACCTGCCCGCATGTCTTGGGGCCGGTGATTCCAGGAGCCTCCGCACAAGAGGCGTTTCGCACAGTTCCCTTTCCGGCAGGTATCCGTCCATTGCCAGACATTACCCATCATATCGTACAGGCCAAAGGCATTGGGTTTGAAACTGCCGACGGGAGCGGTTCTCCTGTTATCCCACTCGCTCCCGCATCCATCGCAATTGGCGTTATTGCGCCCGACGTCGTTGCCCCAATAGTATTGGGAAGTCGCGCCCGCCAGGGCGGCGACTTCCCATTCCTCTTCCGTGGGTAGCCGATAAGTCTTGCCCGACTTATCCGACAGCCATCGCAGGTAAGCCTGCGCATCATCCCAGCTTACGTTCACAACCGGTCTTTTACCGCGCCCCCAGCCATTATCGGGGGGAACATACCCGCCACAGCCGCCTCCTTCAACACACGCCTCCCAGTCGTCGAACGTTACAGCGTATTTACCCATGGCAAATTTCTTGCCTGCAATGGATACCATTTCAGGACAGACAGGACACGCTTTTGCAGAGTTCAAGGTATTGTTTTCGCTCGCCGTCACCGGATTGCAAAAGAACGCGCCAATGCTTATGAATAGCGCGAAAAGCGGGGTATACAGAGAGCGAAGATATACCAATTTCATGAGTTGTATCTGAACAAGTGAAAAGACTGATCAGCAAATTTGATAATTGTATAGAAAAGCCACTGATATCCAAAACTTCACGAAGAATCAGATCAATGCAGGCAATATGTATGTTAGCGCACGGAATGACGTTGGTATCAGGCGTACTGTGCGATTTCAGTCAATCGCTGAGCTGATAAGGAGAGTAATCATGAAACGTTCTTCTTTGATATCCGGGCCCACACTGCTTCCAATTGTCGCGGCATTTGTTCTCGCTGTCAGTGCGTCGAGTGGAGTTCATGCTGATGAGCGCGATTCATATATCCTGTCTGCCCCGAGCAGCAACGATATATCGGATGAGATCGGGCCGGCCGACTCTCCGGCCATTCGGGATACGGATGATAAAGGCGGCGATAAGAGCATCAAGGAAAGATTGCACATGAAGGAAGGCACCTCGATGACGAGAGGTCAGGATAATTCCAGATACCGTACCGATGGTACTGAAAGATATGAGCAGCAGAAGGATAATAGTGGCACGGGATCGAAGCGCGAAGGCCGCGATTGATAGACCAGGCGCTGGTCATTCCTTGGATTGCTGCTCCATTATGGCATAGCTGCGGGCCGGCTATATGCCGGTTTGGCTTGAAACCTTGAATCTGCTCCTTTCTCCATCGCAGACTCCCTTTCCCCATGGGGGAGAGGGAGTTCCCGGCTTGCCGGGAATCGAGGGGGACTAAGGACAGCTTACCGGACGATCGCTCATCGCTTACCGATTGATCGGCTTATACCTGATCCGCTTGGGCTTTGCGGCTTCCTCCCCGAGGCGTTTCCGCTTGTCGGCTTCATATTCCTGATAATTGCCATCGAAGAATGCTACCTGCGAATTGCCCTCGAACGACAGGATATGGGTAGCGATACGATCAAGGAACCAGCGGTCATGCGAGATGACCATCACGCATCCTGCAAACTCTAGCAACGCATCTTCCAGCGCACGGAGAGTTTCCACATCGAGGTCGTTGGAAGGCTCATCCAGCAATAGGACGTTGCCTCCGGCGATAAGCGTTTTAGCCAGGTGAAGTCTTCCCCGTTCACCGCCGGACAAGTTGCCTACTATCTTCTGTTGATCCGAGCCCTTGAAATTGAAGCGGCCAAGATAGGCGCGCGCTGGCGTTTCATATCTGCCGACCGTCAGGATGTCATGCCCATCCGAGATCGCATCAAATACGGTTTTACCGTCTTCCAAAGCGGCGCGTGATTGATCCACATGGGCAATTTTGACGGTTGCGCCGATTTCTATATTACCGGAATCCGGTTGCTCCTTTCCTGTAATCATCCGGAAAAGAGTGGATTTTCCGGCTCCATTCGGACCGATGATGCCGACAATGGCACCGGGAGGCACCTTGAAACTCAGGTTATCGATCAGCAGGCGATCGCCATATGCTTTCGATACGTTCCTGAACTCGATGACTTCGTTACCCAGTCTTTCGGCCACAGGAATGAAGATCTCCTGCGTCTCGTTACGTTTCTGGTACTCCTGCGAATTGAGTTCATCAAAGCGCGCAATACGCGCTTTGGATTTCGCCTGGCGTCCCTTGGGGTTCTGTCGTACCCATTCCAGCTCTTTTTTCAGCGCTTTCTGACGTGCCGACTCGGCTGATTCTTCCTGTTTCAGGCGGGTTTCTTTCTGCTCCAGCCAGGAACTGTAATTGCCCTTCCACGGTATGCCATGCCCGCGGTCGAGCTCCAGGATCCATTCCGCGGCGTTGTCGAGAAAATAGCGATCGTGCGTCACTGCCACCACAGTGCCCGGAAACCGCGTGAGGAATTGCTCCAGCCATTCCACTGACTCCGCATCCAGGTGATTGGTGGGTTCGTCCAGCAATAGCATATCAGGTTTGGACAGCAGCAATTTGCATAAGGCGACACGCCGTTTCTCGCCACCCGAGAGATTCTTTACGATGGCGTCCCATTCCGGCAAACGCAGCGCATCAGCGGCAACTTCCATCTGCTGATCGACGTTTCCGCCGCTGGCGGCAATGATCGCTTCGAGCCGGCTTTGCTCGGATGCCAGGGCATCGAAGTCTGCATCCGGCTCGGCATAGGCAGCGTAAACCTCCTCCAATTTCTGCTGCGCGCTGAATACCTCGCCAAGCCCTTCCTGCACCGCTTCGCGGACCGTATGCTCGGCGTTGAGCTGCGGCTCCTGCGGAAGATAGCCGATATTGAGGTTGGGCATGGCGGTGACTTCGCCCTCGATATCCTTGTCCACGCCCGCCATGATTTTCAGAACGGTGGATTTGCCCGAACCGTTGAGTCCCAGCAAACCTATCTTTGCGCCGGGGAAAAAACTGATGGAAATATCCTTGAGTATCGTGCGCCGGGGTGGAACTACTTTGCCCACCCGGTTCATGGTAAGTACGTATTGGGCCATAACTGAATGAAAAATTGAAAAAATTCGAGTTTAACGCATGAGAGCGCCAGCATGAAGCACTATCCGCGCAGAATATTTCTTCTGCTGTTTCATGTATCGAAAATCACGCAATAAATGCTGAGTTAGAGTTATTTCTTTATAATTCCTCCCGCCCCCGGCAGTAGAAAGATTTCTTTATCTGAATCCATGGACTACTGATTTTTTTGCGCGTGGCCGGATCCCGCCCCGGCTTCGGTTACGCACGTTTGGCGGTTGATTGGAGTGAAATAAATGCTGTTCTCTTTGAGAAGCGCGGTGCTTGTCACCGTTGCCGCGAGTAGTTTATTGGTCGGTTGCGCGACTTCGGAAAAAATACAAGTGGTGCAGCCCGGTGACCAGAACCTGTCCTGCAATGCAATCAAGGGGGAACTTGCGAGGCTTGACAAAGCACAAGCTGACATAGATGCAAAGAAAGGGGTTACTGGAACCAATGTTGCAGCGGCCCTTTTGTGGCTTCCGGGCCTGGCCTATACCTATTACGATGCCGGGGAGGCAACCCGGTTGATCAGTGACAGGAGGAGTGCGCTCACGACTATCTATAACAACAAAAATTGCCAGTAAGCCGTCGCCTGGCCTGTTTGAACTGCTTGCTCTGAAAGGGGCAAGCGTCAGGGCCGCAAATTGTGCGGCGCCAGATAAAATTTCTCATGCCTTGTCCTTGCCCGACGTCGCCCGGGCAAGCCGCTCGCCATTATCCTTGGTGTCGTACATATTAATAACAGACTTGTTCTTTGCCGCCTTTTCCATTCGGGCCCGAATTTCGGCTGCCATTTCATTATTGCGCTGCACTGCGGGACGAGTCTCCATTGCAATAAACCAGCGCATGAAGCTCGGGAAGGTCTCTCCATCGACGCCGCGCTCCGCATGCCCTTTACACCAGGGGTAGGTGGCGATATCGGCGATTGAATATTCATCGCACCCGAGCCACGCGGAGGCACCCAGCCGGTTTTCCAGCACTCGATAGAGGCGCAGCGACTCATTGTTGTACCTGTCCCGCGCGTACTGGTTGTCTCTGGCCTGCCGATTGAAATGGTTCGCCTGCCCGAACATGGGGCCGATATGCGCAACCTGGAAGAACAGCCATTGCAGCGTGTCATAACGCTTACGCACCTCCACAGGCAGGAATTTGCCTGTTTTCTGCGCAAGATAAAAGAGAATCGCACCCGATTCCATCATTGTGTAGGGGCTACCTCCGGGACCCTCCGTATCCACGATGGCCGGAATCTTGTTATTGGGATTGAGTTTCAGATGCTCCGGCTGGAATTGCTCCCCCACATTGATATCGACGTCGATGTGTTTCCATTCGATTCCGATTTCTTCCAGCATGATCATCACTTTCTGGCCGTTCGGGGTTGGACTGGAATGCAATTCGATCATGATTCCTCCTAGGTCATTTGCATGCAGGTTCTTTCCGTCAATTACTTGTGGATGGCAAAGCATAGTCCATCCATTGTCTGGCTTGTCTTGTTGCCTCATTGTTGCATCAGGCTGTAACGGACTGTAGTGTCTGATATTATTTCACTCATCATTGCTCTTTTAGAATAACGGCGCACCGACTCATTTTTTTGCCGTTTTCATGTCCGTCAAAGGAAGCTTGCTTGTTCAAAATAATTTTAGCCCTGTTGGGCCTTTACTTCTTCGGCATTTTCGGCGCATTTCTCGGATACATTGCCGGCAGCTTCATCGATCGTTACCGTGCTTACGGCGCAGGTGCAATCAATCCGTTTACGAGTGCCCAGCGGCAGACGGTTTTTCTCGAAACCGTTTTCATACTCATGGGAAAACTTGCCAAGGCAGACGGGCATATTTCCCAGGGGGAGATTAACCATGTTGAAGACTTCATGCAGAAGCTTGGAATGTCGGCGGAGCATCGGCAGAGAGCGATCTCGCTTTTCAAACAGGGCACAGCGCCTGGTTTTGATCACGCGCCCAAGCTGAATGAGTTCATGATTGTCTGCGGACACACCCATAACCTTGCGCAGATGCTTCTGGTTTATCTTATCGTCATGGCAGTGGCGGACGGGCACATGGACGTGGCCGAGGAGAGCCTGTTAAGAGATGTGGCGCGCTATCTTGGCTATGATTCGTCTGCATTCCGCCAACTACTGGACATGGTGCTGAGTCAATCGCATTTTGCGGGGGGGCAGCCACCCTCGGCTACCACTCTTGACGATGCCTATAAAGCACTGGGGGTGACCAGGGAAAGCAGCGACCAGGAAATCAAGCGCGCCTATCGCAAGCTGATGAGTCAGTATCACCCCGATAAATTGATGGGGCAGGGCATGCCGGAAGATATGATTGCAATGGCCACCGCAAAATCTCAGGAAGTGCAGGCTGCCTATGATTTGATCAGGAAGAGCCGGAATATGTAAGCAGTGTCCTGAACGCGTTGGCTCCTTGGCAAGCTTGTTCTGAGCCTGCCGGAGGGCTTGGGACGAAGAATGCTTAGAGATTCAGCGCCTCCACGTAACCGGTCAGTTCGAGATAGCCGCGCCCCGCGGGTTCGCCATCGCGAGTAACGGTCACCGCGCCTTCCCAATAGACGGCGCCGGTGGATTGCCGCGAGTCAAGTTCCTGGTCGTCCATCAGGGGCGTGAGGACCCAGACAGTAGTGCCGGTCCGGATTCGTATTTTGACTGGATAGGTGGTGTTGGTGCGTGTTGAATGCCAGGTGCGTTGCGGTTCAAAGCTTACCTGATCCGGTTCAAAGCGCGTGAACTGTCCCGAAGGCTCCCGGATCCCGGCATACGCCCAGACCTTGCTGCCGTCCTTGCCGCGGATCTGAAACGCCATCAGGGCTGATCCATCGTCAAGATTGGCGCCAACCCAATCCCATCCCACCGCTTTCGGATCGAGGTAGGCGGTAGACCACTCGTGGTCGAGCCATGCGATGCCCTTCACCGCGATTTCCTCGCCATCGCGCGTTACTTTCCCACTTACCTGCAGGTGAGGCTCACTGTAGTAATAGCTGGCCTGCTCAGGGTGCAGCCCCTTCCTGGAAAAACCGTTGAGGTCTTGCAGCATGGGGGATTGCGCGGGTGTCAGCGAAAAATCGAGCCGGAAATGGTCTGCCTTTATGCGGGTCTGGTAGCGCCCGTTTTCCTCCCGCACCATAAACCAATCGCCCAGTTTGACGTTCGTGTTGTCCTCTGTGGTATATGCCAGGCCAAAACCATCCCGGGCACTTTTCTGGTCATGCAGGAGTTTACCCGCTGCCGGATCAGACAATGCGGCGTGGGCAATGATGAGGTCTCTGGGGGCAAAACGGCTGGGGTTGGCGCGATCGTGTTCGGTCGCCACGCGGAAAAAGGTGATCTGGAAGCCAAGCGGTTCTTTTTCGGGTGTTTCCAGCCAGCCGGTTACATACCACCACTCATTTCTGAAGCTGGGGTGCGCCCCGAAATCCCGCGGGAACACAAGGGGCACGTTTCGAACTACCGGTGATAGCTGTGGCCGTTCCGCCAGAACGCGGCCGGTGGTAAAGAAAGCCAGGAACAAAGCTGCAACAAGGAAAGCGGTTCCAGCCAGCCCTTTGAATCCGGCATGGCATCCCTCTTGTTTGCGGAAACAGGTGAAATATTCGGTATTACGCTTTACCGCTCGCATTACCAGTCCTCCCTTACGGCGCGTTCTGGATTGCCCGAAACCGCATGGCGCCCCGATGCCACTGCCGTGAACGCAGCCAGAAACATCAGCGTCAGCGCCACGCTCAAGAGACTCTCCCAAGGGAGACTCAATTGCATGGTCCAGTGGAACGATTGGGGGTTCACGATAAAAACCAGGATCAGGCTGATACAGCCTCCTAGCACAAAGCCGAGCAGAACGCCGAGCGCTGTCAGCAGACCCCCTTCTATTGCCAGCATGCCGAGTATCTGGCGCCGCGTCATGCCGATGTGGCGCAGCATTCCAAATTCTTTGATGCGCGCCAGGGCCTGCGCCGAAAAGCTGGCCGCAACACCGAGCAGGCCAATGATTATTGCTACACCTTCAAGCAGATAGGTTACGGCAAAGCTGCGGTCAAAAATATTCAGGCTCAGTGCGCGTATCTGACCCGGATCGGAAAACTTCAGCGCATTGCCAAACGGGAGCTGCCTCATCGACTCGATTACCTGTTCCGGCGCCACCCCTTGCTCCAGCCAAAGTGCGGCATCATTCACGAGCTGGTCGTCCGTCAGCGCCTGGTAATCCGCCAGGCGCATCTGTATCGCGCCGAATTGCCGCCCATAGTCGCGCCATACTCCTGCCACGATAAACGTGCGTGCGGGAATAGCGATGGGTAGCGTGACGTGCTTGCCGAGCGTATAACCGTATAAATCCATCATGGGTTCGGAAACCCAGATCGGAATTGCACCTTTCGGAAGCTGGGCGACCGGAATCGATTCGCCTGTCAGCGGCAACGTATTTCCGGGCTCGGATATATCGATGGGACGTGCGATCAGCGTGATATTGGGCCGGCTTGGATCGAGCATCAGTTTGGAGGAGCGGAAAAAGTCCACTCGCACGAGACCCGGCGTTTCCGCCAGTGCTTTCATCTCATCCGGGGTGAGGCCCCGCGTATCTCCACTCGCTGCGGTTTCGACATACAGATCGGCAGGCAGGATGTGCCTCAACCAGTCATCGACCGATACGCGAAAACTTGCAACCATGATCGCCATGGCGACCATCAGGGTAAAGCTTGCCAGTATGCCCCCGAGGGCGATCGCGGCCTGATTGGGAGCATTGGCGAGCCGCGCCAATGCCGTGGTCAGCACCGGCCTGGCGTGGCTCGCATGTTGCACCATGCGGAATACGGCAGTGAAAATGAGTGCAGAAAGGGGCGGCATGAGAATAATGCCGCCCGTCAGCAGTTGCGCTACGGCAAGATAACCGAAAATCGGCAAATCGAAAATTGGCGGCAATCGGGTAAACAGGATGCCCGAAGCAAGGAAAAGCAACCCCGGCCACGGATTCTCCAGCTTGGCGAGCGCCGTATCTTCGCTTCCGGATTTCAGTGCGGGCGCTGGAAGAGCCCTGGCTGCTTCCCAGGCAGGAGCGGCACTGCCAAGCAAGGTAATGCCCACCCCCAGAATGAAAAAGACCATTGCAGCCACGGGGTCGAAATGCATGACAGGTTTTATTCCCGGGAAAAAACCACCTCCGAGGTCTCCGCCAAAATAATGCAGTGCGCTGGTGGCTGTGGCATAGCCGAGAGTAAGGCCGAGCAGCGACCCGACGCAGCCAAGAATGGCTCCCTCCCATAAGACCTGTCCCAGCATTTGTTTGCGCGTGAAGCCGAGCACCCGCAACAGGGCGAACTGATGTCTTCGCCGGACAATGGATAGCGCCTGGGTGGAGAATACCAGAAAGGTGCCGGTAAACAGCGCTACCATCGCAAGCACGTTCAGGTTCACCCGATAGGCACGCGACATGTTTGCCACGCGGGTTTCCCGGGTGGTGGGTTCGGCAACGAGGTATTGGTTTTGGGGCTCCAGTTCCTGCTCGAGTTGCGCCTTGAATGCAGCTTTATCAGTGCCGGGAAGCAGTTTCAACTCGACGCGCGATAACTGGCCGAGACGATGAAACCGCCATTGCGCCGTGGCAATATCCATTACGCCAATGCGCTGTCCCGCCCTCGCCCTGCGCAAGCCCCCGGCAACCCGCAGTGCAACTTTCCGGGTGCCTACACTCAGGTTCAGGGTGTCGCCTTGCTTTACCCCTAGCCATTCCATGGCGGCAGGAGAGAGGAAAATGGCGTCATCCGCAAGGACATCGAACAGCTTGTCTTCCGCCGGAATCCCGATCAGGTCGGGTGCCATGACCGAGGCGCGAAAAATATCCAGTCCGAGAATTTTCAGGGTGGCGTCTTTGCGTTCCTTCGAATGGTTGGGGAGGGCGACATCGAGTTCCAGTACGGGATTTGCCAGCTCGACATCCTCTTGCTCCGCCAGCAGTGGATAAATCGATTCGTCGATTGTGGCCTGCGGCCCACGCACTTCAAGGTCCGACTCGCCGGAAAGGCTGCGCGCGGCAGCGGAGAATTCGTTGAAGGCGGCTGTATTGATCAGGTGGATGGCAAACCCGAGTGCCACTCCGAGCGCGATTGCGATCACGGCGACGCCTGACTGAACCCTGTGAGCCTGCCATTCACCCGATAGCAGCCAACGAGCGAGCATGCTCTTATTGCGCCAGCTCATTTATTTTGCTTCGGCAAATCCACATCCCTTTCCGCTACAAAGGGATGCAGCCCATCCTTTGTCAGCACGAGAACGCGGTCTGCCGTTGCCGCGGCGGCATGCGAATGGGTGACAATAATGCCGGAAGCACTATTCGCCTTGATCTCCCGGCGCATGAGCATGAGGATATCATGCGCCGTATCTGGGTCTAGGTTGCCTGTGGGTTCATCAGCGAGAATCAATTTCGGCCGATGTACCAGGGCGCGGGCGATCGCGACGCGCTGTAATTCTCCCCCCGATAGGTGACGGGGAAAATGATGGCCCCGGCCAGTCAGGCCGACCGCATCCAGCATGTGTTCCGTACCTCCGGCAGGAATGTCATTCAGAAGCAGGGGCAGGGCTATGTTCTGGCTCAGGGTCAGGTGCGGCAGGACGTGAAATGCCTGGAAAATGAAGCCGAATTCCCTGCGCCGCAAGCGGGTGGCAGCGTCATCGTCCAGTGATGACAGAGTAATGCCGTCAATCAGTATCTCGCCTGTATCGGGCACATCCAGGCCGGCGATCAGATTCAGCAGCGTCGATTTTCCGACACCGGACTCACCCATGATCGCCACATATTCCCCCACCCTCAAGGTATAGGACAGATCCGTCAAGACCTGTCGTCCATCCCCAGCACTGGAGTAGGCTTTGCCGATATGACGTAACTCCAGTATCGCCGGTTCCAGATTAAGCGCGTCCTGTCGTCGTGTCGAAGATTTTTCCAAGAGCTGCTCCTTCACGCCGTGGGGCGGACGGCGCGTCCATGCTATTCAAGAACTGTTATTGTAATCTTTTGTTTGACCGAAAGAACCTCGGACCGAGAATATGGAGAACATGGACCGACCCGGATCTTTAATGGTGTCCGACCTGTTTGTAGCGGGTAGGGGGAGGGAACGTCTATTCGTAACGGATAAATTCTTCCGCCAGCGCATCAACGCCATGACGCCTGATCAGCGCATCGATCTCCGCAAGCAAGGTGTCGTCTTCATCATCCTCCAGAACACCGTCGCCAACCAGTTTTGCAGTCAGGCCACCGGTGATGGCGTCTCGCACTGTGCCGAGCGTAGGGGGATTTTCACGATTTTCGTCATCGACTACGGCTTCTATTGTCCGTGTAAGCGCCTCGCTCGCATCGCTTCTCACAAAATCAATGGCCAACGCATCTCCGCCATATTCCTCGATCAATACATCGAGTTCGTCAAGGAGTGAGGCATCCATGTCGAAATGGTGCAGTCGCTCAGCTTCATCCAATGCAGAGGGCAGCAGACCGGCGATGAAAGTCCGAACCGTGACAAGCGTAACAGGCTGCTCTGCATCCGGATCGTTGACCCGGCTGTCGATAAGCAGCGAGAGGTTGGGGCTGACCCGGGTGTCAACGTCTACTGGATAACGTATCATGGCCTTGTACTCTGAAAGTTTTGCTGGGGTTACGAATAGCTATAACTCGGTCTTTCCTTTCATTTGCCTTTCCTCTGCTGCCGCAAGCTGCAGGCAGGTGTATACGACAGCGATTCGATTATTGATGATTGTTTTTTCAGTTTAGGTTTCAGTATGAAAAAGTCAATTCGACCTTATTCTGGATTGCCTGTCGCCGTAATGAGGTGCTGCTGATCTTGGGCGGATGAAGCACCTGGCTGTCGGATTTATTGAGAAGGACGCTCTCGCCGGCTAGTTCGCTCGGGCTATTGTTGGTTTGACGGGCTATCCCTTTGCTCGCGTTAGGACAGCCCTTTTCTTCTTGAATGGAAAATATTGTCAAGAAAGAATCAGCAGGTCAAAGACTGGCCTCACGCTTGAGCAATTCTTCGATCTGGACTCCCACCTCCGGCTGGCCGTTAAAAACTGTGCCAAGCTTCTTCTTGTTCAGGTGGTCCAGGTTAGTGGTGTAAGCTTGAGCCGGCAGCGGAAAGTATTTGACTTCCTTTACCAGAGGCGATGCATTTTTCATATAGAATTCAAGAAATTCCCTAACCTCGGGTTTTTCCGTCGCCTTGATGCTGATGTAAATGAAAATCGGGCGAGACAATGGTTGGTAGCTTCCATCCTCCACCGTTTCAACCGATGGGATAATACCGCCTTTGCCTCCATCAACAGCGAGCGCCCTAAGCTTTTTCTGATTTTCGTTGTAGTAGGCGAAGCCAAAATACCCGAGTGCGTTTTTATCGCTCGCTACCCCCTGTACCAGCACGTTGTCGTCTTCGGAAGCGGTGAAATCCCCCCGGCTCGACTTGGCCTTTCCAACAATGGCTTCCGTAAAGTAATCAAAGGTGCCGGAATCTGCTCCCGGGCCGTAAAGTTTTATCGGTTCATCCGGCCATGCCGGGTTTACCTGCTTCCAACTGGTTATTCTCCCTTGGGCGTCGGGTTCCTAAATCTTCTTCAAATCTGCAACAGTAATGACTTTAACCCAATCATTTCTAGGATTTGCCACGACCGTCAATGCATCGTACGCCACTGGCATTTCAACGTATTGCACCCCGGCAGCTTTACATGCGTCCATTTCTTTTTTCAGGATAGGACGCGAAGCATTGGCGATGTCTATCTCACCGCGGCAAAATTTCTTGAAGCCTCCTCCCGTGCCTGAAATACCAACTGTGACTTTAGCGGCACCCTTCTTGGCTATTTGAAAATCTTCCGCCACCGCCTCGGTAATGGGAAAAACAGTGCTGGAACCGTCAATTTTTATAACCGGCTCAGCATACACAGGGCTGACAGCACCAAGCAGTGCGCCCAATACCACTACTACTATCTCAATACGCATCAATTTCAGCATCTTGTTCTCCTAAAGAGGCTTTATTATTTCCTTTTGCAGGCTTGTTATGACATGAATGGCTCGATCAAAACGGGAGGCGGAGCAAGCTTAAGAAGCTCCAAGCTTTCCTGAGTGTCATTTGGCCATTCTTTGCATTCTTTGTTAAGCCGCTGTCTGTATTTCACCCACTTCCTCAAGCGAACCGGAATCAGAAGGCTATTTGACTGCGGAACATGAAAGTGTTCAGGTCATCCGGCTTGCCCCCGCTTGCGGTTACGAGCGGTGAATCCTTGATTTCCAATATCCTGTCGTAATTGAACATGAAGCGAAGATTGTTGTTCACGTACCAGTTCAGGGCAGCAGTAAAGTTTTTCATCTCGCCCGCCCTGAAGGCGCCGTCGTTCAGGTCTACCCCAGCGACACGTGCTGCCAGTTCCCATGCGCCCCATCCGCCCTTGGAAAAGCTGAAGTTCCGGGTCGGTTCCACTCTGTGAAACTTTCCTTCTTTGTACTGGCGCGATTCTCCCGTGAGCGTCCACGCAGCTTCTCCGTACCATCCATGGAAGCTAAGTGAATGCAGGCCGTTTCTACGACCAATCCAGCTATGGGTATACTCACCTCCCGCGCTGAATGGTCCATAGACGCCGCTGGCCTCCAGCCCCAGCATCTTGACGTCCTCGACATTTCCCAAGGCACCCGAATCAATCGGAAAGAGGTTGGTTATATGCGAGGTTTCGTGCCTGAATCTCACGCCATTTGAGGGGCCAAATAGCTGGCCGCTGCCACTCGGTCTGCGATAATTTCCTGCCACACCCAAATGGACAATCCTTGTCTTTTCGTCAAGGGGTGCAAAAGTGATGCGCGAATTGGTTCCCCAACTTTCATCCAGACTGTCGTTATTAGCGTCGATTGACTCCCCAAAAAGACCGACCTGTCCAGTCCAGTTCTTACCTCTACTTGACAGATTTACACCGATAGCGCGGTCTACGAGCGGTGCGTTGAGCACATTCATTAACGATCTTTCCATAAACATGAGATCGTTGGAGCTTTCCTGTAACTCGCGGCTGAAAGCCTGTTTCTGATGGCCGACGTTGACCTTTGCGAAATCCAGCCCTCTATATGAGATAAACATGTCCTTGACGCCGACTTGGTTATCAGCGAAGTCGATCTGGCTCTTGAAATCCCAATCTTTAAAGAAAGTGCCTGCAAACTCCAGTCGCCCCCGGCGCAGCTCTGCGCCATCATTGGCTTGAACCGGGACCCCGCCTCTAAAAAAATGATCATTACTACTGTGCGTGTAATCCGTATGAATCCGGCCACCGATCTTGAACTTGAAGTTCTTGTCTGCTGTTTCAAATTGCAAGCCGTTTTTATCCAGCTTGAGTTGCTTTTCGCTTTCCTTGAAACGTTCCTCAAGGGACTCAACCTTGCCAACGAGCTGCGCACGTTCCGCTTTTTCTTTTATTCTCGCATTTCTGTCGCCGGGCGCTGGCTGATCAGCTCTCTCTACCTCCGGTGCGGGTAATGCGTTTATTGATGGAGTACCATGGACTTTTTCATAGGTACCCAGGGGTTCTCGGTCAGGTCCAGGCTCTGCAAATATATGCTTGGTTTTGGTATCAACATAAAGATCAATCGCAAAAGCCCCGGATGATGTGCCGGCTCCCATGACAGCGACCGCTGCTAACATAAGTTTCAAATATTTCAAAGCTGTGCTCCCAGTTTTAGTCCTTATTGCTCATGTTTACGAAAAACCGGGGCAAGAATAGGGGAGAGAAATGACTGACTTATTACCCTTTTATAACTGTTTTATGACAAAAGGCAGGGTTGAGCCATGATGACCGGTGTGAATGCCTGAATGTTTTCATTCATGATCGTGACGTAGGACGAGCGGCAAACGGGCTTTTACTTTTGCTGCGCGAGCGCAGTGCTACTTATACTTAGGGAGTTTCAAGAAAAGAACTGGAGGAGCAGCTTACTCCAGGGCCCTCCACCTTACTGGAGGCTGTCCGCCTCTTTCTCAAAGCGAGAATGAGGGTTAATGGGTGCTATGCCTAGGGTAGGCCCTATACTGTTTTTCCAGAGCACTACGGATTCAGGGAAACCGACAAGTTCTTCTTCGTGCACCTAGGGGGATAAAGGGCCTTTTTTTCGCGGATCGTAAGGCAAGTTCGAAATGATGTTATTCATGCGCTCGATATAGCCCTCTTTGGTCCTGATATACATGCGTATTCACACAGTTGACTCCACACTAATGAGATTCGGTTCGCACACCATACTGCCGGCCTGTTACAGCCTTTTTAAGGACTCTGACAAAAAACTCGTGGAAAATTAGATGTACACCCTGGCGCCCGGATATAACAAAACCGGCATCACCTTGTAGATGGATCGCAGATGGAGGAACAAGTCAGTGAAAGCGGGCCCGGGGCGCAGAATACTTGCCCGTTTACTTATTCCTGCGGAGGCTGCTGAAACCGCTTTCCCGTTACTGGCAGCTCGCGCATTGCGCGCTTTTGGCGATGGCTATGTTGCTGTGCTTTTGCCCGCTTATCTACTGGCGTTGGGATTTGATCAATTGGACGTAGGCTTTTTAACTACGGCAACGTTAGCCGGGTCAGCTTTGGCGATTCTGGGGATGGGTACAGTTGGCTACAGATGGACAGCTCGTCGACTGCTGCTATCCGCTGCCTTGTTGATGGCAGTTACCGGCCTTGGTCTTGCGAGCATCTCGTCGTTTTGGCCACTGTTTGTTGTCGCATTCGTAGGAACACTTAATCCTGGTTCGGGCGATGTAAGCGTGTTTTTGCCACTGGAGCATGCCCACCTGGCACAAGCAGCTCGCGGCAATGCACGGACCGCGCTGTTCGCCCGCTATTCGCTTATTGGTTCCCTGAGCGCCGCTGTTGGTGCTTTAGCTGCTGGCATCCCCTCCTGGCTTGTGCCATGGTCCGGTCTTTCATTAATTGATGGCCTGCGCATAATGTTCTTGCTGTATGGCCTGCTCGGCGGGGTAGTCTGGCTGCTGTATCGAACTCTGCCGGCGTTCGAGGTCGAGGCGGCTCCACTACCGCAGCCGTTGGGTCCCTCACGCGGCATTGTGTTCAAGCTTGCCATGTTATTCAGCATTGATGCGTTTGCCGGAGGGCTGCTGGGGAATTCACTGCTGACGCTCTGGCTCTTTGAGCGGTTTGGACTGTCGCTCGGACAGGCCGGAACATTCTTCTTCTGCACCGGACTCTTATCGGCCGGATCCCAGCTTGCTGCACCGGCCATCGCACGCAAGATCGGGCTGCTAAACACCATGGTCTTCACTCACATCCCTGCTAGCGTGTGTCTCATTTTTGCTGCAATCGCCCCAGATCTCGAGGCCGCGCTCGCCCTGCTGTTTGTACGCAGCGCATTATCGCAGATGGATGTGCCGACACGTACTGTCTACGTAATGGCTGTGGTCACCCCGGCAGAGCGCGTTGCCGCTGCAAGCTTCACCGCCGTATCCCGAAGCCTTGCTTCGATCGCAAGCCCAACCTTGACCGGTGCCTTGCTGGCCAGCGGACTGCTGAGCGCGCCGCTGATTGCTTGTGGAGCTTTGAAGATGGCCTATGATCTGGCTTTGCTAATATCCTTCAGGCGCTTGAATGTTCCGCTGGATTGAGAATTGAAATAAACGAAAAGTCTGCATTAATTCTTGAAAGTATGAGATACAAACGCACCAACCTTCGATGGGTGGCAAGCATTCGAAGCCGTCAAGGGTATATTGGTATTGATGGCAGCGAGCGCGGCGTTCGAATTTGCCCACATGATGGCCTCCAAGAGATGGAGATAGTCGATGGGCTTCAGCCATTTTCATCTCAATCCCGCTACTCGCTACCCGCGTATTTTCCTGGAAACTGCCAGTACCGGGAGAAGGGTCAGGCAGTTGCAAGGATGGCGATAACCTCTTCATCCGTTATCTGCGGAAAATCCATGTAAAACTGCGCTACTGCATAGAAGTTGATGGGACTGGAAAGACACACTACGCGGTCAGCATTGTTGCGCACTTTTTCCACCGTATCGGGCGGTGCCACAGGTACCGCGCAGATCAATTCCCCCGGTTTCTTCGCCCGGAGCGCATGCAATGCGGCTATCATGGTCGAACCGGTAGCCAGCCCATCATCGACTACGATCACTATTCGTCCGGCGGGATCGATCGGCGGCCGTACCGGGGTATATTGAGCGCGGCGCTGCCGTATCGTTTCCAGTTGTGTGGAAACTTCGTCTTTGATGTATTTCTCATCCGCGCCCACATCGCTGGCGTAACTCGTAAGATAAACCCATCCGGTTTCGTCGACGGAACCAATCGCGAATTCGGGATTGCCTGGCGCCCGTACTTTACGCACCAGCACCACGTCCAGTTCACCTTCCAGTTCATCGGCAATAATTTTGGCCATTGGCACCGCACCTCTGGGAATAGCCAGGACCAGCGGATTTTTACCGCGATATTCTGAAAGCGCTTCCGCAAGCTTCCTGGCTGCTGCCGCGCGATTTTCAAAATACATGTTGCCCCCGATCACGTGTTTATTTCAGTATAGGTGAATTTTTTACCTGACATTTTTACCTGATCGGATTTGACGCTTGGTTTGCCGTTTGTACGGACCATAGGTGTTGGAGCGCTGCATCGTGCGGGCAATGAGTACTCGTAATTCCTCGAGAGGGCGAGTGTTGAGCACATCCTGTTTTTCCAGCCAGCCCCGCCTTGCCTGACCGATACCAAAGCGCAGGTTCGCGAAATCAAAAGTGCTGTGGGCGTCGGAATTGATGCTGACCAGCACCCCTTCCTCCTTGGCCATCTGGCAGTAGATATCGAACAAATCCAACCGCTCGGGCTGGGCATTGAGTTCGAGGAAGCATCCGCGGCGTCCTGCTTCACGGATAATGCGGGGCATATCGATATCGTAAGGCGGGCGTTGCGGGATGAGGCGACCGTTGGGATGCGCAAGAATGGTGAAATGGGGATGTGCCATTGCGCGCAGTATCCGTTCGGTCTGCCTCGCCCGCGGGAGCTCAAATTTGCTGTGGATTGCCCCTACGACCAGATCGAGTTGCGCCAGAACGTGATCCGGCAGATCCAGGGTGCCATCCTCCAAGATGTCCACCTCGATTCCCTTGAGCAGGGTAATTCCTTCCAGTTCTTCATTCAGCGCATCGATCTCATCGCACTGGCGCTTCAGCCGTAGAGGATCGAGGCCGCGTGCGATCCTCAGTTCGCGTGAATGATCCGTGACGGCAATGTATTCCAGGCCATGCGATTTGCCGGCCAGCGCCATTTCGCGCAATGTGTTATGGCCGTCTGTAGCTTTTGTGTGAGTATGCAGATCCCCTCGCAAGTCGCATAGCTCGACCAGGTGCGGCAATTTCCGGGTTCGCGCTACGTCTATTTCACCCCTGTTCTCCCGCAACTCGGGTGGAATAAAGGATAACCCGGCGGCACGATAGACCGATTCCTCGGTCTCGCCCGCGATACGGTTTTTACCCCGGAACACGCCGTATTCGTTGACTTTCAATCCTTTTTTCTGGGCGATATACCGTACCGCAACATTATGGGCTTTTGATCCGGTAAAATAGTGCAGGGCAGCGCCGTAGCTTTCGTCTGGGACCACGCGCAGGTCCACCTGCAAGCCGCATTTCAGGACCACGCTGGCGCGAGTGTTTCCGGCAGCAAGTATTTCGGCGACCTCTTCGTACCCCATGAAGTGCTCCATGACAGTATTGCCCGGTGCGGCGGTGACAACGATGTCGAGATCGCCCACTGTTTCGCGCATGCGCCTGTAGCTGCCGGCGACAGTTGCTTCCTTGACTCGGGGAACGTCTGCCAGAAACGCGCGCAGCGGCTCCGCGTATTGTGCCGCCACCGCCAGCTTGAAACGCCCTTTCTGATCGGTATGCGCCTCGATCGCTTGGAGGATGTTGAGCTCGGTTTTCTCGCCAAAACCGGGTAGAGCACGAATGCGTCCCTCACGCGCCGCGCCGTAGAGCTGCTCGACAGTCTGGACATCCAGGTCGTGATAAAGATGCCGGACCCGCTTCGGCCCAAGGCCGGGTACTTTCAGAAGCTCTGTAACCGCGGGGGGAAGCTCGGTTTGCAGCCGGTCCAGCAAGGCGCAGTGGCCGGTGGCAACAATTTCTTCGATCTTGCCTGCGAGATCGCGCCCTATGCCGGGAAGCTCTGTCAGGTCTTCCTTGTTTTCGAGCAGTACGTACGCTTCGGTGGAAAGGGCGCCTATTGCCTGGGCTGCGTTACGGTAGGCGCGTATTCGAAAAGGGTTTGCGCCTTCGATCTCAAGCAGATTGGCAATCTCTTCGAAGACAGCGGCGATATCGGCATTATGGCTGGGCATGCGCATTCCCGTTTGCTTCCGTCGACAAGCACTTTGCTGATTTTACGGGGAAAGTTGCTGGTCGAGGATTCACAAGGTCAGTTTAGTATATTCATGGGGACGTGCAGGCTCAGCCGGGCAGCAAGGATTCAGGCGCATCCGATTACCCTTGACACCGCAAGGCGGTTCTCCTATAGCTTGTAGTGTGCACTCCGGTTTTTGTGCCGTTTTAGGGCGATAAAAAGCAAGTGGGAGAGCGCAGATAGGAGAGCCAATGGAAAAGCAAAGGGGAAATTCTGGAGAGGCCGCGTGGGTTAGACTGAGTGATGGATCAAAGGATAATTTGTGCGTGCCAGGCCAGACTTCATCCTACTTCGAGCATGATGCAGATATCGGCATTATCGGACGCGGCGATACGCTGGAGCAGGCATTCGAGACAGCCGCTCAAGCAGTGTTCGGCATAGTCACGCCTTTGGATAAGGTGCAGCCGCAGACTTCGGTCAAGATAGAGTTCGAAGAATCAGATCACGAACTGGCGCTGGTGACATGGCTGAATCTGTTGCTGGGGAAGGCGCGTGAACTCGGCATGGTTTTCAGTCGCTTCCATGTGCAGCGCCGGGAAAATCTGTGGTCCACCGAAGCTCTTGGTGAAAAATGGCGCGAAGTAATGGAGCGTGGAGTAGAAGTCAAAGGTGCGACGCTGACCATGCTTTCCGTCAAACAGACTGGAGCAATGTGGGAAGCGCGCTGCATAGTGGATGTGTGAGATCGGCCCCCGGATGAAACGATATAAATTGAACGTCAGCAACGGCAGGAGGTGACATGAATCTGGAGCGCCTACGTCAACTGCAACCTTGCCTGTGGACATTGCCGCGCACACTAGGCGAAGAACGCGGAGAGGTCCTCTTGTATGGCAGCGCGCCCTTGCTTGTCAGCATGGACGACAAGGTGCTCGAGCAGATCGCCAATGTTGCTTCCCTGCCGGGGCTGGTCGGGGCGGCAATGACCATGCCGGATGCGCATTGGGGATATGGTTTTCCCATAGGGGGCATTGCGGCTTTCGATGCTGAGCAGGGGGGCGTGATTTCCGCAGGCGGGGTCGGCTTCGATATTTCGTGCGGCATACGCTGTCTGCGCAGCAATCTGGATCTGGAGGATGCGGTAGAGTATTTTCCCCAACTCGGAAACGCCTTGTTCCGCGCCATCCCTGCCGGAGTGGGCGAGGAGGGCGAGATCAAGCTGAACCCGGAGCAACTCGACCAGGTGATGCACGGCGGTGCACACTGGGCGGTACAGCAAGGCTATGGCACCGCGGCAGATCTGGATTATGTTGAAGAACAGGGGCGGGTTGCAGGAGCGATCCCGGATAACGTATCCGAACTTGCCAAAAAGCGTCAGCGCGGCGAGATGGGCACGCTCGGCTCAGGCAATCATTACCTGGAAGTACAGGTGGTGGATCGCATCTTCGATCCTGCTGTCGCGCTGGCGTTTGGCCTGCATGAAGGACAAATCCTGATTTCGATACATTGCGGTTCGCGTGGGCTGGGGCACCAGATCGGTACCGATTATCTGGTGCTATTGGCAAAAGCAGCCAGCCGCTTGGGCATTCATTTACCCGATCGTGAACTCGCTTGTGCGCCTGTCAATTCCCCCGAAGGCCAGCAATATATGGGCGCGATGAATGCTGCGATCAATTGCGCGCTTGCCAACCGCCAAATCCTGACACATCTCGCGCGCTCCGTATTTACAGAGGTTTATCCCCAGGCCGAGCTTGAAACCTTGTTTGATGTCTCGCACAATACCTGCAAGGCCGAAACCCATCAGATCGACGGTGAATCAAGGTTGCTGTATGTGCACCGCAAGGGTGCCACACGCGCATTCGGGCCGGGCCACCCCATGCTGCCGGAACGCTACCGCCAGGTAGGACAACCCGTCGTTATCGGTGGAAGCATGGGGACAGGTTCCTACATTCTGGTTGGCGACAGCGAAAATCCCGCCTTTGCTTCTTCAAGCCACGGTGCAGGTCGGGCCATGAGCCGGCATCAGGCGCTCGCGCGGTGGAAAGGACGCGCGCTGGTGGACGAGTTGGCGCAACAAGGTATTCTGATCCATACCCGCTCCATGCGGGGTGTGGCGGAAGAAGCTCCGGGCGCCTATAAGGATGTCGATCTGGTGGCGGAAGCCACGGAAGAAGCCGGACTCGCCCGGCGCGTCGCATTTCTCCGGCCGAAAGTCTGCGTCAAGGGTTGAGGGTTAAGGAACGCTGACAAATTCCTCGCCGCCGCGATGGATTTGTCCGGCGATTCCTTGGCAATATAAAAACTTTTTTCAAGGAGTGACATGTATCAACGTATCCTGGTTCCAATAGATGGCAGCGCGACCTCCACTCTTGCACTCCAGGAAGTCTCGAAACTTGCAAAGCAGCACCGCACCCAGGTGGAACTGGTATATGTCATGGCTGATATTCATTTGATGGATGCCAACAGCTACATCAATTACGATGAAATGAAGGAATCCCTGGAGAGAACCGGCAGGAGGATATTGGCAGAGGCGCAAACATTGATGCAACAGGCAGGGGTTGCAGCCGAAGTGAAATTACTGGAAGCGGGTGGCGAGCGCATTGCCGGCGTAATACTCGAAGAAGCAAGGCGCTGGTCAGCCGAGTTGATCGTAATTGGCACGCATGGCCGTTCCGGTTTCAGTCGCGTCCTGTTCGGGAGCGTCGCGGAAGGGATGGTTCGTATGGCGGATATTCCCGTG
This sequence comes from Nitrosospira multiformis, assembly GCF_900111585.1. GTDB lineage: Bacteria > Pseudomonadota > Gammaproteobacteria > Burkholderiales > Nitrosomonadaceae > Nitrosospira > Nitrosospira multiformis_B. Next base: position 71,364 of record NZ_FOHI01000005.1, read on the forward strand.
CTGCTCATCCGCGGCGACAAAAGCCAGTTGCGTGAAATGGAGCGCGCGACATAGTCCTGGTGGTCCTGGCGGAGGCTCCAGTTTTTCAGGCGGCTTATCTTACGCCTGGTGCAATATGATTCTATCATCGAGAGGACATAAGTCATGAAATTGCAACTTCAAATCACTACACGCGATATTCCCCATTCTGAGGCACTGGAAAACCATATTCGGCAAAAAGCGGAAAAGCTCGAGACTTTTTATCCCCAGATCATGGGATGCAGGATAGTCGTCGAGGTTCCTCACAAACACAAACACCAGGGCAACCTGTTCAATGTGCGGCTGGACATTACAGTGCCGGGAAAGGAGCTTGTGGTGACCCGCGAACCGAACGAGGACGTGTATGTTGCGCTGCGCGATGCGTTCGACGCCGCAAAGCGCCAGCTCGAAGACTACGGGCGGCGCCAGCGCGGTGAAGTCAAGGCGCATGCTCCCGTCCTGCATGGAAAGGTGGTACGGCTGATGCCCGAGGAAGGCTATGGTTTCGTCGAAACTTCGGGTGGGCAGGAGTTGTACTTTCATCGCGAAAATCTTGCCAACAATAACTTTGAGCAATTGGAAGAAGGAAGCGAGGTGCAATTCCTCGAAGATATCGGCAGTGAAGGTTTTCAGGCAAAACGCGTCAGCACCGGCAAGCGCCAGATAGAAGAACCCGAAGAAGCAGAGCCACGCTTAACAGGTTCAGCGGATTAGGCTAAGTCCAGCCCACTCGACCGAAGAATGTAAAGTACAGAGAGCAAGCAGCAAAGGGGATAGGAGACTGCCATGAAAATGGACATAGGCACTGGTGATGGCCTTATCATAGTGGATGTGCAAAACGACTTTCTGCCCGGCGGAAGCCTTCCTGTACCGTCGGGAGATGAAGTCATCCCAAATCTTAACCGGTATATCGCAGCTTTTCTTTTTCGCGAATTACCTATTTTCGCTACCCGCGACTGGCATCCGCCTGATCACTGCTCCTTTCATCAGCAAGGAGGGCCTTGGCCTGCGCACTGTATTGCCGGCACGCAGGGCGCGGCATTTCCGGCGAATCTTGAAATCCCCTGTGACACGCATATCGCTTCCAAGGCCACCTCCAGGGAGAAAGATGCTTATTCCGGTTTTTCGGAGACAGAACTGGATGCCATGCTGAAATCTGCAGGAATTTCCCGCGTTTTCATCGGTGGCCTGGCTACGGATCATTGCGTCCTCAGTACCGTACGGGATGCCTTGAACCAAGGGTATGACATCTTTGTTCTCCAGGATGCAGTGCGGGGGATGGATGCCGACGCGAGCAGCGCCGCCCTGGAGGAAATGGCCCATCTGGGCGCAAAACTCATCGATTTCGAAACCATCGTCCCTGAGTGAACTCACTCTCCAGCCCGCTGCTGACCGACCATTACCAGTTGACCATGCTGGAGAGCTACCTTCAGCAGGGAATGCAGGAAACTGCGGTATTCGAGCTGTTTTTTCGCAAGCTTCCCCCGACCCGGAATTTCCTGGTGGCGGCGGGTCTGGAACAGGCGCTGGAATTCCTTGAGAACCTGCATTTTTCAGCCGGAGAGTTGGCATGGCTCAGGGCCCGGTTTGGACCCGCCCTTGTAAATTACCTTGAACAATTCCGCTTTACCGGCGATGTACATGCAATGCCGGAAGGGACTCTTTTTTTTCCGGATGAGCCCATCCTCCGGATCACGGCGCCACTGCCGCAAGCCCAGTTCGTTGAATCGCGCCTCATCAACCTGCTGCATTTCGAAACCCTGATCGCCTCAAAGGCAGCACGCTCAGTGCTGGTTGCGCCCGGCAAACTCCTGGTGGATTTCGGCATGCGCCGGGCACATGGAGCGGAAGCCGCGTTGCTTGCCGCCCGGGCAAGCTATCTTGCCGGTTTTTCCGGCACATCAACAGTACTTGCGGCGGCAATATATGGCATGCCTTCGTTCGGCACCGTTGCTCATTCCTACATTCAGGCCCATACAGACGAGACTGCCGCTTTCGAACATCTTGTACGCTGCCATCCGGAAAACTCGACGCTGCTGATCGATACCTACGACACTGAGGCGGCTGCCATCAAGGTCGTCACCTTGGCCCGCAAACTTGCGCAGGATGGCATCGAGGTGAGTGGCGTCCGGCTGGACAGCGGCGACCTGGGAATGCATGCACGTTGCGTGCGCCGGATACTCGACGAGGGGAGGCTTGAAAAAACCCGCATCTTTGCCAGCGGTAATCTGAACGAAAATCGGGTGCAGGAACTGATTTCGTCCGGCGCTCCCATCGACGGCTTTGGCGTGGGTACCGCATTAGACGTGTCGAGCGACGCGCCGGCGCTGGATTGCGCTTATAAGCTGCAGGAGTACGCCGGCAAGGCTCGCCGCAAACGCTCCGAGGGAAAAGCGACATGGCCGGGTCGCAAGCAGGTGTATCGCAAATATGACCCGGATGGTCGCGCGGTGCGCGATGTTGTTGCACTGGAAAAGGATGATCCGCATGAGGGCGAGCCTCTAATCGTCCCTATGATGCGGAATGGGCGGCGCATTGACGGGATCAACGGGAATAGGAAGCTGGAGGCCATTCGCCGGCAAACAGTGGCGAACTATGCCTGCCTGCCGGAACCCCTCAGATCGCTTGAAACGGCCTGCGCTTACCCGGTCGAAATCTCCCCCTCGCTGCAAGCACTGGCAAAAAAGGTGGATGACGAGTGCGGCCCCATTACCTCTACCCGGAACCTTCGCGTCTGAGCTGGTGTTGGCCTGACCTCCATATCCTGCTGTGCTCGAGGATACCTTCAGAGGAGTATGGGTCGACTCATGCAACTGTCTCGTTGAGTGTGCCAGCCAGCAGGCCGCGTAACGCATGCCATCGCCAGCCACCCTTGAGAATATGTTTCTGGTTGATCTCCAGTTCGATTCCGACGTAAGCGTTGGCAGGAAACCGGCGGCGCAGATAGGTGGGGAAACCATTTACCGCTCCGGTGTAGGGATAGTTGCGGCGTACCCTTAAATCGGGCACGTGCGCGGCAAGGCACGCGCGCCAGCGGGTGCACAGCTCTTGCTCAAGATGGCGTGAGGGATCATAAAGCAGTCCGATATCGGTATTGCGAACCTCCCCATTCAATTCGGGAGTGAAGCTGTGCGAGGAGATATGGATTACCCTCAGGCCGGAGCGAATGGCATCCGTGATGTTCGCTTCCACCCAAGTGCGATAGGGCAAGTAGTAGTTCTTCAGAATCTCCTGGCGGACAGCGGCGGGTGTGTTGCGCGTCGCTTCCGAATAAAGCCGAGGGTGACCGATCGAGCGGTTGAGGTCGATCAGCAGACGGCTTGTTGTGGCGGCAAACAATGGCGAGTGCAGTGCCATGGCAAGTTTTTTAGCCAAGCCCAAAGCGCCGCTGTCATAGCCCCGGTGGCTGTGCAACAAATGCTCGTAGCCTTCGAACAGCGGACGGTAGCGCGGTGGAATGCGGTTACCGCCATGTTCACAACTGATTAAAAAATGAATATTCGTCGGCATTTCGTTGAAGTCACGCGCAACTCATTCCAGAAACATGCGGTCTTCGTCCAGGCAATCGCACAGCTCGCGGTAGACCGTCTCCAGCCGCCTCCTGCTGAAGTTGGAACCGATCGCATTCAGGATGCGGCGCGCAAGCGGACCCTCTCTTAAAATGGTTTGCAGCGCTTCCCGGCAGCTTTTTCCTTGCCTGGGTTCGACCGGCATCTCAGACTCGATGAGATGCCGCCACAGAATGCCAGCCGTGCAATCCGTACCCGGAAAACCCATCAGGCGAAGGTATTCCGCATCATCGATTACGGCTTGTTCTGCGTCATGGATGCAGTCATGCATGATCCTGACCAATGCTTCCGTGGCGATGGATTGCTGCTCGGCCAGCGGCGTGTAAGCTTCGCTGTAGAGCGCATGCACGATATTGATCGCAGCAGCGGCGATGGCAAAGTCAGCACTCGAGCATTCCTGGGTATCGATTACGCGGATCTCGATAGCGTTACGGTCAAAGCGGGGAATTTCCCCATGCGCATTGAGCCACTCATGCTGTAGCATTTCTTCCGGATCGAGTGCTGCAATTTCGCGGTACATCGGTGCCAGAATTTTTGCTTCATAGGCGGCGGCACTGGAGACTGTTTCCGGGATTACCCGGCCGATTGTCGAGGGTACCTTCAGCTGGTGCTCGCAGTAATTAGCCATCCGGAAATCCAGGAAACCAGAGTACCCGCCTTCAGCGATTGGAGAGCTTGCCGCTATTGCCGGAAGAATGGGCAGCAACAGCCGCACCGCGGCGTGAAGCCGTGCAAATTCATCGTCGTTTGCGAAAGGCATGTTGAGGTGCATGCTTTGCAGGTTGGCCCAGCCGTGCCTTCTGCAGTCGAAGATATGGTCATAGGCCAGATAGATTTCCGCCTGCTCGTGCGGCCAGAGGCGGGTCTCCGTGCGGGGATTCATCCAGGGGTGCATGCCGGTCGGCATGAGCCGTGCGTTCATCGATTCGAGCACCTTGCTGATCCGCCGGATTTCGCCCTGAAACGCGACAGACAGGGAGGAGATGTCTGGCTGCGGGTCGATGTTCTTCAGTTCGAGCAGATGCAGCACCAGCTCGTTCGACCATCCCAACTGGCCGTTCCTGGCCTCGGATGCAAACACGCCGGTAAGCTTTCGCAGCAACTCGTCGGCAATGGGAACAACCGCCAGCGTCTTCTGGTCGACAATCATGTACTCCAGTTCGATGCCATAACCTGCAAAGGCCGGCAACGCCGCAGTCATGTTGCCTCACCCGGCCCGCCTCGTGTTCGGATGACGAGCAGATTGGCATCATGTGTCACGATGCCCAGCAGCACGGAGCACAATACGCGGTCGATGTTGCTCCAGTACTCCTGGGCCGGACCGTATGGATCGGCGACAAGAACGGTACGCTTCTCGCGGTCATAACCGGTGAGTACGACAAAATGCCCGGCCGGAAAGCCACGCACATCGTCCGGTATGTCATTTGGCCCGTATTCCCGCGGAGCGCGGTAAAGGAAGGTGGAGCTCAGGCCAGTCAGGATAGGCAGGCCGCGACGTAAAAGGCCGTGGATGAGGGATTGTGAGAGGTCTGTGAGACGTAATCGTCCGCCTAAACGCAGAAACTCCAGATAGCCCTCCGTGGCCCGTCGCAATCTCGAGTCCGACTTGATCTCGCGTTGCCGTTGCAATCGTTCCGCGATGTCCATGCCTGATGTGAACCAGGTTGGATCGAAAACCATCAGGTTGTACGTATAGATGGTGGCATGGAAACCGTTTCGCAACGCGTCGCAACCTAAAAAAACGGCAAAGGTTCCTCCGCCGTTTTCAAGCTTGTGGGTGCGGTCAATGATGGTGTCCAGCCGTTCCGTCTTGCCGAGATAGCTGTAGATGGCATGCAGGCACGTTGGACCACATGTCGTTTCATCGGGCTGCGCCAGTGTTTTGACGGGTAAGCGCAGTGTTGTTCTGAGCATGGCAAAATGGGCGGCAAAGGGCGCATGTCAAGACAGCATCGCTGTAGCGTAAAGAACATGGGGAACATAGAAGCATGGGGATGAGCCATGAGGCTGTTCCCCGGTCGGGCTTGTTCGAAGTCCCCCTATAAAGATTAGGTGATGCGCTGGAAGAAATCCAGTTCGTAGAGCATGCTCATCAGGCGCGCTCTCCGCTGGGGGAGAGGAATGGGGAGAGGGTGGCATTCGAAGAATCGAACGCTTTTCAGCACAGATTTGTCGAAACGTCGGTTTCTAGTTAGGGGACCCGCTCTGGCAGAAGGCACCGAGCTGGCGCCGATCTCGATCTCTCCGCGCCTGGCCTTTTAGGCAAGCCAGACGCCCAGCGAGACAACCCAGAACAGACGGCAGAGCCGATAATAAGAAGATGACCCTCAGTCATTTTGCCTTGCCACTTCTCCAGAGGACCTCATTTGCCTATCAGTTAGGCGGCTGCCGCCTGCTTCTGAACCCAGAACAGATACATGGTATTGAACGTGTCAGGGTTCTCGGTTTCGAATATGTGCCAGTGATCGAGATCAGTTTGAGGGACATCATCCGGAAAGCGTTGCCGATACTGGTTAGCCGTGCTTCGCCCAATCGAAAACCCGAGGAATATCAAACCAAGCTCCCGAAGATCTTCCTTGATGTGGGGAAGAGTATAACGATTCTCCTGGACATGGAATAGCATGTCGCGACACTCGCTCAAAGTATAGAAATCCCTTGCGGATAAAACTTGACGAAATGTGTCTGCATTTTCTAGCGACATCATCTCCTGACGGCACGTCCTGATGTCTTCGGCAGTAGGCTTATATCCTTTTTGAGCAATAAAACGTTGGGCAAAAGCCAGGTTCGACCGTGCGTACTCGCTATACAGACCGATGCGCATGAAGCCGCCGGGCCGGAGTAAGGAAAGCAGCTTACGCCACCCGAGGAGAGGGTCGGAAAGATGGTGTAGTACGCCAACTGCTTCGATCACGTCGAAGAGTTTGCTACCTCTCGCCGCTATGCTTTCAGAATCGAGGTTCAGGATGTCTGCCTGCGCGTATTCGATATTCCGTACGCACAACTCATCAGTCTTCCTTTTAGCATAACAGAGTGATCTTGAACTAAGATCGACAGCAAGAACATTTGCGTTCTTGAATCGCTGTGCGGCGGCAATGGCATGCCGGCCGGTTCCGCATCCCGCGACCAAAACCTTGATGGCGTCTTTGACCCTTTCATTCCGATGCTCAGGACTGGCAGCCGGTTCAAATCGGGCGTAAGGGAAGAGGTCACTCAGGTAGCGGTCCACTGATTCGCTACCGGCCCGTAACGGAAGTTTGATCCACCTCGGGTAAGGATTCTCTTCATACTGATTACGCACGCGGCATGAAGTATCGTCTACGATGGCTGTCAAGGAAGGAAGGTGGGACAGGCTTCGCTCTTCCTTCAGCGGCTCTTGTACCTGTTGCAAGAGCAATGCTGCTATCGAGTCAGGCCAGGAATGGTCGAGAAGTCGTTCAGCAAATGGTAACGAACGGAGCGGAAAATAAGCTGCCGCCCCTGCAAGCGATAGCGGATGGATGGTTCTGTTGGCTTGCCGTGCAGCAGCGACTTGTGCCTTCAACCTCTGCGCCTGCTCATATTCCTCTGCCGAATATGAGAAAACGTATTCATTGATGAAGCATTGCCGCGCCAGTGAGCACCAAAATAAGTCCTCTTCCTCCTGCCACTCCCGACCATCTCCTCGTACCTTGCCGGCCACATTTTCTTCGGCTATGGCTATTTGTAGCAGCCAATAGCGCAGCGACGTCAAAAACTGTTCAAGTTCAATATCGCAAACAGGAGTATTTTCCATCAAAGCCCGCAACAGCTCATTATTGAACACTGCAGCAAAGCCGGCTTTACTCGATTCAAATTTACCAAAAAGCTCCTGACACGACATCCCGACAGCATGCGCTGTCTTCATTCCGTCGAGATGCTCACGTATGGCACAGTCTCTCTTGATCAGCGAAACAGCGGGGTTTCCAAAATCGTCTGGCTGGCCCCATGTTTCAGATATAGCTCGAACAAGGAGAGCATGAAGGCGAGGTATGTCATGATCACAGTAAACATTCGCGATGCAATCTGTAAAACTCCTCTTTATATCGGAGTCATCGCAAAGTTCAAGAGCGTGCCAGTAATCGATTACGGCATCGTCAGCCTTATGTTGTTGCCACAGCACGTATGCACGATTGCTATAGGCCCGCGCATATCCAAGGTTCAGCTCAATAGCCCGGCTATAACCGGCTACTGCTTCATCCAATCTCCCCAGTTCACGCAGCACGTTTCCCAGATTGTTGTATGCCTCCGGAAACCGCGGTTTGTACAGGATGGCTTTTTCAAAACTTGATACTGCCTCTTCAAATTTACTTTGTTCCACGAGGACATTTCCCAGATTGTTGAATGCCTCTGCAGAATCTGGCTTCAACAGGAGTACCTTGCGGAAGCTTGATACGGCATCTTCGAGATTCCCCTGCTCTCTATGTACGATACCGATATTACAGTGAATCTCCGCAAGCTGAGGCTGGATACTGAGAGCCTTTCGATAATTGATCATCGCGTCATCCAGCCTACCCTGCTCCCTAAGAGCGTTTCCAAGATTGCCATAGGCCTCGGCAAAACGAGGCTCAAGTTTCACGGCAGTCCGGTAAGAGGCGATTGCATCATCCAATTTTCCTTGTTGCCGGAGCGTGTTACCGAGATTGTTATGCGCCTCAACATAGTTGGGCTCGAACTTCAAGGCTCTCCTGATGAGTTCGATGCCGATATCGATCCTGCCTGCATCCCGGGCCAGGAGCCCCAGGAAATGCAGTGCATCGGGCTGATTCGGATCAAGCTGAAGTATGGGTTGATAAATTGCTTCCGCTTGAGACAAATTTCCCCTCTTGTGATGCTCGACTGCGGCTTGAAGGTACTGCAGGATGGATTGTCGTGAAGACGTGCGGGCCAGTGAGTCTGCAGGGTCCGCTTCCGCGTTCCTTTCGCAGCAGTGCTTGTATTTCTTTCCACTCCCACACGGGCAGGGCTCATTCCGTCCAATCTTTTTCATGCTTTCAAGTTTTTAGCCAGTCAAGCTTTAGCATCCTGTCCCTGCCCCGAAGCGGGGCGAACAAGAGCAACGAGAGCTGTCTGGTTTGCTGAAACAGCAGTTGGGATCATCTTTCATCCAGCAACCGCTCCAGTTTCTTCCAGGCGTTATCCCCGCTGTCAAAGCCTTCTTTCTCATTGACGAACTCTACGGTGTAAGCCCGCTCCTGCGGCGCCAGCACTTCCTCTTTTTCCTGTAACAGTTTCAATACGCCCAGATCAGCTTCGGAGGCATCGCTTGATTCGCTTTGCCGTTTTACGATACGGCTTTGCATTGTCTCGGAGGACGCTTTCAGCGATGCAATCACAAACGGCACCGATAGTTCATTTGCCAGCATTCGGAAATGCTCGCGCTCTTCCCGTTTCAGAAAGGCGGCATCCACGATTACCGGAAAGCCCGCGGCCAGCAGTTCTCGCGCCAAATCATGCAGTCGCGCATACGTTCGCACCGTAGCCTCCGCATGATAAATGCCCTCTCTCTGCGAGCGGCTGTCTGCCAACGCCGCCAATCCGAATAAACGCTTGCGCTCCACATCCGATCGTATGCGTATGGCTTGCAGCCTTTCCAGTGCTGCCTGTGCAAAAGTCGTTTTGCCCGATCCCGGCAAACCGCGGGTAATCACTAGCGCGGGCTGCTGCCGGGCAAGGCATGCTGTAGCGAGATCAAGAAAACTGCTGCAGGATGCCAGGGCGGCTGCCTTGTCCCGTTTGGGAAGGTTGCCCTGGCCGGCGCGAACGGCGCTGACCATCGCACGCACTGCGGCACGATAGGCGAGATAGAAACGAAGCAAGGGCAGGCCCCCATAATCACCCGTAATTTCCAGATAGGCATTGAGGAAGCGATAGGCAAGTTCAGACTGCTGGCGATGCAGCAGGTCCATGACGGTAAAGGCGACTTCGTTCATTACATCGATCCAGCGTAGCGGGGGACTGAACTCGATACAATCGAAAGGAACAGGTCGTCCACGAATCAGCGCAATATTGCCCAGATGCAGGTCACCATGACATTCGCGCACAAAACCCCCGGCAAGCCGCCGTTCCAGATGCTCCTTGCGTACGCCATACTCAGTCTCGATCGCCCCGCGCAATCCGGCCACACGGGCTTCATTTTCAGTGCCAGCCAACGCTGCTTGTAATTGCTCGAGAGTCTGCAATACTGTCGCATGTGTCGCAGCGGCTGACCCAAGCCCGGCCGCAGGTTCAGCCGAGGGCAGAGCCTCATGAAAATGCGCGATCGTTGCCGCCAGGCTATCCATATGCTCCGGGAGAATCCTGCCGTGCTCGGCCAGCCTGTCCAGTTGTTGGGAAGCAGGGAAGCGGCGCATTTTCACTGCATATTCGATAGCCGGTTCAGCACTGATTTCCGGCATTTCAGCCGTACCGCCGAGGGGAATGACATCCAGATAGAGTTGGGGTGCAAGGCGCCGGTTGAGCCGCAACTCTTCCTCACAATAATGGCGGCGTGATGACAAATCCGTAAAGTCGAGGAAACCCAGATCGACCGATTTCTTTATTTTGTAGGCATAGCGTCCCGCCAGCAGTACCCAGGAAATATGCGTTTCCACTACCCGCACCCGTTTTACCGGGTGGGGATAGCGGCGAGGATCCAGCAAGGCAGTGATTAATCTGCCTTGAACATCTCCATCAGCCTGCGGGATATCGAGCGGCCTCTTCGCTTGGGTGATTGAATCTTTCATGACGATGATCGATAACCTGGCCGGCAGGTTTGAGGGTAATGCCCAATATTAACCAGGCGTATTAGCCAAACTGCTCTGCGAAGCGGGCAAGGAAGGTATCGAGCGCGCTTTCGGGCAAATTGTTGATACCGGCCGCTGCCTTGCGTCCTCCCCCTGTTTCAAACTTCATGCAGAGCATGTCGGCGCCCTGGGGGTTCGCCAATGGCGCTCGCACACTGATTTTATAGCCACCCGCCCGGTCGATCGTAATGACTGCATGTGCGCATGCCGGATTGTCGTTCGCAAGCTTGTTGGCAAAAACACCGCTTACCCGTCTTGCCCATGCCGCATCCGGAAGGAGATAGGCAGCGTGATGCGCATGCTGGAGCAGGGGGCGCAACGATGCGGTCATCCGGGTATCCTCCAGAAACCCCGCTGCAAGCTCCTTGAAGGCAGCCGATTCGGCGATAAAATCGAATGGATCGGGGTAGGGCGCCATTGCCTCATACAATGTAAGAGGATGAAAATGAAGGTCTTCCAGAGTCTCGCCGTAGCTGTTGTAATTAAGGCATTCTCCCAGGTGTGCGAGCTTCTCTATCTGCGGTTGGACGAGTCCATTTTGTAGTGCGAGTCTATTGGCGCCTTCGCTGATGTTATCCCCAAAGGCTGCGGCAATCGCCCAGAAACGGTATTTTCCTTCCAGATGCCGGTCGACCAGCAGGCTTGTGCATACACCGGCAGATGTATCGATGTGCGTGGTCAAATTGGGATGGAGGGGTATCTCCGCGGCATAATGATGGTCGAAATACTCGACAGCCGCACCGTCCTCCAATAGCTGCACGAGGGCAGCACGGTTGCTGTTCAGGGAAATGTCGAGCACCGTCACCCGTTCGCCTGCGTGGGCCTTGACCCGCTCGAGCAGGTGGATATCGCGCTTTAATCCTGTCACCAATTCTGTTCGAACAGGATTGTTCAGCAGAAGCTGATGGACGGCACAAAGACCGTCTGCATCTCCGTTAAAAACATGATAATTCATATTGAATTTTCAGATACCCTCGCCCTATGCTGCGTCAATGAACAGGCCTTCGCGCTGTATCTGTGGGATTCCATCGTTCGTTATTTTTCGATTTGGGTGGCCCGCAGGCCTCGACTATACTCACATCATCAATAAATTTAATCAACCCACCCGCACAATGAGCTCATCATGAAAAAAATCATCCCAGCTGCTGCATTGTTTTTCTTGAGTTCCCTGACCCAGGCTGCCATACAGGGAAAGGAAGTCACCTACACCGCCAATGGCACGACACTCAAAGGTTACCTTGCATATGATGATGCAATAACACATAACCACCCTGCGGTGCTGGTGGTGCATGAATGGTGGGGCCTCGACGATTACGCACGGAAACGCGCAAAGATGCTGGCGGAACTGGGCTACACCGCGCTGGCTATCGATATGTACGGCGAGGGCAGGCAGGCTCACCATCCGGATCAGGCCTCCAAATATTCGGGAGAACTGAAGAAAAATCTACCCTTGGCGAAAAAACGCTTTGAAGCCGCCCTGAGTTTCCTGCAGAAGCAGGAGAATGTCGATCCGAGGAACATCGCGGCGCTGGGTTATTGTTTCGGCGGCAGCGTCGCCCTGGAAATGGCTCGTCAGGGTGAAGATTTGAAAGGTGTAGCCAGCTTTCATGGCGGTTTGGCGACCGAGCACCCCGCTCAAAGGGGCAAGGTGAAGGCGCAGATTATCTCTTTTACCGGCATGGCTGATCCCATGATACCGGCCGAGCAGGTAGCGGCATTCAAGCAGGAAATGGAGAATGCCGGAGTAAACTACAAGGTGGTTACATTTCCGGGCGCCAAGCATAGTTTTACCAACCCCGAGGCCGATGACTACGGACGCAAATTCAATTTGCCGCTCGCTTATGACGCGCAAGCTGACAAGGCTTCGTGGAAGGAGACGGAACGTTTCTTGGCGGAGGTATTCAAGGCAAGATGATGCGCCCCGGAGTATGCTGGTTTTTGTAGTCTCGAATGAGAGAGGGCTGGAAACAGCCTGTACGACGTCTAGGAATTATTCGGCAATCAGGATATTTGCGTACTTCAGGTACAGGCAGGGCGACGCTGGGGCAGTCATTTATAAGTCCAGTCTTAATCGCTTGAAGGCCCAGGCGCTGATGAAGGAGTACAAAGACTTTGACTGCAGAACCTGCCCGGCCTCCTTCCCAGCATCCAGCGGTGAACGCGGGCGCGTTCACCGCTTTCTTTTTATTTTTTCACTTTCCCAGTTCAGCTTGGGAGTTTGACGCCAAGGATATCTACATGCTCGATTTGCGGTGGCTCAGCCAGCAAATCGGCTGCATTTGCCATCAGTGCGGCAGCGATGGGACCGGACAAATGCGCTGATCTTCCAGCCTCGTCCACAAATGCATCAAAAATACCAAAAGTCGATGGGCCGAGCCGCAGGGCAAACCAGATCGGTGTGGTAGTTTCCTGATTTGCCATTGAAAGCCCCTGCTTGAGAAAGCTTTCTACGTCCGCTTCCTTTCCCGGTTTAGCTTGTAACCGCACAAACAGCGCAACTGTTACCATCTTGATTTCCTTTCTCATGTTGAACAATAAGGCTGAGACTTTAAATATCGGGAGGATTTCTGCCAAGTGGCGATATTGACAATTTTGATATAATTTACGCCATGCGTATTCATATTCTTGCGCTCGACCAGGTTTTTGACACTGGATTATCAACGCTCCTGGACACACTGAGTATCGCAAACGATCTCGCGGTTTCTGCCAATGCATTGACGCGATTTGACCTGACTATCGTGGGTGTGCGCCGCAGTATTCATACCAGTCAGGGATTTTCTGTACCGGTAGTGTCAGTGCTGCGATGTGGCCCTCCGGATGTGGTATTGATTCCCGCGCTTGGGGCAAAAATGCCGGAAACGCTGCGATTGGCGCTTGAGCGGCCGGATGTGTGCGAAGCGGGCGATCTTTTGCGACAGTGGTCCAGAGAGGACGTTCTTATCGGCGCCGCCTGCACTGGAACCTTCGTTCTTGCCGATACTTTGCTTCTCAATGACCGAAGTGCTACCACATCATGGTGGCTTACTCCCTTGTTTCGTGAACGTTATCCCCGCGTGCGCCTGGAGGAATCGCGCATGGTGGTAAGCTCGCCCGGATTGGTTACTGCGGGTGCTGCCCTGGCACATATCGATCTGGCGCTTTGGCTCATACGCCAAAGCAGTCCCACGCTCGCAGAAATGACAGCGCGTTATCTGTTGATAGAACCACGAGCGTCACAGGCAGTTTTTGCAATTCCTGATCACCTTGCACATACCGATCCACTGGTTCAGCAATTCGAACGTTGGGCTCGCCACAGGCTGGGTGAACGTTTCTCGCTGAGCGAAGCAGCCAGTGCGACAGGTACAAGCGAGAGAACGCTTTCGCGCCGGCTAAAGGCCGTCCTGGGAAAATCCCCGCTTTCTTATTTTCAGGATCTTCGTATTGAGCGTGCTGTATATCTCCTGAGAACGAGCAACGATAATGTAGACGCGATTGCTGCCCAGGTGGGTTATGCGGATGGTACAACCTTGCGCACCCTTCTTCGCCGCAGGGTCGGTCGAACGGTGAGCGAGCTTCGAACCAGAACCCGGGAGATTTCCAGTTCGTTCAACGACTCTCAAGCACAGGATATCGAGTGACAAAAAGTATCGCGAAAATAAGCTGTGCCACGTTCGCACACCGACTACCTGCGCCCGTCATTTGTAGTTCATCCGGGCGTATTGAAAATTCCTGCTTCGATCATCTTTGGGCTATAAAAGATTTAAATCGCCAAGTTTGCATATATTAGACGCCAGATGGCTTGCTTTCTTCTCGATATCGCTTTATCATCATTTTCATGACTTCTTTTATCTCACCCCTGGCCCGCAAACCGTTTTCCGCCTCGAACATTCTAGGCGGCAAGCAGATACTCCACGCTGATCCACGTTCGGCGGTCGAGTGGATAGAGCTTGTGCGCAGAGGCATTCCCGCCCCGGCGATCGATGCAGTTCTGGGGCTTGTGGACCTGCGGCAAGGCGAACTCTCCCGCGCGCTGGATATCCCGGAGCGCACGCTGGTGCGGCGAAAAAAGGAGGGAGTGCTCAACTGTGAGGAATCCGGCAAATTGCTGCGCCTGGCGCGGGTTGTTGAACGTGCCGGCGAGGTGTTTGAGGACGGATCCCTGGCGTTGGACTGGATCAAGTCACCCAATGCCAGCCTGGGGGGGGCCACACCCCTTTCCATGCTGGATACTGATCTTGGCGCCGATTCAGTGATGACTATTCTTGGCCGGATCGAGCACGGTATTTTCACTTGAAGTTGACGGTGTGGCGTATCGTCACACACCGCTTCGCCGCTTCCGCATTTTCCGGCGAGGGGGCGCGGCTGTTCGGCGGCCGCTGGAATCGCAAGGGCGAGCCGGTAGTGTACACGGCCCAGAGCAGGTCACTCGCCTTTCTCGAAATGCTCGTCCAGGACGAGGCGCTGCGCGCCAATTATCTCCTGATTCCCGCGGAAATTCCTGGCGATATCCCCAGACTGGAAATCGATGCCGAACAGCTCCCTGAGAACTGGCGAACTCTCGAGAGTCGTAGAAACCTCGAGGAAATCGGCAGCCGGTGGCTGCGTGATGCCAGATACTGCGTGATGGACGTTCCCAGTGTTGTAATCCCCGCTGAGCGAAACCTGCTGCTCAATCCGGCACACCCCGATTTTCGCAGAATCCGGATAGGTCAACCGGAAAACCTCAAGAGCGATCTGCGGCTACTGCGAAATCTATCCGCAGCAAAGTGAATAAGGGATATTGCTCGTTGCCTGGTCGATGCAGGAATAGCCGGTTCAGTCGCTGACCGGCACATAAACCAGATTGAGGCTTTCCACCTCAACCGGCCATGGAGCGCGTGGCGGCTTGTCCGGTTCATCCACTTCCAGGCACAACTCTACGTGGCCATCCGAGATCGCGCTGGGGGGAAGAGGAATGGTGTAGGTTGCAGTTGCTGCTTCATGGTGTAGTGTTCCTGGTGCTCCGTACGGCGATATCGTGCCGAACAAGGTTTCATCCGGCGCAGTGACGCGGATTTCCGCCTGTTTGGGAAGCGCGCGCGTACGGACTTCAACCCAGACCTTTTCATTGCCGGAAACCGGGCGCGGAAGGGTGAGTTCGATCACGCCTTGTTGCGTCTCGCCCTGCGCAAAAGCGCCATTTCCCAGTATGGACAAGAATATCAGAACAGCAATTACCGTGGCGAAGCGTAGCTGCCCTCTGCATTTCGCAGCAATCAATGCGCCTCCACAACGACGGAAAGTACCTCCGCTTTCGGTTCCGTGCCAAGGGCATGTCCCGCCATCTGTACTCCCGGTTTTACCATTCGCTCCGAAACAATCCGGATATTCAACGCCCCGCTGGCTGCAAGCTGCGCGTTCTGCCGCATTGCCTCGATCGTGCCCGATAAAGGCACGGTAAAGGTAACCGGAGCCTGTATGGTGTGATGACCGAACATCGAGAGGGTGCCGACGTAGTGAGGACTGGAGGGGTCCGTTCGACTGCTCCCATCATCCACCATCACGGCAAAATCATGGTGGTGCGCCAGCGGCGGCAGCGCCAGGGTGATCTTTGCATACAATCGCGGCGCTTCCGCCTGTGCAGGCAGGCCAAGCAGGGGAGACGGAAGTGTCACGACAGCGCTTGCCGCCTGCTCTCCACTCACCACGGAGCGGCTGATCTGAGCCCGGGTGCTCTCGGCGGGCACGGCTGTACGCATCAGTGAGGCGAACATGGGAGGCGCGACCACTTCCTCGCCGGAGCCGGGCTCGTAATCGTAATTGAAATCCCCGATAGTCGCGTAGTCCCCGGCGGTTCTTTTCTTCACCGGCTTTCCCTTTGCATCGCCAAAGAACAGAAACGGTTCTCTCGACCAGGCGTCGAAATCCGCGCCTTCGGGCAAGGCAGGATATCCCCTCGCCAACTGCTTGCGGGTCCATACGTCCCAAAGCCGATCGATATTCGCATGGTGCAGGAAAAAAAGCGGGTCGACAGGCGATAGATTGGCCTGCATGAAGCCGCCGTTGTTTGTGGTGTTGCCTTTGGGATCGGTAAAGATGCCGCCGACGCAATTGTGCACCCTGTTGTGCGGCTGTCCTTCCAGCACGCCAAATCCGGTGAGGGCACTGTGACCGAGGGTCTTGGGGCTGGCAAAGGTGAGGAAATCGCGAGGGGCCAGCGCATCCAGCAATGTTTGCAGGGAGACGGCCTTCGTTGTTTTTCCATCGAGCTCCGGCTTTTCCCGGGTCGCGCCGCGCGCCTGTTTCAGATCGAAAAAAAAGCGGCCTCTCGGATCGTTGAGCATATCGAACCACAGATCCTCGGGGGAGCGGATTCCACGGGCGAGGAGCTGACCATACTGCGTCTCATCGTCGAATTCACCATTCGGCCCGCAAATGCGCTTCCAGTAATCCGCCCTGGCGATTACCCCGCGAAAGCGGTTCTGAAACTCGCGCGAATTTGCAATATAGGCCGGGTGAGCGGGGGTGAGCACATCCTCGAACATGACGGCAGGCACGCGTGCCTGAAAGGGACTATTGGGGTCCGTATTCTCCGTCCAATCCCAATAGGGAAGAGTAAACCCTGGGTCGCCGCTGAGCTCACGGCAAATCTGCTCGAACCAGCCAATATAGCCGCGGTGCCAGACCAGAAACCACCAGTTGCCGTGCGGGCAGTCCATCGTGTGAGTGAGCGCAATGCGATACCAGTTGCGGGGATCCTCCGGCGGAAGCTTGAGCATCCTGGCGATAGCCCTCTTGTAGCTTTCGATGGAGCGCTTTGCCTCCGGATTCAGGACGTTCAAACGCCGATACTTCGCTTTCCCTTGCGCCTGGGCTCCAAAGGGCAGGGCAGAAGCGCCGATGACGGCAGTCGTCGTCGCCGCAGCTTTCAGGAATGTGCGCCGGGACATGGTGGATGAGAACAATTTTGGCTGCATGGATTAAACCTTGTTTATGGTTATTGATTCTGGATAAAGCTGAACGGATAAAATCAGATGGATAAAGCTTGACGGGATGGCGAGCACGGGCACGCAATTTCCCGGAAATGAGAAGCGACGGGAGGTTAAAAGAATCTTTCCAAAAGAATCTTTCTTTCAGCTATGCCTTTCAGCCTCCTGCCTCGTCCGGCTCAGGCATTTGACATCGCCGCAAAGAATCAGGATTAGATAACCAAATGGAAGCCAGGAGTAGCTGTAAAATCTTACAGGTAGCGGTTCGTGTTGACGCCATGTAGTTAGGGGGACGATATCTGCTCGCGGAATGAAACCTCTGGGAAGCGGGAGCAGCAGATAACGGCGCAGGAATCGGAAGTCAGTCCATATCCAATAACAACTCTTCTTCTGCCACAATCTTGATCAGTGCAGAAAACTCAAGCCCAGACACGAGCTTAGGAAGTTATCAACAGAGCTATCCACGCCAATCGGGGAAAACTTCATTTGGCGTCAAGTTTCAAAGAAAGCCATCTTTGTCTCTTTCCCACTGTCCAATCCAAATAGATGGCGGAGGTGTTAAAGAGCAAGATAATGGAGGGGAAAGAAGGTCGCCCCTGGTGACTATGAATGTTTCGCCTCCCGATCTCATGAAGGAATGGGTGGAGACACAAACGCGCCGCTACGCTAATGGGAGCCACTGTGTACGCGAACTGATCCGCAGAGATCAAGAGTGCGCGGCGAAGATCGCAGCAATGCAACAATGAATCCTGAAATCGCCCCTGAACGCGTCGACTCAGCCGGGGCTGCATTCCCCCCATATTGCTCTCAGAATCTTAGCCTTTTCATCTAGACCGGCTATCGGATCGAGCTACTCGGTCAATTACTTCTCAGCAGTATCGTGAGCGACGAATTGTTGTCGAGGTAATCGAGCAAGGCTGCCCCGAGCGCGTGCGCGACCAAGATAGGTGTGAACTCGAACCGCCCGACTTTGCTCGGCTTTACAAATTTACCGTCAACAATTTCGCTCAGCCCATAGTACAAACGCGCCACCCCCTCCCGCAGAAAAGCGATATGCGTCCCCACCGTCGAACAGCCAGTTTTCCAGACAGGGTTCGAACCCGGCTCGCGCTGATAATAATGCACTGCTGCGGTGCCGTCGGTTCCCTTATCAATCATCCTGATGCCGCCGCCCATGCTTTCGTGTGCAGGCTTTCGCCGATGCTCAATGGGACACCCGGCCCTTCCATAAGCGATTCCTAATAGCCAATAGAAAATAAGTATTGGTAAAGAATATCTTTCCACAAATATCATGCGTGACTTGATGTGATTCGTATCCACGGACGGCGCCGTGGGAGGGGCGAGCAATGCAGATTGCTCCAGAAAAGCCGCCACAAATGCCTGCAATGGCATAACCACATTGAATCTGAAAACAGATAGGAGAATTGAATGAGAACTGGCAAATATTTATTCGGTTTATGGGTTCTAGCTGCGTTGGGAACTTTTTTAATATCTGGTGGCGTTTCTGCTAAAGAATACTTTACTATCAGTAACAAGGTGCTGGAACGCCCGACTGGATTTCGCGAGTGGATTTACGTGGGCACGCCTCTCACCCCGAATGACATGAATTCTGGAAAGGCTAGCTTTCCGGAATTCCACAACGTTTACATCGACCCGGAGAGCTGGGAACACTGGAAAAAAACAGGTAAATTTCGGGAGGGGGCTATTCTTATCAAGGAGATGACCAGTGTTGGCAGTAAGGCCGCAGCAAGCGGAAAAGGTTATTTCATGGGTGACTTCATAGGCCTGG
The DNA here is from genome assembly GCF_900111585.1 of Nitrosospira multiformis. Classification (GTDB taxonomy): domain Bacteria; phylum Pseudomonadota; class Gammaproteobacteria; order Burkholderiales; family Nitrosomonadaceae; genus Nitrosospira; species Nitrosospira multiformis_B. Next base: position 90,487 of record NZ_FOHI01000005.1, read on the forward strand.
AAGCGACAATAAAAAGCAAGCGCGAATTTCCCGATGAGCCCGGCAACTGGGCTTACTTCAGCTTCACTACCGAAGACCACAGATCAGTGAAAAAGACTGCTAACGCTCAGCCGCAGGCGAATTGCAATGGTTGCCACGAGACATCCGCGGAAGATGACTTTGTTTTTACGCAATATTATCCTGTTCTCCGTGCCGGAAAGGCAAACCCGGAGAATGCCGTGGGAGGTAAATAAAATGAAACGCTCGATAGGGAATGCAACCCGGTATACGTATCTGTTTCGAAATAAATCCGTCGCTGTTTTGTTGACCGCGGTTTTGTTTACGATGGCGTTGCTGCCACACGCGGGAACAGCGATGGCCGACAAGGCGAATTTTTCGTTATATGTCGACAAGTCAGGCAACATCACCTTGCCTGATGACTTTCAGTTATCCATGATCCATTTAGGTTCCTGGTTTGTGCCGGAGGGCGAGGCAAGCGGTTTCCACAATGTCTACACCGAGCCGGAAACCGCGAGAGCCTATCTTAAAACCGGGAAATTTCCAGACGGGGCAACACTAGTCAAAGAATTGCGATCATCGGCTGCGAGCAACTACACTACCGGCAAAAATGTCAGCCATGCAACAAGCGACGTCAAGCAATGGTTCGTAATGATCAAGGATACCAAGGGGCGCTTTGCTAACAATCCTGTCTGGGGCGATGGCTGGGGTTGGGCGTTGATTAAAACTGATAGCTCAAGTCGAAGTGTCACTGCTGATTATCGTACTGAATGTCTTCCCTGTCATATGCCGGCAAAAAACACCGACTGGATATACGTCGAAGGCTATCCCATGCTAAGCAAGCCTGATCGGTAATACAACCGTTTACCGAAAAATGCGACTGGCCCCGTCCGATCCCTGAGCTCCAGCTTATGGATGAAGAGCTAATAAACCAGGGATCAACCTTCAGCCAATCCAGAAAACTAAAGCGGCACACTCATGCAGCTACATCAACTCAAGTATTTCGTCGCTGTGGTGAAAACCGGCAGCATAACCAAAGCTGCCGAGCAGTGCTTTATTTCACAACCTTCGATTAGTCAGCAATTAGCAAAACTGGAAGAGAGTATCGGAAGGAAATTGTTCAGCAGAGTGAAAGGTAAATTGATTCTTACCGATCCCGGCCATATATTTTATGAGCAGGCATGCAATATTTTAAAGAACGTGGAGGATGCAAAACGTCGAGTCAGCGATTTTGACAGCAGCAGCGGTGGTTCCGTGAATATAGGCATTTTGCCAACGCTGGCGCCTTTCATATTGCCGACGACATTGATGGCGCTATCAAAAAACTTCCCTGAAGCCATTGTTACGGTGCGCGAAGAAATCTCCGAGGCTTTGATCGCTGCCGCTATATGCGGCGAAATCGATATTCTTGTCGAAGCTCTGCCATTTGACGAAACCTGCCTGAACGTCGAACCATTATTCTCGGATACATTTTATCTTGCCGTTAACAGGAATAGCCCTCTGGCCGGAATGGAACTTGTTTCTCTCGATACTCTGGGGGATATGCCTTTTATCCTGCTGGAAAATATTCATTGTTTAACGCGGCAGATCGAACAGTACTGTTTCAATGAACGGTTCATGCCGAAGGTGGTGTTCCAGGTTTCACAGTTAAGCACGATTAAGCTGCTAATTGAACTGGACTACGGCGTTTCCATCTTGCCTGCGATCGCGATCGACAAAGATCCCGGCTCTTGCATACGTTATATCAACCTGGATAGTAAAAGCGAGCCACCTGCCAGAGAGGTAGTGCTGGCCATCAGGAAAGATCGATATTTAAGCCCGGCGGCAAAATATTTCATTGCTGTCATGAAAGAGCAATACCAGAAGATTTGTTGAGCAGTCGGGCCAGGAAAATCGCGCCGGAAGCGGCCCCATTTTTTGCATTGAGTATCGCCATTCGCGGGTTCTACTCGCACTACACGTGATTGCATTATTCTGGGTAGACCGAGCATGGACAGAGCAATATCTCCTGCCGTGTTTCGATTGCAGGCAACAAATGAGGACGAGGGACGCGCGAGTTGGGCTGGCTTTCTCATCGACTGGGATTAAGAGTCCCGTCTGTGCGCATTGCAGTTATTTGGCAACGGGAATACCGGCAATGCGGTAATAATAAGGGGTGCAAGGATGGGTAATGAAAGAAAACGTCCTGAAATCATCCATTTACATGGTGTGTGGCGGAGAGAGAGGGATTCGAACCCTCGGTACGGTTGACCCGTACGCACGCTTTCCAGGCGTGTACCTTAAACCACTCGGCCATCTCTCCTGTTGAGGGTTCCAGGAAAGGAACCCGGCAAAGGGCGCAAAGGATACACCAGAACGCTATCCCCGGCAACTTTACGGTAGTATAGCCGAAAGCGACTCATCCGTATCGGCGGCCTCCGAATCCTTTGACCCAAAAAACCAGAAACAGGAAGTAGCATGCAGATCAAATCCCGCATCCGCACTATCGCCCATTATCCCCATGAAGGCATCATGTTTCGGGATATCACTACGCTGCTGAAAGACTCGGTCGGGTTGCGCGCGACGGTTCAGGAAATCGCCAGCCGCTACAAGACCATGAAAATCGACAAAGTGGCCGGGATTGAATCACGCGGCTTCATTATCGGTGCGCCGGTTGCCTACGAGCTTGGCGTGGGGTTTGTGCCAGTGCGCAAGAAGGGCAAGTTGCCTGCCGAAACACGTGGGCGCGATTATCAGCTGGAATATGGCAGCGACCGCATCGAGATTCATGTGGATGCGATTCAGAAGGGCGAGCGGGTACTGCTGGTGGATGATCTGATTGCTACCGGTGGGACGGCGGAGGCTGCCGCTGGCTTGATACAGGAGATGGGCGGCGAGGTGGTGGAGTGTGGTTTTGTCATCGATCTGCCGGATATCGGGGGCAGGGCGCGGCTGGAAGACCAGGGCCTCAAGGTGTTTGCACTGTGCGAGTTTGAGGGGAACTGATCTCTGCCCGGGATGGACCTATAATAATTTATATAAACGCATTATCTATGATCAAGAAGGGTACTCATAGTGTGTGTTGTCCTGCTGCTCATCTTCATACTGGCTCCGGTCGCGTCTTTAGCCGCTCAAGCCCAGGATTATGCGGCGTGGTCAAAAAAGAACCTTGATGGTTCGTGGACGCGGACCACGGAGATTGCTGTTGCCACCTCATCTCTTCCCTCTCTGGAGCCTAAGGATATCGGCAAATTTTGTCCGACCTATAAACACTTGCCACACGAAAAAAGGATTCAGTTCTGGGTGGGTCTGCTTTCGTCCATGGCGGAATTCGAAAGTAACTTTAATCCTAAAGCGGCTGCCAGAGGGCCCTCCAAAGATGTATTCAGAAGGCGGGATACAAATCGAGGGCTGCTGCAAATATCAAAACAAAGCGCAAACCAGCCGGGCTATAGCTGTGGCATCAAGAAAGCAAAACATCTGCACGATCCCGCCATTCATCTCCCATGTGCGGTAAAGATATTGTCTAAATGGGTGGGTGCGGATCATGTAATAGCGTCATATAAGGGGAATAAAAAAAACAGGGGTGGAGGACGCTATTGGGCTGTGCTCCAGGAAAAAAATGGCCGCCTGCCTGCAATATCAAGTTTCACCAGAAACCTGCCAGTCTGTCGGAAGGGCTGAATGAATCCCGGCGGCATTGGTTTGATGCTTTTGGGGATAGGCGGCATCACCCCATCAAGTTCAGGTACCAGGCCACGTTTCTAGAACCGGAAGTTGTACTGGACGTAGAACAGGTCAGGCGAGACGCGTGGCGCCTGCGCTTTCAGAAAATCGCCCGCAAACAGTTTCGAATATCCTATTAGCACGTCTCCATGCCGGTCGACGTGTATGTTGAAACGGAAGTCGATCTCGTCCCCTACGTAACTGCCGGATTGGCCGGTTGCGTCTCTAAGGGTGGGGGCGCCGGCGGCGTTGTACAGGAAATCGCGCTTGTTCGCGAGATAGAAGCGGTGGTACTGGGCGGTGAAATGGGCCCAGGGCAGGGGGTGCAGATTGAGCTGGGCGTTGAAGTCGTGAATGTTCTGCCTGCCGACGCGATCGATCCATCCGAGGTAATAATTGCCGAAGGGAAAAAGCTGGTTGAAGGTTGTGCGGCTGCCATCGGTCAGGTTATTGTCACCGGAGGCAAAGTCGTAGCGCAGCCAGAATTGCGGATTCAGCGGCTCTCCCTTGAAGTGGTAGCCGGCACCGGAGGCGACGGCAAAGGCCGAGATATCCTGGTTGGAATACTGTCCGAACTGGTACATGCCCTCCAGTTCGTACAGGAACTGGTTGTAGTCTCCCGCTAGGCGGCTGCCGAGGGTATGCGTGATCGAATCGCCCCTGACACCGGCTCTGCCGACGGCAAGGTTGCGGTTGTCATCCAGGCTCAGAAAATAGAAATCGGCCAACTGCCCTTTCATGGGCTTGTATGTTCCCCATAAACCGAAGAATTCGCGCTTTTCATCCCAGTTATCGAAGCTGTTTCTTTCGGTCACCATGGGGCGTACCCAGAATGCATCCAGGTCGAACGTGGGTGTGCGCCAGAATCCCTTCACCCCCTGGAAAGTGCGGCGGGTGTTGACCCAATCGAGCGTGGAAATCAGCCGCTGCGAGCCATAAAGCAATTCCTGCCGCCCCACGCGCAGATAAGCCGGACCGTCCTTGATGTTGGCGATCTTGATGTCGGCAAAAACATTCAGCATATCCGTGTGATTGGCATCCGTAGCTAACGGCCCCAATGCCTGGCCGAAGGTACGTGCGTCCAGAAACTCCGCGAACAGCCGGATCCGGTTCTGATACCAGAAATCGGCATGAAAGCGGCTGCGGACCATGTGGTAGTTGTCGCTGGTATTGGTCAGGCGCGCATCGGATTCCCGCGTATACCGGTACCAGAAGCTGCCCCCAAATGATAAAAGGAAGTCGTCGCCAAGATGGATGCGCTTGATGGGATCGAAAATATCCTTCTCATGTTCCGACTTTTCGAGATAGCGGAAATCGATATCGAAAGCCGGCGTGGTCATGAGGGCATAGAGCGCATGGGGGGAGACGGGTGGGCCTTCACGCTTGTTGCCGGTTATATGATCCCAAAGCGAGTAGTATCCCGGTCCTGGGGGAGCGATGATAAACATGCCCGGGCGGGATGGGGCAGTCACGGGCGGCACTTTCGACCAGTCGAACCGGCCGCTGCTCCCGTCACTGCTCGTTGCAGGTGCCGGTGCTTCCGATGTTGTCTGGGCTACGGGGGTGCTACCGGCGGGAGCAGGGTCTGCCGCAGAAACCTGGAGCGTGAGGCCGAGCACGCCTGCCAGGCCGGACTTCACAATCCACTTTAATGCGCGCTGTGGAGAGGCTGAAAAGCAAGTGGTGTTTTTGGCAGGTGTGAATGAAGCAGGCAGGCAATCAGGCAGATGCATAGCGGGATTTCAGGGACTTCGGAAAAAATGCCCGCAACTATAGCAAAGTCAGCGTGGATTTTAAACTGATGAGCAAAGCATGCATTGGTCTGTTGCTATCTGAATTGCATTCACGCTGGCATGACATGATGACATGCCTGGGCTTATTGCCTGCCAGAATCCGGTGTGTCGGGATTTTCGGATGTTCGGATGAACAGGTTCCGAAAGATTCCGACACAGGTTGCGCCTCTACCTGTAAAACTTCCCCTCGCGCTCCGGCTGGTAGATGATCTCCTCTATCCGTACCTTGATAGTACCGCCCCCCGGACGCGGCCACTCTATCTCGTCGCCCGTGGAAAGCCCAAGCAGGGCGCTGCCAACCGGCGCAAGCACGGAAATTTTATCACCGGACCCGTCAACATCTTTTGGATAGACCAGCGTCAGGCGGAAGTCCTGGCCTGAGGAATCGATGCTGAACCGTACTGTGGAGTTCATGGTTACCACCGTGGGTGGTATTTGCTCGGGCTCGACGATTTCGGCGCGTTCGAGCTCGGCTTGCAGTTCCGCGCTGCCAGGAACCGCGTTGGCCGGAAGCGACTCGAGCAAGGTCTCCAGCCTGTCCAGGTCCTGGGATGTCAATATGATGTGCGGTCTGCTATTCATTTCAACCTCGTTTCAAGTTCGGTCATCGCCCCTTATTTCCCCTTACTACGTTGGCGGCGCTTACTACTGCTGTCTTCCTGATTTCCAGTGCCGGTTCTCACCGGAGTTTTGATCGGGCCGATCGGATAGGATGCCACTGATTCTATCATCAAATGTCATGATATTACCGGAGCAGCAGCGGGAGTTCTATGCTGCTTTTATGAGCACTCCCGCTCGTCAGGATTAACGAATCACGTACCGTTCGCCTTTGACCCCTCATCGTATTGAGCGTAGAGTCGAGTAACGAGCATACGACGAGCACATAATTTCTTTTTTTGAGGAGTGGTGGCCATGCAATCTCCAACTATTGTAAATCCCTCCCAATTGGACCCCGTCAATCCGGCAATCGAAAAGTATATGCGCAGCCTGGTGGGCCGAACTGATCATCCAGTGTTGACCGAAATGGAGGCGCTTGCTGCTAAAAACAATTTTCCCATCGTTGGCCGCCTGGTCGGCGTTTTTCTGGAGACACTGGCGAAAACGATCGATGCCAAACGTATTTTCGAGTTCGGCAGCGGCTACGGCTATTCAGCTTACTGGTTCGCAAAAGCAGCCGGGGCGGATGGAAAGGTGATCTGTACCGATGGCGATCCTCAGAACAAGGAGAAAGCGGAACAATATCTCAAGTCTGCCAATCTGCTGGAGAGGATCGATTTTCGTACTGGCATCGCCCAAGAGATATTCGGGCAGACCGAAGGAGTATTCGATATCTGCTACAACGATGCGGACAAGGGGGATTATCCGGAAATCTGGCGTATGGCAAAAGAAAGGATTCGCCCAGGCGGGCTGTATGTTGCGGACAACGTCCTTTGGCACGGAAGGGTGGCGGTGGAACATTATGTCGATATTGTTCCCGGATGGACCGAAGCTATTCTTGAGCACAACAGACTGATCTTCAACGATCCGGAATTTGATGCTTTCATAAATCCGACGCGGGACGGTGTCGTCGTGGCGCGAAGAAAGTCACAATGACACGCTATTTGTAATCCATCTCCAATGCCAAGGCCCTGAATCTCTGGAGAGAGCAGGGCTGCTGAAAAATATCGAAATAAAATATCGAGGGCTCAAACCCGGCGGCGCAAATCGAAAGAAAATTTTTATAATTTTTTGTTGTATTTCTGAATGAGATGTGTAAAACTGGTTTCCAGTAAAGTTGTAGCGCGAAACTAGGGTTCCGGCTTCTTTTCTCGAAGTGTCTGGTCCGAGAGTTTCCGGCTTCGTCACGACGAGGCTCCACGGAGGGATAAAAGCCCGGGAGATCATGTAGTTATTACATTGATTCCTGGGATTTTAACTGCCGAAAAAGGAGACCTGTCGTGTACTCTCCCTCCGTATTTTTCCACATTTCTGCAATTGTCGCGCATGGCTTGGATGCTTTCGGCATTCCCGGGTCTGCGTCCATACTCCTCGATCTTCATGTTTTTCCGGCTGGTACTTCCGGGTACCCCGCTTTTAGCGCTTCCGGGGAGAGGTCGGCGTGTCATTGGCAGAACAAAATCTTCCCGCTTGTTTAGAAAGGGTTATCATGCCTGTAGAGGAAAGCCGCGGCGCCGTTGTCCCTCCCGCTCCTCCTGATACACCTCCTGCTTCTGCCCCTGACGTTGCGCTCGTTACAGGCGACAAGCTTCACCGCAGTATGAGCGTATGGAACAGCTTTACGCTCGGGTTCGCGGTTGTTTCCCCAGTGGTGGGGCTTTACGCCATCATCAGCGTCCAGACCACTGTGACAGGAGGCGGATGGTTTGGCGCACTGGCTACCTGTCTCGTCATGCAGTTGCTCGTAGCCACAGTCTACGCCGAGCTGTCTTCACAATTCCCCATTGCAGGGGGCGCATACAAATGGGCGCGCCAACTTGGGGGGGCGACTACCGGGCAATTTGCCGGTGTCATCTACGTCAGTTCCACTATCGCCATGCTCACCACCACCGCCTATACGGGTGGCGTCTGGCTTGCCCTGTTTTTTGGAGCTGAGAGCGAAACCGGTCCGGCATTCGTGATCTGGGGTGCAGTATTCCTCCTCCTGTGCACCATTATCAACCTGGTTAACGTCAATATCTTCAAGCTGGTCATCACAATGGGAGTTTATGCGGAAGTTGTCGGCTCCCTGGGCGTGGCGCTGCTGCTATTCCTGTTTTTCAGGCAGCATTCTTTTTCCGAACTGTTCCAGCATCTCGGCACAGGCACGGCGCCAGACCAGTTATCCGCGTTTCTTGCAGCGCTGGCGATCGCCGGGTGGGCATTCATCGGTTTTGACGCCTGCTCCACCATTGCGGAGGAAACGCACGAACCCAAGAGGATGGTTCCGCGTGCAGTCTTCTTCTCTTTATGCATGGTGGGATCGGTGGTGCTTTTCAACTCCGCCGCGCTGACACTGGCGTTCGATCGCGAGGCACTGATTACTGCGAGCGCCACTTCTGATCCGATTACGCCTGTGATTACCGGCAGTTTTGGCGAGTGGGTGGAAAAACCATTTTTAGCGATCGTCATGGTCGCATTCCTGGCTTGCGGCGCCTCGGTGGTGAAATATACCTCGCGTATCGTGTATTCCATGGCGCGCGAAGGCAATATGCCCGCTGTTCTCAGCCGGCTGGGGCCCGACAAGACGCCCCGTAACGCTGTTATCTCTACCGTATCGCTGGCAGGATTGGGATTGCTGTTCGGATTGAATGATGGCGCCGTGGCTACCGTGATTGCCTTCGGTACAGGGGGGCTTTACGCCATGTTTTCCATGACGACCGGCGTGGGTTTATTCACCCGGCTTACCGGGCGCTGGAATCCGGCATTGGGTGAGTTGAAGCTTGGCGTCTGGGGGTTGCTGATCAACACAGCCGCTTTTATCTGGTCTGTATTCGAACTTGTCAATATTGCCTGGCCGCGTCCCTATGCAACGGCTCCCGATGCCCCGTGGTGGCAGCTTTGGGCGGTACCCCTGGTGCTGGGCAGCATTCTCGGCATTACGGCGCTCTATATCCTGATAAATAAGATGCGCAAAAAATCCACTTCACACAGCACGCAGAGGGAAGCGAAAACACCGCATCGATCTACAAATTGAGTTGGATACACCTGAAAAACTATCGTGATGAGGAGAAAGAGAGATGAATCAACCGGATGCATATTTGTGGGAACAACATATTCCCGGTGGTTGCCACTGGTCCGGCATTCTGCGGCGCGGTACCACGCTGCGCATGACGGATGTCAACGGTTGCGCCAATGCCTCGGTATTGTTCTTCAATCAGGAAGAAAAACTGGAGCGCTACAACATGGCCGATACGCTTAAATCCCAGCACACTTTCCGCCTGACCAAGGGACATGCCTGTCATTCGGATATGGGAAGGATATTCTGCTGCATTACCGCCGATAGCGTGGGTTGGCACGATACTGTCTGCGGCCTGAGCGACGCCGAACTAATACGCCGGAAATACGGCACTGCACGGTATCAGGAGCACCGCAACCAGATGTTCCGCAATGGACTGGACGGCATGCTGATCGAGCTTGGCAAATGGGGTTTGGGTATGCGGGACGTAGTATCCAATATCAATTTCTTCAGCAAGGTGACCGCCAATTCAGCCGGTGAACTCACCTTCCATTCCGGCAACAGCAAAGCGGGAGATCATGTGGATTTGAGTTTCGAAATGGATACGCTGGTCGTGTTATCTGCTGCGCCGCATCCTCTCGACCCCTCCACGACGTACCAGCCCGGTGCAGTCAATCTCGCTGCTTTTGCAACGCCATCCTCGATGATTGCCGAATGCGCGCATATTTCCGAAAACCAGCGTGCCCGGCAAAACACTGGATGTTTATATGCTTGTCATGGAGGTGCGGCATGAATGCGAATTTCAAGAACAAGAAGAGTTTTGTTGAAAGCATGTTCGATCCTGATGCGGCAGTGGTGGATGAAATCTGCCCCGCGGGAGAACCATGGGTCAAGATCATCAGGGAGGGGCAGGTATTCCGGATTGTGGATCTGGAAGGCAACCAGGCCGTCGATACCTTGTTTTACAACGCTTCGCACGCGGTGGAGCGCTATAGCGCAACCGATACCATACGCAGGCAGAAGAAGGTCTATCTGACTACCGGCAGCAAGCTGTACTCGAATTATGGCAACGTAATGCTCACCATCGTTGCGGATACATGCGGACGACATGACACCTTGGGGGGGGCATGCGCGGCGGAGAGCAATACGGTGCGGTATGCGCTGGAAAAATTTCCCATGCACAGTTGTCGCGATAACTTTCTGCACGCGCTGGCGCATGAACCGGAGTGCCAGCAGCTGGGTATCAGCAAGCGCGATATTCCGAGCAATATCAATTTCTTCATGAACGTGCCAGTGACGGAAGAGGGTGGCCTGGAATTCGTGGATGGCGTCTCCGCACCTGGCAAATACGTGGAAATGAAGGCCGAAATGGATGTGGTGGTACTGATTTCGAACTGCCCGCAACTGAACAATCCATGCAACGCCTACAATCCCACACCCATTCGATTGCTGGTTTGGGACGATCCCAGTGAGATGAGCTTTACATAGTCCAGTTTCTATCCCGGCCGTTTTTCACTCAACCGAGAATAAATCATGTTTGAAAAAGTATTGATAGCCAATCGCGGCGCCATTGCCTGTCGGATTATCCGCACCCTGCGGCGTATGGGGGTAAGGAGCGTTGCAGTCTATACCGAGGCAGATGCGCTATCGCGGCATGTGATCGAAGCCGATGAAGCCTACTGCATAGGCAGCGGAGTCGCCGCGGAAAGCTATCTGCGCGCCGAAAAGATCCTGGAGGTTGCGAGCCATGCGGGGGCAAATGCAATTCATCCAGGATATGGCTTCCTCAGTGAGAAAGCTGAATTTGCCGAGCAATGCGCTGACCATGGTATTTCCTTCATTGGCCCCACCCCCCACCAGATGCGCGCATTCGGCTTGAAGCATACGGCGCGCGAACTGGCGCTGCAGAACCAGGTACCGCTGCTGCCAGGCACAGGCTTGCTCGAAGACCTGGATGATGCCTTGCGCCAGGCAGCCCATATCGGTTACCCGGTCATGCTGAAAAGCACGGCGGGAGGTGGCGGGATCGGCATACGTTTGTGCTGGAACAAGGAAGAGTTGAGTGCAAACTACGACTCGGTGAAATACCTGGCGCAGAACAATTTCAAGGACGCCGGGCTGTTTCTCGAAAAATATGTCGAGAAGGCACGCCATATCGAGGTGCAGATATTCGGTGATGGCAAGGGTGGAGTGATCGCACTGGGTGAGCGTGACTGCTCGATGCAGCGGCGTAACCAGAAGGTGATCGAAGAAACGCCGGCGCCTGACCTGCCGTCGCGCGTGCGCCAGGCGTTGCTGGATGCGGCGGTACGTTTGGGCAAGTCAGTCAGTTACCAGTCCGCGGGTACGGTGGAGTACATTTTCGATGCCTCCGCCGCAGAATTTTATTTCCTGGAGGTGAATACGCGGCTGCAGGTCGAGCATGGGGTAACTGAGGAAGTGACCGGCATTGACCTGGTGGAATGGATGGTTCGGCAAGCCGCTGGAGATTTGCCGCCTCTGGATTCATTCGATATCCAGCCGCAGGGAGCCTCCCTCCAGGTACGCGTGTACGCGGAAAATGCGGTCAAAGATTTTCAACCTTCCTGCGGTATTCTCACTGCCGCAGAGTTTCCGTCTCCGTCTGCGGCGCGCGTGGAAACCTGGGTGGAACGCGGTGTCGATGTCACGCCATTTTATGATCCCATGCTGGCAAAAATCATCGTGCACGCGCCGGACCGGGAGCAGGCCATTGCGCGGCTGCTGGAAGCCCTGGACGTGACGGCATTGCACGGGGTAGAAACCAACGTCGGTTATCTCAGGCAGACTCTGCGCAGTGATGCGTTTCGGAGCGCGCAACACACGACGAGCTTTCTGAACAGTTTTCGTTATACCGCCCATACGATCGATGTCCTCAGTCCGGGCGTGCAGACTACAGTGCAGGATTATCCCGGGCGGACAGGATACTGGAGCATCGGCGTGCCGCCATCGGGACCGATGGATGGTCTGGCGTTCCGTCTGGCCAATCGTCTCGCCAATAACAGCGAGGATAAGGCCGGGTTGGAGATTACGCTTTCTGGCCCAGTATTGCGCTTCAACTGTGACAGCGTTATCGCTGTTTGTGGCGCGCCGATGGAGGTGCGCCTGGATGGTGAACCGCTTGCCTATTGGCAGGCGCATCGCATCAAGGCCGGTTCGTTGTTGCAGTTCGGTAAACTCGTAAATCATGGGTGTCGCGCTTATCTGGCGGTGCAGGGAGGAATTCGGGTTCCCGATTATCTGGGCAGCAAATCCACGTTCACCCTCGGTCACTTCGGTGGGCACGCAGGTCGCACGCTCCTCACCGGTGACGTGCTGCATATCTTTGAAACCAGAAAAGACGGTGATGGCGGATTTGAGCAGGGGCTGCCGGAGGAATTGGTGCCGTGCTACACCGACAGCTGGAAAATGGGGGTGTTGTATGGGCCCCACGGTGCGCCGGATTTTTTCACTGAGGAGGATATCGAAACCTTCTTCGCCACTGATTGGGAAGTGCATTACAACTCCAATCGCACCGGCGTGCGGCTGATCGGCCCTAAGCCCCATTGGGCGCGCAGTGACGGCGGTGAAGCAGGATTGCATCCCTCCAATATCCACGACAACGCCTATGCCGTAGGTACCGTAGATTTTACCGGGGATATGCCCGTGATACTCGGTCCCGATGGTCCCAGCCTTGGCGGCTTCGTGTGCCCGGTTACCATCATCCAGGCCGAATTGTGGAAGATGGGACAGCTCAAGCCGGGCGATCGCGTGCGCTTCCACAGGATGTCGATGGAGCAGGCGTTGGGGCTGGAGCTGCAACAGGATGCAAGGATAAAAGACTTCGGGGTTCCGCAAAACGTTTCATCCGAGGCGGAGCAGGGCGCAACCACCGAATCCACGCCTGTGCTCCACTTCATCCCGCAAAGCGACGGCCAGGTGCAGGTCGTATATCGCCAGGCAGGCGACAAGAATCTGCTGGTCGAGTATGGTCCGCTCGAGCTCGATCTCAATTTGCGCTTCCGCGCGCACGCCCTGATGGATTGGGTGCAGAAAACGTGCAATGACGGGGAACTGGAAGGCATTCTGGATCTGACGCCCGGCATCCGTTCGCTGCAAGTGCATTTCGATTCCCGCGTACTCCCAGGCGATAAGCTGCTGGAAATGCTGGTCAGCGCGGAAAAGAAATTGCCCGATATCGATGATATGGAGGTTCCGGCACGCATCGTCCATCTTCCACTGTCGTGGGATGATGCTGCCACCCGGCTGGCGATAGAAAAATACATGCAGTCGGTGCGCAGTGATGCCCCCTGGTGCCCGAGCAATATCGAGTTCATCCGCCGGATCAACGGCCTCGACAGCATCGAGGAAGTGCAGCACATCGTATTTTCCGCGAATTATCTTGTCATGGGGCTGGGTGACGTCTATCTGGGTGCGCCGGTTGCCACACCTGTGGACCCGCGTCATCGGCTGGTGACCACGAAGTACAATCCTGCGCGTACCTGGACGCCCGAGAATGCGGTTGGCATAGGCGGTGCCTACTTGTGCATATACGGGATGGAAGGTCCCGGAGGCTACCAGTTTGTGGGCCGCACGGTGCAGATGTGGAACCGCTACCGCCAGACAGCCGACTTCAAGGAAGGAAAACCCTGGTTGCTGCGTTTCTTTGACCAGATCCGTTTCTATCCGGTTAGCGAAAGTGAACTGCTCAAGCTGCGCAAGGATTTCATTACCGGACACTTCAAGCTGAAGATCGAGGAAACAACATTCAGTTTGAAACAGTACAACGCTTTCCTGAAAGAAAATGCGGCATCCATCAGCGCTTTCAAAGCAAAACAGCAGGCTGCGTTTGAAGCCGAGCGTGAACGCTGGAAGGCCGAAGGCAAGGCTGAGTACGTGAGCGAGGTTACACTCGAGGAAGCAGATGCGCAGGGCGAACTGGATTTGCCCTCCGGTTCCCAGGTTGTGAGTGCGCATGTAACCGGCACGGTATGGAAACTGCTCGTCAAGGAAGGGCAGCGTGTCGAAATGGGAAATCCGGTGGTAGTGGTGGAGTCCATGAAAATGGAATTTTCTGTGGAAACGCCGGTCAGCGGTACGGTACGACAGCTGTTCTGCAAGGAGGGGAGCCATATATCCGCCGGACAGATGTTGCTTATCGTTCAGGAGGAGTGAATATGAACAAGCTTGATCTCCTGGGCGATATCCCGTCCCTGCTGCAACGTTATGCCGCTGGGGAACTGACTCCTACCGGAATGGTAGAGGCGGTGCATGCGCTGATCCACGACGATCCCGACAATGTGTGGATACACAAGCTGCCCTTGGAATCACTGCGGCAATATTCCCGGAAAGTGGAAGAAAAAGGGATGGCTGCACTGCCTTTATATGGCATCCCCTTCGCTATCAAGGATAATATCGATCTCGCGGGCGTTCCAACTACTGCGGCTTGCCCGGCGTTTGCCTACACGCCGCGACGCAGCGCAACGGTGGTGCAGAGACTGATCGACGCGGGCGCGATTCCCATCGGCAAGACCAATCTCGATCAGTTTGCCACCGGGTTGAATGGCACCCGCTCTCCCTATGGTGTCTGCCGCAACGCCTTCAACCCCGAATACATCTCCGGTGGATCAAGCTCGGGTTCAGCAGTGGCTGTAGCGAAGGGCTGGGTATGCTTCAGCCTGGGAACCGATACCGCGGGCTCCGGCAGAGTACCCGCTGCCTTCAATAATCTCATCGGGCATAAACCCACCAAGGGCTGGCTTTCCACGCGCGGTGTCGTATCCGCCTGCCGCTCGCTGGATTGCGTCTCCATCTTTGCCTTTACTGCTGCCGATGCGGAGCGAGTTCTCGAAGCCGCCGCGAGCTATGATGATGAAGACATTTATTCCCGCCAGAGAGAGAACAGCGATGATCCTGCCTCGCAAAACCTTCGACAGCGTTTCCGTTTTGGCATACCGCGCCGGCAGCAATTGCAATTCTTTGGCAATTCGGAAAGTGCCAGGTTATTCGAGGAGGCGATAACGCAACTGCAAGCATTGGGTGAGGAGGTCATCGAGATCGATTTTTCGCCCTTTCTGGAAGCAGCGCACCTGCTTTATGGGGGGCCATGGGTAGCCGAGCGTTATGCCGCCATTCAGAAATTTTTTGATCTGCATAGCGATGAGGTAATTTCGCCGGTACGAGAGATCATTGCCGGCGCACACCGATTCTCGGCTGCAGATGCCTACAACGGCTTGTATCGCTTGCGTACGCTTAAACGTCAGGCTGACCGTACCTGGTCTGAAGTGGATTGTCTGTTGACGCCTACTGCTGGGACCATTTATCGCATAGAGGAAATGTTGGCAGATCCGATTCGCTTGAACACGAATCTGGGTTACTACACCAACTACATGAATCTGCTAGATTATTCAGCAGTAGCGGTGCCCGCGGGGTTTCAGAAGGATGGATTGCCGTTTGGCGTAACCCTGGTGGCCCCAGCCCATCGGGACGTCTCGCTGTTGCATCTTGCCGCACGTCTGCAACAGGCTTACGCACTGCCCGTGGGGGCTACCGATATTCCGCTGGAAAAAGAGGTTTTGCCAGAAAAGGTATCTTTTCAACGCCTGGCACAACCGGAGCAACCAGCTCTCGTGCGTGTAGCGGTCTGCGGTGCGCATTTGTCCGGTCTGCCATTGAATCCTCAACTGACCGGCCGCGACGGGCGCCTGATAGCAAGTACCACAACCTCCCCCGACTATAAATTCTACGCGCTTCCGGGAACACCACCGCTTCGCCCCGGACTGGTGCGAGTGGATAAGAACGAGCGAGGGTTCGCGATTGAAGTCGAGGTATGGGAACTGCCAGCAAGCGAATTTGGCAGCTTTGTGGCAGGCATACCTGCTCCGCTGGGAATCGGCACCATTACCCTTGCGGGCGGCGAATCCGTGCAGGGTTTCTTATGCGAGGGCTACGCGGTAGCGGATGCAAAGGATATCAGTCAGTTCGGGGGATGGCGCCGCTATATGCAATCAACGGCTCATCCCATTGAATGTTTCGCCGGGAGCAGGAGAAAAGCTGCTCCCGGCGAAAGATAAGCTACCAGGTGAACCTATACCCCAACTAAAAGAGTTGGTTTCAATCCCGCTGCAGGTTGCCGGAGGGCACAATGGGATTGGATCAAGGAAGGTACCAGTAGAAGTACCTGCATCGGCTGCTTGTGTATAGCCTGGTGCCAATGCTGCCAGGAAGGTCACACCTACCCAAAGCGGATGACGTTGCAACTTGGTAAATTTGTTATTCATTTTTCACCTCTTATTTGTCTTTGTTGTTGATAAACACAGCATCAATTACTTGTCATACTCCGCCATCGCAAATGGTAGTCGCCAGGTACGCTAGGGCTTCCAGATTAAATATAGGTCAGTTATAAAAGAATTTTTTTCCTTTTCTGCTTCCCTTTTTACCCCTTGAAAAGTTTTTAGCTTGGCCCAATTGGAAGTGCCGTTGCATAAAGCCTCTCCGCTGCATAAAGCTCCCTTTTGCAGCATCCAGACAGGTAACCTGTCATGCTAGCCTTCATCAAGGCCAAGAGCTTTCTTTCCTGACAAAGGCTCAATGTACTGCACGCGTATCACATGAACCTCTCCTGATACCGGAGATCGGCGATGAGGTTTCTGCTCAGATCCCCCTTCCTCCGCAAGTCTGTTTGTTGCCGTCCACAATATGGCGGGCTGTGCGTTTGAAACACGTGTGGTTGAGGAGACTCCATAAACATTAACGCTAATCACGCCGAGCGGGCGGACTCGTGCGGATTGACGTACCGAGACTGGAGCGGCGAGGTTTTCTACAGAATAGTCTTGTCAGACTATTGCAGATTGGGGGAGATGTTCCATACTTAATTTAAGCATGAATAAAAGGGCCATCACTTTATATTCTGGGGAAGGAAGATGAAATGAAGATCAAGCAAATAATTCAACTTACTGCCTTAGCATTTTTTACATCGAGTTTCTTCCATGCGCAAGCAGCTCCCACACCAGTCGCGGAGTATCGCTTTAATAACTCATTTGCTTCCGCAGTGCTTGGAGCCCCTGCTATTGTTCCTGTCGATCCAATGGGACAGAGCAATTTTCAGACGGATTCAGTTTTTGGGAGAAGTCAACCGGTATATAGCTTTAATGGGGACGCCAACCCACCTGGCAACCAGGCGGGGTTATATCTGAGCACCGATGGTCTTTTAACGACAAATAACGTTTACTCTGTCGATTTGATATTCAAGTTCAACGAGGGCGAGAATCATTGGCGACGGATTATCGATGTACAAAACCGTCAATCTGATACCGGATTCTATGTAAGTCCTGAAAACCGGCTGCAGATTTATCCGGTTAGCAACGGTTCGACCCCATTTACTAATAATGAGTATCACGAGGTTCTTCTAACTAACGATAATGGCGCGGTTAGATATTATTTGGATGGAGTGTTGCAGAACACCAGTAATACCCATTTAATGGATATTGACTCGAACAACCGGATGAACTTTTTCTTGGACAATGTAGCGGGAGCAGCGCAAACCGAGTACTCGGATGGAAGTGTTGCTCTAATAAGGATTTATAATGAGGCCTTAACTGCACCTCCGCTCCCTATTCCTGAACCCGAAACCTATGCCATGATGCTGGCTGGACTGGGTTTACTTGGTTTCATCGCGTGGCGAAAGGATAGTACTAAGTAAGGTAACGCGAAGCGAGTTCTGCGAATTTAGGCATTAATAATTTTCGGATTAGGCACTGAGGAAAAGTGCAAACGCTCAATTCACTTTGTTATTAGCGGACTGATGATTCTTCAACGCTCATTCTCCGTAGTACGGAGAATGAGCGGGTAACATGGAAAAACAGAGGTCAGATGCGGTTCAGGATAGCCTTGCTCTGATTATTCCAGACCACGTCAGTCAGATTGGAAAAACGGGTGATCATCTGCGCTGCTATGCCGCCGGCGAACAGACCCGACCAGCTCAGGATCACAAAACCCCAGTGCAGCGGGGCGCTGAAAAGCTCTTCCATGAACCAGAATGCATGCCCCCATTCGTTAAAACCGACGTTGGGAAGGATCATCAGAGGGCCTGCAATCGCCATTACCAGGGGAAACGAGACGCCTCTGGCGTACAGCGGCAAGCGGGTTTTAGCGTACAGGAAGGTTGCCACTCCACAGGTGATGTACATCGGGAAGGAGCCATAAAAAACAACGATATGGCTTGGCGTGAAGCTGGTATCGCGAATGATCACCTGGTGCCAGGAGGCATCCTGCTCGGTGAAGAAGCTGCCACCCCAATAAACCCCGAAGAGGTATATGCCAGCCCACATCAGCAAGTAGAAGTTACGCTTGATCTCCAGTTTGGGATCGAGGTTGTCCAACTGCTCCCTGGTATCCCGGGTTCTCCAGATCCAGCTCCAGGTAATCAGGGCAAAGATCGGCATCACGATCATGTGCACCCGCCACAAGCCCATCCAGACTTTTTCAAATTCGGGCTCCATCGAATCCATGCCGTGTGAATAAGCAAAGGTTCGCTGATACCAGATCCAGAATATTGCCACTGTCAGCATTGCTAACAACCCCATCTTGTAATACTTCGAGTCGTACCACCGTGACATGTCGTAATCGCGGTCCGACTCGACACCTGCCATCCTGGCGGTTTTTAATGCCGTTGACATTTTGATGTCTCCTATTCCGTTAGATAAGAACGATTACTGCTGGACGGATGTTCAGAGTCCTGTGTATGAATGTTCAGAGTGATGCTTCTGAACCGGGCTTGCGCCGTGGACAGGTGGGCAGAGTCCTGCTGCTGGACGGATGGTCAGAGTCCCACTACTGGACGAGTACTCAGAGTCCGATTGGAAGGATGGATGAAGTTCAGCATTCTGCTGCTGAACAGATACTGCTGGTGGTCCGGTGGACGGGAATTCAGAGTCCTGCTACTGGACGGATGGTCAGAGTCCCACTGCTGGACGGGTGCTCAGAGTCCGATTGATGGATAGTTCGAGTCCTGCATCGGGCAGGCACTTACAGTCCTTTTTACAGAACTTATCTGTTGGAGTCAACCCCCTTTCAGAAAGTTCCAGTAGCAGATCACGGATCACTCCTCGCAAACGGTGAGCTTCAGAAGTGCCTTCGGATCCCGCAAGCGATCACCCAAATATTCTCTTCCAGTTCGAGAGGACGATCACGATAAAAAGGAACATCAGTGCCTGTGGCCAGTACTTGGCCGCATAGTCTTTCCAGTCGGTCCCGACTTTGATCGGTATCTGTAACCTGAATTCGGTACCAGCGGGACGTTTACCATCGAGGTAGAGCGCGTATTGCCCAACCGAATCAAACTTGAATGCCTGAGTGAGAGTACCGGATGCGTACGCCTGCGGTGGTATTGACAGCAATTCCTGCTCCCCATTTTTGTCCGACAGTTTGACCAACCGAAGCGCCAAGGGAACATGACGGGCAGATTCAGGATAAAGCAAATCCAGCGTCACATTGAGTGTGCCCGGGCTTGGCACTTTGCCGCAGAGCACGGGAACCGCCTTGGCGCTGGTTGGATCATCCGGTATTTCGTAGTCACTGGGGATGAAGTAGGCAGAATAGCCTACGAGCAGGGCCTCGGTTTCGATGGTGCAGGTGCCGCCGCGATAGCCTTTTGGATATGTTGAAGACCGATCTCCCTGAGAACTCACATGAAACTGTGCTCCCACCGCCACCATCAGCGCCACAAATCCTGTTACAACCAGAAGCCGCATACGCGGCGGCAATCTACGCCAAAAATCCATGCCGTTCTTTCCTGTTCGATGCTCTGGATGTTCCAGTGTACGTTGCAGTTGTTTAAGTCACAATTAGTATTCTGCTTTGATCAGGTTCAACAATAGACAATTGACAGTCGTAACAGAGATGGATCACAAGCGCAGGTCTCTTCCAGCTCTCTTTCAGTTATTGCCTACTGCAAGTCTGAATAATATTGCATCTTGATCCGGTCGATATAGTCTCTGAGATTTTCCTTCGATAAGCCATATTCCTTGAGCGGGGATTCGATGGGGCAAGCGATGGTATTGATCAGGAAGCCGAAGGCGCTGGCGTCCAGCGTGGTGGGTTTATCCCCGAGAAAATATTTGTTGTCGCCGAGGCATGCGGAGAGTGCATCTATATCCTGCATCCCGAGCTCAAAAATCTCTTCGGGTTTATGGCGGCCCATGCCATGCCCATAAATTTGACGCCGAATCTTGTAGCGGTAGATAACTGCTGCGACATCCCGGATTGCTGGGGGCAAGACGTCAAAGATGGCTTTCTTATTGACCTGCCAGTTCACATCCGTATACTGCCAGCGGGTATACATGGTTGCCCAGAAAAGATGCTCTTCGACCAGGCGCTGCATTGCCAGGGACAGTGCAGTCTCTGCGGGATTCAACCCTTCGTCGAGGTCTTTATACTTGTCTTTGAGATGCCGAATGATGAAGCGGGAATCCGCTAATTTGATGTTTCCATCTTTTATATACGGCAATTTACCCTTTGGCGCGAATAGTGGAAGCGTTGTTTTGATTGCATATTCGATCCCTGCCATACGCAAATATGTCTCTGTTTTGCAACAGAAATGACTTAAATTCGGATTACCCCAGGTACGCTCAAACTGGTACAGTATCAACATGGCTGTTCTCCATCTTGTTAGTCAGCATTCTTCTCATCAGCTTGCCTTGGCATGGGACAGCAGCCTAGCCTACTATGTTGCGAACTGCAAGTGACTATATTAAAGTTCACCTGCAAATGTTATAACCCGTAAGTGTTACAAGTTATGGATGGGTGAAGGAGGAAGCTGTGACAGGTGGTGCGGAAGCGCGTAATGGCACAACATTCAAGCGCTCCTCATGTCCCATTACCAATGGATTGAATATCTTTGGCGACAAATGGACGCTTCTGGTCATTCGCGACCTGGTGCTCGGTAAGCGTCGTTATGCCGATTTTATCTCGTCGCCGGAAAATATCGCCTCGAACATCCTTTCCGATCGCCTGAAGAGATTGGAGACGGCGGGCCTTGTCTCCCGGCGGGTATATCAACAGAAACCTGTTCGCTACGAATACGTTCTTACAGAGAAGGGCAACGATCTCAAGCCCATTCTGGAAGCAATAAGCAGATGGGGCAAGAAGCACTGTCCTGGCACCGACGTGTTTCGCCCTGTCGATCAGCCCGCATTACGAGTTTCAAAAACAGGAAGTGCAAACAGCGATTTTAAGGGTTGAATGAACATTCTAAAGCTATCTCTTCGCATGCTTGCGCGCGACTGGCGCGCGGGCGAGTTGCGCGTGCTGGTATTTGCGCTGGTCATTGCAGTGGGTGGGATGACCACTGTCGGTTTTTTTGCCGATCGCGTGCAGGTGGCGCTTTCGCGCCAGGGCAACCAGTTGCTGGGGGCGGATCTGATCATTTTTTCGGATCACCCTCTGGCGCCGCATTACGCCGAGGAAGCAAAACGCCGTGGTCTGTCGATTTCCACTGCCATCAAGTTCCCCAGCATGACTGCGAAAGGGGAGGAAAGCCTGCTGACGGAAATCAAGGCCGTGACGGAAGGCTATCCGCTGCGTGGCGAATTGCGCATCAGCGAGGATTTCAGCAACGGAACTCCGCCTGCTGAGCGTGTGACCCATATTGCCAATAGGATTCCGTCCCCAGGCACGGCGTGGGTGGACGAGAAGCTCATGATCGGCTTTTCTCTCAAACGGGGAGACAGGATCGAGGTGGGATCATCCCGGTTTGCTGTGGATGCGCTGATAACGCAGGAACCGGATTATTCGATCGGTTTTCTCAACCTGAGGCCGCGTGTGCTGATCAATGAGGCTGATCTGGCTGCGACGGGGTTGATTCAGCAGGGCAGCCGTATTGGCTACCGCCTGCTTGTTTCCGGCGACTCGGGCGACGTGGAGGAGTTCCGCAAGTGGGCCGAGCAACGCCTGATGCTGGGGGAGAAAATCGAGGGCATCCGTGACGCGCGGCCCGAAATCAGGTCGGCTCTGGAACGGGCGGAAAAATTCCTGAGCCTGACTGCGCTGGCGAGCGTGGTGCTGGCGGCCGCCGCTGCGGCACTGGCAGTGCGCCGCTTCACTCAACGCCACCTGGACGGCTGTGCAGTGATGCGCTGCCTCGGCGCAAGCCAGGACGCCATGCTGCGTCTCTATCTGTATCATTTTCTCACCCTGGGGTTCGTTGCCAGCAGTCTGGGTTGTCTTCTCGGTTTTGTCGCCCAGCAGGTTCTTACCTATTGGCTTTCGGGATTGGTTGAAGCCGAACTACCATGGCCCACGGTATGGCCGGGCGTGCATGGAGTGCTGACTGGAACGGTGCTGTTGCTTGGCTTTGCGCTGCCTCCGCTGCTCGGCCTGCGCAGCGTCCCGGCGCTGCGTGTCATGCGCCGGGACATCGGAATGCCGCCGCAGGGACTCGCCGGCTATGGGCTGGGACTGGGCGTGCTGGCGCTGCTGTTCCTGTGGAAAGCGGGTGATTTGCGGCTCGGTGCCTCCGTCATTGGCGGTTTCATCGTGGCAATAGCGGTTTTTGGCGTACTCGGATTCCTGTTGATGAGAATGCTGGCCCATATCCGCAACCAGGCGGGTGGCGCGTGGCGCTATGGCCTGGCAAGTATCCGTCGTCGCGCCGCCGCGAGTGTGCTGCAGGCTGTGGCCCTCGGATTGGGATTGATGGCGCTATTGGCGCTGACACTGATCCGGGACGATCTGCTGAGAAACTGGCAGACCAGCCTGCCTCCCGATGCTCCCAACCATTTTCTGGTAAATATCCAGGAGGACCAGCTGGAGTCGTTGACGGCGTTTTTCAAAGAGCGCGGGATGCAACTGCCGAAGGTTTTTCCCATGGTTCGAGGCCGTCTTACCGAGATCAATGGCAAGGCCATCGCTTCCGAGAATTATGCCGATATTCGCGCAAAGCGGCTGGTAGAGCGGGAATTCAACCTCTCGTGGGCGAGCGAGATGCAAAGCGACAACCAGATCGTCAAAGGCCGCTGGTGGAAACCTGAGGACCCGGGAGAAGAGGAAATCTCGCTCGAAGAGGATATTGCCAAGACCATCGGGATCCACGTGGGCGACACACTGACTTATGATATAGCGGGTAGCGTGTTTTCCGCCAAGGTTACAAGTTTGCGGAAAGTGAACTGGGATTCATTCCGGGTAAACTTTTTCGTTGTGACGCCGCCCGGCGTGCTGGAGCAATATCCGGCAAGCTATGTGACGAGTTTTTATCTTCCATCCACGCATGTGGAATTGACGAACCAGCTGGTCAAGGAATTTCCCAATCTGCTCGTGCTGGATGTGGCTGCCATCCTTACTCAGGTTCAAAGAATGATCGAACAGGTGACCAAGGCCGTCGAATTCGTGTTCCTGTTTACGCTGTTGGCAGGGGTGGCGGTACTCTATGCCGCCATCGTCTCCACCCAGGATGAACGCATTCAGGAGGCGGCCATATTCCGCACGCTGGGTGCAAGGCGCAAGCAGCTGGCGCGGGCTTGGGCGGCCGAATTTGCCATATTGGGAGGCCTTGCCGGCTTTTTCGCGGCGGCGGGAGCAAGCGCACTCGGTTATGTCGTTGCGGAATATGCGTTGAATCTCACTTATACCTTCAATTCGTGGATTTGGCTCATCGGTATAGGCGCGGGAGCCGCAGGCGTGACCCTGGCGGGACTGCTCGGTACGCGCGCCGCGCTTTCAACGCCACCGCTCATGACCTTGCGCAGGATCTGATCGAATGTTTCCGTCTTGCCGCTTTGCCTCAAACGGATAGACGGAATGAGCCGCTGCGTTGCCCATCTCGATATGGATGCTTTTTACGCCTCGGTCGAGTTGAAGCGATACCCGCAATTGCGCGGGTTACCGGTGGTAATCGGCGGAAGCGCGGAGCAGCAGCCAGAACTTTTCAACGGTAAGCCGCGTTTTGCAAAACTGAAAGGTTATGCGGGACGGGGTGTGGTAACCACCGCCACTTATGAGGCTCGCGCTTTCGGCGTTTCCTCCGGCATGGGCTTGATGAAAGCGGCACAGTTGGCCCCGGAGGCTATCCTGCTGCCTGCCGACTTCAGCGCTTACCGCCGTTATTCGAATCTGTTCAAAACAGCCGTTGCCTTGGTTGTGCCTCATATAGAGGATCGCGGTATCGATGAGATTTACATCGATCTCAGTGGCTCGACCGAGGACATCGTGACTCTTGCCCGACGCATCAAGCAGGCTGTGCGGAAAAGCACCGGGTTGTCCTGTTCTATTGGCGTGGCGCCAAACAAGCTTCTGGCAAAAATCTGTTCAGACCTTGAAAAGCCGGATGGTCTCACTCTCCTGGACATGGCGGATGTTCCAGTCAGAATCTGGCCTCTTCCCGTCCGTAAAATTAATGGCATCGGTCCGAAAGCAAACCAGAAACTGGCAGCGTCAGGTATTTTCACCATCGGCGATCTGGCACAGGTCGACATTGCTTTCCTGCACGCGCGGTTCGGGCGCAGTAACGGCTCCTGGCTGTACGAGGCTTCCCGCGGTATTGACGAGCGTCCTGTCGTGACTCATGCGGAGCCCAGATCAATCAGCCGCGAGACGACTTTCGAGCGGGATCTGCATGCGCGTCGCGATCGTCCCATCCTTTCGGAAATTTTCACCGGCCTATGCACGGGTGTTGCCGAGGATCTCCAACGCAAGGGCTATGCTGCCCGTACCATTGGCATCAAATTGCGATATGAAGATTTTCGCACCGTAACCCGTGACATCACACTCCCAGTCCCCACGGCGAACGCCGCCGCCATTCGCAAGGCAGCCCAGGAATGCCTGCGGCGCGTCTCTCTTGAGCAGAAAATGCGACTGCTTGGCGTTCGCGCCAGCGGATTGTGTTCCGAGACGCCGGTGCAGAGCGCAGGCATGAGTCAGCAAAGGGAACTCCCCCTGGCTGTCCTGGATATCCGATAAAGAAGTGTGCATACAGATTGCTCGTGGCCCAAGTGGCCCGGTCAAATATGGGCGATAATCCTTCCTTTTTTCTTATTGACCAGCGTGGGCAGTGTGCTTAGCTGCTTGAAGCTTGCTTTCACCCGATTTATCCATTCTCCATGCCAACAAAAAAAACACTGGCTCGCTTCGCAATCATCATTGCAATTCTCACGGTAGCGGGTTATGCAATATGGTTTGCAACGCGTCCGGCGCCCATAGAGGTTGAACTTGCGACCATCAAGCGGAGTACAGTGGAAGCCACCGTGGTGAATACACGTGCCGGAACAGTGACCGCATGCCGGCGTGCCAAGCTTGCGCCAGCGGCAGGAGGGCAGATTGTCAAGTTGCAGGTCAAGGAGGGTGACAGGGTCAAGAAAGGACAGGTATTGCTGGAATTATGGAATACGGATTTGACCGCTCAGCGCGATCTCGCATGGCGTCAGCTCATCACCGCGGAAGAGCGGCGCCGCGAAGCCTGTATCATTGCAGCCCATGCCAGCCGTGAGGCAGAGCGTGCGCGTCAACTCGCCGAGAGAGGCTTCGTCAGCGCACAGAACCGGGAGAATGCTGATGCCGACGCACGCGCCCGCCAGGCAAGCTGCGATGCGACGACTGCCGATGTGAAGCGGGCGCGGGCTCAGGTCGAAGTAACGGAGGCGGGGCTGGAACGCACTGTTCTGGTTGCTCCATTTGATGGCATCGTGGCGCTTGTCACCGGGGAACTGGGTGAATATGCCACCCCATCACCCCCGGGGATTCCCACGCCGCCGGCTGTTGATCTGATCGATGATAGCTGTCTGTATGTTACCGCTCCAATGGATGAAGTCGATGCACCCAAGCTGAAGATCGGGCAACTCGCCCGCATTACGATCGATGCCTTGCCCAGCCAGATCTTCCCCGGCAAGGTGCGGCGGGTGGCGCCGTATGTCACGGAGGTAGAGAAGCAGGCGCGCACGGTGGATATCGAAGTGGATTTCGAAGAAATACCGAAACGGCCGTTGCTGGTGGGATATAGCGCCGATGTCGAAGTAGTGATCGAGCGGCATGAGAATGTGCTGCGCGTGCCTACCCAGGCGATCCGTCAGGGCGGCAAGGTGTTGTTGGTGAACGAGGAGAACAGATTGGTTGAACGCAGGCTGGAAACAGGACTTGCCAACTGGGCATTTACCGAAGTCACCGGTGGCCTGGAGGAAGGCGATCGCGTGTTGCTGTCATCAGAGGCAAAGGAAATCAAAGCCGGTATACAAGTGCGGGAGAAGGTTGCCGAGCAGTGAATCAATGGGGTGATCCATTGATTCACTTCACCAGAATAGAATGATTCTCCTTACTGACATTTCGCGTGTTTTCCATATGGGAGACCAGGGGGTACGAGCGCTCGATGGGGTCGATCTTGAAATCGATACCGGAGAGTATGTTTCCATCATGGGTCCCTCGGGGTCGGGCAAGTCGACTCTGCTCAACGTTATCGGCTTGCTCGATCAGCCAGACGGTGGACGCTATGAACTCGACGGAAAGGATGTAACCGATCTGTCCGAGATCGAGAAGGCGCGTGTTCGCAGGGAAAAAATCGGCTTCGTGTTCCAGTCGTTTCATCTTGTGCCGCGATTGACTGCCGCGGAAAACATCGAGCTACCGTTGATCCTGGAGGGAATTCCACCCGCCGAGCGAAAGTCGCGCGTGGATGAGGCGCTGCGGGGGTTCAATCTGCAGGATCGGGCGGCGCACCGGCCTTCCGAGCTGTCAGGGGGGCAGCGTCAGCGCGTTGCCATCGCGCGTGCGACCATCCTGCGACCCACTGCCTTGCTGGCGGATGAGCCAACAGGTAATCTCGACCACCGTATTGGTGCGGAAGTCATGGTGTTGCTCGAAGGCTTGCATGAGGCGGGAACAACATTGATCGTGGTGACGCATGATCGCGAATTGGGGGCGAGGGCACAGCGCCATATCGCGATGCTTGATGGAAAAATTGTATCCGACGAGAGGCAGGGTAAATTTCCAGGAGGCAACAGTCTTGCATGATCTGCATCCATTTACCGTTTTCAGGACTTCAGGAGCACTGCAATACATCCTATGGCAACAATAAATTGTTTATAATGAACTTGGCAGATTTTGTACTATCACAGCTCCCTGTCCTGGCAGTTGCGCATTCACAGGTTCGGTTCTTTCGGGGAGATGGATCGAGGCGCCTGCAATGCCGCATATTCTGGTTGCTCTGGCAATCGGGTTTTTCAGTTTTCTTCCTTGCCTGGCTTATGCTGACCTCACCGGTCAGGTAATTCATGTTGCGGATGGAGACACTCTTACCCTTGTAATAAACAAGGAATGGGTAAGGGCACGCCTTGCGGGTATCGATGCGCCTGAAGCGAATCAGCCTTTTGGCAAGCTTTCCAGGGAATCTCTCTCCGATCTCTGTTTCTGGCAGCAGGTTACGGTTATTCCGAAAGGAAAAGACCAATATGGCCGCATGTTTGCCCAAGTCCTCTGTGGTGAGGTTGATGCCGGGGCCGAGCAGGTACGGCGCGGCATGGCCTGGGTTTATGATCACTATGTAAAAGACAATGACCTCCAGCCCCTTCAGGACGATGCGAAGGCTGCAAAGCGTGGGTTGTGGGCCGATCCCTATTCAAAGCCGCCATGGAAATGGCGTGAGGTGTGGCAGGAATGAAGATTTGACGTGAAGCTTCGCGATACGTTGAGTCTCTCCATCAGAACCGTTGCCAGCTACCGCACCCGTTCGTTGCTCATCATTCTGGCAATGTCATTGGGGGTGGCAGCAGTGGTCGTACTGACCGCCCTGGGGGATGGGGCTCGTGGCTATGTGGTTCGCCAGTTTTCATCCGTCGGAACCAATCTCATCATCGTCTTGCCCGGGCGGGCCGAAACTTCCGGCGGCTTCCCTGGCGCAGCGTTGGGGCAGACTCCACGCGACCTGACACTGGAAGATGCGCGATCGCTTGTCCACCTGCCGCAGATCAGGCGGTATGCGCCGCTCAACGTCGGTGTTGCCGAACTTGCCTCCGCCGGACGCCTGCGTGAAGTGACGGTGCTGGGAAGCACAGCGGATATACTGCCGATAAGGCACATGAATCTCGCGCAGGGCAGTTTTCTTGCGCGGGAAAAAGGAAGCGAGCGCAGCGCGCAAATCGTTCTGGGTGCCCAGCTCGCACAGGAATTCTTCCCCCAAAACAGCCCCATTGGTCAACGGGTAAGGCTGGGTGACCGGCGCTTTCTCGTTTCCGGCGTGCTTGCGCCGCAAGGCGAAACGATGGGTTTCAATACCGATGAAATCGTCATCATTCCTATCGATTATGCCCAAGCCCTGTTCAACACCTCGTCCCTTTTTCGTATTCTGGTCGAAACCAGAAGCCGCAGCGACCTTTTGCCCGCCAAAGAAGCAATTCGGAACATTTTAAAGCAGCGGCACGATGGGGAAGAGGACATTACGGTCATTACACACGATGCTGTACTTGCCACTTTTGACCGCATTCTGCGGGCGCTGACGCTCGGTGTAGGGGGAATCGCCGCCATCAGCCTCGCGGTAGCCGGCATATTGGTAATGAATGTCATGCTGGTGTCGGTCAGTCAACGCACCTCTGAAGTCGGTTTGTTGAAAGCCCTCGGCGCGCCTTCCTCTGAGATCCACCGTTTGTTTCTTGCCGAGGCGTTGTGGCTGTCATTGGCGGGCGGGATAGCAGGATTCGCATTGGGACAATTTGGTAGTTTGCTGATCCGCCTGGCTTATCCGCAGCTTCCTGCGTGGCCGCCCCTATGGGCCAATATTGCCGGGGTGGGGGTGGCCTTTGTAACAGGTCTGCTGGCTAGCCTTTTACCGGCAGCGCGTGCCGCCAGGCTCGACCCCGTGCGCGCACTGAGTGGAAAATAAGCGGAAATAAGGAAATGGATATAAGGGTATGAAGGGAGCGGCATGAGTGTTATCGATACGCTGCGTTTCGCCCTGCGCTCGCTCACCGCACATCGCCTGCGCACCTTGTTGTCCGCAACCGGAATCGGCATCGGGATTGCGGCGGTTATCCTCCTGACTTCCATTGGGGAAGGAATTCACCAGTTCGTGATTTCGGAGTTCACCCAGTTCGGCACCAATATCATTACGGTCACGCCGGGAAAAATCAAGACTCACGGCAGATCGCTGGGTGCGATCGGGAGCGCCCG
This sequence comes from Nitrosospira multiformis, assembly GCF_900111585.1. Classification (GTDB taxonomy): domain Bacteria; phylum Pseudomonadota; class Gammaproteobacteria; order Burkholderiales; family Nitrosomonadaceae; genus Nitrosospira; species Nitrosospira multiformis_B. The sequence goes on from NZ_FOHI01000005.1 coordinate 119,776, forward strand.
GCTCCTGACGATCGAGGATGCGCTGTCGTTGAAAAACTCCCGGTATGTTCAGCACGTCAACGCAGGCGTAATGGGCAATGCGGAAATACGGGCGCGTGGACGGAGCCGGCGGGTCACGGTCTATGGTGAAAGCCCGGATTTTGCGCATACATTCAACATGAAGGTCGCAAGCGGGCGGTTTCTGCCGGAGGATGATCCTCGCAATCCTCGCGCCTATGTGGTGCTGGGTTCCAAAGTGCGCACGGAATTGTTCGGCAGTGAGAATCCTCTGGGCGCTACCCTGCAGGTCGGCCTATCGCGCTTTCGCGTGATAGGTGTCATGGAATCGAAGGGGCAGGTGCTGGGATTCGATCTGGACGATACGGTCTTTCTTCCCACTAGCCGCGCACTGGAAATTTTCAACCGCGAAGGTGTAATGGAAATCAACATTGCCTACCGGCCAAGCGCGCCACTGGAAGCTGTAGTGGAGGATATACGCCGCATCCTCGTTTCAAGGCATGGGCGGGAAGATTTCACCATCACCCCCCAGCAGCAAATGCTGAATACGTTGAATACCGTTCTGGATGTATTGATTTTCGCGGTTGCCGCGCTGGGAGGGATTTCCCTGCTGGTAGGGGCTGTCGGCATGGTCACGCTCATGCATATTGCCGTGACTGAACGCGTTGCCGAAATCGGTTTGCTCACCGCCCTGGGGGCGACCCGTGCCCGCGTCCGCATTCTGTTTCTGACGGAATCCACAGTGCTCGCCACGTTGGGCGGCTTAGGGGGACTGGCTACAGGCGTGGGAATAGCATGGTTGCTGAAATCCCTGGCGATCGGCCTGCCCGTGCAGATTCCATGGAATTACACCACCAGCGCACTCGGAATTTCTGTGCTGGTCGGCCTCGCCGCCGGCGTTATTCCCGCCATGCGAGCGGCACGGTTGAATCCGATTGAAGCGCTTCGGGCCGAATAGATTTTCCGTTCACCCTGATGTAGCTCCCTCTCCCACATGTGGGAGAGGGATGGGGAGAGGGAGGCTTTGGCCTCTCCGCCGCTCAGTTGGTTTCTTTACACCTGTTCATCTTGGGTTCCCTACCTCCGTTCACCTTGAGCCTGTCGAGGGACGAGATTCCTTCTTGCGCCCACAAAAGAACAGCAGAATAAAAGATAAGGGGATTTTTAATCGTCGGAAGCCTGTTTGTTCCTGCGCAGCCACCGAAAAAAGAAAACATAAATAAAGGCCGGAACAAACGGAAGAATCCACGGGAACATCTGCGAAAACCAGGCGGAATAGAAGCTATCCATGTAGCGGGCTTTGGCCGTGGAGCAGGCGCTGGCATCCGGAAGGCGGCAGGCCAGATCGATTTCGTAAGAAACCTGGACATGAGCGCGCCACAGCCAGTAAGCCATTGATGCGGCAAAAACGATCAGCATAAGGACAAGCCAGTTTACCCGGCCTTCTTGTCGCATGGAACGCATTTTTTCTCCACTCCATGAATGATGCTTCCGAGGGAAGCAAGCACGCTTTGAAAATATTCTGGATAACCCACAGGCTGACCTCTGTGGACAATATTCTGATTGTCCCCAAGGCCAGATTTGTTACCCTTTTCACTCCAATACCTCACGCATTGCGGAAGCGCGAATACCTGAGCAGGAAGATAGCCAGTAGTGGCAGTACGAGGCCAATTACGGTCACTGAAACCAGCAGCGGACCAAGTTCGCTGTAATCCGCAGGAACAGTAACCTTCCCGGTATCGGGGTCCGTCACTTCGCGCGTTACCATGAAAATCTGGTTCATGTACTTTGTTCCAAGCTGCGACGCGGACAGGGCAAGGTTGGTGAACGAAGCCATCACCGCGAAGAAGGTAGCCTTGAGCGCCTCCGGCGCGGAGTTGGCAATCCACGCCAGCATCGGGATCATTGCAATCTGACCCAGGGGGGATTCCAGCGCCGTATCGATCACCGCGATAAAGCGCGCATCCACCACGCCGTTCGTCAAGGACGCCGTCCATTCGTGCAAACCGTAATACATCCCGATTATGGGCAGGGACAAGAAGGTACCGACGATGGTAAGCCAGCCGATAATATAGGCAATCGAACGTTCAGCCATGAATCGCCGAAAGATGAACATTCCCGCCAGAGTCAAGGTCGCGCCGATCAGGGATAGTGTCGCCAGAAACTGCTGATCAAAACCAAGGTGATCGATCATCCACCAGGTTGAACCAGCCCCCGGCCCGGGTATGGCGCGGAACACGAATATCAGGATTGCCGTGCCCACCAGCACATTGCGTGCCTCGGGCTCCAGTTCGCCCGTCAGCCGCCACATCAGGAATAAGACGATGGCCATGGAAACCAGGAAGATGATTTCCTCTCCCCCGGGTATCTGGCTCAGGCCTACACTCAGGGAGACTGCCGTGAAAGCCAATCCGCCGCCAAGTATCCACCAGTTCACCGGAGGAGGATCGGGGTTAACCCCAAGCAGCGCTTCGGATTCCATCCGGCTATGTCCCTGCGCCACAAGACGCTTAATATCTCGCCGCCTCAACCATGAGGCGAACAGAACACCGGTAACGGAAACCAGCGGGATGATCAGGGCAAGCTCATAGACGAACAGGTACGCCGCAGCCTTGCCCGCCTCGGGTAACTCACCCACGCCTTGCAACACATAAACATTCACCACCGAGACCAGAATCCCCCCGCTGATGATCGCGACCCGGCCCAGCGTCTGCATCGTGACATGCATGGATTTGCGGCTTTCGAGCGTTAACGGGTTTCCGTCCTTGTCGACTCGGGGCACGGCTTCAACCGTCATCGCATCCGCCACCACATCTTGAAGGACGTAGCCAATGGGCGCGAGCAATGCGGCGGTAACGTACCACGCTTCCACGGTAGCAATAGCGCGCATCTCCTCTAGGTGTCCAAGCAACCCGATCATGATGAGCAGGCTCAACGTGATCAAGCCGGCACCCAGATACACCAACAGGCTCTTCCACCGCCACATGAGGTCGACGAGGTGCCCGAGCGGCATCTTCAACGCCCATGGCAACATCATCCAGAACCCGAGCGCCGCAAGAAATTCGGCCGAAAGCCCTAACCGCTCCTTGACGTAAAATGTGCCGACAATGCCCGTCAGTCCGGAAATGCCAGCGGCTACGTACACCATGAGCGGAGGCAGATAGGACAACCGCATTTCACGGCCCAGCGCGAAAATATTCTCGTCCAGCCAGCCGCCGACAGTAGTGAGGAAACCCATGGCTGGCCGCACGGTTGTGGCCACCGCGCTTTTATCGGGAGATTGATTCATTGCTGCGGAAGGAAAGAAAGATTAGTATCTGGCACGGAAACGTTTTCGATTTTTCTGACTTCAAGGATGAAGCGCGGCACGACAGTTAATATTGCATGTTACGCTGGCCGGCTCTGCGGTTATTGCTCTACGGCTGAGACAACCTGTTCCCGGACTCGGTTCCAGTAACTGGTTGCAACAAAGCCGTTGGCGCAGGTCAGGGTTGTCAATGTCATTATCCGGTATACCTCGCTTCGAGGTGCTTTGACATTGACGGCGGGATCGAACAGATCAGGCGCGACTGCGACACGTTTCAGGGTTTCCCCCGCCAGCAGGATAGGCCAGATGCAGGCCAGCCGTTGACGAATTTCCGAGACAGGAATCGCCATGGTATAAATCCAGCCCTGATCCAGGTGCTCGATGGCCATCCAGATGAGGCGGTCGAGAACCGGTTTGAATTTTGGCAGGTTGCTGTCATTCAACAGGTCCGCAGGCTTCAGGCCTACCTCATCGAGAAGTGATTCGGGAATATAACAGCGGCCATTGTGCAGGTCCCGGCCGATATCCTTCAGAATGTTGGTGAGTTGCAGCCCTTTCCCGAACCTTACCCCGATGGCTGCCATCTCCTCCACATCCCATCGTCCCATCGTCGGCCGATGAGCACAAATCATCCTGGTCCAGAAATCCCCGACACAACCTGCGACATAGTAAGTGTACCGGTCCAGGTCGTCCAGGGTGGATAGCGCCGCTAAATGGTCACTTGATTGATCGGGGAAGCGGTTCAAGTCCATTTCCATCCCTTCGGTGAGCACCTTTATAACCCACTGGATGCGCTTCCGGTCATCGGGCGAACACTCCTCGTACAGCCTGAAACAATCCTCCAGCCGCTGCAGAAGAACGCTTTCTCCCGAGTCTTTCTGATGAGGGACCAGCGCGCTCTGAATCTCCTGAACCGCTTTCCAGTCGACTCCTGGCGTCATGAATTGCTCACGGAACTGGTTCAGGTATTTCAGACGCTCTGCCCGGTCGATCAGATCCGTATCTGCAATGGTATCGGCGGCACGCGCAAACAGATACGCCAGGCCCATCTGGTCGCGCACTCCGATAGGCAGCGCATTGAGCGTGAGATAAAACGAACGGGAAACCTGCTTGAGAATGTCGTGCAGCAGCTCGTGTTTGGTGGAGGGGGCAGTCAAGGATGGAAATTCCGGAACCGTTAACGCAAAGAGCAGAACATTACCTGCTCTCCTACTGGAGGGTCAAGATGACGTGTTAAGGTAAGAGTTCTCCTTCATAGACCAAATAGAAGGGAATATCGCAGGAGTATGGTAGATTATTGAGAACCGTTGACACACTTTTAGCATGTCCAAAAGCAGAAGCAGGCGCCTCAGAAAAAAACTCCATCTGGATGAATTCCAGGAATTCGGCTTCGAGATTTCATTTTCATTGCCTGAAAATCTTGATAGCGAGAAACTGGACGATTTTTTTGATCAATTTATCACGGAGGCCATTGAGAACAACGGTTTGGTGTTTGGGGGTGGTATCGGGGGAAATAGCGGAGGTTTTGTAACATTAGGCAAACGAGGAAGCGCTACTGAAGAGCATAGAGACCGGGTAAAAAGCTGGTTAGTTGCGCATCCTATGGTAGCTGATGTCCAGATCGGAGAGCTTGTTGATGCATGGCATGGGTATGATGAGTAAAAAGGCTCGAGCGAAGCGGAATCCGACAAGAAGCAGGCAGAATCATTAGCTGGACTGCTCTTCGACAATTTTGTTCTGAGCACTGTCCGTCTCTTCGACAGGCTCAGGCGAACGGGCTACCGAGCGAAAATCGAATTAAAAATTTGCCGGTAGTGCATGCGCCTATCCGGCAAATTTACGTGAACGCGCCTCCCGCAGCTTTCCCCCTTCGCCTCGCCCATACTCCAATCAAACCCATTCCCGCCAGCATCATCGCGTAGCTTGCAGGCTCGGGTATAAGGGTGATTCTCCCGACCTGCCCATTGAGGCTTACCAGATAAAGGTTGCCGGAAGCATCCTCGCCGAATGAGGTGATATTCCCCGAAATGCCGGTTGGGGAGAGCAGTTCGGCAGTGCGGTCGGTGAGGTCGGTAATGCCTGAGCCGGTAAAGCGGAAGGACATTACTTTATCGTTCACGAAGTCCGCAAAGAAGTAGGTGCCTTCCAGGCCGGGGATTTCTGAGCCGCGGTAGACATAGCCCCCAATGACTGAACCGCCATCCGCGGTATGGTTATATTCAAAGATGGGCGGGGTATGGTTGGGAATCTGTGGATCGTTGGGAAAATTCACCAGCGTTCCCTCGAATCTGCGCCACCCATAGTTCGCTCCGGCAGCGCCGATATCGATTTCCTCGCGTGCGTTCTGCCCGACGTCACCGATGTAGAAAGTACCGTTTTCCCGGTCGAAACTGTTGCGAAACGGGTTGCGCAATCCATACGCATATATCTCCGGATTGCCGCCTGTGATATTTCCATCCGGTATTGCATAGCCATACTGCGTGGGGTCATTGGGCAGGCGATCAGATGAAACATCGACCCGCAAAATTTTACCGAGATTGCTGGACAGGTTTTGTGCGCGATTACCAGGATCGTCCCGGAGGCCGCCGTCTCCTGTGGCTATGTAAAGATTCCCCCGCTCGCCGGGCCTGAAGCCGAGCCATCCGGCCTTGTGATTGTTGAACTCAGGTTGCTGCACAGTGAGCACTGTTTGCCGGCTGGTGATATCTGCCACGTTCGGCTGCGTCGCACTTACCTGATACGTCGCAACCACGGTATTGAGCGAGGTCTTGTCGATGTAATCGACATAAAATCGACGGTTGCTGGCAAAGTTGGGATCGAATGCCATGCCCAGCAGGCCGCGTTCCCCCTCGGTATTGACCGAGCCTGACAGATCGAGAAATGGTGTTGGCCGCACACTCCCATTCTGGAGGATTTTGATCAGCCCGCCCTGTTCGACAATGAACAGGCGTGAGTCTCCTGCTGGCGATGTTGCGAACAAAGGGCGATCAAGGCCGTTTGCAACGATTCGGGTTTGCAACTGTGCGAAAGCCTCCGGTGCCCCAAGACCAGTGGCGAAGACCAAAGCAAGCAGGGCAGAAAAGGGTTTGATCATGTCAGCTCTTCGGGATCGGTTAGAGTTGGAATCAATAGAGTCATTAGTGGAAATAATGCAAAGTTCAACTTATGTATAGAAAAGGCAAAGTTCGCTGTCAACCCGGCTTGAAATTGGTGGAATTCGAATCTATCGTTATTGCCAGGTTTCCATTTTGGAACAGGCGCGCTCAAAACCTGCCGGGATAGAAATCCGTTGAAGTTAGAAGGAGTTACAAAGGAATCACCGGGCAAGCCAAAACAGCACAACTTGCTATACTGAATCATGGGTGTCCTATTCATTGTCATCGATCGCGGAGGGGAGGGGCATGATTCACGAAGTAAGGGGCGATATCCTGCTGAGCCATGCTCAGGTCATTGCCCATGCCGTTGCCCCCCATGATCGTTTCAGCGAGGGACTGGCTTTGAGTTTGCGCCAGCGGTGGCCCGCCCTGGTCAAGGATTTCCACCACTTCTGCCATACCATGCATCCCAAAGCGGGTGACGTATGGGTCTGGTCGGGTGCGATGAGCAAACGGGTGATCAGCCTGCTGACGAATGAAGTGCCGCCCGACATCGGGGGCAAGCCGCCTCCGGCCAGAAAGGAAGTTTTAGAGCTTTCGTTGCGCGAACTTCGCAGTTTGCTGGAGAGCAAGAGGTTTTCCCATGTCGCGCTACCGCGCCTTGCTACCGGCGCGGGCGGCCTGGATTGGAAGGTGGTGGAGCCCTTGATCGAGCGCCATCTCGGGGACCTGGACCTGCCTATTTATATTTATACTCAGTATGAGGAAGGCGTTCAGGCCATAGAGCCGGGGTTGAGTCGCCATGATAGTCTCGACAGGAGACCGGACACTTCCCGCAAGCAATAGCCTGACGATTCCCGGGTCCGATTCCAGAATAGGGAGATCAGGAGGCCTTTTTGCCGGCGGGTAGCAGATGCAACGTTTGCTCGGATGGGCCAGGAAGGAAGGGCGTGAGCCTGCCTGTCACCCAGTCTTCGTGTCCGCTGCCGTAATAAGGTGACAGGGGATGTCCGCTCTGGCCGCCGGGCATCTCGAAATACCCACTCTCTTCATCGCCCGGGGCGACAGCAAACCGGTTCGACGCGCCAAATGCCGGACCCTGCACGCGTGGCATTTTGCTGTCTCCGGCAAGTTCATCCCCGGGCATATCCAGCCACTTTCCGATAAATAATGGTAACGCTTGGCTGAAAGGATGCCGGATGCGGGCGGTATTGCGTTCGCCCCAGGTTCTTGCGGCAATACCGCCGGGTTGGCGCCGGAAACGCTCGGCTACCCGGTGCGCGCACCTGCCGAGGAGATCGTCCCAGTCGGCATGCACAGGGAGTAGAAGGTGCGGGGGGCGTTCCTCTATCAATTTCCAGACCGCATGTTCCGCCTGGTTCAACGGCGGCAGTTCGAAATCCGGGTATTTCCCCCGTACGACTGCTTCAAATCCGCGGAGGACGCCATTGACAACTTCCTGCCGAAAGGCGCGCACCACCCGGTAGGCTGCCGATTCCGTGGATGCATGTCCATCCCAGTCCTTGAGCGCCTGTTGCATTTCGCTGCGCCAGGGGGCTGCTTCGGTTCTTTCCAGGGTCTGCTCGAGAAGTTGCCGCCAGCGCGCGAGGAACAGTGCCCGGTCGTCCAGTTGGATAGCCAGCATGGTGGCAGGCGTAAAATAATCATGTTGATAAAGGGTGTCGCGGATCTGCTTTGCCCGTGCGCCCAGGTCAAAGCCGCCATCCCCAAGCCTCTCCAGCATCAGGCCGTCCACGGTGCGCGCGTTTGCAGTCCACAGACGCTGGTCGGTGGGATCGATGATTGTTGGATAGAGCGCGGGCTCCAGCCATCCGTTCCAGCCGGTACCTGGTGCACTCCAGTCTGCCGGGAGCCGCGGATTATATTCCTTGCCCCGTGCTGGAAGCCTTCCGGCAATAGTCCACGCGGTTCTGCCTGTCCGGTCACCCACGATAAAGTTCTGCGCGGGGATACCGGCATTCCGTACGATGACGATCGCCTCATCCACGCTTTCCGCCTGTTCCAGATCGGTAAGCGTGATATCCATCGAGCCCGGGTGATGCGCGGTCCAGGCAAATGCGAGGGGTATTCCGTCATAATCGGTTGCCGCAATGGGTCCCCATTCTGTTTCCTGGACCTCCAGTATTTCATCTGCCGCTCCACGTACACGCAGCACTTCGCGATGCACCTCGATGCGCTTCCATCCGTCCGCAGTCCGGTAGTGCAGGGGATCATCCGGATCGCGCATTATCCGCACCCAGTCGATCAGGTCACCATAGCTGTTTGTAAAACTCCACGCAATGTGCCGGTTGGAACCGACCGTGATTGCCGGTGTGCCCGGCAGGCTGGCGCCTGTGATGTCGCTTGTTTCCCCCGGTCGTTGCGGGTGGGGATAGATGAAGCGTGTACGAAACCAGATATTGGGGACGCGCAGTTCCAGGTGCATATCGTTGGCAACCAGCGCCGCGCCTCCAGCCAAGGAGCCAGTCACGGCGAAGCTATTGCTCCCAAGCACGTCGTCGATGTATTCGTCGGGGCTATGCGTATCCACGGGAGGCATAAGGCCGGGATCGAGCTTGCGGAGATCGAGTTCGCTCGCAGACGGGATATCCGGCCAGGCAAGGGGAGTACCCAGCAACGGGGCATCCCATTTGCCACCCATGGCGCTAAGAAACCGGAAGGCAACTGGGGGAAGCGCATCCCGCAGAGTAGAGAAGGCAAGTTCGCGCACGTCACTTGCTTCTTTCAACGTGAAATACATCGCCCCAATGACCAGCAAGCTGTCTTCGCTGCGCCATGCCAGGGGCTTCAAGCCCAGCAGAAGATAGGGAAAGGAGTTTGTCGTCAGCGCATCGAGACCTTCATTTACCCCATTGCGATACGCGTCGAGCAGTTCACGCTGTTCAATCGGCAACTCATTCAGCATTGAGGACGCACGTGCCCGCATCCGATGCTTGCGTGCTTCCCGATCGGCGGGCAAGACGCGTGATCCGAACAACTCGGCCAGCTCGCCTGCAGGCTGCCGGCGCATCAAGTCCATTTGAAAGAAGCGCTCCTGCGCATGAACATAACCCAGCGCCCAAACCAGGTCATGCCGGTTTTGCGCACGCAGCGTAGCGGTACCGAGGGTATCGCGTTCGACAGCCACAGATGCAGACAGGGCATTCGTTTGCACTGTTCCTTCGTATTGCGGCAAGCTTCCACGCAATACCAGCCAGAGGATGCCAACGGCGAGCAACGCCAGGATAACAATGGCGCAGGCAACACGGACAAGACGATAAGGCGTCCGGGGCGTCATGGAGACGCATTCGCTACGACGAAACAGCCACTGGCGTGCGGAACGATCATCGGCTGCGGATCATGCCAGCAGGAAGGGATATGCAAGGCGTTTTCAGGAGTTCAAAAGCTTTTCCCGGACGGATTCGATGTGTTTCCGGTTCACGCCGAGATCGGATTTTCCGAGACGGGAAGCCGAGCGCACCTGAATCACCTTCACTTCCGGATCAAGCCAGAACTCGACGTCATCCACATATTTCACGATTCGTGTGGTGAATTGCGCATAAGTGTACCTAGGCTCTCTCCGCACTCCTTTTCCCCGTCCAGGGTTTCGATGATGCCGGCAAGGCGATTCAGCGTGCTCTCGGCGTCCCCTTTCAGGGGCAGCGGAGCGATTTCAGCATAAGCCGCTAAGGGTGATCGGGGTAGAGCACATCTGGCTGGATACGCTGTTGGGGTTGTTGGAGGGAGTCTTGAGCCTCCCCCCAACAACCCCAGATCGGCAGGAGAGGCGGCCGCGGTCTCACATCCTGCCGTCATTTCCCGTCAGAACGCCGATACAGCCGCTATTCGGCCGCTATTTCGTCTTACTGTTCGCCAGAACGTATTCTGCGAGACGTTGCGCCGGTTCGCCCTGAATATTGGGGAAAGCCGTCATACCCATGCTTCCCTTCTGAACTTTCTGAATGATGGCATCCTTATTGGCCATCTTCTCGCTCAATATCATTGCGGCGCCAGCTTCGGGTTTGTGGCATTTTGTGCAGTTTGTGCTGAATATATCTTCTCCCGTGGCGTCCGAGGGCGGGGTGTAAGGATCTGTTCTCGAACAACCCATCAAGCCTGCCAGTGCGACAAACGTCAATATTAAAGTTATCTTCTTCATTTTTGCTCCTGATTAGAGAGGAATTGTTTTTATACCGCAGGGTGGAGATTATAGCGCGCTATACGGTCCAAAGTGACATTGCACTTTAAGGCTTCATTCGACAATCCCTGAGCATCGAGCGGAGCAGGATCTGTTACCTGTCACCTGCCGCTGCCCTTGGCTGGAAAATGGCTGGAAAATTATTCAAAACAATTTCTCCGCCCGAAATAACCAGATCCGGGTATTCCAGATTTTTCAGGTTATGAGTGGGATCCCCCTTGATGGCGATCACGTCGGCAGACGCGCCGGGCAGGAGGGTGCCGAGAAGGGGCAGGCCGAGGTGTTCTCCCGCTTTCGACGTGGCTGCGCGCAGGACCTCCAGGGTTTCCATATTTCCCATCTGCATCATGTACATAAGCTCTTGGGCGTCGATTCCCCTGGGAACATCCGGATGTGCAATTTCAGCGCCATACAGCAGTTCGCCCCCCTGTTCCCGCCAGACCCGGGCATTGCGCGCAACACCGGGACATTTCGACAGGGTATCGAGTGTCGTAATTATTTTGACGCCCTGCGACACGGCTTTTTTTAACAGAGGCTCGGGGATGATGTCACAGGGAACATGCGCCCATTCATCGACTCCTGCGTTGATGGCAATCTCCGCGCCCTTTACTTCGGCGATATGGGCCGTTACCTTGCGTTTGTTCACATGGGCTTCATCCACTATCGCTTTTACGACTCTTTCAGGGAGCAGGGGCCAGGCAGTGCTGAGATCAGTATTGGGATGTGGGTGAGAGGAATGGGCGTGCTTTGCCGGTTCGTGACTTGTCGGTTCGTGGTTTGGCGGTTCGTGATTGGGCTGTGCATGATGAGCATGATTACCGGCCACCGCATGGTTGTGGTGATGCCCGTGCGCATGGCCGCCCGACCACGGCGCGCCGGGTTCGCCGCCGGGTTCCAGAGCAATCTTGATCACCACCGCGCCCGCATCGATCAGGTTGCGGACCGTTTCTCTTGCTTCTTTCTCCGTGGATACCGGTGTTGCGATATTCTTTTCCCCTGTCAGCGGGATAGGATAACCGCCAGGTGCGGTGATGATGGGTCCCGAGGTAAGCATGCGCAAGGTGCCATTTCCACCGTAGGGCTTGTGTACCGGTCCGCCTACGTCCCGGATTGTGGTAATCCCATGCTTCAATACAGTATCAGCAGGAACACCCTGGAACGAAAGATGGGCGTGCAATTCGATAAAACCGGGCAGTATCGTCGCGTCCCCCAGATCGATGACTTTTGCATTATCGGGGGCGAATGAGCCGCGTGGGCCGATTTGCGTTACCTTTCCGTTTACTATCTGTACCGACGTGTTTGTCCTCATCTTGTGGCCGTCGAAAACCCGTGCGGCATGCAGGAGAAGCGCGTCGTGCTTCCCCGTCTGGGCAACAGCCAGAGGGGAAGCCAGCATGATCGACATCAACGATAAACCTGTCGTGATTCGGCTGGCGAGGCTGATGAGGCTGGTGATTTTCAGGCAGACGCTTTTCATGGGGCCTTTTCTCCTTTTTCCTTTTATCTTGATTGCGTTCCAGATGCTGCTCGATTCAGCAGTGTTTTTAGAACTCGTCCGGCTTCAGCATATTCAGCAGAACACAGAGAGCGGCCATGAGAAAAAAACTGCCCCAGGCAGACTCGACCATTTCCTCTTTGTTGCTGTTGGTCTTATAACAGCAGCCCCAGAATATTCCGGAGGGCGGCTCGCCACTTTTTGCACGGTTGCCGCTTTCATGAAAACCGGTGAAGTAATCGCTTCGAACGATCGCGGCAATCTCCCGATGGGCGGAAGTACACCATCGGGTTCCGTCCACCAGCAGTTCAGCGAGGGTGAGCATTGCGAGGGACGCGATGACCGAGGACGAAGGGTCGGCAAGACCTGATGGATCATCCAGCCGATTCAGGGGCAGGGACGCCGACCGCGAGCGCTTCCAGTATTCACACGCGCGCAACGTGCAGGTCAGGTAAGGTTCTCCCCACAGTGCTGCTGCCCGGCTTAAGCCCAGCATGGCCCATGCTTGACCGCGAGACCATACGCCTGCCGGTCCCGTTGGCTGAAAGTGCCCGTCAGCGAAGCGCGCGCCGGGGTGAAATGCGCCGTTCCCGGTACCGCACACTCCTGCCAGGGTGCTTGCGTGAGTACGCGCGACTTGATGATGAGCACTATCCCCACTGTGATTCAGAAGCTGGATCAGGGGAGCAAGCGAGTCCACGGAGATGAGTTGATTGCCTTCCTTTCCGCCTCCCATATCTCTACCGAGTGGAACGCAATGCATTTCCGGATCATAGGAAGAGGCAATCGCGGAAATGGAGGCCGAGGCAAGGCCACGCGCCTTTGCGTCACCGAACCAGAGATCGCCAAGTGCAGACCCATACCAGAATATGAGGTTTCGGTTAATGGAGTCGGTTGTGATTTTTGGAGACACCCTCTGGCAAATGGCGGCAGCCTTATGGCGATCGGACAGGGCGCCTGTTATCCGTGATCGAAGCCACCAGCACGCTCCCCAGTATCCTCCGACCCAGGAACCGCCTGACGATAAGATCCATCGATCGGCAACCCGGAGCGAATAAAGCGGAAAACTGTTCGCGCAGCTCGAATGAATGGTCCCCATGCGCTGTACCAGCAACTCCAGTGCCTGCTTCATTTCTGCATGATTCAACAGGATGCCTGACGACTGCTCCTCGATGCTGTATCGGGTCTTTTCAAGCATGTGCATAAGGGATCAAGTAAAAAGGTTGCTTCAAAAAACCAGGCTGAAGTCGATGTAGACCATGTCCGCATCTTTCTTGCCCTGATAAAAATTCCTGACCACGCTGCCGCCGAATGCATGGCCGTAATAGAACCGCCATGACAAGTACTTGTTGAGCGTGTGCGTGAAACTGATGTCCACCAATTGACCTGCATCACTTTTGCCGCCGGAGGGGCGACCCGAGTAGCCGAATGCGCCCGAGCGGGATGTCGGTCCGAGCCCCGAATAGAACAGATCACTCGAATTGCTGAGGGACAGATGGTGCAGATCGATTGTTACCCTGGTTTTCGGAGTGGGCGAGACGATCATCTGAAGAAATGCGTCCTGCATATTAATGAGGTTGTAGAAAGGGAGTTTGGCGTAGGCGCGCCCGCTGGGAAGGGCAGTAAAGTAGGTTTTATGCGTGCCGTCATTGGCCTTGTCGTCGCCTGAACTTCTGAAATAGAGCGCTCGCAGCCATGGCTGGAAGGGAAGAGCCGTCCATTGATATCCGGCCTCTGCCGCAATCGCCCACGCCTGGTGGTCCTGGTTGGTCCAGTCACCGAACTGATAAGCGCCCCACAACAAGGCATCGATGCTGCCCGAGCCTAATGGCTGGAGGGTGAGCAGGTGCGCGCCTATGGTATGGAGATTCAGGTTCTGGTTATCAAGCCTGGGCCGTTCTGCGGCAGGACGGTTGTCCACCGCCTGTGTATTGCGTTTGTCATCGTAATTGAGGTAGAAGAGGCGGCCTTCTGTTCCTGGGAGCAGCGTATCCTTCTTGCTGGTGAGCGCCGTATAAAACAGATTGATGTCGCCGATTTCTTTTTGCCCCTGGACGGTGAACCCGCCCTGGGTGGGACGTATCCCGGCGGCCGTTACATTGAACCCGGGTCGGTCATAAACAGCGGTAAAGCCGTCGAAGCTTCGACCTACATGGACGACGTTGGAGGCAAGGAGGCGTTGGGCGATACGCGCCCGTTTAAGGCCGTCGAACTTGCCGATGCCTGTTGTATATTCCATGCCATCCATGAACTCGAACCGGCCGATTTTAAGTAACGCTCCCGCCAGCCCCAATGAACTGAACTTCAAGTCGAGATAAGCCTGTTTCAGAAAAACGTTGCTGGCATTCGTTGACTGGTTGGCAAGGAAATAGGCCCCACCCAGTCCCAGCGGGCCGCCGGGAGATGCAACCGCATCGTCCGGAAGGCTGTATAAACCGATATATTGGGCTTGCGCATAGCCATCGATATAGGGCGTGGTGAGCAGGGCGCCCAATCTTGCCCGCGCCGCCCACAAGCCATAATCGTTGTTGTTATCGATTGCCGGGTCTGGTCGAAAAAAATTCCAGGTCTCGTGGCTGCCATACAGCTCGCCCATCAGCCGCAGATATTCTTTAACCTGACCTATGGTTTGATGCCGTCTGCGGTCCGTGCTCCCGTGGCTTGAAACATGAGGCAGATCAAGATGCAAAGGATTTTCCATCTTGATCGTCTTCGACGGTTATCCTTAGCTACAAACACTAAACTGTCTTCTTGCGCTGCCTGAATTACTCCTGCGCGAGATCATGGGAGTTATTGGATTCATGGCTTCACAGGTTCTTACACCTTTGCGGTAGTCGCGCGGTGAACCGCGCCAGCTGGCGCCGATGTTGGCGCCTTGCGCCGTCTTGCAGAAGCCAGTCCCAGGGCCATCAGGCACCCGCACAAGAGCACGCCGATCAGCAAGCCCCAGGAAGACCGGGAGTTGCCGAAATAATTCGAAAACCCGCCATAAAGGGGCGGGCCGGATGCGAAGCCGCCGAAGAAAGCGACTGAAACAAAACCCGATGCCGTTGCTACCGGGCCAAATGCGGTATCCCTGATCAACATGCTCATTGCAATTGCATTGGTACCGACGGCGGTGAGGCCCATTCCCACAGCCCCTGCCCAGAGATACCAATGACTGTCCACATTGGCCCTCATCGTCACTGCGAGTGCGCAAGCTGCAATGGCAATGAGCACAATCAGAAGCAGCGACTCGTCTCTCATTCTGGCACCGAGGGGGGTCAATGTTATCCGCGAGAGTATCCCCATCACCCCGAAGACGGCGATCAAGCTTCCCGCCGTCGACAGCGGCATGCCTTGTCGGACGGCAAAGGTCGGCAGGAACGTAACGAAAGCGGAGAGCGCTATACCCACGCAAAACTGGATGGCCATCAAACGCAGCAGCAGTACATTTGGCGGCGGGACTCTGAAAGCTTTACGGGTTCCCCAGGGTTTCCGCGAAGCGATGAAGGGTGTCATAATTCCGAACAGTATCGCTACCGGAACAACGATGCCGAATGCGGCATGCCATCCGTATTGCGTTGCGATGGCGGGAAGAACCAGACCTGCAAAAAGCGCCGCAAGCTGAACGCCGGATTGCTTGAGTCCTACGACTGTCGCCTTTTTCTCCGGTGAAACGTGCTGCGCGATCAGTAAATTGGTGACCGGGTTTGCCAGCGCCTGGGCGACTCCACAAATGGCAGCCGCTGCAACCAGCGAGTAATAATCTTCAACCGTTGCAATCAGCGCAAAAGCAAGCGCTACGGCGAAGAAAAGTACTGCAAGCGCTTGCCGTGTCCCGATCCGGTCCACGAACGCGCCTGCCCAGAGCGATAGAATGGCGGCGATGCCGAATGCACTCATCACGAGATAACCCAGCAGTTCGGCCTCGAAGCGCAGATCGCGCACGAGGAATGGTCCCAGCGTGCTGATGGCATACAAGACAAGCATTGGCAGGGCCATGGCAAATACCAGGACAATCCTGAACCAGATGGCTGCAAATAGTGATTTAGCCAAAGTGATAAACGTCCTCTTCCTTGAAGAAGTCGATGAGCCGGCGGCCTGTCGAACTGATAAGCGACTCGTCGGTGCCGTCGAGAATTCGCGACGTGCGCGCTATCCTGTAAATTCCTGAGAGGGGCGTGAGGTCGCTGATGCCTTCAGCACCATAAAGTTGCACCGCTGAATCGGAGGCAATGCAGAGTGCTTGTGACGCAGCCATTTTGGCGACATTGATCCGCACATCGCTGGGATATTGAATATCAATTCCCCGGGCAGCGATGCGGATCAATTCGCGCGCACTTGCAATAGCCTGATAGGTGTTGGCAATATGCTGCCGTACGAGCTGTTTGTGCGGCAGCCGGGCTGAAAGGCCGCGGCGGGAATTGAGGCGCGTGCCCATCAGGTCGAAGCATCGTTGCGCCAATCCCACCCAGTTCATCGCGCGAAGCAGACGGCCAAGACGGAGCCGTTGACTCATCAGTTCGATGCCACTGCCACTCTCGCCCAACCGGTTATATTCGGGGACCTGCACATCGGTGAAAGACATTTCACCCTGGCCCAGAAAACGCCCTAGTATGGGAATCTGGCGCTCGATACTGAATCCAGGCGAGTTCGTGGGAACAAGGATCATTGAGAGCGTCTGGCGTGTATCGCTTTCTTCTTTGCCAGTGCGCGCCAGGACCGTGACAAAAGTGGCACGATCCGCATTGCCGACAAACCATTTTCTGCCATTGATCGTCCAGTTTCCGTTCGATAGATGAGCGGAAGTCGTTATCAGCGTGGGAAACGAGCCGCCATGATCGGGCTCGGTCATGCCGTAACTGGGAGTGGCTTCCCCGGCAACCATGGGTTCCAGGAAATTTCTGCGGATTTCATCGCTGCCGAACTTCAGGAGCATGTGCGCATCCAGGGCTGAATGGCTGCCAAAGATCGCGGATGAGAACTCTGAGCGCCCTTCCTGCTCGGCTACAACTAGGTAATCTTCAAGAGAAGCAATTTTTCCGCTGTGGGAGAGCGGAAAAAACAGGCCCCAGAGGCCGGCACGCCGTGCTTTTTCGGTCAATTCCGATTGCAGCTGCGCTGCCGAGTCCCCTCCCTCGGCCAGGCGCGGCTCGCAAGGGATGATTACCTTGTCGACGAACTTTCTTACCTCGCACGAAAGAGATCGGGCTGCTTCGGTATGGGAGGATGCTTGCTCCTGATATGCTTGCAGCATCAATGTGCCCATTCGGGATGACTCCGGTGGGCGGGATGTTCCGTGAATTCGACTTCGGTAGTCAGCCGCTTCTTGTCGACTTTTCCCGCAGGGCTGAGGGGCAGCTGGCGGTAATAGCGCAGGTATTCGGGAAGCTTGCTTGTCTCCAGGCCCTTTTCATGGAGAAAACGGGTGAACTGGGAAAGTGACGGACGTTCCGCTCCCTCTCTCGTGACGAGACAGAGGCAAACCCTGTGTCCCAGGTCCGCGTCGGCCACCGGAACACAGGCTGCGCTGACAACCGCCGGATGGGAAACAGCAATGTTTTCAATTTGAGCGGGACTGATATTGACGCCGCCCCGAATGATGATGTCTTTCTTGCGGCCGGATAGCACCAGATGGCCGTCTTCATCAATAAGGCCGAGGTCACCGGTATACACCCATCCCTCCTGGCCACGGTACAGGGCATCGAGATCCGGGGCATTGACGTACTGCATGGGACTTATCGGACCCTTGGCCGCTATTTCTCCTATGCAACCTTGCGGTACTTCCTGCTTCTGGTCATCGATTATACGAATGGAACAGATTTCCGGATTGGGCCTTCCTGCCGTCCTGATAATGGTTTCCAGGTCATCATCCAGGGTCGTATGACAATTGACGCCATCGGCGGAACCATACAAGCTGATGAATCCACATCGGAACGCCTCCGTACACCGGCGAATGGAGGCTTCATCGATTTTCGCGCCGCCGCTGATGATGGCAACCAGGCTGGACGTATCCGTCTGCGCCAATGCGGGGTCTGCGGCAATGCGTTGAAACATCGTGGGAACGCCCAATATATGCGTAGGCTTCAGTTCCGCGATGGCTTGAACAGCGGCTGCAACGTCAAATTGCCGCAGGACAATGAGGGAGCCGCCCAGCCAGGATAAAACCCCGAATGTCGCCGTGGACCCAAACGCGGTGCCGAGCGGCATCAGATAAAGCCCCCTGAAAGTCTTCCCTTCGGGATGAATTCGTTGCAGAAAACGGCCCCGTCCGCCCGCCAGCGCGTTGTGAGAATAAGCAACCCACTTGGGCTCGGATTCCGTGCCGGATGAGATCAGGAAGCGGGCAGGTGAATCGGGGCAGACTGCCGGCAGGTCCGGTTCAATGGAGTCGGCTCGCAACAATTCATCCAGTGCGTGCCAACCGTCTCCGGCTGCGCCATCGACCACGAGGATGCGCAGTGAAAGCAAAGTGGGCCGTATGGATTCGATCAATTCGCAAAGGTCGGTTTTTCCATATTCGCGCTCGACAATAATTGCACGGGCGTCACAGCGTCTGAGGAGGGACTGGATATCGAGGCGGCCGCGGCCCGGCGGAAAAGGCGCCACGATGGCTCCAAGCGCGGCCGCCGCCAGATCGATCGCGCAGCTCCGCCAGTCGTTATGAAGCTGGTATGAGATTACATCGCCCGCGACAATGCCCAATTCCTGGAAACTGGTTGCCAGGCGATGGACCTTGTCCAGCAACGCTGCGTAACTGATGGTATGGTCGAGCGATATTACCGCCGGGTTATCCGGGTGTTGTTCCACTCGCTCGCAAAACAACTCGTACAGGGATTTATTCGGATAGATTCCCTGCCGGGCCCATTGCGCGCGGACCTCGGCGGGGACCATATCCAGGATGCCGGAATGGTTCATTTAAATCTCCAGGGAGAATTGACTTGGGTATAAGAACCGGGAGTCAGCCCTGGTTGCAGATGCGCCAGGGTTTGCAGGTCGGCAAGATCTTCGATGACGACGGCGGAGGGAATGCCTGCGTGCTGGAAGAGTTCAACCCATTGGTCAGCCGTTTTCGAGAGGAACACTTCGCTCAAGCATCGCTGGAAGCCATTGTTTTCAATGCCGGCGGTAAGGTCGAGGACTTCCGCGAGCCGTAATACCGTATCCACATCGGGGCATTCGATTGCAATCCTGCCCTGCCTTGTGGCGTAAACGTCATTGATGATACTTGTCGAAGGTTTTGAACCGGAAGCCGGCAAACTGTATATATCCCGGAAATCCTCGGCACACAAAAGTGTTGCTGCGCTCATGAGCGAGGAAGTGACCTTCGCGCCCACATTGTTCATGTACCGGTTAAGCAGTGCAATCGTGACACCTTGAGCCGCTACCACGCCTCCGAGCACATCCAGGACGGTGAACAAGGAGCCGCCACGGCTGCTGCCAGCTCCTGCGACCTTTCCTGCCACTCCCGAATAGGCTTGAGCCATGAAATCCGTTCCGGGCATTGAATTTGAAGAGACGTGCTCGGCACAATCGGTGGCCCATCCACCCGCATAGGCATAAATCAGGGAGGAGTTGATTGCCGCCAGATCGCCATGATCGAGATTGAGCAGTACCGCTTTGCCAGGCGCCCAATTGTGCAGAAAAATATCGGCATGCCGTGCCAGCTCCCTGATTTCTGTTTTTCCAGCTGCGGATTTGATATCGATTTCGCGCACCGTCTTGAGACGGTTGAGCGCCTGGAAACGCGCGGAGCAACCTGCAGCCATGGGCGGCATTCCTCGCAGCGGATCGCCGCCTGGCGGCTCTATCCTGATAACGGTTGCCCCGAGGAGTGCGAGCAAATGCCCGGCGAGAGGACCTTGTATGCGCCGGCATGATTCGATCACCGTGAATCCGCTTAACGGCAGATCATCCTCCGGCAATGCGCCGCCCGCGGGGCGCAGGTAGTCTCCATTCGGTTTTGGTCCGGATGAGAACGACGAGAATGACCACGGGCCTTGCTGCCAGATTTGTCTGGCATCGTCGTCCTGTGCCCTGTCATCGATCGAGCGGACAGGACAGATAGCCATGCCGGTTCTCGCGCACACTTGCGAGATCCGGTGATAGGTCAGCTTCGAGATAGCGAGGAGCAGTTCATCCGGCAATGGCGATGCCGCCCGGGCGTACCGCAGCAGAAAAGCTCTCCATCCTTTTCCCGCCGCTGCTGAACTTACACTCAGTGTTGACCAGAATTTTTGCCACGGGCCGGCGTCAAGTGTTTCGAGTTCAAAAGTGACTCCGTCCAGGGAGACAAAAGGAGGGCAAGCAGGGGGCGAACCAGGGAGGGGGCGGGCGGTTACTGTGGTTTCAGGGGACTCCGAAGCAGTCGCCCCGGCGATATACTGACTCATGCTCAACAAGCCTGCGGCTGCCATCGAGACAGTACTGCTGGAAACAGGCAGTCCCCGCAGTCGGCCAATGGAAGCGGCGATGCTGCCTTGAAGCGCCAGTGCCGCGGTCAAGGTCGAAACGTAGTTCAGCCCCAGAGGTTTCGGCTGTCGATGGGTTCGCCCGTGCACCGACATCAACCCGCATGCTGCCTGCATGATGTTTTCGCTTACGGCGGCTTGCCGGGAAGGATCTTCCCACCGGGTGATTTCACATGTGACAGGGGCGGTGTGGGGTGTTTCGAATTCGAAGCACAATGTCTCATCGCCTGCACAATTCTCATCTGCTAAGGTTTGCATCCCCAATGCTTGGGACTGATAAAGAAGCGAGGAGGCTATGGGGGCAAAATCAAGGGCTATGCTTTTCGGACCCTTTATCACACAACCCGTCAATGTTCGATTCATGTTCATGTTTCTCACGGGACAGGAGTAATTTCGGACTCAACCCCCTGCAACGGCAGGCAGGATGGTCAGCAAGTCACCGTCAGTGAGCCTGGTCGAGAGGCCTTCGCTAAAGCGAATATCGTTGTCGTTCACATAGATATTGACGAAGCGGTGCGCTTGGCCCCCGGTGATCAGTTTTTCCTTGACGCCGGGGTACTGCTGTTCCATCCGTTCGATGGCATCGAGCACATTGGAGCCATCCACTTCGATACGCTTCTGGTTGTCGGTAAGGGGTCTGAGTATGGTGGGGATACTTATGGTTATCGGCATATTTATTTCTCCATAGTTGGCTTTAAACACGAAAAGTATTAATAAGAATTTCAATTCGCATTAACGCCCTTATTCAATCTAAAAGCGTATCGCGCTCATCTGATTGGCGGATTCAGGCGTTTTTACGCGTGCCTGAATCCCGTTACCACCTGCCAATATTCCTGATCAACCTGCTTGCGAAGAATCGAATCGTTCAGACGGTCCCTTTCAGGAGCCCTTTTTAAAAGGCTCCTAAGCTACCATTGCCCCCATCGATAATTCCCATTCCGCCTTATATGAATTTATCATCCTGATTCTCTCTTCGGTGACCATTCCATCGAGGATGCGGAAGCTGCGGATTTCTTCTCCGTATGCGGGATCGGTTGGAACAATGACATAATGGGATTGGGGCTGGGACGCGTATTGCACGTCGGTACGGCTTGGATAGGCTGGAGTGTGGGTATGGGAGTGATAAATCACGACGGGTTCTTCGCCACGTGTCTCCATCTCTCTCCAGACCTGTAACTGCTCTTGCGGGTCGAACTTGAAAAATGTTTCCGACCCGGCCGCATTGCGCATCGGGATGAGGCGCAGGGGAAGATTCGATTTTTCCGGCCCGGCAATGACGCCGCAGATTTCGAAAGGATGATCTTTATGTGCCTGAGCAAGCATTGCTTCAACGAGCTTGGCGTGTATGGTCAGCATGATTCTTGTCCTCCATGACGTTGACATTAATCGGCATATTCCCGGTCGAGAAAAATATAATTCCGTCATTCCGGACCTGATCCGGAATCCGGAGGTTTTCGCATACGGATTGCCAGGTAGCCCAGACTCTGCCCGATGTCCGGGTATGTCGGTTGGAGCTCTACCCGCAGTGACGACTCGCTCAATAGCTTGGCAACGTCTGATCCACATCCCTGATCCACGCCAGGATTCCGCCATCCAGGCTTTTGACGTTCGTGAAGCCCCATTTGCGCATCTCCATGAGAACATCCCGGGACCGCATGCCCATTTTGCAGTGAAGCACGATGAGCTCATCCTTGTTCAATCGGGATAAAACTTCCTCGGACATCATTCTGTCCTTGGGAATATGATTTGCCCCTTCGATATGCACGATGTTCCATTCCTGGATTCCCCGAACATCGATAAGCTGCATGGCTACGCTGCTTTCCCGCATCTCTTTCAATTCCAGAGCGCTGATCGTGGGTATGTTCGGTTTACTGTCCGCTGTTGACCGCGGGAGTCCGCAAAATGCCTGGTAATCGATCAGCCGGGTGATCGGTACCCTGGTCGGGGCTCGCCGCAGCAGGATGAATCTGAAGGTCATATCCAGGGCATCGTAGACAGCAAGCCTGCCGAGCAGCGTATTGCCCAGACCGGTAATCAATTTGATGGCCTCGGTAGCCATGATCGCGCCGATGGATGCGCACAGTATGCCCAGCACGCCGCCTTCCGCACACGACGGGGCCATTTCGGGCGGCGGGGGTTCGGGATAAAGGTCGCGGTAGTTCAGGCCGCATCCCTCTGGCGCATCTTCCCAGAAGACGGAGGCCTGCCCTTCGAAGCGGAAAATGGACCCCCAGACATAGGGCTTTCCAGCCAGCACGCAGGCATCATTGACGAGATAGCGGGTGGAGAAGTTATCCGTTCCGTCTATTACCAGATCGTAGTCCGATATGATGTCAATAGCATTTGTTGTTTCGAGGCGTTCATCGTGAATCCGAACGTGGATATAGGGATTCAGGGCCTTGACCGAGTCCCGCGCGCTCCTGCATTTGGGTCTGCCGATATCCTCCTGCCGATGAATGACCTGCCGCTGCAGATTGGATTCATCGACAATATCGAAATCGATAATACCCAGGGTTCCCACGCCGGCTGCGGCCAGATAGAGGAGCGTCGGCGAGCCCAGGCCTCCGGCGCCGATTACCAGGACCCTGCTGTTCTTGAGACGCTGCTGCCCTTCCAGACCGACATCCGGAATCAGCAGATGGCGGCTGTAGCGCGAAATTTCTTCTTTACTCAATTCTTCCGAGGGATGTACCAGCGGTGATAGCTGCATTCGAAACCTCCATCTTCAAGTCAAAGGATCATCATTTCTTAGAAGCTTGCGGCTATGCCGATTTGTCCCCATCGGCCCGGCATGGGATAACCCGGACGGTAGGCATAACTGGCATCCAGAAGGTTTTCCATGGCCACGAAAATTTCTCCTTTCTTGCCCAGGAAAGGCAATGGGTGGGAGGCACGCGCATTCATGATTACAAAGGAGTCGACCCGCTCGGTATTCGCCGCCCCGGCTGCGCGGGAGCGGCTGAGCGCCAGTACGCTGGATTGGTACTGGGTATCGATCGTCACGCGAATCATTCCGAATTGCCCGTTGAGACCGGCTGTAACCGCCCTTGCCGGGGTATAAGGCAAGTTGTCGATGGTGGGGTCGAGCAAGGTCAGCCCGCCGAATATCGTCCAATGACGTCCGATATTCTGCCTGATCGCAATCTCGGCACCCCGGATCGAATAAGTGCCGAGATTGAGGAATTGAGGCGGTGGCGGAACATTCGGCGGAAAGCCGAAGATGAACCGGTTCTTTACCTGATCGATAAAGAGGCTGAGATCGATTTGCGTCGCGTCGATAGGCGTCAGTTTCATACCGATCTCCGCATGGTTGAGTTCTTCCGCGGACAGCTGTTTCCATGTCTGCCCCAGTGGTGGAATCACGAAGGAGAGAACAGGTGCCTCCAGACCCGGATAGTTGATGCCGCGTGAAACATTGCCGAAGAGCGTCAGCTTTTCGGAAATCAGGGAGAGGCCCGCATGGGGGGAGGTTCTTGTGCGGAACATGCTGTGATCGTAGACACGTATCCCGACCGACGGCACCAGCGACCAGTTTTCATTGAGATCGATCTTCTGGCTTAATGCCACATAAGGCGATGTAACACGGAAAGTCGGCGTATCGAAACTGTCTCGTGGAGCCGGCGGCAACCGGTTGAATTGTACATCGCCCGAAATCCAGTCACTGTCGAGACCGCCGACAATCGCACCTCCCTTCCACAAGGAGAATTCTTCCTTCCAGCGCATGCCGATCATTTCAAAATTGGTGAGCGTATCGCCATCCAGCCCCGCTTGACGCAGCCAGTTGCCTTCCCCCTTGTTGTAATAAAAACGCAGGTCGCCACGCCACGTATCATGTCGATGCGATACGAAGGCAGTCACCATTCCCGCCTGGGTGTTGTACCGAGGCGCTACAGCTGGAAGCGGGAGACGGTTGTCTCCGGGATCGCGTGCCTGATTGTCCACAAAGAGGAAGCTCGTGCCCATTGACCAATTGGCGTTCAGGCGCATCCCGATGCGTCCCATTACATTGTTCAGCTCGCCGTTCGCATTAGGCCGATGTCCATTCGATTGGGCATGGCCTTGCGCCAGCATGAAATCCACGTTTCCGTAACGGCCCACCAGATCCGCCTGCTCTATGAAGGTGCTGAAGTAGCCTCCGGATATCCTGCCGCTGGCATGCAGGCCGTCTTCAATAGCGCGCTTGGTTTCCAGATTGATTGAAGCAAAGTTGTTCCCGTTGATTTGTGGTTGCGGACTTTTATATACTGTGATTGCCTGCATGCCGTTGACTGGCAGAAGATCGAGCAGGGGATGGTTCCAGACCCCCATGTAAAATGGGATGCCATCAATGTAGGTTTTGATTTCGCTGCCGGGCCGGCTGACGCCCATCCCGCGGATATAAACCGCGCCGCCCTGATCCCCGCCAAATGCGCCCACAGGGTTGTAGCGCGATATCTGGACGCCGGGCGTGCGCCGTAATGCAGCAGCCAGATCGAATGCATTCTGGTCGTGCAACTGGCTTTCGGTGACGACTGCCGATGTGCTGGAAAAACCGTCGATACGAACGCGATCTATGATCGGATTGGCGGTTACCACAATCGGAGTGAGTTCAGTTTCATGCGCCATGGCAAAACCGGGGCAGATTATCGTCAAAACCGCAGATAGTGCGGATGCTGTGTTTTTTCTTCTTATCATTTTTCTTGTTTTCATCGAATTCCTGTGAATTGCTGCAAGCAGGCCCAAGCAACAGAGCCAAAGCAACCATCAATGCTGTAAATGACGGAGTCATTTGCTCGAAGGCGGAATGCATATCGACGTGAAACCCGAAGTGAAGCCTCGTGCCGGGAAAAAACCGGGAGGAGCTTGTCATTCGCGGCCAGGAGAATGTTGACACCCCCTGTATAGCTGCTGAGGTGGAATGTAAAGCAAATCTTGGGAATTAGGAATGTGGCATATTGCCGCATGTGACAAATTGTCGCATGTCATATTGCGGCACTCACGCCAGGTTTGATGGGGAAGGTTTCATCGTCTCGACGGACTATTTCCGGTATATATCGGCTTTGCGGAATCAGCCTTGCTGCTGACTGTCTTAAACATTGCAGTTCGATATCCGCTTATTTATCATGTCCGTAATGCCGGAGGCAGGTTTGCCCCCCGGAAACGAAATAAGCGGCGAAAAAATTTAACAATCCTTTTGATCAGAGATTCGACACGAATTCAAAAAAGAGAATAAGTCGAGGAAAATGCTGCATTTCATGGTTTGGTTAATATCCATAAAACAGTAATGTTGTATTTTTACCCTTGCTGATTCCTACTGTGCGGCGTGCGCTCAGATTTTTCACTCCCCGCGTATTAATCCTGCTTTTTGCTGCGCTTTCAATTGCAGTCTTTCTTGCCCACCGGGAAATAGAAACATCCTGGTATCAGGCATGGCGTCTGTCGAAGCTGGCCGGTGATCTGAAGTGGGAGATAAGAAGCGGTCGGGATGAAGACTTCACGCAACTCGCTCGTTCCCAGACCGGACCGTATGATATTCGTCTGGGCTATAGCCGCCTGCCCGGGTTGCTTCAGAATCTGGAAAAACATGGTTTCGAGGTGCAGGCGCAGGCGCATGCTTCCAGGCAGATGAAGGATCTGGTCCGGCGGGGCGTGTTCGTGCCGTATCGAGAAAAATCCCAGGCGGGCCTCGAAATAACCGGAAGCAACGGACAATCGCTATACCGCGTGTCGTTTCCGAGACGAGTGTATGACAAATTCGAATCCGTTCCGTCGGTGATCACGAGCAGTCTTCTGTTTATTGAAAACCGCGAATTGCTGGATGAGACCCAGTCGAAAAAAAATCCCGCCATAGACTGGCCCCGGCTCGGCAGGGCAATCCTGGACAAAGGGATTCAGGTTTTCAATTCCGACCATGACGTTCCCGGCGGCAGTACGCTTGCAACGCAGATCGAGAAGTACCGCCATTCTCCCAACGGGCTGACGCTTACCAGCGGGGACAAGTTCCGGCAGATTGCTTCCGCCTCCGTGCGTGCTTACCTGCAGGGGGACGACACGCTGGCGGTCCGCAAACAGATCGTGGTGGACTATCTTAATACCGTTCCGCTTGCGGGCGCTCTCGGATTCGGAGAAACGAATGGAATCGGTGACGCTCTCTGGGCTTGGTATGGGCTCGATTTCGACGAAACCAACCGCATCCTGAACTGGCAATACCGGAACGAAGCCGAATTTGTCGAAGCCGCAGCGCGCTACAAGCACGTACTGAGCCTCATGATCGCGCAGCGGAGGCCTTCCTATTATCTGCTGGCCGGCCGCCAGGAGCTGGGCGAACTCACCAATGCCTATCTGCGCGTGCTCACCCAGGTGAAAGTGATTCCGCCTAGGCTCAGGGATGCTGCTCTTGGGCAACCTCTGCGGTTTCGGGATGCCTTCAAGCTGGAGGAGATCAAGGATTTTTCCGCCCAGAAGGCGGTCAACGCGGCTCGAGTACGCCTTGCGTCACAGCTCGGGTTACAGGGGCTATATGACCTGGACCGACTGGATCTGTCCGTGCAGAGCACGCTCGATATCGAGCTGCAGAAAAAAACCACCGAAATGCTGCGCCAGTTGAGGGATCCGATAAATGCGGTAGCGGCGGGACTGCATGGCCATCGTCTGTTGGGGAAAGAAGATCCATCCAAAGTCATCTATAGCTTCACGCTTTCAGAATTGACTCCTGACGGAGCCAAATTCCGTATTCTCGCTGACAATTTCGACCAGCCTCTCGATATCAACAAGGGGACCAAGCTGGATCTGGGTTCCACAGCCAAGTTGAGAACACTCGTGAGTTATCTCGAAATTGTCGAGGTGTTGCATGGAAAATATGCAACCTGGGAACCGAAGGTGTTACGCGCGGAAGAGGTCGATCCGAGCGACGCGCTCAGCCGCTGGGCAATCGACTACCTTTTGCATAGCAGGGACAAGAGCTTGAAAGCCATGCTGAACGCGGCCATGGAGCGCAAGTATTCCGGCAGCCCCTATGAGCGCTTCTTTACCGGCGGAGGCCAGCATGTCTTCCATAATTTCAAGCCCGAAGACAACTACAGGATCATGAGCGTGCGTGAGGCCACGACCAACTCGGTAAATCTCGTTTATATCCGGTTGATGCGGGATATCGTGCGCTACTACATGTTCCAGGTGGGAGGGTCGTCCGCCAAAATACTCAGGGATGCGAGTAATTCCGACCGGGCAGAATACCTTCGGCGCTTTGCCGACAAGGAAGGCAGGGTGTTCATCAACCGTTTTTACCTGAAGTACAAAGACAAGGCCGCTGATCCGCGTGAGGTGAGCGACATATTCTTTTCCAGCTTCCGCCATACACCCCGGCGTCTCGCGGCAGCTTACCGCTATATTTACCCAGCTTCCAGTCTGGTCGAATTCGTGGCCTTCATGACGCCGCATTTGCCCCGGTTCAAACAGCTGGATACTTATAGATTAGAGGATCTGTACGAGGCTTATGCACCAGGAAAATATTCGCTGGCGGATCAGGGTCACATCGTCACGGTTCATCCTCTGGAACTATGGCTGGCGCGTTACCTTATCCTGCATCCGGCAGCCGACTATAAGGAGGTAATCGACGCGAGTGCCGGGGAGCGCATTGCCGTCTATCACTGGCTGTTCAATACCATCCATAAAAACTCCCAGGACGTGCGTATCCGCGGTCTTCTGGAGGTCGAGGCGTTTCTCGAAATTCACCGCAGCTGGAAACGCCTCGGGTATCCTTTCGACTCCCTCGTGCCATCGCTCGCCACGGCAATAGGAAGCTCCGCGGATCACCCCGCAGCCCTTGCCGAGCTTATGGGTGTCATCCTCAACGATGGCGTCCGGGTGCCCACGCTGCTGATCGAACGCCTGCGCTTTGCAGTCGACACGCCTTTCGAGACGATCGTCGAGAAGAAACCCATCCAGGGTGAAAGAGTATTTTCTCCCGAACTGGCGGCAACGGTGCGCAGTGTCCTGACCAAGGTGGTAGCGGTGGGTACGGCTTCGCGGCTGGCGCATGCAATGGTGGAAGAGGATGGCTCGGAAATCCTGATTGGCGGGAAAACCGGCACGGGTGACCATCGTCATATCACGTTTTCTTCACCCGGAGTCATCAAGGAATCGCGTGTAGTGAACCGTTCTGCAACTTTTGTCTTCTTTATCGGCGACCGTTTTTTCGGGACCATGACTGCATTCGTACCGGGGGTGGATGCAGCAAACTATACGTTTACCTCGGCACTTTCCACACAGGTGATGAAGAAACTGGTACCGGTTCTCAAACCCCTCATTGACAAGCCTCCATCCTGGCCGGAATCCACCCTGGCGGAGGATGCGGTCAGGAAAGCTTTACCGGAAGAAAAGGAAAAGCCGCAACCGGCTTCCAGCTAAACTTGAAACGCACTAGCACCGGCAGCGGCCAGATTCAGTCCTCTGTGTTGATCCACCACAGGAAAACCACTATTCCCAGCACAAGGGCGAGGCCCAGAATAGCCTTGGCAAATTCCTTCACAAACCAGAACACCATCGATTCATATAAACTCACATTTTCTCCCCTGATTTATTTTCGGGTCCACCACCACAGCAGAAACGACAGAACCAGCGACACCAGCAGCCCGGTGGTGAGCGGGAAGTAGAGTCTGAAATTCTCGCGTTCAATGACAATATCTCCGGGAAGACGGCCAAAGGGCAGCTTCGACAACCAGGGCCACAATAATCCCGCCAATAACAGGAGTATGCCGGATAGGATAAGCAGACGCTGCATAAGAATTCCCGACTCGTCATTTTCTACGAACAGTTTCCAGCCAGTGTAAACCGGTTTTTCCGGAAAGATCAATTCGCTCTTCCCGGCTATATCCGGGTTCACCCTGCCTTATCCGCCAGTTCTTCCTCCCAGAGAACCTGTGAATAAATCCTTCGCAACTGGACTGTTAAAATGGGAATGATGGCAAGGCACCCGAAGAGATCATAGCCCGGTCTACGCTGCTGGAAGCGCAGCCAGTGGGATCCAGTAACGTCAGACATCGAGACGTCAGCGTCATAATACATACTTCTTATCTTTCACCACTCATCATGTGGGATAACCCGATCAACAGAAAAGTTCTGCAGTCGATAGAGGGGCGAATCACGATTGCTTTCTCCTGTTGTCCATCCCCTCGGGGGTATGGATCAGTTATGTGTGAAAGCGAACGGAACATGTGGGGGGCTGTCACTAGAATCGGCAGAATGACCTGCATCGTTCCTTCTTTTCTTCTATGGGGAACGCCGGGTCTACTGGTTTATTTTTATCTTCGTTAATCGAATCTGATTGCAATCCTCAGATTTCTGTTTTCAAGGAGGATAACATGAATATTCTGGTAAAGAAAAACTCCCGTAGTTTACTGACCATAGTTACATTGGTGTTCGGCATGTCTGTTTCAGCCGGGCTCAGCGCGCAGGAGCATTCTGACAAGCGGATAGTGAATAAAAAGTCGGAACAGGTCGAGAGCAAATATCCCGGAGCCAAAGGTGGGAAGATGACTATTGAGGTTCCCGTATTGACGTTCGTTCCAGTTCAGGTTTCAACAGAACTCGAAAACAGAGGGTGTTGGGTGAAATTTTTTGACAAGAAGAATTTTCAAGGCGACAGCCTGTTTTTAAGCGGCCCCGTCACTTTGCCTCGACTGATAGGTCCGTTTGGCTACGATTGGGAGAACAAGGTTCGCAGCGTCAAAGTCGGTCCCAAGGCTAATCTCACCATTTTTGACAATCACAATTATCGGGACGAGGATAAGTTTCTCGATGCCGGGGCGAACGTCGCTAATCTGTCGAAGGAAATGGGTTTTTTTGACAACTTCCGTTCAATGGTACTGAATTGTATTTGATTTGCCGTCCGCTTCATTGATCTGATCGTGATAGCAGTGGTGGTGGATGGTGCAGCAGATCGCAGGGCGGGTAGAACCCGCCCCTCATCAAGAAATTTCTAGGGGCGGCAGGAATCGAGGACGAGGCGTTTGAGTATATGCAGGCGCCGATGAAAGAAATGCTCTGCGCCAGGGACAACGACAATGGGTAATTCCTGGGGGGCAGCCCAATCCAGAACGGTTTTAAGCGGAACGACGTCATCCTGATCGCCGTGAATGATCAGCACGCGCGGCAGAGATTGGACATCCTGCATATCCTGCGGAAAGGAGAGGGAAGGGGCGTTCAAGCGTTCCACCGCTGGGGCGACCAGGACGACCTGTTGCGGCTTGAGTCGTTGCGCGGCGAAAACCTGGATTGCACCGCCAAATGAAAATCCCGCCAGGCACAACGGCGGAGAAGAGTTGAAACGGGAGGCATATTCCGCTGTTACAGCTTCCGCCACCGCCACTACATCATCGACTTCTCCCAGACCATCGTTGCCTGAATAGAGGGGACCTTCGCTCTGCTCCACACCCCGGAAATTGAATTTGACCGTGATAAACTCGAGCTCCAGGAAGGATTTGAACAGGGTATGGACTACCTTGTTATTCATGGTTCCGCCATAGAGCGGATGAGGGTGTGCGATGACGGCAATCCCTCGCGGGGAAGGCGAAGCCGGCTCCGCCAGAATCGCTTCCAGCTTTCCCGCCGGACCGTCAATGAACAGGTTTCTGGACAGGTTTTGGGAATTATGCGCAGTCAATGGATGTACGTAAGGTCGTGAATCAAAGGAGCAATATCATACACGGGGATCAGATCCGTAACCGTTCGACCACACGGCCGTTTTTCAGGTGCTCTTCGATGATTTCATCGATATCCTCCTTGTCCACGTAGGTATACCAGACATCTTCGGGATACACAACGATGACAGGACCTTCATTGCAACGGTCCAGGCAACCTGCATTATTAATCCTTATCCTCTTGTTTTTAGTGTCCAGCTTGAGTGCCTTTATACGCTCTTTGGCGTAGTCGCGCATCGCCTGGGCGCTAAAGTTATTGCAGCACAAGGTTCCGGGTTCACGCTGGTTCACGCAGAAAAATACATGCCGATGGTAGTAGCTCATGGTTTTTGTCTTGAATGGATGAGCAGAAATTATAACGATTATCGCAGTTTAATTTCTGTCCACAAGCGGCTCAGCAGTCGCCGCTGTTTGCGATCGAGATCGCGCAGCATTTCAAGCCGGGCAATCAGTTCCGGATCGGGAAAAATGGCCTTGTTGCTTGCAATCCCGGGCTGGATGTATTGCAAAGCATCGAGATTGGGATTGCCCGAACCGATGAGGTTGGTGAGTTCGGCGGAATTCTTTCCATCCAGCATGAAATTGATGAATTGGTGAGCAAGATCGGGGCGTTTGCCGCTTTTGTGCAGAACCATGCTATCCACTGCCAGCACCGCTCCCTCTTTGGGCGTCGAATAGCTGATCGTGAATTTTCGTCCGGTTTTCTGGGCGTCGAGCGCCGCCTGGAACATGTCGTTGGAATAACCGTGCGCCACCCACAGATTTCCCACTGCCAGTTCCTTGATGTAGCTGGTATTGCTGAAGGCCGCCCAATAGGGTTTGGCACGTACGATCAGATCGGCGGCCTCCTGCCAATGCCTCTCATCCGTGTCGTTCACGGAATAGCCCAGATACTTGAGCGCGGCGGCCATCAGCTCGCGCTGGCTGTCGAGCACGGTCACCCGTCCCCTGATTTTTTCCAGATATTTGGGCTCGAAGATAATTGCCCAAGTATCAGTCGGCAGACCAAGCTGCTCCAGCTTCTCCTTATTGAAGCCGAGCAGGGAGAGCGTGTAGGCGTAGGGGACCGAGTATATATTACCGGGGTCGAAGGTCGTATCGAGATAGGCGGGGTTGATATTCCTGAAATTGGGCAGCAGCGATTTGTCCAGCGGCCTCAGCGCTCCCTGGCGGATGAGGGTGTCGATCGCATTCCCCGTAGGAACGATAACATCATAACCGGTGGCTCCCGCCGCGAGCTTCGCCAGCATTTCCTCGTTATCGGCATAATAATCCTGCGACAGGTCGCACTTGCAGGATTTCTCGAAGCGCGCAACGGTTTCCGGCGCAATGTAGTTATTCCAGTTGAACAGGTGCAGGACATTTTTGCCGCTGTTGCCCGCATCCGGATTCTGGGGAGAGCACCCTGCGGCGAACGTGAGCAGTGATACCAGCAGAAAAAAAAGGAGTCGTGGAGAGTTCATTATTCCGCCGCTTATTTCACCGCTTATTTCACCGTCTTGCCAGGTTTCGTGCTCTCTTCCGAGGAGGCGTTTGATTCAAGCCGCGCGGCAATGATGATCATGACCAATGTCAGCAACATCAATAATGTCGAGATGGCGTTCACTTCAGGCGTCACCGCCACTTTTATCATCGTATAAATCTGGATCGGCAGAATCGGTTCGCCTACACCTTTGGTAAAGAATGTGATGACAAAATCATCGATGGACAAGGTAAACGACATCAGGGCGCCTGCGACCACGGCCGGCATGATGAGCGGCAAGGTGACGAGCCGGAAAGTTTGCCACGGCGATGCGCCCAGATCGCGCGCCGCTTCGAAAATGCTTTCATCCATTCCCTGCAACCGCGCCCGCACGATGATGGCAACGAAACCAATGCAGAAGGTAGTATGCGCAATGATGATGGACACCATTCCGAGCGTGAAATTCAGGACCTGCAAAAAGAATAGCAGGATCGATACCCCAAGCAGGATTTCGGGCATTGCCACTGGGGTGAATACCAGGACCGGCAATACCCTGAGCTTGTACCGGTGTATCGCCAGGCCGGACATCGTGCCCAGCAGGGTAGCGCAGAAGCTGGCGCAAAGCGCAATGATGAGCGAGTTGCGTGCCGCCAGCAGCATTTCGGTATTGTTGAACAGCGCCTTGTACCAGAACAAGGTAAAGCCGACCCATTCAGCGTTCAACCTGGAATCGTTGAACGAGTACAGCACTACGATGATCAGCGGGATATAAAGGAAGGCGTAAACCAGCACGGCCGCGGACCACAACCAGGGATTGCCGCGCTTCACGCTATGTCGCCCGCTGGCCGCTTGCGGAACGGGCGAACCATGTCGTCAAGCCTGCTACGGATAGTACCGCCAGTGTCAGCATGATCGATAATGCAGAACCGAAAGGCCAGTCGCGAGTGCCCAGGAACTGATCCTTGATCAGGTTTCCGATCAGGATATCGCCTGTGCCGCCCAATATGTCCGGCACGGCGAACATGCCCAGCACCGGAATGAATACCAGCGCGGACCCTGAAAATACGCCCGGCAGGGACAGCGGCCAGGTAACCCGCCAGAAGCGTTGCCAGGCATTCGCACCCAGATCCTGTGCCGCATCCAGAAGCGAGGGGTCGTGCTTCTCCAGATTGGTATAGAGAGGCAGCACCATGAAGGGCAGATGTACGTACACCATGCCGACCAATACTGCAAAAGGCGAGAATAATAACGTGACCGGGGCGATTCCGAACGCGGCGAGAACGGTGTTGACAAAGTGGCTGAGCGCGGATTCCGGGCCGAGAATGATCATCCAGGCGTAGATGCGGATGAGGAAATTGCTCGCGAATGGAAGTATCACCAACAGGACCATCAGGTTGCGCAAGTGTTTTCTGCTGCGGGCAATCAGTACCGCCAATGGATAAGCCAGGATGAGGCAGATCAGGGTCGTGCCGAACGCAACCGCGAACGATTTGAGAAAGATCTCCGTGTAGATGAAGTCGCTGAAAAAGAACTGATAAGCGTCCGAGGTGAATCCATATTCGCCAATCGCTTTGTCCGACGGTGGTGTAACAGGCGCCAGCCCACCGAATTCACCCGGAAAGCGAAACGAGGTGAGAATCATGATCAGGCTGGGTGCAACAAAGAACACTATCAGAAACAATAGGGGTGGCGCGCTCACCAGCAGCCGGGCAAGCTGCTTTTCTTTCATTTCGCTCTTAATCATTGAGGATCATTGAGAAAAATGCCCGCGTCGTGGCGCCAGGAGATCGTTACCTCGTCATCCACCTCGAAAAACTTGGCCCGGCCAGGAGCGGAATTTGGTAGTAAAGCTTCAATATAGGCACCGTTGACGAGTTCCACAATATAAGTGGTTACGTCGCCGACATACAGAAAGTCATGCACTTTGCCGCGGAAATGGTTTTTTAGCTGCGATTCATTGGACGGGTGAGAAATTCGCACCTGCTCCGGCCGGATGGCCAGCACGCCCTTGTCGCCCACCTCCACACCCTCCCTAGCCGGCGCCGTTACCTCTCCCAGTCCTTCTATCGCGAGTTTCAGATGAGACGGAACAGCTTCCATAACCGCTGCATTCATCACGCTGATTTTGCCGATGAAATCTGCAACGAAATGATTTCTCGGGGCACTGTAGATTTTAGAGGGTTCGTCTATCTGCTCGACATTGCCTCGGTTCATCACCGCGATGCGATGCGATAGCGCCAGCGCTTCATCCTGTGCATGAGTGACAAAAATAAAGGTAATACCGATTTCTTTCTGGAGATTGATCAGCTCGATCTGCATCTCTTCGCGCAACTTTGCGTCGAGTGCGCCCAATGGCTCATCGAGCAGGAGCAGTCGTGGTCGATTCACCAATCCTCTGGCGAAAGCTACGCGCTGTTTCTGCCCGCCGGAGAGTTCGTGTGGAAAGCGATTGCCGAAGTTCGGCAGGTGAACCCGCTCCAACAGTTCATTCACCCTTTTTTTTATTTCCTGTGGCGCTTTCCCTGCCATCTTGAGGGGAAAGGCAATATTGTCCGCCACCGTCATATGCGGAAATAAAGCATAGGTCTGGAACACGGTATGGACAGGGCGTTTTTCCGGCGGGATGCCTACCATATCCTTGCCATCCAGCAGGATTTGACCGGAGTCCGGCAGATCGAACCCGGCTATCATCCGCAGCAGCGTTGTTTTGCCGCAACCGGACGGGCCCAGCAGCGTGAAAAACTCGCCGGCTTCCACATCGATGCTGACGTTGTCGAGCGCAGTGTAACTGCCGAAACGCCGCGTAACATTACGGATTTCCAGAAGCGCCATAGTCGGGGCAAATCAAGGTAAAACTCGATATTTTACCAAAATTTATGAAGCAACTGCTGCCTTGCCATTCTCTTAAGGAACTTCGAACGCTATGATAAAGCGAGGGCTTGCAGGCAGTCAGGGCCATGCTAAAAAACAGAGAATTTCTGGTGCTGCAGTGCGAGGCTGCTGACCTGCCCGCAGCTTTCCATTCGATTTCGAAGGAGAGTCATCATGAGTTGGGCCTATCTTGTCTTGGCAGGGTTGTTTGAAATCGGATGGCCTGTCATACTGAAGCTGGCACATTGAGGTTCTCAAGCAGCGCCGTTTCATGTAACCCGTCCGAGGGCAGTCCATTGAGGCGCCTACAAAAAAACCCCATCCCTGTGAAAGCGGATGGGGTGTGCTGCCAGCAGTTACAACTGGATTAAAACTTAATTAACGTTATCCAAGATCACCCGGCTTTGCTTGTTCCATTGCACGTCCATGAGGTTGGAGAAACGTGCAATGATCTGGACGGCGAGGCCCCCTTGGAACAGCCCGGCCCAGGCCAGTACCACGAAGCCCCAGTGCAACGGTGCGCTGAAGAGTTCCTCCATGAACCAGAAGGCATGGCCCCATTCGTTCAGGCCGACATTCGGGAGACTCATGATCGGACCGGCAATGACCATCACCAGCGGAAACGAGGTCGTCTTGTTGTAGAGTGGCAGGCGCGTGCTGGCATAGATGTACATCGATACGCCCATGATGATGTACATCGGGAACGAGCCATAGAACAAAGGAATATGGCTGGGAGTGAAACTGGTGTCACGGATGATCACCTGGTGCCAGGAAGCATCCTGCTCGGTGAAGAAGCTCGATCCCCAGTAGACGCCGAACAGGTATACCCCCAGCCACATCAGGAAATAGAAGTACCGCTTGATTTCCTGCTTGATCGTCAGGCTGGCCAATTCCTCCTTGGTGCTGCGGGTCTTCCACAGCCAACCCCAGTATAAGGCGGCCATGGTGGGCCAGAGTATCATCTGGAAGCGCCATAGTCCCATCCAGATTTGCTCGAACTCCGGTTCCATGGAGTCCATCCCGTGGGAATAGGCGTAGGTGCGTTGAAACCAGACCCAGAAAACCGCCAGCCCCAGTATCGGCAGCAGACCCAGCTTGTAGAACTTGGAGTCATACCATTCCGACATGTCGTAAGTAGGACTGCTTGCCTTCACTGCCTTATCTACTACTCTATTTTCAACTGCAGTAGCCATCACCAGCTCCTTTTGCAAATAATCCAGAATCCCCGAAGGAATTTGGAGATCAAGAACAAAGATTCAGGGGAAGTGCAGGAGGAGTACTTCCCCTGGCGTCTCCACGGATCAAAAGAGTGCTGCCGCAACATCCAGGGGGTTGAGGGAATGCCCCCCATGGCAACCTCAATGGATCAGAAGAGCGCTACCGCCAACAGTGCTACCGTCATGCCCGTAAAATATGAAAGGGCAACGAGTCTTCCTACTTTCATCATCTTCCTCCTTATCAAAGCTTCGCCTTTACCGATACAGCAATTTGTTAAGAAGTTGTGATCTTTTTGTGAAGTTTTTGTTATCTTACTGTGAAGACACTTTCTGGTCAACCCAATTCCCCTTCAAGGATTTCTCGTGAAGAATGGCCGGTGAAAGGTCTCGGACGACGGCCTGTACGAATTAACCCAGTGGATCAACTCAGGACGTGAGTCCCTTTGCAGAACGCTGGGGGTGTTGCGGGGATTGCGGGGATTGCGGGGATTGCGGGGATTGCGGGGAGAGCACTGGACCGTGCCGATCAAAGGGAATTCAAAGGCGCCGCTGCCAGCAGCGCTGCGGATCTCGGGCCATGACAGGTGAAGCACCGCCTCAAGTAATGGGCAGCTGGCGTGGCCTATGACTTAACGGAAAACGAGGATAGGAAAGATTTTTTGCGCGCGCAAAAAATCTCATGAAGGACGTGTGAAAGGAATCATAGCGGGATATGGAGATATGGATAGCGGAACTGATTGCACTCCAATGCACTGTTCAAGGGGAGGGTGATTTGCCATTCTGGCCACCTTGCTCTATCGCGCCCTAACCCCTGGATTCCCGTACTGCGATTCTTCCATCTTCAACGAGGAGTGTTCATGCTCTCGCGAGTATGCAAAAACCGTCCTTATTTTCCCAGATGCCACAGTATCACTACGATCAGCAATACGATGAAGATGGTGAGTCGCCGGGTCTCACGTTTTTTCTCCAGGATGAACTGATCCATCTTTTCTTCCAGAGCGCTGGTACGTATCTCCGTCAGGGCATGATGCATCAGGCGGGGAAACTGGGGCATGATTACCGCCCAGCTCGTGGCTTCCTTGTGCAGGCGCCGGCTGAGCCCTCTCCAGCCCAACTGCTCCGCCATCCAGTTTTCCAGGTAGGGCTTGGCTGTTGTCCACAGGTCGAGATTGGGGTCGAGGTCCCGTCCCAGCCCCTCGATATTGAGCAGGGTTTTTTGCAGCATCACCAGCTGCGGCTGGATTTCGACATTGAACTGGCGCGATGTTTGAAACAGCCGCAGTAATACCCGCCCAAATGAAATCTCGCTCAAGGGCTTGTCGAAAATGGGTTCGCATACTGCCCGGATCGCAGTTTCGAAGTCATTGACTCGCGTGTTTTTCGGCGCCCATCCCGCTTCCACGTGCGCTTCCGCCACACGCTTGTAGTCACGGCGGAAGAAAGCCAGGAAATTCTGCGCGAGATAATTCTTGTCCTCGTCGGTAAGGGTTCCCATTATGCCGAAGTCGACAGCGATATATCGGCCGTCACTGCCGACAAAGATGTTTCCCGGATGCATATCGGCATGGAAATAGCCGTCGCGGAACACCTGGGTGAAAAAGATTTCGACTCCGACGCGCGCAAGTCGCGGAATATCCACGCCCTGCTCCCGCAAGGCGGTGACATGACTGATGGGCGTGCCTTTGACGCGCTGCATCACCATGACGCTCGAATAGCAGTAATCCCAGTAGACTTCCGGTACAAGAAGCAGGGGAGAGTCTAGGAAATTGCGCCGCAACTGGCTGCAATTGGACGCTTCGCGCATGAGATCCAGTTCGTCATCGAGATGACGGGCGAATTCAGTCACGACTTCCCGTACCTTGAGCCGCTTGGCATCCGGCCAGACTATTTCGAGCAGAAGAGCGCCTGTGTCCATCAGCGCGATATCATGGGCGATCACAGGTGCGATGCCGGGACGCAGCACCTTGACTGCGACTTCCGTACCATCATGCAGCACTGCCAGATGAACCTGGGCAATGGACGCGCTTGCTACCGGCTCCGCATCGAACAGCAGAAAAACTTCGTTGACGGGTTTTCCGTAAACCTCTTCCAGTGTCTTGAGGGCAATGCTGGAGGGAAATGGTGGAACCTGGTCCTGTAATTTCGCCAATTCGTCGGCGATATCGGGCGGCAGAAGATCCCGCCGGGTAGAGAGCATCTGGCCGAACTTGACGAAGATGGGGCCCAGAGCCTCCAGGGCGAGGCGGAGACGTTCGCCCCGCGCACGGTCCAGTTTACGCCAGAACGTTGCCGCTCTGACGACAGGTCGCAACAGACGCAGACGCTCGTGGCTCAGGAAGAACTCGTCGAGGCCGAAGCGGAATGAGACGGCGAGTATTTTGAGAAGACGGAAGAAACGCATTTATTCTATTCTGCTACCCCGATTCGCCCAGGGATTTGCCCAGATGTTCCTTGATCTTCTCAGTTCACTTATAAGGACTTGTTTATGAGGCCATCCACACGCAGTTCCAGTCTTGACATCTGGTCCTGCAATCCGCTCACTTCATTGGCAAATGTGCGCATGTCGGTCGGTTTGGCAAGTACCGGCTGCTCTTCGGTGAGGTACTCCGTCAATGCCTGAGACAAATTATGAAGGGTTTCGTTATGCCAGTGGAGCAGGTTTTCCCCTACCCGGACCACCCGGTGAGCGAGGATATCCCCCATCACATCGCTTAAATCCTGCTCCACGTCCCAGCGCAGATTCTGCCCGATCTCGAGGATTTCCTGGCCGAACATGCTATCCCCGGAAATCCGGATTTCACGGTATGCGGCTTCATCGCGAACGAGCAGGCGCGGCAGCAACGCCGGCATGATGGTCAGGATGGCGTCGTTGCCAGCGAGGGTGGATGCTGCCGCCACCTCGCCGGTAGGCTGGATGATGACGGCAAGATCAAAAAAAGGTGGGACGCGAAAACGGGCAGTCTTCCCGGCGCACGGCTGCAGCCGTTTGCGCGCCCAACTTTCTCCACGCAGCACATGGTTGAGCGGAGCTATCGCCACCGATGCCAGCATGGAATCCCGTCTCTAGGAGACTTGTTGAATTCCAGCGAGCAGCCAGACGGCATCAGGATCTTTGAGATCCTTCTGCACATGCCAGATTTCATCGAACGCTTCCGGCGCTGACTGGGGCGATTCGCGCAACTGACCATTGAAGCGGACACTGGCAATTGCCATGTCTTTTTCCGTGATCACTTCAAGCAGCTGCGCATTGATCGCCAGCACGTCGGTCCGCTGGGGCTCGTTACCGCGCTCGTTGATCTGCATGCTGATCTCCGCATACATCTCGGGGGTAGTATATTCCCGGATATCGTTCAGGTCGCGCGCATCATTTGCTGCCTGCAAGCGTATGAATGAAGTCTTCGCGTTACGTAGGAAAGGTTCCACCTGAAAATCAGCAGGAATATTGGCTGTGCCGGAAACCGGTGCCACCGCGCTTGCTCTCGGGGTTGTCTCCGGTCCGGAGCCTGTTGCGGCTGTTGCTCCGGGTGTGACACTGTGGTCGGTTGAGGTTCCCTGCATGCCCGAATACTGCATCGGGCGGGCCGAGTGTTCCTGCCTTGGTTTGCGCAGCATGCGCATGACAAAAAAGACCCCGCCGATCAACGCTGCCAGCATCAGCACATCCATCATATTGATTCCTTCGAATGCGCCGCCCATGAAAAGCGCGGCCAGCAATCCTCCCGCAGCTAAACCGGCCAGTGGTCCCAACCACTTATTGCCGCCTGGACGTGCGGCTGCTCCGGGCGCGGCGCTGGGTGTTTGTCCGGGCTGGGGTGCTGCCTGCTGGCTCATGGATTCCCGTTGCTTGCCCATACTTTGACCGCCACCGAAGCGTTTCGCCTCGGCATCGAAGGCCGCCAATCCGAAGCTGAAAACGGCCAGGGTCAACAGAGTCAATATTTTCTTCATGAAGGTCTCCCGGGATACGGTTAAAGTAAGGAGTATAGCACCATCAATTCAAGGAAATGTCGCCTAAAATCAGAATCGCTCACGTCTTTGAGTAATCCTTTCAGGGATAAACGATTGATGGAGGAAAAACGGATAAGTTCGGAGAGGGATTGCCACGGCAGTCCGGCAGCAAGGGGTGGCAAAACATCTGTCATATGAGGGTTGACGTACAGACGCAGCCCAAGATCATGTCTCTAATCGCCAGTTTGATGCCTGGATGCGGTATCGTGATTTTCCGCAACGCTGCTGACACTATAAGGAACGGGGTAAAGGGTGCTTGCTGACAAGACCGAAGGAGCGAAGGACTGAAGAATCATAGGGAACTGGAAAAATCGTTCGGTTTATCTCCGTTCCGGCTATCGCAACATCTTTCGACTGAATATCTTTTAGCCAGATTTCAAGTGACCGTGTTGGATAAATGCTATTGCGAGGAACATACGTGGAGAAAATTCAACGCATACTCATCGCCACCGATTTCTCCCCACGCGGCGAGCGAGCCGTGCAGCGCGCCGCGCTACTGGCGTCAGAGCATGCAGCCGAGCTGTATCTGTTGCATGTCCTTCCCGCGTTGCCGCTCGAAGTATTCAAGCATCTGATAGCCGAAACGCCGCTGGAAACAGAACAGAGGCTCTACAACCGGGCAAAGATAGCACTGCAGGACAGGGCGGAAATGTTGGCGTCGAAAGGCATACGGGTAAAGCATCACGTTGCCATCGGCAGGGCGCACCTCGAGATTAACCGCTATGCCCAGTCCCATCATGCCGATCTCATCGTGATCGGAGATCAGGGGGAAAGCTTCGCGCGCGAATTCTTTTTAGGGACGACCGCATCGAAGACGCTCCGCACGGGCCATCATCCCTTGCTCATCGTCAAGCAGGAGCCGAGGGATAAGTACAAACACGTGCTGGTACCTGTCGATTTTTCGAAAAACTCCCTGACTGCGCTGGAGATGGCATTGAAAGTTATGATAGATGCATCCATTCACGTCTTGCATGTGGTGGAAATGCCGCTCGGCCAGAAAATGAAGCAGGCGGGGTACGATGCAGATCGGGTCGACCGCTACCGCGAGGAAATGTTGACCCATGCCCGCGAAGGCATGG
The DNA here is from genome assembly GCF_900111585.1 of Nitrosospira multiformis. Classification (GTDB taxonomy): domain Bacteria; phylum Pseudomonadota; class Gammaproteobacteria; order Burkholderiales; family Nitrosomonadaceae; genus Nitrosospira; species Nitrosospira multiformis_B. Next base: position 161,634 of record NZ_FOHI01000005.1, read on the forward strand.
AGAAAATAGTCAGCGATTACGCACCCGGAGGCACGCGCGTTGCATCCATTATCGAATACGGCCGTGCGCCGGATGCGATCCGCGAGAAAACGCAGGCTCTCGATATCGATCTCATTGTAATAGGCAAGCGCGGTCAGACAGAACTGGATGAGGCGTTGTTCGGATCAGTCACAAAGCATATTCTTTATGAAACGCCCTGCGATGTGCTCGTAGTCAACCCCGTAATATGATTCTGTAATTCTCAAACGCTGACGGAGCACCGGCAGCAGTTTTAGTCTTTGCCATGAAAATTTTGACGGTCAATACAGGCAGCTCATCGGTTCGTCTGGCAGCATTTGTTCACCATGAGGAAAAACTGACGGAGCTTGTGAGTGTCAGGAAAGATTCCGGCGGTGAACCGGAAGACACCCTCCAGGAATTCGTGCAGGCCCACGAACTTGCCAAGGTGAATGTCGTGGTGCATCGCGTCGTGCATGGAGGCATGCGTCTTATTTCCCCTTGCCTGATCGATTGCGACGTAGAGAGGGAAATCGCACGTCTCGCGCCGCTTGCGCCCTTGCACAACCCCGTCGCATTGAAGTGGATACGTGCCGCCACCGAAGTATTCGGTATTCATATGCTGCAAGTTGCAGTATTCGACACCGCATTTTTTACCCATCTGCCGACAGTTGCGCAAACTTACGCAATTCCGCATGAGCTGACTGGAAAGTATGCATTGCGGCGGTACGGCTTTCACGGACTGGCGCATCAGGCCATGTGGCAGGCTTGGCGCGATCAACATCCGGACTTTCTGCAAAATGGAAAAATCATTTCGATGCAACTCGGGGCAGGTTGCTCGATCACGGCGACAGATAAGGGATTGCCTCGCGACACTTCCATGGGATTCTCGCCTCTGGAGGGACTCATGATGGCGACACGCTCGGGCGACCTGGACCCCGGTCTGGTGACGTTTTTGCAGCGGCAGGAGAGCCTGACGCCCGAGCAGATGGATCGGCTGCTGAATGAGCAGTCCGGGTTATCGGGAGTATCAGGAATCAGCGCCGATATCCGGGAACTGCTGAAATCGAAAGACGGATATGCTGGCCTGGCGATCGAGCTGTACTGTTACCGGGCGCGTAAATATCTGGGCGCTTATCTTGCTGTGCTGGGCGGAGCAAATGCAGTGGTTTTTGGCGGGGGCGTAGGGGAGAATGTTCCAGTCGTGCGGGAAAAGATTCTGGCAGGAATGGAATGGTGCGGAATCCATCTCGATGCGAAAAAGAACAGCGATGCGAGCGGGATGTCATGCATCAGTAGCGAAGCAAGTCGGGTCGAGGTGTGGGTGGCTCCCGTGAATGAGGCGACAATTCTCGCCCAGGAAGCAGAGGCAGTCATTTCCAGCCGCCGCTAGCCTTTGCGTCAGTGCCGGGATTCTTCGGCAGTAACCAGTGTCCGGGAAAAAGGAGGATTCAATATGAACCGTGCTTCGCCTGGAGCAAAAACCGAAAGTAATCCGCTATCCACGGACGAACTGCGCAAGATCGATGCATACTGGCGGGCCGCCAATTATCTCTCGGTAGGGCAAATCTATCTGCTGGACAACCCCTTGCTCAAGGAGCCGCTTACCCTCGCGCATATCAAGCCGCGCCTGCTGGGTCATTGGGGCACATGTCCCGGTCTCAGTTTTATTTACGCGCATCTGAACCGCATCATAAAAAAATTTGATCTGGATATGTTCTATGTATGCGGACCAGGGCACGGTGGACCGGCAATGGTTGCCAACACGTGGCTGGAGGGCAGTTACAGCGAGTTTTATCCTCGTATCTCCAGGGATGCAACAGGCATGAAGAGACTGTTTCGGCAATTTTCCTTTCCCGGCGGGATTCCGAGTCATGTCGCCCCGGAAACACCGGGGTCGATAAACGAAGGCGGGGAACTGGGTTACTCGCTTTCACATGCTTTTGGAGCGGCCTTTGACAATCCGGATCTGATCGTGGCTTGTGTGGTGGGCGATGGGGAAGCTGAAACCGGACCGCTTGCCGCCTCCTGGCACTCGAACAAATTTCTCAATCCGGTTCACGATGGAGCGGTGCTGCCTATTCTGCATCTCAACGGCTACAAGATCGCAAACCCTACCATACTTGCGCGCATCAGCCACGAGGAACTGGAAAGCCTGTTTGCGGGTTATGGCTACCAGCCCTATTTCGTCGAGGGGTCGGACCCCGAGCCCATGCATCAGTCGATGGCTGCCGTGCTGGATACCGCGATCGAAAGTATACGGAGAATACAGCGTGAGGCAAGGAGCCGCGGGGTGAATTCAGGGGAGAGGCGGGAAGCCATGACCTATCCCCGCTGGCCGCTGATTATCCTGCGCAGCCCTAAAGGATGGACCGGACCGAAAGAAGTGGATGGGAAAAAGCTGGAAGACTACTGGCGCTCCCACCAGGTACCCCTTGCGGCACTCGGTTCCAAGCCGGATCACCTGAAGCAGCTGGAAGACTGGATGAGGAGCTACAAACCCGAAGAGTTATTCGATGAGAACGGGTGTCTCATGCCGGAATTGGCGGCGCTTGCGCCCGAAGGAGATCGGCGCATGGGCGCCAATCCCCATGCCAATGGCGGTCTGCTTCTGAAAGAGCTGGAAATGCCCGATTTTCGCAGCTATGCCGTTGACGTACCCGTACCGGGAACAGAAGTGCACGAAGCCACGCGGGAAACGGGTAAGTTTCTTCGCGATATCATGAAACTCAATCTGGATAGCTGCAATTTTCGGGTAATGGGACCGGATGAGACCAGCTCGAACCGGCTTGACGCCCTCTTCAATGTAACAGCTCGAGCCTGGGTTGCGCAACAGCTACCGGAGGATGAGCGCCTCTCTCCCGATGGGCGGGTGATGGAGATATTGTCTGAACACATATGCCAAGGCTGGCTGGAAGGTTATCTGCTTACCGGACGTCACGGGCTTTTTTCCTGCTATGAGGCCTTCATCCACATCGTTGATTCCATGTTCAACCAGCATGCCAAATGGCTCAAGGTCAGCAAGGAAATTCCCTGGCGGCGACCCATCGCCTCCCTCAATTATTTGTTGACATCGCATGTGTGGCGCCAGGACCATAACGGCTTTTCCCATCAGGATCCCGGTTTTATCGACCTTGTCGTCAACAAGAAAGCAAGTATCATTCGTGTTTATCTTCCGCCGGATGCGAACACTCTTCTTTATATTACCGACAAATGCCTTCGTTCCCGAAATTTCATCAACGTCATCGTCACGGGAAAACAGCCCGCACTCCAGTGGCTGGATATGGATGCGGCCATCAGACATGGCAGCGCTGGGATCGGTATATGGGGGTGGGCGAGCAATGATCAGGAAGGCGAGCCGGATGTGGTCATGGCTTGCGCGGGCGACATTCCCACCTTGGAGACGCTGGCTGCCGTGGATCTGCTGCGGCGCCATGTCCCGCAGTTGAAGATTCGTGTTGTCAATATCGTCGACCTGATGACCTTGCAGCCTCAATCGGAACATCCGGACGGACTTTCAGACTGGGACTTCGATACGCTGTTCACAACCAATAAGCCCATCATTTTCGCCTATCATGGCTACCCCTGGCTGATCCATCGCCTGACTTACCGCCGCACCAATCATCCTAACCTGCATGTGCGTGGTTACAAGGAAGAAGGCACCACGACTACGCCTTTCGATATGACAGTACTTAACGATCTGGACCGGTTTCATCTGGTAATGGATGTGGCGGATCGTGTACCCAGGCTGAGCTCCAAAGGCGCCTACCTCAAGCAACTAATGCGCGACAAGCTGATCGACCATAAACACTATATCAGGCAATACGGCGAGGACATGCCGGAGATACGGGATTGGCATTGGCCTTCACCTGGTTCGTAGCCGTTGTTGCCTGCCCAGTAAAATCGCGGTTTTCCTGCTAAAAATGTTTTTATCACCGCGCATGCTATATTGAAATATATCTCCAGTAACTCCAGTATTCTCCATCGGGGTCCGTTCAAGGGTGGGATGACTCCTCGCAGGAAGAGGGTATACATTCACATGAGAAACTCTTTCCGGACCGCTCTGAATCTTACGCAATTCATATCGATATTGATTGGAATCGTATATCGTTCATTATTCCAAATATCCAACCACCGGATCGGATAGGAGCATTGATGATACTCATCATCAATTTCATTGCGTTGTACGCATCGTTTTCACTCAATCACATGCTTGCCATTTACTGGGGGGCGGTGCTGCCTGTGTTGTATGCTCTCGTCATTGCTCCGCACGCGTTGATCGGCAGATCGGATATCCCTCCATTGACGATAACGAAAGTTCTCGCGGTGAAGTGGAACAATGCGGAGGAATTAACCGCTTACATTGTGAAATATTGGATGGCTTTGGCATATCCGACCACTTCGTGGAAAAAGCAGCGCAACGGTATCGTTTTGTCCCTGACATCGTTCTTCCTGGGCGTGGTTTATATTCTCAAGGAGTTGCTCGCCGCAGGGGTGGTGATGTTCGTAGTCGGTTATGTCCTGTATCAGATGAGCGTTCGGGTGGACAGACCGCGAGCGGTGTTGGGTAATTCTGACTTCAGGGACGGCACTGACAATGAATTTGCCAGGAAAGAATGGGAACTGGCTGCAATGTCCATCATCGCGTTTTCGGAGCTATATCCGGATGACAAGGCATTCAAGAAGGCCGCTGATGAGGTGCTGGAAGATAACGACGTGAAATCGATGCTGACAAAATATCGCTATGATTACGGCGCAAGCTGGCTGAATGTTGCATGATTTTCTCCTGGGATATCCTGAAGCGAGGCTACGCGCGGGGATGTTCACTATTTGTCGTTCGTGACGAGATTTTTTTCGTTGGTATCGACGACAAAGACGGCTAGCAGGCGTGCAGGCTGAGTCTTGCTGTTATTTGCGCTGACGGCATGATGATCACCCGGTAGTTCAGCGAAGCTCTCGCCGGCGCGATAAACCTTTTCCGGACCGTCATTGACTTTGCTACGAATTTCTCCCTCCAGGACCGTTGCATAGATGAAAGCCGACTTTGGATGGGTATGAGCGGGCGACGAGCCTCCCGGCTCGTATTCGACAAGCACGCCTTTCATGCTTTTGCCAGGCACGTTCGGAAGGGCATGATCAAAGACCAGGGTTACCTTGGACTTGTCAGCAGGGAGGTTATCGGCTGAAGCCGCACTTATGGAGAGAACTGCGAAGGCAACGCCGCAGAGAAATCTGGTAAACATTATGTCTCCTTTCGTTGATGGAAATGAGTGGAGAATTGTTGGCCATGCTCATGCCTTCACAGGATAACGGCTGGAAATGGCAATGCGATTCCAGGCATTGATGACTACCGAAAGCCACTCGACAGCCGATATTTCATCTTTTGACAGATGGGCTGCTGCTTGCTCATAGATGGTATCTGGCACTTGTCCCTCGGAGATCAATGTGATTGCTTCTACCAGTGCCAACGATGAACGTTCCTTTTCAGTGAAATACCCGGTTTCCCGCCAGGCAGGCAGGACACTTATGCGATCACTCGACTCGCCACTGGATAGGGCGTCATGAGTATGCATCCTGATACAGAATGCGCACTGGTTGAGTTGGGATGCCCGAAGGCGCAACAGATGTGCAAAGCCCTCGGGGATACTTGCGGAAGCAATGGTCTCCCCTGCCAGCTTCTCAAGGCTCATGACTGCCTGGTAAAGGGCTGGAGCGGATTTACCAAGATTGATTCTTTCTGACATGAAATTTCCTCCCCTGTATATCTGCCAGCGAATAAGCTACTGGCGGAGTTGATCCACAGTGATGGGTTCGGCGTAACGAACCTTTAGGATCGACAAACGCCGAACTGTCCTTGAGAAGCCGTCCCCTCGTGAAGCGCATCCTTGTGAAGCGAGATAAATTTCCGGCGCTTATCGCTCCCGGCGGCACCCGCTCTATGCGTCTGCTTGATTATCTCCAGTAAAAGTTTGATAGCGGATCGTCTAATGACACGGCATTCCGCATTTCATTTCAATTTATAGATGAGGATAAAGAAAAAGCAAATTAGAGACGGCTAAATTTTTATTCCTACATTTATCCTTGATAACGTACGTATTCATCAATTGTAAGTGTCTCTCATGAATTCCCTCATTTCCATCTCCAAAACCAGGCCTTTCGGGTTTCATACCGTAGGGGTAAATTACTGGAAGTGTATGCCTTTGTTGCCGGATCCTCTCGTACGGCTTTTCCGGTTAATAAATCTTCCGTTCGAGTTTTGCTTCGTGCAGTACCGCAGTCGCTAATTCTTCGATAGATTTGCTGGTTGCGTCGAGATATGGGATTCCTGCCCGGCGCATCAGCTTTTCCGCACTTTGCACCTCATACTTGCAGTTCCTGAGGGAAGCGTACACGCTCTCTGGCTTGCGTTCGCTGCGTATCTCATGGAGCCGTTCAGGGTGAATGGTAAAGCCGAACAGCTTGCTTCGCATATTCCTGATCTGGGCAGGAAGCTCTCCGCGCTGGAAATCCTCGGGAATAAGCGGATAGTTAGCCGCGCAAATTCCATATTGCAAGGCGAGATAGAGACAAGTCGGTGTTTTGCCGGTACGGGAAACGCCTACCAGGGTAACATCGGCCCGGTTCCAGTCTTTTTGCGACAGGCCATCGTCGTGCTCCAGAGCGTATTTTATTGCGTCGATGCGCTTCCGGTACTCGGTTGTATTGGAAACGCGGTGAGAACGCCCCATGTTTTCCGAAGAACGCATACCCAGCTCGGCTTCCAGTGGAGCAATAAAAATGCTGAAGCAATCGAGATGCAGAGCGTTGGCGGAATCGACAATAAGCTTGATTCCGGGATTTACGAACGTACTGAACACCAGTGGACGCGCACCGTCCGCGATGTACCGCTCATTGATGGTCCGAACAACTGCCGTGGCTTTTTCCCTGCTGTCAATGTAGGGTAGGGTGATCTCATCCAGGGGAATATTTTCGAATTGGCTGAGCAGGCTATGCCCCAGCATTTCCACCGTAATCCCGGTACGGTCTGAAAGAAAGAAGGCAGTTCGATGAAATGGTTTGGTAGTGATTGGCACGGTTATGAGAAACTATGCGGGATTTCCGGGGGGAAATCCCACTACAAAATGTAGCACAATTCTTCTTTGGCCAGCATTCCCACAATCAGGAGTCAAAATGGACGAGTCGCCCTATATAGCCTGGTTTGACACGCTGCGAATGACGGATGTGAGCCGCGTCGGCGGCAAGAACGCGTCCCTTGGCGAGATGATCGGCCAGCTGAGCGGGATGGGAGTCCGGGTTCCCGGTGGTTTTGCAACCACTGCCGATGCCTATCGCGATTTCCTGGTTCAGGATGGGCTCGCACAGCGTATAGAGCAGACCCTCGCTGAACTTGATATAGAAGATGTTCAAGCACTGGCTGCGGCAGGCACACAAATTCGCTCCTGGATAGTGCAGACATCGTTTCCCTCTCGTCTGGAAAATGAAATTTCTGCTGCTTACGAGAAAATGCTGGGCGAGGCGGAAGGGGAAATTTCGGTAGCGGTGCGTTCTTCGGCCACTGCCGAAGATCTGGTGGATGCGTCGTTTGCCGGGCAGCAGGAGACTTATCTCAATGTCCAGGGATTGGATAGCCTTCTGAAAGCGGTCAAGGATGTCTTCGCTTCCCTCTACAACGACCGCGCCATCTCTTATCGGGTGCATAAAGGTTTCATTCATTCCGAAGTCGCGCTTTCGGCCGGGATACAGCGGATGGTGCGCAGCGACATCGGTGCCGCGGGAGTGATTTTTACACTGGATACCGAATCCGGTTTTGACAAGGTGGTTTTCATCACCGCCTCCTATGGGCTGGGTGAAACCGTCGTCCAGGGCGCAGTCAACCCCGACGAGTTCTACGTCTACAAACCGGCATTGGCACAGGGAAGGCCGGCTATTCTGCGGCGTAACCTGGGCTCGAAACTCATCAAGATGCGGTTTGCTGAAGGGCGCGGCGCTGCCCGGGCGGTTGAGACAGTGGATGTGGAAGAGGGGGATCGTAAACGATTTTCCATTAACGATGCAGATGTGGAAGAGCTGGGCCGTCATGCTCTTGTGATTGAGCGGCATTATCAAAGACCGATGGATATCGAGTGGGGCAAGGATGGTGCGGACGGCAAGCTCTATATTCTGCAGGCCCGGCCGGAGACAGTGCAGGCGCACGCCGCGATGGATACATTGCGGCGCTATCGCCTGAAGAGCAAATCCGCAATACTCGTGTCAGGGCGCGCCATTGGCCAGAAGATAGGGAGCGGCCCTGTTCGCTTGGTTCCCGACGCGCGGGAAATGTCGCGGGTACGCGAGGGTGACGTGCTGGTAACCGATATGACCGATCCTGACTGGGAGCCGGTAATGAAACGGGCCGCCGCCATCGTCACCAATCGCGGAGGGCGAACCTGCCATGCGGCAATTGTTGCGCGTGAGCTGGGGATTCCCGCTGTGGTTGGCTGCGGCAACGCCACCGACTTGCTGAGGGAGAATGAGATCGTCACCGTATCCTGCACCGAAGGGGATACCGGCAATATTTATCAGGGGAAGCTGGAAGTCGAGGTAAGCGACCTCGCGCTCGAAAGCATGCCGAAGGCCCCGGTTAAGATCAGCATGAATGTTGGCAACCCCGAGCTCGCCTTCGGGTTTCAACGCATTCCCAACGATGGGGTAGGGTTGGCGCGGCTTGAGTTCATCATTGCGCGCATGATTGGCGTGCACCCAAAAGCGGTGTTGCAATTTGCCAAGCTTCCGCAAGACGTGAAGCAGCAGGTCGAGGCCCAAACCAGCGGCTACGCCGACCCTGTCAGTTTTTACGTGGAAAAGCTTACGGAGGGGATCGCCACTCTGGGCGCAGCCTTTTTTCCAAAACCGGTAATCGTGCGGATGTCCGATTTCAAATCTAACGAATACTCCAGCCTCATCGGCGGCCATGACTATGAACCGAGGGAGGAAAACCCGATGCTTGGCTTTCGCGGTGCTTCACGCTACGTGGCGGATGAATTCCGGGATTGCTTCGAGCTGGAATGCCGGGCGCTGAAGAAAGCACGCGACGACATGGGGCTGACCAACCTGGAAATCATGATTCCGTTTGTGCGGACACTGGCCGAGGCCCGACGTGTGGTGGAACTGCTATCGGAAAACGGCTTGAAGCGTGGTAAGAATGGATTGCGCCTGATCATGATGTGCGAGATTCCGTCCAACGCATTGTTGGCAGAACAGTTTCTGGAATATTTTGACGGTTTCTCGATCGGGTCCAACGATCTTACCCAGCTCACCCTCGGGCTGGACCGTGACTCCAGCCTCGTTGCGGAAGCCTTCGACGAACGCGATCCGGCGGTAAAAGCGCTTCTGAGCATGGCTATCCAGGCATGCCGTAAAACTGGTAAATATGTCGGAATCTGTGGACAGGGGCCTTCCGATCACCCTGACCTCGCACGATGGCTGATGGAAGAGGGCATTGAAAGCCTGTCGCTTAATCCCGATACCGTCATGGATACCTGGTTATATCTGGCAGAGGAGGCAAAAAAACAGCTATAGTCAAAGAATCCCGTCGAGCTCGACAAGTTTGTCAATCATTTGCCGACTGGCGATTTTCACTTTCATTGTCATAGATTCGACACATCGTTATGAGAACATCGATGCCGGTGTTAGCATTTACCCCTTATGTAAACACCCTCGGGTCTACCCTCTCCCTTACGACCCAAGCCCAGATATGGTCAGACCTCCATTCTGGGCTTTTTCTTTTCCAACGGTATGACATTTCACTACTTGTAAAGAGAAGGGGGTGAAATGAAGTGATAAAACGACAACTTTCGAGGTGATGAGGGATATGGCGGGCAGTTTGCACATGCATATGTCTGAGCAGGAGATTCGGGATTCTCACGCAGGAGCGACAATCGTCGGCAAGCCCATTGCGAATATTTCCTCCGACCGATGCGTGTCTGTCAATTTATTATCCAGCGGACGTTTCCTGGAATCCGGAAAGAGCTGCCCGTCAGCATGATGCTGGTCGACAAGCACGGGATGAAAGTACGATATATCGGGCGGCAGCCTCCTTTGGAGGGATTGGGAGTTGTTGGAGAGAGATGTAGCGGATCTTGTATTCAGAGATTCATTGCAATGGGTACCTTTGGTAAAGGAGATAAGAAATGTCGATAACCTCGGATGCGAAAAGAATGTTTGTGGAAAATCTGAATGCGTTTGGCGATAAGGAAACTCAGCCGGAAAAATACAATCTTTATCTCGGCCTTATTTACCTGATGGCATCGGTGGAGCAGATTCAACAGGAATTGGAGGAAATCAAGCTGCAAATAGCCAAAAGGAATTAAGGCGATATCTGCAGGAGTTGAACAATCCTTGTCCCCCATTCGCCTTGGTTTTCTCCTCCCCGTTCACCCCGAGCCCTTCAACGAGCTCACAACATGCTTGTCGAAGGGTCAGTCGGGAAATCACGTGAAATAGGGGGAACGATCAGGTTGGTATCGAAGTTATTACAAGTCATTCCAGCTTCTGCGAGGATTGGAGAGCATTTTGATAGGGTCTTGCATCCACCGGAATATCTATTGTGAAGGTTGTGCCGCGATAAGGTGAGCTATCGACCCCGACGCTGCCACCATGGCTCTCCGCAACGCTTCGCACGTACGGCAAGCCAATACCCCAGCCTTCCTTGTTTCCCTTTTTTGCGGCCTCTGCCCTGCCGAATATCTGAAATATACTCTCGATTTGTTCAGGTGGGATGAGTTCTCCTCCGTTATGCACGGACAGTAGCATGCGCTCGTTTTGTGAAGCAATCTTGATTCGAACAGGCGTATCGGCAGAGCCATATTTCATCGCATTCCCAATAATATTTTCCACCGCTCGTTTGATTGCCTCCCGGTCCCACCACCCTATGATAGAAGTGCCGATCAGCCGGAAGCGTGTCCCATGAATGGCAGTGAAATCGTCGAGTACTTCCTTAAGGACTTCCTGTATGTCGAATTCCTCGAGCCGCAGGTGTAATCGTTCTCCCATCTGGAACTTTATCGAGTCGAGCAAATCGCGAATCATTCCATCCATTCGGCTCAGGTTACTCATGATCCCGTCCGCGAATTCCTCTATCTTGGTCAAATCGGATGTGGATTTGATCAACTGGGCGGCAAGATGGGCATTCGATAATGGATTTCTCAGGTCGTGAGCAAGTGTTGCAACAAATCTTTCCTGTAGCGCCGCCTGGGTCAAGGCGAAGGCGTTGACAGCCTCACGGATTGATCCATCGATAGAAACATTGATAATGTAAATTTCACGACCATTGAGGTGTACGTCATTCATCTTTAGAACATCAAAGATTGGCCACCGCAGTTGCTGATATTCTGCGATTACCGAGTGCGCGTTATAACTTGTAAGGCGCGCGCGCTCGCCACCGTGCTCCGCGGCTACCGTAGTACCCTCATTTCCTGTTGCTCTTGGATAATCAGGCGTAATAGCTTCGGCGAGATTATCGTACAGGGCTGGAAAGGTATTGATGATGATCGGGTTGGGTAAATGCTCGGCTTCCTTGACGCTGTTTCGAACCCTTTTTACCCATTCCGAAAGTACTTCATCTCGAAGCTCGAGCATTCTTCGAGCAGTTGGGGAAAGTTTCTCAGGATTGATATTTTGGTCGCTTGCCAGAGTCATGATAAACGCCCTTTTTTATTGAGGAGGAGGGGAGCAATATGATTTTGAGCCTTGAGAAGATAGCCAAGAAGAGTTGGTGAGGGATGGATTGAAGCCTTTATCAGCTTGGGGAAGTATTACATGTGAGGGGCGTGCCTGCAAAGCTTCGGCTATCTGGTCATGTTATTGTTGTGGAGGGGAAGCTATTTGAGGTTATGGAATCCAAGCTCGAACGGGTATAAACCTAAATCAGGCGGGGGAAACTCCGCCTTTTTGTTTTATAGGAACGAAACGATGAGAAGAATAATTGAAGCTTTCATACTGGTGGCTGTCATGAGCAGTGAAGCCACCGCCTACGAGGCCTATCCAACATGGAAGACGAGTGGAACCGTAAGCGAAAGCTATCGGAAGTGCAGCGGATCGAGCAGGGTGCCCGACGCTGCCAGTCGGGAATTGCCGACTGCTTAATGCAACTCGAACATCAGAATAGAATTGAGCAGAGAGATAAGGAATTGCGTCACCGCCAACTGGAAGTGGGACGGTACAGGTCGGAGTGGCGTTAATGTGCTATCTGAATGTCAAGTAACTGTTGGTGCCGACACCAAGATTCGAACTCGGGACCTTCTGATTACAAATCAGCTGCTCTACCAACTGAGCTATGCCGGCGTGGATGCAATTATAGAGATTGGGAAGGAGGGGAGCAAACCGGTTATACCGAGTGACAGGTCGAACTTATTTGACCACCTGAAGCCGACGGTTTTTAGTTGCTCTGGCAGGCGGCCGATGCAATGAGGATTGGGACTCATCGGCTTCTTTTCCGGCAGCCTCATCCTGCGAGGTATCCGATTCCACCTCGGGTGGAAAGAGCATACCGCGTGCGGTTTCTTTGGCAAATATTCCCTGGACTGTCCCCAGGGGGATGGAGATTTCACGCGAGACACCAGCAAACCGCGCCGAGAACTGTATCGCTTCATTTCCAAGTGTAAGGTGGTGGGCGGCGTCGTGGCTGATGTTGAGAATAATCTCGCCGTTCTTCACATATTCGTCCGGTACGCGGGTGTTGTCATCCACTTTAACCGAGATGTAGGGCGTATAGCCGCAGTCCGAGCACCATTCGTAAATGGCGCGAATCAGATAAGGCTTGGTGGAAAGCTCTCTCATTTGCGCATGGCCTTTTCAGAGGCGGTGAGCGCATCGATGAATGCCGGTCTGCTGAACAGGCGCTCGGCAAATTTCAGCAGGGGCGCAGCTTGCTTGGGTAGCTGAATGCCATAATGATCGAGCCGCCACAGCAGCGGGGCTATGGCGACATCGAGCATGGAAAATTCATCCCCCAGCATATGTTTCTGTTTGGCAAAGACGGGAGCGATGAGCGTCAGGTTATCGCGAATCGTTGCACGCGCCTTTTCCGCTGCTTTCTGGTTGCCATGCTCTACTGCTTCGAGATGACAGAAAAGTTCCTGTTCAAAGCGGTGCAGAAACAGGCGCGCGCGCGCGCGCATCACGGGGTCTGCGGGCATCAGCTGCGGGTGAGGGAAGCGGTCGTCAATATACTCGTTGATGATATTGGACTCGTACAGGACGAGGTCGCGCTCCACCAGGACGGGGACGCGACCATAAGGGCTCATCACTGCCAGATCTTCAGGCCTGTTGTGCAGATCGACATCGATGATCTGAAAATCCATACCTTTTTCGTACAGCACGATCCGGCAACGATGGCTGTACGGGCAGGTGGTGGCTGAGTACAAAGTCATCATGACCGGTTAATTCCCAGCGATATCAAGTCGACGGCTTTCTGAATAATGATCAATCTCAATGAACGTCCTTCCAGTATTCCTTCTTGAGGGCATAGGTCAGCACAAGCATGAGGAACAGGAAGAGCATCACGATAATTCCGATCTGCACGCGCTTGTTGGCCGCGGGTTCACCCAGGTAAACCAGGAAATTCACCAGATCGGCAACGTATGCGTCGTATTCCGTCTTGGAAAGCGACCCCGGTTTCGCGAGGGTCAATTCCTTTATTTCGTGCGTACCGCCGTGGCCGTCATCCCCTGACTTTACGTTGAGGATTTGCTCTCCCTGCAACTCGTACAGCACATGAGGCATGGCAGCCTTGTCGAATACAAGATTATTCCAGCCGGTTGCAGTGCTGTCATCCCGATAAAATTTCCGCAGGTAGGTATAAAGCCAGTCAGGACCGCGCGAGCGGGCAATGACGGAGAGATCAGGCGGAGTTACACCGAACCATTGCTTTGCTTCCTTCTTTGGCATAGCCACCGTCATGAGTTCGCCGACTTTCTGATCTGTGAATATGAGGTTTTCACTGATCTGCGACTCGGTAAGGCCGAGATCGCGCAGGCGGTTATAACGCATGAATTCCGCACTATGGCAGGACAGGCAGTAATTGACAAAAGTCTTTGCACCCCGCTGCAGGGAAGTCATGTCCCTCGGCTTGATGGGCGCCGTATCAAGCGTTACTGCCGACTCGCTTGCAAATGCGACAAGTGGAGCTAGACAAAAAACAAATACGATGCTTTTAAGGTTTCTCATTATCTCACCCTGGTCGGTTCAGGCTTGGTTTTATCGATCTTGCTGTACCACGGCATGAGAATGAAAAAAGCGAAATAGATTACCGTGAATATCTGCGCGAGCAACGTGTAGAGGGGTGTGGGCGACTTCGTGCCCAGCCAGCCAAGCACAAGGACGCTGATGACAAAAAGTGTAAGGGCAAACTTGAAAATTGGCCCCTTATACCGGATGGATTTTACCGGACTGCGATCGAGCCAAGGCAACAGGGCAAAGATCGCGACGGAGCCGCCCATCAGCACGATGCCCCAGAGCTTGGCATCTATCCAGAGAAAGTTGACTGTAACCGCCCTCAGCATCGAATAGTATGGCGTGAAATACCATACCGGTGCGATGTGGTCGGGAGTCTGCAGCGTGTTGGCGGGAATGAAATTATTGTATTCCAGGAAGTAACCGCCCATTTCCGGCATGAAGAATATGATGCCGGTAAACACGATCAGGAACACGACGACGCCGAAAATATCCTTTACCGAATAATAGGGATGGAAGGGAATGCCATCCACGGGGATATGCGTCACGGGGTCCTTGTTGGCCTTGATCTCGATCCCGTCCGGATTGTTCGAACCTACTTCATGCAGCGCCAGAATATGGACGATCACCAGCACCACCAGCAGGCCGGGCAGGGTCACCACGTGATAGGCAAAGAAGCGGTTGAGTGCCGCATCCGAGAGCATGAAGTCGCCCAGAATCCAGTTCGACAGCGTCTGGCCGACCACCGGGATCGCGCCGATCATGCTGATGATCACCTGCGCGCCCCAGTATGACATCTGCCCCCAGGGCAGAATATAGCCGGTGAATGCCAGCATCATGAGGACGAAAAAGATGCCCATGCCGATGACCCAGAGAAGTTCGCGCGGTTTGCGATAGGAGCCATACATCATCCCGCGGAACATGTGCAGGTAGACGACCACGAAGAACATCGAGGCGCCGGTGGAATGCATGTAGCGGATAATCCAGCCATAATTCACGTCACGCATAATATATTCCACCGAGGCGAATGCCATGCTGGCATCCGGCTTGTAGTTCATGGTGAGGAAAATACCGGTGAGAAGTTGGTTCACCAGCACAAGCATGGCCAGTGAACCGAAGTAGTACCAGAAATTGAAGTTCTTCGGCGCATAGTACTCGCTTAGATGCGCCCTCCAGTTGGCTGTCAACGGAAATCGGGCGTCGATCCAGCCGATCATTGCCTCCAGTCGCTTGCTCATTTTATGCAGACTCCTTATCAGACCCGACCAGCAGGCGCGTGTCGCTCAAATACATGTGGGGTGGGACAACCAGGTTAGTGGGTGCCGGAACTGCCTTGTACACACGTCCTGCGAGGTCGAACTTGGAGCCATGGCACGGACAGAAAAAACCGCCCAGCCAGTCGGGGCCGAGGTCTGCGGGCGCAACGTCCTTTCGGAATACCGGGGAGCAGCCCAGGTGGGTGCAGACCCCTTCAACCACGAGAACGGCGGGCTTGATCGAACGGGTTTCATTCTGGGCGTATTTCGGTTGCTGATTCTTTTCAGATTTTGGGTCGGCAACCTGGTTGTCGAGCTTCGGCAATGAGGCTAACATATCCTGCGTGCGGTTCAGAACCCACACCACCTTGCCGCGCCATTCCACCAGAAGCAGCATGCCCGGCTCGACCTTGCTGATATCCACTTCAACTGGCGCCCCGGCCGCCTTGGCGCGTTCGCTGGGCATCATACTCATTACGAAAGGAGTCGCTACCGCCACAGTCGCGATCCCGCCGGCAACAGAAGTTGCGGCCAGGAGAAAACGTCTCCTGCTGTTCATACCTTCTTTTTTTTCAATATCTGCCATATTTGCAGTCCCGTTTTCCGATTCGGACTTCCAGAAAAATTTATAAAAAAACTTAACTATTTTACCATGATACGTATTGGAAAATAAATATTGATTGCAAGATGACTTGAGTGGGCAAAGCGAGGAGGTTTTAAATATTATACTTTATAATCAATGGCATATGACAGATGTACCTCTCCGTCGATTGAAATGACTCGAAGTGAAATAGTCTAGATTTGAAGCCTTCAAAAGGCCAAGCAGGCGGGCCAACAGGCAGCCTTGCAACTATAATGTTTTGATTATGGAAAACCTGTGGCGCAAAGCGATGCTTCAGTCGATCCGCGGCTTCAGTCGATCTGCGCAAGATAAGGGGGACGAGGAGGGGCAGGACCGTTACAAGGATGATGGGAGCGGAAAAGAGGGGGCGAGCCCTAACAGAACAGCTGGATATCATGGGATAACTACGAGGCCTGCATGAAACGACCTGTTGTCAATTGTCCACATTGCGGCAAGAGTGTCGCGTGGGATAACAGCAATCCTTTTCGCCCGTTTTGTTCGGAGCGCTGCAAATTGATCGACCTGGGGCAGTGGGCGACGGAATCCTATCGTATTCCCGATACGGGAAAGGATTCGGAAAAACAGGAGAACGATCCGTCAGGAAGCGAGAAATAGAGGCAGGGGCGACCAGGTTGTCAAGGTGTTCAGCGATTCCCGAGGTTAAAGGCGGGCTGTCTTTCGCACCTCGTCCTGAAAAACATCATCGTGCCCGCGAGATCAGGTCAGGTTCTTCAGGCCATCTGCCCGGTGCCGCGCACCTGCTCAATATGGCGCATCAGGGCGATGCCGTGGGCACCTTGTTCCCAGGCAATGGCAAGATCTTCGCTTCGCAGCCCACCCAGCGCATATACAGGAATGGCGCTCCCGTGGATGAGCCTGGCTAGTTTCCGCCAGCCTAGCGCGGGAGAATCAGGATGGCTTAATGTCGGAAATACGGGAGCCAGAACGGCAAAATCCATTTCCAGTTGCTCGGCCCGGAAAAGCTCTTCGGCATTGTGGCAGGAGGCTCCGCACCATTCCACATCGGGTCGTTTCGAAAGATTCATCAGATCAACCGATGTAAAGTGGATTCCATCCATATCCAATTCGTGGCAGAGGCTCGCGTTCCCCGTACCGCTGTTCACGAGGATGCGGGCGCCGTAATGATGGGCCAGCGCAGTCACTTCACGGGTAAAGGAATCCAGCGCCTTACTCCACATTCCTTTTTCGCGTAGCTGCACCAGCCGTAGTCCTTTCTGGAGAGCATGTTCGATTCGGGCTGCTGCAATTTGTGGTCCCCACTCCGCGGCATTCGTAATCCCATAAACGGGAGGCAGGTCAAGTGCCCGCAATACGGGTGCATTGGCAGGAAGTAACGGCTCTACAGAGACATTATCCGCAAACTGCCACGACAGCTCCTGGTCTTCATACGGATGAGGCTCGCCATGCCACTCCAGGACACGATAAAAGTGAAGCCGTACCGTGGCATGAGGGTAGGTAAATGTGCGGGTTATCCAGGGGTACGCATGCTTGACATGTATGCCCAATTCTTCCAGCAGTTCGCGCTTGAGGGCGCGCAACAGGGATTCTTCCGGATTGACCTTGCCACCCGGAAACTCCCAGTAGCCGGCATAGGGTTTGCCTTCTGGCCGACGGGCCAAAAGAAAGGAACCGTCGCTTCGGATGATGATGGCGGCAGCAACTTCAACGATAGAGGGAGCAGGAAGCATGAAGAGGTTTATTGTTCCTCGCGGAACTCTGTTTTGTCCGCGGTCTTCCGCCCAGCTTTCTCTCTACCTGCCCAGTCGCGCGCGAACTGCCATGCCACCCGACCGTTACGGGAACCTCGTCCCAGGGCCCAGCGTAGCGCTTCTTCCCGTATGCTGTCGTCCATTTTCTCTATGCCGAAGTAGGCAAGCCAGCGCGCCACAATGTTCAGGTACTGTTCCTGGTCGAAAGGGTAAAAAGATACCCATAAACCAAAACGTTCCGATAGCGACGTCTTTTCCTCGACCGCTTCGCTCGGGTGAATCTCGCCCCCGATATGCCGCGTGTCCTGGTTGTCCACCATATATTCGGGCATCAGGTGGCGCCGATTGGAGGTGGCGTAGACAAGCACATTCTCGGATGCAGTGGCAATCGAGCCATCGAGAACCACTTTCAGGGCCTTGTAGCCTGGTTCACCGGATTCAAACGACAGGTCGTCGCAATAGAGAATAAAGCGTTCCGGACGCCGATATATCTTCTCCACGATTTCAGGCAGATCAATGAGATCGTGCTTTTCTACTTCGATGAGACGCAATCCGTCGTCCGCGTATTTATTCAGCATTGCTTTTACCAGCGATGACTTGCCTGTTCCGCGAGCTCCCGTAAGCAGCACGTTATTGGCAGGATGATGCCGCACGAATTGCCGTGTATTCTGGTCTATAAGGCTTTTTTGCCGCTCTATGCTCTGCAATGCCTCAAAGGTGATGCAATCAGGATAACGCACCCGTTCGATGAATCCGGTGCGTCCTGTCTTTCGCCAGCGAAAAGCTGCGGCATTCCAGTCCGGATCGGGCGCGTCAGCGCGCAGCAGCCCCTCCAGGCGAGAGAGCAGGGTTTCCGCTCGATCATATAACCTATCCCAATCGTTCATGAGCAGTCCTGAAATTACTCAATTATACCCGTAACAAATCCAGGGTCCGACCACGGAACTCAATCACGGTAGCTGGAGGTACATCGAGAAAGACCGGTGTGTAAGCTTCAGGCAGTATCGGGACGGTGTCTGCCGCCGAAAGCTGGGTCAAATGCATGATTTATGTGCGCTAACGAACTGAATAGCTCAGCTAAAAACTCCATGATTTAACGCGGTACGTCAGGCAGTTGTCCAAGTGCCGGCTTCCCGGTTTCCGGTTCCGACCGAACCGTAAAAACCAAGAAGATAAAAATCTTTAATGGGTTTCAGCAATTGGCAAGCGTACGCTTTCCGGGAAACTTCCTTTAAATTGAGCAACCTCTCAGGAGAAAACACTATGAATAATATGCCCAGCAAAAAGTCAATCATTTCTCTCGCGCTCGGATCTGCTTTCGCTGCAACGCTCGGTACTGCTTCCGTTGCTTCTGCGGCCGACAATCCTTTCGCCGCACAATCCCTTCAAAAAGGCTTCATGGTAGTGGGTCAAAATGACGACAAAGGCGGATATGGCGCCACCGGCGGATATGGCGACAGGAAGGATGGATATGGTGACACCGGCGGATATGGCGACAGGAAGGATGGATATGGTGCCACTGGCGGATATGGCGACAGGAAGGATACCTACGGTGGTGACAAGAAGTATGGAGAAGGCCGCTGTGGGATGTCCATGGCGGACACCGATAATGATGGCAGGGTAAGCAGGGAAGAGCACGCCCGCCATGCGGAAAAGATGTTTGATAAGATGGATACTAACAAGGACGGGTATATCGATAAGGATGAGGCCAGCGCGATGAGGAAAAAATATCGCGGCCATGACCACGGTTCCCGGTCCGGCGATCAATACGGTGGATCAGGTGACCAGTACCGTGGCGATCAGTACCGCGGTAACCGCGATGGCGGCGTCGATGTACATCGTTACCGCGAATATGGTGCAGGCGAGACGGTTCCCCGTGATTTGCCCCATATGAGGCCCATGGGCGAGTAAAACACCGGTCGTCAGTGATGACTCCAGCCTTGTCGAGAACCGGTTTTAACCGGTTCTCGACAAGGTTATCCTGTTGCAACATCGGTGCTTATATCTTATATATTTCCAGCCGATGCAGTATTGCAGATCAGCGATATACGCACGGTATCAGCTCCGATACTCCGCGTTGATCTTTACATAATCGTAAGACAGATCGCACGTCCAGACAGTGGCTGCGGCCTGTCCTCTATTCAGTGCGACGCGCACGGTAATTTCCGGTTGTTTCATCACCCGCTGTCCCTCTTTCTCCTCATAAGCGAAGGCTCTCCCCCCGTTTTCCGCAACCAGTACATCGTCGAGATAAAGTTGCAGTTTGTTGATGTCAAGAGCCTCTATGCCTGCATAGCCGATAGCAGCCAGTATTCGCCCGAGATTAGGATCTGAAGCGAAGAACGCTGTTTTGATGAGGGGTGAGTGTGCAATCGCATAAGCAACCTTACGGCATTCCTCCACGGTTTTGCCACTTTCTACCTGGATTGTAATGAACTTGGTCGCGCCTTCGCCGTCGCGTACGATTGCCTGAGCAAGTTCCACTGCGACACCGGTTATCGCATCTTGCAATTGCATAAACTCCGGACTTTCCTTATCTCCGATGGGTGAATGAGCGGCGCATCCGGTGGCCATCAGAATGAATGCGTCATTGGTGGAGGTATCTCCGTCCACCGTGATGCAATTGAAGGAATGGGCGGCAGCGTGCTGGACCATGTGTTCCAGCAAGCGGTTGCTTACGGCGGCATCGGTTGCGATAAAACCCAGCATTGTTGCCATATTCGGGCGAATCATCCCCGAACCTTTGGCAATGCCGGTAATTGTCACGGTTGTACCACTGAGGGAAATCTGGCGGGACGCTGCTTTCGGCACAATATCGGTTGTCATGATAGCCTGTGAGGCGGCAAACCAGTTATCGGCTCCAAGATTGTTTATTGCCCGTGACAACCCGGTAACAATTTTGGGCAGAGGCAATGGTTCCATGATCACGCCGGTTGAAAAAGGCAGTACCTGTTCGCTGGCACATCCCAGCAGCCGTGCAGTCTCGGCGCAGGTGGTGCGGGCGTCTTCAATGCCCCTTTCGCCGGTGCCAGCGTTGGCGCACCCCGTATTGATGACAAGGGCACGAATAGAACTATTTGAATCGAGAGTCGAAAGATGTTCCCGGGCGACTATGACTGGCGCTGCGCAAAAATCATTCTGTGTAAACACTCCCGCCACCGCCGCACCATCATCCAGAACGATGACTAGGAGGTCCTTGCGCCCTGGTTTCCTGATGTTGGCTTCCACTATGCCCAGGGTGACGCCCTTTATGGCCAGGAGTTGTTCGGGTGGAGCAGGTGTAAAGTTGACAGGCATAATAGATAGGCGAGGTAATTGGCGAATGAAGCGCAATCGATGCTCGGGTAAAAGAAGACAGTGGTATTATCGTCCACCGTTGTTTTTTGAATCGGAAGAGCAGATTGTGGAAAAACGCAATGCTAACCCATCTTCAGGTTCTCCTCCATCTCATCTTTTCAGCCGCTGATAATGCCAAATAGCCCGGCATTAACCTGACGAACAGAAATTAGAATTTTTGTAACTGATAGAAATATTGTTATCGGCGAATGGCTTTCGTTCGCCGGGGCCCCGTTTTACCTGGTATGCCGCTTGATGCGACCAGGCCGGACCAGGAATGAAGGAGAAGATGCATGAATTGTGATAAAGAACTGGATGTGCGCGGATTGAACTGTCCGCTGCCCATATTGCGCACTAAAAAATCCCTTGTGGACATGATATCGGGTCAGGTGTTGAAAATTATTGCCACCGATCCCGGCGCTGTAATCGACTTCCAGGTTTTTGCCGAGCAGACGGGAAATGAGCTGCTGTCGTTGTCAGAAGCAGCGGGTGAATTTACGTTTTACATGAAGAAGAGGTAGCAGAGAAGAAGCAGCAGAGAAGGAGTAGGAAGGAGTAGAGTAGCTTAAGGAAAATCTGAATCATCAGAATTCACGGTATACCAGTGGCCTTTCTGGGCACGCATGCAACCGTTGCGTTACGCGCTGGTAGGCTACCGGTGAATCGATCGCTCGGTGAGCGGCGACGACACCATTCATCAGATGCTGCTGCAAAAGTTTCAGTATCCCCTCCACCCAGGGCCTTGAGTCAGCCCGGGCCTGGTTTTGCGAAGCATAATAACGCGGTCGGGAAAAGGCCGCGCGCAACGGTTCCTCCAGCATCCTCGCTCCAATACGAAAGTGCGACCGCCACGCGGACACATGCTCCAGCTCATGTTCGCGCACGATATTTCTTCTGCAGCTGTCGTTAAGTTCCCTGGCAAGATATACCCGCATTGCCGCAAATCCCAGTTTGACCGAGACGTCCGGCACCATGCACGTTCGCCCGTCTGTGCTTGTCCACCACCTTGTCTGGAATTCGTATCTGAATTCCGGTTCGGCGTGCGTCAACCCGTACATGTTGTGATACGCGTCGCTGGTCTTTCCTGACACCGATTGAAGTGCCTTGGCCGTACGCGAGCTGTCCTCGGCCGGTGTGATATCCATATACACAACCGCTACCTTGCCGGGACCATCAGTTTCTCGCAGTCGGCTTTAAATGAGTCATTGCCGGCCAAAACCATCCGTTCCGGTAATAGAAGCAGCAATAGCAGTCCGGCGAAAAAACTGGCTGCATGGTCTTTGCCGGTTTGATCGTTCCCCGTGAATCTCAAATGGTTAAACCAGGCAGAGTAAGGTGGGAAGTAGGGTAGCGATAAGGTTCAAGCACAGGCCAGCGTGGCAGTTTCAGCGTAGTTTCATGCCGGATAATAACGGACATTCGCATACCCCTTTGCTCCCTTTGTTGGCTATCGCACAGAAGTCTGCTGCTCGATGGGAAATACTAGACTTTCACCTGAAGTCATCCCTCTCTGGACCCGCAGCTTTTTGGGTGGACCGGCCTGTTTAATCCTGGTGTCATCAAAGGACCAAGCACAAAGGAGCCTAATCCTTGAATGCTTCCGCGACACAAGCAACAGAAATCTGGCCTCTGGTTGCATACTTCTTCCTCGTCGTCACGCTGGTTGTGGGCGTCATGGCGCTTTCGTACATTATTGGCGAGCGTCATAGATCGAAGGCTACGGATGAGCCATTTGAAAGCGGTATTGTCACCGTCGGCCTTGCGCGCTTCCGCCTGTCCGCCAAATTCTATCTGATCGCAGTGTTCTTTGTGATCTTCGATGTAGAAGCAGTATTCCTTTTTGCCTGGGCCGTTGCTTTTCGTGAATTGGGCTGGCCTGGCTATATCGAGGCGATCATCTTCATATCTATTCTGGGAGCAGCCCTCGCTTATTTATGGCGACTGGGCGCGCTGGATTGGGGACCGGCCAGGCATTCGTCTGGCAGGTTTGCCAAAGATTCAAGGAGTCCAAACCATGCGGTGGTCTCTAAGTAAACCATCCGACAAACCATCCGGGGCAGCAACGCCTGGGTCTTCAATAATTCGCGATAACGGTTTTGAGGAAGATGGGCGCCGCAGCGTATTGCTGACGCGATTGCAAGATCTTGTCGCCTGGGGCCGCAAGAATTCGGTCTGGCCTTACAACTTTGGCTTGTCGTGTTGTTATGTGGAAATGGCGACCAGCTTCACCAGCAAGTACGACCTTGCCCGGTTTGGCTCCGAAGTTATCCGCGCCTCTCCTCGCCAGGCCGACCTGATCGTTATTTCCGGTACGGTTTTTATCAAGATGGCGCCCGTGCTCCAGCGGCTTTACGATCAGATGCTTGAACCGCGCTGGGTTATTTCGATGGGCTCATGCGCGAATTCGGGTGGCATGTATGACATTTACAGCGTGGTGCAGGGTGTAGACCGATTCCTTCCCGTGGATGTTTATGTTCCGGGTTGCCCGCCTCGGCCCGACGCATTCATGCAGGGGCTGAATCTGCTTCAGGACGCAATCGGCAAGGAAAAGCGCCCGTTGAGCTGGGTGATTGGTCCGCAGGGGATCGAGCGGCCGGCTGAGGAATCGCAGCGGGATCTCAAGCGGTCCGACCGAATGCGCGCCACGACCCTGCGCAGTCCCGACGAGGTACAAAAGTGAGCGCAGCCTCCAGCCTTGCCCCACCGGGGTATATGCAGGATATGCGCGGCGCATCGAACGCTTCAGATGTGCTGGAAGAACTGAAGAGCCGCTTTGGCCCCCCTAACACTGGCAACCCAGGAGGGCCAATGGGTTTAGTGCAAAAAACCGGCGATGACCTTCCCACGCAATGGGTCTCCAGGAACAAGGTACATGAGGTTCTGCACTATCTCAAACTGGAAGCGGAGCGGCCTTACCGCATGCTGTACGACCTGACCGCGATTGACGAGCGTACACGCGCACACCGCGAAGACCAGCCGGCAAGCCGATTCACTGTCATCTATCACCTGCTGTCGTTCGAGCGTAATGCGGACGTGTGCCTCAAGGTCGCGCTCGCCGATACTGATCTTCGCATGCCCACCATTACCGATGTCTGGCCTGCGGCAAACTGGTACGAGCGTGAGATATGGGACATGTTCGGGATCGTCTTCGACGGGCACCCGCATCTGCGTCGAATTTTGTTACCCCCTTGGTGGCAGGGTCACGCCCTGCGCAAGGATCATCCGGCTCGCGCGACCGAGATGGAACCATTCCATTTGTCCGCGGAGAAGGAGGAGGCTGAGCAAGAAACGCTGCGTTTTCATCCTGAAGAATGGGGAATGCGCCGCGCACACGACGGCACCGATTTTATGTTCCTCAACCTGGGGCCGAACCATCCAAGTGTGCATGGCGTATTTCGCATTGTGCTGCAGCTCGACGGCGAGGAAATCATCGACGCTGTGCCAGAGATTGGCTTTCACCATCGGGGAGCGGAAAAGATGGGTGAGCGCCAATCCTGGCATACCTACATTCCCTACACCGACCGCATCGATTACCTGGGAGGGGTCATGAACAACCTTCCCTATGTGCTGGCCGTGGAAAAACTGGCAGGCATTGAAGTGCCTGATCGGGTAAAGGTGATGCGCGTGATGATGGCTGAATTTTTTCGCATTGCAAGCCATTTGGTGTTCTATGGGACTTTTACCCAGGATCTGGGTGCGCTTTCCCCGGTATTTTTCATGTTCACCGACCGCGAACGGGTATTCGATGTCGTCGAAGCCATCTGTGGGGGGCGAATGCACCCGAGCTGGTATCGCATCGGCGGTGTGGCACAGGACTTGCCTAATGGATGGGATCGGATGGTGCGGGATTTCCTGGATTATATGCCTGCAAGACTGAATGAGTATGACAAGATTGCTGTGGGCAACCGCATCCTGAAAGCCCGGACGCGCGGCGTTGGCAGTTACTCGACAGATGAGGCGATTGAATGGGGCGTGACGGGACCCAATCTGCGCGCCTGCGGCTTCGAATGGGATTTCCGCAAGGCACGGCCGTATTCGGGCTACGACCAGTTCGAGTTCGATGTGCCAACCGGCCAGAATGGCGATTGCTATGATCGCTGTGCCGTTCGCGTCCAGGAAATCCGCCAGAGCCTGCGCATCATCGAGCAGTGCCTGGAAAACATGCCCGCCGGGGCGCATAAAGCGGATCATCCGCTCACCACACCGCCGCTCAAGAAGCATACCTTGCATGACATCGAAACGCTCATCGATCATTTCCTGGGTGTGAGCTGGGGGCCTGTCATTCCTCCAGGAGAAGCATTTGTAGGCATCGAGGCGACCAAGGGAAACAACGGTTATTACCTGATTAGCGACGGCAATACCATGGCTTATAGGGTGCGTATCCGCACGCCCTCCTTTCCGCACCTGCAAATGATTCCTTTGATCAGCCGTGGACTGATGATTTCGGATTTGATCGCCATTCTGGGCAGCATCGATTTTGTCATGGCCGACGTGGACCGCTGATGTGGACCAGCGGCTTGGATCGCTGATGTGGATGGCTGAGGGGAATACTGAGGGGAAACAATGCTGAGCGAACAGGAGAGGAGAGAAATAGAAGCGCATGCGCGGCACTACCCGAATAATCGGGCGGTATGCATCGAGGCGCTCAAGATCGTACAGCAGCATCGCGGCTGGGTATCGAATGAGGGGATTGCCGACGTGGCCGAGGCGCTGCAGATGAAGCCAGCTGAACTGGAGAGCGTTGCAACCTTCTACAACATGATTTTCCGCAAGCCGGTAGGCAAGCACGTCATTTTGCTATGCGACAGCGTGAGTTGCTGGATCATGGGTTATGAACGCCTGCGCCAGCACCTGGGAGACAAGCTGGGTATCAGGCCGGGTCAGACCACCGCCGACGGGCGCTTCACGCTGTTGCCGAACGTGTGCCTGGGTGCCTGCGACCATGCCCCCGTCATGATGGTGGATGATGCGTATTATCAGGACCTGGATCCCGCCAGGGTCGATGAGATTCTAGCAAGTTATCAACAGGAAGAAGAAAAATCGACCGATGGAAACGCCGCTGACTCATAACATTTCACCGGGCAAGGAGCCCCCGGATCTTGCGCAGTACGAGAAGGCTGGGGGTTATGCCGCGCTGCGCAAGGCTTTGAGTATGTCTCCAGCGGAAGTTCAGGCAGCGGTGAAGGAATCAAATCTGCGCGGGCGTGGCGGAGCGGGGTTTCCCACTGCACAGAAATGGAGTTTTGTGCCGATGGGCGATGATGCGCCGCGGCCCAAGTATCTCGTTTGCAATGCCGACGAGATGGAGCCGGGTACATTCAAGGATCGTATGTTGCTCGAAGGCGACCCTCACCAGTTGATCGAGGGCATTATCGTCAGCGCCTATGCGATCCAGGCCGATGTGGCTTACGTATTTCTGCGCTGGGCCTACAAATTGGCGGCCCGGCGCATGGAGGAGTCAATCGCTGAAGCATACCGCCACGGCTACTTGGGTAAAAATATCCTGGGCTCGGCATACAGCCTGGGGATGCACTTGCACGTCAGTGCCGGGCGCTACATGTGCGGGGAGGAAACTGCGCTGCTCAATGCCCTCGAAGGCAAGCGCGCCAATCCACGCACCAAGCCTCCCTATCCCCAGGTGAGCGGCCTGTGGGGCAAGCCTACCATTGTCAATAACGTGGAAACTCTGTGCAACATTCCGCATATCGTGAAGCGGGGCGCTGAATGGTTCAAGAGCCTGAGCCGCAGCGACGACGGGGGAACCAAGCTGTACGGGGTAAGCGGGAGAGTGAAGAATCCCGGGCTATGGGAATTGCCCATGGGCACTTCCATGCGGGAGATTCTGGAAGAGCATGCAGGCGGCATGTGTGACGGCTATCAGTTTCGCGGGTTGCTGCCGGGTGGCGCTTCGACGGATTTTGTTACTGCCGAGCACCTCGACTTGGCGATGGATTTCGATTCGATGAAAAAAGCCGACAGCCGCCTTGGCACTGGCACCATGATTGTCCTTGATGACAAGACCTGTCCCGTGGGGATGCTGCTCAATCTGGAGCATTTTTTTGCCCAGGAGTCGTGCGGCTGGTGCACTCCCTGCTGGTCGGGGCTTTCCTGGATCGAACAGATATTGCAGGACATGGAGGAGGGTCGCGGCCGGGCTTCCGACCTTGAAGTGCTGGAATCCCATACGCGTCTCCTGGGTCCCGGACATACCTTCTGCGCCCTGGCGCCGGGCGCCGCCGAGCCGCTGCAAAGCGGCCTCAAGTATTTCCGTGATGATTTCGAGCGCCATATCCACGAGAAACGCTGCCCCTGGAGTCCGACGTGAGAGGTGAAACAGGAAATATAGCGAGGCTAGCAAGGCGAATGTGATGACGACTATCCATATCGACAATCGTCCCTATCCTGCCAAAGATGGTGAGAATTTATTGCAGGAGTGCCTGTCGCTGGGATTCAACCTGCCTTATTTCTGCTGGCACCCTGCGCTCGGCTCGGTAGGCGCATGCCGCCAGTGCGCAATCAAGCAGTTCAAGAACGAGGAAGACAAGCACGGCAAGATTGTCATGGCGTGCATGACTGCTGCGAAAGACGGAATTCGGATTTCCATCGATGATCCCGAAGCGCAGGATTTTCGCGCGAGTGTGGCGGAATGGCTGATGGTGAATCACCCGCACGATTGCCCGGTGTGTGACGAGGGCGGCGAATGCCATCTGCAGGATATGACGGTCATGAATGGACATGTCTACCGCCGCTACCATGGCCGCAAGCGCACCTTCCACAACCAGGACCTCGGACCCCTGGTCAACCACGAGATGAATCGCTGCATTCAATGCTATCGCTGCACGCGATTTTATCGTGAGTATGCCGGCGGTCGGGACCTGGATGCTCTGGTGCTGCGCAATCAGGTCTACTTCGGACGCCATCAGGATGGCGTTCTCGAAAACGAGTTCAGCGGCAACCTGGTGGAGGTTTGCCCTACCGGTGTTTTTACTGACAAGACACTGAAGCGGCACTATACGCGCAAGTGGGATTTGCAAACGGCGCCCTCGGTGTGTGTGCATTGCGGGCTGGGTTGCAACACCATTCCTGGCGAGCGCTACGGCACGTTGCGGCGCATCCGCAACCGCTTCAACGGTGCAGTAAATGGTTATTTCCTGTGCGACCGCGGTCGCTACGGTTACGAGTTTGTCAATAGCGGGCGCCGGGTCAGGCAACCCCTGCTGCGCAAAAATAGAACCCAACTCCTGCAACCTGTCAGCAAACGCGCTGCACTTCAGCATCTGGGCGAATTGCTATCCGGCGGGGCTCGGGTGATCGGGATCGGTTCTCCGCGGGCTTCGATCGAAGCTAATTTTGCGTTGCGCACCCTCGTTGGGCGCGACCAGTTTTATCTCGGTATATCTGAAAGGGATCTTCGCCTGCTTGCTTCCATTCTGGATATTTTAAGAAAAGGTCCTGCCCGCACCCCGTCATTGCATGAAGTGGAGTTGGCGGATGCGGTGCTGGTATTGGGTGAGGATGTGGCCAATACTGCGCCCCGGCTCGGGCTGGCTCTGCGGCAGTCGGTGCGTCGGCAACCGGAAAAGATAGCGAAAAAAATGGGGATTCCGCTCTGGAATGATCATGCGGTGCGTGAGGCGATGCAGGAAGAGCATGGGCCATTGTTTATTGCCACCCTGGCGAATACCCGAATCGATGATATCGCCACCCGCACTTTCCGGGGACCTCCCGCTGAATTAGCCCGGCTGGGGCTCGCAATAGCGCACGCGCTCGATCCGATCGCGCCGCAAGTACCCGGTTTATCCGACACGGCACAAGCATTGGCAGGTGCAATTGCCGAAAAGCTGAAGGCAGCAGAGCGTCCCCTGGTCATTTCCGGCATAGGTTGCGGGGACAAAGCCGTTGTTGAGGCAGCGGCCAATGTGACATGGGCACTCTGCAACATGGGCCGCCCTGCCGAGTTCTGCTATGTAGTTCCCGAATGTAACAGTCTGGGCGCCATGATGCTCGGCGGCGGCAGTCTCGAAACCGCACTGGAAGCGATGAACGATGCTGCTGCGGATATTCTCGTCATTCTCGAAAATGATCTTTATCGGCGGGCGGATGCTGCCTTGGTTGATCGACTTCTCGCTGCCGCACGGCACATCGTGATGATCGATCACATCGAGCATACGACCAGCGCGAAGGCTGACATGGTGCTGCCGGCAGCGGCCTTTGCCGAGGCCGATGGTACCCTTGTGAATAACGAAGGCCGGGCACAGCGGTTCTTTCAGGTATTTGTGCCCAGGGGTGAGATCGAAGGTGATATCAGGGGCGATACTCCCGGCGATATCCAGGAAAGCTGGCGCTGGATGCGGGACATCATGGTCGTGGGTCGCGGGGATGAAGGGCAATGGTCAAGCCTGGATGATGTCACGGCTGCCTGCGCCGCAGTGATTCCCTCCCTGGAACCCATTTTACGCGCCGCCCCCTCGGCGGCTTTCCGCATGGACGGACAGAAGATTCCACGTGAGTCCCATCGTTATAGCGGACGCACCGTCATGCACGCCAATGTAAGCATCCACGAACCCGAACAGCCGCAGGACCCCGATACAGCCTTGGCATTTTCGATGGAAGGCTATTCGGGTCATCCACCGCCGTCGCTTATTCCCCGGTTTTGGGCGCCCGGCTGGAATTCAATACAGGCGTTAAACAAATTCCAGGACGAAGTGGGTGGCCCGCTTTCCGGGGGCGATCCAGGCGAGCGCCTGATCGAGCCCACGCCAGGGAAAAAAGCTGCTTATTTTGAAAATATTCCGGCCGGCTTCGAGCCGCGAGTGGGTGAATGGCTGCTGTTGCCGTTGCACCACATCTTTGGTTCGGAGGAGTTGAGCATCCTCGCGCCCGGTGTCGCCGAGCTCAGTGTCCAGCCCTATCTCGCGCTCAACCCGGAGGATGCGAGTAATCTCGGACTGACTGACGGGGATGAGGTGCAGTTGCGCTTGAGGGCGCAGGCGGATGCGCAGGTGGATGTTAAGGCAGATGACTCGGCGAACACTACCGCCACTACCGCTGAAGTTTTCCGGCTGCCGCTGCGCTTCAAGCCTGAGCTGCTGCACGGCACTGCGGGACTCCCTGCCGGCCTGACAGGCATGGGTAATCTTGCGGGAGTCGCCTTGCCAGCATGGGGCGAACTCAAGAAGGTGTAAAGGGGAAAGGTGGAGAAGGGAAAGCAAATGGAAGGATAGATAGAGGAAAGAAGCCACAAATGGATTTAGCCATGAGTAGTGGATTCAGCCATGAATGAATGGGCCGCCATCTGGGTGAACCTGATCTTGATCCTGGCCGTCTTGTTTGCTTTCTCGGCGATGCTGTCCTGGATCGAGCGCCGCCTGCTCGGCCTGTGGCAGGATCGCTATGGGCCCAACCGGGTAGGGCCGTTCGGGGTTCTGCAAATTGTCGCCGATTCGATCAAGCTTCTTACCAAGGAGGACTGGATACCTCCCTTTGCAGATAGGGCGGTGTTCGTGCTGGCGCCGGCAATCGTTGCCGTCACCACACTGCTTGCGTTTGCCGTCGTGCCCATCGCGCCGGGCATCGGCGTGGTCGATCTGAACATCGGATTATTGTTTTTTCTCGCCATGTCTTCGCTTGGCGTCTATAGCATCGTGCTGGGCGGATGGGCGTCCAACAACAAATATTCGCTGCTTGGCGGTTTTCGCGCGGCGGCACAGATGTTGAGCTACGAGGTCTTCATGGGCCTGGCGCTCATGGGTGTCGTCATGCTTGCGGGTTCATTCAACCTGCGCGATATCGTGGCTGCTCAGGAAAATCTCTGGTTCTGCATTCCGCAGATCCTCGGTCTGGCAACTTTTGCCGTTGCCGGCATTGCTGAGGCGCGCAGGCTTCCTTTCGATTTGCCTGAGTCGGAGAACGAACTGGTCGCGGGCTTTCATACTGAATATTCCAGCATGAAGTTCGGGATGTTTTTCATTGGCGAATACGTCGGTATCACCCTTATCTCGGCAATGATCGTCACATTATTCTTCGGCGGGTGGCTGGGCCCACTGCTGCCTCCACTGGTTTGGTTCCTGCTCAAGACTTTTATCGTCATCGTCTGCTTCATCCTGCTGCGGGCGGCATTGCCACGCCCCCGTTACGACCAACTGATGACCTATGGCTGGAAAGTCATGCTGCCAGTCACGCTGGTCAATCTGTTGATCACCGGCGCAGTCGTATTGTCAGCGGCATAGCCCGTTCATTTAGAACTTGGGAGAAGATTGCATGTGGAATTCTCTGAAGACAATGTGGATCGTTTTTCTGCACATGTTCCACCGCCGCGCAACCATTCAATACCCGGACGAGAAACCCAACATTCCGCCGCGCTGGCGTGGACGCATCATTCTAAGCCGCGATCCGGACGGTGAGGAACGCTGCGTCGCATGCTACCTCTGCGCGGCGGCCTGTCCAGTGGATTGCATCGCGCTTCAGGCCACCGAAGATGAGCACGAACGCCGTTACCCCGAGTTCTTCCGCATCAATTTTTCGCGCTGCATTTTTTGCGGGTATTGCGAAGAGGCGTGTCCTACCGACGCGATCCAGCTTACGCCAGACTTTGAAATGGGCGAATACAACCGGAAAAACCTGGTGTATGAAAAAGAGGACCTGCTAATCGATGGCCCCGGCAAATACCCCGGCTATAACTTCTACCGGGTGGCGGGAATCACAATCGGAGGAAAAAACAAGGGCGAAGCCGAAAATGAAGCACCTCCGGTAGACCCGCATTCGCTATTGCCTTGAGCCATACCTTAATTACGTACCTTTGATTACTGATTCAGGAGGAGGCTATGGAAGCGACATTCTACTTGTCCGGAGTGATTGCTGTCGCAGCCACGCTGATGGTCATTACGCGGGCGAGCGCCGTACATGCATTGCTCTACCTGATCGTGTCCCTGCTTGCGGTGGCGATCATCTTTTTTGTGCTGGGGGCGCCGTTTGTCGCCGCACTGGAGGTCATCATTTACGCAGGCGCTGTCATGGTGCTGTTCGTGTTCGTGATCATGATGCTCAACCTTGGCAAAGCTGCCGCGGTTAAGGAGCGTGAATGGTTGAGTCCCGGCATGTGGGTGGGACCCTCCATACTGTCGGCATTGCTCCTGGCAGAACTGATTTATATCCTTGTTCAGAATGTGCAGGACGTGCAGGGCGCATATGGCGGCACCGCAATCTCCAGCGGGGCCGTGATCGATTCGAAGGAAGTTGGCATCGCGCTCTTCGGACCCTATCTCCTCGGTGTTGAGCTGGCATCGCTGCTGCTGCTGGCGGGATTGGTCGGCGCCTGTCACCTTGGCTGGCACACCGAGCTGCGTTTCGGTTCACATTCGGCGTCCCGTTCGGATAGGGCGCGGTCATGACGACGGCTGAGGCTGTGTCCGCCGCTGCCGCGAAGGCGGCCGCTATTCCCATGCATCATGGCCTGCTGTTCGCTGCAATCCTCTTCGCGCTGGGAATGATCGGCATTCTTGTACGGCGCAACCTGATTTTTATCCTGATGTCGATCGAGATCATGCTGAATGCTGCCGGGCTTGCCTTCGTGGTGGCCGGTTCACACTGGGCGCAGGCCGACGGCCAGGTGATGTTCATCTTTATCCTGTCAGTGGCGGCAGCCGAAGTCTCTGTCGGCCTGGCACTGCTGCTGCTGTTGCACCGCCGCTTCCAGACACTGGATGCCGATGCAGTAAGCCAGATGCGGGGATGACGTGCTGCCCCTGCTGTGGCTTATTCCTACGCTGCCTCTAGCCGGCTTCCTGCTGCTGGCGCTGGGGGGAAACCATCTGGGGCATCGCAGTATTGCGGTAATCGGAACGGGATCGGTAGCTCTCTCGGCACTCATTGCCGTCCTGATCGGGATCGACTTCATCGCTGCGCCGCCGCCAGGTTTTGTTTTCCGGCAGGAAGCATGGACCTGGATTGCTGTGGTCGGTTTCTCGCCAGGGATTGTCTTTTATCTTGACGCGTTATCACTGGTGATGGTCCTGGTCGTGACTGTCATCAGTTTCCTGATACACCTCTATTCCACAGAGTTCATGAGCCGTGATGAGGGCTATGCGCGCTTTTTCGCCTATATGAATCTCTTCGTCGGCTCGATGTGCATCCTGGTTCTTGCCGACAATCTGCTGTTTCTTTATCTGGGCTGGGAAGGGGTGGGACTTTGCAGCTATCTGCTGATCGGATTCTGGTATCGAGACCTTGCCAACGGGCGCGCGGCGCGCAAAGCATTTATCGTGACCCGATTCGGCGATACCTCCATGGCGATCGGCTTTTTTCTGCTGTTCACTCATCTGGGAACCCTTGATATCCAGCCGCTGATGCAGCGCGTGACGCAGCAGTGGCCGGAAGGGTCGGAGCTCGCTATTCTCGCTGCGGCACTTCTGCTTGGCGGTGCGGCGGGCAAATCTGCCCAGCTCCCGCTACAGACGTGGCTGCCTGATGCAATGGCCGGTCCCACACCGGTGAGCGCGCTGATGCATGCGGCGACCATGGTAACAGCAGGCGTGTATCTGATCGCCCGCACGCACGCGCTCTTTGCGCTCGCCCCGGCAGTGCAGTTTGCGGTAGCAGTGATCGGCGCCCTTACCCTGCTGCTGGCGGGATTCAGTGCGCTCGCGCAAAACGACATCAAGCGGGTGTTGGCCTATTCAACCATCAGCCAACTGGGTTATATGTTCCTTGCTCTGGGAGTGGGCGCCTGGTCAGCTGCCATCTTTCACCTGGTGACGCACGCCTTCTTCAAGGCTTTGCTGTTCCTGAGCGCAGGCGTGGTCATCATGAGCCTGCACGAGGAACATGATATTTTCCGGATGGGTGCACTGAGGAAAAAACTTCCCGTCGCATTCTGGACTTTTCTGATTGGCAGCGCATCGCTTGCGGCGCTGCCGCTCGTTACCGCGGGCTTTTACAGCAAGGACCTGATTCTTTGGCAGGCCTGGTCATCAACAGGAGGGAGTCCATGGTTATGGGCGGCGGGATGGGGAGGTGCGATATTGACCGGTCTCTACATCTTTCGTGTGGTGTTTCTCGTCTTTTTTGGCGAAGCGAGGACTGCGGCGCCTCCCGAAACCAGACGTCCAGGGCTGCGCATAACTATACCGCTCATCGTTCTTGCGGCACTCTCTCTGGTCGGTGGATGGATTGAAACTCCACCTTTTCTCGGAAATTTAACGCTGTTTTCCGATTTTGTTCAGCATGCCTTGCCGCCGACTCAGGTCGTTCATGACGGTAAAAATGACGAAATTGTTCTGAGTCTGCTTGCAATTGCTGCCTCTCTTGGGGGCATGGCATTGGCGTACCTGTTGTTTTTGAGATATCCCGCCTTTCTCCATGGACTGATGCTGATCCCGGCACTGGCAAGAATCCAGAAGTTCTGGCATTTAGGCTGGGGTTTCGACCGTTTTTACGAGTTCCTGTTCGTCCGGCCCTATCTCTGGCTTGCGCACGTCGATCAGCGTGACGTGATCGACAATCTCTACCGCATGGCGATTTCATGCACACTCAGGTGGCTCCAGAAGATCGATCGGCACGACATGATCAACAATATCTATAGGGCCCTGGCCGAGCTTTGTCTGTTTCTCCATCGCACCTTGAGTGCAACGCAAAACGGACAGGTACGTCGCTACGCGGCAGCGATTGCAGTCGGATCGCTCGGTATTATATTCATGGGGGTATTCGCATGATCCTCGCTGCATTGATTTTCATCCTGGTGGCGGGCGGTTTGCTGTCATGGATGGCGGATCGCTGGCATCCGGGCGCCGCAAAGTGGCTCGCATTGGCCACGGTGGGCATCGAGTTCGTATTGACGATATGGCTTTGGCTGCAGTCTGCCAGCGCTATGGCTCTTCCCGCTCACGGGGGGTGGCTTGCCGAGACCCGGGCGGAGTGGATTCCGCGTTTCGGGGTGAGCTTTCATCTGGCTATGGATGGAATAAGCCTCATCCTGGTCGTGCTGACCGCTTTTCTGGGGATAGTATCGGTGGCCTGTTCCTGGACGGAAATCCAGAAGCGTGCCGGATTCTTTTACTTCAACCTGCTATGGACTGTGGCAGGGGCAATCGGTGTATTCCTTGCGCTGGACCTGTTTCTGTTTTTCTTCTTCTGGGAGCTGATGCTGGTGCCGATGTATTTCCTGATTGGGATCTGGGGCCATGAGAATCGGCAGTATGCATCGATCAAGTTCTTCATTTTCGCGCAGGGGAGCGGTATGTTCATGCTGGTAGCAATTCTTGCGCTGGTATTCCTCCATTACCGCAGTACAGGAGTCCTGACATTCGATTATTTCGAGCTGTTGAATACGACGATGTCCCCCTCCACCGAGCTGTGGATCATGCTCGGCTTTTTCATTGCGTTCGCAGTCAAGACGCCCATCGTGCCATTTCACATCTGGCTGCCGGATGCACATACCGAGGCGCCGACAGCAGGAAGCGTGATTCTTGCAGGAGTGCTGCTGAAAACAGGAGCCTACGGACTATTGCGCTTTATTGTTCCGCTATTTCCCGAGGCCGCGGCGCATTTTGCTCCGGTGGCGATGGTGTTGGGAGCCACCGGAGTTCTCTATGGCGCTTTCCTGGCCTTCGCCCAGACGGATTTCAAGCGCCTTGTGGCTTACACCAGCGTGAGTCATCTGGGCTTTGCTGTGCTCGGTATATTCGCCTGGAATCCCTGGTCCGTGGGGGGGGCTGTGATGCAGATGATCGCGCACGGCATCAGTACGGGAGCACTGTTTGTAATCGCAGGCATTTTGCAGGAGCGGACCCACACACGCGATATGCGTCGCTTTGAGGGCCTGTGGAGCGTCATGCCGCGCCTGGCGGCAATGGGGTTGTTTTTTGCCATTGCCGCGCTTGGGTTGCCGGGAATGGGTAATTTCGTCGGGGAATTCCTGGTACTGATGGGATTATCCAGCACCAGCAGCGTGCTGGCAGCCGTCGCGACTGTGGTATTTGTCGCCAGCGTCGTGTATGCGCTTGCGCTGGTGCAGAAAACTTTTCATGGCGAGAATACGCACGGTTGGCAACTCCCTGATCTGTCTGGCCGGGAAATGGCCACTCTGTATTCAATGGCAGCCATTACCTTATGGCTGGGGTTGTATCCACAGCCGGTACTGAATGCCGCGCCAAACACCGCAAATAGTCCGCCTGCGATTGCTGTTGCTTCCCATGAGATCAATGTGGAATGAATCCGATGTCCTCCGCGCTACACTCCGACTCACTACACTTCGATCTCGTGGCCCTGTCGCCGCTCATTCTCCTTGCCGCAACTGCGATAGTGGTGATGCTGGCCGCAGCCTTTTATCGTCATCCCCGGCCGGTCATGATGTTGACGCTCGCCGGTCTGGTTCTGTCAATTGCGTCATTGTTCCTGCCCCCAGGCAGCGCGTCTCCTCAAATCACAGCCCTGCTGATACTGGATCACTATGCATTGTTTTTTATCGGACTCATCGTTGTCGCGACCTTCGTGGTCGCGGTGTTGTGTTACCGCTACTTCGGTGGAGATGAAAGCCGGCATGAAGCGCTTTACATCCTGTTACTGCTGGCCGCCCTTGGCGGTGGGGTTCTCGTGGCAAGCAGCCATTTTGCTTCGTTTCTCCTGGGTCTGGAACTACTCAGCATTTCGTTGTTTGCATTGATCGCCTATCCGCGATTCACGGAGCATCCTCTCGAAGCAGGAATCAAGTACCTCATCCTTGCCGGGTTCTCATCCGGGTTGCTTTTGTTTGGCATGGCGCTGGTCTATGCGCAGCTCGGGACGATGCAGTTTGTGAAAATCGGGATAATGCTTGCTGCGCCGGACGGGGCGCTGGAACTCTATGGGTTGGCGGGACTCGCGCTGATTGTGACAGGTGTCGGATTCAAACTGGCGCTGGTGCCCTTCCATATGTGGACTCCGGATGTATATGAAGGTGCGCCTGCGCCGATTACCGCATTCATCGCCACTGTTTCAAAGGGCGCCATGCTTGCCCTGCTGCTGCGCTATTTCCTGATGGCGGGAGCACACCAGTCGCAGTCGATTACGCTGGCATTGAGCCTGATTGCTGTCGCGACGATCCTGGTTGGCAATCTGCTCGCCCTGTTACAGGATAACATCAAGCGGATTCTTGCCTATTCCTCGATTGCACAGCTTGGCTATCTGCTGGTCGGGTTCCTAGCCTTTGATCGGCTGGCAATCGAGGCGGTAGCTTATTTTCTTACAGCCTATTTCGTCACCATGCTGGGCGCCTTTGGCGTGGTAACGGTATTATCCGACGGGTTCAAGGATGGATCTGGTGGCGAATTCCATGGTGCAGCGGAAAGGGATAGCGACAGGCTTGCGGATTATGCGGGTCTGTTCTGGCACAGACCGTGGCTGGCGGGAGTGTTTACCGCCATGCTACTGTCGCTGGCCGGAATTCCCCTGACAATGGGCTTTATCGGCAAGTTCTATATATTGACGGCTGGCGTGGAAGCATCGTTATGGATACCTGTGATTGCGCTGGTCGTTGGCAGCATCATCGCGCTATTCTATTATCTGCGTATTATCACAGTGATGTATGCGTCGGGCTTGGAGGCAACCAGTGAGGCAATCATGCTGCGCGTTGCCTCACCCTCCTTTGCGGAAAGTGCGACGCTGGCAGCGCTGGCGTTATTGCTTATATGGCTCGGCATCTTTCCGGCTCAGCTTATTGGTGTGCTTGAAGGAGCGGGAGTGGATTTGACCTGATAACGGTGCTTCGTCTATTTGTCCCTGTCTTGCTGCCTGCCTCCTCGTTCGCCTTGGCGTTTTATCATTGAATGGCTGCGCACGCGTCCGCCGCATCCATGAACTTCCGGTATCGCGCCAGCCACTGAAATGGAATAGGGAATTCGTAAGTATTCTGTCTTGCCGAATGTATCGCCACGAGGGCGCCCAGCATGATCGAGCGGCCGCAGCTATCTCCCCCTGCACGCATATTGGCCTCGACTGAGCTACGATAATCCGTCGCATTTTGCGCAATGTGGAAGACGACAGGCAAGCCTTCTGCTACGTGACAGGCGGGACCGAAGCGTGCGGCAGCACTGACGCTATCCAGCTTGGGCATTGAGAGTGCTTCTTCAAGCAGCGGTCGGAGCATGCTGCCTGCAAACGGCAAAGCTTCCGTCAGGGCTTGCGCCATTGTCATGCCCTGCAAAAGATTGAATAACGCTGCCGAGGAACACTGTGCAGCGGCGACCGCCGTTTCGTTATTGTTTGTTATGCGCACCACTTCATCGACCCGCGGCATGAGTTCATCCAGTGTTCCTGTGTGTGTGGCCACCAGTGATGGGATCGCTGCCAGGGATGGATGCTGATCGTCGTCCGCACCGGAGGCTGCCGGGAAATCCGCCGGCTCCAACGGTAACAATGTGCGCAGCGTGAGGCGAGTAGGGGAATCAATATACCCCACGTATTTCCCGCCCGGCCCGAAGCAGGCGCGATATTCGCTTTGATACTCGCTCCGGTTGAACCGTCCGTGCTTTGCCAGATGCTTCAGCATCAGCAAGCAAACCTCCCCATAGGAGCTTGACTCGCCGGGTGTCTTTCCGCCGTGCGCAAAGTATCCCTTTACTCCGGCATAATTTGCCTCCTCCGGCTGCAGAAATACGAGGCCGCGCACTGCTTCGATCTCTGCGATGCGGGCAGGATCATAAATCCAGTGCAGTCCCAAGGTGGCGCTGTCCGCTACCAGCGCGCCAAGAATCGCCTCACTATTCAGACTCTTCATTCTTCATATCCTTTCAGGCTGCCTGAGACCAGAAATCCGATACCATCGCCGGATATCTATCAGCTGATCTCTTCTTCCACCGGCAGCCTTCGGGCTTCATCTTCCAGCATGATGGGAATTCCATCCCTGATGGGGAACGCCAGTCTGTCAGCCTTGCAGATGAGCTCGCTTTCAGGCTTCCGGTACAGCAGCGGCGATTTGCATAATGGGCATACCAGAATGTCGAGCAATTTTGGATCCATAATTCAGCCTCAATTTTAAGGTTTCACCTCAATCAGTTGCTTCCAATCAGCCAAGCGTTCCGTTTAACAGTACAAATGTCATGCCGGCGGAAGCCGGTATCCGGTGACGTTCAAAACACACCATTGTTGGCTTGGCTGGATTCCGGGTCAAGCCCGAATGATGAGATTCCAGTGCTATTCCCGATTCCGGGTGGTGAAAGTGATGCGATTATATCCCGCCATCCGCGCCGCCTCCATCACCGTGATAACCGACTGATGCGTCGCCTGGGCATCCGCGTTGATGACTATCACTGGATCCACACGGCTGCCAGCCGCAGTTCGCAATTCCTCCTGCAGTTGCACGACATTCCGAAACTGGATAGGCGTCCGATTGATCATGTAGTTCCCGGTCGCGCTGACCGAGATATCGATGACATTCGACTGCTCGCCGGATTTTTCGGAGGAGGCTTGCGGCAAAGTGATTTCCAGTTCCGAAAACCTGGAGTAAGTGGTGGTTATCATCAGAAAAATCAGGATGACAAGCAGCACATCGATCATCGGGACCAGATTGATTTCAGGTTCTTCCTTCTGTCTGCCGCGCTGAAAATTCATGACCAGGATTCGATGGAATACGGAAGCAGTGATAGAAAAAGCAGTTTCAGGTGTGCGGATATGACGGACCGGGGATAGCTGTCCCCATTAATCAACCCTTTCTGTCGCCATGGATGATTTCCACCAGTTTCAATGCCTGCAATTCCATCTCTACTACCAGCTCATCCACCTTGGCACGGAAATACCGGTAAAACATGATACTGGGAATGGCGACGAGAATGCCAAAAGCGGCATTATAAAGGGCTACGGAGATGCCATGCGCCAGTTGCGCCGGATTGTTTCCGCTGACAGGAGTGTTTGAGCCGAATATTTCGATCATGCCCACCAGTGTCCCTAGCAGACCCATCAACGGACTTATGGAACCGATCGTTCCCAAGGTGGTGAGATAGCGTTCCAGCTGATGGGCAACGGCACGACCGGCTTCTTCTATGGATTCTTTCATGACTTCCCGCGTACTGGTGTCATTTTTCAGTCCGGCAGAAAAAATCTGACCGAGGGGAGAATGTTTCTGGAGACGGCTGAGCATTTCGGAAGACACGCCCGCTTCGCGGTACTCACGCACGACCAGAGGCAAGAGATTCCGCGGTGCGACCACGTTGAGGCGCAGTGCCCAGATACGCTCGCCGATGATGGCTACCGCGACGATGGATGCCAGAATGATCGGCCAGATCGGCCAGCCGGCGGCTTGAATCAACGCGAACACGCGGGAGCCTCCTCGGTAAAAATACAGAAATCGAACCTGAATCAGAGTAGATCAGGTCTTCAGGAATCGTCTTAATGTAGCTTGCTGCTATGATTTCAGCAAGGATGAAAGGTTTTTATTGTCCACAATTGCTGTGGATAAGTTTGTGGGTAATATGCAGATAGAGCCATTAAGTCGCCCTTCCATAACAACTTTTTCTGATTAGACTAATTTTTGAACTTATTACAATTCATTTTAAAACATGGGGTTATGTTATATCCGGATTTCATGCGGGTTGGCGTCGCATAATGTGCTATTTTCGTGACAAGTGTGGATTATTGTAAAATGTCAAGATGAATCACGTTCTGGAAATGGGTTTCGAGCGGGCGGTCATGAGCGTGAGCGAATTGAACCGCAACGCCAAGGAGTTGCTGGAGCAGTCTTTTCCATTGTCCTGGGTGGCTGGCGAGATCTCCAATATCAAGTGCTATGGCTCCGGCCACTGGTATTTTTCCCTGAAGGATGAGATTGCTCAGGTGCGCTGTGTCATGTTTAGGGAAAAAAACCAGTACCTTGATTGGCAGCCCCGGGATGGCATGCGGGTGGAAGTGCGCGCCCTGGTAACGCTATATCATGCGCGCGGCGATTTCCAACTGAACATCGAGACTATCCGCCACGCCGGACTCGGTTCGCTGTTTGAAGCTTTCGAGCAACTCAAGGCGAGGCTTGGAAAAGAGGGATTGTTCGATTCTGAGCACAAGAAACCATTGCCCGAGTTTCCAAAGCAGATCGGGATCATCACTTCTCCTGCCGCCGCCGCGTTGCATG
Source organism: Nitrosospira multiformis (assembly GCF_900111585.1). Lineage (GTDB taxonomy): Bacteria > Pseudomonadota > Gammaproteobacteria > Burkholderiales > Nitrosomonadaceae > Nitrosospira > Nitrosospira multiformis_B. The sequence goes on from NZ_FOHI01000005.1 coordinate 202,878, forward strand.
ATGTGCTGTCCACTTTGCAGCGGCGCATGCCTTCCGTGCCCATAATCGTTTATCCAACGCTTGTTCAGGGCGCTGGCGCTTCAGTAAGGATCGCGGGCGCCATTCAAACCGCTGCAAGCCGGGCTGAGTGCGATGTACTGATACTGTGCCGGGGGGGTGGCTCTCTGGAAGATCTGTGGGCTTTCAACGAGGAGGTGGTGGCACGCGCAATTGCGGCTTGTTCCATTCCCATTGTCAGCGGAGTAGGTCATGAAACCGATTTTACCATTGCGGATTTTGTTGCCGATGTCCGGGCGCCCACGCCGACCGGGGCATCCCAGCTCGTGTGTCCGGATCGCGCAGAACTGGCGAGACGCGGAGAAATTCTTTGTGGACGCATGCACCGCGCGATGCAGCGGCGTATCGAAAGCCGGATGCAGCATACCGATATGCTGGGATGCCGCCTGGTACATCCGGGAAAGCGCATCGAAGCGCAACTGGCGCAGCTTGCGCGTTTGCGCGAACGCCTGGAAAGCACATGGCTACGTCATGCGAAAGAGAGGCATTGGCGCTTGCGCGAGCTCCAGCAGCGCATGAAGATTGCCAAGCCCGACATTCCACGGCTGGAAGAGCGCCAGCAGGAATTCGGTCTACGTCTTCAGCGGGCGATCGCATCCCGGATTGAAACTCTCGGTATGCACTTGCAGCGCAGGGAAGCAAATCTTTCCCATCTGAATCCGGATTCCGTTCTGGCGCGAGGCTACAGTATTGCTTATACCCCCGATGGCACGGTATTGAGAAGAAATGATCAGGTCGATGTTGGCGATGTCATCCGCGTGACGTTTGCGAAAGGATGGAGCAAGGCGTCCGTGATGGAGAAGGGCGAGTAGCGGGAATGCGCATGCAGATCGCATTCCATAACCTTCTATCGAGTCTGGACATTCAGCCAAGGGTGGTGCAGACTTGACCGTTGTGGAATTGTGCCGCATCCGCATCGAACTCCCGTTCTACCGCAGGGGAGAGATAAGTTTTTTCCCGGGTAAAGAGACGCTAGGGAGATCGTTGCCATTCAATTCCGTTTATATGTTTCTGCTACTGATCTCTGCCACTGAATCCTATCAGCTCTTTCCATAAAAATATGTCTCCAAAAATCTTTCTCACACTGGGCGCAGTCAATGCATTTCTCTGCGTCGCTTTGGGTGCGTTCGGCGCGCACGGCCTGAAGCAGACGCTCTCCGCTGATATGCTGGCCGTATACCAGACTGGTGTGCAGTATCATTTTTATCATGCGCTCGGCCTTATCGCAGTGGGTCTCGTGCTGTTTCAGTTTCCCGCTTCCAAATGGGTGACGTTATCCGGATGGCTGATGTGTGCCGGAATTGTTCTGTTTTCTGCCAGTCTTTATGCGCTGAGCCTCACGGGCATACGCGGACTTGGCGCCATCACCCCATTAGGTGGCGTGTCATTCCTCACAGCGTGGGCCCTGCTTGCCTACGGCTCGTGGACAGCAAGATAAACCCATTTCTGCGAGTATCCGGGGGTCAGATTCCCCTGATATCGTGACCCCCCTGCACTCTGTCATCCTGTGATGCTTCATCATTTTTTTGCTCCCTGTCCCCGTGGCGTGGAATTCGGGCTCGTTGCCGAGTTGGAGCGCCTCGGTGCTTCTGCCATAAATTCTCAGGACGGGGGAGTGGAATTTCAGGGGGATTGGGATACGTGCTATCGAACCAATCTGGAAAGCCGTATCGCCAGCCGCATTCTCTGGCGCGTTGCCAGCGAACCTTACGCTACCGAAATTGACGTATATGAGGTTGCGCGCCAGTTGCCCTGGCACGATTGGTTCGCTCCGGCGCTTACAATCAAGGTCAACGTGGCCGCCATCAAGTGTCCGTTGCAGAGCCTGGATTTCGTTACGCTCAAGATCAAGGATGGAGTCTGCGACAGGTTCCGGGAAGTTGTCGGCAACCGACCAAGTGTCGATACCGCGCAACCGGATATCCGGATTCACGGCTTTCTCGATGCCCGCGGGATTTCCTTGTATCTGGACACCTCGGGTGATGCGTTATTCAAGCGTGGCCTGCGAAAGAATACCGGGGAGGCTCCGCTACGGGAAAATCTTGCTACAGGAATTTTATCGCTGGCAGACTGGCGCCCAGGAATTCCGCTGCTTGATCCCATGTGCGGGAGCGGAACCTTTCTGCTGGAAGCGGCACAAATTGCACTGAATATACCCCCAGGGCTGGGACGAAGTTTTGCTTTCGAAAAGCTCAGGATATTTGACAAAAAACGATGGGAGCAGATCAGAAAGGCGGCAATTGCAAGGCAGAAGACGAAATCGCAGCAACCGATATTCGGCAGCGATTTGTATGGCAATGCGATTGCTGTTGCCCAAGCCAATCTATCCGCTGCCGGACTTGCTGAAGCAGTTACTCTCAAGCAGGCGAACGTGCTGGAACTGTCCGCGCCGGCCTCCTCCGGCTTTCTTGTCACCAACCCGCCCTATGGGGTGAGGTTGGGGGAGCAGAAACAGCTCATGGATTTTTATCCGAAACTCGGAGACGTGCTTAAGAAGAAATTCAGCGGGTGGAACGCCTACATACTGACTGCTGATCCGCAGCTTCCCAAGCTCATACGTCTGACAGCCTCGCGTCGTATTCCGCTCTTCAACGGTGCGCTGGAGTGCCGCTTACTGGAATATAAAATTGTATCGGGCGGGATGCGCAAAACGAAAAAAACCGCCGGTGAGCCAGGACGGGTAACGGGAGCCGAGCATGAGTAACCCCATGACGCCGGTACGGAGCATATTGCTGGCGATCTTCACGGGTTGCGCGGCCCTGATCGGCTACGCGCTTTATCTGCAACTCGTGGAAAATCTTTTGCCATGCCCGCTTTGTGTCATGCAGCGTATTGCCTACTGGTTGACAGGCTTAACCGCGCTGGCCGGTTTTTTTCATATTTCGGGAACTACAGGTCGCCGCATCTATGCCGGGCTGATGACAGTCTTTGCGTTCACCGGCGGGCTGGTTGCCTTGCGTCAGGCTTGGCTGATCCGCTACCCCGAGGCATTCGAATGCGGTATCAGCCCTGAAGAAGAGTTTCTGAACGCGCTGCCGCTGGCACGATGGTGGCCCGTCATGTTCGAAGCAAATGGCGATTGCGCCGATGTCACGTGGAAATTTGCCTCGCTTACTCTTCCGGATTGGTCGGCAATTTTTTTCATGATCCTTGTCGCTCTCTCGATTTATGTTCTGCTCATCCGCGAGAATCGGCGCGAGTGATACACTACAGTCCCCTGAATTCTTCATCCACCGTTCGCCCTGAGCCTCGTTGACAGGCTCGTTGAAGAGGGGCTGAGTCGATCAGGGCAGGACAAGAATATTGCGAGGAGCATGGTTCTATCTGCAGCGTCTCCTTGAAAAATTGAACTCCCATCCCTATATATGATCCATCTTTGACACAAGGAAACGGAACTGTCCATGAAGCGAATTTTTCTATTTGTAGTTACCAATCTGGCCATCTTGCTGGTGCTGAGCATCACGTTGCGCCTGTTGGGTGTTGATCGCATGCTTGATGAGCAGGGTGTGGGCATCAATTACAATTCACTGCTTGTCATGGCGGCGGTGATCGGTTTTGGCGGTTCACTGATTTCGCTTGCCATGTCCAAGTGGACTGCGAAACGCATGACGGGTGCCGTCGTAATCGAGCAGCCTTCCGATCCGACCGAGCGCTGGCTGGTGGAGACTGTCCGGCGTCAGGCTGAGCGTGTTGGCATCGGTATGCCGGAAGTGGCGATCTACGATGCACCGGACATGAATGCCTTTGCTACCGGCATGAACCGCAACGAGGCATTGGTGGCGGTAAGTACCGGCTTGCTTCAGGCCATGACAAAAGATGAAATCGAGGGGGTGCTGGCACATGAAATAAGTCATGTTGCCAACGGCGATATGGTGACGCTTGCGCTGATTCAGGGTGTCGTCAATACCTTCGTGATTTTTTTATCAAGAGTCATCGGCCATTTCGTGGATAGGGTCGTATTCAAAACCGAGCGAGAGTACGGTCCCGCCTTCATGGTTACTACGCTGATCGCTCAAATGGTACTTGGGATATTGGCTAGCATCATCGTGATGTGGTTCAGCCGCCAGCGCGAATTTCGTGCGGACGCGGGTGGAGCGCAGCTGGCCGGACGCAACAAAATGATCGCAGCGCTTGAACGCCTGCAACGCCGGCACGAGCCCTCCCAGTTGCCGGAGCGGTTGGAAGCATTCGGTATTTCTGGAGGGGAAGGGGGTCTCAGAACTCTGTTCATGTCTCATCCGCCTCTCGAAGTGCGTATTGCAGCGCTTCGCGCGATGACCTGATCAGCCATGAAATAAAAAGGGCGGAAGCATAAATATGCTTCCGCCCTTTTTTGCGCCCCGTCAGATTGACGGGTCAGGTTCGACAGGCTTTTACTTTCTTGTTCCTTGGCGCAGTTCAAATTTCTTCTTCATCCTCCGTATCCTTCGGGGGATTCCCGTCATGCACCAGATTTTGCCGTCTCTGGAGATAGGCATCGCGGATAAACTCGTATTTGTCGAGGGAAGCTTCTTCCAGAGTTTTTTCGGATTTGAGCAGTTCGACGCGGGCGTCTGTAACCTTGGTGGAGCCCACTATCGGACCTATAAAGGGAGCCACGAAAAAGCTGCCCACAAATACAGGGTCGGTCACGGTGTCGATGACGCGTCCGCCCGCATCCCGAGTGGAGCTGGGTCCGAGGAAGGGCAACACGACATACGGTCCGCTTGCGACCCCATAATGACCCAGAGTCTGCCCGAAATCCTCATTATGCTTTTCCAGACCAATGCCGCTTGCCAGATCCACGATCCCGGCGAGACCAAGTGTGCTGTTCACCACGAACCGGGTGCTGCTGGTGAGTGCGTTACTGAATTTGAGCTGCAGAAGGTTATTCAGCGTGATCGGTATGTCACCGAGGTTGGAGAACACATTTCCCACCGCTGTTTCGAGGGGGTCCGGCATTATCCATCTATAACCCTTTGCGATCGGCCTCATTACATAATCATCAACCGATTCATTGAATGAAAATATCTTGCGGTTGACGGGCTCCCACGGATCTTTTTTACTGTAGGTCGGGTAAGTGGCAGGCGGAGCCGCATTTTTGAATACAGGTCCCTCAATCGCTTCTGTTTGCCTGTTATCATCAACAGAAGCGGTTTTGGCGGTCGAAGCGTTCTTCTCTGCGGGAGCGCTTCCATCAGCCGCGGTATCCCTGGCCATAGCCCCACCGTTAAGGAGAGACCCAAGAAGTAACGGCAATAATAGAGGAGAAGGTTTGACAGAGCGTGCCATAGTCAAGGTAAATCCTGAAATTGACAGGGAATGTTTTTTCGCCATTATATGGCTAATTTCAAGCAAGAAAACACTTTTTTTCTCGCTCAATCCTGAGGCTTTTTCCGGTATGTTTGTTCCTGCTTCATCTGCTTTACGACGCAATTTTCATGATCTTAACGTCCTCTTCCCTATCCCTCTTCCCTATCCCTCTTCCATAAGTGAGAGAGGGAGATTGAGGTCCGGTAATCCGGCCTTTTGCTGCCTATCCAGCAGTCTTGTGCGCACGAAGATGGAAATGAAGAGTAAATGGAGAGCTTCCTGCAAACATGGCTTTCGGTAATCCTCATGCAAGAACGGTAAACGTTGGTGAGTCTGAAATTATTCGACCGCTCGTACCGTGAGCTCCAGATCCCCCTTTCTTCCCTGTGTGCGAGAGGAGTGGGAGGGTGGAAAGAGTGACAACGCTACCAGAAGCACGCTGTACGTTATTCTATGCAGCGCGTCGGGAGAAATCCTTAAGGCGAAAACCGAGCAGCCATAAGGTGACAAAGTAGCTTGCCGCACCGATTATCACGACTCCTGCCAACCGTACCCCTCGCACCATCGCCGTATCCGTCAGCCACGAAACATCGCTGCCTGAAGCAAACCATAATATGGTTCCCATCATCGCCAGGGCTGCCGATATTCTTATCATAAAAATGCCCCATCCTGGTTGAGGCTGATAAATCTGATGACGCCGTAATTTGTAATAGAGCATGCCCGCATTGATACAGGCGCCTAATCCAATGGCAAGCGCCAGCCCGGCGTGTTGCAGCGGTATGATGAAGGCGAGATTCATCAACTGGGTCGCGACAAGCGTGATAAGGGCTATTTTTACAGGTGTCTTGATGTTCTGCCTCGCGTAGAAACCAGGGGCCAGCACTTTCACCAGAATCAGCCCCAGGAGACCCACGCTGTACGCGATGAGGGCATTGCGTGTCATCCAGACATCGTTGGTCGAAAATTCGCCGTGATGAAACAGTGTCGTGATAAGCGGTGTGGCAAGCAGCGCCAGCGCCAGCGCTGCGGGCAGCGTCAGCAGCATGGTCAGGCGCAAACCCCAGTCAAGCAGCCGGGAATATTCATCCGTGCTGTTGTCGGCATAGTGCCGCGACAAAGACGGCAGCAGGACCGTCCCGAGCGCAACACCCAGCAGACCGGCGGGAAACTCCATTAGCCGATCCGCATAATAAAGCCAGGAAACGCTGCCTGTGACAAGAAAGGAAGCAAATATCGTGTTGATCAGCAGACTGATCTGGCCGATGGACATGCCGAAAACAGCCGGTCCCATTTGCTTGAGAACGCGCCATGCGCCATTGTCGCGGGATTTTAGGCGCGGGCGCGGCATCAATTTGAGACGCATAAGGAACGGTACCTGGAAGGCAAGCTGGAGCACCCCCCCGATGAATACCGCCCACGCGAGCGCCAGCACTGGCGGATCCATGAGGGGCGCAAGCCATAGCGAACAGCCGATAAACGACAGGTTGAGCAGGGCCGGAGTCAGCGCAGGCACTGAAAATCTGCTCCAGGTGTTGAGTATGCCGCCAGCCAGTGACACGAGCGAGATGAACAGGATGTAGGGAAACGTGATCTGCAGCAGTGCCACCGTAAGCTCGAATTTCCCGGGGCTTGCCGTGAATCCTGGCGCACTTACATAGATGACCAGCGGTGCGGCAATAACGCCTGCCAGCGTGACTGCAAATAGCGCGATGAACAGCAGTGTTGCGACATGACCTACCAGCTCGCGTGTATCTTCGGCTGTGCGGCGATTCTTGTATTCGGCAAGTATGGGCACGAATGCCTGCGAAAACGCGCCCTCGGCGAACAGCCGGCGCAACAGGTTGGGGATACGGAATGCCACAAAAAAAGCATCGGTTTCGATGCCTGCGCCAAAAATGCGGGCAATGATGACATCCCGCGCAAATCCCAGAATGCGGGATATGAACGTCATCCCGCTGATGGTGACAAGGGCTTTGAGCAGATTCATGGAGCGTATGTTAACTGAATGCTTGAGGTTTAGGGTCGCTTCACCATGAGTCGTTCTTCACTCCCGTTCTCCGACAGGTGCAAATCAGTACAAATGCTGCAATGGTTAGCAACAACAGGTAGAGTTGTCAGTTTTCTTGCAATCAGGCGTAAACACCCGTATCATTCAGAAATTTTCCGTAAAGGGTAATCCGAGGAATTTTCATGGCCAACAGCGCACAAGCAAGAAAACGTGCTAGACAGAATATCAGTCATCGTAACCGCAACATGAGTCTGCGCTCGGAGTTGCGCACAGCGATCAAGCATGTAAGAAAGGCGATCGGATCGGCCGACAAAAATACTGCACAGGCCGCATATCAGGCGTCTGTCGGGGCCATAGATTCGATTGCGGACAAGGGAATCATTCATAAGAACAAAGCAGGCCGTCATAAAAGCCGTCTCTCGGCAGCCATCAAGGCGATGGCCTGATCGTTCAGATCCCAGTAAAAAAGCCCGGGAATCACCTGGGCTTTTTTGTTGGCGCTCCTTTTGTCAATGGTTTAGCACAAACCCGACCCATGACATGGGTACGCAAAAGTCTCCGGCTTGAGCAGGAAAGAGTTTCGGTTGGATGGGGTTCGCATTGGCGTCGGCATTAGCGGTGCTTACGTGGACTCGGCGGAATTATGTATCGGAAGCGAGGGCGCATCTGCTGGTCCTTCGGTATCAGAAGCTTTCGCCCTCCGGTTCCCGGTCACCTCTGTCAGCGTCGATATCAGGTCCATCGGCACTGGAAAAATAACCGTATTGGATTTATCGCCCGCAATTGTCGTGAGTGTCTGAAGATAGCGTAGTTGCATGGCGCCGGCCTGCCGCGACAGCGTTTCTGCCGCCTGCATGAGTTGCTCGGATGCCTGTAATTCACCCTCGGCGTGAATCACCTTGGCACGACGTTCGCGTTCCGCCTCCGCCTGCCGGGCGATAGCCCGTATCATGGATTCGTCAATGTCCACATGCTTGATCTCGACATTGGATACCTTGATGCCCCAGGCATCGGTCTGAATGTCCAGCACCTTCTGGATATCCATGTTGAGTTTCTCGCGTTCCGCCAGCATTTCATCGAGTTCGTGCTTGCCCAATACCGATCGCAACGTGGTTTGTGCGAATTGACTGGTGGCGGCAAGAAAATTTTCAACCTGAATAATGGATTTTTGCGGATCGACCACGCGAAAATACACCACGGCACTGACTTTCACAGAGACGTTGTCACGTGAAATGACGTCTTGGCTCGGTACGTCCATCACCACGGTGCGCAGATCAACTTTCACCATTTTTTGAATCCCGGGAATGATGATGATCAGGCCGGGGCCTTTCACTTTGTAGAAGCGACCGAGCAGGAACACGACACCCCGTTCATATTCGCGCAAAATCCGGAATATCGAGAATAGCGCGAGGATAAGAATGAGGGTGAGGGTGGCGAATACCGAATTGGCGAGCATAAGTGTCTCCTGGTTATTTTTCTGCTGCGATTACGTGCAGGACGAGGCCGTCGATTCCGGTTACACGCACCTTCTGGCCCCGAACCAGCGGTTGGGCGGAGTGCACAGTCCACAACTCGCCGCGGATACTTGCCATGCCGTCACCGGAAGTGTCTTCCAGCATTTCTCCCACTGAGCCGACCATATGCTCCTGACCGCTCAACAACGGTTTCTGGCGGGTCTTGAGCGCCATGCCGATTACTGAAATCAGGAACAGGGCACTGGCGAAGGCTACTCCGCCGACGAGTGGCCAGGGGATACCGAAACCGGGCGCATCGCTGTCAATCAGCATCAGGGAGCCCACGACGAAAGCGATAATTCCACCGATACCGAGGGCGCCGAAGCTGGGCAAGAATACTTCGGCCACCATGAATCCGATACCGAGCAGGATCAAGGCAAGTCCGGCATAGCTCACCGGCAGTAACTGGAAGGCATACAGGGCGATAAGCAGGCAGATGGCGCCTGCCACACCGGGTAGCACAAAACCGGGGTTGGCAAACTCGAAGAACAGTCCGTAAATGCCGATAAGCATCAGGACATAGGCGACGCTTGGATTGGTGATGATGGCGAGCAGTCGCGTGCGCCAGTCGGGTTCCACGACTTCCACGGTGGCGGAAGTAGTATCGAGCGTACGGTCCTGGCCCAATATATTCACTTGCCTGCCATTGAGCTGCTTTAACAGATCCGCGACGTCGGCAGCGACATAATCGATGACTTTGAGGTGCAGCGCTTCGGAGGCCGACAAACTGACTGCTTCACGGACGGCTCTTTCCGCCCATTCCACATTACGCCCGCGCATCTGCGCCAAGCCGCGTATGTACGCTGCAGCATCATGAATCATTTTGCGGGACATTTCATCCTTTACGGGAAGCTGGTCCTCTTTCTGCAGATTTTGCGCGCGGTTCTCGCCTGATTTCGGTTTGGGCTTGGGTTCGGGTTCGGGTTCGGGTTCGGGCTCTGATCCTGGCAAGCCATCCATTTCTATTGGGGTGGCCGCACCCAGGTTGGTGCCCGGCGCCATCGCGGCGATATGGCTGGCATACAGGATATAAGTGCCGGCACTGGCTGCCCGAGCCCCACTCGGCGCCACAAAAGTTGCCACGGGCACGGGTGAAGCCAGGATATCGCGTATGATCTGACGCATGGAAGTGTCGAGCCCTCCCGGCGTGTCCAGTTGTAATACCACAAGCAGCGCGTTCTCGTTCGCTGCGCGTTCCAGTCCGCGCTGGATGAAATCGGCGCTGACCGGAGCAATGGGACCATCGATTTTCAACACCACGACAGGGGAAGCTCGAACAATTGACGGCAGCAGAAACAGTATCACCAGGATACCGACAGAAAGAGTGCGAATGAGTAGTTTCATTTATTCAATATAGACCGTTTCATCCGTTACAAATTCGCCAAAAAAGCTTGCGGATGCTTGCAATGCCCTTTATTTTGGCGCATAAAGCGACTTCCATATCAGAAGCATTCATTTCATGAAGAGACCGGTAAGCAGAATTCTCGTTATCAATGATGAAAAACTGATACTCAAGGAGCTCATAAAGGGATTGAACGCTGCGGCCAGATCCCTTGAGAACCCTCTGGGCATCACGTTTTTGGGAGTCACTACTGCGCGGGAGGCGCTGCAGGCCATTCAGGATGATGGCGACATTCAGTCCGTACTGGTGGACGATACACTCTACACGCTGAAAAATGGCGAGAAGGGTTCCCGCATCCTGCAAATGACCGCGCTGAAACTGGTGCAGGAAATAACCCGTTTCCGCCCCGAGTTGGATATCTACATCCTGATCGCGCAGGAGAAAGAGGATGAGGTGGTGGATGCGCTGTTTTCTGAAACCGTGGATGGTTATTTCTATCGGGAAGAGCGCGATTACCGGGGCATGTACCGGATTTTGAACGCCCAGTTGCAGGAAAAGGCGCGCACGCCTTTTTACGATCAACTCAAAAATTATGTATTGATGGCAAAGGATGCCTGGCATACACCGGGGCATTCTTCAGGCGATTCGTTGCGGGACAGCCCGTGGGCCAGCGATTTCTACCAGTTTATCGGCGAGCATATTTTTCGGGCGGATCTGTCGGTGTCGGTGCCCATGCTCGATTCGCTCATGGAACCTTCCGGCGTCATTGCCGAAGCGCAGAAGATTGCGGCAAAGGCGTTTGGCGCCCGCCGCACTTTTTTTGCCACAAATGGCACTTCCACCGCCAACAAGGTGATATTCCAGACGTTGCTCGCCCCCGGCGAAAAGCTGCTGCTGGATCGGAACTGCCATAAATCGGTTCATCACGGGGTCGTCTTATCCGGCGCCCATCCGATCTATCTCAACTCCTCGGTAAACAAGAAATTCGGGGTTTATGGGCCTGTGCCCAAACAGACACTGTTCAAGGCAATCGAAGAACATCCCGATGCCCAGGCGCTCATACTCACCAGTTGCACCTACGATGGTTTCCGCTATGACTTGCCTCCGATCATCGAGGCTGCGCATGCCAAAGGCATCAAGGTGATCATCGATGAAGCCTGGTACGGCTTCGCCCGCTTCCATCCGGCTTTCCGTCCCACCGCCCTGGAAGCAGGTGCTGATTATGCTACTCAAAGTACACACAAGGTGCTGTCGGCTTTTTCCCAGTCCAGCATGATTCATGTCAATGATCCCGAATTCAACGAGCATCTGTTTCGGGAAAATTTCAACATGCATACTTCCACCAGCCCGCAGTACAGCATGATTGCAAGCCTCGACGTGGCGCGCAAACAGGTGGTGATGGAGGGATACAAGCTATTGTCGCGCACGCTGGAGCTGGCGAAGGAAGTACGCGAGCAAATCAATTCGACCGGCGTGTTTCGCGTACTGGAACTGACGGATCTGCTGCCTGACGAGGTGAAGAACGACAATATCCAGCTCGATTCGACCAAGGTCACAGTCGATATTTCGCATTGCGGCTTTACGGTAGAAGATTTGGTCCGGGAACTGTTCGAGCGATATAACATTCAGGTGGAAAAATCTACTTTCAATACGCTCACTCTGCTGCTGACCATCGGTACCACGCGCAGCAAGGTATCGCGTCTTTACGATGCTCTCATGCGCATCGCACGCGAAGGCAGGGCGCCTCGCAGACTCTACCAGATCCCGGAGCTTCCGGGATTTACTGAATTGAAGTATCTGCCCCGGGATGCCTTTTACTGTGGCGGCGAGATCGTTCCGTTGCTCGACGAGCAGGAGCGGGTAAATGATAGCTTGAAAGGAAAGGTCTGCGCGGACCAGATCACGCCTTACCCCCCGGGTATTCCGGTGCTGGTACCAGGCCAGACCATCACGCCCGGGGTGGTGCAATATCTAGTCAGCATGCTACGATCGCAGAAACGGGTGGAAGTGCACGGGATCGTTTATGACGGCTATCTGCCGTGTTTGAGGCTGTTGAGCGACGTCGAGGAAAAGAGCTTGAAAAAGCTTGCAAAATAGGTAAAACTAAAGGATTCCACAGAATAAACCACAATAAATTCCACCACGTCGCACGGCGGCTCATGCCGCCGTGTTGCATTCTGATCTGGCAAATTTACCTATGTCGAATTTGATGAATACTTACCTGCGCCTGCCCGTTACATTTGCGAGGGGGGAAGGGGTGTGGTTATGGGACGAGGAGGGCAAGCGCTATCTCGATGCGCTTGCCGGAGTAGCGGTATGCGGGCTGGGGCATTGCCACCCGGCGCTGGCAAAGGCCCTTTGCGAACAGGCAAGTACCCTTATCCATACTTCTAATCTCTACCATATCAGGAAGCAGGAACAACTAGGAACGAGATTGACCGCGCTTTCGGGCATGGACAATGCATTTTTCTGCAATTCAGGGGCTGAGGCCAATGAGGCAGCGATCAAGCTCGCAAGGTTGTATGGGCATGGGAAGAATATCGATTTGCCGACCATTATCGTCATGGAAAAATCCTTCCACGGACGCACCATGGCGACGCTGACTGCAAGTGGCAACCGCAAGGTGCAGGCTGGCTTCGAGCCGCTTCTCACCGGTTTTGCACGGGTTCCCTATAATGATCTCGAGGCAGTGGCGCAGGTTGCGGAACACAACAAGAACGTCGTCGCTATCCTGGTTGAACCTTACCAGGGGGAGGGGGGGGTCAATGTGCCGCAGGCAAATTACCTGCAAGGTCTTCGCCACCTCTGTAACCAGAACGGCTGGCTGCTGATGCTGGATGAAGTGCAGTGCGGAATTGGCCGCACCGGCAACTGGTTCGCTTTTCAATACAGCGGCATCACGCCGGATGTCATCACGCTCGCCAAAGGTCTGGGATCGGGCGTGCCCATTGGCGCCTGCCTGGCGAAAGGTATTGCGGCAAATGTCTTCAAGCCAGGCAATCATGCCTCCACTTTCGGTGGAAACCCGCTCGCCTGCAGTGCTGCACTCACCACGCTCGAAGTAATCGAGAAGGAAGACCTGCTGCGCAATGCAATGGAAGTGGGCGATTTCATGCGCAGTCTGTTCAAGGCGCAGTTGGCCGATTTGCCGGAGGTAATTGAAATTCGCGGCCAGGGCCTGATGATAGGCATCGAGCTTTCGAGACCGTGCGGTGAACTGGTGAAGGAAGCTTTGAAAAAAGGCCTTCTCATCAATGTAACCTCCGATAAGGTAGTGCGTCTGCTACCGCCGCTCGTGATTCAACGTGACGAGGCTGAGCAGGTAGTCAACACTTTATCTCCCATTGTGAAGGAATTTCTGGCAGCTTGAGTTTTTTTGCGATCGCGAAAAGTGAACGGTTGAAGTCATCCAGGCTTGAGTCTTCGCAATGGACTCGCCCCTGACACCAAAAATATGCAGATCAAGCATTTCTTACAGTTCAACGATTTTTCCCGGGAGGAATTCGAGTATCTGTTCGAGCGCACCCGCTGGATCAAGCAGGAGTTCAAGCAGTACCGACGCTACTGGCCGCTGGAAGACCGTACTCTAGCCATGATCTTCGACAAGCATTCAACCCGCACCAGGCTTTCGTTTGAAGCGGGCATGCATCAGCTGGGCGGGGCGGCGATCTATCTTTCCACTCGTGACACCCAGCTGGGGCGCGGCGAGCCGGTCGAAGATGCGGCACGGGTGATTTCTCGGATGGTGGATATCGTCATGATCCGTACCCATGAGCATGATATCGTCAGGCGGTTTGCGGTGCATTCGCGTGTTCCGGTCATTAATGGACTGACCGATGAATATCACCCCTGCCAGATCATTGGGGATATTTTTACGTTCATCGAGCACCATGGCAGCATTACCGGCAAGACGGTGGCGTGGATAGGGGATTCCAACAACGTTTGTAATACGTGGCTCCAGGCAGCGGAAGTATTCGATTTCAACGTCCATGTCTCCACTCCGCAAGGCTACGAAGTGGAGCCGGAACGGGCCGGTCTTTACGGGACAAGCCACTATGAGGAATTCGCCGATCCACATGAGGCAGTAAAAGGCGCAGATCTCGTCACCACGGACGTCTGGACCAGCATGGGATTTGAGGCCGAAACCGAGGAGCGAAAAAGGGATTTTGCGGATTTTCGGGTGGATGCGGAAATGATGTCGCACACCCGCAAGGATGCGTTGTTTATGCATTGCCTGCCTGCTCATCGTGGGGAGGAAGTGGCGGCGGAAGTGATAGACGGACCGCAATCGGTGGTATGGGACGAGGCGGAGAACCGGTTGCATACGCAAAAGGCGCTGATTGAATACCTGTTGCTGGGAAGACTGGATAACGCCGGATAGAGCAGGATTTTCAATAGGGGTTATTCAGCGAAGTCAGGCCGGCATTTTTATTAATGAGACAAGCATGGGAAAAGAAAACAAGGCGAATGTCGCTGAGATTAAAAAAGTAGTCCTGGCATTTTCCGGGGGCCTGGATACGTCGGTGATCCTGAAGTGGCTGCAGGATACCTACCGGTGCGAAGTTGTCACCTTCACCGCTGACATTGGCCAGGGGGAGGAGGTGGAACCTGCCCGTGCAAAGGCGAAGCAGCTTGGCGTGAGGGAAATTTTTATTGACGACTTGCGTGAAGAATTCGTACGCGATTTCGTTTTTCCCATGTTTCGCGCCAATACCATTTATGAAGGGGAGTATCTGCTCGGCACCAGCATCGCACGCCCGCTGATTGCCAAGCGCCAGATCGAAATCGCGCGGGAAACCGGTGCAGACGCCGTGTCGCACGGTGCGACCGGGAAAGGCAATGATCAGGTGCGCTTTGAACTCGGTTACTATGCGCTTCAACCGGATATTCGGGTGATTGCGCCGTGGCGCGAATGGGACCTTACCTCCCGGGAAAAGCTTCTGAAATACGCGGAGCAGCACGGCATCCCGGTGGAAATGAAGAAAAAGGAAGGATCTCCCTACAGCATGGATGCCAATCTTCTGCATATTTCGTATGAGGGACGTATTCTCGAAGACCCTGCGCAGGAGCCGGAAGAGTCGATGTGGCGCTGGAGTGTTTCGCCGGAAAAAGCACCGGACAGTCCCGAATATATCGACTTCGAATTCAGGCAGGGCGATATCGTTGCATTGAATGGGGAAGAGCTTTCGCCGGCGCGCCTGCTCGCCAGACTCAATGAACTGGGGGGCAAACACGGGATAGGGCGCCTGGATCTGGTCGAAAACCGGTATGTCGGTATGAAATCCCGCGGGTGCTACGAGACTCCCGGCGGCACGATCATGCTACGTGCCCACCGGGCCATGGAGTCCATTACACTGGACCGTGAAGTCGCACATTTGAAAGACGAGCTTATGCCACGCTATGCCGAACTGGTTTACAACGGCTATTGGTGGAGCCCCGAACGCAGAATGATGCAGACGATGATCGATGCGTCACAGGCGCATGTAAACGGCTGGGTGCGGGTGAAGCTCTACAAGGGTAATGTGATTGTTGTGGGGAGAGACTCGAAAACAGATTCGCTGTTTGATCCTCATATTGCCACCTTCGAGGATGATCAGGGTGCGTACAATCAGACGGATGCTGCCGGTTTCATCAAGTTGAATGCACTCAGGATGCGGATTGCCGCCAATTTGAGAAATCGCAAATAATAGCGCTGGAATTATCGGCAGCAATGGAACAACCAAAGGTGTTGAAAGTTGTGCAAGCATCATCCAATCAGGGGCGAAGTCTCTACATCTTTGATGCTCATGAACAGAGCAGCGCCAGTGGGGCGGGAAGTCCGCTTTATGAAAACTGCATGAGATTCTTTTGAGAAGATTGATATGCCATCATTCGATATCGTTTCCGAAGTCGACAAGCAGGAAGTTAGAAACGCAGTTGACCAGGTGAATAAGGAAGTGGGCACGCGTTTCGACTTCAAGGGTTCTGACGCCCGCGTGGAACAGGCGGATTACACGCTGACTGTTTTTGCAGATGATGAATTCAAGCTGGATCAGGTGTTCGACATTCTGACCACCAAACTGGCCAAGCGGAATGTCGATGTGCGCTCCCTGGATAAGGGTCAGGTGGAAAAAATCAGCGGCAACAAGGTGAAGCAGCTCGTCACGGTAAAAACCGGCGTGGAAAGTGAGTTGGCTAAAAAAATTATCAGGCTCATCAAGGACAGTAAACTCAAGGTACAAGGCAGCATTCAGGGGGATACTGTGCGTGTTTCAGGCGCAAAGCGGGATACCTTGCAAGAAGCCATCCAATTAGTCAAGAAATCGGTCACGGATTTTCCCCTGCAATTCCAGAATTTTCGCGATTGATCAATGTTTCGATTGACCTGAACGCTCTGATTTTTATCGCCTCTCTGCTTCCTGATTCTCCTCCTTTCCACAATTTCCCGATCAATTCGATCAATTGAACCTGATCCCATTGATCCAGCGCTCATAGAGCTTGTCGGCTACACGCTGCAACCGTGATATTCGGGTGGACAAGTTTGTTTGCATTGCCTCTGCGGACTGCACCGCAGGGCCTGGGCTCGAAGCAATTTCCTCCGCACCGTGGCTGCACCAGTCTTTCACCATTTCTTCGGTCATTTCCACATGGCACTGCAATCCCAAGTGCTTATTATCCAGTGCGAATGCCTGATTTTTACACCAGGGGCTGGAAAGCAGCAGTGTAGCGTTATCCGGGATAGTGAAAATCTCGCCATGCCAGTGGAACACCTCGCACTTTGACAGATTCCCAAACCACTCCCGAGCTGGCTGATTATCGGCAGTGCTTGCCTCACCCCAGCCGATTTCCTTGACCGGGCTTTTGGAAACCACTCCTCCCAGTGCCTTCGCCATTAATTGACCACCGAGACAGTGCCCTAATACAGGAATATTGTTTGCCACTGCCTGGCGGATCAACGAGAGTTCATTTCTGATCCAAGGCAAATCATCATTTACACTCATCGGGCCCCCCATGAATACCAGGGCGCCGAATTGGCCGGCATCGGCAGGTACACTTTCACCGGCATCTATTTTTATGAGTTGCCAGGGAATGGCATGGCGATCGAGAAACGTAGCGAAATAGCCTGGCCCTTCGATTGGAAAATGCCTGAAGATTGCGACCGGCTTCATGGATATGCATGCACTCCGCTGGCTGGCAAGGAGGAATGGAAGGAAAGGGAATCTAGATGTTTAGTACCGGTCAGCGGTGCCAGGGGGCTACCTCGGCATCCGCAATCACCCGCTGGCCGGTAACCTGGACGCCGTCAAAATTCGCGCGTTCGTGCGCGCCTATGAGGTAAGTTCCGGTCTTAACCAGGATCTCCACCTGTCCATTCGCTACTGCAACGCTGCCGCCAGCGGCGCGCTTGCTGACACTGAAACGGGTGCCGGTATCCCTGATATAGGTGGTTCCCACCTTCAGATTCAGTTTTCCAGGCTGGTTGCCCCTCACATCAAAAAAGGCGTTGCCCCGCAACAGTTCAATCCCGCTGGGTTCCGTATTGGTGACAGCAACACTGCTATCGGCATCGAGACTGATGGCGATATCGGGCGTTGCAAGAACGGTGAGCCGCTGGCCGGGAATGGTTTCATGGAGACGCGTAGTAATCGGCTTGGCAATGAACCAGGATAACAGGCCGAGCCCTACGGCAGCAGCTACGATGGAGCCATGTACCACGAACGGTACCCACCGGTTGCGGATCACGCCGGGCATGCAACTATTATCCCTGCAATGATGGAGCGTTCACCGGCGTGTCTGTCATCGCTTGAATTGACCGTAATGATATTCCTTCCGCGGCCGTGCTTCGGAATTGTTATTTTTGTGAAGGGTCGGTAACGAAACCTATTCGCACCAGTCCCGCCTTTGCTGCAATAGACATCACCTGCGCTACATGCTCGTAGTGGACATGTTTGTCGGCGCGGATATGAAGCTCGATATTGGGATTCTGCCCTACCGCTTCAGTGAACCGCGGAGCCAGTTGATCCATTGTAACCGATTCACCATTCCAGTAAAGGCTTGAGTCGTCACGCAAGGCGAATTCCACGTGATCCGGTTGAGTGATGTTTGGACTGCTGGATGCCTTCGGCAGGTCGATTTTAACGGAATGCGTGAGCAACGGCGCCGTAATGATAAAAATCACCAGCAGTACCAGCATCACGTCCACCAGGGGTACGACGTTGATTTCAGCCATCGGGAGCTGCCGGTTACTGCTGTTCATGCTGCCGAATGCCATTACAGCCTCCTTTCGCCCGGTGCCGCTGCGGGGGAAACCAGCGGGGTAACCACCCGCAAGGAACGCTCATCGCCGGGAGATCCGCCTGCTTTTGTTCCAACCGTGATCAGGACGAAAAGATCATGGGCAAAGGCATCAAGTCGCGCCAGCCAGATGCGATTGCGCCGTCCAAATGTGTTATAGGCCAAAACCGCGGGAATTGCCACCGCTAGCCCGAGCGCTGTCATGATCAACGCTTCTCCCACGGGACCTGCTACCTTGTCCAGCGTACCCTGGCCGGATAATCCGATTTGGATCAAGGCGTGATAGATGCCCCATACCGTGCCAAACAAGCCAATATAGGGCGCAGCCGAACCTGCGGATGCAATCACGGTGAGACCATTTTCCACCTGCGCTGCTTCCTGGTCGAGGCCATTGCGCAGTACGCGGGTGATGAATTCGCTCGCGCCACCCGCTGCGGCGAGATTTTGCAATCCATGTTTCTCCGAATCGGCGGCTGCGTTCATTGCCAACCGGGCAAGTTGCGCAAAGGCGTTGTCATCCGAATCCTCTTTCAG
This sequence comes from Nitrosospira multiformis, assembly GCF_900111585.1. GTDB lineage: Bacteria > Pseudomonadota > Gammaproteobacteria > Burkholderiales > Nitrosomonadaceae > Nitrosospira > Nitrosospira multiformis_B. The sequence continues at coordinate 221,899 of NZ_FOHI01000005.1, forward strand.
CGTCGAATTTACTTCCTGCAACGAACCCGCGCTCCAGAAACGCTTGAGAAAGGCGTCAGCCCGCTTTCCCATCATGATATTGGAGATACCCTTGGTCAGGATGAGATACCAGCTTGCTACAGAGAGTGCAAGCAGCAGTATGAGCACCGTCATACCGACGCCATCGAGCTGCGCCAGAAAATTTGAAAATCCGAGACCTGTTTGCATTAGGTTAATCTCCTTGGAGTACAAAGTTGAAGGGTTGCAGGGCAACAGCCCGCACCGGTTGACCATTGCGTACGGTGGGTGTGCAGCGCCAGGTTTTGACAGCGGTCATGGCGGCTTCGTCCAGCCGTTTGAAGCCACTGCTGTTCACTACGTGTGCCACATTGACGTATCCTTTTTCATCCAGTTCCACTCTTAGCACGAGCTTTCCTTCTTCGCCGAGCCGTTTCGAAAGTGCCGGATAAGTCGGCGCATTCAAGTGGGGGCACGCGACTGATAATTCCGAGGAAAGTGAAACCGGGCCCGCCGGCATTTGCGACGCAGGAGCTGCTTCCACTACCGGTTCGGGTTCGGCTTCAGGCTCGGCTTCGGGTACCGGTTCCGGCGGGGGAGGCGGCGCGACAGGCTCACTCTCGGACAATGGGGGCGCTTTTGCAACGAGTTGCTGCGGTTGCGGTTTCTTTACAGGTTTAGGCTTAGGCTTGGGCGGAGGAGGTGGCGTTTCAGGCTTGGCCTCTTCCTTCGGCTGGGGCGAAGGAATGAAATTTACCATCAGTGTCGCTAATTGTTCCGGTGGGGGAATCAACTGTTGTTTGAACAGGAAATAAAGCAGGCCGGCGTGGATCACAACGACGAACACCAGACCAGACAAGGATATGCTGCTGTGCTTCAAGGTCATTGCCTGCCCTGCGGGCTCAATACTTTCCATTCTGCTTTCCGTTCGCGGTATCGACAGCATTTCGCGCCAGCCATTCCTCGACGAGCGACTTGTTGATCAGGCCCATCTTGACCGTGCGCTGGTGTTTCTGATCATAGAAATAGGTCCGCGGTACTTCGCCGTACCAGCGGCCATCGATTTCCTGGCGGAGGCGTTCCGGCATATCCTCTGCGAAAACCCATTGTTCGAACTTGGCTGTTCCATAGTTTGCAGCCCGGTCAGCGAGTTGAGGCATATCATCGACCGTGTCGGTAGCAATCAATATCACATTCAGCCCGGGGTGATTCTTTTCAAGCTCGCTCAGCATTTTGAGTTCAGTGGGGCAATACTGGCAGTCGAGGGACCAGAGGACGAGAATGAAAGGTTTGTTAGGCCGGGATGCAAGCACTTGCTTGAGGCTTCCCGATGTAAAAAGGCGAATACTTTCCGCCGCGGCGACAATGTCGACAGCACCGAGGAAGAACATCAGTACGAGCACCATCCGAAGTACAGGACTGCCATAACTACCGGCCGGACCGTGGAGCGCCGGGGCAGATTGGAATTTCAGAGTACCAGGCATTGGTAATGTAAATCTAATTAAGAATCACTTGCAATTCAAGGCGGGATTGTACCACTAACAGTCGGCTGCACAAATATTCGAATGCAGTTTCAGAATTTTTTGATCAACTTTTCTCAATTTTGGGAAGGAATTTTCCATATCTCCGACGACCCCGCATCCATGATAGGCAGGAAAAAGCATTATCGCAATGTGACAAATTGTCGCAGGAGCAGAAGATATAGAGCATGAGATCATGAAGGTTGTATTTCTGCATACCTTGCTCAAGCCGACCCTTGAGGGGCATACGAATAAACTCCCCTGGAATAAACTTCTCCTGGCATTACCTGCTTTGTTAAAACAGCTATAGTAACCCGCCAAAAGTTTGCTAACATTGCCGCCGGTGAGTTTGCTCCTGTTCTTTCATCTTCCAAGAGGCGAATCGTCCTGGCTACAAAACAGGAATTTTCGAATTTTCTGGCTGAAATCGAACGGCGCGCCTACAAGCAAGCTTTGTTTGCCATACGCGATGAACATCTGGCCCTAGATATTGTTCAGGATTCGATGATGAAGCTTGTCGAGAAGTATTCGGCCAAACCGCTGGAAGAACTACCTCTCCTGTTTCAACGCATCCTGCAAAATACCATCCGGGATTTTTATCGTCGACAGAAAACGCGCTCACTGTGGACGACGCTGTTTTCAGCATTCATTCCTTCCGACCATGAAAAGGAAAGCGAAGATTTCGATCTGCTGGAAACTTTGCAATCCGATGCGTCATCATCTAAGGTTAATGACCCTCACCAACAACTCGAACAGTCGCAACTTATCAATCTGCTCGAGAGGGCTATTGAAACCTTACCGGCACGTCAACGCGAGGCTTTTCTACTGCGTTACTGGGAGGAAATGGATGTTATGGAAACTGCAAAAATTATGGGGTGCTCCGAGGGGAGTGTGAAAACGCACTGTTCCCGTGCAACCCATGCACTTGCCGCAATGTTGAAAAAACATGGAATTGGGCTATGAGTGAAACTGATGTAGGGAGAGAAGTAGCGCGGTTGTTGGATCGCGGACTCGATGACATCAAGCAGAGCACGTTAAACCGTCTCCAATCTGCTCGCAGAGCTTCTCTGGAAAATTACCATATGGCGGAAACAGTTGTTCGACTTGGCCAGAGCGGGCAGGTCGCTTCATCGCGAGGTGGGCATCATGGTCATTCGCGAGTTGGCAAGTTATTATCGGTGATAACATTGTTGCTAGCTTTGGCGAGTGCCATTTATTGGCAGAATTTGCAGCAGAGTGATGAGAATGAGGAAATCGAGATAATGCTGCTTGTGGATGATCTGCCGATAGATGCCTATCTGGACGATGAGTTCGGTGAATGGTTAAATCAGTCATAGCCATCACATCAGCGCTGTACCTGTTATTTTCGGTCCCGGTTGAAGCAGGCCAACCTGCCTGGGAAGAATTGAAGCCGCAGCAAAAGGAGGCGTTGGCTCCGCTCGCACAGGAGTGGAACGGGTTGGATCCTGCAAAGAAGAAGAAATGGCTGGGCATTGCCAAACGCTATCCGCATATGACACCCGAAGAGCAGCACCGGACTCAGTTGCAGATGCGGGACTGGTATTCGCTGACCCCTGAACAGCGGGAGCTGGTACGTGAGAAGTATAAAACCATCAAGAAATTACCGCCGGAGAAGCGCCAGGAAATAAAGCGCAAATGGCGTGAGCATGAACACCAGCAATGAAGCATCCTACTATAGCAGGCGGTTCAACAGACAGGCAGGTGCGCCTCCGGTTTTCTGTTTTTTCTCAATACTGCACTGCAATAAGACCAATACGAAAGCCTTCCTGAATGAATTTCCCGACACCATGAAAATTTCCGCGCCGGGACTGGGGCGGAGATTACTGAGTATGTTGTACGAATCGCTGATTCTGGTTGCGGTTCTGTTTATCGCCAGTTTCGTTTTTCATCTTGTCTTCCGGGATACCAGTTCCGTTTTTTTCCGACCCGCATTCCAGCTTTATCTGCTCGTGGTTGCAGGTATTTATTTCACCTGGTTCTGGACTCACGGTGGACAAACATTGCCCATGCAAACCTGGAAGCTTCGTGTAATCAGTGCGGATGGAGGCCGCCTTAATCTGAAGCAGGCGTTCGTACGCTATCTATTCGCCGTCATCGGCATCTTTTTGTTCGGTTGCGGGATATTGTGGGCGTTATTCGACCGGGATGGATTGTTCCTGCATGACAGGCTTGCGAGTACCCGGATCGTGAAGATCGAGCAGTGAGATACCTGGCGGGGACGTATGATGGGACGATCGCCATCTTGCCGTGAAACCGCAGCTTCAAATCGGCGGCGGCTTCAGATGGCTGATGGAGAGTGTCGCCACTGAGGCTACGCTGTTCCTCCCACCGTCAGTCCATCTATGCGAAGGGTGGGTTGACCCACGCCTACCGGCACGCTCTGACCTTCCTTGCCACACGTCCCAACACCGGGATCAAGCGATAGATCGTTGCCGATCATCGAAACGCGGGTGAGTATATCGGGACCGTTGCCAATGAGGGTGGCGCCCTTCACCGGATACGAAATTTTTCCGTTTTCGATCATGTAAGCTTCCGCAGCCGAAAATACGAATTTTCCGCTGGTGATATCTACCTGTCCCCCGCCGAAATTGACCGCATATAATCCGTGCTTCACGGAAGCGATGATTTCTTCCGGAGTTTTGTCCCCATTCAGCATATAAGTATTCGTCATGCGTGGCATGGGAATGTGCGCAAATGATTCGCGTCTTGCATTTCCTGTGACGGAAACGTTCATCAGCCGTGCATTCAGGCTGTCCTGCAAATAACCCTTGAGTATTCCGTTTTCGATCAGCATTGTGCACTGGGTGGGATTCCCTTCGTCATCGACATTGAGCGAGCCCCGCCGGCGTGCAATAGTGCCATCATCCACCACCGTCACTCCCGGTGCAGCCACGCGTTCGCCGATTCGACCCGCAAATGCGGAACTCCCCTTGCGGTTGAAGTCTCCTTCCAGCCCGTGGCCAATGGCCTCATGCAACAGTATTCCCGGCCAGCCCGAACCGAGCACCACAGTCATGGTTCCGGCAGGCGCCGGTTTTGCATGCAGGTTGACGACCGCCTGGTGAACCGCTTTTGCAGCATAGTCGCGCAGCACGTCATCCGTGAAGTATGCATAGTCGAAGCGTCCTCCTCCTCCTGCAACTCCTTGCTCACGGTTGCCGTTTTCCTCGGCGATAACCTGCAATGAGAGACGTACAAGCGGGCGCACATCGGCTGCCAGAAGACCGTCACTGCGGGCAACTAGAACCACTTCGTATTCCCCTGAGAGGGAAGCCATGACCTGGATAACACGTTTATCCAGCGCCCGGGCATAACTTTCGAGCTTTTCGAGCAAAGCCACCTTGTCCGTATCCTTGAGGCTGGCAATCGGGTCTTCAGGTAGATAAAGCTCGCGTCCCTTGCTGCGTTTGACGGCTTGCACCGATTGTGTGACGCCATGGCGAGCGATGGCTCGCGTAGCCTGTGCGGCGGACACCAGCGCAGGCATGCTGATGTCGTCCGAATACGCAAAGGCGGTCTTGTCTCCGCTGACTGCGCGTACACCCACGCCCTGATCGATATTAAAGCTGCCGGATTTGACTATGCCTTCTTCCAGAGCCCAGCCCTCGGCTCGGCTGTACTGAAAATACAAGTCGGCATAATCGATGCGGTGCGCAAGCATCTGGCCGAACACGTTCTGTAATCCGGTTGCATCCAGTTCATGAGGTGCAAGCAGACAATTGTTGGCCGTTGCGAAAAGATCGTTAACCTGGATAGTCTCTGTAATCATGGTAGTTAGTGGGGGAGAAGGAGAACAAGGTTCAACGGAATTCAACAGTGACGCAGCGTGCGGTGATTCAAGGCAGGCAGGCTGCTGCGCAAGCTCGCCTGGTATTCCGGATCAATATCCGCGATGACGACTCCGGGTCCGCGCGGGAGGCGGTCCAGCACCACGCCCCAAGGATCGACTATCATGCTGTCCCCATGGGTTTCCCGTCCATTGATATGGTATCCCCCCTGAGCAGGTGCAACGACGTATGCCAGATTTTCGATGGCGCGGGCGCGGATCAAAGTTTCCCAGTGCGCCTTGCCCGTGGTGGCAGTGAAAGCCGCCGGGGCGAAGATAATGTCTACTTGTCCCATGGAACGGTAAAGCTCGGGAAAGCGGATATCGTAGCAGATGGAAAGGCCGATACGGCCAAAGGGGGATTCCAGGGCAACGACACCTTGGCCTGCCTCAATGGTTTCTTCTTCGGCATAGCGTTCAGTCCCCAGCTCCAGACCGAACAAATGTATTTTGTCGTACCGTGCGACTTGCTCACCGCTGTCATTGTATACCAGGCAACTGTTTCGCACCTTGTCAGGCCGGGAAGAAACGAGGGGCACCGAGCCGCCTACCAGCCATAGGCCGAGACGCTTGGCAGTATTGCCCAGGAATTCCTGTATCGGCCCCTGATTATCCTGCTCACGTGCCGCTACTCTATCAGCATCCTCCATGCCCATCAGGCAGAAATACTCGGGGAGCGCCGCCAGCTTCGCGCCGCGTGATGCAGCAATGTCCAGAAGTCGCCCGGCTTCTTCCAGATTGGCGTAGATATTTGGACCTGCCGCCATTTGAATGGCGGCAACACGAACCGGGCCCTTGTGAGCTATTTCAGGAGGAAGCGAGTTACAGGCGACGGAGTCTTGCATATTTGAAGTGTATTTTTCGGGCAGTCAGTGGAGAATACAGGGTAACTTAAAAGATTGTCTTTATAAAGTATTGTGGTTGATACCACTTCCGGCATTGTCCACAGATCGCTCGCGGGCGCGAAACAAGCGTTAACAGACCCTAATATACGCGTTGGCTGGCGAGCGCAGTATCGCAGTATAACGGGCGTGATCAGTCAATGCGCACTTGCCGGCAGACCTCGTGCGAGAGATTCTGGTCATGGTTGAGGCTCCGTCAGTTCCGGGGCCGGTTGCCCTATTCGGCTTACGACAGGATCTGTCCAGGTGCCGGTAATGTTGTAGTCTCTTGATGGAGCAGGTGTTTTCTTCATGGCTGTGCTTGCAATTACCGATGCCATCCCGACTACGGGAGACGCAAGTCCATAGGAAGGGGTAACCCTGATATGAAGTTTTTGCGTTTCCGCTTCGAGATTCATCTGTCCATTCATGGTAACCCTTGCGGCCGGCCCGTTTATTTTAAGCTCATCCGTCGATGCAATGCCACTCGCGATATTTATGCTGCCGGAAATGTCGTCAAATCCGAAGCCTTCACTGAACACATCCCGAAAGTCCAGCGTAATCCGCCGCGGCAGTGAACGGAGATTGAAAATTCCAAAGAGCCTGCCAATTCCGGGCTCAAACTTGGGAAATTGTCCACGTCTTGCGCCAAGCTTAAACCTGCCGGACAAGGTGGAGTAATCTATCGACAGGGGATCCCCCTGCCAGGACAGGATACCCTCAAGCGTACCGCTTCCACTGGTTACGCGATCAGGAAGGCCGATCCGCTCCAGAAATTTCCCAATGTCATCTGCTTCCAGCATGACGGTGGCCTGCGTCTGCGGAGTCGGCACCCGGTTTTTCCATAGCCCTCGCATTGTTATCGAGCTGTCGGGGCTGACAATGTGCAGTTTGTCGATATACCAGTTCCGTTCTTCCTGATTTGCAACCAATTCCAGCTTACCCAGTTGTTTCTCACCAAAAACAAAGTCGTCCGCGATCACATCGAGTGCCGGCAGATCCTTTTCCTGTTGTCTGCTCCTGGATACCGTATCTGGTCCGGAGGGAGGGTTTGCAGGAATGATCAGTCTGTTCAATCGCGCCACTATCTTGCCGGCACCGGATGGATTCCAGGTGATGCCTCCATTGACCTCCTCGCTTGCGATCCTGCAATACCACAGGCCGTCTTTTCTGTTAGCATCCAGCCTGACATCATCGAACTGCCTGCCCAGAAAGCCAAGCGATTCTATATACAGGTTTAAGCCGTTCAAACTGGAAGGGGCAGCAGGTTGGATTTCGAATTGCTTGAGCAAGAGGCGCCAGCGGTCGAGATTCAATACGGGCAATGCACCCTTTATCACGATACCGGGCTCTTCGGGGAGAAAAACGGGTGAGGGACCGAAAACGACGGCACCGCGTTCCACATAAAAATGACCGGCATCGTCCCGGGTGCGGCTGATCTTTGCCTTGATGCGCTCGCCATAGCTCAGGTGCAGCTCCTCGCTCTGCGTACCCGTCGCCTTTCCTTCGAATTTCACTGATATTGCATCGTGCGCCGCCTTCGACAAAGGCTCGGGCAGATCCGATGAAATTCCCTTCAATGATGATTCAACGATCACATCCGTGGACCGGTTGCCTACGAGCACGGCTGCTTGCCAATCGCTGCTGCCGTGTATGTGCCTGGTCCAGAAAGGGGCGCTCCGTGGCCCGCTGGCTTGCGGAGCTGCATTCAGGTTGTCGAAGTCGACCTTTCCGATAGCGGAAAAACGCACGCCCCCGCCTGGCATATCAGAGGAACTGATCAGCACGGGACCGCCGAGAAGACGGCCGCTCAGGTTTTTCGTTCTTATTTCAGAATCGGTAAAGGTCAGCGCGCCGTTCAATTGCTCCAGCTCGGGAATATGTGAGCTCGGAGCGATCCGGTTGTTCATGAATTGGTAGTTGCCCCACAGTTTAGTTTCCCCTGAGCCGCGCAGAGGAGTATCAAGTTTGAGAAGCAATCTTCCGTCGCCAAAAATACGGGTATTCTCCATCAGCCAGTTATCGTAGGTGTCCAGTGTTTTTGCGGCAGCGAATGCCAGAAACTGATGAGTGGCGCCCGTCGCTTCCAGTTCGGTTTTGAGTCTCGCCTCGGCGGCAGTCATGTCAGGAATGATCAGTCTTGCCTTCCCCACACGCGCCCCAAGGATATCTCCTTTGGAAACGTTGATCTCCATGCGATTATCGTTAAGGCGCACGGTGCCTGCGAGATTCTCTATCCGGGGCAAGCCGGGGAGGTGATCGAGCAACATGCCCGATATCTTTGCGGCAAATTCGAAGACGCCGGGATTGCTTGAGACGAAGGGAGGTCGAGCCAGATTTCCCTTTAGGTGAAACCGTGCATTCGAAATACTCCCTGCAACAATGGATTCACTCAGCCAATCAGGAAAATACTCTCTCCCTTTCCCTTGGGTCGGCAGGAGACGCAGCAGAGAAGGCATGTCAGCGCGGGTGAGATGAGTTGTCAAGTCGAGGATACCCGGACTGGCAGGCGCTATCTGGTAATTTCCATAGCCTGACCCAGCTGCATACGCACTGGAGAAGGAGATATTGCTGAATTTTATCGACTTTGAACCGTTGCTGGTCAGGTTCCATCTTATCTGTCCGGCAAGTGTATTCAGTGTTACCGGTTCAATGGGTGCATCCGGTAGTTGCAGTACCGTGTTTTGGGAATCCAGATTCAGCGTGCCTCCCTGTTCGGTAATGTCAATATTCCCGCTGATGCCAGTGAAGGCAGGCATGCTATCGGACTTTTTCATTCCCAGTTTGGTAAATCTTCCCGTGGCATGGAAAGAAGAAGGCGCCGGCCATTCGCCCGTCCATTTTATCAACATCGAATGCAGCTTACCGCGGGGGGAAACAGCGCGGATTTTAGCCCGGAGCGGCTCGCTAATCGGCAGGTATTTCGCCAACTCCTCCAGTTTATCCAGTCTTAGATTCTGGACGCTCAATGTGTTGCTATCCGGTTTGCCGGCATCGTGGTGAAGCTGCTGCAACGAAAAATCCAGCAAAGGCAGGGGCGGTTTGCCATAAAATGCCGCGTCGAGCCGACGTGCGAAGAGTTGACTGCCGTTGCTGTCGTTGTCATCCACCTTGTGCCATCCGATCCTGCCTGCCAGCTTGGTCAGGTTCAATTCCGGCAGAGTCGGCGCAAGCCGCGCCTTTACATTCTGCAAGCGCATGTCTGCCGTAACTTTGTTCATATCTGCACCGTCGATATCCGCCCAGATACGCAGCGCGCCAACGCCCCGATTCAACTTTATTTCCTCGGGGAAGGGCAGCCAGGCGCGCCAGGCCGCTATATCGGCACGGGTTATCTGCATGAAAAGCCGGCCGCGCCATAATCCGGGATTCGCCAGCGCCTCCCCCTTGAAATCCCCGCGCATATCGAGGTGGGCGGCAAGTTGCGCGGGAGGTACGGCGCGGATGCCGAAGCGATGGTGCCTGCCCCGGTTCTCGAGGCGCAGATTGACCAGCAGTTCCAGTTGCGGTGCAGTGCGCTGGTCATCCTGCCAGAGGATATTGGCATTGTTTATGATGACTTGCCTCTGGTTGAGGAGCCAGTCGAAAAAGCCATCTTCGCTTCCAGTAAATTCCTGCTTCAGTGCGAATCCGGCGACGTGAATGACGCCGGCCCTGTCTCGACGTACGATCAAATCAGGCTGATCGATTGCGATTTCACGAAAAAGCAATTCGCCATGCAATATCGAACGCCATGAAAGCGTGCCTTCAAGGCGGTTCAGCAGTAAGGTGACACCCTCGTTATCATGCACGCGCACATCACGCAGCATCATGTGAGGGCGGAACCCATCCCAATTCGCGCTGATCTCGCCCAGTGTTACATATTGACCGGAAGCATGGCTGATGGCGGAAGCGAGGTTTTCACGGTACTGTTCGATATTTGGCAGCAGCCAATAGCGGAGAGACAGCAGTAGAACCGAAAAGACGGCTGCAACTGCAATCAGTACCCACATGGAAAGCCGGAACAGGAAGCTCCGTAGCACAAAAGGTAAAATTGCTGACAGGTTCAATAAATTGTTCCGATACGGATACTAGGGGAAGGACGCAGGAACCTTCGGACCGCTGGTGATTATTCGTTAAATCATACTCACAGAAGAAATCTGATCCGGAGGTAAATGCGGGGGGTAGATGCGACAAAGCGGATTAGATGCGGCGGCAGGTTCTTTGTTCAATCCTTCAATAAAAGCCGCGGCATAGGTTGTGCAGGAATTATCTACTCCATTCATTATCCTCCCGTTTTATTTTAACCTGAATTCAACCATGCCTTCCGATCGTCCCGCTGGAGAAATAGTGCAATCTGTCCTGTCGCTGAGCCGTTACGTCCAGGCTCAGCTGGCAAACGATGCTGCGCTGCTGGCTGAGTTGGAGCAAAACCTGTGGCGCCCTTTCATGCGAGAAGAAATGCAGGCATTTTTGCAGGCATCCGCCGAAGGGATAAATAATGAGGAAGGGCTGCACGCAGTCTTGCGCGGCTTGCGCAAGCAAGTGCTGCTGCGAGTGGCGATACGGGACCTGGCAGGACTGGCTGACTTGGCCGAGGTGATGTCATCCATGACAACCCTGGCAGAGCTTACCATCGGTTTCGCACTGGAGCGCTTGTACGCCTGGCTAGCCGAGCCAGGGCGTTACGGTCAACCGAAAAACACCGATAACCGGGTTCAGCAGATGCTGGTCATCGGGATGGGAAAGCTTGGCGGCGGCGAACTCAATGTTTCCTCAGATGTGGATCTTATTTTCGTATATCCGGAAGATGGCGAGACCGATGGGCAGCGATCGATTTCCAATCAGGATTTTTTCGTTCGCCTGGGGCGGAAGCTGATTACAAGTCTTAATGACATTACCGCGGAGGGTTTCGTTTTTCGGGTGGATATGCGGTTGCGGCCTTATGGGGAAAGCGGACCGCTGACGATGAGCTTTGCCATGCTGGAAGAATATCTGATCACCCAGGGACGGGAATGGGAGCGTTACGCGTGGATCAAAAGCCGCGTCGTAGCAGGTCCGCGCGAAGAAAAACCGGCACTTGTAGAGCAGATCACGCAACCCTTCGTGTTTCGCAAATATCTGGACTTCGGCGCTTATGAATCCATGCGCGCGCTTCATGCCCAAATCCGTCGGGAGGTTCAGCGCCGGGAAATGTACGGCAATATCAAGCTTGGGTCGGGCGGTATTCGCGAAATCGAGTTCATTGCCCAGGTATTCCAGCTGATTCGGGGCGGACGCGATCCGGATTTCCGCATCCGGCCCACGCTTGCTGTACTGGGTTTGCTGGGGGAAAAGCAGCAGTTACCGGGGGAAACGGTGACAGAATTGGTCGAGGCATACACCTTTTTACGCAACCTCGAGCATCGCCTGCAGTATCTTGACGATCAGCAGACTCACGTCCTCCCTGAAAGCTCCCCAGACCAGTCGCTGATTGCAGCTTCGATGGGTTTTTCGTCCTATGACGGATTTTTAAAGAAGCTCAATAACCATCGCTCGAATATAACGCGACATTTTGAAGCTATCTTCGCGGCACCGCGCACTTCGCAGGCCTCCAATGCGCTTGCCGACCTGTGGAAGGCTGGAGAAAACGGCGTTCAAACTGAAGCCGCGCAGACGCAACTCGCTAAACTGGGGTTTTCCAATCCGGAGAAAGTTCTTGAGTGTGTGGAAGGATTTCGCTCGGGCACCCGCTACAGGCAACTGCCGCAAACGAGCAAAAAACGCATCGATGCGCTTGTTCCCACTCTAATCGAAGTGGCTGCGAAGTTTCCTTCCGCAGACCTCACGCTGGAACGACTGATACAGTTGCTGGAAACAGTCAGCAGGCGCTCAGCTTACCTGGCCCTGCTGCGCGAGCATCCCGACGCGTTAGGGCGGGTAGCCAAGCTCGTCAGTGCAAGCCACTGGGCCAGCGAATACCTGAACAGGCATCCGATCCTGCTGGACGAACTGCTTCCGGGGCAGTTTCGAAATCCGCTCGATTGGTCTCGTGCCAGGGACAGGCTGATGCACCAATTGCAGGATGCGGAGGGTTCCGGCGGCACCGATGTCGAACAGCAAATGGATATATTGCGGCATTTCCACCATGCACAGGTATTTCAGTTGCTGGCACGGGATGTGGAAGGATTGCTGCCCCTTGAGACCTTGAGTGATCATCTTTCCGATCTTGCCGACTTGTTGCTCGATGCTGTATTGCACCTTGCCTGGTCGGGGTTGAGGAGGAGGCATAGAGATATACCCGCTTTTGCCATCATCGGCTATGGCAAGCTCGGCGGCAAGGAACTTGGCTATGCCTCCGACCTCGATATCATTTTTCTCTATGACGACCTCCATGCTGACGCTCCAGAAAGCTATGCCCGGCTGAGTCATCGTATCAACTCATGGCTCACCAGTTACACTTCAGCCGGATTGCTCTACCAGACAGATCTGCGTTTGCGCCCCAACGGCAGCAGCGGCCTGCTGGTGAGTTCGGTTCAGGCATTTGCTGAATATCAGCATCACCATGCATGGGTCTGGGAGCATCAGGCGCTGAGCCGGGCGCGATTCGTGGCCGGAGATGCACAGGTAGGGGAGGCATTCGAGCGTATTCGCCGGGAAGTGCTGCGTCACCCGCGCGAATTGTCGGATCTGAAACGGGAAGTATTGGTAATGCGGCAAAAAATGCTCGATGCTCACCCTAATAACAGCGGGTTGTTCGATATCAAGCATGACCGTGGAGGCCTTATCGATGTCGAGTTCATTGTGCAATACCTGGTCCTTGGATACGCCTGTCATCACAAGGAGTTGACCGGCAATATCGGTAATATCGCGTTGTTGAAGCTGGCGGCAAAGCTGGGACTGATCAGGAATGAAGTCGCAGAACCGGCCCTTAATGCCTACCGGGAATTTCGGCGGACGCAACACTGGCTGAGATTGAGCGGTTACTCCGATCTCGCTGGTTCGTCTTTCGCGAACGGCAAATCGCAAAAATTTGCACGCGTTGAAGCAGATTATTTTGAGAATGAAATCGCGGCAGTTTCCGGCTTGTGGAGCGAAGTCTTCGGCGCATCCGCGGTTTAGTCCTCCCTGGATTCAGGGTACACCTCCATCATAATTCAGCAGTTCGATGAGAATGAATGCGCTCGCGCTGGAAATACTTCTTTAACCAATGGAGCAATTGTCTCTTGCGGTTTGGGTACGAAGTGCTATACCTCTAAAAAGCCCTGAAAAAATTCGACGTTTTCTTTGGTTATAGGTCCGTAAAGCCTATTAAATCTTTTAAGAAAGAGGGGAGAAAAGGGAGGTTTACTATGCACTCAGTCAAAATGCTCGCCGGAGCAACGTTTGCTACCGCCATTCTTTGCAGTCCCTCCGCCTGGTCCGCCGCCCCCGTGGTGTACAGCGGGTCGGGCGCCAACGCAACTACCGCTCTTGATGCTTTTCGCGCCGCAATCGGAGGCGCCAAGAATACCGGGGCGCCCGAAACGAGTGGGCGCCGCGAAATCAGTTGGGACGGGGTCAAGCTTGATGGCACCGATGCAAATCCGAACACCCAAGTGGTCGACAGTGGCCATACAGTTATCATCCCAGTTGATCGTTTTCGCGGCCAGGGCGCACTATTCGAGGATCCCTATGCAGTAAGCGGAGATGGCTTTGCCAGTGTTAACCCCGCCACGGCGGGGCAGTTTCCTGCCTTCAGCCCCAACAATACCTTCGTCATGCAGGATGACACTCCATACCAGTTCGATGACCGCTTCATCGGGCAAAGCTTTACCATTCCCGGCACGGCGACGACTGCTGGCACGCGCGGTTTCGGTGCCATCTTTGTCGATGTAGAAAAAGCTGGCAGCAGCATCGAATACTTCGGTCACGACAGCAGTGGACACGAGGTCAGCCTGGGCACCTTTAATGTGCCCACGGGTGCGAGCGGCGAGCCGCAGTTCCTCGGCGTGCTGTTCGATCAGCCGGTGGTGACGGACGTGAAACTGGCTGTGGGGACAAACACCCTGTTCAACTTCGATGGCACCCATTTTCAGTCGTTTGGCGGTGAAAATCTTCCTGGCAGTACTGATCTTGCCGTCACCGATGATTTCGTCTACGCAGAACCGACCATGGCAGCAGCCATTCCCGAGCCGTCATCTTATGCCTTGATGCTGGCGGGCCTTAGCCTGCTTGGTTTGATTGCCTATCGCAAAAAACCCGCGTTTAACCAGCTCTAGCATCATTTCAAACAAACCCCATCTCAGCAATGGGGTTTGTTTTTCAGCGACATTATTTTTGTAGCCGTACTGCTGAGAAGGATTCAAAGCAGCTGGCTATGCCTGCAAACGACCCAAACGCTCCTCAGCCCCTCTGCAATCGTATTTGCCTATAACGGGCTTATAGTCTATTGGTACTCTAGCGGCAAATTATCGGCGATTGTACTCACTCCTAAAACTGCCGGCAGTAAGCTCCAATCTTCCGCCTGTCGCAAAACCGCATCTGCCTCGCTGGTATTCAAGATAAATTCCACTTTGATAGCAATTCCAGAATAATCCCAGGCACTAACGGATGAGCCTGACAGGTATGTGGAATGGTTGCAAGTCCCGTGTAAACAGTCTGCTTTCCTGCACCCCTTCTCTCGAAAGGGAATCCAGAGGATCAGGAAATGCGTTAGAATATACGAACTTAAATTCTCTCCGGAGTTTGTGAATGTCAATGGCTGACCGCGACGGTGTGATCTGGAGTGATGGAAAGATGATTCCGTGGCGTGAGGCTACCACACATGTACTCACCCACACCCTGCACTACGGGATGGGGGTATTCGAAGGATTGCGCGCCTACGAAACCCCCCGCGGATCTGCAATTTTCCGTCTGAAAGAACATACCGATCGTTTATTCAATTCCGCGCACATCTTCATGATGAAGATGCCCTATGACAAGGCGACGTTGATGCAGGCGCAGTGCGATGTCGTAAGGCAGAACGATCTGAAGTCTTGTTATATCCGTCCCATCGTGTTTTATGGTTCGGAAGCCATGGGCATTTCAGCTAAAACGCTTTCGGTGCACGTGGCTATTGCAGCTTGGGCGTGGGGCACGTATCTCGGTCCTGATGGCCTCGAAAAAGGTATTCGTGTCAAGACTTCGTCATTTACGCGGCATCATGTGAATATCAATATGTGCCGTGCCAAGTCGGTTACGACCTATGCAAATTCCATCCTCGCGCATCAGGAGGTAGCGCATGATGGTTATGATGAGGCACTGCTTCTCGATGTGGACGGCTATGTTGCCGAGGGGGCTGGTGAAAACATATTCATCGTGAAGCAGGGCAAATTGTATACCCCTGACATGACTTCCTGTCTGGAAGGCATTACGCGCGCATCTCTCATAGAGCTCGCGGAAGAAATCGGGATTCCGGTTATCGAGAAGCGCATCACCCGCGATGAAGTCTATTGTGCGGATGAAGCCTTTTTCACCGGCACCGCAGCCGAGGTAACGCCGATCAGGGAACTGGATAACCGCACGATCGGCAGTGGCAGGCGTGGTCCTATCACGGAGAAGCTCCAGACCCTCTTTTTTGAATGCGCCAGGGGCAATGGCAAACATGCCGAGTGGCTCACTTATGTCTGATAAAACGTTATATCCTCATCGATACATTTAAGCGATACGTCTAGGAAATCTGATGCAGAAGCTTGCCTCCAATACCCAGCGCCAGATCGAGGTGACACCCGATGATTTGCCGCTTCATTGTCCCACGCCTTCCATGCTGTTATGGAATTCGCATCCCCGGGTTTTTCTGCCCATAGAAGATACAGGGGAAGCACTGTGTCCTTACTGCGGCACACATTATGTACTCAAGGGCGGCGCAGTTGCAGGCCACCATTGACCTGATATACCTTAAAGTCCAAATACGAGCAGCACAGTCGTAAACGGTGTGAATGCTGCCACTGAAGATACTTTGATACCTGATACAACTGAAGCTCATCTCTTATCCGTCCATCATCCATGCGCCAACTTCCACCAGAAATCTTCAAAGCCTATGACATCCGAGGTGTTTTCGGAAAAACACTGACCGTTGAAGGTGCCGAAGCGATTGGTCACGCCATCGGCTCCGAGGGGCGTGCGCGCGGGCTTGCCGCAATCACCATAGGGCGCGACGGCAGGTTGTCGGGCCCCGAGTTGGTGCAAGCCTTGGCCAGGGGTTTGCAAAGAAGCGGTATCAACGTAATCGATGTGGGGACTGTCGCGACCCCGATGCTTTACTACGCGGCGCATGAATTGTCCGATTATTCCGGCGTGATGGTAACCGGGAGCCATAATCCGCCGGAATACAACGGTTTTAAAATGGTATTGGGGGGAGAAACACTTGCTGCGGAATCAATACAAGCCTTGCGGGCGCGTATCGAAAATGAAAACCTTGCTCACGGCAATGGCAGCTACCACAAGCAGGAAATTGCGGAAGGATATCTTCAACGCATAACAGGGGACATAAAGCTGGCGCGGCCCATGAAGATTATCGTCGATTGTGGCAATGGGATACCCGGTTTATATGCTCCGGAACTGTACCGCAGGCTCGGATGCGATGTAACGGAGCTGTTTTGCGAGGTCGATGGCAATTTCCCCAATCATCATCCGGATCCCTCGGTACCCGAGAATCTGCGGGATGTGGTGCAGGCGCTTGAAACGACTGATGCCGAGATAGGGCTGGCGTTCGATGGAGACGGTGACCGCGTGGGTGTGGTTACCAAAAGTGGAACGGTCATTTATCCGGATCGGCAATTAATGTTGTTTGCAGCCGACGTGTTGTCGCGGAATCCGGGCGGACGGGTCATTTTCGATGTGAAATGTACGCGTAACCTGGCGCCGTGGATCGTGCAGCACGGAGGCGAGCCGATCATGTGGAAAACCGGTCACTCCTTCATCAAGGGTAAACTGAAGGAAACCGGGGCGTTGCTGGCGGGAGAGATGAGTGGCCATATCTTTTTCAAGGAGCGCTGGTATGGCTTCGACGACGGGCTCTATGCCGGAGCGCGTTTGCTGGAGCTGCTCAGTTCCAGGATGGATATTGACGCGGTATTCAACTCGATTCCGGACGCGGTCAGCACGCCAGAGTTGCAGATCGGATTGAAGGAAGGGGAAAACTACGCGATTATCGCTCAGTTGCAGAAAACAGCGCGCTTTGATCGGGCTGAACGCATCATTACTACCGATGGAATGCGAGTCGAATATGAAGATGGTTTTGGCCTTGCGCGTTCATCCAATACCATGCCGGTAATCGTGCTGCGTTTCGAGGCGGACAGCGAGGCAGCTTTGAAGCGTATTCAGAACGATTTTTGCAGAGCGATCCTGAAAATCAAACCGGATGCGGAACTGCCTCATCAACTGAGGGGAAATCTTCTTTCCGCCACATGCTGATGAGCTGCTGGAATGTTCTGAAGGACGTCGCCACCAGTTGCAGGAATGGAAATACCCGAGTGGGAAGTCAAGCTGAGATATAACTGAATATGATGAACAGGAGAGAGGGCGCCAGGACCAACGTTTTGTTCGTTTGCATGGGCAACATCTGTCGCTCGCCCACCGCGGAGGCCGTTTTCCGGCACCAGGTCATCGCGGCTGGTGTGGAGGAAGAAATTTACATCGACTCTGCCGGTACACATGATTACCACATCGGCGAGCCGCCGGATGAAAGGGCGCAAAGAGCAGCGGGAAGAAGGGGCTATGACACAAAAGCATTGCGTGCTCGCATCGTAGATGAAAAAGATTTCGAGTTTTTTCATTATATTCTGGCAATGGACAGAGCGAATCTTGCTGTCCTTCAGAGAGAATGTCCAGCGGAATATAGTCATAAACTCGGATTATTGATGCAGTACAGTGAAAAGTTCTCCGAAGGAGTACAGGAAGTGCCGGACCCTTATTTTGGGGGAAGCCAGGGCTTCGAGCATGTGCTCAACCTGGTGGAGGACGCGGGCCGGGGATTGCTTAACCGGATTCGTAACGGAAAATAAAGCGAGGCAGAATATGAACTACGGGTCTGCTCTATCCCGCCGGAGACGGAATGGAATATATACAGTTCGTATCCTATTCAGCAGGAGAACTGTAATAAACTGAAAGTGTAGGTTCGACCTTTGGCAGGCTTGCCTGAATCTTTAAAAGAGGCGACGGTTTGTCGCCTCTTTTATGAGACTTTTACTTATGAGTCTCCACTTGTACCAGTGCTTCCTGCTGCTCGATTACGGGGGGAGGAGGCGTTCTTCTACGTCGAGGCTGTGCTTTCATTGCTTCTCCTTCCGCTTCGGTTTCAGCAGGTCTTATTTTTTCGGGAAGGGTCTCGATCATGATCAGACCGGCCGCACTTAAATCGAGAGATGGCGTAGCCTGTGGTTGCTGAGGAGGCTCCGCTTGCTGTCCCTCTTGTGCAGGAACTTCTTCCTGTTCGATTTTTGTATGAGGCATAGCCGTTTCCAGGGCGCTTACGGAAACCCTGGAGGTGTCGTCCTCCGGAACGACCCTTGCTGCTTCAACTTCAACTGGCGGCTCTGATGCAATTAAAAGCGACGGACCGGTAATCGCTGCTTCGGTCGCTGCCTCTCTCCAATCCTCAGGAAGCTTGTCGGATGGCTCATGAGCAATCTGCTGTTCATTCGCCAGAATCACTTTTTCGGCAATCGTAGCTGCCGGAGCAGGGGCAGATTCCATCGCAGCCACTTGAGGTACAGCTTCGGGCGCAACTTCGGCCACAGCTTCGGGCATAATTACCGGCAGAGTTCTATCTGTCCGCAAAGCTTCGGAAGGGGTGTCATCCTTTGCTCCCGCAGGGGATTCCTTCAATGCCTCTTTTCCGTCCAGGAGGGCAGAAGCCAGGATAAGTGGCGGTGTTCCATTTATCGGGCCCGAAATGATATCTGCCGCAGGATTTTCCTCGTGCGCTACCTGATCGGCAGATTGCTGGAGGGGAGAATCCTTTGCAATTGCCTGCCTGGCTTCACGCGCTGCGCGATCCAGGCGCTCGCTCCGGTCGCGTTGCCTGCCACCACGCCGTCTGCGGCGGCTGCCTTCCTCACTCGGCTGTACGGCTTCTTCCGTGGCAGGCGGTTGCTCGGAAGAGGGTTTGAGTTCCGCCCGCGGCTTTTCTTCACGCTGCGACCGGGGATGCTTTTTTGCAGCAGCTCTTTCGCTCTGAGTTTTTGCCTCGCTGCGTTCCTGACGCTGCGGCACAGCTTCGCGCACCGGCTCTGCGGCGCCGCTTGCACTGATTTCGGTCCCGCGCTCCGCGCGCACCTCACGTGGACGTTGAGCGGTGCGTCCTGCCTTTTCATTTTCGCTGCGTCCTTCCCGGCGGTCACGGCGTCCCTGACTCCGTTCCTCACGATGTGCAGCAGCGGCAGGCGGTTCGTGCCGAACGGTCTTTTCGCCGACCCCTACCTGTTTAAACCAGCCGAATATTTTATCGAGCAGGGAAAGCGGTTCCGGTTCATGCGGCGGTTTTTGCTCGCGTACCGGGGCAGGTTGTGACGGCGTGATGCCTCGTACCGCTGCCTGCTGCCGCACAGGCTTCGCTTCCTGTCCGCTGGAAGGCAGAGGGATATCCTGGGCCGGTTTTTCCACCATCTGGTAACTCGTCTGAACTTCACCAAGTTTTACGTCGTCATGACGCAGGCGGCTGATGCTGTAATTGGGCGTTTCGAGATGGATGTTGGGGATCAGAACGACACTTACTTTCAGGCGTGCTTCGATTGCATGAATTTCCGCGCGTTTTTCGTTCAGCAGATAAGTCGCTACATCTACCGGCACCTGAGCATGCAGCACTGCCGTATTCTCCTTCATCGCTTCTTCCTGAATGATTCTGAGGATATGCAATGCCGAGGAATCGGTACCCCGGATGTGACCGGTGCCGTGGCAGCGCGGACAGGAAATATAGCTGCTTTCACCCAGGGAAGGCCGCAGCCGCTGGCGCGATAATTCGAGCAAACCGAAGCGGGAAATCTTACCCATCTGTACGCGTGCCCGATCGTAGCGCAACGCGTCGTGCAGCCGGTTTTCCACCTCCCGCTGGTTGCGCGAGACTTCCATGTCGATAAAGTCGATGACCACGAGTCCACCGAGGTCGCGCAGGCGCAGTTGCCGCGCGATTTCATCCGCCGCCTCCAGATTGGTAGCCAGGGCCGTCTGCTCGATGTCGGAACCGCGGGTGGCACGGGCTGAATTTACATCCACCGAGACCAGGGCTTCTGTATGATCGATCACGATCGCACCGCCCGAGGGGAGGGTAACCTGCCGCGAATATGCGGTTTCGATCTGGTGTTCGATTTGAAAGCGGGAAAACAGGGGCACGTCATCCCGATAGAGCTTGACCCGCGCTACATTGCCGGGCATGACATGACCCATGAACTGGCATGCCTGCTCATAGATGCTTTCCGTGTCAATCAGGATTTCACCGATTTCCTGATTGAAGTAATCCCGGATTGCCCTGATGACGAGACTGCTTTCCTGGTAAATCAGGAAAGCGCCGCTCTGGCCTTTGGAAGCATCTTCAATAGCACGCCACAACTGCAGCAGGTAGTTGAGGTCCCACTGCAACTCTTCTTCGCTGCGCCCTATCCCTGCCGTGCGGGCAATGATGCTCATGCCCTGAGGAATGTTCAAATGCGACATGACATCGCGCAGTTCGGCGCGATCTTCGCCTTCTATGCGGCGCGAGACACCTCCCCCGCGGGGGTTATTGGGCATCAGCACCAGATAGCGGCCCGCGAGTGAGATATAGGTGGTAAGTGCGGCTCCTTTTGTTCCCCGTTCGTCCTTGTCCACCTGGACGATGAGTTCCTGGCCTTCATGAAGCGCGTCCTGGACTCGAACGCGGCCCGGGTCCAGGCTCTCTTTCAAGTAAGAGCGCGAAATTTCCTTGAACGGCAGAAAACCATGCCGCTCGCCGCCGTACTCGACGAAGGCGGCTTCGAGGCTTGGTTCAAGACGGGTGATAACAGCTTTGTAGATATTGCTCTTACGTTGTTCCTTGCCGGCAGATTCAATGTCGAGATCGATGAGTTTTTGACCATCGACAATAGCGACACGCAATTCCTCCGGCTGTGTCGCATTAAATAGCATGCGTTTCATTTTTATGCCTCCCGCGCTCTAGTCACGGCAGACAGCCTACGCGCGCGGGAGAACATGTCCTGCGCGGCGTATACGAGAGCTTTTAGTCAGACAACTTGATCATGGCGTCAGGGTTGCTTGTTAAAAATGGCCACTTCTCTGGCTTATCTCTGGCTTGTCACTGTGGCCCTGCTTTATTTCGCAAGCAGAACCAGGAAATTAGTTTCAATCAGGCTTCGACTAGGGCTGCCCGTAACCAGGCGCTTCGAAACTGAAAACTGAAATCGACGTGTGCTTTGAGCGCGTAAATCCATTACTATCGCTACTTTATTGGTGAGCGACATTAACCATATCTTGAGGTCAGCTCTTTTCCCTCGGATAAAATCCCATCAACAGTACCACCTCGTGCACCGGATAAAGGATAGGCTGGAACCCTGACTTGACAAGTATAAGTAGAGTTAAAGATTTACGCAAAGAATTTCCTCCAAGCCCTGTGGTGAGGGAAATCATAGGGGAGGAGAGTAAAGGGCAGCGTATTGATAATTTTTTAATCAAACGCTTGAAAAACGTGCCCAAAAGTCACGTCTACCAGTTGTTGCGCAGCGGGCAGGTGCGCATTAACAGTAAGCGAGCCGCTCCGGACTACCATCTCCAATCCGGAGATATTGTTCGCATACCCCCGGTGAGAACGGTGGAAAAATCGGCGCTGTCCTCGAAGAAATTGAGTAAACTGGGTTTTATTGCATTTCAGGTTTTGTTCGAGGATGATGCACTGATTGCCGTCAACAAACCTCCTGGAGTTGCCGTGCATGGAGGAAGCGGCATAAGCTTCGGAGTGATAGAGCAATTGCGCGCGCAGCATCCTGACTGGAGATTTCTGGAGCTCGCACATCGGCTGGACAGGGAAACTTCTGGCGTACTGCTCCTTGCCAAGAACCGACCGGCACTTGTAGAGTTGCATCGGCAACTTCGCGTGGGAGAGGTGGAAAAACACTACCTGACCCTGGTCAAGGGCAGGTGGCGTAATGCGCGCCAGAGTGTCAGGCTGTCGCTCAGGAAATATCTGACACCCGCCGGAGAACGGCGGGTAGCGGTGGAAAAGGATGCAAATGAAAAAAAAGGTGGAATGAGCGCCCATACTGTTTTCATCCTGCGGAAATCATGGCAGAGCTTCAGCCTGCTGGAGGCCGAGCTGAAAACCGGACGTACGCATCAGATTCGCGTGCACCTTGCCTATCTCGGGTTTCCTATAGCGGGAGATGACAAGTATGGGGATTTTGCCTTGAATAAGGATATTGCCCGGCGTGTTCCGGGTTTGGGACGCATGTTTCTCCATGCCTGGGCAGTCGAATTCGCGCATCCCGTTACGCATGAAAAACTTCGTCTCGAAGCACCGCTGCCGGACGATCTGCAAAAATTTCTGGATGCGATGGATAGCTCTGATAAACCACCGAAGCTTCCGGCGGAAAGGACGTTCCCCTGACTTCCTTCCCTCATAGCAGTTCAAGTATCTTATTCAATAGAGATCGCTACAGGGGTATGGGAGTGGAGGCGGAAACAATGAGGAGTTTTGGCAGGTTTATATTTGTGGCCTGTCCCTGCGGCAGAACGCTTTATTTGACTTGAAGGATCGAAATAATCATGTCTGATTCACAGAATCGAAACGAAGGTTGGGACAGGCAGGTGCTGGAAAAGCTGGTGTTCTCCACCTTGCAGGAACAGCGCCGCACGCGGCAGTGGGGAGTATTTTTTAAGTCTCTTACTTTTACCTGGCTGTTTATCCTGCTATTTTTCGGTCTTGGCTGGTTTGGAGACAGCAGTATGTCCATTTCCGGCAAGCATACCGCTCTCGTCGATTTGCGCGGTGTAATCTCTCCCGATAGCATCAGCAGCGCGGAAAATATTACTGCTGGCTTGCAGCAGGCATTCAAGGACGCAAAAACGCAGGGTGTGATCCTGCGCATCAACAGTCCTGGAGGGAGTCCCGTCCAGGCAGGATATATCAACGATGAGATACGCCGCCTGCGTGCAGAATATCCTGAAATACCCCTCTATGCGGTCGTGGAAGATATCTGTGCTTCGGGCGGCTATTATGTAGCGGTTGCCGCCGACAAGATATATGTGGACAAGGCAAGTATCATTGGCTCCATCGGCGTCCTGATTAACGGGTTCGGTTTCACAAAAGCAATGGAAAAACTTGGCATCGAAAGGCGGTTGATCACGGCAGGGGAAAGCAAGGCTTTTCTCGATCCATTTTCTCCCAACAATCGCGAGCAGGAGGAATATGCAAAGAAAATGCTGGGTGATATCCATGAGCAATTCATTCAGGTAGTTCAGCAAGGTCGGGGCGAACGCCTGAAAGAAAGGCCGGAAATATTCAGCGGCAAGGTGTGGACAGGTCAAAAAAGTGTAGAACTGGGACTTGCTGACGGAATGGGCAGCGCGGAATACGTGGCGCGGGAAATTATCAAGGCGGAACACATCGTCGACTATACAACCCGGGAGGGAGTTGCCGAGCGCCTCGCCAAGCGCTTTGGGGGAGTCCTGGCGGAAACGCTGAGTGGTTTGGGAATGAGTGCGGAACTCCACTAACCCGGATATTTCGCCAAGATCACGCTGTGGCGCCCTTCGCTGCCCGATCCCCGCTTTATGGGGCCCCTTGGGCTACGCTCTCGGGGCGACCGTGGCGGGTGGAGCAGTGTCTTCCGAAGGAAGATGTGACCCCGAAACGGGATGCAGGCGCCCGCCCTTAATTGCGGTCGCCCGACCCCCGCTTTATGGGGCCCCTCGGGCTACGCTCTCGGGCGCCACCATGCAACAAAAAGACAACAGGTTTGTTACTAAGGTCGGGCGAGATGCGCTTCCACTCCTTGACGGTCCTGGTTGCGATGAATTCGTCTGCAAAGGTGAGGTTGCATGCGATACAGAGAGCCGTTCCTTCGCGGCAGGTGGCAGTGATCGCCTCCAGCAGCTTCTGATTGCGATAAGGCGTTTCGATGAATATCTGGGTTTGATCGCCGGTGATGGAGTTCTTTTCCAGTTCAATGATTTTTTTTATACGCTTGCTATTTTCAACCGGCAGGTAGCCATGAAACGCAAAGCGCTGGCCATTCAATCCAGAGGACATCAGCGCGAGAAGAATGGAGGAGGGACCGACGAGAGGAACTACCCGGATATTCTTCTGGTGGGCGAGGCGCACCAATCCAGCTCCCGGATCAGCTATTGCGGGGCAGCCAGCCTCCGATAACAATCCTGTATCTATTCCCGCGAGCAGTGGCGCAAGCAGATTCTCAAACTCCCTGGCCTGAGTGTGTTCGTCCAGCACCTGCATGGTAATCTGCTGCAAGGGGAGAGCACAGCCCACCTGTTTCAGGAATTGCCTGGCTGTTTTCGGATGCTCGACAATATAACGATCAAGCCGGGCAATACATTCACGGACCGCAGGAGGCACTGTCCAGCCAATATCGCTGTTGCCCAGTGGGGCAGGGATGAGATAGAGCGTTCCTATACTCAAACTATCTCGACACCTTCAAGCGTCAGCATTTCAACAAGCGCAATCAGCGGTAAACCGATCAATGCGGTGGGATCCTCGCTTTCCATATGCTCTATCAGCGCGATCCCGAGTCCCTCGAGCTTCGAACTGGCGGCACAATGATAGGGTTGTTCCTTATCGAGATAATTTTCTATCTGAGGGTCGCTTAATAGGCGGAATTTGACGCGAGAGGGAACGAGGCGCGCCTGCGTGGTGCCTTGATCGCTGTTGAAAAGGCAGAGTGCAGTATAAAACGAAACTTCTTTTCCACGGATAAGCTGCAACTGCTGGGTGGCGTTGTGACGGTTCAGGGGTTTTCCGAGCTGGATACCTTCGAAAACTGCAACCTGGTCGGCGCCAATAATTAAAGCGCCGGGATGAGTTGCTGCAACTGCACGGGTTTTCGCAGCAGCCAGGCGAACGGCAGTAGCGTCCGGAGTTTCATCGGGCAAAGGCGTTTCATCGATATCCGGATTACTGACGTCGAAGGGGATCTGCAGGCGCTGGAGAAGATCCCGGCGATAAATGGAACTGGATCCTAATATAAGCTGTTGCGCAATCTGCTGTGTTTTCAATGTTTATTATTTTGAAGGGGAGGAGCTTTTTTGACACTCAAGGGCAAAAAATATATCATGCGCGCCGTATAACGCTGCAAATTCACCGGGATTGTAATACCAAGTACGCGCCGACATCAATTGAGTACCAGGCGGGGCTCGCGGATATAAAGTATATAAGATTATGTCTTATGTCCGACAACCCTATCATCCGGGGTATTTCTGAAAAGGCAGCGAGATTTTGAAGCCGGTAGGAGACAAGAGCGTAACGTTTATGGCTGTCCCGCTTGTCATAGATTCCCTGGATTTCGCATGTAATGCGGAAGTGCGCCGTGGTAAGATCGCGATTGCCAGATTTCAGCGCCTGCAGGATTATCTGGCTAATAATTCCGGTGAACTGGGATATGCAGTTACTGGAGCGCTGGATGCAAACGGAAGGCCAGTTTTGCGCGTAGACATTCAAGGTGTCGTCAGCCTCCAATGCCAGCGTTGTCTGGAGGAACTCGAGCATGTGCTCGACATCCATACAGAGTTGCTACTGGCGCAAAATGAGCAAGAGCTCCAGAGTCTTGATGAGGACGAATTCGTGGACTGTATTCTGGCTCAGCCCGAAATGGACGTTCTATTGCTTATCGAGGATGAGATCATTCTGGCTCTGCCCGTATCTCCACGCCATGAACAGGACGAATGTATGCCTGGCGGCGGACGGGAGGATGGGAAAGCAATAAGGGAAGCATCTCCCTTTGCCGCTCTGGCGGCATTGAAAAAAACGCATTGAATTTATTGAGGAGTTGAATTTATGGCAGTGCAACAAAACAAGAAGTCCCCCTCCAAGCGGGGCATGCACCGATCGCATGATTTCCTGAGGACGACGCCCTTGTCGGTTGATCCCGGCACGGGTGAGGTGCATTTGCGCCATCACATCAGCCCCAACGGCTATTATCGCGGCAAAAAGGTCATCAAAACAAAAGAAGATTGAATTTCGCCTGTTGATTTTTCGGTCCGAAGTTTATTCCGGCCTCAAGGGCAGAAATTGACTATAACCGTAGCTGTAGACTGCATGGGTGGCGATCACGGCGCCCATGTGACGGTTCCCGCGACCGTCAGCTATCTCCAACGCAACCCCGCAATCGACGTGGTTCTGGTAGGGTTGCCTGATGTTATTGAATCCGAATTGCGCGCCTTGGGGTATACGCAGAGCCCTCGGCTCAGGATTCATGCTGCAAGCGAGGTTGTCAGCATGGATGAGTCTCCGGCCACGGCATTGCGGGGTAAAAAAAATTCTTCGATGCGCGTTGCGCTCAACCTGGTCAAGAGCGGCGAAGCCCAGGCCTGTGTCAGCGCCGGTAACACTGGAGCGTTGTTAGCGACTTCCCGATTTGTATTGAAGACGCTTCCCGGCATCGACCGGCCAGCGCTTGCTGTGGTATTGCCTACCATGAGAGGGCACACCTATGTGCTTGATCTCGGCGCAAACGTGGATTGCACTGCTGAGCACCTGCTTCAATTCGGTGTGATGGGCGCCACCCTGGTATCGAGTATCGAGAACAAGGAAAAACCGAGTATCGGTTTGTTGAATATCGGCGAGGAAGAGATCAAAGGAAATGATGTGGTGAAGCGCGCGGCGGAACTGCTACGTGACAGTGGGCTTAATTTCTACGGAAATATCGAGGGAAACGATATCTATAAAGGAACGACCGATGTGGTTGTGTGCGACGGCTTCGTTGGCAATGTTGCGCTGAAAACCTCGGAGGGCGTGGCGCAAATGCTTTCCCATTACCTGCGCGAAGAATTCAGGCGAAACCTTCTCACTAAACTTGCGGGACTTATCGCCCTGCCTGTGATCAGTGCCTTCAAGCGCCGCGTCGATCACCGGCGCTACAACGGGGCTAGCTTGCTCGGACTCCGTGGCATCGTCATCAAGAGCCATGGCTCGGCTGACAGGCGCGCATTCGGCTTTGCAATTGCGCGCGCCGTGGATGAAGTACGGGGCGGCATGTTGCGTCATATAAGCGAGCGGGTGGCGCAATTATCGCATCAATCCATGCAATCCTCCTCATGCCGCCAGTCGCTCCCGGAAGAGAGCCCGGTATGAAGTACGCCAGAGTCATTGGAACCGGCAGTTATTTGCCCGAGAAAATTCTCACCAATCATGATCTGGAGCGCATGGTCGACACGAGCGATGAGTGGATTCGGACTCGTACCGGCATTGCACAACGGCATATCGCCGCCGACTCGGAGATGGCGAGCGATCTCGCCTTGAACGCGAGCCGTGAAGCAATAAAGGCAGGTGGGATCGATGCGCGGGAGATCGAGCTGGTAATCGTCGCCACCACTACGCCCGACATGATATTTCCCAGCACGGCGTGCATCCTGCAGGACAAGCTCGGTATCGGGGATTGCGCCGCATTTGACGTACAGGCGGTATGCAGCGGTTTTATCTACGCGCTTGCTACTGCAGATATGTTCATTCGAGCCGGGAAATGCCAGACAGCGCTGGTTGTCGGTGCAGAAGTCTATTCACGCATACTGGACTGGAGCGACCGCAGCACTTGCGTGCTGTTCGGTGACGGCGCGGGCGCTGTGCTGTTGACGGGCGATGAACGGCCCGGAATCCTTTCAACGCATTTGCATGCGGATGGGAGCCAGAGCAAGATTCTTTCCGCGCCGGCTAACATCTGTGGCGGCAAAGTACAAGGTAAACCCTTTGTCGTGATGGAGGGTAATACGGTTTTCAAGTTTGCGGTAAAGGTTCTGGAAGAAGTCGTACACGAGGCTTTGACTGAAAACAACCTGAAGTCGTCGGATATCGATTGGCTGATTCCGCATCAGGCCAATATCCGTATTATTGCTTCGACCGCAAAAAAACTCGGTATTCCCATGGATAAGGTCGTCGCCACCGTGGATAAGCACGGCAATACTTCCGCCGCCTCGATTCCATTGGCCATCGATATCGCTGCCCGCGACGGACGCATCAAATCTGGCCAGCATGTGCTTCTGGAAGGCGTGGGAGGCGGTTTTACCTGGGGAGCGGCATTGATCCGCTGGTAAGCCAGCTCCTGCTGCTTGACTCCCGCATTTTAATTGTTCTTGTTTCAGTTCCCTTTTCAGCCGGGTTTTAAAAACTTTCCTTTCCTCGGCTCGAAGGCTTTTTTCGTTGCCTGTCGCAGATGGAACTGTCGAAGGGTTTGTACTGATACTGATGAGCGCACAGGTTAAATTTGCATGTGTTTTCCCGGGACAGGGGTCTCAGTCCATAGGGATGATGGCCGGATACGGCAGTTTTCCGGTGGTACGGCAGACTTTTGCTGAAGCATCCGATGTGTTGAAGCAGGATTTGTGGGGGATGGTCTGCGACGGCCCGGCCGAAATCCTCAACATGACCGTTAATACCCAGCCGCTGATGCTGACTGCTGGAGTGTCGGTTTATCGGGCATGGCAGACCCTGGGCGAAGTCAGGCCGGCATACGTGGCGGGCCACAGTCTCGGGGAATATACAGCACTGGTAGCGTCCGAAGCATTGTCTTTTGATGACGCCTTGCTGTTGGTGCGCTTTCGTGCGGAGATAATGCAGCAGGCCGTGCCTGAAGGAGTGGGCGCGATGGCGGCGGTTCTGGGGCTTGATGACGATGTTGTACGGTCGATCTGCCAGGAAGTTACGGAAGCATCGGATGGGGAGGTGCTGGAACCGGCAAATTTCAATTCACCCGGGCAGGTCGTGGTTGCGGGTCACAAAGACGCGGTGGTTCGCGGCATGGAAGTGGCAAGGTCTAAAGGCGCAAAGCGGACCGTCATATTGCCCATGAGCATTCCTTCGCACTGCTCTCTGATGAAACCCGCAGCGGAAAAAATGCGTCAACAACTGGCACAAGTCACGCTTCGTTCACCCAAAATCCCGCTATTACACAATGCGGATGTGGAACAGCACGAGGATATTGAGAGCATCAAGGAAATTCTGGTCCGGCAGTTGTTCAGTCCCGTCCGCTGGACGGAGATCATTCGTTTTATTTCTGGCGCCGGGAGCCATCATGTGGTGGAATGCGGACCGGGCAAAGTCCTGTCAGGACTCAACAAACGTATAGATGCGAATTTGCAGAGCCTCGCATTGACCGACGATGCGGCGCTTGGTCATGCGGCGGCTTTGGCAGGATAAAGGTCAAGCGGACATATCCAGCATGGCCGCATTGCTCATCATTGAACGACGTACTGGAAGATCATGCTGCAAAATCAGATAGCACTTGTAACCGGCGCCAGCCGGGGAATCGGACAAGCCATTGCCCTTGAACTCGGCAGACAGGGGATTACCGTAATCGGTACGGCGACAACAGAGGAGGGTGCCCGAAATATCGATCACTTCCTGAAAGAGGCTGGCTTTAAGGGCACGGGGATGGTATTGAACGTGAATAATCCTCCCCAGGTGGAAAGTGTTATCAAGGCAGTACAAGAGGAGTTTGGCGGGATCGCAATCCTGGTGAACAATGCCGGCATCACCCGCGACAACCTGCTTCTCCGCATGAAGGATGAGGAATGGGATGAGATCATGGAAACGGATCTCAAATCCGTGTTCCGCTTGAGCCGCGCTGTGCTGAGGTCAATGGTGAGGGTTCGTTACGGACGCATAATCAATATTTCCTCGATAGTCGGCACGACTGGAAATATCGGCCAGGCCAATTATGCTGCTGCAAAGGCCGGAATATTCGGTTTCAGCAAGTCCCTGGCCCGGGAGGTAGCCGGTCGCAATATCACGGTCAACTGTATCGCGCCCGGGTTCATTGCAACGGACATGACTCAATCCCTTACAGAAAAACAACAGCAGGTATTATTTCAGCAGATTCCGGTTGGAAGACTTGGACGTCCCGAGGATGTGGCAGCAGCAGTGGCTTTTATTGCCTCACCCGCTGCCGCATACATAACGGGCGTCACCCTTCACGTGAACGGCGGAATGTATATGGATTAGCAACGGGAACGGCGCGCCATAAATGGATTCCACCTCATCCAGTCGCGGTACGTGGCTATGCGGCTTTCAGGGAGGAGTTTTGATGTTTGGGGTTTCAGTCTGGAATGCGTCGATTTTACTAATATGGAAAACTTGCTAGAATGGCGGCGTTTTTTCTTACGGAGAGAGGTTATCTAGATGGAAAACGTGGAACAACGTATAAAAAAAATCGTAGCGGAGCAATTGGGCGTGAACGAGGCTGATGTCAAAAGCGAATCCTCCTTTGTGGATGATCTGGGCGCTGATTCGCTCGATACAGTGGAGCTTGTGATGGCGCTGGAAGAGGAATTCGAGTGCGAAATTCCTGACGAACAGGCTGAGAAAATAAATACTGTTCAACAGGCAATCGACTATATCAATTCTCACAGCAACTGATTTTATTTCCAGTAAATCCATATCGGAGTCATTTTGTCGAAACGTAGGGTAGTGATCACCGGACTAGGCATAATCTCGCCGGTCGGTAATTCGGTTTCAGATGCCTGGGCCAATATTCTTGCCGGAAAATCCGGGGTTACTCGAATCAGCCGTTTCGACTCTTCCCCCTTCGCTTCTCAGATAGCCGGAGAAGTCAAAGGTTTTGATATCACGAATTATCTTACCGCCAAGGACGCGCGTCGAATGGATGTGTTCATTCATTACGGCATGGCTGCAGGGATTCAGGCGGTAAAGGATGCGGGTATTGAAGACATAGCCGCCAGCAATCTCGATCCTGAACGAATCGGCGTCAATATCGGCTCCGGTATCGGCGGATTGTCCATGATCGAGGGAACGTATGACGCCTATCACGCTGGTGGTGTGCGCAAGATTTCCCCATTTTTCATTCCCAGCACCATCATCAACATGATCGCAGGTAACCTGTCCATCATGTATGGTTTTCAAGGACCGAATCTGGCCATTGTCACCGCCTGCACCACCGCCACCCACTGTGTGGGGGATTCAGCCCGGTTGATAGAATATGGCGATGTGGATGTGATGATCGCGGGTGGAGCCGAATCCTGTGTAACACCCCTTGCGATAGGGGGATTTGCGGCAGCACGAGCGCTTTCCACCCGTAATGATGACCCTGCCACTGCCAGTCGGCCATGGGATAAGGGCCGCGATGGTTTTGTCCTGGGCGAGGGGGCCGGTGTTCTGGTGCTGGAAGAGATGGAGCATGCCAGACGTCGTGGAGCCAGGATTTATGCTGAGCTTGCCGGTTTTGGCATGAGTGCCGATGCGTACCACATGACTGCACCCTCTGAAGACGGAGAGGGTGCCGCGCGTTGCATGACGAATGCGCTCCGAAATGCCAGGCTGAACGCAGATGACGTCGACTACATCAATGCCCACGGTACATCGACGCCGTTAGGGGATGTTGCAGAAACCGTTGCAGTAAAGCGATGTTTTGGAGAGCATGCAAAAGAGCTCGTGATGAATTCTACAAAATCCATGACGGGTCATCTGCTTGGTGCAGCAGGCGGGGTAGAAGCAATATTCAGCGCACTGGCTGTACACCACCAGGTTTCACCTCCCACGATCAATATTTTCGATCAGGACCCGGAGTGCGACCTGGATTATGTTCCCAACCATGCGCGAGAAATGAAGATTGATGTGGCAATGTCGAACTCATTTGGTTTTGGCGGTACGAATGGCACCTTGATTTTCCGAAGAGCCTGATTTCTGCTTTGTGGCGAAACTACTGAAGCGCTTCATCCGCGTCGTTTTTCTGGGAACGGCGCTCTTTTCCGCATGGGTGGGGTATAGGGTCAGCAAACCCGTTGAGCTTCCCATCGTTCCTTATGAATTTTCGATCGAGCAAGGCAGCAGTGTAAAAACCATCGCCAGTCAACTGGCGTATGCCGGTGTTTTACCTGACGCCTGGTCTTTTGTCCTGTTGTCGCGCTTGATGGGTGTCGCTACATCACTCAAGGCGGGAGACTATGAGATCACTGCAAGCATTTCGCCATTTCAGTTGCTACAGCGGATAACCAGGGGTGATAGCAGCCAGAGTGAAATCAGATTCATCGAGGGTTGGACTTTTTCTCAGCTCAGGCGAATATTGGATGAGCACCCGGCTCTCCGCCACCAGACCACTCACCTGAGCAACGGGGAGATTCTGCGGCTGATTGGAGCAACCGAGACTGCGGCAGAGGGGTTGTTTTTTCCGGATACCTATTTCTTTGCCCGCGGGAGCAGCGATGTGGCAGTATTGAAACGCGCCTACCACGCCATGCGCAACCACATAGATATCGCCTGGGCACAGCGGGCAGTAAACCTTCCTCTGAAAGACCCGTACGAGGCCCTGATCCTGGCATCGATCGTTGAAAAGGAAACAGGTCGGGAGGATGATCGCAGAATGGTCGCAGCCGTGTTTATCAACCGCTTGCGGTCACGCATGTTGCTACAGACGGATCCGACAGTTATTTATGGTCTGGGCGATAAATTCGATGGCAACCTGCGTAAAAAAGATCTCTTGAGCGACCAGGAATATAACACTTATACACGTCCTGGCTTGCCGCCAACTCCTATTGCCTTACCTGGTTTGGCTTCAATCCGCGCCGTGCTCAATCCCGCAACGACCGATGCGCTGTATTTTGTTGCGAAGGGGAACGGAGAGTCCCATTTTTCCAGCAATCTGTCTGACCATAACCGGGCCGTTTCCAAATACCAGAAACAGTAGCGCCCACTCCCATGACATGTGTGTACCCGCGCACTCGCGAAAGGTAGGCCTTTTCCCTTATTTAATCCTGATTTCAATCCCTTTCATAAAAGTTAAATTGAATATTACCTTCTTCAAAAGTAAAATAGTGCGTTATTTATCACAACGATAACCAGAGCTGAGCCAGGATGTCTCCAGCCATCCTGGTCGCGCCAGTTCCCCTCCCAATCACGTCTCCAAAATTAAATAACTCAATCAGGAAGGAGCAAATGAGTCATACACTATATGAAGCCTCTGTCATCCGTGTGCAACGATGCGAACTGGCTGTTCCCGGTTCAAACCCTGGCATGTTCGAGAAAGCCCTGAAAAGTGGTGTGGATTTCGTTTTTCTCGATCTGGAAGACGCCGTTGCTCCGGATGACAAGCTGACTGCGCGAAAAAACGTTATCGAGGCGCTCAACGACCTGGATTGGAGAGGTCACGGGGTGACTGTTTCGGTACGGATAAACGGTCTGGATACCCAGTTCATGGTTCGTGATGTGGTGGATGTGGTCGAAAAAGCAGGTCACAAACTGGATACCATACTGATCCCGAAGGTGGGGGTATATTCGGATGTCTATATGGTTGAGGCCATGCTCAACCAGCTGGAGATGCAGCAGGGACTGAAAAACCGCATAGGCACTGAAGCATTGATTGAAACGGCGCTGGGTATGGCGAATGTGGAAGACATTGCGCGCAATGGTGTGCGTGGTCGGCTGGAGGCGCTCCACTTCGGCGTGGCGGATTACGCCGCCAGCAATCGCGCTAGAACGACAAACATCGGCGGCCTCAATCCGGACTATCCCGGGGACCAGTGGCATGCTGCCATCAGTCGGATGACTGTCGCCTGCCGTGCCTATGGCTTGAGGCCGATAGATGGTCCTTTTGGCGATATCAAGGATCCGGAAGGCTATAAAGCGGCGGCTAGACGAGCTGCCGCTTTGGGCTGTGAAGGTAAATGGGCTATCCATCCGTCGCAAATCGATCTTGCCAATGAAGTTTTCACGCCACCTCCTTCCGAAATTGAAAAAGCACAACGTATCCTCGCGGCATTGCAGGAAGCGGCAGCTCAAGGGAAAGGGGCAGCCGCGCTGGACGGGCGCCTGATCGATGCCGCATCCGCAAGAATGGCCAATAACGTGGTAAAAATGGCAGAGGCGATAGGCGCAACCGCGACATAGCACACTTCCGACCGCATCGAGCGGTCTTTCTTTTTCTCCTGATCCTGCCTGGGGAGAGACTCAGGTTGGCGGATACATTACCGTGAAGTGTGACGCCGTTTCCATCAGGCAGGTTCGCTTTGTGCTTGAGCAATTCAGGAAATCCATAAAGCTTCCTGGATTGCGAGAGTCATGACCCCGGGGAATAGTGAAAATTATTGTTGATAAATAAGGTGACGCATTGGATATACATGAGTATCAGGCAAAAGAAATTTTAATGAGGTATGGGGTCAAGACAGCGGAAGGGGGGTTGGCATATACGATAGAAGAAAGTGTGCAGCGTGCCAGGGAAATCGACGGCAATGTGTGGGTGGTGAAGGCGCAGATCCATTCGGGGGGCCGCGGTAAGGCGGGCGGCATCAAGGTATGCAGGACTCATGACGAAGTCCGGGCGGCCGCTGAAGAGTTGCTGGGAAAGATTCTGGTGACCCGTCAGACTGGAGCTGTAGGGAAGGTGTGTACACGGGTATATGTGGAAGCGGGCACGCACATTGCCAGGGAGATGTATCTCTGCTTTCTGATAGACAGAAGTTCGGAGCGCATCGTCATGATAGGCTCGGGACAGGGGGGAATGGAAATCGAGGAGCTGGCTCACACAAATCCCCAGGCCATCAAGAAGATTTTTATCGAACCCGCAGTTGGGTTGCAGGATTTTCAAGCGAGAGAGATGGCTTTTGCACTAGGCGTGGAAGCGGCACAATTGCCTCATGCCGTTAAAACCATTCGGGGCTGCTACCGTGCCTTGCGTGATCTGGATGCGAGCATGGTGGAAATCAATCCCCTCGTGATCACCGGGAGTGGTGAACTCATTGCTCTTGACGCAAAAATGAGCTTCGACGAAAACGCCTTGTTTCGCCGGCACGAGGTTGCCGAATTGCGCGATAAAACACAAGCCGATCCTCGGGAGGTGGCAGCCTCCGATCATGGGTTGAGCTACATCGGATTGAACGGTGATATCGGATGCATGATAAACGGCGCTGGGCTCGCCATGGCAACGATGGATATGATTAAGCTCGCGGGCGGCGAGCCGGCAAATTTCCTTGATGTGGGAGGGGGTGCCTCCGCCGAGCGTACGGAAAAGGCATTTCGCCTGGTTTTGGCTGATAAAGGAGTCAAGGCGATGCTGGTCAATATCTTTGCAGGTATTAACCGGTGCGACTGGATTGCGCAAGGCGTCGTGCAGGCGGTAAGAAATATCGATATGAAAATCCCGCTGGTCGTGCGCTTGTCCGGCACCAATGTCGAGGAGGGTCAGCGGATCATTGCCGAAAGCGGCTTGCCGATCATCACAGCGGGAACGCTGGCGGAAGCGGCCGAGAAGGTTGTCCAGGCGCGCAATGGCGCGGTTGCGGAAGAGTGCAAAGGGATATAAATGGCGATTTTAATTGATGAGAACACACGGATCATAGTTCAGGGTTTCACCGGCAAGATCGGTACATTTCATGCACAGGATATGATCAATTACGGTTCCAACATTGTCGGCGGCGTAACCCCCGGTAAAGGGGGACAACAGCATCTGGGGCGACCGGTTTTCAATACGGTGAAAGAGGCTGTTCAGCAAGTCGGTGCGAATGCAAGCATCGTGTTTGTGCCTCCGGCATTTGCAGCGGACTCAATCATGGAAGCAGCCGATGCAGGCATCAAATACTGCGTTGCCATTACTGACGGTATCCCTACGCAGGATATGATGACGGTCAAGAACTTTTTACGCCGCTTTCCTATCGAAGAACGCATGGTACTTACCGGGCCGAATTGTGCGGGTACGATCAGCCCGGGCAGGGCGATGCTGGGAATCATGCCGGGCCATATCTACATGACGGGAGATGTGGGTGTCGTTGGCCGTTCCGGAACGTTGGGGTACGAAGCCGCGGATCAAATGCGGACATTGGGCATCGGCATATCGACATCGGTGGGGATTGGCGGAGACCCGATTATTGGCAGTTCGCATCGCGATATTCTGGAGAGATTCGAAGAGGACCCGGAAACAAAAGTAGTGGTCATGATTGGAGAAATTGGAGGACCTCAGGAAGTCGAGGCAGGCATTTTCTCCAGAGACCACATGAGCAAACCCCTCGTGGCGTATATTGCCGGTCTGACAGCGCCGGAAGGTCGCCGTATGGGACATGCGGGTGCGATTATCTCAGCGGCGGGTGAAAGCGCTGCGGAAAAAGTTGCCATCTTGAAAGAACTGGGGGTCACCATTTCTCCCACCCCTTCGGCCATCGGGGAGACAGTCGCAAAGGTCTTGGCTAAGATGTAAGCGCGAAAGATTTTGCCACGCACTTTTTGAAATGAACGTGGAGACTTGGATATGTCAATCTGGATGACAGCGTTAAAAATCATTCCCTGGGGGAATGTGGTGGAATCCGCACCGCATATCGTAAAGGCGGCCAA
Organism: Nitrosospira multiformis; assembly: GCF_900111585.1. Taxonomy (GTDB): domain Bacteria; phylum Pseudomonadota; class Gammaproteobacteria; order Burkholderiales; family Nitrosomonadaceae; genus Nitrosospira; species Nitrosospira multiformis_B. Next base: position 258,586 of record NZ_FOHI01000005.1, read on the forward strand.
ACACCTTTTTTCTGCCACAAAGAAGGAAACAGCCGATTTCTCGGCCGATTGGCAGACAGGAGATACCTCGGGCAGCCTGGACAAACGCGTTCGTTTCCTGGAGGCAAAACTCATCGAATTGAGCGATGAGCAGAGGTCTTCCGCCGAATTGATAAAGTCGCTCGCCGAGCAGAACGCCTTGATGGTCGAGGCAATCGAGGTTTTCCGGGTTCGGGTGAAAATGCTGCTTACTGTTTGTATCCTGCTGCTGGGAGGACTTGCGGCTGTCATATTCAGGCTCGTGGTCTGATCTCAATTTTCTTGACATGGGATGTGTGTCCGGTTAGGCTACGCGCTGTTTTGGTCTGGCCCGGTTACGCGGGTCTTTCCGGCGCAGCGGATATGTGCAGGGGAGGCCGTATTCAGTATGGATGCGGTGATGCAGATATCCGGGGAACATTGAATGATTTCGCGGAATTGCAGCATTTCTTGCGCCTTCCGGTTATCCTGATTTTACTCTGCGACGTCCTTTTGCAAGGACTTGTTCAACGTTCCTGATAAACAACAACATCATTACGGAGTAAAGGAGAGAAGCAGATGTTAATGAAGCCTTGGCTGAGGCTGGTTACGCTTGCGTGTGGGGTGCTGTTTGCGGG
>NZ_FOHI01000001.1:0-590286 GCF_900111585.1 Nitrosospira multiformis
GTCGTCTGGAACGGCCAGAGCAAAGTCATCCTCAACAACCGCATCGTACCGTACGACAAAGCGTTTTAAGGACTGACTCGCTGACACACGCATAGAAGAGCAGCACATAGCCGCATCGCTTCCGAACAGGAGAGCGATGCGGCCAGCGGTAACACAGCCGGGCAGGCTCAAGCAATGCGAAGCGGCGGCACCTGGAGCAAAAGGGGAAGGGAGTCGCTGAATCTGGGGGCAACAAGGAAGCAACAAGGGATTTATACAGTCATGTAGACCCTTATTGAATCAAGAGGTTCCCTGGAACTCGCGGCAAGGTCATCAGGGACTGCAAGGATGACAGGCTGTCAAAGAAGCAACAGCAGCAACGATTGATATGTTTTAGTCGCGTAACATTTGAGGGAGGGTGCGATGAGCAGAACAGATGAAATACTGAAGGCGGCGAAGATGCCGCCCGAAGCGGTAAAGATGTCCAGGATGATAGACGTGATTTACTTCCCGATTCTATGCATCCTGCTGGTTGGAACCTACCACATGCACTTCATGCTGCTGGCGGGTGACTGGGACTTCTGGCTTGACTGGAAGGACCGGCAATGGTGGCCGGTGGTAACCCCGATTGTAGGGATCACCTACTGCGCTGCCATCATGTACTACCTGTGGGTGAACTACCGCCTGCCGTTTGGAGCCACACTGTGCATCGTGTGTCTGCTGACAGGTGAATGGCTGACCCGCTTCTGGGGTTTCTACTGGTGGTCGCACTACCCCATGAACTTCGTATTCCCCTCCACCATGATTCCGGGCGCCCTGGTGATGGATACCGTCATGCTGCTGACGCGCAACTGGATGATCACGGCTCTGGTTGGCGGTGGTGCCTTTGGTTTGTTGTTCTACCCTGGCAACTGGACCATCTTCGGCCCGACCCACCTGCCGCTGGTGGCAGAAGGCGTGTTGCTCTCGGTAGCCGACTACACGGGCTTTTTGTATGTTCGTACCGGCACCCCTGAGTACGTGCGTCTGATCGAACAAGGGTCGCTACGCACCTTTGGCGGTCACACCACCGTTATTGCCGCCTTCTTCTCCGCGTTCGTCTCCATGCTCATGTTCACCGTCTGGTGGTACTTTGGCAAGGTCTACTGCACCGCCTTCTACTATGTCAAGGGTGCACGCGGCCGTGTCAGCATGAAGAACGACGTGACAGCATTTGGCGAAGAAGGCTTTGCCGAGGGGATCAAATAATGAACGCAAAGAACCTGTTCAAGAAGAGTATTGCCGGGGTATGCAGCATTGCCGCCCTGGGACTGGCCCTGACGCTTGATATTCAGCCGGCTGCAGCACACGGAGAGCGCTCGCAGGAACCGTTCCTGCGCATGCGTACCATCCAGTGGTATGACATGAAATGGGGCCCCGAGACCACCAAGGTCAACGATATTGCCACCATGACCGGCAAATTCCACCTGGCCGAAGACTGGCCGCGTGCGGTGGGCAAGCCTGGACGCGCCTTCTTCAACGTAGGCAGCCCAAGCCCCGTGTTCGTGCGTCTTAGCACCAAGCTCAACGGTGAGCCGACCTACATCTCCGGACCGATGGAGATTGGTCGCGACTACGCCTTTGAAGTGAGGTTGAAGGCGCGTATTCCCGGACGCCACCACATGCACGCCATGGTCAACATCAAGGATGCAGGTCCGATTGCAGGTCCTGCCGCCTGGATGAACATCTCCGGCAGCTGGGACGACTTCACCAATCCGGTGAAGCTCCTGACGGGTGAGACCATCGACACCGAGACCTTCAACTTCAGCAACGGCATCTTCTGGCACATCCTGTGGCTGTCCCTTGGCGTCTTCTGGATCGGCTACTATGTAGCGCGGCCCATGTTCCTGCCAAGAAGCCGGGTGCTGCTGGCCTACGGGGACGAACTCCTGCTCGACCCCATGGACAAGAAAGTTGCCTGGGTGGTGTTGATACTCACCTTTGGCATCGTCTGGGGCGGCTATCGCTACACCGAGACCAAGCACCCGTACACGGTGCCGATCCAGGCAGGCGAATCCAAGGTTGAACCGCTGCCGGTGAAACCCAACCCGATCGCAATCAAGGTCACGCACGCCAACTACGACGTGCCGGGACGCGCCTTGCGGGTGACGATGTCTGTTACCAACAGCGGCGACAAGCCCTATCGCATCGGGGAATTCACCACTGCGGGTGTGCGCTTCATCAACAAGGTTGGCCTGAAGCACCTGGACCGCGGCTATCCGAAGGAACTCGTGGCCACCGGCCTGTCGTTTGACAACGAGACGCCGATCCAGCCTGGCGAGACGCGCGAAGTCAAGATGGAAGCGAAAGACGCGCTGTGGGAAGTACAACGGCTGATGGCGCTCCTGGGTGACCCGGAAAGCCGCTTTGGCGGACTTCTCATGACCTGGAGCGATGATGGCGATCGCAACATCAACAGCATCGCAGGTGCGGTCATCCCGGTCTTCACCAAGCTGTAAGGACAAACCCCGGGGTCAAACCCGGGTCAACCTTAAAAGCCGCCCGGCTCCTGCCTGATCAGGGCAGGAGCCGGGCAAAGACTGGAATAGGCAACACGCAAACACCGGTCCGCCACCGTTACAGACGGCAAGGTGGGTCGGTGTTTTTTTAACGAATCTAGAGAAATGCAAGCGAAAGGCACTTCGAGCAGACAAGGCAGCCGGGCAGGTGCCCTGGCACTGCTGCTGATTACCACCCTCTACAGCGGGTTTGTTAGCGCGCATGGCAAGGAATCGCTGGAAGAAGACAGCTGCGTGCGCCGTATCGGCGAGAACATGGTGCATTTGAGCGCCTACCAGCCGCAATTTGAACCCACTGCCCAATATTGCACCGAGATTCCCAAGGGAGGCGATACCTTCCTCGTGATAGACCTGATCGACCCTGCCATGCGCGACATGCCCATTGGCATGAAAGTGGTACGTGGCACGAGTGAAGAGGACGAGACAGTCACGCAACTGCGTCCCGTTCACCATCCGGATGGCGTCATCCAGGGCCAGACCAACCTCGATCAGGGACTCTACACCGTATTCATCACCGCAGAAGGCGTGCCGCCCCTGCGCTACCAGTATCCCCTGCGGGTACAGATGATCAACTATGCCGAAATATTCCGCGCCGCAGTAGGCCCCCTGATTGGCCTGCTGCTGCTTGCCGTGCTGGGATACAAGCTCATGAAATCCCCACGCGTGCAACGCTGGCGCTCCTCGCGCAACCCGTAATGCAGGAAAGATCACCGGATAAATCGGCTCCTGCCGCTGCAGAGGAGCACTGAGCACCCACCCGGGCAAAACAGCGGCGGATAAATGCAACCGCGACCCTTCAGGATCATTGATTCACTGACTCATCATACTTATATAGGCGAATTGATAATGTTCTCATCCTCACTCAAACCTGCCTTGATCGGACTGGTATTTGCCCTGGCCCTGCCCTTCTCCTCCCAGGTGGAAGCGCACGGCGGCCTGGCGCTTGCCGATGATATATGCAAGCTCACCATCGGCCCCTTCACCATGCACTTTACCGGCTACCAGCCGGATGCCACGCAGGAAAAGGAATTCTGCGAAGACATTCCCAATACCGGCCGCACCGTAGTCGCCCTGGACTACATCGAAGAAGCGCTGCGCCCCCTGCCCACCGAAGTGCGCATCATCCGCGACACCGGTTCAGGCGGACAGCCCGCACCCGACGAACAGCAGAAGCTCGATGAAATCACCATCCTGCACATACCGCCCAAGGTCTATCCCAATGGCTCCATCAACTTTGAATACAACTTTACCCAGCCTGGCAAGTTCGTGGGGCTCGTGACCGTCACCGACAAGGAACCGATGGTCTCGCGCTTCCCCTTCTCCGTGGGTGAACCCAAGGGTATGTCGCCCTACCTCATCATCGCCATTGCGGCAGTGATCATAGGAGCGGTCGTCTTCTTCCTGCGCGGACGCAAATCCGCAGGTGCAAGCGCCTGACAGGAAAGGAAGAGAAGTAAGCGCTGACTTCAGTTGACTTGAGCTTGGCTGGCCGCAGCGCCTTTGTTCAAGTGACACCCCCTGCATGGGCCGCGGCCTGACTCTGCTCTGAACCATGAGCGTGGGAAAGAGTCCAAGGTGCAATAAGGAAGGAAGGCAGGAACAAACTAGTCAACAATGAAACCGAGCGCAGATCAAACAAGAACAACCGGGGACAAATAAAAAAGACAAGGACCACAGTGGCTGCCCGAAGCCTGATCTTCGGGTGCAGAGCCCATATAAGAGGAGCAAAAATGCAACCATCGATGATATCTGCCGACAGGAAAGCAAGTCTTCACTTACTGGCAGGCAGCCTTTTGTCGTTCCTGCTGCTGGTGGCGGGGCTGCACAGCAGTCCGGTGCTGGCGCACGCCATGCTGGTCAAGGCAGAACCTGCGCGCCGCGCGCAACTGACACAAGCCCCCACCCAGGTGCGGCTGTTCTTCAACGAAGAAGTCGAAAAGGACTATGCTGCGCTTTCCGTGCTCGACGCCTCCAAGACCCCTGTCACCGAAACCAAACCGCATATCGATGCGAGCGACCCCAAAGCCATCGTTCTGCCCCTGCCGGAATTGAATCCGGGCAAGTACACGGTCAAGTTCCGGGTGCTGTCGGTGGACGGACATGTGGTTGACTCGTCCCACGACTTCACGATAAAGAACAAAGCTGTCGCGAAATGATCGAGGTCATCGCGACGCTCCTGCGCTGGTCGCAGCTGGCGTCCAACATGATCCTGGTGGGCGGCTGCGTGTTTCTGGCCATTGCCGGCTCCGTCCACTCGCCCTGGGTCACGCGGGTGGAGCGCGCGCTGCCGTGGCTTGCCCTCATCCTGCTCACCGGCCTGTTTGGCATCCTGGCAACCACCACGGCACAAGCCACCGGGATTGACGAGAACGCGTGGCATCCGGCCGCCTGGCTCTCCCTCATGGAGAATACGCGCATGGGGCATATCTGGCTGGCACGCGCCGCCTGCGCGCTCGTCGTCTTTGCCATTGCCCTCTACATCCGCTTCTCCCCGCCTGCGCGCTGGCAATACATCCTGTGCGCAAGCGTGGCGGCCTTGACCTTGGGGGTCGGCTCGCTTGCCAGTCACGCCGCAGCCGAGGACCTCTCGGTCATCTCGCTTCTGCCCTACGCCCTGCACATCATCCTGGGCAGCGTCTGGTTTGGCGCCCTGCCGGCTTTCCTGGTGGTCTGCTTTGCCTGCAAGCCCGAGAGCGAATTGAAACAGGCGCAGGCCAGAAACAGCGGGACACAGCCTGCCCTGCAGACGCAGGCGCTCCAGCGCATCCACGCCGTATTCCAGTCGCGCGAGGAAGCCTTCCGGCATGATGCCCAGGCCCTGCGGCGCTTCTCCACCCTGGCGCTGCCCGTCATGCTGGCGGTAATTGCAACCGGCATCCTCATCACCTACCGCATGGTCGATACCAACTACAGCGGACTGGTTGCCACCCAATACGGCTGGCTGCTCAATAGCAAGATCGCCTTGCTCCTGATGGTGCTCATCATCGCCTCACGCGCGCGCTCGAGCTGGCTCCCGCTGTTCTACAAGGACGCAGGCGCAAAAGGAGCGGATAACGGCGGACGCAAACTCAGGAAATGGGTGAGCCTGGAATTCGTGCTGGCCTTAGGCATCGTGCTGCTTGCCACCATCGTAGCCAACACGGTTCCTGCCAAGCACGCCCTGATCCAGGACTGGCCCTATTCCTTCCGTTTCTCCCTTGCCGCCACCTGGGGTGAGCCTACGATCATGGCGCGTGTCTACAGTGGCATCGCCCTGCTCGTTTTAGCCGCGGCCGCAGTCTTCTTTGGGCGCAGGAAGCACTGGGACAAAAAGCTGCGCTTCGGGTTGCCTGCCCTCCTGGCAGTCATCGGACTGGGCGTGGGCCTGCCGCCTTTGACGGTGGATGCCTATCCCGAGACCTACCGCAAGACCCCGGTGCCGTTTGACACCATCTCCATTTCCAATGGCGCCGTCCACTTTGCCGAGAACTGTGTCGCCTGTCACGGGCTGCAAGGCAAGGGCGATGGCGTGATGGCCAAGAGCTTTGCCAAGCCGCCAGTGGACCTTTTGACCGAACCGCACACGGCCCGCCATACCGCAGGCGACTTCTTCCACTGGCTCTCCTTCGGCATTCCCGATACCGGGATGCCTTCCTTTGGCGACAAGCTCGATGAGGAAGACCGCTGGGACGTGGTGAACTTCCTGCACGCCATGTCGCGCGGCTACCAGGCGCGCCTGATGAGTCCCACTGTCAAGCCCGAGCAGCCGCAGCCCAACATGGGTCCGCCCAATTTCTCGTATGTGGCGCAGGATGGCTCAAGCGGCACCCTGAAGGACTTCCGCAACCAGAAGAACGTGCTGCTGGTATTATTCTCCTGGCCGCACTCCCGGGAGCGCCTGGCGCAACTGGAAGCGCTCCATGCAAAATTGCAGGCCGGCAACACGGTGCTTCTGGCGGTGCCCGAGCATGATTTGAGCGCAGCCGCGCTTGACCAGCTCAAGGCGAGCGTTCACTTCCCCATCGTGACCGAAGGGGCGGAGGAGATCGTGCGCAGCTATGCCCTGTTCCGGCGCACGCTCTCCCATCCGGACCTCCTGGGTGCGGGCACGGTGCCTGACCACATGGAGTTTCTGGTGGACCGCTTCGGCTTTCTTCGCGCGCGCTGGATACCCGAACTCGATGGCGCAGGCTGGTCCAGCTCCGACATGCTGATGCAGCAGGTGGCGCAGCTCAACCGCGAAGAGGAGATCCTGCCCCCACCAGGCGAGCATGTGCATTAAACAGCAACGGTAAAATAAAAGGACGGATGCAGAAGTCAGGACGAAGAGGGCGCCAGCCCCCTTAAAGCAGTGTCCGGGCAGGTTCAACTGCCCGATGACGCTTGACATGTCCGCCTTGAAAGCGTTCGTTCTTTTACAGGGCGATCCCGGACGCCACTTCCCTTCGACAGGCATGTACCAGCCCTTCAGGCTCAGGCGCATGGAAAACCGGGGCAATACACCCGGAAAGCAAAAATACGCCGAGGGGGATCACGATCAGAGAAGGGGAAGGGAGAAAGGCGAAATGCAGCATTCCGGAAGGAAGGCTGCCTCAAATTACAATTGAGCCGTGATTCCTCATGTTCAATCGGGATTGCCTGTTTGGGGCATGTTCTCTGGATCAGGCAGTTGTTCCAAGCTTTCCTTCGGTTCAATCAGTGAGCCCAGCTCTTCCAATGGCGGCAATTCCTCCAGGGAGCGAAGTCCAAGATCATTAAGAAATTCAACAGTCGTAGCATACAAGATGGGTCGGCCCGGTACCTCACGGTGACCGACGGCAGATATCCAGCCTCTTGATTCCAATGCCTTTAGTACTGAACTGGCGACCGCAACGCCCCGTATCTCCTCGATATCACCGCGTGTCGCCGGCTGGCGATACGCAATGATGGCGAGCGTTTCCAATACCGCCCGCGAATAGCGGGGTGGCTTTTGCGGATTGAGGCGATCGAGAAATTCCTGCATTTCCGCTTGAGCCTGAAAGCGCCACCCGCCTGCAACCTGTACGAGTTCCACGCCTCTTCCTTCCCAGTCCCTGCTCAACTCGTCCAGCAGGCGCCGCAGGATTTCCGAGCCTAGTTCACCCGCGAACAGTTTTTTCAGTTCCGACAGAGGGAGAGGTTCCGGGCTGGTGAGTAACGCAGCTTCCAGAACCTTTTTTACCTGAGTAGGGGATGAAACAGAGAAACTAGGCGGTGGTAAGGACGCTGATCGGTCGGACATAGATCATTCCAAAAGCACACGGCTGACTGACCTCTACCTGACGTTCCTTCACAAGCTCCAATAACGCCAGAAACGTCACCACAAGTCCCGCTGCTCCAGCAGCGGCATCAAATAAATCACTGAATTCCACAAAATGGTGGCCCTGCACGTGCCGCAGGATACGGGTCATATGTTCGCGGACTGAAAGTTCTTCCCGTGTGATATTGTGCCTGCGATTTACGTTCAGGCGCGCCATCAGGATAAGCCAGGCATTGCGAAGATCATCGGCGTTGACTTCCGGTAGGCGTTCAATCACCTTTTGCTCGATCCATACGCTCGTCAACGCGAAATCGCGTTCTGCCTGGGGCAACTTGTTGAGCTTCTGCGCAGCGACCTTCATCTGCTCGTATTCCAGCAGACGCCGCACCAGTTCTGCTCTTGGATCCCCCTCGTCCTCATCCCCCTTGGCAACGGGTTTAGGCAGCAACATTCGCGACTTGATTTCGATCAGCACAGCCGCCATCAAAAGGTATTCCGCAGCCAGTTCCAGTTTATTCGCACGCATCATTTCGATATAAGCCAAATATTGACGCGTGAGTTCCGCCATCGGTATATCGAGTACATCCAGATTGTGCTTGCGAATAAGATAAAGCAGCAGGTCCAGTGGCCCCTGAAACGTATCAAGAAATACTTCCAGCGCATCCGGTGGAATATATAAATCCGATGGGAGCTCCGTCACCGGCTCGCCATGTATGCGGGCAATGGGATTTACCGCAGGATTTGTCACTGCCGGAGCAGGAGATTCCTCTATGGAAAGGCTTTGAAAGTCGTTCATTCTCGGGTAAGTCGAGCAATGTTTATGACAGATAGCAAGCGTCGATGCGGCCGAACGGACTGTCTATGTGCTCGGCGCGAAGCAAAAATCAGGAATAATCCAGTCCCATTGCCTCTCTCACCTCGCGCATGGTTTCCTGTGCCAGCTTATCGGCCCTCTCGCAACCGTCAGCAATGATATTTCGCACCAATGAAGGCTCTTCTTCGTACATGCGCGCACGTTGATGCATTGGCCGCTGCTCGGTCAGTATTGCATCGATGACAGGCTGCTTGCAGTCCAGACAGCCAATACCCGCAGTGATACAGCCCTCATGAGCCCACTTCTTTGTATCTTCGTCGGAGTATACGAGATGGAATTGCCATACCGGACACTTCTCCGGGGTTCCGGGATCGATACGCCGGACACGCGCGGGATCGGTCGGCATCGTACGAATCTTTCTGGTGACGCTCTCCGGGTCTTCGCGCAGGGTAATGGTGTTGTTATAGGACTTGGACATTTTCTGGCCATCCAGCCCCGGCATTTTCGACGCTGTCGTCAGCATCGCTTCCGGCTCGGAAAGAATCATCTTTCCACCGCCTTCCAGATACCCAAACAAGCGTTCCTGGTCACCCATACTCAAATTTTGCTGCTCATCCAGCAATGACTTCGCCGCCGCAAGCGCTTCCTCGTCTCCCTGTTCCTGGTAGCGATTCCTCAAGTCCCGATAGAGGCGGGCTTTTCGAGAGCCCAGTTTCTTGATCGCCGCTTCCGCCTTTTCCTGGAATCCGGGATCCTTTCCGTAGACATGATTAAAGCGTCGCGCAATTTCCCGAGTGAACTCGATATGCGGCGTTTGATCCTCTCCCACCGGCACTCGTGTAGCCCGGTAAATAAGGATGTCTGCGCTTTGCAGCAAGGGGTATCCAAGAAAGCCATAGGTGTTCAATTCTTTTTCAACCAGCTTTTCCTGCTGATCCTTGTAGGATGGGACACGTTCCAGCCAGCCGAGCGGGGTGATCATGGAAAGCAGCACGTGCAACTCTGCGTGCGCGGGAACACGTGACTGTATGAACAACGTCGCCTGCCCCGGGTCGACACCGGCTGCAAGCCAGTCGATCACCATGTCCCAGACATGCTCCTCGATGATTTCCGGCGTATCGTAATGGGTTGTGAGAGCATGCCAGTCGGCGACAAAGAACAGGCATTCAAACTGGTGTTGCAGTTCTATCCAGTTTTTGAGCACTCCATGATAATGCCCCAGATGCAGGCCTCCCGTCGGCCGCATTCCCGACAAAACGCGATCAGCGAACATAGATCATTGCCTCGGTAACTCCAACCAGAATCCTTCAGTAGAGAAGCAGTTCAATAAGTATCGAAACCAAAAAACAACGCCATCAAATGGATCGTGATTGCAATCAGCGGTCCCATAACAGCCCCGAGTACACCCGTCGCCAGCAGAAACAAAAGGATCATGAAGCCGTAAGGCTCGATCTTCGAAAAATTATAGGCCAGGCGGGGGGGCAGCAGGCTTACCGCAACCCGACCTCCATCGAGCGGCGGCAGAGGTAACAGGTTCAGCACCATCAGCACCACGTTGATCTTGATTCCCGCCTCACCCATCAATATCAGCGGCTCGGCCAGTCCGTCCTGTGGCAACCCGAGAGCAAACTTGATGACGAATCCCCAAAGCATCGCCATGAAGAGATTGGCGCCCGGACCGGCGAGTGCCACCCACATCATGTCTTGTTTGGGATTGCGTAACGCGGAGAAGTTGACTGGCACCGGCTTGGCCCAGCCGAATAGGATTCCGCCGAGCAGCATCGTCACGATCGGCAGAACGATGGTCCCCAGCGGGTCGATATGGCGTATGGGATTAAGGCTGACGCGCCCCTGCGTATAGGCGGTGAGATCGCCGAAATGCTTGGCTACATACCCGTGTGCAGCTTCATGCAGCGTGATGGCAAAAATGACCGGAAGCGCATAAATGGCAATGCTCTGGATAATGCTATCCATTCGGCATTCCAAAGGGTGCAAGGCTGCCCTTGCCTTGCCGGACTACCACAGGCGTATTCCCGGTCAGATCGACCACCGTGCTCATCTCCAGGCCGCAGGCGCCGCTATCCAGTATCAGTTCTACCCGATGCTCGAGACGTGCGCGGATTTCCAGAGGATCGTTAAGTGGAAGCTCCTCCCCTGGCAGTATCAGGGTAGAGCTCAGCAGGGGTTCATTCAGTTCCGCCAGCAGTGCCTGGACGACAGCATGGTCCGGAATTCTCACACCGATCGTATTGCGCTTGGGATGCAGCAGGCGCCGCGGCACTTCCCGGGTAGCCTGAAAGATAAACGTGTAGCAACCGGGGGTACAAGCCTTGAGCAATCGGTATTCCGTGTTATCGAATTTGGCGTAGTGCGAAATTTCCGTAAAGCCCCGGCACATGAGGGTGAAATGGTGGTCCTCATCCACTCCGCGCAGTGCACGAATACGACTCATGACGTTCTTGTCGCCCAGCTGCCCCCCCAGCGCGTAGCAGGAATCAGTCGGGCATACGATCACGCCCCCCGCCTGCACGATGGCCGAAGTCTGCCGTATCAGCCGGGGCTGAGGGTTATCGGGGTGAATGGAAAAGAATTGAGCCACGTAGCAAACAGCAAATTGAATTTTTGGGAATGCCGCCCTCATAAAAAGCGGGCGCGATTTTCGCCTTACATCAGTCCGGGCCAGTCATGCCAGACGGGAGCACAGTTGGCAGGTAAAGGAGGCATTCCACCGAGGTCGAAATAGCTCTCGCCCGGCCCATGAAAATCGGAACCGCGCGACGCCAGCAAGCCCAGCCGCCGGCTATGGTTGGCGAAAAGCAGGGATTGCTCAGGTGTATGGCTTCCGGTAACCACTTCTATAGCCTCCCCACCCAAGGTCTGAAACTCCAGCAGCAGTTCTTCCAGTGCATCCTTGCCCAATTTATAACGCCCCGGATGGGCGATCACAGCTCTGCCGCCACTGCTGCGGATCCAGTTTACTGCATCACTCAGCGAGACCCATTGATGGGGAGCATAGCCTGGTTTGCCTTTTACAAGATATTTCTTGAATACTGTCCGCACATCCTTCGCGTAACCCTGCTCAACCAGAAAACGCGCAAAGTGCATGCGTCCGATCAGCTGTCCATTGCCTGCATTCCTGCGAGCGCCCTCAAAACTACCGTGAATACCGAATTTGTCGAGTTGCGCTGCAATATTGCGTGCGCGCGCCGTCCTGCCCTGGCGGATGGTGCGCAGGCCTTCGACCAGTTGAGGGTCTGCGGGATCGATTCCCAGTCCCACAATATGCACGGTCTGTCCGCGCCAACTGACGGAGATTTCCACGCCATCAATAAACAAAACGCCGTTTTTATCTGCAGCCTCGCGCGCCTCTTGCAGGCCGCCAATATCATCGTGATCGGTCAGCGCCAGCACTTCCACGCCGCGCACAGCCGCATGCTCCACTAACTGGGTAGGAGTCAGTAAACCATCGGAAACCGTGGAATGGCAGTGCAGATCGATATTGAGCATGAAGAGCGGTTCGCACGAAGCGAGAGAATGCATCATAGCAAATAAGGCGCGGTATGAAAAATTTACCTGGAAAAGAAGCCGAAATTCACAACCTCGACTGATGCAAGCGCCCATGCTGCAGCCATGTTCACGGCGCTCTAAACCGGAAGAGTATTTTCGGGTAAAGTATGGAAAAGACTCCTTCCTCATTCAAGCCAAAAAAGTGAATTTCCTGCCGATTTTTCTCGATATCCATGATCGCAACTGTGTGGTGGCAGGCGGGGGAGAAGTGGCCGCGCGCAAGGTCGCAATGCTGCTACGCGCGGGAGCGCGCGTTACCGTAGTCGCTCCGCGGCTTTGTTCCGAACTGCTGGAACAACTGAATGAACAATCACGGGAAGGAAAGCTGGTTTACCGTGCCGAAACTTTCCATGGCGATCATCTGGCAGATGCTGTTCTCGTCATCGCGGCCACGGACGATTTCGCCGTCAATCAAAGGATCTCGGAAGCAGCCAATCGGCTGCGCATTCCTGTCAATGTCGTCGATAATCCTGCCCTATGCTCCTTCATCATGCCCTCGATCGTGGATCGTACGCCGGTTGTTGTCGCGGTTTCGAGCGGGGGTACATCACCTGTTCTGACAAGGCTGCTGCGAGCGCGTCTGGAAACCATGATACCGACGGCTTACGGGCGCTTGGCTGCATACGCTGGCGAGTTCCGCGACAGGGTAAAACACCGTTTCTCGCAGCCGGCGAAGCGTCGCCGGTTCTGGGAGCGGGTATTGCAGGGACCGTTTGCGGAAATGGTGTTCGCGGGTAAGGATCAGGCGGCAAAGGCCTGGCTCGAGCACGAACTCGAAAATGAAACCGAAGAGCCGGTCAAGGGAGAGGTGTATCTGGTAGGCGCTGGGCCTGGCGACCCTGAACTGCTGACTTTTAGAGCCATGCGACTCATGCAGCAGGCAGACGTGGTCGTGTACGATCGGCTCGTATCACCGGAAATCCTGGATATGCTGCGGCGTGATACTCCGCGGATTTATGCCGGCAAGGAACGCAACCGGCACACGATGCCGCAGGAGTCGATCAATGATTTGCTGGTGCGCCTGGCCAGAGAAGGCAAACGCGTGTTGCGCCTGAAAGGTGGCGACCCGTTTATTTTTGGTCGAGGCGGCGAGGAAATCGAAACGCTTTCGGGAAACGGAATTCCCTTCGAAGTGGTGCCCGGCATTACCGCGGCAAATGGAGCTGCATCCTATGCGGGCATTCCGCTCACACATCGGGATTACGCCCAGTCCTGCATATTCGTCACTGGACACCTGAAGGATGGCAGTGTGGACCTGGACTGGCCAATGCTGGCGCGACCGAAGCAGACCATCGTTGTTTACATGGGGTTGCTTGGATTGACCGTGCTATGCAAGCAACTGATCGCACACGGTCTGCCCAATACCACTCCGGCCGCAATCGTGCAGCAGGGCACTACCCGCAAGCAGCGGGTGCTTGCCGCTACCCTCGAAACGCTTCCCGACCTGACCGCTGCCGCTCATCTCGTTCCCCCCACTCTTGTTATCGTGGGTGAGGTTGTGAAGCTGCACCGAAAACTCGCGTGGTTCCAGCCGGAGGGAAATTTACCCGGTGATGCAGAGTGAAATTATTGCGGACGGGTATTCTGCAAGGAGCATTCAATATCAGATTAGACTTTGCCTGGGTCCATCCCGGGCAGAGCCGGACTCCTGGTCTGCATGCCGTAGGCTGAGCTCCACTTGATAATGGTAATGGTGTTTGGCGGCCAGCCAAATGCTACTATTGCTACTATTCGGGGCCTGGGTTTATTTATTCGGCTGGGGCGTGATGCGCAGATAGGGACGTGGAGCGGTATAGCCTTTCGGAAACTTCTGCTTGATCACTGCCTCATCCTGAATAGTCAGCGGGATAATCACATCACCGCCGTCATTCCAGTTGGCGGGGGTGGCGACCGTATAGTTATCGGTCAGTTGCAGCGCATCGATCACCCGCAGCACCTCATCGAAATTGCGTCCGGTGCTCATGGGGTAGGTGAGGATAAGCCGCACTTTCTTCTTTGGGTCAATCACAAAAAGCGAGCGCACCGTCATGGTTTCCGACTGATTCGGGTGAATCATGTCATATAGTGCCGCGACCTTTCTGTCCTCGTCCGCAATAATGGGAAAAGCGACGGTACAGCCTTGCGTTTCCTCGATATCCTTGATCCACCCGGTATGTTTTGCCGCAGGATCGACCGACAACCCGATCGCCTTCACATTACGCTTGTCGAATTCAGACTTGAGCTTGGCTGTCATTCCCAGTTCGGTTGTGCATACCGGCGTGTAATCCGCGGGATGCGAAAACAATACTACCCAGGAATCATCTATCCATTCGTGAAATTTGATCCTGCCGATGGAGGATTCCTGTTCGAAATCGGGTGCGGTATCGCCTAAGCGTAAAGTCATGGCATTCTCCGTGAGTTAAAACATCGATGGGAATTTCATAGGAAATCGGCTCAATATAGCCTGCTTGCTGCAATCACTCAACAACTATTATTTGCTGTCCATTTATGCCTTGAGAGGGTTATTGTTGCCCTCGAAAGAAGGCATCAGAACTCCTGCCACGAATCATCCTCCTTCCTGGCAACGATGGGAAAACCCCACGAATATGGAGGTTCGTATTTCTGCAAAATCTCATAATAGATCCGCACTGATTCTGCCAGTACCACTGCTTGACCTCCGCGCGCAAAGCCATGCTTGAGAGCACGGAAGTGTTCGCTTTGGCTCAGCAACGGCAGCGTTTTTTTCAGGTCGACCCACGCATCAGGACTCAACCCCATCTTTTGCGCCAGTCTGCGCGCATCTTCCAGGTGACTCGGCCCCTGATTATAGGCAGCCAGTGCCATCCAGGTGCGATCCGGCTCCTTGATGCGTGTGGGCAGTTTATCCTTGAGTAATGCGAAGTAGCGTGCTCCGGCAAGTATGCTTTGGCGTGCATCCAGCCTATCCGTCACTTTCATCCGGTCTGCCGTGATTTCCGTCAACATCATGATGCCCCGCACGTTGGAGGGAGAAGTCGCCAGGGCGTCCCAGTGCGATTCCTGATAGGCGAGTGCGGCAATCAATCTCCAGTCGATGCCGCTCAACTCTTCGGCTTCATAAAAATGTTCGCGCAACTCAGGCAAAATGGTGCGGCGTTTCGCAAGAATGCCGTTTACATCCGTATGATGAAGACGTTCTATGTGTCCGTAGTATCGGTCGAGCAAGCGCGTCAACGTCCCATCCTGCTGGATGCGAGTGAAGAATTTTTGTGTCGCCTCCAGTAACGCCTTTTCGGCAAAGGGTGAAAATGCCCATGCTCGTCCTACCGAATCGCCCAAATTGAATGCTGCATTCAGATTAGGGTAAAAATTCTTCGCGAGATTGATCTGGGTTGAATCCGCTACCACATAATCGACCTTGCCTTCCGCCAGTCTAGCCAGCAGTTCGTCGGGCGTGAGGTCCATCTCTTTCCATTTCAGCTCGGGCACCTCGTGCTTTGCCTTGTTCAGCTGCTCAGCGTGAGTTACGCCTTTCGCAATGCGAATGGTTCTTCCACCGAGCTGATGAAGGTTTTTTGGCTTGCTGTAGTCCGTGTTATAGGCGAGCTGGGGTTGTACGAGCTGGTAAATAGGGCCGAACTCGACATGCCGCGAATGCTTTGCGCTGATGTTCATGCCGGCGGCAAGATGTCCCTTATGCTTTTCAAGGAGAGACCATGCCTTATCCAGTCTGGGCACTGTCTTGAATCTCACTTTCATTCCCAGATCTTTCGCAAATTCAGTGGCGAGGTCGTAATCCAGTCCGGCATAACTGCCTTCCGCATTCTCGTAATACGTATCCGGACTATTGACGGTGATCACCACCAGCTCATCCGTTTTGTCGAACGGCAATACCGATCTTTCAAACGAATCACAGGAAGCGAGCAGAGCGCCGCAACCGGAAATAGCAATTAAAAAACGAGAAAGAGATCGCATTGAGAAGAGATAACTAGAATCGGGAAACATTCTGCCATCGAGTCTTGTCCAAGCGCGAGAAAAACATAGGATAAGCTGATAAAATAGTTCATCAACGGAGAGGTACCGAAGTGGCCATAACGGCGCTGACTCGAAATCAGATGGTCAGGGTAACCTGGCACGTGGGTTCGAATCCCACCCTCTCCGCCAACATCTCCAAGTTATTGGCAATTCAATAACTTTCTGATTGGATGCGAGCTCTCATGCTTTGCTGCATAAAATGCTGCAAGCATCCCCTACAGATCAATGTCTAGAAAAATCCTTTACTTGCAAAGCCGCGGGGATAGCTTCTCATTCCGCGTTGCCCCATCCTGATGAGTTTCAGGCGATGACTGGCAAGCGAGAGTTTACCAAAACTCTTGAAACAGCGGATAAAAGTGTTGCTATTCCGAGAATACTCATGCTTGCGGTTGAGCTATAACAACCGGTTGGCAGTTGAAATCAACCTGTTCAAAAACAAAAGCGAGATAAAAGCGGGGGGGCTTCAGTGCTGGTAGGTAGTCTTGGCTTATAGATGTTTGTCGGCAGGCAGACTGCTTTTCTCTGCATCGTGTTTCGCCGCGTCGAAAAAGTCCTGTGGAACTTTGAAAGGGAGGTCAGTCTATCGATCGTTCGCGGTGCTGCTCGCCGGCAGTTCCGGTCCAGGAGGTGTGAGTGGCATGAGGCGACGCGCTGCGATCGGCGCGCTGCTGGGCGGGGCCATTGATGCGGCGAAGATTGTACGCGGTATTGATCAAACCCACGTGGGAAAACGCTTGGGGGAAGTTTCCCAGCTGGCGTCGGTGACGGGGGTGGTATTCCTCGGCAAGAAGTCCGAGGTCGTTGCGTAGAGACAGGAGGCGCTCGAAAAGAACTGCCGCGTCGTGACCGCGGTCAATCATTGTATAGGCATCAGCAAGCCAGAAGCTGCAAACGAGAAAAGTTCCTTCCTCGCCGGCGAGCCCGTCTTTGGTTTCGCCAACGCGATAGCGCAGCACGAGTCCATCTTCCATCAGGTCGCGTTCAATGGCTTCTACCGTTCCCCGAAAGCGGGGATCGTCCGGTGGCAGAAATCCTACTTCCGCCATCAGCAGCAGGGAGGCATCCAGCCCCACGCCGTCGTAATGCTGCACGAATGTGTTCCGTTCCTTATCGTAGCCGCGCGCCAGCACTTCCCGATGAATTTCGTCGCGGAGCGTGCGCCATTTCCCCACAGGACCAGGGAAGCCGAATTGCTCCACAGCCTTTACGGCTCGATCAAACGCGACCCAAGCCATCATTTTCGAATAGACGAAGTGCTTGGCCCCACCGCGCACCTCCCAGATGCCTTGGTCTGGCCCACGCCAAAGACTCTCCAGTCGGGAAAGAAGCGCTTGCTGGAACCGCCAGGCTTCCTGATGCGGCCCGAGTTGCGACTTGCGGGCAGTATAAAGTGTGTCCATCAGTTCGCCAAACACGTCTACCTGAATCTGGTCATGTGCGCCGTTGCCGATGCGCACGGGGAGGCTGTTCTCGTAACCCGGCAGCCAGGGCAGTTCGATTTCAGTCAGACGGCGTTCACCCTCGATCCCATACATAATCTGCATCTGATCAAGGGCGCCCGCGGCAGCTCGGAGCATCCATTCCCTGAATGCCCCGGCCTCGTCGAAGCGTCCTGCATTCATGAATGCATATAACGTGAGGGTGGCGTCGCGGATCCAGCAGTAGCGGTAATCCCAGTTTCGGACTCCGCCGAGCTCTTCGGGGAGAGAGGTCGTAAGTGCTGCGACGATGCCTCCGCTTGGCTGGTAGGAGAGCGCCTTGAGCGTAACGAGCGAGCGCTCGACTGCATCGTTCCATCCGGGTTCCTCGAACTCCGAGAGCTGGCAGATACGGGTCCATTCCCGCCACCAGGCGAGCGTGTGCTCGAGTCTCTTCCTGGCGTCGTCAATGAAGTGGGGCTCCCGATGTAGGGGATGATAGGCGAGCGTGAAGGGGATAACATCGCCTTCTCCCACCTCGAACTCGGCAACGGTGCGCATGTCCTCGCCGCGAAGGGTGACAGGAGTTGCCAATTCCACCGCATCCGGGCCGGCAACGGCATGGATGCCATAGTCGCGGCGGCGTACCCAGGGAATGGTCTTGCCGTAGCCGAAGCGCAGGGCCAAATCCATCCGCATCGCCACCTTGCCTGACACCCCCTGCACAAGGCGAACGACGTCGACTCTCTCGGGATCATTGGAAAGCGGCATGAAATCCACGAGCGTCACGATGCCACCCTCTGTCTCGAAGGTGGTTTCTAGGATCGGCGCATGGGGCAGATAGCGCCGGCTAGGCCGGTTGCTCTCGCCAGCCGGGGAAATCTGCCAGTAACCATGCTTGGATGTCCCCAGCAGTGCGGCAAAGCATGCGTCGGAATCGAACCGTGGAAGGCAAAGCCAATCCATCGAGCCATCACGGGCGACGAGTGCTCCGCTCAGCATGTTGCCAATGAATCCGTATTCCTCGATCGGTTTGCTCATCCCGCGCCACGGAATGCCGGATAGGTGGACATTGCACCATCGACGAACATTGTCGCTCCGTTCATGTAATCCGACAGATCCGAAGCAAGCCACAGCACAGCCTGCGCAATATCGTCAGGTTCACCGATACGCTTGTACGGAATAAGATCGAGCAGGTTTTTCATCGCCTCTTCTGTCTCCCATGCAGAGCGATTGATGGGAGTACGGATGGCGCCGGGAGCCACCGCGTTGACGCGGATTTTCTGAGGGGCAAACTCCTGGGCGAGCGAACGCATGAGCAGATCCACGCCTCCTTTGGATGCTGCATAGTTAGCCTCGAATGCCCAGGGAATCTCCTGATGCACGGAACTCATGCATATGATCTTGCCGCTTGCCCGTGACACGTCGGGTTGCGCGCCCCGTCGCAGGAATTCGCGGATAGCTTCGCGGGAGCAGAGAAATATTCCCGTGAGATTCACATCGATCACCTTCTGCCACTGGGAGAGCGTCATCTCCTGGAATTTCGCACTGCTCTCGATTCCGGCGTTGTTCACCAGGATATGGAGGGTGCCGAAGCGTGCAACCGTCTCCGCGAACATTGCCGCGACCTGAGCCTCGTTGCTCACATCGGCGGCATAGGCAAAAGCGTCCCCACCGACGTCTTTTATTTCTCGGCATACCTCGGCTGCCTCGTTGCTGGCCTCACGAAGATGATTGATTACCACCTTCACGCCCACGCGACCCAGCGCGAGAGCGCAAGCGCGGCCTATGCCTGAAGACGCACCGGTTAGCAGGGCGATTTGTCCAGAAAGGCCGAACGTATCCTTGCTGATCGCGCGCTGTTTTGTGTTCATTGGAATTCTTTTCCCTGATCCTCAATAGCTACCCTGTTGATCGAAGAATTGAACCGGTACAAAGCGCCTGCCTTGATATGCTCCCGCCGCTTCCCGCTTGAGGCGGGTCGACGAGTCGAAGCGCCGGGAGCGGCTCATGAACCACCAAACAACTTATCCCGGACTCTCGAAGCAGCTTCGATTCCTAAAGCTTTCCGGGTGTCTCAGACGACGATTACAGACAGAGGTCCTGTGAATCTTGTAATTCGGGGGGCGTTGATTTCAAAGTAGCACGCCTTCACAAGAGCGTCAAACTCGAACCCAGGCAGAAGAAAGAATTGAATTGGGTTTGTTTCTTTGAAGGAGGAGTTGATTCACTCAGCAAAACTCGGGGATTCGACCCGTACATCTTCTTTCGGATTGACTTCATGGCAAATCCGGGCAACATAGGTATGATATATCCAGCCGCAATTCCCGTTTCCTGTTTACAGGGCCAACAGTACCGAAACAGGCGTAACGCGCGTTGTGGTGAGAAACCCGCGAGTACATGAAATACTCCGCTTTTTAGCCATTATCATTTGCTCAGGAAAATAAATGACAAACCAGCTTACCCCGGAAAATATTCTTAAAACCGGTATGGCCTTCTGGCCGGCAAAGACCCTGCTTTCTGCGGTCGAGTTGGATGTGTTCACTCGATTGGCGCAAGGTTCACTGAGTTTGGATGCCCTGGCCGAACAGGCAGGACTGCATCCACGCGGCGCGCGTGACTTCCTTGATGCCCTTGTAGCGTTAGGCTTTCTGAAACGCGAAGGTGAACGTTACAGCAATACGTCCGAAACCGATCTGTTTCTCGACCGCAACAAGCCATCGTACATTGGCGGCATTCTGGAGATGGCGAATCGCCGCCTCTATCCGATCTGGAGCAATCTTACCGAGGCGCTCCAGACTGGCAAACCGCAGAACGAAATCAGGACGGGGGAGGCCGATCTCTTCGAGAAGCTTTATGCCGATCCTGTCGGATTGAAAGAATTTCTTGCCGCCATGACTGGAGTGAGCCGCGCGGCGAACATGACTATTGCACGCGCCTTTCCGTGGCAGGGCTATCATACGTTCGTTGATGTCGGCACGGCACAGGGGGACCTCGCTGTGCAGATTGCTCTTGCCAATCCTCATTTGCGCGGGATGGGTTACGACCGCCCGGAGGTAGGTCCGATTTTCGAGCAGTACGCTCAAGCTGCGAACGTGGCTGATCGAGTTTCTTTCGTGCCTGGTAATTTCTTCGAGGAAGACCTGCCTAGGGCAGACGTGGTGCTGATGGGCCATATCCTGCATGACTGGGACCTCTCTACAAAAAAAATGCTTACCCAGAAGGCATTCGATGCGCTCCCGGCAGGCGGCGCTTTCGTCGTGTATGAGTCTCTCATAGACGATGACCGGTCACTGAACGCGTTCGGCCTGATGATGAGCCTGAACATGCTGATAGAAACACCGGGAGGTTTCGATTTCACCGGCGCGGATTGCATGGGATGGATGAAAGAGGCAGGTTTTTCCAATACTCGCGTGGAACCCCTTGTTGGTGCGGATTCCATGGTGGTCGGCATCAAATAAACGTCCTTCCGCCCTCATTCCGCCAGTCTCGCCCATATTCGGAAATCATGAAAATCCAGGTCTTTGCACTACTGGCCGTTCCGTTACTCCATGCCTGTGCAGGCACTCCTGAATACACGCAAAGTTCGATGAAATTGAGGGATGGAGCTACCCATTATTTCATTAAAACCCGCATGGGACCCTGTGCCAACAGCCGGGATTGGGCAACTCGAACGTTGACGAAGGGCGCCAATGAAATTTGCAAGAATGGCTACGTGCTCATTGATCAGCAAACACCCATCATCCTCGACCCGATGCGCGCTCTAGATAAGGATGGGGAGCTTTTGTGGCAAATCAGGTGCAACGATACGGAAAAGTCTCAATCCTGACTCTTTTTTCCTACTCGGGATTCTCTTCGTCGCCCGTCCAGGCTTTCGTCGGCACAACCTTCCCATGGTTCGCGCGCAGCCCGCGAAAGAACTCCTCTACAAAGGGAATGACCTCGAACAGTAGCGCAACCGTCATGATGGAAATTATGTAAATTACTGGTAGCTGCTCTTCCTTCCAGGAGAAGTCGAACCGCGGTGTTTCGGGTCCGAACCCGAAAAGTGCCTGGAATTGCCCCCAGTGACGGGAGATCAAGAGCAGGATTGCCATGAGTGGAATCATCTCCTGGAAGCTGTGCACGTGCTGCTCAATGGGTGAGACCCTGCGTACCTTTACCGCGTAGCTCACATCCCAAAGCGCGGTGATCTCATGGAGGAAAAAGGCGGCAATCATGAAGGCGATAATGCCGGCGTTTACCTGAAGGAAGATGGCGGCAAGCAACGGCAGGCCCATCTCGGCGAGCATGATGAGATGGAAGACAGACTCCTTTGCCCCGCTGGTTGTTTCGATATGAGACACACGATGGCACAGCCAATCCGCGAATCCGGCCGCCAGCCAAAGTGGCAGAATAAAGTACATCAGGATGAGAACAACAGGATCATTCAGCATGTATCCTCCCCAGGAACTCCTTGCCCTTATTCTCCGATGCTTGCTGGAGGGGCCTTACGTAGTTTTTCATAAAAGTGCGTGTTTGACTGTCAGGGAAAAGGACTGTCACCATGTCGTAGCGGATGCTCACGACCTTGCCTTTGCCCACTTTCTCGACCTCAACCTCATCCCCCACAGTCACCTCCTTCTCGGGGGGCGATTTATCGGTGCCAAGGGCCATCTGCCCCGTTTTATCCTGTCTTTGAACAGGGTACGCTGAAAGCTCGTTCTCCGGCGGATTGATACAGTTATCGCAGTGGCCGCAATGGTTCCACTCGACTTCCTCGTCAAAGTACTCCAGCAGCACCTTCCAGCGGCAAAAACCGCTCTGGGCATAAAATACCATGCGTTCCAGAGCCTCCCGCTCATGCTCCGCTTTCCTGTGCGTATCTTCCGCGAGTCTGGCCAGGTCTTCCGCTTTCACATCCTTTTTGTGCAGGCGATAGTCCAGCGCCTTGTCCCGCATGAGTATGCCGTGTTCTTCCAACAGTCTAAGCATCACCTGCAGTCTGCGAACCGAAAATTTGTCGATTTTCTCTTGCAGCTGCTCGACCCTGATTGCCGGCGAGCCGGACGATAAGTCTTGCACCGCTTTGTACACTTCGCGCAAGTCCTCCTGGTCGGGGTGATGCCGCGCCAGAAAAAATTGCTGAATGCGCTTATCCTGCGCGTCGTAAAGCAGCGTGCATTCGGCCGTTTTGCCGTCCCGGCCGGCGCGGCCCGACTCCTGGTAGTATGCTTCGAGTGTGCCAGGCATCTGGAAGTGCACCACGAAGCGGATATCGGGTTTGTCGATTCCCATGCCAAAAGCATTCGTTGCAACCATGATCCTGCTTTTGCCTTCCATGAAGGTTTCCTGGTTTTCTGTACGCGTTTTGCGCGGCAGGCGGCCGTGGTAGAGTGCGATGCCATCAATCGTTCCGGCGAGTGTTGCAGCGAGCTCTTCCACTGCTTTCACCGTGGCTGTATAAATGATTCCGCTTCCCTGGCTTTTCTGAATCAAATCTTGCAGCTTCTCCAGCTTTTCTTCCGGATTCGTAACCTGTACGACTGAATAATTCAGGTTGGGCCGGTAGATGCCGGTGTTGACCACATGTATGGAATTACGCCCGAGTTGTTGCGCAATATCCTCGATGACCTCAGGTGTAGCAGTGGCTGTCAGCGCGAGTACCGTTGGCTTTCCCAATGCCTTGATCGCGTCTCCCAGTCCCAGATAAGCCGGACGGAAGTCGTGCCCCCATTGGGAAATACAGTGCGCCTCATCAATGACGAATAGATTTATCGGGATGGCCTGCAGCTCGGCGATGAAATCCGGATGGGACACCCGTTCAGGCGTCACAAATACGACATCGCTATCTGCATTGCGAATATTCTCCAGCGCTTCCGACTCCTGTTCTGCATTCAGCATGCTGTTGACTTGTGCCGCGTCAACCCCGATCTCTTCAAGCTTCTCGGCCTGGTCTTTCATCAGTGAAATCAGGGGGGAAACGACAATCGCCGTGCCCGGCAGATTGAGTGCAGGCAACTGGTAACACAGGGACTTACCGCCCCCGGTGGGCATCACGGCAAGCGTGTCCCGCCCGTTCAAGACACTTTCGATGACCTCTCTCTGGCCGGGACGCAGGTGTGCTAGGCCAAATATCTGATGCAGGCTTTCCTCCAGATCATCCTGATCCGGTCCCTCCTTATCAGCATCAGGACTTTCCATATCGTGAATTTTGGTTGTCATTGCTCTGTTCGCATTTTCTTCCGGTTGAACTCAGTTGCTGCGCTTTATGCATCTGCAGATGATGAAGAAAAATGGGGAGTGGTTCCGTGCGGCGCCTAATATATAATCTCAGCGATGTGCTTTTAATAATGATATGGATGCCCGCTTCGCTTATTTACCGGAAGCTGGGCAGACAATTGTTTGATCCCCGGCTCCTTCCAGCTCTATTCAGGTTTATCGCGAGCCAAAACCCAAATCCAGCATTGCGGGACTCTCGATATGAAACGCTATACCATCGAACAATTCATGGCGACGACCTCAATAATGGGGGCGTCGTTCAGCGCGGATGAGGAGCGCATCCTGTTCAGCAGTAATGAATCGGGTATTTTCAATGCCTACACGCTGCCAGTGACGGGTGGTACGGCAGAGCCGTTGACCTGCTCCCCCATCGATACCACGTTTTCGGTCAGCTTCTTTCCGCACGATGATCGGGTACTGATTACACGGGATTATCATGGCGATGAAAATTATCATTTGTTCCTGCTCGCTCCCGACGGCGAGGAAGAAGATCTGACTCCGGGAGAAAAGCTCAAGGCGCAATTCATGGGCTGGAGCCCCGATGGACATGCTTTTTACGTCGCTACCAACGAGCGCGATGCCAGATTCTTCGATGTATACCGTTATGATGCCGAGACTTTTGCGCGAACCTTGCTGTACAAGAATCACCAGGGGTTCGATCTTGGCCCCATCAGCCGCGATGAGCGCTGGATTGCGCTGAACCGGTCGCATACTGCATCCGACAGTGACATTTACCTGCTCGATGTCGAAAAACAGGAAGTAAGGCATCTCACGCCGCACGAAGGCTCCATCAGTTTCCATGCTGAGACCTTCGATTCCGCTTCGCGCAAGCTCTTCTTTCTTACCACAGAGGGAAGCGAATTCAAGCATTTGCGTACCTATGATCTCACCTCAGGGGTCGTCTGCGACCACGAGAGCGCTGAGTGGGACGTGATGTACACCTATTTTTCATACGATGGCCGATTCCGGGTAACTGGCATCAACGCAGATGGAAGTATCGTCGTTCGTGTTGCCGAAATTGAAGATGGAGAGAGGGAGAAACCTGTAAAACTGCCGGCGCTGCCCCAAGGAGAAATCCGCGGTGTGGTCTTTTCGCAGAGCAGCACGCGTATGGCCTTCTACGTAAATGGCGATCGCTCTCCCGATAATCTGTTCGTGCACGATTTCAATACCGGGCAGTTCTGTCAGCTCACGCAGAGCCTGAACAAGGAGATCGATCCATCAGATCTGGTGGAGGCGGAAGTGGTGCGGTTCCGCTCCTTCGATGGAATGATGATTCCCTCCATCTATTACAAGCCCCATGAAGCATCGGGCACCAGCAAGGTGCCTGCGATCGTGTACGTTCATGGAGGACCCGGCGGACAGACCATGCGGGGTTATAGCGCCCAGATTCAGTACCTCGTGAACCACGGATATGCTGTGCTGGGCATCAATAACCGGGGCAGCTCCGGCTACGGTAAAACCTTCTTTACCGCGGCCAACCGCAAGCACGGACGGGAGCCCTTGTGGGATTGTGTGGAAGCGAAGACCTTTCTGGCCAGCCTCGGTTACATCGACCGTGAGCGCATCGGTATCATGGGCGCGAGCTATGGCGGTTACATGACACTTGCAGCCCTCGCGTTCCGGCCTGAAGCTTTCAAGGTAGGGGTGGACATTTTCGGCGTCAGCAACTGGCTGCGTACCCTGGAGAGCATTCCTGTTTACTGGGAGTCCGTCCGCAAAGCCATTTATGATGAAATTGGAGATCCGGTGGCGGACATCGATTTTCTTGTTGCGACTTCCCCCCTGTTCCACGCCAGGGAAATACGAAAGCCTTTATTGGTCATTCAGGGAGCCAATGATCCACGTGTGGTCAAGGCCGAGAGCGATGAAATGGTGGAGGCGGTCAGAAAGCATGGTATTCCGGTGGAGTATATTGTTTTCCCTGATGAAGGCCATAGTTTTACCAAGAAAAAGAACCAGATCGAGGCCAATCGCCGAATACTGGAGTTTCTGGACAAGTATCTGAAAGGTGATGGAACAAGACTGTAAGCCGGCTGGAAAAGTAGGACAACGTCCTTCCTCCAGCCGTCCGGTATCACCGGTGTAGGGCGGGCTGGGTCCGCTGCTTGCTCCCACCGTAATGTAGTACATGGGATAGAGAATAGCTTCGCCCGTCAGGACGATCTTCATCGCCGTCGCGGGGCAGCCTCCTCTCCAAAAAACTCGCGTATCAGGAAATCCTCCAGACCCTTGCTGTCTTCCGGCCGGGCGGAGAGGACGACCACCCGGTCGAGGCGATAGGATTCCCAGTTGAAATCCCCTTTGTGGTATTGCCGAATCAACTCGATCATTTTTTGAACGATGGCCCGTTGAATATCGCCACCGGGCCCGGCATCGACTTCCACCAACTCCCGGCGGGGAACGCTGCTATCCTTCTTCCAGGCACGAAACAGAAACTGTGCCGTTCGCGGCCCCATCCTGATGATCTGGAATATCCCGCTTGCGCCAGGCTCCTTGAGGTTGCGCATCACGTTAGCCATGCGCAGTTCTTCTTCGGAAGGCTCGCGCTCGACCGCCTCAGGTTCAGCGGGTTCATCCTCGAAAATTCCGCCTGCCCGCCGCCGCTCCCGCGCCTCATTCATATATGCCAGCAGGTCTTTTGGGCGTTCAGTCTCTGGAGAAGCCTGTGGAACAGTTTTCTGAACCGGCGTGCGCTCCTTGCTGCCCTCACGGTTTTCCATTGCTTTTTCCCGTTTGGGTTTCAGCGGCTTGGTTCCTCCTTCTCCCAGCCGCGGTTGAGGCCGAGGCTTAGGAGGAGGTTTGGGCGCAGGAGGGGCCTTGGGACTGGGTGGCGCAGCCGGCGCCACCTTCTGTTCGGGTATTTCTTCAGCCAGTTCCACGAAGCTGGCCTCGATTGCTGGAGGCCCCTTGATCTCCACCTCGGGCGCGGTGAGAAAGAACCCGAACGCCCAGATGATGATCACCCAGAGGACAGACGCCAGCGGCAGGGGCCACCAGATGCGGATTTCCCTCGATCCGGACTTGAGCATGTGTTCGGAATTACTCGTGTTTGACGGCGATCAAAAAGTGCTGTGCGCCCGCACTACGAGCACGCAGCATCGCCTGCACGACAATCCCTTGCGGTGCGTCGCTGTCTGCCGATACCACCACTTTCTGTTCGGAATCGCGCAGCAGTGGTTTGAGAGTGTCACCCAGGGTCTCCAGGGTCACGGGCGTGCGGTTAACAAAGATTTTACTGTCACTCGTCAAGGTCAATGTAACTGGCGTTTTGGCGGTGAGTTTCTCGGCCTCGCCTTGCGGCAGATTCACCTGCAGCGAATCGAGATTCTGCATCGATAATGACGATAGCATGAATGTGGCAAGCAGGAAAAACATCACGTCGATCATTGGGATGATTTCGATGCGCCCCCTGCGGTATTCCCTGGGTTTACGCCGCTTCATGACCGCTCTCCTCCTGATCCAGGCGAATATGATCGATGAGGCGCGTGCCCAGTCGTTCCATCTCATCCATCGTTTGGGATTGAAGGCGAGAGAAGTAATTGAAGCCGAAGAGTGCAATCAGCGCAATCAGGAGGCCAACGACGGTGGCGATAAGCGCTTCGGCTACTCCTCCCGTCACAGCCGTGGGGTTGACTACCCCTTCGCCACCGATGACCTGGAAAGCGCGCATCATGCCGATAACGGTTCCGACAAGCCCGAGCAGAGGCGCTGCGGTGACGATCGTTTCCAATACCCACAACCGGCGTCCCAGCGATGTCTCGATTAACTGGGCTTCGTCTGCCGCGCGCGACTCCGTCCACCAGGACGGATGGTGTCTGTTACTGATCACAACCTCGAAGAAGCGCTTGTAGTAGTGGCCATCATCCAATCCGGAGAGTATTTTTTCCAGATCGGCCCATGCAAAGCCGTAAGTCTCAACCAGATTCAGCAGGTCGTGAGACAGGCGGGCAAACTTCCAATAGATGAACGCCTTTTCAAGCATGATCGCCAATGCGATCACCGCCAGCAATGACAGCGGCACAACGGTAAAGCCGCCGAGTTTCAGCGCGGTCCAGGTTGCATTCAGTTCCTGCATGTTTATCTCCGAGCGGGGACGATAAGTCCCATGTTGATTAAATTGTCGACAACTGTCTCTTCAGGCCTTGCAATTTCCTGCAGCTGGGGAGGACGCTCTCCATCCACCAGGTGCATGTTTATGATGCGGTGAGAGCGGTGGGGCGCGGTGCAAGAAGACGCGCTTTCCTTTTCCACGAATAGGGGAAATTTACAGATCAGGCTGCTTCCATTCTGTCGCTTTCGGTCTGTGGAAAGTTTCGATCAAACACTCCAGCCTAATTTTCATCCTGCCACCCTGTAAAATCTTACAGCTATTCATCCGGCCCGTTTTAGGGTTTCATAGCTCTGTTTTTTCCGAGTTTTTCCGAGTCGAATCGTTCTTGCAAAAGAGCATCAGGTTTTTCCGTAATGATATCCCTAAACCAAAACTACACAGGGAGTGTTGCGTGCGCTTCTGAGAACGCTCGCGATATGACCCGTCTTGCCACTGTGGAGAATGTCCGTACCCCGATTGCAGAAATTCTCGATCAGAGCCTGAACGAAATTTATCTGCTGAATGCTCATACACTGCATTTCGAGTATGCCAGCCGGGGAGCCCGGCACAATCTTGGTTACAGCATGGATTCGCTGCAAAAGATGACGCTGCTGGAAGTCGAACGCGAGTTCGACGAGACATCGTTCCGGACTTTGATTGATCCACTCATGAAGGGTGAGAAAGAAATCCTGGTTTTCGAGGCGACCCATCTGCGTGCGGACGGTACGCATTACCCGGTCGAGGTTCACCTGGAGTTGTCCACCCGGCCTGAGCAAGTGCAATTTCTTGCAATGGTGTTCGATCTCAGCGCGCGCCGCCGCGCAGAGGCCAAGTTGCGTGCAAATGAGGCGCGATTCCGGACAATGGTGAATACCATCCCGCAGCTTGCATGGATAGGGGAGACGGATGGATCCAGGTCCTGGTACAACCAGCGCTGGTACGACTATACCGGAACCACTCCCGAAGAGATGATGGGCTGGGGCTGGCAAAAGGTTCATGATCCCGAACTGCTGCCGGAGGTAATAAAACGTTGGAGCGAGGCTACTGCTGCAGAGCAGCCGCTCGATATGGAAATTCCACTGCGTGGTGCGGATGGGGAGCTTCGGGTATTTCTGACCCGTGCCGAGCCGTTAAGAAACGAGGAAGGTCAGGTTGTGCAGTGGTTCGGGACCAATACCGACGTCCACGATCAGAGACTCCGGGAAGAGGCGCAGCGTGAGACAGAAAAGCGGCTTCAGGTGGTGATGGAGCATATGACCGAGGGGCTTCTCATCTCCGATTTCAATCGTAATCTTCTCCGCTGGAATCCCGCCGCTTTGCGAATGCATGAGATCGAGAATGCGGAAGAGGTTTTTGGCAGTCTTCATAGTTTTGCCCGGATCTATGAGTTATCGACACTCGAGGGCAATGTCGTGCCTATAGATCAATGGCCCTTGACGCGCATTCTCCGGGGCGAGCACCTGCATGATCTGGAGCTGCGCATCCGGCGGCTGGATAAAGAGTGGTTGAGAATCTTCAGTTATTCCGGAACGGTTTTGCGCTACGAGAACAGTAAAGGGCTGGCTTTTCTTACCATTAAGGATGTCACCGAGCGCAAACAGGCTGAGGAAGCCTTGCGTGATGCGAAGGTTAATCTTGAATACAAGGTGAATGAGCGTACCGCCCAGCTTCTTGCCAAGAGCAAGGAACTGGAAAATTTCTGTTATTCGGTATCGCATGATCTGAGAGCGCCCCTGCGCGGTATAGCCGGGTACAGCCGGTTGCTGCTGGAAAACTACTACGAACGCCTCGACGAGGAAGGTCGCAGTTTTCTGACAAATGTCCGTTCAGCCACCAAGCATATGACGGATTTAATCGAAGATCTGCTCTCCTACTCAAAACTTGAGCGGCGAAAACTGTCTTCGATGGTCATCAGGCTTCCCGCTTTCGTATCGAAGGTGTTGGCCCAGTTCGGGGATAATCTGCAAAACGTACGCCTCACTGTCAGTGTGGATGATTTCCACGTTCGCGCTGATCCCGATGGCCTTGCAATCGCTCTACGCAACCTGGTCGATAACGCCATCAAGTTCTCCATACATACCCCGGAGCCTACCATCGAAATCCGCGCCTGGACTTCGGATAGCAATTGCATCCTTTGCGTGCGCGACAACGGCATTGGATTTGATATGCGTTTTTACGACAAAATTTTTGAGATATTCCAGCGCTTGCAACGGGCCGAGGAATATCCGGGGACGGGCATCGGGCTTGCAATGGTGCAAAAAGCTATGGAGCGTATGGGAGGACGGGTGTGGGCGGAAAGCCAGGTAGGCGCCGGGGCTGTCTTTTACCTGCAACTGCCACTGTCTGACCCTACGCCATTCGAGCAGTTACAAGAACAGGACTTATAGGGGTGTGTTTTCATGAACACTGCGTTGCCGATTCTGCTTATTGAAGACAACCCGATGGATGTCGATCTCACACGGCGTGCTTTTGTGCGGCACAACCTGACCAATCCACTCGAAGTGCTGCGGGATGGTCAGGAAGCGATCGATTTTTTTTCGAGCTGGAGAACGAGCGATCTCCCGCCTTCGGTTGTACTGCTAGACCTCAAACTACCCAAAGTAAACGGACTGGAAGTCCTGCGAACCATACGGGAGCATTCCTTGCTTGGAACTGTTCCGGTCGTGGTGCTTACGTCTTCCTCCGAAGATGTCGATGTTCATGAAGCCTATCTGCTCGGTGCGAACTCCTACATCGTAAAGCCGGTGGACTTCGAAAAATTCATTGATGTGGCCCGGCAGATCGAGCTCTACTGGACTGTTCTTAATACCCATTGTTCCGCAAGGATTAGAGGTTTCTGAATGAGTTTCATGCAGGATGCGAGATCGGGCAGGACTCGGGCAATACCCCGGAGGGTGCGAGGATACGATAGGAAACCGAAGTTCTCGAGGGCCTTTTCCGGCCTTCGGGGAGATCATTCAAAGGTTTTTCGATGAGAGTGCTCTACCTTGAGGATAATGCACTGGATGCCGATCTGGTGCGATTGGAACTGAAAAAACGCGCGCCCGACATTCAGCTCGATATCGTCAGTTCACTGGCAGAAGCTTTGCACCGCGTGGAAAGATTCCAAGATCTCTATGGAACCAGCCTCGGTATTCCAGCAATCGCCAGACCGGGAGCCTCTCCTCGCTACGATATCGTCCTGACGGACCTCAATCTTCCGGACGGGAGTGGTGAAACGCTGCTGGCTCAGATTCGCAGACGACATCTACCGCTTCCAGTCGTGGTTCTTACCGGTTCCAGCAGAGAAGAAGCCATCCTCTCGTTACTTCGAGCGGGAGCTGACGATTACGTCATAAAGCACGGGCGCTTTCTCGAAACTCTTGGGCTTGTGCTTCGGGCGACGCTCGACAAGTTCCAGACAGAAACTTACCGCCGCGCTACAGTCCTCCAGGTTTTATACGTTGAGCCTAATCCGCATGACGCCGAAACGATGAAACAGGCACTGGCTTCCACTGCGCCACACCTTCGAATCGAATCTGTTCAGTCAGCTGAGGGGGTTTTTTCCTATCTTGCTGAACAGGATAGAAAGACCGATGTTGACGTGTTGCTGCTCGATTACCGCTTACCCGGGGCCTCCGCGACGGACGTTCTGAAGGAGCTTTGCCAGGTACGGGGACTTGATCTGCCCATCATTCTCTTTATCGGGAGCGAGGATGAGGAGATCGCCCGGCAGTCACTGAAACTGGGTGCTGCCGATTACGTTGTGAAGACCGCAGGCTACCTCCAGCGATTGCCGACTGTCATAGAAAATGTCTGGCTGCGGGCAGAATCGAACAGAAGGGAGCGCGTTTTGCTGGAAGAGAGGACACGACTTGCTCTTGCCACGGAAGCAGCCGCCATCGGTATCTGGGAGTGGAACACTGCGACCAATGAAATGATCTGGAATGACCGGATGTACGAGATCTACGGGATTGCTCCCGGGAGCCGCATCACGTATGACATATGGAAATCCTATACCCATCCGGACGATCTGCCTCAGCAGGAGACGCATCTGGAACGGGTCAGCGCCGAGGATGGACGCGTTCAACTCGATTTCCGGATTTTGCGCGAACACAAGACAGTGCGCTATCTGCATATTGCGAAGGCCTTGAAATGGAGCACCAATCCAGATGAACTGAGAATAGTGGGCACTGCCATCGACATTACCAAGCGCAAGCAAACTGACTTTGCAATCCAGGAGCATGCCATGCAGCAGGGGCTCATTGCCGCGTTCGGGCAACAGGCGCTGGCCAGCGGAAATCTTGCTCTGTTGTGGGGGCAAGCAGCGGTGATTGCTTCTCAAGGTCTCAATGTCGAGTTCTGCAAGGCGCTCCAGCTTGCGCCGGATTTCCGTTCTTTTGTTCTTAAATCCGGGGTCGGCTGGCAGAAAGACTGGATTGGAAGGCAGATATCGTTTACATACGAGAACAGTCAAAATCGCTTTGTACTTGCGAGCCATCAATCCGTCATTGTGGAGGACTTCCAGACAGAAACCCGTTTCAAGCCTTCCAGCATCCTGAGGAGCCATAATATACGCAGTTGCGCAGACGTGCTTATCTCGGGGGCGGGGGGACCTTATGGGATCCTGGGAGCCTATTCGCGCGATCCCCAGCGCTTCACGTCCAGCAGTATCAATTTTCTTCAGAGTCTCGC
Organism: Nitrosospira multiformis; assembly: GCF_900111585.1. Classification (GTDB taxonomy): domain Bacteria; phylum Pseudomonadota; class Gammaproteobacteria; order Burkholderiales; family Nitrosomonadaceae; genus Nitrosospira; species Nitrosospira multiformis_B. The sequence goes on from NZ_FOHI01000001.1 coordinate 32,615, forward strand.
GAATATTCTCGCAACCGCAATTGACCGCAAGACAACGGAGGAGCGTCTCACCTACCTGGCCCAGTTTGATCCCCTGACGGAACTGCCTAATCGAAGTCTTTTTCTTGATCGTCTCCGGCAGGCGATGGAACATGCCCATCGCAACCGTCGCCGGGTCGGCGTGGTATTTGCGGATCTGGACCGGTTCAAGATCGTCAACGACACAATGGGCCATTCTACCGGTGACGAGCTGCTGATCCATGTCGCAAAGAGACTGCAGCAGTGTGTGCGTTCATGCGACACGGTTGCCCGTCTTGGAGGAGATGAATTTGCCTTGATTCTGTCTGATCTCGTACAAGCTGAAGATGCAACCTTAATTGCGGAGAAGGTTATTTCGGCGCTCCAGGTACCCTTTGAACTGGAAACACAGGAGATCTATGTTTCTGCAAGCCTTGGAATCAGCATCTATCCCGGCGATGGTACCGATGCAGACAGCCTGCTCAGAAATGCGGATACAGCAATGTTCCAGGCGAAAGAGCAGGGGCCGGCAATTTATCAGTTTTACCTTCCACAGATGAATGAGCGCGCGGTGGCTCGCCTGAAAATCGAGACGCAACTTCGCGGCGCTCTGGCCAGACACGAGTTCGTGCTTCACTACCAACCCAAAGCAAGCCTGATCAACGGAGAGATTACCGGTTTTGAGGCGCTCCTGCGCTGGCAGCACCCCGCGCATGGACTGGTGCCTCCACTGCAGTTCATTTCCGTCCTCGAGGATACGGGGTTGATCGTATCGGTAGGCGAGTGGGTGGTGAAAACGGTTTGTGAGCAGATCAGGGAATGGCAGGGCCAGGGGTTGGTGCTGCATCCCATCTCGATCAATCTGTCAGCCCGGCAGTTCCAGCAACAGGATCTGGATAGCATTATCGGGGAAACGTTGAAGGCTACGAACATTGATCCGCGTCTGCTGGAATTCGAGCTTACGGAGTCTGTATTGATGAAGGAGGCCGAGATGGCCGCCAACGCCTTGCAGAATCTGAAAGCCTTCGGTGTCCAGATATCGATGGACGATTTTGGTACCGGCTATTCCAGTCTTGCCTATCTCAAGCGCTTCCCTCTGGATGTACTCAAGATCGACCGCGCCTTCATCCGCGATGTCACGACGGATCCCGACGATGCAACCATTACCGTAGCCATGATCAAGCTCGCGCACAGCCTCGGGCTGAAAGTAGTGGCTGAGGGCGTTGAAACAAGGGCGCAACTGGATTTTCTGATAAGACACGGGTGCGACGAAATGCAGGGCTACTATTTTTCCCAGCCTTTGCCGCTCGAGGGCGCATCCAAAGTGCTCATGGATGGTTACCGCCTGTCAATGAGCAATGGCGCTTGCGCCGAGCAGTAAGTCCCAGTCACTCACCGATCCCCATTCTCACTTGCTTTCCTCCTAGAAAAATCCTTTCCGTGCGCGCCCCTGAACATAGCTCTTTCCCTAGCTCGTGATATTTGGTACTTTACGGCCGTAGGCCCAGTCCGCAGGGAGGGCGGACAACTCCATTGGATAATACAAATGAAGAACGCCATATTGGTGGTTTGCGCCACGCTTGCGTTTATGGGAGGCGCTTTTGCAAAACCGGCTGACTTGTCTCTCCGGTCCAACTCAGCGCTGGTTGTGGATCCACAGCGGGGACAGGTTCTTTTCCACAAGAACGCAGACAGTGTCATGCCGATCGCTTCGATTACCAAACTCATGACCGCAATGGTTGTGCTCGATGCAAAACTGCCGCTGAACCAGGAAATAGTCATCGACTCGGCTGATGTTGATGTCATCAAGTATACTCGTTCCCGCCTGCGGGTAGGAACGAAGTTCACCCGCGGAGAATTGTTGCGACTGGCTTTGATGTCTTCGGAGAATCGCGCTGCTGCGGCGCTGGGACGTACGTATCCCGGCGGCCTGAATGCGTTTGTTACAGCCATGAACCGCAAGGCATTCAAGTTGGGAATGGGCAGCACCTATTTCGTTGACTCGACCGGCTTGAACAGCGGAAATGTCTCCACCGCGCGTGATCTCGCAAAAATGGTCAAGGCGGCACACGGGTACCGTCACATCCGCGTATTTTCCACGACCGCTGCACACGAGGTGGCATCCATGGGGAAGGTACGCAGCCGCAACTTGAATTTCGTCAACTCCAACAGGTTGGTAAGAAGCAGCAGTTGGGATATCGGGATATCCAAAACAGGATTTCTCAGCGAGGCCGGGCGCTGTCTGGTGATGCATGCAAATATCACAGGCAAGCCGACCATAATCGTGCTGCTCGATTCCTGGGGAAAGAATTCCCGGATTGGCGATGCCAATCGTATCAAGAAGTGGTTGGAAACCGGCTTCACTCGCAAAATACGCGGTTAGCGTGTGAAGTGACCTGCTTGTTGGGAGGATAGCGCCACTTTTGTTCGGTTATCCTTTTGTTGATTCAAGTGCATGGAATCGCGTTCGGACCAGCCTTCGGACGCTCTCTTTCCATCACTTTTTACAACCGGAATCGGCAGGTATAGCCCGGCACGTCTTCCACGTTCACATCTGGCACATCGTGCTTCTTGCTGAGGCGGAAGCCGTTTTCCCCAATTCGGATACGGGTGTCCGGAAAGGAGCTGTTATGCAATTGCAATTGATTGCAGCACTCGTCATCGTTTTCCTCATTGTCACGTTTGCGGTTCAGAACGCTGTTGAGGTAAGCGTCATATTCTTACTTTGGCGTGCCGATGCATCGCTTGCCATTGTGATCGCAGTCTGCTTCGGTCTGGGGGCGCTCATAGGAGCGCTCGTTACACTGCCGACCATGTTGCGCGAACGCATGGCGATAGGAAAACTGCATAAGGAGGTCGAAGCGTTACGCGCTGAAAATGACAGCTTGCGCGCCTTGAAGCAGAACGAAGGATCTGTCCCGTAAAGTTAGTGAAGATGCGGCCTGAAATCGGCCAGGCTCGATTTTGTGGAATGACAAGAGAGGGCAACCCGGTCGCCAGTTAGCCAGGGGTTTCCTAGAGCAAGCGGAATGCCAGGAGAGCCACGATAGTCGGTGGTATTGCCGCTGTCAGCAGGCCTAACGGGTGAATGGTCCCATCCTCGAAATTGCCACGCAGAATAGCGACTCCGGCAGGATTGGGTGCATTCGCGATGATCGTGAGCCCGCCCCCTGTAACTGCGCCTGCAACCAGCGCATATTTGAAAGAACCTGACAGCCCCTCTACAAGCGAGCCAAGATAGGTAAGGGCCGCATTATCCGTTATTGCCGTCAGCAGCGTGGCGCCAAAGAATACTGCCTCGCTGCTCATTCCCAGCAATAGCGGCTGCAACCACCACTGCTGCTGCCCGCCCAGCACTACCAGACCAGCCAGGAAAAATGCCACCAGCAAACCCTCCCGCAGGATAAACCGGTTCTGATGTTTTTGATATGCATGGGCGATGCCAAGAAAAAACAGGAAAAGTCCCATAAAGACGGCAGGATGATGAGCAAACGTTACTATTCCGATCAGGAAGATGAGGTGCACAGCTACAAGAAGACTCGGCGCTTTCTCTCCACGATCAGACAAATTCTGCCCGAGCCCGCCTTGGGACAATTCGCGGCGAAACAGCAAAGTGGCGCTCCCCGCATTCACTATCACGACGATAGCTGCTTTCCAACCGAAAGTGGATATCATGAACCAGATGTCCCATCCCCATTTCCCCGCCACCATAAGCACGGGAGGTGCAGCGAAGGGTGTCAAGGTGCCGCCGATGGATACATTGACGAACAGAACTCCGAGGGTAGTATATTTAAGCTTGAGCGAAATTCCACGAGAGAAATAATTGTCTCGAAGAATCAGGGCAGCGAGCGTCATGGCCGCCGGTTCGGTGATGAAGGAGCCGAGCAGTGGAACGAGGGAAAGCGTCGTAAAGTAGAAAACGATCGCGCGCGACAGCGGAATGAATTGCGCCACGGTGCGTACCGAGAGCATGGCAAGCTGGAGGATCGGCTTTGTTCCAGCAATGACCATGATCGCAAAGACGAACATGGGTTCCGTAAAGTTACGCGAATCCAGGTAATGGATTGCGCTGTCACGGCCTTCCACCGCAAACATGAGCAGTATGAGAATCATGGCCCAGAAGCCGAACACGACTTCTACTTCACCCAATAAATGCCATATCCCTGCGTGGGCAGGACGCGCGTTTGCCAATCGCTCAAAAAATCTGGTGGAAAACGTATGCAGGAGTGCAACCCCGAATAGCGCTGCACTGATTATCTGGATTGTTGAAGGTGTCACCAACTCCCTTTATGTAGTAAGGATTTGAGGGTGAGAGGATGGAATACAGTAACCTGCCCTCGGATAGGCATCTCCTTATGTCCTTATGGAGTGAAACTCTGAAGGGCTATCGGAGGTTGACTGAATGCGCCGACATAATGACGAGCAACGTACCCTTTGCGGTAACACAAGCGTAATGCCGACCCTTGCGTTACAGAGATGCCCGGATTCTCGAAACAAACAGCAAAGCCCTTATTTCATTGCATCCAGGTTTGCCTGCGCGTCGGCATTACCCTGGGCCGCCGCTTTCTTGAACCATTCTTTCGCCTTGGCTTCGTCTCTGGGCACGCCTTCACCTGAGTAATACATCACACCCACGTTATTTTGCGCGTCGACATTACCCTGTTCGGCCGCTTTTTGAAACAGCCCGAACGCCTTGACGGAATCTTTAGGAACGCCCTCGCCGTTGGCATACAGCAACCCCAGGTTGAATTGAGCATCCGCATAGCCCTGCTCAGCTGCGCGATGAAACCAGGCGGCGGCGGTAGCGGGATCGTTACTCAGGATTTTGCCCGAAGCATCCTTGGATATCGCTTCACCCGTATAGTACATAACGCCGAGGCCAGTCTGTGCTTTGGGATCGCCAGCCTCCGCGTCTTTTTTCAACTGCAGAAATTTTTCCTCAGGTGTGGAATCGCTCTCAGACCCGGCCGGCATGATTTCTTTCAATACTGCAGACTTCTCTTCCGGGCTCAGGCTTTCTTCCAGCACTGATGGCATTTGCTTTTCAGAAGTGAACTCATCCGGCAGTTGCGCCTGCTGCTCGCCGGGTTTTTCCGCATCCTTCGCTGTTTTCTGACCACATCCCGCAAGCATGAGCATCGGCAGCGCGAGCAATGTAACAAAAAGAATTTTCATCGGATATTATGTCCTGATCAATGAAACAGCATGAGCGGTTCGAGCGTGAGAAACAGTGCTCACAAGCTGTAGTACATATCGAATTCGACCGGATGCGTCGTCATCCGGAAGCGCGTAACTTCTTCCATCTTGAGCTCGATGTAAGCATCTATCATATCATTCGAAAACACTCCGCCGCGAGTGAGGAAATTACGGTCCTTATCCAGGCTGTCCAGTGCTTCATCCAGGGAAGCGCAAGGATTGGGAATTCTGGCAGCCTCCTCGGGTGGAAGGTCGTAGAGATTCTTGTCCATCGGATCGCCCGGGTGACTCTTGTTCTGGATTCCATCCAGCCCCGCCATCAGCATGGCAGTAAATGCAAGGTAAGGGTTCGCGGTAGGGTCAGGGAAGCGCACCTCGATCCGGCGGCCTTTGGGGTTGTTGGCATAAGGAATGCGGATGGCGGCCGAACGGTTACTTACGGAATATGCAAGATTGATGGGTGCTTCAAAGCCTGGAACGAGGCGCTTGTAGGAGTTGGTCCCGGGATTGGTGATGGCGTTCAAGGCCTTGGCATGCTTGATGATTCCGCCAATATAATACATTGCCATTTCCGAAAGCCCGGCATAACCGTTTCCGGAAAACAGGTTTCGTCCGCCTTTCCAGATCGACTGGTGCACGTGCATCCCGGAGCCATTGTCACCTACAATGGGCTTTGGCATGAAGGTTGCCGTCTTTCCATACGAGTGGGCAATGTTGTGCACCACGTATTTGAATACCTGCGTCCAGTCCGCACGCTTCACCAGGCTGCTGTACTTGGTGCCTATCTCACACTGTCCGGCAGTGGCCGTTTCGTGGTGGTGCACTTCAACTTCGATACCCATTTCCTCAAGCGCAAGACACATCGCTGACCGGATGTCATGCAAGGAGTCGATCGGGGGAACCGGGGAATAGCCCCCTTTGATACCAGGACGATGCCCGATATTGCCACCCTCATATTTTACTCCCGAGCTCCAGGCTGCTTCTTCCGACTCGATTTTTACAGAACAGCCGGACATGTCGGCATGCCAGGTTACGGAATCAAAAATGAAGAACTCAGGCTCCGGGCCGAAAAACGCGATATCGCCGATGCCTGTCGACTTGAGGTAGGCTTCGCCGCGTTTTGCCAGGGAACGAGGATCCCGGTCGTAACCCTTCCCATCCGCGGGCTCCACCACATCGCAGGTGATGAACAGTGTAGCCTCGTCCATGAATGGATCCATCCGCGCAGTACCGGTATCCGGTATCAGGAGCATATCCGACGCCTGCACCCCCTTCCAGCCGGCGATGGAAGAGCCATCGAATGTATGACCGTCCTCCAGTTTATCCGCATCGACGACGTGAGCGGGCAGGGTTACATGCTGTTCTTTACCGCGGGTATCGGTAAATCGTAGATCAACGAATCTGACTTCGTTGTCCTGAATCATTTTCAGAACATCGGCTACCGCCATTTCAGTCTCCAAGCCATATCAATATGCAAGCGTGCGAAAGCGCCTTCCTTTTAAAAAGTTGAGTGTCCTCATATAAAGGGAATTTGCGGAATTGATATTATATCCCAGGAGGGGAGCGGCCATTCCCTCAGCAATAAAATACCGCAAGTTGGAAGAGGCAGAGTTTGTTGCATCCTGTCCCTCGATTGAAGTTTTCCAGGCATCCAGATAGCTGAAAATCGATTACCATTACATATTATTTCATTCGCGTCATGGTAAATCATATGGAAACCGAAACAATTACTGCAATACTCGAAAGGGCGCATAAGCGCGCCGAGGAAATGGATCTGCCCTATCAAGGGGCGCTGTTACCGGCGGAGGCGCTTACCTTGCTTCAGGAAGCGCCAGAGGCGAAACTGGTGGATGTGCGTTCACGTGCGGAATGGGATTGGGTAGGAAGAATTCCGGGTGCAGTGGAAATCGAATGGCAGTCTTATCCGGGAATGCGTTCCAACCCTGATTTCATCAACTATCTTTCCAGCCAGGTAGATCAGGAATCGTTGGTCATGTTCATCTGCCGTACGGGAGGGCGCTCGCATCAGGCCGCAGCTACCGCTTCCGAACTGGGTTATACGAATTGCTACAACGTTCTCGAAGGATTCGAAGGTGAGAAGGACGCAACCGGCCATCGCGGTAAGAAAGGTGGCTGGAAGGCGGCAGGACTACCTTGGGTGCAGAGTTGAGCGTCTTTCGTCTCCATCGCCCTAAGTTAAGGTGCCCCTGTTCATTCTGGCTCTCGAGAGGCTCAGGGGAGGCTTATCGCGGGGACAATAATCTGGAAAATAATGGGGCGTCAATGCATGAACAAAACCCATTGGACAGGAATCCTTCTTACGCTGACCACTGAACCATCCCGGAGTAAGCCGTAATCAGGACGATAATTCCGAATCCGATGCGATACCAGGCAAAAACGGAGAAATCGTGCTGGCTGACAAAGCGGAGTAAACCTCGCACCGCCAGGAGAGCGCTGATAAAGGACGCCACGAACCCGATCGCGAACACGCTCGCATCATCCAGCTGAAGAATATCGCGATTCTTGTAAAGATCATAAAAAGTCGCCGCGAACATAACTGGAATCGCGAGGAAAAATGAAAATTCAGTAGCGGCCTTGCGCGACAGGCCGAAGAAGAGGCCCCCAATAATGGTGGCGCCCGAGCGCGAAGTGCCGGGTATGAGCGCCAGACACTGCGCCAATCCCACTTTCAAGGCATGTTTCCAGTCCATGTCTTCGACCCGTTCCACGTCCACCACATGTTGCCTGCGCTCAGCCCAAAGAATCAGAAGGCCGCCGGCAATGAATGCCAGCGCGACCGGTACGGGATGAAACAGGTATTGCTTAATGGTCTTGATGAACAGCAAACCCAGAATTGCGGCTGGCAGAAACGCGATGAGAAGATTCAACACGAAGCGGTTTGCATCCTGGCGGGAGCCGATGTCCATCACCACATGACGAAGCTTGACGCGATATTCCCAGCATACCGCCAGAATTGCGCCAAGCTGAATGACGATAGTAAATACCTTGCCCTTTTCGTCATTGAAGTTGAGCAGATCGCTGACCAGAATCAGGTGACCAGTGGACGAAATCGGAAGAAATTCCGTCAGACCTTCGACTATGCCAAGGATGAGCCCCTTGAGGAGAAGAAACCAGTCCATTCCAGATTATCCGGCAGAAGCCGGGAGACCGCGGGTAACCGGGAACGAACGGGAATGAACCATGGTCTTACCAGGGAATACAGGCAATGGGTATCCAGTAGAGAAGTAACGCCGAGCGCGCGACTGTTTATTTTTTCGCTATTATCGCATCAAACCGGTTTCGGTTTGAGAATACTTGCGATGCTTTTGCGGGAGGCGTGCAGGAATGAATGTCCTGGCGCAATGTAATCGCCCGCATCCTTCTGTCGCTTTCCCTTTTTTTGCTTTTCAATGGCAAGCCGGCATAAACCGGCTGTCATGCCGCTTACACCTTGCTATAAATCTCTGTTCCCCTTGCTACAAATTCGCTCGCTTTTTCTTCCATGCCTTTTTCCAGGGCCTCTTGCTCACTGACACCTTTGCTCGCCGCAAAGTCGCGTACATCCTGTGTGATTTTCATTGAGCAGAAATGCGGACCGCACATCGAACAGAAATGGGCGAGCTTTGCGCCTTCCTGCGGCAGGGTTTCATCATGGAACTGCCTTGCCTTGTCAGGATCGAGGCCAAGGTTGAACTGATCTTCCCAGCGAAACTCAAAGCGCGCTTTGGAAAGAGCATTGTCGCGTAATTGAGCGCCGGGGTGCCCTTTTGCCAGGTCTGCGGCATGGGCAGCGATTTTATAAGTGATGATGCCATCCTTGACGTCATCCTTGTCCGGCAGGCCGAGATGCTCCTTGGGCGTCACATAACATAACATCGCGGTACCGTACCAGCCGATCATGGCAGCGCCGATGGCAGAGGTAATATGATCGTAGCCAGGGGCGATGTCGGTAGTGAGCGGCCCCAGCGTATAGAACGGGGCTTCGGCACAGTATTTCAGCTGCATATCCATGTTCTCCTTGATGAGATGCATGGGAACATGGCCGGGACCTTCGATCATCACCTGCACATCATGCTTCCAGGCAATCTGCGTCAGTTCGCCCAGGGTTTTCAGCTCCGCAAACTGGGCTTCATCATTCGCATCGTATATTGAACCGGGGCGCAATCCGTCGCCGAGGGAGAAGCTCACATCGTAAGCCTTCATGATTTCACAGATTTCCTCGAATTGCGTATACAGGAAACTCTCTTCGTGGTGGGCAAGACACCACTTCGCCATGATCGATCCGCCGCGGGAAACGATACCGGTGAGCCGTTTTGCCGTCATCGGAACATAGGCGAGCCGTACGCCGGCATGAATGGTGAAATAATCCACACCCTGTTCAGCCTGCTCTATCAACGTATCGCGAAAAATTTCCCAGGTCAGGTCTTCTGCCTTGCCATTTACTTTTTCCAGAGCCTGGTAGATCGGCACCGTGCCGATGGGAACGGGACTGTTGCGTATGATCCATTCGCGCGTTTCATGAATGTTTTTTCCCGTGGAGAGATCCATTACGGTATCTCCTCCCCAGCGTATCGCCCATGTCATCTTTTCCACTTCTTCCTGGATGCTTGAGCTTAGCGCCGAATTACCGATATTCGCGTTGATTTTCACCAGAAAGTTGCGCCCGATGATCATTGGTTCGGATTCGGGATGATTGATGTTGGCGGGAATGATTGCGCGTCCCTGGGCGACTTCGTCGCGTACGAACTCTGGCGTGATGTGGCGGGGCAGAAACGCGCCGAAATCCTGGCCCGGGTGTTGGCGTGCAAGCAGTTCCCGCTGTTGATCGGCCAAATGCTCGCACCGCTGATTCTCCCGTATGGCAATGAATTCCATTTCCGGTGTGACGATGCCACGTCGGGCATAATGCATTTGTGTCACGTTTGCTCCAGCTCTGGCGCGGCGAGGGCTGCGTTTCAAGTCGAAGCGTAATTCGGCGAGGCCTGGGTCGTTCAGACGTTGCCTGCCATAGATGGAGGCCGGACCCGAGAGAATCTCCGTATCTCCGCGCTCATCTATCCACTTTTCGCGCAGCGGCGCTAGGCCGGCGCGAATGTCAATTTTGATTGCCGGGTCGGTATAAGGACCGGAAGTATCATAGACATAAATCGGCGGATTTTTTTCCGCTCCCATGCTTGCGGGCGTATCGGACTGGCTGATTTCACGCATGGGAACCCGGATATCCGGGCGGGAACCGCTCAGGTAGGTTTTTTGTGACCGGGGCAGAGGTTTGACTGTGCCTTCGTCAACTTGCGCAGTCTTGCCCGAAAAGGGCAACGAACTTTGTGCCGCGCTTGAAACTGTTGCATTCATATTACGCTCCTTGAGTGCCATAAAGGAGCGGGACGACCGGACAACCGATTCCCAGCTTCCCTACGGCGGCATTATCCGTGTCAGGTAGAGGAACCGTCGAATAAGCGTGATATGCAATGTACTTATCCGCAGGTTCCATGAGGGACTCTCTCACCAGTTTCCGAGTGCTCGCGGAAACGGACCCCTAGCTGCTGCTGTGAAGCTAACGGAAATGTGGAATAATTGCAAGTTTGTTATGACATTTCATATAGGAGCAGATGGTTGGATATGGATCTCGAACAAAGCCGGTATAACATGGTGGAGCAGCAAATTCGTACGTGGGAAGTGCTGGACCAGGAGGTTCTCCAACTATTGTTCGAGCTGCGGCGCGAGGAATTTGTCCCGGCAGCTTACCGTTCACTTGCATTCGTCGATATGGAAATCCCGCTGGGCTACGGCGAGGTAATGCTCGCTCCCAAGGTTGAGGCGCGGATTCTGCAGGAGTTGAGAATCAATAATACTGACAGAATTTTGGAAGTGGGGAGCGGCAGCGGTTACCTGACTGCGCTGCTTGCCAAAAAAGGCGGATTTGTTCATAGCGTCGAAATTGTGCCGGAACTGGCAGCCATGGCCGAAAAAAACCTGCAGAACCACCAAATTACCAATGTCCTGGTGGAAAATGGCGACGCTGCCCGCGGCTGGCCCCGGCATGGCCCCTATGATGTTATCGTCCTGACCGGATCCACCCCGGTGCTGCCTGAGGGATTTCAGAAGAGCCTTAAAACCGGCGGGCGTCTCTTTGCTGTAGTGGGCGATCCACCGGTAATGCAGGCTCTTCTGATTACTTGCGTGGCACAGGAGGAAAACGGGCGCGCGGGCGCGTATAGCACAGTCGGCCTGTTCGAAACCTGTATTGCGCCACTCAGAAATGCAAAGCAACCGGCGAGATTTACATTCTGATCTTTCGGCGCGAACTTCAGGAACTGCAGTCCACGCGACGTATCCATTGCTACTTTCCTATAGCTATCCATCTATCTTTAACTGTAGTCAACGAAGATGTTCCTTTCACGCAGCGCAAAGCAATCCGGAATTAAATCCAAAATTGCGCCGTACGTCCATGCGGTCCTGTTTATCGGGGTGCTGAGCACTCCGTTGCAGGCTGCCGACATGATGGACATCTATCATGAAGCGCTGGAAAATGACGCGCAGTTTCGTGGAGCCCGCTTCACGCACCAGGCCGCGCAGGAAAAACTGCCCCAGGGCCGGGCGGGCCTGCTGCCCACGGTTACGCTTGCGGGGGTGCGCCGGCGGCAGTGGATTGATATAGAAAGAATCGGGGGAACTGGAACGGCGACCGGAACGGGTGTGGCCGTCAGACCATCCGAAGTTGTCATCGATAACCAGAGCCTGACCATTACCGCAACCCAGCCGATTTATCGCAAGGAGAATTTCGCGATCTACGAACAATCGAAGCTTCAGGTTGCGCAGGCTGATTCGGAGTTCATCATGGCAGCGCAGGATCTGATCCTGCGTGTGGCGCAGGCGTATCTGGATATTCTGTTGGCAGAAGTAAACGTGGAGGTTGCAGAGGCACAGAAAAAAGCCATCAGCGAGCAACTGGCACAGGCAAAGCGCAACTTCGAAGTCGGGACTTCTACCATCGTCGACACTCACGAAGCTCAGGCGCGTTTCGATCTGACGGCTGCGCTGGAAATAGGCGCGCTGAACGAACTTGAAGTGCGTAAACGAACACTCGAACAGATCATCGGGCGGATACCGGAAGATCTGGCCCATCCCACGGAGACACCCTCCGATCTGCTGACGCTGAAGTACCCCAGGATGCAGGATTGGATCAGCGTGGCCGAACAGAACAATCTCGCGCTGAAAGTCCAGGAGGCAGTGTACGAGATTGCAAAAAAGGATGTTGAACGGGCTCAGGCGGGACATTATCCGACACTCGATCTCGTTGCGATATACAGTGACCAGAAAGGGGTGGGTGGTACGATCACAGGGCGTCCCATTGACCTGACATCGAAAGAAATCGGGGTACAGCTCAGCTTTCCGCTGTTTCAGGGTTTTGCCGTGCAGTCGCGCGTGCGCGAAGCAGTGGCTATCCAGGAAAAGGTGTTGCAGGACCTGAACAATACCCGGCGCAACAGCGTACTGCAGGTAAGCCAGCAGTATCTCAATGTCACCAACGGCATTGCACAGGTAACGGCGCTGAAGCAGGCCCTGGTATCCAGTCAGAGTCAAGTCGATTCCACCAAACTCGGCCAGGAAGTAGGGGTCCGAACCGAGGTGGACGTGCTGAACGCACAGCAACTGTATTATTCCGCGCGGCGAGACCTCGCGCAGGCGCGCTACAATTTTCTCATGTCACGATTGCGGTTGAAGGCAGAGGCGGGAGAACTGGACGAGGAGGATTTGAAGGAGGTGAACGATGTGTTGTTCCGGCCACAATTCCCAGGCCCCCTCCAGCCACCGCTTGCCGCGCATTGACGGGCGGCTGCCCGGGTGGTAGATTTTCAGGGGAAGATATCGCCTTTTCTCACTGAAACGTGAAAGGTGGCCATGCACCCCGATGGGCGCCCCATCGAAGCAGGCCTTCCACCAAAGGGATGCTAGGCTGCCGTAAACTGTTTTTCAGGCCACTGTCTTCTCCTCCGGACATCCCTCATTTCAGGAAGGTTGCCAATCTTATCCCGGAAATTGATCAATCCAACATTACCTGATCATGAATTCGCCCTCTGCTCCCAATTCATACTGGAATCAAAAACCTGTTCTCTCCAGTGGTCAGAAGCCCAGCGGTATTCGAGACAGTCGGCCGAAGGAAGACGACTACGGCGTACTGGATGCGAAAACGTTCGATGCAATCGAAGCCGATGAGTTATTCGATTCGGTCAATCATGCTATTACTCATGCGGGGCAATCCGTGCTCTATCGCTCGCTTGCGCGGCCAGAGACAGATGCGACGCTGATTCAAAAGAAACAGGAAGCAGTACGGGAACTCGCGTCAAATTCAATGCTTCGTGAAGGGCTTCAGCACTTCGTCGATACGATGAAAGAGGGAGAGCAGTCTCTTTATCATTTACTCTACGGTACTTTTACCGGGGGAATTGCCGTAGACAATTCCAGGGGCGGTAAAGATGAAATGGAGTTCAGCGGTTATGGTTACCATCAGTTCATCGATGGCACGGGGTTTGCGATCGACATGATCGAGACGGTGGAAATTCTACCCCAGCCGCAAAGCGCTTATCTCCGGGAGCTATTCCAGGCTGTTCGCGACTTTGGCAAATCGAGGATCTATTCCCTGATGCGCGGACCTGTCTATGTCTCCGAAGGAAAATTCAAGACCCGGGAAGAAAAGCCGCGCTATCTGCCGCTCTCGCGCTTCAGGCCCTCCATGTTCAAGCCGATTCCGGTGTTTTTCGCCGTGGCTGCGCTCGGTGCGGCGCTTTATTTTTTTCAGGGATTGCTGGCGAGTTTCGGCATCGCTTATCTCGGCTATGGGATACTCGCGCTGGCAGTGCCGATTTTGCCCGTTGTTCTGATTGCAATTGCCGCCTCCGATCGCGATACTGTCATCTATCCACTACGCAAGCTGTTCAAGCACAGTCCTGAACTGGCGCGATTGGTGGATGCGCTGGGAATGCTAGATGAACTGCTATCCTTCCATCACTATTCAGTAGCCTTCGGCGGCAAGATGACTTTGCCGGAAATATCGGAAAGCGAGTGGCATGCACTGGAAGTCACGGAAGCGCGGAATCCCGTACTCGGGAGGGCCAACTCCAATTATGTGCCGAATGATGTTTCGCTCGATGATGCCGGCCGCTTGCTGGTCATTACCGGACCCAACAGCGGCGGCAAAACTGCGTATTGCAAGACAGTCGTCCAGATTCAACTGCTGGGACAGATAGGTTCCTATATTCCCGCTGCTGTCGGACGTCTGGTGCTGGCTGAGCATATTTTCTACCAGGTACCGGACCCCGGCCATCTGGATGAGGGCATGGGGCGCTTTGGCCACGAGTTGAAACGCACGCGCGAAATTTTCTTCAATTCCACGCCACACAGTCTCGTCGTGCTGGATGAGCTTTCGGAGGGAACGACATTCGAAGAGAAGATGGAACTCTCAGAGTATGTTCTCGCTGGTTTTTACAAGCTTGGCGCAAGCACCTTGCTGGTTACCCATAACCATGAACTGTGCGAGCGCTTGCAGGACAAGGGGATAGGCCGCTATCTCCAGGGTGAGTTTTCGCCACAGGGTCCGACCTATCGACTGATTCCGGGTGTTTCCCGGGTGAGTCATGCGGATCGGGTTGCGGCTGCCCTGGGTTTCAGTAAGGAAGATGTGGAAAAGCACTTGGCCAGCCGCAGCTAATTGAAGGGGATTAGCAGGTGGAGCGAAGAGAGATTTTATACTGTTGAACGCATTTTGTTCTTTGTAACGCTTCGTCTTGTTCTGGTTCAGACATAATGATCTATTGGTGAATTATCCAGAATTCCCGTATAAAGAACCTCACTTGGCTTCCTCGAATGGAAGGTTGTGTGAGTGCGCAACGCCTCGCGGCAACGCCTCTGCGGATTCGAGTCCGCCGCCATCTGATCCTCGATCATTGCGAACTGTGGTGGGCTCTGACAGGAGCAGCATTCATCACTGAACGATAACAAAAGCGAGTGATTGCTCGCAGGTTCGCACCAATCCAGACGTCGAAAGGGTCAGATATGACTAAGTCTTTAATAACCGGAGCCAACGGATTTGTCGGCTCCGCAGTAACGCGCTGTTTACTGGAAGCGGGCCATGAGGTGCGCTGTCTTGTCCGGCCGGGAAGCGACCGGCGAAACCTTGATAAGTTGCCCGTTGAAATTTCGGAAGGTGATTTGCGTTCTGCTTCCTCGCTGAAACGGGCAGTCGCCGGGTGCGATAACTTGTTTCATGTGGCAGCAGACTACCGCCTGTGGGTACCCAATCCGGATACCATGTACGAAATCAATGTAAAGGGAACCCGGGCCCTAGTTCTTGCAGCCGCTGAAGCTGGAATGAAACGCATGGTCTATACCAGCAGTGTGGCGACACTGGGCACGGCTGAAAATGGCGTTCCTGCCAACGAAGATACGCCTTCCAGCCTGGGATCGATGTGCGGACACTACAAGCGATCGAAATTCATGGCTGAAGAAATTGTTCAGCAGATGACCCGGGAACATGACCTGCCCATGGTCATCGTCAATCCTTCCACGCCAATAGGACCGCGTGATATCAAGCCAACCCCCACCGGCCGCCTCGTAGTGGATACATTGCGCAATCGAATGCCGGCATACGTGAATACCGGATTGAATATCGTGCACGCTGACGATATCGCTGAAGGCCATCTGCTGGCATACAAGCATGGAAAACCTGGCGAGCGTTACATCCTCGGGGGGGAAAACATGACCTTGCTGCAGATTCTGCAGAAAATCGATGAGATAAGAGGCAAGCGGATCAGGCGGTTTGGCCTTCCCGTCAAGTTGGTGGTGCCCGCTGCCTGGTTGATGGAAAAAATGTCCGCCGTTACCAAGGTTGAGCCGCGCGCTACCGTGGACAGCGTCTCCATGGCAAAGAAAAAGATGTTCTACTCCAGTGACAAGGCCGTAAGAGAACTGGGTTATCGCTATCGCCCGGCTGCGGCTGCGCTCGAGGATGCAATGAACTGGTTCCAGGCAAACGGTTACTGTGGCTAGCCCGGGGATATTTCATCGACTCGCGGATAATGGCAAGGTGGAGCCACCGGCGCATTCTACTGTGCGCCTTTTCGGCTTCGGTCCACCTGTTCCGGAGTAACGAGGCTTCCCCGGTTGCCCCATGAGTTACGGATATACGATAGCACCAGTGCAATCTCCTTGTCGGGCAGCACTTGCGCAAATGGCGGCATTCCGTAGGGACGCCGCTGGGCCTCGGTGACAGGAGCATATCCGCCATTGAGAACGCTGCGGATCGCGTTGGTCGGGGATGCCATTGTCACCCCACGGTTGCGGGCAAGCGCCGGATAGCTTCCCGGTGCGCCTTCCCCCAGATTTCCATGACAGTCCTGACAATAGGTTTCGTAAATCTGCCCTCCTTTTTTAAGCTGCTTGTCGACTTCTTCGGTAAGAGGAGGGGCGATTCCACGGGAGCGAGGCTCGGTTTCGGGCAAAGACTTCAGATATTTCGCCACCGCGCGTGCATCGTCTTCTGTCAGGAACTGGAGACTCTGGCTGACAACATTCGCCATCGGTCCGGTAGTCACAGCGCGCGAAGCGGATCCGGTTTTTAGCAATCTGGTAATGTCTTCGATTGGCCAATCGGCGGTACTGGCTTCCTGCAGGGAAGTCAGTGATGGCGCATACCAGTTTGAACCCATGAGCTGACCTCCTCCCAGGATATCTCCTTTGCTTATTCCCAATAGGTTGCGCCGGGTATGACATGCGTTGCAATGGCCGAGCCCCTGCACGAGGTAGGCCCCCCGGTTCCATTCGTCATCCTGCAGCGTATCAGGAAGATATATGCCGGGAGAAAAATAAATAAGCTGCCAGACCTGCAGCAGTGGACGCCAGTTGAAAGGGAAATTGATGCGGTTGGGCGCATTGCGCTGCCTCACGGGGGGAAGTGATTGAAGGTAGGCAAAGATGGCATCGGAATCTTCGCGCGATACCCTGGTATATTCCGAATACGGAAATGCCGGGTAAAGGAGATTTCCATCGCGCCCCCTGCCGTTATGGAGAGCCCGCCAGAAATCTTCCTCGCTCCAGAGGCCGATACCCGTTTCTTTATCAGAAGTGATATTAGGCGTGATGAATATGCCGATCGAAGTATCGAGGAGGTGTCCTCCAGCGTATGGGAGTCCGCTATAGGCCGTGTGACAACCGAGACAGTTGCCAATGCGTGCCAGATAAGCACCGCGTGCTCGTTGCGCCTCGATTTCGGCAGTATCGCGTATCTCCGCTACCTCCGGCTTTTCAGCTGCTGGTGACAGCGTAACGGGGGGTGCCAGCAAAATGCTCAGACCGGTAAATCCGGCGATCAGGATTGTGACGAAACCGTATCTCATTTGGGAGAGTTCGCTTGTGGAATGATGCTGGCGCAGCGTCTTGCCAGTCTTTTGGGTAGTTCTACTCCCGCCCCTGCATGCCTCTCGTCCGACTCCGGAACAGGTTGCGCGGCCAGCCACATGGCAACAGCGCTTACCTCTTCGGTGGTAAGCTTCTTTGCTATTTCCGACATGCAGTCCGGCGTCCGCCCGCGCATCAGCGCGCCATGCTGCCAGTTGCCGAACTGGGCCATGATATATACGCGTGGTAGGCCAAGAAGACCGGGAATGAACGGTGCTATTCCCATCAAATCCTTGCCGTGGCAACCGACGCAGGCTGGTATATTCCGGCCTGCGTCACCATGATCGATCAGTTTGCGCGCTATTTTGACTTTGGGCGATGAAGCTCGCATTGGTTCAGGTGGAGGAAAGGCTTGTTTTAGCGAGGCAAAATATTCGGCCATCTCCCACAGATAGCCGTCGGGCAGGCCTTCGAGCAGCAGGGCCATGGGCCGGTAGTGGCGGCGGCCATCCCGAAAATTCCGCAACTGATTGAAAAGATAGCCTTCCGGCTTGCCGGCGATGCGAGGGTAGTATTCATCTCTACCCTTTTTATCTTCCGGGCCATGACAAATGATGCATGCCTTCACACGTTCTTCCGCGGTGTCCGGAATCTCGCGGGCTACAGCAGGCAACCCAATCAACAGCAAGACGATCAGGGCTGATTTAACGAGGATAGGAGGACTCATTGTGAGAGGTTCTTCTTGTAAGATTGCGACCGTTGCAATAAAAAATTATCCTCGATCGGGGTCACGCTAGCGGGCGAATCTGCGTACCACTGCCATCAGCTCATCGATTGCTGCGTCTCCGTCTCCCGACTTGATCGCGCTCTGCATGCAGCCGTGCGTATGATTTTCAAGCAGACGCATCGCGACAGCGTCGAGCGCGGACTGAAGCGCGGATACCTGGTTCAGGATGTCAACGCAATAACGGTCTTCCGTGATCATTTTCGCCACGCCGCGCACCTGACCCTCGATGCGGTTGAGGCGTTTTATCAACGCTTCCTTATCCGGCTGTACCACCGCAGTGGGCGTGTGGCAAGGTTTCTTCTCAGTTTTCGACTTCAAAGCCCGCATCCTTGATTGCCTCTCTGAATTGATCGGTATGAGCCTTGGAAGCATCATACTCGATGGTCACCTGTTGCTGTTCCAGGGAGACATTTGTATTGCTCACGCCAGGTATCTTTTCCAGCACATTCTTCACGCTATTGACACAGCCCATGCAGGTCATTCCTTTGATTTTTACGACTTCTGCTTGCATTTTCTGCCTCCTTTGGTTGGCTGAGGTTATTAGCCTCTCAGCAGGTGATGAAGCTCAGGCACTCGCTCGCCAGCGCTTCAACAACAGTGAATTGCTTACCACCGACACCGAGCTCATTGCCATCGCCGCACCTGCAATGACAGGATTGAGCAGACCCATCGCTGCAAGCGGTATGCCCAGGACATTGTAGAAAAAGGCAAAGAAAAGGTTCTGCCGGATTTTTCCCAATGTCATGCGTGAAAGCGAGATGGCGTCGACCACACTCATCAAATCATCGCGCATGAGGGTGATGTCGGCTGCCTCGATCGCAACGTCCGAACCCGCGCCGATGGCAAAACTTACGTCAGCCATTGCCAGTGCGGGCGCATCATTGATTCCATCGCCCACCATGCCGGTAACTTTGCCACTTTCCTTCAACTTACCCACCTCTGTGGCTTTGTCCTGCGGCAGCACTTCGGCCCGATACGCGGTTATCCCCGCCTGCCCTGCGATTGCAGCCGCGGTTGGTGCATTGTCGCCGGTGAGCATCACAACCTCGATACCCATCGCTTTTAATCGCGCCACCGCCCGTGCTGAAGTTGTCCGGAGCTGGTCGGCGATGGCGAGATAGCCCAGCACCTGGGCGGATTCCTTGTCAGAAGGCGTATTCACAGCGGCAAGACCGATAATCGTCTTGCCTTCGGACTGGAGAGCGGATACCGCGTTCTCATCAACCCGCGCCCCGTGTTCTCGCAGGAATCCAGGTGAGCCGAGAATATATCCGATATCGCCAATATTGCCAGAGATGCCGCTGCCGGTGACTGCCTGAAAATTCGTTACAGATTCCGGTTGAATACCCGTTTTACTGGCATGTTCCATGACTGCTTTTGCCAGAGGGTGTTCCGAACCCTGTTCAAGGGTCGTCGCAATGCGCATCAGTTCTCGTTCTGTAAAGGATCCGGCAGGAATGATATCTGTAAGCGCTGGTTTCCCTTCGGTGAGCGTCCCTGTCTTGTCCAGGATGAGCGTCTCGATTTTTCCGGCATGCTCGAGCGCTGCGGCATTCTTGACCAGCACGCCGCTCTGCGCGCCGCGGCCCACACCTACCATAATGGCGGTCGGGGTCGCCAGTCCGAGCGCACAGGGACAGGCGATCACCAGCACCGCCACAGCACTGACCAGGGCCGGGACAAAGTTGCCCGCCAGCCACCATGTCAGAATAAAAGTCAGAACACTGATGGCAGTTACGATTGGCACGAAGATACCGGATATGGTATCCGCGAGGCGCTGGATAGGCGCTTTCGAGCCCTGGGCTTCCTCAACCAGGCGAATAATGGCTGCGAGCTGGGTGTGTGCACCGACACCTGTAGCGCGGCATTTCAGCATGCCCTGCTGGTTCACAGTCGCGGCATATACCGTGGCGCCTGCCTGCTTCGCCACGGGAAGACTTTCCCCCGTCAGCATCGCTTCGTTTACACTGGATGCGCCTTCGAGGACGATGCCGTCTACCGGCAGGCTTTCTCCCGGGCGAACCAGAAAAATATCGCCCACCTTGAGCTTACTCACGTCCACCTCGATGATCTCGCCGTTGCGTTCCACACGCGCTGTCCTGGGTTGCAACTTGACGAGTTCCTCGATGGCGGCGGAAGTCCTGCTTTTTGCACGCGCTTCCATCAATTTGCCGAGCAGCACCAGAGTGATGATGGCCGTGCTCGCTTCGAAATAGACATGCTGATCCAACCCCAGCAACGTGACCACCGCGCTGAAAAGATAAGCCATGCTGGTGCCCAGCGCGACCAGTACATCCATATTGGCGCCACCGCCTCGCAATGCGTGCCAGGCACCCACATAGAAGCGCTTGCCTATCCAGAACTGTACCGGCGTGGCCAGCAGCAACTGGAGCCAGCGCGGCAGCAGTTCCATCTCACCGCCCCAGAACATCGGCCCCATCTGCACCAGCAGTGGCGCACTGAGTGCCACGGAAATCCAGAACATGCGAAGCTCCGCCTGATAGGTAGCCAGCTTGCGGGCTTTCTCTTCGGCACGACTGGTATCGCTGAGCTCCCGGGCTCCATAGCCGGTTTTGACGACAGCATTGATGATATCTTCCACCGTTTCCACGGCAGGGTTGTAATTGACCTGCGCCGTTTCAGTTGCCAGATTGACGGAGGCGGTAACGCCCGAAAGCTTGCTCAATGCCTTCTCGATCCGGGCGCTGCATGCCGCACAGGTCATGCCAGTGATCTGCAACTGCACCGACTGAGGGGCGACATGGAAACCTGCTTTTTCGATCGAATGGATCAGGTCTTCCGGTTGAGTGGCCGAAGCATCAAACTCGATCCGCGCTTTTTCGTTGGCGAAGTTTACTGCTGCCTGAACGCCGGGGAGCTTATTGAGGTTTTTTTCGATGCGGGTCGCACATGCCGCACAAGTCATGCCTTCGATGGGCAGTTCGATATGCCTGAGAGTAAGAGAACTCATGATGGCGTCTCCAAAACGGTCAGCTAACTTTATACCCTACGGGGGTATATGTCAAATCCCTTCGGTCATTTTGCCCCACAGATTGCAAATACCCGGGTACGGTATTTAAATTTTGGCAGGGAATGGAGTAAAAGGTTCAGGCAGACGATTTCATCTTTCGGTCTGAAAAAGATGGCGAAGGATGAAATGGGCTTCCCGATGCGGACAAGCCTGGGGAAAGCAAGTCTGGGAATGGTGAATCCAGCAGTGTTGAGGCAAAGCTCAAGCTCCGCCAGATGGGGTCAGGAGCAACTCAGCCGCCTGAAGAGTATATTGAAGAGCGTATTTGTTACGCAGTTTTTCAAAAAACAGGCCCTAGACAGCCGAAAACGATCCAGATATTCAATCCTCCCGACGCAATTGGGGGAACAGAATGACATCGCGGATACTCGGGCTATCGGTAAGGAGCATGACCAGCCGGTCGATGCCGATACCTTCTCCCGCGGTGGGAGGCAGGCCGTATTCGAGTGCGCGGATGTAGTCGGCGTCGTAGTGCATGGCTTCCGCATCGCCTGCTTCCTTGGCCCTGGCTTGCTCCAGGAAGCGCGCCGCCTGATCCTCCGGATCATTCAGCTCCGAGAATCCGTTTGCAATCTCACGCCCGGCTATATATAGCTCAAACCGGTCGGTTATTGCCGGATTCCTGTCGTTGCGGCGCGCAAGCGGCGACACTTCCGCCGGATAATCCACTATGAAGGTGGGTTCGAACAGCAAATGCTCGGTAGTTTCATCAAACAGGGTAAGCTGTAATCCGCCTACGCCATCCTCGGGTTTATAAGGAATTCCGAGTTCCTGCAATTTGTCGATCAGGAATGCGCGATCGTCGAGCTGCGCCTCCGTATATTCGGGATGAAATTTCCGGATAGCCTCGGTGATGGTGAGCCGCTCGAAGGGTTGGGCTAGATCCAGTTCGCGCTCCTGATACGTGAATCTGGTAGCGCCCAGCACCTTTAGCGTTACTTCCCGCAACAGGGCTTCGGTAAGATCCATCAGATACGCATAGTCCCGGTAGGCCTCGTAAAACTCCAGCATCGTGAATTCGGGGTTATGCCGAGTGGAAATCCCTTCGTTCCTGAAGCTGCGGTTTATTTCGAATACTTTTTCCAGTCCACCTATTACCAGACGCTTGAGATAAAGCTCGGGTGCAATACGCAGATACAACTGCATGTCCAGCGCGTTGTGATGCGTGATGAAAGGGCGTGCCGCCGCACCCCCGGGGATAGGATGCATCATGGGCGTTTCGACTTCCAGATAGCCATGCCCGACCAGAAATTCGCGGATGGCCTGGATGATCCTGGAGCGCGCGATAAACACCTTACGGCTGCTTTCATTCGTGATGAGGTCGAGATAGCGCTGCCGGTACTTCTGCTCCTGGTCGGTCAGGCCGTGAAATTTTTCCGGCAGCGGTCGCAGCGATTTCGTGAGCAATCTCAGGTTTGTCACCCGTACCGACAATTCCCCGGTGCGGGTTCTGAACAGTGTGCCTTCTGCGCCCAATATGTCGCCAAGATCATAATGCCTGAATGCGTCATAAGCGCTGTCGCCTGCTACATCCTTTGCAATGTAAAGCTGGATGCGACCACCCATATCCTGCAGAGTGGCAAAGCTTGCTTTGCCCATGACCCGCTTGAGGACCATGCGGCCAGCCACGCGCACGGGCACCGGTTCTGCCTCCAGCGTTTCGTTGGGATGTTCGCTATACGCGTTATGAAGGTCCGCCGAAAAATGTTCGCGGGGAAAGTCATTGGGAAAGGCATTGCCCGTTGCACGCAGCGCATCCAGTTTTGCTCGCCGTTCCTCGACGAGCCTGATCTCTGCCTGAAACCGATTCGTTTCCTCCGAATCTTTCTCTAAAGCCTCATCCATCTTCGATCGGTCCTCTTATACGCCTTGTTTCAAGCTTGCTTCGATAAAATCATCCAGATCCCCATCGAGGATAGCCTGGGTGTTACCGCTTTCCACCCCCGTCCGCAGGTCCTTGATGCGTGCCTGGTCCAATACATAGGAGCGGATCTGATGTCCCCAGCCGATATCGGTTTTCGTATCTTCTATCGCCTGCTTTTCCTCATTGCGTTTGCGCAGCTCCGCTTCATAAAGGCGCGATTTCAGCATCGCCATCGCATCCGCGCGATTACGATGCTGCGAACGACCGCTCTGACATTGAACAACGATACCGGTAGGGTTATGTGTAATCCGGATCGCCGAATCAGTCTTGTTGATGTGCTGGCCACCCGCACCGGAAGCACGAAAGGTATCAACCCGCAGGTCTGCCGGGTTGATATCGATTTCGATGGTTTCATCCACCTCTGGATAGACGAATACGCTCGCAAACGAGGTGTGACGGCGATTGCCGGAATCGAACGGCGATTTGCGCACCAGGCGATGGACGCCGCTTTCGGTGCGAAGGTAGCCATAGGCATATTCACCCGATATTTTGAGGCTCGCGCTCTTGATTCCCGCCACTTCGCCCGGTGATTCTTCCATTACTTCCACCTCGTAGCCGCGGCGCTCGCAATAACGCAAATACATGCGCTCCAACATGGCTGCCCAGTCCTGCGCTTCAGTACCGCCCGAGCCGGACTGGATATCCACGAAGCAGTTATTCGTATCCATGGGATTGGAAAACATGCGTCGGAATTCCATATCCGACACTGCTTTTTCCAAATGACTGATGTCGCGCGCCACGCTTTGAAGAGTGGCGTCGTCATCCTCTTCTTCCGCCATCTCGAACAGCTCTCGCGCATCCTGTAGCTGGCGGGAGATTGTTTCCAGGTTGATGACGACGTTTTCCAGGATTTTTTTTTCGCGCCCCAGTTCCTGGGCACGCTTGTTGTCATCCCAGACAGCCGGATCTTCCGTCAGCCGGTTAAGCTCGGTCAGGCGTGTTTTCTGGGTATCGAAGTCAAAGATACCTCCGCAGTTCTGCTGCCCGGCTATCCAGATCGCCGAGCTGGTGGGTGAGAGCGTTGATGTGTTCTGCTTCCATGAAAAAATGCTTTCGAAGTATGAAGGGAATAAAAGGGAATTATACAGGAAGCAGCGCGTTGCCTCAGGCTGGGAGGCGTATGATCCGACTCTTTCGGCCAAGTGAGATTCTCGTCGATGGAATTTACCTGGCAACCGTTGGGCAGACTGATCGAGTTCGAGCAGCGAGACCAAGGCGGTGTACAAACACGGGTTGCTGATGAGGTTGCTCGCCTCAGCGGCATGAGGAGCCGAAAGTGTCCCAAATTCGCGCTACAAGCTGCAAAACATCTTGCTCGAGTGCTTGATGCAGGCGTTGGGGAGCTGGATCAGCAAGTGGAGATTGTTATTCGGCCTGCGCGCGATGTGCATACAGCTGCCATTACGGTAACTGGTAACGTAATACTCAGCCTGGATGGCGAATTGATATTCAACGCTGCCCGTGCTTTCTGCAATTGGGATGAAGGGTTCAGGGGACAAGGAGCGTGAGCTTTTGTGTACTGCCGCGCGGATAGCAGGCTGAGGATGCAAAGCCAGATGAATTTACAATAAATTTTGACTCTCAGGCTTGGCAAGATTCACAGCCTTGGCTTCCGGCGTTGCCAGCTATAGCCGAGCAGGCCGAGAATACCAGTGCTAAAAAGCATGAGTGTGCCGGGTTCGGGAATTTCAGCCACCTCAGCCGTTGCAACAGCAAAAAAGTTGTTTGGGTCATCGATTGAAGCCACGTTCGCCAAGCCTAGAACATAATCGCGCGGATCACTTAATTCAAATGAAAACGTGGTAGATCCACTAGGACTAAGCGTGATAGATGTCGGCAGGCCTGGCACCGAAGTGCCTGTCGGTACGAGGAAGTTGTCGATGTTAAAGTTCGCATTATCATTGTCCACGAAAAAAGCTATGTCGCTGTACATTATCGGGAATGGGTCATGGTTCGATACTGTCACGATCGCTTCCCCAGTTGTCAGATTAAATGATAGACGCAGTGGTTCACCGGCTATAGTAATGTTGCCTATATCGTTACCGTCCTCTGTCCATCTACCCGAGGTTATCCTGCTTGCCGGGTTATCAATAATGGTTGTTCGGCTGTTATCAAAATCGATATCAACCTTGCCTTTGTCGGCCAGAGTCCCGAATGTATTTTGCGCAAAGGTAGCTTGCGTCAAATCTGATGATAAACCGCCTCTTTGTGTCCTCGGTGGCTCTGTTCGCGTGGTAAGTCGGGCTTCTCTGGTTTGATTGTCGAACGTCACGCGGACATCGTTTACGTCCTGCCCTGTGTTGTTTTGGATGGTTTGCCGCAAGAATCCGGCGAATACAACATCAGGAAAACATAGGCTCCCAAGGCCAATGAGTGACGAGACAGCGAGATACAACATGAGTTCAAACCGGCAGATTTTCATACCATAATCCCCTCAAAACGGCTCTCACAAGTTGATACATCTCCTCCGCGTCGTCCAGTACGACGGACTGTAATGAGATATCTCTATTTCATTGAGATGTGGCATCTGCATTGCGCCGTCTCCTTACAGTTCGACCGGCTGATCTCTCATGGTTAAAAAATAGTGGAGATTCGGGAGAATGCAAGGTGAAACAATTCAAGGACTAGTTTCCGACTGGGACCAGATACAGATGTATTGATGACGGAAGTTTTTATCGCCCAAAAATCGCTCTGCTAGAGCGTCGTGGTATGCCTATATTAATAACGAGAGCGGGCATTTTCGAGACATGCCCACATAAGAGTGAGTCTGACCGGATAAAAAAATGAAATATTCTCGGTAAGTCTTGGTACGTCTTGGTACGTCAAACGAGTGTCATCTCCATCGACGTTTTCGAGGAGACGGACGGCATACCTTTGCGGATCGCTTTACTACGACTATTAAATTCCAATCAATCGAAAGGAGGTATGAAATGAGCATTATAAAAATGCCAGGCTTTACCACGGAAGCATCGGTCTACACTGCGACTAACTATTCCTTAAGAGCCAAATGACTCGCGAAGTAGAGAGACCGTAAATTTGCAGTCATCAGGTGAATCCGAATTTAACCTTTGCACGTGGTATTCGTTCTGTTGCAGGGAATACAAGAATCCGCAGTGCTGCAGAGAAATGCGCTTATGCGCTCTAATGTAATACTGCTAATTCGCTTCCCTTTTATCCTTGATAACCTATTTTTTCATGAATAAACGTCATGGCTGCTTCCTTCTCCAGATTCAAAGAAGATGCCTCCATCAGCAAAAGGAAAAACTCGATCAGAAAAAGAAAAGGGCTCGTGACACGTGGGGTAATGTGTGACGAGCCCAAATGTAGAAGGAAAATAATGCGTAAAACAAACACGGTACTACTGGCAACTTCAAAGAGAAATCACAGGCAGAATAATGGATTTTTACCCCTCTGGGAATGTGGCAAATTGTCGCACCATTATCGCAGGGATTGGGGGATGGGAATATTCCATTTACAGGTTCAGAGAATCTATTCAAGGATTCTTGAGAGCACATGCGTGAAAACGCAGGTGCTCTCCGATAAATGTGCTGATAAAGAAATAGCTGTGATCGTAGCCTTCGCGCATGTTGATTCGCACAGGGTAATTCGCCGTATTACATGCTGCGATAAAGCGTTCGATTTTCAGTTGCTCGGGCAGAAACTCATCGGCAGAGCCCTGGTCGATCAGCATGGGTAGATACTCCCGTGGACGTGCAGATTCTATAAGCAAAGAGGCGTCATAGTTCCACCAGTTCTTGACGTCATCTCCCAGATAGTGACCGAAAGCCTTTATGCCCCACGGACTGGTGGTGGGATTCACAATAGGTGCAAAGGCGGATACTGACCGATATCGCTGCGGATTGCGCAAGGCGATCATCAAAGCGCCATGCCCTCCCATCGAATGACCGCTGATCGACCGCCGGTCATCGAGTGGAAAGTGTTTCTCCATCAGGACCGGCAACTCATCGACGATATAGTCATACATCCGGTAATGCCGGCTCCATGGCTCCTGCGTGGCATTCACATAGAAACCCGCGCCCAGGCCCAGATCGTAGGCATGATCGATTGCTCTCGCGACCTTTTCTCCTCGCGGACTGGTGTCGGGCATGATCAGCGCGATGCCGGATTCTGCTGCCACTCGCTGCGCCCCGGCTTTAATCGTGAAATTCTCGTCCGTGCAGGTCAAGCCCGACAGCCAATAGACAGCGGGCACCTTTTCGCCCTGGTTTGTTACTGGTGGAAGATAGATGGAAAAATTCATTTCGCAGTTCAGCGATGGCGAAAAGTGTCTGTAGCGTTTTTGCCATCCGTCGAACGAACGATGCGATGAGAGAAGTTCCAACTCCTCTGGATTCTGATTCATGGATACAACCCTTGTTAACGGAAACCGCACAGATCATTTGTCGAAATGTATCACCGTGCGGATGGACCTGCCCTCATGCATGAGGTCGAATGCATTATTGATATCCTCCAATCCCATCGTGTGGGTAATGAAGGTATCCAGCTCGAATTCTCCATCAAGATAGCGCTGTACATAGCCGGGCAGTTCGCTACGGCCCTTCACTCCCCCAAAAGCGGAGCCGCGCCAGACGCGGCCGGTAACGAGCTGAAAGGGGCGCGTGCAGATTTCTTCTCCCGCCGCGGCAACGCCGATAATCACTGATTCCCCCCAACCCTTATGACAGCATTCCAGTGCCGATCGCATGACCTTTACGTTGCCGATGCATTCGAAGGAAAAATCCACGCCTCCACCGGTCATCGCGATGATCACCTCCTGGATCGGTTTGTCGTGATCTTTGGGATTCACCACGTCAGTAGCGCCCAGTTGGCGCGCAATTTCAAACTTTTCTGGATTGATGTCGATAGCGATGATGCGTCCAGCTTTGGCCATCGCAGCGCCGATTATCACGGCAAGGCCTATGCCACCCAAACCGAATACCGCTACCGTATCGCCTGCCTTTACCTTTGCAGTATGGGTCACCGCCCCTAAGCCGGTGGTAACGCCGCAACCGAGCAGGCACACCTTTTCCAGCGGCGCTTCCTTGCTGATCTTGGCCAATGCAATCTCAGGGATTACCGTATATTCGGAAAAAGTCGAGGTACCCATGTAATGATAAATGGGTTTTCCATCCTTCGAAAAACGGGTAGTGCCGTCCGGCATCAGCCCCTGTCCCTGGGTTGCCCTTATCGCCTGGCACAGATTGGTTTTCCCCGATCTGCAGAACTTGCACTCGCGGCATTCGGGGGTATACAACGGGATGACATGATCGCCTGCCGCCACGCTGGTTACACCCTCGCCGACCGCCTCGACGATGCCTCCGCCTTCATGCCCCAGAATAGCTGGAAATTTGCCTTCGGGGTCTTTTCCGGACAAAGTATATGCGTCTGTATGACAGACTCCCGTAGCGACTATGCGCACCAGTACCTCACCTTTCCTTGGCGGCATCAAGTCCACTTCCTCGATCTTCAAAGGCTGGCTTGGCCCCCAAGCCACTGCCGCGCGGGTTTTTATCGTATCCATGTAACGCATGCTCCTTATTTTTGCATGATCTCGTTAGTATGCAGGAGGATGCGAGCGACTTACAAATGTGGTACGGGTAAATCAGTATCCATCATTTTCTGATCCCCCACTGGGAGCGTCGGTTTGCTTTTTCGGTTGACCTGTCCTATGCTGAAATCAGCCGGTTTTGAATATTTTGAATATTCTGCACGCTGGTGATTTGCCTTGTTAACTATTATCAGGAGATCATGATGCGAAGAATATACTTTCTGGTTCCCGACATTTCGACGACCAAACGCATTGTCGATGAGTTGCTTCTATCCCGGATAGAGGAAAAACACATTCATGTGGTCGCCAGGCGCGGTACCGAGCTCGAGGATCTGCCCGAGGCCAACCTGTTGCAGAGGACCGACTTCATTCCCGCGGTGGAAAGGGGACTGGCGGTAGGCGGTACCGCGGGCGCTCTGGCCGGACTGGTTGCGGTCGTTCTGCCGCCGGCGTCTACGGTAATTGCGGGCGGTATCGTGCTGGGAAGCGCGCTTGCAGGAGCAGGTGTCGGCGCCTGGGCGGGAAGCCTGATTGGTGTGAGTACGGCAAGCTCGAGAATTAAGCAGTTTGAACAGGCGATCGAAGCAGGTCAGTTGCTCGTACTGGCTGATGTGCCAAAAAGTCGTGTCGAGGAGATCGAGGCGCGCATAAAAAATCATTTGCCGACTGTAGAGATTGAAGGAACCGAACCGAAACAGCCCGCCTTTCCGTGATCGGGCCTGCGCCACCGGCGCTTTGAAATTGCTGCGAGGTGAATGGGAAAGGTAGCCTCGCACAACGACGAGGAACAATGAGAATCGCATACGCTGCATAGGATCTTATCGGCAGATAATTTGCATTGATCCTCAGCACGGCAGCGGCAAAGGTGAGCGCGGACAGGCAGGTTCTCGTAACGGTCGGAAGTCGCTGGAATCCTGCTGGTCTATTTCCGAATCCTCCCTTCTGTCCCTGGTTTTTTTGCTGGAAATCACATCCAATTTGCCGTCAAGGTTTTAGTTTGGCTCCTACTGGTTTATCATTCGCCATTCCCCACCGGGATCAAACTGGAGAAAGGCAATGGCTGGCTTGAGTAAAAACACGCCTGTTCCCGTTGAAATCAAGCTACACCGAAAATCACGGCTGCTGGAAATCACTTTCAGTGATGGAAAGACGTTCCAGTACACCAGCGAGTTCCTGCGGGTGTATTCGCCCTCGGCAGAAGTGCGAGGTCATAGTCCCGGCCAGGAAGTACTGCAGACCGGCAAGAAAGAGGTGAATATCAATCGTATCGATCCGGTAGGCAACTATGCGATTCAACTGACTTTTTCTGATGGCCATAATACCGGGCTTTATTCCTGGGATCTGCTCTACGAGTATGGTCTGCAACAGGATGAAATGTGGCAGCGCTATCTGCGCCGAATGGAAGAAGCGGGAGCCAGCCGGGAACGGCTCGGGTATTTATCGGACTGGAACCGGGAATCAGCGGCAAAAAGCTGAGGCTATCCGGAACCAGGCTTCTTCTCCCTCTACCCTTTATTTAAGTTTGAATATCGATGACGAGAACTACCCATTTCGGCTTTAAGACCGTGTCGGAAACGGAGAAAGCACGCGAGGTAGCAGGTGTGTTTGATTCTGTCGCGGACCGTTACAACCTGATGAATGACCTGATGTCGGGGGGCATGCATCGGCTGTGGAAACGATTTGCTGTCGAAACGAGCGGAGTCCGGACAGGGGACCGTGTACTGGATATTGCCGGGGGAACGGCGGATCTGAGCTCGCTCTTCCTTGAGCAGGTGGGGAGCAGGGGAGAGGTCTGGCTGACCGACATCAACAATTCCATGCTGACCATTGGTCGCGATCGGCTGCTGGATGAAGGTACTGCGGTACCGGTTGCGCAATGCGATGCGGAAAAACTGCCGTTCCCTACCAATTACTTCGACTGCGTAAGCGTTGCTTTTGGTCTGAGGAACATGACGCACAAGGATGTTGCGCTGAAAGAAATGCTGCGCGTATTACGTCCCGGGGGCTGCGTTATCGTGCTTGAATTCTCCAGGATATGGAAACCTCTGCAACGGCTCTACGACCTCTACTCGTTCAAGGTACTTCCCGCGATGGGGGGTCTCGTCGCAAAGGACCGGGACAGCTATCGGTATCTTGCTGAATCCATCCGCGTGCATCCAGGGCAGGAGGAGTTGAAGCAATTGATGCAGAAAGCCGGATTCGAGCGCGTGGAATATTTCAATCTTGCTGCAAACGCCGTAGCATTGCACCGAGGATACAAGTTTTAGGACCTGCTAGCATTTGTTTCGCATTTCGCACACGCGCGTATGTCTGCTATCGCACAGAAACCTTTCCGTAGCTGATAATATTGTTGGTTATTCCGTTTTCACAGGAGGATGGAAAAGAGGCAAAAGAAGCGGTAATCATTACAAATAAGAGCGGAGTGCTCTTCATTTTTCCCTGAATTTTCTCCTGATGCTTCCTTCTTCCTTTATTCATAGCGAGGAGAGGAAGGTAATAAGCTTCTGAATCGGTGCCATATGCACCCGCTTTAAAAAGGTTCGGACAGGCGGTGCTGGAGATGCTTGTATAGCAGGCAATATCCCTCTTTTCCCATGGCTTCACACGGAAGTATAAGCAAGACCCACTCATGTGTGTCGGCGAACTCGGAGTAGATTCGCGACGATTTTTTTCGAGCTATCATGATGATCGAGGTTCGTCACTCAGTGCTTCTTTTTGGCGAAATACTGATAGACCGGTTCCCCGACCGGGACGTGCTCGGTGGCGCACCTCTTAATGTAGCCTGCCATTTGCACGCTTTTGGCTGTGCGCCTATTCTCGTAAGTCGAATAGGCCAGGATGCGGAGGGGGCGCGTCTGTTGCAGACGATGGAGAGCGCCGGATTGAGTATGCATGGCATACAGCTTGACTCGGTTTATCCTACAGGCGTGGTAGCGGTTCATCTGGGGGCAGAAGGGCATCGGTTCAATATTGTCCCTAACCAGGCTTACGATCATATTCATCCACGTCTGGCACGGATGGCCGCGCTTGCGGCAAACCCGAAAATGGTCTATTTCGGAACGTTGGCTCAGCGCGCCGACTCGCATCGCGCTCTGCGTCATATGCTGCGCGCAACCAGCGGTCAATGTTTTTTTGATGTCAATCTGCGCGATCCCTGGATTTATGGCGAACGACTGCACTGGTCGCTGCGGCATGCCGATATCGTTAAAGCGAACAACGATGAGCTGGATCGTATCGCTCAACTGATGAATATGGATGAGTCTGGTGCCGAGACTCAGGCCAGAGCGCTGATTGAGCGATATCAGTTGCGCGGCATGCTCATTACCTGCGGCGGAGCCGGTGCCTGGTGGCTGGAGCGTGGGGGAGAAAAAATATCGATTGTGCCGGACAAGGCAGTGGATGTTGTCGACACGGTGGGAGCGGGGGACGCGTTCTCCGCGGTCTTTATGTTCGGCCTGTTGCGGGGATGGGATATGCCCGTCACCTTGATGCGGGCACAGCAATTTGCCAGTGCGGTTTGCGGAATACGGGGAGCCATTCCCGAACACGGCGATTTTTACGAGCCGTTCATCAGACAGTGGGCAGTGGACGGTTAGGAGACGGATGAAAGAGTTATACGTACTGATGCTGAGCCTGCACGGCCTGATTCGGGGCAACGACATGGAGTTGGGGTGCGACGCGGATACCGGCGGCCAGGTGCTGTATGTAGTGGAGTTGGCGCGAGCACTTGCGCGTCAGCCGCAGGTTGGCAAAGTGGATCTGCTCACGCGAAGGATAGAAGATCCTTCGGTTTCCCCGGATTATTCCCGTCTTGAGGAACCGCTGGGCAACAATGCGCGCATTATCCGCCTTCAATGCGGTCCCCGTCGCTATCTGCGCAAGGAAAGCCTTTGGCCCTACCTGGATCAACTGGTGGATCGCGCGCTGCTTTTTCTCCGCGGGCAGAAGCGCTTGCCGGATGTTATCCACAGTCATTATGCCGACGCCGGTTATGTCGGCATGCAGCTTTCCCAACTATTGGGCATCCCTCAGATTCATACCGGACACTCATTGGGACGCAGCAAGCAACAACGCCTGCTGGCACAAGGCCGGAAGCCGCAGGCACTGGAGCGCCAATTCAGCTTTTACCGGCGAATAGCTACCGAGGAAGCGGTATTGCAACATGCTAGCCTGGTCATAACCAGCACCCCTCAGGAAAGCGTCGAGCAATACGGGTTATACACCAACTATCACCCGGAACGCGCGGTTGTCATTCCACCGGGGACTGATATATCGCGTTTTTCTCCTCCCCATCGTCAAAAACCAGTGGAGGTGGAGACTGCGGGCCTCATTGATCGCTTTCTCACCCACCCGCGCAAGCCCCTGGTATTGACCATTTGCCGTCCTGAAATTCGGAAAAATCTGGGGGCGCTGGTCGCCGCCTTCGGCAGTTCGCCCAAACTACATGAACAGGCCAATCTCGCCATCGTAGCGGGCAACCGGGATGACATCCGTCAACTGGATGCTGCCCAGAACGAAGTGATGACCGATCTGCTGCTGGATATCGACCGCTACGATTTATGGGGCAAGGTGGCCCTGCCCAAGCACCACAAGCCTTCCGACATCGCCGGTTTCTACCGTCTTGCAGCCCAGCGGCGGGGCGTGTTCATCAATCCGGCGCTTACCGAACCCTTCGGTCTTACACTGATCGAAGCTGCCGCCAGCGGACTTCCCATTGTTGCGACAGAAGATGGAGGACCGCGCGATATCGTGGCGAACTGCAAAAATGGGATACTGGTAAATCCATCGGACACCGGCGCGATTGCCGGAGCGATCGAGTATGCGCTTGCTGATCCTATGCGCTGGCGGCGCTGGGCGCGAAACGGCGTTTCAGGGGTAAAAAACCACTACACGTGGGAGGCGCATGTCAGGAAATATCTGCATGTTCTGTCGCGTCTGCTGCATCACGAGCGCAAGCGCATCCGCCGAAACCTGGCGATATATCAAAGGCAACCGCGCCCGCTGCCCTTGATATCGCATATGCTCATCACGGATATAGACAATACGCTGCTTGGCGACCGTGCTGCGCTGCGTCGCCTTCTCGCTATCCTGCGAGCGACGCCCCCCAACCTGGGCTTTGGTGTCGCCACTGGCCGCACGTTGGAAAGCGCCGTGAAAATATTGAAGGAGTGGGGCGTACCCTTGCCCGATGTGCTGATCACCGCAGTGGGCAGCGAAATCTATTATGGTCCCGAGCTTCGTCCGGATATCGGGTGGCAAAACCTGATCAAGTATCTATGGCGCCGCGATGCCATTGAAAACGTATTGCAGAGAGTGCCGGGACTCACGCTGCAGGCGCGCGAAAACCAGCGTGAATTCAAGCTCAGCTACAACGTGGATCCGGAAAAAATGCCGCCAGTAGCCAAAATCCGCACATTGTTGCGCGAGCAGAATCTGTCAGCACACCTGATCTACTCGCGAGGGACTTATCTCGACGTGTTGCCACTGAGGGCGTCCAAAGGGCGGGCAATACGTTATCTTGCGTACAAGTGGGGACTGCCGCTACGCGCATTTCTGGTCGCGGGGGATTCCGGCAATGATCATGAAATGCTGATCGGTGACACCCTGGGCGTTATAGTCGCCAACCATAGTCCCGAACTCGCAAGCCTGAAAGGGAATGAGCAAATCTATTTTGCCCGGTCCGCATATGCCGATGGCATTGCAGAGGGTATGGCGCATTATGAATTTGGTACTTCCATCATGGAGACTGCAAATGCTGCACAAATTTGAAGCCTGGGCTGTCGATCATCGCGGTGATATGTATACGCTTCTGCGCAGGTGGTTCGAACTGGAAAGGCCACTTTTGCTTCATTCCGATCTAGGAGCGGTTTTTGATGCGTTGAGCGCAGATCATGCGCCTCTGCTTGCTGATTCACAGATACGAGAGGTCGTAGACACTTTGCAGGAAGCGGTGTGCCGGCCTCCAATGGTCTATATGGCAGGTCGCGAGGACGCGGGGTGCTGGTGGTACGCCCGCCTGCATCTGGATCGGCTAATCCCCGAGTCTGTCACCGTGTCGGAATATCTCGCTTTCAAGGAACTGCTGGTAAATCCGGAGGGGGCGAATGAGCCCGTGCTGGAAATTGATTTTGCACCTTTTAATCGCAGTTCTCCAAAGCTCAAGGAAATCCGGTCTATAGGGCAGGGTGTGATTTTCCTCAACAAGCAACTTGCCGGGGGGCTGTTTGGGCAACTGGGGTTGGGGTCGGACAAGCTGCTGCATTTCCTGGCAGTACATTCCATGGACGGAAAGCAGTTGATGTTGGGCGGCAATTTCACCGATGTGCCGGCGCTGCGTTCCGGGTTGCGCAGGGCTCTGAGCATGCTTGAGAAGTATCCCGACGATACCGAGTGGAAGGATGTTGCCGAGTCCCTCGGAGGTATCGGTTTTGCACCCGGCTGGGGAAATTGTGTGGGCCGTGTGAGCGAGACGATGAGTTTGTTGGTGGATATTCTGGAAGCCCCCTCTCCCCAGATCCTGGAGAGCTTCCTCGCCCGCATTCCGATGATCTCGAAACTGCTGATTCTGTCTCCCCATGGCTACTTTGGCCAGGATAACGTGTTGGGACTGCCGGACACGGGCGGACAAGTGGTATACATCCTCGATCAGGTGCGGGCTCTGGAACGGGAAATGAGCGAACGCCTGATATTGCAGGGAATAGATGCGGCGCCAAAAATCCTGATTGGTACGCGCCTCATTCCCGACGCGGGCGATACACTCTGCCACCAGCCTCTGGAAAAAATCCACGGTACCCAGAATTCATGGATCGTGCGAGTGCCATTTCGAAAAGCGAGCGGTGAAATCGTTCGCCATTGGATTTCCCGGTTCGAGATATGGCCATACCTGGAAAATTTTGCGCATGACATTGAACGCGAAGCTCTGGCCCAACTCAGCGGTAGTCCCGACCTGATCATAGGCAACTATTCCGATGGAAATCTTGTCGCCTCGCTGATTTCCAAACGGATTGGTGTAACTCAGTGCAATATTGCGCATGCACTGGAGCAGAGCAAGTACCTGCACTCGGCGTTGTATTGGCGGGAGAACGAAGCTCAGTATCACTTCAACTGCCAATATACCGCCGATCTCATCGCGATGAACAGTGCTGATTTCATCATCACCAGCACCTTTCAGGAAATTGCGGGTACCGAGCAGACGGTAGGCCAATATGAAACGTACCAGAACTATACGATGCCCGGCTTATACCGGGTGGTGAACGGCATTGACCTTTTCGATCCCAAGTTCAATATCGTTTCGCCGGGTGCGGATGCAGAAGTTTATTTTTCTTATCTCGATCGCGAGCGGCGCCTGGACGCCCTGATTCCGGACATCGAGCGTCTTTTGTACGGGGAGGATCCGGGCGTGCCCTGCCGGGGCTACTTCGCGGATCCTGCGAAGCCTTTGATTTTTACAATGGCGCGCCTGGACACTGTGAAGAATCTTACCGGCCTTGCCGCATGGTTCGGGCAGTGCGAGTCCTTATCGACTGCCGCCAACCTTCTGGTAATCGGGGGGCATATCGATCCAGCAGCCTCCAGTGATGGCGAGGAGCGTGCCGAGATCGAGCATATGCATGCCCTCATGAACGAGTACAAACTGGAGGGACGCATGCGCTGGCTTGGCACCCGGCTGGAAAAGAATCTTGCCGGCGAGCTGTACCGGCACGTGGCGGACCGTCGCGGCATTTTTGTTCAGCCGGCGCGATTCGAGGCATTCGGGTTGACCATTATCGAGGCCATGGCCTCCGGCCTGCCTGTATTCGCCACCTGCTATGGCGGCCCGCGCGAAATCATTCAACATGGGGTTTCGGGCTATCATTTCGATCCCAACAATGGATTGGCGGGAGCTTCCGCCATGGCAGATTTTTTTGAGCGGGTGGCGGTTGATCCAGGTTTTTGGGACAAGATTTCGCAGAGAGCCTTGCAAAGGGTCGAAGCGCGCTATACTTGGCGCCTCTATGCCGAAAGAATGATGACGCTATCGCGTATTTACGGTTTCTGGAAGTTCGTCAGTAAGCTGGAGCACGAAGAAACCGTGCGTTACCTCAACATGTTCTATCACTTGCAGTTTCGGCCTATGGCACAGGCGCTTCCCCAATAAAAGGCGGTCATGCTGGCGTTTTTAAAGAATAAGACCGTTCCAATGCGCATCGTGCCGTCAATGGGGAAAGCTTATTTGTTGTTCGGCGATGTTTTCTCTGCTGTCGGCATCACTTGAGAACGGTCGGCAGCATGCAGTTTCTGGAATAGATCCAGCAGGCAGTTTTTTACCGTAAAAGTGCTGACTTCCAGTATCGCCGCCGTTTCAGAAACCGTTTTACCCATCCGGATCCACTCCATTATCGCGATTTCGCGAGGACTGAATCCATACTCCTCCGGATTTAACGGAACCAGGCTGCGTCGATTGTTCCGGGGCGGTGGATCGATGCGGCCGAATGCCGCGTCGATATATGGAAGCAGTATTCCGATGACATCCATCGAGGAAGGGGACATATTCCTGCTCGAACTGAACATTACGTACAGACAATCATGCTGCCAGCGTTTGTCGCTGATGCCATGTACCAACATGGAATGCATACCTTGCAGCGCCCCTCCCAGAGGACATTGCAGGACGCGTTCTTCCATCAGGAAACCATATTCGCCGCTACCAAGAGCGTAAGGAACCCTGTCGAGTTGGAGCCAGCGGTGGAACAGACCCTGGAGTAAGGGTAGCAGCGCCCTTGCATCGGAGTTTTCGCTCCTCACTTCGAGCAAGGCAGAGACAACGTCATGACACACAGCATCTGCCTCGAAATCTCCCCATGCAGCGAGCATGATCTCGTGAGGCAGATAGTGTTGCATCTCGCCTTGCAGCCACAGCAATAGATCATAGTGACAGCTTACTTCCAGCCATTCCTGGATGATATGGTGGTACCGCTCCACGTGTTCCACAGAAAAAGAGGCCGGCCAGTTCATTGGGAATATTGATTGGAGTTACGGTGGATATCCATTCACACTATATGTAAGCAATCTTCATACCAAGAGGTAATTCGCGGATTTCAAAGGTCGAAAAGACGTTTGATGGAAGAAATATGGGAAGAATGTAAAGATTTCTGACAGACGATCAGGCCTATTTAAACTTGCAGCACCGAAGCTCCTGGATTATTTTTACCCACTGCGGCGCTGGAATACGGCGTTTCCGCAACTGGTATTTTCTTGTTGACCCCTTTCTTTGTTGATAAAATAAATTGGATTTAGTCCTAGAGAGTTCTTGAACCAGAGCTATTTGTTCCCGAGCCGGGGAACAGGGCAGGTTGGGAACAGAGCGAGCCACGGTTCCTCCCTGAGGTGGAGAGGCGCGTTTTTTTTTATTGCCGATTTTGACCAGTGCGGAGAAATTCCGTAAAGGAGTATCATGAACAAGAGAGTAAAGGACAAGAGAGTAATAGCGATTGCATTCTCTATTATTCTGTCGTGGCCCGTCTCTGCCTTCTCGTTGCAGCAACCGGAATCACAATCACAGTCACAATCGGCTTCATCCCGGGAATTGCCTCATGGAGACGGTTGGCGCCTCGTGCGCTCAATTCAGCTTGGCAACTCAAAAAACTATATCCATATGGTCCTGATCGATGGCAAGCGGGATATGGATAAGGCCGTTTATGGCGCTGCGCTCAGCAAGATATGCCGATCGGAACCCGATTTCTGCAGGGTCAGATTCTGGAATGAAGAACGTTACGTAGCTGACTCGATTTCGTTTACAGATGCTCAATTTAAAGCGCTGCGGGCCGAATACATATTCAATCGTGCCGGACACGTGCAGCAAATGAAATATGCATGCACGGTCGTATCCGACAAGAATCAATGTTTCTCTCACTGAGGAACACGATCGGCTGCATCCGGGAAAGCGGGAGAGGTTCGTCCGCCTGCTGACCAAAAAAAACAGGAAGCTCAAATGACACGCAGATTGATCAGTTCAGGCTCCACCTTCGAACAGGAGATCGGTTACTCCAGGGCTGTAGTTGAGGGTGACTGGGTCTTCGTCTCAGGCACGACAGGTTTTGATTACAGCAAAATGACAATCTCGGACGATCTTCTTGAGCAGGCTGAGCAATGTTTCAGAAATATCGGTGCTGCTCTGGATGAGGCCGGGGCAAGCATGAGAGATATTGTGCGCGTCACCTATATATTGCCTGATGCTGCCGATTTCCCCAAATGCTGGCCCATATTCCGGAAATATCTTGGGGATGTAAAGCCAGCGGCAATGATGTTGGCTGCCGGCCTGTCGGATCCGCGTATGCGTATCGAGATACAGGTAACCGCAAGGCGCGGCTCAGGAGCGTGAGATATTTGAACGATCAAGGGAGAGCCTGTCGCTGTTGGCAGAGAGGATGGTTGGGATTTAGGATTCCACGCTAATAACAAATGAAGGGGGTAATTGATGGCTGAAAAAACAAACAAGATCTTTATCAGTTTTGCACTCAGGGACAGAAGTGCTCACGATCAGCTTCTGGAGCAATTGAGGGAGCAAACAAAGTTTTCCTTTGAGGAAATGCCCGTCAAGCAGTCCTGGGAGCCTTCCTGGAAAGACGAGTGCCGGGAGACGGTGAGGGGATGTGATGGCGTGATTGGCCTGATTACCAAAAACTACGTCAGAGCGGACGGCCAGCAATGGGAACTGCACTGCGCTTACGATGCGAGAATGCCTGTACTGCTTATTCACGGAGATTCTGATAAGCTCCCCTCCAAACTGCCTGAACCCGTTGGAGACCGCGAGATCGATGCGTGGACCTGGCCGACGATTTCATCGTTCCTCAACAGACTATAAGCATTTTTTCCTGAGCACTCCGGGCGGCAAAAAACCGCATATTGCCGACCGGAGCATGTCAGTTTTTCATATACCACCTTCCATAGCCTGGGGAAACCTGTCGCCTGGGGAAACCTGTCAGAAGGCGCCAGCAGCCCTGAGCCAAGTTCGACCGCTGCCTTTGTTGAAAGTGGGACCGCACGTTAAGAGTATTGCTGAAGAGTATCGATGCTCCCGCTGGAACCGCCCGGTGAGTCGAGAAAACTCTTATTGCAACACGCCCAGATCCGCTACCCGTTGCTCGATAGTTCGCATCATTTCTTCATAGGTTGGCGTTCCGGTTCCTCCGAAGCGTCTTTTGAACTCGGCCTCCGGCATGAATTCCGGCAGATCGGACCAGAAGGGCATCAAATCCGTGTCCCCAATGCCGGAGAGGACGCGATACTGAAGTTGCTGGGCTGATGTCTCGCTTGCTACCGCTTTTTCTCCAAATTTTGTGCCTGCGTGATCTGCAGCAAGATCGTTAAAGGAGAAGCCGCTGCCATGGCGGGAGTCCTCGAATTCCTTGTATAACCCGATTGCATCCGCGAGTGCGGTGTCGGCATAGGCAGCGATGGCGGCGGAAACCATGAAGTGCTTGGCAAAATCATCACGGCCATCCAGTGTTACAACCTGAGGCTGAGCTCGGGGCCACGCTGTTTTTCCTGGAAGAATCCGCTTCAGGGAGATACCCAGCACATGTGCTGTGGCCACCAGAATAAGGGCGCGGTTTTCAGCACGCGAGTCAGCCTCCGTCGATTGCCCAGCTGCTGCGCGCATGAGCGGTGAAAGCACATCCGACAGCGGTAATTCTTTCTCGCCAGCTCTGCTGCTTTCCACCAGCAGACGTTGATAACGAAGCAAGCGTTCGCGCTCCTCTTCGCCGATGATCGAGGCCTTCATTCCGTGGGAGAGCCCGCCGCGCCAACGATAAACAATGGTTAATTCATCCGGGGAAACCTTTACCATCCGAAGCGAGTCCAAACTGGCCTTGTATTCCGGGCTCTCTCTTAACCACTCCAGTATCCGGGGCATGAGCATGTCCGCAAGCGCGTCGGGCAACGAAAGTTTGCCGATCTGGATCGATCTGAGGTGGGGCAGGCGATCGGTCTCGACTAAGGATGCTTGAATGTTGAGATATCTATCCGAGTAGTGCCTGAGTGGAGTCTCGGAAAGGGGGATGCTTAGGCGGACCACTGCGCTTCGATGGGCAAGGGTGAGGTGAGCGCTGCCTTTCAGGAGCCTGCGCGCCAGATAATTTACGGCCAGATCCGCATCCGCCGGCATTATCCTTGCAGCAGCGAACATTCCCGGACGTACCCAGTAACGATGCTTATCCACAATGCGCTTTGCGCGTTCTACGTGATCCGGTGTCAGGACGACCTGACGGTTGACGCGGGGGCGATCTTCAATGGCGAGTGAGATTACGACGACCAGGATCAGGGAAAAACTCAATAGCAATCCAGCCGATACAATCAGAAGTTTGCGCATGAAATTTTATTGAAGTGTCGCTCAGGACAGAAGACGCCCGATGCCGTGTTCCGGACCCTGGCATCTGCGTCCTTGGAGATTTGCCGGGAGAAGATAAAGAAAAACGACGTTTTGACCGATACTCAAATCGCTTTCTCAAAAAAGGCGGAACAGATCACAACGGTCCCAATGGCATGCAAACCGCGCCGTACAGGCGGCGCATGCCGCATCCGGTGATGATTATCCCGACTTTACCGAGAATGCTCAAGGAGGACTTATCAAACGGTTTCTAATACCACCAGTAGGGGCGGTAGAATCCTCCCCAATAGGGTCCGCCATAATAATACCCATATCCGAAGTATGGACTGAAGCCGTAGCCGGGCCCACCATAAGCGTAAGGCTGATATTGGTACACCGGCCATAAATAAATGCCTTTAGAAGAAAGCAGAGGCAGACGTACGTGTTTTTTTCCTATCGTACGCTCGATATCACCTTCGATTGTTCCCGCAACTGTGATTTCTCTATCCTTTGCATAAACGGCGGGATCCAGAAATTCGGAACTCTTGATCACGAAACGTCCCTCGCTCTGTTTGTTCAGTTGCGGCCGTCCGGAATAATTGAGAGGATAGGACAGCACCTGCACCAAGGTGAAGTTTTCTTCATTTTCAACATCAATCACCACGCCTCCCCAACGGACGGACGTATCCTTATAGCTGTTCGGGTTCTGGCTCACTTCGCCATAATCGACTTTTGCCACCGGTACGTCTCGCACTGCTGCCGGCAGTCCGACGCACGCGCTCAAGAAGATACAGACGAATAACAAGTATGGTCTCATCTTTTTTTCCTTTCATGAAAACACGGTCCATGGATTGTTTATTTGCCATCTTCGCCTAGAATTGGAATTTCTTAATAGAGCCACTACAAGCATAGTTTAATCTGGATTAAAAACACGACGCTATTAATAGGGCGCCTTTGAATCTCTCTCATGACTGGGCAAGCTGTCAGGGGATTCCTTCGGGTGTTATGCCGTCCGTGTCGTGAGGAGGAGGATGCTTTCCTGAAGCCGGCTTATGCCTCGTTGTTGAAAGCGCGGATTCTCCGTCAGCACGTCGAATTTTGCGAGCAGTCGAATATCCGTGTGTTTTCCGTAAAGCGCCTCTACCTCGACTGTGGAAACCGCAAAAGGCGGACCGGACATTTCAGCTTGGGGATAATCGAAAGTAACGAGCAGTATCCGGATTGCGGGCGGCAAGATGGACAGCAAGTGGTCCGTGTATGCATCGCGGGTTTCCGGGGGCAAGGCGACGAGGGAGGCGCGGTCGTACACTGCGTCCACCTGTGCCAGATGGTCTTTTTTCAGGTCGAAAAAATCTCCGCACAGAAGGCGGATGCCATCAGCATCCCACTGATCGAATTTCTCGCCCATGATGTGGCGAGGGGAATATCCGTTCTCCTTGAAGAACGCCTCTACTGCCAGAGGGCTTAATTCCACCCCCAGCACGGAAAGATTCTGCTCGCGAAGCCATATCATGTCACGGTTTTTACCGCAGAGAGGAACGAATACCTGTTTTCCGGGCGCAACCTGTAATTCCGGCCAATATCGGCTTAAATATGGATTGATCTCGCTCTGGTGAAAACCGATTTCTTCCTGCCTCCAGCGTTCCAGCCAGTACTCTTTCTTCATTTTCCTGTGTTCTCCCGGCATTATTTAAGATAAATTTATCCTGTCGCCATCCACTTGAGCTCGTAAAAGATTAGGCCGACAATGGTTCGTCGATATAAAAATCCGCCAAAATTATC
Source organism: Nitrosospira multiformis (assembly GCF_900111585.1). GTDB lineage: Bacteria > Pseudomonadota > Gammaproteobacteria > Burkholderiales > Nitrosomonadaceae > Nitrosospira > Nitrosospira multiformis_B. Next base: position 75,619 of record NZ_FOHI01000001.1, read on the forward strand.
TCGCTGACAACTACGAAATGCTTCAAAAACTTGCTGCACTTTTCAAGGAATTCGGATTTTTTGCTGGTCTGCTGTATCTGTCAGATCGTTTTCTTGCCAGCATTTCTCCCAGCCTGCGACTGTATTTCTACGACATTATGGTCCAGCCCATTCACAAAGAGCCGCTTATTCCAGAGCGGTTAAGCAGGAACCTAGAAATTCGCGAGATCAAGCGAGGTGATCCCGAAGTGGAGCTTATGCCGGCACGACCAGACATAAAGGAGGCTCGTTTCGAGCAGAATGCGGTTTGTCTTGGTGCTTTTCAAAAGGGGAAATTTATCGGGTATATGTGGTTTTGTCCCCATACCTATATAGAAGATGAAGTTCGCTGCATCTTCCTGGTGTCGCCCTCAGGCGAAGCGGTCTTCGATTTCGATTTCTACCTTTTTCCCGAATATCGCATGGGTCGAGGATTTATCGGCATGTGGAGCGGAGCCAATCAATATCTCAACGAGCGAGGGATAAAATATACGTTCAGTCGTGTCACCCGGACGAATATCGCCTCGCGCCGGGCGCACAGTCACCTCGGATGGAAATGTGTAGGACGCACACTATTCCTGCAGGCCGGACAATTGCAGTTCATGGCTGCCACTATTTTTCCCTTCCTTCACTTGTCGTTTGGGAAGTCCGGACGTGTTCAGCTAAAATTACGTCCCGATGCTCTGCTGGTCCAATAATCCCTCCCTGAAATAAATGTGGAACTCGGGCTCGCCAGGACAATCGAAGGCACCAGAATAAACCAGAATAATCAAGGGCCCGAAGTTTGCGAAGGGTTGAAGTAACCTCAGGTCTTTTTACGCAGCACCGTGGTATGAAGCATCAGGCGGGAGAGCGTCAGCAATTCGAGTGAAACTCCTCTTCACTGTGCTGTCATGTTTTTCAGTGCAGAGTTCTCTGATCCATGTTCTTGGCAATAGTGAGGCAATGTATCCGGGTGTACACTTCGTTTATTTTATATTGAGAGGCTATCCATAACCGAGGGTGAACATGAATTTGAATGCAAAGAAAACAACCACAGCTGTTCAATCTGCTTCCGAAAACCCCAAGTTGCGTGTAATGCCCAAACAACTCTTTTCCCGAACTCCTGTTCTTGCCGGAGGTAATGCTGCGGCAAAGCGTGAGGAAATACGCGAATACTTTCATTCCACGCTGGACCGTTACGAGCAGCTCTTCGAAACGTTGCGGGGAGATGCGGCCTACTTCAAAAAGCCCATTTCTTTGCGTCACCCGCTCATATTCTATCTCGGCCATACGGCAACCTTCTTTACCAATAAACTACTGCTCGCAGGTCTGATCACTGAACGTATCAACCCCAAAATGGAATCGATGTTCGCAGTGGGTGTCGATGAAATGAGTTGGGACGATCTGGATACGACGCATTACGATTGGCCTTCTGTCGAGGAGGTGCGAGCCTATCGCAGAAGGATGCGGGAAACTGTCGATCGACTCATCCGTGAAACGCCTCTGACCTTGCCCATTGAATGGGACAGTCCCTGGTGGACGATCATGATGGGTATCGAACACGAACGCATTCATCTCGAAACTTCGTCCGTCCTTATCCGGCAGCATGCGCTGGAATATGTTGCCCCCCACCCTGCATGGGAGCCCTACCGTAAATCCGGAGCGGCGCCCGACAATCAGTTGGTGAAGGTGCCCGAAGGCACCGTGCAGCTTGGCAAGAAAAAAGATGATCCTTTCTACGGATGGGATAACGAATACGGTACCCACATTGCGGACGTTGCAGCCTTTGAAGCCAGCAAATACCTGGTAAGTAATCAGGAATTCCTGGAGTTTGTTCAGGCAGATGGCTATGGAACCGAAAGTTACTGGGAGGAGGAAGGGCGCGCCTGGCTGAAGCATGCGGGCGCGAAGCATCCCACCTTCTGGATTCGGCGAGGCGCCGAATGGGAGTTGCGCCTGATGACCAAGGAAGTTTCCATGCCCTGGGATTGGCCCGTGGAGGTGAATTATCACGAAGCCAAGGCCTTCTGTAACTGGAAGGCGGCCGCAAGTGGCCAGCCCTACCGCCTCCCGACCGAAGACGAATGGTACCGGCTCTATGAGGTGGCAGGATTATCCGAGGTTCCGGCTGCTGCACCGGCCGAAGCCAACATTCATCTCGATCATGGGGCATCCAGCCACCCTGTCAACGAATTTGCTCAGGGCGATTTTTACGATGTGGTCGGGAATGTGTGGCAGTGGACCGAAACGCCCATTTATCCGTTCGATGGCTTTGATGTTCATCCCCACTATGATGATTTCACAACACCAACCTTCGATGGCAGGCATAACCTCATCAAGGGAGGTTCCTGGATTTCCTGCGGCAATGAATCCTTGAAGAACTCACGTTACGCGTTTCGGCGCCATTTCTTTCAGCACGCGGGTTTTCGCTACGTGGTCGGCGCTGCCCCGGCGATTCAGCATGGCTCGCACTATGAAACCGACAAGCTGCTCTCCGAATATGCGGAATTCCATTATGGAGACATCTATTTCGGTGTGCCAAATTTTCCGAAAGCGCTGGCGGAACTCGCTATTGCCGCCATGGGAGATAAGCCTGCATACAAGGCGCTCGACCTGGGCTGTGCTTCGGGGCGAGCTGCTTTTGAACTGGCGCGGCATTTCGATGAGGTGACAGGGGTAGATTTCTCCGCCCGCTTCATCGGACAGGGAGTTCAGCTGGCATCGCAAGGGGTGTTACGCTATACCCTGACTGATGAAGGCGATCTGGTCTTTTACCGGGAGCGGACGCTGGCCGGACTGGGCCTGGATACGGTCAGGCATAAGGTGGCGTTCTATCAGGGCGATGCCTGTAATCTCAAGCCCATTTATACAGGTTACGACCTGATCCTCGCAGCGAATCTCATAGACCGCCTTTATGATCCGGCCAAACTGCTCACATCCATACACAACCGCCTCAATCCTGGTGGTATTTTGCTGATTGCCTCTCCCTATACCTGGCTGGAAGAACATACCAAGCGGGAAGCCTGGATCGGCGGATTCAAGCGGGATGGTGAAAGTTTCGGAACGCTCGACGGTCTGAAAGAAATTCTGGGTGCCCACTTCAAGCTGATTCAGGGCCCTACGGAAGTTCCATTTGTCATTCGCGAAACACGCCGTAAATTCCAGCACACGCTCTCGGAAGTAACAATCTGGGAGAAAATTGCTTGAACAGAAGCGCTTCCATCGGGAACCAGGATTTTGATAAGGAAATCGACCGGACCGGGACAGCCAGCCTGAAATACGACAGGCGCCAAAGTATGTTCGGCGCAGCGGGAGTGATTCCCCTATGGGTCGCGGACATGGATTTTGCCGCTCCAGCCGCGGTCACCCAGGCGCTTTCCCGACGCGCCGCTCATCCGGTGTATGGGTACACTGTTTTTCCCGACAGTTTGTATGAGGCGCTGACTGGTTGGCTGAGGCGTCGTCATGGCTGGGAGATCGAGCGGGACTGGATCATGATGTGTCCCGGCGTGGTTCCGTCGTTGCATGCCGCCATCATGACCTTTGCGCAACCCGGAGAATCGGTTATCGTGCAACCGCCGGTATATTTCCCCTTTTTTTCTGCTGTTACCAGTACCGGCAGGCAACTCGTACAGAATCCGCTGCGGTTGCGGAATGGCCATTATGAGATCGATTACGATCATCTCGAGCAGTGTGCGCAAGGCGCCCGTCTCCTGTTGTTATGCTCACCGCATAATCCCGTCGGCAGGGTATGGAGCAGGGGAGAACTCGAACGCATCCTGCGGATAGCGGATAAACACAATCTCGTGGTATTTTCCGACGAAATCCACGCTGATCTGGTTTATCCTGAAGCCAGGCATCATGTACTTTCCCGGCTGGCGAAAGCATGGGCCGGAAGCAAGGCGAATGTCATAACAGCTGTCGCTCCCAGCAAGACATTCAACATTCCCGGATTGAATCTTTCCGCACTCGTCGTGCCGGATTCCAGGCATCGGGAAGAGCTTGCGCGGACGTTCGATATCCTGCATGTCAGCGCATCCAATCCTTTCAGCATTGCTGCTTTCGAGGCAGCCTATCAGGAAGGTGAAGTCTGGCTGGATGAATTGCTGGTTTATCTACAGAAAACCCGTGATTTTGTCTCAGAGTATCTGGCGATCCACCTCCCGGAAATCCACCTCATCGAGCCCGAAGGCACGTATCTGCTCTGGTTTGATTGCCACGAACTGATGAACGCATTGGGGATGACGGATATCCAGCTCAGGCATTTTTTTGTGCATGAAGCGGGGATCGGCATGAGTCCCGGCACTTTGTTTGGCGAGGAAGGCAGCGGTTTCATGCGCATGAACATCGGTGCGCCCCGTAGCATCATTGAAGCAGCACTTGAAAGCATCAGAAAAGCTGTGCACAAAGCAAAGCAGGGGAGCACCTGAGCGTATGGAAGTTCCGGCAGTCCTGTTTTCCCAGGAAGGGAAGCTCCGCTCGTACTCATGAGACAGCCGCAACAAAGAACAACCAGACAATAACGAGCGCTGTTTCAACCTAGAAACCGTAGTTGGAAGTGGAACGTGTGGTGATCCAGGTGCGAGGCAAGGCGCGATGAGGCCGCAGGGCCGCTCCCTGCAACGAAGAACAACGCCACGTTTTCGACAATGCCTCTATATCCCATCGGCTTGGCTCTCTAATTAAGCGGTCAACTGCGGTTTCTAGGTTCAATACATGAGCGAAGCACTCAAATCCTGGAGCGGCTGGATAGCGGTCTTCTTTTCCATATGCATCTGGACCGGTTTCATTCTTGTCAGCCGATACGGAGGAATGGGGACGTTGACAAGCTGGGACATTGCCCTGCTGCGATTCGGAGTAGGTGCTTCGATCGCCGTCTTTTTTTTGCCGCGCATCCTGTTGCCCCCACTCAAGGTGATAGTCCTGTTCTCGCTGTTCGGCGGTATCGGTTACGCTGCGGTGGTATACGCTGCCTTTCGCTGGGCGCCGGCAGCTCATGCTTCCGTGCTGCTCCCCGGCACGCTGCCTTTTCTGACTGCGATCATTGCGTGGCTGTGGTTCGGCGAAAGATTTACCGGGGCGCGCCGACTGGCGCTGCTTATTGTTTTTGCCGGTATCCTGCTGACTGCCGCTGACTCGCTCTCACTCGGAACACATGTATCTCCCACGCAGATTCTCGGTGATGTGCTATTTCTTTGCGGCTCCTCATTATGGGCGATATTCACGCTGCTGCTTGCACGCTATCCGATGCCGCCGCTTGCTGCCACTGTAACGACCACCCTGGGCAGCGCCGCAGTTTACCTGCCCGTTTGGCTGTTATTTCTGCCCAGCAATCTCGCACAGGCACCTGTCCGCGAAATCATCCTCCAGGCCGCGTATCAGGGCGTGCTGGTCGTCTTTATCGCGATGCTGCTCTATACGTTCGCGGTGCGTCGCCTCGGGTCACAGACGGTCGCCCTGCTGATGGCATTCGTGCCCGTCATATCCGCATTGGCGGCTGTGCCTGTTCTGGGGGAACCTCTGCCTCTGCTCACTTTGGCGGGATTGGGGGCGGTTACCGTGGGCGCCGTGCTCGGAGCGCGGCGGGTATGAATATTCGGCGGAAGCAAATGCGGAGACACAGTATCCCCGATAAGGGCATAATGAGCATTATCTGATACTCTAGCCGACCATACTCGGGTTTCGGGTGGAGGTAGTCATCGTGCTCGTGTTCATGTGAATCTCGCTCTGCGAATAGCTCTTGAACGATGACGCCTCAAAGCGAGGCGAAGATGCCTGCCGCGAACTGGGGCGGACGAAGAGACAGGACTGCTCCTATTCGCTATTTTTGAATCTCTGATATTGATTTCCCCTATATAGAGTAATGCCGGAATCCGGGCTTTCGCCGATTTCTCCCGATGACATGCTTTCAGCCGCAGGGGCGCCTGCTCTGCCGGCTACCTGGATTGCGGCTGTTGAATCCCGGCTTTCCAAGGAAGAAAAGGTGGCGGCATGGCTCGAAACTGACCTCAATGGCCGATTGCATTTTGATCCTGGACTAGTAGTCGTCACCAATAAACGTCTGCTCGTCAAGGCGGAGGCGGAGGCGGGGGCGGCGACAACGTTACAGGAGTGGAGTTACCGGCCCGGATTGACGCTTGTGCGCAGTGATCATGCAGGCGTCGGCAGCCTTGAACTCTTCGATGAGAACGCACTGCTCGCACGCTGGCGCTACACATTGGGGAGGGATGCTGCGGCCACCCGGCTCATCGATAATTTCCGGGAGCAACTTCATTATCACTTGACAGGGGAGTTTCGCCCTTTACCTGTACAGATTCTCTGTCCCAAATGTCACAGGGTACTGGATGTCCCACTGGCTCCGGGGCAGGAGGAGTGCGAAGCGTGCCGCAAGCAAGTGCACGCGCCTCCGTCTACCTGGACTCTGTTACGTTTGTGGCGTTTCGCCAGACCCTACAAGTGGAGGCTTTTTGCCGGTTTTCTTCTGACGCTTGGCAGCACGGGAGCGGCGATGATACCTCCGTACTTGACCATGCCCCTGATGGACAACGTACTGATTCCCTACCAGAACGGTAAGCCAATTGACGTTGAACTAGTTGAGTTTTATCTGACCGGACTGCTCGGGGCCGCGATTGTGGCCTGGGGATTGGGATGGGCACGCACTTACGTGCTCGCACTGGTTTCCGAGCGTATTGGCGCTGATTTGCGCACAGCCACTTTTGAGCATCTGCTCAAACTCTCGCACGCCTATTTTGGCGGCAAGCGCACCGGGGATCTCATGGCGCGCATCGGGTCGGAAACAGACCGCCTCAACATTTTCCTGTCGCTTCATCTGCTCGATTTCGCCACCGACGTGCTGATGATCGGCATGACGACCATTATCCTGGTTTCGATCGAGCCGTGGCTTGCGCTGGTGACCCTGACGCCATTACCGATCATTGCTTGGTTGATCCATCTCGTTCGCGACAAGTTGCGGACCGGGTTCGAAAAGGTCGATCGCGTTTGGGCTGAGTTGACCAGCGTGCTTGCCGATACCATTCCTGGGGTGAGGGTGGTAAAGGCGTTTGCACAGGAGAAGCGTGAAGCAAGCCGCTTTCGTGGCGCCAATGAACGCAATCGGGAAGTCAATGACCGGGTCAACAAAGTCTGGTCGATGTTCACGCCAACGGTCGTGCTGTTGACCGAGGTCGGTTTGCTGGTGGTGTGGGTTTTCGGTATCTGGCAGGTATCAAAAGATGAGATCACGGTAGGGGTGCTGACGGCTTTTCTCACCTACATCAGCCGTTTCTATGTACGACTGGATGCGATGAGCCGCATCGTCTCGTTTACGCAAAAGGCCGCTGCCGGCACCAAACGCATCTTCGAAATTCTCGACCACGTTTCCAGCGTTCCAGAGCCTGCCCACCCCGTGCACCTGCCCATTGTAGACGGGCGCATCGAGCTGCGAAATGTCGAGTTCCGCTACGGTACCCGTACAGTCACGCACGGCATCAATATAACCATCGAGCCAGGTGAAATGGTGGGTTTGGTAGGGCATAGCGGCTCAGGCAAGAGCACACTCGTCAATCTGATCTGCCGTTTCTACGACGTGACGGAAGGCGCAATCCTGCTGGATGGCGTGGATATACGCGCGCTTCCGGTCGCGGAATACCGGAAGCATATCGGGCTTGTTCTTCAGGAACCCTTTTTGTTTTTCGGCACCATTGCCGAGAATATTGCCTACGGCAAACCGAACGCGACGCAGGAGGAAATTATTGCGGCCGCGCGAGCCGCGCATGCGCATGAGTTTATTCTCCGCCTGCCGCACGGCTATGACTCCCTGGTCGGCGAACGGGGACAGGCGCTCTCGGGCGGAGAGCGGCAGCGCATATCCATTGCAAGGGCGCTGCTAATCGATCCGCGTATTCTGATCCTGGATGAAGCGACATCCTCCGTGGATACGACCACAGAGAAAGAGATCCAGAAAGCGCTCGAGAACCTGGTACGGGGCCGGACTACCATCGCGATTGCCCATCGGCTCTCCACATTGCGCGATGCCAGCCGGCTTATCGTGTTTGACCGTGGGAGCGTTATCGAAATAGGTAATCATGATGAACTCATGGCGCGTGAAGGGCATTATTACCGGCTTTACCAGGCGCAAGTGCGTAATGTAGACACAGAGGACGATCTGCGCAGGCCGAGCCCGGAGCCAAGGGCTGAAGGTGGCCGGGAATGACGGAAAAAACGCCCTTATACTACTCCCTGCACCGTAATGCCTTTGGACGACTGGTATTTACCGGGGAGAACGGGGAAGTGCGAGAGGACGTGTTTCCGGTGCGGGCTTTTCCCATTACCGCTCCCAGCCGCGGTATCTCGCTGGTCGATGCGGATGGCCATGAGCTGGCGTGGATCGAGGCGTTGAGCGACCTTCCCGATGAAACGCGCAAGCATGTTGAAACGGATCTTGCCAACCGGGAGTTCATGCCGGAAATCAAACGCATCGAGGCAGTTTCAAGTTTTGCTACCCCCAGCACCTGGCGGGTTGAAACCGACCGCGGTGCTACGTCATTCGTTCTCAAGGGCGAAGAATACATTCGCCGTCTGACTCCAATCGCTTTGCTGATCACCGACAGCCAGAACATCAACTTCCTGATACGCGACCGTACGGCGCTCGATCATTACAGCCGAAAGATCCTCGACCGCTTCCTCTGATTCAAAGTACAGATGGCAAGGGTATCGATTCCGCTACTTGCAGTTGGAGCATTGTTTCGCAGTTCCGTGCTTACAGCATCCCGCTGCAAAGTCTGTCGCTGGCAGGAGACATATAACATCGCGTGATATCAACGGCATATTTTCGCCGGGAAGCCAGTTGTCGGCAAATGGCGACAGAATTGCCTCCTTTCCTGCTCCAAACAACTGTTTTGCAAAGACTATTTTAGCTGGCATAATCCCTGCTTGATTTCTTACGGATGGGGACTTCGTATTGAAAGTGAGATTCTCGTGAGAAAAACCATTTGCTTTTCATATTAATTTATCTGGTTGTAAACCTATTGTAGTCAGCCGCGTTAGTTCAACCTTAACTTATTTCTTGTGAGAATCTCACTTTATGCTGGCTTACGCAGATACCAAACCTGACTACATAGCGGTAAATCGAGATATCAAGTTTATTGAAATACGTCACCTCAACGGACCCAATATCTGGAGTGTTCGTCCCGTACTTGAAGCCATTGTCGATATCGGGGAACTTGAAGACTTTCCCTCCGACACAATTCCCGGTTTCTATGAATGCCTGTCTTCCTGGCTTCCTTCGCTCATCGAGCACCGCTGCAGCTATGGGGAGCGGGGCGGATTTCTGCGCCGTTTAAAGGAAGGTACCTGGACCGGTCATATTCTCGAGCACGTTACGCTTGAACTGCAAAATCTGGCAGGAATGCCCGGCGGCTTCGGCCGCGCGCGCGAAACATCCCTGCGCGGTGTCTACAAGGTGGCCGTGAGCGCCTGGCAGGAGGATGTCGCGCGCAATGCTCTCGCAGCGGCAAGGGAATTGCTGCTTGCGGCAATGGATTATTCGCCGGGGGATGAACCTTATGATGTGAGAGGCGCTGTTGCGCGTCTGCGCGGCATGGTCGATTCGCTGTGGCTCGGACCATCCACTGCCTGCATTGTTGACGCTGCCGCCAGCCGCAACATTCCGGCAATTCGCCTTCTTGCCAAAGGCAATCTGGTACAGTTGGGTTATGGCATCCGAAGCCAGCGCATCTGGACAGCCGAAACGGACCGCACTCCCGCGATTGCAGAAAGCATCTCGCGCGATAAGGATCTGACCAAGGCGTTGCTGCAATCGTGCGGTGTCGCTATCCCTGAAGGACGCATCGTTCACAGCGCTGAGGATGCATGGGAAGCGGCACAGGAAATCGGTCTGCCGGTGGTGATCAAACCGTGTGATGGAAATCATGGACGTGGCGTTTTTATCGAGTTGAGCAAGCGTGAAGAAATCGAGTCCGCTTATAGGGTAGCTCTGGAAGAGGGTAGCGGTGTCCTGGTCGAGGGTTATATTCCCGGTACGGAACACCGCCTGCTGGTGGTCGGGGGCCGTCTGGTCGCCGCAAGCCGGGGTGATTCCGTTTCGGTTACTGGGGATGGAATTTCCACTATAAACGAACTGATCCAGCAGCAGATCAACTCTGATCTCCGGCGGGGAGAAAGTGAAGAGCATCCGCTGAATCCGGTCAGTGTGGATGGGGTAACGATAATGGAACTCCAGCGGCAAGGTTTCACCACGGATTCAATACCGCTTGCGGGACAGGAAGTCATCATTCAGCGTAACGGTAACCATGCTTTCGATGTTACCGACGAGGTGCACCCCAGTACGGCGGCAGCAGCCTCGCTGGCGGCGCGTGTTGTCGGGCTAGATATTGCGGGCGTCGATCTTGTCGCGACGGATATTGCGCGACCGCTTGCAGAACAGGGTGGCGCCATTGTCGAAGTCAATGCCGGACCCGGTTTGCTGATGCACATTAAGCCCGCTATTGGTACCCCACGGCCGGTCGGTGAAGCGATCGTCGAGCACCTTTTCCCGAGCCACGAGGACGGCCGCATTCCGATTGTAGGTATTACCGGCAGTTATGGTACAACCAACCTGGCTCATCTCATTGCCCAACTGCTCGCGCTATCCGGAAAGCAGACGGGTCTGGCATGCAGCGATGGCTTCTATCTTGACCGCAGACAAGTGAAAAAAGGTGACCAAGCCAACTGGAAGGCAGCGCGCAACATCCTCATGAACCGGTCAATCGAGGCGGCGGTTTTTGAAAACGGCAGTGACAGCATGCTGCGCGAGGGATTGGCCTACGATGGCTGTCATATCGGCATCGTTACCAATGTGGAGTTGACCCGTCATTATGGAAAATATCTCGAAACCCCTAAACAGATCTTCGACTTGTTGCGTACCCAAGTGGATGTAGTCGTGCCCGCAGGGGCGGCAGTGCTCAATGCCAGGGAGCCGATGCTGGTGGAAATGGCTGCGCTGTGCAATGGGGAGATTATTTACTTCAGCCTGGATTCCGATCTACCGGTAATAAAAGAGCATTGTTTACACGGTACCGCTGGTATAAACGGCGTTCAAGGCAAACGGGCGGTAACAGTTCGAGACGGAGAAATTTTCCTTGTTAACGGATCCAGTGAACTGCCACTGAGTAAATTGAACGATGTTCCGGTTACATGTAACGGGCAGGCGGCTTTGGAGGTGGAAAATATACTTGCGGCAGTAGCCGCCGCATGGTCACTCGGCATCGACCCGACCGTCATACGGTCGGGAATTGAAAGCTTCCATGCGTTTAGCAAGGTGTAAAAACATATCACTAAGGCGCATGAATAAGAAACGCTAGGAGAACTGTCGATGCAAGTATCATGTCTCCGCGCTCTGCGCGGGCCCAATTTGTGGAGCCGTCAGACAGCCATAGAGGCAGTCGTTTCCTGCGACACTCCTGAATCCCTGCCGGATGGCATGCTGGGTTTTCTGGATCGCCTGTACGCACGATTCCCGCAAATCGATTTGCTTCGAGCCGCATCTTGCCCTGAAGCGGAAATGCTTGCACACGCGCTTGAGCGCACTGCACTCGGACTGGAAATACAGGTGGGTTGTCCGGTGGCTTTCAGCAAGATCGCCCCGACGCTTGAAGCCGGCGTCTACCGGGTTGTCGTGGAATACAGCGAAGAGGCGGTTGGCAGGCTCGCCTTTGATCTTGCACAAGCCCTATGCAGCGCGGCTATAGAAGATACTCCTTTCAATCTGGCCGATGCCCTGCAGCGTCTGCGTGAGCTCTTCGAGGACATACGCCTGGGGCCGAGCACCGGTTCAGTAGTGCGGGCAGCGATTGCCCGCGGCATTCCCTTCCACCGGCTGACTGATGGCAGCATGGTGCAATTCGGCTGGGGTAGCAGGCAGCGCCGTATTCAGGCTGCAGAAACCTGTCTCACCAGCCTCGTAGCCGAGTCGGTTGCGCAGGACAAAGAGCTTACCCGATTCTTGCTGGATGCGGCCGGCGTACCAGTCACACCCGGAAGGCCGGTCACAAGTGCGGAGGACGCATGGGTGGCGACTTGTGAAATTGGCAGCCCTGTCGTCGTCAAGCCGCAGGACGGCAATCAGGGAAGGGGAGTCCGCGTGAACCTCGTGAGCCGTGAACAGGTGGAAGCAGCGTACGCCGTTGCAGTTGAAGTCACCGGAAAAGTAATGGTTGAGCGCTACATTCCCGGCCACGACTATCGCATGCTGGTAGTCGGCAACAAGTTGGTTGCCGCCGCGCGACGTGAGCCACCCCAGGTTGCAGGGGATGGGATTCACACGGTTGAAGAATTGGTGGAGCAGATCAACCGTGACCCGCGACGCGGTGAGGGACATGCCAACGCGCTTACAAAAATCCATTTTGATGAAATCGCTCTTGCGCACCTTGCAACTCAGGGCTTGACGTCTGACTCCGTACCGCCCGCGGGCACGCGAGTAGTTCTCAGAAATAATGCGAATCTCTCGACCGGGGGAACGGCGACAGATGTTACCGACGAAGTTCATTCGGAGTTTGCGGCACGGATGGTCGAAGCTGCGCAGATGATTGGCTTGGATATCTGTGGAGTAGATGTTGTCTGCCAAAGCGTATCCAGACCTTTGGAGGGACAAGGCGCTATTATCGAAATCAATGCAGCGCCGGGTTTGCGCATGCATTTGCAGCCTTCCTTTGGCAAAGGGCGTGTGGTGGGAGAGGCGATCATTGCGAACATGTTCAAGAAGGGTGATGATGCCCGCATCCCGGTAGTGGCGGTAACAGGCACCAACGGCAAAACGACTACCGTCAGGCTGATTGGCAATATTCTTGATTGCCAGGGTCTGCGCGTCGGCATGACAAGCACGGACGGCGTCTATATTGAGGGGCAGCGTATCGACACCGGCGATTGCAGCGGTCCCAAGAGTGCAAGAAAAGTGCTTCTTCATCCGGATGTGGACGCGGCAGTGCTTGAAACTGCCAGAGGGGGTCTGCTGCGCGAAGGATTGGCTTTCGATCGTTGCGATGTCGCAGTGGTTACCAACATCGGGGTCGGTGATCACCTCGGTCTTTCCTACATCAATACCGTGGAAGACCTGACCGCCGTCAAGCGCATCATTGTGCAGAATGTGAAGCCCGGTACAGGTGTGGCGGTGCTGAACGCGGCCGATCCGTTTGTCGCAGGCATGGCCGCTCATTGCCCTGGCAAGGTCACTTTTTTTGCGCGTGATCCGGATAATCCCGTGATCGCGAAGCATCACGCCCAACGTAAACGTGTCGTTTATGTCGATGGCGATGCAATCGTCGCTGCGGAAGGCAATTTCGAATATCGCCTTCCATTTGCAGGCATTCCCGTGACACAGAATGGCGCGATCGCATTCCAGATTGAAAACGCCATGGCCGCCATAGCTGCGGGCTGGGCGCTGGGTCTTGACTGGCAGATCATTCGTGGCGGGCTCGCGAATTTTGTCAGCGACATGCAAACTGCCCCTGGCCGTTTCAATTTCTTCACTCATCGGGGCGCTACACTTATTGCTGACTACGGCCATAACGTCGATGCGATTCGCGCGCTTGTAAATGCGATCGACAAAATTCCGGCGAAACGTCGCTCCGTGGTTATCAGCGGTGCTGGCGATCGACGCGATGAGGATATTCGGCGTCAGACGGAAATATTGGGCGATGCTTTTGATGAAGTGGTGCTTTATCAGGATCAGTGCCAGCGGGGACGTGCGAATGGGGAAGTACTGAGCCTGCTGCGGCAGGGGCTGGAAAAGGCGAAACGCACCCGGAACATCAAGGAAATCTACGGGGAGTTCGGAGCTATTGATGCCGCGTTTGACAATCTGAAAGAGGGAGAATTGTGCCTTATTCTCATCGATCAGGTGGATGAAGCGCTCGGATACATCACCAAGCGGGTGGTAGCTGGCTGATAGAGGCGTTCTGGATTCCCCGGGGGTCGCGGAACACCTCTTGACCCGAGCGTTTCAAGGGTTTCTTACCCCGGTTTTACGCAACGTTGAGTCCTTCTTGTGTGACTACAGCTCAGGACAGGCTTGCCCAAGGTCGAACGGGCGCAGCCTTGTCGAAGAATTGAGACTGAATTAGAGGCCTCGCCATTTCCCCTCCAACGTTTCCCGAAATCCGCATTCTTCCCAGGAGAGCCAGGGAGGATGCCCAGCTTAAATTCTCGGCAGGTTGCAATCCGCAAAAGTTAACCTAAACTGAAATCACATCAGTAGAGGTGCTGGACTTGTCAGCGCCAAGTTTTCGTTGCTCACCCATCCGAGGAGAAATGTCATGGCAGGAGATAGTGTTTACAAAATAACGGAGATAATCGGAACCAGCACGACTTCCTGGGAAGACGCCGCCAAGAACGCCGTGGAAACAGCATCAAAGACATTGAGAGACTTACGCGTCGCGGAAATAGTGAAGCTGGATCTGGTGGTTGAAGACGGCAAGGTGGTTGCTTATCGTGCGAGAGTAAATCTGTCTTTCAAATACCAGCCCGGCAAATAGCCGGCTTCCGGTACTCATGAGGTATAAGGAGTTCCTAGGGAGTCCATGGAGGTTATGGTGGACGCCAGGGTGCGTAGTGATCTCGGTTAAATCAGCCTGCGAGGAATAATCGGGACAACAGCCGAGGCAAAATAAAAAAGAGTAAAAAAGACAAACAAAGAAGGCGTGGAAATTCGCGCCTTCTTTGTTTTCTACCTGAGAATCGAGTTTAAGTTTATATCGCTGCTGCTGCCTCTTCCTCAAACTGAAGCTTTACCTTGTTATCGGAATCGATATCCACAGTCACTCTGCCGCCATTGGCCAGACGTCCGAACAGTAATTCATCCGCCAAGGCGCTGCGTATGGTGTCTTGAATGAGACGCGCCATCGGCCGTGCGCCCATGAGAGGATCCGCACCATTACTGGCAAGATACTCTCTCAGTGCATCGGTGAATATCGCATCCACTTTCTTCTCCTGCAACTGTGCTTCAAGCTGCATCAGGAATTTATCCACTACGCGCAGAATCACTTCTCTGTCTAGCGGCGCAAAGGAAATGATCGCATCCAGCCGATTGCGGAACTCAGGGGTAAACATCCGCTTGATATCGGCCATCTCGTCACCTGCCTGCGCGGCCTTGGTGAAGCCCATGGTAGCCTTGCTCAAGGCTTCCGCTCCAGCATTGGTCGTCATGATGATGACGACATTACGGAAATCCGCCTTGCGGCCGTTATTGTCCGTTAATGTGCCGTGATCCATCACCTGCAGCAGGATATTGAAAATATCGGGATGCGCCTTTTCAATTTCGTCCAGCAGCAGCACGGAATAGGGTTGCTTGATGATAGCCTCGGTGAGCAAGCCACCCTGATCAAACCCGACATACCCCGGCGGCGCGCCGATCAGACGCGAAACAGCGTGCCGTTCCATATATTCGGACATGTCGAAACGGTGCAAGTGAATCCCAAGTGCATAGGCCAGCTGTCGCGCAACCTCGGTTTTGCCAACTCCGGTCGGGCCGGAAAAAAGGAAAGACCCCACCGGCTTTTGTGGATTGCCGAGACCGCTTCTCGCCATCTTGATCGAGGCTGTCAGCGCGTTGATGGCCTTGTCCTGTCCGAATACAATTGCTTTCAGGTCACGGTCAAGCGTCTTCAAGGTGTTGCGGTCATCACTGGAAACATTCTGCGCCGGAATGCGTGCAATCTTGGCAATAATGGCCTCTATCTCATGCCTGCTGATTACCTTGCGTTGCTTCGATTTGGGTAAAACACGCTGTGCTGCACCGGCTTCGTCGATCACATCGATCGCCTTGTCAGGCAAGTGCCGGTCGTTGATAAAGCGTGCCGATAACTCCGCGGCGGTCGTAAGCGCGGTAGCGGTATATTTGACACCATGATGCGCCTCATAACGCGCTTTCAAGCCACGCAGTATGGAAACCGTTTCATCCACGCTCGGTTCGAGCACATCAATCTTCTGGAAGCGCCGCGAAAGCGCATGATCCTTTTCGAAGATTCCGCGATATTCGCTGTAGGTGGTGGCGCCAATACATTTCAGCTGTCCGGTATTCAGTATTGGTTTCAATAGATTGGAGGCGTCCAGCGTGCCTCCGGAAGCCGCACCGGCCCCGATCAGGGTGTGAATTTCGTCGATGAACAGTATGGCATTCGAGCTTTCAAGCAACTGTTTGAGCACTGCCTTCAGGCGTTGCTCGAAATCACCCCGGTATTTGGTACCTGCCAGCAATGCGCCCATATCGAGAGCATAGACTTGATGATGTGCAAGGATCTCGGGAACGTCGTTCTCGATGATTCGCCGCGCCAGACCTTCAGCGATAGCTGTTTTGCCTACCCCTGCTTCCCCCACCAATAACGGATTGTTCTTGCGTCGGCGGCACAGTGTCTGTATCAGGCGCTCCAGTTCACGCTCGCGTCCGATCAACGGATCGATCTTGCCTGCCAGCGCCTGGGCGTTGAGGTTGACCGCATAACTTTCCAGCGCGCCCCCCGCATTCATTTCCTGCTCGGTATCACCTTCGCTTTCGGTTTTGGCGTTTGTTCCCTGCGGAACTTTGCTGATGCCGTGAGAAATATAGTTCACGACATCGAGTCGGGTTACCCCCTTTTGATGAAGAAAATAAACTGCGTGGGAATCCTTTTCGCCAAATATCGCTACCAGTACGTTTGCGCCCGTAACCTCTTTTTTCCCCGAGGACTGCACATGCAGAATCGCGCGCTGGATAACGCGCTGAAAACCAAGAGTAGGCTGCGTATCTACCTCTCCACTCCCTCCCACAGTCGGCGTGTTTTCGGTGACATGCTCAGTCAGCAGCCGGCGTAGATCGTCCATATCAACCGAGCAGGCGCGCAATACCTCTGCGGCAGTCGGATTATCGAGCAGGGCGAGTAACAAATGCTCGACCGTAATGAACTCGTGGCGCTTCTGACGCGATTCCACGAATGCCATATGCAGACTTACCTCTAATTCTTGAGCAATCATTTCAGTTCTCCTCCATCACGCACTGTAGCGGATGCTGATGCTGCCTTGCAAATGCAACCACTTGCTCGACTTTTGTGGAAGCCACATCATTGGGATAAACTCCACATACTCCAGCTCCGTCCATATGGACTTTGAGCATTATTTGTGTCGCCTGTTCTCGGTTCATGGAAAAAAAAGTCTGTAATACAGTCACCACGAAATCCATGGGCGTGAAGTCATCATTCAGTAAAATAACCTTGAACATTGGCGGCGGCTTGAGTTTACTCTTTTTAGCCTCAAGTACAACCTCACCATGATTTCTTGCAGCCATGATCCTGTATTCTTGCCTTCAATTAAAACGGAAATATAACAACTTCCAATCTTTATATTTGATGATTGCGCTGAAATATTCAAGTACCTTTTAGAAAATTTTCTGCTGCATTTCTACCAAATAACGGGACCGACTACTTGACTTGAACAATGGATTTGCGTAAAACAGCTCTTGGCGTTTGGCTTCAAGTTCTCTGCAGCACCGGTTACAGCCGTTTTGCGGTCTTGAAACTCAAACAGTGTTCGGGTTTCCGGCCCGGTTTTATTTATAGGAAGCAATAATGGCAACTGGTACAGTAAAATGGTTTAATGATTCAAAGGGTTTTGGCTTCATTACACCCGATGATGGAAGCGAGGATTTATTCGCGCACTTCTCCGCAATCAATATGTCCGGATTCAAAACTCTCAAAGAAGGTCAAAAAGTAACGTTTGAGGTTACCCAAGGTCCGAAGGGCAAGCAAGCATCAAATATTCAGTCTGCTTAAAGATTTCATGCCGGGGCGTGCGAGCGCACTGAGCAGCATGTGATCCATCACAGAATTATACAAAGCCCCTTGCTGTAAATCAGCAAGGGGCTTTTTCTTGTCGAGGATAAGCAGCAAGCTCAGCAATGCGCTTGACGCTTGCTTACCCTTCCGCCCCCAAGGCGGCAGATTTTCAATGCGCCATGTTTTCACGGGCCATGTTTTCAACGGGCCATGTTTTCGATCAGGGCCTGCCCGAATGCTGAACAGGAGACTTTTTGCGCGCCGGCCATCAGGCGGGCGAAGTCATAAGTTACGGTTTTATCCTGAATGGTTTTTTCCATCGACCGCGTGATGAGATCAGCGGCTTCCGGCCAGCCCATATGCCTCAGCATCATCTCCGCGGACAGAATGATGGAGCCTGGATTAACCTGATCCTTGCCGGCATACTTGGGGGCGGTTCCATGGGTCGCCTCGAAAATGGCTATCGAGTCGCTCATGTTTGCGCCGGGGGCGATCCCGATGCCGCCCACCTGCGCGGCCAAAGCATCGGAAACATAATCACCGTTCAGATTCAACGTGGCGATGACATCGTATTCCTCCGGCCGCAGCAGAATCTGCTGAAGAAAAGCGTCGGCGATCACATCTTTGATCACTATACCGCCTTTATCCTCGGGCAGCTTCATCCATGGTCCGCCGTCGAGCAGGCTTGCCCCAAACTCTTTTGCTGCAAGCTGATAGCCCCAGTTCTTGAACGCACCCTCGGTAAATTTCATGATGTTGCCTTTGTGCACCAGTGTTACCGAGCGCCGTCCGTTATCTATCGCATATTGAATTGCCTTGCGTACCAGCCTCTCGGTACCTTCGCGGGATACCGGCTTTATGCCGATCCCTGCAGTTTGGGGAAAGCGTATCTTGGTGACGCCCATGTCGTTCATTAGAAAATCGATAACTTTTTTCGCGCCTTCCGACCCGGCTTCCCATTCAATACCGGCATAGATGTCCTCCGAGTTCTCGCGAAAAATGACCATGTCGGTTTTTTCCGGGTTTTTCAAAGGGCTAGGTACTCCCTGAAAATAGCGAACAGGGCGAAGGCATACATACAAATCCAGTTCCTGACGCAAAGCGACATTGATGGAGCGGATTCCGCCTCCCACCGGTGTGGTCAACGGACCCTTGATCGAAACCACGTACTCTTTCGCCGCTTGCAGGGTTTCCTCGGGTAGCCAGACATTTTCGCCGTAAATACGCGTCGATTTCTCTCCGGCGTAGATTTCCATCCAGGAAACCCTGCGTTTGCCTTCATAAGCTTTTTCTACAGCGGAATCCACCACCTTCCTCATTACCGGCGTAATGTCCACCCCGATTCCGTCGCCTTCTATATAGGGTATGACCGGATTGTCCGGCACATTCAGGGAATAATCCGCATTTACGCTGATTTTTGAGCCTTCCGCTGGTATGCTGATGTGCTGATACATGCTATCTCCATTTGTTGAGCTGGGCTTGGTTCCATAATCCGGAACAAGCCGGAACCGGATCGGCAAAATTCGTATATTTTAACCGCCTTTCAGATAGAAGCGCTTGCTTTTGCCCGCAGGTTTTCCCGATATATCCTGAAAGCGTTACAGACGGCAGCAGCGGGACGGCTTCCCTTATAATAGGAGGATGATATTTCGCGCCCGTATCCGGTTGTATCCACGTTCCGCTATTTGATAATTAAAACGGTTGAAATAACGAAATCATGATCTGGAAACCCAACGTGACAGTGGCAGCAGTGGTGGAGAAAGACGGGCAATATCTTCTGGTGGAAGAGCAAACAAGTAACGGCTTGTTGTTTAATCAGCCGGCGGGTCATCTGGAGCCCGGCGAGTCAATCATCCATGGCGCGATACGAGAAACTCTGGAAGAGACGGGCTACATGTTTGTCCCCCAATCCGTACTCGGCATTTACCACTGGCATTCCCCGGCGGAAGATACGACATTTATACGCTTTGCTTTTTCCGGCTCAGTGAGCGACCACGATCCCGGCCGTGACCTGGATGCAGGCATCGTACGCGCTGACTGGTTTGACATCGATGAAATCCGCAGCATGATCTATTGCCACCGTAGCCCGCTCGTTATGAAATGCATCGAAGACCATCTGGCGGGGAAGGGGTGCCCGCTCGACATCCTTACTCATCTGGCTTGAAATGAGCAAAGCACGGGTAGTTGTCGGAATGTCCGGCGGCGTGGATTCCTCTGTCGCCGCTTTGTTGTTGAAACAGCAGGGGTATGAAGTAATCGGCCTCTTCATGAAGAACTGGGAAGATGACGATACGGATGAATACTGCTCCTCCCGACAGGATTTGATAGATGCGGCATCAGTGGCGGATGTTATTGGAATTCCCCTTGAAGCGGTGAATTTCTCCACTGAATATAAGGAGCGGGTATTCAGCCATTTTCTTGCCGAATACAAGGCAGGCCGGACACCCAATCCGGACGTGCTATGCAACGCAGAGATAAAGTTCAAGGCGTTTCTGGATCATGCGGCGGGGCTGGGTGCGGACTATATTGCGACAGGCCATTATGCCCAGGTGCGCAATACGCATGGTGTATTCCAGTTGCTCAAGGGTGAAGATGGAACGAAGGACCAGAGCTATTTTCTCTACCGGCTCAACCAGGCGCAGTTGTCCAGGACACTGTTTCCCATCGGGCATCTTTATAAGCGTGATGTGCGAAGAATCGCGAAAGACTACGGGTTGCCTAATTTCTCCAAGAAGGACAGCACCGGCATCTGTTTTATTGGCGAACGGCCTTTTCGGGAATTTCTCAACCGCTATTTGCCGAACGACCCAGGCGAAATCCGGACACCTTCCGGGGACGTCATGGGCAGGCATGCTGGTCTTATGTATTACACCATCGGGCAACGGCAGGGATTGGGCATAGGCGGAACAAGGGGGGGCGACGGCGAACCCTGGTTTGTTTCGGAAAAGGACGTGAAGCGGAACATCCTGACGGTAGTACAGGGCCACGATCATCCCGACCTGCTCAGACCCGCGCTTACCGCAACCGACCTGACATGGGTGAGCGGCAAGATGCCTCGCTGCAACTGGGTGTACGCGGCCAAAATCCGTTATCGCCAATCGGACGCTCCCTGCTCGATTACTTACCTTGATCGCGATAAATGCGAAATCGAGTTCGCCCAACCGCAGTGGGCCGTGGCCCCCGGGCAGTCAGTGGTGGTGTACGAAAGCAAGGTGTGCCTGGGGGGAGGGGTAATTACCGCTACGCAGGATGATTGAGAGGGAAAGCAGATAAAACGGCCAATGTACGAACATACCATATATGCTAACTTTCTGGAATCTGCCCTGCACAGAGGCGGGATATAGACGGAGCAGAGGTGGTATGGATCGCGGCTTTCCGTTTCCACCCTTCAGACTACCACCTATACCTATATAGCTGTGGAATCTGCGGCGCAAAACAAGTGTTAGCAAGCCCTATATCCACTTTCCGTGGTATGGGCCATCATGGCAATACCGCTGTCAATCCTGTGGCGCGGTTTCCATGAACGCAGGCCGTTTTTCCAGACGATCGGAAAGCTCTGCAAGGTTGGGAAAATTCTCCCGCCACTTGATCTCCGGAAACCGGAAGGCAAGATAGCCCAGCGCACAGCCCAGTGCGATGTCAGCCAGTGAATAGGCATTTCCATCACACCATTTTCTGTCCCCAAGTTCCCTTGCCGCCGCTTCCAGGCCTCCCTCAACCTTTTTCTGCTGGCGGGAAATCCACTGTCCGCTTTGCTGCGTCTTGCTGCGCTTGCGCTCCAGGAAAATGGCGGCGGCGGCGTCACAGATACCGTCCGCCAGCGCTTCCCAGCGTTTTACCGCGATGCGCCGCCGATTGCCGTCCGGAATCAGACGCGATACGGGATTGACACTGTCGAGATACTCGACGATCACGCGTGAATCGAACACGCTCGTCCCGTCATCCATGATCAGCACCGGCACCTTGCCGAGCGGATTGTAGTCAGGTACCTGGCTATCATCGTTCCAGGGGACATCCAGTTCGAAGGTATAACCAACGTGCTTTTCGGCGAGGACAATACGTGCCTTGCGTACGTAGGGGCTGGTAAGTGATCCAATAAGCTTCATGGCGAATCTTGAAGAGAGTGGTCAGCGCGCATTATATCGGCTTTCCGCACTGCATGGCATAACGGGCCCGAGGCCTACCTGTGTTAAAATTTCGCCGGAAACCAAGCTATGAATTCATCCTTTCTCACCGCACTCTCTCCTCTTGATGGCCGCTATCACGGCAAAGTCGATGCACTGAGGCCCTATTTCAGCGAACTCGCGCTGATCCGCTACCGCGTCCGGCTTGAGATCGAATGGCTCAAGGCATTGAGCCGGGCTTCCGCCATTGCTGAAGCACTGCCGTTATCCGCAGATACGCTTGCACAGCTCGATGCTCTGATAACGGATTTTTCCGAAAGGGATGGCGAAGCGGTCAAACTCATCGAGGCGCGCACCAATCATGACGTGAAAGCCGTGGAATACTGGCTTCGCAACCAGTTAACGGAAAATGCCGAGATTGGCAGAATCGAACAATTCATTCATTTTGCCTGCACTTCAGAGGACATCAACAATCTTTCCCATGGATTGATGCTGATGCACAGCCGCGACGACATCATGTTGCCGGCGCTGGATAACATCATTGGCAGGCTCGTCCGGCTTGCGCGCGAACTGGCCGAAGTGCCCATGCTTGCGCGCACGCACGGGCAGGCTGCCACGCCGACGACGGTGGGGAAGGAGTTCGCCAACTTTGCTTATCGTTTGCACCGGGGACGCCGGCACTTAGCGCAGGTGGCTATTCTCGGAAAAATCAATGGCGCCGTGGGAAATTACAACGCCCATCTGGCGGCCTACCCCGACTTCGCATGGGAGAAATTCGCGCAGGATTTTGTGGAAAAGCTCGGCCTGGAATTCAATCCTTATACCACCCAGATAGAACCGCACGACACCATAGCTGAACTGTTCGACGCCTATGCCAGGATCAACACGATCCTGCTGGATTTCAACCGTGATATGTGGGGATACATCTCGCTAGCCTACTTCAAGCAAAAAACCCGAAAAGATGAAGTCGGTTCCTCAACCATGCCGCACAAGGTCAATCCGATAGATTTTGAAAATTCCGAAGGCAATCTCGGGATTGCCAACACGCTCCTGCGGCACTTGAGCGAGAAACTGCCGATATCGCGCTGGCAGCGCGACCTTACCGACTCCACTGCGCTGCGTAATATGGGTGTGGCATTAGGGCACACTTTACTGGCATATGACTCCTGCAGCAGGGGTCTGGACAAACTGGAAATCAACCCAGGCCGTCTGGAGGAGGATTTGAGAAATGCCTGGGAAGTGCTGGCCGAGCCCATCCAGACAGTGATGCGTCGCTACGGCATGCCAGATTCATATGAGCGGCTGAAAGAACTGACCCGTGGCAGAGGCGGCATCACTCAGGGCGCGCTCCATCAGTTTATTGACAGTCTTGCCCTTCCTGATGCAGAAAAAAAACGATTGCGTGAAATGAGACCCGAAACATACCTGGGGAATGCTGCTGCATTAGCGAGAAAAATCAGTACGGAACTCTGATTCTCGCGTCCTTTCCTTTTCTATCAAGCTGTCCCCTGCACACATCATAGAGCCTGAAAATTTTGGGCTTGAAATTCGAGAAACCATCCCGATATGTTTAGGGATAGAAAATCAGGAGAAAGCCATGACAGAAGAAAACCGACCTCAACCAGACCAGCCCGAGCTGACCGTAACAAGCGAAAGCAGTGTACAGGAAACCGGGGAAAACAAGGCCAAGACGCCTGAGCAGGAGGGCGAAGCCATGCCCAGCCTGGAGCAGTTACTGAAAAAAGCCGAACTCGATGCAGCGGAACATTATGATGCATGGCTTCGCGCCAAGGCTGAGGGCGAGAACATAAGAAAGCGCGCCCAGATGGACGTCACCAACGCGCACAAATACGCTATTGAAAATTTTTCCACTGAACTGCTCTCGGTCATGGACAGCCTGGAAGCTGCATTGGCGGTGGAGAATGCAACAGTCGAAAATTTCAAAAGCGGCATGGAATTGACGCTCAAGCAGCTTACTGCGACTTTCGCCAAGTTCAATATCAAGCAGCTCAGTCCCCAAGGTGAAAAATTCGATCCGCATTTGCACCAGGCCATGTGCATGGTGGAGTCCGAGCTTCCGCACAACACCGTAGTGCAGGTTATGCAGAAAGGGTATGTGCTGAATGATCGTGTTATCCGGCCGGCGCTGGTTTCGGTTTCGAAGGGAAAAGAGTCTTGAAATCACGATCTTTATCCCCATTTCAGCGGTAACAAGCGAATTATTCAACGGATATCAAGAATTAACCAATACAAGGATCAATTATGGGAAAAATTATCGGAATCGACCTGGGAACCACTAACTCATGTGTTGCCGTCATGGAAAGCGGCAAGCCCAAGGTGATAGAAAACTCCGAGGGGGCGCGCACCACGCCTTCCATCGTCGCCTATACGGAAGATGGCGAGATTCTGGTGGGGGCGTCTGCCAAACGTCAGGCGGTTACCAATCCGAAAAATACCTTGTTCGCCGTGAAACGCCTGATCGGTCGGCGCTTTAACGAGGAGATGGTGCAAAAGGACATCAAAATGGTGCCTTACACCATCATCAAAGCCGACAACAACGATGCATGGATTGAGGTGCGCGGCAAGAAAGTCGCGCCGCCCGAGGTGTCGGCGCAAGTGCTCATGAAGATGAAAAAAACGGCGGAGGATTATCTGGGTGAACCCGTGACTGAAGCCGTCATTACCGTTCCGGCTTATTTCAACGATTCCCAGCGGCAGGCCACAAAAGACGCAGGCCGCATCGCGGGACTCGAAGTCAAGCGTATCATCAACGAGCCGACCGCGGCCGCGCTTGCTTTCGGAATGGATAAAAAGGAAGGAGATCGCAAGCTTGCCGTGTACGATCTGGGCGGCGGAACATTCGATATTTCCATTATCGAAATTGCAGAAGTCGAAGGCGAGCATCAGTTTGAAGTGCTGGCGACCAATGGCGACACCTTCCTGGGCGGGGAGGATTTCGACGCCCGCATCATCGAGTATCTGGTGGATGAGTTCAAAAAGGAAAACGGTATCGATCTCAAGAAGGATATGCTTGCTTTGCAGCGGTTAAAGGACTCCGCGGAAAAAGCCAAGATCGAACTCTCTTCCAGCCAGCAAACCGAGGTCAATCTGCCGTACATCACGGCGGATGCCAGCGGCCCGAAGCATCTCGCGGTAAGAATCACCCGCGCCAAGCTGGAAAGCCTGGTGGAAGATTTGATCACGCGCACGGTGGAGCCTTGCCGTATCGCCATCAAGGATGCGGGTATAAAGGTTTCCGATATCGACGACGTCATCCTGGTGGGGGGTCAGACCCGCATGCCCAAGGTACAGGAAAAGGTCAAGGAAATTTTCGCCAAAGAGCCCCGCAAGGATGTGAACCCTGACGAGGCGGTGGCCGTGGGCGCAGCGATCCAGGGCGGCGTGCTGCAGGGCGCGGTGAAGGATGTGCTGCTGCTGGATGTGACCCCGTTGTCGCTGGGTATCGAAACGTTGGGCGGCGTGATGACCAAGCTGATCCAGAAGAACACGACTATTCCGACAAAGGCGCAACAGGTATTTTCCACCGCGGATGACAATCAGACTGCCGTAACCATTCACGTGCTGCAAGGCGAACGCGAGATGGCATCCGGCAACAAGAGCCTGGGCCAATTCAACCTGGCCGATATCCCGCCGGCTCCGCGCGGCATGCCGCAAATCGAGGTGACATTCGATATCGACTCGAATGGCATACTGCATGTGTCGGCCAAGGACAAGGCGACAGGCAAGGAAAGCAAGATCAAGATTCAGGCGAGTTCCGGTCTGTCGGAAGAGGAAGTGCAGCGCATGGTCAAGGATGCCGAAGCCCATGCCGAGGAAGACCATAAGGCGATGGAACTGGTCACGGCGCGCAACCAGTGTGATGCGATGATCCACTCTGTGCAGAAAACCATGAAGGAGCATGGGGATAAACTGGCCGATGAGGAAAAATCCCAGATAGAGGCGGCACTGAAAGAGGCGGAAGATGCGTTGAAGTCCGGCGACAAGGAAACCATCGAAGCCAAAACCCAGGCATTGGCCGAGGCTTCGCATAAATTGGCGGAAAAGATGTATTCACAGGGGCAGGGCCCGCAGGCCGGGCCCGGTGAGGAACCTTCCGGCCAGAGCGGCGGGACCGAAAAACCTGTCGAAGGAGAAGTTGTCGATGCGGAGTTCGAGGAAGTAAAAAACAAGAAGTAAATCCGCGAAGCAGCCAAAAAAGCATCAAGGCATTCTAAGCGCAGCGGTGCGGGAAAGGGGCGTCATTCCTTTCCGCATCCTGCGTTTTGGCGTGCCGGAGAGGAAGCTGGGTTAAGCTGGTCCGCTACTTTCCGTACTGCCAAATTTTCAAGAAGACTATATGAGCAAACGCGACTACTACGAAGTGCTGGGCATTAATCGCGACAGCAGCGAGGATGAAATAAAAAAGGCATATCGCAGGCTGGCGATGAAATATCATCCGGATCGCAATCCGGATAGCCCGAAAGCAGAGGAACACTTCAAGGAAGCAAAAGAGGCCTACGAGGTACTTTCGGACCCCCGGAAGCGGGCAGCGTACGACCAGCATGGCCATGCCGGAGTGGATGCCAGCATGGGCGGCGGTGGAGCCCAGGGGTTTGCTGACGCATTCGGCGATATATTCGGTGATCTTTTCGGGGGTCGTAGCGGGCAAGCCAACGTCTACCGGGGAGCGGATCTGCGCTATAACCTGGAAGTTTCACTGGAACAGGCGGCGCGCGGAACCGAAACGAAGATTCGCATTCCTACCATGGATGCCTGCGGCACCTGCCATGGCAGCGGCGCAAAACCTGGCACCTCGCCCACCACCTGTCCTACCTGCAATGGCCACGGACAGGTGAGGATGCAACAGGGATTCTTCTCGATTCAGCAGACGTGTCCCAAGTGTCATGGCAGCGGCAAATTCATTTCCAGTCCATGCAATACCTGTGGCGGTTCCGGTCGCGTCAAACATCATAAGACGTTATCCGTAAAAATTCCGGCGGGTGTGGATGAAGGTGATCGCATCCGTTTATCGGGAGAAGGCGAAGCGGGTGTCAACGGCGGTCCTCCGGGGGACTTGTATGTTGTCATTCACCTGACGCCTCATTCAGTCTTTCAGCGCGATCACAACGACCTGCACTGTGAAATGCCCATCAGTTTCACGACCGCAGCGCTGGGAGGCGAGATCGAGATTCCCACGCTGGAAGGGCATGCAAAAATCCGGATACCGGCGGAAACACAAAGCGGAAAAATCTTCCGACTGCGTGGCAAAGGTATCAAGGGTGTGCGCAGCAATAACCCGGGCGACCTGTTGTGTCATGTCGTGGTGGAGACGCCAGTCAAGCTTACTCCTCGGCAGAAAGAGCTGTTGCAGGAGCTGGAAGCGATCAACCAGGAAGACGGCTCTCGTCATAGCCCGCGCGCAAAATCCTGGATGGACAAGGTCCGGGAGTTTTTTGCGGAGTGAGTGCATATATTCGAAGTCATATAAACCACAGAGTCAGTGTGGCTTCCCACATTGACTGATATCCTTTCCCCTTTGCTGCAGTAGAGAGCGTTCCTGTCCGGTTTCGCAAATCGGGCAGTTCTCATAAAATCAGTTGCATTTGCGGGAACACCGGAGTGATGAATTCTGCACCGGATTCATCATCAAGGTTTTTTCCAAAAGATTCTGCCCTTACAAAGCAGCTGTCTTTTGCCCATGCAGTTCTCCGGATTGCCACTCATTTTATTCCGGACAGTAGTACACATCCTCGTCGCTTCATACAAGCTCATACCCAGCAATTAGCGGCCTCTTCCCCTTCTTATTCCCCGATTTGAATCCAGTCCGGCGGTGCTAACCTTTCGGAACGCAGTTGTATCGATGTCGCTTCCTTGTGGCGAGGGACTCGGGCACTGCGCTTTCATAATCCAAGAAAAAGAAGCCTGCTGGAAATACCTCATTCTGTCAGTAGTCGGTATCAAACCGGAAGAAGCTATTTTTGGCATCCCGATTCCCTGATGGAAATTTCTTCCAGTACGTTGGATTTATTCATTCAAAGCCTATAAGGGGAATCTCAAATGACTTTAATCAAGAAGAATTCTCGCCTGTTTTTACAGGCGAGTTTGTGCATGCTGACGCTCTCTGTGAGCGCAATTCATGCTGCAGATAATCCCTCCTTCTTAAAAGAGAGCACTTCACCAAGCGTCGCTGTTTCAACGCCAAACGCCGGCAAGATGCGCACGAGAGTCGACAGCCTGCGTGCAAAAGATGACAAGATACTCGCCGATGATGACGATTATGCGGATAAGGGGCGTGGAAGAGGGGATCGCGAGCCGTTGCCGTTCGACCAGTATCCCAACGTCTATAACGGTTATGTTCAGCCTATCGCAACCGCAATCGACTACCACAACGGGATGGTCTATCTCTTCAATTATGAAAACGACGGGCTGATCATCCTGGATCCCACCACACTTCCCGGTTGGCCCGGAAATGTTCCCCTGCAGCATACGGTAGTGATGCCCGAAGGAAACAGGATTTATCTCACTTCCGACAATACGCCGGATCACCCTTCCTATATCATCGCCCTGGGTGTGAACGAAATCAATTGGGATACCCGCTACGCTTCTCTGAGGGTGGATGCCGTGCTGGCGACTGATTCACCCAATAATCCCTCGGAATTACCATTTGTCACGCCGGTCAATCCCGTACAGGCCGTTCCCAATTGGCTCATAGGCAGGGGAACGCAAATTCACGGCCCAACCCTGTTGCCGTACTCCGATTTTCTCTACTTTACGGAATTTACATCGGACAGGATACGTGTCATCAACCACAAAACGAATCAGTTCCTGAGTTTTGATCCGATCGTCATACCCGGCTACACTGAGCAAACCCATGGGGTTAACTTCAATAAATCGGGCACCATTGGTCTTGGGACAGGCTACTTTTTCGATAACAGCGTAATCGATGTATACAAGCCGAACAGGGAAACGGGTGAACTGCAGACGGTAGGCCAGATCATGCTGGGCAACGAAAAGAGGCATGCAGCTTTTACCCATTTCGTATACTGGCTGGACGAGCGGTATGCGGTCACCGCATCGATGCAATTCGACAAAACTTCCCTGACACCCTCCAGCACTCAGCAGATCATTCCCCCAGGCGTGTGGCTGATCGACACTCACTTGGGAACGGCAAAGGAAATAGTCAAGACTGCGCATCACGCCAATAGTCCGGGTGTATTCCGCTCCGCATCGGATATCGCCGTGGTGAATGGCAAGCTTTACATCGCAGAAGAGGATACGCTTGATTTTACATTCGGCAATGATGGCTACATCTCGATATTCGATTTGACCGACCGCGAAAAGCCGAAGTTCATCAAGAGACTGCGGCCCGGTTTCGAACTTCCGAAAGGATACGCCGTCGCTCATACGATCAGTCCGACATCGGATCACCGTTATTTACTGGTGGCAAGCTGGGTTTCCGGATATGTCCTGAAGATTGATACTGAAACCGACACGGTAGCCAAGGTATGGGGTCCGCGTGACGGTCTTGTCAAGCCGCATGGCATATTTGCCGCTGGCGGTCTGCGCTGATCCCGGCAATCCCGCCTTTCCTTTATACCTTCGTATTCCGGCCCATCTTCTCCTCCGGGATTCTTCCCGGAGATTGAACAGGATGGGTCGCTTCCGGAAGCCAAGCAGAAGAATTCATTGACTTGACTATGAAATACATCAGCAAAATCCGCTCGGGGATATACCGGAAATACTTCAGCGCTATGCTAGCAATCTTGCTTCTGGCGGCGAGTGCCGGAAGTGAGGCGGCTACAGTTCTCCTGCGCCGCCCGATACCCTTGCTTCCCGAGGCTGCCGCCCGGTTGAATCAGGTACATGCGGGCAAGGATCCCCGGATGTGGCAATTGGTCGTTTTCGGGTTTGCCCACTGCAAGGATGTTTGTCCGGCGTCGCTTGCCAATCTATCCATGCTGGTCAAAGCTGGCACTGCCGAGCGGATCAGGCTTAGTGGAATCTTTGTAACAATAGATCCGGACCGGGACACCGATGCAACTCTGTCACAGTACATCAAGGCCTTCGGAACCGATCTTGGCTATTTGCGGCTCGAGGGTGAGGAACTGGAGCGGTTCAAGGCTGCTTTCAGTGTGGAAACCGCCTTCTATACGAAAAATGCCGGGAACATGCTGAATTATCAGGTAGATCATAGCACTACTGCGTTTCTGATCGATCCTGCAGGAAATATCAGAGTGATATTCGATGCATTGACGGACTCTACCGATATAGAAGATTTATTTCGCAGAAACAGGACGTTGTTTGAATCATGATTCGCCCTGGTACGTTGCTCCCACTGCTGATGGTCTTCTCTCTCACTGTATCTGCCATGCAGATCGATGCCGATCCCCGTACTATCGTATCTTTCATGGACAAGGCGCTGTCTCCGGAGCTCGATATTCTATCTGTGACTACCGATATTTCTCTGGATGATCACCTGGTATTTCAAGTTAAGACCAGGGGAGAAAGAGAGCGGGGGGAAGCTGCCGATCACTTGCTGCTGCGCATACTGCACGGGAAAGTGTACGTTCTCCTCGTTCCGATAAATAAGGGAGATGGCGATAAGGTTCTGATGTATGAAAGCATGCTTCAGCCTGATTATCCTCTGTTGCCGCAAGTGTTGGAGCAGTCCCATGAAAATGACATGTCCCGCCATTTGAAGGTAGAACGTCTCGCCAGGGGAGTGGAACTTACACTCCCTCTCGAGTGGATCGACTTCGGTAAAGAGTTCAGTTTCGATGCCTACACTGTAAGTGCGTACGTACGGGGAAATACTCTGGAAATAAGCAGAGTCCATGATCAGGCAGGAAAAGGCCGCGATGGAAGCAACAAGTTCTCTGCCATTACCCTGCTCAATAAACTTTGTACGCCCCAGCGGCTGCGATCACGCGCAGATTAAGAGGGGCAGGCCAAGTTTTTTGAGCTAAAAGTTTTGGGCAGGTGCGAACTCACCTGATCTGTCTGCCGCCACATCCCGAGTTCCATCTGTTTCAATATCGCTACGGTCTGTTCTATCGAAAAAACTGATTCTTTTTCACGGCAAATGAGAGTGTCTTTCGAGGTCAAGCTTGCTGGAAAACTCGGTCGATCACGTTTTCACAGCTCGGCCGTATTCCCGATTAAACCCTGCGTTCGATGAAGAGCGAATTTCCCCGCATTTTTTTTGCTTCCGATTTTGCGGAAGTAGCGGCTTCCGCAACCTGATAACTTGTAAGGGTGGCCGCAGCATCGATCTGTACCGCTCCCAAGGACATGCTGACCAGCTCGGTAAAGGATTGGCCACCTTGACGATTCTCGGACATATATCCGCCCAGAGCCAGATGCTCATCACTATAAAATCGCCTGGTCGCGGATGTGAATGAGTGCAGCATTCGTCGACAGCGGGTTTCCCAATCGCTGCTCTTGAATACAATGATGAAATCGTCACCTCCGACATGGCCGATAAAATCAATATCCTGATCGGTATGACTTTTCAATACATCGACAGTCACCTGGATTATCTCATCTCCCCTGCGGTATCCGTACAAGTCATTAAATGCTTTGAAGTGATCCAGATCACAATAGCAAATAACGAAATCGTCTCGAGTTGAAAGCAGGAAATCGATATGCTCATTGATCGGGACGTTGCCTGGCAATTGAGTCAGAGGATTGGCATAGCGTGCGGCGATTATTCGTATCTGCGTCAGTTCACAAAATAAATCATGGCCTGTTCCGACACCGATATACTTACCCCCATCGGTGACGATGAATCCGTTAGACAAATGCTGTGGATCGGATTCCACCATCAAGTGACTCAGGGCCTGTACACTGGTTTGATGCTCGACTATCAACGGCAGGGAGTCGATAAAATGCACGCAACACTTTTTTCCATATAATTCTCTCTGATATGGTCGTGCGAAACGGTCAATCATCCGGAATCGATTGATAAGCCCAATAGGAACGCCAGCTTCAAGAACCGGGATAATCTGTAAATCAGGCTGCCTCAAGAACAGGTCATACACATCGTTTGTAGACGTTGCGCTCGTCACAGGAGTCACCTCATGCGTTATCTTGCGCACAGTCTGTGCATGCCTTTGGCAAGGGTTACTCCGTAAATATTGCTTGCTGGGTGCTTTGCGAAACAAGGCAAGTATTTGAGATGAAAGTTCTTGTGACGGTGAGGCCGTGGGACGCGCCAGGAAATAACCTTGGCCATAATGGATTCCCAAGTCCCTTACCACTGTCAATTCCGCTTCCGTTTCAATGCCCTCAGCAATCACAATCGAATTGGATTCCTGGGAAATTTCGAGAATAGAGCGAATAAATTGTAGCTTGACCGGATCAAGATCGATCCCTTGAATGAAATGCCTGTCGATTTTTACGTATTCCGGACGCAGCTCCGACCACAGCCGGAGGCTCGAAAAACCTTCTCCCAGGTCATCAATCGCAATTTTTAGTCCATGGCCCCGGTAAAGTGCCGCGGCATTTCGAAGGCGCGTGTAGTCACGGGCAGCGTCGGCTTCGGTCAGTTCGATGACAAGGTTCTCAGGATCCACACCGATACTTTTCATCACCTGCAAAATGGCATTCACCTCTACTTGGGATATCATGAAGACATCCGGGCTCATATTAAGGAACAATTTTCCTTTGAGCCCCTGTGCGACAAACTGTTTCAAAAGTATTTTGCTGCTGGCTCCTTCAAGCTGAATCGTAAGACCGTGCATTTTAGCCAGCCGGAAAAGCGCGATGGGAGAATGCAGCGGCGAATTGGAAGGGCCGCGAATCAATCCCTCGTAACCTACAAATTTTCCCGATTGAAGATTCACTATCGGTTGATAGCGCGGCGTCAATAATTCTTCCTGAAGAATCTCGCTGAGGGTTATCAGCATGCGCTGCTCTTCTAAATCTTTACAGTCAAGACGCTGAATGATCGAACTGAGAATACTGGTTGTCTTATCCCACTGTTTTTGCATTTTGAGGTCCATCCTACTGTTGACGTATTACAGATTACTTCCTGCAAGTCCAGCTAATAATCATTTATCACACCCGATATCGCCTTAGGAAAAACTGGAGTTCCAACCTAAAGCTATCTGTGCATACAACCCCCTGATCCGAGTCGGAACTGATTCCTGTTGTTTCCTGCCTATAATCTACAAGCGAACGGGGGAACTGATTCTGCTTCATTAACGGCAGATTCCAAGGAAAACTCACTCCGCGCCGGTTGTAAGTCTTTTCGCTTTCGTAATTGACAGGGGTCAGCCTGCATGAACTTAGGCAAGCTTTCTGAATAAAATATTGGTTGACTTGCCGTGGGCGGGCTAGCTGGCTAAAAGATGACGGAAATGGGCTGAGCTTCATCCGCAACAGGTTCGATCTTAGAGAAAATAATATCGATATGTTTTTTACATAAGAGAAAATTAACTTGTAGCACATTTACATATCAAGTGTACGACATCGTTTTGCTGTCATAAACCTGTCATCCCGCTATGGGATATTAATCGTGGTTCTATCTTTCTCCTTTGATAGACACCCTTGAAGTCTTTCCGGCAATAGGAACGACAACCCGGCTCAATTGGTTAACTTGGGCCGGGTTTCTTTTTGCCTGGCTTTATCACTATGCATAATAAAAATTATTATTATCAGAAACCTGCATGAATATCCCTCACTTCTTCATGTATTAACTCAAATACGTTTGTCATACCCAGTAATACCTGCTTGAGAATAATCGGATGTGAGATCGGGTTTTCAAACCGGAAAACTGCAATCAGCTAATATGCCAAAAACATGAAAAGGCTTGTTTGGCATAGTCCTGGGCATTATTGCTCCGATAGGATCAAGATTTTTGTCAATAGAATGCAATGTTGTTATGCAAAAATCTTTTGGAATAAAAAATAAATATTACAAAAGCATAATAAAAGGAGGATATATTCTAATATAATCAATTAATTATATGAGAAAGGAACGAGTCATGATGAGTGACAAGAGGAAAGTCCGTGTAATAATAGAAGGGGGTATGACAAACTCATGTTTTATGGCACGGACTGCTCTGAACAGGAAGAGCAATCAATTGCCTGGAGTGTCGATACTGATGGTACTGGTGCTAAGTTTTCTGTTCTTGCTGCCCGAGGCATTCGCGATGAATGGTCATATTGCGGATAGCCCCAAGTGGGTTATCGATGACACCAAATGGTTCACCCTCGGCATCGGTTTCAGAGGTTCGGGCGTATGGGTCGAAAACAGGGATACTGGCAATTTCCAGACCAGTTTCAGCATTGACAATGCCCGTGTCTATCTCAACGGGCAGATCCACAAGTATGTCAAATTCGAAAGCTACACCGAATGTATTTTCTGCAATAACACCAGCCCCGGGGATAACCCCAGGATGTCCTACAACATTCTCGCCGCAATCGGAAAGGTCGAGATTAACCGCTTTGTTAATTTCTGGGGTGGGCGCATGCTGGTGCCCACGGAACGGGGCGAATTGAGTGCCCCTTTTTATCATGCGACACACGATGCCATCAAAACGCCGTTCTTCCCCCAGGGATTCAGTACTAAATTCGGCAGCCTCGGCGCAGGCCGGTATGGACATGATGACGGGGGGACTTTTTGGGGCAGTGTCGAGCCCGGCTTCATCAAAGGCACCTTGGGCTACGCGCTCGGCGTGTACAGGGGCTTGCAGTCATCCACGCCAGCGCGCATGGGACCCAATCAGGGTGATAGTGTCGCATGGGCCGGGCGTCTTACCTACAATTTCCTGAACCCCGAGCCGAATCCGGGCTATTACACCCGCAATACCTACTTCGGCAAGGCTGGTGACATTCTGGCGCTAGCAGCCGGTACTTCATATCAAAAGGATGGTGCCGGATCGTTTGCACATCCCAGTGATTTCCTGGGTCTTGTCGGCGATGTCCTGTTTGAAAAGGTCCTGCCAAAAAATATGGGTGTAGTTACCGTCAACGGTGATTACAAGCAATTCTATGCCAATTACTCGCCGCTGGCCTTTGCCGATCCGGACTGCTTCTGCATATTCGATGGGAAATCATGGGGTGTCACCGGACTCTACCTGATTCCCGTCAAGGTAGGGATCGGGCAATTTCAGCCTTATGGGAGATTTACCAGCGTTCAGCCTGATAACAGCAGCAAACGGGAAGAAATCGAGGCTGGGGTGAATTATGTCATCAGTGGCTTCAACGCCCGTATTTCGGCGTACTACCAGCACGGTGATCTTCGCACCAAAGGCATCAACTATGCGCCGGATGTAACAGGTGACAAGGTCGATGTTTTTAAACTGGCATTCCAGCTGCAAATCTGAATTTAATTTCTCCGTCATGCATATCCCCAATTGGCTGAATAAGCACTATGGCTGCAGTCATGGCTTTGTCATGCAAGTTGCGTAGATTACGTCACGGCGTATTGGATGATTGATAAAAAAGAAGATTTGAGCCTCTGGTCTTGTTCTTCGTCTGGTTTGGCTACAAACGAAGTTTCCATTTCGCCTATTCAAGACGACTGAACCGGGAGCAGCTTTTTCAATCCCGGTTTTTCATTTCTTATGAATGAGTAGAGCCGTTCCAGATCATCGGATCATTATAAATATCGTATAAGAGGAAAATTTAGAATGATTTCAAAGAAGAAAATGAGTCGCCTGCTTCCGCTGGCGGCTTTATGTGCGCAGGTGCTGGTGGTTGGCCCGATCCAGGCGGCAGATAATCTCTCGCCTTCAACACCGCGTACAAGAATCGACAGCCTGCGTGACGCAGATGGTAAGGTGTATGCGGGCGATGATAATTACGCGAACAAGGGGCAAGTACCCCCTCAGTCGCTTCCACTCGATCAATATCCCGATGTCTATAACAATTATATCCAGCCTATCGCGACCGCAATCGACTACCACAACGGGATGGTCTATCTCTTCAACTATGAAAACGACAAGTTGATCATCCTGGATCCCACCACGCTCCCTGGCTGGCCTGGAAATGTTCCCTTGCAACACACGGTGGTAATGCCCGAGGGGAAAAAGATTTATATCACCTCCGACAATACGCCGGATCACCCTTCCTACATCATCGCCCTGGGTGTGAACGAAATCAACTGGGATACGCGCTACGCCTCACTGACGGTCGAGGCAGTACTTGCGGCTGATACACCCAATAAGCCTGGGGAATTACCGTTTGTCAAGCCGGTCAACCAGGTCCAGGCTGTTCCCAACTGGTTGATAGGCAGAGGAACGCAAATTCACGGTCCGACCTTGTTGCCTTACTCTGATTTTCTCTACTTTACGGAATTTACGTCGGACAGGGTGCGGGTCATCAACCACAAAACCAACCAGTTTGTGAGTTTTGATCCGATCGTCATACCTGGCTACACTGAGCAAACTCATGGGGTTAACTTCAATAAATCGGGCACCATTGGTCTTGGCACAGGCTACTTTTTCGATAACAGTGTAATCGATGTATACAAGCCGAACAGGGAAACAGGTGAATTGCAAGCTGTCGGCCAGATCATGCTGGGCAACGAGACGATGCATGCGGCTTTTACCCATTTCGTGTACTGGCTGGACGAGCGGTATGCTGTCACCGCAACGATGCAATTCGACAAAACCTCCCTGACGCCCTCGACCACGAGTTACATCATTCCACCGAGTGTATGGCTGCTTGATACCCACGAAGGAACCGCAAAACAGATACTCTGGCCTACCAATCAAGTCGATAAGCAAGGGGTTCTTCGTTCTGCATCCGACATTGCCGTGGTGAATGGCAAACTCTACATCGCGGAGGAAGATACCCTCGATTTTACATTCGGCAATGACGGCTACATCTCGGTATTCGACCTGACCGATCGTAAAAATCCCAGATTCATCAATAGGTTGCGACCCGGTTTCGAGCTCCCGAATGGATACTCCGTAGCGCATACCATCAGTCCAACACCGGATAATCGCTATTTGCTGGTGGCAAGCTGGGTTTCCGGATATGTGCTGAAGATTGATACCGAAACCGACACGGTAGCCAAGGTATGGGGGCCGCAGGATGGTCTTATTAAACCGCATGGCATATTTGCTGCAGGCGGCTTGCGCTAATCCGGTTAGCTACTTTTATATCCCGGCTCATCCGTTCTTCCAGGAAATCATCCTGGGGCTGAACAGGGATGGGCCGCCTTCAGGTAGTAATACAGATGATCATCAAGACTGATAAGAAACGGATAAGCAAAATTCGATCAGAGGCATTCCGAAAATGCCATTTCCCCGCTGCTTTGGCAGCCTTTCTCCTATTTGCCCACACAAGCATCGAAGCCGCCACTGTTGTTCTGCCTCGTCCGATACCTTTGCTGCCTGAGACGATGGCTCAGTTGAAACAGTCGCTTGCAGACAAGGATCCCCAGTGGCAATTGGTCGTTTTCGGGTTTACGCACTGCAAGGATGTCTGCCCGACGTCGCTCGCCAATCTGTCCATGCTCGTCAAGGCTGCTGCGGCCGAGCAGATCAGATTGGGTGGAATCTTCGTAACGGTGGATCCTGACAGGGATACCAATGACGTCCTGTCGCGCTATACCAAGGCCTTTGGGTCCGCGCTTGCCTACTTGCGTTTTGAAGGTGAAGAACTGGAGCGATTCAAGGCCACTTTTAGCGTCGAGGCTGCCTTTTACACAAAAAATGCCGGAAACATGCAGAATTATCA
This sequence comes from Nitrosospira multiformis, assembly GCF_900111585.1. Classification (GTDB taxonomy): domain Bacteria; phylum Pseudomonadota; class Gammaproteobacteria; order Burkholderiales; family Nitrosomonadaceae; genus Nitrosospira; species Nitrosospira multiformis_B. Next base: position 113,233 of record NZ_FOHI01000001.1, read on the forward strand.
GGTGGATCATAGCACTACTGTATTTCTGATCGATCCTGCCGGAAATATCAGGGTGATATTTGATGCACTGAAGGATTCGGCTCAAATAGAGCAGATGTTTCGTGGGAATAAGGCCTTGTTCGAGTCATGATTTGGACTGTCGTACTCCTCCCGCTACTGCTAATCAGCTCGCTCACTGCATCCGCCATGCAGATCGATGCCGATCCCCGTACGATCGTATCTTTCATGGACAAGGCGCTGTCTCCGGAGCTCGATATTCTATCTGTGGCTACCGATATTTCTCCGGATAATCACTTGGTATTTCAAGTTAAGACCAGGGGAGAAAGAGCGCAGGGGGAAGTTGCGGATCACTTGCTGCTGCGTATACTACATGGAAAAGTCTATGTTTTCCTCATTCCGATAAATAAAGAAAATGGAAATAAGGTTCTGATGTATGAAACGGCGCTTCAGCCCGATAACACTGTACTGCCCCACGTATTGAAAGCGCCACAAGAGAGCAGCTTGCCTGCTGGTTTGAATGCCGGGCGTATAGTAAACGGAGCGGAGTTTATTCTACCCATCGAGTGGATCGACTTCGGTAAAGAGTTCGGTTTCGAGGCCTATACTGTAAGTGCGCAGGTACAGGGAGATACTCTGGAAATAAGCAGAGTCCATGATCAGGCAGGAAAAGGCCGCGGTGGAAGCAACAAGTTCTCTGCCATTACCCTGCTCAATAAACTGTGTACGCCCCAGCGGCTGCGGTCACGCACAGATTAATAGGGGCAGCGAAGTTTTTTGAGCTAAAAGTTTTGGGTAGGGGACAGGCCGAATCTAATTAATCTGTGTGGTTTTTTCGATCCAAATGAAAAAACGCGACAGTCTTCTGCTACTTTTCTCCTCTGTTACTTTACTGCCCATTCGCCTCTCAATATCTTCTCCGCCCAGAACAAACCTGAAACCGATTTGTTGTCGGTAATTTTTCCTTCCTTTACCCATTCCAGTGCTTCTGCCGGAGGCAGGGTAAATATCTCCAGGTATTCTCCATCATCGAGGTTTGCCCCCTCAAAGGTGAGTTCCTGCGCGAGGTAATAGATCAGTTTTTCATTCGAGTAACCGATGCAGGGATGCAGGGTAGCGAGATAACGCCAGCTTTTCGCTGTGTAACCGGTTTCTTCCAGCAGTTCCCGTTGCGCGCATACAAGCGGATCCTCCCCGGAGTCGATTTTTCCAGCGGGCAATTCGTAAAAATCCCGATGCAGCGGGTAGCGGAACTGACGTTCCAGCACCAGTTCGCCATTGTCGAGCAATGGGATAATGACCACCGCGCCAGGGTGGGCGATGTACTCGCGTATTTTCACTTTGCCGTCGGGGAGGCGTGCATGGTCTTGGTAGACATGCAGCAGGTCGCCTTCAAAAGCCTTCTGGCTGCTGACAGTGGTTTCGGTAAGGTCGGGATGTTCAGGCCGGGTTCTGGACATAGGAACGGTACGTCTCTTCATGCAATGGATAGCGATATCTTGTCCGCAGTGGATCTGTTTATTCCACTGTTTGTTGCGTCCAATATCCGCTTTCCGGGGAAGTGGTAAGCAGCCGATTATACCGCGCGCAGCAGGCGCTATTCACTCCCCTTACTGTATCAGAAGCCGGGTAGCCGGAAACACCGCGCTGAAGCGACTGCCTTTGCCCGGTTCGCTGCTAATTTCCAGCTTCGCCTGATGACCGTTGAGCACGTGCTTGACAATGGCAAGACCCAGGCCTGTGCCTCCGGTTTCACGCGATCGGCCGCGGTCCACGCGATAAAAACGCTCCGTCAGGCGCGAGATATGTTCCGGTTCGATCCCTATCCCGGTGTCCTGTACCGAAAATACACCTTGCCCGCCCTGAATTGCCCAGCGCAGCGTTATATTCCCCCCATCCGGAGTATAGCGTATGGCATTGCTGATCAGATTGATGAAGGCGCTGCGCAGGTCAAACAGATTGCCCAGGAGCTTTGTGGTTGTATCGAGCTTGAGCGTGATGCGATGGTGCCCTGCACTCAGGGATTTCGCTTCCTCATACAGCGTTCGTAACATTTCCGGTATATTGACGTGCTCCTCGCGCACCTGGTTTTCCGTATCCTCGAGCCGCGACAGGGTCAACAGATCTTCCACCAGGCTCTGCATACGTCGCGTCTGCTCGCTCATCAATTCCAACGCCCATCTGCGCGTATCGGGATCTGGTTGATTATCGTCCGACAGTGTTTCGAGAAATCCGCCGATGACGGTCAAAGGCGTGCGCAGTTCATGCGAGACGTTGGCCACAAAATCACGGCGCATGGTCTGGATTCTTTCAAGCTTGGTTATATCACGGCTGAGGAGCAGTTTCTGCTTGTCGCCATAAGGAACGAACTGCAGCGAGAGCGTCAGCTCGTGCTGCCGCGGCTGTTTGATCACCAGGGGTTCCTTGTAATTCCGCGAAGCGAGATATTCCGCGAACTGGGTTTGACGCATCAGATGCGTGATATGCTGTCCGGTATCGAGACTGGCATTGATACCCAGATGTTTTTCGGCCACTGGATTGCACCATTCGATGTGGTCCATTTCATCGAGGATGACCACTCCCTCGGGCATGGCTGAGGTAGCGCGCCGCAGACGCTCCAAAGCGGAGCTGAGGTTTTGGTGGGTTTGTTTTTGATCGCGCATGAGCCGGGCCAGACGCGCGAATACATCTCCCCATCTGCCGGAGCTGTCGGGTAGCGCAGCTTCTTCACTATGGAGCCATCGGTCCAGCCGCTTCAGATTGTGCGAGTGGCGCAGGACCAGCAGGAACAGAACGATGACATAAAATGTCAGCGCCGCAGCTGCGCCGAACACAGTCATCAGTACTCCGCTTACAACGGCAATCAGTACGAGAGTGGCAAAATGCCCCCAGAAACCGGACACGAACGTCAGCTGGAACGATTACAACAGATCATTCCAGCTTTCATCCCGCGTTCACCGCTTGCCCTGCCGAGAGGCGATAGCCGGAGCCCCGTACCGTCTGCACCAATCCATCTTTGTCGACGTTTTCGAGAGCCTTGCGCAGGCGGCGGATATGCACATCCACGGTACGGTCCTCGACAAATACATGATCGCCCCATACCTGATCGAGCAATTGGGAACGGCTATGTACCCGTTCGGAATGAGTCATGAGATAGTGCAGCAAGCGGAATTCGGTGGGTCCGAGCACGACTTCAATCTCATTCGCAGTGACGCGATGGGTTGCCGAATCCAGCCGCAGTCCACCGATCTCCACAATATCGTCGGCGGCTTCGGGAGCGCGCCGCCGTAGCACCGCCTTGATTCTCGCCAGCAGTTCCCGGGGTGAAAAAGGCTTGGTAATGTAATCGTCGGCGCCGCTTTCCAAGCCGGTCACCTTGTCGCTCTCGTCCGCGCGAGCAGTGAGCATAATAATGGGAATATCTTTTGTGCGAGTGGCTCGCCGCAGCATGCGGGCAAAATCCGCGCCGCTCATGCCGGGTAGCATCCAATCCAGGAGCACTAGGTCGGGCAGCGTATCATTGATGATTTTCATGGCTTCCTCTGCGTTTTTCGTCGAGGAAACCGTATGCTTGGCCTGCCGGAGACTATATGAGATCAGTTCCTGGATCGCGGGTTCATCTTCCACCACCAGTATCGTTGCTGCCATTAGATCATTCCTTCTATCGTCAGAATCTTCTCCGTTTTTGATTTTTTCTTATATTTCGATGATATGTAAACAGTATTGCGGTTTTGTGACATTTGCAAGCAGCGAGAGATCCGCAGCAGGTATCGTCAAGCCACGAGGAGGTTCCGGCGGCATCGAGGGATTCGAACCTCCTGTCGAAGATTCACAAAATCAGTATGACGCGGTAGTCGTTGACGTTGGTTCGGGTCGGGCCGGTCGTGACCAGATCGCCCAGCGCTTCAAAGAAGGCATAGGCATTATTACAGGTTAGCAAGGATGAAGGGTTCATGCGCCGCTCGGTGGCGCGCCTGAGGGAGTCCGGCGTGATGAGCGCGCCTGCATTGTTTTCAGTGCCGTCTATGCCGTCGGTATCGCATGCGAGCGCGTAGATGTTTGCCGCACCGTTCAGTTCGATGGCGAGCGACAGCAGAAACTCGGTATTGCGACCGCCCCGTCCGCTCTTCTTACATCCTTGTTCATTTTCCCGTAATGTGACTGTCGTCTCGCCTCCTGAGATCAGGGCTACCGGCAGCTTCCACGGCTGCCCATGTTGCCGCACCTCCTTCGTCATTGCGGCGAAGACCTTCGCCACCTCGCGCGCTTCCCCGGTAACGGAATCTCCCAGCACTACAGCTGGAATTCCTTGGGCACAAAAATATTCCGCCGCTGCCACGAGTGAAGCATGCGCTGTTGCGATCACCCGGTTTTCCACCCGATCGAAAACGGTATCCCCGGGTTTGGGCGTCTCCCTGAGCCTGCCTTCCACTCCTGCACGCAACGTTTCCGTCACGGCTGCCGAGGCATCGATTTTATAGTGTTCGAGTATGGCGAGCGCATCGGAGAACGTCGTGGGATCAGGTGCGCAGGGGCCGGAAGCAATATGGGTCGGATCGTCTCCTGTTACATCGGAAATGATCAGTGCCAGCACCGGAGCACGGCTCGAAGCCGCCAGTCGCCCGCCCGCTGTCGCAGAGAGATGCTTTCGTACAGTATTGATTTCCTGGATGGCTGCACCGCTGCGCAGCAGTTGGGTAGTGACATCGCGGAGATCATCGAGCGATATGCCGGTTGCCGGTACCGACAGAAGACTGGAGCCGCCCCCACTCAGCAGGCACAGCAGGAAATCGCCAGCTCCCAGTTTTTCTATTTCCGCCAGAATGGCACGGGCCCCTTGCTCCCCGCTTTCGTCTGGCAGTGGATGGCCTGCTTCTATCAACCGGATTCGTGCGAGGGGCAGGCCGTGACCATAGCGGGTGAGTACGATTCCGCTCAAAGGCATCTCTTGGGGCCAATAGATTTCCACAGCCTGCGCCATTGCCGCCGCAGCCTTGCCTGCGCCTACCACCAGGGTCCGTCCCCCGACATGGTTCCTGATACGGTCCCTAATGCAGCCTTCATGCTGTTTGACTGCAAGCGCGCGAGATGACACGGAAGCAAGATGCAGGGATACGACACGCAGCGGATCGGCTGCGGCGAGCGCAGCGTTGAAACTGTTGAGCAGGAGTACCCGCGGGTTCATGACGCGCCTTTACCTTTCAACAGTGCATTCAGGTGGTCGCGTGAAGATTCTCCAGCATGCCCTTGAGGTGATGCCCGGTAAAGCTTCTTTCATTCGCTGCTATTTCCTCCGGCGGGCCCTGTGCGATGATTTCACCGCCACCTTCGCCACCTTCGGGGCCGAGATCGATAATCCAGTCCGCAGTCTTGATCACATCCAGGTTGTGTTCGATCACGACCACGGTATTGCCATGGTCGCGCAATCGATGCAACACTTTGAGCAGGAGGTCGATATCCTGGAAGTGAAGCCCGGTGGTGGGTTCATCCAGAATGTAGAGCGTGCGTCCGGTATCCCGTTTGGAGAGCTCCAGCGAAAGTTTCACCCGTTGCGCTTCGCCGCCTGAAAGCGTCGTCGCCGATTGGCCCAGGCTGATGTAACCCAGGCCGACATCCAGCAAGGTCTGGAGCTTGCGTGCCACCACGGGTACGGGACTGAAAAATTCATGCGCCTGCTCTACCGTCATCTGCAGGATTTCATGAATGTTTTTTCCCTTGTATTGAATCTCCAGCGTTTCGCGGTTATAGCGCTTGCCGTGGCAGACATCGCACGATACGTAGATATCGGGGAGAAAGTGCATTTCCACCTTGATCATGCCGTCACCCTGGCAGGCTTCGCAACGGCCGCCCTTCACATTGAACGAGAACCGCCCCGGTCCATAGCCGCGTTCCCGCGCCTGGGGCACACCGGCAAATAACTCCCGGATCGGAGTGAACAACCCGGTATAAGTAGCTGGATTCGAGCGTGGCGTGCGTCCGATGGGACTTTGGTCCACGCTGATCACTTTGTCGAAAAACGCCAGTCCTTCCAGATTCTGATAGGGAGCGGGTTCTGTTGCGCTGCCATAAAGATGGCGGGCAGCAGCCTGGTAGAGCGTTTCGTTGATGAGCGTCGATTTACCCGAGCCGGATACACCGGTAACGCAAACGAACAATCCCACCGGCAGGTTCAGGGTGACGTTTTTCAGATTGTTTCCCGATGCGCCTTCAATCCGCAGCCAGCGGTCATTTTTCGGTTCGGTGCGTTTTTCGGGGGTGCTTATGGTCAATTCGCCCGAGAGATACTTTCCGGTAAGTGAGCCGGCATCGCGCTGGATAGCTTCCGGCGTACCTTGGGCGATGATGGCGCCCCCATGCTCACCGGCCCCGGGGCCCATGTCTATCACATGATCCGCGGTCAGTATTGCATCCTGGTCGTGTTCCACCACGATCACGCTGTTGCCGAGATCGCGCAGGTTCTTGAGGGTTTTCAGCAGGCGGCTGTTGTCCCGCTGGTGCAGGCCGATGGAAGGTTCATCCAGCACATACATCACACCGGTGAGACCTGATCCAATCTGGCTGGCAAGCCGGATGCGCTGGGATTCCCCCCCGGACAAGGTATCGGCGGACCGATCCAGCGACAGGTAGTCCAGTCCGACATTGTTGAGAAATGATATACGGCTCGAGATTTCCTTGATGATCTTCTCTGCAATGGCAAGCTTATGACCGGTCAGCGTCACCTGGTCGAAAAAAACCTTTGCTTCCTTCAGCGGCAAGGCGTTGATTTCATATATTGCCATGCCGCCTACATGCACATGGCGTGCTTCCCGCCGTAAGCGCGTTCCAGCGCATTCAGGGCAGATCTGGGAATTCAAATATTTCGCCAGTTCCTCGCGTACGGTAACTGAATCGGTTTCCTTGTAGCGCCGTTCCAGGTTGGGAAGGATTCCCTCGAACGTATGCTTGCGATAATTTCTCGATCCGTTTTCGTTGAGATACGAAAACATGATTTTTTCATTGCCGGATCCATTCAGGATGAGGTCCTGAATATGGCTGTTCAGTTGCTCGAAAGGCACTTCCAGATCAAAATCGTAATGACTGGCCAGGCTCGCCAGCAACTGATGATAAAACTGGTTGCGCCTGTCCCATCCCTTGATGGCGCCGGCAGCCAATGACAGATGCGGAAACGCGACGATCCGTTTGGGATCGAAGAAGGTGATTCTGCCCAGTCCATCGCATTTGGGGCAGGCGCCCATCGGGTTGTTGAACGAAAACAGACGGGGTTCGAGTTCGGGCAGCGAATAGCTGCATATCGGGCAACTGAACCTGGCTGAAAAAAGATGCTCCGCGCCGAAATCCATCTCTACCGCCAGTGCGCGCCCCTCGGCATGGCGCAGCGCTGTTTCGAATGATTCCGCAAGCCGCTGCTTTGAATCCGGCGAAACCTTGAGCCTGTCGATTACCACCTCGATCGTATGCTTCTGGTTTTTTTGCAGCTTGGGCAGGGCATCGATTTCGTATACGTTTCCGTCGACCCGCAGCCGGATGAAGCCTTGCGCGCGCAGTTCATCGATCAAGTCCACCTGCTCGCCCTTGCGCCCCACTACCAGTGGCGCAAGTATCATCAGCCGGGTATCCGGCGGCAGGCACAGCACATGATCGACCATCTGGGAAACGCTCTGCACAGTCAGCGTGATGCCATGATCGGGACACTGCGGATCTCCTACCCGCGCGAAAAGCAGGCGCAGGTAATCATGTATTTCAGTGACAGTGCCGACAGTCGAACGCGGGTTATGGGAAGTCGCTTTCTGCTCTATGGCGATGGCGGGCGATAATCCTTCAATCAGATCGACATCCGGTTTTTCCATCAATTGCAGGAACTGGCGGGCGTATGCCGAAAGCGATTCCACATAACGCCGCTGGCCTTCCGCATAGAGCGTGTCGAACGCCAGCGAAGACTTGCCCGATCCGGACAGACCCGTAATGACGACAAGCTTGTTGCGCGGCAGATCGAGGTTAATGTTTTTGAGGTTGTGCGTGCGCGCACCGCGGATCTTGATGAGTTCCATTGACTCCTTTCGCTGACGGTCCGGCGCCTGCTCCTCCAGCGAGGCAAGGCTACCTGAGAACCGGCCAAACCTGTTAATATACTCAAGTTTCCGCGTTTTCCCAATCTGATTCATGTCCCCCTCATCGTCTCCCGAGAAACTGTCACCCACAGAGGTACGCGCGATCGCGGGCCTGGCGAGTATTTACGGCCTGCGCATGCTGGGAATGTTCATCATTCTCCCGGTATTCGCGTTTTATGCCGAACGTCTGCCGGGAGGAGACAACTACACGCTGGTCGGAATTGCACTGGGGGCATACGGGTTGACGCAGGCGATATTGCAGGTTCCGTTTGGCTGGCTGTCTGATCGCTTCGGTCGCAAACCGGTGATTTACGGCGGCCTGCTCTTGTTCGCCCTGGGCAGTTTTGTCGCAGCCGCGGCAACGGATATTTACTGGGTAATCGCTGGCCGCGTCATCCAGGGAGCAGGGGCGATTTCGGCGGCTGTGATGGCGCTTGCCGCGGATCTCACACGCGAAGAGCATCGCACCAAGGCAATGGCAGCGATCGGCATGACGATAGGGACGACCTTCGCGCTGTCGCTGGTCATTGCGCCGTCGCTCAACCGCATGATCGGCGTACCCGGAATTTTCTTCATGACAGGCGTGCTGGTGCTGCTGGCGATGATCGTGGTTTCGCGAGTGGTTCCCAACCCGACAGACAGCCGGTTTCATTCGGATACGGAAGCATCCGCTGGGCGATTTTCCAATGTTTTAAGAAATCCGGAACTGTTGCGGCTCGATTTTGGTGTCTTCGCACTGCACGCCGTACTGATGGCACTGTGGCTGGTGGTACCGCTGTCGCTGCGGCAGGCAGGGCTCGCAGCGGATGATCACTGGCAAATCTATTTTCCCGCGCTGGTCATTTCCATGCTGCTGATCATTCCAGTGATCATCTACAGCGAAAAGAAGGCAAAGCTCAAGCAAGTGTTTGTCATATCCGTCGCTGTGCTGCTGGTAAGCCAGATCCTGCTGGCTTTTACATTCGATTCGATATGGGGCACCGCAGGAGCCCTGCTGGTATTCTTCACCGCCTTCAACCTGCTGGAAGCGACCCTGCCTTCGCTCATTTCCAAGATCGCTCCCGTAGGGGCAAAAGGCACCGCCATCGGTGTCTATAGCAGTGTCCAGTTCCTGGGTACGTTTATTGGTGCCAGCGCCGGTGGCTATCTCTATCAACATTACGGGAGTACCGCACTGTTTGCATTCTGTGCCGTGCTCCTCATGTTGTGGCTGATATTTGCCGTTACCATGAAGGCGCCCGCGGCTGTTCGTACCAGGATGTACCACGTGCAGGTAATGGATACCGGCACCGCCCACGGACTTTCACGGCAACTGGCGGCGCTGCCGGGAGTACACGAGGCGCTCGTACTTGCGAGCGAAGGGGTGGCTTACCTGAAAGTAGATATGCGCGGTTTTGATGAGCAAGGCGTTGCTCAATTACTTGGAGGGGAAGCATAAATGGCATCAGTCAACAAAGTCATACTCATCGGCAACCTCGGCAAGGACCCTGAGACGCGCTATATGCCGAACGGTGACGCGGTAACGAACATCACCGTGGCAACAACCGAGACCTGGAAAGACAAGAACGGCGAAAAGCAGGAAAAAACCGAGTGGCATCGCGTCACCTTCTACCGCAAGCTGGCTGAGATCGCAGGCGAATACCTCAAGAAAGGACGCTCCGTCTATGTCGAAGGACGGCTGGAGACGCGCAAGTGGACCGACAAGTCGGGCGTCGAGCGCTACACTACAGATATCATCGCTACCGATATGAAAATGCTTGGCAGCAAACCCGGGGGAGCCAGCTATGAAGCTCCGGCGAGGGAAGAAGGCGGATTCGCGCCGAGTTCATCCGGGGGCAGGGCGCCCGCCAGAAGCAGCACCGGGTTTGATGATATGGATGATGATATTCCATTTTGAATGGAGATGAGTCAAGATCATCATCAGAATCTAAGCTCTAGCGCGAGTACTGAACCGTCGTGATTGCCACTAGCCACTGGATTTGAACGGGTAGCTCTAAAACCTTTATGCCGTCGACGCATCAGCAAGGTAGAAAGGGACGCATGACCTCTCAAAAGAGGGCAATTTCTGCCCAATCTTTTTGCTCCAATCGCTCCTAAGCGTTCGCACTAATCCACAGTTCCAGACTCCCGAACTGCTGTCCGATAGGTCTTATGCAATCGTCCCCAGCACGAGGCCCACAGTAACGCCCAAAATACTTTGCTGTATTCGAGTGTATGAGAGTTATCTGGAGCAAAATTTGGAGTCTATAGCTATGTATAAGCTGTCGCGCTCGAATGCCCTATGTTCAAATTAAGTGCAAATGGCCGATTGACAGGGGCGTTCATTAGTCTAGGTGATCTCTATGTCGCTTATCGAAAAGCCAAGGTTGAGGCTTACTACGAAAACACCCATTTTCACGCACTCGCCTTTACAGAGTATGAGCAGGACCTACATGAGAATCTAACTCGCCTACATCAATCGTTATTGAAACCAGGCTTCGCTTGGGCCTTTGATTTGGCGTTTATTGGGGACTTCGCTTATTTGCCAAAGTCAATCGATTCCTCAGTATGGGAAAGTCAGGCTGATGGGCATTTCCGCGCATTAGATCCACTGAGTGATTGGGAGCAGCGGTTTCATGAGTCAACGATCCGCGCACCCGCCAAGTTAAGGTTGATCATTCGACCCACGGTCAACTTCCAAATTGTGTCCGCTCTCTGGATTATCAAAGTTGGTCATCTATTCGACGGTGTGATTAAGCCGGCGGTGTCATACGGGAATAGGCTTCGTCGCTCTTACAACGAGTTCGGCGATCCGAGAGTGGATGGACCGGCGATAAATTTGACGACAACAGGTCTCTTCGCTCCCTATTTCTCTGCCTACCGTACGTAGCGTGAAAAGGGATTGTCAGCGATGGAAAGGTCGCTGCAAGAAGGGAAAAGTATCTTGGCGATCACAATGGATATAGAACAATTTTACCATCGTGTATCGCCCAAGTTTTTACTAAGGAAGACATTTCTAGACTCAATAAAGCTGTCTCTTTATCGGCAAGAATCCATATTTACGAGAGCACTGTTAGCTGCAATCGACGTCTGGTACAAATCGACACCCGATTACGTTGATCGTCCAGAGGGAGGAATACCTGTTGGTCTTTCGGCCTCAAAGATCATCGCGAATGTATTGCTTTCAAACTTCGACAATGAGCTTGTTGATCGGTTAAAACCGATATATTACGGCCGTTACGTCGACGATATTTTTCTTGTCTTCGAAAATCTAGAGGGACTTACGACTGCAAGGCAGGTAACGAAGCGAATAGCTGATGTTTTGGCACCTGAATTAGTTCTTGAAAGCAATGATACGGAAGCACCGTCTCTGAAACTTCGTCTCCCCTATGCAAAAGATTCGGAATTGCTTTTCGTCGGGAAGAAACAAAAGATATTCGCGTTGTCGTCATCGCATGGCCTCGATCTGATACAGCATATTCGAGAGCAGATTCGCATTCAGTCCAGTGAATATCGTCTGCTCCCCGCTGTTCCGACAACCGGTGTCAGAAGGGCGTCCAAGGCATTGCTGGCGACTCCTAATGCAACTCTACAAGTAGACGCGCTTCGGAAAGCGGATGTGGTGTCCGTGAAACGCCTAGGAGTATCTCTCTTACTTAGGGATTTGGAAGCTTATTCGGCTGACTTACATCCTGAATCATGGAGTGAAATACGTAAAGAGTTTTACGGACTAGCGAAGCGCCACATCTTAACGCCAATAGGTTTTTTTGAATTTTTCGGCTATCTGCCTCGGATTTTTGGTTTGATGCTCACGAGCCGAGATGTGCGCGAGGCTAGTCAACTCATTGAAGACTTGATCGCGGTCGCAAATCTTGTCAAGAGAACGACCACAGTTGGCGAGGCTGCTCAGTTGCCGAAATTTAGGCTGTGCTTAGTGCAATATGCACAAGCTTTTCTCCAGGCTGGCTTACAGGCTGCGACTGAACGTACCCTAAAGTTGGATCGTCAGTATCTTAAAGTGTTGCACGCGCTGTTAGGGTTGGATAAAGACATCAAAATTCCCACTTCACTGCGCTGCCTAAAGACGCGTGCCCATCAAATTCTATTGGCTGATTGGGGAAGACGCCCCTATAAGGACTATTGGTATCTGAGCCAAGAGAACGATGAGAAAGGACCACCCATACCTCGCCAGCTGGAAATTCAACGAAAGATTAGATTGGGTGGCATTCGGCGTTTCAGTACACAATCGACCAATCTCAAAATTCCGCATTGGCCAGCCCTTGCATTTCCGACAAGGCCCTTACGAATCGACGAAATAGCCTTGGTTGCACCGAATGTTCTTTCGGATCCTGTGCAGTTTAAGCATGCCATTCTGGTTTTACGTGGAGCGAAGGTGTCAGCAAGGTCGCACCTAGGGTTTGTACTGGGAAGTGAGGCGGGTAACGAGGAACCAGCCATATTTATTGTTCCTGGGCACAGCAAAAAGTTGATAGGGGTGGCGATCACTAGTCTTGAAACGACTGAAGTACAATGGGCTAAGGCGGCAAAAGGAAAACAAGATCGATCAATAGAGCGATATAGAAATCTAAACGGACTGGTAAACCAGATTCTTCGGGAGACTAAGACCCCTGACTATATTGTTTTTCCCGAACTTAGTATTCCCCTTCGATGGGGTTTGAGGATTGCGAGGAAATTGGCGGCAAATGGTGTTTCACTGCTTGCAGGAGTTGAATATCACAGAGATCGAACTACAGGGCGATTGCGTAATGATAGTTTGATTTCCCTGGTTACAGATTGGCCAGGCTACGCAAGTCATGTCGCGAGACTTCAGCCAAAATTTTTCCCTGCTCATGGCGAAAAAGTAAACTTAGCTAATTTAAGACTAGGAAAGCGAGGACACTTTTTCAAACCATCCGGACTCTATGTAAAACCTACGCTTTATGTACATAGAGGGTTTTGCTTTTCTATTCTCATATGTAGCGACTTAACCAATATAGCGCACAGGCATCAACTTCGTGGCAAGGTAGATGCTCTGTTTGCCTTGGAGTGGAATCCTGACATTAAGACATTTGCACCGCTGATTGAGGCGACAGCCAATGATTTGCACGCTTACGTTGCTCAAGTAAACAATCGAACTTACGGGGATAGTCGTCTTCGGGTGCCTGCGGTGGAAGACTATTTGAGGGACGTGGTACAGGTTAAGGGAGGTATCAGTGACTATTATGTTCTAGGCGAAATCGATTACCTAGCGTTGCGTAAGGAGCAATGCCGCCCTCCGAGGAAACGTAAATTCAAGCCAGTACCGATCGGGTACAAATTCTCGCCTCTTAGAAAGAAAGCAAAGTAGAAAGGAAAGCTTTCCTTTCGTTACCTTGGGTCGGCATGTAAAATGGTAACAACTCTTCTATCTTCTAGGAACTCCAGGGCTGTTTACATTTTCCGCTTGTTTTTTGGAGTCGACCGTTAGTTTAGGCAGCATCGGTTTGTATTTTCCAGGTTATTAACATCATTAGGTATACACAACCGTTCTGATGCGACTTTCCGACATGACTGCAAGATGCTGCATGACCGAATCTGCTAGAAATATGACCAAACTGTTTCTTCTCCTTATTACGCTGTTTGTATTTAGCGGAGCGGTATTCGCGGCTGTCAATATCAATACCGCTAGCCAGGCCGAACTGGAAAGTCTTCAGGGAATCGGCCCGGCCAAAGCCAAGGCGATCATCGACTATCGCAAGAAGAAGGGGTCTTTCAAATCCGTGGATGATTTGCAGAACGTAAGCGGCATTGGTCCCGCCACGGTTCAGAAACTGCGCAAGGATATCACTGTCGGTGGCGGCGCGGCAGCCAGGAAGGAGCACAAGCCTGCTGCCAGGGAATAATCCTCGCATACCGGTTGGTGCCGCAGAATGCGGAATGGGTGAAGGCTTGACCGCACCCATCTACTATCGATAAGTTACGCTTTTACCCCATCTCCTACGATCACTACGCGCCACTCCGGCTACTGCGGGAATTCGTTGTGACGTTTCACAAGTCGGACAGGTCATGTTCAAAACCATAGAAGATTTTGTCGGCAATACGCCTCTGGTCAAGCTTAAACGCCTGCCAGGGAATACTACCAACACTGTCCTCCTGAAGCTGGAAGGCAACAATCCGGCGGGTTCGGTAAAAGACCGTCCCGCTATGTCGATGATTACGCGCGCGCAGGAGCGCGGGGAAATCAAGCCAGGCGATACGTTGATAGAGGCCACCAGCGGCAACACCGGCATCGCGCTCGCCATGGCGGCGGCAATCATGGGTTATCGCATGGTGCTGGTAATGCCCGAGCATCTCAGCGTGGAGCGCCGGCAATCGATGAAGGCGTACGGAGCGGAAATCATACTGACTTCCAGAGAGGGCAGCATGGAAGAAGCGCGCGACGTGGCCGAGCGCATGCGCGACGAGGGGCGGGGAATCATCCTCGACCAATTTTCCAGTCCGGATAACCCACGCGCCCATTACGAAGGTACTGCTCCCGAAATCTGGCGGGATACCGAAGGAAAAATTACTCATCTGGTGAGCAGCATGGGCACGACCGGAACGATCATGGGTTGCTCCCGCTATTTCAAGGAGAAGAAACCCGAGGTCCGGATCATTGGTGTACAGCCGGAAGAAGGCGCCCAAATTCCTGGTATCCGCAAATGGCCTGAAGCCTATTTGCCAAAAATCTATGACTCGGGCCGGGTAGACCGCATCATGCTGGTTTCCCAGAAGGAAGCCGAAGAAATGACGCGGCGACTTGCGTCCGAAGAGGGGATCTTTGCCGGAATTTCGTCGGGTGGCGCGCTCGCCGCGGCGCTCAAGGTTTCTGCGGAAACAGAAAATGCAACGATCGTCTCGATCGTTTGTGACCGAGGGGACCGTTACCTTTCCACCGGTGTTTTCCCTGCGTGATTACTGGTTTCAGGGGGTAGACGGGTCGGAGAGCTGTAGCAGGGGAGCAGCAATAGGCTGAGGTTAGACACGCATCCCAGCATGGCCAATGGCCACCGGAACATATCGGGCTTCCTTCGTCATCTCCCTATGATAGAAGGGTGCGGGTTGAAGCTGCAACCCATCACTGGAATTCGATGGTTACGCTTCACTCCATCCATCCTGCAATCCCAACCAGCACAGCTTGTGCCTGGTCTGCAAATGACAAAATTCCTCATCAGGATACTGGCAGCGTTCTTCCCCGCAGTGGTATCCGCGCAGGCTGCGTCTCTTACCTTTTCTGCAGAGGCTATCCGCGGCCCCTTTTCCAATATCAAGGGGATCCAGATCACCCTCGCTGGTGCTCCTGCGGCGTCCTCGCTGGGGATGAAGCTGTCCGAGGTGGCGATACAGGGAAAGACCTGGCATAACCTGCATCTTTCATGCGATCGATTTCGTGCCAGCAGGGAGGAGATCAACTGTGATAGCGGTGCGCTGAGGTTGTCGGAGTCCGCGCCACTGCCTGTGTCATTTCGTTTGTCTGTTCCAGGCAGAACTTCCGACGTAAAAATCCTGGATGTGAGAATCAGAAACAGTGCAGGCAAGACAGGCGAGGGGTGGAAGCTGTCGCTTCGCATGGGAAGAGCAGGTTGGGAAGGGACGCTTGTCGCGGCTAACGGAGAGGTCGCGCAGATCGTACAATTGCTGCCGGTCAGTGAGAATGCCATCCTGCCTTCATCCACGAAAGGGAAAATCAATGGTACAGCGAAACTGCAGGCTGACCTCGACGGACCTGCTGACATCGATGCCCATCTGGCGGTGGAGGGCGTGGCCTTCAGTGATGTCAGCGGTTTGCATGCGGGCGAGAATATCAGTGTTACCGTCGACGCAAGGGCCAAACGCAAGCCTGGACAGATTCCCTCGCAGAACACCCGGTTATGGGAGTGGCAGGCGGATGCCCAGTGGCCGCAAGGGGAAGTATTCTGGCAACCCCTCTATTTCGCTGCCCAAGGTCATCGTTTCAGCGGGCGGGGCGAACTCGATGACGGCATCCTTCGTCTCCAGACGGGAAAACTTTCCCTGGCAAAGATTGGGGAGATCGATCTATCCGGCAGTATGGACTGGGGCGCGGGCACGCTGCATGATTTCGACCTCGACGCGCCTGATCTGGAAATGGCAGGGTTGTACAGCCAGATCGTAAAACCTTTTCTGGTCAATACTTCTTTTTCCGCATTGAAGACCGCTGGACAGGCGGGAGTAAAGTGGCGATTCCGGAATGGTGTAAGCGAAATGCTCGATGTCGATTTGCGTGACGTATCGCTGGAGGACGAGAGCGGGCGTTTTGCGCTGCGCGATATCAATACGCGCATCCCCCTGCGCGCAGATGCGCTGACGCACGCGGCCATTACGATAGGGGGCGGTCACGTAAGTCGGCTACCCGTAGGGCCAGTTCATATTCCCCTGGAAATAACCGGATTAAATGAACCGGGTTTTCGCATACCCCGAATGGAAGCCCCCTTGCTTGACGGCAAGCTGACCCTGGAGAATTTCAGTGCCATCAGGCAAGCGCAGGGATCGCTTCCAGGCTGGCGTTGGCAGTTCAGCGGCGACCTCTCGTCCATATCCATGGAGCAACTCACCCGCGCGCTCGGGATTCAGCCGATGCGCGGCAACCTCTCGGGAAAAATCCCCAAGGTAACATTCGACGGCTCCGCTGTTGAAGTGCAGGGCGCTCTGCTTCTCAACGTGTTTGATGGCACGGTGCTGGTATGGAACCTGAAAGCGCTGGAGCCATTCAGCTCCGCACCCTCCCTCATGGCGGATGTGGACATGCGTAATCTCGATCTTGACCTGCTCACCGGCGCATTCTCATTTGGCAATATGGAAGGCCGCATAGATGTGGTCGTGCGTGATCTCGAGCTTTTTGACTGGAAGCCAGTGAAATTCGATGCCCACCTCATGAGCAGCCCGGGCGATTACAGCCGCCGCATCAGCCAGCGGGCGGTGCAAAGCATTTCATCACTGGGTGGACTGGGCGCTGCCGCCGCAATCCAGCGCAGTTTCCTGCGTGTCTTCGATGAATTCGGCTATTCGCAAATCGCGTGGAGCTGTACATTGCGCAATGGCGTCTGCAATATGGGCGGAATAGAATCGGAACCCTTGCCGCACGGATATCTGATCGTCAAGGGGGGCGGAATCCCGGCGATCACCGTGATAGGTTATAATCGCAGGGTGGACTGGCGGGAATTGGTAAGTCGTCTTCAACGGATTACGGACGGCAATGCCAAGCCTGTCCTTCAACAGGATAAACAATGAAGAACCTTTTGTTCCAGGCAGCTTCGCTGACCCTGGTCGGCGCGGTGTCAACCGCCTGCGTCACCATCAATATTTATTTCCCTGCCGCTGCAGCTGAAAAAGCAGCAGACAAGATAATAGAAGAAGTGTGGCAACTCAAGAAACCGGAAGGGGGTGAGAAGACGGAGCCCGTTTTGCCTCCTTCTTCTTCCCAACCTGCGGTAGAGCAGCAGCCATAACAATAAAGGCAGATATCATGGTCAGTTCGATTTTCCGGGCAGCACTGCTGATGTTGCTGTCATTGGCGCCGCTTGCGGGGCATACACAGGTCAATATCGAAATCGATACCCCCGCAATAGCAAGCATCAAGCGGAGCATGCAGCAACGCCATATCCAACTGGAGCCGTATTATTCAAGTGGAGCAATAGGCCTCACGCGTGACGGCCTCATTGTCATGCGGGATGCCAACGCGGTGCCGCTGGGGGCACGGCAGTCGGTGAATGGATTGATCGCAGCGGAAAATCAGGACAGAAATGCGCTTTATCGCGAGATTGCCCGCGCCAATAGTCACCCGGAATGGGAAACGGATATCCATTCCACGTTCGGCCAACGCTGGATCGAACTGGCGCGGAGCGGTTGGTGGTATCAGGGTGTGGACGGCGGATGGGTCAAGAAGTAAAGTCGGATTGCCGGGCACACTCAAAAACAGATACACAGGATTTATTTGAACGTCTAGCGTGATTCCCGTACTGGTTTTCGACATCGAGACTGTTCCCGATACAGAGGGATTGCGCAGACTCTACAATCTTCCGCACGAGCTTCCAGCCGTCGACATCGCCGAGATGGGGTTTCAGTCACGCCGCCAGGCGGTCGGAAGCGATTTTCTTCCCCTGCACCTGCAAAGAGTAGTGGCGATTTCCTGTGCGCTGCGCGACAAGGATGAATTCCGCGTATGGTCTTTGGGGAGCCCGACGGATTCCGAAGCCGAACTCATACAGCGCTTCTTCGACGGCATAGAGAAATATAGTCCGCAACTGGTCTCCTGGAACGGAGGTGGGTTCGACTTGCCCGTGCTCCACTACCGCAGCCTCATCCACGGCCTGAAGGCCCGGCGCTACTGGGACATGGGCGATGACGACCGCGATTTCAAATGGAACAACTATCTCAGCCGCTACCATACGCGCCATCTCGATTTGATGGATATCCTGGCGCTGTATCAGCCACGGGCGAATGTTCCGCTGGACGAGCTGGCGAAGCTGATGGGTTTTCCAGGGAAGTCGGGGATGGATGGCTCCCAGGTCTGGAGTGCTTTCCAGAAAGGCGAGGTTGTCGCCATTCGCAACTATTGCGAAACGGACGTGGTGAATACCTACCTTGTGTTCCTGCGCTTTCAGCTTATGCGCGGAACCTTCAACAACGAGCAGTATCAACGTGAATGCGAGCTGGTTCGCTTCACCCTGAGCAAGTCTTCCGAGCCGCATTGGCAGGAATTTCTCGAACAGTGGTTCTGTTTGAGCGAAGCGTCTTCATTTCTGGATTGATCGACAGCTGCTGCGGCTGCTCATTCTCCTGCATGGAGGTGCGGCAGATTCCGGAAAGCATCCGAGGTTGGAATATCCAGTCCTTCTGAACCCGTTCCCGATTTCGAACCTGCCAGTGTGAATATGACTGCTCCCGTTCTTATCGAATCCCTGGATCAGGAAGGCCGGGGCGTTGCGCATGCCGAAGGCAAGGTCATTTTCATTGAAGGCGCCCTGCCGGGAGAAGTGGTCACCTATAACCCCTATCGCAGAAAACCGAGCTTCGAGCTTGCCCAGGTCGATCAGATTCTCAAGCCTGCGTTTTCGCGGGTAACGCCGGAATGCCGTCATTTCGGCATCTGCGGCGGTTGCAGCATGCAGCATATGGACGTTCGCACCCAGGTGGCAGCAAAACAGCGCGTGCTCGAAGATAATCTCAAGCACATCGGCAAGGTCGCACCCGAACTGATATTGCCGGCGGTTTATGGATCACCTTGGGGTTACCGCTACCGGGCACGGTTATCCGTCCGCTATGTGGCAAAAAAAGGTGGCGTACTGGTCGGTTTTCATGAAAAGCGCAGCAGCTTCATTGCGGACATGCAGGCCTGTAGGATCATGCCGCCGCGTATTTCCGCGCTCATCATGCCATTACGAAAGCTGGTGGAAAACTTGTCCATCCGCGAGCGTCTGCCGCAGATTGAAGTTTCACTGGGCGAGGACGTGGATGTACTGGTCCTCCGCATTCTCGAACCCCTGACCGTGCAGGATGAAACCTTGCTCAAGGCTTTTGCCGATCGGCATCACGTTCAGCTTTTTCTGCAAACCGGTGGTCCTCAAACAGCTTATCCTTTCTATCCCGAGGACGCGCCGGAACTGAGTTATACGCTGCCGGAATTCGATGTAACCATTCCATTTCATCCGACTGAGTTCACCCAGGTGAACCCGATGGTCAATCGCATCCTGGTGCGGCGAGCGCTCAACCTGCTCGATCCCCGGACCGGAGAACGCATCGCGGACCTGTTTTGCGGCCTGGGTAATTTCACCTTTCCCATTGCGCGGCGCGGCGCGCAGGTAGTGGGCTATGAAGGCAGCGCGGCGCTCGTCTCCCGCGCCCGTCAAAATTCACAACGAAATGGGCTGGCGGAGAGTACACGATTCATGGAAGCCAACCTGTTTGAAATCAATGAAAGCTGGATGCATGGGCAGGGGGATTTCGACAAGATGCTGATCGATCCGCCGCGGGAGGGCGCTATTGCCATGGTGACCGCCCTCGAAGAGAAACAGCTCAAGCCGTGGCGCATTGTTTACGTCTCCTGCAATCCCGCCACACTCGCTCGCGATGCAGGCGTGCTGGTACACAGGAATGGGTACACGTTGAAGGCGGCAGGTGTCATCAACATGTTTCCGCATACCGCGCATGTCGAGTCCATCGCGCTGTTCGAGAAAGCCAGCAAGCAAGCTTGAAAGAGGCATGAAAAAAGGCGGCTGTTTCCAGCCGCCTCGGAGGTATTTCCGGATTCCCCTGGTTTGCTTTGCTCCTGG
The DNA here is from genome assembly GCF_900111585.1 of Nitrosospira multiformis. GTDB lineage: Bacteria > Pseudomonadota > Gammaproteobacteria > Burkholderiales > Nitrosomonadaceae > Nitrosospira > Nitrosospira multiformis_B. The sequence continues at coordinate 133,625 of NZ_FOHI01000001.1, forward strand.
GGTTTATCCAATATTTTTTTCTATGGCGCTTTGCGTCAGTCTTTTTCGCCCGACAAAGCCAGCAGCAGGTGCAGCAAACTGGTGAAGAGGTTGTAGAGGCTGAGGTAGATGCCCATGGTCGCCATCACGTAGTTGGTTTCCCCGCCGTTCACGATGCGGCTTACATCAAACAGAATGAAGCCGGAGAACAGCAGTACCGCAACTGCCGAAATGGCAAGCGAAGCTGCCGGTATGGCAAAGAACAGATTGGCGATCGATGCGATCATCAGGAGTATCAGCCCCACGAACAGGAAGTTCTGCATGAAGCCGAAATCCTTCTTCGTCACCGTGGCGATGGTGGCCAGCGTGAAGAAGATTGCTCCTGTTCCCGCTGCGGCGGTTGTGATGATTTGCGCGCCATTCTTGAAATGAAGCGCATATTGGAGCATCGGGCCTAGCCACCACCCGGCCACAAAAGTAAACAGAAACAGCAATCCGATTCCCACCACGCTGTTACGGGTGGCGCTCACGCCAAACAGCAATCCCATCATGATGGCCAGCATCACCAGCGGTCCCATGATAGGCGCTTGCGCGAGGAACGCGAAGTTGGTGCTCATTCCGATCATCGCGCCGATCACCGTTGGAATCATGGTCAGGCCAAGCATCCAATAGGTATTGCGCAGTACCTTGTTACGATCGACTGCAAGTCCGGTTTGCACAGTCGGGCTGGAATATCGAAGTTCAGGTTGCATGACGTCTCCTTGGTTGACGAAACTTTACACGCATAAGACTACTCATCTTTATGGAAAGTTGCAATCCTGTCGTCATTGCGGACGCATTGCTGGAAAAACAGGCCCCAAACGAGTATGATTCGCAAGCAGTTTCGGAGGCGTGGCCGAGCGGTTTAAGGCAGCAGTCCGAGAGTCAATGGAAGAGTGGCCGAGCGGTTGAAGGCACCGGTCTTGAAAACCGGCAATGGGCAACCATTCGTGGGTTCGAATCCCACCTCTTCCGCCATCCATCGCGTAAATACGCGGTTTTAAGGTAAGTTGGAATTTATACCCACCATTAAAACCACCAAGTTTTAGCCGGTTAATCAACGCGTTTTGATTTAACTAAGGCCATTTCTCACGTTCTCATGCGGTTTCCGTAGTTTCCCGGTTTTTTCGAAGTTAACTGCTCCACACCTAGCTAAGTTACCGGTGAGGACACAACGTCCATGAATGCGGGTTTATTCTCACCAGAGAGGACGGGGTTAATCAAAGAGGAGTGATTTACAAGGTAGGTGTTATCTGCTGAGCCGAACGGAAAGAATGAGAAGAAAGAAGGCAGGCTCGTGTTGAGGGATTTATGGATTAACAGTATTCAATTCATATAATCTGGTTACATCTATATTGTTGCTAAGACATTGAATTATTAATATTTTAACTGTTAAGTGAAACGGTTCAGTTCTTTTTGATTCTTGTGAATTGTGTAATTTTCGCTGCGCAATTACACAGGAATTACACAGATATATGTCATCTCCGATGAGAGTAGTTTGTTGTGGCACATACAACGCTCCCCCTGCTAAAGGTTAAGGGGCGGGGGAGTACGCGACGTGACCTAAACCACACCCTGATTTTAAGGCCAAATACCCACGATAAAATACGTTATCATGGGTAAAAGTATACGAACCTGACCAACATCTTTCAAAAAAAACCGTCAGAATGGACGTGCCAAAGATGCCTTCTATCGTAATTATGTTGAAATGGAAGATGACCCGAAGTCCCTGGATAGCGCAACCTTGATGTTGACGGGCATGTTGGGTAGGGATAAAAGCGGCATGGATATGATTCTTATTTTGTTTTCTCAGCGAGCAATGCATCTCCGGCACGTTTCCACTCCCGTCTTCTAGGATCCTCTGCCGGCACATTTGCCAGCCCCAGCAGGGCACCCAGTAGCTCCCCTCGATCGAATGCCGGAGTACGGGTTGCCGGATCCACGAGACCTGCGAGAATCAGCAACTCGGCAGCATTGTACAATTCCTGGTCACGCTCTCTGGAGGCCTCCTCCCTGTTGATCGCTTCCAAAATACGTGCCGCTTCCTCGTCCCTGGCCGCAAGGCGGGCGGCTTCTGCCTTTGCCCTTTGTGCTCGCTCGGCCGCCGCCTCCGCCTTGATTAACGCGGTAAGGATATGGGAGTCTACGTCAGTGCGCTTGAGCTTGTCCGCCAACAAGAGGAGCTGTTGTTGTTGTTCGCTGGGTGCTTTGAGGCCACCTAGATACGCCAGTCTCGCGGTAAGCCATTTGTCGTGCAACATGAACACCTCCTGGTTCATTGATTGACAGCCGTTCTAGCTGCTTCGAGAGAGGTGAGAGTAAGCTGGAGACCGTAAACCCTCATCTTGAGGGGTAGTGTGATCAGATATCCAGCTCAGAGAGTTAGCGAGCGGACAATAGGTGTTCGACGCCACGCATCCGATCGATGGATGTAAAGTCAACGCACAGGTTCGTCTGCTTCGCCACTTGCTATTGAGTTATCCTCTCGTCCGATGTTGGAGTAGTCGTATAGCTCTCCGTATCGCTATGTGTTAGTTGCAGTATCAGCTGTCAGCCTCGATCAAGTTTTTTATATTACGTACCGTTCGCTCAGCTCCATGCTGAGCCGCGATGCGTATTAGTCGTTCGAAGGGTCGCATAAATATCTTCATCTCCAGCAACTCGAAGGTAAATATCAGTTTGACCAGACCTTCTCTACCTTCATCCTGTATCTCGTACATGCAGTGAAAAGGGTCAGAAATACCCGCAAAAGCCAGGGATCGGTTGGGTTCATAAAGCGTAATTCTGAATTTGGATTCAGACCGGTGTCCACCATCAACACGCACTTGCCTTGCGGTAACTCCTGGGCCCATTGGCTGATCTCCGATTTGCTTAAGCTCTTTAACTTCGGGAGACCATTTTGGGTAATTCTCAAAGAAATTATCGCCCAGATAGCGAAATACCTTCTCAGTAGAACCCTTCATAAGAATACTTGCTTTGGAAGCTACCGGTTGGGCCGGTCTCGAATCAAATATCGATCGCAAACTGAACATATGGGTATACTCTTTGAAAGGTGATTCCTTGAGTGAAAGGTAACCCAGGGATTTGAAAATCGGCTCTTTGATCTTGATCTGGTCGCGGGCAGGCGCTATAGATTATTAAAATCATCAAAAGCTGTTCTCGTTTATTCGAACCGTTGATGATTTCCTAAAGAAAACCGTTCATATTACCGAACCATGCCTCCACGGTCTGTTCGTTGCCCCACTATTCATTGATCTGGGAGTTGCGGCTGCTCCGCTGAGGGCAGATCAATCCAGAATGTACTGCCGGCCGCGACAACACTTTCAACACCGATTTCTCCTCCCATAAATTCAACCAGTTTTTTCGTAACGACCAACCCAATACCAGTACCTTCCTCAGAACCGCTCTCACGACCAAGGCGATTGAACGGCTGAAACAGCTTGTCGAGCTGATCTTGTGTTAACCCAGAGCCAGTGTCACGAATGCGGATGCGAGTCACCCCAAAATTATTTTGAGAATATTCCACCGTTACATCACCCCCCTCACGGTTATATTTGATCGCATTGGTGAGAAGATTGATTAGAACCTGCTTCAGTTTGGTCTCGTCAGCCAGTACATGCACGGGAAACGTATGCTCATATCGGGGAAAATTCAGTCTGATGTTTTTTTTCTGTGCCTGGGATTTAATCATCGTTTGGCACTCTTCCAAGATGGTGAATAGCGATAATGGCGTTTGCAAGAGGGATAACTTCCCCGATTCAATCGCTGCCGAATGGAGGATTTGATTAACCAGACTCAATAGGTACCACCCTGATTCCAGAATATATTCAATATTTCCCTTTTGGGATGATGTTGGGGGTGGATTATCCATTTCCATAAGTTGAGCAAACCCGAGTATGGCATTTAGCGGCGTTCGTAATTCGTGGCCCATACTTGAAATAATTTCCGATTGCTCTAAGTTGGCTTTTTTCGCGGCATCTTTGTTCCGGATTATCTGGGTCAGTATTCGGCTCAAGTTAAGGCTTGATTCCAGCCGATCCATGATGAGACACGCCAAATCCTGTAAGCTGGCAAATTCTTTCTCATTCAATACCCGAGGCTTTCGGTCGATAATCCATAACGATCCCAGATTAAAACCTCCAACTGTAATCAAGGGCGCTCCCGCATAGAACTCCATACCTGCCACCTCGGTTGCAAGCATTTTTGTAAGCAGGCTGGTATCGATCTTCGTATTTGCAACAATATAGGGAGCGTCACATAGCAGAGTGATCGCTGGATATTCCGGGGGAAACCTAATTTCGGTGGCTTCAAGGCCACAGCCGGATACAAGCCGAATATGATCGCTATCGACAATACCGATTACTGCAACCGGAACGTCAAACAGTTGTGCTGCGAGTGCGGTAATTCGATCTAGGGTTCGGTCTGGGGTGGGTAACAATATCTCGTATTGCTTCAACACGAGCGCCCGTTCTGTTTCATTCGCTGACATAAATCAACCGATTAATTTTTGGTATCCATCACTTTATGACGGAACAGACAGAGCGCGGGAACGATTGGGAGCAACTACTCAGCCTGTGAAATAAGGCTTTTTCTACCGGCAGAATCTATTTGGAACACAGCACGCCTGCTGCCCCAAGGAGTTTACTAAGAAGCTTCAGAAGATATTCCGCTGCCGTTGAGTCTGGTTCGTTTCGCTTGACTGGAACCTAAACGGAACGTCATATCTATATTTTTAGTGGGATGCGCGGCAGAGGAAAGCGGATGGCATGGTCTATGCGCAGCAAGACTCATTCACTCCAGCGCGTGCCGCAGCAGGATAACTGTAAATAGTAGGGAGTCCGGGGACTGAGATCTGGCGCGGGCTAGCCCGCGAGGATGATACAATTTCTCAAACGAAAATCCCAAAACAGGAATTTTCGTTTGTTTTGTTGACTTTTTACTGGGGTCTAATATTCGATGCCTGTAAACCCTTAGGCCCGCTTATCACATCAAAAGTGACACGCTGGGCCTCTTGCAGCGTTTTGAAACCTTCACCCACAATTGAAGAGAAGTGGGCAAAAAAATCTTTTCCACCTTCATCTGAGGTAATAAAGCCAAAGCCTTTATCATCGCTAAACCATTTTACAATACCTGTTTCTGTTGCCATGTCATTTCTCCTTAATAAGATTCCACTCACAGTGACCTGCAAGTGATCAGTCTGTGAATATCAAGGGAAAGAGTCAACCAAAGGTATCGTTTTACAGCTTGAATCCAAAAGACCTACTTCAGGATACACGCTATATGAAGAAGGTCAAACTTTATTTTGCACAACCGCGCTGTCAGGCAGCATACCAGAGCACGGCAAAGTAATGGCATGTGGTGCCTGCTATCACAAAGAGGTGCCAAACGAAGTGACCATACCGCAACCGTGAATCGAGCGCGAAAAAAACCACTCCGAGTGTGTAAGACACGCCCCCCGCAGTCAACCAGAGCAACCCTTGTATTGGCATTTTAGCCACCAAGGGATCAGCCGCAATCACAACAAGCCACCCCATAAACAGATAGAGGATGGTTGATAGAATGGGTAAAGAGGCTCTATAAAATACCTTGAGCATTATACCGGCCACCGCAAGACCCCAAATTCCCACGAGAAGGGCACGTCCCCATACTCCATCAAGTACTCCGAGAGTGAACGGCGTATATGTGCCCGCGATAAGAACAAAGATGGCAGAATGCTCGACAACTTTAAACACGCGCTTGGCCTTGCCTGTCGGCAACGCGTGGTATATGGTCGAGGCAAGATAAAGAAATATGACAGTCGCGGAGAAGAGACTCGTGCCTACAAGGAATCTGGTGTCGCCGGAGCGGGCAGCATGAGTGATGAGAAATGGAGTCCCTACGAGTGCGGCGACCAAGGCTATACCATGGCTAATGCTGTTTGCAATTTCTTCCGCTTGCGACTGCTCACGCTTTAGCGGCAACTGATTGAAGTACGGCATGATACTTGAGCTAATCTTGGCGCCTCTCTAACAACCCACCTTGAACGTTTGACTATCTGCCGGTCAGCTCTTGTTCCATAAAGGAAAGGCGAAAGGACTAACTGAGTATAAGCTTGATGGCTTATCGAACATTTCGTGGACCCAAGCATTCAGACTTTGTCGCCTTGTTTATAACGCTCTAGCTTTCTTTTTTATCCATGTTAGGTCCTATTATTTTTCTTGTTCAGAACAATTTCAGTATAGCTAACCTTGGGCTTACATATCTCTCTTGCTAGGGAGATGGTTTGATGTGCCCCCGGTAGTAGTGCCAGGGCGTTCTAGCAAAGTCCCAGTTAAAAATCAGTTTTTGTTTCTTTCACAGCTTTTATTTCTTTATTTATGCGGCAGTTGGCGGCGAATTCTGCCGGAGTTTGATAATTCAATGCGCTGTGCGGTCGATGCTCGTTGTAGTCGCGCCGCCAGACTGATATTCGAATCCGTGCCTCAGCCAGGCTGGTAAACCAGTGATCGTTCAAGCACTCATCCCGAAACCGACCGTTGAAGCTCTCAATGTACGCATTTTGCGTTGGCTTACCCGCCTCAATCAATTTGAGTTGGACGCCATTCTTATAAGCCCACTGATCCAGTGCCTTGCTGGTGAACTCCGGTCCCTGATCGGTGCGAATGGCCAAGGGCAACCCACGAAACTGTGCCGCCCGCTCCAGGACACGCACGACATCTATCACAGCTTTAGTGAATCGTGTGAGAGTAAATGATCATTGGTTACGCGACAATTTCAACGATCGATCAGACGGCGGGTTTCGAGTCCCAGTTGAGAGAACTTGAAGGCGTCAAGTGCCAAAAAATCTTCCGGGAACAAACCTCATCGGTTGGTATTCGTCTACAGCTTGAAACGGCGCTGGAGTTTGTGCGGCAAGATGATGTTCTCGTGGTCATCAAGCTTGACCGGCTTGCCAGATTCGTCGCCGACCTTATGAGAATCATCCAGGCCCTGGAACGAAGGGCGCTGCCTTGCGGGTTCTGAACCTCCGGATGGATACAAGCACGCCCACCGGAAAGCTGATGTTGACCGTACTGGGAGGCATCGCTCAATTCGAGCGGGAAATGATGCTGGAGAGGCAAAGGGAAGGTGTGGCCAAGGCCAAGGCCGCGGGAAAATACAAGGGACGAAAACCAATCTCGGACGCGATCAGGCAGGAAGTAATCCGCCTTGCAGGAGAGGGGACGACCAAGCCGCCATCGCTAGCCAATTAAGAATTGGTGAAGCAACCATCATGTATCGGATTCTCGCTGGTTCCTCAAAGCTAGAAGTTCTCTCACTAAAAAGGGTTTAACGAATGGCTGCGCGTGCACGTTGGGAAACGGCGCAGCGTTGGTATGAGGTTGAGCCTGTTTGTGATTTGGTAGGCGACTGGATCCTTATGTGTAACGGCTCGCAATGGAAAACGGTTGTGCTCGCATTTAACGCCGTTTTCGGCTCAGAATAACTGCAACTGGCAGAGCCTGCCGGCTCACACATATGAATTGAGCCAAGTCCGATACCGTTAGAAATACCGGCAATAATCGATGCACAGCATCGATAGCTGTCGATAAATAATGAGATTATTATTTGTTATAAATAGATGCTTACGCCAAGTGTTCAAACAGTCGCGCGACCGCCTCAGCACCTGGATCAGCGTGACCGACCAAATGCTTGGCATTGATATAGGAAGCGCGGCCCGCATTCGCCTTGCTCATGTGGGCAGTGCGGTCGGCACCCGCACGCGCGGCTTTCGCCGCCTCGGGCAGGCTCTCTTCCAGGGCATCAAGGGCCGGCGCAAGAGCATCGACCATGGTGCGGTCACCCGGACGTGCCCCGCCGATCTCCTGCATTCTCCGCAACCCGGCCTGCAACGCTTCGCGCATTGGCAAGCCGCTTGAGGCGGCATCGCCCGCTGCGGCGAAGAAGATCGCGAGGAGGACACCGCACGAGCCTCCCATGGTTTGGGAAAGCTCCAAGCCAATGGCTCGATAGAGCTGGGTATGGTCGGCAAGCGGCAATCGGTCCACGGCGCCGATCAGGGCGCGTGCCGCGCCAGCTAGCGTGCTGCCGGTGTCGCCATCGCCTGACTTCGCGTCGAGCGCGTTGAGGTCGTTCTCGGCGGCGATCAGAACCTCGCAGCAACTGGTCAGGAACTCCCTGGTCGGCTTGTGCATCGAGGGCATCGGAACGACAGCCGTCAGGCCGTCCGGAAGCGCCTGAATCGCGACTTGGCCTAGCCGGGAGACCCGTGGCCATGTCGCCAGGGGCGTGTGCTGCTTGAGCAGGGCGATCTCGGCATCGTCGGCAGGATAGGCCGAAATCGAGAAGCCATGCATGTCGAGCGATGTCATCATGGTCGCCGGCCCGATGACGTGGGTTATCCGCTCGCCAATCGCTGACCGCCGGATTTCGTTGAGGATGATCGACATCTCGATGACCGACGTGCCGCCGAGATTGTTGACCATAGCGACATGCGGCTTTTCTTCCATTGCAGCTGACAGGCGCTCGACCATGGCAGCGACAGCTTCGCTCGCGTCCTTGAACTCGACCTGCTCAACCCCAGCTTCACCGTGGATGCCAAGCCCAAGCTCGGACATTCCGGGCGGGATGCGATCCTCCTTTGGCGAACCTGGGATGGTGCAGGTGTTTAGCGACATGCCGATGCTTTTTGTCTTTGACACGACCTTGCGCGCGGCCGCGGCGACGTGCGCCAAGTCGGCCCCATTCTCGGCCAACGCGCCGGCTATCTTGTGCACGAAAAGCGTGCCGGCGACGCCGCGGGCTTGGGGCAAGTCGGGCAACGCCACATCATCGTCGACGATCACTATCTCGACATTCAAGCCAAACTGGCGAGCGCGTTCGGCCGCCAGCCCGAAATTCAATCGGTCACCGGTATAATTCTTGACGATGAGCAGGCAGCCGGACAATCCCGTCACGGCAAGGATGCCTGCCAGTACCGCGTCGACTGTCGGCGAGGCGAAGATGTCGCCGCACACCGCGGCCGTCAGCATCCCTTCCCCGACGAAACCCGCATGTGCCGGTTCGTGGCCCGATCCGCCTCCCGAAATCAACGCGACCTTGGACTTGTCCCAGTCATTGCGTACGACCACCCGTATATGCGGATAGCCGTCGAGCCGCGCCAGCTTACCGCCAGACGCCGCGACCAGACCATCGACGGCTTCGGTGACGATGCTTTCTTTGGTGTTGATGAACTGGGCCATGTTTTCGGCTCTGTTGCAAAAAATGATTTTTGATAAAAAGTGAATTTAAAAGTTATTAAAAATATTTAATTAAAAATTAAAATATAGCTGTTTCTTATTTCTTGCAACAGAGCTGGATTTTTGGCCACGGGTCTTGTCCGTGCCCGCTGGAAACGGCGCAGCGTTGGTATGAAGTTGAGCTTGTTCTTGATCTATTGGGCGATTGGGTTCTTATGCGTCGATGGGGCAAGGCCTCCCGGAGATACGGAGAACTGTCCCATGTGGTAGCGGGAGAGGCCGAGGGAAGGCAATTATTGAACGAATCCATTTAGTGAGACTACGGCTCAAGCCAGCGTACTGGCGGGTCTATTAATCGCTTTCCCTTTTGCCTTGTGGAAAGCTGTGGACTGCCCAAGTAGCGGATTGCGTGCCGGGAGGGGCTTCCACAACCTAAGTATCTGACTACTGCGATTCCAGATAAATTGAAAGCGATCTCGTTGAAAGAGGAAGTATTGAAAAAATTGAAAGGACAGGGTGTAAAGATATAGCAAAAGGAAGCCTTTGCTACTTATCGGCTCGCCCAAAAAGGACAATATTGCAGAACAAGAGACGAGAGCTCAATAACGTTTTAAATTTTCCATCTTCTTCCGTCTCGCCATAAACCCGATCAAACCCAACCCGGCGAGCATTAAGGCATAGGCTTCAGGTTCGGGATAGTAGTAGGAATAGCAATAGCAATGACTTGGCCCCTGTTATTGATATCCATTGCCTTGACTAGAACCATCCCTTGAGGGAGGTCAACCAACGAATTGAGGTCCGTCATTCCTTCACCATCAGGACCGGTGATGAAGGCATGGTAATAACCTTCAGCCGTGTAAGAGTATCCCACTACCTGTCCGATATCGTTGATGTCGTTAGCCTGGCTCCCGTTCCCACCTAATAAAGTGCCCAGGTCTCTCATCTCCACCCCATCAGGACCGGTGATGAAGGCATGAAGACTACCTTCAGCCGTGGAAGAGTTTCCAACCACTTGTCCGGCATCGTTGATACCGTACGCATAGCTCTCACCCCCCCCCCAAACTGCCCAGGTCTCTCATCTCCACCCCATCAGGACCGGTGATGAAGGCATGACGATTACTATCAGCCGTGAGAGAGTATCCAGCTACCTGTCTGGCATCGTTGATGCCGAAGGCATAGCTCCAGCGCCCGCCCAGAGTCCCTAGGTCTCTCATCCCCATGCCATTCGGATCAGTGATGAAAGCATGGGCATAGCCTCCAACAGTGCCAAAGCCTCCCACTACCTGTCCGGCATCGTTGATACCGTACGCATAGCTCTCACCCCCCCTCAAAGTGCCCAGGTCTCTCATCTCCACCCCATCAGGACCGGTGATGAAGGCATGCTGACCACCTTCAGCCGTGAGAGAGTATCCAGCCACCTGCCCGGCATCGTTGATGCCGGAGGCATTGCTCCAGTTCCCGCCCAAAGTGCCCAGGCTAATTGCTGTCCTGCTGTTAAGGTCAACAAGGAGGACTATTTCGGCGTTTGCAGGATTGACAAAACCAAGGCCGGTAGTTAAGGCTGCGGCCAGGATAAGGTGGCAAGCTTTGAAGGAAGGGCTGAGTAGTGTCATGATATCTCCGGCAAGGCGATGTTTGGCAATCCATTGCTTCAATGTAGATAATGGAGTTCATGCTGTCAAAGCAGCTTCTCTCGGTTTTTGGTCTGATTTTGAAACTTCCCCACAACTCGCCTGATCTTTCTTCTTATCGGATGTATTGATAAAGGGTCTCGCGGCTTATCCCAAACTCCTTCGCCAGCTTTGTCCGGTTTGCTCCGGCTGCGGCCTCCTCTCGCAACCGGGCAATCCTCTCTGCGTTGAGTGCAGGCTTCCTGCCCTTGTAGACGCCCTTGGCCTTTGCCAGGGCTATCCCTTCCCGCTGCCTCTCCTTGATCAGAGAACGTTCAAACTGAGCAAACGCGCTAAGCATCGTAAACATCAACGTAGAGCGTGGATCATCATTACCGACAGTGAAGTTCATATTCTCTTTAATGAATTGAACCGATACTCCCCGGCTATTCATTTCCCTCACCAGCCTGAGCATGTCTTCCACATTACGGGCGAGCCTGTCCATTGAGTGAACGATGAGCGTATCTCCTGCACGAACATGATCGAGCGCCGCCTGGAGCTGAGGCCTGTTTGTATCCTTGGCTGATGCCTTGTCAGTAAATACCTTGTCTAGCGTAATACCATCGAGCTGGCGCTCATGATTTTGATCCAGCGAACTCACCCGCACATATCCGATTCTTTGACTGGACACGACGCTCTCCCCATAAATCGTCAGGATAGAATCTATAGCTCTTACCAAGGAATGTCAATTAATAATAATTAAAAGTCTATTTTGACAAAAAACAGTAGGAAAAGTGTCAGGCAGATTTGTCAGGATGGGGTGTCCCACAAATTGACACAATCGATACCTAAGGGGTTACAAAAATGGGGAGATTAGAAGCAGCTGATAAAATACGTTATCAAGGTCATAACGGCCCTTTAACGACTCGCAAGTAGCTTCTCCTGATGGTGGTTCTGGACGGTAAGATAAATATAAAATTGCATGCATAGCGGCAGTACTGCTATATCTAAAGATGCAGTTAAAACGCTCATAACGGTAGTTGTCTTAATGCCGCAGGGCTGATCAGAAGCATCCAGAAGGGTCCTTTCTATGTCCTTCCTGAGGAGATGCTTAAAGAAATTCAGGCGCGAACCACTGATGAGTAATCCCTCTATATGCCGGCAGGTGTACCAGGAGGCACAACTCGATGGATGTAGCTGAGAACGATAATGATGCATTACGCCGCTTGCGGCGAACAATGCGGGATTTAGTAGCTCTCTCGACCTTGTCGGAGGCGTGGGCTGGTTTAGAACCGGAGGATATTGCCAAGAGACTCGCTAAAGTTCTCTTGAGTACTCTTGATCTTGACTTGGTCTACATCCGCCTTGCCCAGCCCAACAGCTCTGGCTTCACGGAGGCTATATGCGACAAGCATCGTCCTGATGCGGACCCCTGCATTTACGAAGTGCGGGACTGGCTCACTTCGCTCTTGACCGATGCTGCTTCAATCCCGGTTGCTATAGTGCCTGATCCGTTTGGCACGGGCACTCTGCGAATGACTCTCACTCGGTTCGGCTTGGAAGAGCGTGATGTGTTAGTCACTGGTTCGCAGCGCGCAGGCTTTCCAACTGAGGATGATCGGCTGCTGCTGGAGCTCGCTGCCAACCAAGTTGCTGTCATTGCCCAGCAGCAGCGGGCCGAGCAGGCCCTCCAGCAAAGCGAAGAGCGGTTTCGCGGCTTTGCCAACGCCGCTCCAGCCATGCTCTGGGCGACCGAGCCGGACGGTTTCTGCTCATTCCTCTCTCAAGGGTGGTACGAGTTTACTGGCCAAGACGAGGACGAAGGACTGGGCTTTGGGTGGCTCAATGCCGTGCATCCGGAAGATCGGGAAGAAGCAAGCAAAAATTTCCTTTTCGCAAACGAGCGGAAAGAAGAATTTTTCATCGAGTATCGGCTGCAGCGGGCCGATGGTGTGTACCGGTGGATCATCGACGCAGGCCGCCCTCGCTTCTCCCTCGAAGGCCAATTTCTCGGATATGCCGGAAACCTGCTCGATATCACGGATCGCAAGCAGGTCGAGAAGGATCTTCAGGAAAGCCGAGAGTATTTGCGGGCTATCTTTGAATCCGTCGGTGATGGTCTTTACGTAATGGGACCAGATTTCCGCTGCACCTACCTGAATCCAGCTGGGGCAGCGATACTTGGCTACCAGGCCCGAGAGCTCGTCGGTCGGCACCTGCACGACATCATTCACCACACACACCCGGGCGGCGGTCATCGCGCTGTCAGCGAGTCCCCTGTGGCCTTAGCTGTGCGCGAGGGTGTGCCAGCCCGTGTGGACGACGATGTCTTCTGGCGAAAGGATGGCAGGCCAGTACCGGTTACCTACTCTGTTTCTCCGATAATGGTCGATGGGCGGCCCGCCGGAGCAGTCGTCGCATACCGGGACGTCACGGAGCAGAAGCAATCCGAAGAAAAGATGGCCGCTCTCTTGGGAACAGAGAAGTGCCGTGCTGCACTTCTGGCACGGGTAGCCAATGCAAGCAAGTCGATGAACGTGGAGTGGTCGGTGGACAGCATTGCCCGGATTTTGACTGAAGAAGCCCGCTCTATGCTTGGAGCTCACCAAGCAGTCACTTCCGTGACTATTTCAGCAAACTGGGCACAGGCGATTAGAGCGGTATCACTGTCGGACAAGTATGCCCACTATCATGCCTATTCCGAGAAGCCGGACGGGTCTGGCATTTACATGGAAGTATGCCGTACCAATCGTCCGATGCGGATGACTCAACAAGAGATGGAAGCCCATCCAGCATGGAAAGGGTTTGGAAAACATGCCAAAGATCATCCACCCATGAGAGGCTGGCTTGCCGTACCGCTGATCGGCCACGGGGGGAAAAACCTCGGCTTGGTCCAGCTCACGGACAAGACTCAAGGCGAATTCACCGAAGAGGACGAGGCGATTCTGGTGCAGCTTGCTGCGATTGCCTCTGCTGGGATCGAAAACGCCTATCTTTATGAGCAAGTGCGGGAGCAGGATCGACGCAAGGATGAATTCCTCGCCACGCTGGCTCATGAACTGAGAAATCCTCTTGCCCCCGTTCGTAACGGACTTGCCGTGCTCAAGCTGGCGCCTTCAATGGAGGCCACGGTGAGGACGCGAGAGATCATGGAGCGACAGGTGGAACATATGGTCCATCTAATCGACGATCTGCTTGACGTTTCCCGCATTACCAGCGGAAAGGTCCAACTCAAGAAGGAGTGGGTAGATATTCGCACGGTACTGGATGCAGCTCTTGAACTGAGTCGGCCTCTTATTAAGGAAAACCAGCACAGGCTGTTCATTTCGAATCCTAAAGAGTCGCTCCTGCTTGACGCCGATCCAACGCGTATGACCCAGGTAGTGAGTAACCTCCTGAATAACGCGGCGAAGTACACTTCCAAAGGAGGACAAATCGAGCTGTCTGCCGAGAGAGATGGCAGCGAAGTAATCATCAGGGTGCGGGATAACGGAGTCGGCCTTACGTCAGAGGCTCTGCCAGAGGTATTTGAATTATTTAGTCAGGTCGGGAAAACCCTGGATCGCTCACAGGGAGGATTAGGCATCGGGTTAGCCCTCGTCAAGCGACTTGTAGAAATGCACAACGGATCCATCACAGCGGAAAGCCAAGGCCTCGGGCAAGGCAGCACGTTCGTTGTCCATCTTCCCCTCCCCCCAACGCAAATAATCAAGAGGCAAGTTGCTGGGGCAGGTGACTCCTGTACCCTATCTATTCCCCGCCGCATCCTTGTGGTGGACGACAATGTGGATGGTGCTGAAACACTCGCCATGCTCCTCATGATGTCCGGACATACGGTAGAGACGATTCACACTGGCCCGGATGCTCTTAAGGCCGCTCAGACCTTTCAACCTGACGTAATGTTCCTCGACATTGGCCTTCCTGGTCTGAGCGGGTATGAAGTTGCACAACAACTCCGTTCTGATTCGAACATAAATGGCTTGATCCTGGTAGCTTTGACCGGATGGGGATCCGAAGATGACCGCCGACGAGCGCGAACTGCTGGATTCGATTATCACCTTACCAAGCCAGTCGAGATAGAAAAGCTGCAGCGGTTACTCAGCGAAATAGATCAGGAATTAACCACCAAGAGTTGAGGAATACGTTCGTAGTGCAGGTAATTGTTTGGGACCTACTGATCATCTCAAATCAGGAAGGATGAAGCCCTTCTATCCTTGCTTAAACCCTTCTACGTCCGAACCTTTTTTCACGGTGGAGAATTTATCGATAGCTCGCCCCGGTTGACAATTGCTTTTGATGCAGGAAAGGGTGGAGGATGCACCCCAAGAGAGGATAAAAGGAGATAAAGTAGAGGTTGAGATATTTTTTCCGAGGGAATATATGCAGAACCTGAATTTGAAGTTATTGGTGGTTGTTTTTTTCCTGTTTCCGCTTTCATTTCTCTCCGGTTGCGCGGCGGTGGCGGTAACGGGGGCGGCTGCGGGCAGTGGATATGCGGTAGCTGAGGACAGGCGTACAAGCGGCACCATGATGCAGGATGAGAGCATCGAGTTCAAGAGCAATGGGAGAATCAAGGACAAATTTGGCCGCAAGGTTCACGTGGAGGCCACGAGCTTCAATGGTAAGGTACTGCTGACTGGCCAGGCAGCATCCGCGAAGGTTAAAAATGAGGTTGGAGACATCGTGCAGGCCGTGGAAGGCGTGCGTGACGTCACCAATGAAATTGCCGTAGGAGAGATCAAGCCGCTTACCGCGCGCAGTTATGATGCCTGGATTACATCCAAGGTCAAGGCGAAGTTTGTGAATGAGGGGCTATTCCAGGCTAACCACGTCAAAGTCGTGACCGAGGATGGGGTGGTTTATCTGATGGGAATGGTGGATCGGGAGGAAGCGCAAAGCGCGGTGAAGATTGCGAGATCTACGGATGGCGTTCGCAAGGTTGTCGAAGTGTTCGAGTATCAGGAGTGACATTTGAATTTTTTAATCTACCTGGAATACTGTCCGACACGATCCGATCCCTTTGAGCGGGCGCTCAATGCATCATGGCGATGAATTCATAGCTTCCGTAGCGGGGAGGCGAAAAGGCTAACCAGGCTTCTTGTCGAGCTTGTCTGTTCCGGCTTCCGGTTTGCGTAGCCGGCGTGCGGCGGGTTTTTTCCTTCCCTTGGTTCCTGGTTTTTCTGACACTGTTTGATCTGCCGGATTGCCGGCAGTCTGTGCAGTTTCTGCCCCGGGCACAGGAGTTGCTGGCAGCAAATCTGCTTTCTTTTCCCCGGTCTTTCGACGGCTTTTTCTCTGCTGATGAGTTTCATCCAGGGAGCTGACGCCGTCGAGCGGCACTGATGGGGCCGCAATCTCAAGCGAAGCAGGAACAGGCGGCGATGCTTCCACTGCTGTGCCGCTATCGGCCGCCGCACTGCTGCTGCGATAAACATACGTGCCCGATTTCTCATCACGCCCCAATTCCAGCAGGCCTCGGGCTTGCGCCTCTTCAAGCAAATTACCGAAAGCACGAAAGCCATAATAAGACTCGTTAAAACCGGGTTTACGGCGCTTGATCGCTTGTTTGAGCGTCGATGCCCAGATTTTTCCGCTGTCGCCCCGCTCGGATACCAGGGCGTCGAAAGTCTCTACCGCCATGTTGATTGCCTGGCCCTTGCGTGCTTCGAGTTCTTCTCCTGGGCGTTTTTCCTCCGCAGGCGCATGCTTCACCACAGGCGGTGCTTCTGCTGTATCGTGTTTCGCGGCAGTCCGCTGGATTTCCCGTACCAGATCGTCATAAAAAATGAATTCGTCGCAGTTGGCTATCAGCAGGTCGGAAGTTGATTTTTTGACTCCAACACCGATTACTTGTTTCGCGTTCTCGCGCAACTTGGAGACGAGTGGCGAGAAATCGGAATCGCCACTGATAATGACGAACGTGTTCACATGCGATTTCGTATAACAAAGATCGAGCGCATCCACGACCAGGCGGATGTCGGCTGAGTTTTTACCGGACTGACGAATGTGCGGAATCTCGATCAATTCGAAATTTGCTTCGTGCAGCGCAGTTTTAAAGGTCTTATAACGATCCCAGTCGCAATAAGCCTTTTTTATGACGATGCTGCCTTTGAGCAACAATCGCTCCAGCACCGGCTTGATATCGAACTTCTCGTATTTCGCATCACGCACGCCAAGAGCGACATTTTCGAAGTCACAAAATACCGCCATGCTGACATTTTCCTGAAGTGTGGCCATAAGGTTTATTTCCTATCAATAATGGGGGGTCAGGGTCAGGGTGATTTCCCCTTCCCGTGTTCGACGTGTTCGAAATCCTGTATCAATTTCCCGATATGCCTTACCGCTTCGGGAGGCAGGGTGGGGTAGATAGGCAGGGCCAGCACTTGATCGGCAAGACGTTCCGCCAGCGGCAGTGAGACACCGGCGTGCGATTCCGAGAAGGCTGACTGCCGATGGCAGGGGAGAGGATAGAAAACGGCAGTTGAAATATTATGCTCTGCCAGAAACAGTTGCAGCGCATCGCGCTGCGGATGGGTAACTACGAACTGATGGTGGACGGGAACAGTGCCTTCAAGGACTGTCGGCCAGTTGCATTCCGTATTTTGGAGAGCTTGCTGGTAGAGCGCGGCAAGCTGGTGGCGCTGCGTGTTCCAGTTATCCAGATAGGGAAGCTTGACTCTCAATATTGCTGCCTGGAGTTCGTCGAGGCGGCTGTTGAAGCCGATCTCGGCGTGCTGGTAGCGGTCCTGTCGCCCGTGATTTCGAAGGCGTCGCAATCGCGACGCGAGATCGGGATCGCTACAGGCAATCGCTCCACCGTCGCCATAAGCGCCCAGGTTTTTTGTCGGGTAGAAGCTGAAGGCGCCGGTGATACCGAAGGATCCGATACCCCGGTCGTGATAGCGCGCGCCGATTGCTTGCGCCGCATCTTCGATCAGCCACAGATTGTGGCTTGCGCAGAATTCCTGTAACGGCGCGAGGTCGACCGGCTGCCCGAAAAGATGGACGGCGATGACGGCTCTTGTCCGCGGCGTTAACGCCTGCCCCACGCTGCTCGCATCGATATTGTATTGGCCGGGTGCACAGTCGGCAAAACAGGGGCGCGCTCCCGCAAGGCTTACCGCCTCTGCCGTCGCAAAAAAGGTGAAGGCGGGCACGATTACGTCATCTCCCGCACCTATTCCCAATGCCTTGAGGGAGAGTAACAGCGCGTCGGTACCGGAATTGACGCAGATGACTTCAGCAGCTCCGATGTATTCCGCAAGCTCGTATTCCAGTGCCGCGTTTTCTGCACCGTCGATAAATGTGCCTTTCAAAAACACCTGCTGCACAGCAGCGTCGATTTCTGCACGCAGTTGCTGATACTCCTGAGCTAGGTCGAGTTGCGGGACGATCACGGGCAGGGCCTGAGTATCTGCTGGCGGATGTGGTGCGCCAGCTCCAGGGCAGCATTGCCTTCCGCTGGCGTAACCTGGGGTAATGAACGGTTGCGGCAGGCATCGAGGAAGGCTGCGAGTTGCAGGCTCAACGTATCTTCCTGTATCCGTTGCGTGGGAAACGCAAGCGTGTGGCCGTTCACAGGCAAAGGACCCGTTGAGCTGTTGGGTGCCTTGCGATAGGTTATCCGGCGCCTGAAATCGATGACCCATGTTTCATCGTTTTCCAGTTCCGCAACCATGCGACGTTCTTCCTGCTTCGTACCCCGCCCCCAGTATGCGTCCAGGAATGCCCGGCACCCATTGGAGAAAGCCAGTTCAACTTCTGCTTCATCTATGGCTGTTAAACCGCAGCTTCTACCGGAGGCATGCAGCTCCACCACGGAGGAATCCAGGCTATGCAGAACCAGGTCAAGATCATGGATCATCAGATCGATGACCACGTCCAGTGCGCTCGGTCGCGGGGGATGTAGTGTGGTACGCACCGATCGGATGGTACGGGCGAACGGGAGGAGTGTTCTGCCAGCGGTAAAGGCCGGATTGAAGCGTTCGATATGTCCGATTTGCAGGATGCATTGATTTGCCTCCGCTACCATTCGCAGTTCCATCGCCTGTACCGCGGTTTCCGCAATCGGCTTTTCCAGCAGCACGTCCAGCCCCTGCTGGAGCAAGGATCTGGTCAGCCCGAAATGCGTGGCAACCGGTGTCGCAACCGATACGGCGCGGATTGTGGGCGGAAGTTCTGCAACACATGTAAACCAGGGAACATCCAGATGCTCAGCCAGGAATTGCGTAATCGGATCGGGGTCGATCAATGCCTGGAGGCGGCTTCCCGGCAAGCGGGAGTAGCACAATGCATGCAAGCTGCCGAAATACCCCACGCCGACGACAGCGGTATCAACAGGCAACGCCGGTTCGAGGACAGGGGATAGCGGCACGAGTGCATTCATCAGATTCATCAGGAGAGCGGCATCTCTGCCAGCATCCATAGACCCAGTATCTTTCCGGTTTGCGGATTTTCGACGATACGGTCCAACGGAGGGGGAAGGTTGAAAGGCGCCAGCGTCAGGTTCACGGAACGCCATCCGCCCGTGGCGATGTCTGTGTTGGCGCTGGTCATTTCATGGCTGGTTGCCAGCAGGTACTTTGCTCCGGAGCGACGGATATTGGAAAGCGCCCGCAGAATGTCCGCCAGTGACAGGTGGATCAGGGCATCGCGGCAGAGCACTGCATCACCGCGCGGCAGGCTATCTTCTACCAAGTCGGCAACCTCGAATCTCCAGTTGGGATGGGGAAAGCGCTGCCGGTTTTCCTCTATCAGCGCAGGAACGATATCGACACCGATGTATGCATCGAGATCGATTGCAGTATGCTGCCGCCAGTTGCAATCCCCGCAGGGTGCATCCACCAGTGTGCGAACGCCGAGGCGGGTTAGCAGAGGGGGAAGTTCACGCCGCAGTATCCCAGTTCGTTCCAGCGTGGAGCCCGGCCCCGAACGGGATTCAGAACTCTGCCAGGCGTTGCAGGTATAGATTTGCTCGAATACGCTGACACGATCGCCCGGATGGCTGTTTTCTCCAGCCTTGCTCTCGTTCTGATCATTTCGATTCTCCCGGCATCGATTTTCTCGACGTGCCCGAAGGACGGCAATGGGACGATTCCATAACCTATACTTGAGCCGATAAAGCGACATGACAAGTGGCCAGAGACGCGAATTGTGGATTTTCGCCAGCTCGAACCCGGCCTGCTCAGCACGTGTGCGCTCCGCTGCGGCTTCAGCCACAGCAAGATGTTTCTCCTGCTCCACCTGATGGCGCCTTTTGGTGAAATCGGCGATCTCGCGGAGATATCTGCTTGCCGCCTGAAGGCGGGAGTCGGAGGAGCTTTCCTGCTTCGGTTTCCTCTCCGTGGATTCGCGGACGTGCGCTTCGATTGCCTCCTGGTAAACCTGGAGAATCCGCTCGATCGCCGGATCGATACCCGCTTCTGATCGCACGCGCCGGGTAACCTCACGCGCTCCGGCCACCTCATACCGGTCGAGTTCCCGCGTGATGGTATCCAGAGTAATGGGATTGCGCAAACTCCGTATACCGAAATTGAGCGCGCGAAAGGTTTCATAGTTGTCCGGAGTGATCATGCCCCCGAGTCCGGCTGCGTCGCAGGCTATTACAGCCGTTCCGCTGGCAAGGGCTTCAAGCGCGCAACGTGCTTTCGCAAAGACAATATCATAGCGGCCAAGAATCTGTTCAGGCCGGGCTTCACTGTGCCCGACAGAAAGGCCGATGGCATCGAGTTCGATGCCGTGGCCGGCACAGGCTCGGCGCAGGATTTCCAGGCGACCGTCCTCACCGATGTAATTACTGAAAACCAGGGCCTTGCGCGGTATGGCAGGTAAATCCGCGCGCAGGCCGAATCGCTCCAGATCGACAAAATTGCGTATTACACAAATGCGCGCGGGAGGGATGCCATCGAGGCATTGCAGTCGTTCCTGGCAGAGATCGTCCACAGCAACATAGCGCTGGATTGTGGGGAAGCGTGGCGCCATTTCTTCCCACGGCAGCCAGCCATGGCAGAAGTAGACCGCAGGCGTATCGGGAAAATGCAACATGGCCGTCATTGCATCGAGATGATGCTGGCCATGAATAATGTCGGGCGGAACCGTCAGCAGATTGAGATCGTCGATGACAGGAATGGCCGCCGAATGTAACTCCTCTGCAACCGCTCCAAGTCGAGTGCTATAGGCCACAGGGTTATGGCCGCGCCGCAGCAGCGCCGAGGCCAGGTCGCGGACATACAGTTCAGAGCCGGCGCGGGTGTCGAGCGTGTTATTGGTTATGAGTACCCTCATGGCGCTTTTCTGTTTTTCCCTGCTCTATCCGCCCCAGCCGATATCTTTGTATTCAGCCGGTTCATGATTGGCAGAACATGCTCATGAAACCGGATGACGTCCCGGTAACGCCCGTCCGCCACACGTTGTTCCCCGCGGATTTCATAAAAAGGTTTCTGTTGCAGGAAATTTCGTTCCGGCTCTTTCCCCGGTAAGACAGCCGCATACAGGTATTCACGGCCAAAAGCCTCTTCACCATACGAGCGGAACGCATCCTCCACCTCCTGCTGAAGGATTCCACCTGCTCGACTGGCATACTCGCGCATGGTTTCCAGCTTGTGCGCCAGTTCACGCTCGTTCAATTCGATAATGCACTGCTCGCTCTCCTGCTGGATGACAGGATTCGCGCTTTCTGCACGACATGCAGTTGGCTGCACAGTGGGTCGCGGATCCCCCATGAGGGGGATAGTGTAATGCCGGACAAGGTATTCTTTTCCATCCGCAACCCTGGCGATATTGGGGACGTTGTTGGTAATAGCCACCGCAGTCCGGACAAGTACCTCGCATAAGTCATGTGTCGGGTTGTAACCCTCGATGCCGTCGCTTACCACCGTGCGAATATCCCGCGCAGCGATAAGTGCAGTCAACCGCTCGCAGAGGTCATCGAACATATCGTATTCGCCATGCAGCATCTTCCTGTAGATTTGCCGGTCGGTAAGTTCACCGCACACCGGCGCGATTTCAGCCCCCAGCCCCTGCAGGATATTCAAGGTAGCCGACAGCCGGGGCTTATCATCGCTTCCTGAACCGTCGGTAAGAATGCAAACCAGAGGTTTCGTCTGCGCGATCCAGCCGTAGAGGCGCAGTTCATGCCCCGGATGGGCGATGACCAGCAAATTGCGCCTCCCGGAAAGATTGCCGGAAAGATTGTTCCGCCGGGCGTCGTTCATTCCAGAACCCTTACATCGAGCGTATTCGGCAGATAAACCTGTGTCCAGAACTTTGCAGTCTGGTTAGGCAGCACTTCGAATACGTGGGCGATCTCCACGATATCGAAGAACAATGCCTGTTGATGGGCGTTGACGGGATGTGTGAGCGAAATTCTCAAGCTGTATCTGCCGTCAGTCAGCGGGAGCGATGTCCGGTAAAGCACCTCGGCCTGCTGCGATGGCTCCAAGGTCAGCAGCGTCTGTCTTTGCATGAGGAAGTCCGCTCCTATTACCGGCGTCCGATTCTTATCGCAAATTTTGTAGTTGACTGAAAAAGTACAGGGGCGGGCGGCTTCAACGATGATACGTATGAGGACTGATTGTCCGAATTCTGCCGAGCGTACCAGCAGTCCTTTATCATCTGTCATTTCCGCGTAAATTACACGCACATCGCCAGTCCCCGAGCGGCAGTGATTTGCATTTTCAGCAAAGCGTGCAAGATGCTCCTTCTCCACGCTCTGGAACGGGCTTGCTGCCGTAAAGGATCCAGACGCGGAGGATCCAGACGCGACTCCAGACACCGCCCTCGAGCTGGTGGGGGAAGCAGTACGGTGAGGGGGAGTGATCCCGGTCTCAGAAGCGTCGGATGTGCTCGCGATTCTCGAATCGTTGTTTCCAGAAACGGCTACGTTTATTTTCCGGTTATTTGCTTCCTGTACTTCACGAATATAGCGTGCAACGATATCCGGAGTGGGACCGATTTCCAGTGCCCGACCATGCTTGAGGTAAAGGGTGTGCTCACATAAGGCGCTCACCACTCCCACATCATGACTGACAAAGAGGATGGTGGTACCGCGTTCCTGCATCTGCTTCAATGTCACCATGCACTTCGCCTGGAATTCCATATCTCCCACCGCCAGTGCTTCATCTATGATCAGTACCTCCGGCTCGACCGAGATGGCGACGGCGAATGCAAGGCGTACATACATGCCGCTTGAGTACGTCTTTACCGGTTGATCGAGGAAATCGCCAATGTCGGCATAAGCAGCGATGCGCTCGTAGCGCTGTCCGATCTCGTCAGGATTCAATCCCGCAATCGATGCCGCCATATGGATATTCTCGCGGCCGGTAAATTCCCCGTTGAAGCCGGCTCCCAGTTCAAGCAAAGCCGAGACCTTGCCTTTGATATATATTTCACCCTGGGTGGGTGTCAGCGTTCCCGCGATCAGTTGCAGCAGCGTGCTTTTCCCGGATCCGTTCGGACCGACGATCCCGAAGGTTTCTCCACGACGAATCTCAAAGGAAATGCTATCCAGCGCCCGGAATTCCCGATACAGTTGCTTTCGGTTACCCCACAGGCCTTGCAGCAGCCGGTCCTGCGAACGGCCATAAATGCGATAGGTCTTTGACAGCCCCGATACGCGAAGCGCAATATCTGCGCTATTGATATCATCGGTTGCCGTTGGCGGAGAGGAGGCCATGGAGGAGTCGCATCTTGTTTCGGCTGTGAGTTCTCTCGGGACTGTCATTACAAAGTCGCGTCGAGGCCTCGTTCTGGCACGATCAAACGCTTCGGATGGAATGGGGAAGTATGGCATGTATGTAATGTATGCCGAGAATTATCTTAGCCGAGAACCGGGGTTCCTGCTACTGGTGCCTGAAGTATCCGGAGTATCAGCGATTACGCAGTTCAAGTTTATCAATGCGGGACTGACTCATGAAGGAAGCCAGTATCCACCCAACAGCCATTGTCCATCCCGGTGCGCAACTTGGCTCGGGCGTTATCATCGGGGCTTATTCCATCGTGGAAGAGCATGTTGCGATTGGCGACGATACCTGGATCGGGCCGCATGTTGTCATAAAGGGGCATACGCGCATCGGGGACAATAACCGGATTTTCCAGTTCTGCTCGCTAGGGGATGAGCCGCAGGACAAGAAATATAAGGGCGAACCTACCCGATTGGAAATAGGCGATCGAAATACGGTTCGCGAGTTTTGCACTTTCAACCGGGGTACCATCCAAGGCGCGGATGTTACTCGCCTCGGGAATGACAATTTCGTGATGGCTTACGTCCATCTGGCGCATGATTGCCAAGTGGGTAACTTCACGACCTTTATCAATAACGCTTCCCTGGCGGGCCATGTACAGGTGGGCGATTACGCGGGACTCGGGGGATTCACCTCCGTCCATCAGTTCGTTCGCGTGGGCGCCTACAGCTTCACCGGCTTAGGCACCGTGCTGACTCAGGACCTGCCGCCTTATCTCCTGGCGGCAGGAAATCCCGCCATGCCTTACGGTCTCAACTGGAGAGAACTCAAGCGCCGGGGTTTTTCCGATTCCACTATCGGGGCATTGAAACGCGCCTACAAGCTGGTATACCGGTCCGGCCTTGCATTGAAAGAAGCGGAAGCGCAGCTCATGCAGCTTGCTGGCGATACGCCGTCTGTCCAACGCTTTCTTGATTTTATTTCCGTACGAGGACGTGGAATTATCCGATGATGGGTTAGCAGGGCTGATCTTTTCGGCGCGGTAAGCATTTGGAAAGTTGCAATCAAGACTTCACTTGGTAAAATAAGCTTTCAGTACTCAGCGGAAAGATCGTACAAGTAGCTTTGGAAGGCAGCTTTGGAATCAGGTTTTATCGAATTACCTGTTACTTCAAAGGATGCAGCCCGGGTTATAACCTTTACACCACCACGATCCTTTCGATCGACTGCTGATTGCAGATGCTTCTGATGCTTGCGCGGCTTATAAGCGCGCCGACTCCGCGTTGATGCCCGTTGCGTTATTCGTTTTTATTGATGAGGTAGGACGTGGGTTTACTGAATCACAATCTGAGCGGGAGAATCGTCATATGAAGAATCAAAAACAGAAAGCGATTGCACAGGCAACGCGGGCGGTAGTTAACGGAGGGTTGTTTGCAAGTTGCCTGTCGTTCAGTCTCATTGCAAATGCGGGCATCGATTTCCAGTTTGTATACAAGGATGCGCCGGGTACGGGATTTCTCGATCCCGTAAACGGTGCCAGTCGACAAGCTGCGCTCAACACTGCTGCCACGGAATTCTCCAGAATGTTTGGCAGCCACTTTGCCAACTCAGGGACCATTGTGCTGGAAGCGACGGCCACGAATGATCCCCAGAGCAGTACACTGGCAGGGGCCGGCAGTGAATATGTCGTTCCCCAGGTACCGGGATTCAATCTCAACGAGGTCGTGCGCGAGAAACTCCAGACAGGGATTGATCCCAACGGAAGCAGACCCGATGGCTCTCTCGACATCAACTTTGGGAACAAATGGGAGCTGGGCTTCAACACGCCGGTTCCGAAAGAACGCTACGACTTCTACTCCACGATGTTCCACGAATTTACGCATACGCTTGGTTTTTCTTCATCCATAGGGCAATTCGGTGATCCGCTCGGGGGTACAAAGGATGCGGGAAGCTGGAGCACCTTCGACAGCTATCTAGCAAACAAGAATGGTACTCCGGTCATTGATCCCACGACTTTCGCGCTCAATCAGACTGTCTGGGATGCGGGCAGCGTGGGAGGCACCAGTCCCTCGGGAGGCCTGTTCTTCGATGGACCTCACGCCATGGCGGCAAACGGAGACAATCCGGTGGGTCTGTACACACCGTTTCCGTGGGAGGAGGGGAGCAGCGTTTCCCACCTGGATGATAATAATAGCGCTTATGCGGGAATGATGATGCTGGCCGCCTCGGATACGGGACCTTATGCCCGGGACTACAGCGCGGTCGAAATCGGCATGCTCCAGGATATTGGATATACGGTAACGGCTGTGCCAGAGCCGGAGGCCTACGCAATGATGCTGGCCGGCCTGGGCTTGCTGGGCTGGGGAACACGGCGCAAAAAGCGCCATGACCAGTAATGCTGGGGAGATAATCTTTCTTGCCGCCGCCTTATCCTTATGGCGGCGGCGCAGTCTGACTTGCTGGGCACTGTTACCGAGGTCTCGGACTTATCGAACTTTTCTTGCCAGGCTGTTCCCTGTTTTCATCTTGCTCCTTGTGGGGTCAGCGTCCATGGCAGCCGAACGCACCTTGGGGCCTGAGGGTCCTCCACTCACCTATCCCATCCAGGAAGTCGATCTCCATCTGATCCGACAGGCAGGCAATGCGGCCTTTCCTGTACAGCGGATCAGCCTGTCAGGCAAGGAAAGCGCTACTTTCGAACGGGGTGATAAACTTCTGCAAGTTTTCTATCCAACCAGCGCACTGGTTGCTCTTCTGAACGAGCTTTACAGAATTCGTTTCTTCGAATTTCCTTCGCAATATACCCCACGCTATTCTGTCTTTCTCAAGGATGATGGGATGATTGCGACTTCTGCATTGCGCATGATGGATACAGGGAGCACGCGCATCTGTTTTGCGGTGACCGGTTATGAAAAATGTGTTACGTATGGACGTGATGGTCCGCATGACCTGGAGAATATCGTCAATCGCGTTTTTGACGATATTGAGAAGCAGGTGAAGCGGAAATAGCGCGGAAAGCATCAGTGGGGGCTCGATGCTCTGCCCTGTATATTAGAGAAGCCGGCGCTTGTGGAACTCACTCGATAAGGTTGGTTGTTGCTCGTATCTATTTTATGGATTCGTTGCGAAAAGAAGAGCACTCTGCATCCTTTCAGAATCGTGCTCAATCGTCTTGCACAGGTTTTTTGCTTGGTAAACAATAAGAAGTTGATCCTGACATTTTTTTGAAAGAGGAGGTAGTATGGCCAATGAGGGTTACCACGAACCCATTGAGGAACTCTCCGACGAAACCCGGGATATGCACAAGGCGATCGTTTCGCTGATGGAAGAACTGGAAGCGATAGACTGGTATAACCAGCGTGTGGATTCCTGCAAGGATAAGGAACTCAAGGCAATCCTCGTGCATAACCGCGATGAGGAAAAGGAGCACGCAGCAATGGTGCTCGAATGGATTCGCCGTAAGGACCCCGTCTTTTCGATGGAAATGAGAGACTATCTATTCACTGACAAGCCCATCGCCCACAAATCATAATCAATGGGGTGACCCATCGGTTTATCCGGGCAAGCTTTTCAGCCAGCGTTCCCTCGCGTTACGCGCCTTGGCGAAAAGTCTTTCGAGGGCATTCCCATCGCCAACCGAGAGCATTTCGCGCACCGCTGTCAATTCCTTCTGATACGCATCGATCTGGTTTAGCAACGCCTTCCGATTGCCAAGACATATGTCGCGCCACATTTCGGGAGAGCTGCCGGCGATACGCGTAGAATCGCGAAAGCCGCTCCCGGCAAAGCGCAGCAGATCGTTGTCGTGGGTGTCGTCGCTTCCATTGACTTCGGCAGAGACGACATGATTCATCAGCGCAAAGGCAAGAACATGGGGGAGATGACTGACAGCGGCCAGTATCTCGTCGTGCCGGTTCGCACTCATCCGGGAAATCCGCGCCCCGCAAACCTCCCATAATTCCGTTACTTTTTGCGTTGCCTCCCGGCTGGTTTCCTCAAGGGGGGTCAGTACAACATTTTTGCCGCGAAACAGATCTGCATTGGCTGCGCCTGCTCCACTCCTTTCCGCACCGGCAACGGGGTGTCCGGGAACAAAATTTTTCAGATGAGGGGCGAGATGGGAGCGTGCCGCCTCTACTACATCCTGCTTGGTGCTGCCCGCATCTGTCACGATGGTGGAGGGCGCAAGGTATGCGGATATCTGCGCCATGATTTCGCTGGTTTGTCCGACAGGTACGGCAAGGAACACCAGTTCCGCATCCTTCAAGGCGGACTCAACGTCGTCGGCAATCTCATCTATCTCACCCAGCGCAAGGGCTCGCCGCATATTTTCCCTGCTGCGACCAATGCCGGTGATATGCTGCACCATCCCAGCCTCGCGCAACGCAAGCGCGAATGAACCGCCGATCAAACCTACCCCGATAACCACCAGTTTTTGGATCACAGTAGTAGTCATTGTCGGCATCGGTTTATATGAGCGGTTGATATGAGCGGTTGATATCACGCCTCGCATGGCTATCAGGTGCAGCGGCTATTCATCACAGACTCCGTCCGATTACTGCCGCTATCCCTTGCAGCGACCCCATCAGATCGCGGAATTCCTCGGGATTCAATGCCTGGTCTGCATCGCACCAGGCTTCGCATGGGTTGGGATGCATCTCCACCAGCAGCCCATCCGCTCCCGCTGCAACTGCCGCGCGCGCCAGGGCGGGCACCATCCATGCCTTTCCCCCCGCATGGGAGGGATCGACGATTACCGGCAAGTGCGTTTCTTTTTTCAGCACGGGGATGCAGGTTACATCCATTACGTTGCGATAAGCAGTTTCAAAGGTGCGTATGCCGCGTTCGCAGAAAATGATGTTATGGTTGCCGCCCGCGGCGATGTATTCCGCCGCCATGAGCCACTCGGAAACGGTTGCGGACATGCCGCGCTTCAGTATCACGGGCTTGTTGATTCGCCCCACTTCTTTCAAAAGTTCGAAGTTCTGCATGCTGCGTGTCCCGATCTGGATCACATCCACGTCATACTCAAGGAAAGTGTCCAGCATGCGCGCATCCATCAATTCCGTGACGATTCGGAGGTTGTGCTTATCCGCAGCCTTGCGGAACATTTTCAATCCTTCTTCGCCATTGCCCTGAAAGGTATAGGGACTGGTACGGGGCTTGAAGGCCCCGCCGCGCATCAGTCGGCAGCCCGCATCCGAAACATGTTGCGCCGCCGAATCCATTTGCTCTTGCGTTTCCACCGAACAGGGACCTCCGATCACCTGCACCTGATCGCCGCCAATCGCCACACCTCCCACATTGATTATCGAGTTATCCTTGTGCCATTCGCGCGACACGATCTTGTACTGCTTGACGATATGCATGGAATATTCGACGCCGCTCAGGGTATCGAACATTTCAGGACTGAGCTTGCGCTCATCGCCAACTGCGCCGATTACGGTGCGCTCGGTGCCGCGCGAAACGTTCGCGTCGAGGTCGAAGCTTCGAATTTTTGCAACCACCGTTTCGATCTGCTCTTCGGTGGCGCCGTTATTCATGACAATGATCACGCTGATCCCCCCGATGCAACTTTGTGGATGCTCACCATCATCTCCGGTATTGTGTCTGCTGCTGCCCCTCCCGCCGTCTCCAGCGCTATCGCCAGCGATTTCAGGAATTTCTCATTTTCAGATTCGAGCCCGACAGTCACCCGGAGATGTTCCGGCATTTCATAGATGCTGATGGGGCGGACAATCACGCCCTGCTTCAGCAAACTCTCGTTTATTGCCTTGACATTGCCTGGCACCCGAAAGCTCAGGAAGTTTCCGTAGGATGGAATGTACTCGATTCCCATCCTACGCAGTCCGGTGACAATCTGCAGCATGCCCGCCTGATTGAGCGCATAAGAACGCTTTACGAATTCCTCATCCTGCAGCGCAGCCACCGCTCCGGCGAGACCGATATTGTTGACGTTGAATGGCTGGCGCACGCGGTTCATCAGACCGGCGACGTCAGGATGCGCAAGACCGAAACCGACGCGCACGCCTGCCATACCGTAAGCTTTGGAGAAAGTGCGGGTAATGAGGAGATTGGGGAACTGCTTCAGCCAGGCAATGCTATCTCCCTTGAGGGCGGGTGGCAGATACTCGTTGTATGCTTCATCGAGTACAACCAGCACATCCGGGGACACACGCTCGAGAAAGCGCAGTACATCATCGGCAGGCAGCAACGTGCCGGTGGGATTGTTGGGATTGGCAATAAATACAACCCGTGTTTCAGGCGCGACAGCATCCAACATGGCGTCAAGATCATGTCCATAGTTCCTGGCGGGAACGGAAATGCCAATTCCACCTACCGCTTTCGTCACCAGTGGATAAACCGCAAAGGCATGCTGCGAATAAACGGTCGAGGCCCCCGGCTTCAGAAATACGCGGGCGGCCAACTCCAGAACGTCGTTGGAGCCGTTGCCCAGCACAATCTGATCGCTGGTCACGCCATAGCGCTCGGATAGAGCTGCTTTCAGTTCAAATCCGCTTCCGTCCGGATACAACGAAACTTCGTCGAGTGCCTTGCTCATTGCGCTCAGAGCCATTGGACTGGTTCCCAGAGGGTTTTCATTGGACGCAAGCTTGATGATGGACTGTTCATCCATCCCCATCTCCCGGGCCAGTTCAGAAATAGGCTTGCCGGGCTGATAGGGACTGATGGCACGGATATACGCAGGAGCGAGATCGCAAATATTCATAAGATGGTATCGTGATTTGCAGAGGGAAGAAAAAGCAGAAAATAATAACCGTCAACAAGACAGGCAATTCCACAAAAAGCATGGATTCATGCTTGCAATAACCCGTTTCCCGGCTGTAGGCAAAATCTTCGTCATGGCCGCACCATCGAGGATTCCGGGATGCGGAGCCGCAATGATATGACGCTGAATTTTTCGCAGGGTAACAGGATCATCGCACGGATTCACTTTACGGCATTTCGTGGTAGTGCATGGAGGTTTGTGAGAAAACAGAGGAGGAGGGTCAGGCTGCGGGATATGAGCCGAGCACTTTGAGAAACGCCGCTTTTTCCACCAGCTCGCGCAGCGCCTGAGAGACTTTCGGCTCCTGCTGGTGGCCTTCGACATCCACGAAAAACACGTATTCCCATAAACCCGCGCGGGACGGGCGCGATTCAAGCCGGGTCATGCTGACTCCATAATGGGCGAACGGGGCCAGTAACTCATGTATGGCGCCCGGCCGATTCCTGACCGACGTTACCAGCGACGTCTTATCCCTGCCGGAAGGTGCAACTTCCTGCTCGCCTATTACCAGGAAGCGCGTCGTATTGTTGGAATCATCCTCGATGTTCTCGGCACAGACAGTGAGACCATATACTTCTCCTGCCTTTTTTCCCGCCACTGCCGCGGCGCTTTCATCTTCCGCCGCCAGCCTCGCGGCATCCGCATTGCTTGCGGCGTTGATTCTTGCCGACGCGGGTAAATGGGGCAGATTGGCATTGAGCCACGCGTGACATTGAGAAAACGATTGAGGATGAGAGTAAATCCTGCGAATGCGTGCAAGGTCGGTATGATGCGCCAGCAGAAGCTGATGTATGGCCAGCGCCACTTCGCCGCATACCTTCAACCGGGTTTGCAGCAACAGATCGAGCGATCTGCCCACTGCGCCTTCGGTTGAATTCTCTACCGGTACAACTCCATAGTTTGCCTTGCCGGCTTCCACCTTGCTAAATACGTCATCTATCGAATTGCACGGCAGTGCGGTCACCACGCTACCGAAGCGCTTGAGGGCGGCCTCTTCGGAAAACGTGCCTCTCGGCCCAAGATATGCCACTGTCAGAGGTTCTTCCATGGATCGGCAGAGAGACATGATCTCCGTAAATAACCGCGCAACCTGTTCATTCTCCAGCGGCCCCGGGTTCAGTTCGCGCATCCGCGCCAGCACCTGAGCTTCACGCTCGGGCCTATACGCAGTGCCATTCTTGATTTCTCCGATTTCGCGTGCGAGATCTGCACGCGCGCTCACCAGTTTCAGGAGCTCGCTGTCGATTGCATCTATCTTGTCGCGCAGCTGTTTGAGTTGAGCGGTCATCGCGGGATAATTTCTGTTTTGAACCGTACCTGCCAGAGCTATAGCATAAGATGGCAGCTATTTGGCTGGTATGGGCAGGTAGCGCACATTCAGCACACCCTTTATCGCCGCAATCTCGTCGATCGTTTCTTGTGGTACCGGACTATCGACATCTACCAGAGTGTAGGCCATTTCGCCGCGCGACTTGTTACCCATGGTGTGGATATTGAGACCGGCTTTCGCCATGGCGGTGGAAATTTGTCCCACCATGTTCGGGACGTTGGCATTCGCAACGGCCAGTCGATAAGGGGATTCCCGTTCCATTGTTATGTTGGGGAAGTTGACTGCATTGGTAATGCCGCCGTTCTCCAGATAATCGATTATCTGCTTCGTCACCATCACTGCGCAATTCTCTTCCGCTTCCTGGGTGGATGCGCCCAGGTGCGGCAGGGTGATCACCCTTGCATGATGTTGAAGTTTTTCGCTGGGGAAATCGCTTACGTAATATTTTATCTTCCCCATCTCGATTCCTTCGAGCACGGCATTTTCATCCACGATGCCGTCACGCGAAAAATTGAGCAGAATTGTACTGTTTCTCATGCTTTGCACAACCTTCCGGTTGACGAGGTGACGGGTCGAATCCAGCAGGGGTACGTGCAATGTTACAAACTCGCTGTTGCGCAATAAATCTTCGATACTTTCCGCGCGTTTGACCTCCGAGGACAGGTTCCAGGCTGCATCCACGGTGATATTGGGGTCATATCCCATCACCTTCATGCCAAGCCGAAGCGCTGCATCAGCCACCAGGCGTCCTATTGCACCCAGACCAATAATGCCCAGCGTACGTCTTGGCAACTCGATGCCCGCAAACTGTTTTTTGCCGCCCTCAGCCAGCCTGCTGAGGGTCTCGTTATCGCCTTCCAGTTTTTCGGTGAAATGAATCGCCGGAATCAGGTTACGGGAAGCGAGCAGCAGGCCTGCCAGCACCAATTCCTTGACTGCGTTGGCATTGGCTCCCGGCGCATTGAAAACGGGCACCCCGCGCAGGTTCATGGCGCTGACCGGTACGTTGTTCGTGCCTGCCCCAGCCCGGCCTATTGCTTTCACACTGGAAGGAATATCCATGTCCAGCATATTATGGGAGCGCACCAGAATCGCATCGGGCTCGGTTGTATCGCTGCCCACCTTATAATGGCCGGAATTGAAAAGCTTGAGGCCCAGCGACGAAATCTGGTTGAGGGTCAGTATCCGGAAAATTTTATGTGCACGTTCAGGCATGATTGTTTGCAAATTCCTTCATGAATTCCACCAGGACCTTTACGCCTTCAAGCGGCATCGCGTTGTATATCGAAGCGCGCATTCCGCCGACAGAACGATGGCCTTTCAACTGGATGAGGCCGTGGGTTCGCGCCTGTTTCAGAAACCCTTCATCGAGCGCCGGATCTTTTAAAGTAAACGGCACATTCATGCGCGACCGGTCGGGTTTCGCCACGGGGCAATGATAAAAATCAGTAGTGTCCAGGAAGTCGTACAGCAGACGCGCCTTGGCAAGGTTGATTTTCTCCATTGCCTGAAGTCCACCCTTCTGTTTCAGCCATTCCACCACCAGCCCCGTAATATACATCGCATAAGTCGGCGGCGTGTTGTACATGGAGTCGTTGTCGGCGTGAATCTTGTAATCGAACATGGTCGGTGTGCCCGACACGGTTGTTCCTATCAAATCCTCGCGCACGATGACAATACACAGACCTGCGGGACCTACGTTTTTCTGAGTGCCTGCATAAATCAGCCCAAACCGGCTTACATCCAGGGGGCGTGACATAAAGGCGGAAGAAATGTCCGCCACCAGGGGCATATCGGTACCCGACAAGTCCGGAATCCAGTTGAACTCCACTCCGCCAATCGTCTCATTGGGCGTGTAATGCAGATAAGCTCCATCCGGATCGATGTTCCATTTATCCTGGGTGGGAGCGTACGTAAAATTTGCATCTTCCGAGGAAGCTGCAACGTGAACGGCGCAATATTTTTTCGCTTCCTTGATCGCTTTCGTGGACCACTGGCCAGTGTTGATATAGTTGGCGCTTTTCTTTCCGCGCACCAGGTTCATCGGCACCATCGCGAACTGGCTGGAAGCGCCGCCGGATAAAAAGAGTACCTTGTAGTTGGCAGGGATGCCGGCCAATTCCCGCAAATCCGCCTCGAGCCTGGCCGCGATGGACATGAATTCCTTGCCGCGGTGGCTCATCTCCATCACCGACATACCGCTGCCGTGCCAGTCGAGCATTTCGTCGCGCGCCTGCTGCAAAACTTCCTTTGGTAATACCGCTGGACCTGCGCTGAAGTTATAGATGGGTTCCATCGGAGTTCCTTATGAATTCCTCATGAGTTCCTTACTCTGGCTGTTTCACGGCAAATCCGTGGACAAGCCTTCCTCTAATCCTGGCGCTTCGTCAGTTTCCACGACTCTTTCCAGCCCGGCAAGTTTCTCACCCTCATCCAGGTTGATCAGTATCACGCCCTGTGTTGCCCGGCTCATCTCGCGCACCTCTTTCACGCGTGTGCGAATCAGCACGCCACCGGTCGTAATGAGCATGATTTCGTCATCCTCGCGCACAAGCCGCGCCCCGACGACCTTGCCGTTGCGCTGAGTCGTCTTGATCGCAATCATGCCCTGCGAACCGCGGCCATGACGAGTGTATTCGCTGATGGGAGTACGTTTGCCATAACCATTCTCGGTTGCGGTCAGCACCGCCTGCTCCTCGCTCTCGGCCACCACCAGCGAAATCACCTTTTGCCCCTTGCCCAGCGTCATCCCGCGCACACCACGCGCGCCCCGTCCCATCGGGCGTACGTCATTCTCGTCGAAACGCACGGCTTTCCCTCCATCGGAGAAGAGCATCACATCATGCTTGCCCTCGGTCAACGCTACACCGATCAGAAAATCATCTTCGTCGAGACCTACCGCTATGATGCCACTCGCGCGCGGCCGCGAAAACTCCGACAGCGGTGTTTTTTTCACCGTGCCCAGGGAAGTTGCCATGAATACATAACGGTTGTCATCGAATGTCTTTACCGGAAGAACGGCATTGATCTTCTCGCCGTATTCCAGTTGCATCAGATTGACGATAGGCCTGCCACGGGAAGTGCGCCCTCCCTGCGGCACGGAGTACACCTTGATCCAGTAGACCCTCCCTCGGCTGGAAAAGCAAAGGATATAGTCGTGCGTATTGGCGATAAACAGGTTATCGATGAAATCATCATCTTTGGTGCCTGTTGCCTGCTTCCCGCGGCCGCCCCGTTTCTGCGCGCGGTAGTCGTCGAGCGGCTGGGACTTGATGTACCCATTGTGCGATAGCGTCACGACCACATCCTCCGATGCGATCAGATCCTCCATGCTCAGATCCTGCGTATTGATGACGATCTCGCTGCGGCGTTTATCACCAAACTGTTGCTTCATCGCAACAAGCTCCTCGGTGATGATGGCCGTGATGCGCTCCGGGCGGGCAAGAATGTCGAGAAGGTCGGCTATTCTTTCCATTACATCCCTATACTCGCTGACAATCTTGTCCTGCTCGAGCCCTGTCAGGCGTTGCAGGCGCAATTCCAGTATAGCTTGCGCCTGCGCATCGGAAAGATGATAGCCGTCATCAAATAACCCGTATTCGGGCGCCAGGCCCGCGGGACGGAATTGTTTCGCATTCACTGCAGCGCGCCCCAGCATTTGCTCCACCAGTTGCGAGCGCCATACCCGCGACATCAATGCTTCCTTGGCTGCTGCAGGCGTCTGCGCCGCCTTGATCAGGGCAATCACTTCATCCACGTTGGATAAGGCGACAGCGAGCCCCTCCAGCACGTGGCCGCGTTCACGCGCCTTTTTCAACTCGAACACGCTGCGCCGCGTAACAACCTCGCGCCGGTGGCGCAAGAACGCCTCCAGCATCTGCTTCAAATTCAGCAGGCGCGGCTGCCCGTCAAGCAGGGCCACCATGTTCATGCCGAAGGTGTCCTGCATTTGCGTTTCTTTATACAGATTGTTCAGCACCACCTCGGGTACTTCGTTGCGGCGCAGTTCGATAACCACACGCATCCCCGATTTATCCGATTCGTCGCGCAAATCGGAAATGCCTTCGATTTTCTTGTCCCGCACCAACTCGCCGATACGGACAAGCAGATTGGCCTTGTTTACCTGGTAGGGCAGCTCGTCGATAACGATGCTCTGGCGTCCGCCCCCTTTTTCCATATCCTCGAAGTGAGTGCGCGCGCGCATGATCACGCGCCCGCGGCCCGTGCGGTAGCCTTCTTTTACACCAGTCACGCCATAGATCAGGGCGGCGGTGGGAAAATCCGGGCCGGGTATCAGTTCGATCAGATCCTCGATGGCGATTTCGGGGTCCTTCAGCAGGGCGAGGCAGGCATCCGTCACTTCATTCAGGTTATGCGGCGGAATATTGGTTGCCATGCCCACCGCAATGCCAGACGAACCATTGATAAGCAGGTTCGGGATTTTGGTCGGCAGGATCAGCGGTTCTTTCTCCGTCCCGTCGTAGTTAGGGCCGAAATCAACCGTTTCCTTATCCAGATCGGCCAACATTTCATGCGCGATGCGCGACATGCGGATTTCGGTATAACGCATTGCTGCCGGGTTGTCGCCATCCACGGAGCCGAAGTTGCCCTGTCCATCCACGAGCATGTAGCGCAGCGAGAAATTCTGCGCCATCCGTACTATAGTGTCATATACGGCGGTATCGCCGTGCGGGTGGTATTTACCGATGACATCACCGACGATGCGCGCCGATTTTTTGTAGGGACGGTTCCAGTCGTTGGAGAGTTCATGCATAGCGAATAGAGCCCGGCGGTGCACCGGTTTCAGGCCGTCGCGCACGTCAGGTAATGCGCGTCCCACGATGACGCTCATGGCGTAGTCGAGATAGGAGCGGCGCATTTCCTCTTCGAGGCTGATCTGCAGGGTTTCTTTCGCGAATTGATCCATTACTTTTGAAGGGGGACAAGAACTTGCGGGAACGGGAACATATCGAGGATATATTTCTTTCCTGATATCGGCGCATAAAGCCCCCCATTTTAGCATGCCACCCGTATGGGAGTCACCCGGAAAGCCCAGTTTTCATGCCGATTGCAACACCCCTATTTGACAAGGACAAATATATGAATACATAATCGAAGCGCGATTATGCGATGATGAGCCATGCTACAATGAGGTGGCTTAGTCTTTCATTTGCATGACTTACAGGGATGATCTGATCTTGAATCTTAGTTTTTCTAAAAAGGGGCATAGCATGAAAAATACAGTAACGAAAAAACTCTTGCTTGGAGCAGCTGTTTTGCCAGTGCTGTTTTCAGGCGTCGCTATGGCTCAGGAGGTACCTGAGGCCTACGCGGTCGATAGCGTTGGCGAAGTAGTCAGAGATTCTTCCGGAGACTGTTGGCGCACCGGTTATTGGACACCTGCAATGGCAACCTACGAGTGCGATCCTGACCTGCTGCCAAAACCCGAGAAAAAAGTCGAAGCGCCCGCTCCAGAGCCCATTCCTGCCCCTGCTCCTGCTCCTGCTTATACCGAACCTGAGAAAATCTCCCTCTCCGCCGATCAACTGTTCGATTTCGACAAGGCCAACCTGAGGCCCGAAGGCAAACAGACCCTGGATGATCTCGTGGCCAAGCTCGGTGGCGTCAAGTACGACACCGTGGTTGCCATCGGTTATGCCGACCGTCTCGGCAGCGATGCGTATAACAAGAAACTCTCCATGCGTCGTGCTGAAGCCGTCAAGGCTTATCTGGTCAACGAAAAAGGCATTCCGGCTGATCGCATCTTTGTCGATGGCAAGGGCGAAGCCGACCCTGTGACGGGCGATACCTGCAAGGGTAACAAGAAGACGAAGGCACTGATTGCGTGTCTGCAACCCGACCGTCGCGTCGAAGTTGAAGTCGCCGGTACGAAGGAAACAGTACAATAATTCGATTCACATACAAAAAACATAAAAAAATCAGACCCTGCCATTGCGGCAGGGTTTTTTTTTGCTAAGCTTTGGCGATGATGATGGATCCGGTAAAAATCGATACGCTGCTGGAGGCGCGCTGGATAATCCCGGTTGAGCCCGCGGGTACAGTGCTTCATGATCATGCCATTGCAATTGACGAGGGCATGATTCGCGCAATCCTGCCCCGCGACGAGGCACGCGTGCAATTTGAGCCACGCGAACGCGTCGTGATGAACAGGCACGCGCTCATTCCCGGCCTGATAAATCTCCACACGCATGCGGCCATGTCGCTGATGCGAGGAATGGCAGATGACCTGCCCTTGATGGAGTGGCTAACCAATCATATCTGGCCGGCGGAAGCGAAGCACGTGGACCAGGGTTTTGTTTTCGATGGTACGCGCCTGGCATGCGCCGAGATGTTGCAGGGCGGAGTCACCTGTTTCAATGACATGTACCTGTTTCCGGAAGCAACTGCGCGTGCTGCCTTGGCCTCGGGCATGCGCGCCAGCATCGGCATGATCGCAATCGACTTTCCCACCGCCTACGCCAGCGATCCTGACGACTATCTGACCAAGGGCCTGGCGCTGCGGGATGATTACAATTCGCATCCCCTCCTGTCATTCTGTTTTGCCCCGCATGCACCTTACACGGTAGGTGACAAGAATTTGTCCCGGGTTCTCACTTATGCAGAGCAGCTGGATGTGCCCATTCACATTCATTTGCACGAAACCGGGGATGAAATCAACAACAGCCTGAAAAGCTACGGAATGCGTCCGCTTGAGCGCATGCACAAGCTCGGGCTGCTCGGTCCCAATCTGATTGCGGTACACATGGTGCATCTTACCGAGGGGGAAATCGAACTGCTGGCGCAGCAAGGCTGTTCCGTAGCCCATTGCCCTTCTTCCAACCTGAAACATGCCAGTGGACTCGCGCCCGTTGCCGCTCTTATAGAAGCAGGCGTCAACGTGGGATTAGGGACGGATAGCGCCGCAAGTAACAGCCGCCTCAAGATGTTCGAGGAAATGCGGCTTGCGGCACTCCTGGCAAAAGGACAAAGCGGCAGGGCAGAAGTATTGCCTGCGTGGCAGGGGCTGCAAATGGCCACGCTCAACGGGGCCAGGGCTTTAGGGCTGGGAGACCGTATCGGCTCCCTTGTTCCAGGCAAGGCTGCGGATATTGCCGCAGTGGATTTCTCCAGTCTTGATCTGGCGCCCTGCTATGACCCTGTTTCCCATCTTGTCTATGCTGCCGGACGTGAACATGTGAGTCATGTGTGGGTAAATGGTAAAATGCTGCTGCGTGACGGGGAATTGACTACGCTGGACCGGGAAGAATTAGTGCACAGGGCTGAATTCTGGCGGGAACAAATGACAACAGGCGTGATAGCAGTTCACGAAAAATGATGGATAAAGAAATCGAAAATAGCAGTGTCAATGTTGATCTGCTGGAACTGGAAAAATTCAACCAACTCGCGCATCGCTGGTGGGATCCCAACAGCGAGTTCAAGCCGCTGCACGAGATCAATCCACTGCGGCTGGGTTACATAGAACGCCATGCCCGCCTGGCGGGTAAAGTCGTCCTGGATGTCGGCTGTGGCGGAGGTA
This sequence comes from Nitrosospira multiformis, assembly GCF_900111585.1. Classification (GTDB taxonomy): domain Bacteria; phylum Pseudomonadota; class Gammaproteobacteria; order Burkholderiales; family Nitrosomonadaceae; genus Nitrosospira; species Nitrosospira multiformis_B. The sequence goes on from NZ_FOHI01000001.1 coordinate 172,808, forward strand.
TCCTGTCTGAAAGCATGGCGGAGAGTGGCGCTCAGGTAACCGGTATCGATCTGGGCGACAAGGCGCTGAAGGTGGCAAAGCTGCACCTGCTGGAAAGCGGGAATAAAGTCAATTACCGTAAGATCTCGGTGGAAGCGCTCGCCGCGGAGCAGCCTCATCATTACGATGTGGTTACCTGCATGGAAATGCTGGAGCATGTGCCGGATCCTGTCAGTACGGTGAGAGCCTGCGCGGAGCTCGCCAAGCCCGGTGGCTGGGTGTTCTTCTCGACCATCAATCGCAACCCCAAATCGTACCTGTTTGCCGTGATCGGCGCGGAATACGTGTTGAACCTGCTGCCGCGCGGGACGCACGACTATGCCAAATTCATCAAACCTTCGGAGCTTGGGCGCATGGCGCGCGAAGCAGGGCTGGATGTGCAGGAAGTGATCGGCATGAGCTACAATCCCATCACCAAAGTGTACTCCCTGGGACAGGATACCGACGTCAACTACATCATGGCATTCCGTGCCTGAAACCCTCACGCTCCAAGGCCAGACTCAAGCGATCATTTTCTGCCTGTCCGATCACCGGTGACATCGTCAATCTGGATTGGCGTCCATCTTTATTCCTTCGGTTCGTATCCATCCTTCTTCCATGATTAACGCCGTTCTCTTCGATCTCGACGGAACGCTTGCCGATACCGCACCCGATCTCGGGTACGCCCTGAATCGGCAGCGCATTGCCCGCGGGCTGCTGCCCCTGCCATTGGAACTTATCCGCACCGAGGCTTCAGCGGGCGCGCGCGGCCTGTTGGGCCTGGGATTCAACATCAAGCCGGGGGACGCAGGATATGACGCCATGCGCGCCGAATTCCTCGACTTCTATGCGGAGCACCTCTGCCGTGAGACATTCTTATTCGCAGGTGTCGCGGATCTCCTCGATCAGCTCGATGACCGGGGCCTGATCTGGGGTATCGTCACCAACAAACCCGCCCGTTTTTCCGTCCCGCTCATGGAGGCGCTGGGTTTGGGCAACCGTGCTTCCTGCCTTATCAGCGGGGGCGATACCACGCACTCCAAACCCCATCCCGAGCCCCTGCTGACTGCAAGCGGAGCAATAGCCGTTCCGCCGGAAGAATGCATTTATCTGGGCGACGACCTGCGCGACGTCCAGGCCAGCCTCGCCGCCGGCATGGAACCCATCATCGCGAGATACGGCTATCTCGGCAATGTAGGCGCCCCCGAAACCTGGGGCGCAAGATACCTCATAGACCGGCCCGAAGAACTGCTCGGTTATTTGTAAAAACCGTTCGCACGATCCTTTCATACTTGTTTGTCTGGAAAAACCCCCTCTCTGGCAGGGAGAGGAACGGGGAAAGAGAAGTGCCGGCCCTTCGCCCGACGTTCGTCCAAAGACCCCCTCTCCCTGCCAGGGAGAGGGCAGGGGAGAGGGTGGCTTCACTTCAATCTCTCGACTCCCGTTCCCCCTGATCCTGAGCTTGCCAAAGGATCGAAGGACCAACGATGAAGAAGATGCTAATAGACGACTTACTATTGGTATCACTCCAGTAATGACAAAATTCAGGATATGATGCGGTCTACCCCAGTAGTTAAAAAAATATCGGGTATAATCCCAGCCAGTATTGCTGCAAATCAAGGGAATCTTTGGGCAGACGTGCCGAGGGACTAATGCGTAGCACTCTCCATTGAACTCTTTCGGTTCACAGTCATCTAATTAACCGTAATACAGAATGCCGGGGGCGACCTGGCTTCGACGTGGGTTGCAAAGCAGAGCAGGGCATACCGAGGACCAGTTACCTCGTAAATACATCTGGAAACCAATAGTCGCAAACGACGAAAACTACGCTTTAGCCGCTTAAATCCGGCTAGACTCCGCACCGGTGGGCCTCAACGCCGGGTCTGGCAACAGGCAGCGGAGCCATTAACGAGGATCGCGCTTTGTAGGGTTACTTTATAGAGCGCTAAACAATAGGTAACTCGCCTGCCATTAGTTCGCCGGTTGACGGATGCCAGGTTAAATTAAAAAACATGGCTAAGTATGTAGAACTGCCTGTAGAGGACTTGCGGACGCGGGTTCAATTCCCGCCGCCTCCACCAATTGAAAGTCCAAAATAATCCAAAGAAATCCAGAAAACCCGCATGAATTAAGGCGTGCGGGTTTTTTGTTGCCCAAACAAATCCAAACTCATCTATTGTAATCCGACGGTAACTGACGGTAAACTTGACGGTAATAGAGTTACCGCCAACTGGAGTTACCGTCATGGCACTTACCGACACCGCCATTCGCAATAGCAAGCCTGCTGACAAGCCCCTGAAGCTAACAGATGAGCGCGGCCTCTATCTGTTATTAAAACCGAATGGCTCCCGCTGGTGGCGCTTTGATTACCGCTATGGCGGCAAACGCAAAACCCTTTCCATGGGCGTCTACCCCGACGTGAGCCTGAAGGAAGCTCGCAATCGGCGTGATGAAGCGCGTAAGCTGCTTGCTTCCGAGGTCGATCCTGGCGAAAACCGTAAAGCGGTCAAAGCTGCCAAGCTGGAGAAGGCTGCAAATAGTTTCGAAGTTGTCGCTAGGGAGTGGTATGCGAAGTATTCCCCGACCTGGAATGAAAGCCATGGCGAGCGCATCATTCGCCGCTTTGAGCGTGACATATTCCCCTGGATAGGCAGCAAGCCCATTGCCGAGATAGCCGCACCTGAACTGCTGACAACAGTGCGGCGCATCGAAGACAGGGGCGCAGTGGAAACCGCGCATAGGGCATTGGGTAACTGTGGACAAGTTTTTCGCTATGCCATAGCAACCGGACGTGCTACCCGAGATATTTCCACTGATTTGAGAGGCGCCCTTCCCCCGGTTAAGGGAGAACATTTTGCTGCTATTACTGAACCTAAGCAGGTAGGAGCGTTGCTCCGGGCAATCGATGGCTATACAGGTTCTCACGTTGTACGTTGTGCCTTGCGTCTTGCTCCGCTGGTATTCGTGCGTCCTGGCGAGCTACGTAAAGCTGAGTGGAAAGATATAGACCTAGATGCGGCGGAATGGCGCTATACCGTCACCAAAACCAATACTCCGCACGTTGTTCCGCTTTCAACACAAGCGGTAGAAATATTCAAGGAACTGCAAGCCTTAACCGGCAGAAGTCGCTTTGTTTTCCCTGGCGCACGCACCAATGGCAGACCAATGAGCGATAACGCGATTCTTGCTGCACTTCGGCGCATGGGCATAGACAAGGAAGAAATGAGCGGACATGGCTTTCGCGCCATGGCACGAACCATTCTTGATGAAGTGCTAGGTGTTCGCCCCGACTTTATTGAACACCAGCTAGCCCATGCTGTTAGGGACCCGAACGGACGCGCTTACAACAGAACTGCACACCTTCCGGAACGGCGGAAAATGATGCAGCAATGGGCGGATTACCTCGACAAATTGAAGGCGGGAGCAGAAATAATTCCTTTAAATAGTGCTCTAGCTCAAGGCTGAGGCATTTTCGATTAGAATTTAATCTGGGTGCATAAAGACACCGAAGACCTCACGGCAGAAATTTGTGCGACGCGGCGATATATGCAAATAGCATCTCAGAAGGTCTTCAAATAATACTCTCTCTAATGACTAGGTCGGGCCGAAGGTTGCGTCGGGAAGGTTTTTTTGTTTTTGGTGACGAGGTGTGAGGCTGTCCCGGGACTAGACGAACAGCTAGATTTAATGGAAGCAGGACGAGGATTATCTGGGCGGAAATATGCCTCTCGTACTTGCTACAACTCTTAAGGTGATCCGCAAAGGCAATCTCGCAATGATCCCACTATCTTAACTTTAGAAGCGTACACCGAATAAGACTATGGGCAAAAACGTTTCCAAGCTGAATAAGCTGAAAGAGAAGCTGACTATCTTAGATACTGCGCGTGATCTGGCAAATTTTTTCGATGAAGAAGTAACCGAAGCTGATGTTCTCCAGCTGGCACTTGACAAGAAATTACAGTTATCTGTTTATTTCCCGAGTCTTGCGATAGTTCGTCCGGAAAAAATTGTGGAATACAACGACGCAGAGTTGCGAGCCGCAACAGAAAAAGGGATTTTCCCCGAAGAATTGGACTGGCTTACATTGAATCCAGCAATAATTGAGGTGCTTCCGAGTTCGCTTCGTGAAGCAGGGGAGATCAAACATCTCTTAAGTGTGCCGCTCGGAGATAATCGATACCTCAGTTGGAGCAGTGAAGTGAAAACTGCTGTTGGAGTGTGTGATCTGCCCTTGCTAGGTGATGAGTTGTTCGACATTGAACGGAAATACCAAATACTTATTGGTGAGCAGCCTACCAATAAGAGAACGTTTACAGGTGCAATAGTTAAACTACCTAGTGGGGAATTTGCTCAGCTTCAAGCAAAATACGATGACAACGAAGATCATCCAGGATCACTCGCCGAATTAGAACAAATTCATGAGATATTAGCTGAGCAAGATCTGAGTCCAGCAGACAAAAAACGACTGCTGGATGAATTCAAGCAAAACCAAATTAAGTTCTTTACAGAGAGAAGCTCCCGACCACCCCCAGTTGACTATTACTGCTGTAACTTGCCTGAGGATAGCGTATTTGTGGTGCGTCCTGCTGCGCTGGAGGAATTTAAACAAACAATAAACGGAGCATCAGTCTCTGATAAGAAACTGGGAACAAATGAGCGCAATACCTTGCTTATCACGATTGCAGCTCTTTGCAGGGAGCACTCAGGAATAAACATTAAAGAGCGTGGTGCTGCGGGCAAGATTGCAAGGATGACGGAGGAACTCGGAGCAGGAATTACTGAAGAAACAATTCGTAAGATCCTGGAAAAAATCTCTGAGGCCCTGGAAAGCCGTATGAAATAAATAGCTATTCCCAAATTTGGTTTTAATTTCCCAAATTTGGTTTTTCCCCCTACTTAGAGAATTAGGATGCAATCGTCTTATCTTGGACGGAGGCAATTCCTAATGAACCAAATCCCTGAAATAGGCTTTCTTCGCCTGTCGCAAATCATCGGCAATCCCAAAGCCGTACCACCTATCCCTCCTATTATTCCTGTCAAAAAATCCACATGGTGGGCCGGGGTCAAATCTGGCCGTTATCCAAAATCGCTGAAACTCGGCCCGCGAGTTACTGTTTGGCGGGTTGAAGATATCCGCGCCCTCATTGCTTCAAAAGGAAGTGAGATGGTCATAAAAACGAAGGGTCACAACCGCCCAACTGAGCCACCCCGGTAACTTCCTGCAAGCTGATTTATTCGCCCACCTGCTGCCCATCTTTTGGCAGAGGGAGAGGAACTGATTATCCAACGTTGGCTTGCGCATAGTTAAGAGACTGATGAAAAGTCATTACCTGTGCTTGAACAATGCAATACCGATTCCGATGGGAAGGATTATTTCATGCCCAAAGCAAACATCATACTGAAACAACTCCGGAAAGACGAGGAGAACCATTATGGTAAAACGAACAGAGAATTCCGCAGCGAAGGGTGAGGTAAAACCCGAACCTGTTTACAACCCCCGCAAATCAGTAGTGCTCGACTGCGGAAAAACAGAGGCGGAAATACGGGAAGGATATGCGGCGTTGGTCACGTCACCCGAGCTCGCGGGATACCGGATTATCCATATAGCCGAGCAAGGAGTAGGGATCGGGACACAGATAGACGTGCCAGCATTGATGGAACGATTACGCGATGAGGCAGCCGCCGTGAACCGCGGAGATCTCACACAGGCTGAGGCGATGCTAATGAATCAGGCAACCGCGTTGCAAAGCTTGTTTGCGAGACTTACTGAGCGAAGCATAGGTTGCGACAGCATCTCATCATTTGAGGTTCACATGAGAATGGCGCTGCGAGCACAAAGCCAATGTCGGACCACGCTGGAAACTTTGGCAATGATCAAAAACCCTCCAATGGTTTATGCGCAACAAGCCAATATCGCCCATGGTAATCAGCAAGTAAACAATAATTCTGCTGGTCCAATATCACCGGAGGAGAAAGACCGCGATATTTGCGCAGATATCCCGGAAAAGACCCACCAGCTCACGCGCGCGGAAATAAAAAGTGAGCAAAACAAAGTATTAATGGAGGTGCAACGTGGCCAGACAGTGGACGCTCGAGGAACGGATGAGGCAAGCGAAACTGATTCAGCAGTGGAGGCCGTGGAGAAAGTCAACAGGACCGCGAACACCCGAAGGTAAGGCGGCCACGGCACGAAATGCATACAAAGGAGGAACGCGAAAGCTGATGCGGAATCTGTCCCGGCTATTAAAGGAGCAATCTAATCAGCTTTCAAGCTATCGAAAGGGGCAATAGATATGAGCAAAGAAAAGCCAGAATCACCCCGAAACGCAACGTAACCAATTCATCCAATATTTAGAGGAAGTCCAGGATTCTGTTCTGAGAGATGGTCACGAGCAACAGGAGATCCTAGACAAAGATCATAGGAGAGGAGAATGAAGCGAACCAACCAGCTCAGGCGTGGGAGTTGCATCTCTTTGTTTAAACGTAACCGCCTTCCCTCACCCTTTCAATACTATAAGGGTCAGGGGCTTAAATTCATCGGAGGAGGCGAATGGAAGAGCGCTTGCTGCCCATTCCATGACGACAAGAGGCCGAGCCTACGCGTACGTCTGGACACGGGTGGCTTTCGCTGCATGGCATGCGGAGCCTACGGCGGTGATGTGCTCGCCTTCCACATGCAGCGACACCGATTGAGCTTTATTGAAGCCGCAAAGCAACTGGGAGCATGGGAGGCCGAGCGATGATTCCAACACCAGAGCGAGTACGTGAAGCCGCGGGCAAGTTCGCCCGCAATGCCGAAATAGCAAATGCGGATGAAAAGGTACTCCATACCTACACGGATGAATCGGGTAATTCCCTGTACTGGCGCATTCGCCTTAAAAATACAGCAACCGGCGAAAAATGGATCAGGCCATTTCATTTTGACGGGCAAAAATTCGTTTTGGGCGAGCTGCCTGCTCCAGCAGCAGGCAAACCCTTATACGCCCTCCATTTGCTGGCGCTTCATCTGAATGCGCTGGTTTTGATCGTAGAAGGAGAGAAAGCAGCGGATGCTCTCAATCAGGCGTTCAAGGAATGGAACGTGGAATCGCAGTACGTGGCCATCACGTCTGGAGGAGCAGGCAGTGCAGGATCAGCGGACTGGGCACGACTCACAGGGCGACGCGCTCTCATATGGGGCGACAACGACGATATAGGTACGAAGTACGCGCTGGAAGTGGCGGCTGCATTGAGGGACCGAGCGGCTTCCGTAAGGTTGTTCAATGTTGCTACCCTGAATCTACCAAAAGGGGGTGATGCATTCGACTGGTTGCAGCGGGACGATGCCAGCGCATCCTCACTGATGTTACTGCTCGATTCCAACTGCCTGGATCCATATAAGTCTGTTCCAGGAGATTCTCAAAGCCCTGATTCCATTCTCCCCGGTGCAACCCAAAAAAACGTGGAGGAAGAACTCCAGGATGAGATAGACAAACTCCTCGCCATGCCGTCACTCGAGTATGAGCGTACCTATAAGGACGTGGCTAAAAAACTAGGTATGAGGGCAACGAAGCTCGAGCAGGAGGTCAAGGCAGCGAGATCCAGAATAATTGAAGAGCAAGGCAGTGGCGAGATGTTTCCCGAAGTGGAGCCGTGGGAGTCGCCAGTCGACGCAGGTGAGATTCTGTCCGAGTTGGCAGAAGCCTTCCGACGCTATGCCGTATTGCCTCCCCATGCCTCTGAGGTTCTGGCTTTATGGTGTGCTTTCACATGGTTTTGTGAGGCATCGCATATCGCCCCATTGATGGTCCTGCGCTCTCCTGAAAAAGGATGTGGTAAATCCACTGTTCTTGGCATTATCGCCCGCCTGGTTTGCAGGCCCCTGCCGCTGTCCGGAATAACCGCTGCTGTATTGTTTCGTATGGCAGATAGATATCGCCCGACAGTCTTAATCGACGAAGGCGACACCTTCCTGAACAACAAGAATCAGGAAATGCACGGTATTCTCAATTGCGGACATAGCCGGCACGCACCCTATATCTGGAGGTGCGTGGGCGATGACCATGAACTTCAGTGTTTTAACGTGTTTGGCCCCAAGGCGATCGCGCTTATCGGACACACCCGTGACACCTTGCACGATCGGGCGGTGGAAGTTGAACTCATGCGCAAGTTGCCGCACGAGAAAGTATCACGCTTGCGTAATGGTGATGGCAGGGAACTGGAAGAATTGGCCCACAAGCTCGCTCGATTAGCAAGGGATCGCCTTGATGACTTTGCCGAGATGAAGCCCAACTTACCCGAGAGCCTGCCTGACAGACAGGCAGACAACTGGGAGCCCCTGCTAGCCGTAGCCATGCTGGCCGGTGATGAATGGCTAGAAAAAGCAACAAGGGCGGCATTGGTCCTGACCAAAAGCAAGGAGCAGTCAGCCCCGATGTCAGTGGGCGTGGAATTGCTGAGAGACTGTTATGAGATTATCAAGACCAAAGGATGGCGCAGATTCTGGGACGAAGAATTGTTGGAAGAACTTCGTGATCATCCGGAAGCAGACTGGGGGATTTACAACCGAGGCAAGCCCATAACCCGCAAACAACTTCGCGACTTGCTGGGTAAGTTTGGAATTACCAAGAAATCAGTTCGAGGGAGTAAGGTATGCAGGGGCTTCAAGATAGAAGAGTTTGAGGAGGCCTTTTCCCGCTATTGCACTTCAGTTTCCGAAGACACCGTAGAAAACGTTACAACGTTACAACCCAATATTGATGCGACTCCTCATGTAACAGATCGCGAAGTTGTAACAGTTACAAAGATACCATTTGTTACATCAACAGCCAGTATTGATGAGGGTTGTAACAATGTAACAGAAATTTCCGAGGGTGCAGTCGCACCAACTCTAAATCCCTCTAAAGGTTCAAGCTTGAGGATTTGATTAATGGGTGCGCCTGATCTGATACTTCAACTGCGACAAGCCGGATACTCGATCAGTGCCGATGACAATTATCTAGATATTTCACCAGCTGATAATTTGTCCCCTGATTTATTGCAGCAGCTCAAGCAGCACAAACCCGAAATACTAGCCGCTTTGCGTCTTGAGCAGCAGCGGGAAGCGAGGCGAGAGAAGGTTCTGGCCATGCTGGCGGCTGATCCCGACATGAAGCGCGCGACCTATGTTGATACCGATAGCGACCCCGAGAATGCGATTCTTGCGATAGCAATCAGACATGCCGCTACATTCGAAATGCAAGTACCGAGGGCGAACTTTGACCCGTGGCAACTGCTCGCACTCATTGATAAAACGGGGGTGGACGATGTTCATTAATCGCCTATGTTCTTGACCGATCTAGAAGGCGTTCGAAACCGAGGATATAAAGAGACGCATCGAGGGTGCGTGGCTTCGCTTTGCTGGAAGTGTACTTCAGTCCAATGGTAGAAAGGTTGGTAAAAAGAAACAATACCCCTCACAGAGCAAACAACAGCAAGGGAGGGAAATGAAGAAAATAATGATTGCATTACTGCCTGTTGCGGGACTCCTTATACCCGCCTTATTCGCCTTTTTACTCTCAGGTATTGCCCAAGCAGAGCCGCCACATCTCCGAGACCGCGAAACGGGTAAATATTTGGGTAATTTGAGTGCTAATCCGTACGATCCCGACTCGGTTAACAATCCCTACGGCAGGTATGGCAATCCATATAGCGCAGACTCTATCAATAATCCCTACGGACAATATGGGAGCCGTTATAGCCCAGATAGCGCCAATAATCCCTACGCTACCAATCCTCCTGCAGTCTATGGCGACGACAACTATAGGTACTAAATTTCATTAATTTCAGAGTGAACAGTTGAAAGTTCGAGACAACTACAACAGTAGTCCGTATAGGTAATCACGACATGAATAATATTGTGAAAGCGGTTCTTGTTTTCTTCTTGGCTCTGTTGCCCCCAGTGGCATGGGGGTATGGCGGAATAGGCGCATTTGCTGATGGGTTAACACGTGGAATGCAGCAAGGAATGCAATTACGGTTGCAGCAACAGCAACTGGAAATGATGGAGCGGGCTAATAAGCGGGAAGAAGATCTCCGTCAACAGCAACGGAAAAAAGAAGAAGCTAGATTTGAGGAAATTAAGCGCGATTTTTTTGCGTTTAGAGATCAACATCCTGAATATGATGACAAAGACCGTCTGGCTGAGCTGCAATCAGAAATTAAACGTCTGAGAGAAACGCCCGGTAATGAGGGACGTAGTATGCGATGGTTTCTTGAAACTGGGCATGCTGCAATTATCGGGCGCGAAGAAGCAAACGCAGCCAATATTTCAGTTTCAGCAGCAACCCAAGGTCTGCAAATACCCTACGATGACCCAAAAAAACTTGTACAGATGGCAGAAGTATTTAGTAAGAACGGGTTTGCAGATGTTGGATTCGAATTTATTGATCTTGCCGAGAAAGCAAAAAGAAAGGCTGAGTTGAATGTCTTCCAAAGTCTTTTGCTGAGTGACGTTGATAGCGCTATTGATGCAGCTAAACTCAGTGGTCGACCTTTTGCAGATCGTCCCGTGAAGTTGAAGCCGAATGACCCGAATGACAACGGGTGGAAGATTCAGTATGAGGGATCTCCCGAAACAGTGGTCAACGTAAAGACATTGTTCGAGATTCATGCACAAATTGCCGAAGCCACGCCCAAAAGTCCTTATGCAGGGTCATTTGAGAAGCTTATGAAGGAACGGTGATAGGCCTTGCGAGTACAGGAGCAACAATGAGTAATAAGTTGCTCTATATCTTGCCACTCATCACGCTACTTTTTTTACCCTAGCACATGCAGCTGGAAACCTTGGCAGCCAATTTGTAACAGCCAAACTGAGCAGATGTAAATCATCGAATCCTAGATTATGCGTAGGAAGATCAAATGTCACTTGCAAACTGCAACGAGTGCCATAAACAAATTTCAACTCTTGCAAAAGCCTGCCGACACTGCGGATGTCCAGTGACGACTCTAGAAGGGCCTTTAAGATTTAACGCCCTTAATGGAGAGATCACAAAACAGCGTGAATTTAGAGTTGCCTATGAACTGGGCGAGCTGGCTGTCATTGAAAAGACGCATGCCTCCTATATTAAGAATGCATTGAAGTAGATCGGGGCACAGCCACCCTAACTAATCGCAGAATTGTTTCTTGTGGGACCATGGGTCAGTTAATGATGTTAGCTGCAGTACCGGTGCTGGCCGTAATGACGGCAAAAGTTTTCCCGAAAATCCACCTTCAAGTCCTGTTTCCTGTCAGAAGACATATTGCACACTGAAATTAAGAAACATGGATTTTCGAAAAAACTTGTTATCCATACAAAGCAAGGGAGGTCATATTCATTAGGCTTAGGAGCTGATGATTTATTGGCGTGGCAAGAACAATTAAAACAGGCACAAATCCCAGTAGAAGCTTGATATCTTGCTGTGGGTAATAGGTTCATTGGAGCAGAGTGAATTTGACTCTTAGCTAAACCTTCTCAGTAACAAACAGGATATGCGATATAAGAACTTGGTAAGTACTGTTGTAGCTATTTCCATCAGTGTATTCATGGGAGAGGCTAATGCAGACGAAAAGGTTTTTAGTCCACCATATTGCGAATTTTCTGTTGTATTTCCGAATGGCTACAAGCCTAAAGAGATAATTTCAAAAACTGCTACTGGCGCTGCAGCTACGGGCCGAGCAGGTTCAACTGGATTAAGCGCCGAGTGCTGGCCCTGTGAGGAGCGAGTCGAGATTCAGGCTTATGCACGTGAATTGGCTTCTGAAATGCGTCGGAGAGGGGGAATCGTTGATAGTGTCATCATAGATAGAAACAACAAGATAGGAGAGCAAATTATCCTTACAAGCCGAATTAAGTCTGGCAGCGATTCATATCATATAAAAATTGTCTCATTCAGGGGAACTCGGACAAGGCTTGATCTGGCGATTGTCGACCAAGAGATGGCGAGCTCTGCCCAAATCAATTTTCGTAACAGCGTAAAGAGAAATAGGTAATCGCAGGTTCAAGCGCGTCTGCGGAATCTCTGTGGGAACTTGCGGTAAACGGGAGTGGACGAGGTTCATTAAGATCGGAAAATAGAATTGGAATGCAAAATGACGATGAGGCCAGCGTAAATTATTCGCTGGAAGCTTTTGATGCACAGGGAAAACTGCTTGCCCCTATCCCCCTAAAATCGACTTTCGCGATACCGATGTCGTAAGACGGGAGCTTGCTTCTGTTTACGAGATATGCGAACTGGAAGGATAGAGACACAGGAGGGGACCCGTGCCTATGTTCTTAACCCGATCCGGAAGGCGTTCGAAACCAGGGATATAAAGAGACGCATCGAGCTCATTCCATCTCCTCTTTTGTTGGCCTCTCGATTAGCATGTCGGTCAATTCTTGGTTTGTCTTGTCGAATAAGTGAACACTCGAATGAGTAGCATTTCTTAACTCTTTGCCATTTCAACACTTTTGCAGTAGGCATACATTTTGCTTGAAACATTCTTAAGCCAGAAAAGAAACGACACATGTGCCATTCATTGGCTTTTGTTAATAGCCTGAAGTGTGCCTCTTGGCTGTGTTTTCGTTCCCTCTGGTCCCGTTCAATTTAACCTGAAGCGTTGTTTATGGCGCTTCTCCATAAAGTTTGATGTAGCAAGCCCGCTCGGGGGTAACCACAACGTCTGCCTCACAAGCAGAAATGGGGGTTGTGGCTGGCGGGACCCATCCCCCACCGGTTTACTATCTGGCGACGCCCATAGAAAAAAACACTCGTCTCTTGGCTGCTCCAGTACTTTCTCCAGCCTGCAAACTCTCGAGCATCCGCGAAAACCTCCCTTCCTACAGAGGTTGGCGAAGTGAAAACTATTGACCAGGATATGAAATGCCTCGCACCCTTTCTTACTGTCGGCCGGACCATATTGAGGCTCGGTTCCACCATGCTGACGAGTTCGACTTCATCGATCTCGACATACGTTTGGTAGGAGACATCACCCTAGCTCTCGAATGCGAAGATCAAGGCGAAGACGTGGAGCCGGTCAGGCACGAAAGGGAGACAATCGATTTCACGGTTTACATGTCATCCGTGTTTTGTACATTCAGAGACTTCATCCGATTTCTTGAAGCTATCACTCTTGAAGTAAAAGAATGTGCCTTTGAATGGGAGGCCGAAGGTCCGGATGGGAGGCTGCGTTGGAAACGACGCTATGTCCAGGATGTGGGGTTTCTTACCATCGAATGGGATTCATATAAGGAGAAATTCAGCCATCGAATGATGCTGAATACACGGCAAGCAGTAAAGATGCTTTATTCAGCCTTCAGAATGTTTGTTGATTCGCCCGAATACGATCCGTTACGGTACGAGAGGCTCTCTTACGGCGAAAGTTTTGCTTTGATACTTTCCAACGCCTCACTCGATGATCTAGCTGCCACTCTTGTCCGGATGAATGCTGACGCAGCAAAAACCTTCCTTCAAGCCCTTGATGAGGCCATTTATGACCGACATATGAAGGGGCCGAAGCCGAGCTGGCCAATTGAGTACTTTCATAGAGCAACGGAACCCGTCGAACCTTCGAACCAGTATAACGCCTGGATTGATCCTGAGTGGGACAACTGGGATATAGAACAACGAATGAATCAATTGAAAGAGTTGTTCAGTTGGAGTGTCAGGAGCTGGCATGGGGAAAATTTGCGTGAAATGCGATCGAAGTTGATTGAAGATTGGCTGTCGTTACCTGAAGCTGTAGCTGTCCACGATTAATGTTATTTGAGGGCGCTAATAATGGAATTGCGGACTGTAGTCCACCTGTACCGCAGGACCTCAATTATTTTTTCATGGAACCGAGACTGACACCGAAGTTTTCGATCTCTACCAGCCCACAGAAAGACGTAGGCTCGCTTTTGGGGATAGGAGGATAGGCTGGCGAGGGGATACTGAATTTTCTGGAGATGTTGAATGGTCTTTGATGAGGAAGATTGGAAGAGAAGATTGGGAAAGGCCCAGACGCAGGAAGAATTATCAGCGCTGATAATGGAGTTGCCGGAAAGAGGGTCTCCTGAGACACAAAAAGAATTCGAAGAAGACGGCAGAGAGTTTTACTTGCTCGAAGGGAGAACGCCAGTTCGCTGTTATGACGAACGGGAGGTCGATTTCTTCGTTCCAATCTACGACAAGATAGGAAAAGACTGCATACAAGGGATACAGATTACAACAATGTTTGTTTTCATGGACCAGCGATATAACGGAAGGACGCATTGGCTTGGAAAAGATGGACCTTTACTTTTTGCGTCGATAATCCGCCCTACGGTTCTCTCTAGGGGAACGAAGTCGCTTAGCATGCTGTGCGGTACTTACGAGGAAGCCGAACAAATGCATCAGATAGCAGTAGAGCGTGTACGCACCACCCCGTTTGAGGAACTGGCAAACGTCTATCCGAATATGCATGTGGGTGCAACGATTCGGTGACTATTAAGTGAGGCTATCAGGAACAGTTCACGGAACCTTGTTTCTACTCCCGAACGTTACGCTGGTCGCGCACTCAGGCTTGTTGAATTTAACAAATAGAGGGCGCAATAAATCTTAACTCGAAATCTTTGGGGATAACTTGATGATCCCCATCGCTCTAGATTCCCACCTATTACTTGAGCAACAGGGCCGCTTACTGTCGGGGAAATTGCCCGCCATCGAGTACCTGATTTACCTTCACTACGATGATTTCCATCGCCTTTTCTTGATTGCATAGAACGTGGTAAGTAGACGCATATATTACGAGCGCGACAAGCAAAAGGAACTGTTTTACAGGGACAAGTAATCAGTGTTTCAAAAACGCGGGGGACTAAGGCTGCTTACTGACCTCGTGGAAATATCCATACTCGCTGTTCGGTGTACCTAAGTCCAATTGCTGGCTCAAAAATACGCACTTAGAATGACTGCGACCGCGAACACAGGTTCTTTTCCCAATCTGTTCATGGCAAAAGAGTGTGTTTTTTAAGTGTACCTGCTACTTGCCTTACTTGTTACCACCGATCGAGTATTTGCGAGCGGAATGGATTACAGGTCGACAAGCTGCTCGATTTAAATAGAGAAAAAAAGCAAATGACCTGGCTAGCCAACTATCTAGGACATCCCTCTCTTGGCAACATGAGCGGTGTCCCGTTATGGATGTTCATCTTAGTTTTATTTCTGACCATCGTTTTCATCCTTGGTTATCTCATCCAAGGCCTACGAGTCTGGTTCCAGCTCTGGTCGCCCGTGCGACGCATTCAGCTTTTCGAAAAAGAGAAACAGCCGGTTAAGCCCTCCGAGCTCAGAGAAATCTTCCGGTGGGAGCCGCTTAAACACCTTTGGGATGAATATACAGATACGCTGCATGAACTGAAAAAGGCAACAAATGGGACGCTAAGCCTAACCGAGATTCGGGCAACTGTTCCTGCCGAAACGTTCTTTACTCGAGACGTTCTTGTTGATGGACGCCTGTTTGATGACTTCACTAGACATTTGCCTGGAGTTCTGACTGGCCTTGGCATCATCGGGACATTCGCTGGACTTCTGGAAGGCTTGGGAAAGTTTGACCCTTCGTCCACCACTACGGCGGTTTCAGGGCTCGGCCCACTTATGGCGGGCGTAGAGCATGCTTTTATGGTTTCTGCCATTGCTATCTCCTGCGCGATGGGCGTCACTTTTTTTAGCAAGCTTGTGCTTGCTTGTTTTTACCGTCTCGTCGAGAAACTTAACCACGGTATTGACGCGCTCTACTCGACTGGTGCTGGCGAAGAGTATCTGTCTCGGCTGGTTCAAGCGTCAGAGAAGAACGAAGCACACACCGCCCAGTTGAAGGACGCGTTGGTCGAGGACCTTACGAAGCTCATGACCAACCTGGTAGACCGCCAGATCCAGGCGCATGCTGATGCTTCGAAATTACTAGGTGATCGTATCGGCGAAACCATTTCTGGATCACTTGCGGCACCTATAGAACGAATGACTCAGGCGATGGAGCAAACTAATCACGGCAACAATGAGGCCGTAACGGGTATGCTGGAAACGATGCTTGCAGGGTTTATGGCAAAACTCGAGGATACGTTCGGAGGGCAGATGCGCGGCCTCAATGAGCAGATGCAGCGCTCCATGGATTCGATGTCTTTCGTGCAATCAGCATTACAGCAGTTGCTTGCTGATATTGCTAAGGCGAATGAGCAGGCGACCAATCGGATGAGTGGAAAACTGGAAGATGCTATGAAGCAAGCTGCCTCTAATCAGGCATTACTAACGGACCAGATGAGAGAGTTTGTCACGGAGTTCCGGAAACTTGTAGCCGAAGAGCAAGACAAGTCTCGGGGAGCCATGGATCAGGCAGTTGCGGCTGTTTTCGAGAAAATCACCCAAGCCGTCGATCAGCTTGAGGTCGTGCGAATTGCTGCTGCAAGCCAGGAACAAGCACGTGGGGAGCAATTGGCCAATGAAACGAAGCAACTTGTAGGTGGGCTCTCTGATCAGGTAGATGCTCTGCTGAACAGGGTTGTTGAACAGATGCAACAAACTCAGCGAAATATTGATCAGCTCAGTAGTGTCTCTTTGCGGGCCATTGATGGAATGAACCAAGGCGCGTTGACAATGGGTAATGCGGCTCAGCGTTTTGAAACAGCTGGTGGTGCTGTGAGTACGGTTTTTGAACGTTCGTCCACGATAGCTGACCACTTGGTTACGACCGCGGCTACCCTACAGACCACGGCAAACGCGGTTCGACAAGGGTTCGAACAATACGACACCACCCGCAAGAATGTCGATAGCCAAGTGGCTACGCTGACATCCCTTATTGAAAGCGCGAAGAAAGAAGCTGGGCTTTCAAAGGAACTGATGGGAGATTTGGAGCGTATCGTTGAGCAATTACGAAGGGCAGAAATGCAGAGCAAGGAGTATCTGGAACAGGTGAACGAGGCCCTTACCAACGCCTTTATGGCCTTTGGTACTGCACTAACAAATCAGCTGAAATCGACAATTGCGGAGACCGATCGGCATCTGGCAGGTGGGGTAGGGCATCTTAACGGCGTCGTGCAGGAGCTGGCCCATGCAGTTTCACGCATGAAACCAAACTGAAAATGCTTAGCCGGATTATTCTCAAGCGGGGTGCGAAACCGGAGGGAGAAAGTCCATTCTGGATTTCCTTCTCCGATCTTATGACGGCTCTGATGACGCTGTTTCTCGTTGTTATGGCAGTTACACTTATTGCTGTAACTAAAAGTGTGACTGCCGAAGAAGAAGCAAAAATTCAGCGAGAAAAGGATATTCGTGAACTCATGTCTCAAATTAAGGAGGCTTCGCGCGAGTTCAGAGAGGTCAAGGTCAACGAGTCCACTTACCGCATAGACCTTGGGGATGTTGTTCGCTTCGACAGTGGGCGATATGACATTCAGGATCGAGAAGCGAAGTTTCTTCGAAAGTACATACCGGTGCTTCTAAAAGCACAGGAGTCACAAGTTGGTCGACGATGGATCCGACGTATCGTTGTCGAGGGGTTTACGGATCAGGATGGTACCTACCTCTACAACCTCGGTCTTAGCCTCAACCGGAGCCGCAGCGTGGTATGCGTAATGTTTTCGCCACAAAAAGCTGATGAGAAACAGCTTACTGATCACCAGAAGCGCCAGATTCGCGATCTCTTCTTGGTGGGAGGTTATTCCTTCAACTCGGTCCGAGCAAAGAAGGAGGAAAGTCGGCGTGTTGAGCTGAAGCTGGAATTCTGGGCTCTAAATGAAGACCCTGTCGTCAGCCCACTCATTGAGAATAAAGAGTTTGGCCAATGCTGACTTTGCCGTCCATCGAATTACTTACGCATCAGCTTAAAGCTGCTATTGCCTCCATAGATTTTTCTGCAGAAGGGCTGGGAATGTCTCAGCTCGTAGAGAAGGCCTGTGCTGAATCAGAAAGGCTGTTCCAGGGATATGCGAAAGCCAAACCCTCTAAACAGGATGCGTATGCAGCAGCGCTAGCATTTATGCGTGGCCAGCAACTTGACATCCGTCAGCTCGATATGATCGCCAGTGCTCTAAGTGAGCCCATACGTGAGCAAGGAGGGGGGAGACCACTCGGTCACCAAAGGCTCCCCTCTCTACTCAAGCATTACGAGGCGGAAGCAGAAAAAGGAAACCTTTGGCGCCTCACTTGGTACGGGCTACTCAGTTCGTATTTCAGTTTTGAGCCACAACGTGCTTTGGATGCAGAACTCTTGGGCTGGGAGCAGCTGCGTTCCCTGTTACACAAAACCTGGCCTCTAGTTGACAAACATGCGGGCGGGAATCTAGTTCCAGATTGGATTGCTGTTATGCGACGAGAGCCTCAGCTACTTACCAACCAACCGACCGACAAGTATGCCCAAGATTTCCTACAGGGACAAACTGAAGCGGTTGAGAGATTCGTAACAGATCTAGGTATTCCTCAAACAAGCTGGTTTTGGCATACACTCGTGCTAAGCGCAGTCGGTACAGCAACGAGGGCCAGCGATAACGCATTCAGCAACCATATCCCTAGGCTCATCCAGCTCATCGAAGAAAGGCCTGTGTTCAGAGATGAGGCAATCGAGAAAATTCTCATTCGCTACCACAAGAGTGCTGTAACGCCTGTACATGAGCGCCTGAAGGACTACGTGATTCGCAAGGATGTCTGGAGAAACCCCAAGCTCAAGGCAGCGGGTATCGCCACAGCTTGGAATCGAGTACCAGACCCAGTCTGGCAAATGGTCCTCGAGTGGGTGAACGAACGCAGCCTTCGAGACTTCTTCGATATCCTCGCAGCCCGCAATGGGGCCGATGAAGGCCGTTTGTCGTTCTGGTCGAAATACCTGAAGCAAATAACTTGGACACGGCTAATCTTCAGTTCCGATACCTTAATCCTTGCACGCCAGCAGCAGAGTATTCGAGATCTTATTGCCCGTGAAGAAGGGTCATACGCTACCCTTACTTCGAAGCGAGATGTCGATGCATTCATGATGCAAATAGGAAAATACATTGTCATTGAATTCAGTAAGAAGCCAAACGCATGTTACGTGTACTCCTTAGAGAGTCTAAAGTTTGACCGTAACGCAAGGCGTTACTCAGGCACAACAGATGATTTGGCCTACGGCTTCCATGGGGGAGCGGAGGCGCGCATTATTCACAGAAATGGTTGGCAAAATCAGGCCCGCTATGAGCTTGAAGCTCTTGGGATCCGACCTGATACCTTGGCCACTCGGCATGCTGGAGATAACGTGCAACACCCTGGCTCTGCGCAGACTCTCAGGGGGAACTACAGTGAGGCGTCTCTCTCCTATGGCACAAGCAGGAGTCCTCGACGCGAGCCTCCTGGGACTCCTTTTTCCATGAACGAGCTTGAGCGTTTAGTCGCCCGATATAGAGATGCTCGTATCAAAGACAGGCGAGGAGTCAGCGGTGGCCGACTGTGGGTCGAAGATCCTTCACAACACAGCACACTTGCAACTCAACTTCAGGCGTATGGTTTCCGGTGGGGGAATGCGCGCGCAGCTTGGTATTACCCGGAAAGCTAATGGGTCTCCTTGGTCTTTTCCGGCGCAAAAAGAAAGGCGGTTCCACTGCAACACTCACCTCTGTATGGACTCCACAAGGGATACAAATAAGTTTTGTTTCGCCCTTGGCTGAGGCCTCTCCGGAAGCGCTGCTAGATGCTGTCCATGGAGCACCGGCAGAAGATGCGTTACTTGGGGCGTATTTGGCTCAGCTAGCCATCGAGGGGCTATGCCAAATACAAGCCGACACTGTGCTGCTTCCTTGGAAGCAAGTGTACGATCTCTTGAAGTCTCCTGAGCATGAAGGCGCGATCCAGTTTCTCGCGCTTCCACCACAACGAGCTCTTCGCCCCATCCTAAGCCATGAAGCGAGCCTATCAGATTCAAACTTTGAGCTTCATATTGATGGGTGGGTCGAAGACCAAGACCCGGTGATGTTCAGCCAATTACAAGGTGCTGTCGCATTGGTGGATGGTGAATCTTGCTTGCTGTCAGAAGCCGCCTGGACGATTTCCGATGCTGTTAGATTGTTTGGTCTCCGTGGTCCGGAAATGCGTTCCCAGCATGAGAATGAATTGGCTTGGGGAAGGATTCGAGCAATGGCGGAAGCCGTGGACGCATTTTACGCAAGTCCATATCTTGAAAGCACGTATGTTCTTACACCGCAAACCCTTAGATTGCCATTGATTAAGGAGGAAACATCATTCGGGCGTGTATTCACTGTTTCACCAACATTTGAAGATGCACCTGAGGGATGGCTAAGGGCATTCGATGGATTCAATGCTGTCCAACCTCATTACGATCTGACACGTGGAGGTAGGGGGCGAATACGCATTGTTATTTCAGAACCGGTTCAGAAAGTTCTGCAAGTCATCAAACGTGATATGCCTGGGCGACGTGTTTCAGGGTCCAGGGCAGAGAAGTTTATTCACAATCCTTGGGCTTTCCTTGGAGACGCGGCTCATGAAGTTCTTCGAGAAGAAGATTTCATGCAGGACAAAGCGGAAGCTGGCGCCGTTGCCGCGATCTTCACTCTTGTACCTCGCATGTCAAATGAGCGTATAGAACACGTCGATTTGGTGGTAACAGAATCTTTCGGAAATGGCTCATCATGCACAGATGTGAAGAGTTTTGAGAGGGCCATGCAGCTCGAGGAATTCTTGAAGATGCTGGAAACGGCTCTACGCGAGGACCGAGAACGTTTCCCATGGAATGAATATGATTTAACGATTGATGCAGAATCAACGCTCCAGCTTGAGCAAGGAATGCAATTGGCTTTCCTTTGGAGAAACCAGCCTGCCGGGCACATTTCGTTCGAGGATATATATCAGCTGGAAGGTTACAGCAACCGGATCGAAGGGATTGGTGTAGCCAAACCTATCTACGTACCCATTCTGCAAAAACCGAACGTAGGGGATGAGAGCAAGCAGGGTTGGTTGCCTGGCGACCTTACCCCCATGGTTCGAGTAATGCTTCAGGGACACGAAGGTCAAGTAATAATACCGCTTAGTAAGATTTGGGTAGACGAGTTTGAGAGTCAGATTGTCCGTGCGGAGAGGGCGGGGGTATCCGAGGTCAGAAACGAGGCCCTTCCGACGCTCATCTCTACCATTCAAGGGCGCAACCTTGTCGATACTTTCCGAACCATGCTCGGGGTGCAGGACCGAGTAAAAGGAGATGGTTCATCTAAGCCCAAGAACAAACGTCTCTCTCGCGAAACCTTGCTAGTCAAAACTAATTTTCATGGTGTTGACTATCAGGAAGAGCGTAGGGTGTCGCTCGCTCTGCCTGAAGGAACTAAAGCACAACTGCCAGTATCGCTGCGAACTAATATTGGGCTAAAGAAGCACCAGTTGAATGGGGTTGCCTGGTTCCAGCACTTGGTGTCTAAAGCTCCTCATGACTGCCGTGGAGCGCTGCTCGCCGACGATATGGGGCTGGGAAAGACGCTCCAGCTCCTGACTCTATTGGGTTGGTATTATGAGCAGCATTGCAATGCCACACCTTCAATCATCTTTGCTCCGAAGAGCCTGCTCGAGAACTGGGCTAATGAGGCAAAGAAGTTCTTTACACCGTCTTTCCCGGAAATCCTGGTTCTATATGCGGACGAATTGAGGGAGCGCAAGCAACCTCCTGGTTTAATAGACGAACAATTGCATTCCAAGGGGGTGGTGGATTTGCTAAGGCCGCGATGGGTGGGTGACGCGAAAATTATCGTCAGTACCTACGAAGTTCTCATCAGCTACGAGTTCTCCTTAGCTAAACAACCTTTCGCTTTTGTCATCTGCGATGAGGCTCAACGTATCAAGACGCCGGGGACCCAAGTGACCTTGGCGGCAAAGAAGCTCAAGGCGGATTTTCGTATCGCTTGCACCGGTACACCTGTAGAAAACTCCTTAGCTGATCTCTGGTGTCTGTTCGACTTTGTTCAGCCTGGGCTACTCGGGGCACTTGAGGAATTTGGTAAAACTTATCGACGGCCCATCGAGTGCGAAACGGAGGAACAGAAGCAAGCTTTGGCTAGACTGCAATCCCTTATAGCACCTCAGACCCTACGCCGCACTAAAGCCGATATTGCTGATGAACTGAAGAAAAAACTGTTTGGATGGAAAACAGCCCATACCAATGTATTGCGGTTCAAGGAGGGACTGGGGCAGCACGAACGTCTGGAAATTGCTATTTCAGAATATCAACGCATTCTCTACAAGGGCGGCCTGAAAAAGCTACAGGAAGCAAACAAAGAAATTGATGGGAAAAAGCGAGCACGGCTTTCGTTTGGTGCGCTTCACTTAATGAAAGCTGTATGCGCAGAACCTTATTGCTTGCCAGGCACAAAATTTCTACCAGAAAAGCTAGGACGTGATGTGCACCTCACTAATTCACCTAAGCTGCAATGGGTACTTGAGCAACTGGAGCAAGTCAAAGCGGCTGGCGAGAAGGCAATCATCTTCACTGAATTGCGGGAAGCGCAGGCAGCCTTGTACTACTTCCTTCGAGAAACCTTCAGTTTGAAGCCTTTTATTATTAATGGTGATTCGCAGGGGCGACAAGGATATATCGATCGCTTCTCTCAAGCTCCAGGCTTTGGCGTCATTATCCTTTCTACCTTGGCAGCCGGTGCTGGGCTAAATGTTACAGCAGCAAATCATGTTTTTCACTTTACGCGAGCATGGAACCCAGCCAAGGAGAATCAGGCCTCGGACCGAGCCTATCGTATCGGTCAGGAACGGGATGTCTTCGTTTATTGCCCTACCGTAGTTGCGGATGACTTCCACACTTTCGAATTTCGCCTTGATGAGTTACTCAAGAAGAAGGCAGGGCTTGCTGATTCCACCATAGATGGCGGCGGAATGGCTTCGATGCTTAATGGTTCTGGCCGTGATGCCACATTTAGCGATTTTATTGATGAAAGTGGAGATGGGGCAGCAATTCCTCGTCGGATTCTCAATATCGATGATGTAGATCGCATGGATGGCTTTAGCTTCGAGGTGTTTTGCAACCTCCTCTGGTCGAAGCAGGGATATCAGTCATTCATTACTCCTAAACAAGGGGGTGACGGCGGCATTGATGTGGTTGCATTGAAGGGACGTGAAGGCGAACTGCTGCAATGCAAAAGCTCCATCAATAGTGAAGTTGGCTGGGATGCCATCAAGGAGGTAACTGCGGGAGCGGCTCTCTATCAAGCTCGTTTCGCAGGTACTCGCTTCAGAAAAATTGCCCTTACTAACCAGAGATTTACGTCCGGAGCTATAACTCAGGCCGAAGCAAACAAGGTTCAGCTAATTGTTCGCGATCGGCTTGACGAGCTATTAAAGGCTCACCCCATCACTAATCATGAATTCGATGAAGAGTTGATCGTGTGGAGCCATTAATACACTAACAGAGGGGGTATTGACGACGGGCTGAGGTGGGGAGGCGAGAAGGAAGTTATGCTCAAACCGTTCCTAAGGCCGGAATGCACCAAAGTGTGCGGAATAATGGAGGTCGAATAGGGTGCAATTTAAATCCCATTCCATTCCGTACTCTGTGATCTTCTCGATCTCAAAATGAAGAGCCCTTAGGACAGGAGCTAATATTGTTGAGATGAGTAAAATTCCGAGCAGACCCCCTAAGCAGCTCGATAAAGAATGTTTAGGCATGAGGTATACGACACGGTAATGAGAGGAGACAGGGGAATAAATGAGTGAATTAGAGAGCGGTGAAACAATACAAATCGTTATAGAAAACCCTGCTTGGATTACACGGAAGAAGTTTGAAATTTCTTCTATACACCTGAGGTTTTTTCCGGCAGACGCACTTGGTGCTCGAGGAGAGGCAGACAAAGAAAAGTGGCCGGAGCGTGGCAAACCGGTTGAGTTTGATTATGGCATTGCAAAGAGTATTAATGATATCGCGACGTGGAAAAGCGGAAAAATGCGTCCCAGAGATAATCGGGTTATGAGAAATTTTTTAGAGGCAAACAAATTTGCCTTGGGCGATATTGTATGCATCACCCGGACTGATGAACGGAGCTACAAAGTCTCTCTTATTAAACGCTGAGATGGCCCAACCATTTATTGATGAAGTTTGGGGATTTTCCCAAGTATTAACTCAAGAAGAAATTGCAAATGGAAAGTTGGAGTTCAACCTTAGATATCGAGACCAACTATCAAGGTATCAAGAAAACGAGGGCGTTTTTCGTTTTCTAACAGATGACGGAATCCTCTTTAACGCAACAATTTCATCACTTGGACTTCCTTTTATTCTCAGTACGGAAATACAAGAATATTTTTTGCGAAAAGACGTAAGTGTTGGCACAACTATTTATTTGGAATTCACCGATCCATCAAGAATTATGATTCGCAATTCTCCCCGGGATAAAGCAGTTCAGAAAAATTTTGACAAAATGGCTGGAAGCAATGGAGTTATGCCTAACGGTGATTTGAATACCATTTTGTATGGTCCTCCCGGAACCGGTAAAACCTACACGACCATAGAGTTGGCTTTGGAGATTCTCGACCCTGGATTTTTAGCAGATTATAAAGAGGATCGGACGGCGCTAAAGAAACGCTTCGATGCCTTAGTTAGCACCGGGGATGTTCGGTTTGTAACGTTCCATCAAAGTTTTAGCTATGAGGATTTTGTCGAAGGCCTCAGAGCGAGGAACGATGAGGATGGCAAGCTGCATTATGAGGTCGTGGACGGTGTGTTTAAGAATATTTGTACGTCAGCCGTCGCACGTGTAACTCAGCAGGCGGAAGCTCCTCTTGATCTTCGAGGCCGACGAATCTGGAAGATGTCTCTGGGTAACACTCAAGGAGTTGATGCTTATATCTATGATGAATGCATTGAACGGGGTTGCGCGCTTCTAGGCTGGGGAGGAACGATCGATTTTTCCGGGTGTAGAAGCCGAGAAGAGGTCTATCAGCGATTCACGGCGGCTAAAGAAGTGATTAGCAAGGATTCGTACGCTGTTTCTGCGGTTACCACGTTCCTCCTGAAAATCAAACCCGGCGATTTACTCATAGTCAGCGAAGGTAATTTCAAGTTTCGAGCCATTGGTGAGGTAATGGGGGATTACATCTATCTGAATAGAGAAGAGCAAGGAGATCACTATGGCCAGTGCCGTCGCGTATCTTGGTTGCGGGTCTACGAACCAGCTTTGCCCCTCGATCAACTGATGAATAATCAGTTCAGTCAGATGACCCTCTATGAACTCAAGGACACGGCAATTGATATGGCTAAGTTGGAGAAACTATTGACTCGAAGTACATCTGCCCCCATTGATTCAGCTACTGGCACGTTATTTCAAGTGGGGGAGCGCCTTGGTGGCTATCTCGTCCTCCGAGCGACATCGGAAGTTATTGAACTAGAGAAGCCCAATGGCAAGCACCTGCCCTTTACAATCGAATTTCTAGAGACCCTGGCCGGCTACATACGTCAGGGAAAGCTGACTATCAATGATATTCGCGAGAAGCGCGTTTTTGACAAAGTACCAGATACCCAGCTAGAGCCTTATCTCGTGAATGGATATTACAATGTACTACCGTCTTTGGTTGAGCGGTTGTGCGGCAGTGCAAACGTAGTTGCAGAACCAAACTCGATAGGTGAGAAGGGGACGAACACGAAGGTACTTATCATCGACGAAATCAATCGGGGCAATGTCTCTCGTATTTTCGGTGAGTTGATTACACTGATCGAGCCATCGAAGCGTCAGGGTAACGATGAGGCGCTGGAAGTCGTCCTCCCCTATTCGAAAGAACGATTCAGCGTTCCGAATAATGTTTATTTAATCGGCACTATGAACACGGCCGACAGGTCGCTGGCTGGGTTAGACATTGCCCTGCGTCGCCGCTTTACCTTCAAGGAAATACCCCCCGATTACAGCCTCTTCGATGGAGTGCATGTTGAAGGTGTCTCGATCGGGGAGTTGCTCCAAACAATGAATCAGCGGATCGAAGCACTGTTGGATCGCGATCACTGTATTGGGCATGCCTATTTTCTACCATTGCGGGACAACAGAACTGTCTCACACTTGGCATCTATCTTTCGGCAAAAGATACTTCCGTTACTACAAGAGTATTTTTTCGAGGACTGGGAACGCATCCGTTGGATATTGAATGATCATCGTAAGGAGACTGAACACCAGTTTATTACGCAGGGCATTTCCTCCTCACTTGAATTGTTCGGTAATAACGTCGAGGGCCTTGGTAACGTTAAGTCGCAATGGGAGCTACGTATCGAATCGTTTAATACCATCGAAAGCTACCGGGGCATAATCGGAGTTTAGGCATGAAGGGGACGGTCACTGTGCGAGAGTATGCTCGCCTAACTCCCGGTCCCACGCGCAACTCCCTCGATGAAGCGACTGTAGCTCAAGTCGACTTCGATTGGCTGTGTTGTCTAAGCGCTTCCTTTCGAAATCGCGGTGCACCCCTACTTCAAATTGATAACCGTCAATGGTTGCGTCTAGATAATTTTGTCGGGGTCATCGAGATGCCCAGCGGCGGATCCCTCGAAATTCTTCCCAAAGACTTTGATGCTTCGGCCAATATAGAGACGTCGAGAAAACTGCTGTGCCGCATGATACAGGGGGCCATGGACCTTCCGGTCCGAGATGTTGGGGCAGCCGATTTGGCGTTACTTGATGCACCCGTAAGCGAATGGGTTATTCGCCAGTTCTTGCTGGCCGTGGATCGGCTAGTGAAGCGCGGGTTGAGATTCGACTATGCTCAAATTGAGGAGGAGCAGCGGTTCTTGCGTGGCCAACTCGACGTGGGGCGGCAATTACGTCAGCCAGAAGGGAGGCAGCACCTCTTCTGGATTAGACATGACATATTCTTGCCGGATGGGCCCGAGAATCGGCTAATTAAATCTGCGTTGGTGATCGCAGGCGCCAATACACAAGATGCAGAAAATTGGCGGCTTGCACACGAATTGCTTGGATTGATTGCGGAAATACCTATATCTCAGCAAATCGGAGAGGATTTCAAGCGCTGGCGACGTGATCGGCTTATGGCCCATTATAAGCCGGTCCGCCCCTGGTGCGAACTTATCCTACGACAGCAATTACCTTTTGCTGGAAGCGGGGTATGGCGTGGTATCAGTCTACTGTTCCCAATGGAGAAACTATTCGAACGTTATGTGGAAGCCAGTTTGAGACAAGCGTTACCTGGGGATATACGATTTATTTCACAGTCGACCAGCAAATATCTCTGCATTCACGAAGGGCAGGGTTTCTTCCAATTGCGACCTGATATATTGCTTTCAAGACAAACACAGAGCTGGATCCTTGATACTAAATGGAAACTTTTGGATACTCTTGATCTGGTCAATCATTATGGCTTAAGTCAATCTGATTTCTATCAGTTGTTCGCCTATGGTCAGAAGTATCTGGGTGGTAAAGGAGACGTTATTCTAATATTCCCGAAAACAATAAGGTTTTATGAGCCCTTACCCCCATTTTATTTCTCCGAAGCACTTCGCCTATGGGTGTTGCCTTTTGATCTAGAAAAAAAACAACTAATCGAACCAATTCTTAAATTGTTACCTTAATCCGGCTGTGACAGAACTCAACGCTCGAGTTTAAACGTAAATACATTGATGGGCGAAGTTTACGCTGCTGGAAACATGCAAACCCCTGATTTCCGCTTCAGCCCAGAAGATGACTGTGCAATTCGACTTGCATCTACTCGGGAATGCCCGCCTACCCGCGAATCATTATTCCTGCACATGCTAATCAAGCAGAGCTCGAGTTCAGCTTCCTTGCTGGCTTACCCCTCCAAATAAGGGGGCCAGTAGGTCAGCAGGGCTTTAATTATTTCTTGCAAACCAGGTAATCTAGATAAGCCCAGTGCTGCGATATTTAGATCCCATTGACGAGTTTACAAAGGTCGCCATATCTGTGCTGCTCGGCAAAGCTCTTGAGCTCCTTGACCATTTCACTGGTCAAGTCAGTTTTGCGCCTTACCCAAGTTCGGTAGGCAGAACGAGATTTCCCCCTTTCCTCGCCTACGTAGTACCCTACCCGTTCAAGGCCATAGGCTACTGTTTGAAATAAAGCTGGAGGAAATCTATCCTGGGGAAAGGAAGTTAATATGTCGAGAATGATTTGGAGATTCTGGTTATAGCCTTCAAAATTACCATTGGGTGCAGAACGCTCCCAGGTTTCATCAATACATTTATTTAGGAACGATAAGAAGCCGGCAATTAAATGCATTTCGAATTTCGACAACACTTTGAGTACTTGTTTTCTGTATTTCTGATCGTCGATAAACTTCTTAATCATCCCATCATCAGCGTCATCCAATTTAACGGCCAGTTTCTGGAGCTTAGCTTGTTCTTCACCCTCACTCGTCAGTAATTTCGAACGTACTGCAATAAACTCGTCAAAAAAATTTGAAAGATCGGCCGTTTCAAGAATTACTATACTGTTTCTGTCTCTGTAGGGCTCTTTGCGGGGCTCCTTTGTTCGCAGGATCTGGATAACGTCATGTGGATAATTGACTTGCTCGCTCTTAAATACGTTTCTTGACCAATCTAGTGCTGTCAAAACATTAACGTCACCTAATCCATAACCTAGCAGTAACGTTGTAGATTCCTTTATCGTTAGCGCTAACTTAATCTGTCTATACTGGTTTGGCCGGAATAACGCTACAAAATCCTCTTGAGCTATGATAATTTCTTGAGGATTAGTTCTAATGCCATGCAAGTGAAATACAGGAATTACCCCTCTTCGAGACGATAAAGCATCATTCGGGCCAAGTGGAGCTGACTTCCCGGTGAGTAGACTTTCGATGACTAAATCATAGTTGGTTGTAATAATCCAAGAGGGAGAAAGGACTTCTAGGTACTTCGAGAATTTTTCTCTCTTGGTTTGATTTGGATACCAACTTGTGAGGGTGGAAATTTTGCTCTTTAGTTGAACAAGTGATTGCCCATACTCGCATCCAGTTGTCTCGCTATGTACTTTGCAAATCGCAGAAGCTATATCCGGATAACTTACCCCTTCCTTTCCAATCTCCTTATAGTTAACACTTAATTTCTTAGAGGCTTGCTCTAGCAAATCTCTCCAGGATAGAGCGATTTCTTCAATATCGTCATTTAGAACCGCTTTAGAAAACCCAGCGCCAATAAATGCCCCTAGATTTCCATAGCTCGCAGACCTAGAGAGGAAATCCAAGACATCGTTTCTGGTTGGTAAGGTAGGTAGAGTAAACACGATTAAGAATTCTTTGTTTGCTTTGTTACAGCTGCCACGCTCTACCTAACTCATCCGTTAATTGGATGGTATTTGACAGAGCAGGAACACTTTGAGGTAGATAAGGAGTGGAAGATTACCGAAAACAAAGGCGGGCCCATTCAGCCCTCAAGGCACCTTTAACCTCTCAATCTTTCGGATACTTGTCTTTAGCCTTGCCTTTCCAGGCTAGCCCCCGTCTTCATGGCCACAGCGGTTGTTACTGCAATAACGTGCGGTGCAGAAGGGGTGGCTGAGTCGGCGGGCATTTGCCTTGATCCCATAAATTTCGAACAAGCCTAAGAATCTGATTTTCGGCCGCAGCTCGTTTCGAGTCACAGCTTAAGCGCTTGAATCGACCCCCACAGCACTTTTTGCAGCTAAGCACATGCGGCAATGTTTGTCTGGCTGGAGGGTATAGTAGAATGCCACCAAATTACCGATTTAATTTATTTGAAGGCAAGGCCTAAGCAATTCGGATAGGCATGACAACTGCTGGCATAAGGTTAAAAAATCTGGAAAGCTGCTGCGGGCTCTGCCCCTGGAAGCAATGAGGCGCAATCTGCGGTCGAAAGGTGATTCAAGCGAGCTTTCGCCAGCCCCGGAGCAGATGGGTGCGCCTGTAGCAGTCCAATGATGAGTACCTCTCGGTTCCAGCAATCATCATTGCAGCGCTGGAAAGGGAATTTGAGCGGCAGAGTAGGAAATTCTGAGGATATACATGAAGCGACTCGACGAGAACATTGGCAGGCAAACGGCTGTCGAATTTAGTAACTTTGTGGCTGGTCGCAAATTTAAAACTATCCTCGCAGACCCGCCTTGGCAATTTCAAAACCGGACCGGGAAGATTGCCCCAGAGCATGGGCGCCTTAGTCGGTATGGCACTTTGACGCTCGACGACATCAAAGCGATGCCGGTCGAGTCCGCTGCAGAAGATACTGCACATTTATATCTCTGGGTGCCGAATGCACTACTTCCAGAGGGTCTTGCTGTCATGGCTGCTTGGGGATTTAACTACAAGAGCAACTTGGTATGGCACAAGTTGCGTAAGGATGGTGGCAGTGACGGCCGTGGTGTCGGTTTCTACTTCCGAAATGTCACTGAGCTTATCTTGTTTGGAGTACGCGGTAAGAATGCACGCACTCTTGCCCCAGGCCGCACCCAAGTCAACTACATTGGAACGCGTAAGCGGGAACACTCTCGCAAACCCGATGAGCAGTACGACATTATCCAAGCTTGCAGTCCAGGACCGTACCTGGAATTGTTCGCCCGGGGAGAGCGCCCTGGCTGGACTATCTGGGGCAATCAAGCTGACGAGAGTTACGTTCCTACATGGTCGACTTATTCAAACCATTCGCGCAGCCAGATTTTCGACTTGGAGCCTACGAAGTAGCGGGGCTAAACATCCTAGGATGTTTCAGTATGGCCTGAATCATCCGATAGATCCGCTTCGCTAATTTCGTCTACTCGGGCAGCATCGAATTGTACAATTGACGCAGGTAAGCCAATTAACAGGAGCGGGCATGGGTTGCCTACTCCTCGCTCTACGCGGTGAATGAGCTTTGCCCAATGAGTTGTCGCTGCGCCATATTTGTTTGATACGAAGTTGTCGACCCAGGCGTTTGCAAATGGTATCGGGTCTCGTGTTCGATTTACTCGCTTTTCAATATTTGCCCGTTGCCGAGGCGTTGGTATAACGCCTGCCGCGGCGAGAGAGTCAAAATCAACAATATTCCGTTCGGTGGCAAAACGCGTAACCATTTCCGACATTCTCTCTTGGAGGCTTGATCCGCGAGTTATTAAGACTCCAACTGATATTGCGCCTTCTACATGTAAGCGCTTGAAATTCTCAAGGTCCCTATCAAAAAATGGATCTTTGTTGTTCCATTCAATTTCGCAAGCGATAACTCCTGCCGGGTACCGCTTTACATGGTCAACTTCATGTGAGGTAGCTTCGCGCGGTACTCCATCAATCGTTTTCTCGAGAATAAAGTTGTGTTTTCTCCAGCCCAGGCCTGCTAAAGCATGGCGTAGGCGTTGGGTGAACTTGGTTTCCCCCCCGCCGGAACCGATAACTTCAGTAATGGGTAGATCCATTTCCAATAGAATCTGATTAATTTCAGCGCTTGCGTCGGGAAAGTCGCCCGCCAATATGGCTGCCGCGTGAGAGACGTAAAGAACCTCGAAACCTCGTCCAGTCAGATCGTGGGACGGTTTGGTAGTGATTGGCTGTGTGCGCTCATCTAAGGCCATGTGGCCCTCCTCTAGCGAAATAAAAATGGAAAACTGCCTCTGACCGAAGTAACTCAATTAGGGGGTAGGAACCAGTACGAGCGGTGGTGGTAGCGAGTCCCCCAAGGTCGACGCCGGCACTTATGGCTTCAACGGCAAGGTTTTCGTGCGGCGCTAGTGTCCCGCCATTGCCCCATAGAGCTATACCCTACCGTCTGTAGACCAACCCTCCCCGGAAAAGAGGCACTCCTACTCTCGGTTGTCTGCAACTTCCAAAAAATTTTCCTAAAAAGATATTTACACTATCTCATCAGTAATCCTGAGTCCATTTCATCACTGCCAGAAAATCGTAAAGCGACGTTTAGAGCTAGGGGGGTGTAGTATGATAAAGGAATTTAATGGACGTACAGCGGTAAGGGAAGGCATTTCTGCCGGGTAGTTTGGCAGAGCGTTAGGGTCAAAACTGGGACTTTGCTAGAACGACCCTGGCACTACTATCGGGGGCGCATCAATATACCCATATTAAATTCCAAAAGGTTAAAGTGCGATAGGTAAGTGCCAGCTTAACGAACCAAATAATTTGTCGTCATCGGTTAAGCGATCAGCACTTCCCCAATCTTCCGCTTCACGGAAATGAGCAAATTCAGACCAGATTTTTGGGTAAGCAGTTCTAATTATTAGGCGCATAAACCTCGAAGGCTCCAGCGCACGTTGAACTGGCATTCTAAAATTTTCCGTACCCAAATGAAGATGAGTACAAGAATGATTCTCTGCCTCTTGCTCAGGAGAGTAATCAAATCGCAATGGCGCCTGCATAGAGAGCGTCTCTACTGGAGAGGTTAAAACTAGCTCATTAATGGTAGCGAATTCCAATTCTTCCGGCGAAAACACAACTGGGCATGGATACCATACAAGTCTGCTTGTTTTGATCTCATTTCTTGTGGTCTGGACGTCATAAGACATTTGGATTAGCGACCCGTCTGTCAACATAAATTGAAAGTGCCTCCCCTCAAGGAAAAGCAAATACTCCTTTATATTGGAGGTCGAAATATCGGATAGTTCAGGCCTAGTACCAGTAGTTGCCCACGTGATTCTCTGCCTTCCTCGCTCTGAGCGTTCTATTACACTGCCGTTCCAATCTCTGAGCAAATTGCATTCAGCTAAACGCTGCTTCAGTGATTCAAACGAGCTAAGAATTGCTTTTGGTGTCGCCTTCATTTACCGCCTTTATTTAACACCCTTACGAAGCATTTCTGCCAATCCCGGGGGAAGCTCTTCTAATGCTACTTCTCCATTTAGAATTCGCTGCAATAGTCTTTCGGCTGATTTGATTTCTTTTTTCACAGCTTGCTTTTCTCGGGAAGTACGTTCTCGATACGCTGTCTTAAGCCTTTCAATTTGTTGCTCTGTTGGATAAACGAAGGTTAAATCAAAATTATCTGCCGCAATTCCACGCATTTCATCTGCGATTAACTGCATCTCTTGCCCAACTCCACACACCCTTACCCAAGCTTTTGCTCTAGTAAGCGCTGTGAAAAGCATATTGCGTTTCCTGCTTAACTCATATCCACCCTGACAGAATTCAGTGTTAATTACATAAACTAGAGGCGCTTCATTTCCTTTCGCTCTATAGATTCCGCTCATAGCAACAGAGTTATCTATAAATACGATATCCAAGCTCCCTGTAACGCCAATAAGATGGCTCTTAATTTCAAACTTCTTAAGTTCGCTTGAAAGCTTCAATGCAATTTTTGGCGCATTTACCGAATCTGGAATGACAACTAATATGTCATTTGGATCAAGCTCCTGAATTGTTAGCACTCTTTTTATATCAGCCGCGACCCATGCAGCTTGGGTAACGTCGTCTGGGAAAACATGCCAAGTAACGGAGTCAGCAGGCGTTAAGCACTCATTAAAAAAAGGTGCGCTTCTATCCTCTTCGCGTTTAAGTCTTACAGGTGCACCTAAAGCTAGCTGGCCCTGTATAGGCTCATAGCCAATTTCCTTCCAAAAATCCGGCTCCCTGAACATTTGCACGAACTGGCCACCACGTTTAGTACCCAAGCCAAGACCAAGTGCCAGAGACAACAGCCACGGAGGGTTTCGGTAACAGATAGGCAGTAAGATGTCTTGTTGTGGCTGTCCCTCAACGTTGTTAATTTCGATTAAAGGATTGCCTTCTTGGTCTACACCGAACAGTTGGTCCAATGTAGGCATCGAGGTGTCATTTAATGTTTGAAGCTCGTCATATGCCCAAACAATCCGTTTAGGTGCTTTGGTTGCTGCATATGCCAGTTGAAAAAATGGAGCTGGAAAATCCTGCGCTTCATCAATCAACATGTAATCAAAAACTGGCTCGAATGAAGTCCTCGCTAAATGAGCCACTAATTCGGCGCATGCACCGGAAAACGCGTTTGGATAACCGTATTTATGCCTTGCCACACCAAAAGGCATAGGCGCAGCACCTGCAAGAGCAGCTATCGTTGAATAGACCCCTGCGTCCAGCTCGCCACCCCAAGCATGTAATATTTTTAGTTTTTCCCAGTTTGGCTCATCGAAAACCTGATCAAAATAGAAGCGTCGTATCAGGCTCTTAAATTGCTGATATAAGGATCTTGTATTAAACGTAACAACAATTTCCGCTTCGGGGTCATTCGCGTGTAAATATGCTGCCTTTAAAGCTAAGATAATAGTTTTACCACTACCAGCTAAGCCTCGAATTCTCTGTGGCCCTTCCGGAGATTCAATTGCTGCGTTTTTTTGCCATCGGTCCAAATTCGCTATTTGTGATTCAAGGAATTTAATGACCGCTCCCATTGAATCTTCTTTGCGAACATTTAATCGTTTCTTTTTTGGTTTTAACGCAGCAGTTTTCTGAATTGCCGCATTAAGTGGCTTAAAGAAATGACGTTCTAAAGGAGCAAAGTTAGCTAATTCTGCGAGTAAATTATCTCTTGTTACTAGTCTTGGAACATTTACATTCTGTACCTCATACGGTAAGAACGTAATTACTTGTATTGGAAAAGCTAACCTTATTCCGTCCTCTTCCAACAATTCCTCGTACGCCACTAATCTAGAATTTAATTTTCTTAAAAGTTCTCTTTGACGAGCTTTAATCGCGGCTTCCATGTCTCCTGGCGGCAAATTAAAGAACTCTTGGGATGAGAGATCAAAGATTACTGCGCCAGTTTCGATAGATGTCAGCAGCGCATCTGTTACTGCCGAGGCGTCTTCACTACCGAATACGGGATAGCCAACATAAAGTGTTCCCTCCCAGTCTTGCTCGCGCAATAAATCCACAACAGCTTCTACAGCTTGCGGATTGGTTTTTTTCCCGTAGACGATGTCTAACATTCTCTTACTATCCCAATTTATGCTGTCAGTAGATAATTTTGATTCAGTTTTTGCTACTACTTAAGCTTCTTAAGAATTTCCCGCCCTGTAATTTAAGTAAATTGTATAAGTTAAAGTATTTTGGAAACCAAATAATTTGAGTTTCTTCCTTCTGATTAACCTGGAATTACTTACCTTGAACCGCCCCGGGTTTTGAGGAGGCTCCGACATCTGAGAGAATGGAGCCATGAAGAAATCAAACAAGTTTTCCCCCGAGGTACGCGAGCGTGCTGTGTGCATGGTGCTTGAGCACCGTGGCGAGTACCGGTCCATGTGGGCAACCATTGAGTCCATTGCGCCCAAGATAGGGTGTGTTCCGCAGACCTTGCATGAATGGGTACGCAAACATGAGGTTGACGCAGGCATGCGTGATGGAGTGGGCAGCACTGAGCGTGAGCGAGTGAAGGCGCTGGAGCGTGAAGTTGGGGAGTTGCGCCGCGCCAACGAGATTTTGCGGCTGGCCCGCGCGTTTTTCGCCCAGGCGGAGCTCGACCGCCGATTCAAGTCCTGAGAGATTTCATCGACTAGCATCGGGATACCTACGGGGTCGAGCCGATTTGCAAGTTGCTGCAGATCGCCCCGTCTGGCTATCGACGTTATGCCGCACAGCAGAGGAATCCTGCATTGCGTTGCGCACGTGCCAAGCGTGATGACATTCTGATGCTCCAGATTGAGTGGGTTTGGCAGGCCAACATGCAAGTCTACGGCGCTGACAAAGTCTGGCGTCAGCTTAATCGTGAAGGAGAGTGCTTGGCGCGCTGCACAGTCGAGCGGCTTATGAAACGCATGGAGGTGCGCGGCGTGGCAAGATTGTACGTACCACGATTGCCGATACGGCAGCGCCTTGCCTATTGGACCGGCTCAATCGGCAGTTCAAAGCAAACCGTTCTAATCAGCTTTGGGTCCCAGACTTTACCTATGTTTCGAGTGATCTCTTGTTTATACGCGACTTAAAATCCCTTGTACAGAGTAAGAAAAGCGCTTTTAGCTGGGAGGGAGGTTAGCCTTTTCGATTGGTATGAGGCATATAACAAGGAATAAGAAGCTTTCAGCTATAAATGTGGTCCCCCTCGTCCTAAAGTGGCCGATGTAAGATGGCGAATCGCCATCTAGTCGTTCTGAAGTTCGTCATAACATTTTCAGGAAGTAAATAGAATCATCGCCAGTTATCGCAGCGGCAGAAAATTCCTTGGCAAGCATGGTTCATCGCTCGGGTTGCTTAGAAGATATTGAGAAATTTAAAGCGGAGCACTACCATGGTTAAGCATTTGCAGGGTAATGATTTTGTACTACTCCGCGAAATAATTGAAATCTTCGTTGCTGAGCGAGACTGGGATCAATTTCATACCCCAAAGAATCTATCTTCTGCACTATGTATAGAAGCTGCAGAACTTGTAGAGCTTTTCAACAGGTTAGAACTGGAAACAAAGATGAGCTCAATGAAATACAGTTTTAGCAGATTCGGCATGAAATGGCTGATGTTTTAGTCTATTTAATTTGCCTAGCCGATAAGCTTGATGTCGACCTCATCAGAGCGGTAACCGAAAAAATGGCAATTAATCGAACCAAGTACCCTGCAGACAAGGTGCGAGGGTGACTCGCGTAAATATTCAGAGTACAAGAAAGATTAGGGATAATTAATATATCGGACATCATGCCAATCGCCGGCATCCTGTCAGCAGTTTATTCAAAATGACCGCTAGTCTATTAGCTATCGTCAAGTGGAAAACCGGGCCAAGGGCATGACGTTTTCTCATTAGTTTCTTGGTCGGTAGTGGAGTCCTCCAGGGGGAAGCGTAGAAACCGAGCCAGAAAGAGCGCCTCCTCATGCGAACGGTTGTGATCTGTACAGTGCAGGTCAATATCTCGTCCCAAATTTCCTACCAGCAGAACAACCCGATATTTGGCCCCACTAAACTCGTCTATCGCATACCGTAGTCCCACTGCGTGATAATCTCGAAGGCAGACGTCTTCGCGCAGCATCGGAACGAGCAGTCCCCATAGTTTCTGTATCCTTCCCCGACTAATATCGATAATTACCCAGCGCCGACTGAACAAGAAGCCAACAACTAAAAAAAAAGCCAGCCCCATACCGAAGCCAACGAGGCGTGGCCATATAACCTCAGCAGTGTTGATGATCGGTACTATACCTAACCCGATCAGTGTGGAAATCAGCGCAGCTGCCAGGAATGGGATGGCAAGCAGCAGCGACAGGCAGCCTCCGTCCTCGCGGATTTCCAGCCTATCAGGTGTCGTTTGTCTAAATCGCTTTATTTCTTTCATTTGATTCTATTGATTTTTGTTGACGATCACGTGATGTCAACCGTGCCCATCGGCAGCTTAACCGCTTGATGTTTTTCTCGGTATCTTATCAACACTTCTCCCGCCGACCATTGAGTCCATAGTATGCTCCAGTTCACTGGCGGCCATATAATTGAAATGGAGCTCGGTAACCTGTCCGGTTTTATTTTATTTAACTGCTACAATTCAAACTGCCGGTTCTAAAGCAGATAGTAGGCGTGATTTATGAGCAGTCTATGCACCTTGATTTCAAGAATACGGTCCTCCATGTCTGGCTCCTACCGTAACCGAATTACAGATTTACATCGTTCAGTTTCATCTTTATTTTCCTGCTGAGTTCACAATGCAAGAATCAATAGGGTCAGACTCTTTTGAATATTTGCGAATTCAGCAAAGGCGAGACGAGCCAAATTCCGTCCCCGAGGCGGAGGTGTTCATGGGCACCGAGGATGAGGCAGCCGCCGGGACCGAGCCGTGCAAGCAGCCCCGTGGTGATCCTTCGCTGCAGAGGTTCGGCGAAATAGGTGAAGGCCAAGTTGCGGCAAAGAATGAGATGAAAAGAGCCATCCGGCAATTCCTCACACAAATCCCACTGCAGGAATCGGACCAGCCTACGCAATTCGGGACGAAGGCAAAAATCCTCGTTGTCCTGCACAAAAGCCCGTGCCAGCCAGTCTGGACGAGCTTCTTTTAGACTGCTTACGGGGTAGCAAGCAATCTTCGCGCGGCGAAGCACGTCCGCATCAATGTCGGTGGCTAGAATGGACAGATTCAGCGCCGGCCATCGGGTCCGAAGGTCCACAGCAGGCTCACACTGTAAGGTTCCTCGCCGCTTGCGTAGCCCGCGCTCCATACGCGTAAAGTCTCCTCATCCTTTTTAAGGGCCAGTTCGGCCAAGGCGGGGAGGATGGATTGTGCCAGGGCATGGAACATGCACCGGTCCCGGAAAAAACGGGAGACGGTTACCCTGAGAGTGGCGCGTAGCGCTGTCCACTCTGCCGGATCCTCTTCCAGCCGTCTGCGATAAGCCGGCATATCGGCCAGACCCAGTGCATCGACTCGTGCGGGCAGGCGTCTGCAGACCTGGCGTCGCACCCTGCGGTAGCCCTCCCAGCGGTGGTTGAGATGAGGCAGCGCCCATTGCAGCAGAGCAGTGCAGTCCCGGTCGCTCATGCCAGATAGTCCACCCCTGTGCCAAGTTTGGCCCAAGGCGCTTTCACGAGCTTCATGCTCACATCCCTGATGATGATAATCAGTTTATGCAAGAGAATACCGTTTAACCATCACGCTTCTCCCTCTACCGGCAATCAATATTTAGGATTATGATGGATCAACTCAAGCTCGACAGGAAAGATTAGGATAACGGTGTTAAAGCTTATAAGGAAATTTCACTCGTTTATTAGGGAGTTTCTCTCTCCCTATAAACTTACTGAGATGCTTAAGAGGAATGGTTTTATAAGTGAAGAGAAAAAAGGGGAATTTAAGGAATCATTTAAGAAATTTCTTGCCGCCTATAAATCCCCTAAGGTGTTGAAAAAAGACATTACTCTAAGTCAAGAGAAAAAAACGGAACTTCAAGAATATTACAGAACTATTCCTCCTAAGGACTTCGATACGCTTTTTTCCCTGTATCGTGATTATCTTAAACATGAAGATGGCCTCATCAATTACAGGGCGACCTGGTTTGTAGGCGTCCAGTCGTTTTTGATTGCAACTTTTGGTTTGTCGTATCAAAAGAAATTTGAGGTAGTGGCCCAAGCCATAAAGAATTGTTCAATTGGACAATTGGAAGGATCAATATATTTATATGATATTTCTTTGCTTTTATTAGTAATTGTTGGAATTTTCTCAAGCTACGCTGCAATAAGTTCGATTCGCGCAGCGGTAGAAGCTATTGATGAATTACAGCGCAAGTGGAAAGAAGAGATTATTCAAGGTCAGACACTTCATCATCTACCAAATATTATTGGTGGAGGAATGAAGGACACTGTGAAGGATGGGGCTGAACTTGCTCTCAATCTTCCAGTATTCTTCCTTCGTTTCTGGACGGGGGTAGTTGTCTTTGGTGTCGCTGATGCTTTCCATGATTACTCTCTTTTGAATTAGTCTTTGAGCTTATCGATGTCTCGTTCTAAAAAGCAAGCAAAGTCTTCCTATTTTTCTATAGGCTAATTATAGGTAGGGCTGTAGTATGGCGGTAACTTTGACGGTAACTATAATTAGTCAAACGTGGAAGGCTTAATAAGCATGAGCATTACGCAGAATTATTCGATTGTCGCCGCCGACAGATCCAGCGCTGGGAATCGGGTCCGCAGGTCGAAGTTCCACAGCAGGCTCACACTGTAAGGTTCCTCGCCGCTTGCGCAGCCCGCGCTCCATACGCGTAAAGTCTCCTCACCCTTTTTAAGGGCCAGTTCGGCCAAGGCGGGGAGGATGGATTGTGCCAGGGCATGGAACATGCCCCGGTCCCGGAAAAAACGGGAGACGGTTACCCTGAGAGTGGCTCGTAGCGCTGTCCACTCTGCCGGTTCCTCTTCCAGCCGTCTGCGATAAGCCGGCATATCGGCGAGACCCAGTGCATCGATGTGTGCGCCTAAGCGTTTGCAGACTTGGCGTTGTACCCTGCGGTAGCCCTCCCAGCGATGGTTGAGATGAGGCAGCGCCCATTGCAGCAGGGCAGTGCAGTCCCGGCCGCTCATGCCAGATAGTCCACCCCTGGGGCAAGTTCGGCCTGAGGCATTTTGACGAACTCCATGCCCACATTCCGTGCGATGATAATCAGTTTATGTAAAGAGAATGCCGCCAAGTTCACCCCCATTGCCATTTTGCGTTGGGGTTCCCTCATCGGCGCAGGATCGCCAACCAACGGGCCATGTTGAGGAGAGTCATCAGGGAAGCTGCGACATATGTCCATGCCGCAGCGCCAAGCAAGCGCCGGGCGTGCGGCATATCACCATTGATCAGGTAGCGTTCTCGCTCCAAAAGGGGCAGGGCCCGGTCGAAACTGGCATTCAACTCCATTGGTAAGGTTACCGCGTGCACGAGCACCGCGCTTCCCAGTGTCAAGATGCCACCGACAAGCAAAAGCAACCCCGCCGCAGGTGAGCGGAATACCGTCATCATTACAGGAGCCAACATCAGGATACCGGCACCCAGTTTCTCCACACCAGCACTCCATTGCACCAGCCTGGTACGCATGGCAAGGGGTGGATAATTATCGTGATCCTGGATGGCATGGCCAACTTCGTGCGCTGCAACTGTTATAGCTGTCAGTGAACGGCCGTTGAATTTATCCGGTGTGAGACGGACTGTTTTTTTCAACGGGTCATAATGGTCGCCCGATTCGGTTACCTCCACGCCTACATGTGGCAGCTTTGCACTGTTCAGCAGGTTGCGAGCCAATTCCGCTCCGGTAAATGAATAGCGATTCGCGGGTTCGCTATATTTTTCCATTGTATGTTTGACCCAATAGGAAGGCCCGACGATCAGGAGAGCAATGAAACAGATCAATATCAGATAGAGCATGCGGAAATTTAATAAAAAACTACTTTAATCGACTGTCCAGATGACGCTTATCTATAACTCAGCTTCGAAGCGCACTATATCTGTACGTTTGATCAATAATGTTCAAAATAATTTCTTGAGCCCAACCAGACAAAGCCTAAATAGAAGCGTTTGCGTCAGATACCGGCATCCGCCAAACCTGGCGCGCCAAGTGTAGAACGAGGCATCAGAAAAGCCATGTTGATGGCACAATTCCCCGACCGGAATGCCTCCATCTGCCTGCTTCAGAAATCCAATAATTTGCTCATCCGTAAAACGCTTCTTCACATCCGCTCTCCTCTCGAAAAACGAACTTTACTAGATTTCAAATGGCACATTTTTACGGAGCACATCAGGGCTTCTAAAAGCGTTAAAGTTTTGCCGAATAAATCATCATTTAATTTAGCGTGGCGAAGCTTTATCCTTATGCCATCGCGCCCATCAGGTATCTGCTTAGACAGGGCGATATCGCAGGCGTAATAGCCATTTGACAAAGTGCATTTTATCTATGGGAGAGGGAGGGAATATGGCGGATAACAAACAAAGACACGAACTTGTTCCAGTACAACCACGAGTAACCAAACCGCGAGAAACCATGACGCGAGTTTATGAGATAGACGGCGTCAGATACGTGGAGACTCAAGAATTCGGTTGCCAGCTGGTTAGTCGGGAGAAGAAGAGGCCCCAAGTCACTATTGATAACGGGAGGCAAATCCTGGGGGAGAAGTTTGTTCCTTTGCACTCCCAAAGGTCGGGGTTATTTGAATACAAAGTCTTCTGGTGTCTCCAATCCGTTAAAGATGATCAGGGACGAAGGATCAGCAAAACACAACTATTCAGAAATTTATTCCTAAGTTAAGGAATTCATGAATGGCTTAAAGTTTGGCTGGCAGTTATAAAGCGTGAATTTTTTGGAATCCGGTTCGATTCCAAAAACAGAATCGAATAGTTG
Organism: Nitrosospira multiformis; assembly: GCF_900111585.1. GTDB lineage: Bacteria > Pseudomonadota > Gammaproteobacteria > Burkholderiales > Nitrosomonadaceae > Nitrosospira > Nitrosospira multiformis_B. The sequence goes on from NZ_FOHI01000001.1 coordinate 214,457, forward strand.
AAGTGAGGTGCGCGCGGCCAGTCGATTTAACGTGGCCTACATGTTCGCTTCGCAAACGCGGAGCTACATTGATTGCGCGATTGCTTCATCAACCTGCAGGCCGCCGCATGTTCAAGTCATGATGGCCCAGTACACCCGTCGCTCTTGTCGGGCGGAAGTGTCTACAGATATTTTCGCTTCAGGTATGCAACGAAGGGTTTCGACGATAAGTCATGACCGGTCACACGGCGGATCAGTTCTTGCGGGAAAAGACTTGAGCCATACTGATAAATGTTTTCCTTCAGCCACGAATGAAGGGTGCTGAAATTTCCCTGCATCATCGCCTCCGGAATTTCCGGATGGGCTTCGAGAGCAGCCTCGAAGCATTGTGCGCTAAAGAGATTTCCAATCGTATAGCCCTGGAACATTCCGCCAACGCCCCCGTAATACCAATGGACATCCTGAAGGCAGCCCTGCACATCGGACGACGGACGTACGCCAAGGTCAGCCTCATACCGGTCATTCCAGGCCGCTGGCAGATCCTTCACTTGGAGTGAGCCATCCAGAAGCTGCGATTCGATGTCGAAGCGGATCATGACATGAAGGTTGTAGGTCACTTCATCGGCCTCGGTTCGAATCAACGACGGTTCCACGCGATTAATGCCGCAATGGAATTCTTCCAGCGAAACATCCCCAAGAGCCTCTGAAAAGTGGGCCTGCAGATGGGGATAAAAATATGTCCAGAATTCCCGGGACCGGCCCACTTGGTTTTCCCACAGCCGGCTTTGGCTCTCGTGAATTCCGGCGGAAGTGCCGTGACCCAGGATAGTTCCATCCAGGCTTGGCGAAAGCCCCAGTTCGTAAAAGGCATGCCCGCACTCATGAATGGTGCTGAAAATACCATCACAGAGATTGGTCTCATTGATTCGAGTGGTGATGCGAACATCCCCGGCGCCAAGCTTTGTCATGAACGGGTGGTGAGTGAGGTCCTGCCGTCCCCGATTGAAGTCATAACCGATATTCCTGGCAAGCCAGTTCAAAAACCCCACCTGCTGGGACTTGGGGCAGGCCCGTGATAAAAAATCGGTTCGTGGCTTGCTTCGAGACGACAACTCCTGGACCAATGGTACGAGATCATGCCGAAGGTCAGCAAAAAGCGTCTTGAGAGCTGTCGTGGTCATGCCCGGGTCAGCGTCTTCGATGTGCGGGTCCATCGGATGCGTCCACGCGGTTTCTCCCGTATTGAAGAAATCCGAGAGGGCTCGTGAGTATGCGACCGTCTTTTCCAGAAAGGGCGCGACGACGTTGAAGTCATTCAATTTTCGTGCGTGGACCCAAACTTCGTAGGTCTCGGCCATGTGCTGAAAAAATTCGGCCTTGAAACCGGAAGGGATTTTCGACGCGCGGACAAACTGCCGGCGAGCCAGGCGTAGGAACGCGCGATCATCTGCAGACAGCATTGCATCGGGTAATGCCCCTGTTTCCTCCAGAAGCCCGGCCAGATCGGGGTCGATGAGTTTTTCGTGAGCGGTCTTTTCAACCGCGGCTATCATGCGGCCCCGGGAGGCTGTTCCGTCCTGAGGCATGTAGGTGGACATATCCCAATGGAGCACGGAAACGGCCCGCCGTAGGTCATCGATTTCTGCAAACCGGGCCTTCAAAGACTGGAGGGCTGGATACATGGCAGCATTGTCCTTTCTAAGTGAGAAGCGCTCAGGAAAAATAAAAGCTTTTTTTCATGGAAATGAAATTACATGGAAATGGTTAAAGGCGCAATCGGGTGAAACAGGACAAGCAAAATAACTAGAAGGCAATGAGCTGCATTTGATTGCGGGTTACGGATCGAATTTATTCAGGGCTAGTAGCCTTAGAAGAAAATCACTTCCTTGATGCTCAACATCAGAAAATTTTTGCCCTCCTAAAAAGTTACTCTCTTATACTCTTGCATGGAGAAGGGCGATACCGCAGGACGTAACAAGCCGTTTGAACAAAGTTTATTTTTATTTAAGGGAGAGGAAAGAGATATATGGCTGATAAAGAACAGAAACATGAAGTTGTTCCAGCGCAACCGCAAGAAACCAAACCGCAGGAAACCGTAACACGAGTTTATGAGATAGGCGATGTCAGATACGTTGAGACTCAAGAATTCGGGTGCCAGCTGGCTAGTTGGGAGAGGAAGAGGCCCCAAGTCACTATTGATAACGGAAGAGAAATCCTGGGAGAGAAGTTTGTTCCTTTGCACTCCGAAAAGGCTGGGTTATTTGAATACAAAGTCTTCTGGTGCCTCGAATCCATTAGAAATGATCAGGGGACAAAGGACCAGCAAAACAAGGCTGTTCAGAAGTTTATTCATAAGCTAAGGAATTCATAAATGTCTTAAAGTTTGGCTGGCAGTTATAAAGCGTGAATATTGCAGGAATTCGAACCGAAGTTCCAAAGCAGAAATCGAACAGACTGAATGAGTTTGCTTGGGCTCGCTCCTCATCATCTTATACTGCCCCCAACCTGGAACTCCAAGTGAACTCCAGAACCCAAGCTGATTGGATTTAAAAGCTCTGTAAAATCAGAGGAAAAAACGCTGAATGGTGGAGGTTATAGATTCCCCCTGCTTCCACCATTTATTTACCCACAGCCCAACTGTTCTCGTTGGGCTTTTTGTTGCCTGGAATGCCGGTGCTTCGCCCAGATTCATGGGGGAAATGGTCCCGGTCCACCAAGTGCCTTCTTCAATGCGCAATAGCTATTCTATTTGCCGCCCCGCAGTCGGGATGACTTGCCCGAATATTCTGAGCCTCCACCTGAGGTTCTTGATTCTCAACAGGAAAATCAGGAGAGTGACTGCTGCAGATCGGTAGAACCTGGATTGTGAACTCGATATTTGAATAATTCCTGCCTGTAGCCAATTGCCTGCCGGTTCCTAATCGGAAGATCGCTTCTCCCATGGGGAAGCGTTGCAAAAAGGGGCGGGGTTCCATTATGCGTGAGACAGGCGCAGACACATCCATAGCGCTGCGTAATTTTCCTCTCATCGGCAGCACCAACTCGCACCCGTAAGCGTCTACGCAATTCTGCGTAGCTGGCGTACGTATTCCTGCGCTTTTCCGGGCATTCATTCAGGCGTGTAATACCTCAATCCGAGCCTGGTTCACAGAATACAACTACTTAGATCAACTTAAAAATAAGGGGAAAAGCAATGATCTCAAGAAAATGGACAACCTTTGTTTGCGTGCTGACATTGGTTTTTAGCTCTGGATGTTCAGTCTTCATGGCCGCCAAGCAGCCAGACAAGAAGAATGTTGATTTATTCCGGATAGGTACTCCTCGGCCCATGCTTTTGGGAGAGTTTGGCGCTCCTGCAACAAGCGAGATAAGAAACGGCAGGAAACATGAAATTTTCAAGTTCGTCCAAGGCTACAGCACGGGGGTAAAAGCTGGCAGGGCACTTTTCCACGGAGCAGCCGATGTAATGACCTTGGGCCTATGGGAGGTAGTGGGTACCCCAGCCGAAGCGGTCTTTAGTGGCGACGAAATGGCATTCGAGGTTTCGTATGACCGGAATAATCGGATCGATCAGGTAACGACAATAAAGAAATAGCTGAAATCTTTAATAGCCCATTCTTCATTCAGCTTTGAAGCTTTTTTCATATAAAAAGCGATGTTCCTGAGGCATTTTCCGAAAAAATTGAATTCGGCCTTTAACTATTCCACATCGAAAATCATGCGAAATAAATCTTTTTTTACTTCCGTTCTCATTGCAGCTGCTTTGACCCTCACCGGTTGTGCTACGCCTCAGCGGCATGTTTCTCTTTCTGAAAGCACATTACCCTCAAAAACCCAGCGGGTTGGTGTCGCCATGACGCCGCTGCCAAAAGTGGACATGCAGTTGCCGGGAGCCAACTGTTTGCTCTGTATCGCTGCCGCGACCCTGGCAAATTCCTCACTTATCGATTACACACGCACATTGCCGCACGAGGATCTACCGAAACTCAAGGACAGTCTGGCTGAGCTGCTTCGCAAAAAGGGTTTCAATGTAATCGTCATCTCCGAAGACTTGGATATCAGCAAGCTGCCGGATTACAGTGGCAAAGGCATTGACATCGCCGAGAAAGATTTTTCGCCACTGAAGCAAAAATACGGCATCGACAAAGTTATTCTTATCCAGATCACAGACTTGGGGATGCTTCGGCCTTATTCCACCTATTTTCCCACGAGCGAGCCTAAAGCAATATTGAAAGGAGTGGGGTCTATGGTCACTCTTAACAACAACGCTTACGAATGGTACATGCCAGTGGATCTGGCGAAGGGTTCAGAGGGTCCATGGGACGAGTCTCCGAATTTTCCGGGTTTAAGCAACGCCTACTTCCAGGTATTGGAAATGGGCAAAGATGCCTTTCTCAAGCCATTCAATAATTGATGGCATGCTTATAGTCGAGGAGACTTTCATTCATGAGACCTACATTGGCACGACAAATGATACAAACGGCATTAGCTGCCGCAAGTGTCCTCATACTCGTTATCGTAATGTCCCCAGCAGAGGCTGGTAGTGATGCACAATCTGGGGAGAGAATAGCCCCTGTAAGGTTGGGCACAGAACAGAATTGGTCTGTCCGCCTGCCGGAAGTCGACAAGGTGGTCTACAAGGGCGAGCTCATTCAAGACAATAAGAACGTTGAGGCAAACGGGATCCATTCCATCGATGTTCTTTACTCTCTGGCGTTTGTCACCGGGAAGTACATCAAGGAATATGGAAAAGATGAGGAACTTCAGGCTGAAGCCGACAGAGTACTCCTCCCATACCAAACTGCACTGGGCGATTTCACATATAGGGAATTGGTGCAACGAGGATTGAATAAGACATCGGTGGGTGGTAGCAAGAAATGGGTTGAGTTCAATACTCCATCCGTAGCTGAATGGGTAGTTGAAGTAACGCCATTCTTCACCCTTACTCAAGACCAAAGTGCCATCGTTCTGAATAACCACCTTTCCATCTATGCTCCCGGCTCACCTTCAGAGCCCCTTTATAAGAATCTCATCAGGATTGTTTCCGACCCAAGAGATGAACCGGACCCTGCTGGTTTCTGGATGATGGGCGGGGGTGAAAGACTGAAAGAGGAGAGCGCTAATCTCTTCGCACGATCTTTAGAAATCGCCTGGGGGGAAATAGATAGTGCTTCCCGCAAGGATGACCCAGCCCGTCCAAAGACGATACGGTATCGCCAGGGAAAATCCGAAAAGACGGAACGGGCCGGGGTAATTGATATGAAATGCAGTCGCGCGCTGGTCAGGAGCTTGAGGGGTTGGCTCATGTCTGTTCCTTTGGCAGAACCAAGGGAGAACGCAACTGGGAACGAATGTGCCAATAAACTCAGCAAGAACCTTCATTGAAGGCTGAATTTACGCAGGTGGCAGTGGGCGAGAAAATGATTTCAAATTTCCCACCCACTGATTCAACACGTTCTTTCATGCTGCATAACCCGCTGCTCTGGTCAGGATTTCTTGAAACAAGGGCAACGTCAAAACCTACACCGTCATCACAGATCTCAAAGATGAGCAATCGCGCGCTTGGCAATTTCTACGTAGCTCTTCAGTTCCACGTCCTTCGTGGCAAGATATGCTGGGTTAATAATGGATTGCTGCTGCTGCTGCTGCGCGAGCGATAGTGCGTGGTGCCGTACTGTGATGGCGATCATCCCAAGCGCTATCGCTAGGGGATGAAACGTCCAGCCATGCCTTTCATGGCGAAACTCATTCCATTGGATACTCCGGGCAGCGCAGGCGGTATTCCACGCCGAGGATGACAAGCAGATTGGGGTTGCTCGTTTCTGCTTCCGGAAGGGTCGCCTTCAGTTTCTGCCAGATATTGTGCCGGTGGGTATTTACAGTGGCCTCGACTATCTTCATTCTGGCTGCAATCCTGGCGGTGTCGTATTCGCGGTGACCAGTGAGCCACAATACCACCCGCTCGCTCCCGGTAAGCAGCAGTTCGGGGCAGGATATCTCGGGAAGAATCTTTTTCCCCGCCATGACCGTATGAATCGCATTAAAGATGGGCTCCGGATCAGCGGTTTTCACCACGTATCCACTTGCTCCTGCCGCCGTTGCGCGGCGGATGTACGCGTCCCCATCATGCATCGTGAGCATGAGTATGGCGAGCTTCGGATAACGGGCGCGAAGCCGCGAGGTCAGTTCAATGCCGTCCGTGCCCGGCATGTTGATATCCAGCAGCACGAGATCGATATCCGTTTTCTCCAGATGACGCCACGCTTCCTTTGCATTCCCCGCTTCCGCCATTACCCTGAAGCAGACTTGAGTTTCGAGCAGGTCCCGCATGCCGTGACGGAATGCGGGGTGATCGTCCACAATCAGTATCTTAATGGGGAGGTTTGGCATGATTTTTGGGTATCAGTCGTTGTAAAAAGGGTCGGGGAAGAGTGGCGGTCACCTTTGTGCTGCCCGGCTTCGAGGTAATGGTCAGCCGTCCGCCTGCCTCTTCCACGCGGGCATTCATACTGCCCAAGCCGAGGCCGCGCATCCAGTTGCGTTCTAGGCTGCCGGCATCGAATCCGGTGCCGTTGTCCCATACGGTGAGTCGCACTGTCCCCCTGTTCCCTGTCAGGCGCAGCGCTGCCCTGCTGGCACAGGAATGCCGCTTGACGTTGGAGAGGCACTCCTGGGCGAGCCGATAGAAGACGAGGTTGGCGTCACCGGGAAGCCCTTCGACCAGGCCCCGGCTGCGGAACCGAATTGAGGTTGCGGCATTTTCCATGTCATGCGCAAGGTGCCGCAGCGCCGCCGCGAGCCCGAAATCCCTGAGGATCATCGGATGCAGTCCATGCGCGATTTCCCGCGTCTCCTGCAGGACATCTTTCAAATCTTTCTCCAGATACCGAAACGTGGTTTGCGCCGCGATATGGGATGACGGCACGCCCGCCAACTGGATGAGGCCGGTTTGTGTGTGCAGCTTCGCTGCCACCAGCCGCTGGCAGATGCTGTCGTGCAGCTCGCTCGACAACCGGGCGCGCTCCGCTTCCTGTGCCTCGCGGCGGCCCCTAATGTTTAGCATCAGGCCGCAGACGATGATGACTGTCATGCCCAGGGACGCAGCCAAGCCGATCCACAGCAGGGTGTCGTAGTTGTTGACTGCCACCTGCTCGTCGACCTTTGCCAGTACGCCGTGGACATCGTCCAGGTAAATGCCCGTGCCCAGCACCCATCCCCAGTTAGGGAGAAGGACGGAATAGGTAAGCTTGGTAGCGGGTTTCCCGGTGGAAGGTTTTTCCGTCGCATATTGGACAAATCCGCCGCCCTCGCGCGCCTTTCTGATCAGCATCTCAACGGTGGGGTAGCCATTAATGTCACGGTAATTCAACCGGTTTATCCCAATCAGCTCCGGTTTGCGCGAGTGCACGAGCAAGGTTCCCTGCAGGTCGTACACAAAAAAATAACCATCATTTCCGTAATCCAGGCGGTGCAGGATCGCCTTTGCTTCCGACAATGCGGCTTCGTCCGTGCGGCCTGATCCGTGAAGCGGGGCAATGGCATGCTGCGCCAGCGTCAGGTAGCTCCTGAGCTCGTCCTGCTTGCTGGTGAGATATGCCGGTTCGATCACGTCGCGCTGCTCTTTGGCCAGTTCGACTGATTGGTGGTTGACCATGACGGCCACCGTGCAGAGCACCAGTACAAGCGGCGCCAAGGCCAGCAGGATGAGTTTTCGCCTGAGTTTCATGGTTCCATTATGTGTGAGCCAGGCGCATACGCATCCATAGCGCTGCGTAGATGAGCTACATACATTTACGTTTTTCCTTCTTTTTCGTTATCTGTTTTGCCGGAAAACAGTTTCCCTCTCATAGGCGGCACCAGCTGGATGCTCGCCAATAGAATACGTAATTCTGCGTAGCTGGCGTACGTATTCCTGCTCTTTCCCGGCATTCGTTCAAGCGCTTAATATCTCAATCTGAGCCATGGATGCTTTTGTCGAAACTACCAACCAGGCCGAATGAGCCAACTCTCAATTCTAAATGAGAACGATATGACTCAGCCATAAGAGGGAAGGGTGCAACCCATGAAGATCGTGGCGCGGAACGCGCTGATGGGGAGAACCGAAAGCCTGGGCATGATGCTTGCGGAGCTTGCGCTGCCGGGCAACATCGCCTGACCTCTATCGAAGAACTGAATCTGGAACCCACTGTTGCGCTCATACAATGTTTGAAAATCTATCAAGAACCGCGTCGATTGAGGAACTGACAATATCAGGCAGTTGCCGTGCCGGCCGCAGCGGTGGCGCACTCAACGGTTCAAAAAAGCAAGAGGTGGGAATGGGCGCGGTAAATACATCAGTTGAACGAGGCGGCGCGTCACTTGCAGGTATCAAAGAACTTCGAAATCTGTCAGTTGCGGAGTTGGAAGCAGTGACTGACTGCTGCCGCACCCGTAGATATGCGGCGGGGGAAACTATTATCAGGCATCAGGATGATACAAATAGTACTTTTTTTATTGTGGAAGGCATGGTACGGGTTACCTATAATTCCTGCAAAGGTCATGAGGTTATTTTGTGCGACTTATCAAGCGGAGACATATTTGGAGAGCTGGCGGCAATTGACGGCCATACTCGCTCGGCAACTGTGACTGCTAAAAAAGATTCAGTGGTGGCCTCTCTGCCGACACAATCTTTCCTGGATCTCATTTATTCCAACAAGGAAATATATTTAGTTGTTCTGAAGCGATTGACAAGTCAGGTAAGGCATCTTATAGACCGGGTTTATGGCCTTAGCGCACTGAAAGTTCCGAACCGTATTCGTGCGGAGCTTCTGCGCCTTGCGAAAACGCATTCAGCAGCATCAAATCGGGGCCTAATCTCCCCGGTACCCACTCACGCGGAGATAGCCATCCGTCTCAACACCCATCGTGAGACCGTAACTCGCGAATTGAATGCATTAGCTAGACAAAAGGTGATAGCGCGGACAGGACGTGATCTGCACATTCTTGATATGACCCGCCTGGGACAAATGGTAAATGGTAATGATTGAAGCGATATGCGGTTCTTTCCGCTAGATCGCCTTCCGCCTTCTACCTCCCTTTACCTGGAAGTATATGTAATCGAGCTATTAGCCGTTTCCATTTTGTTTCCCGTGGTTAACGCCATATCTATTGATACCGGGGAGGTATCGCTGGAGGTGAAATAGGTCGCGATATCATGCAAATCGCTGATCCCGACTATTCCTGCGGCCTTCCGTAACCGAAGATAGGCAAGTAGATAGCCATAACGCGCCTCAGCGAGATCCCGCTTTGCTTCAAATAACCGCTGTTGGGCATTAAGGAAATCGAGATTTGTTCGTACCCCGCCCTTGATGCTTTTCATGGTGGCTTCCATCAGAAAGCTTGCTGAATCGACAGATTTTACTAGAGCGGCAATACGAGAAGTGCTTGTCAAAGCAAGATTGAACTGTTTACGCAATTCCACGGTTATTTGATTCGTTTTCGTCTCCAGATCAGCTTTCGCTTTTTCGTAGTTGGATTTTGCCTGGCTCGTCATGGCGCTTACATTGCCACCGGAATACAAAGGCAAGCTTACTTGCACGCCTATGCTTTGCGTAAGCGCATCGATGCCAACCAGGAGAGGGTTATCGGATTTGTTGCGCGCGATCGCTGCCACAGCTTCCACCCGCGGGAAGTGGCCTGCCTGCTGCTTGTTGATCTCCTCCCGCGCCACGTCCACCGCGTGACGCCGAGTGGCAATTTCGGGATTATTTTCCAGGGCGATTTCCTTCCAGTCGTCAAATCGTCCTGGCTGCAGGGGTTTGACCCGAAAAGCATCCGATAATGGATCAAGTTCCGTGACTTCTTCGCCCATGATGGAGGCCAGCACATCCCGTGCGTTCGCGAGACTATCCTGTGCTTCGAGTACCTGGGCTTCCGCGAGATCATGTCTTGCCTGTGTTTCCAGGGCATCAGTTTTTGTACCCTCACCTTTTTCCAGCATGCGCTCGTTTGCCCGGCGCTGCTCCTCCAATGCTGTCCGTTGTGCAGTCACTAGCGCCAACTGATCTTCGGCGTACTTCACATTAATATAGGCTCCTACAAGACGCAGGATAAACTCTTGACCCTGGTTGGAGAATTCGGCGTTGCTCTGGTTCGTTTTTGAAACCCCTTGTTTATAGCCTGCGAACGCTCCCAGGTTGATAAGAGATTGTCTTAGCTGAATCGTAGCCGTTTGACTTTCATAGCTTCGTTGGAGGCTGATGGCTTGACGGGTAAAATCCTGCTGGTTCTGGTTTATCGCAAAACTTGCGGAGAGGGAGGGGAGCAAGGCGGATCGTCCAATCGCCGCAAATTCCTGGCCCGCCCTGTTTTCGTGAATCGCCGCCTGATAGGCGGAGTCGTTCGCCAAAGCTGTTTCGTAGACCTGAACCAGCCCTGCTGCCAATGCCTGCTTCGGTGGAAACAGCGCGAGCAGGCCCAGTGCTGGAATAATCAGACGGTGCGCGCGAACAGACATCCTAATCCTCCGTCATGGCCATTTTTAAATGATCCAGTATCGGCTTCAGGATGTAGTTCATCATCGTACGCTCACCCGTCTTCACGAACAGATCAACCGGCATTCCCGGCTTGATCTGCAGGGCGGCGATCATTTTTATCCCTTCAGGCGCTACCCGGGCTTGCAGTTTGTAGTAGGGCTCTCCCGTGTTTTCATCAACAAAGCGGTCCGCAGACACCTGAGTCACTATTCCCGGTATATGAGGCGTCAGATTGCGATTGAATGCGGTAAATATAAGTTCCACGGGAAGATCGGGATGGATTTTATCGATCAGATGAACTGGCAGGCGACCTTCAACCATCAATGGATCATCTCGGGGTACAATGTCCATAATCTTAAAACCGGGCGCGATTACACCGCCTCGGGTGAAGACGTTCAAGCCGACTACTGTGCCATCAACCGGCGCTTTGACCAGCACGTTTGCGAGGTCATGATCCAGAGCGCTTAGCTTGTGAGCAAGCGCCTCTGCTTCTTTTTGCACATCCGACAACTGAGAGCGTACTTCCTTCTGGTATTCCTGCTGGCGTTGGATACGGCGCAGCTTCAATTCGGCAATTTGCCGCTGTCCTCGCCCGATGTTGCCAATGTCTTCAGAAACTGCCCCCCTGATCTGTACATACATTCGCTCCAGTTCCAGCAATCGATTGCGCGCTACGTAACCTTCGGAGGCCAGCTCACGCATCCCACCCAACTGTTCTTGTAAAAATTCCAGTTGCTGTTTTTTACTATCCCGTGATTCCTCCAGGCCACTGGTTTGCAACTTCAGGCCGGAAATACTCTCATCCATTGCGGACAACTCACTCTGTATTCCCAATAGCCGGGAGCTGAATAGATGCTGCTGCAGGGCGATATAGTTGGCAACAATCGGGTCGCTTTTCATCTTTTCCAGCTCTATGGGAAAAACAATGGCCTTTTTTCCATCACGCTCAGCAACCAAACGAGCTTCTGCTGCACGCGCAGCAAAATATTGGACTCGCATCGTTTCGGCGTTAGCTTTGACTTGCACGCTATTCATGCGGACCAGTACAGTTCCCGCCTCAACCACATCTCCTTCTCTCACGAGGATGTCTTCAATTGTTCCCCCCGCTTGATGCTGAATTGCTTTCCTGTTGGTCGCCACCGTAACAGTTCCGCTAAGTGGGACCCCTTTATCAAGCGGAGCCAATGAACCCCACAGTAAAAAACCTCCGATACCCGCGACGACGATTCCCCAGCCGAGGCGGATGTATTGGAGAGCATCGTCGTCTACTCCTGAAAGGGGCGATTCGTGGGGGTCGCCATAGGTACTGCCGCTGCTCTGCAACTTCATCTGCATTTCATCACTCCTACGATCTCATACTCGTCAGGCAGACTTTGAATTCTCTGATAGACATTCTCTCTTTACTTCCGGTCAATTTTTATCTTGATTGCACCTGCTGTACCTGCTGTACTGGTTGTGGACGAGGTTTTCTCAACCTGTCCAGAACTTGAGCAGTCGGGCCAAACAATTGCGCTTTTCCATCCACTAACAGCAACAACTTGGTTGTGGCAGCCAGTACACTGTTCTTGTGACTGATTATTACGATGGTTTTACCCTGCTTGCGCAGATCCTCGATTGCCTCGATCAATGCCTGCTCACCCACTTCGTCAAGGTTTGAGTTGGGTTCATCCAGCATAATCAGGGAGGGGTCGCCGTACATTGCCCGCGCCAGGCCGAGACGCTGCTTTTGACCGCCCGATAATCCTGCTCCGCCGTCTCCAAGAGGGGTGTCGTAACCTTGGGGGAGGCGCAAGACCATTTCATGAATTCCCGCGCGCTTGGCTGTCATTACCACGTTTTCTGAATTGATCTCTCCAAACCGGGCGATATTCTCCGCAACCGTTCCCGCAAACAGCTCGATATCCTGTGGCAGGTAACCGATGTGCGGGCCGAGCTCATCCTTGTTCCAGTAATAGACATCTGCCCCATCCAGACGTACTTTACCCATTGCGACCGCCCAGACCCCCACCAGCAAACGCGCTAGTGTCGATTTTCCCGAACCACTGGGGCCGATGACTCCCAATACATCACCGGGCACAATCTTAAAACTCAAGTTTTTAAGAACGCTGACTGTAGAACCCGGGGGAGCGGCAGTCACAGCTTCCACCGACACTTCCCCAAGCGGTTTTGGCAGCGGCATTCCTGTTTCACACACGGGATTCGCCACCAAAAGTTCGTTCAGACGCTGGTAAGCACTCCGCGTGCTACTCCAGCTTCTCCACACACTTATCAACTGCTCCACCGGGCTCAATGCCCTGCTCAGTAGAATCATGGCGACGATCATCATTCCGGGCGTAATTTTCCCTTCCAGGACAAGCAGGGCTCCCAGACCCAATATGAGCGACTGCATCGAAATCCGGACGAACTTTGTAATTGAACTGATCTTTCCCGCCTTTTGGCTGGCTTCCGCTTGCAGTTGCAGAACTCTGTCATTGAGTCTTAACCAGCGTGCCATCAGGTCGGGCAGCATACCCATTGCGGCAATGACTTCCGCATTCCGCAAATTGTTGGTTGCGAGACTGCTTGATGTAATCGCTACCGCATTTGCTTCCTCAAGTGGTTTTTTGGATAAGGCCTGGTTGGCAAAGGCCAAAGCAATGAGCACCGCGGCTCCAGTCAAGGCAAACAAGCCTAGCAGCGGACTAAACAGGAAAATGACAGTCAGATATATTGGGAGCCATGGAACATCAAAAAAAGCAAACAGCCCTTGACTTGTTAAAAACTGACGGATGGTGGTGAAATCCTGCAGCGCCTGCCCCGCGCTACCCCCTGCGCGCTTCAGATTTTGTTCAAACGCAGCTGTATAAATGCGTTTATTCATCTTCATATCAAGCTGCGCCCCGATCCGGATCAGAACAAAGCTTCGTACAAGCTCCAGAGCGCCAATGAACAGAAAGGCTCCGAGCGCCATCAAAGTCAGCATCAGCAAAGTAGTTTCGTTCCGGCTTGCCAGAACTCTGTCATACACTTGCAGCATGTACAGGGATGGAACCAGCATCAACAAGTTGATAATGGCGCTGAAGATTCCTACCGTTCTGAATGCCCCCTTGAAGCTTAGAAGGACTTGCGCAATTTCTGTCTTGGGAAATTTCAATTTGTAAGTCACCTCAGAGCCAGGTCCAGGCGTAACTGTATGAGTGGGAACGAACTCTTTGCGGGACCTGAATGATTATGGTCTGGGGAAGAGGAACTCGCTTCCTCCCCAAAATCTACCAGGTCACGCTGCGTGACCCAGTAGAAGATGAGTTATCAGCGGTTAAGCGATAACATCCAGGCTTGGATTAAATCCTGAGGCACCGATCAGGGCGATCTGAAGGTCCGCGCCTCCGTACACATCGGCAGTCAATAGGCCTGAGGAGGGGTTATACGATAATTGGCTGGAACTGAAACTTTGATTGCCAGTCGCCCACCAGTTCACGTCTGCATCGATTGCGGAAAGATCAATCGCATCCCCTTCCCACCATTTGAAGTCGGAGATGGTATCGATTGCTCCCCAGGCTGGACTCTCGGTTACCGAGTTGAAGACGAACGTGTCCGCTCCAGTGCCGCCCGTAAGAAAATCCTTTCCGGCTCCGCCGACGAGTGTATCGTTACCGGCTCCCCCGTCGAGGCTATCGTTACCACCCCAGCCGTACAACTGGTCGTTGCCGCCATATCCATAGAGAGAGTTGGAGTAACCATTGCCGGAGATAAAATTACTGAGGTCGTTGCCGTCTCCAAAATAGGCAGTACCGGTCAGAGTCAGGTTCTCGACATTGGCGGGCAACCATTTGTAATTGGTGCTGACCGAGCTGTAGATATGGTCAACGCCTTGGTTGTAGTACTCGATTACTTTGTCTGTCGTCGTATCCACGTAGTACACATCGTTGCCAGTCCCACCGTACATGGAATCCGTACCTGTCCCACCGTCTAGCGTATCGTTACCAGAGTATGCGTAGAGGTTGTCATTTCCCCCATAACCATAGATGTAGTCGCTGCTGCTTGTGCCTATCAATGACGGAAAGAATTTATATTCGGAAAACCATCCGTTCCATGCCCACTGCGACGTGCCGTTATCATGAAACTGGGTTCCATATATTGCTGCCATGACATTCTCCTCAGTAGAAGTTAAAGACAAGCGTGTAGTTACCACGCAAGTAGAGAGTAATTGTGTCAAGTGGAATAATCTGTGAGAAAAATCACATGAGGGTCATGGCTTCAACGCAGACTCTCTCTCACTGCTTTTTGCAGGAAATGCCCCAATCTTTCGATTACCAAGCTTCAAACGGGAGGATTCTGGAAAGTATTAACGGAGGCTTTTTGTACGTTGGACCGGGAATGGGCCTTTACCTACGTGATAAGGGAGTGGGAAAGCGGCTATGTCGAATATGGAGCGATCTTCCGGCCTGAGTGATCGAAAGGAATTCAAGGAAGCGATCGGCCACTTAGTTATTCCTCGTCACTATTTGAAGCGGCTGCCACTGGATTGGGTAAAAATCGATCGTCATTTATGAATGACGTGTTGACGGAAAGTAATAACGCTACCCTTGGGCGCGCTACTCTGCTTTTGGCCCGGGAATAGAATTATCCCTCAAGAGAATTACCCCTCAAGGCCATCCCTTCAAGCAAATTTTGACAGGATTTGTGCCTGTCAGAAGCTTATCTCCAATGTTTCCCCCAGCTTGACAACAGCCGTCTGTTAACATATTCTTCACAAAAAAATAACAAAAAGATCACAAAATTGAGGAGAGAAACGGAATCAATCCGTTATGTTATATGGCTAGGTTGAGCTGCTCGCTACAAAGCGGGTTTTGTCGTTTCCAAGATTGAATAACTGAATACCTTCTTTGAGGAAAAAAATGATTGAATTGATTGAGTTTTTGAAGCCGGCTCTTTTTGGAGCCCCGTTGATGACCGTGCTTTATGGAATCATGCAGATATGGGAGGAAGCCCCGGATCAGTCTACCTAAGTAGATATTCGAGAAGGCATGCACGTACCTCACAGGGGCATATTCCTGGTATGCCAGCCGAGTATGCCTGTCCGCATGCATCTATCGCTTTATGCTGTCTCCGAGCGTGGAGTTCAGTCTCCGCCAAATCCAGGCTCCTCTGATTTTCAATCCTGAAAACAGGGAAAAAGATACCCTGGATAGAAATCTGTCCAATTTCCTCTGCATTTTGCAACAATCGATCGACAGTCGACATTGGAATACCGGATTTGCCCCGCTGATTACCTGCTGATTGAAGGGAAGGGCTTCAACAGAAGCCCTTCAAGCTGAAAACCCCGAGTTCAGACTGCTGCTTCGGCTGGTGGAGTGCCGGGTGCGATTTTCCCGGTCGGCTCTGTCATATCGATAATGACGGCGGTTGGGGCGTTTTTCTTGACTGATTCTATTCCGCCATCCCGTGCTTTTTCCGTCTCATAGGATTCACTGGTACCAATCACCTGATTATTGCCTGATTTGAGATTGAACCTGTATTTGCCGCTTTCAGT
Source organism: Nitrosospira multiformis (assembly GCF_900111585.1). Lineage (GTDB taxonomy): Bacteria > Pseudomonadota > Gammaproteobacteria > Burkholderiales > Nitrosomonadaceae > Nitrosospira > Nitrosospira multiformis_B. The sequence goes on from NZ_FOHI01000001.1 coordinate 230,462, forward strand.
GGTTTTCCGTTCATACCGGACGTCATCAGGCGCATTTTTTCGGACAGACTCCACTCCGTTCATGCATCCCGCTCTGGCCTTGTAGCCTTCACTGGCAAGAATGGTTTGCCCATTGGTGGCTTTCAATCTGAACCGAAACTCACCTGCCTTATCCTTGTAGATTTCGAATTTTGCGGCCATGAAATTTCCTTTCGTATTATGTTAAGTCGTATCAGCTTCTTGATCTTTTCGATTCTTTTACGAACGGCAGTATCCTTACAGCTTGCAAGCTGCCGCATTGTTTAACGCAGAGAAAGAGCTGGCGTTGACCTGCTATCATTCAGGAGCAACCTGCCATTCAAGAGAGATTGAAAAGAACATCCGTGCGAGCAGCCAGGATGGTAATCAGTGACAAAGCAATTTAGGATGCGCCTATCGGTTGCTATTGCTTGAATGGAGCGTTTTGTTTTGTTTGGCTTATTGCATTGAGGTGATGCATAGGCTGAATTGAGGCTAGCGAGTCCCTCATTAACCTTCCAACTGCCTAGACGATGGCGCATAACAAAACAGTTCCACAGGTCAAGGGCGATTTTCTGCTGGGTAATTTAAGGCAGATGATTGCGAGCCCCCTTCAAGCCTTTTATAACTGGCAGCAGGATTATGGGGATTTGGTCAGCTTCAGATTGGCGGCTCGCCAATTTTATTTATTCAGCCACCCAAAACTGGTTGAACAAGCCTTGATCAGGCAAAGCGATGTTTTTGTAAAAATCTACAATCCTGAAAAACCAACCGGTCTGGCATTGATTTTAGGCCAGGGATTAGTAACAAGTCAGGGCGATTTATGGCAAAGACAACGGCGCTTGATGCAGCCCGTTTTTCAGAGAAGTAATGTAACCACGCTGCTGCCGCAAATGGCTACCGCAGGTAACAACATGCTGGGTCGATGGCGGCAGATGGGTGAAGGAGCGCACATCAACCTGTCAGGTGAAATGATGCGGCTTACATTGGAGGTCATCACCCAAACCATGTTCAGCACCAGTGTCCTCGATAAAATAGAACAGATCGCTCCGTCCTTGGAGATTTTATTGAGATATGCCGCTAAAACCATCGCAAATCCTTTGACTCTTCCGTTATATGTGCCCACTCCGGCGAATCGAAAATTCAAGCAGGCATTGGGAATAATCGATGATGTCATTTACGGGATCATCGATCAACGCCGCACTGCGCCCTCGGATCAGAATGACCTGTTGGATATGCTGTTAAAAGCGCGTGATGACAACAGCGGTGAGAAGATGACCGATAGGCAGGTTCGTGATGAAGTTATTACCATTTTTAGCGCGGGCCATGAAACAACCGCGAATTTACTAAGCTGGACTTTATATTTACTCGTCCGCCACCCAGGCGCGCTCGCTCGGCTGCGTGAGGAACTTGATCGATTGTTGCAAGGAAAAATACCGAACGCCGAAGATTTGCAGCAGCTTGTTTATACCAGGGCCGTACTCAGTGAATCGATGCGCCTCCGTCCACCTGCCAGCTTTTTGCTGCGTAAAGTCAGTAAAGATACCGAGGTTGACGGTTATTTTTTAAAAGCCGACAGGCTTGCGATATTCAGTATTTTCAATCTTCATCATCATGCCGACTTTTGGCCACAACCAGAGCAGTTTGACCCCGAACGATTTCTGGTATCCCAAAACCGGAGATATTCGTTCATACCTTTCGGGACAGGTGAACGCATCTGTATCGGCAGTCATTTTGCATTAATGGAGAGCCAGCTTTTGCTATGCATGATAATTCAGCACTGTGATTTACAGTTGCTTGATCCAGAGGAAGTCGAGATTGAGATGGCAATAACCCTGCGACCCAAAGGTGGAATTCCGGTCCGCATAAAGTGGCGATAGGATCAATCTTCGATTCTGTGGCTCGGCATCGGCCAAGCTTTCCAGAGGGGGGCATTAATGATTGGCGGATGGTAGTCGGCATTCGATCCCGTTCTCTCCACTCTTTATGAAGGCACTGGCCGCATGGCCGGTAATGTCAATTCTCTGGGCCCGCTCTTGCAGGGTCAGGCCGAAACCGCCGCGTTCCTTTTCCGTTCCGTTGTCGGTGCATTGCAGTTCGAGCAAGTAGGTAAGCCCCTTGCAGATACGGTGTCGATAGCATTCGGTCCGCTTATCGTCTAAGTTGCATACAATCGCATAAGCCTCGTTGAGGCCCTCAAGGGCGCAGGCCACTTCCACTGAAACCTGCTGTGCCGGGTGGCGCTCGACGTTCTCATAGAAGTCCCGCTCCATGATCTGGTCGTGCATCCGGCAGAGGTAGTCGGCGACATCCTTCTTGATCTCCGTACTCTGCGTGCACTCGAACAAGAGGCGGCACGCCTGTGATTGCCAGTTGGCGAAGAAGACAAGGATGTTTCCCGCAACCCGATGGCATCGAAAGTACTGCGCATCATAATAGGAGAAGGCGAGTTCCACGCTTTGGAGGCACCGGGCATCCTGCAACTGCCGGTAGGTTTCCAGAAGAGCGAGCATTGCCTCGCCAGCGTACAGTTCTTCTCCGTGGTCGGGCAGATCATGGAAATACACCTTGTACGAGCCATCCGGCCTCTGCTGATGGAGTATCCCCTCGGCGAGAGCAGTGATCTCCTCCATCCGACGGGGGGATAGGGCGTGCAGCAGGGCGAGAATCATAAAGGCACTGTGGGCGATCGATGAAGGCTCCTCCAACCGATCCGGGTCGAGGATCAGGTGACTGTCGCGCTCCACGAGGTAATTCACGTAATGCCGCAGCGACTTCCGGATCAGTGACCGAAGCTCATGCTTGTTCAGAAAATCGCTGAGCATTTCCACGTCCCACACAGAGGCAATATCCCGGATGGGAGATTTTTCGCGCACGAATGTGTCAGTCTCGGGGATGTAGAGGTACTCAAGCATTCCTGTATCCCGGTTGACCATGCCCTGGTACCACCGGTAGACGAGTTTCAAGCGCTGCTTCAGTAATTCTGCTGTTTCCATGGTTTGTCTCTCCCAGAGATTTAACCGGAGTGTTTGCATGCAAAAGTATGACAATCAATAGGTCATCCCTGATCGAGCTATCCCTTGTAGGGGAGAGAACGGACGCGGCTATCAGCAGGCATTTTGACAAAAAGCATTTCGAGTCCTACCCTTGATTGATGCCATAATCCCTGCGGAATCTGCAATGCCTGCCAGCGATACGGATATAAAGTCGGGCCACACTCAATGACAGCAAGACTTCATGCCATTCGTGGTGATATTACAAAACTGGAAACAGATGCAATCGTGAATGCCGCCAATTCATCATTGCTGGGCGGCGGTGGCATTGATGGCGCTATCCATCGGACTGCTGGTCCAGAGTTGCTGGAAGAATGCAGGTTGCTTGGCGGTTGTAAAACCGGTGACGCAAAGATCACAAAAGGCTACCGTTTAAAGGCAAAGCATGTCATTCATACCGTTGGTCCGGTTTGGCGTGGGGGAAAAAGCAATGAACCGGAACAACTTGCCTCCTGTTATCGGCGGAGTCTGGAAATTGCCGCTGCCAATGGTTTGAGTTCGATTGCGTTTCCATGCATCAGTACAGGTGCATATGCTTATCCGCGTGAAGCAGCCGCTGAAATAGCGGCCAACACTGTGCGGCAGTTTATTGAAACTGAGACTTCGCTCAAAGAAGTGATATTTTGCTGTTTCTCCGAGCAAGACTTTCAGTTATATCAACGAGCACTGGATTAATAGGTGTCTCGATTGATCTTTTGAGTCGAGATGGAGTGAGATGGGGCACTGCACTCCTGGATTGGCTCTCAGCGACGATATTTTCAAAAACCCTTGCTTCTCAAACTGTCGGCAACTTGAGTGGGTCCTTCAGGAGCAAGATGTGGTGTTCTTCCGCAGTATCCACCACCTCGATGCTGTAGAGGCCTTCGGCATCCTGTTCGACGTAAATCTGCTTCGGATGTCGGATATTGTGTTCAATCCCCTCGACTATCACTGCCAGAACGTCTCCCTTGGGGTCGTAGCTCAGTCCAATCAGTGGCAACCAGTCCACCTCAACCTGGTCCCCGAGTTCAAGTCCTGTGACCTCTATTTCCACCAGCTTCGCACCCAGCACCTTGGAAACGCCGTCGAAGTAATTCTGCCACTCGGATTTTGGAAGTTGTGTCAATGCCATGTCTTAGCTCCTTCGATGCCATAAAATCGAGCAGACTATCGTCCAGGTGTACCGTCTTCATGATTGACTTCAGCACCGGCATGCATGAACTGGAGGTTGACGTTAATTCATCCAATCATGATTATTCAACATAGCAGCAGTTTCTGGTTCAATCCAGTGATGTGTCACCGGTATTTTTAGAGAATTGAAGATTTACTGCCGTGTGAGCCTCGTATCACCGTTAACGGAAAAAGTACCGCTTGGGTTCTCAATGATTCCCCAACGAATTACGATGTTCGCCTTCTGTCTTTCTTACTCTTGGATCTGTTTAGATGACGATACACATGCGCGGAAATACTGGGAATGAGTCGCCGATCCGGCTCGTGATTCACGGAGGTGCCGGGGCCGTGAAACCCGGCCAGCGGCGAGAACGCGAGCAGGCTTACAGGGAGGCGCTCGCACAATCGCTGATCGCTGGCCATGCGGTGCTTGCAGCAGGCGGCAGCAGCATCGATGCGGTGATTGCGGCCATTGCGGTGATGGAGGATTGCCCCTTGTTCAATGCCGGCAAGGGCTCCGTGCTGACCCACGATGGTCGTAACGAACTGGAAGCTTCAATCATGGAAGGGGTCACCCGCGCGGCAGGCGCCGTTGCGGGAGTGACGACGATTCGCAATCCGATTCGCGCCGCACATGCGGTAATGACGAAAAGCCCCCACGTGATGCTCATCGGTCAAGGTGCGGAAATTTTCGCTGCAAAGCAGGGTCTGGAAATCGTGGATTCGTCCTATTTCTATACCCAGCACCGGTGGAATCAACTGCAAAAAGCTATCGCTAAAGAAAGTATTCTGCTCGACCATGATGCGGGTCTGGATACATTGCCGGGTGAGGATGAAAAACGCGGAACCGTCGGTGCAGTAGCGGTGGACTCCCATGGCAATCTGGCGGCCGGCACGTCGACCGGTGGGCTCACGAACAAGCACTCCGGCCGAGTGGGAGACTCGTCCATTATTGGTGCGGGAACCTACGCGGACAATCGCTCGGTTGCAGTATCCACGACTGGCACAGGCGAAATGTTCATTCGTACCGCTGCCGCTTTCAACACCGCAGCGCAGGTGCGATTTCTGCATGCCCCCATTACCGAGGCAGCCGATAACACGCTGGAGGAAATCGCCGCGATTGGTGGGGATGGCGGCCTGATCGTCCTGGATGCGGACGGCAATTATGCGATGCGTTTCAATACTGGCGCCATGTTTCGCGGCACAATCGGGGGGGATGGCATAGCACGGACAGGTATTTTTTCTGGGCCTGAAACACCGGCTATGTCAAGTTGACAAGCTGCCGCCTTCTACGAGCCAAATATCGCTGCCGCGTATGAGGATGAACCGGTTACGGCAAAGAGGAGAAAGATAGCCTATACTTTGAGAGACAGACTTCGGCTGTTGCAGGCTAAAAGTGCTGGCAGGTGCCAGCAAAGCGTGCTGTCAATAAAAACTATCCAATGGACTTGTGGAGGCTCTCATGAGATACATACCAGCAGGTTTTGCCATCGGTGTTTTGGGCGTTCTTCTGGCGCCCCCGGCGATTGCCGATCATCACGCTGCCCAGGCGATCGAACATGCCGCGATGGCAAAGGCACATGGCGAGGACGGTCACGCAAAAGTGCTGCTCAAGCACGCGGAAGAGAGTCTGACCCATGCTCAGGCATCGGAGAAACAGCACGCCGAACAACATAAGCATATGACGGACTCCATCAAGGAACTGAAGCAGGCAATCGAGCATGCCAAAGCAGGACACGCCGATGTTGCTACCAAGCATGTTGACGAAGCCCTGATGCACATGCGTAAGTCAACAAGCGACTAGACCCGGGGTCAGGCTTGATTGATTCTATCCCTGGCAGAAGGATCTCAATCTGGAGGGATCGGATTCAATCGAGCCTGACATGATGCAGGACCGTGGTCTTTCGAATACCACGGGGACACCGAATGAGTAGGAGCGGTTTTGTACACGCCGATATTCTCCTGTCCCCACTACCGCTCAGAACTCCCCGGACTGTTTCTCAAAATAAGCAGCAGCATCGAGAACCGGCTTCGGGTCGCAGCCTTGCTCCACGATCATCTTTGCAGTCTCCCTGTAGCCCTTTGCCAGTGATTTCGCCTGTTCCGGAAATAACGCCTCGCGCTCCCTCAGTTTGAGATCGTTCACTTGCTGCGTCTTTTTTCGATTCTCATCTTCCGCCTGCTCTGTTGTTTTGGCTGTCTCGTCAGTCTTTTCCGCAGCCGCATTTGCCAAATCGGCGGCGCCACCCGCACCTGGAAAGGAAAACACAAGCAACAGGGAGAGGAGAATACCGCTCAAGCGAATGCCGTTTATTCCCGGAATTCCTTCTGGTTCCTCCTGATTGCCTAAAAAAACCTGGCGGTCGCCAACGTTCATCGAGTCAACCCTCTATCGACCTCGTACATGGTGGCCTTCGTATCCACGCTGATGTTTCCGATAAGCTGGCCGCCATAAATCTCCCCTCCGGAAAGACCAGTGACACGAAGGTGAGGCACCGCTTTGTTTGCCGATAGAGTAACCCGATTGGTTGTCCGATTCCATATTGCATCGATCTTTGCAGACCTGGCGTTGAGGCTTTCCGCAGTATGGTCGCCGATTTTATAGTAAGGAAGATTTTTGACCGGCAGGGTGAACAATCCCTCATATTCAGTGAAGACTGCATCGAGCCAGTCAAACTGGAGCGTGCTGCCGTTTTCATCATATCGAGCAAGATTCGACTGATGAAAAAAATGTGGCCAGCGGCTAAAGCTCAACATGTGCCGCACTGTGGTATCCGCTTCGAGTGCGAGGATTTCGCGGTAGCTCCGGGGAGAGCAAGCCCTTGCCTGTGCCTCGCATGGATTTTGTCCCGCATTGACAAACCGATAATAATATAAGTAGTTATACTCGTCCTCCAGCTGGGAAGGATTTGTCACGTTATAAAAAATGTCGGTTGGCCAGCGTGGCAGCATGAGTCGATCCGTTTTGCTGCCATCTTCATACTGGGTTATATACTGTTCAACGTTTTGAGCTTTTTGTGACGTATCGGCAGCAAGATATTCCACGCCTGCGGTGGCAGCCGCCTGAAGCAATAGCGGATTGGCGCCACCTGCATCAAAGGCTATGTCGTCAGCCTGAAGATTGAACATAGCCGGGTGTAAGGCTGGATCATCCGTGCATTTCTGATCTTTCAGGCCGGAATGGGCGCCGGTAATGAGCACGCGATTGTTCTCGTTTCTCTCGGGAAGATCCAGTAGCGCCCACACGTTCTGGTTGGCAGTGATTTCAGCCCTGATTGCCTCTGCATTCGTAAAAGTGCGGTAATCGCAGGGCGCATCAGCCGGAACCGGTGACTTATCCATGTCTGCATGCGTGAAGGTGTGGTTGATAAAGCGGAAATGCGTTTTATTGGCCACTATTGCTGCTACCAGATCATCTTTCCAGTTTGCAGCGAGCGGCATTGCCTGTGGATTCACCACCGCTCCCGCACCATTGAATGCGAAATCCAGCTTGAAATTCCCCGCCGTCGGATGTGCGGCCCGGAGGGCAGCCTGTTTGCTCACCGCATTGGTTATATCAGCGCCGGTCAGGCGATAAGTGCCATTCTCCTTATCGAGAGCAGAGTTCCATTGAATGTTGGTACGAAACAGATCATCCACATGCGCAGCCAGATGGATGAAGCGCGCACCGATGAAAACTCCCTGGGTTGCCCAGTTGACGAACTCATAAGCCAGAACTTTCGAATGCAGGAGGAACGACCCGTTCGTAACCGTCGAAATCAGCACTTCGCGCACTGGCATCTTACGGGCAGGCTTCATGTACCGTACGATGGACAGCAGTGCTTCGCCCTGTCCGGTTCGTAATAGCGGTTCGACATAGGGTATCGAGCCGTCTTTCAGCCGGTTCATATCGTTTCGGGGATGGGTCGCAAAGGCAAGGGATGTAATTGGAAGCGGATTATTCCTGTTTACGTATTCAAAGACTTCCTTGCTGTACCTCCCCGGTATTGTCCAGCGCGCATCATAATTGTGTCCGCTTGAGGAGTAGACGAGACCATAATCCAGATAGGTGTCGTGAGGCGGCTTCGAATTCGCATACGTGGCCGGCCACCCTGACAATACCGCTTCCCGGATCCGGAAATTCTTCTCGTAATTGTGCAATATGTCCCATTCGGCCGGGGTGAAGCCTGGAATCAGGTCCGCGTCGGTGAGGATGACTCCATTGTAGTTGCCAACACACCCTGCCTCCTCGGCCTTGCAGGCCGTTCCCTGCGAAGAAGCAGCCAGGAACGCGGGCGTCAGATTCTGCACCCTGGTATTCAGCACGACATATGGAACGCCCATTTCATCGAGGACAGGCTTGATATAGGCCAATCCCAGGTCTTCCGTCACCTCTCCCGTGGAAACGACCAGTATTCTCAATTTGACGGCATTATCAGCGTGCACCGGGGCCACGGCAATTATGGTAAGCAGCATGGCTATTGCTGCAAGAAGAAGCTTGCGCTTCATGCCATGATTGCGCTTCATGAATGAAGTCTCCTTATCGCAAAACAAAAATGTAACGATTTGACAAATCCTCTTGTTGTTTAAGTTCTCTTTGCAGTCATCTTCATACATCATCACTGCGCTAATCAACCATAAGATAAGATCGCTTGATGCATGCGGACATCTTGAGGTGGACATTTATAAGCAAGTCCATTTATAAGCAAGTCTTGAGAACAGTGCAAAGCGTGCAGCTCAAAATATGGAACTATTAATTCAGAACCGGTTGAAACAGGAGACGGGGATAATCTTTTTTTAACGGGGTCCCTGGTTCCGGTTCTTGTTGTTCCGGTTGTTTTAAGAAGTTTGAAAAGCATTTCCCTTGCAGATGGAATCTGTTACGGTTCCGATCCTCAACCTGAATAACAGCCGGGAGGTAAGCATGCAAAGCATCCGAAGGATTACCCCGTGTTTGTGGTTTGATAATCAAGCCGAAGAGGCAGCAGAATTTTATGCGGGTATCTTCAAAAATTCCAGAATTGGCAAAATGAGCCGCTATGGTGAAGCCGGGCACGAGGTTCATGAACAAGCGGCGGGAACGGTAATGACTGTAGCATTTGAGCTCGATGGGCAGGGATTTGTCGCTCTCAATGGCGGCCCCACGTTCAAATTCAATGAGGCCATCTCGTTTCAGGTCAATTGCGAAACCCAGGAAGAAGTGGACTACTACTGGGAAAAGCTTTCCGAAGACGGAGACGAAAAGGCGCAGCAGTGCGGCTGGCTCAAGGACAAATATGGCGTTTCCTGGCAAATTGTCCCCACGGTTTTATCCGGGATGATCAGTGATCCCGATTCCGAAAAATCCGGGAGAGCGACGGACGCAATGCTTAAAACGAAGAAAATCGACATCGACAAACTCAAGCGCGCATTTAATGGGACCCTTTGAACTCCACTTGGCGAGAGAAGGAACGGACCGTCCATTGGGCATCGCCTATATTGACTGACTGATAGATTCCAGATATGGAAATATGAAAGAAAGGTAACCGGAAGACCAAGGTCAGCGCTATTACGTTCCGTTTCGTGCGCTGCTGATAGTTCTGTTCAGGCGTCTCCTGCAAGACGTAACAATCTGGAATTACCCCATCTTCGACGCGCCGCCCGGCTGGGCACCATCCCCGTGCGGGATATGATGAGCAGGGGCCCAGTCCAACGCCGTGCGATCTCCGCCTGTTTGTCCACCTGAAACAATTTTTTGAATCACGGACTTCAGCCTGTTCTGAGCTTGACCGAAAAATCCGCGATACCGATTTTGAAGAGCAATTTGGCTGCGGCATCGAGTGTCTTGAATCCGCGCGTTTCGCGTTTGGAGGTCTCAAGGGGCTGGCCGTCGATCACGACCATGTATCCGGCCGACATCACCGCGTAATGCACCTGTACACGCTTTATCGCATTAGCATTAAGCAGAAGCTTCACTTCGCGCTCTATCATGCTTTCTTTCCTTTTGCCAAAGCATCGGTAAGATCCGATGGAGCCTGTGTTTCAAACAGGTCCGGCTGATCGATCGTCACAAGCAAATCGCCCGGCTTCACCTGCAAAAATCTGCAAAGTTTTTCCAATACGACACGATCGAAACTGTTCACACGGTCGTAGTAGTAGCGATCCAACGTAGCGCGAGCGATACCCGTTCCACGGCACACATCCGCGACCTTGATGCGCTTGGCGCCGAGGATGACAGAAAGTCGACAACTGATCATTTAGTAGTATTATTTGCTCTGAATCGAGCAAATAATACCATTATAGAAGTAAGATGCGCTAACGACTCATTCAAACATCACAATGCTACAGCCACCCATCATGCTGGAGAGGAACCATGGTCAGAGCTACTACCTGAACTTGATAATCTGGGGTGGCGAGCAGTGCGTGGTTACCCTTCGCTACGCACAGATATTGCAATTTTAGCAGCGGGGATCCCAACAATGATCGCGCTCCGCTACGACCCCAACGGCCGACTGCAGGGTTGCAGCCCATCAGACATGCGCCACGATCTGCTGGCTGAATCAGACATGCGCCACGATCTGCTGGCTGAACCAGGAAGCGCGGTTTAGCCGTGGCAATAAAAAACAACTAACCAGAATCTACAACCCTTGGAGTGAGGTACATCGTGAAATTCGTCACCCTTGCCCTACTTGCCGTATTCATTTCCCCCCTAGCCCAGGCTGATCCACCAGCCCTCAGAGACAGGCAAACCGGAAAATATCTAGGTAATCTCAGCGCGAATCCCTACGATTCCAATTCGGTCAATAATCCCTTCGGGCGCTACGGAAGTCCATACAGTGCGGATTCCATCAACAATCCCTACGGGCAATACGGCAGTCGCTACAGCAACGACAGCCCCAACAACCCCTATGCGACCAATGGCCGGGAATATATGGGAGTGGTGGAGACGACCGCGGCTATTAGCGATGGAAAATGCTACTCTGCCTGGACAAGACAAGTTATCAATAGAACTGGATTTAATATGTTCTGGGAATCGTGGGAGATACTCCCATCCGGATAAGCCTACATGCCAACGCCATCACGCTACTAATTGCCGATGTGTTTTGGGTGATTGTGACTACGAGTTTTTTCCATACGCATCATGGCGACTTGGCGGAACGGTGTCCTTGACAGGATTTGTTCCGAGCCCGTTCGCACCTTCGACAAACTCAGGGCAAACGGAGACGAAAGGGGCTCAAGGCAAACGGGATGGTTCGATCAAGAACGATTATCCTCTTCATCATTGATCGTCCGTCTATGCCAGATCGCCGTTCCTGTACACTTCCCTGATCCGGTGAAGGGGGACTTCGCGAGTACGTCCTTCCTGATCGTTAAAATGGAAAAAGAAATGATCATTGGGTGTGAGTTGCATCTGCTGTAGCGGAACCTGGATAATTTCCCCGGTCTTGCGATCGTAGTATCCGATCACGAAATTACCTTTTCCGAATGACTCATCCCAGCGAATCTGGCTGAGCAGGTCTTGTATGAGAGTCATGAAGCTTCCTTTTCAGGCAGATGGCCAACTGCGTCAGCTTCCCGAAAGAATTGTGTTCATTCCGGTCATGCGACTCTTGATGCTACATTGAATTGTAGGTCGAAAAACCTATTGTTCCCGGCTCTATCAACCAAAGAGGTCAGAATGCGGGAAATCGATGGTTCCTATGGAGAAGGAGGCGGCCAGTTGCTCCGCACGTCGGTTGCGCTTGCGGCGATAACGGGACAATCGGTTCATGTGTACAACATTCGTGCAAAACGTTCCAACCCTGGTCTTGCGCCTCAACATCTGACCGCCGTAAAGGCGGTGGCAGCGCTTTGCAGGGCGCAGACGGAAGGGGTGGAAGTCAAATCGCAGGAAGTCATTTTTCGCCCTGGCCCGTTGCGCGGGGGGGAATATGATTTTCCGGTAGGCACGGCAGGCAGTGTTACCCTGGTGCTCCAGGCAGCGCTTCCGGTTGCTATGGCATGCGGAGAAAAGGTGCGGATGAACATTTCCGGTGGTACCGATGTTCGCGCTGCGCCACCCCTGGATTACTTCCGCTACGTATTGCTGCCGCTGGTTTATAGCATGGGTGCCAGGGCGAAGATCGAAGTGTTGCTGCGGGGGTATTATCCCCGCGGCGGAGGAAAGGTGGTGGTGGACGTAGAACCATGCCTGCCTCTGCGTCCGCTGGTCCTGAACACATCGGAAGGGCTGGAGGGTATAACCGGTTTTGTACACATTTCAAACCTGCCCAGGCACATCGTCCACCGTATGGCTAATGCAGCACTGGCGGAACTTTCGACTTTCCCCACGCCAGCCATTGGTCTGGAGGTATTCGGGAAGGATGAAGCAATAGGTGAGGGCGGAGCAGTGCTTCTGACCGCGCATAAGGAGCATAGCCGTCTGGGGGCGTCTGCCGTGGCAGAAAGAGGCGTGCCAGCCGAACGCCTCGGTGCTGAGGCGGGGCGGTGCTTGCGCGAGGAAATCCTGTCCGGCGCAACGCTGGATATTCATGCGGCAGACCAGGTATTGATCTACCTCGGTCTGGCGAGCGGCGTGTCCTGCTTTCTCACGAGAGAACTCTCCTCCCACGCCGCAACCACCATTTGGCTGCTGGAACAGTTTCTGCCGGTACGCTTCCAGGTCACACAGGAAGCGCATTTGATTTGCGTCCGCGCTAAGCCGGAATTTAATAACATGTCAAGCTTTTTGTGGCGATAAGAGGATTTACCGGGCGGAGCCCGCCCTGCTACTGTTATTCGAGCCGTGCCTGCTTGGTTCCCTTGCCCTAAGCCTCCAAGCTAGATGGGCTCGACTTCAACGCCGGCTCCGGTAGAAGTCTGAGGACAGAACTGAGGATCTGATGCATGCGACATTCTACATCTGGCTTGTTGATGTTCATGCTTTACGTGTTGGCCGGGTCGGCGCTTGGCTCTTCTGGCATTTTTGATGAAAACACCTATATTGAAAACACCAGCTCATCGAGCGGCCAGCTTTTAGCTTGGAACAATACAATGTGCGGGGGAAAAATGGCGGAGCAGCGTGAAACTTATAAAGGTCGGGAGATTGTTGTTCGAACAGGGGAAGACGCACCAGCAGAAGGCGCCGCGGGATTGGAGGCCGCGGGAGCGGGAAGGGCAGCAGGTGGAGAGGCAGTAGACGTGAGGATTGATGGAAAGAACGTTTTCGTTATAAGGAATTCATCCGGCTCGTATATCGCATCCGGCTTCGCTTTCGATCCGCAACCTTCGCCTATGGACTTGGCGCGGAAAATTATCGATTACCGTGAAGCGGGGAGATAAAAATGGGAACCCGAAAGAATCAATCCACGTTGACAGCCGCGGAGAAGGCAGCCTTTGTTGCGGCGGTAAAAGCACTCAAGGCAAATGGCGCCTATGATATATTCGTGGCCCAGCACCGTACCGCCTTTCTTGCCGGTGTGAACGATCCGGCACATGGCGGCCCTGCCTTTCTGCCTTGGCACAGGGAGTATCTCCGCCGGTTCGAGCGTGCCCTTCAGCAGATCGATCCCAGTGTTTCCATCCCGTATTGGGACTGGACAGTTGATCGCACGACGAACGCCTCCATCTGGAATGCGAATTTCATGGGTGGAAATGGAACGGGCCCTGGCGGACGTGTGATGACGGGTCCGTTCGCCTTTTCTACAGGAGAGTGGACGCTTACTGTTCTAGACCCCGGTGACACAGATAATTTTCTCACCCGTGCCTTCGGCGCCATGGGGGCGCTGCCCACCCAACAGGGGGTGAATACCGCCATCAATATCGTGCCCTATGATTCAGCGCCCTGGAATCGTAACAGCAGCATGAACACGAGTTTTCGAAACCATCTCGAGGGGATTATCCACAATCCCGGCCATATGTGGGTAGGCGGCTCGATGATGGCAATGTCATCCCCCAACGATCCGGTGTTCTGGCTGCATCATTGCAATATCGATCGGTTGTGGGCAGTATGGCAGCGGGAAAATCCTGGGCAGAATTATCGTCCACCGAGCGGCACGGCGGGCGTGGTGAACGGCCACGGACTGGATGACCCGATGCCGCCATGGAACAATGAAGCTTCGCCACCTACGCCCCGGGATGTTCTCGATCATCATGCGCTTGGCTACACCTACGATGACGAGGAAGAAGAACCTCCGCAGATCGTACCGCTGACCGTTGATGCGGCTCCGTTTGCCGCTTCCATAGGCCAGGCGGGAGAAGTGGACGCATACAGCTTCGTTGCCCCAAGCCAGGGGAATTATGTCATCGAAACCGAGGGTTCCACCGATGTGGTGGCAGCCCTGTATGGTCCGAATGATGCCAACGCACTCATTATCGAGGATGACGACAGCGGCGCCGGGCAGAATTCGCGCATTGCACGAGACCTGGGGCCGGAAACATATTATGTTCGCATAAGGCACTATAGCGGCTCATCCACTGGAAGCTACCGTATTTCAGTGCGAGGGTCAGGAGGGCCCCAGCCGGGTATTCAGACTATTGAGATAAATGGCCCGGCACTGCAGGGCACACTCTCCGCCAACGAGAGGGACCTGTACACCTTTACTGTCAGCACGTCCGGCTCATATACGATAGAAACCGCGGGTAGCACTGATTGCTTCCTCACGTTATTCGGTCCCGACAGTCAGACCACCGTCATTGCCCAGGATGACGACAGCGGTCCGGGAACCAATTCGCGGATCGTGCAAAACTTGGGGGCCGGTGTCTATTATGCTCAGGTCAGGCATTACAGCCCGACCGGTACAGGGGCGTATAGCGTTTCCGTCAGAACATGACAGGAAATGCGGCCGGGATTCTTTTGATTTCCTGACGGCGGCCTCGGGTGAAAAGTGTTCTGGCGCTCATCGTTTTTCTTCTTGCCGGCTGCAGCTCGATAATCGCACCCAAACCCCGCGGAAACGGTGACAGTCCAGGCGTTTATACCATCACAAATTTATATGATGGCAGCCAGGCATCAAAAGAGCGACTTGCGGGATGGATGGATACCGAGGCGCAGAAGGTATGCCATTCCCCCTATTCACTGATTTCGGAAGAGTCGGTTCCGACCATCAACCGCCTGGGCGAAGCGACGTTTTCACGCCTTGTCTGGAAAATCAGGTGCCGGGGACAGACGAGCGAATAAGGTTGAAATTGTTTTCAGGGGCTGTCTTCTCGTGCCTGATTTGAGGCAGTCCGATTTATTTCAGGATATTCAAAGCACCTGTCAGCAGCCTTCATCCGTTTTCTGAACCGTTTACAAAATTGCTTCCCGCCCAGTCAGGGGGCATTCCGCCTGCCCCTATGCTGTCTGATGTATGATGCCATGCTTCGCCTTACCCACACAGCGATGCCAGGCAAACTCCAGAAAACTCTCCCGATAAAAAACCTCCCGCTGATACATCAAATACTGCCCGTATTTGTGCTGACTGCTTTCGCTGTGCTTGCGCCCTTTCTGTGGCAGGGGCACAAGGGATTCAATCTGTGGGATGAAGGTTACCTATGGTACGGGGCTCAGCGGGTATTGCTGGGGGAGGTGCCTCTGCGCGATTTCATGTCCTACGATCCTGGCCGTTATTACTGGTCGGCAGCTCTGATGAGCTTGTGGGGCGACAATGGCATTATGGCTTTGCGTGGCGCGGTGGCGGTGTTCCAGACGATAGGCTTGTTCACCGGTCTGCTGCTGATTGCACAAAAAAGCCCCCTGCACTTCAAGTTTCCGGGTTTTCTCTACCTGTTGCTTTCGGCCCTCACTCTCATGGTGTGGATGTATCCGCGCCATAAGCTGTTCGATATTTCCCTGTCCATTCTTCTCGTTGGCGTCTTGAGTTTTCTGGTTCAACATCCGGCGAGACTACGCTACTTCGTATGCGGTCTGTGCATCGGTCTGGTGGCTGTTTTTGGCCGCAATCACGGTGTGTATGGAGCGGTGGGCAGCGCCGGAGTGATGGTTTGGTTAGCGATCAAACCTGGTGGGCCAAGGGATCAGCCGGGGTTCGTGGAGGGATTATTGCTCTGGGCAGCAGGAGTGGCGGCTGGCTTCACGCCGCTGCTTGCGATGGTGCTGCTTGTGCCTGGTTTCGCTGGCGCATTCTGGGAAAGCATCCGCTTTTTGTTTGAAGTGAAGGCGACCAATCTTCCTCTGCCCGTTCCGTGGCCATGGAAAGTATCCTTCGATTCGATATCGAGCGAGGAAGCAATTCGCGGCGTGTTGGTCGGCGTATTCTTCATCGGAATACTGATCTTCAGCCTGGTCGGAATTGCATGGATCCTTTTCCAAAAATTTCATAACAAAGCTGTTTCGCCCGTGCTGGTTGCGTCGGTGTTCCTCGGGTTGCCCTATACGCATTATGCATATTCCCGCGCCGATGTCGGGCATCTTGCCCAGAGCATCTTTCCGTTATTGATCGGCTGCCTCGTACTGCTGGTCGCGCAGCCTGCGAAAATCAAATGGCCTTTCGCAGTGGCGTTATGCACCATGAGTTTGTGGGCAATGCATGCTTTTCATCCGGGTTGGCAATGTCATGCCAGCGGCCAATGCAAGGCCATTGAAATTTCGGGTAACCAACTCATGGTTTCGCCGGAGGTGGAAAGCGATGTTCGTCTGCTTAGGAAACTGGCCAAGGAATATGCGCCAGATGGCGGAAGCTTCGTCGTGACTCCATTCTGGCCGGGCGCCTATCCACTGCTGAATACCAAGTCTCCGATGTGGGGGATATATGCTCTTTTTCCCCGAAATGAGGATTTTCAGCAAGAGGAAATCAAGCGCATTGCAGCGGCCAGCCCGGGCTTTGTTCTGATATACGATCTGCCCCTCGATGGACGGGAGGAATTACGCTTTCGTAATACCCATCCTCTTATTTACCGCTACATCATCGAACACTTTGACCGAGTGTTTGATTCACCCAATCCTGTCTACCGGATCTACACGAGCAGAAAGCCGCCAGAGTAGTGGGCAGTCGAGTCCAAGCCTGTCTCTCCCGATCTGTGCAATGGCGTACATACCAATTGAATCGTTTCACCTATTGTAATTCATGGTGTTATTTCGGCTCTATGGATGAATTCCCGCTTTCCGGCTCGCATTTCTGCCTTAACGCCTACCTGAACAGGAGCGCAGAGGACAGAAAGGGAAGGAAGGGGGAAGAGAGGAGGACAGCATGAATATCAAGGAGGTAGAGGCTCTCGTCAAAACTTCTTTTTCGTCCTGGCTGGACGATTATGCTCCCAGCATGGGTGCGGCACTGGCCTACTACACCATGTTTTCGATCGCTCCGCTTTTACTGATCGTCATTTCGACGGCAGGACTTGTCTTTGGCGAAGAAGCAGTGCGTGGGGAAATCTTCGGACAGTTGCGCGACTTGATGGGGGATCAGGGGGCGGCCGCGGTGGAAGGCTTGCTGGCAAGTGTCAGCGAGCCGGAAAAGGGCGCGGCAGGCGCCGTGGTCGGAACAGTTTTACTCCTGATTGGTGCAACCACTGTATTTGGCGAGCTGCAGAACGCATTCGACCGTATCTGGCGCGCACCCGGAAAAGACAAGAACGGCGGGATATGGGAACTCATCAGAACCAGATTGCTATCGTTTGGAATAATACTGGGAATAGGCTTTCTAATGATGGTATCCCTTGTTTTCAATGCCGCTGTGTCCGCATTGGGAAAGTGGTGGGGCGGATTTTTCTCGGGGCTTGAAATTCTGGTAACGAGCCTGAATTTCATATTCAGCTTTGTTTTTACCACCGCTGTTTTCGCGATGCTTTATAAATTTATGCCCAAAGTGAAAATTCAGTGGAGGGACGTGTGGGCCGGAGCAGTTGTTACCGCGCTGCTTTTTACCATTGGTAAAACTCTGATCGGTCTTTACATTGGAAAAAGCGCGATCAGCTCCGGATTCGGTGCAGCAGGATCGCTGGTTGTCGTGTTGGTATGGGTTTACTACTCAGCCCAGATTTTTTTACTCGGCGCTGAGTTTACCTGGGTATATTCTCATGCTCGTGGATCGCGAAAAAACCAGGAGATTCCACCCAAAACCCCCTCTGCTATCCCGTCAGCGGCAGGCAAGGTTGGAGCAATGGAAGACTCTCTCCCGAAGAACCCTCAGGAACGCGCTTTTCGATAGCCTTTTGCCGTATCCGCATCGCTTCCTTTGATACCACTCTGGGGAAGCGACCGCAATAATTGCGCGGTTTGGGCGACGATGTCGTTCAGATCGAACTTCTCTTCGACTCGTTTTCGGGCTGCTTCCCCCATCCTGATACGGATCGAATTGCTCGTCATCAGGGTGACGACATCATTGGCCAGGCCTTCCGTATCTCCGGGTTTTTTCAGCAGACCGGTACCGCCTACCTCGACAATATCGACCACGCCCCCGACATTCGTAGCCACCACCGGAAGGCCTGATGCCATCGCTTCCACAATCACTAGGGGCATTGCTTCAGAATACGAAGTTGACACAACGAGATCAAGGCAGGGGTAGATTTTTGTCATGTCCCGCTGGAGACCTGCCATATGAATGTGATCTGTCAGATCGTGCTCGTCGATTTCGTTCTGGAGCTCTCGCCGCATCGGCCCTTCGCCCACCAGTACGAAATGGCAGTTCTTGAGCCTCTTATGGGCTAGCTGCGCCATGCGAACGAACATTTCCGGTCCTTTCTCGGGCGAGAGGCGACCGATGAAGCCTACGAGGGGTGCTTCCGGAGGGATCTTGATCAAGGAATGAAGGTAATTGGACTTAGGAGCCGGATAGAAGATCTTTGTATCAATTCCGTTAGGAATGAAGCGCAGTTTGGTGCTCGTTACGCCCAGGGTCAACGCTTGGAAGTAGGCGGTTTTTGCAACCACGCTGATATGGGTATTCATGAGCTTGTGCACTTCAAAATCACGCATGCTCAGGTAGCGTCCGTGGATAGTGGCTATTGCCGGAGTGTCGGTTAGCCTGCTCAGGATGCCTGCAAGCGAGTGCGCATTTGGAAGGTGTGCATGGATGACGTCGATCGCATCCGCCCGGATAAGGCTGGCGCCAAGCAGGATAGACTGCCAGTCAGGCTCATCGGTGATAGGGGTGATGTGAACACTGCAACCGATATCGCGTAATTGGGATGTCAGTTTACCTTCCGCCACACAGAGGCAGGTGACACGAAAAGTATCCTGCGGGAGCCGTTCGAGTAACCTCAAGACGTAAGTTTCCATTCCACCGACGATGGAAGCCCCTATGATCTCAAGAAGATTGATAGGTCGTTCGGCGGTTGAAATGATTTTCACGTCAGCTTATCCCCAACCAGGCTGCGGCTGTCCCTCCCATGATCCGGTCGCGGCTGGATTTATCCACTTCGAGACGTTCCAGCAGCGTCAACACATCGTCAATTCGGCTTTTTATCAAATCTGCGCTACAAGGTAAAAATACATCGCTGCCGAATTGCAATAAATCGGGTGTGAGGACGTCGATTGCTTTTCTCAGAACTTCAAGGCGGTAAACAGGGGGCGCACCAAAGGAAATGTCGAAGCGAAACTGGCTATCATCGGGCGGCACTCCGTTGATAAGGTCTATGAGACCTACCGCATTCGCCTCATCGGACCATGGCCACCCGAGGTGGGCAAGGGTAACGCGCAGCTCAGGATAATCGCGTATCGCTTCGTAAAAGCTGGGGCGGCAGAAACGCCCCGATTTTCCATCGATGAAAATACCGCTGTGGAACAGGATTGGAATTTTCAGGCGGCCTGCTGTTTCATAAACGTTCCGTGCACAGTCGTCATAAGGGTACCATCCGGCTGGCACCATTTTGAGACCAGGAAGTCCCAGCTCATGCGCGCTGACAAGATCTTCGCACGCACCCTCTAACGAAGGGTTGATTACCCCAAACCCGATCAGCCGATCGGTGTGATGGCTTATCAGCCGGGAAAGATACTGGTTGGCCGACCTTAACGACGCACTGTCGTGCATGGAATACGCGCCGCTCAAAAACGGCGCAAGCACAACAGCCTTGTCCACCTGCGCCTGATCCAATGCCTGTAGAACGTCATCTACTTTTTCGTCTCCTGAGCAATGAATATGAGCATCTATTATCATGCTTGATCACACTGCGGTTTTGTCGGCAACACGTTCTTCGCTGTCAATGAGTTGACTGATAACTTCTGCTGCCTTTTTTCCTGCAAGGAAAGCATGATCGGAGTTGTAATATTCCCACTCGCTGTAGCGCCCGGCCAGGATAATATCGCGCTCTGAAAGCCATTGTCGGATGGTTTCAACGCTCTGCTTTCTCGCATGGTCATATACTACATAGGCGTACGGCATATCGACCAGATTGGCTGTAATCAATTTATCGTCCCGCGTAAACAAACCTACCTTGATGCAGTCTTCCACGCATCGGTCGATTAACTCCTGGCCATCGAGTGGGAGAGGCTTGATCGGCGAGTAGGATATTTCGCAGGTGAGCCCAAATCCGCCGGGGGGGTTGCAGGCAGGGCTTGCATTTCCCTGGAGAAAAACCCGATGGAAGAGGGTGTCTTCCGGATAATAGATCCAGTGCTTGTCTGAAATATTTTCCCTACCGATACCCAGGTTGACGCAGCGTACCGAAACGTGGCGCAACGCAGCTGCCGCCTTTTTGATTGGCGGAGGCGCTTCATCGCCGATGCTGCGGATCAGCTCGGGTAGCGGTATCGTGCTGAGCAGGTACTGGTACCGGTAGCGCCTTCCATCAGCCAATGTAATCAAGTGTTGGTCCGGTGAAATGCGGGCGACATCTGCATTCAATTCAATGGCACCTTTGATGTGGGGAACAAAGCCAGACATCATTGCCTGAAATCCTCCCCGAAGAGGGTAACCAAAGCGCGCATTGGGGCCCATGGGTTTGGCGACAGGCTGTAGTGCCCCTTCTATGATTTCCTCCAGATCAGGCAGGGGTACGCGGCCCCCAAGCCAGGAAGTTTCCATTTCTGTCAGTGGAACTGTCCAGAGCTTTCTGTTGTAAGGTATCGCAAAATGTTTCGCGATGCCTGCCCCCCAAACCCGGTAGATGAAATCTTCGAAGTTTTCTGCTTTGCTTCTTTCAACCACGCCTTCGGCCCCTCGTACTTTGCCGGAGTCGGGCGCTATATTCCCGGTCCCATCCGCGCAGCAGTCGGATACAACGGCAGCGGCACCATCCGTACCCTGGCAGGTTCCTTCCATTAATTTTGCTTGAGGAGTCTTTAATGTGCCATAACGCGCTTCCATTGCACCGACGATGCATTCGCTGATGACATCGGCCGGTAGACCATAGAGGGCGCCCTGAAATGGATAGCGGGTATGAATGCCTTTGCTGTAAATCCAGGCTTCGCGATCCTGCCAATGAACGTTATTGCCGAGCAGAATCTTGTAGAGCTGATGAACATAGGGGTCGTTTGAAAACATGATGTGACCGGCGTGATCAAAGGTGAAACCCTTGTCTTCAATCGAGCGGCACCACCCGCCGACAATCGAATTCTTGTCCAGCAGCAGCGTCTCTTCGTCAAGATGATAAGCAGCACTCAATCCGGTAGGTCCCGCTCCGATAATGACAGCCTTTCTGTTTTCGGCAGGAGTAGGCTCGGGGTTCCGATGGATGAGGGATTCAGGTTCCATGAACCGGTGTGTACCCCTCGTTGATCCTTCGTTTTGCAGGGCGGCGACCTGCATGAGTTCATGCATTTTTTCCGCAGTTGTATTCCAGGAGGTTGCCGATACCATTTCCCGCATTCTCATAATCGTTTGCGTATTGTCTTCGGGTGTGGTCAGCAACGCGTTCTCGCAGGCCCGTATGAAAGCCTGCGGGGTATCTGCAATCGATACGACTTCTCCATAAAGTTCCACTACATCTGCAACCGGTGTGCTGACTATGGGCAATTCGACAGCCATATACTCCAGCGTCTTGGTCGGGCTGATGAAACGTGTGGATTCGTTCAATGCAAAAGGCAGCAAACATACGTTCCAGCCAGCCAGAAAATGCGGAAGGGCCTTATAGGGCTGTTGACCCAGGTAGTGGATGTTATGCCGCCGTGGCAATGCACTTCGGCTGATCTTCGCGACGGGCCCCACCAGGACGATCTGCCATTGCGGATGCGCTTCTGCCAGACGATCGATGAGTTCCAGATCGATTCGCTCATCTATCACGCCATAATAACCGAGCCGGGGGCCGGGTATATCCTCGTGAGCCGGATGGTGACTGCTTCGGTCCCTTGCTTGTTCAAAATGTACAATGTCTACACTACTCGGGAAGCAGTGGACGTTCGGGTGGCGGGCCCGCTTTGCTCGGTAGAGGCTTGGTCCGCCGGTAAAAACGAGGTCCGCAATTCTCAACAGTGCATTTTCCCGTTGAAGCATTTGCTTTGGCGGATTCTTGAAAGCAGCGAGTTCATCCATGCAATCATAAATAACCAGGGAGGGTTGCAGCTCCTGCAGCAGCGGCAGCGCCATGGGCGTATAAAACCAGGCGATGTGCTCTTCTTCCAGAACAACGAATTGCTGCATCAATTTGATCAGATGCGGCAGTTGCTCATCGTGAAAACCCGATGCAGCGACCGGCGTGTGAGGCTTGATTACAGTAATGTTCGGCGCGGGTTGGGAGTATTCGAGGAAGCTGTCGTGCTTATGCAGGGTCGGCTCTTCAATGAAAACAATTTTGTAGTTTTCAGCAAGCCGGGAGAGAAGATGTTGGGGCCGTTGATATACAAAGTCCCAGCGCAGATGGGAAAAAACAATGATCGTTGTCATTGGGGTTCCTTGAGTATTGGGTGGGACGAACGTAGTTCGACCGATGAAAAATCGAAGTGGCCGTCTTTTTCCGCTGATCGCCAACCCACACTTTCCCGGATGGGCCGGAACCTGAAATCCTCCAGCAGGAAGTAATCGTGATATGCCAGAACCATACGTCGGATCGCATGAATCATGGATAAAGGCAAGTCTGCACCATCAATCCGGACCTCCATAGCCTGGCCACCAAAAAGAACGAAATATCTTGTTAATTATTATGCGCGGCCATCCCTGATATCAGAGAGCTGAACTACAGGAAGCTGCGCAGTCTTGCGTCAAGCGTGATGCTTCTAGCATCGTTTGACTATTGGGTAGGGCGTATAGCCGTCGCTATCATCGGAGTTTTTATGGAAGACTACTGTGCGATAACGAACAGTTCGTGCATTACTCGTACAGCACTTCGGGTTTCATCGTCAGCCCATCCATTCGGCTCTTCGATCCTTCGGCAAGTTCAGGATCAGGCGAAGGAGAGGAAGGATTCAGATTTGGTAGGCCGGGTTAAGCGCAGGGAGCCGACGGTAAAGAACGGTGAGAAGGCTCAGGCCACGGGAGCGTGTGGCTCTTCGACGTGTGTGGAGCGTTAGGGCGTCAGGACAACCTTGCGGCAGTCGTCTTCTTTTTTTTCGAAGATTTTATATGCGGTAGCTGCTTCAGCAAGCGGCATCCGGTGACTGATGATGCCATCCGGTTGCAGCTTTCCGGATTCGATATGTTCCAGCAGTTCGGGGAGGAAGCGCTGGACATGAGTTTGCCCCATTCTGAAGGTCACGCCTTTCTCGAAAGCATCACCGAAAAGGAAGGCATGGATAAAACCCGCATATACTCCCGGCACGCTGATCGTGCCGCCCCGCCTTACTGCTGCAATGCATTGGCGCAAGGCCACGCCACTGCTGCCTTCCAGTTTCAGGTTGGTCATGACGGTTT
This sequence comes from Nitrosospira multiformis, assembly GCF_900111585.1. Taxonomy (GTDB): domain Bacteria; phylum Pseudomonadota; class Gammaproteobacteria; order Burkholderiales; family Nitrosomonadaceae; genus Nitrosospira; species Nitrosospira multiformis_B. Next base: position 254,319 of record NZ_FOHI01000001.1, read on the forward strand.
CCAGCGCGCTGCCTTTGGCCTCAAATCCTATTGCATCGATGGCCGCATCGACACCTCTATAAGAAGTTTTCTCGACAATGACCTCGGCAGGATCGACCTCATCGAAATTTAGAGGGAGAACGTCATAGGTTTGGCGGGCAAATTCGAGTCGATACGGGTGATGGTCGATCATGAAAATCGTTTCCGCCCCAAGAAGCCGTGCGCAAGCCGCAGACATCAGTCCCACCGGGCCGGCGCCAAAAATCGCTACGCTGGAACCTGGGCCTATCTCTGCATTCACGACAGCCTGATAGCCGGTAGGCAAAATATCACTGAGGAACAGGACTTTCTCATCCGGAAGCGTTTCGGGGATCTTGATGGGTCCCACGTTTGCCTTCGGCACTCTTACATATTCAGCCTGGCCGCCCGGCATCCCACCATACAGGTGCGTATAGCCGAAGAATGCTGCGCCTGAACGCACGTTTTTTTTGTTCACGATTGCGCCCCGATCCGGATTGGTCGTTTCACAAGCGGCATACAATTGCCTCTCGCAGAAGAAGCATTGTCCGCAGGCGATGACGAAGGGGACCACCACCCGGTCGCCTTTTCGCAACGCTGTAACCCCCGAGCCCGCATCGACGACTGTTCCCATAAACTCATGACCGAGTATGTCGCCATTCTTGAGTTCCGGCATTTTGCCCCGATACAGGTGCAAGTCAGAGCCACAGATCGCAGTAGCGGTAATTTTTAGAACAATATCGTCCGGTTCCTGAAGTATCGGGTCGGGTACGGTATCCACGCGAACGTCGTAACTTCCATGATAAGTGACTGCGCGCATTGGTTTCTCCTTTGAAGGGCGAGTGGCGGTTTACCAGACGTGCGGGACAGCGGTGGCTCGAGGACCGGGATCATCCTCGAGCCAGATTTACCTTGCTATTTCGGCTAAGGGGAACTTTGCGGTATCGTGGTGGCTTCTTCCGGACTTATTATTCCGTTTCGATCCAGGTCCGCCCCTTCCCGATTTGCACGATTGAGTCTTTCCTTCATCGGGTCGCGTCCGCTCATCAAGCCGCTTGGTGGAGGACCGGACTGTACCGGACCGATCTGGTTGGGGGCGAGCGGTGGCGTCGTGATATCGTTTTGTCTCACCGAGGGCTGTGCCGGCATGGGGGGGGGAGGTGGCTGCCCGATGATGTAGCGCCCCCCTTGGGTGTAGTCGCCCCCTTGGGGGTAGCCGCCTCCTTGAGGGTAGCCACCTTGGCTAGGGGGTTGCCCTACGATGGAGCCTCCCGGCCCCGGCGCGACCTGGGCATGAATTGGTGTCGGCGCCAGGAAAACTGCGCCCGCCAAGAGCAAGGATTGAGTCGCAAATTTTGAAGGTTTCATAGCTGCTCTCATAATGATTTCAGGAAATGACCGGCCGATCAAAAACGGGATTCTATTTGGGGAAGACATGATTTTCGGTGCGGAATCGCACTAACAGCACGAGAGAACTACCGGGTGATGGAATCTGCCGAGAGCGAGCTGCGAAGCACCTCTATTGCCGCGTTCAACAGGGGTTCAGTGGAAGCGGCAATGATCCGGCCATCCGAATTCAAGGTGAGGGGTTTTCCTGTCCAGTCTGTAATCTGTCCGCCCGCGCCGTTAATTATCGGTATGAGTGGGAGGTAATCGCAAGGCTCCAGGTTGTCCTCGACTATCAGGTCACAATAGCCGGAGGCGAGCAAGCCGTATGCATAGCAGTCGCAAACAGGACGAGTGATGGCGGCGACGTGGTACAATGCCTCGATCCCTGCATATTTCTCATCAGAATCGGCTCCTGGCGGGGCTGCGATATAAAGCCGGGCTGCATCAATGGAGCGACAGCCACTGACATTCGCCTGGCCATTGCTGATCCCATCGGTGAATGTTGTCCTTCTGCCCGTTCCACCCCATCGCTCTCCCATTGCAGGAAGATCGACCAGTCCGGCGATAGGTTGGCCGTCATCCAGTAGTCCAATGAGTGTCCCGAACAGCGGGTTTCCCATTGTAAAGCTCTTCGTCCCGTCAATCGGGTCCAGGATCCAGCTATAGCGTCTGCCGGGAGTGCAGTTATATTCTTCCCCGATAATGCCATGATCCGGATATCGATTACGTATTAAGCTACGCAGCATACTTTCAATCTTGCAATCTGCAATCGTCACGGGACTCGAGTCTTCCTTCCAGCAGATATCCAGTGAAGTACGGAAATATCGTAGCGCAATGGACCGGGACACATCAGCCAGGTGTTGGGCAAACTCTAACGCTTCCTCTTGATCCATCAGGGTTCCTATATGGTTTTTTTATTTTTATGCTTGCCCGGTGGGAGTTCCGTTCCCCCTGCCATCGTGCAGCAACACGCTGATTTCGCCGTCTTCTTCAAGATACGCAATTTTTACCTCCTTTAAATTCTCGATACCCTGTTCCCGTAATTTTGATTCCAGTTCTTCGACAGTGATCAACTCCCGGCGCATGGCTTTACGCTGGATTTTGCCATTTTGTACGAGAGCCAGTGGGGGCGGCTGAACGATGCGCCGGATGGCGGGAAAATGAAAGCTCAGCGAGTCCAGGAGATAATTCCAGCCCGCAAGGGTGGCAATAAGAAGACAACCATCCGTGATGGAGTCGTAATTCCCGGACATGCCGTTACTGGCTGCATCCGCGATCAGGACAAGCAGCATGACATCGGCAATGGCAATAGCGCCTACATCGCGATGAAGTATCACCCGGAACAGCAAAAAGATGAACCAGTAGATGACAGTTCCCCGGAGAACGATCTCGGCAGGATTTACAGAAAAACCAAAAAGACGAGACCAATCAACCATGTCTTTGCCTTCCCCAGGAAACTTCGGATGCGGGTCAGAGTTGAATGAATATGGCGGTGAGATGAGCCCGCTCTGCAACCCGGCGATGAGATGGATAGGAAATCTGCAATGAATATAGAGGGTTGCTTTGATCACCTCAGTGCGATAACGCACATTCCGAGCCTCTGCCATTGAGGTAGAGTGGCAACAGTCTGGCATGAAATACTGCTAATCTATTGCCGGGGATTGGGAAAACCGGCTTCAGTGTTTCCTGAATGCAGTGACGCCTGACTTTCCGGGGGCCGCGTTTATCGGCGAGGCGAACCTGCTTGCGGTACACCTCCGACGGGGAGGCTTCCGGGAGAGTAGGACAGTCACGGCTAATCCAAATGCGAAGGTTCCATAGACGATGAGCAGGGAGGGTTGGGAAAGCCGATGCTCAAACCCCGGCGTCAGCCGTTTCGGTGTGAAGTGAAAATCGACGACGTAAGCCGCGGCGGTTGTTGCGACAGCCGGAGCAAGAATGCTCGCAGCGCTTTCGGCAGGCGGGAGTTGCTGACGAAGCTTTTCATACCAGATTGCCCAGAATACGGACGCGGCGTGATGTATCGCATAGCCGATAAGCGTGTATCGAAGGCTGAAGTGGTCCTGATAGGGAGCATGTCTTCCCCATATCCATTGACTGGGCCCGTTGACAGGGGCGGCAAACTTGTCCAGTTCCGCCTTGCCCAGGATCGAAAGCGCAATGGTCGACACAACGCTTGCCACAGTGCCGGAAACGAGGCCGCTACGAATTGCGCTGCTCCAGATTTTTTCAGGGCGCATCATGGCTGAAACTATACTTTATTTCGATCTTAAAGATATGTATCCCGCACGAAAATCCGTTGATCTGTCTGTGCGGGTTTTAATTCCAGTGTATACGATATGTCCACCATTTTGATTACCGGCGCCTCTGGCTTCATCGGCAGCCATCTGGTTGTGGCATTGGCTGCTGCGGGACACAGAATCGTATGTGCCACCCGGCGCGGTCAACCGGAGGATATAAGGGATATAAAGGATTTGAAGGGAACCCGGCTCACTTATATCGCGGCAGATTTTACGCGCGATTTCGATATGGAGGTCTGGAAAAAACGCCTTGCCGGCATCGATGTGGTGATAAATGCGGTTGGAATATTGCGGGAGCACGGAAGGCAAACATTCCAGGCACTGCATGACCGTGCCCCAAGGGCGCTATTTGCGGCTTGCGAAGCAGCAAATGTGAAGGTCGTGCAGATATCCGCGCTCGGTGCGGACGAGAATGCGCGCAGCCGGTATCACCTCAGCAAGAAAGCCGCAGATGATGCATTGCTTGCCCCTCCGAACAAGAGGAACAAGAGCAACAGGAGCATGGTCGTACAGCCATCGCTCGTATATGGACCGGGAGGAACAAGCGCGCAATTGTTCAACCTCATTGCGAGCCTGCCGGTTATCCCGCTGCCCGGAGCGGGAGACCAACGGATACAACCGATTCATATTGACGACCTGACGCAAGCCGTGGTGGAGCTTCTCGAAACCGATCGATATCTTGGACAGCGTATCCCTCTGGTGGGGCCGGAACCCATCACTTTTCGAGACTATCTGGGTGAATTGCGGCATCTGATGGGATTGGGCCCTGCTACGTTTTTGCCGGTCCCTCTCGGATTTGTCGAGTTCAGCGCGCGCGTGGGCCAGCGACTCGGGAAGGGTTTGCTGGACCTGGAAACGTGGCAGATGCTTCAGCGGGGGAACATCGCCGATCCTGCCATGACGTGCGCGCTGCTCGGTCGCAATCCCCGCCCTGTACGGGAATTTGCCTCAAAGTGGGAGGTGCAGGCCCTCCGCCTGTCGGCGCTCCTTGGCTGGTTGCAGATCATGCTGCGTGTTTCATTGTCAGCAGTGTGGTTTGTGGCAGGTGCGGTTTCGATGGGGATTTATCCGGTAGAAGAAAGCTATGTTTTGCTTACCCGCGTGGGAATTACTGGCGGCCTTGCCCCAATAGCGCTTTACGGTGCCGCAGCTATGGATATTGCTTTTGGGTTCGGAACCCTTTTTCTCCGCGACCGTCGGTTACTCTGGATAGCTCAGGTTACCCTGATTGGCGTCTATATGGTTGCCATCACTCTTTTTCTCCCTGAGTTCTGGCTGCATCCCTTCGGTCCGTTGATAAAAAATCTGCCCATCCTTGCAGTCATCCTGTTGCTGTACGAGTTGGAGAAACGGTGATCGACTACGTAGTGGTAAAGTGGCTGCATATCCTTTCATCGACATTGCTGTTCGGTACGGGCATAGGTACAGCCTTTTATATGTTTTCGGCGAGCCTGACGCGTGACTCCTCCATTGCTGCTGCAGTTACCAGAAATGTCGTTACCGCTGACTGGATATTCACGGCAACGACCATCGTCATCCAGCCGCTTACAGGTTTTTATCTCGTCTACCTGGCAGAAATTCCCGTGACCAGCAGGTGGGTAATGTGGTCGACAGTTTTATACCTGATTGCGGGAGCTTGCTGGCTTCCGGTGGTGTGGCTCCAGATACGGATGTACCAGCTCGCTGCTGATGCGAGCAACAGAAAGGACGAGTTGCCGCCCTTGTACTGGCAGTACTTCCGGTTCTGGATCGGATTGGGTGTTCCCGCGTTTGTTGCACTGGTTGTTGTGTTTTATCTGATGGTGGCCAAGCCGATATGACGGCGGTTCTGAGCGATGAACGATAGCTGTGTGCTTCATGAATGCTCCGTTGCGCTTCTTTTAATCGATGTCATCAATGATCTGGAATTCGAGAGTGGACAACAGCTCGTTGAATATGCGATACCAATGGCGCGAAACATCTCGTCCCTTAAAGCCGAAGCCAAGAAGCTCGGCATTCCCTGTTTGTACGTGAACGACAACTTCGGACAATGGCAGTCCGACTTCAAGCATCTCGTGTCGCGTTGTGTAAAAGATGGTGTCTGCGGCGCGTCGCTCGCCCGTGAGCTTGTTCCTCAGCAGGACGATTATTTTGTTCTCAAGCCGAGGCATTCGGCCTTTTTCCAGACGCCTCTGGATCTTCTGCTCCAGAGTCTGCATGCGAGAAAGCTCATCCTTTGCGGCCTTACCACGGATTCCTGCGTGCTGTTTACTGCCAACGATGCATATTTGCGCGGCTTTGAGATCTACATTCCTTCCGACTGCTGTGCAGCGATAAACAAAAGCAGACATACTGACGCTCTGGGCCAGATGCGACGAACGTTAAAGGCTAACACGGCGGAATCAGCCCGCATCGATCTGGAACAATTACTGGGCGATAAATAAGCTGGTATTGTCTCCGGGAAGAATCCCATTTCTTGCTGTCCACGCTCTCCCGTGTTGCTGCAATTCGGTGCTTCCCGTCCCCGTTTTTTCGGGCTCCTTCGAACTTCCGGAGGGCACATAATTTCTTGACTAACCGTTCGTTTAGCTATAAATTTCCGTATCCCTTCTTTCCGGCAATTACCGCTTCTCCCGTACTTACTCTAAAGGTCGCAAACAATGACTCTCGGTCTTATCGACTTGCCATGGTGGGGTTATATCGCCGTTACTCTCGGCCTTACTCACATAACCATAGCCAGTATCACAATCTTTCTGCATCGTCATCAAGCTCATCGCTCACTGGATCTTCATCCCTTGCCGAGTCATTTTTTCCGCTTCTGGCTGTGGCTCACGACTGGGATGGTTACCAAGGAGTGGACCGCCATACACCGGAAGCATCACGCCAAGTGTGAAACGGTCGATGATCCCCACAGTCCGCAAATAGTGGGGATCACCAAAGTGCTGAGGGAGGGATCGGAGCTCTATCGCGCAGAAGCCAAAAACATGGAAACCGTGGAAAGATACGGCCATGGTACGCCGGATGACTGGCTGGAGCGGAATGTCTATGACAAGCACAGCCGCAGGGGTGTGGCCCTGATGCTGATCATCGACGTCATCCTGTTCGGGCCGATCGGTCTTACCATCTGGGCCATTCAGATGGCATGGGCGCCCATCATGGCTGCGGGCGTGATCAACGGGATAGGACATTACTGGGGCTACCGTAATTTCCAGGCCGAAGACGCCAGCACCAATATCGTTCCCTGGGGAATTCTTATTGGCGGAGAGGAGTTGCACAATAACCACCACGCTTATGCCACTTCCGCGCGCTTATCCAACAAGTGGTATGAATTCGACATCGGCTGGATGTATATTTGCATTCTCCAGTGGATGGGACTGGCGCAGGTGAAGAAGGTGGCGCCGAAGCTGCGCCTCGATGCCGCAAAGACAGAATGCGATGCAGATACGCTGCAAGCTGTCATTTCCCATCGCTACGAAGTCCTAGCAAAATATGCCCAATCTCTCAAGCAGACGCTGGCAAAGGAGGTTGATCATCTGAAAGAAGCGGCGACAAATCTTGGCGTTGATCGTTCCACACTCAAGCGTTGGGTGCTTGCGGACTCCAAGACCCTGCAGGAAGACGAGCGGGCAAAGCTCAATCTGGTGCTGAGCAAGACGAGTACGCTGGATAAGGTTTACAAAATGCGTGAGGAATTGATAACGGTATGGCAGCGCTCCACTTCATCCAAGGATGAGCTGGTCAGGCAGCTGGAAGACTGGTGTCACCGCGCCGAGGAAAGCGGCATCGAAGTACTGCAAAATTTCTCCCGCAGGCTGCGCTGCTACGCTTAAGGATTTCTAAAGTTTAAGAAAAATTACATAGGGCTCAAAAACAAGGGCTCAAAAACAGGAAACCCGCCAAATGGCGGGTTTCCTGTTTTTGAGCCCATATTTTCTTGACTTATATTTTTACAATACTTATTCCAGAGCTTCCCTCATCCCGGTGCGAGGAAATCTATTTGAGCTTGATTTCCTTGTATTTGACGTGCTTGCGCGCAACCGGATCGAATTTGGTAATTTCGATTTTTTCCGGAGTAATGCGCTTGTTCTTGGTTGTGGTGTAGAAATGGCCCGTTCCCGCCGAGGATTCGAGCTTTATTTTTTCTCTCATGGGTAATGTCCTTATCCTTACTTAGATTACCTTTTCGTTACCTTATCGATACAGGCCAAGTTGCCGACTGAATGCGCTTTAAATTCTTAGATGCTGGCGCGACGTGCGCGCATTTCAGCCAGTACTGAATCGATGCCATTCTTGTCAATTGTACGGAGCGCTTCATTGGACACCCGCAGGCTGATCCAGCGACGCTCACTCTCAACCCAGAAGCGGCGGCGTTGCAGATTGGGCAAAAAACGCCGCTTTGTTTTATTGTTCGCGTGGGAAACGTGGTGGCCGGTCATGGGCTTCTTCCCCGTAACTTCACATACTCGTGCCATGATTGATCCTATCCGAAAGCGGAAAAACGAATATTATATCCCGATTTTCGGGATTTCCTCAAATCAAATCAATCCCTGTTCGGCAAACGATAGGGTCGCGCCCCTTCCAATAATAAAATGATCCAGTACTCTCACACCGACGAGCAGAAGTGCCTGCTTCAGGGATTGCGTGAGAACCTCATCTGCCGGGCTTGGCTCAGCAGCACCCGAAGGATGATTATGTGCAAAAATCACAGCCGCGGCATTATGATGAAGTGCCCGTTTTACTACTTCACGCGGGTAAACGCTGGTCTGTGTAAGGGTGCCTCGGAACAGTTCTTCAGTTGCAATGACCCGATTCCGTGCGTCAAGAAAGATGCTCACGAAGACCTCGTGCTCCTTCCCTTCGAGGCTGAGGCGCAGAAAGGCCCGGACAGGTCCCGGCGAATCCATCGCATCGCTGCTTTTCAATTCTTCTTCCAGTGCGCGGCGCGCCATTTCCAGCACTGCCTGCAACTGCGCGAACTTCGCCGGACCCATTCCCGGCACCTGGCAGAATGTGCTTTGGTCTGCGGCAAAGAGCCCGGTCAAACCTTTGAAACGTTTGAGCAGTTCTCTTGCCAGATCCACAGCGCTCTTGCCGGCGATGCCCGTACGCAGGAATATCGCCAGCAGTTCCGCATCGGAAAGGTAGGCGGGCCCGTTCTTCAGGAGTTTTTCCCGCGGGCGCTCGGCTTCGGGCCAGTCTGAAATCGGCATAGTAAATGTAGCAATGTAGCGAGGATTTGTTTAGAGATTCCTTCGCTTAAACGTCAGTTTGTGAAAAAACTGTAGTTGAAAAATATATCGCTCCGTAAAGCGGTGCGAGTTTTGGGAGTATTGAGTTAGACTCCTCTTTTTTGGGGAGTGATTCGGTTGGAGACGACTGGCAGGACGTCTGAGGCAAGACGCGTGCTTTTGGGACTCACGGGGGGAGTTGCGGCATACAAGGCGGCAGAGTTGGCGCGCCTTTTGATAAGCGGTGGCGTGGAGGTGCAGGCAGTCATGACGGCGTCAGCCTGCCGTTTTGTCGGTACGGCAACGCTACAGGCCTTGACCGGTAAGCCCGTATTTACCGAGCTATGGGATGCCAGCGTAGCCAACAACATGGCTCATATCGACCTTTCACGCAACATCGATGCAATTGTCATTGCGCCCGCCAGTGCTGACTTTATTGCCAAGGTTGCCCATGGCCTTGCGGATGACCTGCTCTCCACATTATGCCTTGCGCGCGCGTGCCCCTTGCTGATTGCTCCCGCAATGAATCGGCAGATGTGGGAAAATTCCGCTACCCGTCGCAATCTCGACACACTGCGCAGGGATGGTGTGACAGTGCTGGGTCCTGCCAGCGGCGTGCAGGCGTGTGGCGAAACCGGCATGGGACGCATGCTCGAAGCGCATGAACTCGCGGAAGCCGTACACGCTTTTTTTCAACCCAAACTGCTGCAGACCAGGCGCGTACTCATCACTGCCGGACCCACCTTCGAAGCAATCGATGCAGTTCGCGGAATAACCAATTCAAGTTCCGGCAAAATGGGGTATGCGGTGGCGCATGCCGCAGCCGAGGCAGGAGCGGAAGTAATCCTCGTATCCGGCCCGGTTTGCCTGGAAGCCCCACCGAGCGCCCGTCTCATCAAGGTGACAAGCGCGCAGGATATGCTGGTAGCCGTAAAAAGCGAAGTTCCACACGTCGATTTTTTTATAAGCGTCGCTGCCGTGGCTGACTATCGTCCCAAAAGTGCCAGCGAACACAAAACGAAAAAGAACGACAGGAATATCATGCTGGAGCTTGTTCCCAATCCTGATATTCTTGAATACGTGGCAAATCTGCCCGATCCGCCGTTTTGTATCGGTTTTGCTGCGGAGACTCAAAATCTGGAAGAGAATGCCGAAGCCAAGCGCCATCGGAAAAAGCTTCCACTTCTTGCTGCCAACCTCGCCCAGGAGGCGATAGGCGCGGAGGAAGTTGCGTTGACGCTCTTCGATGATTCCGGCAGGCATTCCTTGCCAAAATCGTCGAAAATCGAACAGGCTCGCCACCTCATCGCTCACGCAGCATCGCTTTATGAAAAATGGCGGAATTTTAATTCATGAAAAAAATAGATATAAAAATTCTCGATTCGCGCTTGAAAGACCAGTTGCCCACCTATGCGACCCCTGGCTCCGCCGGCCTCGACTTGCGCGCCTGCATCGAGCATGTGATGACGATTCAGCCTGGAGAAGCTCACCTTATCCCCACCGGAATCGCAATCCATTTGTCTGACCCCGGACTCGCCGCACTGGTGCTCCCTCGCTCCGGCCTCGGCCACAAGCACGGTATCGTGATGGGAAATCTGGTTGGGTTGATCGACTCGGATTACCAGGGGCAGATATTCGTATCGTGCTGGAATCGAGGGCAAGCACCTTTCCTGTTGAACCCGATGGAGCGCATTGCGCAACTCGTAGTGGTACCCGTCGTACAGGTTGGTTTTAACGTGGTGGATGATTTCGAGCAAAGCGGGCGGGGAGCGAATGGTTTTGGCAGTACCGGGAAGCATTGATGCGTATCTTCGCCTTTATTCTCGTTTTTCTTTTATCGGCGCCAGGCAAGGCAGAAATGCCGGTACGTCAGCTCAGCATATCCCACCACACTTTTTCGGTTGAAGTGGCGCATACGGAATCTGCCCGGATCCAGGGATTGATGTTTCGACAATCCCTGGGTGAAAACGACGGAATGCTGTTCGTATTTTCTCACCCTGAACACTACAGCATGTGGATGATGAACACGGATATTCCATTGAGTGTTGCTTTCCTGGATGAAAAAGGGGTTATTCTTAACATTGCCGACATGATGCCTCGCACGACCACAGCGCATAGCTCAGCCGGCGCGGCAAAATATGCGCTCGAGATGAATCTTGGCTGGTTTGCCGCAAGAAACATCAAGCCGGGCCAGCGAATCGCCGGTCTCGAAAAAGTACCGCGGGCGGAATGACCTGAGGCGACGCGAGTATCTCTCGCAGCCCTTGCGCTTGTTAAGTGGTTCCTTTAGCGCATGCCGGGCAGTATTCCCTTCATGCTTCGCAGCATTTTTGTCATACCTCCCTTATTCATCATTTTCATCATTTTTTGCGCCTGCTCGAACTGCGCCAGCAGTCGATTCACTTCCTGTACCGTGACACCTGCGCCTGCAGCAATACGACGCTTGCGCGAGGCCTTGAGGATTTCCGGCTTGAGACGTTCCTGCGGAGTCATGGAATTGATGATGCCTTCGGTGCGGCCCATAACCTTATCATCGACTTTTACATTCTGAGCAGCCTGGCTCAATTGAGCGGGCAGTTTGTCCATCAGCGCGCCCATGCCACCCATGTTTCTCATTTGTTCAAACTGCATCTTGAAATCGTTCAGATCGAAGCTTTTGCCCGATTTCATCTTTTTGGCAAGCTTCTCGGCCTCCTGCTGATCCACGCCGCGCTGGGCTTCCTCGATCAATCCCAGTACATCGCCCATTCCCAGAATCCTTGAGGCCATGCGGTCGGGGTGGAACGGCTCCAATCCGGTCAGCTTTTCCGCTACACCGGCGAATTTGATCGGTTTCCCGGTTACGTGAAGCACGGAAAGCGCTGCTCCGCCTCGCGCATCTCCATCCAGTTTTGTCAGTATTACGCCGGTCAGGGGTAGGGCTTCAGAAAATGCCTTGGCGGTGTTGACGGCATCCTGTCCTTGCATGGCATCCACCACAAACAAGGTTTCGATGGGTTTCAGCAATGTTTCCAGCTCGCTGATTTCTGCCATCATTGCTTCGTCGATGGCGAGGCGTCCGGCCGTATCCACGATCATCACATCATGGAAGTGCCGGCGCGCGAAGTTGAGGGCAGCGGCCGCAATTTCTTTCGGCTGCTGTCCGGCTTGAACCGGAAAGAACTCGGCGGCCGTTTGTCGCGCCAGCAGTTCCAGTTGCTGAATTGCGGCTGGCCGATAGGTATCGCAGGAGACAAGCAATACTTTTTTCTTTTTTTGTTCCATCAGCCACTTCGCCAGCTTTCCGCTGCTCGTGGTTTTTCCGGCGCCCTGCAATCCCGCCATGAGAATCACTGCGGGGGGGACAGTGGCAAGGTTGATATCTGCTTTCTGGCCTCCCATGAGGGCGATCAGTTCCTGGTGGACTACGCCCACCAATGCCTGTCCTGGCGTAAGACTGCCGATTACTTCCTGGCCAACTGCTTTTTCCTTCACCCGCGCAATAAATTCCTTGATCACCGGCAGCGCGACATCAGCTTCCAACAGCGCCATGCGCACTTCCCGCAGCGCTTCCTGTATATTGGTTTCAGTCAGCCGCGCTTCACCCCGCAAAGTCTTGATGACACCTGAAAGCCGGTTGGTAAGATTGTCAAACATGCAAAATGCCTCTCCGGAAAAATTGGTGTAGACTAAATGAAGGTTTCATTTAATCTGCAATGTCAATGTCCGATATTTTAGCCTATCTCGTTGCCTTCCTGCTCTATGCACTGATCGGCTGGCACTTCTGGCGCACCCGGTGGAATGTTCCTGCGAGGTCAGGAGGAGGTGAGGTCGCCGTTGCGGGATGGGAACGGTATGCCATTGTCGCGCCCCTGGTATTGCACGGCTATACGCTGTATGAATCGGTGTTTGCAGGGGTAGGATTGAATTTCGGCGTGGGCAGCGCGGTTTCTTCCATCGTATGGCTCACCGCCATGATTTACTGGCTATCCGGATTTTTTTATCGGCTGGAGGGGTTGCAAACACTGGTCGCGCCAGTTGCAGCCGTGGCGGTACTGCTGCCGCTGGCATTTCCTTCCCTGCGCCCCCTGGCCAATACCGAATTTCCCGCCTTCAAGGCGCATATCTCGATTGCCATGCTGGCTTACAGCCTGCTGACCATTGCCGCACTGCATGCGTTGCTCATGGCAGTGGTGGAGCGGCGGTTACATCACCCGACCTTGCCCTCGGTACTTACCAACATGCCGCCGTTGCTGACCATGGAAAACCTGCTGTTTCGCGTCATCTGGGTGGGGTTCATACTACTCACGCTCACACTCATCAGCGGTATCGTCTTTTCGGAAGAGGTCTTCGGGCAACCCCTCAAATTCACGCACAAAACCCTGTTCGGCATCATTTCATGGTGCGTGTTCGCAGCACTGCTGGCGGGCAGGCAGTTATACGGCTGGCGCGGCCGCATCGCCATTCGCTGGACACTGAGCGGATTCGTCATCCTCCTGCTGGCTTATCTCGGCAGCAAGTTTGTACTGGAAGTGATCCTGCATCGCTAGCAGTACCTGTGTGTCAGAAAACAGGTATAGTTGGGGTGGAAAAAGTGCGAGGAAATTCGGGAATGAAATTTCCGGATATCCCGACTTCCTTCCGTCCTGAATTTTTGTCTACTTGCAGAAAGGCCTTCTCTTGGAAGACATGCCGTGGTATGTGCTGCTCGCAGCACTGGCTGTTCTGTTGATTTTATCCGCTTTTTTTTCCCTTTCCGAAACCAGCATGATGGCGATCAACCGTTACCGGTTGAAGCATCTTGCAAAAGAAGGCCATCGCGGCGCCCATCTCACCAGTCAGCTGCTGCTGAATACCGACCGTCTTCTGGGGGTGATTCTCCTTGGCAATAACTTACTGAATGCGGCTGCAGCCACACTGGTTGCGGTGATTGTGTCCGTTTTCTTCGGCCACAGCGATATGGCTCTTCTTATTGGAACGGTAGGGGTGACCTTCGCTATTCTGGTATTCAGTGAAATCACCCCGAAAGTTGTCGCCGCTGCCTATCCCGAGCGTATCGCCCTGGCTTCAAGCTATGTATTGACGCCACTACTGAAAGTCTTCTCGCCGGTGGTATGGTTCATCAATCTGTTTGTAAAGGCGCTGCTTATCCTCCTGCGCTTGAAGCCCGGTACGGAGGAGTTAACCCAGAAAATCAGCCTTGAGGAACTCAAAACGCTCGTGCTGGAAGCAGGCCAGTTCATCCGGCAAAAACATCAGAGCATGCTGCTCAACCTGTTCGATCTGGAGAATGTCACGGTCGACGACGTCATGGTGCCGCGCGGCCAGATCGAGGCGATAGACCTCGAAGACGACGATGAGAGCATCCGGGATCAACTGCTCACGTGTTATCACACGCGCCTGCCGCTATACTGCGGTACGATGGATAACGTCATTGGAATAATTCATGTGCGCAAGGTGCTCAACCAGATGAGAAGCGAGAAAATCACGGCTGCCACGCTGGAGAAAATCATGCGCGAGCCTTACTTCATTCCCTCCGGAACACCCCTGTTTTCGCAACTGCAATTATTCCAGGAAAATCGCGAGCGCGTCGGCCTAATCGTGGACGAGTATGGAGAATGGATGGGTCTGGTGACACTGGAGGATATTGTCGAAGAAATCATCGGAGAATTCACCACTCATGCACCTTCGCAGGCCGGTAATTTCCTGAAGCAGGAAGACGGCAGTGTAATCGTGGAAGGCAGCAATCTGTTGCGCGATCTCAACCGCAAGCTTGGCTGGAACCTGCCTCTGGGGGGACCCAAGACATTGAATGGGCTTATTCTCGAACACTTCCAGGACATTCCTGAGGCCGGCACCAGCGTGAAGATTGCAGGTTATCCTATGGAAATCATCCAGACCCAGGACCGCGTGGTAAAAGTGGTGCGGATCTTTCCTCCGTTAGTGCCGATCGAGGAGAAACTCTCAGACTCCTATGCGGAATCCTGATCCCTGGGGATGTCTTTTAGATGTCTTTTATCTCCGTGCTGCAATACTCTCCGGCGTTCTTTGTCTCGTTCTGCGCTCTCATTGGCCTGATTGTCGGCAGTTTTTTGAATGTAGTTATCTACCGCCTGCCGAGAATGCTGGAGCGGGAATGGCGGCAACAGTGCGCCGAACTGCACGCGGAACTGTCCTCTGGAACAAACGGGACAGAGCCAGCACACGAACCGCATGAAGCCCTTGCAGCGGGGCCGGCTTTCAATCTCATTACGCCGTCTTCCACTTGTCCCAATTGCGGGCACAGGATTACGGCGCTCGAAAATATTCCACTCATCAGTTACGTCGCGTTGAGGGGACGCTGCTCGCAGTGCCGGACCGCCATTTCCATACGCTATCCCGTTGTGGAAGGGTTAACCGCAGCTCTGAGCGGCCTTGTCGCCTGGCATTTTGGTTATGGGGTTATCGTTTTTGCGGCGCTTGCGCTTGTATGGGCCATGATTGCGCTTGCTTTCATCGATCTGGATACTCAACTGCTGCCCAATGACATCACCATGCCCCTGTTATGGGGAGGGTTATTGATTAACCTGGGGGGTGGTTTTGCAGATATCCATTCTGCTGTGATTGGCGCCGTGATGGGATATCTGGCCCTGTGGTCGGTGTATTGGGGCTATAAACTCCTGACCGGCAGGGAGGGAATGGGTTATGGGGACTTCAAGTTGCTGGCTGCCATTGGCGCCTGGCTGGGATGGCAAATGCTGCCCCTGGTGATTCTGTTTTCATCCCTCGTGGGAAGCATGGCAGGGCTTGGTCTGATGCTGGCAGCAAAGCACGGGCGTCATGTCCCTATCCCGTTCGGACCTTATCTGGTGTGTGGGGGAATCGTGGCCCTGTTTTGGGGAAACGAGATCAATAGAGCTTACCTGGGGTCATTTTAGCGCCATGCTGGTAATCGGCCTGACCGGGGGCATTGGCAGCGGTAAAACCAGCGCTGCCAGTATTTTTTCCGCGCTCGGCGCCGGTGTGATCGATACCGATGAGATTGCGCATGAGCTTACCCAGCCGGGAGGGCGCAGCCTGCTTTTCATCCGGCGAGCATTCGGGGAGAAATACATCACGTCGGAGGGGGCCCTGAACCGCAAGGAAATGCGTAACCTCGTGTTCAATGACACGGATGCGCGCCGCAAACTGGAGGCTATTCTTCACCCGCTCATCCGGGACGAAGTGTCGCGGAGAGTAGAACTTGCTCAGGCGCCTTACCTGATAGTCGTGGTTCCGCTGCTGCTTGAGACCGGCCACTACCGAGGAATAGTCCAGCGCGTTCTGGTGGTGGATTGCAGCGAAGGTGTGCAGATCAGCCGCGCCACTGCGCGCAGTGGAATGGATGAACAGGCAGTGCGGGCCATCATGGCTGCGCAGGTCTCGCGTGACGAACGGTTGGGGCAGGCGGATGATGTAATTGTCAACGATGCCGACCTTCCCAATCTCGAGCGGCAGGTACGGGCTTTGCACAAGAAATATATGACCCTGGCCCAGGGAAGCTGATTTCAACGCCAAGCGGGCTTCCTGCAGGACTTCACATTTGTTGCCTACGGATTTGGCTGCTAAAATAAGAATTTGGAACAACGCCCATCTGCAGTCGCGGTTCTCTGCTCTGGGCTTCTATCGTGATCCGTTACGAACATCCTCTCAACGAACGCGTCCGCACGCTCTTGCGCCTTGAGGACTTGTTTGACAAGTTAGCGTTCTTTTCTGCGCAGGAAGAGCCCTATGATCACCACGCTGCACTTGTCACCCTGTTCGAGATTCTCGACGTGACAGGCCGCGCCGACATGAAGTCGGAACTGCTGCAGGAATTGGATCGGCAGAAGCAGGCGCTGGAACTGTTGCGTAAGAGCCCGCAGAACCCGGAAGGCGAGTTGGACGAGATGCTGGATGACATTCAGATCTCCTCTCAGGATCTGCGGACCGTTGCCGGAAAAATCGGAGAACCCATGCGCGACAATGAGTGGCTGATGGGCATCAAGCAGCGCGTCGGCATACCCGGAGGGGCATGCGAATTTGATTTGCCTTCATATCGCTACTGGCTGCATCTCGATCCGGAAGTGCGGCGAAGCGACCTCAATGAATGGATCGCGCCGCTGCTGCCAATCGAGAAAAGTTTCCGTATCCTTTTGCGTCTGCTGCGGGACAGCGGAAAAACCGACAACTACACCGCGAACAAGGGCATGTTCCAGCAGATGGGAGCGGGGAGGACAGTGCACCTGCTATCCATCAAGCTGGACGAGAGCCTGCCCTGCGTTCCTGAGATCAGTGCGCACAAATTTGCTCTGACCATTCGCTTCGTTGTTTCCAGCTCCACACAGAAAACCAGGCTATACGAAGAAGATGTGGAGTTCGAATTGACTTCCTGCACTCTTTAGGAGAAACGGATTCTCTATCCATTTCTTCGTTTTTCCGGCGCGTTATTGTTCACGCTGCTTTCCTGCTAGGGCGCGCGTCCTTCTAGGCGAGCCTTCCGGTGTTTGTGCTCGCGCTGGCAATCAATCCCGCGTTTGGCGATCGGATAAGCCGACAACCGCTCGTATCGGATATCGCCCGGCAGTTTGTGACTCACCGTATGTTCCTGCCTTGGTTCGATCCCGCGCCGCGACAATATCGCGAACGTCCTGTAGGTTCTGTCGAATGAGTGCCTTGTCGACGGCAGACAGGGAATCGAGTGCTGGTGCGAAAATTTGGAGAGGGAATCTGAAGACGGGAGAATCAGTGTTCCAGAAAGAGATTGTTCTTGCTCATACTATGCTTTTTCAGCAATTTCCCGAATGCGCGGCGATCTTTTCCGACAAGGCTCGCAGCTCTTGTCACGTTACCTTGCGCTCTGACCATGGCTTCGGCAAGGTAATATTGTTCAAAAGCTGCTATGGCGCGGTTTTTGGCCTCGGTGAAGCTCAAGCCGTTCAACTCGGGGAGGCGGCGGTCAAACCCGGATCGCCGTTCGACCACTGTGGGCGCGAGCGATGCAATATTTATGACAGGTTCGTCAGCGAGAAGATACTCGCGATAGATCAGATTTTCCAGTTCCCGTATATTTCCGGGCCAACTGTATTTGTCGAACCATGCGACAGTATTCGGATGTAAGGTTTTGTTGCCGCGATTAAAACGCGCGGAGCATTCGCGCAGGAAGTAATCTGCTAACAGAGCCGCGTCACCTTGGCGCTCACGGAGGGGCGGCAGGGTGAGATACATGATTTTAAGGCGAAACAGAAGATCAAGCCGGAATTCGCCTTTCTCGGCCAAATACCCCAAATTTCTGTTACTGGCAATAATTATTCTCACGTTTGCAGAGCGCGCTATGCCGCCTCCCAGCGGAAGGTACTCCTGCTCCTGGAAGAATCGCAGCAGAGTAACCTGCGCCTTAGGAGATAACGCATCTACTTCATCCAGGAAGAGTGTGCCGGACTGCGCGTGGGCAATCAGATCCGGGCGTTTCAACTGGGCCTCGGTACAGGAGTCCCGTTCGTGTCCGAACAGTTCGTTTTCAATCAGGGTATCCGGGATGGCGCGGCAATTTATCGGCACAAACGGCCTGTCTCGCCTCGCGCTGCTGCCGTGAATTGCCCGTGCGGCCAGTTCTTTTCCTGTGCCTGTCTCGCCTTCGATAAGAACAGGTGCGTCGCAACCTGCAATTTTCTCAATGAACTGGGTAACCTTTGCGAAGGCAGGGGATTGTCCAATCATGTTCTCTGCACCTGGAAGCGGGAAAATTAATCAATTCTTACGTAAGAGATTCAAAAAAGCCGTGTAGAACTCATCTTTCTGCATGGCTCCGTGGTATAACTATTAAAGGACAAGATTAAATACGTCGGTAGCTGTAAAATCTTACAGGTTAAGGGTACCCAGTCAGCCCGGTGTTTCCTCGCAGTGTTTCCATCGTATTTCCATTGCTAATTTTCACGGTCTAACAAATATTCACGTGCCTGCCTTCGTTTGACCCATCAATTCAGCTCCTTCCTGTAATACCCATGCAAAATTTCTTCGCACTCATTCCGGCGGCAGGTTCAGGCTCGCGCATGGGCGACCAGATGCCCAAACAATACTTGAGTCTGGCAGGAAAACCCATGATTCATCATGCGCTAGCAACGTTATGCAACTCGCCGCGGCTTTCCCGAGTCTTTGTTGTGCTGTCTCCGGGAGATGGAGAATGGGCGCGGCATGACTGGTCAGAATTCTCAAACAAGCTATCGATGCTCGAATGCGGAGGAGCTACACGGGCCGAGACCGTGCTGAATGGTTTAAAAGCAGCACAGGAAGGGACGGTGATCGAGGATGATGACTGGGTGCTGGTCCATGATGCTGCACGGCCCTGTTTAGGAGGGAAGCTTCTGGATAAACTGATGGATGAACTGGAAGAGGACGAAGTGGGTGGATTGCTTGCGGTTCCGGTCGCAGACACCTTGAAGCGAAGCGATCCCGCTTGCCGGGTTGAACGTACAGAACCGAGGGAAGGTCTTTGGCAGGCCCAAACACCGCAGATGTTCCGATACCGAACGCTGGTGGACGCTCTGAGCAGGGCAGGAGGTGTAACCATGACGGACGATGCAGGCGCGATCGAAGCACTGGGCCTGCGCCCAAAACTGGTTGTGAGCGATGCGCGCAACCTGAAAGTTACTTATCCTCAGGATCTCGCGTTGGCGGAGTTGATACTGAAAAATCTGTAAGTAGTGTAATGAGGGTTGGCGGCTTATTAGCAGCTGAAAGCAGTAGTAGATCCAGGCGTCGGATGAACAAGATGTCGGGCAAAGCCCGAGAGTCGCGCAAAGCATCGATTACTAGCACGGATACTGTTTTCTCATGTTTTCTCGCTAATTAAACAAGAAGAGGTGATAGTGGGCGGGTTCAGAATCGGGCAGGGTTTTGATGTACACCAGTTGGTCGAGGGTCGCAAGCTTGTTATCGGCGGAGTGACTATTCCCTACGAGAAAGGTTTGCTGGGGCATTCCGATGCGGATGTGCTGCTGCATGCAATATGCGACGCGGTACTGGGAGCTGCGGCACTCGGTGACATCGGCCGGCATTTTTCTGACACTGATCCGCGTTACAGGAATATTGACAGCCGCGTGCTACTGCAGAATGTGGGTAACCTCCTCGCGGAGCGCGGCTATAGGGTGGTGAATGTCGATGCCACTATCATTGCGCAGGCACCCAGGATGGCTTCCCATATCCCCTCAATGATCGCAAATATCGCACAGGACCTGTGCATGCAGCCCGGAGATGTCAACGTCAAGGCCAAGACGGCTGAACGTCTTGGCCCGGTGGGGCGGGGTGAGGGAATAGAGGCGGAAGCGGTATGCCTGATTACCCGCATGAATCAAACGACTGACTGAGGATGGAAACGGAGCGGAAAGCAGTCGGCGAAGGGGCGGTAGATGACTGGGGGATGAGCGGAAACCCGGATGGCTGAAGAGACGAGGCAAAAAGCAGTACGCCTGTTTTTTGCGATATGGCCCGACAAGGAAACCCGCATGCAGCTGGGACGGCTGACCGGGCGATTGGCATCGGTTTGCGAGGGACGGAAAACAAAAGCGGAGAACATTCACCTTACATTGGTTTTTGTAGGGGAGGTGAATGCAAGCCAGGTAGATGCGCTGTGTCGGGCGGCGGATGAAATTGAAGGTCATGGCGTGAAAGCATTCGACCTTGTTATCGAAAGAATCTGCGTGTGGAAACGCAAGAATATCGTTTATGCGGAAATCAACGAGATTCCCCAGTCGCTCATCGATCTGGTCGAAGCTTTGCAGAGCAGACTTTCATTGGCAGGGTTTTCATTGGAGGAGCGGCCTTATTAGCCCCATATCACGCTCATGAGGAATGCATCCTGTAAAACGCTGCCTGAGCGAGCGGAACAAATGGTGTGGCGGGCGCGGGAGTGGGTACTGGTTAAATCGGACCAGACCAGCGACGGTCCGGTTTATACGCCGATCGGTCGCTGGTTCCTGAAAGGATGATCAACTCTTTAAATCGTCAAAGATAAATGCAGCTCTCCAGTTGCTTTACCAGGTTTCTTTCATTGGCCCTGGTGTAATCCTTTTCAAAAGTATCGCTTACGAGGTTGCGCACCTGGCTTCCCAGATTGCTGTTGATGAGACCGATGAATGGGGCCGATACAACCAGGATCAGGCGTTGATAGCTGTTGGTTTTGCGCCCATTCTCCAGTTCCCGTGCTAGCTGGGAGGCGAAAGTCCATGCCTCATGCTGTTTTGGATCGGTGGCGGGTATGTAGGAGCCACGCCCATTCCCGTTACTTCTGTTATGTCCCGGACGATCGGTAACCAGGTCCACCCGTTTTTCCCTGCTGGCGTCATGCCGGAATTCCCTGAGCTTCTGTAATCCTTTTCTCGGTCCGTAGTTTGCATAAAGATATGCTGCGCTTGCATTTGCAACCAGAATCCACGTGATGCTCATGACTCCTCCGTGCGATTAGTGATAAAGTTAAACGAACTGGAGTGTTGCTCAACAATAGACAATGATTTTTCTGCCGAAGTTTCCATACGGCAGTTGTCATTGTACTGACATTATCCTCGATATTTATTCGACTTTGCCTTGAAAATTCTTGCTTTCGATACATCCAGCGAATACTGTTCCATTGCAATGTTGCTGGAGCGTGACATCCTCGGTGAGGAGGTTCTTGCGGGCCAGCGCCACTCCGAGCTGGTTTTGCCGATGGTGAGTCGAATGCTGGATGAAGCCGGGCTGACGCTGGCGCAACTGGATGGCATCGCTTTCGGCTCGGGTCCCGGATCCTTCACCGGGTTGCGTATCGCATGCGGAATAGCGCAGGGACTGGCTTTTGGGGCGGGACTGCCAGTGCTCGGAATAAGTACATTGGAAGCATTGGCACATCAAGCCGGCGGAACACAGGTCGTTGCAGCGCTGGATGCGCGCATGCATGAGATCTATCATGCCGCGTACAGGAAAGTGCTGGACGAATGGCAAGTCGTGAGCGAACCTACACTCTGTTTGCCGCAAAATGCGCCTTCCGTGCCGGAGCAGGGCTGGACAGGTTGCGGCAGCGGGTTCGATATGTATTCCGAAGTGTTGCGCACACGTTACGAAGGCTACCTCAATCACATCATCAGCGGCGTTCGCCCGGACGCGCGTGCAATGGCGCAACTGGCCGCTCCCAGACTCGCGAGGGGACAGGGTGGCGATCCGGCGGATGCCGCTCCGCTCTATATTCGAAACAAGGTGGCCTTGAAGGAAAAGGAGCGATGAGTGCCCAACTGCAGGAATCGCCCCGAATAAGGCGAATGGTCCCGTCAGACCTCGACGCGGTGGTGACGATTGAAAGGGAAGTTTTTCTTTTCCCATGGACCCGGGGCAATTTCAGCGATTCGCTCGACGCAGGCTATCATTGCCTGGTATTGGAGCAGGATGGATATATCTTTGGATATGGCGTAATGACAATCGGGGCAGAAGAAGCCCATTTGCTGACGCTCAGTATTGCGCCGGAATCGCAAGGGAAGGGCTGGGGTGAAAAATTGCTGCGCCACTTCATCGAGATTGCAAGGGAGCAGCTGGCACTCACCATGTTTCTGGATGTGCGCGTATCCAACCATGCTGCTGCCCGCCTGTATGAACGGCTTGGATTCAGGCAGATCGGGAAACGCAAGGATTATTATCCCGCGATGGGCGGGCGCGAAGACTCGTTGGTAATGGAACTGGTGTTGTGATCAGCAACGATAGAAAACGGGTCAGACGCGGCAAGATACTCAAAGAGTTGGAGTTGACGCCGGTATGGCGCGTCAGGGAGCGTACCGAAGACGAAAGCCCCTCCAGGGTGCTGGAATCGGATCAGGTGATGGTAGCCCCGGTTGTTGCGCATCCCGAATTCGAAGAACAGGTAGAACAGGTTTGCGTGCCTTCTGCTGACACGACGGAGGACGTAGCAGAGAAGCGCCGGGCGATGATTCTGCGGATGGAATGGGATCAGCTTAAAGAGAGTGTGGAAGGCTGTGTGGCCTGCCGGCTATGCAACTCGCGTACGCGCACCGTGTTTGGCGTGGGTGACCTGGAGGCGGATTGGCTTTACGTGGGCGAAGGACCGGGCGCGCAGGAGGATGCCCTTGGTGAACCCTTCGTCGGGCAGGCAGGCAAGCTGCTGGATAACATGCTGATGGCCATTGGTTTGAAGCGAGGCCGCGATGTTTTTATAGCCAACATCGTAAAATGCCGCCCGCCTGGCAATCGCGAGCCTTCCGATGATGAAGCGCAATGTTGCGAACCGTACCTCGCACGGCAAATCGAGCTGATCAAGCCGAGGCTGATTGTCGCGCTCGGAAAAACCGCTGCCAGGAATCTGCTCAATACTGATGCAAGCATAGGCAGCCTTCGGGGCAAACTCCATCAGCACGAAGGTATTCCGGTTATCGTCACCTATCACCCGGCTTATCTGTTACGCACGCTGGTTGCCAAAGCGAAGGCATGGGAGGATCTGTGCTTCGCCCAAAGCACCATGCAGGCCTTGAAGGCTCCTGAATAAATCGCAGGTTTTGGAATAGGAGGTTGGAGTGAATGCAAATCATGGATTACATCCTCGACTCTTCATCCACGAATGGTAAAGTGATGAATTCTTGCGCGCAGCTATCAAGACATCGTCATGCCTGCGAAAGCAGGTATTTATTTTTTATGAAATAGGATTATAAATCATATGGTTACGTTCGAGAAAATGACTTTTGGCCGAGAATGATAAGGTTTCCAGGCACTTGACCTCATTCAGCCAGCCTCTCTTGAAATCCGCTCGCTCGTCCTTATTTCTATCCTTGTCCAGCAGTTCACCTATACTTATTCATATATCGGCAATTTTTCCCGGGAAGATTTTCATGAACAACCTGCTGCGTTCTCTGATATTGCTTCTGGCAATGAGTTTGAGTGGCTGTGGATACAATACCTTGCAGTCTACGGATGAGCAGATCAAGGCAAGCTGGGGTGAAGTGCTGAACCAGTATCAACGCCGTGCTGATCTCATCCCCAATCTGGTAAACGTTGTAAAAGGTTTTGCTGCCCAGGAGAAAGAGGTATTGCTGGGTGTAACCAATGCACGCTCCAGGGTGGGCAGCATCCAGGCCACGCCGGAGCTTTTCAATGACCCGGAGGCATTTGCGAAGTTTCAAAGTGCCCAGGGGGAACTGTCGAGCGCTCTGTCACGTTTGCTGGTCGTAGTGGAGAAGTATCCGGAACTGAAATCAAATGCCAACTTCCGGGAATTGCAGGCGCAACTGGAAGGCACGGAGAATCGTATTGCCGTGGCCCGCAACCGTTACATCAAGGCGGTTCAGGAATACAACATCGTAGTACGTTCCTTCCCCACCAATCTTACCGCGATGCTATTTGGCTACAAGGTGAAGCCCAGCCTCACGGTTGATGACGAGAAAGCGATTTCAACCGCACCCAAGGTGGAATTCGGCAAGCCCTAACCGGTAGAGACGTTTGCTGACCCGGGAATTTGAAATTGGCTTCAATTTTCATTTGCATGTATTTTGATTAGCATTTATCAGATTGAATTCTTCCTTCCATTCGTTCTGAATCCCTGGCGCTTGTTCGCTTCTTCGACAAGCTCAGGGCGAACGGAGCTTGGGGCCGGCCGGTCGAAAGGGTGAAGGGGATCAGGGTAAGTTTGTCAGGAATGAACGAGGAAAAATAAGGGAGCGCAAGGATCATATCCTTCTGGGGTTATCCCAGACAGTCCAACAGGAAATGTGAAATGACAAAGGGCTTACATATGATTCATGCCGGGGGAAAGATCCTCGTATTCATTGCTTTGCTTGTTTCTGCCTCCCTGTCGATGGCGGATGCCCCGATTCCGCCCCTCAAAGCGCGCGTTACCGATCTCACCGGGACACTTTCTGCAAACGAAGCTACCCAACTGGAGCAGAAGCTCACCGCATTTGAAGCCAGGAAAGGCAGTCAGATCGCGGTACTGATCGTCTCCACCACCCAGCCTGAAACCATCGAGCAGTACTCAATTCGGGTAGTGGACGCCTGGAAGCTGGGACGCAAGGGTATTGATGACGGCGTTCTGCTGTTGGTTGCAAAGCAGGATAGAACCGTGCGTGTGGAAGTGGGATATGGTCTGGAGGGGGTGCTTCCGGACGCCGTGGCGAAGCGCATAACCCACGAGATCATCGTGCCGGAATTCAGACAGGGACGATTTGCGGCAGGCATAAATGCCGGTATCGACCGAATAATAGGGGTACTCGAAGGAGAGCCCTTACCGCCACCTCCCGCTCGTTCCGCACGTGGCGGCGATTCTTCCGCTGCCGCCGATATCCTGGTGAATAATATTATTTTTGTCTTTATCCTGCTCTTCATTGCCGCCAAGGTATTTCAGTCCATTTTCGGCCGCTTTCTCGGAGCGACCCTGTTGAGCACAGCGGCAGCCATTATCGTCTGGCTGGTATTCGCTTCGATATTCCTGGCCTTGATCGCTGCTGCCTTTGCGTTTTTCATCAGCCTGTTCGGTCACGCCGGCAGTGGAATTTACAGAGGAGGGCGCGGCTGGCCGGGTGGCTTTGGTGGTTATGGAGGATGGGGTGGCAGGGGCGGTCCCGGCGGCTTCGGGGGTGGCGGGGGTTTCGGCGGAGGCGGGGGCGGCTTCGGTGGCGGCGGCGCCTCAGGGAGATGGTAGATGGATTTCACGCGAGTACTGCGGCATCTTTTTACGGGGCCCCTGGCGGTACGCAAGGCATTTCCCGCTACGGCCCTTACCGCTATCGAATATGCGATCGCACAGTCGGAATTCAGTCATCGGGGAGAAATCCGCTTTGCAGTGGAGGCAGCACTGGATATGCGGCCTCTGGTGAGAGCAACATCGGCACGCGAGCGGGCTGTCGAAGTATTTTCGCAGCTGCGCGTGTGGGATACCGAGCATAACAATGGCGTCCTGATTTACCTGCTTCTGGCCGATCACAATGTCGAGATCGTCGCTGACCGGGGCATTGACGCGAAAGTCGGTCATGAAAAATGGGAAACCATCTGCCGCGAAATGGAAACCCATTTCAGGCAGGGGCAGTTTGAATCAGGGGTCATTGAGGGAATCCGGGCTATCGGCGATCATTTAAAAGAGCATTTTCCGTCCGAACGGGGAGGCGGACAAAATGAACTGCCCGATCAGCCGGTTATCCTGTAATCACTGCTTACCCAAATGAGATGCGGTGAATCTTCTATCGGAGCCACAAGGGTATCTACTCCTATTGTGGCTTTGAATCGGGCTATGCTCAGGAAATCTTGCGACGACGCGAAATAACGGTCATCAGCCCAAGGCCAGCCAGAAACATCACATAGGTTTCCGGTTCGGGAATGGGGGTTAGCAGGAAGGCATGGTTTTCACCTATTAGGCCAATCCGCGCCTCCCCAATAATCCACCCATTGTCGTTGATATCGTATGCTCGCTCCAGTACCCAGCCTGCATTTACCATGCTCGCATCGAGAAAACTGTTGAGGTCGGTTGCTATTCCATCATTTCACAGCGTGGCATGGACCTCGGCTGCGGTACTGGCCCATCCGACCACCAAGCCAGCATCGTTGATTGCGTGAGCTTCGCTTCGACTCCCACCTAGAGTACCAAGGTCAGTTGCCATGCCGTCATCCCAAATGATGGCGTGGAAGGTGCTGTCGCCAGAGACATAAGAATATCCCACCACCTGGGCTGCATTGTTGATGTCGTTGGCCACGCTGCTACGTCCACCCAGGGTGCCTAAATCGGTTGCCGTGGTACCATTCCAGACAGTGGCGTGGTGTAATTGCCAGGAAGATAGGAATACCCGACAACCTGACCAGCATTGTTTATGGCGCTGCCAAAACTTTGGCGGCCCAGGTCAGTAAAGATATAAGGTCGGGCGTTGGCCTGACTTGCACCAGCCAGCAGCGTGCCCGCGGTGACCAAAGCAAGACTCACTAATTTGGCATCCATTTGGTCTACGTTGATAGCGGTAAAAAATTACAATCAGAAAAGGCTCGAACCATATTTTGTGCCACCTGCTCCAGCCATTCCTGGCGTTCAGAGCAGCGTTACACTTATTTGTTATAGCTCATTCTGGAGCATTTTTTTCCTGATGTGCTAATGTCCTTTATGGGCACCAATGAGATGAAGCGAATCTTCAATACTCTGATTGCGCAGATGCCATTGACGTATCACCGCCATGATCACGGCTACGAACAGGCCGAACAGAATAATCACCGTATACACGTGTACGTCAAAGCTCACCAGTAATGCATACAGTCCCAGCATGGTGAGAATACTCAGATTCTCGTTGAAATTCTGTACAGCAATAGAGTGACCGGCGCCCATCAGGATGTGGCCGCGGTGTTGCAGCAGTGCATTCATTGGCACGACAAAAAATCCGGCAAACCCGCCAATCAGCATGAGAAGCGGAATCGCAATCCACAACTCGCGGGCAAAAATCATTGCCATTACCACAATGCCCATGGCAATGCCCAGAGGGATCACCTTCACTGATTGCCGGAGTGACACTATTCGTGCTGCAATGACTGCCCCTATGGCAATGCCGACGGCGACTACGCCCTGGAGTTGCGCGGCCTTGCTCAAGGGATAACCGAGGGCGGCATCTGCCCATTTCAGCACGATGAATTGCAGTGTTGCCCCCGCCCCCCAGAAAAGGGTCGTCACTGCCAGTGAAATCTGTCCCAGCTTGTCTGCCCACAGCAGCCTCATGCAATGGCTGAACTCATGCACGAGAAACATTGGATTTTTCCTGAGAATGCGATGATCAACCCCTGTGTTGGGGATGTAAAGATTGAAGATGGCAGCAGCAGTATAAAATATGGCGATGAGCAGTATGCTTGCCTCCGGTACAGTGTCCACGCCGGTATCGATCAGGGGGAAATCGAACGACAGCAGGGCGGCGGAGATGGCTGGCGAGATCAGCAAGCCTCCCAGCACGGTGCCCAGTATGATGGAGGCCACAGTCAAGCCTTCGATCCAGCCATTGGCGATGACGAGTTTTTCGGGTGGCAGCAGCTCAGTCAGTATCCCGTATTTTGCGGGGGAATAGGCAGCTGCACCAAGCCCGACTACCGCGTAGGCAGCGAGTGCGAAGTACTGGTGCGTTGCCAGGAAAAGCAGGCTGCAGCCCAAAATCTTGATTGCATTGCTGATGAACATGACGCGGCCCTTGGCCATGGAATCCGCGAAGGCTCCGACGAAAGGCGCGAGGATCACGTAAAAGAGAACAAACACAAACTTGAGCATCGGGGTGAGATAAGCGGGCGCGTGCAGCTCCACCAAAAGGGCAATGGCAACGACCAATAGCGCATTGTCGGCCAGCGAAGAAAAAAACTGGGCCGCCATAATGGTATAAAATCCGCGTTTCAAGCGTTTTCTCCTAGAACTTGACCTTCTTTTTTAACGATGAGGCGTGGCATTATACAACGGTCGTCGGCACCTCTCCTGATGGAAAATTTCAAGCCTTTGAGGCTGCCCACAAAACGACTTGATCCGGAGCATTCATAACTCTCGGTTCCCGCAAAATTCCTTCAAAGAAAATCTTCCGAAAAACTTCCGGATATCCTGAATTACCATGTCGCGTCCCATTCAGGCGTTGATTGATCCCGCCGCGCTCGAGCACAACCTGTCTATCGTTCGCCGCCACGCGCCGCGTTCACGCGTGATGGCCGTCATCAAGGCGGATGCATATGGTCACGGATTGCTGCGTGCTGCCGAGGCCCTGGCGGAGGCAGAGGGATTTGCCCTGCTCGAACTGGATGCTGCCGTGCGCTTAAGAGAGGCGGGCTATCGCCAGACGATCCTGTTGCTAGAAGGTTTTTTCGACGTGGACGAACTGCGCTGGATCGAGCAATACCATTTAAGTACCGTGGTGCATCACCCCGAGCAACTTGCCATGCTGGAGGCGGTTCGACATCGTGCAACGCTGGATGTATTTCTGAAGCTCAATAGCGGCATGAACCGGCTCGGATTTACGGCCAAGGAATTTCCCGCTGCGCTGGAGCGCCTCAAGGCGAATCCGGCGGTGCGGCAGATAACCCTCATGACTCATTTTGCATGTGCCGATGAACCGGACAGAAACGACAGCATTGCAGCGCAACTGCAATGTTTCAACCTGGCAGCGGGAGGGAGATATATGCCCCGTTCGCTCGCGAATTCTGCTGCCATTCTTCGTTTTCCCGAAGCACATGCTGACTGGGTGCGTCCCGGCATCATGCTTTATGGTTCCTCGCCGCTTGCTCACACAACCGCAGAGCAATTGGGTTTGCAACCCGCCATGACTGTATCGAGCAGGATTATCTCCGTGCAAACGCTCAGGCCAAGCGACGGAGTGGGTTACGGGCATGCTTTTCGGGCTGACCGACCGATGCGAGTGGGCATTGTTGCAGGCGGCTATGCTGACGGCTATCCTCGCCATGCCCCTACCGGTGCCCCGGTGCTTGTAAAGGGAAGACGAACGCGGGTCGTGGGACGCATCTCCATGGACATGCTGCATGTGGACCTGAGCGAGATGGAAGATGCAGGCGTAGGCAGTCCGGTAACGCTGTGGGGGAGGGGCATGCCGGTTGATGAGGTCGCGCGGGCCGCTGGCACACTGAGTTACGAACTGTTGTGCGCGATCGCGCCGAGAATGCAAAGGGTAACGTAAGCTTCTTCTCTTTCACTGCAGAACAAAAAAGGCAGCCCTCGCTGCCTTTTTTGTCTCGGAATTGCGCTTCCGAGTAGAGGGAATAAGGAAATAAAGCTTGCGGGAAGAAAGCTTACTCGACTTTCGCTTTCGAGCGGAGATCGTTGACCGAGGCCGCGAATTGACGTTGCAACACACGCTGGGCCAGGTTTTGTTTTATTTCCTCGAACGGGGGAATTTTCAGGGGTCGCACATCATCCAGGCGGATCACGTGCCAGCCGAAAGGGGTTCTTACCGGCTGGTCGGTGAGCTGGCCCTTGTGCAGCTTGGTCAAGGCCTCGGCAAAAGGTTGAACATAGCTTGCGGCCGGACTCCAATCCAGTTCGCCACCCTTGCTCTTGCTGCCCGTGTCCAGGGATTTTTCCCCGGCAAGTTTGTCAAACTTTGTGCCTTTTTTTAACTTGGCGATAATATCTTTGGCTTCCTCTTCTGTAGCCACCAGAATATGGTGCGCCTTGTATTCCTTATCTCCCATCTGCGTTTTTACCGTTTCGTATTCCTTATGCAGCTCTTCGTCGCTTACCGGATGGTTCTTTATGTAATCGATCTGGTATGCCCTGACCATCGCTGTCTGGCGCGCCATGTCGAGTTGGGTGACAAAGTCCGGATCCCTGTCCAGCCCCTTCTTCTTCGCTTCCTGGGCGATTACCTCTTCAGTGATGAGATCCTCGCGCAAAGCTTTCCTCGCCTCCGGCGTATCCGGCTGGCCCTGGCCAGCACGCGCCTTCATTATGAATTCGAGGCGCGATTGGGGAATCGGCGTACCATTCACTTTTGCCATGGTTGAGCCGGTTTGGGCCTGAACGGCCGTCGTGGCGATCAGTCCGGAGATACCCAGTGCCGCAAGTCGAGTAAATTTCATAAAATGCATGAAGGTTCCTTCTCAGTGGATCGAATCAAATTCCTCGGGAGTATACGCTTTTACACTTAAGGCGTGAATATTCTTGTGCATCATCTCGCGCAGGGTATCGTAAACCAGCCGATGCCGCGCCAGCGCCGACTTACTGATGAATTGATGTGAGACGATGGTAAGTAAATAGTGACCACCTCCTGCTTTGGCGCCTTCATGTCCCGCATGGCGCGCGCTTTCGTCCGCAATCCGGATTACCACAGGCTCCAGAGCAGCGAGTTTTTGCTTCATCAGTTCTATAGTGTTCATCCGGCCTCTGGTCAGGTTATGCCGGTAAAACCTTTTTGAACGGCTTCACCGTCACTTTTGCATAGACGCCCGAAGTGGCGTAGGGATCCGCTTCCGCCCAGGCCTGGGCTGCTTCGAATGACTCGAATTCGGCTACGATCAGACTTCCTGAAAATCCCGCCGGTCCGGGATCGGGACTGTCAATTGCGGGATATGGACCGGCTAAAACAAGGCGGCCGTCTTCCTGCAACGCTTTGATGCGTTCCAGGTGAGCAGGACGTGCCGCCATTCTTTTGTCAAGGCTGTCAGGCACATCCTCGCCACTTATAGCATATAGCATCATGCCTCTTTATCCTCGTCGGTTACCATGTATTTCCCCAGCATCAATCCCTGTAATACGACAAAAACCAGCATCAAGCCCATAAAGCCGAACAGCTTGAAGTTAACCCAGGTTTCAGTAGAGTAATTGAAGGCGACATAGAGGTTGGCGGCGCCCATAAACGCAAAAAAAGCTGCCCAGCTCGCGTTCACCCGGGCCCAAACCGATTCCGGCAGGGTGAGCTGTTCTTTCATCATCGTCCGGATAAAATTTTTCTTGAAAACTGCCTGCGCTATCAACAGCGCGGCCGCAAACAGCCAGTAGAGCACCGAGGGCTTCCATTTGATGAATGTTTCATCCTGCAGAATAAGTGTTGCGCTGCCGAAGACGACTATGAGAACCAGGCTGACCCACAGCATGGTGTCGACTTTGCCATGGCGGAACCATACCCAGCCGATCTGCACAAAAGTGGCGCCAATCGCTACAGCAGTGGCGGCATAGATGCCATAAATCTTGAAAGTTATGAAAAACAGGATTACTGGAAAGAGATCAAAGAGAAATTTCATCTGCGCAGTATATTGCCAGTTGCTAGAGTTTAGAGTTGATGGGCTAATCATTGCATCTACCCCCGAAAAATCTGATGAATTTTCCATGGAGTTTGAGCGGCACAGCTATTTGGGAGTGCAAGGCGCAATTGGCAAAGCGCATTGCGTCCCATTTAACTTCCCTTGCTGCCCGTTTATTCAGTCTTCGAAGAATCTCGATCGAGCTTGAGGGAAGCGGAATTGATGCAGTAGCGCAGCCCGGTCGGAGCAGGACCGTCCTCGAATACGTGACCGAGGTGCGCGTCGCAGCGGGCGCACAACACTTCTACCCGCCGCATGAAATGGCTGTTATCTTCCTGATTGACGACATTTTCCGACCGGGTAGGCTGCCAGAAAGAAGGCCATCCCGTACCGGAATCGAATTTGGTATCCGAGTCAAACAAGGCGGCGCCGCAGCAAGCGCAACGATACACCCCCTGATCGTGGCAGTTCCAGTATTCCCCTGTGAATGCCCCTTCCGTCCCTTTTTCGCGGCATACACGATACTGCTGCGGGGTCAGCTGGTTTTTCCACTCCTGGTCGGATTTAACAAGCTTGCCGCTCATGATTCCCCTTCCGGAAAAAATTGATGCTCCTGAATAAGATGATGAACATTCTCAATGCAGGTGTATGGGCGCTACTTCACCTTCTTCCGGGAATTCTGCATGCACGATTTCACCATTCGCGTTGGGAAACAGGGGTCCCCCGCATTCTTCGCAGTACTCCAGAAGAAAATGCTCTTGCAGCAGGATGGTTTGTGTCACTCCGCATTCCCGCAGCGCTGCCTCGATCTGAGCGACGCTATCCGTATTTTCATCCTCATCCCCTACCAGTCCCCAGATGATGCCGTAGAGCACGTTTTCCCGATCCTTGAGGGTGAAACCAATGCGGTATTCCTCCAGCCACTGATCATAGAAAGGTGCGATCACTGCACGCAATCTGTCTGGGGAAATGCCCAGAGTGGTTTCCAGAAAATCAACCGTGGCACGTACCGAATAGGGACGGGCCAGGCGGTCCGCCGCGCGCCATGCTGAAAAAAAGCCATCCGGCATCAGCAGTTCAAACGCACAGCCCTGGAATAGCGGCAGCAGCACCGCAGTACCGTGAGTCTGCCATGCGTGCAGTATCTGCTCTTTGGAGAACTGGAGAGCGGAAACGTTGCTGCCCTTGTGTTCGCCCGTGTTGCCTTGCTGCCAGCGGAACATGGGTTTTCCCTGAGGTACCGCGATCCCGCCGAGGAGATAACGGGTATCAGAAAGAAATCGCCCCGTTTCAGCAAGCTGCCGTGGGTTCATATGCAAATCGCGTTGTCCTGTCACTGCTGTCGACCAGAGTTTGCGAGCCAGTTCATGTGTAAGATGATAGCCTCTTGGCAATTGATCGGGGCTGAAAAGACAATCCGCAAGCGCAAGCTGGGCATCGTCCGCCAACACCTGTACCTGCAACTGACCCCGGAGTTCGGAAAGCACGGATTCTGCTAGTGGTCCCGAGGGAATCGAAAAACGTGACCAGGTGAGCATCGGTACAGCAAACATTAAAACGTCGTAAGTGTGATCCCCTCGCGTGAATATGCTGCATTCTATCGCGGCTTCGATGGCATACATGAATTCACTGTAGCCTCCAGGATCAGTGTCATAAAGCTGATCCAACGCAGATTCGAGATTCTGATCGTCCCCCGTACGCAGTTGGGCATGTATTTTTGCCGCAAGGCGATTCTCCCAGAAGGCGTCTTCTACGCGGCTGCCAGAGGCGGCAAGTCCCGCAGCCAGGCGAACAAGCTCCTGAACCACGCGCGCAGACTTGGTGCGATGAGGGACGCGAAGTTTTTTCATCAAATTGGCGTCCTGGATGGTTAAAGGATTATTTTAACCTAATTCCTGAATTCCCTGATATTTTGAAGCACTTAGGATGAAAACATTTCATCCGTTATGGCACGGTGGGGAAGAAATCCTCTCGGCTCAAGCGGATCGGATGGTCGGCAGGCAGCAAGGCATGGCGTAAAGCGACTGCGAAGCATAGCCGGAGGCAGGCGGGTTCCTGCTATGTCCTATGTCTTCTGCAATCAACTCCGCCCAATTCAAAATTGAAAAACCAGCAAGCCTCGCTCAAACCCCGCCTGGTTTTCAGTTTTTTCATCCCCCCTGATAAGTGTCGTATCGACTCCTGCATCGCCGGATATAACAGGGCGCGCCCACGCCGGGCGGCGGACAGCAGAATTGCTGGCCCCGTACGCATCGACTGCAACGAAAAAAACTTCGAGAGACAGAAGTTGCCCCCTGCTGTGGGGTTATTGCCTGTCGGCTTGTGCTTCCAATCGGGCTTGTAATCGAATGGTATTGCACGGTAGTCCGGGGGAGCGCATCCCCCGCAGTAAATCCTGGCATACTCATTTCCTGCCTCCGGGATTCAACAGGTTCTAATAGGGTGACAGGCGAGTACAGCAGCATTCCCTCCCCGTCAGGGAATCGCCTCCTGTGCCCTTCTGCACCCTTTTCGGCCACCTCCGCACGGCTGCGGAGGTGATCACTCATCACATCAGTTCTGATAGCTTCCTCAAAACCTTTCACGGACAGGTCCCCATGGAAGGAAGGGGCACAAGGTCGCGTCACAGCTACAAGCTCCGGATGCAGGATTGCAATCGCAAAACAGCGTACATCCGGGCCCGAGATCTATCGTTCGCATCATTTGCGGAATCACCGCAGTGTTATTCACGGAGCCCTGCTTACTCTTGAAATAATTCCCGGTTGTTTTGTAAACCGATGACTCCGCGGTAAATCCTGGTATGTTCATGATGTATCTCCTTTTCAATGAGTGCAGCGATACTTCCCTAAAGCTCGCCCAATACCGCATGAATTGCCCGTATGGCGCCATGTTCCGATCTACAGATACAGATGTCGGTTGCAGCATCACAGTCGCATGTCCACTCCTGCAGCTTTATACGTTGAGGGATAACTGATCCCTCTGCCCGATGCATTGGCCCGGGCAACCGCCGAGCGATAGTATTTGTGCGACGAAGCGAGGCTTCAGCAGTAAATCCTGGCATATTCATTTTCACACCTCCTTCTTTAAAATCAACGTTCATAGTACGGAGAGATCTTGGTGACGAGGAAAGGAAACTCCTCAGTCACATCCACGCGCACGAAGTATTTCTCGGTAAAATCGGTATTGCGGTTGGTATAGGAGAAAATGACCTCGACGATGTTGCGCCCGCTGCTCAAGGCCGAGGGACGCACCTCCACGCCCGTCAGGGAATGATCTTCCGCGAACTCTTCCGCCGCCTTGGCATAAATGGCGGGATAGCGCATGGCAAGGTAGTTCAACGCCCGATGTTCATCCGTGGCGCCTGCGTTATCGGTCATGTGCATGATCCGGTCAAACAACTCCTCGGCAGCGGAGCCAAATCGCTCCTTGGCCATTTTCTCCGGTTTCGGGATTGCCCTGATCAATTCATCTCGTCCAAAGGAGTAGATCTGGTCGAATACCACTACCGGCACCATCAGCCCGTTACACATCTCCGGCGGAGCAATGGGACCGCGCATTCCGATGACCACATCGATATCCTGGGGAGCAGGTGCAGGCCGGATGGCATCGATCAACATATCGACGTCGGCAGGATCACGGGGAACCAGAAGGTAGGTTTCTAGTCCCTGTACCGTCAGCACCCAGCACAGTTGCCGCACCAGATACCGGTTCTGCCGCTGGGACAGGACTTCATGGAAGGCCTGCTGATCGGTTTTGCCAGCGGTTTCCGCACGCCCGGTCGCCTGCGCAAATTCTTTTTCCACACTCAGATTAGGAAAACGCGCTTCCACTCGTCCTATGGCATAAACAAAGCCATTCATGCCGCCATTCGCATTCATGCCTTCTGTGCCGCCCGGACTTTGACTCATGCGAGTTCCGTTACAACCGCAGCCTCCTCCCATCTGGGGAGAGATCATTGCGTTCGAGGCCGAATCAGGCCTTGCCTGGATCGGTTGGCCTGTTGTGCTTTCGACTGGCTCCGCCATCATAGTTTGTTCGCTCATATTGCTTCTCCCTTAACTTGATAGTGCCAACAGCGTTAAAAAGCTGAAAATCTTCTCTAAAATGACCTTCTACTTCTCTTGCCATACTTTTACTTCCGGCCGCGGGGTGTAAAAGCGAGCCAGCGGTTGAGCGCAGCTGCCCGCCGTTCGCAGCCTCCGCAGGGTTTCATTCGAAATAAGTGGCGGCGTGCTTGATCGCATCACCGAGCCCGATCTCCTCATCGGTAATGAAACCGGGCAGGCGCACGCGGTGAGCGGCTTGCTTGCTTGTATCTGCAACGCTTTCACGTTTAACCGGGTTTTTATCGCTTCCGTCATTTGCATTCCTTTCGCTTGCGTTCCCGCGACCCGGATTTACGTTGATATCATTTCCAGTCACGCTGTTTGCCTCCTTGTATTTACTGTGGACAGTATTTGCCAGGCCGACTCGGCATCCAGCAGGGGTGGAACCACCGAACCCCGACGTGGGAGATGGAGCTGCATGCGGTCGCCTCCGGTTTGCCTCGTGGTTGCTTGCCGAAAGTTTTGAGGTTGGGACATGAGGGCGAGCTTGATCTGGGCTGCCGTGGCGTCAGGAAACTGCGACCACAACAGCGCAATGGCGCCGGTGACAAAAGGCACAGCGACACTTGTACCGCCCATAGTGAGGATTTGTCCCTCAGCGCCGAGGCCGGTGATGTTGTCGCCCGGCGCGCTCAAGCCGCGTGTTCCAATCGTGCTGCCGAGATTGGACTCGTTGATCGGATAGCCGCGCAAATCGCAAGCCACAACCGGAATAACCCACGGATGGCGAGTAATGACGGAACTGCCCAGTATGCCCTGATTGCCTGCTGCAGCAGTAATCAATACACCCCGGCTGAGTGCCCGATTGAATGCTTCATCCAGCAGCTTCTCTTCCCTCGTCGAGGGCTGTGCCAGGGCCAGACTCAGGTTGATAACGCGCGCTCCCGCATTGATGCAGTCAAAGATTGCCCCTGCCAGCTCCTGTGGAGTGGCACTAGGCATGTGCTCGCGTCCGGAGGTGCTTTCGCTGAAAATCGGGCGAATAAGGAGCGTACAATCGGGACAAATGGCAGGCGCGGGCGAAGTGCGCCTGGCCGCGAGGATACCGGCGATGAAGGTTCCGTGCAGGCAGGCATTGCTATTGTTCCTGGTACAGCTCGCCCCGTTATTTCCGGATATCTCCTGAAGACGTCCGTTTGTCAGATCTGCATGACTGATGGCGACAGGTCCGTCGATGAGCCCGATCCTGATATCGGAACTGCCGTGGGTACGCTCCATCAATCTGGTGAGCTTGACGAGTTCGGTAGGTTGCAACACTTTCTCCTGAATCTAAAGTTATAACCTTCCATGCAGCCCGAAGCAGCTTGAGCCAGGAAAGTACTCACCAACCCTCGCCTTTTTTATGTTTAGCACACCCCATCCCGCAAGCAAGCTCAACCAAATCCTTGAACGGGCAGGTTTAGCGGGAATAAAAACCGGGGAAATTTTTATCCGGAAGTGGAAGTGGAAGCGGGAAGGAGACTGTCACCCTAAAAACAGCAGCAGCAAAAGGCCCGACAGGTGACAGGAGCTGGATGTTCACGCACCGTTGCAATTTGACCCATACCAAAATGGGGAAGGGAAATTGATAAGGAGGAAGAAAGGAGCGGGTGTAGAGCCGGTGATGCTCGCTATTAACCCGGATATTTCACCGGATCACGGGATAATGACGAGGTGTTTTGGAGTAGATTTGTATATCCCGCTCCAAACCAATAGCCGAGTCTATCGGCGCGACGCGGGAGGGCAAAGATGCCGTAAAACACCTGCCAGCGCCCGTGAAGGGTGATGAGACAAACTGGGCTCACTTGGTTGATCAAATACTCATGTTCATGCGGCTTTCTACAATTCTCAGGCCGGTTTGGTGAAATATCCGGGTCGATGTTCACTCACATGATTGATCCGTTTGAAATCACGAACGTGTGGTAGGTCATTTTTAGGAATGGAGCCGCGACAGTTGGACCAAAAATAGGGAAACCGACGTTATTTCAACTTGTCCCGGCGGGATAGAGCGCGTCTCTTCCATGGACGAGATGGTACAGCACCGGTAGTACCAGCAGTGTCAGCGCCGTGGATGAGAGAATTCCTCCAATGACCACCGTTGCCAGTGGCCGCTGCACTTCTGCCCCTATACTTGTAGCCAGGGCCATGGGAACAAACCCGAGGGCAGCCACCAGGGCTGTCATCAATACCGGCCGCAATCTCGCGAGTGCTCCTTCCTTGATGGCATCTTCCAGCGACCGGCCTTGCGCACGCAAATCCCGTATGAACGACAGCATCACGAGGCCGTTCAGCACGGCGACACCAGACAGAGCAATGAACCCGACCGCAGCGGAAATGGACAAGGGGATGTCCCGCAACCACAATGCCACTAAACCGCCACTGAGGGCAAAGGGAACACCGGTGAACATCAACAGCCCGTCCCGAAAATTACCGAACATGGTGTAAAGCAGCATCAGGATCAGCCCAAGCGCCAGGGGAATTGCTATTTGTAACCGCTTCGCCGCGGAAACCAGTTGCTCGAACTGCCCACCCCAGGTAAGCCAGTATCCGGAAGGAATTGGCACTTGCTTCACCACCAATGCTTCCGCTTCTTCGACAAAGGAACCAAGATCCCTCCCTCGTACATTTGCCGTAACGACAGCCCGGCGCTTGCCGTTTTCCCGGCTCACCTGGTTGGGTCCCTGGAGAACTTCGACAGTGGCAACTTCGCCGAGGGTAACGTAGGTGGTCATGCCGACAGGTGCCTGGCTTTGCGGGCCTCCGGTTGATGCCTGGCTTTGGGGGCTCCCGGTGGCTGTCTGGCTTTGCGGATTTCCGGTTGACGGTCCCTGCAGGGGAATACCGATGGGCAATCGCCTGAGTGCGTCAGGATCGGCGCGCAACTGTTCCGGGAGCCGCACCTGCAACTCGAAGCGGCGGTCGCCCTCGAAAATGGTCCCGGCGTTTTTTCCACCAATGGCAACCGCTACTGCATCCTGTATATCCGCAACATTCAATCCATAACGGGCAAGCTTTACACGGTCAGGCTGAACGGTCAGCACCGGCAGGCCGGTAAGTTGCTCGATTTTTACATCCGCC
Organism: Nitrosospira multiformis; assembly: GCF_900111585.1. Classification (GTDB taxonomy): domain Bacteria; phylum Pseudomonadota; class Gammaproteobacteria; order Burkholderiales; family Nitrosomonadaceae; genus Nitrosospira; species Nitrosospira multiformis_B. The sequence goes on from NZ_FOHI01000001.1 coordinate 293,064, forward strand.
GCGCCCGGAACAGTCTCGAGCAGATGCTCGATCTGGTCTGCCACCCGGAATAGGGTGTCCATGTCATCACCGAATACCTTTACCGCGACGTCCGCTCGCACACCGGACAGCAACTCATTGAATCGCATTTGGATGGGCTGGGTAAATTCATAATTGTTGCCCGGTACCTGGCCTACTGCCTGCTCCAGTGCAACAATAAGATCTGCCTTCGTGGAATATTGTTTCCGCCATTGTGACTGGGGTTTCAGTATGACGAAGATGTCCGCCACGTTCGGCGGCATGGGGTCGGTTGCAATCTCGGCAGTTCCGATCTTGGTGAAAACACGCTCCACCTCGGGAAATGCCTTGATCGTCTCCTCCACTTCATGCTGCATCTCGATCGCCGTGGTCAGGCTGGTACCGGGAATGCGGATCGCGTGCAGCGCGATATCTCCCTCATTGAGGCTGGGTACGAACTCTGTACCCATTTTTGTGGTCAGCAGGCCGCTCAATGCAACAATCACAACGGAGGTCGTGACGGTGAGGCCCTGGTTTCTCATTACGGCGTTGAGAACCGGCAGATAGGCTTTCTTTGCCCACGCAACCACCGCATTTTCCTTTTCTCTCACCTTTCCAGTCAGGAAGAGTGCAATCGCCGCCGGGATAAACGTTATGGAAAGAATCATCGCCCCTAGCAGGGCGGTTAATACCGTATAGGCCATTGGGTGGAACATTTTCCCTTCCACTCCTGAAAGGGTGAAGACGGGAAGATAAACCACCATGATGATGAGCTCGCCATAAATGAGCACACGCCGCGCTTCCCTGGTCGCGTCGAATACCACCGCGAGACGCTCGTTCAATGAGAGTTCCCGCCCCAGCCGCCCCTGCTCATGAGCCAGCCGGCGCATGCTGTTTTCCACGATGACGATGGCGCCGTCCACGATGAGGCCGAAATCGAGTGCCCCCAGGCTCATCAGATTGGCGCTGACGCCATTGGCGACCATTCCGGTAAAAGTGAACAGCATCGAGAGGGGAATCACGAGCGAAGTGATGACGGCCGCACGCAGATTGCCAAGGAAAAGGAACAGCACGACGATGACCAGTATCGCGCCTTCAAACAGGTTGGTGGCAACCGTCCTGATCGTCTTGTCCACGAGCGTCGTCCGATCATAGACAGCAATCGCTTCGACACCTCTCGGTAGATTCCGGTTGATTTCGGCAAGTTTTTTTGCGACCGCCTGGGAAACGACACGACTGTTTTCCCCGATCAGCATGTGGGCGGTGCCGATCACAGTCTCTTGCCCATTCTGGGTCGCGGCACCCGTGCGCAATTCCCGTCCTATCAGCACATCGGCCACGTCCTTGATGCGTATGGGTATCCCCAAGCGGGACCCAAGGGTAATATTGCCGATCTCTTCCAGGTTTGCCACCTGTCCCGGCACTCGCACCAGGTACTGTTCGCCGCTTTTCTCGATATATCCGGCGCCGACATTGAGATTATTGAGGCGCAGTGCGACGATGACGTCATTCAGTGTCAATCCGAAAGAGATCAGCTTTTGGGGGTAGGGCGCGACATGGAATTGCTTGACGAAACCTCCGACAGCGTTTATTTCCGTGACACCCGGTACCATGCGCAGCTGCGGCCGGATGATCCAATCCTGGATTTCCCGCAGGTCGGTGATGCTGTATGGCGACCCGTCAGGCTTTCGCGCATCCTTTTTTGCATTGACAGACCACATGAAAATCTCGCCCAGGCCGGTCGAGATCGGTCCCATGGTCGTTTCCACATCAATCGGTAAACGCTCTTTGGCTTCCTGCAGCCTCTGGTCGATCAACTGGCGAGCGAGGTAGATATCCGTGCCGTCCTCAAAAATAACCGTAACCTGCGAGAGGCCGTAGCGGGAAAGCGAGCGGGTGTACGCGAGATTGGGGAGTCCCGCCATGATCATCTCGATCGGGAACGTGACGCGTTGTTCAACCTCGATCGGGGTATACCCGGTTGCCCGTGTATTGATCTGTACCTGCACGTTGGTTATGTCGGGCACGGCGTCGATTGGGAGCTTCTGGTAACTATGGATTCCCACGGCGCCCATCGTCAGCACGGCCATCAGAACCAGGACGCGCCGCTGAATGGAGAGTTCGAGGATGCGCTCAATCATGATGCCGGTGAAACTGATCTATTTGATCAAGAGGGATGGAGCCCTTACTTGACCTGCCTGACCCGGATCTAGTGCTCATGGGTAGCCCCCGATTTACCCAGCTCGGCTTTGATCGCAAAGCTGTTGCCTGCCGCGTATTGCTCTCCTGCCTCCAAGCCCCGGAGAACCTCGATCGTCTTGCCGTCGCTACGTCCCAGTTCCAGCGGCCGCGCTTCGAAATATTCACCATAACGCCCGAATACTACAGTCGAGTCATGAAGTGTCTGGAGCGCATCGGCAGATACGGCAACCGGTACGGGAATTTCTGCGGCCACCATTTCGGCAGTTACAAACATCCCGGGGCGCCATTTTCCCTCCCTGTTTTGCAGGGCGAGCCGCGCCGTGGCGGTACGGGTCTGGCCGCCGATCAGAGTAGTGATGTAGATAACAACGCCTTCTCCCTCCAGATTCGACGCCGTTGCCCTGACGGTTGCTTTTTGCCCGACCTTGACTACATCCAGATCTTTTGGATAAATCGTGATGCCGGCCCATACTGTCGAAACATCGGCAATAACAAAAATATGTTCATCTTCCTTCAGCGTCTGGCCGAGGGCGACAGTCTTGTCAATGATGAGCCCGGATATCGGCGCACGGACTTCATAGCTGGCCAGATTGCCGGAAGAAGCCGGCGCTTCCGGCTGCACTCCAAGCGACTGCAGCTTGACTGCAGCCAGGTCCAATGCAATCTCGGCCTCATTCAGCAGTTCCTGGGCCACGAGGTAGTCCTGCTTGGCAGAGATTTTTTCTTCCCACAGCTGCCGTTCGCGCTCATAGGTCGTTTGTGCCAGACCGAGCCGCTTCTTGGCTACCCGGTACTGGCTACGCAGTTCAGCCAGCATCTGGCTCTCTATCACCACAAGAATCTCTCCTTTCTGCACCTGCTGGCCGTGATGACGCTTCACCGCGGTGACTATTCCCGGGAGGCGGGGTACCACCTGCACGATGGTATGCTCATTGAAGATGATCTCCCCAGGCAGCTTGAGCAGGGGTTTGATGATTGCCGGGCCGGCCGTGCGTATTTCGATGCCGGCGCCTTTCAGCATCTCGTCCGGCATTTCCACCCTGGCCTCGACCTGACTGTATTCCCAGTGGATTGTCTTGCCTTTCCATTGAGCAGTAATCACGGCATCAAACGAATGCGGTTCCTCTACTATCTGATCGCTCACCAGATAATCAGCCTCAGGCGTGAATTTGAATACCTGCACGGGTGCCCCAAGGCGTGACAATGTCATGATGACCTTGGCAGCGGCGGGTGGAAGGGGCTTGCTCTTTTCATATAGATAGAGCCTGAAGCGTGGCGGTACGTTGGCCTCAAAAATAGTCACCTCCAGGCCAAAGCCGTCTGTTCCACCTTCGGTAAAAAGCTTTCCGCCTTTGGGTCCCTCCCGATAGTTCGATGATGCCTTGCCTTCGACCGCCGGTGCTTCATGAGCGGGATGAGCTGCGGAATCTCCGGAGATGGATTGCGAAGTCTTGTCGGAGCTGAGTATCAACCCGCCGAGTGCAATTCCTACGGCGATTACGGAAAGGATCGGAATCAGTTTCTTCCTGTTATTCACTTCTACTCCTTATCATCCGTAAAATCGGAATAGGCCGGTTCATCGGTATCCTGCCTGGCAACACCATCGAGGGGGGCCGCAATCAAACGTTCGATTTCATTGACAAGGCGCTGGTAGTTGGCGAGCGCCCGCACATACAGAATCTGGTTCTGAAACAAGGTGCGCTGTGCGTCGAGCACTTCAAGAAAGCCGAATTTGCCGAACTCATAACCCTTGTTCGTCACATCGAAAGCACTTCGGGCCGCAGGCAATATCTCCCCGCGCAATATTGATATCTCGTTTTCGACTGCTGTCAACGATTCGTAGGCTTGTACCAGCTCTGCCTTGAGGCGCAGGTCTGTCGCGGCTTGCTCATCCTGTGCCTTATCCAGGCGTTGATAGGCTTCCCGCAGGTTTCCCTGGTTCCGGTCGAATAATTGCAGCGGCATGGAGATACCTACGATTGCAGTCGTTCCCCCTGATTCCCAATGCTTGATCATGCCGCCCGCAAGGGTGATATCGGGAATGCGACGGGATTGCTCCACTTCGAGCAACGCTTTGCGATGTTCAATGCCTTTTCTGGCGCGATCCGCTATGGGGTTCGATAAGACTCGCTCGGTCAATGTGGCTAAATCAGGCAGGACGACCATCGATTCCAGAGCTCCTAGCGCTTCCCCAAACTGAGGCGAATTGTCACCCCATAGCAGCGCAAGGCGTTTGCGCGCGGCGGCCAGTTCGCGTTGTGCCTGTCCCAGAGCAATTCGCGTCGTGGAAAATGCCACCCCCGCTTTAGTCTCTTCTATCGGCGGTACTTTTCCCGCCTGCACCCGGTGCCTGACAGTATCCACCACCTGCTGTGCCAGCCTCTGGCTCTCCTCGGCCAGCCGCAACTGCTCCTGCCCCGCCAGCACCTCTGTAAATACGTTCGCTACCCGTGCGACGAGTTCGAGCCGTTTGGTTTCGAAGTCCTTGCCCGCCAGTGCTTGCCCGAGCGACGCAGCATTTACCCGCGCTGCACGTTTTCCTCCCAGCTCGATCAATTGGCTGATGCGAATGATCAAATCCTGCTGCTCGACATTTTGCTTGATGGCTCTTTGTCCGTTTTCGTTCCCCATGTTTCCGGCATTGTCGACGTCCACCGACAACTGAGGGTTGCGCAACAATCCGGCCTGTAACGTAACACCCTCCAGGGCGCGCATCTCCTTATCGAAGGAGGCCAGTTCGGGGTTGTGTTGAAGTGTGAGCCGCACCGCATCCCGCAGGGTGAGATTGCTCTTGACTCCAGGACCAGCAGCATTGGGAAAGCGCGTGCCCTCAATCGCACGAATGCCCGTAAAAGAGCTGTCAGCACCTGCTGACGGCAAGCAAGTCATCGCAAGGACAAGCATGGCTCCCACACGCACACACTGCCTGATGATGAGCAACACATGAAAATTCATGGAGATTTCTCCGCGAGTAATCAAGGGAAACGCCTAACCTGTAGCTGATTACATAAATAGCGGTTTCGCCCTGGGTCCTTAGCCTCCTGTTCGCCCCCGAACCCTCTAACAGGCTCAGGACATCCTGGCCAAGATCGAAAGGTCGAATTTGTTCAGGACTCGCTTCAAGGGCCGAGCAGGGGCCAAACGGATGCAACGGATGCTCAAGACAGCCTTATCGGGGATCGACCGTTCTCGGGTTAAACAAGTACCGGAACAGGTATGCCCGAGGGTTCAGGGTGCAATATAGAAACCATTTACCCTGCGAAAAGCTGGCCAGATAAACCAGAAGGCGTCCGGCGTTAATTCAGGGCTAACAGGTTTCGAGTTTGGACCATGTCACGCTTGGCTACCCGGCGACTTGGCTTAAGAGATTCTGCGGGGGGGGTGAAGAGGTGAATCTGGGATGGATTCGGGAATAGTGACAATGACGAATCCTGTTATGACTTCCTCAGCAGTGGAAGCTGCCACCATGAGGGGTGCTGTCAGGAAAAAGGGCTGATATTGCCCGGCTGCGTGCAGGCACAGATGTGTCGCGGCATCCAGATGACCTTTGTCGTCACGCAGGGCATGCTGATGGGCTTCGAGGTGAGCCGTCGGATCCAGGGACAGAACGTGATGCGCATGATCAAGCTCATGCGCAAAGACTTCCCCATTAAATGCCCAGCTCAAGGCGTTTGTCATCATGCTGACGAACAGCATGAGCATGACGAAATGGATACGGTGCCTGGGCATGATTCTGTTCATGGCATAAGAAAAACGGGAAAAGGAATTCTATACCCTTGAAGCCGGTAGTGCCAATGTTTGTTCGTTTCGCGCACCTGGACCGACTGGGGTCCCCATACTGCTTCTTCCAGCAATAAAACTTCTGCTCCACAATCCAATCTTTCTTCTCATTGTGCTCATACCTTTCCTTGACATTCGCTGCTCATAAACTAGTTTTAATAACACAAAATAAAATGATGGTGTCGAACACAGCTATGCATTGGATGATAAAAAAACAAACAGCGACCAGGATATCGTTGAGCGGAGATCAGAACTAGAACTGTATGGCGCCCTGTTCGATAGAACTAAAAAAATTCTACGAATATCAAAATTCTATGCATATCAAATATAGGAGCAAACCGCCATGCCACTTATCGCCCCCGACTACAACACCGCCTTTACCTGCGATGTTCTCGGACGTTACGACTGCAATACCTTTGACGAAGCGCTCGTTACTATAGATCCAAACGCCCGTGCCGCTGCCGGCCTGTATGCTCGAAGCGATCTTCGGCCGTTTGATTTCATCATAATTGGTGGCGGCACATTTGGCGCGGCTATTGCTGAACATCTGTGGTTCCGAAGCACTCAGCGCAGTGAGCGTATTCTCGTGCTCGAGGCGGGCCCCTTCCTCCTACCGGAACACGTGCAGAATCTACCAATGCTCGGCCTCGATACTGCGGGCGCGCGCAAGGATCATTCGCTGCAAGGCGAAGTCTGGGGCCTTGCCTGGAATTCAAGTGATCCTTTCGGTTTTCCTGGGCTTGCTTACTGTCTGGGCGGACGCTCGATTTACTGGGGTGGTTGGTCGCCCCGATTGCTCGACGCAGAAATGCCAAAAGACGTTTGGCCAAAAGAGGTGCTCGACGATTTAACGGCAAAAGCTCTGTCAGACGGCCGAAAGGGTTATTTCCGGCAATCAAGCGATCAGATCGGCGTCACAGAGACGAATGATTTCATTTTTGGCGATTTGCACCGGGCGATGCGGCAGCAGCTGTTCGGGGGTCTCTCCTCGATCCCTGAGGTATATGATCTTGCGTTGCTGCCCGACCATCCCGCAGTCTATTATGGCAACACTCCAGTAACAATCGACGATCTGGCCAAGCTGCTTGGCATCGATAAATTGCCGAGCCCGCCGCCTTCTATCCAGAAACTCCGTGATGAGGCAAAACTTGAAGCACCGTTGGCCGTGCAGGGACAAGTGGGCCACGCCGGATTTTTTCCGTTTAACAAATTCAGCGCTGTTCCGCTACTCATGAAAGCAGCCCGCGAGGCGGCAAGCCAAACCCCGTTCGATGGAGTAATAAATCGGCTTGATGACGTAAAAAAACGGCTAATGGTCGTGGAACGCTGCCACGTTACCCAGCTCAACACTGTCAATACCGAAGGGGGTAGACGCGTGAGCGAGATCGTTACCGAGCGGGGAGTGCTGCCGGTTTCCCCGGACAGCAAAGTCATCATTGCTCTCGGCACGATCGAGAGCGCTCGCCTTGCGCTAACCTCCTTTGGGACGGATGGAAAAATCGGCAGGAATCTGATAGCCCATTTACGCTCGAATGTCGATTTTCGAGTTCCCCGCGCCGCACTGGCAGCGCTGCCAACGGCGGTCAAAGCCCTCGAAGCGTCGGCACTTTTTGTAAAAGGCCGACATGAGTTCAAGAAGGCCGATGGTTCCTCAGATGGCTTTGCACACTTCCATTTCCAGATTACTGCGTCAGGTCTGGGCACCAACGGGACCAATTCTGAAGCTGAACTGTTTAAGAAAATCCCGGACATTGACTTGTTCGATGCACACAAGAATGCGACTGACACACACGTCGTCATTACAATTCGCGGCATCGGTGAGATGGGACCCAAGAACGACAATGACTTCAGCAACTCGGTTACGCTCGATCTTGATCCACAACAAAAAGACGAGTTTCAGGCACGGCGAGCATTTGTGAACCTCCAGCCAAGCTCTCGCGACTACGAACTGTGGGATGCGATGGATAAGGCGTCGGACGAGGTCGTGAAAATCTTTGCCAATGGGCACAAAATCGATGTCATCAAGGGCAAGAACGTGATTAAGGACGTTGACCCGAGCTCACTCGCAACGGTTCTGCCATATAAATTCTCTGATCAGGCCGGTCCGGGCCGCCGCGATGGCTTGGGCACGACACATCATGAAGCTGGAACATTGCGAATGGGAGAGGACGCGAAAAAATCGGTGACCGATCCCGATTGCCGTTTTCATAATGTGACAAACACTTATGTCGCTGGACCCGCACTCTTTCCTACCATCGGTTCACCAAACCCGATGCTCACAGGCATTGCCCTGGTCCGCCGGCTAGGAGATCACTTGATGCCGGAGCCGCCACTCGTGGTATCGGAACCAGGTTTCACGTATCTATTCGACGGGAGCGATGTGCAGTTCGCGAATTGGGAGATGGCTGGGGGAGGCTCGTTCTCCCGATTTGGTCGCACGATAATTGCCCAGCAGAATGAAAAAGGCATGGGTTTGCTCTTCTACAAGCCAAAACCCTTTGAGGATTTCACACTGCGCCTCGATTTTCTTCTTCCTCATCCCCGAGGCAATAACAGCGATAACTCAGGTGTCTTCATTCGGTTCCGCGATCCACGGCTGCCTGATCCTGCCCCCGATCCGGTCGATCCTGCAGGCAATGCCGCTTTCGTTGCGGTTCATACTGGATTTGAAATCCAGATCGATGAAGAAGCGCGTGGTGATACGCGTTTTGGCGAGCCCGACGGTTCATTTTTTGCGAGAACCGGGGCAATTTATAAAATCAAGTCATTGGGGACCGGCGTAGGACAGCAGAATTACCAAAACAACATCTCTCTTGCGGCACGGCAGTGGCATCGCTACGAAATCGAGGTAAAAAAGCAGGATTACGTGGTTCGGCTCAACGGTCAGGAGGTAACCCGGTTTAAGCGTAGCCCTTCCGATACTGCTAGAGGGAATCCGCCCAGCGTTGATCCCAATTCAGGTTATGTTGGGCTGCAAACGCATACAGGCCAAGTAGCTTTCGCAAATGTTCGGATCAATGCATAGAGTGGAGAACCCTATCATTTCGAAGGTTTAAAAGTTCTGCCGATTGGTTCGGTTGCTGGGGGCAAGCCGAAAAAGCGAAAAAAGAGATTTGCTCCAGTTTATGAAAGATTTGGCCGTTCAAAAAGCTGCGCAATCGGCGTGGGGAATAAGGTATTCCTGCTGCCTCAGTCAGCAGCTTTTGAGGTTGGACAATAGACCTTTATATTGATACTCCCGCTGTATCGGTGTAGTCGATCAAACGTTGGCCAGACGTTCGGTCAGGAAAGTTCTTCAGGGGAGGTCAACACCTTTCTCTCCTCCTTTGGGTCCCCAGAATACTACCCAGGTTCCGAAATCGCTTGAGAAATTCTCGAACCGGTGCTCAACGTTGGCGGGTACAAAAAGACAGTCGCCCTCTTTGAATGGATAACGCTCCCCTTCAATCATCAGTTCACCCGTTCCCCGATGGACGAAATAGACTTCATCCTGCTCGTGCGGTGTTTGCGGATCATGCCCGACGGGAGCGTAATATTCGACGGACATGGTGCCATGTGCCAGCGCAACGGCAAAACGTTCTCCCATTGGCCATTCCACGGTTACCGGACCGGGAATGCGGGACAATACTTCTTCAACGGTAGCTTTGATTTTCAATGAAGACTCCTATTGGAAAAGATCGTATGGTTTATATTTCGATGTGGAATATCATCTGCCCTCATCCCCCTAACGCTGTAAAAGGCAGAACGCATGCGAGGAATGTTGTAAACGCTATTTGTCAGGAAGAGATTCCTCCGGAGTCTCGTCCGATATTTCCTGAAATCTGCCTGACAAAGCAGCCAGAAACTCGCTACGGGAGGTCAGAAACCGGTAAAGTGGATATGCAAGAATACCAAAGACTGCCCCCAGAAGCAGGCCGGCGAACGGAGCTAAAAAGAGAGCGAGCAGCGCTCTACCGATCCCGCTGCTTTCAAAAGTGAAAAGTGCGTTGAAAGGAGAAAACAGCGTATTGGCGCAACAGAACGACAACGAGTTGAATTTTATAAAGGAGATGAAGTCTAGCTGGACTAAGTATCTGTTCATTTGATTGTCCCAGCAGCAATGTGGGTTATCGGTTGAGAAAAGGTAATACATCGGAACATCTCCCGATGCTCCTGCAGTGATTCTATCTTGCCAGGCGTTCTTCCCGTCAATGTTTGAGTGATCTGTTCCAGTATATTTGCCTCCTGAAAGCCGCTCACAATTCCCCCGCTTTTTCCCCCACCTGACAGGAAACTTGCTGGATGAAGATACCGACGCCAGTCCATCAACGGGCATAAGAAGTTGACCCTCAGCCGTCCGGTGCTAGACTAAAGAGAATAGGTGGCCTTGCTGTGGTATTGCAGCCAGATTGCCAAAGCTATTGAGCGCGTATGAGCCGGAGAACTATACGGATTGCTCAGCCGATTCCTCGAATGTTTCTACAGAGAGACCGCTATGGGAGAGCTTATTGTAGCCAAGCCGGAATTGCCTCAGGATGTGATTGCTCTCATACCCATGCGCAATATAGTGCTATTCCCGCATGTTCTGACTGCAATCACCGTGGGTCGTGCCAAATCCATTGCTGCACTGGAGCATGTGCTCGATCCTAAACGGCCCCTGGGCATCATCCTGCAGAAAGATCCTGCCGTGGATGAGCCGGGGCAGGATGCGCTGTTTAATGTAGGTACCGTGGTGAACGTTGTGCGGCATCTTGCCTCGTCCGATGGGCTGCGGCATGCCGTCTGTCAGGGATTGGGCCGCTTTTCCATCGAGGAAATAATCGAGGACCATCCTTTTCTCGCTGCCCGTGTGCGACTTATTGCGGAACCCGATGAGGTATCGACGGAGGCTGAGGCCCTGGCGATGCAATTGCGGGAGCGCACGGTGGAGATTCTTTCTCTGCTGCCGGGTGTACCGGCAGAGCTGGCGCATGCGTTACAAGCTACCCGTGCCCCTTCGCATCTGGCTGATATCGCGGCAAGCCTGCTCGATACCGAAGTTGCGGAGAAGCAGATGCTGCTTGAAACGGTCAGTACCGAGGAGCGGCTGCGCAAGGTGCTCCAGATTTTGTCGCGCCGCATCGAGGTGCTGAGATTATCCCAGGAGATTGGTGAGCGTACCAAGGAGCATCTGGAAGACCGCGAACGCAAGTTTCTGTTGCGGGAGCAATTGAAGACGATCCAGAAGGAACTCGGCGAGACGGAGGGGGACGACCAGGAAATAGAGAAGCTGGATGAAGCGGTCGCCAAGGCTGGCATGCCGGAAGAGATCGAGGCGCAGGCCAGAAAGGAATTGCAGCGCTTAAAGCGCATGCCTCCGGCTTCAAGCGAGTATTCGATGCTGCACACTTACCTTGAATGGATGACAGAGCTGCCCTGGAAGCTTCCGGAAGATGCACCCATCGACCTCGATGCCGCACGCCGGATTCTCGAACACGATCATTTCGGGCTGGAGCGCGTCAAGCAGCGCATTATTGAATTCCTGGCCGTTCAGAAGTTGAAGCCGCAAGGGCGTGCTCCTATCTTGTGTTTTGTCGGGCCACCCGGGGTAGGCAAGACTTCGCTCGGTCAGAGCATCGCACGGGCACTGCAGCGGCCCTTCGTGCGGGTGTCGTTGGGAGGCGTGCATGACGAGGCGGAAATGCGAGGTCATCGCCGCACCTACATTGGCGCCATGCCGGGCAACATTGTGCAGAGCCTGCGCAAGGCTGCCGCACGAAACTGCGTGATGATGCTCGATGAGGTGGATAAGATGTCAGCCAGCCTCCATGGCGACCCATCGGCGGCTCTGCTAGAGGTGCTGGATCCCGAGCAGAATTCCACGTTCCGGGACAATTACCTGGGAGTGCCCTTCGATTTGAGTCGTGTTGTTTTCATCGCCACGGCGAATGTTATTGACAACGTGCCGCCTCCGGTGCGCGACCGGATGGAGATTATTGATCTCCCGGGCTACACCCGGGAGGAGAAGCTTCAGATCGCGCAGCGTTATCTCGTAAGCCGTCAACGTGAGGCCAATGGCCTGAACGAGGATCAGTGCGAGATAATGGTGGAAGCGCTCGATGGTATCATCGCCAATTACACCCGTGAGGCGGGAGTACGGCAACTCGAACGGGAGATCGGGCGGGTCATGCGGCATGCAGCCATGCGGGTTGCCTCGGATGCGCAGGTCAAGGTGCGGGTGGAGGCCGCAGACCTGGATGCTATTCTCGGGCCTGCCAAATTCGAGCATGAGACCGGGCTGCGTACCAGTCTGCCCGGGGTTGCGACGGGACTTGCCTGGACGCCCGTAGGCGGCGACATTCTTTTTATTGAAGCAACACGGGTGAGCGGACGCGGACAGCTTATTTTGACCGGGCAGCTTGGCGGTGTGATGAAGGAAAGCGCCCAGGCGGCGCTTACGTTGTTGAAAGGCCGGGCAGACAGTCTTCACATTTCCGCATCTTTGTTTGAAGGCATCGACGTGCACGTGCACGTGCCGGCCGGTGCTATCCCTAAAGATGGCCCCAGTGCGGGCGTGGCGATGTTTATAGCGCTTGCTTCGCTATTTACCAACCGGCCGGTACACCACGATGTGGCGATGACGGGAGAGATCAGCCTGCGAGGGATGGTACTGCCGGTGGGAGGTATCAAGGAGAAGGTGCTTGCCGCCCAGCGGGCGGGCCTGCGCAGGGTGCTGCTGCCTGCGCGTAATGAGAAAGACCTGCGTGAGGTGCCTGAAACAGCGCGTTCCACATTGGAGTTCGTTTTTCTGGAAACAGTGGACGATGCGATTCAGGCATCGCTGGGTCAGCGGGCGCGCCGTCAGGAATCGGAGTTCAAGCTGGTCTGAGCGTAGGCTTCCCTCTCCCACAAGGGTATAGGGTCCTGTGCCTTCTTCAATCTCTTTTCTCCGCTTCCAGCCCCACATCGAATGCAGTCGCATAGCCTGTCTCTGCTTCGGCAAGCTTGAGCATCAGCTGCCTTCCACCCTTGAGATAAATGCTGTCATCTTCATTCCTGGTTCTCTGCTGATATGAACCCTTTCTCGCATGTTCCGCATAAGGGGGTTGCGCGTGCACCTTATCGGTAATCGCATCATCGAAGTAGAGTTGCGATGTAAATTCGCGGCCGCGCGTATAACCGGAATCGGTACGTATCTTGAAATGAATATGAACAGTTCTGCCAGGATACCACCCTGGATAAATGGTGATAAAACGCACGCTGCCGTTCCTGTCCGTTACCTGATAGCCGCGCAGGAACTTCTTTCCTACTGTATTGAAATTCCTGTCCTCGACATCAGAATAGATTCCCTGCGCATCGCAATGCCAGATGTCGACTATGGCATTGGCAAGCGGCAGGCACCTGCCCGTACCCTCGTTGCCCACCGTGAAAACGCGCATTTCGAGTGCAAGCGGAAAGCCGTCCTTTACCGAGCCATCGGAAGGATCGGATCGAATGTCTGAACGGTGCAGGCGCTCATCGACGAAATAAGGACCTTCCGTTTGTTGGGGTGTTACCACGCATGAAATCATTTTACGGGCTACCTCCTCACTTCCGGCATGGACGGATGAATGTCGTCCTGCCATGCCGATTCCGGTTATCCCAAGCAATCCCAGCAGTTTTCGTCGATTCATGCCTGCTCCCCATTTTGTATTCCTTGATGGTGATGGCGACTGATATACGATTGAGCCGCCCTAAGCTTGGAGGGTTTGCCCGCTTTTGAAGTTCCTGCTGGAAGGACTGGAGCCTGCGATATATCTAATAATAATGCAATATATTATTCGGGCGGGGGATTCCCCTGATCAGACGAGAGTTTGTTCAGCAGGTTGTTCTTCACTGACGGCCATTCATGGTGGAGGATCGAATAAACGACAGTATCGCGGATGGAGCCATCACGCATGATCTGGTGGTTGCGCAATATCCCATCCTGTTTCGCACCCAGGCGTTCAATTGCGGTCCTCGAGACCTGGTTGAAAAAATGTGTTCTGAACTCTACCGCTATCGCTTTCTTTTTCTCAAAGACATGCTGGAGCAATAACAGCTTGCTTTCGGTGTTCACCCCTGTTTTACAGACTGATTTCGCATACCAGGTGTAGCCGAGCATGGGACGCCTGTTCGCTTCATCCACGTTATAGAAACGGGTCGTACCCACTATTCCATCTGTCGCATTCAGTCTCACTGCAAACGCGATGTTTCCTTTTTCAGCATTTTCAATGGCAGCGATCACATAGTTTTCCATCTGCGCGGGCGAAGGCACGTTTGCAAACCAGAGCTTCCAGAACTCTCCATCCCTGACCGCACATCGCAAAGGCTCGATGTGATCAGGTACAAGCGGTTCCAGGGTGACAATCTCACCCTTCAATACGATACGTTCGAGCCAACTCATTTTTTCATGCTGCCCGCTATTTGCCGGTACTCTGCCAAGCTTTGAAACATTGACATTGGCCTTTAAAACATTGGCTTTTTCGCAGCCGCGTTATAGCGGTTCACTCCACTCGTAATTTCCACTTCGGCTTCCGTTACCCCTGTCCATCCGGTTATCTTCACCCATTTGCCGGGTTCCAGGTCCTTGTAGTGTTCGAAAAAATGGGCAATCTGTGAGCGTGTCAGTTCAGACAAGTCGGCGTGAGATTTCACCGCACGATAGAGAGCGCACAGTTTGTCGATTGGCACTGCCAGAACCTTCGCATCTCCGCCTGCCTCATCGGTCATTTGAAGCATACCCAGCGGCCGACACCGTACCACCACTCCTGAGATGAGTGGAACCGGTGAAATCACCAGAACATCCACCGGATCCCCATCTTCCGAGAGGGTGTGCGGGATATAACCGTAATTACAGGGATAGTGCATGCATGTCGACATGAAGCGATCAACGAACATTGCGCCCGTTTCCTTATCCACCTCGTATTTGATGGGGTCGGCATTCATGGGTATTTCTATGATGACATTGAAATCGTTCGGCACGTCACGGCCGGAGTTGACTCTGTCAAGATTCATTCTTGTTCCTGTTACTGTTGACTGAAAAATCGCTATTATAGCTGTCGGCTTCGGGGATTAACTGCGGATTAAACGATCCATGCGCATGCTGCTCAGCTTGGCCATCATGGCTGCACTCATCTATGTCGTTTTCGCGGCGGTGATATTCTTCGCCCAGCCCAGCCTTATTTACTATCCTGAAATCGGACGTGGCATCACCGGGACTCCAGATGAGTCAGGCCTTGCGTATGAGTCTGTCGAACTGGAGACTGCAGATGGGGAAAGGCTGCATGGCTGGTTTGTCCCGGCATCTCATGCGAAAGCGACTGTCCTGTTTTTTCACGGGAATGCCGGGAACATTTCCCAACGGATCGACTATTTGTCGATGTTTTACCGCCTTGGATATAACACCTTCATTTTCGATTATCGGGGCTACGGCGAAAGTAGCGGCAAACCGACAGAGCAGGGGACGTACCGGGATGCTGTTGCTGCATGGCGGTACATAACCGAAAAGAAGGCTATTCCTCCTGCCGATGTTGTGTTATTCGGAGAATCTTTAGGCGGTGCAATCGCTTCCTGGCTGGCGGCCCGCGAAATACCCGGCGTCTTGGTTCTGGCTTCCGCGTTTACCTCGGTCCCTGACATGGGAGCGCAACTGTATCCCTATCTTCCCATCCGGCGGCTTTCCCGTTTCAAATACAACACTCTTGAGCATTTGAAGGATGTGAGCTGTCCCGTATTCGTCGCCCACAGTCCTCAGGATGAAATTGTGCCGTTCAAGCAAGGGCAGGCCCTGTACGAGGCAGCACGCAATCCCAAGCGATTCATCGAGCTGCAGGGCGGTCACAATGAGGGCTTCATTTACACGAGGGAAGACTGGGCCAAGGCTTTGGGTAAATTCATAGATGCGAGCCTGGGAAGACATTGAATATGCTGATACTGGCGCATCGTGGTTATCACGCGACAGCTGCGGAAAATACGCTCGAAGCTTTTGAAGCAGCGATAATGGCAGGGGTAAACGGTATCGAGACGGATGTGCGCATGAGCCGGGACGGTGTGCCGGTGCTGGTTCATGATCGGGTAATGGCTACCGGACAGGCAGTGTCTGATCTTGCCCATCGCGAAATCGAAGGTGTGTTGGGGCATAAAATACCTACCCTGGATGAGGCGCTCGCGCATTTTCCCGACATACTCTGGAATGTCGAACTCAAAACCCCGCATCACTTGTCAACGGTATTCGGTGTTCTGGAAAAGTATCAAGCCCCCCATCGTATTATCGTCAGCTCCTTCCGGCATGATCTGATTGCAACCTGCGCGTCCTCATTGAAGCTCGATTGCGGTCTGCTGGTCGCGCACCGGC
The DNA here is from genome assembly GCF_900111585.1 of Nitrosospira multiformis. GTDB lineage: Bacteria > Pseudomonadota > Gammaproteobacteria > Burkholderiales > Nitrosomonadaceae > Nitrosospira > Nitrosospira multiformis_B. The sequence continues at coordinate 309,376 of NZ_FOHI01000001.1, forward strand.
CGCAAACCCTCGATTCCCTGTTGACTGGTTTCGATTGTGATGGCAACGCCAGGATCAACCATCTGGTTTGGGATTACAATGTGCTGGATCAAGCCTTGTTGGCCCAGGCGGCCGTGACTGGCTTTCGCAACTTCGTTTACGGTCCGATAACCCGGGCTGAGCATGAGGAATGTCGGCAACTGAGTGTGGATGGGGTAATTACGGATTATCCATTGCTTATGCAGGGTTTATAAACAGCGGCCGCCAACGCGCAGTTGTTCTCTTGTCACACGAAAATTGAGTGATGCGCCGACGTTTTCTGCAAGCCCTTATGGTCGGAGCCGCGGCCATGACATTGAGTAGAACGATTTCAGCGAAGAACAAGGTACTCACCGTCTTCACATTTGGGGATTCGATTCTCGACTGCGGGCGTTACAACGAATATGGTGTCCATCCGGGGCAGTTGATCGTTCGCAACAATGATTTCCTGTTTCCAGAGTTCAAGGGGCGCGATCTCATGTCTCAGTCATCCTCGATGACTGCACTGCTGAACCACCGTGCGCGTGATGGCAGCGTGGTTGACAATCTCTCCTGGCAGGCGCGAGGTATCAAGGCAACCGATCCCGCTGTCGCCCTGGTTACAGTAGGTGGCAACGATCTTCTCACTGGTCTTGCTGCGGACCGAGGGGAGGGCATCGCGTGCTTTCAACAGCAGTTAGATGCTTTTCTGCAAGCGCTTCCGGTACGGCCAGTTCTGCTGGGCACAATTTACGATCCGACTTTCGGCGATGACTCCCGCAATTTTCTTGCCACCGATGCGCGCATTGCCCGATCCAACTTCAACCGCATTAATGCCGCTATTCGGCAGCTCGCTCCGCGTTATGGAGAGCTCGTCGATGTGCACCGCCATTTCCTCGCGGGTGACGCGTCCTGGTTTACAGGTACTATCGAGCCAAGCTTGCGCGGGACATCAGAGGTGCGTACTGTATTTTTGCCTGCAGTGCTAAGAGCATTCCATGCCGCGCAAAATGCTTAGACTGGAAGGGGATATCAAAAACGATACAACATGGCATGAAAAAGCAAAAAGAAAATGATAGGCCTAAAATAGACAAGACAAGTAACGATTCCTGCAGCAGAAAGTGTATCAATCAGGAGGAAACAGATGAGCGAGAAGATAAAACCGCAGATGGTCGGCATCAATCATATCGCGCTGGAGGTGGGCGATATCGAAGAAGCGCTGGCTTTTTATGGCCGCATCTTCACCTTTAAATTACGAGGACGAAGCCAGGGTGCTGCCTTTATCGATATGGGAGACCAGTTCATTGCATTGATGGAAGGGCGGTCGCAAAGCCCGGACGACGACAGGCATTTCGGCCTTGTGGTCGATGACCGCTCAAATGTGCGCGAACTCGCTGAAGCAGCGGGAGCGACAATGCTCGAAGGAGGCTTCCTCGACTTCCTCGATCCTTGGGGTAATCGCGTTCAGGTAGTCGAGTATCGCGATATACAGTTTACGAAAATCCCCGAAGTGTTGAAGTACATGGAACTGGATCTGGAGAAGAGCCAGGATGCGAAGGCGGAGCTGCAAAAAAAAGGAATTGAGACGTAAACTTCGGCAGCATAGGAGTTCATAGCCGGATGTGCAGATTCAGTTTATTCCACAGTTCCTCATGAAGATCCTCGAAAAGGGCTGGAAAAAAGCGGGAGCTAGAGGATGAAGACGATAAGCTGCCAGCGAGGTGGTCCGAGTTCGAAACCGTGGATATGTTCTTCGTACTCCGGCAGTAACTGTCCTTTCTTTACAACAATTTCCTGGCCGCAGCCTATGCACCGATAGATACCACTTACCGATGCGCTGGTACCAGGTGCACGCTTAACGTTGAAATCAAAATGGTCGCAGCGGATAAGATAGCTGCTGTCTTGGTAAACGGCCATAGTGAAATTCGTTAAAAGAGTAATGATATCATGCACATAGTGGATGAACTTTCAGCTCTACATTAATTTTATTACTTGTCGCTCACCTAATTCTGTTCGCTTTAGCACAAATACGCTTAACACAGCATAAAGTATCAAAAGTCCGATTTTCGTTGAGGCGGTCTCTGCCAATAAACAAAAACTGCCGAAGCGGGACAAACCAGTTCAGGGGAGGAATAGGGGAAGGCGCGGCTTGAAGGCATATTGCCTTTAAAAGTGGGTGACGATCGACGTAGTGAAAAAGGTGGCGCTATCTCTGGAAGTACCGTTTTTACCAGCAAAAATATCGTCATTGCTGCGCAGCATTCTGGCCTCAAGCCTCCATAGTAGATTGTCAGTGATGTTGTAATCGAAATTGGCTGAAAAGCCCCATGCCCGGGAACCATGAGGCGTTGCGAATGTAATGATTACGCCTTGTTTGTCATTGTAATATTCTGCTCTCACTGCAACGGCTGTTCTGGGCGTTTGCACAATATCTCAGAATGACTGTAGGGTTGAGCCACATATTCAGGCTGCCCGAATGTTGCTTTTTTGTTCGATGCCGATATCGAATCCAACGGCTGCAAGCGCCTCATTCAGTTTGAAAATTCCGGCTATCCTGTCGCAAGCAGGTACAGTCGAGCATGGCAGCGAATTTAAAAATGAGCCTTATAAAGCTCATTTAATCCACCGAAAATAAAAAAGGCAGCCAAGGGGCTGCCTTTTTCAAAGTTCAGTAACCGATTATCAAGCTGCCGGTTGCTTTTCCATTTTCTTGCCGTATTTCTGACGGAACTTCTCGACACGCCCGGCAGTATCGACGATTTTTTGTTTGCCTGTATAGAACGGATGGCAAACCGAGCAAACCTCGATGTGCAGGGGTTTGCCCATGGTGGAACGGGTTTGAAAAATGCTACCGCAACTGCAGGTCACGGTTATTTCCTGGTAATCTGGATGAATATCTGGTTTCATGAAATGATCCTCAGCTTGCAAATGCTCCCCGCACGATATCTGCCTGATTTTGGGGAAAGCCGCGTATTATCCTCCACTCGCAAACGGGATGCAACAAGGCATTCCGGGAGCGGAGAGGCCTCCAATGTTTAGGCTGAGTAATATTAGACCCGCCGCATTGAATCGAAGAAATCCGCGTTGTTCTTCGTTGCCTTGATCTTGTCGAGCAGAAATTCCATTGCTTCCATGTCATCCATCGGGTAGAGCAGCTTGCGCAGTACCCAGATTTTCTGCAATACATCGGGCTTGATCAGGAGTTCTTCCCGGCGGGTGCCGGAACGGTTGACGTTGATGGCGGGGTAAATGCGTTTTTCCGCCATGCGCCGGTCAAGATGGATTTCCATGTTGCCGGTGCCCTTGAATTCCTCATAAATCACATCGTCCATGCGCGAGCCGGTGTCGACCAGAGCGGTGGCAATAATGGTGAGAGAGCCACCCTCCTCGATATTGCGCGCCGCGCCAAAAAACCGCTTCGGCCGCTGCAGCGCGTTGGCATCCACACCGCCCGTCAGCACCTTGCCGGAAGCAGGTACCACTGTGTTATAGGCGCGCGCGAGCCGGGTGATCGAATCCAGCAGGATTACCACGTCCTTCTTGTGTTCCACCAGTCGTTTGGCTTTTTCGATGACCATATCCGCCACCTGCACATGACGTACAGCCGGTTCATCGAAAGTGGAGGAAATCACTTCGCCTCTTACCGACCGGATCATTTCGGTCACTTCTTCAGGGCGCTCGTCTATCAGCAGCACCATCAGCATCACATCCGGGTAATTGGCGGCAATGGCGTGGGCGATGTGCTGAAGCATGACGGTCTTGCCCGATTTGGGACTGGCTACCAAGAGGCCCCGCTGTCCTTTGCCGATGGGGGCAATCAGATCGATGATGCGGCTGGTAACGTTTTCTTCGGCTTTGATCTCGCGTTCGAGCTGCAGCCGTTCGGTGGGAAAGAGCGGGGTGAGATTTTCAAACAGTATCTTGTGTTTGGAGTTTTCAGGAGGTTCTCCATTGACCTTATCGACCTTGACCAGCGCGAAATAACGTTCTCCGTCCTTGGGCGTCCTTATTTCACCCTCTATCGAATCCCCCGTATGAAGGTTGAAGCGTCGTATCTGGCTGGGTGAGACATAAATGTCATCCGGACCGGCGAGATATGAGGTGTCGGGAGAACGCAAGAAGCCGAAACCATCCTGCAGCACTTCCAGGGTGCCTTCGCCGAAAATGCTTTCGCCTTTCCGTGCCTGATTCTTCAATAACGCGAAAATCAGATCCTGTTTCCGTAGCCGGTTGGCGCCGTCAATTTCGTTAGCAATTGCCATCTCCACCAGTTCGGTGACGTGGAAGTTTTTGAGGTCGGATAGATGCATGAACGGAATCCGTGGGTGAAGAAGAGGGACGTAAAGAAAGCGTCAGGAAGCGTTGGGAAAACTGATGGAGCCGAACGAGAATTCGAAGCGGCGAACGTAATCGAACCGGAAACTACCGGAGAGTTTGCGGAATGCGTTAATTATAAATTAGCAGTTTTAGATGTGACTGTCAATAAAAGCAGTGAGCTGGGATTTCGATAACGCCCCTACTTTGGTGGCTTCAATATTTCCGTTTTTGAAGAGCATGAGGGTAGGGATACCGCGAATACCATATTTGGGCGGCGTAGCCTGGTTTTCGTCGATATTGAGCTTGGCAACCTTGAGACGGTCGCCATATTCTTTGGCTACCTCGTCCAGGATGGGCGCTATCATCTTGCACGGTCCACACCATTCTGCCCAATAGTCAACCAGTACAGGTACTGTCGACTGCAATACTTCGGTCTCAAAATTTCCGTCAGAAATATGGTGGGTATGACTCATGTGCTTTTCCAAATCGCTCAAATGAAATATGTACGACTGACATTCAGTTAATTCTGCAAGGGCAGGGGTATATTAATGATACTCTGCCAATTGATACCAGAAGTGGCAGTGATAGATACAAGAATATCAGGAATTATATTTTTTGTTGCTTCGCAGGCCAGCAATTTCGGCCAGCCTGTCATTTTTCAGTATCCTAGCGAAAAAAAACGAGAAAGGGAAGTACCATTTTAATGGTATCTCGATACAAGCAGTCCATTCAATCGTTGGCGGGAGCAAAGCCGTACAAATTGGCACTATCCTGCTCGCAACGAAGCCAGCATACTTGTCAGAAATCAACCCGGTTTTCCCCACGAATCACGCAGGGTGACCGCGCGATTGAATACGGGTCTTCCCGGTTCTGTTTCCTTCAGATCTGCGACAAAATAGCCATGACGCTCGAATTGAAAACGTTCTTCCGGTTGCGCTGTCATGAGTACGGGCTCGACATAGGCTGCAAGGACCTTCTTTGAATCCGGATTCAGAAATGCTTTATAGTCCCGGCCACCTGTGTCAGGATGAGCCTGACTGAACAAGCGATCATAAAGCCGTACTTCGGCTTGTTGCGCATGGGCGGCTGAAAGCCAATGAATATTGCCCTTGACCTTGCGTTTATCGGCTCCGGGCGTGCCGCTCTTGCTGTCCGGATCATGGGTGCAATGGATTTCCAAGATTTCGCCATTGGCCCCTTTCACAACATCCACGCATTTTACGATATAGGCGTACCGCAACCTTACTTCGCCGCCGGGTGACAGGCGAAAATATCCCTTGGAAGGATTCTCCATGAAGTCACTGCGTTCGATGTAGATCGTTTTCGTCAAGTGTACGATACGGCTTCCCCATTCCGGCTTTTGCGGATGATTGGGAGCAAAGCACTCTTCCTCGGCATTCTCTGGATAGTTATCGATAACGACCTTGAGCGGGTCGAGGATAGCCAGGCGCCGCTGCGCACGCTCATTCATATCTTCGCGCAGGCATTCTTCCAGGATACCCATGTCTATCCATGAATCGGCCTTGCTGACGCCGATGCGTTCTGCAAACAGACGGATGGATTCCGGTGTATAACCGCGTCGTCTCACTCCGACAAGCGTATTCATGCGCGGGTCATCCCATCCATCCACAAAACCCCCGCTAACCAGTTCGATCAGCTTGCGCTTGCTCATGACGGTATAGGTGAGATTCAAACGCGCAAATTCGATCTGTTGCGGATGACATGGAACAACATCTGCCAATTGATCCAGTATCCAGTCATAGAGGGGACGGTGATCCTCGAATTCCAGCGTGCACAGCGAGTGCGTGATCCTTTCCAGCGCATCGGATATGCAGTGGGTGTAGTCATACATCGGATAAATACACCATTTGTCATTCGTCCGGTGATGGCGGACATGACGAATCCGGTAAATCACGGGATCGCGCAGATTGATATTGGGGGAAGTCATATCAATTCTGGCGCGCAGAACGTGAGCACCGTCAGGAAACTCACCAGCCTTCATGCGGCGAAACAGGTCAAGATTTTCCTCGATGGAGCGGTCGCGGTAGGGACTGTTTTCACCCGCCTCGGTAAGCGTGCCTCGCAGGGCGCGGATTTCCTCGACAGTAAGGCTGTCCACGTATGCTTTACCCTGCTTGATGAGATGTTCGGCAAACTCGTAGAGCTTGTCAAAATAGTCCGACGCATAGTGCAGGTACTCGCCCCATTCGAAGCCAAGCCACCTTACCGCATCCATTATTGAATCGACATACTCCTGCTCTTCTTTTTCGGGATTGGTGTCATCGAAGCGCAGATGACATATTCCGTTATAGTCCCGCGCCAGGCCGAAGTTGAGGCAAATGCTTTTGGCATGACCGATGTGCAGGTAGCCGTTGGGTTCGGGCGGAAAGCGCGTTTCAATCCGTCCGTTCCACTTGCCGGTGCGATTGTCTTCTTCGATGATATTGCGTATGAAATTGGACGCGGACGGTGTTACATCGCTAGGTGTAGCTTTTTCGTTCAAACTGGACCTCTCGAAAGGGAATTCCTGCTCGTCTTTTCCGGGAATTCATGGGCAAACGGGAACGCCGGTTCTGCTCTCTCCTGTTCGTTTGTACTTGCCCGGCTGCTCATTATAGTTGAATAACGTATCGAGCCAAATTCGACCAGAAACCCCTGCTGACTTTCTTCCTGCATTTCTTTTACTGTTAGCGAGAATGCGCGTGGCAAAGTTCCATTTCCATTTATTTACACTACACTGATTACATGAATCCACTCACCTTTTCCATTCTCCGGCTGCTGAGCGATAACGAATTTCATTCAGGTCCGGCTATTGCCGAAGCTCTGGGAGTTTCCCGCGCCAGCGTATCGAACGCCCTTCGCGATGCGGATGAAGCTGGATTGACCATTCATAAAATCAAGGGGCGCGGCTATCGCCTGCTCGACCAGGTGCAATGGCTGGAACGAAATGTCATTCTTGAGCACCTCGGTCATCAGGCGAACAAGTTCAATCTGGAAATACTCGATACGATCGACTCCACCAACAGCCTTTTACTGCATGAGGCGGACAACCGGTTGAGTCTGGGTGACAGGCTCATTCATGTGGTAGCGGCCGAGTTGCAAACGAAGGGGCGTGGACGACGGGGACGGCAATGGCACTCTGGCCTGGGAGTCGGTCTCGCGTTTTCCGTGCTATGGCGGTTTCAGCAAAGCGCAAGCTTTCTTTCGGGTTTGAGTCTCGCCATAGGAGTTGCAATAGTACGCGCGCTCGAATCTTCGGGGATACAGGGAGCCGTACTCAAATGGCCAAACGATGTCATGTTCAATTTCTGTAAACTAGCAGGCATATTGATAGAGCTGCATGGCGATATGCTCGGTCCCACCGTCGCTGTAATCGGTGTAGGCATGAACCTGAAATTGTCCGACAGCGTCCAGGCGCGGATAGACCAGGGCGCAACGGATATTTTTTCCATCAGCGGAGAAATACCGGATCGCAATAAATTGCTGGCTGAATTGTTGCTGAATATTGCTCGAGTATTGAGAGAATTTGAGCAATCGGGTTTTACGCCATTCAAGGAGGAATGGGTTGATCGTCATGTATGTGAAGGCAAAGCCGTCACCCTCAGGCTACCTGACGGGTCGGGCCAGGAGGGGCTGGTGCACGGGGTATCGGATAGCGGGTCGTTGTTGCTGCAAACATCACTGGGTCTTCGCAGTTTCAGCGGCGGCGAGATATCGCTGCGCAGGACAGCATAAATGAAACCCCTTCTACTGGCGGTGGATTCCGGCAACACGCGCGTGAAATGGGGACTGCACGATGGCCGCAACTGGCTCATGCAAGGGGTCGCAGCGCAGGGCGACACAGTGCAGCTCGAGCGGGAATGGGGAGATTTGTGTGAACCTTCACGTGTAGTGATATCCAATGTCGCCAAGGTCGGGATCAAGGCCAGTCTGTCAGAGCTACTGGCGCGGTGGAAAGCAGAGCCACAATGGATTACTGCCGTTCCCTATCAATGCGGTGTCCGCAACTATTACTCCAACCCTGCGCAGCTTGGCAGCGACCGCTGGGCGGCGCTCGTGGCAGCGTGGGTGCTGGAACGACAGGGGTGCTTGGTAGTCGATGCGGGAACCGCTATGACGGTGGATGCCCTTTCCGACACAGGTGAATTTCTCGGAGGAATCATAACCCCCGGGATCGATCTGATGCAGAAGATACTGGTGGAGGACCTTGGCTCACTGGAATCGGGGGACGGAAAATTTTGCGATTATCCTGACAGTACCGCCGATGCACTCTATAGTGGTGCCATGCACGCGATGGCGGGGGCAATCGAACGCATGGCGACCTTGCTTGCAGGTACCCTCGGTCGCATGCCCGAGTGCATTCTCAGCGGCGGTGCAGCGCAGCAGTTGCAGCCCCAGCTTAACGTGAATGTGAAAGTGATGGATAATCTCGTTTTGCAAGGCTTGCTGGCCATTGCCCGGGAGACTTCAGAAACAGCTTCGGGAGGGGCCGCGGCTTCCCCGGAAGATTCCATCGGAAATTGATTTTCTTTTGCGTCCTGCGGACGTAGACTGGATATGTCCGTTTTTCAGAACGCAACCTTTTACACTACCGTCAGCGAGCTGCGCGACCTGCCCCCCCCGGTTGGGGTCGAGATAGCCTTTGCTGGCCGCTCGAACGCGGGCAAGTCGAGTGCGATCAATACTTTGGCAAACCGTAACCGCCTCGCTTTCGTTAGTAAAACACCGGGACGCACCCAGCATCTGAATTTTTTCCAGTTGGGTAACAACAGGTTTCTGGTGGACTTGCCTGGCTACGGCTATGCAAAAGTGCCGGCGGAAGTCCGTCAGCATTGGGAGCGTCTGCTTAGTACCTACCTTCAGACAAGGCAATCGCTTCACGGCATGGTTCTTATCATGGATGCACGGCATCCTTTAACCCCGCTGGATCGGCAAATGCTTGCCTGGTTTGCACCAACGAAGAAAGCGGTGCATGTGCTGCTTACCAAGTCGGACAAGCTCACGCGGCAGCAGGGGCAGAAGGTTCTCAAAACCGTGCTGGGTTTTTTACGTGAATCTTATCCACAATGCAGCGTACAATTGTTTTCCAGCACAAGCAGAGAAGGTGTTGAGGAGGCGAGTGCCTTGCTTGATGCATGGTTCGGATCAGGAATCGACCTGGATACCGATATGATCAGGGAAGCTGGTGCGTCGGGGAGCGACAAGGGGACAAGGGAAATGCGCCGGAAAACACCGAACGCCAGAAATAAAAAACCCCCGGTTAAAGGGGAATAAAACCGGGGGCAAACTACCTTAATAGGGATTAAGGTACCCGCTCAGGGAGGAAAAGCGGGAGACAAATAAACAACGTCTGTCAGTAAGATAGAAAATCCAACCACAAGTTCCCGGATTTTTGATTTTTTATCAGATTTTTTCTTTTTTTGCAGAATCATCATGCCAGCCATTAGTCAATTTCCCCAAAAAAGAATGCGGCGCATGCGCCGCGATGAATTTTCCCGCCGCCTGATGCGCGAGAATCAGTTACATGCGGATGACTTGATCTATCCGGTATTCGTGCTGGATGGTGAAAAACGTGAGGAAAAAGTCCCGTCCATGCCCGGCGTTGTACGGCAAAGCCTGGACGTTCTACTATCCCATGCCGAAAAATGCCTGGAACTGGGAATCCCAGCGCTGGCTATTTTTCCGGTCATCGACACGGGACTGAAAAATGAAACCGCTTCCGAAGCGCTCAACCCCTCGGGTTTGGTACCGCGGGTAGTAAGTGCGTTGAAAGCACGTTTTCCCGAACTGGGTATCATTACCGACATCGCCCTCGATCCTTACACGAGCCATGGGCAGGATGGATTGATCGATAACAGCGGTTATGTGATGAACGAGGAAACGGTGGCCGTTTTGACCCAGCAGGCCCTGGTGCATGCGCAAGCAGGCGCTGACGTAGTTGCGCCGTCGGATATGATGGATGGCCGTATAGGCGCAATTCGCGCTGCATTGGAGAACCAGGGTCTCATCCATACCCGTATCCTTGCTTATTCTGCAAAATATGCTTCCAGTTTTTATGGGCCGTTTCGCGATGCAGTGGGATCAGCGGCCAATCTGGGTACCGGAAACAAATATACTTACCAGATGGATCCCGCCAACTCGGATGAAGCATTATGGGAAGTGGGACTGGATCTGGAGGAGGGTGCCGACATGGTCATGATTAAGCCGGGGCTGCCTTATCTCGACATTGTCCGGCGGATCAAGGAGCGCTTCGGAGCGCCCACCTTCGTTTATCAGGTGAGCGGCGAGTATGCGATGCTGAAAGCGGCTGGGCAAAACGGCTGGCTGGATGAAAGGGCCTGTGTGCTTGAAGCCCTGCTTGCCTGCAAGCGCGCAGGCGCCGATGGCATTCTGACGTACTACGCCACCGAAGTCGCTGAGTGGCTGAGACAGCGCTGAGCCGGAATAAGGGCTGGAGGAGGACTGAAACAGGACGAACAGGCAGGAAGCGGGAATCGCGCCATTTCTAGTTCGACAGAAAGTCGTTTATGATGTCCTCCACCGATCTGATCGTGATATCTATTGGATCCTCTTCTTCAGGAGGAAGTTGCTCTTCCATGAAGTATTCCTCCAACGTCGCGCCGTTGCCTCTGAGGCCGGTTTCCGGATTAATCCTGGCGGTTGTGATCCCACTTGGAGGGGAATAGGAGGCGACCGGTACACCTTTCAACGCCTTGTCCATATAATTCATCCAGATGGGAAGTGCCGCCCGACCGCCGGTTTCATTGTCTCCCAACGATTTCGGATTATCGAAACCGATCCAGGCAATGGCGACCAGATCGGGCTGATATCCGCAGAACCAGGCGTCGACATAATTACTGGTAGTGCCGGTTTTACCAGCCAGATCGTTACGGCCCAACTGTTTCGCTCTGGTTGCGGTTCCACGCTGCACCACATCCCGCATCATGCTGGACATGAGAAAGGCATTGCGTGGATCGATAATCTGCTTGGCGTTTTCACCCGCCAGCGGGGGCTTCGATTGCTCCACGATATTGCCGTTGACATCCTCTACGCGTTGTATGAGATAGGGGGATATCAGAAATCCCCCATTGGCGAATGCAGCGTAACCTACCGCCATCTGCATCGGGGTGACTGAACCGGCGCCCAGCGCCATCGCAAGGTAGGCGGGGTGCTGCTTGGGATCAAAACCGAAGCGTGTCACGTAATCCTGCGCGTACTGCACGTCGATTGCCTGCAGAATGCGAATGGATACCAGATTCTTTGATCTCGCCAGCGCTTCACGCATGCGCAATGGGCCATCATAGCTGTCCCCGAAGTTTCGGGGATCCCATTGATCGCTTCCGGTCTCTTCAGCCGTAAACGAAAGCGGAGCATCATTGATGACAGTCGCCGGTGTGAAGCCTTTTTCCAGAGAAGCGGAATAAATGAATGGCTTGAAGCTGGAGCCAGGCTGGCGCCATGCCTGAGTAACGTGGTTGAACTGGCTGCGGTTGAAATCAAAGCCTCCCACCATGGCGCGGATTGCCCCGTCGTGGGGATTAAGGGCGACCAGCGAGGCTTCCACTTGCGGCAGTTGCGTAATCTCCCAGGCGCCCTTATCGTTTTTATGGACACGGATCAGGGAGCCGGGTCGAATGACCTGCTGGTTGGCGGCAGGTTTGGCAGTCAGATATTTCTGCGCGAATTTGAGCCCGTCACCCTTGATTTCGATGATCTCGCCACCTTTGCGGTACGCCTTGACCCGCTTCGGGGTTGCCTCCAGCGCGACCGCGGCAAGAATGCCATCGCTGTCAGTCACTTCCTGCAAGGCTTCCTCGAGTATTTCTTCCCGCTTCAAGTCCCCTGCCGACAGCTTTATGACCGCTTCCGGACCGCGATAACCGTGCCGGTCGTCATAGTCCAGCACGCCCTGGCGTACCGCATTATAGGCGGCTTCCTGGTCGAGAAAACGGATAGTGGTATAGACCTTGTAACCTCTCGTGTATGCATCCTCGTGGTAGCGCTGATACATGGCCTGGCGCGCCATTTCCGCGACGTAATCCGCCCGCAGAGCGTATTCCTGTGATTCCCGCCTGATGATTTGCATCGGTTGTTTTTCGGCTTGTTCGAACTCCTCGTTCGGGATATAGCCCAGGTCACGCATGCGCCGGAGCACGTATACTTGCCGCGCCCGCGCGCGTTGCGGATTGACGACCGGATTGAAGCGCGAAGGCGCTTTGGGGAGTCCAGCGAGCATCGCGGCTTCCGCCAGATTGATCCTGTTCAGGCTTTTACCGAAGTAAACCTGCGCGGCAGCGGCAAAACCGTACGAACGCTGACCGAGATAAATCTGGTTGAAGTAGAGTTCGAGAATCTGGTCCTTGCTTAAACTGTGTTCGATCTTGAATGCAAGCAAAGCTTCGCTGAATTTACGGTTCAGTGTTTTTTCCTTTGTCAGGAAAAAATTTCGTGCCACTTGCATCGTGATGGTGCTGGCACCTTGGCGCAGACCGCCGGAGGTGAAATTGGAATAAGCAGCACGCAATATACCAGTGTAGTCTACCCCACCATGCTGATAAAACCGGTCATCTTCGGCGGCTAGAATTGCTTGTTTCAGTCGCAGCGGAACTGAATCGATTTTGACAACCTGGCGTCGTTCTTCTCCAAACTCGCCGATCAGGATGCCCTCTGCGCTATACACGCGTAACGGTACCTTGGGCCGATAGTCTGTCAAAGCCTCGAGCGAGGGTAAGGCACGTATGGTCACCAATGCTGCGAAACCGAAAACCAGAGTCCCGATGACACCCAATGCAAAAAGCGCGGCCAAAGGGTAAGCCCACCAACGCCACCGCGCTAGCATGTGAGTAGGTTCTTGCAGAGGAAGATTAAGACAAGCATGGACGTTCTATAAAAATAATACTACGTTTTATGTAAGATACAGCAATCGCTCGGGGAGCATTGGCAGGGCATTTTGAAAGATTTTCCGGAAAATGCAAGGGCCGCGATCCAGTTTCTTACGAGATGGGGGGAAAAACTGCGGGATTTTTTGTCAGGGCAACCAGTACGATATAAATAAATACGAATTGGGCTGCGACACATGCGGATATTTTCACTTTGCGCGTTTTTCCAAATCTTAACGCTGTCATGCCCAAGCCGATATACAGCAGCAATCCGACGACCTTGGCGCTGAGCCAGGAGTCATGTACCGGGTCCTGTTGGATACGGATAGCCAGCGCAACAGCACTCGCAAGCAGTACGGTATCCACCACATGCGGTGTAATTTTTACCCAGCGCCGTTTCAAGTCGGCAGATCCTTGGATCATCCAGATGCTGCGCAATGAAAACAAAAGATAGCTTATTATAACGCTGCCGACATGAATCATTTTTATTGCTGCATAACTCATGGCTATCCTCCCTGCAGCATCCAGCCGTGGCTGCCGGCCACTGCCCCGGCAATGGTAACGAGACTTAAACTCAGCAATATCCTGTGCATCCGCTGCGCCAGGGCGAAAGTCCTTGCGGGATCGCGTTGAGACATTTTTGCCTTCTGCCTCCGGAATACCAGGGGTTCCACTATAAACAGCATCAAGGTGAAGATCAGCCACACCGCAACCATGGCATGCATCCACCAGAAGCGGGGCTCAGTAAAACGGTTCCAGGCGTCGAGAACATGGACCATGTAGAAGCCGCTCAGACCCACGATCAGTGTTGTCCAGCGTGCCTGGGGAGCAAAGCGGTTTTCGATGTGGGTGAAAAATTCCGTTCGCTCGGTTGCGCATTTCATTTTCGCCATAATGGGAAACAGGACGGCTGTCACCATGGCGACACCCCCGATCCACAGCACAACTCCCAGTACATGCAGCACTCTGGCAAATGCGAATTCATTCATCAGGCTTTCCCTTCCGCTATTCCCGAACTAAGACTTCCTTTGTAAATATTAAGTTCTGGCACTGACTGCATTTGTGCGCTTTTGGTATCCTCAAGCTTCATGCCGGAGTTCCGCCATATGCTGATGAAGTATCCAAATCTGCGGCGCAACGTCTGTGTGGCATCAATCCAGCGCCTGTGCACCGAACGCCTCACAGCCTGCAAGGTCGGATTCGCGACAGCGGGGAAGTTGTTTCGAGAGCTCGCGTAATGCAGTCCGCAGGCCTTCTTCCAGGACGGGATGATAAAAGGGCATGCGCAGCATGTCATGCACTGTGAGTGAGCGGTCGATCGCCAGTGCCAGCAGGTGTGCCATATGCTCCGCATCGGGACTGCACATTTCAGCTCCAAGCAGCTTGCCGCTGACCCGCTCGGCGTAAATGCGCAGAATGCCGTCGTTACGTTGCGCCATGCGGGCCCGGCTCTGGCGTTCGAAACGAACCTCTCCGGTCAATGTTCCGGGGGGGAGAGAGGCATGTTTTTTACCGACGATGGCTATGCCGGGATCGGTAAACACGATCGCAAGCGGCGTGCGACGCTCAAAGCGAATGGGAGCGGGATGGGTGGCATTGATTCCTGCAATGTGGCCCTCGTCCGCTGCCTCGTGCAACAGAGGCCTCATGCCGCTCGCATCACCTGCCATGAAAACCGGCAGGTCTGCTATCTGCATGGTATGGGGATCAACAGGAGGCAGCCCTCTTTCATTCAACTGGATGCCTAGCGTCTCCAGTCCCACATTCTCGATATTAGGCCTGCGGCCCAGACTGGCAAGAACAGCATCGACCGCGGTTTCCTGCGTCCCGGCAGACACCCGCATGCCTCCATCAGCTGCCCGGAGATCTGCCTGCTTGCCCAGATGGACCCTGAACTCGTCTGCGAGAAGCTCTGCTGCAACCGCATTGACTTTCGGATCGCTCAGACCGGCGATGGTATCGCTTTCACTGAATGCCGTTACCTCGATTCCCAGGCGGCCGAGCGCTTGAGCCATTTCCACGCCCACTGCTCCCAGACCTATGATTGCTACCCGATCGGGAAGGGTTTCCTGTTCGAATAATGTATCAGTCGTCAGGATCTGCCTGTCGAGTGCAAGCCAGGGAGAAGGTACAACCGGGCGGGAGCCAGTGGCAATGATAATGTTTCGAGCGCGTAATTCCCGTCCGTTTACCTCGAGCCTTCCTGCTTCAAGAAGGCGCGCACGACCGGAAATAGCTCGTTCTCCCAGCACTTCCGTCGCCTTCAGCGTGCTGGCGACAAAGTCATCCCGCAGCCAGCGCACACGTCGCAGGACAGCTGCAATATCCGGCGTGAGGCAATCCGCCCCTTGGATGCCGAATTCCTCAAAGGAGGTGCGGCGATGGAACGCCTTCGCGGCCTCGATCAGTGCTTTGGAGGGCATGCAACCGACACGCGCGCAGACTGTCCCCCAGGGACCATCGTTGATAATGGTGAAATTGTCAGTGCGCTTCTTTACTTCCTTGAGAGCGGCCAATCCTGCGGTGCCGGCGCCGATGATGATAACGTCGAAAGTTTCACTCACGAGGATTTCCTCTTCATCAGAAATGTTGCACGAATTTATATGAAATGAAGTGCTTCCACCTTGATCTGCCAATTGACTGCGAGAATCATTTATCGCAGGATAGCTCCCTTGGCAGTCAGTTGTTCTGGTGAAGGGAAGGACGTGTTATTCAGCGGCGCGTTGTTTGGCAGTTATGGTTTACGCCGATAGGGTGCTGATTCAACTCGGTCAGCCTCTTTTCCGCTTTCCGGTCCGGTTCGTGCCGCCAGCCACTCGCGGGAAATCTTCTGTGCCTGCGCCAGTTGCTTGCTGCTTAGCGCGCGCATGACTTCATCCCTGGCTGCCATGGCCTGCTGGACGCCGGCGGCGGCCGCAAGATTCAACCATACGTAGCTTTGCACATGGTCCGTAGGGAGGCCGTATCCATTCCGATAGATGAGGCCCAGCTCATATTGCGCGGGTCCGTAGCCTTGTTCTGCGGCCAATTGGAGCCATTTTGCGGCTTCGGCAAAGTCCTGGAGTGCCCCGTTCCCCGTCAGATACAGCAGCCCGAGCTTATACTGCGAATCCGCATCTCCGTTAATCGCTGCCTCCTGATAGAGTCGAACGGTAAAACGATGATCCTCCAGGGGGTTTCGCGCGGGGGCGGAAGGAGGAGTGCTCCCGGCCGACTGGGTGACGTCGGGAGTTCTGCGCGTCCCCGGTGCCGGGCCGGGGGGCGCTTCCTGGCTGTTCTGCGATTTGCTGGTCCCGGGGGCAACAGGATCAGCAGAGTCTTCAGTTCCAATTTCCGTGGCGGGTCCCGCATAGGGATCGGCCATGTTGTGCTCTATGATCAGCCAGACCGTTGTAATCAGCAATGCGCCAATGAACAGCACTCCCCCCAATGCAAGAAAGGCATTCGGATTTTTCATCCAGAAGCGCTCCTTGCATTGCCGGCAGCGTATGGGTCGAAGAAACAGCATACCCAATGTTCGCTCGCCAGGACGCACGCGAGAATGGTGCGTTCTTTCGCTCCCGCACTTGATGCATTTTGGGCACATGATATCGGGTAGGGTGATTGTCCTGCTTGAGGAACTCATTGCGGTGTTTGTATCTGTTTTTTTTCCACAAGTCTAAATATTGCCTGTGCGAGCGTCAACCACCGAAACCATCTTATTGCGGAACTGACCCCGCGGAGTTGTTTTTCCGGGATAGGAAAGCCGGGCAGGACGAGTGCTTCGGCATTTGCAATTCGACAGCTTTCCGCAACGAAGCCCGGGCCCCGGTATTTTACACATCACGGGATAATGACGAGGTGTTTTGGGAGCAGATTTGCGTAGCCCGCAGGCAGGACTAGATGCCGGCGCCGCCATCAAACACTTCGTTGCGTGTCTGCGCCTGGGAAATGACGCTGGCAGGAGGCACGCTGCGGGTGAGCCATACATTCCCGCCAATGGTTGAGCCTCGGCCAATGGTAATGCGTCCCAGGATCGTCGCGCCAGCGTAGATGACGACATCATCCTCGACGATGGGGTGACGCAAATTGCCTTTTACCAGAGCCCCATGCTCATCCACGGGAAAGCGCTTGGCGCCAAGGGTGACAGCCTGGTACAGGCGCACATGTTCCCCGATGACGGCGGTCTCGCCGATGACTACACCCGTACCATGGTCTATGAAGAAGAATCCGCCGATTTGCGCACCGGGATGGATTTCGATGCCGGTGGAAGAATGAGCAATTTCAGAAATCATTCTGGCGATCAATGGCGCGCCCAGCCGGTGCAGCTCATGCGCCAGCCTGTAGTAGGTAATGGCGGTAATTCCGGGATAACATACCAGAACCTCATCCACGCTTCGGGCCGCCGGGTCTCCTTCATAGGCTGCCTGAATGTCGCTTTCAAGCAAACTGCGTATACGCGGCAGCCTTTGGGCAAAGGCTTGCGTAATTCCCGCTGCCCGCTCCCTTTCAGAATTGCCTGGCGCGTCCGCATCGCCAGCAAAGCGCAGCTCACGGCGCACCTGCACCATCAATTCCCGCAGCGTTACGTCGAGCGTGTGGCCCACATAATAATCGACGCTTTCATTGGTGAGGTCGGGCATTCCCAGACGGTTGGGAAACAGTACGGCTCTCAATCCATCCGCAATGCCGACCAGCACCTTGCGGGAAGGAAGCTTGGGTGGCCTGTCGCGTCTCTGCCGATTTTCCAGGGATTTGAGGCGCAGTGCACGTAATTCGGACACCACATCGCCAATTTTCAGCGCTGTTCGTTTCAATGAAAAATACTCCTCCATTTATTATTATCAAGCCCGCTATTCCCGAGCCTTTTACATATCTTCAAAAAGGTTGGAGCTCAGATAGCGTTCTCCTGAATCCGGCAGAACGACAACAATGGTTTTTTCGGCATTCTCCGCTCGCTTCGCATAATTTAATGCGGCTGCAACCGCTGCTCCGCATGAAATCCCCGAGATAATGCCTTCTTCGCGTGCAAGACGACGTGCATAGTGAATCGCGTCTTCATTGCTGATCTGCTGTACATCATCCACGAGGGAGAGGTCCAGATTGGCAGGAATGAACCCTGCGCCAATTCCCGGAATTCGGTGAGGTTCAGGTTTCAGGGGTTCGCCAGCCCGATGTTGCGTGATCACCGGGCTGGCAGCGGGCTCAACGGCGACCGAGATGATGGACTTTTTCTTCGTCCCCTTTATATATCGCGAAACACCGGTAATGGTGCCTCCCGTACCCACGCCGGCAACAAAAATATCAACTGCCCCGTCGGTATCGTTCCAGATCTCCGGCCCCGTGGTGCGCTCGTGAATAGCGGGGTTGGCCGGGTTGGAGAATTGCTGAAGCAGGAGGTATCGGCCCGGATTGGAAGCAACGATTTCCTCTGCCTTCGCTACCGCACCTTTCATGCCCCGTGCGCCCTCGGTCAGAACCAGTTTTGCCCCGTAGGCGAGAAGCAGCTTGCGGCGTTCCAGCCCCATGGTTTCAGGCATGGTCAATGTCAGGGGTATGCCGCGCGCGGCGGCAACAGAGGCGAGGGCGATACCGGTATTGCCGCTGGTAGGTTCCACCAGTTCTATTCCGGCACGAAGCAGCCCGCGATGTTCCGCATCTTCGATCATTGCCGCGCCGATACGGCATTTTACAGAATAAGCGGGATTACGCCCTTCGATCTTGGCCAGTACCATTGCCGGAGCGCCATCCGTAATGCGATTAAGTCGGACCAGCGGCGTAACCCCGGTGGTCTGGGAATTATCTTTGAACCAGTGCGGCATTTTCGATGCATCCTTCCATATGCGAATTGTCCGGGAAATACCGGGGATTCGAGCGTGATCTGCTTCCCGGGAGGCAATTGTGCTTATTATTTATTCGGAATTGGAGGTCGATTATAATAGCCGGTTTTATTGCCCAACTGGCTGTTTATCGATGAAGACAATCCCTGAGGCAAAGTGTGAAATTTATTGACTTGCCGGTAGTCGGGCGTGCTCAGGGTATCGTTCGCTTGCCTGGCTCAAAGAGCATTTCCAATCGAATTTTGTTACTTGCCGCGTTGTCGGAGGGGGTAACCGATATCTGCGACCTGCTGGCTTCCGATGATACTGCCCGTATGCTCGATGCCCTCTCCACTCTGGGTGTATCCATCCTTCAGATTGGTAAAGACCATTATCGCTTGCAGGGAGTGGGGGGCCAGTTTCCTCTTCGTTTCCCTACAACAGAAGCAGATCTGTTTTTAGGGAACGCAGGGACCGTTTTCCGTCCGTTGACGGCCGTGCTGGCGCTTGCTCAAGGGTACTACCGCCTGTCCGGCGTCCCGCGAATGCATGAACGCCCCATTGGCGATCTGGTCGATGCCCTGCGGCAAGTAGGCGCGGATATTACCTATCTCGGGAAGGAAGGTTTTCCGCCGCTCCAGATCAAACCCGGGCGGATCCATCCTGGGGAAATAACGGTAAGGGGCGACGTATCGAGCCAGTTCCTCACTGCCCTGTTGATGGTGCTGCCTTTCCTGCAAACAGAAATGGATGAATTACCGGCCATTACCGTGGCAGGGGAACTGATTTCGCGCCCCTATATCGGTCTTACCATCGCCTTGATGGCGCGTTTTGGGGTGCAGGTGGAGCGGGAGGAGTGGCGGCGCTTTACTGTATCCGCAGAGCAGCGCTATCGGAGTCCGGGTCAGGTATTCGTCGAGGGCGATGCGTCCTCCGCCTCCTATTTTCTTGCAGCCGGCGCAATCGGGAGAGGGCCGGTACGCGTCGAAGGCATAGGACGTGATAGTGTCCAGGGAGACATTCGCTTTGCCGAGGCGCTCAAGCAGATGGGAGCGGATATCAGATTTGGCGATAACTGGATCGAAGCAAGCGCTCCCGGACCCGGTGGCTTGCGAGCAATCGATCTGGACTGCAACCATATTCCGGATGCAGCGATGACGCTTGCAGTGACAGCCTTGTTCGCGCGGGGAAACACCGTTCTCAGGAATATCGCGAGCTGGCGGGTAAAGGAAACGGATCGTATTGCAGCCATGGCGCAGGAATTGCGCAAACTCGGCGCAGAAGTGGAGGAAGGGCACGATTTTCTGCAAATCACGCCGCCCCGCGGGGAACTGGTGGCGAATGCGGCTATTGATACCTATGACGATCATCGCATGGCAATGTGCTTTTCTCTCGTGTCTTTTGGCGCGCCCGTTCGAATTAATGATCCCCGGTGTGTCTCAAAGACGTTTCCCGATTATTTCGAAAAATTTGCGGCCATCGCCCCTGCCGATCCAGGGCAGGGTAAATTCGCTGCCAGGGTCGATTCTTTTGATATTTTATGAACGATAAGACTATTCAGGATATTCCCGTCATCGCGATTGACGGTCCTTCTGCTTCCGGCAAGGGCACCGTAGCGCAACGGGTTGCCGCAAAACTCGGCTTTCACTATCTGGACAGCGGCGCGCTGTACCGTCTGGCGGCGCTGGCGGCAATGCGATCGGGAATCGAGCTTAAGGATGAGCATGCGCTGAGTGAAGTCGCTGCACATCTGAATGTCGTTTTTGCAGATGCGGAGATTCGCCTGGACAATGAAAACGTCACGAATGCAATACGTTCGGAAGAATGCGGCAGTGCGGCTTCCAGAGTAGCCGCTTATCCTCTCGTTCGCGCGGCGCTGCTGGAACGGCAGCGCGCATTCTGCCAGATTCCGGGTCTGGTAGCCGACGGTCGCGACATGGGATCGGTTGTATTTCCCACTGCCATCCTCAAAGTATTTCTCACGGCGACTGCTGAAACACGTGCTCAGCGGCGTTATAAGCAGTTGATGGAAAAAGGGATGGATGCTAATATTGCCACCCTTTTGCAGGACATACGGGAGCGTGATGCGCGGGATAGCAATCGCAGCATTGCGCCATTGCAACTGGGCGCAGATACACATTTGCTGGATACCACTTCACTCGACATCAACCAGGCGGTAGATCGCGTATTGAGTCTGTACGCTGAAATTTCTGCAAAAGGACCCATTTGAGTACGTTGTGTAGAGAGGTTTTATCCATCAAGAGGTTTCATCCGTCAAATCCTATAAGCTCGCCCTCGCTTGGCTTAAAGCGCTCCTGAGTGACAGGAACACGTAAAAAAATCCATTCCCCGGATCATTTTGTGTTTTTTCGCATTCAATCGCGTCGAATGCCGGGCAACTGGATTCAGGATGAACCAGAGCAGGAAGTGTAGTTGAAGCTGGATATTTCGAATGTTCGAGCAGTTGAAACATCGGTAATACGAGCGCTGCCATATCGTTATGGCTCTCAGAAAAAGAGAACCATCAGAGCAGTTATTATTAACCCTAACCCCATGAAACCTGCCGGTTTTGATGGGACCACATCAGGTGTTCTTACAATGGCCACTGTTTCCCCCGCTGTCGATTCTTCCGAAAGTTTTGCAGCGTTATTTGAAGAAAGCCTTTCCCGTCAGGAAATGCGTATCGGTGAAGTCATCACCGCGCAGGTCGTCCGGGTCGATTACAACATCGTAGTCGTAAACGCCGGACTCAAATCAGAGAGTTTCATCCCCGTCGACGAATTCAAGAACGACAAGGGCGAAGTTGAAGCCAAGCCCGGCGATTTCGTCAGCGTCGCCATCGAGGCGCTGGAAGATGGCTATGGCGAAACCCGCCTGTCGCGGGACAAAGCAAAGCGCCTTACCGCCTGGCATGATCTGGAGGCTGCAATGGAAAGCGGGGCCATCGTATCGGGTGTCGTGAGCGGCAAGGTCAAAGGTGGATTGACTGCCATGATCAATGGCATTCGCGCCTTTCTGCCCGGCTCGCTGGTGGATATCCGGCCAGTCAAGGATACGACTCCTTACGAAAACAAGGAGATGGAATTCAAGGTTATCAAACTTGACCGGAAGCGAAACAACGTGGTGGTGTCTCGCCGCGCAGTGCTGGAAGAAACCCAGGGCGCCGACCGCCAGACGTTGCTCGCCAATCTGACCGAAGGCGCCATCGTCAAGGGTATTGTCAAGAATATTACCGATTACGGCGCATTCGTGGATCTGGGGGGCATAGACGGCTTGCTGCATATTACCGATCTTGCGTGGCGGCGGGTAAAGCATCCCTCCGAAGTCATCAGTGTTGGTGATGAAGTAACCGCGAAAGTTCTCAAGTTCGATCAGGAAAAAAACCGCGTTTCGCTGGGTATGAAGCAATTGACGGAAGATCCATGGGTAGGATTGTCACGGCGGTATCCGCCCCATACCCGGTTATTCGGCAAGGTCAGCAATCTTACCGATTACGGCGCGTTTGTTGAAATCGAGCAAGGCATTGAAGGCCTCGTGCATGTCTCCGAAATGGATTGGACCAACAAGAACGTGTACCCGTCCAAAGTGGTGCAATTGGGCGATGAAGTGGAAGTGATGATTCTTGAGATCGATGAGGAGCGGCGGCGCATCTCGCTTGGCATGAAGCAGTGCAAAGTGAATCCGTGGGAAGATTTCGCCATGAATCATCAAAAAGGCGACAAGGTGCGGGGTCAGATCAAATCCATTACGGATTTCGGCGTCTTTATCGGGCTGCAAGGCGGGATAGACGGACTGGTACATCTTTCCGATCTTTCCTGGAATCAGCCGGGGGAAGAAGCCGTGCGCAATTACAAGAAGGGTGACGAGGTCGAGGCAGTCGTGTTGTCCATCGATGTGGAGCGCGAGCGTATCTCGCTTGGCATCAAGCAACTGGAAGGTGATCCCTTCAACAGCTTTGTCTCCGTTCATGACAAGAACAGCATTGTCAAAGGTACGGTAAAGTCGATTGATGCGAAGGGTGCCGTGATTTCACTCGAGAATGATGTCGAAGGTTACCTGCGCGCTTCAGAGGTATCGCGCGACCGGGTTGAGGACATTCGTTCCCATTTGAAGGAAGGTGATGTGGTTGAGGCGATGATCATTAACGTCGATCGCAAAAATCGTGGCATTAATCTTTCGATCAAAGCGAAGGATATGGCGGAGGAATCCGACGCGATGCAGAAGGTGGCAGGGGACGCATCCGCCAGCGCGGGAACTACCAGTCTGGGTGCTTTGCTCAAAGCCAAGATGGATGTTAAGAATACGGAACAATAAAGGGCATCATGACAAAGTCTGAACTGATCGCGAGGCTTGCAGCTCGCCATCCTCAACTGGGAACAAAAGATGCCGAGCTGGCAGTCAAGGTTATACTTGACGCGATGGCGAAGAGTTTGTCACAAGGGCAGCGTATTGAAATTCGTGGATTTGGCAGTTTCGATCTGAACTATCGTCCCCCGCGTGTCGGACGCAACCCGAAATCGGGAGAAAAAGTTCGGGTACCGGAAAAATATGTCCCTCATTTCAAGGCAGGAAAGGAAATGAGGGAGCGGGTGGATCAGAAAAACTGAAAAACGCGAATTGAACGGATGGATATAATGGCGGCATGATTGAAAGATCATGCCGCTTTTTTATGCACGTGGATAAGCTTCAGGTCGATTACCTGCGCGATGTTATCCTGGTCTGAGCAATGCTCCTGCTGTCAACGCGAGTTCTTTTCCGGAAAAACTGATGATGCGTTATTTGATATGGTTCCTGCGGATTGTACTGTTTCTCCTCCTGCTGGGCTTTGCTGTGAGAAATGTCGAACCGGTAACGCTTTATTATTACTTCGGTTATGAATGGACGGCACCGCTGGTACTGGTAATATTGTTTTTCTTTGCACTGGGGGTGATGGTTGGCGCTGCATCCTGTCTCACCATCGTATTCAGGCAAAGACGGCAACTCGCCTCATACCGGAGAAAATATGACGTCCCGGACGTTCATTTGTAAATCAACTGTACCTTCCTGTGATTTCCGTTCCCGATAAATTGCATATGAATGATCCTCGTATTATCGTCGCCCTGGATTTTCCGGACTCAACATCCGCACTCAATCTTGTAGCCCGTCTGGATCCCTCGCTATGTCGGCTTAAAGTCGGCAAGGAGCTTTTTACCGCTGCCGGACCGCAGTTGGTGGAAAAGATGATGGGTAAAGGTTTCGAGATCTTCCTCGATCTGAAATTCCACGATATTCCCACTACGGTGGCAAATGCGTGCAGGACAGCTGCAGCTTTGGGAGTGTGGATGATGAACGTGCATGCGCTGGGCGGAAGAAGAATGCTGGCAGCAGCTCGTGAGGCTGTACCGCCGGGCTCAATCAAGCTCATCGCAGTGACGCTGCTGACCAGCATGGATCAGAGCGATCTCGATGAAGTGGGTCTGAAGGGCGAACCGCAGGACGTGGTGCAGCGCCTTGCCTTGCTCACTCGGGATTGCGGCTTGGATGGAGTCGTATGTTCCCCGCTCGAAACGTCCAGACTGAGGAATGCGATAGGCGCGGACTTCTGTCTGGTCACGCCGGGAATACGGCCGGCCGATAGTTGTCCGGACGAACAGCGGAGGATAGCAACCCCTCGCGAGGCGATTGAGAACGGATCGAATTATCTTGTTATTGGCAGACCTATTACCCAGGCAACTGAACCAGTGGCGATGCTGAGCCGGCTGAACAAGGATATCGAAGATATCAGGGATGTCAGTCACTTCGACAATTTCTGAGGGAGATGAAGCCTGTACCCAGAAATCTGTCGAAGGGCTTGTTGATTTTAGAAAAAATCGCTATTTATTTCGCCCACAAGTCGGATCGGGCGTCGCGTTTTTTCTTTCGGTTTATCCGGCTACCTTCGAAGTCACCCCAGAGTTTGTTTTTATTTGATTTTGCATGCTTTGTCATTCGGGTAGTGGCAGGTTCAAGCCAATTATCAAATTCGGCAGTATTGAGATCGAAGCCCCTGTATGCGTTTTTCATATACCGTTCTCCACGAAAGAAACTGTCAGATAGAGTAGCAATTACTGAATGTTCTAATCGAGCCTGCCGCAAACCGCAAACTGGACAGATCAATCGGAGCCATCTCTGCGATAAGCGTGAGAGCAATCTTCTACAGTTTGGCTACGCGCCTCTGTTCGTTTTCCCACATAAAAGATCGGATCAAGCACACGCTGATGGTTTTGCGTTCACAACAGATTTTTTCTGCCGGGAAGCACGGGTAGCCTTGTACTCCGAATGCCTGGATGAAAGGATGGCGGGCCAAGCAGCGTACCTGATAAGAGGCTCTCTTTGAGGTTTTGCTATATTCGACGTTACAAAAAGTCGCATTGACCCTTTGTGAAGGTGGGCGTAGAGTTAGATTTGGGGGAATGCTTGAATTCGATTTCACTGATTTCAAGGGTATTCCCTCCCTAATATGGAGGATATCGCTATGTCCGACTATCATCTCCTCCCGGCGCAGCGTCTTACGGGCGCTGTACGGGTCGCAACGCCAGCCCAGCCTGAACCGGTAACTCTGACATCACCCGCGCTCGTCGTAATGACCGACTTACGGCATATTCCGGCCGCTGTAATCGAGCCGGATGTGACCATGGAGTCGGCTAATGCCTATATGATGCTGCGCGGAATTCGATCTCTGCTCGTGTTGAATCGGGACAAGCTTCTCGCAGGCATTATTACGGCGACCGATATTCTGGGGGAAAAACCGCTGCGTTTCATTCAGGAAAGGTGCGTCAAGCACAATGAAATTCTTGTTTCCGACATCATGACCCCCTTGGATCGGCTGGAAGCGATTCACATGTCAGAAATCCAGCATGCAAGAGTCGGAAATATCATCGCCAGTCTGTGTGACACCGGCCGGCAGCATACCCTGGTAATAGAGAATGGCGTGGATGGCCAGCCCACCGTTTGCGGGATGTTTTCCCTGACGCAAATCGAAAAGCAGCTTGGAACTATCATTCCTTCAGTGGAAATTGCCAGGACCTTTACCGAAATAGAGGCGGCGCTCGCAGCAGGCTAGTCTGGATATTTCCCCGAATCACGGGATAATGGCGAGGTGTTTTGGAGTAGATTTGCGTATCCCGCGCCAACCCAATAGTCGGCCTATTGGCGCGAAGCGGGACGCAAAAATGCACAAAACACCCGTCAATGCTCGTGAAGGCCGATGGTAAAAACCGGATTTCAGTCCTGGTTGAAAAATACAGTGTTCATACTGCTTTCTATAATTCCCAGCTGGTTTGGTGAAATATCCGTGCTGAGTACTGGAGCGGCAGCATGCCAGGGACCTCAGGCAGCTCTCGTTCACGTTCGGAAGCCTTGTCTTCTCTCGGCCGCGTTGGAGAAAGGGAGGTGCGGGTCAACTCCTGGAACCAATACAATATCGATGGCGGAATAGTATCGTAATAGAAGTGCTTCACCTGCGTGAGGGAGGCGCTTACCGAGATGCTTCCAGGGCTCTTAATTGCCGCATGATGTGCGTTCGATGCGCACACCTACTTTTTTTACACCCCGAATTGCGCTCAGTTTCGCCACGTTTACCTTGATCCACGGTGATTTGAATTCGAGCAGGATGGTCTGCGCGATGTGCTCGGCCAAGGCTTCAAGCAGGGAAAAATGCCTTTCGGAAAGGACCTGATGAATGCGCTGCACGATAAGGGAATAATCCAGCGCGTCCTCGAAATTGTCAGTCTGACAGGCCTGGCTCGTAGGTAATGCGATCTCCAGATCGAGTTGGATCGTCTGCGCAACTTTGAGTTCCCACGGGTAAATTCCAATCAGCGTTTTAACTTTGAGTTCGTGCAGGAAGATGATATCCATTGTTAAGCATTAAAGCATCGGCGAGCAACATTACCGAAGCTGTTTTTCAAGTAGAATCAGCAGGGGATTTTATTCTATTTGCAAAGATGACGCTGATAGCTTTGGTTCTGCCAGCATATTTGCTGGGTTCGATTTCCTTTGGCGTGCTGGCGAGCCGGTTCTTTCAACTACCTGATCCGCGCACGTACGGCTCAGGCAACCCCGGCGCTACAAACGTCCTTCGATCCGGGAAAAAATCCGCAGCGATATTTACATTGCTGGGGGATGCAGGCAAAGGCTGGCTTGCGGTCGCGTTGGCGGAGTATTATGCACCCTTTTTGAACCTGGGTAACGAGGCAGTTGCGGCAGCGGCCCTGGCGGTTTTTCTAGGCCACCTGTTTCCTGTGTTTCTGCATTTCAAGGGTGGAAAGGGAGTGGCAACCGCGCTGGGGATACTGCTGGGATTCAATCTCTGGATGGGATTGCTTGCGGTCACAATCTGGCTCGCAGTAGCGGTGATCTGGCGTTTTTCATCGCTGGCGGCAATAGCGGCCGCAGGCCTGGCGCCATTCTATGCCTTATTTTTTCTCGGCTTCGAAGCGCGCACCCTTGTGGTTTTCATCATGTCCCTGTTGCTCATCTGGCGGCATAAGTCAAATATCGCCGGCCTGATCTCTGGCAGGGAATCGCGCATTGGCAAGCGCAGTACCTCTTGAGGGCTGGGCAATCCGCCTTCCCGGTTATCGTCCGGCGAGCAGAACAAGTGCGGAAGCAGATGGCATCTTATGCTTCCCGCCCGATTTCCTGCATTTCCAGATCCCAGCGGGCGTTTATCGTAAACTTGCCAAGCCTTAAACTTTCAGGTTCTCCAGATTCCAGGCGCATTGCTCCCGCAAATGCGATCATCGCCCCGTTGTCAGTGCAGAATTCGAGTTTCGGATAATACACCGTAGCGCCAATCGTTCCTGCTCTGTAGTCGAGGTTGCTCCTCAGCTGGCGATTGGCTCCCACCCCGCCAGCCACCACCAGTTGGGTAAGTCCCGTTTTTGCAAGTGCCGCAAGCGATTTCTCGGTCAGCACTTCGACTGCCGCCTCCTGGAAAGCCTGTGCGATCGCACCGCGAGTCTGGGGTGTCATCTCGTGTTTGTTCACCAGCGTCAGCACGGCTGTTTTGAGGCCACTGAAGCTGAAATTGAAATCCCCGCTATGAAGCATGGGGCGTGGAAGCTCGAAGCGCACGGACTGGCCTGATCGGGAAAATTCATCTGCCAGCCGGGAAAGCGCGGGCCCTCCTGGATAACCCAGACCGAGCAGCTTGGCTGTCTTGTCGAAGGCTTCTCCTGCCGCATCATCCACAGTTTCGCCAAGCAATCGGTACTGCCCCAGGCCGGTCACTTCCATCAGTTGCGTATGGCCCCCCGATACAAGCAGCGCTACGAATGGAAAAGCAGGGGCGGGGTCGGAGAGCAGAGGAGATAAAAGATGGCCTTCGAGGTGGTGAATCCCCAGCACGGGAATTTTGAGCGCAAAACCAAGCGCGGCTGCCACGCTTGCACCTACGAGCAAGGCTCCGGCAAGTCCCGGACCTCGGGTGTATGCAATGGCATCCAGATCTCGCAGTGTGAGCCCGGCTTCCGCAAATATCTGCCGGATGAGGGGCAGCAATCGCCTGATGTGGTCGCGGGAGGCGAGTTCGGGAACTACCCCGCCATATTCCCCGTGCATTTCGGTTTGTGAATATAGCGCATGGCTGAGCAAGCCCTGCCGGGTGTGATAAAGCGCGACACCCGTTTCATCGCAGGAGGTTTCAATTCCGAGTACGAGCAATTGGGGCAGGGAGAATCAGATTCTTTACAGGAGTTTTTTAGGAATTGTTACTTGTTATATAATAGTGGGCTGTCTATATTTAGACGAAGACCCAGTTGTCACTTTTTTATTGATCAACATTTTCAGGAAAGGAACCCCCTCTTCATGACTACTATTAAAGTCAAGGAAAACGAGCCCTTTGAAGTTGCAATGCGCCGCTTTAAGCGCACGATAGAGAAAACAGGCCTGCTTACCGAATTGCGTGCCAGGGAATTTTACGAAAAACCGACCGCCGAGCGCAAGCGCAAACTGGCGGCAGCAGTAAAACGGACCTACAAGCGCCTGCGCAGCCAGTTGCTTCCACCGAAACTTTACTAGTTCGAGTCAGTCGAAAAATAAGCAGTTATCAGTTATCCGTAAATCTCTGTAAATTTCCGTTCGGCCGCCGTGAGTCTGAAACAGCAAATAACCGAAGATATGAAAGCCGCGATGCGAGCGGGTGATGCGCGGCGGCGTGATGCTATCCGGCTGTTGCAGGCTGCGATAAAGCAGCGTGAGGTGGATGAGCGCAGAGAGCTGGACGATGCAGCCGTCGTTGCCGTTATCGAAAAAATGCTCAAGCAGCGCAGGGACTCCATTGTCCAATATGAGGCAGCTCACCGGCAGGATCTCGCGGATGCAGAGAAGTATGAAATGGAGGTGCTGCAGTCCTATATGCCCCAGGCATTGAGCGATAACGAGGTGGAATGTGCTGTCGCTGAAGCGATTTCCGCTGTCGGCGCCAAGGGACAACAGGATATGGGGCGGGTAATGGCGCTGCTCAAGCCCAGGCTTTCCGGGCGGGCGGATATGAGCAAAGTGTCTGCTCTGGTCAAGATCAGACTCGCCATCTGACGCATCGCTTGCGCCTCATTGAGGTAGCGGACTTCAATTGCAAGTACTGCATGTATCAAAAAAAGTGGAGTGCTCTTTTCTCGCACAAGTGAATTTTCTGTCGGCGCTCCACTCTCCACATGCTTGCCTGATCTGTCATAAATGATTTCACAATCATTCATTCAGGAACTGCTCGACCGGACAGACATTGTCGACGTCATCGAGCGCGATGTGCCCCTAAGGAGGGCAGGCGCGAACTACAGCGCCTGCTGCCCATTTCATAGTGAAAAAACCCCCTCCTTCACGGTAAGTCCTACCAAGCAGTTTTATCATTGTTTCGGTTGCGGCGCCCACGGTAATGCCATTGGTTTCGTGATGGAGTACGGTGGCATGCACTTCGTGGAAGCTGTGAATGAACTTGCGGCGCGAATCGGGCTCCAGATCCCTGCGCAACAAGCTGAAACGGGAGCAGGGTCTCAACCAGATTCTGCACGGGCAAAGCTACAAGGAACAGAGGGAACAGAAGGAACAGAACACTCCCCGGGCGCTTTGCTGGAGGCAATGAAGGTTGCCGCACGTTTTTACCGGGAGCAACTCAAGCTTTCGAAAAATGCGATCGACTATCTGAAGCAGCGCGGCCTGACGGGTGCAACCGCTGCGCGTTTTGGCATCGGATATGCTCCGGCAGGCTGGCAGAACCTGCACACTCCGTTCCCCGGGCAACCGGAGAATGCTACGAAACGCCTGCTGGTACAGGTCGGATTGATGGTCGAGGGTGACGGAGGCAAGTGTTATGACCGGTTTCGCGATCGCATCATGTTTCCCATCGTCAACCTCAAAGGGAGGATTGTCGGATTTGGTGGCAGAGTCCTGGAGAAAGGGGAGCCCAAGTATCTCAATTCCCCGGAAACGCCTCTATTCCAGAAAGGCCGCGAACTCTACAATCTCTTTGGCGCCCGGCGGGCGATCCGGGAAGCGGGAAAGGTTATCGTAGTGGAGGGCTACATGGATGTAGTGGCTCTTTCCCAGCATGGAATCGAATACGCGGTGGCTACCCTGGGCACTGCCACCACGCCTTATCATATCCAGAAGCTCCTGCGACAGACCGATAATATCGTCTTTTGCTTTGATGCAGACAGCGCTGGAAAAAAAGCGGCTTGGCGCGCACTGGAGGACAGCCTTGCACAGCTTGCCGACGGCAAGAGCATCAGTTTTCTTTTTCTGCCGGAGGGGGAGGATCCTGACAGTTACATTCGCAACCATGGTAGGAGCGCCTTCGAAAAGCTGCTTGAGCAAACATTGCCTCTGTCTGTTTTTCTTTTCAGGGAACTGTCGGCGCGAGCTGACCTCAAAAGTAGCGAGGGGCGTGCCAAACTGGTGCAGGATGCCAAACCCTTGCTGGCGCGAATCGCCGCACCCGGGCTTGCATTGATGCTGGTGAAGCGATTGACGGAGATCAGTGGTCTGAGTGAGCGCGAGTTGGAGGGTATTTTGAAGATCAGACGGGTTACCGCTTTTCCAGTGCGCGAAAAGCCTTCCCGTCCCAAGCCTGTTTCTCCCTACGAATGGCTGCTCCAGATATTGTTGTACCACCCTGCCTATATCCAGAAGCTTGACAGGGAACTGCTTGCCTATGACCAGGAATATGAGAAAGAAGTAGTAGCGCTGGCGGCGCTCGTTGAATTTATCGACGCCCACCCCCATATAGGAGGAGGTACGGCGATACCTTTGATGACTATTCATTTCCGCGATAGTCCTTATCGGGCGCTCCTTGAGCAGGCGGCAAGCAAAACACTTGGCTGGGACGGCGAGATCGACCTGGAAGCGGAATTTGCCGGAGCGATGGCGCGATTACATGAGATGAAACGCAAGCAACGCATGGCAGTGCTGCACAATAAATCCCTGAGCACCCTTACCCCCGAGGAAAGACAGGAGCTTCAGCGAATGGCGATGCCGTGAAGCAGAATTGTCAGGTGTGGTATGAATGCAAGTATGTTCTGATATAATGGAAAAATTTTAATTTTCAACGGAAAGAACGCGGTCAAACCCGGACACAAGTCCAAACAGCGGTAAAAGCAAAGATGGCTGTGTCTGCCGAAGTTTCGGGTCAACCTGAGGGCGAGGTTCGGATGGCAATCAAGGAATCTGAAGATATGAAGAAGCTGTTGAGAGCGCAGGCGAAAGAAGCAGCAGCAAAAGAACTGACGAGGGTGGATGAAGAAATGTTCGAAAATGATAGTGAAACGGAAACGGATTCAATGGCTAAAGCTCCGGAGCAGGTGACCGAGATTGCGAAGGCAGTGATGGCGGCGAAAGAGCCTGCCCTCGCCAATGGCAAGATCGCAAGATCAAGAGCGGCCCGGGAAGGAAAAAACTCGCACGCCAAGGATCCGGAAAAAGTCACCGCCTCCCAGGAGCTCGAGGCGCGCCGCATGCGTCTCAAGAATCTGATCGTACAGGGTAAGGAGCGCGGCTATCTCACTTACGCCGAAATCAATGATCATCTCCCCGACGATATGCTCGACGCGGAGCAGATCGAGAATATCATCAGCATGATCAATGACGTCGGGATTTCCGTTTATGACGAAGCGCCCGACGCGGAAACGCTGCTCATGTCTGAAACTGCCCCTACCGTGGCCGATGAGGATGTGGTGGAGGAAGCAGAAGCTGCGCTTTCCACTGTGGATTCGGAGTTCGGACGCACAACCGACCCTGTCCGCATGTATATGCGCGAAATGGGTTCCGTGGAATTGCTGACGCGTGAGAGCGAAATCGAAATCGCAAAACGTATCGAGGACGGCTTGAAGCACATGATACAGGCGATTTCCGCCTGTCCGACAACCATAGCCGGAATTCTCGAACTCGCCGACAGAGTGTCGAAAGACGAGATGCGTGTGGATGAGCTGGTGGATGGGTTGCTCGATCCCAGCACGGAGGAAATTATCAGCGAAGAGATTTCCGACGAATCCCTGGAACAGGAATTGAACTCGGATGCAGAAGATGAGGATGTCGCTGCAGTTGCAAATGCCAACCTCCTCAAGCTGAAAAATGACGCGCTAGAGCGTTTTGCAGTGGTTCAAAAGGCTTATGACGAGATGCAGAAGGTGCTCGAAAAGAAGGGATCGGGCAACAAAGCTTATAAAGACATCCAGGAGCAGATTTCATCTGAGCTGATGGCTATCCGTTTCTCTGCCAAAATGGTTGAACGGCTGTGTGATACGCAACGCGCACTGGTGGATGAAATGCGCGGTTACGAACGAAAAATAATGGAGCTTTGCGTAAGCAAGGTGGGAATGTCGCGTAACCACTTCATCAAGACCTTTCCCGGTAACGAGAGCAACCTGAACTGGGTGGACGAGGAGATTGCGCTCGGCAAACCCTACAGCGCAACCCTGGAACGTTATCGTCCCGAGATTGTGGAACAGCAACAGAATCTGCTGGCACTGCAAAAGCAGGTAGGCATTCCCTTGAAGGAACTCAAGGAAATCAACCGCCGCATGTCCACGGGTGAGGCGAAGGCGCGCCGGGCCAAACGTGAAATGACTGAAGCAAATTTGCGACTGGTGATTTCCATCGCCAAAAAATATACCAATCGGGGATTGCAGTTCCTCGATCTCATTCAGGAAGGCAACATCGGCCTGATGAAGGCAGTGGATAAATTCGAATACCGGCGCGGATACAAGTTCTCCACCTACGCAACTTGGTGGATTCGTCAGGCCATCACACGTTCCATCGCGGATCAGGCGCGTACCATCCGTATCCCGGTGCATATGATCGAAACGATCAACAAGATGAACCGCATTTCCCGCCAGATCCTGCAGGAAACCGGGCAGGAGCCGGAGCCCGCCGTCCTCGCCCAGAAAATGGAAATGCCGGAAGAGAAGATTCGTAAAATCCTCAAGATTTCCAAGGAACCGATTTCCATGGAGACGCCGATCGGAGACGACGAAGATTCTCATCTCGGGGATTTCATCGAGGATTCAGCCACCATGGCACCTGCGGATGCGGCGGTTTATGCCAGTCTGCGCGATGTTACGAAAGATATACTGGATTCGCTGACTCCGCGCGAAGCAAAAGTACTGCGCATGCGTTTCGGTATCGAAATGAATACCGATCACACGCTGGAGGAAGTCGGCAAGCAGTTCGACGTGACGCGCGAGCGCATCCGCCAGATCGAGGCCAAGGCACTGCGCAAGCTGCGCCATCCGTCCCGTTCCGAACGCCTGCGCAGCTTCCTGGATACTGAAGGCTGATCAGCCTTCAGTGGCTAGTTCAATACAGTTCCAAGTTAAGAGTTTTAAAGTTGTAAGAGGGTCTGTAGCTCAGTCGGTTAGAGCAGGGGACTCATAATCCCTTGGTCGTTGGTTCGAGTCCAACCAGACCCACCAAATAAACAAGGAGTTATAGCTTGTGGAAGCTGTAACTCCTTTTATTTTTTCCAAAATGTAACCGTTTTGTAACCAAGAAATCTCAATAGATTTTGTTCATGCGGGTCTCTTGCTTATCGATTCTCGAACAAGATTTGCCAATACCAATCTTGCCATGCTTTCTGCGGTCGTTTGTTGACAATGCGCTTTTCTGCTATTTCCGTCATACGAAACGTTTATATAACCAGCCTCCCAGGTATAAGTTCCCGAGTAGGTTTTGCCATCCACCTTGTACTCAACGTCGTTGATAAACAGCGGTCTCATCGCTTTGCTTTTGCTCATTTTCATCCTCCTTGGTTGAGTTTTTGCCTATTTTTAATAGTAGGGTAGCCACCCCCTAATTTAAATCGATTGTAGGGCTTCTGGTAGAGCCTTGTTATCATTCCACGTCATCCCATGGCCGGGCTCCAGATGCCTTGTTGGCCACTACAGCAGCAGTCGCTGCGGTATAGCGCGATTGCTGGGTAAGTCTCGGTTTCGTAGCAAAGGTCTGAATCAAACGCGCCTGGCGCTCGATCATCCCATGAAGCCTGTTGAGGGTCTTTAAATCTCCCCCTCCATCTACCAGCTCGGCTTCGAGCGAATCGGCCTGGGAGGTCAAGAATTCATGCGAAGCGATAGATTTCACGTACCCGCAAAGCAGTGGGGCATTTGCTCGATCAAACCAGGCTGCAGGTTTTGACAGTACGATCTCCTTCCACAATTCTTTCTGTCTGGCAGTTAGGGTTGTAGGCGGGGATAGGGGCGTGGCAACGCGAGGGGGAACAACGGAAAGACTTGCGGATGATTTCTTAGCCATAAAAATAGCCCAAATTGTAACGATTTATGAAAGGGAAGCTCCGAGCGCGCTCTAGAGCCTCAGGAGGTAGAGATTCAGCCTCCCCCTACCCTAGCTGGACTCATTGAGGCTGCATCTACCTTCTGCTGAGGCACATAACTGAATGACCATTCAGTATTGGAGTTAACATTTTTTATTGATAACTCGCCGGCTGAGATTATGTCCATGCCGACAATCACATCCCACCACACATCGCCCGGCTTCTTTAAGACAACAGTCAGTTCAAAGAAGGTAATCTTGTCGGGAAGAGAGAGATTTATTTGATAGGCCTCACTCTTTTCCAGCCCGTTTACACCTTGTGTAAAAACGGACCTTACGCGCCTTATAGGCTTCAAGCCTAAGGCCTCGACAACTCGCGGCGTTATTATTGAGTGGGTCGCACCGGTGTCCCAAAGGGCGTTAAATTCAACTCTTGGGTATCCCGGAGCTCCATTAGCAGGATTGAATGCTTGAGAGACATGGCATGGAGTTCCTAAAGCTGTCAATAAACCGTCTTCAGTTTTAACGGTAAAGCTTCTATTCATTAACATAGTCCTTGAATTGGCTCATCACAGACATTGGCTGCCGTGATGATATTGGATAGCGGAATATCCGCAGGGTTGACGCCACACATCTCTGATGTGAGATAGTCATAGGTGGCCAGTGCCGGATTCTGGCTCCATTTCGTCTCGCCAGTGCGCGGGTCATAGAGTTTCTTGCCGCGCATCAGGACTTTTATATCAGGGACACCTCCCTGGAATTCCGGTTGCCTCAAATCCAGTCTGATTACTGTGTAGGTAAAGCCGGTAAGCGTAGCAGTAGGCTTCCACTTGTCTGGACATTCCGCCAGTAAAGTAGCGTCAGCAGGATCCCCGGGGGCTCCCAGGTGCTTTTGAACGCGCACCTGCGAAGTATTTGTCTGGTACTGATAGCTCACGCTGTAGTGCGTGATCTGCATTGTCCCGCCGAACGGGAACGGTGAAGTCGGCGCAGCCGTGACCATTATCGTCTTGCCTGATACGGTATAAGGAACCTCTCCGGATGACGGGAACCGGAAAGCGCCGGAAATCCACGTGCCGTATGCTACAACCCGGACCGCGCTGCTCGGCGTATGCGAAAGCGTGAATGGTGCCGCGCTGAACGTCTCTGTTATGCTCTCAGTTTTTGTTGAGTAGTATTCGCCGCTGGTAACAAAGCCATCGGCATCGAGCTCCCCCAGTTCTTTGCCATTGATATAAATTTTCTCGATCCCATCGCTCTCATGTGCGGCATGAACACAGACGAGGTGCTTGAATTCTTCATTCAAGCCGCTGGACAGAATCGCCACAATATCCGCTCCCACCATTGTCCGACCGTAAACGTACCGATGTGGCGCGTCTGTAACGATACGGGTAACCGTGCGCTCTTGTAAGCTGTTGAGGAAGTCTTCCCGTGCCTGTGCTGCCCTGCGCTTCGCCTTCTTCGCGGCTGCGCGTTGAGCTACAGCGCCAAATACCGTGGTCCCGATGGTCAGGGAAATGGACGCTACCGTTATCGCCGTCGTAAGAGTCATTTTGGCTAATGCAGCGCCGATGACCGCAACTAATGTTACAGGATCGGCATGAGCAACACCCGGCAGCAGCAGTAAAGCTAGAAGCGGCATGAGAAAAAAACGGTTTTTCTGAACTGGCTTGCGCGGTCTGCCCGCCATTTGATTTGCTGAATTATTTTCAAATACGGAATTTTTTGTCTGCGTGAGTCCGGGCGCGGTGTCCAAGCGTCGTTTCCCCAAAGATTTGCCCACCCCCCCTCCAATAAAAATCCCCGATTTCAGGCCGGGGGTTCTTATTGCATCAGCTGCGTAGCGCCAATGGAACATCATTTAGCTCGCCGCAAACTTCATCAGCTTGATGGCGCGGAAGTCCCGCATACCACCTCCCACGCGCTTCGTGCTGTAGAAGAGGACGTGGGGTTTTGCAGTGAACGGATCACGCAGCATCGATGTGTTGCGGTCAACGATGGTATAGGCTCGTTGGAAGTCGCCAAAGGCGATTGAGATGCTATTAGCCGAAACGTCCGGCATGTTCTCGTCTTCGTGCACGGGATAACTCAGCAGCGTTGACGGTTGTCCGGCTTCTAATCCCTCCTTCCAAATGTAGTCACCGTTTGCGTTCTTGAATGTCCTTATCAGCTCAAGCGTATTGGTATTCATCGTCCAGGCGGCATTGATGCGGTACCGGGGCTTAAGAGAATGAACCAGCTTTATCAGCTTGTCGGAGGGATTGCTTGCAGCGAATGCTCCGGACGCACCAGAAGCGACATACTGTAGAGCGCTTTCTGCCCGTACTCCGTCAGCAGTGCTTTCTATATCGTGAGTCAGAATGCCGCGTGGTTTATTGACCCCATCGCCGACAATGAACGCCTCGCCTTCACCCTCGCCGAATGCTTCAGCAAGCTCGTTGATCAGCCAGTTTTCCAGGTCAAAGTTATTGTCATCAAGCAAGCGTTGAGTCACAGCAGGGCTTGCGTAGACTTCTCCCATGGCTGGTTTCAGTTCTATAAAATTGGGGCCATCTGTCTTGGGTCTGGATTGAGTTTCCCCCACCCATGAGTAAGTGGTGCCGCCTACGCTATGGAGCATCGAATATTCACCGCTTTCGATCTTCACTACGCGCGCAAGCTGCCGCATGGGCGAAAGCTCGCGCAGGGCTTTAGAGATGGTGCCGTCGATCTGTATCGGAACGAGATAGCCGCCGTTCGGGTCGTTATTGGTAGCCATGGCCTTGGCTTCAAGTCCACGCTCCCGGCCAGACCGCAGGTAGCCTAAGAAAGCCTGCTTGTGCTCTCTCTCTTCCGGCTCTTCCGCTCCATGAAACCCGGCGCCGGGTCTATTCGCCTTTTTTGCAAATTCGTTTAGAGCGGTCTCCAGATTCTTGATGCGCTCGTTTTGAGCATTCTTGAATTCGGTAAATGCCTCGCCCTGCTTTTCAAGAATTTCCTTAATTTCATACATGTGATAAAGTCCTTATAAATGTCATCACCATACTCATAAAATTCGAGTATGGTGTGATAATACAAGGACTTATTCCCCGTTTAGGGGTACTAGGGAATTACTTATTTAAATTTAATTTGCACCAGGTAAATTTATTCCTGATGGTCTTGAAGGTGAGTTGCTGACGACCGTTGCGGGGATGGTGGTAGGTTATAAGTTGCCAGACTCGGTCTACTTTCTCTATGGGACTTGAGGCGGATCCATGCATGTCTCGCCTTACAGCCTCAAGTTCCAATTCTTCCAAAAGTCTCTCGAAGGTGAGGGGGTTTCCTATTCTGGTAAGCAGCTTGAGAAGATAGTCCTTTAAAAATCCCGGTCTCTTCCCAAGCCGCTGCTGTTGTTCGAAGGATAGCCCCAAACGTACCAGATTCATCACGCGGTCCCGTTCAGGGCTGGGTGGCAAGGTTTTCTCGATGTAAGAAGGAATGTTCACTTGCCGTCCTGAAGCTGAGACACGATGATTTTGGCCCGTTTCACGCTGTAGCCTTGCGCTCTAAGCTCCTTCTCGATCTTTCGTTTACGCAGTGCCTCCGCACGTCTGCTGCCTTTCAACATAGACGAGACGAACGTCCGTCCTAGTCCTGTTAGTTTACCCATGTAGACCTCTCTGCTCTGCGATAGGCCAGCAAGGGACCACCAATCACTTTATTGTCCGGGCCCACCGCGAAGAGCTCTAGCCCGTTTACATCCGCCTGCAAGACAAGACGAGCCTTGCCGTTATTCACCAGGTCATCAACAATCTCACTGGCTTCCTTGTTCTGCCGGCCGATAGCGATAACCATCAATTCCATAATTTGCAATGATGTTTTGACGCCATTTTCCAGGGTGTCCAGGATTTCTTTGTCTATTTCTTGAGTCATTTTTTACCTTTTTTGTTACGGTTTATGAAAGGAAAGGGGACGGCGCGGTCTAGGCCGGTTTGCTCTGGACTTTTTATGCCCCCCATACGCTCTCGGCTCATGCCGCCTTCCTTTCCAACTGTGCGTCCGTGCTGAATTGCTCGATTACCTCAAGCAATGCGAGCCCGTCATAATGCGCGTGCGGGATCGCCAGCTCGAAAGTCCCGATACCTTTGATGCCTACCTTGACCAGCACCGGGTCTGTGCTGGCGTCATCTACCAGCACAGCGTATTTCCTTCCAGCTTTGATCTGATCTTCCAGACTGGCTTGACCAGCTCTCACACGAAGCTCTGCAAGAAGCGCCTGCTTATTCTCCCTGATCACATTCGGCCAATCACTGACCGCACTTCCTTTTCCATCAAGATAAAGATTTCCGCTTTCAGAAACAGACAGCGTTAAGCCGTCAGCAGCAATCTGCTCAAGGATCAACGCCGGGTTCATATTTCTATCCTTACCATGCGTTCTTCATTACTTGCAGCGTCATAGTCATCCAACCATGGATCACTGGTTACTTCCTTTTCTAAAGACTGGTTTTGACTTTGCTTTTCTTGGCTAAGCTTTTCTGTACTTGACTGTACTAAGGACCCGACCTTGACCCGTCGGGGTTGCTGCGGGTTAGTCGTCGGCATACCCGACGAGGTAGCCGACGGGTTAGGCGTATCTCCTTTATTTGGGCGGCTTCTAGCGTTTCTCTTTTTCTCGTTTGTGATGGCTGCACCACGCTTTCCACCCTCTGATTTCCTCTCTTTTCGCTCGTCCAAGTACTTTCTGTAGTCTTCCAATTCAGGAGAGAAAATAAAGCCTTCTGATACCCTAAAAAAAGGCATTACGGCAGGCAGACAGTCAATGATTTCTTGCTCAGAAAACCCCAATACCTTAGCAAGCAAACCCGGTTTTTCTGGGAGTCTTTTATTCGCCCAGCATTCATGCCGCATGGTATACAGCAGACCCCGCTCCTGTAATGTCATGGTTCGATACTCGATTCTCGCCATCATTGCTGCGGCATATTCCTGATAAGCAGGAGCTTCACGGTTTTGGCTCATGCTGCCCCTCCATGGAGGAATTGAGCCATCTCCAGCAGATGCGCTCGTTCCGATTGCTCCGCCACCTTTGCGACAGCAAGAGCATTGTCAGGAAGTAAAGCCTCTACCTTTTCCCTGAGTATTCGCCGCATGGTTCCCGCCGGCATGGCCTCTGCTTCCACCGTGAACGCTATATGCTGAGAGCGCGCATCAGATTCCTTGCGCGGCTTGGTTGGCAGGTTGAACTCTTCTATTTGGTCAAGGTTGATCCCTATGCGCTCGAATCTCAGCTCGATGTCGTCGCTCAAGTGCCGCCTCATTTCCTGCTCAAGGCTGCGATCTATCAGGACTCCAGCCGGGTCGTAATCGCCTATATAGAAGATTTGAAGTGGCCGCCAGTCGTCCGAATCATTGTGTTGGCTTGCCGCTTCATGAACGAACGACAGGCTGGAAAACCCTCCACATGGAAAAAGGTCAACCGCCAGCTCGTTACAGTCTTTCAATAGTACGCTTGCAATCGATCTGGACTCCGCCCACACCTCGCAGCGGCAATCAGCATCAGCCCAAAGATCAGCCCGGTATAGGCCCGCCATGCGCTCTACGAAGTCCCCAGCACCGCCGTACGTGTTCACGTAATACCCTTGCCGCGACATATCGGCAATCCAAGCGTAGGGGATGGCGCCGGAGCGCCGCAGAGCAACGCAACGCTCCTGCACATGCCGATAGCCTCGATCACTCTTTTCCACCGGCTCCCACAAGCGGGGATCGGTCATGCGGTAAAAGACATGCCGGACTGATTGCGGATGATCCTGGCGCAAGATGTCGATAATCTGCCTGTCGAGCTGTTCAACTTGGGCCGCAGTACGTCTCACGCGTTTTATCGTGCCAGCACGATAAAATTCATTCGTGCTCATTATTTGCCTCCCGTCGCGGTCATTGGCTCGACTAGCTTCAGGTAGGACGGGTTCTTTCTATAGCGGGAATGGGCTGACTTTATGGTGTTAATAATGTGGACGGAAGCATAATTTATCTCCTCCTCAGCCCATTTTTTAAATGCGGGATCCCCCCACATTCTCCATACGTAGTTGGATACGCAGGAAGGATCGGTTCCCTCCTCCGGGGCATACTCGATCTCAAATTTGCTCAGGATGGGCGGGGTTTTCTTCGGTGCTTGGCGTTCGTTCCAGATCCTCAACTCAAACCTGCCACCTTTGATTCTGGCCGTTCTGAAGTAATACAAAGGGCGGAGGTTGTCGGGCAAGTCTGAGGTATAGACAACTCGCTTCCTTGCAACGGGGAAATGATGATCAAGCGCCAGACCAAGGGAAATTAGCTCTTCCTTAGTGCCAACGTAATCTGTGAAATGAGGTGTTGCGGAAATAACGATGAACTTGTGCGCGAACGCGCGAGGGGATTTAGCAGCCATTATGGCCTCCTGATAGATACGTTGAAATTTCACCCTTGTTGAGAGGGCGGCCAGGCACTTCAACACCGCTATCAGACGGCTGGCAGCTTCAGCCCGAAGGCTCTTTTTACACTGCCCACTACCCGGCCATAGGGAAACCAATGGACGTAAAAAATCCACGACTAACGGGCGCGGAATATGCCGCTGATAGAGGTGTGTTGAGCACCATGCGTCAAACTTATATGGAAAGAATGGGGATGTCAAGCAGAAAGTCACGGTAACACCACCCCCGGTTGAGATTGCCGAGCTGCCATCCGTTTTTCCCATTCCTCGGCAGTGCGTCGGGGGATGATGACTTGATCGCCAAGTTTGATTTCGTCGGGGGCAAGATACTGCTGCTTGAGGACTTCGTAATACTCGCGGGGGCAGTGATACGCTTCGCAGAATTGCTCTATCGTGTAGGCTGCGTATCTCATTGCGCGCCTCCATTCAGAAGCGCACGAATGTCAGCAACAGGCCAGGCTAACCGGCCATTTATGCGGATAGGCCGGATAGGACCGTTCTCAAGGCAGGCCCAGGCGCGCAGGGTTTGGGATTTTCTGTTCAGGTGATGCGCGGCGGCATCGGTGGGAACTGTGACGCGGGTTTCGTGCTCCAGCGGGATGAAGTGCTGATTTGCTGCTGTTTGCATGTTGAACCACCTTTCGCCCTTCGGCGTTGTTGAAGATGGTTCATAATTATTGTCATATTATCCGTGCTGTATACACTATTCACGATTTGATGCGAATATGCGAAAGGGATTATTTTTTTTGGGAAAAGTATTTCCTTAGCCCCTTGTATCTATGCTTTCCTCCTAAGAATTCTTCCTGATTTTCATCTATCATCGTAACAAGTGCGCGTGCTTTGGTTTTTTCTACGTCATGATTTCCTTTTTCTAATACGGCATTTAATGCGGAATCGAGACTTGGATGATCTTCGGCTATTTCCCAAACAGCGTTCCATATCTTTAAACCAGTCTGCCAATCACGACGAGCCGCTACCGCTCGTTTTCCAGATTGCGGAAGCTTCTTGGAAGAGAATACTTCATCAAGAGATACCGGTCCGTCCGGCTGTAAGAACTCGCTAAATCTCTTATTAAAATCAAGCGCCAACCAAGTTGGCAGTGGCATATTTTCCTCACCGCAGTAACGAATTGCATGCAGTAAGGCTAAAGTGTCGCCCTTTTCATATCTCTTTTTAAAGACATCCAGTTGATCATGCACCTTGACAATGGATAAACATTTTATATGTCCCGGTATGTGGCCAAAGCGCATTCCCGTTCTAAGAGCCAAGGCCGCTTTGGCCCATGCAGATTCCACTTTGTCCAAGTCTTTTTCATGCTCATTGAAATAAGTTTCCGCTAAAAAGAAAGGTTCGGTCATCTTTCCACCACCCGTAAGCCGGGTTTCTCCGCTATAAATTCAATTCCCGCTTGTTCCAGGATCCATGCCTCGATCTTCACGTGCCACATTCTCAGCAGGTCGAGTGGCCGTCGAATATAGTTTTGCTCCCGTACGCCTTGCGGTTTGTGTCCCTGTATCTGTGCTGCAATTCCTGATGGCATCTCGATCCATTCACAGAGACTTGCAAAGCTGCGCCTGAGCCCGTGTAAAGTCATTTCAAGCCCTGCCACTGCACAGGCTTTATTATGCGCTATGCGCGGATCTACAAGCCTTCCAGACGCTGCCGTAGGGCTGCTGAATACCCAACCATTCCGGCGAGGTAAAACGCTCAGCAAGAGCCTTACGTAAGGCGTGAGAGGGATAATGCGCGTACCTTCTACCTTGTCGCGTATGGTCAGGCTGTTCCACTGAAAATCCACCTCTTCCCATCGAAGGGTGGCCAGTTCATTCCGTCTTGCGCCGGTCAATAACAGGGCTTGCAGGTATGCGCTGGTGACAGGGTTGCCGATCTGCTTTACCGCTGAAAACCATAGGGCCAATTGCTCACGCTGTAGAGCGTCATTCTTCACTGAGGGCTTGCCCAGGCTTTCGCGTGCCTTCCTGCTTCGCGCAGGGTTTTCAGATACGATTTCTTTATACGCGGGATGATTCTGGCACCAGAAAATAAAAGCCTTGAGAAGACGCAAGGTATTCCGGGCTCGGGTTGGTCTTCGCTCGGATTCTGTCTTTGCCCATCTATCGATCATTTCGGATCGAAGGTCAGCCAGCCGAACTGCTGCGAATGGACGGAGGATTCCGGGCTCGGTAAATTTTTTATTGCTGCGGGTCCTGGGTGCACCGCCGGCCTGCATCGCCCGTATATGGTCATGTAGATGAGCTTTGCCCCAATGCGGCTTTCGCTCTGCGATGTATTCCTCCCAGGCATCACCTACCGTGACTGATTCCTTGACGCTCTGCAATATCGCCGCAACTGCTTTTGCTTTCTTGGCGGCTTCTTTTTCGGCTTCCACTTGCCGGGGATCGTCGCCCTTGTCTATGGTGACTTTTAGCTCACGTGCTGCCTTTTGAGCTTCCGCAATGCTCCACGCGCTCACATCACCGATAGTGACGCGCATGGATTTACCGTCAACCTTGGCCTGGAAAATGTAACTCTTCCGAACTGAGCCGGCAGTGGCGCGCACTCCCAGGCCTTGAACCTCATCACACCAGAGAAAGGCCTGCTGCTTGCCTTCAGGACAATGGAATCTTTCTATCCTGCCAGCGGTAAGTCTTGCCTTTGTCATAAAATATGTAACCGATTTGTAACCCGGTTTTCAGTATATAGCGGAATATGGATCAACACAACGAACAGGTAAGAATGCCTTAATTCGTTGTTTTATATGAAAACTATGGGAATAGGGGAATAGGGATCAACAGTGATAAATACCGTCTCAGCGAGACTCATAATCCCTTGGTCGTTGGTTCGAGTCCAACCAGACCCACCAATAAAATAAAGGCTTACGGATAAAACTGTAAGCCTTTTTCTTTTTAGGGGCACTAGTGGGGCATATTCAACCGGTCTGCGCTAACCAGGAACCGGTAAATCCCCAAAAATTAGCCGTAGTTCCGACGAAGTTGAACAGTTAGGACCGATGGGTCGCCGCAGGTAAGTGCCCGAAGTGGACAAGCAAACATTAATATTCATTTAACTAGTAATTCATTAGCTAAAACTGACATTAGTGGTTTGCCAGTTTTGTTAGGAA
This sequence comes from Nitrosospira multiformis, assembly GCF_900111585.1. GTDB lineage: Bacteria > Pseudomonadota > Gammaproteobacteria > Burkholderiales > Nitrosomonadaceae > Nitrosospira > Nitrosospira multiformis_B. The sequence goes on from NZ_FOHI01000001.1 coordinate 353,689, forward strand.
TTACCTTCTAAACATAGATTCTTACTCAACACTCAATCACGACACTCAGTTAAGCACTCTCATTGAGGGGGCCAAGAAGACTTATCGAAACGTCGAGGAGCTTTTTCAAGAAGCCTCAATCCTCCATGACCACAGAGCGCTCAACCGGGCACTGTTTCTACACCAGATATCATTGGAAGAATGCGGAAAGATCGAAATGCTGGGAGCATAGGCAATTAGCCTTCTCAAGGGCTTTAAGGTCGATGCCCAAAAGATCACAAAAGCACTTGCGAGTCACAGAGCCACTTGCGAGTCACAGAGCCAAGAATAACACAAACTCCTATTTTCTCCCCGTATTTGATGCTGAACGCCAAGCTCGTGCTACATCAGACCGCCTCGCCGCCGTAAAAGTGTTTAATGATCGGTAGTCCGACTTTCACAAGGAGTCTAACTTGGCAAAGAACTCATCCTTGTACGTGGCTAAAGCCGCTCCCCCCGCTTATGACCTTTATGTCAGCCAGGTTCAGGTCAACCTCGATGCACTGCCCTGAATCTGGAAAGGAAGCTCCATGCCGCAACCTTATTAACGATCCATCAATCTCTAACCCTCCATTTTTGTAGTTCTGCTACAACTGGTGCTAGTGTGACTCGCCAACTGCTAGTCGAGACAAATGGAAAATTGACTGCGTGCGGAGTTTGTCAGTCTGAAATACACCCCATCCTGACAAATCTGCCTGACACTTTTCCTGCCGTTTTATGTCAATCTAGAGTTCAAAATTATATTGATTGACACTCACTCATGAAGGTCATAGACTCTACTCTGACATTTTTAGCAGGGGGAGAACCATGACCAGCCAGAGAATCGGATACATTCGCGTCAGCTCATTGGACCAAAACCCGGAGCGGCAGCTCGACGGTATCAAGCTAGACAAGGTATTTACTGACAAGGCATCCGCCAGGGATACAAACAGGCCTCAGCTGCAGACTGCACTCAATCACGTGCGTGCAGGAGACACCCTCGTAGTTCATTCCATGGACAGGCTGGCGCGTAATGTCGAGGACATGCTCAGGCTTGTGAGGGAGATGAACGATCGGGGTGTATCAGTTCAATTCATTAAGGAGAATATGAGCTTTACTGCTGGCAGCGAAGATCCTCGCTCTACGCTGATGTTTACGATGCTCAGCGCCTTTGCACAGTTTGAGCGTTCGCTGATCAAGGAACGGCAGCGGGAAGGGATAGCCCTGGCAAAGGCCAAAGGAATCTACAAGGGCAGGAGGCCGGCACTGAATGCAGAGAGGATTGCGCAACTGCGTGAGCGGGCCGCAGCAGGCGCAAACCGAACAAACCTGGCGAAGGAGTTTGGGATAAGCCGCGAAACCCTGTATCAATACATCCGATAAGAAGGAAGAACGAGGTAGTTGAGTGCCTTCGTTAAACTTGAGCAGCAAAAGTGAGCAGGGATACTATTTTTTTCGCATATTCCGGGGAGAGCTGCAGTTAGGACTTAAGGTCCTTAATACATAAGAAAAATATTATGAAGATAATTAAAACATTTAACTTTTTTTATGGAAGTACTGCGTACGATGTTCCAATGTCATGAACCGCATCAAGATGGAGCGGCTTTCACTTCATCCATTTCATTGGAGTCTACCTATCATGGAAAAAGAAGTAAGGAAGTTTTAACATCCATATCCATGCGGGGCCTGCTGGCCTCCTGCACCGAGGGCGGTACGCTCGAAGCAAGGAATGACAATGTGAGCATGGCCACACAAAGTATCAGAACTTCTGTTGACGACGACGGGCTCGGCAGGTAAAGCTGCTTGGGACGCTATTTGGCAACCTTGTTCGGGATGACTTTGTTGTCACATCAAATCCGTGGTTTTCTTGGCGCGTGGTTGGATGGAATCGCTATCACCAGTCCAGGGATTTCAGCTGGATGTGGTATGCCGACATTGTACTGGCCGCTCTTGCAGCCATCATTAACTTGCCGATTCGAGAGGCGCCAGTATCGGGCGCTACTGTTAGCACACCTTAACTCTATATATAAGGTAAAAGGAATCCAGGCAATGGCAAGCGAACAGTATCTCGACGACTTTACTGTAGGGCAGCGATTTGGATCTCCACGTCTGGTGATGGATGGCGACGCGATCAAGCGATTTGCAGCAGAGTTCGATCCTCAGCCTTTCCACCTCAACGAACAAGCAGCACAGGAAACCATATTTCGTGGGCTGGCTGCGAGCGGATGGCATACAGCGGCGCTGACTCACAAGCTTTTGGTTGCGAGCGAGTTCAAGCCAGCGGGCGGAATCGTTGGTGGAAGTTTGGAAATCCAATGGCCCCGCCCAACACGTCCTGGAGACGAACTACATGTTGAAACTGAGGTGCTTGAGGTCAGGCCATCGAAGTCGCGACCCGAACAAGGCATCGTCAAGGTTCGGGTCACGACTTTTAACCAAAGAGAGGAAGTTCTCCAGACGTATGTGGGGAACCTAGTCGTACGACGCCGGCTGCCATAGCACGTTTCTCAGACACTGCTAGCAGCCACATACGCTAGAAATGTTTGCAAGATGCTTTCAAAGCGTTTGAAGTCGGTTTCTATCTCAGGGTTCTTCATCACATCGTAGGCCATGAATGTCGGCAGCGCCTCGTAGCCGATCCACTTGAAGTTGAGATGCATCGGCAGCAATAAATCGTCTTCACTGATCCCATCGAAAATCCCTCGTCGGGATTGTTGAAGGCTTCTCTAGGAGGTCAGCTCGCCCTCGGCACGTCATCGCCCCAGCACTCGACAACGTTCAGTGTGCCGTACTCCCGGAATACCAAGGCAACCTTTGCCGCATGCTGCCGGTAGATTTCACGATTGTCGTAGGCACGGCGGCAACGAATCCATCGATGTAGTTCATGATCGATCTCCTTTATGGTTTGAATTGAGCCGTTTGGTCAAACCCGCTCTTACTACTGTCTATCTGCGTGCGATCGATTAAACCCTATGCCCGTGAACTCGAGTGAAATGCCTTAAGCTTGAATGCCACGCAGCCATGCCTCAACTGTTGCCATTTCCACCCGTCTTCCGCCGTCCAGCGTAACAAGTGTCCGCGGGCCATCGTACACCCGCGGGGTGCGGAAGAGGACGCGAAGCGCCAGCCAGTGTGGCGGAGCCAGGTAACGGTCGGCAGCGTGGCGGCGTAGGCTCTGCCGTACCAGGGGGTAGTAGTGGCTGCACATGTTGGGGAAAAGATGGTGTTCGACGTGATGGCTGAAGTGAAAGTGTAGCCTATCGACCAGCTTTGGCGTCGTGACACTCATAGTTGTGCCGAGAGTGTCGCGCTCGTGAGTGAGCGGGCGCATCAGATGGTTAGTCACGATGTAAGACATAACGACAAAGTTTGCGATGAGCATCGGCAGCAGCACAACCAATACAGCGCCTCTGGGACCGCTTTCCACGCAGACCAGTAGCCAGAATGCTGCCAGGACTGCACTGTCAAGCATAGCTCGCCCGCGTTTGAGCTGCTTAAAATCCGCCCGTCCTCTTGATTTCAGCCAGAGCACTCCTTGGGCTTGAAGAGTGAAGAACAGAAAGAGATATGTAGCGCTCAGCCAGTGGCCTGAACCCGGGGCAAATTTCAGCCACAGAACATCCGCACGAGTCGGTTGGCCGAGTTTGTAGTCACTCATGGTACCGAAGTTATCAGGATCGTGACCCTCCATATTCGCGTAGGGATGATGGACTTGCTGGTGCCAGATCCGCCACAAGTGGGGTGAAAGACAAAAGATCGCAAACGCGGGATAGAGCAACCAGTCTTGCAGACGTTGCGAGCGGACTGTAGCACCGTGGGCGATCTCGTGCCCGAGAAACATCAGGCTTCCATATAAACTGCCGAGGAACAAAGAACCGATGACGGCGAGGTACCATGGCAGCGGGATCCGAACCAAAGTTATGCTGCAAAAGACGATGAGTCCAACGAGCGGAAACACGAATAAGGCTCGCCAGGGTCGATTAGTGAACGCATCCGCAGGCAAGTCAGCCCGAATCTTACTTTTAAGGATTTGATCAGCTTTCACGCTCCCCCCATGATTGCTAGTACAGCAGAGGACGTATACTCATCTAAACGTTGGATTTACTTTACGTACGCCTTCGGCATAATCGCGTCAACCTTTCATCGGATGGATCGATAGGTTGAAGCTGGGTAGCCTTTGGATAGTACAATTTGCCACAGCTGCAAACGCCGGGCCTTAAAGGCACTGGCAAAAGAGGCCAAGTAATACTCCCACATGCGGGCAAAGCGGTCTTGAGAGATGGACGTCTGCAGGGGCAGCGGCTGATAATTCTGTTTGAAGTTATCGCGCCAGCTCAGTAGTGTTCGGGTATAGTCCACGCCAAAGTTGTGCCAATCCTCCATGACGAATAGGCCTTCTATGGCTTCTCCCATCTGCCGGACAGACGGAGCCACGCCGTTCGGGAAAATATACCTATCCAGCCATGGATCACAGCGCAGGCGAGAAAGGTTGTCACCGATGGTATGGAGCAAGAACCAGCCCTCGTCAATCAAGACCTCATCTACTACTTCCATAAACGTGCGGTAGTTTTTTGGGCCGACATGCTCAAACATTCCGATTGAGACTATCTTCTCAAATTCACCATGTGCCTCCCGGTTAAGCTCGCGGTAATCGCCTTGGATAATTTCGATGGCCATTCCTGTGCAGTTCGCTCTGGCGAAAGCCGCCTGTTCTTCCGAAATGGTGATTCCGACCCCGCGGCATTGGTAGCGCTCGCAGGCAAATTTCAAAAAACTACCCCAGCCGCAGCCGATATCGAGTATGCGATCCTGAGGGGAAAGGGCTAATTTGCGGCAAATTAAATCCAGTTTGGCTTCTTGAGCCTGGTCGAGTGTCTCTGCCTCCTTCCAATAGCCGCAGGAATAGTTCATTCGTTTGTCGAGCATTGTTTGGAACAATGCGTTGCTCAGGTTGTAATGAGTCTGCGCCACCTCTATCGCCTTGCGGTAAGACTGCCGGTTAAAGACTTTCGCTTGAATAAGAGCCAGGCTCTCGCGCCAGCTCAGACTCAGCTTTTGGTCGGCTTGGTAGCGTAGTAGGCGATAAAAAAACTCCTCCAATTGCGCACACTCCCACCAACCGTCCATGTATGATTCCCCTAATCCCAAGGTTCCCTGGGCTAGCACCCTTTCGTAAAACTGCTCATTGCTTACCTGGATGTCGTAAGGTGCTGATCCATTGATCGTGATACCCGCTTCGGCAGCTAAGTTCTGAATCAGGGTGCGGTACTTATTCACAGTTTCTTCTCGCGATAGCAAACTTCGCAACAGGGAATTCAAACACCATTGGCTTGAGCTGGCAGTGAAGGTGACAGCCAGGTCCTAACGGGACGCGGTCAGTAGTAGCTATGAAATCTTCTTTCATCATCAGGCTCCCTGGTTACCTAAAGTCGGGATGTTCAAATGCGCTCTCACGCAGCCTATTGAGGAGATCCCCTGAACTCTTTATAGGTGCGAGTAATTACAGTTGCAAGCTCATGCTAAAAGAATGAAAGCCAACTTCTGTGTCCAGGAACTGGACTCCGATGCAGAGCCGGGTGAGTGTCGTTCTGGAGGGCATGGGAATGAACATCACCTTACGCCTCAGCTGAAGAAATGGTGCGACAGAAGGTTACATTGGCTCTATACGTCAGCCAGTGAAGTGGTGCGTGAAGCCTTGCGTTTGATGGAAGAGAATGAAACGCTCCGGGTTCCGTGGAGGCTGGTTGGTTTAAGTTAGACTTCGACGGTGATTTTTTCTTCGGCTTCCGCTGGTGGAATATATCCTATGGGTGCCAGCAAGCGGTGATGGTTAAACCACGAAACCCATTCCAGCGTGGCCAGCTCGACCGATGCCCTGGTTTTCCAGGGGCCGCAACGGTTAATTACTTCGGTCTTGTACAACCCGTTGATGGTTTCGGCTAAGGCATTGTCATAGCTGTCTCCACGACTACCCACGGAGGGCCGATCAAAGCCGCTGTTCAATCTGAAGGTACGATCAGAAATCAACCGAAAGGAGAATTGAAATGACTTATGGTACAACTCCTGCTATCCAGGCAAATGATTTCCTGCTCGAAGGGCAGAATAAACAGATTCACTTCGGGGCAACAACCTTTCCCGGCGTACCGTTCCTTAGCTATAAGGATGAGGAAGATGAGAGTAACGATCGCGAGTTTCGTGGAGACGAGATCGATATACAAGAAACGAAATTCGGAAAACTGATCACAGTTTTGATTGGACAAGTGCCGGATTCTCACATGGTTTACCTTGCCCTGCTGCTACCAACGATCTATCTGCCGGGGCAAACCAGGGAGTTTCCTGTTAAGACAATAGCAGTTGTTACCACCCATCGAACTCCTTTTATCGGACGCCGAGGTAATGTTAACGGGCTACAACTTGATACATACGACACGCTAACCCTTAAAGGAACTGCTCGCTTCATCATCGCATAGACATGATACTTTTTTATCATCAGACGACAGGATAAGGATTAAGCTTTGCCGCAGCTAAAAATACAAGCTGCTATGTCTGAAACCGCACGGTAACAGGCTGAGATTGAATCCAGTATTACATCTCTCTAACTAAAGCTCGGCCTCACCCTTGATAGGCCAGCATCCTTCGTTATGAAATCGTCTGCTCATATTATTGGCGCCGGAGGTATCGGCATTGCTGCAACAGCCTGCCTTAGGCGTGCTGGATGGGACGTGACCATAATTGAGTCGAACCCCGAAAAGGTCGCCGCTGGTCGCCGCAACGAAATGACGCTGAATGGGCAACCCATTCACGGCACTCATTTTGTGCACTTTGACGACTGGATTCCGCCAAAAGAGGCAGCAGTGTTGTTATGCACAAAGACTTTCGATAATGCTCCGATCCTGCAACGCATCGCGAACACGCAAACATTGGTGCCAATCCAGAATGGCTACGACGAAACCCTCGAAAGGTCCCATCATCCCGCAGAAGCTATTGCTTCATTTGTTTCCGAGTGTCCCACTGACAGTCTCGACGCTCGCATTACTCGGGCCGGGTCTTTGCATATCGGCCCACGTCGCAAGGTAGGCAGCGGTGAAGGTGAGCGTGTCCATATGCTTGCCTCTGCCTTTGCTAAGGGCAAACTATTTCCGGTGGAACACGTTGCGGATATCCGCCCGTTCAAATCAACGAAACTGATGTACAACTCGGCCATTTCACCCTTAGCAGCAAGCGCGGGCGTTGATAATGCCGAACTTCTCATTGATCCGTTTACCCAAAAACTGTTCTTCACTTTGCTGCGGGAAAATTATTCGATCCTGCAGCATGCTGGTCTTACGCTGGAAAAGATCGGGCCATTTCATCCCGACACGGTCATGCGCATATTGCAAACCCCGTTCTTGCCGAAGCTCATGGGATTATTCTTCCGCCCTTCCTTGCGTGGAACATATTGCTCCATGAGTCCGGATATGGGAAGCGGCCAGACGGAGATCGATGCTTACAACGGGCATCTTGTTCGACTTGCAGGAGACTTTCCCTGTCCAATCAATAATGCGGTTATCAAGCTTGTCGATAGAATCTCTCGCGAGCGGCTTCCCAAGGCAAGATCCCACCTTCACCACCTCGTGACGTCTCTGCCGGATAGTGTTTTGATATGAATTTGGTGACAGGTGGCGCCGGGTTTATCGGTTCACATCTGGTGCAGCAATTACTCGCCGCCGGCGAAACCGTGCGGGTGCTTGAACATCCCAAAGCTGTGGTAAGTCATTTACCACTTGAATGTATTGAACTTGTCCAAGCAGATATTCGTGACTTAGATGCAATGCGTAACGCGGCGCGCGGCTGCGAGCGCGTCTATCACCTGGCTGCTGACCCAAATCTGTGGCGACGCAACCGTCGTGAGTTTGACGAGATCAACCATGTTGGCACTCTTAACGTCATGCGTGCCGCGCTCGACAGCGGAGTCAGTAAAGCGCTGTATGTAAGCACTGAAAGTATTCTCACATCGGATCAATCCAATGGGGGAGCGGTTGAGTCTGCGCGCTTTCGCGAAGAGGATATGATCGGGCCTTACTGCTTGAGCAAATTCCGAGCGGAACAAGCCGTGTTCCAACTTGCCGAAACCGGCGCTCCGGTGATCGTATGCAGTCCCACATTACCTATTGGACCGGGCGATCGAAATCAAACGCCTCCAACTCGCCTTTCGGTTGCATTCTGTAGAGGAAAGATTCCTGCATATCTTGATTGTCAATTGAATCTGATTGATGTTCGCGACGTTGCTGACGGAATGATACGTGCGATGCAGCGGGGTCGGCCTTTCATTCGATATTTACTAGGTGGACACAACTTTCGTTTGATCGAGTGGCTTCAACTTCTCGGGGATATCGTGAATCGTCCAGCCCCACGATGGACTATTCCCTATTCGGCAGCGTTAGCGACTGGTTGGTTCAGCGAGTTATGGGCTGATAATATTTCGCATCGCATGCCTATGGCAACTGTTACAGGTGTACGCCTTACAAAACGTTTAATGCACTTCGATCCTTCACAAACCTTTGAGGAACTGGGTTTGAAGCCTCGGCCGATAGAGGAATCAGCAAGGGATGCTGTCAGCTGGTATCGTCAGCAGCATTGGATCTGATACGAGGGACTTTGGGGGCCGGAGTGTTGCATTTTATTCCATACTTGGGAACTATGGTCGTTGCGCTCGCCAGTGGTGTTGCCGGGTTGCTGCAATTCGGATCACCTGCCCTATTGTCAAGGTGGTTTGCGATCGAGCCAGATGCTTAAACCTTTGGGTGAACTTTTGGGGCAATAATCAACCTTTACCCTCACTGATAAAACCTCAGTATTTAGCAATTCTGCGATACATCGCTATACCTGTAACATTTAACCACGGAGAGCAGATGAACGTTGATAATGCCGATTATAAAGGATACAGAATTGTGGCCAGCGCAGAGCAGGACGATACCGCTGGTCTTTGGAACGGCCGTTACAGGATTATTGATAAGGAGGGTATAGTCGTTTACGAAAGTTTCGCCATGCCTGTGGACGAAGAGAGCAAGGCGCTAGAGGCTGCCCATGCAGAGGCTAAAGCATGGATCGATAGCGATACTGCTAAACTTTCCGGTTCGCCTGATTAAGAAGGTCCTATCCAGGGCAAATTTTTTGAGCTTGGCATACGGGACAGTATGATCCTTAAGAGGCGCGGAACGTAAGCGATTAAGGATGCCGCGAAAGCTCCTTGAATAGGGTCGAATGGCGCCGGATTTATTAGTCTTGAGGGCAAGAATCCACTCTACACTGTCACCAGATTGTTCCGTACCCTAGCGAACACAACGAGACTTTCACCTTCCATCTAATGAATTCCCCGGAGCTTCAGCAAAAAGCCTTCCTGCTCCTGTTAATTGTCATCTCCCTGGCATTCGGGTGGATATTGCTGCCTTTTTTCGGCGCAATATTCTGGGGCTCCGTTCTCGCCATAATATTTGTGCCGTTTTATCGCTGGTTGCTAGAGCGCCTGGGCCAGCGGCAGAATCTTGCCGCGCTCACAACCTTATTGCTTTGCCTGATCATGGTGATTCTCCCGTTCACGCTCATCACCGCTTCACTGTTGCAGGAGGGGGTAGTCTTTTATCAGAGAATTCGCTCAGGGGAGCTAAACTTTGGCGCGTATTTCGAACAAGTCATGAGCGCGCTGCCGCCCTGGATAGTCAAATTTCTCGATAACGCCGGGTTGGCCAGGATTTCCGAGCTAAAGGACACGTTGTCAAACATCGCCTTGCAGGGAAGCCAACGCCTCGCGGAGGAGGCGCTCCAAATGGGCCAGAATACATTTGAGTTCGTTGTCAGTTTTGGCATCATGTTATATCTGCTGTTTTTCTTGCTTCGGGATGGGACCCTTTTGTCTGCGAAAATTAAACAGGCAATTCCGCTACGCCCGGAGCATAAGCGGAATTTATTCGGTAAATTCACCACCGTGGTTCGTGCCACCGTAAAGGGCAATATCGCCGTGGCCGCGATACAAGGCACGCTAGGGGGAGTGATATTTTCATTCTTGGGTATACAAGGAGCGCTGCTGTGGGGCTTTGTGATGGCTTTCTTATCTTTATTGCCTGCTATTGGCGCTGCCCTGATCTGGGCACCGGTAGCGATCTATTTCCTGCTTACCGGGGCCATTTGGCAAGGAATAACTCTCATCGCCTTTGGTGTGCTTGTAATTGGAATGGTGGATAACGTTCTACGGCCCATACTTGTCGGCCAGGATACCCGGATGCCCGACTATGTAGTACTTATCTCAACGCTCGGGGGTATGGTTCTTTTTGGCCTTAACGGTTTCGTCATCGGCCCCGTAATCGCAGCACTGTTTATTGCCGCTTGGGATCTCTTTTCTACAACACGGGAGAGGCTCAACGATTAATGAGAAAATTATTCTAAACCAGCAACAGCGCGTGGGTGATTAACGGTGGGCGGCGTAGGCTCTGCCATACCAAGGGTAGTAACGGCTGTACATGTTGGGAAAAGATGGTGTTTCGACGTGAAGACCCTAGCAGAATACGCGGTACCTGAAGATTCAAACACAGCTGTCCAATTTTTTTAGCAGCAAGACACTGCCTGATACGTTTGAGCGCTCTGTGCGGATAGAGGGAAGGTCAGGCGCCATACCAGAACACGGCGAAGTAATGGCATGTGGTGCCCACCAAAACGAAGAGATGCCAAATCAGGTGAGCATATCGCAAGCGCGAATCGATAGCGAAAAAAACCACTCCGAGTGTGTAAGACAACCCTCCGGCAACTAACCAGAGCAAGCCAGGCGTTGGCATTTTGGCAATCAATGGATCCGCGGCAATCACAACCAGCCATCCCATGAGCAGATAGAGACAGGTGGATAGAATGGGTGGGGAGGCCCCATAGAATACCTTCAGCACCACGCCGGCTGCAGCAAGAACCCATATAGTTGAAAGAAGAATCCAGCCCCATGCGCCATGAAGTACCCCTAGCGTGAATGGCGTATAGGTGCCAGCGATAAGAAGAAAGATCGCAGAATGCTCAAGGACCCGAAACACCTGCTTGGCGTTGCTCGTGGGCAACGCATGGTAGACGGTAGATGCAAGGTAAAGAAATATGGTCGTTGCGGAGAAGAGAGTCACACCAACAACAAACCCATCATTTCCATGCCGTGCCGCCTGCGTGATGAGAAAGGGAGTTCCGATGAGTGCTGCGGCAAGACCGATGCCATGGCTAATGCTATTGGCGATTTCTTCCCCTTGCGATTGCTCACGACTTAGCGGGGTAAGCGGCATGATTAGAGTCTCACATGTTGCTCAATCTGATTTTGTTGTTTCTCTAATAACTCACCTTAAACGTCAGTCGCGTCTTCCAGGCTGGCGCTAAATTGGTAACCCCAATCGGATCAAGTCCGGCCAGAGGCGCCTCTATGAGACAGCATTTGTCCTGAGTCCAGAACTTGTCGCTGTTCACATCGCTTAAGTGGACCTCGACATGGGTAACTTGATCTTCGAACCCGCTCAATATCTTGGTTACGGCTGATCCAACAGGCCGGGAAAGTTCACTATCCCTCAACGCAGCTACCACTGTTTATCTGAACTTGCACGATGTGCCCCATTTGCTTTTAAACATCACCTGTCCACTGAAGCATAGCAGAGGAGCCAATGTTTAGGACTATTGCCCCCATCAAGTGGAAACCTGCCCGGAACCTCAAGCTTCCGCAGTCACCCTCGGGTTGGTCGTTACCAAAAACTAGTTGAATTTATGGTTATGGGAGGAGAAATCGGCGTAGAAAGCGTTGTCGCGGTGGAAAGCGCGTTTTGGATTGAGCTACCATCGGTGGAGTCGCCGCAAATCAAAGGTAGCAAGTAGTGGGGCAACGAACAGACTGTGGATGCATGGTTCTGTAATTTAACGGGTTTTCTTTAGGAAATCATCAATGGTCCGAATAAACGAGGACAGCTTTTGATGATTTTAATAATCCATAGTGCGTGCCCGCGATCAGGATCAAGGTCAAAGGGGCGGTTCCCAATCCCGGAATTACCTTTCAATCAAGGAGTCACTCTCTCAAAGAGTGCACCCATATGTTCAGTTTGCTATCCATATTTGATTCAAGACCGGTCCAACCAGTAGCTTCCAAAGCAAGTATTCTCATGAAAGGTTCTACTGAGCAAGTATTCCGATATCTTGGCGATAATTTCTTTGAGAATTATCCAAAATGGTCTCCCGAAGTTAAAGAGCTTAAGCAAATCGGAGATCAGCCAATGGGTCCAGGAGTTACCGCAAGGCAAGTGCGTGTTGATGGTGGACACCGATCTGAATCCAACTTCAGAATTACACTTTATGAACCCAATCGATCTCTGGCTTTTGCAGGTATTTCTGAGCCCTTCCACTGCATGTACGAGATACAGGATGAAGGTAGAGAAGGTCTAGTCAAACTGATATTTACCTTCGAGTTGCTGGAGATGAAAGTATTTATGCGACCCTTCGAGCGACTAATACGCATTGCGGCTCAGCATGGGGCTGAGCGAACGGTGCGTAATATAAAAAGGTTGATCGAAATCGATGCTGATACTGCCAACTGCCATAGCGGTACAGAGAGCTATCCAATCACCGCTATAGGACAAGAGCCTGATGGGTAAGTCGCAAAGCAGACAAGTCTGGCATCGCTCGGATAACTTAGCATCGCAAACCTATAGCAGTCGCGGTACCTCTCTGAGGTGAATATCTGGTCACCCTACCTCTCAAGATGGGATTTACGGTCTCCAGCTTACTCTCACCTCTCTCGAAGCAGCTAGAACAGCTGTCAATCAATGAACCAGAAGGTGTTCATGTTGCACGACAAATGGCTTACCGCGGGACTGGCGTATCCTTGCCGCCAAGCATCATTTTTTACGTTCTACCAAACAGGGCTGAAAGCATGAGTATTGACGTTCTATCCTACCAATCGAGGTTGCGAACGTATCCCGTTTTCCTTGTCCTTTAGCACCAATTTGCTAAGCGCGGGAAGGATGATAAACGTACATACCATGATCCAGAATATGCCTATAGTAATAATCAAACCCATACTAGCAATGCCCGGATGCGAGGAGAATGCTAATCCTCCAAAACCGGAGGAGGTGGTAAGAGCCCCATAAAATATGGCTCTAGCGGTGCTGGATTGATAGATATCGCGAGCTTCCGAAAGCGAGTGGCGCAGCTTTACAAGCATGTGAATGCCGTTGTCAACACCTAATCCTAGTAACAGCGGCAGGGCGATGATGTTGGCAAAATTAATGGCGGTGCCGGTGATCGTTGCGCTTGCCATGGTAAAAAGTCCGGCCAGTATGAGCGGCGTCATGATCAGTGCCGTATCCAGAATGCTGCGCCGGATAGCGAGTAATAGTAGTGCGATGGCAACCAGGGCGATTACAACAGCTTTCTGAAAAGCCTTGATAACCTCTCTCATGGATTCCCAGTAGATGATGGGCAGGTCCGTGGTTTCGGGAGCGACTGATTGCACTTCGGTGATAAATTCCTCAAGATTGGCTAAATCGTTCAGGTCTTTTTTTGGAAAGATCTGAATGCGATACAAGCCATCCCTGCTCAGCCATTTATCCCTAATGTCGGGGGGCAGGTCAGACAGTGTGATTGTTCTGGCTTTCAAGCTGGCTGATAGATCGTTCATCACAGCCGGTAGCGTGCCGAGCAGCGCGGTCTGGATTTTTTCAATGAATATCTCCCGGCTGGGTTGATACCGTGTATCAAGCTCGATCAAAATATCCTGCAATTCCTTTTTTAAGCGTGTGAGTGAAGTGCGCTCCTCCATATTCGATTTTTCAGGCAAGATGGCATCGATAGTTCCAATCAAGCGGGTGATCTGCGGACCCGGGTCACTATGCGCTTTGAGTTGAGGGAAGTTCTGTACTTCCGCACCAAGCATCAGTCCCATTTCTTCGATCAAGGCCAATTTTTTATCCTGGTCGGCGGGTTGAAGGTCAAAAAGACTGACCGTTTTATCAACCGAAGGTAATGCCGAAAGCTTTTGCTGCAAGATTTTGGTGCTGCTTTCATCCCTGCTCAGGACGGTCAAGGTCAGCGGAGTGGTTTCCTCGTCCTCCATTAATTTTTTGAAAGCGATAACAGATTCGGTATCGGGATCGCGAAGATTAATCGGATTAAAATCGGTTTTCACATTGAACGCCAACACGACGGAGATCAGGGAAATAACAAGTGTTACAAGGGAAATCGGTTTGGCGTATTGAAGCGGCAAAGTTCCCAGTTTCTTTGAAAGCTCCGAAGGAGCATGAGGACCTTTTGCCGATCCGAATTTTACCGGTGCTGGCAAAAGTTTTAACAGTGCCGGCAAGGCAACCAACGTAACTGACAGGGAAATAAACAAGCTTGTTCCTGCTAGCAGGCCAAGCTCGGCGACGCCTTTGTAATCGGTTGGTATAAAAGCATAAAGTCCGATGGACGTAGTACCGGCGGCCAATAGAAGTGAGGGAGCTATTGTCATTAAAGTCACACGTAGTGCACGTTCTTTACGGTGACGATTCAGCTTATCCCGGTAGCGTAAGCAGAAGTGGATCGCATATTCCACGCCCAAGCCGACATTGGTTACTGCAAACGCGAGTGAAATCAGATTTAATTCTGTTACGGAAAAGGCCGCGAATGCCCCGCAAAAAATTACTCCTAAGGCTAGAGTTATCAACGTGGCTACCGTCAGCAAAATGGAACGGTAAGCAATCACTAAAATAAACAACACCAGTACAACTGAGAAAATACTGGCGGTAAAAGTGCCGGTACTAATGCCTGCCAACTCATCATCTTCAAGGGCGACTTCGCCGGTAACCCACACCTTAACAGCGGGGAGATAGGGATCTTGAATGCTGGCAATTGCCTTGTTGATGGACTCAATCGCATTTTTCGCAGGACGGATATGTGAGTAATCGAATTTAGGCGAGACAATAATAAACTCCTTACTGGAGTGTGTTTTCTTCCCAGAAATCATCGATTCCCAGGAGAGCAAAGCGTTTTCGCCATTGATTACTTTATCTAAAGCCAGCGTGACTTTATGGGTTAGCGAGGTTAGATCAATGGCTGCAGTACGAGTCGTGTCTCCGGGCTTTAGCGCATCCTCTAAAATAGAAAAAAAACCTGTTAGATTGGTTTCCTGGGCGATTCTGCCGATGAACGGCTGGGCGAGCGACAGGCTGTCGGATAAGCTCTCCAACTCGTCGGTATCGAGATAAAGCAATCCGTTCTGACGGAAAAATTCGTTGTCGTAGGGGATATAGGCCGAATTGAAATGATCTGTGTTGTCGCGGAGCAGGCGCAGTAATCTTTTACTAGCGGATTTGGTTAGTTCGGGCGTGTCCGATTCAACCACCAGCAAAAGCGTGTGCAAATCCTGTGAAAAGGCTTTCTCATAAGAGCGGCTGTGTTGCTGGAAAGGTGCATCCGGTGCGATCAGTCTGGTGGTGTCTGTGTTTATGCGCAAATGACCGAGCGCGTACTGGAAGGCCAGGATACCGAGCACAACCAGTATTGACAATGCGGTAATCGGATGGCCGATTGTCCAGTTTCGCCAGAAGGTGTAAATGCGGGATCTCGGCATAATCACCGGGCAAATTCCTCGATTCCCATCTCTGATTGAATCTTTTTTCTCAGATTAACAGGACGACGTAGTCATTCAGCACGAAGGTAGACGTTGCTGGCGCACTGGGTATCAGCGGTAGATTAAGCAGAGGGAGCAGGCTTTAGCCAATTATTTTGTCCATCCTTAGGAGAGCGGTACGTTCGCTACCGAACCGAATGGACGAAATCCAATCCATGTACTCAGATCCAAGGGACGCGACGTGATCGAGAAGCAAGCGCATAATAGTTTATGTCCCGGACTTTCTGTTGGAAGGTCATCCAGGCGATCAATCACATTCGCATGTTGTGGATTGGCCATCGTCAAGGTGGTCTGGGATCAAGCCGAATCGCTCGAATCGTCGTTCGTGCCACCGTAAAGGGTAATATCGCCGTGGCTGCGATACAAGGCACGCTAGGTAGAGAAGGCCTAGCCAAACTGATATTTACCTCACTAATACGCATCGCGGCTTAGGGTGGAGATGAGCGAACCATACGTAATATCAAAATTCTGGTCGAGATTGAGGCTGATATTGCCAACTGACATTGCGGTACAGAGAGTTATACGATCACTCCACCATCGGACAAGAAGATAGCCTGATGGGTAAGTCGTAAAAGAGGATTTCCATTCCCAGCTTATTTTTGGTTCCCTCAACCCCAAGGTAGCTGGAATGGGGCTGCCGATCAATCAACCAGGAGGTATTCATGTTGCACGACAAATGGCTTACCGCAAGACTGGCATATCTACGCGGCCTCGAAGCACCAAGCGAACAACAGCGGCAACTCCTTTTGCTGGTAGACAAGCTCAGGCGCACTGACGCGGACTCGCGTATCCTTGCCGCGTTAATTAAGGCGGAGGCGGCGGCAGAACGGGCACAGAGGGCGAGGACGGAAGCTGCCCGCCTTGCAGCAAGGGACGAGGAAGCAGCACGTATTTTAGAAGCAATCAACAGGGAGGCGGCCTCCAGAGAGCACGACCAGGAGCTGCACAATGCTGCCGAGTTGCTGATTCTGGCAGGTCTCGTGGATCCGGAAACCCGTACTCCGGTATTCGATCGAGGGGAGCTACTGGGAGCCTTGCTGGGGCTGGCAAATGTGCCGGCAGAGGATCCTAGAAGACGCGAGTGGAAACGTGCGGGAGATGCATTGCTCGCTGAGAAAACAAAATAAGAATGTTATGTTGCCCAAAAAAGAGCATGGACTACTAAATTTTTACCCATGATAACCTATTTTATCATGGGTAAAATTCCCCTTTCCCAGTCGACCTGCTAGAGGCCTAACACGATCATTTTCTGCATCCGGAAGGTTATAAATTTGCAAATAGCGATTTGTTCAAAAAGGGATTCTTTTGGCTCAAAGCAACTGTGAGGGCGCCAGATCATCTCGAACCTAGCAGCGCTACTGCTACGCAGGATCACTCCATTCAATGATTGATGCGACGACAGTTTGCTCGGAGGTACGTGGGGCACTTGGAAATAAATACTCGCGAAAAAGAACAACAAGTCACAATAAAGAAAGAACGACAAATGATTGAACAAATTGTTATTATTTGTTGTGACCCACTGATCTCTTGTTTATAAGAGACTCATAATCCCTGATCGTTGGTTCGAGTCCAACCAGACCCACCAATAAAATAAAGGCTTACGGATAAAACTGTAAGCCTTTTTCTTTTTAAGGGCATTGGTAGAGTACTTGATCAAAAGTATCTCCTCCAAACCAACTGCATTCTTCTCGAGGGGTAGGGCTTATAAATGCCCGGGCTCTGCCGGAGAGAAGACGTTCCCGTGAGGTGGAGGACACCTCCCGCGGGGTTTACACGTACGCATCGACGATGCCGTGCATGTGTTGCATGCGTTCCAGAAGAAGGCAAAATCTGGCATCATCACTTCGCAAGCGGACGGGCAGTTGATCGAGAACGGTTGCAGGCAGTGCTCGCCCCTATATTAGGGTAAAGGGAGATCATGATGACGCACAAAGAGCATTCTCAAGGTACCGCCAATGTGCTGCCCAACCCCGATTTTGACGGTGGGGAGGAACCATCGGCGAAGACGGTCCTCGCGGTCAAGCTAAATGAACTGATCGGCAGGCGAAGCTTAAGTGAGACGACGACTGCTCGCCTCACCGACATGAAGCTGCCGAAAGCGTCCCAGATTCGGTGCTACAAGCTGCAGAACATCTCGCTCGAGCGTTTGATGCAGCCAGTGACTACCATCAAGGTACCGTGTAATGTCACGGGATAGATTAGCTGAGTTGAGCCGGTTAATGGCCGGCCTGGTTGTCTATATCTCATGCACCTGCCTCGCTCAAGCAGAAATATTGAGCGGTCGCGTTGTCAAGATCGCCGATGGCGATACCCTGACAGTCCTCGACAAGTCAAACCGGCAGCACAAGATCAGACTTTTGGGAATTGATGCGCCTGAACATGCACAGCCGTTTGGCACCGTATCCCGGCAAAACCTGGCTGATCTGGTGTTTGGCAAAACAGTTGCTGTGGAGTGGCACAAGCAAGATCGCTATCAGCGTGTTTTGGGAAAAGTGCTGCTGAATGGGCAGGACGTAAACCTGAAGCAGATCAAGGCGGGACTGGCATGGCATTACAAACAGTATGACAAAGATCTGCGGCGGGCTGATAAGCAGCTGTATGCCGAGGCTCAGAAGGCAGCCAGTCTCAAGGGCATTGGACTGTGGAATGATGCGGCGCCCGTCGCACCGTGGGATTTCAGGCGCAACAAGCCTATCCCGTCAGTTGCAGACGATGAGTGCGAGATCAGGCTTGGTGAATTCCGGTACAAGATCGACCCCGTCATTTGTGGGATTTGTCGGAATGCCCTCAAGTCTGCTTCCACTCTGCCCGGACTCATGGAGCTTGTGCGTCTTGCAACTCGTCCCGCTTCCGATGAAGCTAATTGAATCGAGGCCAGCTCTTATGCAACGCGACAGTGAAGGCGGGTAAAAAAGTTGGCACCCATACGTGGTTCTGATGGACTACCTATCGGCTTAAATAGAGGAACATGATGGGAACTATGTACAAATTTCCGACTGCAAAAACACCTTCTCCTGCAATTAATCTTGCCAGGGTCAAGACTTCGCTACTTAAAGTGAAGACGGCATGGAGTCTAAGCTAAGTTTTCCCCAACTGGCATGTATGGGTCTGTCGATAGCTGTCTGATCTTGTGTCTCAGCTTGGGTTTCTGTGCTGATCAGGATTGCGGCAGACTTTTCGCAATGAGAAAAATCATTCCCCTGATAAGGCAGGAAAAAACAGGATTTTTTCACCCATAAGAAAAATGCTATTTGCTCTAAATTGGCCGTATGAACGATGCGCAACGGCTAAGAGGAGCGGATAGCATGGATAGGGATGACGAGGCATGGCGTTCACTTTGGACGCTTGAAATGATTTCCCGAACGGCAGTGCATCAATCCGGTGTCACAGCCAGAGTGACGCGCTCGCCAAATAATCCAAAGATAGACCGCATCTCGCTTGAAAATAAGGACAGCCTGGATCCCTCACGCTGGGATCTGGGCGACATTTCCAAACAGCTCATGGCGCTGTGGTTGGAGGGAAGTTTTGAGCGCGCATGAAGGCTGCATACGAAAACCATTTTCGCACCTGGGCCAGCTATCCAAAAGTAATCACCTCCGTTTGCTTTCCCAAGGTCTTCAGCAGTAGCTTGTAGGTATCGAGATCAAACTTCATGGATGAGCGCGTCCCGGGCACATCGTCCAAGCCAGCTTCATTGTCCACCGTTCCCAGGTGGCACCAGTAGTCGAAGACATGCACTTCCGATCGGCCGGACAACGCATTGTATTCCCGTATGCCGATCCTGCCGGGATAGGGCCATGATTTGAGCTTAAGCGGGAGCAGTGCCTGTTTCAGGCGTAGGTAATGCAGTTGCGGCGCTTCCTTGCCCGCGCAGATGCCGTTACAGCGTTTCAACTGGTGCGCGAAACACGCGCCTTTCCCATTCTCAAGGCCTACCACCCGGGGGCACAACCTGTTCTCCCGAACGATCCCGCGCAGCGCATCGACTGCCTTTGTCTTCGAGCGGAAGAGCCCGTACAGATGCCCGAACACCTCGGGCTGGATATCCTCTTCCGTCACGATATTCACCAGTTGGGGCTCGTGCGAGCCATCGGCCAGCTTCAGGGAAAAGAGTGTGCGGGAGCGGCGCAGTCGCTTGTTGTGGATGGGCTGATGCTCCTTGATCAATCTCGACTCCAGCAGCAGCGCGCCCAGTTCTCCGGCTGTTTCCATCCATTCGACCCGCTCGACCTCCTGGGCAATGCGCATGTCGCTGAACGAGGCATGGTCCCCACTGAAGTGGGACATGATCCGCGAGCGCAGCGTCACGCTCTTGCCGATATAGAGCGGAAGGCCGTTTTTGCCGTAGAAGAAGTAGACACCCGACCTGTCCGGAATCTGTTCCAGAATCGAAGCATCCAGGCCTGTGGGGAGGCTGGGGTCTTTCAGCAAGACAGCCGCCGCTTCTTGCACCTCTCGAGCTCCCAGCTCGCGCCTTGCCATCTCAAGATAGGCTGAGACGAGTTCCACGTCCCCCATCGCCCGGTGGCGCACTTCGGTCTTTAGCCCATGACGCTGCATGATGGCATCGAGCCCATGACTCTTGTGCTGCGGATAGAGCTTGCGCGAGAGTCTGGCCGTGCACAATACCTTGTGCTGAAGCAGCGCGCCCATGCGTCGGTACTCGTTCTTCAGGAATCCGTAGTCGAAGCGGACGTTATGCGCTGCCAGCACCGCTCCATCAAGAAAACTGTAGAGCCGGTGGGCGATGTCTCCAAAGGAAGGGGCATCCTTTACCATCCCATTGCTGATACCAGTCAGATGCGTGATGAAAGGCGGAATGGATATGCCTGGATTGACCAGCGTTTCCCAGCGCTCGCTTTCCATTCCTTCCTCGAAACGGATGAGCGCAATCTCGATAATGCGGTCATGAAGGGGCGTGCCACCCGTGGTTTCCAGGTCCAGGATGACGTAGGGGAAAGGAAGCAAGGTTGCGGCAGGAGCGAGGGCAGGTTTTTAAATTCCCGACAGCTTACAGAGTTAATCAGCTTGAGCAAAGAATCAATTAAATGGGTTAACGAAAGATTTTCGCAATTGGAAAATTTCCCATCCCCCGTTGGGGCTTGTTACAGGCCATGCCAGTCGTTCAAGGCTTTTCTTTTTGCTCAAGTATTCGAATTTTCTCAATGTATGGTCCCGAACAGAGTAGGAGAATTTAGCGGGGTAGCCTTTGCTATCCGCTCTTGAGAAGGAGAATAAGCGATCGCGAAGCAACCGCATGAGGTTGGGCCGGAAGCAGAGGCTTTCAGACCAGGTTAGCGTGATTGCGAGCAAATTTTCCTTGCTCATCATTTCCTGATTTACTCTCATCAATCTTAGCCAGATGGCCTGAACGGCCTTTATGCTGTCTTACGCGCTAATTGCGCAGAGGAGGACAAAATGGCACTCAATCTGTTTGAAGATAAAGGTTGCCCGCTGGAAAAGCAGCGGTTTACCTGGAAGGAGCTGGTGCAACCCCCGATCAGCAAGCTCGATGATGACGCATTCACCCGTGTGCGAGTCATCCTGATGAACGGCATTGAAATGGAAGCGATACGCTTCTCGCATGGATGTGCCCGGATGAATAAAGAACTGCAGTTACCCCTTGCGCAGCTTCGCATCGTGGAGCAGCACCAGGCAACGATGGTAAATGGACTGATAGGTGCAGATCACTCGATGCTTGAAACAACCATAGGCTATGAACAGGTCGCGATCGAAGTGACGGCGGTGGTTGCCCAGAATGAGCCTGATCCATATCTGGCGCAGGTGTACCGGTTTGGCATGCTGGAGGATTTCGACCATTTGTATCGCTACAGCGCCATGCTGGATCGCCTGGAAGGCAAGGATGCAAATAACATCACGCAATGCTACACGGATATTGTTCCGGGCCGTCCCACGGTAATTGAACATCGCGCGCCGCAGGACAACCTGCGCGAACATTACGACCGCTCGCGTGCTGCACCGATTACCAAACTGAACGCGTTGACCATCATGTCGGCCGAGCAGCAAACACAGAATTTCTATCTCAACGTCGCGCCCCTGTATGCGGACCCGGTAGTGCGGCAGTTGTACGTGGAAATCGCATCCATCGAGGAACAGCACGTGACGCAATACGAATCCATTATCGATCCGCATGAAACCTGGCTCGAGAAGTGGCTGTTGCATGAAGCCAACGAGGTTTACAACTATTATGGCTGCGTGCAGCAGGAATCGAATCCGCGCATCAAGGCTATCTGGGAGCGCTGCCTCGACTATGAACTGGGACATTTACAGGTGGCGATGAACATGTTCAAGCAATACGAGCGGCGTGATCCGGCCGAGGTATTGCCGGGGGAATTGCCCGAACCCATCAAATACGAAAGTCAGCGAGAATTCGTGCGACAGGTACTCAACCAGGAGGTTGATTTGAGGGCGCTCGGTACGCAGTTCGTGGATAAATCGCAGGAAGGCGAAGCGTCGCAGCAATACAGGGCCCAGCTCAACTCGTCAGGCTCGCCAACTGATACGGTTTCCGCGGGCTATCAATGGTGGCCGGGTACCGAGATCGTTCGCGGCAAGGAAATGGCCTTTAAAGAGGAATACGCCGCCGATACGGAGACCATCCGGTAATTTTCCGGAGACAGACATCAGGAGGTCAGAATCATGGAAAAAACGACAGTTTTAGGAAAAAATCGAACCGGCATCGATATGTCCCCGATCGACGCCAAGGAAATGATGGCGCTCGCCAAAATCACCCCCTCTTCCTCAACGGGCGATGAACAGGCGATTGCGGAAATGCGGAGCCAGTATATTCGCGAAGCTGAAGTCATTGGTTCGATTCCCCCGCCAGGTACTCTGAAAGGCATGGCCAGCACTGCCATGGAAAAGCTGACAGGCAAGAATCCAGAGGTGTTCATCGATAAGCTCGGCTGCAGGCTTGCGTTCGAGCGAGCCGGTGTTCGCTTGTACGACGCGCTGATTACAAAGTGTGCGGCTTCATCTAACGGTTCCATTGTTCCGATCGAAAGGTTGCGTGAATTCCGGAATGAGGAGCTGGAGCATTTCAAGCTCGTGGAAAGAGCCATTCGTTCGATTGGCGCCGACCCGACAGCGCAGACCCCTTCCGCCGATGTGGACGGAATGGCTTCGATCGGATTGGTTCAAGTGCTGACTGATCCACGCACGTCGGTGGCTCATTGTCTGGAAGCGATACTTATTGCGGAGCTTGCGGATAATGATGCTTGGCAACTACTTATCATGCTTACGGAAAAAATGGGCATGGATGACATGGCGCGGGATTTTCAGAACGCGCTGCGCGAGGAAGACGAGCACCTTGCTCATATCCGTCAGTGGTTCAAGCAGATGGTGATGGAGGATGCGGCAGTCGTCACTTAATTTAGGATTGTCAAGGCTGGGGATACGGTTTGGGATTACGACGTGTTCTCCTCAAAGTGTATTGGTTACAGATGCATTCTATTCAAGCCCTTTGTGTATTCGCTTCTTTTATGCCAAAAGCACATCTATATGCTTTGTGCGTAAACGAACGGAACATATTAAAAGCTGGAGTAGGATGTTGATACAGCAATTTTGCTGTATTGATATGAAGGAGTAATAAATGAAGCACATTTCCATTCTAAAAAACGCTACTTCGTCCATCCTTATGGCTGGCTTGGTAGCAGGGTTGGTTGGCTTTGCTCATGCGCAAACCAGCGGTTCTAGTGGCTCGGGTCAAGGGGGTGGCGCAATGTCCGGACAGGGCGGTTCAACATCCGGAGAAGCGATTACGGGACAAAGGAACCCGCAGGGTGACGGCACCACGGACAATACCGGGAAAGGCACATCCGGACAGGACGATTCCTACTCAATGTCTCCGAGAAAGAAAGGATCCGGATCAAGTGGCCAGCAAAGAGGGCCGGGTTCATCTGGCTCTGGTTCGGGCGGATCGCAGGGTTCTGGTAGTTCTGGTGGTTCCGGAGGATCGGCAGGCGGTGGCGGATATTAAGAGCTTTGGGTTTTGGGGGGTATGAATGCTCCCCTCAAGGTTTTTGCTTTTGCAGTTGGCTACAATGGAATTGATCTTGAGGGCTCCTCCCATCGTCGTTAACAAGCGGGGTGCAATCATTCATTCCTGCTGCTCTGTTGATCTGCTCGAGGCCTGATAATCATTCTCAAGGATTGATCTTTGGTGAAAAAAGCAACTGCCCAGTTTGCTAATGTCATAAACCGGTTGCGATAAGTGACAAGAGAAAAAAGGTGTACAAATAACCAGATTCCCCACGCCATGAATCCCTCAAGATGCAAGGCGGGTTTGGGAAAGTCGGCCACAGCCTTGTTTCTCCCGATAATAGCCAGCGATCCTTTGTCATTGTATGCAAACGGTGTCAAAGGTTGGTTACGGATGACGGCAACAAGATTGGCAGCCAGGTTTTTGCCTTGCTGAAGCGCTACTTGTGCAAGCTGGGGATGTCCCTGGGGAAAATTTTTATCCGAGGTCAGCAGGCAACTATCGCCTATGGCGTAAATGTTCCCTGTTCCACTGACTTTGTTATATTCATTTACCAGCAGACGGTTACCTCGTCCATAACATTCCTGAGGCAGGCCTTCGAATATCTTCCCAGTCACGCCTGCAGTCCACAGCAGGATTTGCGTCTCTAGGGTTTTTCCGTCGGAGAAAATCACTGTATCGTTTATGTAATTCTTCACCTGGGTATTTAGATGTATTTCAACGCCCATTTTCAGCAGCACTTCGTAGGTGTATTTTTGCGATTGAACGCTCATGGCGCCCAATAGAGCGGATGCACTGTCAACAAGGTGAATCCGTGGCTGGAGACCGGTCAATTCAGGGTAATCCCTGTGCAGGATTCTCTTGCGCATCTCTGCCAACATGCCCGCAATTTCCACTCCCGTCGGACCACCGCCGGCAATCACGACCGAAAACAGCTTTTTCCTCCTTATTTCGTCAAGCTCAATAGTTACTTCTTCCATTTTTTGAAGCATGTAATTTCGTATTTCTATAGCATCATCCGCCGTCTTCATGGGTAACGCAGTCCGACGGATATTTTCTATGCCAAAATAATTGGGCTCGGTACCCGTGGCGAGAACAAGATAATCGAAGGCCAACTCGCCCGTGGACAGGAGTACCTTGTTGTCTTCAGGCATCACCTTTTGCAGCTTGCCCAGCCGGAAGTGGACATTCGCCTTGCCATGGAAAAATTTTCGGAAGGGGTAGGCAATATTGGACACGTCCAGGAAGCCGGTCGCAACCTGATACAGAAGCGGAGGAAAAAGATGATAGTTATTCATGTCAACCAGCGTCACATCAAATTCCTCTTTCCCAGCCAAATGCTTGCTCAAGTTTAGTCCAGCAAAGCCGCCACCGATAATAGTGATTTTTGTTTTCATCATGGGGTAATTGACAGAGATGAATAGGAAGGTAGCTCCAGTTCTCTATCAATGCCACAATCTGGAGCAGAAGATTCGAGCATGATGCGTAATTTTTTGATCTTCATCCACTAGAAAAGTCAGGGGGCACTGTTTGGAGCGAAAGGTGTACGGTACCGTACAGAATTAGCTAAAAAACAGCTGTAGTTTTAATTTCCAAATTTGGCTAAACAGGGTGAGGTAGATTATGAGATACGATTTCGTTTTTAGAAATTTGATAGGATCAATTTTGATCACGGCTATGGCGTTTGGAGCCGCTACGTTAGTCCAAGCTGAGAAAAACCCTTCCACTGACACGGGTAGTTCGTCATCCGGCTCGCCTAAAAAGGAACAGAAATCTGCGGGTCAATCAAAGGCTACGCCATCCAAAAAGCAAGACAACTCCGCGCAAGCACAGGACAACTACAGTTACGGCAAAGACCAGACAGCCGACTACTGGAAGGCACAAGGCATCAGCGCTCATGTATATGGCAAGGATGCTGCGAGCGACTACTGGATATCTCAAGGGAAGACGCACACCGGAGGGGATTGAGCGAGGTTGGACATGAAAGAAACCCAAGCCCCTATAGGACAAGGAGCTTGGGGTGGGTAGATAATGGCGTCACGTTATCGTCCCACATGCCAATACTATCCTTTTGCTGATTATCTTATTGGCGAATAAAAGTCGCTTCAGCGGTGCTATTCCATGGATTGATTCTCTTTTAAAACTGAAAAAAAGCCCGGCGTGAACCGGGCTAGGGGAGCTGCATTGGATTCGTTTCCCTGTTTTTGGGAGGAGGGAAACGAGTAGGAAGTTTAACCGGGCGAATAAAATATTACCGTTAAATAATTAACACAACCTGAAAAAACCGGTGGAAGAATGTGGGGCAATAAAACCTCCCCCGAAGGAGGTTGCGGTTATTTCTCATTTTCAAGTACTGTCACTCTTTTACACGCGTCCGCTGCCTGTTTGGTGGAGGCATTTCAATATCGACGCTTTTCCCCGAGGAAAACAGTCTTATTCTGTTCGATATTTTCCACCTCGGGTTTGAGATTGGCGTTCTCGATGGCGACTGAACGGTGCGATGTGATGTGTATTGCACCCGGAACTTGTGACCGGTAGACAGGTGCTGTCAGCGTACACTTCCCTGAATTGCAGCAATTGCAGTGCGCGTCAGCCTGCGTGTGAGGTTTTCGGAATGGAGAGATTTTTCTTCACAGCCTTCTGTCCTCGCTGCAATTTCTCCTCTCTCTTTTCCAAAACAGCTTCTCATTTTCCTGTGAAACTTCGTTACAAGAAGCCGATGCTCTTGCTTCTTGAGCTTGAGCATCGGCTGATTGATTTGAGTGAACTTTGAGTTCTAGTATTGTGGATCAGTATTATTTTTCTCTCCGTCCTTCCTTGGACATGAAATACCAGACAGCAACAGCACCTATACCTACTACGAGAATCGCCATTTCCATGATAACCCCCTTTCAGAATCAAGATGATATGCTAAAAGATCAACTTGATGACCGGCTAAATAATGTCAGGCCACCAAGATCTACACAAGCGGACATAAAAAAACGATTGCCCGCATGATATTTGAGACGCGGCTCAGAGTAAAAGTTCCTATATTTCTATAAATTTTCGTAAAAAATGTGAGTTCAATCCAGACAAAGATCAGCGGGATTGGATAATGATTTTGCTGGCAAAAAACCGGGTGACGGGTTTTGCATAATTGAAGTCTCAAGAAGATAAAGGACTGAATTTATAGCTGATGTTTCCCTGAGCTTAGATCCTACTCTATGAGAGTCCACATATTGAGGATATCGACTACCTGGTTTTCTCGCAGATTATTTTTTCCGGATAACGCAGAAACGCGGTCGTATTCCCATTTCAATGCCCAAGGGTGATCATGGGAAATCGCATTTTTCACAAGGGCCGGGTCAATACTGCCCTCCACCTTAAGTTTTTCGAAGACCTCACTCAGCATTAATAGAATCAGTTTTTCACCATCACTCAGCTTCATTTTTCCCTCCCTGCTCTGTTAACACGCTTTCATCTTATAGAGTTCAAGACCCATTACCATTGGCCTGAAGTACATTGTACGGAAGTACAACATCTTCCCGTTGAAGGCTGCGGGGTATACCGAGGACAGATGAGCGCCCTCCTTGCAGTTTTCGTTATGAGTGCTGTTGGATGCTGTTGCCGATGGACTGCTCTCGCTCGCGGTCTTCTGAGCAGTCTGTAACCGAGGGTGCGTTAGCGCACTGAGGATTTCAGAGAAAGGAGTATATATATTGTCCCTGCAAGCGTATTGCAGCCCGGCCAAAATTCGCCAGCCTACCGCTTGGAGGATCCAATGTTAGAAAGCATTACCTGTATTCGTCACCGAAACTTACATTATTTCATCTGCCACCCATTTACTTATAGGAGTTGGACATGAATAAACTCACATCGATAGTTGTTCTGGCGTCCTTCACGGCGGTTTGCAGCTTCAGCGTGCTCGCGGGATCGCATGATTCGGATAAGGGAGCAATGGACAAATCAATGGATAAATCTTATCAAGACATGGGCAAGAAGAACGTCGACAAGAACGCGCCCAGCTCAACCTCTGAGATCATGAAGGAGAAGATGCCCAAGGATTTACCGGAGGGAGTGAAGCAGGAATACAGAGATCAGGAAGTAATGAACAAGAAACCGTATAAGCAGCCGCAGCAATGATATAAAGGATCAGAGGCGATCGTTTCCTGAGAAATCGCCTCTGATTTTTTCAATTCTTTACGGCTTGAATATTTCCGGGTTTGCCTCCCCACCCCCCTGAGATAACCTGCTAATCCTTTCTCCATACGCGACAGCGCATGATCAACCAGAATATAGCGCCTGGATAATCGACCTTGAATTCCACAATGGTGGCGCTGCTGGCGGAACGGGCGTCGTTTGCACATCTGTCAATGGCGGACTGGTCAATGAAGCCTGGTCGTGCACCTTATCGAAGACTTCCCCGATGATGTGGAAGCTGGAGGTTTATCCGATTTGGCGCCCAGTTCGGGAATGGCAATGTCATGCATCGCACCATCGTCGTTGACCAGATTGATCTGAACACTGCGCCCGGGCTTACCTCCAGGTCAGGGTTGATTTTGCCCGGATCGCACCTGATTCACCGACAAATAAGCAGTAAAAAGGTTCTTCGCATGCTTTTTCTCCTCAGGTAAACGGATACAAGACTGCTAAGCTCGTACAGGCAGCGGGATGTTCTTTCTGCCATGCAAGCTCCCCGACAGTCGAGCCCATGCGCTGCTGCAGGCCGAAAGTCGTGGTCAAGGGCGGGGAACACATCGCGCGACCGCAAGTCAAAGGAGGTTATACTTGATCAGCTTACACTCGGCCGGTGCAACCGATGTGGGCCTGTGGCGGGATAACAATGAGGATAGTTATCTGATCATACCACAGGCTCGCGTCCTGGCACTCGCAGACGGCATGGGTGGTGCGGCGGCCGGCGAGGTTGCCAGTCAATATTTTGTCGACATGGTGCGAATCGTATTTTCCGAACTGGCTTCGCCCTCGAAAGATACCGTTCCTGATCGCATTCAGCATGTATTCGAGTCGGCAAATGCGTGTATGCTCGAACACATCATCCAGCACCCGGCCGATGCAGGAATGGGATGCACAGCAGATCTTCTCGTGTTCGACGGCGAGCGGTATATTATCGGCCACGTGGGCGATAGCAGAGTTTATCTGCTGCGCGACGGAAGACTGCAGCAGTTGACTAAAGATCATTCGTTGGTACAGTCACAGGTGGATAGGGGCATGCTCACGCCCGAGGAGGCAAAGCATCACTTCCGAAAAAACATTCTCCTGCGCGCCGTGGGAACCGATTTGTCGATGGCATGCGATATCGTGCAAGGGGCGGTGCTTGGCAGCGATATTTTTTTATTGTGTTCGGATGGATTGACCGACATGGTGGAGAATGCAGACATCGAAATTGTGCTCGCTTCCGCGGAATCTCTTGAGCAAAAAGTGGAGAGACTGATCTCGGCAGCTTTGGAAGCTGGGGGAAAAGACAATGTCACCGTGATTCTCTGTGAAGTAGAGGATGTGTAGATTGCGGTTGAAGGCGGCAATTATCGACAATTGCTGGCAATTGGCAATTGTCAGTTGTTATCCGTAATCCAGAGGGGCAGCTGCCGTTCGAGCGGGCGAGGAAGCAGGATGTTCAACCTCTCTTCCTCTCCTCGTAACGCCAACACAGCTATTGAGCTATACTCCCTATTCACGTCGTTGGAGGTATCATGAAAATCCATGAATACCAGGCCAAACATATCCTGCATCAGTTTGGTATACCCATACCTCGAGGACATTCCTGCTTCAGCGTGGATGAAGCAGTAGCAGCCGCTAAAAAACTGGGTGGAAGCACATGGGTGGTCAAGGCCCAAATCCATGCAGGGGGACGCGGGAAGGGTGGCGGGGTGAAGATCGCCAGATCGCTTGACGAGGTGAAACAATTTGCCGGGAAAATACTCGGCATGACGCTCGTCACGCCACAGACGGGTTCGCAGGGTCAGGTTGTACGACGGCTGCTGATCGAACAGGGCCTTGATATCAGGAAGGAGTTTTACATCGGACTGGTGGTGGATCGGGGTCGCCGCCGTGTCTGCCTGATGGCGAGTGCCGAAGGGGGGATGGACATCGAGCAGGTCGCTGCCGATCATCCGGAAAAGATCCACAAAGTGTATATCGCTCCGGGGACGGGACTGACCGCTACGGAAGCGGAAGATATCACGAGCAGGATCGGCTTTTCCGGTGCGGCAGTGGCGGAAACGGCTGCACTGTTGCAGAATTTATATCGCGCTTACGACAGCACGGACGCATCGCTCGTCGAAATCAATCCGCTGATACTCACCGGCGAAAATCGCATTGTCGCGCTCGATGCGAAGGTGAATTTTGACGATAACGCGCTGTTCAGGCACCCCGATATCGCCGACTTGCGTGATCTTGACGAAGAAGATGCGGCAGAGATCGAGGCATCCAGATACGGTCTTTCCTACATTTCGCTCGATGGCAATATAGGTTGCCTGGTAAATGGCGCCGGTCTTGCGATGGCTACCATGGATATCATCAAGTTCTGCGGAGGAAACCCAGCCAATTTTCTCGACGTGGGAGGAGGCGCAACCACTGAAAAAGTCACGGAAGCATTCAAGCTGATGCTGCGCAATCCGAGGCTGCAAGCCATACTGATCAATATATTCGGTGGCATCATGAAATGTGATGTCATCGCAGAGGGAGTAGTGACAGCAGCGCGTGAAGTGAGGTTGAATGTTCCCCTGGTGGTTCGTCTCGAAGGCACGAATGCGGATATCGGGAAAAAAATCCTGACCGAATCAGGTCTTGCCATCATTTCAGCCGCGAATATGGCGGATGCCGCGGAAAAGGCTGTTACCGCAGCCGCATCAGCCGCTTCGGCCGCCATGCCGGCCACAGGGTCGTGAACAGAATCGGCAAACGAGGGAAATCAGTATGTCGATCCTGATCGACCGTAACACTCGTATCATGACGCAGGGGATTACCGGCAAGACCGGGCAATTCCACACGCGGATGTGTCGCGATTATGCTTATGGAAAAGAATGCTTTGTTGCCGGAGTCAATCCGAAGAAAGGGGGCGAGGATTTTGACGGCATCCCGATTTTCGGCACGGTAGAGGAAGCAAAGCAGGCAACAGGAGCCACCGTTTCTGTAATCTATGTACCGCCACCGTTTGCCGCCGCCGCAATCGATGAAGCGGTGGATGCGGAACTGAATCTGGTAATCTGTATTACCGAAGGTATCCCTGTACGCGATATGATACGTACCTGCCACAGGATGGAAGGACGAAAAACGCGGCTGGTAGGACCGAATTGTCCCGGCATCATTACGCCCGACGAGATCAAGATCGGCATCATGCCAGGTTACATTCATCGAAAGGGACGCGTCGGCGTAGTCTCCCGTTCCGGGACACTGACTTACGAAGCGGTGGCGCAACTGATGGAGCAGGGATTGGGTCAATCCACCTGCATCGGTATCGGCGGCGACCCGGTGAATGGCTTGAGGCATCTGGATGTGATGAAGCTGTTCAACGAAGATGATGAAACCGAGGCTGTTTTAATGGTGGGAGAAATCGGCGGTACCGATGAGGAGGATTGCGCCCGCTGGGTCAAGGAGAACATGCGTAAACCAGTGGTAGGATATATCGCAGGTTTGACAGCACCTCCCGGCAGACGCATGGGTCACGCCGGCGCCGTTATTTCGGGCGGCCGGGGAACCGCTCAGGAAAAGCTTGCGGTCCTGGAGGAGTGTGGGATTAAAGTCGCGCGAAATCCCGCTGAGATGGGCAAGGTTCTCAAGTCCGCATTGGGTTGAATAATGCTTATCCCTGAAACTGCTTTGAAGGAAAGCAGCATGATTTTCTCGCAATGAATTTTCTTTCGTTGATTTTCGCTCTTCTGCTGGATCAATGGCGCTCCGGCAGTGCGCGCAAACGTATTGTTTCCTCTTTCCTCTCCTATGCCGATTCGCTGGAGCGTCATTTCAACACCGGCATCCATCGGCACGGCATCATTGCCTGGGTGGCCGCGGCAGGGCCTTTCCTTATACTCTCTCTCCTGGTTTATTATTTATTATATGGAGTCAGTCCGCTGCTGGCATGGGCGTGGAATGTGGGAATACTTTATCTCACCACGAGTTTTCGCCAGTTCAGCTATTCCCTGACTGAAATAAAGGAGGCGCTCAGGAACGAAGATTTGCCGCTTGCACGCGATCTCTTGAAGGAATACTACGGGATGGAGGCGGAGGGTGCCAGCAGTGAGGATATTTCGCGGATTGCCATCGAGCTGGGGTTGATCCATGCTCATCGTAACATGCTTGGCGTCATCGTCTGGTTCACTTTGTTGCCCGGGCCGCTCGGGCCCATGCTCTACCGTCTTGCGGAATTATTGAATGACGCCTGGGGGGAGCGCCCGGATGGTTTTGGTGTTTTTGCGGTAAAGGCGTTTTACGCCATCGATTGGCTGCCCGCGAGGGTAACAGCGCTGAGCTTTGCCATTGCGGGCAACTTCGAGGATGCGGTTTATTGCTGGCGGGCGCAGGCGGCATCGTGGGCGGATCAGAACCAGGGAACCATTCTTGCTAGTGGGGCAGGTGCGCTTGGCGTGCGCCTGGGAGATCCGTTGCGGGAAGAGACCGGGGCATATCACCGTCCCGAGGTAGGCGTGGGTGAAGAAGCCGACATGGATTTTCTGCAGGGCACCGTTGGCCTCATCTGGCGTACTCTGGTGCTATGGCTCGTCCTGCTGCTGTTGCTCGAGATCGCTGGCTGGACGAGGTGAGCAAGTAAGGAAAAACTGATACAGTTCACATAAAGCCAATATACAGAGCTTGTAAGCTGCATTTATGAGGGCACTATGGCACAACCGTTGCTGATCGCGCAATCCGACCATCCCCTTGGTTTATTGCCTGGCTTCGCCAACCGGCATGGCCTGATCACGGGCGCGACCGGCACAGGTAAGACCGTTACGCTCCAGGTGCTGGCAGAACGCTTCTCGTCGATCGGCGTACCCGTATTCATGGCGGACATAAAGGGTGATCTGGCGGGTCTCTCCTTTCCTGGCGCTGATTCAGCCAAAATGAAGGAGCGGCTTGCTCAACTCCACCTTCCGGAACCTGAATGGACTGCATATCCGGTTACGTTTTGGGATATTTATGGAAAAGCCGGACATCCCGTGCGAACCACCATATCCGATATGGGCCCGCTGCTGTTGGGTCGATTATTCAATCTGAACGAAACGCAGCAGGGTGTGCTGACACTGGTATTCAAGATTGCGGATGATAACGGGCTTCTGCTGCTCGACACCAAGGATCTGCGCGCGCTGCTGCAGTTTGTCGGCGACAAGGCGAAGGATTTTACGGTGCAGTACGGTAACATTTCCGCCGCCTCGATCGGTGCCATTCAGCGTTCGCTTCTGCAGATCGAGCAGCAGGGTGGCGATATCCTGTTCGGCGAGCCGATGCTCGATATTCATGACCTGATGCAGGTGGACAGCAGAGGGCGGGGGATGATAAACATTCTCGCAGCCGACAAATTACTGAACGCTCCCAAGTTGTATTCCACCTTTCTGCTGTGGATACTGTCAGAGTTGTTCGAGCATCTTCCTGAAATAGGCGATCCCGAGAAACCGAAATTGATATTTTTCTTTGATGAAGCCCATTTGTTATTCAATGATGCGCCCCGTCCTCTCCTGGAAAAAATAGAACAGGTCGTGAGGTTGATACGATCCAAGGGAGTGGGGGTGTATTTTGTAACGCAAAATCCTCTCGATGTTCCTGAAACCGTTCTGGGACAGCTCGGCAATCGCGTGCAGCACGCCTTGCGCGCGTTTACGCCGCGCGATCAGAAGGCGGTGCGGTCGGCTGCGCAAACCATGCGTGCGAATCCTGATCTGGATACCGAAAAGGTGATCAGTGAACTTTCGGTGGGTGAGGCGCTCGTTTCGTTGCTGGACGAGAAAGGCCGTCCCGCCATGGTTGAGCGGGCGTTTATCTTGCCGCCTCAATCGAGGATAGGATCGATCACCGATGCGGAACGCGCAGGTATCATCAAATCCTCGATAATTTTCGGCCATTACGAGCAACAGGTGGACCGTGAGTCCGCATACGAAATACTCAGAAGCCGGGCTCCGATGACCCAGAATACCGGGAATGAGGAAGCCCCCATCCGTGCTAGGGCAAAAAAGACCGAATCCGAAGAGGGTATGATGGATGCGCTGGGTGATATGCTGCTCGGCAAAACCGGCCCGCGCGGTGGATATAAACCTGGCATTCTCGATACCGCTGCACGCAGCGCGGCGCGCTCCATCGGTTCGCGTGCCGGCCGTGAAATCTTCCGCGGCATTCTGGGAGGCATGTTCGGCGGCAGTAACCGCAGACGTTGAAAAAACAGAATGCGCGACGAACTCAAATGCCTGCAAAATATCTTATTCTGAACGAGGGAAGCACAATGCGAGCAATCGCGGCAATTCTTTTGGTCACCACAATTCTGGGTTGCGCCCCTACCACTACAGGTCAGAAGGACTCGCAACCTCCATCTCCGCCTCCGCCGTCACCTCCGACTTCGACGGCACCTCCGACTTCGACGGCGCCTTCATCCCCGCCACAGCCTACCCGCCGGCCGGTTTACAACCTTACTGGTTATTCGCCCGGTTTCAAGGATGGCTATATCGACGGTTGTGAGACTGCGAAGAAGACTGCAAATGGAGCGAAGGATGAGCAGAGGTTTGCAGAAGACAAGCAGTACCGGCTGGGATGGAGCGACGGGTTCAGTTTGTGCGGGCGTAACCGCGCCGAAAAATAGGATCGGCAAGTCCATCCGGAGCGGAGCATTCTAATTCGTCCGTCTGCTGAAGAGACGGGGGCGGCCTGCAGCCGTGCGGGATAACCTTTGACCGATTCAGAGCCCCGGCGGATAACGTCTTCGATATGGCTGGGATATAATAACGCTTTTTTTGCAGATCGCCATGAGACGCTTGCTTCCTATATCGCTGTGTCTGCTTGCCCTGCCACTGGCTGCTCAGCAACCCCAGTTTCACGCGCCGCCGCAAACTCTCTCCGTCGCCGCCAAGTCTTATATACTTGCCGACCTTCAGAGCGGACAGGTGCTTGTGAGCAAGAATGCCCATGAACGCGTCGATCCGGCATCGCTGACAAAGCTGATGACGGCTTACGTGGTTTTTGCAGCCCTGTATCAGAAACGTGTTACCTTGACGCAAGCTGTGCCAGTCTCGACACGTGCATGGCGGGCGCAAGGCTCCCGCATGTTCATCGAGCCGAAGAAACCGGTAACGGTCGATGAATTGATGCGTGGCATGATCGTGCAGTCAGGAAACGATGCGTCCATTGCACTGGCGGAGGCCGTTTCAGGGTCAGAGGAGGCATTCGCTCAAGCGATGAACAAGGAGGCGGCGCGCATGGGCATGAAGAACACCCGTTTTGCCAATTCAACCGGACTTCCGGACCCGGATCATTACACCACCGCGTACGATCTCGCCTTGCTCGCAACCGCTATCATCCGCGATTTTCCGGAATATTATCCACTCTATTCCCTTAAGGAATATACCTATAACAAAATCACCCAGGCGAACCGGAACCGCTTGCTCTGGCTTGACCCGAATGTCGACGGGATGAAGACAGGACATACTGACGCAGCCGGTTACTGCCTCATTACTTCAGCCAGGCGGGGACAGCGTCGGTTGGTTGCGGTAGTGATGGGAACCGCATCGGAGAGCGCGCGCGCGATGGAAAGCCAGCGGCTACTGAATTATGGTTTTCAGTTCTACGATACGGTTCGTCTCTATCCGGGAGAGCAGGAAGTGGTTGCCATTCCATTATGGAAAGGCGCCCAGGACAAACTCAGGACGGGATTCGGAAATGATGTTTATTTTTCGCTTCCCCGCCATCAGACTGACAGGCTTAAGGCCAGGATGGAATATAAGCAGCCACTTCTCGCTCCTGTCGCTGCGGGTCAAAAAGTTGGCACGGTGAAGTTTATGCTCGAAGGGAAGCAGGTGGTTGAACATCCGCTGGTAGCGCTCGAAACCGTCAGCGCCGCGAATATTTTTGGCCGGGCATGGGATAGCATGCGGCTTCTGTTTAACTAGAAGCAAAAACCCCGGACTATCCAGGCTGATCATGATCTATCTCAACGGCGATTTCCTCAGAATTGAAGAAGCACGCATCTCTGTGCTGGATAGAGGTTTTATTTTTGGTGACGGGGTATATGAGGTTATTCCTGTCTATTCCCGCAAACCTTTCCGTCTGGCTGAGCATCTGCGCCGGCTCCAGCATAGCCTCGATGGTATTCGCCTGCAAAATCCGCATTCGGACAGCGAATGGACACATTTGCTGGAACAAATCGTCGCCTTGAATGAGGGTGAGGATCAGTATATCTACCTGCATATTACCCGCGGTGTCGCCCGGCGCGACCATGCCTTTCCACAAGGCGTCGCGCCTACTGTCTTCATTATGAGCAATCCGTTGCTGACGCCACCCCCCGGGTTGTTGCATACCGGCGTGGTAGCGATTTCAGCCGAGGATAACCGATGGTTGCGCTGCGATATCAAGGCAATCTCGCTTCTGCCCAACGTATTGCTGCGGCAGATGGCGATCGATGAAGGCGCCCTGGAAACGGTGTTGTTTCGTGACGGTTTCATGACTGAGGGGGCGGCAAGCAATATCTTTGTCGTAAGAGGTGGAATTCTGCTGGCTCCGCCCAAAAACCACCTGATGCTCCCGGGCATCACCTATGACATAGTGCTGGAACTGGCACAGGCGAATGGCATTCCCCATGAAGTTCGCGCGATTACGGAACATGAGGTGCGCACCGCCGAGGAACTTTTGCTGACATCCTCGACCAAAGAAATCATGCCGATTACCCGTCTCGATAACCAACCGGTGGGTGAGGGAAAACCCGGCAAAATATTTGCATTGTTTTATCAGCTCTACCAGAGTTATAAACAAACCACTATGCGAGGCAACTCTTCGATATCCTGAAGGTCGTGAAACCTGTGACTTCGTCTGACGAGAGCACCCTGATTGAATATCCTTGCGATTTCCCGATTAAAATCATGGGACGTGTCGGATCGCCGTCCGGCATTCCACCCAGTGCCGCAACACTGGAATACCGGCGGCAGGATTTTTCACAGAACGTACTGGCGATTGTGAAGCGCCACGCTCCGGACTTTGACGAGGCGACCATGGAGGTAAGAATCAGCAGAAAAAGCAATTATCTCAGCCTCACGTGCACGATTCGCGCTGTTTCTCGCGAACAACTGGATGCGCTATATCAGGAACTGTGCGATCATCCCACCGTGGTAATGGTACTTTAGCGAGTTTCTGATTCCTGTTCCGCGATTCATGTTCCGGATTCCGGAAGCTTCTATCCGTGATACAGCCCGTTAGCCTGGAGTCTGCGCCCTCTCCCGTGCACAGGATTACTTCAGGACTTGAAATCAGATATGCTGCTGTGATGGATTATCTTTCCAGCTGGCAGGCGATGAAGGCGTTCACGGCAAGTCGCACGCAAAATACCCCTGACGAAATCTGGTTGCTGCAACATTGGCCGGTCTATACCCAGGGTGTTGCCGGCAAACCCGAGCATTTGCTCTACAATCCAGGCATTCCCGTAGTACGCACGGATCGTGGTGGTCAAATCACCTATCATGGTCCGGGTCAGATTATTGCGTATCTGTTGCTGGATATGCGGCGCCTCAAGTTAGGCGTGCGCGACCTGGTCAGAAAAATGGAGGGTGCCGTGGTAGACTTGCTGGATGAGTATCGTGTCGATGCCTGCGGCAACGAGGATGCGCCGGGTGTGTACGTTGGCGGAGCAAAAATCGCGGCACTGGGGCTGAAGATAAAAAATGGATGCTGCTACCATGGCCTGGCTCTGAATGTCAGCATGGACCTTACCCCGTTTATGGCTATCAACCCTTGTGGCTATGCGGGATTAAGGGTTACGCAAACCAGCGATCTCGGTATAACCGACCGGCTGGAAACGCTGCAAGGAAAGCTTGCCGAAAAACTGAAGGCCAGGCTGAAGCAATGATTTCGAGAATATTTTAAAGATGGATATCAACCGATCCGGATATTCCGGATTGATATGAATCAATATCAAGAAGACGTTTCTTCCTTATCATGACAATTGAAAGTCGCCAGAAAGGCGTTGCAAAAACCGCGCGCAATCCGGTCAAAATCGCGCCGCAATCTCCCGATCAGTTGCTGCGTAAACCTTCCTGGATCAGAGTGCGATCCTCCAACAGCCAGGAGTTTTATGAGGTCAAGCGGATTTTGCGGGAGCAGAAGCTGCACACGGTATGTGAGGAAGCTTCCTGTCCCAATATTGGCGAATGCTTCGGCAAAGGCACTGCAACTTTCATGATATTGGGCGATCTCTGTACCCGTCGCTGCCCTTTCTGCGATGTGGCCCATGGCCGGCCGCGTCCTCCGGACCCCGAAGAACCTCTGCACCTCGCGCAATCCATTGCCGCCATGAAGTTGAAATATGTAGTTATCACCAGCGTTGACCGTGATGATCTCAGGGACGGCGGAGCTCAGCATTTCGTGGATTGCATCCGCGAGGTTCGAGCCCATTCGCCGCAAACAAAGATAGAGATTCTGGTGCCGGATTTTCGCGGGAGACTGGATATTGCCCTGGAAAAATTATTCGTCTGCCCGCCCGATGTTATGAACCACAATCTCGAAACGGTACCTCGCCTCTACCGGCAGTGCCGTCCGGGTGCGGACTACATGCATTCGCTCCGGTTATTGAAGGACTTCAAGGCACGTTTTCCGGGCATCCCCACCAAATCCGGATTGATGCTGGGACTGGGAGAAACTGACGAGGAGATCCTCGAGGTGATGCGCGACTTGCGCGAGCATGATGTCGAGATGCTTACCCTTGGCCAGTATCTGCAGCCAAGCATCGGGCATCTTCCTGTCATGCGTTATGTCACTCCGGGGGCATTCAAGGAATTTGAACGCGCCGCGATCGAAATGGGTTTCAGCAATGCCGCTTGCGGACCCATGGTCCGATCCAGCTATCATGCAGATCAGCAGGCGCATGAGGCAGGCATCATGCAGAGGTAGCGGTTTTAGCGAAGAGAATCAGCGAGGAGAGGAATTTCAAGGCCGGTTATGCAAACCCGACAGGAGTTACTCCAATGCGCATCATTCCTGCTATTGTTGTCTGCTTTTTGGCTTCCATCCCTGTTTCCGCTGCAGCAAGTGATACCCTTGCAGATGAAGAGGCGGCCGATGGTCTGAAGCAAGCACTTACACTGAGTGTGAATGCGGCAATAGATACACTGGGAGTTCCAAACGGTTTTCTCCATAGCCCCAAAGCAAAAATCCCATTACCTGTCTCTCTGCAGAAAGCAGAGGGTTTGATGCGCTCCGTGGGTATGAACAAACATGCTGATGGGTTGATCGCGGCCATGAACCACGCCGCCGAAACGGCGGCGGCGGAAGGACGGGCCCTGCTGATAGATGCGGTGCAGAATATGCCTGTGGAAGATGCGAAAGCGATACTTGCAGTCGGAGACGACGGAGCGACGCAGTACTTCCGTAACACCTCATCCGCCTCGCTTTCCGACCGATTTTTGCCGATTGTAAAAAAAGCCACCGAGCAGGCGGGCGTGCTGAAAAAATACAATGACTTTGCCGGGAAGGGCGCGAAGCTCGGATTGATTTCGGAAAAGCATGCAAATATAGAAAACCATGTCACCGAAAAAACCCTGGACGGAATTTATCTGTTGATGGCAGAGAAGGAGCAGGCCATACGCGACAACCCCGCGGATCAGGATAGCGAACTGGTCCGCAGGGTGTTTGGCACGCTCAAGTAGATGGCTCCGGAGCTGCCTGCTTATCTGAGGCTGGTTTGTGTCTTCCTGACGTTGACGTATTTGCTGAAGATATCTTCGAGCTTTTTCTGGTAGATATCGCCCTTCGGGTTTTTCCTGTACGCATCGGCGAGATCGAGGACCGCCATGTTGAAGGACTCATCACCAGGGACAACCGATAGCGTAATTGCGCCATGAGTGGCGAACTCGTTTTCCCACCGTTTGCGCACATCTGCCCAGAAGGCGGAAGTATCGTTCCAGTAGTTTATCGCAGGTTGAAAGTTATAACCTTTGATCCGACGGTATTCATTGAAGCCGAACTCGCGTACCAATACCGCATCCTTATCATCTTTCGTCTGGATGACCTTGGTATTGTCCTGCTCATGAGTCCACCCCTGAGGTGCAATAGTATGGCGATTCTCCGTATTGATGATCTGGTAGTCGCTGCGCTTGGTGTACTCGCGGCGCGGTAATGGTCGCCAGTTGCGCTCCGAAGTCCAGGTCGATACATCGTATCGATGGTTCCATTTGCCATTGCCCGAGTAGCGTGGTGCGTCGTTTACTTCGTAAACCAGTTGTGTCCATGTTCCTGGTATTTCAGCAGGGTCACGTTTTTGTTGCTCGAACCGCTGGCTGCCGGTGTAGACCCAGCGCGTCGGTGCTTCATAGACCCAGTCCTGGCGCCAGTGCTTGGTAACTGTGCCATCCCCCATCACCAGGATGTGCTGCAGTGAAATCTTGCGGCCAGTATCTTCCACTAAGAGCACGAACTCGAATCCCATGCTGCGCTTCGGTTCCGAACGCTTGTAGCCCGGTTGCAGTATGACAGTTTCGTCGAATTTAAACTGGACTTCATATCCACCCTGCATAGCGAGTATAGCGCGCCGGTCGCAATCAAAAGGCTTTTCACCCTCTGCGCATCCCGCGACCAGCCGTTCTATGGTCGGGTAGGCGGATTCAGCGGATTTTGCGGATGGGCTGCTTGTCAGCAGGGGAACTTTGCCTGCGCAAGCGCTGAGCAGTGACAGCGCAAGCAAGCTCGCGGCCAGAGTAAGCGAACGTTTCATAAATATTTCCTCATACAAATGCAAATGTGGTACCTGAAAGGTGACGTTTGAGGCTTAAAGGCGTTCAGCCTGACAGGCCGACAGGTTAGCAGTTTAAACCAGGTTTGTGTCTGATTCCCGTATTCGCGCTGTCATACCAGCTGCTCGTTATGATAAGAGCATGGGGGATTTTGCAGCGAGGGGAGCGGTGTGGCTGGAGCTCCGTGCTTAGACGAATCGAGCGGGGGAGCAGTGGATGCCGGAGCAGACGCCACTTGGCCATGAGTTCCAGGCTCTGGAAAACATTATCCTTCCGAAAAACCTTCCTTTCCTTTATCTCGAAGTTCCTGCTCAAGCCATCCGATCAGGCTTTCAATCAACTGGTCGCTCGCCTCTGTAAGGGCTTTTACGGCACCCGCGGCATTTGCCGTCGGGGCGGGCAGCTCTACCCCAAAGCTACGCTGGGAAACTGCGTAACGGGTGGTGCGATCGATAAGGCTGGCGCGAAGTTGCACAATGGCGCTGCTCCGCGAAGGCGTATCGAACACCTGGGCAAATTCTTCGAGGTCGAGCCGCAATATATAATCTGCGCGCGTACCTTCGCCAGTGTTCATCACTCCCCGTTCATTAATGACGGCAATGCGTGTTCTGACGCGTTGCGTGAGTAACTTTGCAGGTGTGGAGGCCCAACGGCTGCTGCGATAAGCGAGAAATCGTGTGGGGTCATCGTAGGCTAGCCGGTAATGAATTGCCGTGCTATCGAGCCAGGCAGGTGCAATGGTCTCAGCGACCAGCAGACTTGTCCGCAGTTGCTTGTTTCCCCCCGCATCGCCCGCGCTGGGCTGGGCAGGGAAGGGCTGTAATCCAAAATCATATACCGCTACCGGTGCTGGATTACGAATAGCGGCGCATGCTGTCAGCGCTGCAATTGCCACTGCAAGAACCAAGTATTTTTTCATCTCATCTACTTCCTGGCGGTACAAAACCTGTCTCACCGGGACCCGGCGGCGGAGGAGGACGACCAAACAGCAGGCTTGCCGGTTGATCTTCCAGTTGGAGTAGCACCCGGTCGACACTGCGGGTGGTATTTTTGATCCCTTCCGTTGCTTCCCGCAATGACCGCATGGTTTCGCCCAGCTCTACCGTGGCTACGGAAAGGCCATCGATGGCTCCTCCCTGCCGGTTCAGCCTCGATGTGATCTGGTTGAGGTCGACTACAAGCTGGTCAGCATTTTTCATCACGGAACTTGCATCGGCAGCGAGCCCCGGGATTGCCTTGAGCCCCGGCTCCAACTGGTTGAGAACCCTGGACAGGCGGCCCGTCGCCTTTTCCGTATTTTCCAGTATATGCATGAATCGCGTCCGATTCTCGTCTTCGAGGAGGAGATTCATTCTTTCGATCAATACGCTGGCAGTACCGAGCAGGTGCTGGCCCGAACTGGTGATACTGTCGAATAAAGAGGGGCGCAGGGGTATTCGCGCGGGTTCATCCGAGTCAGTTTCCAATTGTTCGGCCTCGCCCTCCTCGTCATTCAGCTGCACGTATGCCAGGCCCGTCAAACCCTGATAACCCAGTTGGGCAAATGCATTCCGGGTCAAAGGCACGTTCTTGTCCACTGCGATCTGAACCAGAATCTTATGGGGATCCTTTTTATCCAGCTTGATGTTCTCGACTTTACCGACTGTTACTCCCCGGTAACGCACTGTTGCCTGAGAATTCAGGCCTGAGACCGGAACCTCCGACACGAGCATGTATTTGGCGCGCGTCATCGTGTCGCCCCCGAACCACATGATGGCAGCCGCCAGTGCTGTACCTAGAATAATTACGAATAAACCAGCCGCAAGGGCGTGGGCACGGTTTTCCATAATCGTCCCCCTATAAGATACTGTTGTTTTCCAACGTTTTCCTGCCGCGCACGCCGCAGAAAAAATTCGAAATGAAAGCGTGTTGGGTGTGTATTACCTCTCGCAGGGTTCCCAACGCTACCAGACGCTTGTCGGCCAGCACCGCGACACGATCGGAAAGCGCAACCAGCGTGTCGAGGTCGTGAGTCGCCATGACGATCGTAAATGTCAGTTCGGATTGCATCGTCTTGATGAGCTTGACGAATCCCTCACTGAGTTCCGGATCGAGCCCGGCCGTTGGCTCGTCCAGAAACAGGAGCTCCGGATCAAGCGCCATCGCGCGCGCCAAGGCGATGCGCTTGATCATGCCGCCGGAAAGCTCGGCAGGCATCTTGTTCGCATGGACAGGCGCGATTTCCACCATTTCAAGCTTGAGCATCACGAGATCGCGAATCATGTCTTCGTCCAGCGTGCGCAGCTCGCGCATGGGCAAGGCGATATTGTCATAGACCGACAAAGCGCTGAACAGCGCACCTTTCTGGAACAATACACCACAGCGGTTTCGCATGTTCTGTATCTGCTGGCGATTCCGGCCGCGCAACGGTTCTCCGAAAACCTTCACTGTACCTTGCGCGGGGGTTTCGAGGCCGAGCATCTGCCGCATAAGCGCCGTCTTTCCGCTACCCGAGCCTCCGACCAGCGTCAATACTTCTCCAAACTGCACGCAAAGTCCGATATTTTCATGCACGACGTGGTTGCCGAACTGGGTATACAACTCCTCCACCTCGATAATGCAGTTATTTTTCGGCATGCGACTCCCGCTTTATCTTAATCCCACATCCGAAAAGATCACGGCAAAAATTGCATCGATAATAATTACCACGGTAATGGATGTGACGACCGAGTTCGTTGTACCTTCGCCCAAGCTTTCCGTATTTGATTTGATCCTCAAACCGAAGTGGCAAGAAATCAAGGCAATTGCCATCCCGCATACAATCCCTTTCCCCAGTCCCAGCCATAAATTGGAAACGGCCACGGCATCCGGAAGCCTGCTCAAAAAAAACTTGTAGCCCAACCCAAGCTGGAGCTCGGCAACGGTCATTCCTCCTATCAGTGCAACAGCACTGGTCCATAGCACAACGAGTGGCATCGCAAGACCGAGGGCGATCACTTTCGGCAGGATCAGCCGAAGACTGTGGGGAATACCCATGACCGTCAGCGCATCCAGTTCCTCGGTTACCCGCATCACACCCAATTGCGCGGTCATCGATGAACCGGAACGGCCGGCAACCAGGATAGCGGCAAGCATGGGTCCAAGCTCCCGGATAACGCTGATGCCCAGGATGTTGACGATGAAGATATGCGCTCCAAATATTTGCAGTTGCCGGGAAGAGAGATAGCTCAATACTACACCGATGAGAAATCCCACCAGCGCCGTGATACCCAGCGCCTGCGCCCCGGTCCGGTACAGATTCGCGGAAATTTCGCGCCACGGTATTCGCGAGGGGCGGCCTGCCAGATACTTTATTTCCAGCACCAGTTGGCCCATCAGAATGACGAGGCCGACCAGATGCTCCCACAACAGGAAAACTGCTTTTCCCAGCACCATAATTGGCCACAGCCGATCCGGTGCTACTTTAGAAGGAGGAGTCCACGTTTCTTCCAGGCGATCGAAAAGTCTTTCATGCTC
Organism: Nitrosospira multiformis; assembly: GCF_900111585.1. GTDB lineage: Bacteria > Pseudomonadota > Gammaproteobacteria > Burkholderiales > Nitrosomonadaceae > Nitrosospira > Nitrosospira multiformis_B. The sequence continues at coordinate 397,742 of NZ_FOHI01000001.1, forward strand.
AGGTCTTAAAAACAGATACCGGGGCCGCTGATTACCCCAGCCCCGCCACAGGAGAACGGCTCCTGCGTCATCCATCCGGGCTATCTGTGTAAGATCCCATTGTAGTTCCGGTGTGGTAGCGTACTCGGAAAGCTCCGCAGCAATCGGTCGAATCCGCTCACCTAAAGCAGTGAGGGTGCAGTTCCCTTCAACAATCACGCGCGGAATCCCATCAGCACCGGTAACGCGGCGCAATACCATCGGTGAATTGCTGCCTTGAATCTCCGCCATCATGATTATCCTCAGGAAACACTTGCCAGGATAAGCTTTTCCGCTCTTCCTGGTGTCAACCTTTCCCGGTATTGGTTACTTTATCCCTCGTGGCGCAGTTTGTCCCTATAAAGTATAGCTGAACAGTTTCGCTGCAATACCACCCATTCTCCTAGTAAAACGCATTCGGGCTTTTCAGGCAAGCGAGGGGCGAACAGAAGCAGAAAGAGAAATGGCGAAGCTCATGGAAAGAAAAATGAATGCATACGTCTCCAACGAAAGCTTGAAGGGAAGCTGCGGTTTTTCTCCGCTTTGCTAGACAGCATGACCAGATGGACCCACTATTTGCCGAAATTTCTTACACTTGTACATCTTGAAAATAGGGGTTTACAGATAACCAGTTGTTTTAAAAATATTAAAACAACTGGCACGGCATTTGCTTAATATATTATTAGCTCCCTTTTAATAACAGGCGTACGAACGTGTTCCATGGCTTCAAAAGTGCCTGATCAACTTCAGGCAACGAGAGACAAGAAGCGAAGTGGGCAGTATACGCCTCGTCCCCGGCAGATTTCTCGAAGCTGAGTGATGGATAAATACAGAGGAGGGGGGCAGTAATAACAATAACTACGACAATAATAATAAATAGCAAATCAGGATCGGAGCAGTATCTTCTGAAGCTGAAATACAGCTCTGATTCTGATTATTTTTTCCTTATTACCCCGATCGGATGGATTCGTACGCGACCACTTTTCTGCTGCCGGACAACAGGTTTACCCCATTCATGAAGGATGGAGGGGAGCAAAGCGCGGCTCATCATTCGACATCATTCTTCATCGAATTTTCATATCGCCTGCTCTAATTCTACGCAGCTCGTTTGGTTTGATATGCTGGTTGCGTTGATGTAAGTGGGTCAAATTGAGCGCTTCGTTCGTATTTAAGCCTGACGACCAACCCAGCAAAGTTGGTGTCCTCGAAAAATTCTGCTACGCCGATATCTATCATGCCAACTGCGTAATCCTCTCGAAGATATTACCATCCTCGAAGATGCCTCCTTCATTATGAAAGAGCGCCAAGATGTACCGCAGCGATATCGCGAAATAACTTGGGAACTGCTGAACTGCTGAACAATCGTCCGTCGTGCCTATGAGGGTTTTGTTCAGCGCTTCCTCAGGCTAATGGTGGTCGTGAAAATGTTCTGCCGCTGGACCACCTGATGGGACATTTGACTGCTCTGTGAGGCGAATCTGGTAAGTGACATGGCAAGTGGAACACTTCATCATCGATTCGCTTAATTGCCGCAAGGTATGCCGCAGGTCTTTCCGGGACTCGGCATCAGCGGCGATTTCGTCGAACGCCTTATGCACGGACATGCCGAGCTGCATGAATTCCATAGGCAGCACTGACTGGAGATGATTTTCCCCCTTATGCGCCATACCCATACCCAGCGCGCGAGCATGCGCTGCTACCGCCAGCATGTCTTCCTTAGAGAGGGCCTCGAGAATACGTTGAGTTCCTGATAGCAAGGCGCGCATTTCCGTTAATATATGATCGCGCTGAAGCTCATTCAGCGTGAGGACCTGACGTTTGTCGATTTCACTGGCGGTGGCAGTAGCGACAATAAAAGCCAGTAGAACAGTAAAAACAGCCAAAATCTTTTTCAACTTGATCTCCCGTCCGTTCGGTTTCTACTCACTCACCTGTTATTGCGTCATGATTCCTGCAATCAGCTTTTACCGGGATTATCGCTCTAGTGCTGAGCTTGTCAACCGATAGCCACTCGAGATTCCTTACGTCCAGTTTCGCTGACCTGCCGCGCGTGCAGATCGTGCGCGTCGGAGCGGGTAATTTCAACTTCAATAAATTCACCCGGTTTTAATTTTTTTGCTTTGTCGATATAAACCAGGCCATCGATTTCCGGAGCGTCGGCAGTACTGCGGGCGACAGCCTTGTTTTTGCTTATGTCGTCTATCAGTACAATCATGCGTTTGCCGATTTTGCGGCCTAGGCGTTCAGCACTGATTTTTTCCTGTGTTGCCATGAAACGCGCCCGTCGCTCTTCTTTCACCTCTTCCGGCACAGGATCGGGGAGCGCGTTCGCCGCCGCACCTTCGACAGGTGAATAGGCAAAGCAGCCAACACGATCAAGTTGCGCTTCCTCAAGAAACTCCAGGAGTTGTTCGAATTCCACCTCCGTTTCTCCGGGAAAGCCGACAATGAAGGTACTGCGCAGAGTGATATCGGGGCAGACTTCACGCCATCGCCGAATGCGGGAAAGATTGTTTTCGGAGTTGGCCGGACGTTTCATCGCCTTCAAGATACGCGGACTGGCGTGCTGAAACGGCACATCGAGATACGAAAGAATTTTCCCCTCGGCCATGAGCGGAATCACTTCATCGACATGCGGGTAAGGGTAAACATAATGGAGGCGAACCCATACTCCTAATTCACCCAGCGCGCGCGCCAGTTCGGTCATCCGCGTTTTCAGCGGCCTGCCTTGCCAGAAACCGGGACGGTATTTGACGTCTACCCCATAGGCACTTGTATCCTGCGAAATGACGAGCAATTCCCTGACCCCTGCATTCACCAGGTTTTCCGCTTCCTCCATGACCTGATGGATGGGGCGGCTGACGAGGTCTCCGCGCATCGAAGGGATAATGCAGAAGGTACAGCGGTGATTGCAGCCTTCGGAGATCTTGAGATAGGCGTAATGCCGGGGTGTCAGCTTTATGCCTTGTGGAGGAATGAGACTGGTATAGGGATCGTGCGGCTGGGGCAGATGCATGTGGACCGCAGCCATGACTTCGGGCAGGGCGTGAGGTCCTGTCACCGCCAGTACTTGTGGATGGGCTTGCTTGACCACATCCCCGCCTTCTTTTGCTCCAAGGCAACCAGTGACGATCACCTTGCCGTTTTCCGCCAACGCCTCGCCGATAGCGTCGAGTGACTCTTCCACCGCGCTATCGATAAAACCACAGGTATTGACGACTACAAGGTCCGCATCCTCATAGGTAGAGGAAGTTTCATAGCCTTCGGCACGCAGCTGGGTAAGAATCTGCTCGGAGTCCACCAAGGCCTTGGGGCAACCGAGGGAGACAAAGCCGATACGGGGAGTCTGCTGTTTCAGAGATGCCATTTGATTTGTAATATCGCTTTTCCCATGGGAAAGTCAGAGTGAGAAGAATGATGTATTTTTGCAGAGACAAAATATCTGGCTGAGGATTCCCCGGAAGGTTGGGAATGCGCTTCAGGATTTTTGAGGAGTGAGAAGGGCTTGAGCAAATGAAGCTCACGCATGATGAGCAAACAGGTTTCCAGCTAACCAGATCGAGCTGATGCCGAGGGTGATGAGGGCGACCTGCTTGATGGTCGCGTCGATTTCCGGGCGCCTGTGCAAACCCGGTATGAGATCCGACATTGCCACATAAATCATGGCCGCTGCTGCGAGGCCCAGCAGCGACGGAATCAGGTGTCTCATATCCTGCAACATGAAGTAGGCCAACATGCTCCCAAGCAAGGTGGCCGCGCTGGACAACAGATTGAAAAGCAGTGCCTGTTTTCGGGTATAGCCGGAATTGAGCAGTATCAGAAAATCGCTGGCTTCCTGGGGAATTTCATGGGCAATGATGGCAATGGCGGTGACAATACCCAACTGTATGTCGGCCATGAAGGCGGCAGCAATCAGTATGCCGTCGACGAAATTGTGAAACGTGTCGCCCAGCATGATCATCATGCCGCTGCGGCCGTGGTCATGCTGATGTGTTCCGGCGGCGATTACGCTGCGGGTGGGATCATGAACTTCACATTCTTCCGAATGGCAGTGACGCCACAATACCAGTTTTTCCAGAATGAAGAATAGCAGGATACCGAACAGCACGGTGGCCGTCATTTGCCCCGGGTTTTTCGAAAGTTCGAGCGCTTCCGGTAGTGCGTTGAGGAAAGCGGCCCCCAATAGCGCTCCAATGGCATACGAGATCAATATCTGAACCCAGGAGGTGCGCGTGTTGAGCGTCAGCACGGCAGCGAACAATACGCTCAGGATACCCCCGAACAAGCTGGTGACGATGATCCAGGCAAAGGTCGACATCGATGCTATTGAGACACCCGCGGGAAAAGGCGCGATTATACGCTGTTGCGCCCAAGTTACGGTGACGGCGCGAGTGGATCCGGCCACAAGACCATTCCAACCGGCATATTATCGCCGTTATTGCTGCTGTTGCTGTACTGTCCGGACTCATGCCAGCCAGATCAGGGCGGCCATACGTCCTGTGCTGCCATCGCGCCGATAAGAAAAAAACCTTGCGGGATCGCTGAAAGTACATTCCCCTTCGCCATATACCTCGGTAATGCCGGCATTCTTCAACTGCTGCCGCGCCAGCAGGAAAAGGTCGGCATACCATTTCCCCTTATGGAGATCCGGGCGGAAGGCGAGGGTGGCTTCTTCATCGCGCTCGATAAAAGCCCGTCGTACTTCCTCCCCGACTTCGAAATGCCGTGGACCGATTGCCGGACCGAGCCAGGCCATAAGAGAAGTCGGATCTGTTCCCATCGCAGATATGGCCTGCTCCACGATTCCTCCGGCCAATCCGCGCCACCCGCCGTGAAGCGCGCCCACCGTGGTTCCTTCGCGATCACACAACAGTATGGGCAGACAGTCGGCTACAAGAATCGCGCAGATGTGACCGGAGCGCTGACTGAATGCAGCGTCGCCGCAGGATGAGGACGTGCAATCATTGCGGTCGATATGGATCATGCCCGTGCCATGCACCTGGTTCAGCCACCGAGGTTCGGCGGGTAAAAACCGCCGCAGCAGGGCGCGGTTTTGTTCGACCGCTCCCGTATCGTCACCCACATGGCCACCCAGGTTAAGGCTGGCATAAGGCCCATGACTCACTCCACCGTTGCGTGTAGTGAACAATGCTTTGACATTGGGCGGGGCAGGCCAGTCCGGAGTGATCCAGTCGTTCATTTGATCATGGTTGGAATTGCATGGGATTCTTTATCACGTGCTTTCCGAAGCATCAGCAGCAGATTGCTCATGTCTTCCGGCAATGGCGCTTCCCATCCCCTTCTCTGGTCGTTCTGCGGATGCGTCAATTCCAGCCTGTGGGCATGCAACGCTTGTCGGGGAAAAGTAGCTAACTGCATCGTCGCACTGCTGCCTTTTTTTGCTTTGCCGCCATACAACGGATCTCCCACCAGGGGATGGCCGAGAGACTGCATGTGCACGCGTATCTGATGCGTGCGCCCTGTCTCCAGGCTGCACCGGAGCAAGGTGCAATCGGTGAATTGCTCCAATACCTCGTAACGTGTGCGTGCTTCCTTTCCACTCGCGACTACTGCCATTCTGGTCCGCTGTATCGGATGGCGGCCGATCGGTGCGTCAACCCATCCGTGGGAGGAAACGCTGCCCCAGACCAGCGCCAGATAATCCCGCTTGACCATGCGCTTTTGCAACTGGCGCACCAGGCTGGTTTGGGCTTCCAGGGTTTTTGCCACCACCAGGAGACCGCTGGTTTCCTTGTCCAGACGGTGAACGATACCGGAGCGCGGTATGGCGCTCAATTGTGGAGAATGGTGCAGCAATGCATTGAGCAGGGTGCCCTGCCAGTTTCCGCTGCCGGGATGGACTACGAGCCCTGCGGGCTTATTGATGATAATGATGGCGTTATCTTCATGGACAATATCCAGTGCAATGGCTTCCGGCGCATGCGCAGTTTCAGCAGAATCACGTGCGGGATAGAGCTCGATCTTTTCCCCACCCCACACTTTCTGCCGGGGAATGCTGCATGCGCCATCTACGCTTACCCTCTTTTCCAGAATCCATGATTGCAGCCGACTGCGAGACCATTCGGACAATAGTTGCGCCAGGGCCTGATCCAGCCGGAGGCCGGCGCAATGGTCGGGAATGATCAGTTCCACAATCCTCCCGGGCGGCTCGGGCGTCGGATGCGCTGGTTCGAGCGCTATAGGCTTTGCGCTATAATGGTTATTCCTTTTTCCTGGCGCCGAACTCATCATGTTACGTAGTGTAGCTTTATTTTTCGTATTGCTGCTATCGGCATGCAGTCTGCTCCCCAAGGAAGCGCAGGACACCAAGGCCTGGTCTGCGAGTAAATACTATACCGAGGCAAAGTCGGAATTGAACGACGGCAATTATGCCGCCGCCATTAAACTGTTCGAAGCGCTGGAAGCGCGTTACCCTTACGGGCGCTATGCGCAGCAGGCGCAGCTGGAAATAGGCTATGCGCATTACAAGGATGGCGAGCAGGCGCTGGCGATTGCGGCTGCCGATCGTTTCATCAAGCTTCATCCAAACCATCCCAATGTGGATTATGCGTATTACCTGAAGGGTCTGGCGAATTTCAACGATGACCTGGGGTTGATGGGCATCGTCACGGAAAAAATTCTCAACCAGGACATGAGCGAGCGCGATCCCAAGGCATCGCACGAATCATTTGAAAATTTCAAGGAGCTGGTGAATCGTTTTCCCAAAAGCAAGTACGCGCCGGATGCAGTACAACGCATGAAGCATCTGGTCAACGTCGTAGCGCTGAATGAAATACAGGTGGCCCGCTACTATATGAAACGGGGAGGGTATGTTGCCGCAGCCAACCGCGCCCAATATGCCTTGAAGGAATATCCGCAAACACCGGCGACGGAAGAAGCCTTGTTCATCATGGTGAAGGCCTACGATGCCTTGGGCATGACGGATTTGCGCGATGATGCCGATCGTGTCATGAGAAAAAACTTTCCAAACAGCCGTTTCCTATCCGACTCGACGGGGATCAGCGGCGAGCCCTGGTGGAAATTCTGGTGATGTCAGCAATGCCACAATGTCACTGAGGCGGTTGAATAACTGAGTTGCAAAATTGAGGGCTAGGAACGTCTGAACAAGTTTCCCTGAGACGCGACGGAACTTTGCTGGATGGAATGCGCTAAAGGCAACGACGCAAATGGTGCGGCTTGGCAGCGGAATGCCGGCAATCAAGGTGGAGATTGCCGGCAACCAAGCTGGAGATGGAATCGCAGTCATCATCCTGATTTTGATAACAACGTACTCTGCGAAGCTTGTTCAGCGTTTTCCGGATGTAGTGCGACAACTTACCTCTGCGTCGTTCCCTTTATTTGTTCGAGTACGATCTGATCCAGCGCACTAGAAGTGCTCCTTGCCGTACAGCTTCCAGTTCCACCGGCAGCTTGGGTGCCTAGAACATTTGCGGCAATGTTACATACGGCGGCAGCTACAGAAACAGGTGCCTGCACAGTAACCGGGATCTGGCTGACATCAACATTGATGTTTTTCGCAATATTGTTCGCGACGTTTCTGATGTCCACACTGATCAGGCCAGACTGCGCTTGAGCAATTGTACTTGGTCCCATACTGAACAGTACAGCTGCGCCGATTCCTGCTAATACCTTTTTTACAGTCTTCATGATAAATCTCCTTTTCCCTCTCTTATATATAATTTTCCCTCTCTTATATATAAATATATAAAGATTTCTTAGCTATTCAAAAATCATAGCCAGGGATGCGGCTTCCAGGGCTTTTTTAGGTATAGCACCTCATACCCGGAGCGCAAGAGAACAATTCGAAATTATTTAGACTAGGACGCCAGGGGGTCGAGCGCTGATCTCTCCAGTATCGATTCCTCGCTCGTTACCTCATCCTGCAGGCGAATGGCGATAACGTCGCATTTCGCATGATGGAGAACGCTGTTTGCTGTCGATCCCAGCAGTAGTGCAAGGCCGTGGCGTCCGTGCGAGCCGACAATAATGAGGTCGACCTGTTCCTGCTCTGCTACGCGAACTATTTCCTGTGCGGGCACGCCCCATACCAGCCAGCGCTGGCGGACGTCCACTCCCAAACGGTCAGCCACTTGTTCCAGCTTCTTTTTTTCCGCTTCCAGCAACTCGTAAGCTGAATATTCCTCGAGGGGGACAATGGTTCCATAAGCCATATCAGGCATGGGAATGTTATCCAGCACATGAATAATGCTAAGCTTTGCCTGAAATGTTTCCGCCAGATACCTTGCTTTTCGGATAACGTGATTTCCGTGCTCCGAAAAGTCCACTGCCAGGAGAATATGTCTGTAGCTACCGATCATTTTCTTTATTCATATTCGCAGGGCGAACCTACCAAATATTGATCTCCGAGTCATCTCCGATGAGCTATTCCTGATAAGGCGCAAGGTTACATTACCTCAATTTCTGAACAGTGACAAACTCCGGAGGCAAGTTGATTCCAGCCTGTGGCTTCACCGCGCACCCGGAGAGTCATAAGCAAGCGGTGGTGAAGATTTCTGGGGAGCCTCGAGCATCGTTTTCAACACTTTCCAGACATTTTCCACGATTTTCTCCTGGGCCCGAGCAGTGGGATGTATCCCATCTGCCTGAAAAAACTCGCGTTTGTTACCAAAGCCATCCAGGAGGAACGGCACGAGTTTGATGTCGTGGCGTTTGGCGAGTTGAGGGTAAATATCCTGAAACTTTTGAGTATATGTTATGCCATAATTTGGCGGCAATTGCATTCCGGCCAACAGTACAGTGGCATTGTTCCGCTTGCAGGCTTCAATGATGGCTTCGAGATTGTCCCGGATGGATCCAATGGACGCCCCTCTCAGCCCGTCATTACCTCCCAACTCGACAATGACGATGTCAGGACGATGGGTCTTGAGCGCTTTCTCGATCCGGTTGCGTCCTCCCCATGCGGTTTCGCCACTGATGCTGTTATTGATCAGATATGTCTGAGATTGTGTTTGCAGCCGGTTCTTGAGCAGATTGACCCAGCTTGCATCCGGAGGCAAGCCATAACCGGCAGATAAGCTGTCGCCGAATACCATAACGGTCGTGGTCCCGGAGGTGGGTGCAGACGCTGGCCCGACGGTTGCGCCCAAAGTGGGGATAAAGAATGCCGATACCAGATAGAGAATAACCAGGAAATTTTTCATGACAGATAATGTTGTAGTACGGCCCATCGTGCAGGCGATTGGATTGACCAAGCAAGTGAATACCGGCGACGAACAACTCACCATTCTGGAGAACATCAATTTAAGCGTTAATGCTGGCGATTCCGTCGCCGTAGTAGGAGCGTCGGGTTCAGGAAAGTCGACATTGCTGGGGTTGTTAGCAGGATTAGATACTCCTTCAAGCGGTAAGGTTCACCTTGATGGCGAGGATATTTTTCTGTTGGACGAGGATGCGCGTGCGGCACTTCGCGGACGCATGCTGGGATTTGTCTTCCAGTCATTTCAACTGTTGCCGGCACTCACTGCGATCGAAAACGTGATGTTGCCCCTGGAGCTTGCAAATATATCGGATGCAGGCAGCGCATCGCGTGAATTGCTTGAACGAGTGGGGCTTGGACAGCGTCTAAAGCATTATCCGCGCCAACTCTCAGGAGGGGAGCAGCAACGCGTCGCCATCGCGCGCGCCTTTGTCACCCAGCCTCGACTGGTATTGGCGGATGAACCGACAGGCAACCTTGATTCCGCGACGGGCGCCCAAATCATAGAGCTCATGTTTGAACTGAACCGCGAGCGCGGGACAACGCTCATTCTGGTAACACACGATGAAGCCATCTCTAGCCGTTGTGCAGAGAGAATACGGCTTGCCGGAGGAATAATCGTAGATTGAAGAAGCCGAGAAGTATCTTCACGCTGCGCGCAATTGATAAGACGGTGCTTCCCGCTGTACTTCTTGGTATGCTCCTCTCCCTTTCCGGATCATAATTCGATCGCATTCGGCTAAGTCTCACTGATGGAAGCTATTTCTGAAATAAAAAGGGTTACACCTGTCCGGCGCCTGAGAGTCACAATCCTTGGTCTTATACTCGCTGCCCTGATAGCAGGGGCCTGGGTGTGGCGTAACCCGAGTGGAGCGACCGATGCGAAGAAGAAGACTTCGGAACCTACACCGGTAATAACAGCGGTCATCAACCAACAGAACGTACCGGTACAACTCGCTGCCAACGGTACTGTGTCTGCGCAGCAGACGGTGGCCGTGCGACCCCAGCTGAGCGCAATGATCAGCGCCGTGCATATCAGGGAAGGTCAATTCGTTCGAAAGGGTGAGCCGCTTTTCACGCTCGACGCGCGCACCGAGGATGCCAATGTGCGCAGAACAGAGGGGCAACTGGCGAAGTCACGCGCCGATCTGAGAAATGCGGAACGTAATCTTGAACGCCAGCGGGAACTGTTCCGGCAGGGTTTTATTTCGCAGGCAGCCCTGGATGTGGCGGAGAATCAGGTGGATGCGCTGCGCGCCCAGCTTACAGTCGATGAGGCTACAGCTCAGGCGAATCGAATTGCCCGTGGTTTCAGCGAAATCACTGCCCCGATCTCTGGTCGTTCGGGCGCCATTTCAGTATATCAGGGCAGCCTGGTGCAGCCCAATGATGCTTTGGTGAGCATTACCCAGATCGATCCGATCAACGTCAGCTTCACTTTGCCGGAACGTGAGTTCATACCTTTGCAGCAGGCTTTTGCGAAAGGCGAGGTGCCGGTAACCGTCGAGCTGAATGGGCCGCAAAAACAGACAAGAACCGGCCGTCTGATATTTATCGATAATGCCGTCGATACGGCAAGCGGTACAATTCGTCTCAAGGCAGAGTTTCCCAATGCGGACAGGCACCTGTGGCCAGGCATGTTTGTCATGGTCTCGCTCGCCCCGCAAACTTTGATCCATGCTCTGACGGTGCCGGTGCAGGCCGTGCAGAATGGACCGGAAGGAAAATTCCTGTATGTACTGGACGAAACCGGAAAGGTAAAGCCTTTTTCGGTCGAGGTGCGCCTGGTACAGGAAGGGTTTGCGGTAGTAGAGGGAAAGGCTATTACTTCCGGGATGCATGTAGTCGCGGAGGGGGCGCAGAATCTCCGTCCCGGCAGCGCCGTAACGGAGGCGAGTTCCATCAAGACCGGTGCCGGGCCCGGGTAGAAACTCCGGATGAGAAAATTGTTTTGGCAGGGCACATCTGCAACCCGCATGAAGTCAGCGCGATGAATCTCTCGGAACTGTGCATTCGCCGTCCCATCATGACGGTGCTGTTGTCAGCCTCGGCCATTCTCGCCGGCATTATGGCTTACGGTAATTTGCCTATTGCTGCCCTTCCCAGTTATGACTCGCCCACCATTTCGGTGGCAGCGGTATTGCCGGGCGCCAGTCCCGAGACAATGGCTTCCTCTGTGGCCACGCCCCTAGAGCGGCAATTCTCGGCGATCTCCGGTCTTTCGGTAATCAGTTCCACCAGCACGCTTAGCAATACCGCGATTACTCTGGAATTCGACCAGAGACGGGATATCGACAGCGCGGCAATTGACGTACAGGCGGCCTTGCTGCGAGCCGAGCGTGCTCTCCCGATCGAGATGACGTCGCCACCCTCATATCGCAAGATCAATCCTGCGGATTCGCCCATCCTCTTCCTTACGCTGACATCGCCTTCGATGTCGCTGTCGGAACTGAACAGTCTTGCCGAAGACCTGATTGCTCCCACCTTGTCAACGCTGTCGGGCGTTGCGCAGGTCCAGATCAACGGCCAGAAAAAATACGCCGTACGTATCCATGTCAATGCGGAAGCGCTTGCTGTCCGCAATTTGACGCTGGACGATATCGCCACTGCGCTGGGGACTGCCAACGCCAACACGCCGATCGGCACTCTCGAGGGTCCGCGGCAGACTCTTACCATTCAGGCCAACCGCCAACTCGGAAACGCGGCAGCCTTCGCGGATCTGATCGTGGCGACTTCTGACGCAGGGAACCCCGTGCGCCTCTCGGAAGTAGCGGAAGTTGAAGACAGCGTTCAGTCGGTCAAGACGGCAAGCTGGGCCAATGGCGAGCGGGCAATAACCTTGTCGGTGCAGCGCCAGCCGGGTGCGAATACGGTAGCGACCGTGGATGCCATAAAAGCCGCCCTGCCGGCGCTAGTCGCGCAAATGCCTTCATCGGTGCAACTCAAGCTGACCAGCGACCGCTCGGTTTCGATTCGCGACTCGATTCATGATGTGCAGGTGACGCTGGCGGTAACGATCGTACTCGTTCTGCTTGTGATTTTCCTGTTCCTGCGCAAGGCGTCCGCCACGCTGATTCCGGCGCTGTCGCTGCCGATCTCGCTGCTTGGAACCGTAGCGATGATGTATCTGCTCGATTACAGCCTGGACAATATTTCGCTGCTGGCAATCACGCTCGCGGTCGGCCTGGTCGTGGATGATGCCATTGTAATGCTGGAAAATATCGTTCGTCATATCGAGGAGGGGATGCCGCCCTTGCAGGCGGCTTTGGTGGGATCGAAAGAGGTGAGTTTTACCATCATGTCGATTTCCCTCTCGCTGGTGGCCGTCTTCATCCCGATTTTTTTCATGCCCGGAGTAATCGGCCTGCTTTTTCATGAGTTTGCAGGAGTAGTGGGCATCGCCATCATGATGTCGGCGCTTGTCTCGCTCACGCTGGTGCCCGTGATGACAAGCCGGTATATCGTTCAGCACGAGCCCGAGGGCAGAAGCCTGAAGTGGACCGCCTGGTTCGAGCGGGGATTCATCCGTACCCTGGGGGTCTATGAACGCTTCCTTGATCTCGCGTTGCTTCATCGCCGTACCGTGCTCGGCATTGCCATGGGCACCTTCATTGCCACGGCAGGCTTGTTCGTGGTCTTGCCCAAAGGTTTTTTCCCCACGGAGGATATCGGACAGGCGCTGATCACGGTCGATGCGGTTGAAGACATTTCCTTTCCAGCCATGACGGAATTATTGCAGCGAACGGGGGAAATCATGCGCGCCAATCCGGCTGTTGACACACTCATCGTCAATGCGACCGAAAGCAATAGCGCCCGGTTGTTCATGACTTTGAAGCCGCGGAGCGAACGTCCCCCTCTCAACAAGGTAATGGAAGATTTGCGGCGCGAGGTCAGCACTATTCCCGGCGTCAACGTTTTCATCAATCCCATTCAGAATCTCAGGCTGGGAGGGCGCACCAGCAAGAGCCGTTATCAGTACGTCATGCGCAGTGTGCGCGCGGAGGAGTTGCGCGGTGCGGCAGAGGGTCTGATGGCGCGCATGCGTGCCGATCCGATATTCCGCGATGTCACCAGCGATTCCCAGTTGAAGGGCCTGCAGGCCCAACTCAATATCAATCGTGACAAAGTCAATCTGCTGGGCGTGCAGATGTCCGATATCCGTTCTCTGCTGTACAGTGCGTTTGGTGAGCGCCAGGTGTCGACGATCTATACCTCCAGCGACAGTTATCCGGTTATCCTGCAGGTAGCCTCGGAGGACCGTGCCGACGAGAGTGCGTTCGATAAAATCTACCTGCGTGGCAAGAATGGCATGCTGGTGCCACTCTCCAGCGTTGCATCGGTTGAACGCCAGGTGGGGCCCCTTGCGATCAACCACTCCGGCCAGCTCGAGTCGTTGACCATCTCGTTCAATCTCGCGCCGGGAGCCGCGCTGGGGGAAGCCTCTGTCCGAATAGAGAAGTTCAAGCGCGAACTGAATGTGCCCGCCAGCATTCTCACGAGCTATGCGGGCGATGCGGCGGCATTCCAGTCTTCACAGGCAAGCCAGGTGATACTCATCATCGGCGCGTTGCTGGTCATCTATGTTTTGCTTGGTGTGCTGTATGAAAGCTATATCCATCCCGTCACGATCCTTTCAGGATTGCCATCGGCTGCGGTTGGAGCTTTGGGAATGCTATGGCTGTTCAATATGGAACTCTCGATCATCGCCATGATCGGCATCCTTATGCTGATCGGCATAGTCAAAAAGAACGCCATCATGATGATCGATTTCGCGCTCGATGCCCAGCGCAACGAAGGGATGACACCTCAGGAAGCGATCAGGACCGCTTGCCTGCTGCGATTCCGGCCAATCATGATGACCACTCTGGCGGCCCTGATGGGCGCGCTTCCTATCGCCCTGGGATTGGGAGCAGGCGCGGAATTGCGCCAGCCACTGGGTCTCGCCGTGGTAGGTGGACTACTGTTTTCTCAGGTGATCACCTTGTTCATCACACCGGTGATCTATCTATACCTGGACCGATATTCCGGCAAAGGACCATTGAAGCTCGAGACGGGGGATCTGGCGGGACAGCGGGCGTAGATCGTATTCATCTCCTGATCTATGGGGCAGATCACACCTCGAAATAGATGGAACCGGGTGAGAGCGGGAGGGGATGGCCGTGTATATTATTCTTCTTAAGGTCCGAAAGGGACGCCTGCCGCTTTGACGAGCCTAAACGGAAATTACAGCAGGTTTTGGACTTGACTGATAATCATGCCGATCGACACGCATCCTGCAAGAACGGCAAAACCCTGCTGTAGTCGAGGACCCGTAAAACGATTGGCAAAGGTACTGACCAGCAGCATTCCCATCCCAGCGCCAAATGCAAACGGTAGCGCAATGGCCCAGTCCATTCCTCTCATTGCCATGGCAGATAGGACCCCAACCAGGGAAATCAATGCAATCACCGCGAGCGAAGTGGGCATGATGGACTGCATATGAAGGTCAGTGACCTTTTGAAGGGCAGGAACGATAATAAAACCTCCACCCACGCCTAACAGCCCCGATAGAAATCCGGCCAAAACACCTGCAATCACGATCAGCCGAGCGCACAGCCCAGTCCATATTAGACGACCACCCAAGTCGAGCTGACACGGGGGCGAAGAATTCCTCGCAGTGTCCGCAGGATTTCTCATACTCTGGCGAAATGTATGAAATGCAGCATACCCCAGCACTATCGCAAATAGCAGAGTCAAGGGGGCGTTAGGTATTCTCTGCGCAAGGAATACGCCCAAGGGCGATGCCGCCAAACCTGCAAGGGCGAGAAGGCTGGCTGCCCGGTATCTTACCTTTCCCTGCTTTAAGGCAAGCAACGCTCCCAAGGCTGCTGAAACGCTGACAGCAAACAATGCAATCGGGGCGGCATCTGCAATTGCAAGATGCAGGCCAAAGATCAGCAGAGGAACTGCAATAATGGCGCCTCCTGCTCCCGTAAGTGCGAGAACGATGCCTACGACAGAGCCTAGCAGCGCGCTTTCCGGCAGTAGCGTTTGCATGATTAATCGGGCTGGGGCCTGGATCGCGCAAGCCACTCACGTCCTTTCAGGAAGCCATTCCAGTAAAACCATGGCAGGAATCTCGCTTTAAGAACCCATGCCAAAAAGTGGGGAATGGTGGGATCAAGGGGGAAAGTTGGCAAAAGCTTTCCTCCAAATCCAAACTCGGCAAGGATCACTTTGCCCTTTTCCACAATAAGTGGGCAGGAACCATATCCGTCGTAGCGGGTAGGCAATTCCCTTCCTTCTTTTGCAGCGAGCAGATTCTCTGCTACCACAACTATCTGCTTTCTTACCGCTGCAGCCGTCTTTGCATTGGGCGAGGAGCACACGTCTCCCAGGGAGAATATATTCGGATAGCGAGGATGCTGAAGCGTTTCCTGGTTGACTTCGCACCATCCCGCGGAATCTGCCAGTGGGCTGTGGCGAATAAAATCGGGAGCCATTTGAGGTGGCGTGACATGAAGCATGTCAAAAGGTTTTGCCACACGCTCTACGTTGCCTTTCTCATCCTTGATATCAAAATATGCTGTCCTGTTGATGCCATCGACCTTTATCAGGTTCGAGTTGAACACGAGGTTTATGTTGTAACGTTCTACATACTGCATCAGCGGCGGCACGAAAGCCGCCACCCCGAACAGCACGGCTCCTGCAACGTTGAATTCGACTTCAATATCATCCAGGTTTCCGTTGCGCAGCCAATGGTCGCAGGACAGATACATCGCTTTTTGGGGAGCGCCTGCGCATTTGATCGGCATGGGGGGCTGAGTGAAAAGCGCCTTGCCGCGCTTGAGATTTTGAACCAATGACCAGGTATAGGGAGCCAGGTCGAATCGATAGTTTGATGTAACTCCATTCTTTCCCAAGGTTTCTTCCAGTCCCTCGATTTGCTCCCAGGCCAGGCGAAGTCCCGGACACACGATGAGCTGCTCATAGCTGATAGAACGGCCATCGGCGAGCTGGACAAGATTGAATGCAGGGTCGAAACCGGTAACACCAGCCTGAAGCCAATGCGCCTCCTTTGGAATGACCTTGGACATGGCTTGAACCGTTTTTTTGACGTCGTAAGCTCCTCCTCCGACCAACGTCCACGCCGGCTGATAGTAGTGCTTGTCGCTGGGCTCAACAATTCCGATCCTGAGCGAAGGTCGTCTATGCAAAAGGCTTGCGGTAACACCGATGCCGGCAGAGCCCCCTCCAATCACAAGGACGTCGAAGAAGTTGTCCGGTTTGCGTACAGGGACGTCGAGCCTCATGCCTGTTTGTGAGCTTTCGCTCATCTTTGCATCCTCCATAATCCGCTTTTATCGGCTGTATCGAGTTCCAGGAGTTCTAGGATTTGGCCTAATGACCGCATCCGCATCCGCATCCCGGTCCGTGCTGATGCTTGCTCCGCTCCGGTTTCGGCTGGAGTGAACGCATTGCCTGTTCACGCCCTTGTGCCATATGGCCATGGGTTGCAGGCGCAGACAGAATCAGCCTTGTGAGCGTGCCCTCGCACTGTGGGCAGTCTGGAGCCCGCGTATTAACAGAATGCCGGGCCTCTAACCGCAAGTTGCACGGCATGCATTCGTAATCATAAGTCGGCATCTTGTATCCTTTCGTCTCGTACTCGATTTCCTGGTTAGCGGGGGCAGTAGCCCCACTAACACAAACTGCCATTAATTCGGCCCTAAGGAATTATTCCCACCGTGCTGGTTGTTTATCTTTGACACCGAACGGAGTTGAGGTAACGTCAGTTCTTGCGCGTTTTTCAGCATCAAGTGTCGGTGCCCGCAACCGACGCGTCTCGACTTCCCAGATCCAGCCGCTGATTACCGTATCTTTGGGTATGAGCGGATGGTTTCTGAAAGCTTCGACTGTCTTCATGCAGGTTACGTCCACATCATCCATCATGCCGATCCACTTGGCGAATGCGCCTTTTTCCAGCTTCAATTCGGATAAAGTGGGATCCAAAGTAATATTGTCAGGGTCAATGCCCTTGTCGCGGAAATGCTTCTCCAACTCCTGCGCATTTGCCGAGAGCATGCCGCACTGTGTATGTTGAACAATGACGATTTCTTTAGTGCCGAAGAAATTACACGTCAGCATGGCTGAACGTATCGCATCGTCGGTCACAATCCCGCCCGCATTTCGGAAACAGTGCGCATCGCCATGTCCTGCCGGTGTGTCCACATGAATGCCCAATGCTTCATCCACGGGCAAACGTTCGTCCATACAAGCAAGGACCCACAAATTGAGGTTGTTCGCCCCGCGAGGTCCATAGCGTCGACGTGTTGCCCAGTGTTCGTATGCCGCAACATGCGTATCGAGTTTCTCTTTAAGCGTCATCAATTTCTCCTTGGTGGATTTTACGAACTGCGCGACTTGTCAAAGTAACGCTCCGCGTTTGAAATAAAGCAAATTCTGTGCCATAAATAAATTGACGATAAAACAGCAGGTTGGAAACAATATCGCAGCATTCACGCGTACTGATACTTCTCACCAGATTGGTATTTCTTTAAAAATACTTCGTGGGATCAAGCGGATGTATAAAGAGAAGGAATCTTTCTCATAGGAAGCAACACTTCATGCAAGGGAAATCACTTTCGTTGTTCTTCGCAAGATCTCAAGTCATGCCAGAAGTAGTGGATGACTGGGTGCCTAACGGGAAAGCCGAAACGCGTTTGGATCAATTTGATGCTGTGTTAATTTCTGATGAACCGCGCGCGGCGTTATATGGAGTGATTGGGCGACCTTTTTTATATTTCCTCGAAAACTGACAAGCAGCTCCTTTAACATTGCTTCTTCCACTTCATCTGCCGCCCTCTTCCTGGCTTCTTTTAGCGTACAAGATGCCTGTTGAATCAAAGCCTGTTGCGGGACAGGCTGGGGTTGCGCAGGCTTTTTGGGCAACGCCACCTGCTCCAGCACCTGCCCGGAAGCAAATAAAAAAGAGCGTTCCAGAACATTTTCCATCTCTCTGACATTACCTGGCCACTCGTAGCTCATAAGTTGTGCCAAGGCGCGCCTGCTCAATTTATGAGGGTTCTTGCGGTATTTTTCAGAGAGTCTTGCTAAGATCGAGGTGGCCAAAGGTGGGATGTCTTCAGGCCGTTCACGCAGTGGGGGAATGTGGATCGGCACGACATTGAGGCGATAGTAAAGATCGCGGCGGAAAACCCCTTGGGCCATCAGCTTGTCGAGCTGACTGCCCGCAGCGGCAACGATCCTGACATCGACGGATAAACTCTGCTTGCCTCCTACACGCTCAAATTCATTTTCCTGAAGCACTCTTAGCAACCGCGCCTGGGCTGGAAACGGGAGTGAATCAATTTCATCCAGAAACAGCGTGCCCTTGTCCGCGCGCTCGAAAAAACCCTGATGCACTTCGTAGGCCCCTGTAAAGGCTCCGCGCTCGTGCCCGAACAAAACACTTTCAACCAGGTTTTCCGGGATAGCGCCGCAATTTACTGCAAGAAATTTATTGTTCCAGCGTTCGCTCATCGCATGGATAGCACGCGCGATAACCTCCTTACCCACGCCTGTTTCACCGCTAATTAATACATTCGCTGTCGTCGGGGCGACAATTTCCACGGTTTCCAGTGTTTGACGCATGGCCAATGATTGGGCCACGATGCGCGGCCTGTCAGTAGCGTCAGGTTTACTTGATCTGGAGCCAAACCAGGCCTTGTTCAGTTGTTTTTCCACGCGAGTACTGATTTCTGCGGAAGCAGACTTGCCGAGGATGACTTCCCCCTCCTTGCGATATTCGTCGCCGCCTTGATATTGTTGTGCCTGATTCGGATCAGTATGGATGCAGACTTCGCACATTCCGTCCCCGACGGCGATGCGCTTCTCAAGGATGACTTTTGCGTAACCGAAATTATGCGCCGCGATTCCGCCGAACACGCTCGAAGTCATCTGGCACAACTCCGGAGCATGTCTGACTGCCTCGCCGAAGGGACAGCGAGTATTGACAACGCGCACCACCCCCGGCTCACTGGAAGCAGGGGAAAAGGCGCCTCCTATTTTGTTCTTTATTTCAACAATCAGATCGCGGTACCGAGCATTGTCCAGCGGCCCGACAAGGCCTCGTTCCTCACGGTAAGCCGCCTCGAAACAGCTGCCCGCATTCAATCCCAGTTGCTCAATTCTGTTTATCGGTTTGTCATTTTTATCAGGTTCGCACAGTTCGCTTAATTCGAGGCTCTTCGTTACAAACGTTTGCAGAAAATTAATTGGATTAAGCTGTGAAAAAGGCTGACTGGCCATGGGTAACTCCTATAGATGAGGTCATCCTGAAAGTGATTGGAGGTCATGCTGTCCCTCCTGCATTACTGTTTCTGCTGCAGTAGAGGCCATTAACGGAGGCCATTAACGTGCACGATCCGTATCGCTTTCTCATTGGACAGGCTGTAGATGATGTATTTGCCCCTCCGCTCGGTGCTGAAGAGTCCTTTTCACGCACTGCTGTGAAAGAGCGAATTGTCGGATTCTGGACAACCCCGATACAGGTATGCGTCCCCTGCTACCCGGGTTCAACCTTCTGGCGGCCAGAAGAAGAAATCCTCTCAGGACTGCATACATAGCGATGATCATGAGGGCGTAATGCGAGTGCCCTTGATCCACGCCCCAGGTCCAGCCCGAGGGCCACAGCCCAAGCATCAAGGGGGCGAGAACAATCAGAAAGAAAAAACCGAAGAGGTTGAGTGCGATGCGCAAATACTTGAGCCGAGTATCGAAGGACATGACGAGCTCCTCATGAAGGATGAAACGCGAGCGACGCGCCTCGGTAAGTTTCGAGGCCTCGTCCTCCGAAGTTGGAGAAAGCAACCAGTTTGAATTCACTATGACTCGGGAGCTAGAACTAAATTCTCTTCGTATCATCGGACTAGGGTTATCAGGGTTTTCGCTATCGGCCCATGCGCGAGGCCGTCAGCTTTACGTCAGCATGCTCCCAGGCCCTTTTGAGGCGTGCCTCAATAACATCGGCCTCGGCTTCCTTTTTCTGAGCACGCAGGGCCTGCTGCAACCCGAAAAGGGCCCAACCACTGTCGCGATTCCGTTGCAGGTCGTTCCAGTAGACCGTCTCTGCTTCATCCGGATATCCGGCTTCAAGTAGGATCGCGCCCAGCGCGAGCCGCGGTGGATAGTGCCACTCAGCGGGTTCCGTATAAACCAGCGCATCCTCGTAGCGGATCGCGCGTTCAAGATGCGCTATGGCCGAATCGAATTTGCCGCGGGCGGCGTCAATCTCACCAGCCAGCACTTCGGGAGCAATCCTGAGCACGGTGCGCGGCGTATTCTTGGAGAAGAGTGCACCGTCCAGGCTGGGGTCTTTCATGATCTCGCGCAAAGTACCCAGTTCCTGCTCGGCTTGGGAGAGACGTCCGGTTGCGATAAATGCAAGGCCCCGGACATAATGCCAGCTCCCCTTGAGGAATGCGTTCGTGACGGGAGGGGAGGGCTCATCGAGTATATCCTGCCAGTGTCCGAACCTCGCGAGAGCCCAGTAGGATGTCATGCGGAACACAGCAGTCAGGGGCATTTCCTTCAGCGTGGCATCGTCTATCCTGCTGGCGGTCTTGCGGGCGGCTTCGATTGCGATTCTGCTTTGACCGCTTGCCGTGGCAGAAAACGAAAGAAAGTGGATGTTATGCGGGTAGTAGGCCATCGGGTACAGTCCCTGTGCCTGGCATTGAGCGATGTAGTCCTCGTCGGCCGCTATTGCCAACCGGTTGCTTTTTATCGCATCCCCATAACGTCCCACCCGCTGATAAATATGCGATGACATATGTATCATGTGCCCTGCTGCGGGCATCAGCGGAAGCAGGACGTCCGCGGCCTTCTCCGCGCGCTCAGGCGTGGTCGTGGGCTCCAGCAGATGAATTTGCATGTGCAATGCGGCGGGATGTGAGGGATGGCGGCGCAATACCTCCTCGGTCAGCGCCGCGATTTCAGCCGTTCCCTCATGGGGGTGCCCGTCCCGCATCCAGTATCCCCAGGGACGAAGGTCCATCACTGATTCCACATAGAGCATTGCGATATCAGGATCAGTGGAAAAGCGCCGATGTACCGTCCGCATTGCCTCAGCATAAGCCTTGTCATTTGCCGCGCGATCTCCGGAACCGCCCGAATAACGTTTCTCCAGCGCGCTGATCAGCGCCTGCTCCCTTTCCGAGGCCGACCCCATCAGTGATCTCGCCTTTTGCACCAGCTTCAAGGCATCGGATTCATCCTTGGGATCCATGGGTGCGTTGATGTTGGGACCCAGTACCAGCGCCTGACCCCAGTATGCCATCGCCAGTGCGGGATCGAGTCGTGCGGCTTCGCGAAATGCGCGGCGCGCTTCGGCATGGTTGAAGCCGTAGGCCAGATTGATGCCCTGATTGATAAAGAGCTGTGCTCTTTCATTTCGTGTGCTGACCGGGAATGCATGATTGCCGAGGTTCTGCAACCTGGGTGCCAGCTGCCCATCCGGTCCTGGCTGGTTCGCCCCAGGTGAAGCTTCATAATGCTTGTGGTTCGAGCCTTGCGCTGCAGGGATTTGGCTTTGCTCGCCCACAGCCGAGTCACGCGCTTCTGAGGACGGGCAAAAGACGCTTGTCCCAGCCAATACCAGTCCCATCATAAGGGAATTAAAAGCACGGGATTCCATGTACATCTCCTTAAAAGTATTTTTACAGTTGGCGGGTTTCTTACTCTATTGCTCGAATTCCGCGTTCTAGCAACTCTCTGCCGTGGTGGGATCAATTACAGACAGGATGCGGGAAACACGATTTGCAGGAAAATCGCCTTGTTCGGCGTGGGCTCGTATGGCCATCTCATCGGGTGCAATATAGATGCAGTAAACCTTGTTATCGGTCACGTAGCTCTCCACCCACTGGATCGGAGATCTCATACTGGCTAGTACGTTGCATGATTTCTCTGAAATGGCTTGCAAATCCTGAGCGGTAAACGCGCCCGCCTTGGGGATTTCACGTTCAATGATGAATTTGGGCATTTATACCTCTTGTTTCGATTAATAAATATATGACTGGTCGTCTTAATAAAAGAGAAAAAAATTAGCGAGATGTAGATGTAAGAGGCCTAAAAAAATCTCCCAGCAGATCCTGACAGCATTGCTTGACGGGTCCGGGCGATTTTTCGATCTTCGCTCTCAGCAAGGCCCCCTGCCAGGCATTTATTAATAAATCGGCCATCTCCCCCGCTGATTTATCTGCCCTGACCGTGCCTTGTTGCTGAGCCTTGACCAAGCCAGATTGCAGTAAATCCCGATACCGGGTAACAGCCGCCTGGAGGGATTGCTGACAAAGAGGACTGGTATCACCAATCTCACCCATTAAATTCCCAAGGAGGCACCCACCCTTGAAATCGTTTTTCTCCAGCTCCGCGACAAGCTCATCAAAATAACATTGTATTGCACCCAGTGCGTTGGTTTCGGAGCGTTGTAAATGAGTGGTCAGCTGGATGATAAAAGGGTCGACGTAATGTTGGATAACCTTGGCGCCAAAATCCTCCTTGCTATCGAAGTAATTATAAAAAGAGCCTTTGGGAATATTTACCGCATCCAGAATTTCCTGGAGTCCAGTACCGTGGTAGCCCTGGCGCATGAGCATGCTTACACCCTGATTCAACAGATTGTCCCTGCTCGCTTCCTTTTTTGCAGATCGCGTCATGTATTAATAATACGACCGGTTGTCTTGTTTCGTCAACTGTTCTTGGCTATGCTCATGCGACAAACTTCCTGTAAAGGTTCCCCATGGAGTGCCCATAAGCTTCTGATCTTCCCTAAATAAAATTTTCCTGACGCGTTTTCTCAGCTTTTTCTTCGATTTGAGGTCTTTTCCCCTCTGGGGAGTAGTCAAATCTTATCTTTAGAAAATCATACCCATTCCTCTTGTGATGTTTTTATTGAGGGCGTAGAATAAAATAGACTGATCGGTCTGTTTTTGATGTCATCCTGAATGCACGGAAATCAAAAGTGGCATCAATATTTTCTGTGATGACAGGGAGGTGAATAGTGACGATGAAATGCGTGAATGGAATTGACGTCGACAGGTTACGGAAAACGCGTGCTCTCATCGAGGGGGATGCAAACGGGGCTTTCGGCAACCCCCGGTATGAGTCGACTGTTGTCTGGAAAAACGGGTATCGCACCGTATCCTATGCCATGGATGGCCAGGAAGTCAGTGGTGACTAGCCTGAGCAATACGGCGGCAAGGGGAGCGGCATCACCCCGGAGGACATGCTGCTCAGCGCAATCGGAGGCTGCCTTGTCGCCACCTATATTGGCGCATTGTCGGTGGCGGACATCACCGTGAAATCACTGCGACTCGACGTTTCCGGTCGAGTGAATTTCCGTGCCGCCTTTGGCCTTGAAGCGGCCAATCCCGGCTTTGAAAGCATCCGGGTAGCGGTGGATATCCAGACTGATTCCTCGACCGATAAGGTGAAGGGGATTCTGGACAGACTGCTGAAGACCGCGCCCATTCCGGATACGATCATCCGCCCAGTCCCGCTCAATGTCGAGATCAGTTGCAAGCAGGCTGAATTGACGGCTGAGCTTTTATGACCACTGAGGGGGACTGGAGATGACCGGTGTACATGATGTTGCAGTGATCGGTGCCGGCCCGGCGGGATTGTCGACGGCGTATGAGCTGAAAAGAATCGGCCTCGACCCGCTGGTGTTGGAGAAGACCGCGGCGGTGGGAGATGTCTGGCGCAATCACTATGATGGCGTGCGCCTGAACACAGGGCGCTTCTTTTCCCAACTCCCGGGAAATCCGTTTCCCCGCTCGGCCGGTGGCTGGCCTTCGCGGGATGAAGTCGTGCGTGTCCTCGAAACATTCCCGGAACGAGGGGGATTCAAGGTTCGAACCGGAATCAACATCGCAAAACTCGAGTATGATCGTCAGCGCGACACCTGGGCCATCTCCAGCCAGGATGGGGAGACGTTCGAATCGCGCGCCGTGGTTGTTGCGACGGGTTGCGCGTGCACTCCCATCATCCCCCAATGGGACGGCATGGAGACTTTTTCCGGAGAAATCATCCATTCCTCCAAATTCAGGAACGCCAAAGCCTATGCAGGAAAGAATGTACTGGTGGTCGGAAGTGGCAATTCCGCTGCGGAAATTGCAAGCAGGCTCGCTGAATGCGCAAAAACGGTGACCCTCTCCGTCAGGACGCCACCCCACATTCTCCCAAAGAGCGTCTTCGGCATTCCGCTGGCCGGAATCGGCGTTGCGATTCGTCCCCTGCCACCCGCGTGGACGGATGGTCTCCTGAATGTCCTGCGCCGGTTGTTCATAGGTGACCTGACGCCCTATGGCCTTCCTTTTCCTGAGTCCCCGGTATCGCAGCAGTTTGCCAGGACTCAGGTGGTGCCGATTGTCTATGATCCCTTCGCAGAGGATATTCGCGCCGGAAGTATACGGGTAGTTGGGCAGATCAAAAAAATCGAAGGACAAACCGTGCATGCCTTCAATTCCATTGGAGCAAAGCCTCCTGAAGACCGCGAGCAAGCTACGTTGAACGTGGATGCGATTGTTGTCGGGACAGGCTTTCGTAGTGGTCTCACCAAACTGATCCAGGTTCCCGGCATTACCACGGAGGAGGATAGACCGGTGGCGCAGGGGGATCATGAGTTTCCCGATGCGCCGCGCCTTTACATTATCGGGCACTTCGTTCCTTTGAGCGGCTACCTGCGGGAAATTCGCCTGGATGCAGGCAGGATCGCGAGAAAAATCAGGAAACAATTAGCAGAGCGGGAGCGTCCCTGGCCGAGCAAACCGGCATCAATCCATGCAGATTCTGGAGGAATAGGTCGATGAAGGAAGCTCGCAAATCGATCGAGGAAAAACTGCTTTTGGCCGCGCGCCGCCTGTTCTGCCGTGCCGGGATCCATGCGACAGGCGTTACACGGATTCTCGAGGAAGCGGGTGTGGCACGCGCCAGCCTCTATACCCACTACGGCTCAAAGGAAAATCTGCTCAAGGCGGTGTTCGATACGGAAGCGAACATGTGGTTTCACTGGTTCGATCTGGATCTGCCGCATCTCAAGTGTTCCCCCAGGGAGCGCATCCTGGCCCTGTTCGATCTGCTGGAGAAATGGTTCGCAAAAGAAGACTTCTTCGGTTGCGTATTCATCAATGCCGTAGCGGAACACGAAAAGGATAGCCGCTGGGTAAAGGATATAGCCGGTGCGTACCGGGATCAAATAATTGACCGGCTGAGGTCACTGGTTGTGGAAAGTGGGGCCAGGGATCCCGATATGCTCACACAGAAACTGGGGCTGATCATCGAGGGTGCGATCGTGACTGCCATGGTAACCCAGAATAGCCAGGCCGCCTATATCGCACGACTTGCCGCCGAGGACGTTCTGCGCTGCATGGAGTATGCTCCCTCTCCAACGGAGAACTCTGCATCATCCGCTGCGCCTGTCACCATGGAATCGATTTAGTCGAATTACGGAGAAATCAATGGATAGCATCTGGGCAAATTTGTCGACAGGCATGCGGCGCTTCCTGATCCTGAGCGGATCTCTCGCGGTTATCGTGGCAGTCGGCTTACAGTTTCACGTGAGCTCTCAGGGGGATGTGTCGGACACCTATCCGAAGGGTTTCCGCGGCGGCACATGCACCATAGAGTCCGACTCCCTGGTCATTGGCTATTCGGGTTATTTCATCCCAGGAGACTATGAAATCCCTGAGGAAGCAACAGGCGCGATGTCCGTCCCTGTCTTGTGCGGAAAAATACCCAGTCCCGGAATCCTGGATGTCACGATTGATCTTCTTTATCCGGAATCGGCGCGTGAATGGCCACTGACCATGGCGCTCACAAAAATGGAAGGCGGCACGCCATCGAACACACTGCTGACGATTCCTCCGAGAACGTACGAGTCCGGCACCATTACCCAGGTATTGCGTATCGCCGAATTGGGCGAATACAGGCTTTATCTATCCGGGAAGGATGAGAATCAGACTGATTTCACGCTGAAAATCCCCATCACCGTGGGAACGCCATGGTACGAGGGTTTTGCTCAATTCTGGCCCATGTTCGTTCTGGTCGTGGCGGCAATTCTTTATCAAGTTTTTAGAAAACTCTGACTGCTTAAGTAAAGGAGCCATTATCATGAAATTCACGCAACTACGAAATGCAACCATCATTATCGGATATGCGGGAAAAAAATTTCTGGTTGATCCCATGCTGGCGGAAAAGGGGGCATTTCCCGGATTCGAGGGCACGATCAATAGCCACCTCGCCAATCCCCTGGTCGATCTGCCTGTTCCCATGGATGAGATCCTGGATGTGGATGCAGTCATTGTTACCCATATTCATCCGGATCACTGGGATGAGGCAGCCATAAATCTGGTTCCCAAGGATATGCTGATTTTTGCGCAAAACGAGAAAGACGCAGTGGAAATACGAGCGCAAGGATTCCGCAATGTCCGTGCTCTGGGGGAAAGTACTGTTTTTGACGATATCACATTCATCAAAACCCCTGGGCGGCATGGCGGAGAAAAAACTGTCGAAGAGTGGGGGGATTTATTGGGACATGTATCAGGGGTCGTATTCAAACATCCGAATGAAAAAACGCTCTACATCGCCGGGGATACGGTCTGGTACGAAGGAGTCGAAGAAAATCTGAAGAAATACGAGCCCGATGTCGTGGTCCTGAACAGCGGGGACGCCCAGGTGCTGGGTTATGAACCCATTATCATGGACAAGAAGGATGTTTACGAGGTTTGTAAAGCAGCTCCCAAGGCAACCGTTATTGCGAGTCACATGGAAGCTGTGAACCACGCAATGCTCTCGCGAAAAGAACTACGGGAATTCCTCAGCGAAAAGAATGTGGCGCAACGCGTATTGGTGCCTGAGGATGGTGAATCCTGTATTTTTTAACGGAGTGGCAATCTGATGCCTGTGCAGGCCCCCGAGCACCGTGGGGCTGAACAGTTCAAGTGCCCTGTAATCAGTCTACAACTGGAGGATTCTCAGAATGGCAGGCTATGTTGGCGATGTCGCCATTGCGTATGATCGTGATCTCGGTCACGTGCTTTTCGAGCACTATGCTATTGACATTGCGAGACGCGCAACCGAAAGATCAGTCCGCCACATGCTTGAAATCGCGGCAGGGACGGGAATAGTCACCCGGCAATTGCGTAACGTACTCCCCAAGGATGCGCTACTGACGGTAGTCGACATCAGCGACTCCATGATGGACGTTGCGCGCGCAAAGTTTCTTCCCCACGAGCAGGTCACGTTCCAGATTGCAGATGCTACGACGCTGCCTTTCGAAAATGAGGCGTTCGATGCAGTGGTTTGCCAGTTTGGGGTGATGTTCTTCGATAAAGAGGCGGCGTTTCGCGAAGTGCATCGGACATTGAGGTGTGGAGGGCGATACCTCTTCAGCGTTTGGGATTCGCGGCGCTACAATCCCTTCGCCAGCCTGACTTTCGAGGTGCTGAAGCAATTCTTTCCATTAAACCCACCCAGATTCCTTGAGGATCCCGTTTCCTCCTTCGAGATCGATCCTATCAAGGAAGCGCTTATCCAATCAGGTTTCGAGCGGATTGTCGTCTCGGTTCAGGGACGGGAACATGATATTCTGGATGTGCCGGCCTTCGCACGAGGATTGGTATTCAGTCCTGTCATCGAGGAAATCAGAGAGCGGGGCGGAGTGGAACCGGAGGAGATAGTCGCGGCATTGGCGGAAGCACTGAAAAGAGAGTATGGTTCAAACCCTACGCGCTATCCAATGCAGGCCATACTGTTCGAGGCGGGAAAGCCTTGAGTTGCAATCCCGGGCACACTTCGCGAAGTTTGTCAGGTCCAGGAATCCATCCCCGTTATTTCACCTTCATTCCGGGACGTGCGCCTTCATCAGGAGAAAGCAGATAAGGGCCTTCACCGTCTCCCGCAGCTAGCACCATTCCCTCGGATACGCCGAATTTCATTTTGCGCGGGGCGAGGTTGGCAACCATGACCGTCAGGCGTCCCTTGAGCTGCCCGGGATCATAAGCTGATTTTATGCCTGCAAATACTGTTCGCTGTTCCGAAGCAATATCCAGGGTTAGCTTGAGCAGCTTGTCGGCGCCCGGCACATGCTCCGCATCTAGGATTTTCGCGACCCTGAGATCGATTTTGCCGAAATCCTCGATGGAGATGGTCGACGCACCGGCTTGGCCTGCTTCTCCTGCTTTTGCAGGCGCGGGTGTGGCGGAAGAGTTTTTTTCCATGGTTTCTGCAGCTTGTGCAGCCTGCTGTGACTTTGCGGGCGCCAGGCTTTCCTTGTTTGCGTTGGTAAGCATTTCGATCTGTTTCGGATCGATCCGGGTCATCAAGTGCTCGTAATCGTTGATCCGATGTCCCTCCGGCAATAATCTGTGCTGCGAATTTGCATCCTTCCATGTAAGAGGATCTAATCCCAGGAACTGCTCCGCTTCCATCGCAAGCTTCGGCAGCACGGGTTTCAGATACACCGTCAGCATCCGGAACATATTCAACGCGACGCTGCATACTTCATGCAATTCCCTGTCGTTCCTGCTGTCTTTCGCCAATACCCAGGGTTTCATCCGATCCACATATTGGTTGGCCACATCCGCCGCCGACATGATTTCCTTGATCGCTTTGCTGAACTCCCTGCGTTCATAGAAATTTGCAATGGACATATGACGCCCGAGGAAAGTATCTCCCTCTCCCAGTTCGCAAAAAAGAAACTGATTGAACCATTTCCGGCTTGCTTCCGAAATGTTGTGCGTAAGCTCGCCATCGAATTTTTTGGTGATGAACCCTGCGCATCTGCTGGCGATATTGACATATTTCCCTACCAGATCGCTGTTCACGCGCGCGACAAAATCCTCGAAGTTGAGATCGATATCCTCCATGCTGTCATTGAGTTTGGCAGCGTAATAATAACGCAACCATTCCGGATTCAGACCTTGCTTCAGATAGCTCTCAGCAGTGATGAAAGTCCCCCGGGATTTGGACATTTTCTGGCCGTTGACGGTGAGAAACCCGTGAGCGTAAATCTGAGTAGGAGTGCGATATCCTGAGAATTCCAGCATCGCCGGCCAGAACAGGGCGTGAAAGTAGAGAATATCCTTCCCTATGAAATGCACCATTTCCGTATTGCCACCAGGACGCAGGAATTCGTCGATCTCGGCCTGGGTTCGCTGGTTCTGCTTGAAGTAATTCTTGAAACTGCCGAAATAGCCGACCGGCGCATCCAGCCACACATAGAAAAATTTCTTTCCGCCGGTATGTGGAATAGGGAAGCCGAAATAAGGGGCATCACGCGAGATATCCCAATCCACGAGACCCGCTGAAAGCCACTCGTTCATTTTATTGGCAGCTTCGGGTTGAAGTCGGGGCCTCGTTTCCAAAGCAATGCCAGACTGAGCCGGAATCGATTCAAAAATCCAGTTCTTGAGGAAAGTCCCGCAACGCACATCCGAGAGTTTGAAGAAATAGTGATTCGAAGTGCGGCGCTCCGGTCTGGCGCCGGAGACGGCAGAGTAGGGACTGATCAGGTCGGTGGGCAGATAGGTGGCTCCGCAAACCTCACAGGAATCTCCATACTGGTCGCCGGCATGACACCTGGGGCATTCGCCCTTGATGTACCGATCCGGCAGAAACATCTGTTTGACCGGATCATAAAACTGTTCCACCGAACGTTTGGTAATCAGATCTCTTGCCCTGAGCTGACGGTAGATATCTTCGCAAAACGCCTGATTCTCGGGCGAATCGGTAGTGTAATAGTGATCGAAGCCAATATGGAAACCATCGAAATCCGCCTTATGCTCATGCCATACACGGTCTATCAGCTGTCGTGGAGTGATGCCTTCCTGTTCTGCGCGAAGCATGATCGGCGTGCCATGCGCATCGTCCGCACAAACATAATGAACCTCGTGCTCTTGCATTTTCTGGAAACGAACCCAGATGTCCGTCTGTATGTACTCCACCAGATGGCCGAGATGGATGCTGCCGTTGGCATAGGGCAGGGCCGAGGTGACGAGGATTTTCCGTTTGTTCATCAAGCGATTAAGAAAGGGGTTCGGAATGACGCAAAATGATAATTGTAACAAACTGTGGGGCTTGCGGTCTTTGGGGCTGACGAAAAGGATTTTCAGCACCCGGATTTCCAGCCCCCTGACTCATTTCTGTTTACCTTGCACCTGTGGTCTTTGACGGATTTATCCTGATGGCGTTCGTGTTTTCGACAAGTCTGTCCTGAGCACCTCGGCCTCGATCTCTCGACAGCCTCGGGATCAGGGTGAACGGGGACGAAGGGCTCAGGGCGCATAAGGGATGAAGGCTTCAGGTCGAGGGGGAGAAGGTTTAGGGCGGACGGAGCAAAAGGTTGCCTGACCGTATGGGCAGCAATACCTGCTACTCGAAGCGCTGTCCACCCAGGATAACGCCAGAACCCTATTCCGCCTTAGGAGAGGGAAACGTCCCCTTTTTTCGGAATGAGCACTGCCGCGCCTGTCAGCTTTCCTTCCCGCAATCTTGTCAGAGCCGTATTCACCTCACTGAGTGGAAAGGATTCCGTAGTAACGTGGATTGGCACTTGCGGTGCCAGCTTTAAAAATTCCTCACCATCCTGACGGGTAAGATTGGCAACGGAAACCAGACGTTTTTCCCGCCACAGGATGTCATAAGGAAAAGCGGGAATATCACTCATGTGAATTCCCCCGCAGACGACGATTCCACCGGGACAAACAGCGCGCAGAGCGATAGGCACAAGAGCTCCTACCGGAGCGAAGATGATGGCCGCATCGAGTTCTTCGGGGGGCACCGTATCCGAACTGCCCGCCCAGGCTGCGCCCATCTTGTGGGCGAATTCCTGCGCGGTTGCATCCCCCGGGCGTGTAAATGCAAAAAGTTTGCGCCCTTGATAATGCAGAATTTGAGCGACAATGTGTGCCGCAGCGCCAAAGCCGTAGATACCTACCCGCGTGGCATTCCCGGTCATCTTGAGTGCGCGGTATCCGATCAACCCTGCACATAGCAGCGGGGCAGCTTCCGAGTCGCTATAACGGTCCGGAATACGAAAACAATAGCGGGCATCTGCGACCGTATATTCCGCATAACCGCCATCGATCTGATAACCGGTGAATCTGGCATTCGGGCACAGATTTTCCTGCCCATTGAGACAATAGCGGCAATGCCCGCATGTCCAGCCCAGCCAGGGAATACCAATCCTTTCCCCCAATGCGAAATCCCGAACATCCGCTCCGCATGCAATTACGCGTCCAACGATTTCATGCCCCGGGATAATAGGCAGTTTCGGGTGAGGCAGTTCGCCGTCCACTACGTGCAGGTCGGTGCGACAGACTGCACAGGCCGCAATCTCGATCAATAACTGATCAGGACCCGGCCGGGGGCGCGGGATACAGCGCATCCGAACCTTTTCTCGGGGGGCGTCCAGCACCATTGCCTGCATCAAGCCGTTTTGGTTTTGCATAGCCATTCTCAAAAAAACAGAAAACTCAAGATGCTAAACCTGCCCCTACAGTAGCGGTTCTATTCACCCAATGTGGCGGCACAAGGACGCGTCCCTTCAAGCCCATGCTTGAATAATCTTGCAGCACCGCTTCGGAAATCTGCTGCAATGACTCCGGCTTGCATAAGGCGACGCACGCGCCCCCAAAGCCTGCTCCTGTCAAGCGCGCTCCATAAACATCAGGATGAGTCTGAAGCAGCGTCACCAATTGATCAAGTTGAGGAACCGAGGCCTCATAATCGTCGCGCAAACTGGCATGGGATGCGTTCATCAGCATGCCGAACTCCTCGGCGTTGTTGCATTCAGCCGCCCGCAGCACGCGCGCGTTCTCGCTTACAATATGGCGCACTCGGCGGCCCAGGGACTCAGGCAAGGCATCGGCCAGTGACACCTCCTGGATGTCACGAAGTGTGCTCACTCCAAGTCGGCGTGCCGCTTCCTCACACTCGGCACGCCGCTGGTTGTAGCCGCTTCCGGCCAGCGTCCGTGCAACGCCTGAATCGAGTACCAGCACAGCTGAAGCGGGCGGTAAGGGAACCAGCCGTCGCTCAAGCGTAAGGGTGTCCAGTAACAAGGCCTTCCTGGTTCCCGCAAGGCTCGCTGCCATCTGATCCATGATGCCACAGCGCACTCCTGCGTACTGCATTTCCGCGCGCTGAGCGAGTTGTGCGATTCGCACATCATCCAAGGGAAAACCGGTCAGCGCACGGAGGACTCGCAACGCAGCTACCTCAAGCGCTGCGCTGGAGGACAGGCCGGCTCCCATCGGCACATCTGATTGAATGTAGATATCCAGCACCGGCACCTTCACTCCAACCGCACGAGCTTCCATCAAACATCCATATACGTAGGTGGCGAAGTGCTCAGTTGGAGATTTGCCGAGAGTAAAATAAACGATGTCATCGAGCGTTTCCGAATACAATGCGTACTGCTCGCTGTTGCTATGATTCATGCTGATGCTCGTCTGCTGCTCGATCGCAATCGGCAGTACATAACCTCCGTTGTAGTCGGTATGCTCTCCCAGCAGGTTAACGCGGCCCGGTGCACGTGCCACAACCTCAGGCGAATTTCCAAATACAGCCTCGAAACTGTTCACCCTGCCTCCGTAAAATCTGGACTGCATTGCTTGTCTCGCCGATTTCGAGCCTCAAAGCAAGTTCCAGATCGATTGTCGGGAGAACGGCGAAATATATTCATTCGACAGTAACCTCTACCTGCTGAAGCTCGCGCGCTTTTTCCTCAGGCAACGCGTCCATCGCAAAGAAGCCTGCTGCGATTTCTGTACCCGCGAGATATTTGAGCCGATCACGGGTGCGATAGGGGGGATAGAATTCTGCATGCAGGTGCGATTCAGGATGAGTTTTTCCATCGGTCGGCGCCTGGTACCATGCCATCAGGTAGGGAAAAGGCCTTTGCCAGAGACTGTCATATTTGAGCAGAACCGTTTTCAACGCCCGCGCCAGGTCTGCCCGCTGTTCTGAGGTGAGGTGGATAAAGCTTTCGACTGGCTCAATCGGCGCAACCCAGACCTCGTATGGATAACGGGCACATACCGGAACGAAGGCAACGGCGTGTTCACCCTCATAAAGCATGCGCACACCCGCCTCCCGCTCCCCGGTAATGAGATCCTGTAACACTCCCTTGCCTTTCGCTTCATAGTAGCGTTGCGCCTCCTGCTGCATGTGGCTAGGTACAGGCGGCACCACGGGGTAGGCATAAATTTGACCATGCGGATGGTGCAGCGTTACACCAACCTCTGCACCCCGGTTCTCGAATGGCAATACGTAAGCCATATCTCCCCGCCGTGCCATCACAGCGGTACGGTCTGCCCATACTTCCATCAATAATTCGATGTGAGCGAGCGGCAAGGCACCAAGCGAAGCTTTGGCATCTTTCGTGAAAACTACTACCTCGCAATGCCCTACAGCAGGCGCGCTTGGCACGATAAGCAAGGGGGGCTCTCCTATTGGCCCCAGGGACGGGAAACGGTTGCCGAAGACAGCCACATCCCAATCCCCGGCAGGTACCTCGGTGGGATGAGCGGGATCAGTTGTTATGCCGAGCGGGTTATATTCAGGTGGTGGCAAAAACGTCCGTCCCTGCCGATACGCCGCATACGTCACCCACTCTCCGCGTAACGGATGCCACCTCAGGTGAGGATGTGCATTCAGAGGTTCAGCAAAAGGGCTGGGTGCAACAATGTCCGAATCAATGGGCTTACGTGCATACAAGGTTAACCCACGGCCATCCGGCTTGGTGAGCTCGAGTGAATACACCTAAACACCCCCAGTTATGTAGGTGGGTGAGATGCTCGTGACACGCTCGATTTGCTCAACGGGAGTCTTGGGAGCACAACTATAGTCTTCAGACCGTTAATGCATAAAGAAAATGAACTGTTCAGGCCGACTAGGTAAGAAGTAAGTATAGATACCCGATAAATAATGCATCTAGCGTAAAGCTACTCTACAAGAAATATGTTATTGCTATTCGAAAACGATTTCTCATTACACCCGTGTTGTTCGGCATCAAGGGCAGTTCTAACGTGTTTAACCATACCGGAAAGCGGCTCAAACTCAGGTGCATTTTGTCTTACAAGTACTCCCATATTCTCAGAGCCGCACATTTTTACATTTCCATTTTCCAACCTATAAAGATACCAGCTTACCACTATCGCTTTATTATCTACCATAAGGGCGCGCAAACACGCTGTAGCCTTGAATCTCCTAATAACTAAGCGACCATTAAACCTCTTAGCTTGTTCCTGAATTAGAATATTGTCCGGTACGTGAGTAATGCGATCTATAAGCATGGGAGAATTTGCCAACATCGCGATATGTGGATCCTGCTGGTAAAGCACTACATTGACATTGTTGTAAAGTAATCTACAGATATCGGGTGTAACTATATGACCGGAATGTTGAATAAACACTATTTCTTTAAAATCTGTAGGATTCCGCAGCACCTCCTCAATGAGCATCTCATACAACGATTCCTGCTCATCTATACGTAGGGATCGGCGCGAGAGCCTCTGGAACAGCTTGGATTTATAAATAAAACCACCAATAAATCCGATTACGGCAACAGCGACGCCACTAAAAATGTTCGCAATTATGCTGTCCAGATCCATGCTTCAATGCCCTAAAAGAAACCCCCTGAAAAAAATATCCTCTTCTCCAAAGATATTTATATTTCGCTCTTTTCAATATTTATAGAGGGCACCTATAAAAGAGTCAACTCAATAATGTGTAACCTCACATGTACATGTGCAATGAAAGCATCTGCAAACACACGAACTGGAGATATAACGAAAGGGGATCGTGATCTACTAGGTGTTTAGTCCCGCTGGATGCTCTTCATGTTACTCAACAGTCAGAAATACAGGCAACAGATGGATGCCTGAAGAATGAGCGCACGAGCACCGGATCATCAGCAATGGACAGCAGTTGTGCATCCACACGCTCACGCAGCTTCTCGCCTTTGCGCAAGGGATTTCGCGCAACACCCGTGCGTTTGGCATGACTCCCGATCAACTCGTCCGGATTGATCAGGCACATAGCCAGACAGGAAGTGCAACGTAAGCAGCCCTGTGTGTTCTGCACATGAAGAAGAAACGGTTCGCTGGGGAGCAGATTGTTGTGGTACTGAAGAAAGCCGAGGCTGCATACCCGTTACCAAGTTGATACATCGGATCCGTATTACGGGACAGACGTTTTTACCGATGGAAGAAGCAGTACGCTGGACTGGATAGCAATCAGGAAGCAGCTCAAGCAACTCCAGGAGGAGAACGAACGACTGAAGAAGATCGTGGCCGAATTGAGCCCGGACAAGGTGATGCCTGCTGCCGTCATTAAAAGGTGGGGAAAGCGGCTCCGCGACGACGTGTCATCGTGGACTACTTCAAGAACGCTACACGACCTCTGAACGCATGCGTACCTTCTGGCGGGTATTGCCCAGCGGATCTACAGCTACAGAGTTGCAAAGACCTGCAGACTTACTGGCGGAGAGAGAGGGATTCGAACCCTCGATAAGCTTTTTGAGCCTATACTCCCTTAGCAGGGGAGCGCCTTCGACCACTCGGCCATCTCTCCAACAAAACCGCACTAGGATAGCGGTTTAGAACTCCTGGGTCAAACAAAGCTTATGAAAGGAATGCGGTAAGCGGAATATCATGATATCTGATCGAGTTCGAATACCTTGTGCAAGACACGTACCGCCAATTCCATGTATTTTTCATCCACGACTACGGAAATCTTGATTTCGGAGGTGGAGATCATCTGGATATTGATGCCTTCTTCCGCCAGCGTACGAAACATTCTGCTGGCAATGCCCACATGCGAACGCATGCCGACGCCCACTACCGAGACTTTCGCGATTCTGTCGCCCCCGATCACACCCCGGGCGCCGATATGAGGCTGCACCTGATTTTTCAGGATATCCATCGTTCTCGCAAATTCATTGCGATTCACGGTAAATGAAAAATCGGTCATGTCATCGTGGCCGACATTCTGGATGATCATGTCCACATCGATATTTGCATCCGCCACGGGACCAAGAATCTGATAGGCGATACCGGGACGGTCCGGCACACCCAGCACCGTAATCTTGGCTTCGTCACGATTGAATGCGATGCCTGAAATAATCGCCCGCTCCATGTTTTTTTCTTCCTCGAAAGTGATGAGGGTACCCTCTCCTTCTTCCTCGAAACTGGAGAGCACCCGCAATTTAACCTTGTATTTACCCGCGAACTCCACGGCGCGGATTTGCAGCACCTTGGAACCAAGGCTTGCCATTTCAAGCATTTCTTCAAAGGTAACAGTCTTGAGTTTGCGCGCTTCGGGCACAATTCGGGGGTCGGTCGTGTAAACCCCGTCTACATCCGTATAGATCTGGCATTCATCCGCCTTGAGCGCTGCCGCGAGGGCAACAGCCGTGGTGTCGGAACCGCCTCGGCCCAATGTGGTGATACTGCCTGCCTCATCCACTCCCTGAAAGCCCGCTACTGCCACTACATATCCCGCATCGAGGTCGGCGCGTATTTTGTCCTCATCGATTTTGAGTATGCGCGCCTTGGTATAGGCGCTATCGGTGTGAATGCGCACCTGGGGGCCGGTGTAGCTCTTCGCCTTGATGCCCAGATCCATCAGCGCCATTGATAGCAAAGCGACAGAAACCTGCTCCCCGGTGGAAACCATGACATCCAGTTCCCGGGGATCCGGATGAGCCTGGAATTCCCTGGCCAGCGCAATAAGACGATTTGTCTCTCCGCTCATGGCGGACACCACGACCACCACCTGATCCCCCCGAGCCTGGAATCTCGCCACTCGGCGGGCGACATTCTTGATGCGCTCCGTGCTGCCCACCGATGTGCCGCCGTATTTTTGAACGATAAATGTCACGATAACCTGCTTAACTGAGAATGGCAAAGCCGTGGGCAAAATGCCACATGTCGGATCAATTTAGGGGTTTAAAGTCCTGGCATGGATATTGTGTTCGAATTTTACCTTATTACCGGAAAGAAAACCCGAGAACCTTTGCAGAAGCTTTTTTCAGGTTCCGCGATATGCAAAATGATAAACGGGAAAACTTCAGGATATTGACGTAGGTCAAATTCAGGGTCTGGAGCCGCTCCATTCAGGGAAAACCTGCTTGATTCAGGGGTTTCTTAATACTTGCATAGAATAAAAAAACAAATTAAATTTATGTATGTGCAATACTCCTATAACATAAAAGCGCACCTATTCTAACTACATAACCTGTCGAGATGCCCCCATGAAACTCTTCGAAGAAATATCCAATCCTCGTGAAATTCGACGCAAACTGGGTCTCAATCAGCATGATTTCTGGAGCAAGGTCGGTGTCACCCAAAGCGGCGGCTCCCGTTATGAGAGTGGACGAAATATGCCCAGACCGGTAAGGGAACTGGTACGGCTGGTGCATATCGAGCACATCGATCTTTCCAAGATCAAGAAAGACGATCTGGCTGTTGCAGCCTTACTGAAAAGCAAGGATCCTGAACTGTACAAGAGTCTGAAGAAAGCCTCCAAGGCCAAGCAGTAGGGGCAATACCGGAAACCTGTCCGGATTACTGCTCAAGCTTCATCGGAGAATCAGGAAGGAGAAAAATTCAAGCTATGGATTCAGCTTTACAGCGAGTCCCCGGCGTCTTATTTGTTCCGAAAATGCCTCCATCCACTCCTGCCTGATCTTCGTGAGCCGCGATGCTTCCGGCTGCAAGGATGGACGCGCAAGACCGTACAGAAGCACACCTTCGAGTACCCCCCCCTCGCTCAGAAATTCCTCGATAAATCTCAGATACGCTTCAGATTCATTTCTGGAAGGTGGCATCCCGTCGATCTGAAATACGCAGGTCTGCAACCATGTAGGGCACAGGGATGCAGACAGTTGCAGATTCCTGCGCATCTTTTTCAAACTCATGCGCGTATTATTGATCAGTTGCCTTCCCTCGCGGGTAACACTGTCCAGCTTGAACCATACTTCGCCATTGAGCGTTGCCATCCGGCTCAACCCGCGCTGAACATTGTCCCGATCTATCAGACTGCCATTTGTGATCAATACCAGCTTAAGCGCTTCGGGCAGATCGAAATCGGCTTTTACCCGTCCGAGCAGTTCGATGACTTGCTCGAATTCCCCGGCGCTGGTCGACTCGCCATTGCCGGATAAAGCGATATCATGGAGATGCCTTGCCTCAGCAGGTACCTGTCTTTCCATGAAATCGCCATATACGATTTCGCGCAACAAAGTCCGCAACTCGACTTCAAGTTTTTCCAGGTCAATCGCGGGCGCAGTGCCGCGCGATAGATTCGGCACTTGGCAGTAGATGCAACGCCAGTTACATGCATTGTTCGGATTAAGATTGATTCCGATCGACACACCCCCGGCACGGCGCGAAATAACGGGATAAACATAGGTCATCCCGGCTATATCGCGGCTATGATCTGCTACATCCAATCGTTTGGAAATTTGCTGCAATGCTACAATCCCGATAATGTTAATTACACGCAGGCTGGAATTCGACGCCGGCCACCGTATACCTTCCCACAAGAGTCAGTGCCGGCATCTGCACGGCCATCGTTACGCCATAGAAATTACCCTGTCAGGCGAAATTATCACTGAACCCGGCATCTCCGAGCAAGGCATGGTCATGGATTATTCAGAGGTCAAACGCATTGCGAAAGAAGTGCTGGTGGATAAATGGGACCATGCGTTCCTTGCCTATGCGGAAGACCACAAGTTGCTGGAATTCCTCCAATCCCTCGAAGACCACAAAACCGTGGTGCTGGATACGCCCCCCACGGCGGAAAACCTGGCTCTGACCGCTTTCCACATACTCGATGAAGCATATCAGGATCGTTATGGCAATCATCTCAGGCTGGAGCAAGTGCGCCTGTTCGAAACTCCCAATTGCTGGGCGGATGCGGTGCGAGGACAACTTTGATTGTCCCTCTCACCCATATCCCCTGTTTGATGATCGATCACAACATGGAAGTAACCGGAACAGGCATTCATGAAATCAAGAGGATTGAGACTACCTGTTTTGAAGGTTAGGAATCTTCTCTTCGTTGCAACCGCACATGCTTTTTTTGCTAACATGACATCGCGAGTAACCACTGAGGATTGAAATGCTGAATCAACCCGTTCCCGATTTTGAACTTCCTTCGACCAGTAATAAGACATTTCGTTTATCCGCAGCCCGTGAAAAAAACCTGGTCATCTATTTCTATCCAAAGGACGATACGCCGGGATGCACCACCGAGGGCCAGGAATTCCGGGATGCTTACACCGAATTTACCGCTGCCGATTGCGACATAGTGGGTATTTCGCGTGACAACATCAAGTCTCACGAGAAATTCAAGGCAAAAATGAATTTTCCGTTCGAGTTGCTGAGCGACACGGACGAGACGGTTTGCAACCTGTTCGGTGTGATGAAGATGAAAAATATGTACGGCAAGCAGGTCCGCGGCATCGACCGGAGCACATTCGTGGTCGATACGAAAGGGATACTCCGCCGCGAATGGCGAAGTGTCAAAGTAACCGGACATGTCCAGGAAGTCCTGGAGTTTGTGAAAACCCTGGCCAGCGAGAATCATGAATCCTAGAAAGCCCGGTTCTTCCACGGCTTCCAAATCATCTGCTTCCATCGCTCCGGTCACCCGTCTGATGCCCAAGCTGTTCGTGCTCGACAGCAACGTGCTGATGCATGACCCTATCAGCTTGTTCCGCTTTCAGGAGCATGACATCTATATCACGATGACAACCCTCGAGGAACTCGACAACAACAAGAAAGGGATGTCGGAGGTTGCCCGCAATGCACGTCAAACAAGCCGTTTTCTGGATGAAATCGTCAGCAGCGCGATAACCGATATTGACGAAGGCATTCCTTTACAGTCGCATGGCACCAAGAATGCAACCGGCCGGCTGTTCCTCCAGACGCAGGCGATCACGAACGTCTTGCCGGTATATCTGGCAAGCGGGAGCGCGGACAACCAGATTATCGGAGCAGTCAAGTTTTTGCACGATACCCACCAGAACCGCGTTGTCACACTGGTTTCCAAAGACATCAACATGCGCATCAAGGCGCGGGCTTTGGGGCTGGCGGCCGAGGATTATTTCAATGACAAGGTTCTGGAAGACACTGATGTTCTCTTTTCAGGCATCCAGGAACTGCCAGAGGATTTCTGGGATGAACACGGCAAGGACATGGAGTCCTGGCAGCAGTCGGGGCAGACATTTTATCGTGTGAGCGGCCCCCTTGCCGGCGGCTTTGTAATCAATCAATTCGTTTATCTGGAGCATGACAAACCGTTTTACGCGCAGGTCAAGGAGGCTAGCGGAAGAACAGCCGTTCTGCAGACGCTGAAAGATTATACTCATCAAAAGAACAATGTATGGGGCATCACGGCGCGGAATCGCGAGCAGAATTTCGCGTTCAATCTGCTGATGAACCCGGAAGTAGATTTTGTCACCCTGCTGGGACAGGCAGGTACCGGCAAGACGTTGCTTACGCTGGCAGCAGGTCTGATGCAGACACTGGAGCACAAGGTCTATTCCGAAATCATCATGACGCGCGTGACAGTGCCGGTGGGTGAGGATATCGGATTTCTGCCCGGAACCGAGGAAGAAAAGATGACTCCCTGGATGGGTGCGCTGGAAGACAACCTGGACGTGCTTAACAAGACGGATACCAGCGCCGGAGAATGGGGGCGAGCAGCGACACTCGATCTGATTCGCTCCCGCATCAGGATAAAATCGCTCAACTTCATGCGGGGGCGCACTTTCATCAACAAGTTCCTGATAATCGACGAAGCGCAGAACCTGACACCCAAGCAGATGAAAACACTTATTACCCGTGCCGGCCCCGCCACAAAGGTCGTGTGCCTGGGTAACATCGCGCAGATCGATACGCCCTATTTGTCGGAGGGAAGCTCAGGGCTGACCTACGTGGTGGATCGGTTCAAGGGATGGAATCACAGCGGCCACGTCACGCTGCAACGCGGCGAGCGTTCCAGGCTGGCGGATTATGCGACAGAGATACTGTAAGCGCTATCGCTGACAAGACCGCGCACCTTCTCCGCTCTTGGCGGTAGATCGAGCTAGCCGGATAAGTCTTGGTCATCAGGCAAAGCCTGATCTACACTTCCTAAAATTTACCAGACAATAGCGAAACATAGTTCGACTGTAGTCTTAATAATGACCTGATTTGGCGTAGCTTTCGAATCGGGTATATTCGCCCAGAAAAGTCAGATCGACCTTGCCGATCGGTCCATTCCGCTGCTTTCCTATAATGATTTCAGCGATTCCCTTGTCCGGCGTCTCCGGGTTATAGACTTCGTCCCGGTAGATGAAAAGAATCAGATCGGCATCCTGTTCGATCGCGCCGGACTCGCGCAGATCGGACATGACCGGACGCTTGTTCGGACGCTGCTCAAGGCTTCGATTCAATTGGGATAACGCGACAACGGGCACATGCAGTTCTTTTGCCAGTGCCTTGAGGGAGCGGGATATTTCGGAAATCTCCGTGGCGCGGTTCTCGCCCTGGCTGGCAGCTGACATCAACTGGAGATAATCCACCACGATCAAACCCAGTTCCCCATGCTGGCGATGCAGCCGGCGCGCGCGCGCCCTTAATTCCAGTGCATTCAAAGCGGCACTTTCGTCGATAAAAAGCGGAGCGTCGTTCAGCTTCCCAAGCGCATGCGTCAGGCGGGACCAATCCTCGTCCAGCAGGCGCCCGGTACGCACCT
Organism: Nitrosospira multiformis; assembly: GCF_900111585.1. GTDB lineage: Bacteria > Pseudomonadota > Gammaproteobacteria > Burkholderiales > Nitrosomonadaceae > Nitrosospira > Nitrosospira multiformis_B. The sequence continues at coordinate 439,788 of NZ_FOHI01000001.1, forward strand.
TGTGCTGATCCAGTTTTCCGACGGAGCCCAGCATACGCATCGCCAGTTGCGCCCCCCCCATTTCCATGCTGAATACCGCTACCGGCTTTTGGAGCGTGAGTGCAACATGCTCGGCAATATTGAGCGAAAAGGCGGTCTTGCCCATCGATGGCCGGCCCGCAACAATGACAAGATCGCCAGGCTGAAAGCCCGAAGTCTTTTCATCCAGATCATGGAAGCCGGTTGCGATTCCGGTAACATCGCTTTGATTATCCTGGTTGTAGAGCGTCTCTATACGCTCCACGACCTCCTTCAGCAGCGGCTGGATATCGATAAAACCCTGCTTGCCCCGCGCACCCGCCTCGGCAATTTCAAAAACCTTGGCCTCGGCTTCATCCAGCAGCGCGGCGGCTGAACGCCCAGCAGGGTTGTATGCCGAATCCGTGATGTCGGTCCCCACTTGGGCAAGCTTGCGCATGATTGCCCGTTCGCGCACGATTTCCGCATAGCGTCGGATATTTGCAGCCGAAGGCGTGTTCTGTACGAGGACCCCGACGTAAGCGAGCCCGCCAACCCCCTGCAATTCCGCGGATATTTCAAGTGATTCCGCTACCGTGATGACATCGGCCGGTTTGCTATGCTCGACCAGTTTGCAGATATGGCGGTAGATGAGCCTGTGATCCTGCCGGTAGAAGTCATCTTCCGTGATCACGTCCGCTACCTTATCCCATGCGTGGTTGTCCAGCATCAATCCGCCCAGTACCGATTGCTCTGCTTCAACCGAGTGCGGTGGCAATTTGTATGATTCGAGTAATTGCTCGTTTGAAACTGCCGTTACAAATTGAGGCATGGAGTTACGTGGCGTTACAGGCATATCTGGATTTTAACACTGGTTGCAATGAGCCAGAAATCAAAAAGGGCTGTTGCCAGCCCCTTTTGAAAATGAAAAAACAGAACCTTTTCAGGAGACCGATTCACCCAGAACAGATACGACGATATGCGCAGCCACATCGGTATGCAGCACGACGGTTACCGGGTGATCGCCCACCTGCTTCAATGAGCCCTGAGGCATTCGTATCATGGATCTTTCAACTTCAAAACCCTGGGCCTTTAGCGCATCTTCGATATCCGCATTGGTAACTGAACCGAACAGCTTGCCGTCCACACCTGCCTTTTGAGTGACCTGCAGCATCAATCCTTCCAGCTTGGCAGCACGAGCCTGTGCCGCTGCGAGGATATCCGCCTGGGTTTTCTCCAGTTCTGCACGCTTTGCCTCGAACTCGGCAATGGCCGCCTGGGTAGCGCGCTTTGCCTTGCCCTGCGGGATAAGGAAATTCCGTGCGTAACCATTTTTAACCTTTACAACATCGCCCAATTGGCCCAGGTTGACAACTTTCTCCATCAGTATGATCTGCATATCAACTCTCCTCAGTGCAAATCAGTATAAGGAAGCAATGCCAGAAAGCGGGCGCGCTCCACGGCAGTACTCAGTTGACGCTGATACCTGGACTTCGTCCCCGTTATGCGCGCCGGAATGATCTTGCCGTTCTCGTTGATGAAATCCTTCAATAACTCGGTGTCCTTGTAATCGACTGTTTTGATGCCTTCCGCAGTAAAACGACAGAATTTCCTGCGTTTGAATAAAGGGCGGTTGGCCTTCTTGTCCTTGTCCTTGTCCTTGCCATCCTTACGTTTAGAAAAAAAACGAGCCATAATTTTTCCTGTCTATTCCTGTCTATAAATGAGATCCATTAGATAGGATCGATCCGGTTTACATGCAGCGCCAACTGCAAACTCACGCGGCTTTTTCTTGCAAGAAACCCGGCGAGCTTTACTGTCGCCCCTGGAACCAGGCCTGCAACAGTTTCGGCCATTTGCGCCAAGGCTACGGCAGAAACTTCACACTCCACCTGCCTGGGCTTCCCCGCCTCGATTTGGCGAGAAACGTGTCTGATCTTGAGTTCGACTACTGCCACTCCCGCCGGGCTATAACGCAAGCTGCCGATTTCCGTAATCGTTCCGCAAATTTCAGTCCGATTGCAATCCAATGACTTAGCAGCCTAGGTCGCAAGCGTTGTTTCCTTGGCTTCCTCTGCGGGCTGCGGAGCGGGTTTGGCCTTCTCTTCGCGCATCATGGGCGACGGTGCGGTAATCGGCTCATCCATTTTGATGGTGAGGTGGCGCAATATGGCGTCATTGAATTTGAATGCGTGCTCCAGCTCGTCCAGCGTTTCCTGATCACATTCAATGTTCATGAGCACATAATGCGCCTTGTGAACCTTCTGGATCAGGTACGCGAGCTGGCGCCGTCCCCAATCTTCCAGGCGATGCACCTGCCCGTTTCTGGCGGTTACGATGCTGCGATACCGCTCGATCATTGCGGATACCTGCTCGCTTTGATCGGGATGAACAATGAATACAATTTCGTAATGTCGCATGCAGTCTCCTTATGGGTAAAGCCTCCAGTGATGCGGGCACGGTGAGGCAAGGTCGAATGTTTCAAAGAGGCCGGTACTATACTCAACCCGCTGGAAAATATCAATTTTAATCGGGGTTATAGGAGGGCAGTTAACACTTGTTTCGGGGTCGCGAGCTGCGATGAAAAAGCGTGGGGCAGGGCGCGAAACAAGTGTCAACCGGCCCTGGAGGCATATCTCTGGCGGTACGTTTCAAACAGGCAAATGCCCGCGCTCACGGAAACGTTGAGACTTTCCACACTGCCCAGCATGGGAATCGAAACAAGCTGATCGCAGTTTTCCCGCGTCAGCCGCCGCATTCCTTTCTCTTCCGAACCCAGTACCCATGCGACGGGTCCATGAAGCTCGAGGACGCCAAGCTGAGTATCGGCATCGGCAGCCGTTCCCAGAATCATTACCCCCCGCTGCTTCAATCCGCGCAGGGTACGAGTGAGATTCGTCACGGAAATATAGGGAACGTTATCTGCCGCCCCGCTTGCCACCTTATGTACCGCAGCGGTGAGGCCCACAGCACGGTCTTTCGGGGCAATCACAGCATGAACACCGAAAGCATCTGCAACACGCAGGCAGGCACCGAGGTTATGAGGATCCTGGATGCCATCCAGCACCAGAAGCAGCGCGGGCTCAGTGAGGGTATCGAGCACATCGTCGATATCCACATACGCACGGGCGGAGTCGATACGCGCGACTACACCCTGGTGCCGGGCACTGCCCGCCAAAGCCTTGAGCCTCGCATTGTCGCATGCAATCAACCGTATGCCCTGGGTTTCCGCCAACGTCGCCAGATCGCGGGCACGTTGATCTCTTCGCTCCGCATCGAGGAAAATCTCCCGGACGCTGGCCGCATTCTGGCGCAGCCGGCTGGTAATCGCATGGAAACCGAATATAAAACGCGAGCCGGACATGTATAGTAATGAGTAATTGAAAAAAATGATAAACGGGGGGCGGACACTCACCACGGAAATCAACTCGCTGCCCCGGTTTTTATTTTCCCCGCATCCAGGGCGTTTTCGGCGAGTACAAAATCTATCTTGCTGGATTCCAGATCGACTCGAACCAGCCTGACTCTGAGCCGGTCACCCAGTCGATAGCGCTTCCCCGTCCGCTCCCCCAGCAACATGTGCCTGACTGCGTCAAAATGGAAATAATCGCTGGGCAGCTCTGAAACATGGACGAGTCCCTCGACATAAATTCCATCCAGCGCAACAAAAAGACCAAAACTGGCGACACCGCTGACAACCCCCTCAAAGCATTCTCCGATTCTGTCCTGCATGTAATAGCACTTGAGCCACGTTTCGACATCGCGCGTGGCCTCGTCCGCCCGGCGCTCCGTCTGCGAACAATGCTCGCCCAGTTCGTACCAGTTACCGGGAGAGTATGCTGCCTTGTTCAGGACGGCCTTGATGGCTCGATGTACCAGCAGATCGGGATAACGCCTGATGGGGGATGTAAAGTGCGTGTAGGATTCATATGCCAGTCCGAAATGGCCGACGTTGTCGGGACTGTACACCGCTTGGCGCAAGGATCGAAGCATCACGGTCTGCAACAGCTGCGCATCGGGCCTATCCTTTATTGTAGATAACGTACGAGCATAATCTTTCGCCCTGGGGTCGTCCCCTCCGCCTAGCTGAACACCGAATTCCTTGAGAAAATCACGCAGGGCGCCCAGTTTTTCGGGCGTCGGACCTTCATGGATGCGATAGAGAGTCGCCTGTTTGTGCTTCTGCAAAAAATCGGAAGCGCACACATTAGCGGCGAGCATGCATTCTTCGATGATGCGATGCGCGTCATTGCGCTGTATCGGCAGGATGCGCTCGATTTTGCCCTCATCGTTGAAGATCATGCGCGTTTCGATCGTTTCAAAATCAATCGCCCCACGCAGGTTTCGCGCTTTCAGCAATACCTTGAATAATTTGTAGAGCAACTGGATGTACGGCAAGAGGTCTTGGTATTGTTTCGCTTCCTCTCCCTCGGGATTGTCCAGCATGGCCGCCACTTTGGTATAGGTAAGCCGGGCGTGCGAAAACATGACAGCGGGATAAAAACGATAGCTCTTGAAGTCGCCTGCAAAATCCAGGCTTATTTCACACACCATAGATAAACGATCTACCTCCGGGTTGAGCGAACAGAGCCCATTCGATAGCGCTTCCGGCAGCATGGGGATGACGCGCCGTGGAAAATAGACAGAATTCCCACGATTGTATGCCTCCTGATCGAGAGCGTCGCCCGGCTTTACATAATGGCTGACGTCGGCGATGGCGACATAAAGCTTGTAATCCTTTCCGTCACGCTCGCAATATACGGCATCGTCGAAATCGCGTGCGGTTTCGCCATCTATTGTCACCAATGGGAGATGACGAAGGTCTTCCCTCTTGACCAAGTCTTTTTTTAACACCTTGGATGGAAGACGTCCTGAAAGCTTTTCCACTTCCTGTGGAAACTGGTAAGGCAAGTCGTGCTTGCGAAGCGCAATTTCGATCTCCATTCCGGGGGCTGTATACTCGCCCAGAATCTCCTTGATGCGACCGATAGGCTGCGCATGTTTGCTTGGCTGCTGAATGATTTCGACCATGACCACCTGGCCTGCCCTTGCATTCATCGATTCTTCTTTAGGTATCAGAATATCCTGGCTGATACGCTTGTTCTCTGCCTCCACGTAAAGAATTCCGTGATCCGCATGCAATCGTCCCACCAGTTGCGTTACCGCACGTTCCAGCACTTCCACGATAGCCCCTTCCCTGCGGCCTCGTCGGTCAACCCCGATTTCACGCACCATCACGCGGTCGCCATGCAGCGCCTTGCGCATTTCTTTGGCGCTCAAGAATAAATCCGGACTACCATCGTCGGGTACCAGAAAACCAAATTCGTCCGGGTGACCCTGAACCTTGCCTTTGATAAGATCGAGCTTCTCCACCATGCAGATATCGCCCTTCCGGTTACGCATGATCTGGCCTTCGCGCAACATGGCAGAAAGACGGCGAGTGAAGATTTCGTCTTCTTCTTCGGTGATTCCGAGCAGGTTCTGCAATGCTTCCTCGGGTACGGGAACGCCCTGCTCTTCGAGTATCTGGAGTATGAATTCCCGGCTGGGCAGCGCATGTCCATAACGCTCTTTTTCCCGTTCGAGATAAGGGTCAAGCTTGCGGAGCTTTTGTTTCTTCTTGATTGTCAAAGCTGATTTCCTATAGAATTGCGCCTCTGTCTTATCGTTGGACAGATTCGCTCATTGCCCAGATGGCGGAATTGGTAGACGCACTAGGTTCAGGTCCTAGCGGTGGCAACACTGTGGAGGTTCGAGTCCTCTTCTGGGCACCAATCAAAACATTTCCGCTGATTCCACCTGTGCTAACTGTACCGGCCCAAAAGGCACAACGAGTGCTGTTTTTCTCAGTATAGCAGGACAGCGCATCGCACTTCCGAATTACCCCTACTATCCATTTTTTCCTTTGGTTATACTCAGGCTCTGCGGTGATTTTAGCTAGAAGATTCCAAGGAATATCTAGCTGTAAAATTTTACAGCTATTCACGCCCCGCGATCTGTTGTCTCATAACGTGCTCCTGTCCCAAAAGAAACTGCGGCTCCGACTACCGCATTAGGTTGTCTTGCTGCGCATGGACTACGCTTCTGGCGAATCCAGAAGGCGATGCATTCCATCCGCAATCGGAAGGTGCAGGAAAGCATGTTTGATAAGCTGATTGGGATAAGCTGGTTGGTAAAGTGAATCCGATTCTCGCCGTTAAAGACTTGTGTTCAAGAAAATCCAGCTTGCGTTTCTATCATGATCAGTAAATATATTCCAGCTGCGCTGTTATCGTTGGTGACGAACTCTGGCAAGAGATCCAATAAGGCGAAAACAACGAGATTGGACCAGGAAAACAGGATATTCCCACGAGAATACCTGCTCGTACGCCACTTGAATTATCCCCTCCAGGGGCAATTTTAAATTCTTCCGACTTGAATTACAGTTACTTGAGCTCATCCAGATGAACGACATCGTGACCGCCTTTAACGAATATTTCGAAGTTATCGATGTCGATACCCCGGAATTGTTGCGTGAGGCATTCCGGGTTCGCTATCAAGTGTTATGTGTCGAACAACGTGCTCCAGGTTTTCCAGCATCGCGCTATCCAGAGAAAATGGAAAGCGATGATTATGACCGTCACTCATCTCATATACTTCTGCGTCACCGTCCTTCTGGTGACATTGTTGGAACAGCTCGCCTGATCCTGCCAGATCCGCTCGACCCCGAAAAACCATTTCCGACTGAGCGATACATGACGCTCAATTCCGAGCCTGTCGACATCGGTAAAATCACCCGGCAGAACATAGGGGAAATATCACGCCTTCATATTGTCCGAAAGCTTTGTCGTCGCAAGGAGGACAATGAGAGAAGCGAAGAAGGAGTGGCTTTTGAAGAAAGGGGAGTAAAAATACGGCGACGTTTCCCTCACCCGATTCTGGCTCTTGCCGTTGGTCTCATACGGACATCTGCGGCCCATGACATTATGCACTGGATTTCGATCATGGATCCCGCCTTGAACAGATTATTAAGCCTCTACGGGTTACAGCACGATTCCATTGGTCCGCTAACCGATTACTATGGTCAACGAGGGCCCTATTATGCCAACCTCACCCACATGCTGGATAGGATGAATAAAAAACATAAAGATATCTGGGAGCTGGTTACTGATTACGGCAGGGTCATCCCAAAGCGCCAGAGGGAGGAGGCTGCCTCGACACCTCATCCCGCTGCTCTTGGCAATATTTAAAGCGGTTGGCACCCGACACGCTTACGATAAAGCGGGACTTCCTCCGAATTGTGATATCACCATTTTTCATTCGAACGTCCCAGCGACTCATGCTGTTCTGAGCACTCCCCGTGATGCACGCAAGGTAATGTCTACGGGGCAGATAAAAAAACTTGTGACAATTAAAATAAAAATCAGTCATCTGATTGCGTCTATATGCCTGCTACTCGGCCTTTTATTCGTGGCCGGTAAAACGTGGGCAGTCGAGCCCTACGAGATCGTTACTAACTCCGGCGTCAGCGAAAAAACCCTCTCCAAAAACGCCTTGCGCGCCATCTTCGGCATGCGCCTGCATACATGGCCGGACGGTAGCCCCATTCATGTGTTCGTGCTTCCGGATGAAGCCCCTTTGCACATCGCGTTCTCCAAGGAAAAACTGAATGTTTTTCCCTACCAACTTCGGGCAGCATGGGACCGGCTGGTGTTCTCGGGTACGGGACAGGCGCCGGAAACAGTCGCTTCTCCAGAGGAAATGCTTGCAAAAGTCGGTAGCACACCCGGAGCAATTGGCTATTTAACCCGATCCAGAATGGATGGCAGTGTCAATGTTCTACACGTCAAGTAACCACATTCGCCGCTGTTTGACGCGAGAGGTTATCCGGCTCGTCGTGGTGTCTGCCGTCCTTTCGAATTGTGTTGCTTACGCGCAAAAACTGCCAATTCCTCAGAACCTGCCGAACAATCTGCAAATACATGGCTTTGCCAGCCAGAGTTGGCTCAAGAGCACGGACAACAATAACGTTTTCGGGAAAAGCAGTTCCGATAGTGGAAGTTTTGACTTCAGGGAACTGGGGCTGAATGCTTCCATGAGGCCCAAGCCCAACCTCCAGTTTTCGGCCCAGATGCTCTCCCGCACTGCGGGAAAAGGAAGTCCGGGCAACATCCGGCTCGATTACGGATTCATTGACTATGCGTTTCTATCGGAAGAAAACAGCAAGATGGGAATACGCCTGGGTAGGATGAAGAATCCGCTCGGCTTTTACAATGACACGCGCGACGTTCCCTTCACGCGGCCCAGCATACTTTTACCTCAATCCATCTATTTTGATCGCGTACGCAAGGTTGCAATTGCTGCGGACGGAGTACATTTATACGGTGAATACCGTTTCGATCACGGTGTCCTATCTTTCCAGGGTGGACCGGTACGTCCATTAGTCAGAGGTGCTGAAGCAGAAGTAGCGCTGTTGGGCCAAGGGGTGCCAGGCCATCTTGATCCAGATATCTCTTATATTGGCCGTATAAGCTATGAACTCGATGAGGGCCGACTTCGTTTTGCATTCAGCGGAACGGATTTGAACATAAATTATGATCCCGCGAGCGGCGACCCGCTTCGCGCGGGCTCAATTCGCTTTACACCTCTCATTTTCTCCGCGCAATATAACGCAGAACGCTGGAGTTTCACTTCGGAATACGCGCTCCGCCATTTTGAATATAAAAATTTTGGCATCGCGGCCCTCAATCAAGATTTTTTTGGCGAAAGCTATTACCTTCAGGGAGTTTATCGAATCACGCCGGAGTGGGAAGCGATCGCTCGTTACGATGTACTGTATACGGACAGTAATGACCGCAGCGGAAAAAAATGGGCGGCGGCTACGGGCGGCGACCCGCATCGGCGGTATGCTAAAGACATTACCGTAGGGCTGCGCTGGAACGTCACGCCTGAGTTCATGTTGCGCGCCGAGTATCACCGTGTGCACGGGACAGGCTGGCTTTCGACTCTTGACAATCCCAATTCGGGAGACCTGTCGCCGAATTGGAATCTGTTTTCCATCCTCGGTTCCTACCGGTTCTAGACATGCTGCAGGATAAGTATTTTCATAATCAGGCTATGCAGAGAAATGGAGCGATAGCACCTGAAAAGCCTCAAAAATTTCTGGGACTGAAATGGAAAGTTCTGCTGCTGAGCAGCCTTATACTGATTGCCATCGTGGTTTCATTCACGGGAATTACCTATTTGAGCCTGATGGATGACTTCGAGAGCCAGAGAAATGCCCAGCACCAGCGCTATGCCAAGGAAGTTGAAGGACTGATCGACCAGGTTTCGATAAATTTGCATCAACTCGCCGGATTGATTCCTTTCCTGGAAGGAATGGATAAAAGTCTGCTCTCCGGTAACAAAGAATACGTCACTCAGGCATTTGATCCATATTGGTCGCCTTTGCAACTCAATAAGGGTATCGAATTGCTGCGTTTTTACGATAGCTCAAATCAGCAACTGGCAGGTTGGGGAACTTCCCAGCCTGATACTCACGACGCATTGATGTCAGCCTGGGTGCACGAGGTGAATGCCCAGGAAAAGCCGATGAGCCATCTCAGCTGCCCCACCAGCTGCATGCAATTTGCCGTGGCGCCCTTGCTCGTGGAAGGTAACAACGTAGGGGTGATCGTCATCGGAACACCTCTGGTAGATGTGATTCTGGGTTTCAAGGATATTTCGGGCGCCGATATCGCATTGCTGGTGAGGGAAAAAGGCGATTTGCCCGAAAGCAACAAGGTGAAAATTGCAAACTGGGATGTCACGATTGCTGCACACAGCAGGGAAATGAACATTACTGTTCTGGATGAAGTTGCAGCGAATTATCCGGACCTGGAGAGCCTTGAGGAGGGCATCCTGGTTTCGTGGCGCGATAGACACCTGCAGATAAAGCCGCTGTTTCTGGAGAGAATGGCTGTGTCGGAAGACGATGCCCACTTCATGGTTGTAACTGACATCACCTCCACGATCCGTACCATTCATAGTTCGACACAGCAAAACATGATAATTGGCCTGGTCGGGCTCATATTCTCTGAAATACTGTTGTTCATCATTCTCACCAAGCCGCTGTCGCGGCTCAAGCACATCGTTTTTACTCTCCCTCTTCTGGCCCGCAGCAGTTTCAAGAATTTTCGCCTGGAGCTTCGCTCTGCCGGCCAGAAACGATGGATGAAAGATGAAATCGACCTGCTGGATGAAACAGCGGTGGCCCTGTCACATCAACTGGAGAAGCTCGAGGATCAGGTAGCGGACAGGACTCGTATACTGGCGAGCAAGATGGACGAGCTAAGCAAGGAGAGGGATTTCATTAACAATCTGCTGGACATTGCGCAAGTGATCGTAATCACGCAAAAGGCGGATGGTGAGATTCTCACACTCAATGCCTATGGTGAAACGCTTATTCAGTATACTGAAAAAGAACTGCAGGGAACGCCCTTCCTCCATCTTCTGGCACTCGACGGAAATCTGCACGATCTTCCCGTTCATCTGGAAGAGGTACGGTGCCAACGAAGAGACCAGCTCCGGCACGAAGCGAACATCGTATGCAAGGATGCTTCCATTCGTAATATTCTGTGGCTGCATTCACGCCTGACCCGGCACAGCGAGGATGACCCCGCAATGTTATCGGTGGGTCTCGACATGACGGAACACAAGCGTGCTGAAGGGCGTCTTGCCTGGCTGGCGGATCATGATCCGCTCACCGACCTTTTCAATCGCCGCCGCTTCCAGGAAGAGCTGGAACAGATGCTGAATCTTGCCGCGCGTTACGGGTATTCCGGAGCCTTACTCTTTTTCGACCTTGACCAGTTCAAGTACATCAACGATACCAGCGGACACCAGGCGGGGGATGCCTTACTTAAAATGGTCGCGCGTTTGCTGCTTGGCAATATTCGCAGCGTCGACATACTCGGACGCCTGGGAGGCGATGAATTCGCAGTAATTTTGCCCCAAACCACAGCCGAAGGGGCGATAGAAGTGGCAAAAAATACGCTTGCGAGCCTGAATCAGGGAAAGATTACGATAAATGGTCGCACCCATAAAGCATCAGCCAGCGTTGGTATCGCACTTTTTCCGGAGCATGGCAGCAATGTCCATGATCTCCTTGCCGCGGCCGATCTCGCCATGTATCAGGCAAAGGAAGCCGGACGAGGAGGATGGCATTTGTTTTCTGACGAAGAGAAAACACGTGAGCGCATGCATACACTCGTTTATTGGAAGGAGAAGATTGAGTATGCTCTTTCACACGAACGTTTCCTATTCTATTTCCAGCCCATCATGCATGTTCGACGCAGGACCATCGATCATTACGAGGTGCTGCTCCGCATGATCGACAATGATGGAACTGTTCTTGCGCCCCAGTTTTTCATCCCCGCCGCAGAACAGACAGGTCTTATTCATGCAATCGACCACATGGTTTTACGTAAATCGATTGCGCAATCAGCTGAAATACAACGCGCCGGGCAGTGCATCCGTTTTTCCATAAACTTGTCGGCGCATGCATTTCACGATCCGGAACTGCTACCGATACTGAAAGATGCATTTGCCGAGTATGACGCGGATCCATCGAATTTCATGTTTGAAATAACCGAGACAGCAGCGCTCGAGGATTTGCCCGCGGCGCGGGAACTCATGGAGATGATTAAAAAGCTGGGCTGCAGTTTCACGCTGGATGATTTCGGAGTCGGTTTCTCCTCCTTCTATTACATTCGGCAACTGCCAATCGACGTTGTAAAGATCGATGGCTCATTCATACGAAATCTGGCAGACAGCCCCGATGATCAAATACTGGTGCAGGCTTTGTGCGATGTGGCAAGGGGATTCGGAAAGAAGACAACAGCGGAGTTCGTGGAAAATGCAGCGACTTTTTCAATCCTTGAGAAAATGCAGATCGACTATGCTCAGGGATTTTTGATTGGAACACCTTCTCCCGCGTATGACACATCGTTCAGCGATTTTGTGAAGATGTGACGGAAGCCATGCTCTGGTATGCCGAGAATGTATTGAAGAAAGCAGGTCTTGGTCTCGAACCCGCCATCGCCATCTTTTGCGAGCACACTCGTCTTTCACGCTTCGTCCGGCTCGGGATCGTCCGCAAACTCCACTTTTTGGTCGTTATCTGATGGGCCTTCTTCCTGGCCTTCCCTATGGCCAATCTCGCCGGGAATTTTTGGAGTTGTGCACGCAACATCCGCGTTTTGTGCCCTATGGCGCAGCGCATGGTCCATCAATACCAGTGCGAGCATTGCTTCCGCGATGGGCGTAGCCCGGATACCGACACAGGGATCATGTCTGCCATGAGTTTCCACTATTGCCGGGTTGCCCATCTTGTCTACTGAGCGGCGCGGCAGACGTATGCTTGAAGTGGGCTTGACAGCGATATTCACCACGATATCCTGACCGGTGGAGATCCCGCCCAATATGCCTCCTGCATTATTGCTGAGAAAACCCACGGGACTGATTTCATCGGAGTGCTCGGTTCCCTTCTGACTCACAGCAGCAAATCCGGCCCCGATTTCGACGCCTTTAACGGCGTTGATGCTCATCATGGCATAGGCGATTTCGGCATCCAGGCGGTCATATACAGGCTCGCCCCAACCCACTGGCACACCTTCGGCAACGACACGAATCCTGGCGCCCACCGAGTCGCCCGATTTCCGCAGCTTGTCCATGAATTCTTCCAGGCTTGGCACGATGTCCCGGTCAGCCGAAAAAAAGGGATTCTCGCCCACCGCTTCCCATTGTTTGAATGGAATCTCGACAGGTCCCAGTTGCGCCATGTGACCTCGTATTACCACTCCATATCTTGCACGCAGCCATTTTTTTGCTATGGCCGCTGCCGCCACCCGTACGGCAGTTTCGCGGGCGGACGAACGTCCTCCTCCCCGGTAATCGCGTATGCCGTATTTTTGCCAATAAACATAGTCCGCGTGCCCGGGACGGAAAGTGTCCATGATTTTGCTGTAATCCTTGCTGCGTTGATCTTCGTTGCGGATCAACAGTGCGATCGGCGTTCCGGTAGTCTTGCCCTCGAACACGCCGGAAAGGATTTCCACCGTATCGGACTCGCGCCGCTGGGTCACGTGACGGGAGGTACCGGGCTTGCGCCGATCCAGATCCTGCTGGATATCCTCAGTGGACAGCTCCATTCCCGGGGGACAACCATCCACTACACACCCTATGGCAGGGCCATGGGATTCCCCGAAAGACGTCACGCAAAACAGTTTGCCAAAAGTATTGCCGGACATTTCACTTTTCTAGCCAAATCAAGGCTCGAAGTTTAACATATCCCCATAGCCTTACCGTCCTCCGGTACGCCTTTCATTCCTGTTCCACCCGCAGCCGAGGATCAAGCGGATATTGTTGATCAGCAATCCAGAAAGAAGAATAAAGGGAAATCATGAAAGCGATCCTGATGAATGTTCCGGGCGCACCAGAGGTATTGACATCTGCCGATGTTCCCATGCCCGATCTTGCCAGCGCGTTCGATGTGCGGGTGAAGTTGCACGCGGCGGGCGTAAACCCGATCGACACCAAGGTGCGCAAGGCCAATATGTATTACCCGGACGGGCTTCCGTCTATCCTCGGATGTGATGGGGCAGGTGTGGTTGAAGCCGTTGGCAGTTCAGTGACTCGGGTACGCGCAGGCGATGAAGTCTTCTTTTTCAATAACGGTCTGGGTGGGGCGCCTGGAAACTATGCGGAATACGCGGTAGTGCATGAAGATTATCTGGCATTGAAACCCGGGAATCTGTCAATGGTGGAAGCAGCCGCTGTTCCGTTGGCTCTGATTACCGCATGGGAAGCACTGATAAAGCGCGGCAATCTCAAGGAGAGCCAGACTGCGCTGATTCATGCGGGCGCGGGCGGCGTAGGCCATATTGCCATCCAGCTTGCCCGATACCTGAAAGCCCGGGTTGCCACGACAATTTCGAGCGAGGAAAAGGCCGCCTTCGCGCAATCCCTGGGGGCCGAGCTTGCAATCGATTATCGCCGAAATGACTTTGTGGACACTGCGCTCGAATGGACGGAGGGGCTGGGTGTGAATCTCGCTCTGGATACTGTCGGTGGAGAGACGTTCTGCAAATCCTTCTCCGCCATCCGGCTGTATGGCGGGATAGTGTCGCTGCTTTCAACGGCCTGTGATGCAAAGCAACTCAATACTGCGCGGCTGCGCAACCTGAGCATCGGCTATGTGCAAATGACCGCTCCCCTTTATTTCTGTTTACATCCGGCGCGTGTAGTCCAAACCCGCATACTTGAACAAGGGGCGAGGCTGCTCGAACAAGGTATTCTCAAGATTCACGTCAGCCGCACGCTGCCTCTGACGGAAGCCGCCGAAGCGCATCGTTTGATCGAAGCAGAACATACCCTGGGCAAGATAGTGCTGAAGATTGCGTAGCGGTTTCATTCTTCCAGGCCTTCCTGCCGAGCTTGGGTTTTTAAGAAGAATCCTGGATTCCAGAGTTCCTCCGGTTTTCAGCTTTCTCCCTCGCCAGTTGAAGCCCCCACTTTCGATCCCAGATCCATCGCAAGTCGCTGGAGTGCTTCGCCTTCATCCAGGCCATCGAGGAAGCGCCGGGGTATCCCCGACAAGCCGACTTGGGCTCCAACGAGTGCACCGGTCAAAGCGGCCCGCGCCTGATTTTCGCCGCCGCCATTCACTGCGTGGAGCACAGCCGATTCGAAATCATTCGGAAAACGGGCAGTGAGATGATAGGCCGCGGGAAGCTGATGATAAATGGCGCAGGTCATGCCATAGACGATGGAGACTTTCCATGCCGGTTCTATCCGGATATCCGGGTCTAGCGCAGCTGCCGCTATATATGAGGGCGTGAGCAGGGCGTCCGGAGAGACAGAATATCCACTTTCGCACGGAAGGTCCTCTTGAGGGGGCTGCAAGTCGGTATGGGCCATTGTATGGAAAGGCAGTTTTCCCGCCCTTGCCAATCGCATGAGCTTGCCGGAAAGACTCCTGTTGAGCTGGTGTCCCTGCACCAGGAGACTCAGCACCGACCCGTACGCGACAGTCAGGGTAACCACAGTACCGTCGATCTGGGTAAGACGGGTATTGCCGGAGATAACGGTCGCCATCTCTTGCGGCTGGAAGGCGTAACGGACCGCCAGCGCCAGCGTGCGCCCTATTGCTTCAGTAGTATCGGCCTGACCTCCCGTTTGCCCCCATGGCAGGTTCTGCTGGACACGCTTGCGCCAAGCGTCGCGAATCGACTGCTGGGTATATCCGCCAGGGCCGTTCACGGGCATGCCGTTAAGAAATGGGAGTATTTCCTCATCCATCCGCTGGCAGAAATCCGCTTCGTCATAGCCGCCGCGTTCGACGAGCGAGCGCAGCATGAGCCGGAGAATGATACCGGTCTGGGAGAGTTGGCCTGCCTTGAGATCACTATGGTAGCGGCCGGGCTTGGGATCGGTATAAGTCGTGATCCAGTCGCCGTAGTCGCGGCGGAGCACTGCCAGGTCGTAGTACCAGTGAGGACCGAGGCCCAGGGCATCCCCGATAAAAGCGCCCATGATGGCGCCGGCAGCGCGGTTCTGTATAGCAGGGTCGAACATGTTCTGATCCTCCTCTTCGCAGGAAATGCTTGCGATACACAAGTTTCAGCTTCGAATCGTGAAGCGTAACAGCAGGCGAAAGAACCGTTTTGTTACACTGATCGCATAAGGGCCCGCAAAACCCGCTCAATCAGAAAGGGACATGTATCCGAACAATTTCGATAAGCGGGAACAAGATATGACCTGCATCCACCTGTCCACCTGTTAAAGGTTAAAGGGAGCCTGAAAACAGGACCCTGAGCATCTCCACACCCCACGCCACGCCAAACCCGGTCACTGGGCTTCCCACTGCGCCCAGCCCTTCCTTGTGATTGCTCGCGGAAAGGTCCATGTGCAGCCAGGGAACGTCATCCACGAAGCGATTGAGAAATCTGGCGGCGAGAATGTGATCGGCCTCGCCCTCCAGGGTGCACTGCCTGACATCGGCAATCTTGCTTTCCAGTTCGACATCATAATCGGCATCGAGGGGAAATCCCCAGACTCGTTCGCCTGTTACCCTCCCTGCTGCCAGCGCCTTCTGCATCAACTCTTCGCGATTGCTGAAAATGCCGCTGTAGCGCGATCCCAGCGCCACGTGCATGCTTCCTGTGAGTGTTGCGAAATCCATCATCATATCGGGCTTCTCTCTCGCTGCCATGGTCAGGGTGTCCGCGAGCACCATCCGTCCTTCGGCATCGGTATGGACGATCTCTACAGTAGTCCCATTGAGCGTCCTAATGACATCGTTCTGCTTGTAGGCATGCGGACTGATATGGTTCTGTGCGATGGCAAGCCAGCAATCGATATTCACGGGGAGGTTGACGCGGGTTGCAGCCAATAGTATGCCCAGGGCAACAGCGGAGCCGTTCATGTCCTCGTGCATGCCATGCATGTAACGTGCCGGCTTCAGGTTATGCCCTCCGGTATCGAAGCAGATACCCTTGCCCACCAGTGTGGCTGTCTTGTCCATTTTTTTCATCCGCCGCCGCACGTGCACTATGGCTGCGTCTTCGGGATCGCTCCCCTGGGCAACCGCGACAAAAGCGCCGGCACCCATCTCGCGCAGCGCTTTGACATCGAAATCCTGATAATCCCAGCCTTCCCTTGTCGCCAGTTCCTGGATGCGCTTGCGGTAGAGTCCCGGCGTCAGCTCATTGGGCGGCAATACTGTGAGTTCCCGCGTAAGCAGATTTCCTTCCGCCGTGGCTTTCAGCAGGGCAAAATTATCCGCTTCCTCGTGCCCGTGCAGCACGATTCGTTCGAGCCCGCGGTAGTTCTCATTTTTACCCGTTTTGCGCGATGGTAGTAATGAACCGTTGATCCATGCCGCGTAGAGTGCCAGTTGCGCCGCCATCCGCCTTTCACCGGAGTCGCCATAAACGGTAACGCTTATTTCGGAAGGACTTTCTTCCAGCAACAATTGCAAGGCTTTGCGCATCGATACTTGCTGCTCGAACACGGATTTGACCGGATCGATCCTCACCCATGCACATAATTCGCCACTCGCGAGATTGGCTGAAACCGGCGTTCCGCTGATTTCTTCCGCCTTCATTTTGCGCCGCGACAACAAGACACTCAGTAAATCTTTTCCGAAAAAATCGAGTTCATCCGATGGTTCGGCCCACGCTGGCAATACCACCAGGATATGAGTGACTTTGCCTGCGTCGTCAAGGGAGGCGAGGGGAGCATTTTTCTGGGTGAGCGCTGCAAGCATGAAAATCCCTCTATTCTGTTAGAATGAGACCTCGTCCATTATACGCGGGACGCTTCTTTTTACTAAATTCCATTCGCTGACGTTCACGACTTCGATGCGCCAGTACCTCGACCTGATGCAGCATGTTCTGGAGCACGGACAAAAAAAATCCGATCGCACGGGTACTGGCACGCTTTCTGTTTTCGGCTACCAGATGCGCTTCGACCTGTCTGAAGGTTTTCCCCTGTTGACAACAAAGAAACTGCACCTGAAATCCATCATTTATGAACTGCTCTGGTTTTTGAGAGGTGATACCAATATAAGGTATCTCAACGAAAATGGCGTTTCCATCTGGGATGAATGGGCGGATGAGAATGGTGATCTGGGGCCGATATACGGCCGCCAGTGGCGTTCATGGCCGGACGGGAAGGGAGGCCATATCGATCAGATCAGGCAGGTGGTCGAGCAGATCAGGAAAACGCCCGATTCCCGCCGCATGCTCGTATCGTCCTGGAATGTGGGGGAACTGCAGGAAATGAAGCTGGCGCCGTGCCACGCGCTGTTTCAGTTCTATGTGGCGGATGATAAGCTTTCCTGCCAGCTTTACCAGCGCAGCGCTGACATCTTCCTGGGTGTTCCGTTCAACATTGCCTCCTATGCTCTGCTTACGCTCATGCTGGCGCAAAGCTGTGATTTACGCGCGGGTGAATTCGTTCATACTTTTGGCGATGCGCATCTTTATCTCAATCATCTGGAACAGGCACACGAACAATTAGGGCGGGTCCCGAAAAAACTGCCTATCATGAAATTGAACCCGGCAATCGGGGATGTTTTCGACTTCCGGTATGAGGATTTCAACCTGGAAGGGTACGATCCTCATCCGGCAATCAAGGCACCCATTGCAGTATGACACCTCGACTCTCCGTTTTGGTGGCCATGGCGCGAAATCGCGCAATCGGTAATAACAATGCGCTTCCCTGGCGACTGCCGCACGACCTCAAGCATTTCAAGGAGCTAACGATGGGGCATCCCATCATCATGGGGCGCAAGACGTATGAATCCATCGGCCGGCTTCTTCCCGGTCGCACCAGCATCATTATCACGAGACAACCTGATTATGAAGTTCCGAGCGCACTGGTTGTCAGGTCCATAGGAGAAGCGCTGACCGCCTGCAGCCAGACCAAAAGCGGAAAAGAGGGGCGGCTCGATCAAGTGAACGAATGTTTCGTCATTGGGGGTGCAGATATATTCCAGCAGATGCTGCCGCTATGTGATCGTCTGTATATGACCGAGATCCACAGGGATTTCGAGGGTGACACGTATTTTCCGGAATTTGACAGGAATGATTGGTGGGAGGTTTCGCGCGAAGAGCACGTGGATGACAGCGGGTTGGAGTACCATTTTGTCACACTCGACCGCAAGGCAAGTCAACAGGAACAAGGCGCTCAGCGACTCGGAATTCTGAATCCCGGACTCTGATTTCTGACAAGCGTTAAGCGTTCCTTCAAAAAAAGTGGCGGGCCACAGATAACTGTGACCCGCCTTTTTTATTATTATTGTCCGGTTGCGCCGCCTGACCGTCCCGGAACCAGCTTGTCCAGAACCGTGCTGGCAAGCGGGAATCCTGATTTTATTGAGTTACAGGACGACCACCTCTGGCAAAGGAAATCCGTTGAAGTTACTGGCGTAGGCTGTAGTATAAGCGCCGGCATTGGGTATATAGATGAAATCACCTTCCTCAATATTCTCCGGCAGCAGTTCATCGCGCATGAGAATATCGACCGAATCACAGGTTGGTCCCGCTACAGACCAGGGGATGCTCGGTCCCGTGCGATCAGAAAGAATTTCATACCGCAAGCCTTCCGTGACCTCGATCACGCCACCAAAGACGCCTGCATCCCAATACATCCAGCGTTTGCCGTTACGGGTCGCCGTTCCTACTACGCGGCAGACAAAATAGGCCGCATCCGAGACGAGGTAGCGCCCGGGCTCAGCCATGATGCGAATGTTCTCCGGCAGGTTCGCAATCGCTTCGTTCACGACCTCACCGATAACTTCTATCGATGGAATGGGCTTGACATGCCGCACGGGGTAGCCGCCGCCGATGTTGAGCAAACGCGGTGACAATCCCGCCTGGCGCATGTCGGCAAATGCCTTGATTGCCCGCTCGATGCCGACCCGCCAATTCTGTGGATTGCGGCATTGCGAACCGACGTGAAAGGTCACTCCGGCAAGATCAGCCTGGAGGTTCGCGGCTTCGTCAATAATCTCCTTGATCTCGGCCACATGCGTGCCGAACTTGCCGGCAAGCGGCCAGTCACTCCCGATGTTAGGCGTATCTATCCGCAAATACAGTTTCGCATCCGGCTTCACGCTGACGATCTTGCGTAGCTCCTCGACACTATCCAGTACATACCACTCCACACCTTTGGCTGCGGCATATTCCAGGTACGCCCGGGATTTCATCGGATTACTGTAATAAATATCCGCGGCAGGCACATTCAGGCTGAGCAGGAGGTCAAGCTCTGAAATGGAGGCAATTTCAAATCCAACGCCTTCCTCGATCAGCGTTTTCAATACGCGTGGATCGGGATTGGCCTTGACCGCATAGTGTGGCTGCACACGCGGCATGGCTGCTTTGAATCTTCGGGCCTTGTTGCGGATGATATTACTGTCAACCAGCAGGAATGGCTTGCTGTAGCCCTGTTTGAGAGCTGCCTGAACGTGTTCAAAATCCAGGCTGACTTCGGGGTGGGTGTCGAATATTTCTTCTACTTCTACGGCTTGCCGTAGAGCGGTATTACGCATTTGCATGAGATCGCCCTTCCTTTTGAAGACGCTACGTTACGGGAGTATGGATATTTACCAGATCAGCCGTGATGAAGTAGTTTGCTTTGCCTGTCATGATGACCTCCTGTCCTTCGATTTGATAACGTAAAAAAAAGCGGATTATAGACTTGATTCCAGCGGAATCAAGCGTTTTTTTGAATGTGGAAGAGACCCTGTGTTTGCCCCGAAGTTCCTCCTGGACGTATCGTATTCACGCCATTGCGAATTTTGCAAGTAAGGAAAATACAGGGGGTAAAGTAGACAGTCAAAGTGACGCCTGGCCTTGCCCTCGGGCTGTCGATGGATCGAAGGTCGAATGGTGTTCAGGACAAGCCCTTCGATCCACTCGGGAGCTCGGGACAGGCTTGTGAAGGAAGTACCGGATGTGTTCAGATTTTTGGCAGTGTCACCCCATGCTGGCCCTGGT
This sequence comes from Nitrosospira multiformis, assembly GCF_900111585.1. GTDB lineage: Bacteria > Pseudomonadota > Gammaproteobacteria > Burkholderiales > Nitrosomonadaceae > Nitrosospira > Nitrosospira multiformis_B. Next base: position 460,307 of record NZ_FOHI01000001.1, read on the forward strand.
ATTTCCCCCCCCTGTCCTTGTAAGAGGTTTCGCAGATCTCGTCTGATTCGAAAAAGATTACCTGGGCTACCCCTTCATTCGCGTAAATCTTTGCGGGAAGAGGCGTGGTATTGGAAAACTCCAGTGTAACGAAGCCTTCCCACTCCGGCTCGAAGGGAGTGACGTTGACAATGATGCCGCAACGGGCATAAGTGGATTTTCCGAGGCAAATGGTCAATACATTTCTCGGAATGCGAAAGTATTCAACTGTGCGGGCAAGCGCAAAGGAATTGGGCGGAATAAGACAGACGTTGCTTTTCACGTCGATAAAGGAGTTGGAATCGAAGTTTTTAGGATCCACGATGGCGGAGTTGATATTGGTGAACAGCTTGAATTCATCCGAGCACCGAATGTCGTATCCATAACTCGAAGTTCCGTATGAAACGATCTTGTGTCCGTCAGGGGCATGCTTGACCTGGTTCGGCTCGAACGGCTCGATCATGCCGTGTTCCATCGCCATCCGGCGAATCCACTTATCCGACTTAATTGTCATGTTGAAAGAAAGAATGCGAGGTGAACAGAATGTACAGGCGGGGGAAGACGGAAAGAGCGCAAACCGTCGCGCTCCCTTCCAGAGACCATCTTTCCATTTCCGGAATCAGGTATCCTCAACCACAATCCTGGCGAACAGCGCGGAATGGTCCAATGACAACTCGTCGATTTTCACGGCGAGGCGGCGGGCGATACTGCGATAAATTTCCGCTATTCGCCCGTCAGGCTCTGCAACAACTGTCGGATTGCCAGAATCGGTATGTTCGCGAATTTTTATATCGAGGGGCAGCGCTCCCAACAATTCCACATCGTAATCCCTGCACATTTTTTCCGCACCACCTGCGCCAAAAATATGCTCTTCATGCCCGCAGTTCGAGCAAATGTGCGTACTCATATTTTCGATGATGCCAATTATGGGAATGCCTACTTTCTGGAACATCTTCAATCCCTTGCGCGCATCGAGCAACGCAATATCCTGAGGTGTCGTAACAATGATGGCTCCTGTCACCGGCACTTTTTGCGCAAGTGTCAACTGGATATCGCCCGTTCCCGGCGGCATGTCCACAATAAGATAATCTATTTCCTCCCACCGGGTATCGATCAGCAACTGCTGCAGGGCCTGGGTAACCATGGGCCCGCGCCACACCATCGGTGTTTCCGCATCGATCAGAAGCCCGATGGACATGGCCTGAATGCCATGCGCTCTCATCGGTTCGATGGTCTTGCCATCGGGAGAATCCGGCCTGCCGGTAATGCCCAGCATTTGCGGTTGCGAGGGACCATAGATATCGGCGTCCAGTATCCCGACAGAAGCGCCTTCGGCAGCCAGGGCCAGCGCAAGGTTGACTGCCGTGGCAGATTTGCCTACTCCGCCCTTGCCGGAGGCCACGGCAATGATATTCTTGACTCCCGGGATGAGTTTTACCCCACGCTGAACTGCGTGGGAAACGATCTTGCTTGAAACATTGGCATTTACGCTGCCGACTCCCGGAATGGCTTTGAGCTTTCCAATCACCTGATCGCGAATATCCGCCATTACGCTTTTTGCGGGATAACCGAGCACAATATCCAGCGATACATTATTGCCCTCGATGACGACATTGCGCGCCTCGTTGGTGCTTATGTAATCCTTGCCCGTGGTGAGATCGGTAATTTCCCTGAGTGCGGCCAGTATTTGCTGTTCTGTGATAGCCATTTTTTGAACTCCTTTGATCTGGGGCTACTGATGACTCGAATATTAACAAATATCAAGGGTTCGCGAATCCTTCGAGGATGAGAACGGCCAGCGGTGCTTGCTCCTTTCTTCCATGCATGAAAGAAGGGCAGAGGAAAAACTCATGGAACGATGAATTGTGATAAATGAATCAGAATATGACCAGCCAGCTTTTCAAGGATAAGATCAGACGGAATGCTTTGACTCGGAAGTGCATCAGTCTGATATAATCACGCACGGCACTGGATATGCCAGAGTAGTTACCAGTCATAGCGCCCGTAGCTCAGTTGGATAGAGTACTTGGCTACGAACCAAGGGGTCGTGGGTTCGAATCCTGCCGGGCGCGCCAGCTTTTCCTAGTAAATTCAATCGCCTATGTGTTACAGCACTAGGCGATTTTTCTTTTTAGAATTACCAGTGCGGGAGTTTTGCGTGAATCAGTTCCGCACACTCTATTAGCTGCATCTATCAGTTCCCCGATCTCGGGCGCAGAGTAGTGACTCGTAATGTCACCGTTCTTGTGCCCCAATAACACCTTCCTTGTTTCGAGCGGCACGCCAGCAGATCGCAGTCTGCGGCCAAACGTGTGTTTGAGGTCGCGCACCCTGACATTTGCGAATCCTAGCGGCGCTCGGCGTACGTCTCTCTGCAAGAGCTGCTGGTAAAGGGTGTGCAGGAACCGCTCCGCGCTATTGCTGCAAAAATGGCAGAAGAAAAAGCAGCCGCCTAATAAGTTCGACGGGGCGCTGTGAGGCGTCCCCCTATCATGATTTTCCCTCTCCCTCTCGACCTGGACATTTTCGTGATCATTGGCGGGAGCGGTTGCGTCATCGCCATTTTCCGCATTTAAGCAAAATCTGCACAAAAACCAGGCGATTATAACGCCCTGTAATCGATTATTTTGGAGGAATTAAGGCATGGTTATAGGCTGGAACCAGATCGCAAAGGCGGGGCGGTTCTCGGCCTGATTGTCGTTGCAATTGTCGTGGTATGGATGGGCATCCACGCAATTCACGAGATGGCCGGAAAGTAGAGCGTGCAGAATGCGTGGCCAAGGAAAACAAGGCGCTTATCTGGAAACACCAGCAGCTCGAGGAAGCGAATGCCAGGAGTCTCGCGCTGATCGAGGCGAACTCAAAACTGAATGATAGGGTGAGCTACGACTTCTAGGCCGAACTGAAAACGATCTTTACGACCATGCCCTTAAAGCCCATCGCACCCGCATGAAACGGGACGAGTGTAGGGAGTGGGGATTAGGTATTCAGAAAATGCGGGAGGAGTGGGAAAGAGAGCAGAATTCCAATAGCAACGATGAAAGGACGTAGCTTAAGTCAGCAAAAGCCCCTCTGAAAAAGCGGTTGAAAAGAGAAAGGAACAGGGATTAGGATCAGACTCGGCACTATAGATAATGCCCTCAAGCAATTGATTGAACCTGATCTGGGGAGAATCAATCCTTCAATCCACCTTTCTGGAGCCTACAATGATAATCAAACATTGCTTCGAGGTCCGTGGCCTCATTCTTGCCACAACCCTACTTACCGGTCTCAGTTTCGTCACGCATGCCACTGCCGAACAGCATTCACTCCTTATTGATCTTGACAGTAAGCTAGTAGTCAATCTCGGAAGCCTGGGAGGAGGGGGCACTGTCGCTAGAGACATCAATGATGCCGGACAGGTGGTCGGCAGTTCGAGAACAATCCAAGGGGAGACTCATGCCTTTCTAACCGGGCCGAACGGAATGGGGATGAGTAGAGTGGATACGGATCCCTCGGAAAACTGGTCTGAGGCCGTCGGAATCAACAATGCTGGACAGGTTATCGGGAACTACCCATCTTACTATGTGGACCCAGAGCAGTGGTTTATGCGGGCGAGTTCTTTCATTACTGGTCCCAATAGTGAGGGTAGACAGTGGCTCGACTTCCAAGCCACCGGAGTTAACGATGCGGGGGTAGTAGTGGGATGGGATTTCCCCAAACAACCTTTTACGTCAAGTTGGTTAATTTATCCGGCTGCATATAGTGGTGTTTATGATGGGGGAACAGAAAGGATTAGTGGCTTGCTTTCGTTTGATTCTCAAGCCGAGTTGCTTGCAGTTAACAATTCCGGACAAGCCGTGGGAGTAGCCTCTGGCCATGCTGTTCTCGGTTCCCTCTACTACCCCAGTACACCCCCGGGACTTTGGACTGATATAGGGGCTTTGGCTGGAAATTACTCTAGCAAGGCTGTCGGGATTAATGAGGCAGGACAGATAATAGGTTCTTACGAAGCTAATGGCGTCTCCCATGCTTTCATAACCAATGCGAGCGCCACGGAGCTGATCGATCTGGGTACGCTAGGAGGCCTTGGCAGCGAGGCCCTTGGAATTAACGATATAGGACAGGTAGTTGGGTGGGCCAATACGGCGGACGGGAATCGGCATGCGTTTATTACCGGTCCCAACGGAGAAGGTATGATAGACCTCAATTCGTTGGTTCACCTGTCCGAAGGGGGCGTCCTCACCACCGCCATGGGTATAAATAATGAAGGGCAGGTGATTGTTCTTGCTATTCCGGAACCTGAAACCTACGCTCTAATGCTCGCAGGCCTGGGTTTGATCGGGTTTGTGGGATGGCGCCAGAAATCAGGAAGCAGGGTTTAGTGCCAACAGCTCGATGAGTGTAGAGAATGGGTGATAGGTATTCAGCAAATCGGCGAGCCTCACATCTCTGAAAACCGTTTTTACTGGAGAGAAAATCATGAAAATTACCCCTAGCTCTAAAATCCAGAGCCTGATGCTGGCGGCAGCCCTGACTATCGGACTTTGTTTTGTTTCCCCTGCGTCCGCACAGTACGTACCGTTATACTCGTACATCCTGGACATCAATAGCAAAACACTGACTGATCTTGGGACGCTGGGAGGAGATTCCAATTCTGCCTCTGACATCAATGACGCCGGACAGGTGGTGGGGGATTCACGCACGGCCGCAGGGGATTGGCAAGCTTTTATCACCGGTGCCAATGGCGTGGGCAAGACCCTTCTGGGGGGGCCTCTGCTGGCTGGGAATTACCTTTATACCGCTGCCATCAATGACGCGGGGCAGGTGGTAGGGGCATCCATCCCGACTGCTGGTGATCGGCACGCTTTTATCACCGGCCCCAATGGAGTGGGCGTGATCGATCTCGGGACGCTGGGTGGAGTTTACATTGCCAGTTCCGCCTCTGGCATCAATAACGCTGGGCAGGTGGTAGGAGACTCCTCCCCAGCCCCAGGCTCAGGTGCTTCGCACGCTTTTATCACCGGCCCCAATGGCGTAGGCATGACCGATCTCGGGACGCTGGGCGGAGATTATAGTGTCGCCACTGACATCAATGACGCCGGACAGGTGGTAGGGTATTCCACCACGGCTGCCGGTAATCGCCATGCTTTCATTACCGGTCCCAATGGCGTAGGCATGACCGATCTCGGGACGCTGGGTGGAGATGGAGTTGAATATGGCAGTGCTGCCAAGGGCGTCAATGACGCCGGACAGGTGGTCGGGTATTCCTGGACAGCCGCAGGTGCTCTGCACGCTTTCGTCACCGGCCCCAATGGCATAGGCATGACCGATCTCGGGATGACGCTAGGTGAAGGTACCAGTCAAGCCTTTGATATCAATGATGCTGGGCAGGTGGTGGGGAGATTCACCACGGCCGCAGGTTATGAGCATGCTTTTATCACCGGCTCCAATGGCGTGGGCATGACAGATCTCAATTCGCTGGTTGACTTGCCGGCGGGGATTGTTCTAGTGGCAGCTGTCGATATCAATAACGTGGGGCAGATCATTGCCCTCGCTACCACTATCCCCCCTATCCCCGAGCCTCAATCCTATGCCTTGATGCTCGCAGGCCTGGGCTTGATCGGATTCGTGGCATGGCGGCAGAAATCAGGAAGCAGAGTTTAATACCAATACGTTCGATGAGTGTAGAGAATGGGCGATAGGTATTCAGCAAATCGGGAAGTCCCAATCTCTGAAAACCGTTTCTTACTGGAGAGAGAATAATGAAAATGACCCGTAATTCCAGAATGCAGAGCTTGATTCTAGCGACAACCATAAGTATCGGATTGTGCTTTACTTCCCCTGTCTTCGCACAGCAGGATGTACGAGATGTAGGCACATTCATCCTAGACCTCAACGGTAAAGGTTTGATTTCTCTCGGGACACTGGGTGGAAGCGTCACTAAGGTTTATGATATCAATGATGTCGGGCAGGTGGTGGGAATATCCACCACGGCCACAGGTGAGCGGCACGCTTTCATTACCGGTCCCAATGGCGCGGGCATGACCGATCTCGGGACGCTGGGTGGCCCTTACAGTATTGCCACTAGCATCAATAATGCCGGACAAGTGGTGGGGGAGGCCTATCTGGACGTGCCGGGCCGTACCCACGCCTTCATTACCGGCCCCAACGGCGTGGGCATGACCGATCTTGGGCCACAGGGAGAATTTTGGAGTAGCGCCACTGGCATTAACAATGCCGGGCAAGTGGCAGGAAATAGGAATCCCTACGACCCATACGATTTCCGAGACCATCCCTTCATTACCGGTCCTAATGGTGTAGGTATGACCGATCTCGGGCCGCTGGGTAGAGTTTCTGCTGACGCGACTGGCATCAACGATGCTGGGCAGGTGGTGGGAACCTCCGACACGGCTGCTGGTGATCAGCATGCTTTCATTACCGGTCCCAATGGCGTGGGCATGACCGACCTCGGGACGCTTGGTGGAGTTAACAGTTTTGCTGCTGGTATCAATGATGCCGGACAGGTGGTAGGGGCGTCCACCACGGCTACAGGTGGGATGCATGCTTTCATTACCGGTCCCAATGGGGTGGGCATGACTGATCTCGGGCCGCTGGAAGCAAATAAGAGTTACGCCAATAGCATCAATGATGCCGGAGAGGTGGTAGGGGCGTTCGCTACGGCTACAAGTGGGATGCATGCTTTCATTACCGGTCCCAATGGGGTGGGCATGACCGACCTCAATTCGCTGGTTGAGTTGCCAGCTGGAACTTTTATATCGCAAGCCATCGGCATCAACAACGCGGGACAGGTCCTCATTGTTACCAGTACTCTCGTTCCCGAACCCGAGACCTATGCTCTGATGCTTGCAGGCCTGGGCTTGATCGGGTTTGTGGCATGGCGGCAGAAATCGGAAAACAGGATTTTTACTATACTATTCCCGGAAAACTAAATCTTTGTAAATCATAAGCATAAGACGTACCAAGAAGGAATTTTATAGTACAAATTGGGTTTTGTAAGCTATTGAAAATAATAATTTAATAACAGTTAAGCTAATCGGCTACGAACCAAGGGGTTGTGGGTTCGAATCCTGCCGGGCCCACCAATAATCAAGGGTTAGCGAAGCTTGCTAACCCCTTTTTTGCTATTCGCCACCTCGTTTACTATTCAGTGGCTTAACTCGCCCTGATTTGCGTCGATAAATTGCCTCGGTAATGTGGGCGTCAGAGTGCGAAAGCAGGGCGCGCGTATGCTCCAGGGACTCCGCACCAGACACGCATTTGGCACGCAAGTCGTGTTTCGTGAATCTTTGGTGTAACTGATTTCTTTCAATATTCGATCGACGAAACGACCCACATGCTGTCCCAGCCGTGGTATAGGCTCGTTTCCTCATCGATATAACCCTCCTCTTTTCGGCTGCAGAACAAGAACGGCGATAGTACAGGTCGTGCCTATTTTGCCATTTCCACCGCCTCCGACAGTGCGAACGTCGATCCTGAAGGAGGATGATCTGATTGGTTACGACTTCCAGGCCGAACTGAAAGCGATCTTTACGGCTACATGCTTAAATCCCGATTGCACCGGGTCAAACGGGACGAGTGCAGAGAGTGGGCGCTGGGTATTCGGAAGATGCGGCAGGAGCGGGAGAGGGAACAGAATTTCATTAGCGGCGATGAGGAGAGGTAGCATAACCTACGAAGAAGCCATGCTCAAAAAGCGGTTGAAAAGAAAAGAACAGGGATTAGGATTAGACTTGTAGCATGTTTAGTAACTTAACATACTTGATCGAGAGGTAAATCCTTCAATCTTTAACCCATTTTTCTGGAGCAAACAATAATGATCAACTATTGCTTCAATTTCCGCAGCCTCTTTCTCGCCATTGCCCTGATGGGTGGTCTGGGACTGGTTACTCACGCCACAGCCTCGCGCTCGTATAACTTGGACCTCAACACGATGACACCAATTCCACTAGATGGATTAGGCGGGGAATACACGAGTGTTATTGACATCAATGATGCAGGGCAGGCAGTGGGGGCGGCTTTAAGGCCCGGCGTCATCGAGTTGAGGGGCTTCATCACCGATCCCAATGCGATGTGGGCGAGCGAGATTGGCACGTTAGGCGGGTATTCGAGCCAGGCTAGTGGTATCAACAATGAGGGGCAGGTTGTGGGGGGGTCTGGGACTCGTGGAGATGGTACTCATGCCTTCATCACTGGCCCTGATGGGATAGGAATCAGAGATCTTGGCACGTTAGGCGGATATTTCAGCGGCGCTAATGACATCAACAATATTGGGCAGGTTGCTGGATATTCTTACACTGATGAAAATGAAACGCATGCTTTCATCACTGGTCCTGACGGGATGCGAATGAGAGATCTTGGCACGTTAGGCGGATATTTCAGCACCGCTAATGGTATCAACGATATCGGGCAGGTTGCTGGATATTCTTACACTGATGAAAATGAAATGCATGCTTTCATCACGGGTCCTGATGGGATAGGAATGAGAGATCTTGGCACGTTAGGCGGAAAATCCAGCGCCGCTAATGACATCAACAATGTCGGGCAGGTCGCCGGATATTCTTACACTGATGAAGGTGAAAAGCATGCCTTCATCACTGGTCCTGATGGGATGGGAATGAGAGATCTAGGCACGTTAGGCGGGCGATGGAGCGAAGCTCGTGGTATCAACAATGCGGGACAGGTGGTGGGAGAGTTTGAAGTAGGCAACGGCTACGAGCATGCGTTTATTACTGGTCCTAATGGCGAAGACATGAGAGATCTCAATTCGCTGCTTCACGTGTCCGGAGGGTGGATTCTTGCTAGTGCCGTTGGCATTAGTAACGACGGACATATTGTTGCTTGGGCGGTTCCCGAACATACTCTGACGGTTCCCGAGCCGGAGACCTATATTTTGATGCTCGCGGGTCTAGGCTTGATCGGGTTTGTGGCATGGCGCAAGAAACCAGAAGACAGGGGTTTCTGATGTACTATAGCCCAAATAGGAACTATTAAATCAAACGCATAAAGGGTATTGCCCAAAGATTTTATAGTACATTTCGTATCTTATAAGACATTGAAAGAAAATAAAAATAATGGTTAAGCTAATCGGCTACGAAGGGAGTTGTAGGTTCGAAGCCTGCCGGGCGCGCCAATTTTTATTAGTAAATTTAATCGCCTGTCGGCTGCGGTTTGTGCTAAGGCAATAAGGAAGAAAAGGCCCGGCGGTGAGCCGGGCAAAGGAGAGTCCACTACATCATAAACCCAAGTCTCAAAAGAAGGAGAAAGAGTCTGGGAGCGGCAGTGATGGTAGCTACTAACCGGATGGCTATCTTAGCTCAGCAGTAAAGCCTCGATCGGCCGATTAGAACCGGATTTTTGGTGCTTATTTTTGGCGCTTATTGACGGAGGAGTGGAGGGCAACAAAAAACCACCGAAACGAGTTGCCAGATAATAAGATACTTGATTCCCGCGCCCGTCAAATTGATGTAAATCAGTTATGAGGCATTCGAGGCATTCGTGAGTTCGAATGCGGAAACCACAGATGGTTATTAGTCGTTTTGGGCGACAACCAAGGCAGTGACAGAGTAGAGAAGTAACAGTAAGATAAAAGAACTACCCCCAGACAAGGGGATGCTCAGCGTCTTGGCTTTTCTTCGACTGCTGTGGAAGTTCTGCCAAGCTTTAATGCGATTCGTCTATGCGGAATCCCTTGTTTGCCATGATCTCCGGTATCTGGATGTCCTCTGACGTCCATGGACTTCCAGCGTTGCATAACCGCTTTCCCTAATCACTTTGACGTCGATCGTTACGCCGCCTATCGGAAATTCTGCGTTCCGGTTGGTATGGAAGAGGTCTCGATGAATGATCGTCTCTACATACCGTGGCCACTATTTTTTCAGCTATCGGCCTAACCGAGGATTGCTGTTTTTGGGAAGTGCCGTCTTCGGCGAGAATTTGTAGCAACCCAAAAAGCTCCCTTTGTCTCTTGGGGGGCAGTGTAGCAAGAACCTTGGTGAGTATCTGGCAGGACTGCTGAAACTCTTCATCTGACAGATTTGAAATGTTCGAATCTTGTTCCTTCTCGAAGCTGATTTTCTTCTTTAAATTTGCATCATTTTCCATAGCTCGTCCTTGTTTATGCTACCCCCTAAAATTCGGGACGATGCGAACTTACTGTGTCCAGCTCCGATATGACACAAACCGGATACAGCAAGCCTCGGTAGAGGGCAGTCTCAGTGAGGAGAATTAATTTGCAGCGTAAGCCAGAATGTGGGCCCGACAGTAAGTCGGGGTGAGCCCCACATTGGGTCCATCATATTTCACATATGTGAAATAGAAAGGGAGAATATAGGGGTAATCCCATCGCTGTTTACGAGGACGGGGAAATCGCATTCTTCTTTCTTGGCTAAAGCTGGATTGGACGCAGCAAGGGGAGCGATGAGGGGATAGGTGCAGGCGGTGCAGCAGCGGGAAACAAAAAACAATTTACTGTAGGGGCTACGTGAAAGTGGATGTGGATTGGAAAAATATCTTTCCAGACGGTCCGGTTGAATATCTCGTTGCCAGAAGGCCCAGTTAGCAGTATTGACGAGTACGCTCGTGCCCATCATATGACCCGGTTTGGGTTTCTGGCAAAGGCAGCTCAGGACGCGATGCGATGAAGAGTTAGAGTAAGTTACCATGATTTAATGCACATCTCTCTAACCTGGCAGAGGAAGCAGCAGTCGCCGTCATCCGAATTACGGCGATTTAAACTGTTGCTCCTCTGCAATTCAAGGATAGGAAAAGAAGACCAGTAGTTCAAGGCTGGACAGAGTCAATAAAAAGGCCCGGACGAACGCCGGGCCAGGGGTGAGTTTACCGCAATCGCTTCCCCGTTTGGAGGAGAGAAACGAGTAGGTAGAATAACAATACAAGAAATTTTTTACCGTTAAATACTTAACGTATGGAAACAAAAAAATACCGGTTCAGCCAATCGGCTACGACCTAAGGAGTCGTGAGTTCCAATCCTGCCGGACGCACCAATTCAAGTAGTACAATCAATCGCCTATGTGCTATTGCGTTAGGCGATTTTCTTTTCAGGTTGCCAAGTGCGGGAGTTTTGCATGAATCGGTTCCGCACATCTGTAGCCGCATCTATCAGTTAGTCGGTTTCGGGGGTGGAGCAGCGCGTCGTAATATCCCTTTTCTCGTGCTCCAGCGACTCCGCAGCTGAGAGCCCTCCTGTCGGCAGAATCATAAGGATCGCTTGCATAGGATGCGGTATCCCATTTCCTGAAACCGGCGGACAGTCGACGAATGGGACTGTTTTGCAAGCAAAAACAAAGCACTCGAATGGAAACAGCAACAGTTCGAGGTACGGGTTGCTCTTTATCCCACCATCCTTTCCTGAGAATTGATCGCATACCTCCGTCAGCGCCTTGATCACTTTCGGCTCTGCAAGCCAAGACCCACGTCTTGTTTCCCCTGTACCAAAGTCCAGGATGTACTTAAGTCCAATAGCGATATGGCGTGCTTTAAGTAAGATGGCGTCCGATTCTACTGTTGTCTTTTCAATATCCAGGGGGGAGTATGAATAAATTTCTTCACAACACAATTGTATCGGGAATTTTTGCGGCGACTGTATCGGCTACTCAGGCAGCACCTATTTATATGACTGCCGATTTCTCCGGTGGGATTCTCGCCACGGGTGGGCTGGCTAACAGCCTGGGCTTGCAGGGAACCAATACATGCAGCGGCTGTGCCGCCGGCAGCGTCAGCGGCAATGTGTTATTCGATCAAAGTCTCATACCCGGAAGCGGTACTGGCACCGTGAACATCCCACTCGCAGCAGTTACCGGCGCATCAAGCAGTACTATCTTCAGTATAGAATTTGGGAGTTCCCCCCTGGAGTTTGAATTTGGAAACGCGAATATTTTAGGGGGTCCGTCCATACGATTCGAGAACGGCGTATTCAACGGGTTTTCCTTCGTAAAAGATTTTGTGGTCAGCGGAAAAACTTATGAACTCAACATGCAGGGTGCGAACTGGACCATGAGCTGGTTAAAAAGCAATTCCTCTTCAGATCTTGTTGCATCCGGGTATCTGAACGTAGGTAACCAGGGGTTGGCGAACCAGACGTATTTTGATCCTGTACCGGCTCAACTGCCCGGTGGTACAGTCCCGGAGCCTACTGTCCTCGCGCTTGTCATGATCGGCATTTTGAGTATTTTTATGGTTCAGCGCGTGAACAGACGTACAGAGGGCTCGGTTTAGTACCCATTATTATCACGCGGTTTTGTTGCAGCACATATGTAGAGTAGAAGCCTATACCGTACAAAGTTATGGGCGGATGGATATGCAACGGGTTCTCCCATCAACGATGGCCTGGACGTTGACAATCAAAAGTATAAGCGTAGTGTGCCGCTTTTTATTTTATGGGGAGTAACTCGAATAAATTACTCTCCGAATTGACCTGGATCAAAACAGTAAAGGGTAGAAGGGCACATTATTCTTTCCGTAACAATTACAAGAGCAAGTATTCCATTTCTTACGGAGAACGGATAAATGAAACTCACATTTCTGGCTACCGCATTGGTGTTGTTCAATGCCGCCGGCTGCAAACCTTCCACTCCGGAATCCCCGTCGACCTACGGGAAAGTCATTACTCCCGACCATCACGTCCCGAAAGAGCATCAGGACCCTCAAGAAAAAACGTGAGAAAATTTTGGTGAGGGACTTTGAAGGGACTGGAGCATGCGTACTTTCCATGCATAAAAAAGGGTTGGGCAGTTTTGCCCAACCCTTTTTTGTATCGGGGAGATTCTTCGAATGAATGAGGTGCCTCGATATCAGGCTGACTCTCTTTTAACCAGGGAAAGGTTTGTATCGGCGGTCAAGCCGCCGAGAAAACGCTGAAATTGACCGTCTGCTTTCAATACGGCACGGACGTCGATTATGAGACGTAACTGGCCACTTTTCAGCCTCAGGAGCTTCAAATAGTTAGGGAAGTCGGGATGAGCAGGCACGGCCACACCATGACCCGGGTCCGCGGGATAACCGAGCCAATCGGGTACCAGGCCGGACTGACGCAGAGCTTCCTCCGATTCTTCGAATATGTAGGTAGTAATACCGATTGCAGCGCTCGTCCAGCAGCTGATCGGTACGGGTGACTGCGTTGTCTGAGGATTGGACTTCGCGCCTTTTAGCGGTTCGCGCCTGGGTTTTGCGTTCATAAGACTCCTCTGTGAGAGCGTTCCTGTCAGCGTTCAAAACTTGCTCTCTCTGCCAACGGGTAGAACAGCCCGGGATCGGTCCCTTACAGAGCAGCCTGACATCCAAGATGTAAAGGGTGAATTATCCGAGAGAGATGCGTGCGTATTCTACTGGTTTTCAACCCCGTTGCCCATTGGACTCTAGTACACCCTATCCTTTGTACATCCTATCCTTTGATTGAAACCGGAATAGCGGGAGAAGCTCTTCGGACAGGCGAGAGCGCATTGACAACGGACAATGGCAACGGCAGCAGTTGCCCGCACGCGGTTGCGGCGACCAATTCGGCCGAAAGTCCCGCGGTAATCAGTCCACGCGTTCCATGGCCGAGGCTGGTATACAGTCCGGGCAAAAGTTCGCCGACGAGCGGCATGGCGCCTGGAACAGACCCCCTGATAGATGTGCGCCCATCCAATTGCTCAAGCTGCCTGGTATCTTGACTTACATCGTCACTCAGCCTGCGGAGCACGGGAGAAATTTCTCGCAGTCTGGATAAGTTTTCCGCATGCTCCGATATATTCAAGTTAATCGATGTATCGTTAAAACGATGGGTTGCTCCCACCACATGTCGTCCTGCAACAGCAGGAGCGAGATAGCCGCTTCCGCATACGATGGTGCGGAGATTCTGGCTTGCGGTTGTTGCAGGGATCAAGGTAAGCTGCCCGCGTACCGGGGTTAGCGGCAGGTTTGCCAACGCTGGAAGCGATTTCACCTGATACCCGGTGCAAACTACAACTATATCAGCCTCCAGGGACCACGCTTGCTTCCTCTGATCTTCCGCTTGCACCCGCCAGCCATGGCTCATTGGGGTAAGTGATTTTACCGTGCGACCGGTATACAGGGTGATAGCCTGACTGCCAAGCAATGCTGCACAAAGTTGAGGCGGAGCAAGCCAACCGCTACCGGGGAACCAAAGGCCACCATATGAAAGCTCAATTCCCGCAAGGGCCGATGCTTCAACCGCATCTACCGGTCGGAACACATGCGAGGGCCAGTCGAGGGTCGCAAGCTTCTCGATTCGTCTTGCTTCTTCGGCGGAGAATGACAACTGCAGTTCTCCGCATTCACTTCGCATGACGCCATCAACGGGTAGTTTTTCGTCAAGCAAGGCGAGCGCATGTCCGTAGGATGCCAGCACAAAGCGGTGCAGGGCATTCATTCCTGCACTCAGGCGGGCATGCAGTATACCAATCGGGTTGCCTGACGCGCCCGCCCCAAGGGTCTGTGATTCCAGAAGTTCAACTACAAGTCCACGGCTGGCCAGCGCCGAAGCAGCGGCACATCCCCCTATTCCCCCTCCGATAACGATCGCGGTGGAGGGAGCAGGTCGAATGGGAGGTGGGCCAGGAAGGCCACCTTGCAGCATTTCACGCTTACGGCCAAAGCCGGATATTTTTTTGACCTGAAACCCTGCTTGTTCCAAACCGCGACGAACAACGCCGGCACTGGTATAGGTCGCAAAGGTTGCGCCTGCTCGCGACGCGCGCGCAATCCAGTGGAAAATCTGCTGTGTCCACATTTCTGGATTTCGCGCGGGTGAAAAGCCGTCAAGAAACCATGCATCGATACCTTGCGTTTCAGGCAGCGCCTCGGCCACGTCCTCTATTGCCAGCGTGAGACGTACTCTTCCCCCGGCAAAACTCCACCGATTCCATCCGGGTACACGCCGCGGCCAGCGCAGCATAAGTTCATCGGCGTATGGACACAGTTCGGGCCAAAGCGCCAGCGCTGCGCTCAGTTCTTTTTCATCGAGCGGATATTTTTCAACACTGAAGAAATCAAGACTGGTCCGAAGGGATGCAATCTGGTCGAATAGCCGCCAAGTGCATAAAAAGCTCAATCCTGTGCCGAATCCCGTTTCTCCAATGGAAAACGCGCTATCAGGCTGCAACGAGCCAAAACGGTCGGCCAGCCGGTTGCCCTGCAGGAAGACGTACTGTTTTTCTTCCAGTCCCGAGTCTCTTGAGAAATAGACGTCACCGAAGCGAGCGGAATACAGGTGTCCGTTTTGCCAGTCAAGCATGCGAGCGAAAATTCAGCCGGTATGCTGGCGAAAAGCCAGATCCCTCGTCAAGATCCCTCGTCAATCGACGTTGTCTATGTGCCGGTGCAATCTGACTGGTTCCACTGTTTTCTTGCGTAATCGAAGGTTGAGAAATTCCACAGTGACCGAGAATGCCATGGCGAAGTAGATGTAGCCTTTCGGAACATGGACGTCGAAGCCTTCGACGATGAGGGTAACGCCCACCAGTATCAGGAAGGAAAGGGCGAGGATTTTGATTGTCGGATGTTTCTCTACAAAATCTCCTATTGGTTTAGCCGCCAGTAGCATGACCAGAACTGCGAGAATGATGGCAATAGCCATCAGTGTAATGTGATCGACCAAGCCGACAGCCGTTATGACGGAATCCAGCGAGAACACGATATCGAGGATGGTAATCTGTAGCAGGACCATGCCTATGCTCGTGGCGGAGATGTTCCTGCTGCTGTTGTCCGTACCTTCCAGACTGTTGTGTATTTCATGGGTTGCCTTGAACAGGAGAAAGAGTCCTCCCCCGATCAATACGATGTCGCGCCCTGAAATGGAACTGCCAAAAATTGCAAACCAGGGTTTGGTCAAGCTCATTACCCAGGAGATCGAGAATAATAGAGCAAGCCGGCTCAGCATCGCGAGGCCAAGGCCCATCCTTCTGGCAAAATTTCGCTGGGCTTCGGGAAGGCGTCCTACCAGGATTGAGATGAAGATAATATTGTCGATACCTAAAACAATTTCCAACGTAGTCAGCGTCAGCAGTGCAACCCATGCTTCCGGGCTTGTCAGCCACTCAAACATCCCTACTCCTCATTCTCAATTCCCCGGTGCAGACTTTTTATTTGAACGTACTATCCGTGATTTTGCTATTTATATTTAGCAAGTATTGATACTGATACAGCGAATGGCCGGATGCCCGGGTGCCGTAGGTGCCGGAAATCGTACAATCGGATCAGAAACCTGAGCAGTTCTTCATGTTATCACGCCAAGGCTGACCGCAAACCAGGAATCAGGATCTGTCCAAGTATGTTCGACCTGGAAGCCTCCGGATCGGAGCAGGTTTTCGAGATGCTCAACGGTGTATTTGTAACTGTTTTCCGTATGAATCCGTTCACCCCGGTCAAAGTGGAACGTCATATCAAGCGTATCTATCCTGACCTCTTGTCGGTAAGCGCTTTCGAGATGCAGTTCAATGCGCGATTCTGCCTCATTCCAGAATGAGATATGGCAAAACGATTCTGGATCGAAGTGCCCGCTCAGTTCCCGGTTGATCCTGACAAGAAGATTTTTATTGAACAAAGCAGTCACGCCCGCGTCGTCGTTATACGCAGCATGCATGACGTTGATATCTTTCACGAGATCTGCCCCGAGCAGCAGTTTATCTCCGGTTGACAGGTTCCGTGCAATGTTCTGCAGCAAGGTGATCGCGGCGTCGTTTTCCAGATTGCCGATACTGGAACCGATATAAAGAACGAGGCGCGGCGGAGTCTGATGTTCAAGAAATGTCAGGTTGTCGAAATCGCCCACCTGAGGGTGAACTTTCACCCTGCTCAATTCACTTTCCACTTCATCCTTGGCCAACTGCAAGGCAGCATCGGAGACATCGAGCGGAAAATAGTTCACGCCGAATTGCCGCTGCACAAGAGAACGCAGCAGAATGCGGGTCTTGGTTGCGGTTCCGGCACCGAGTTCGCTGACCGAGACATTGCGGCGCAGATGGTTGCATATCTCCTCCGCATGGACCGTCAGTATGCCCGCTTCCGTCCGAGTGGGATAATATTCCGGCAGACAGGTGATCTGTTCAAACAAGGCGGAGCCGGCAGCATCATAAAGCAATTTCGGCGGTAGGCTTTTTGGAGTACGAGACAAGCCTTCCAGCACATCTTCGGCGATCGAAGGAAGCGGAACAGAGGCGGGTTTCCGGTTGATGTGTTTCGATCCAATCATCATGCAACCCCGTCATGAGCCAAACGTATCCCGGAGAATTGCCAACGCTTCTGTGGCAGAAAGAAATTGCGGTATGACTCTCGTATATGAGACCGCGGTGTAACGCAGGAGCCGCCGCGCAGGACCATCTGGTTACACATGAATTTCCCGTTATATTCCCCTTCCGCCCCTGTCGGCGGACGGTAACCAGGATAGGCGGAATAAGGGCTTGAGGTCCATTCCCACACATCGCCCAGCATCTGTTGCATTCTCGGTTGTTGCGATTTGGAATGAACAGCTGGCGCGGGATGATAAATTTCGTTTTCAAGCAGGTTTGCAGAAATGGTCGAGCATCTGCTGGATCTCGCAGCAACTTCCCATTCAGATTCCGTTGGCAGTCGGGCCCCCGCCCAACGCGCAAACGCATCCGCTTCGTAAAAGCTTACGTGGCATACCGGTTCGCTCGGATCGAGCGGCATGGTGCCGCGGCAGGTATATTGGCGCCAGCCATCGTCCATCTGTTCCCAGTAGAGCGGCGCTGTCCATTGATTCTCGCATACATGGTCCCAGGCATCCGACAGCCATAATTCCGGCCGCGTATAACCGTCATCGGCCATGAATTCCAGGTACTCCTCGTTCGTTACAAGGCGGGAGGCAATGCGGAAGGGACTGAGATAAGTGGGATGCCGCGGTAATTCGTTGTCAAATGCAAAATGGGACGTATCGTCCCCTATCTGGTAGATGCCTTCGTCAAAACAATACCATTTCAACGGTGGAGCAGCCGTTGCGGATGCTGCAACAACGCGTATTCGTTCCGGCTGGTAACTGGGCCGCAGGGGATTGGTCCAGAACGCATGTTTGATATCCGTAACGATCAATTCCTGATGTTGCTGCTCATGATTCAACCCCAGTTCGACCAATCGTAAAATTTCGGCTGAAGCTTCACGCACGAGCAACTCCTCCATGGCATCGTCTACGTAGACACGATAAAGACGAACCTGATCGAGAGTGGGACGGGAAAACGTACCCCGAATAGAGCGATGCGGATGCTTTCCCAGCCGTTTGTAGTACGAGTTGAAGAGGAAGCTGAATCGCTCATCGAAACGGGCATAACCGTGAAAATGCTGCGCGAGGATGAATTCCTCGAAGAACCATGTGGTATGGGCGAGATGCCATTTGGACGGGCTCGCGTCGGCCATGGACTGGACCATCTGATCATCCGGCCCAAGCGTCTCAACGAGTTTCAACGTCTGCCTGCGAATTTCACGATATCGTTGAAGCCATGTCGGCAATGGCGATAATTCGACAGGCCGGTTGAGTGTTTTTGGCATGATTATTTATCCGTGTGACATTTATCTATCGTGACGAGACTCATTTCGGTTGGAAGGGATATCTTTCCTTTCGTGTAAGCAGGCAAATCCCTGCCTTCCTTCATTTCTTATCCCTTGTCGACGACGAGTTCTTGTTGCAATTTTCCTCAAAGAGAAAGGATGTACTCTGTACGCTTTCAGACATATAAGTTCTGATGATCGTGAATTGGGTGCGATATACCGGAAAAGTCAATTTTTGTTCGATACCGCACTGACCCTCTTTCCCGGTTGAAGCATTCTGTATGTGTCTAAGGCGCTTCGAGGAAGAGAAGGACCGGCACATTGGCAGGAAGCAGCAGAAGCCGGATCGAAGCGGTGAGGGTGAAATGCAGAGAAGTTCTTAACAGGAAGTCCAAGCAGTAACCTTTAAGAATTTACTAATTTCATACTTTCATAGGAGATAATCATGGCTTACACAGATCGCGATACCTACGGCATGTACAAGAAGTATGGCAAGGAGGAAGGGAAGGGACCCGGGCCCCGTCTGATGGGGGCGGACACTCTTATTGGCGAGGATGTATACAACACCCAGGACGAAGATCTTGGCGACATCAAGGAAATCATGCTCGACATGAACAACGGCAAAATCGCTTATGCCGTGCTGTCTTTCGGTGGATTTCTGGGAATGGGGGATAAGCTCTTCGCCGTGCCCTGGAGCGCGCTGACGCTCGATACTGAGAATAAGCGCTTCATCCTCAACGTGGATAAAGAACGCCTCAACTCCGCGCCGGGATTCGATAAGGATGACTGGCCGGATATGGCGGATCCATCCTGGCAGAACACCATCAATTCCTACTATGGAACGAAGTCTTACATGGATACAAGCTACGAAACCACATCCAAGAAAGACTATACGACCTCTGCCCATCGAAACAATGAAAGGATCATTCCGGTTGCACCGGTCGGCGCTGACCACGTGAAAGACAAAACCGACGATACCTTTCACACGCACAAGTAAAAACTGTTAAGTAGTGTCAGGTGAACAAGGGGTGCAGGATTATCCTGCACCCCTTGTTTTATGGGTTGCAAAACTGCTCGACCTTCCACCACGCGGGCAACAGGCGCAGAACATCGTGCTTTAAACCGCATACGCGTTACAGGCTGGTTAAATGATCTGTCAAATAGCCTGTAAACTCGCATAAATGCAATCCATCCCCTATTGGCGTCTTTCCGGCTTCTATTTCTTCCATTTTGCCTTTATTGGCGCCTTTGCTCCTTACTGGACTCTTTACCTCAAATCCCTTTCCTTTGCTTCCTTTCAGATCGGCGTGCTCATGTCCCTGCTGCATGTCACTCGCATCTTTGCCCCGGCTGCCTGGGGCTGGCTTGCAGATCACGTCGGCAAGCGGATGCTCATTGTACGATCGGCTGCAATTGCAGGCTTGGTCAGCTACTGCGGTGTTTTTCTCGGCGAGTCCTATGGCTGGCTGTTTGCGATCATGGCGCTGATGAGTTTTTTCTGGAGCGCTTCCCTGCCGTTGATCGAGGCAACGACGCTTTCATACCTTGGAGAAAGCATCACAAAATACGGACTCATCCGGGTCTGGGGTTCAGTAGGATTCATTTTGGCGGTAACCGGCGTTGGTTATCTGCTGGATGAAACCAGTATCAACTCACTGCTATGGGCCATCCTTGGCTTCAAGCTCGGTATCGTCTTTTTTTCACGCCTCATTCCTGAAATCGGGACAGTAACGCATCCCGCCACCGAGCATTCCATTCCACAAATATTCCGACGGCCGGAAGTACTGGCCTTTTTTGCAGCGTGCCTGTTGATGGTGTTTGCGCATGGCCCCTACTACACCTTTTACTCGATTTATCTTGTCGAGTACGGATACAGCAAAAGTCTCGTAGGCTGGCTGTGGGCCACAGGGGTTATCTGTGAGATCGGCATATTTTTCCTGATGCCGCAGTTGATGCGCCGATTCCGCATGAAACAGATCATGGTGTTCAGTTTCGGCTGTGCCGTAGCACGCTTCCTGATGATAGGCTGGGGTGTAGAATGGCCCTTTGTCATATTGGCCGCACAGGTGTTGCATGCCGCAACCTACGGGGCGCATCACGCCACAGCCATGATGGTTGTGCACCGGCTCTTCGGGGGGCGCCATCAGGCGAAAGGGCAAGCGCTTTACACCAGCCTCACATTCGGGCTCGGTGGCACTATTGGCGGCATATTCAGCGGTTATTCCTGGGATTGGCTGGGGGCAGGGCTCACTTTTACGATCAGTGCGATGGCCGTGCTGCTCGGCCTGGGGCTGGTAGTCTGGAAGATGGACATCGACCGGTCCGCGTGACAATTACCTCACTCTTGCTGTTCCTTGATATTTCATTATGGGATAATGAAATATCAAGATTTGAAGCCGTTATTCCCATTTCCACAAAAATGCAAACGTTATACGACAAACTCTGGCAAAGCCATGTGGTGCACGAAGAATCCGATGATCCGGAAGGCATGGCGCTGCTATATATCGATCGCCACCTCGTACACGAGGTGACCAGCCCCCAGGCGTTCGAAGGGTTGAAGCTGGCCGGACGCAAGCCGTGGCGCCTCAATTCCATTCTGGCGGTAGCAGACCACAATGTGCCGACCACCGGGCGAGATCATGGCATCAGCGATCCGGTATCTCGCCTGCAAGTGGAAACGCTCGATCAGAATTGTGAGGAATTGGGTATCACCGAATTCAGGATGAACGATCGACGCCAGGGCATCGTGCATGTCATCGGACCGGAGCAGGGCGCCACCTTGCCAGGGATGACAGTGGTTTGCGGCGACTCGCATACCAGCACGCATGGCGCTTTTGCCTGCCTTGCTTTTGGCATAGGTACTTCGGAGGTGGAGCATGTGCTGGCGACACAGTGCTTGGTGGCAAAGAAAT
The DNA here is from genome assembly GCF_900111585.1 of Nitrosospira multiformis. Taxonomy (GTDB): domain Bacteria; phylum Pseudomonadota; class Gammaproteobacteria; order Burkholderiales; family Nitrosomonadaceae; genus Nitrosospira; species Nitrosospira multiformis_B. The sequence continues at coordinate 481,759 of NZ_FOHI01000001.1, forward strand.
CAAAAACGATGCAGATCGTGGTAGAGGGCAATCTCGGTCATGGCATTACCGCCAAGGACGTAGCGCTTGCCGTTGTCGGCAGGATCGGTACTGCCGGAGGTACAGGCTATGCGATCGAGTTTGCCGGCAGCGCGATTCGTGGGCTATCGATGGAAGGGCGCATGACACTCTGCAATATGGCGATCGAGGCGGGTGCGCGTGCAGGAATGGTGGCAGTGGATGATGTCACCATTGAATATCTCCGGGGCCGTCCCTTTGCACCTAAAGGCGATCCCTGGGAAAAAGCGGTTGCCTACTGGCGTACCCTGAAGAGTGACAAGGGTGCGAGCTTTGACAAGGGGGTTCAACTGGACGCAGCCTCGATCAAGCCGCAGGTAACCTGGGGAACTTCTCCGGAAATGGTTACGACAGTAGATGGAAAGGTGCCTGATCCGACAGAAATCGCAGACGCGGTGAAGCGCCATGACATGGAGCGGGCGCTCAAATATATGGCGCTGGCTCCCAATACCCCGATCAGTGAAATTCGCCCCGACAAGATATTCATCGGCTCCTGCACGAATGCGCGCATAGAGGATTTGCGGGCCGCCGCCGAGGTGGTAAGGGGCCGTCGTATTGCGAAGAGCATCAAGCTTGCGATGGTCGTGCCGGGATCCGGCCTGGTCAAGCATCAGGCAGAGCAGGAGGGGCTCGACAGGATATTTCGCGATGCGGGGTTTGAATGGCGCGAACCGGGTTGCTCGATGTGCCTTGCAATGAATGACGACAGGCTGGAGCCCGGCGAACGATGCGCTTCCACTTCCAATCGTAACTTTGAGGGCAGGCAGGGTCCTGCGGGACGAACTCACCTGGTGAGTCCTGCAATGGCCGCCGCCGCCGCAGTCGCGGGACATTTTGTGGATGTAAGGGAAATATATTAGAATTCCAGTACAACCATAGCGGTTTTTTTACACTACAGGGAGTTGTGATGAGAATGCTGACAGTAATGGCTGCCTTGATCACTGCCTTTGGCCTGTCTGCCTGCCACACCATTCAGGGCGTGGGCAAAGACGTCCAGAGCGGCGGAGAAGCGCTGGAAAAATCTGCAAAATAATTGCAAAACGGTAATCAGCAGTGAAAAAGTTTCATTCATGCGAGGGATTGGTGGCGCCGCTGGATCGGGCCAATGTCGACACCGACGCCATCATCCCCAAACAGTTTCTGAAATCCATCAAGAGGTCCGGTTTCGGGCAAAATCTCTTCGATGAATGGCGATACCTGGATCATGGCGAGCCAGGCATCGACCCTGCCACTCGTAAACTCAACCCTGAGTTTGTGCTTAACCTGTCGCGTTACCGCGATCCCCAGGTACTCCTTGCGCGCGCCAACTTCGGTTGCGGATCCAGCCGGGAACATGCTCCCTGGGCATTACAGGATTACGGCTTTGAGGTAATCATCGCCCCCAGTTTTGCCGATATTTTTTTCAACAACTGCTTCAAAATAGGTTTGCTTCCCATCGTGCTCGACACCTCACGGGTGGATCAACTGTTCCGAGAGGTCGAGGCCACCGAAGGGTACCGATTGCTCGTCAATCTGGAGCAGCAATCGGTGATCACTCCTGCCGGAGAATCTTTCTCTTTCGATATCGATCCTTTCCGCAAGCATAGTCTGCTGAATGGTCTGGACGAAATCGGTCTCACGTTGCAGCACGCGGACAAAATCCGCGCGTTCGAAGAAAAGCGCCGCGTAGAACAGCCGTGGCTGTTCGCCTGACAGACTTTCCCCTTTAAAGGACTTTATGAAAATAGCAATTCTGGCCGGAGATGGTATCGGTCCGGAAATTGTCGCGCAGGCAGTGCGCGTGCTGGAAACGCTGAGAAGCGATGGGTTGAAGCTGGAACTGGAACAGGGGTTGCTGGGGGGGTGCGCGGTAGATGCAGCGGGCGAGCCTTTTCCCGAGGCAACGCGCAGATTGGTGAATGAGGCAGATGCCGTAATCCTGGGGGCAGTGGGCGGGCCCCGGTATGACGCGCTGCCCCGGCAGCTCAGGCCGGAGCAAGGCCTTCTTGGTATACGGAAGGCCTTGAACCTGTTTGCCAATCTCCGGCCTGCGGTACTTTATCCTGAACTTGCCGATGCTTCCACGCTGAAGCCCGAGGTGGTGTCCGGACTCGATATCCTGATCGTGCGCGAGTTGACCGGGGATATTTACTTTGGCGAGCCGCGTGGTATTGAATTACGGAATGGTCAGCGCATCGGCTACAATACCATGATTTACAGCGAAGCCGAGATCCGGAGAATAGCGCGGGTGGCTTTCCAGGCAGCGCGCAAGCGTAGTCGCAGGCTGTGCTCTGTCGACAAGATGAACGTACTGGAATCAACCCAGCTGTGGCGCGACGTGGTGACCGAAACGGCGGGTGAATATCCGGACGTGGAGCTTTCGCACATGCTGGTGGACAATGCGGCCATGCAGCTTGTACGCAATCCCCGGCAGTTCGATGTGGTTGTGACAGGCAACATGTTCGGTGACATTCTGTCGGATGAGGCATCCATGCTGACCGGTTCGATCGGCATGCTGCCTTCGGCATCGCTCGATGAGCGGAACAAGGGACTTTACGAGCCCATACACGGTTCTGCTCCCGATATCGCCGGCAAGGACATGGCGAATCCTCTAGCCACCGTGCTTTCGGTTGCGATGATGCTGCGCTATACCTTCGATCGGGAGGAGGAGGCATCCCGAATCGAGCGGGCAGTGAAAAAGGTGCTGGCTGATGGATACCGGACTGCGGATATTTACGAGCCAGGAAAGATGAGAATCGGAACCGCAGCGATGGGTGATGCGGTTCTGGCAGGTTTGTAGCTACGGCACTTCATATCCTGTGGTTGAATCAAACCACGATTTCTTCCAAAAGAGAGATATCAATGAAACGAGTCGGTTTTATCGGTTGGCGTGGCATGGTAGGGTCAGTTCTCATGCAACGCATGCGGGAAGAAAATGATTTTGCATTGGTTGAGCCAACTTTCTTTTCCACTTCGCAGAAGGGCGGCAAAGCACCGGATATCGGCCAGGAGGCCCCGCCGCTGAAGGACGCGAATGATATAGACGAGCTCAAGTCCATGGACATCCTGATTTCCTGCCAGGGAGGGGATTATACCGGCGCGATTTTTCCCCGGCTGCGGGAAGCAGGCTGGCAGGGTTACTGGATCGATGCAGCCTCCACGCTGCGGATGAAAGATGATGCTGTCATCATACTTGACCCGGTCAACATGCCGGTTATCGAGCAGGCTCTGCACGATGGGATAAAAAATTATATCGGAGGCAATTGCACCGTCAGCCTGATGCTGATGGCCATGAACGGGCTCTTCAAAGAAGAACTGGTGGAATGGATGAGCGCCATGACTTATCAGGCAGCTTCTGGCGCCGGCGCACAGAACATGCGGGAATTGCTTCTGCAAATGGGCGAAGCGCATCGCGTGGCGAAAAATCTGCTGGATGACCCTGCGGCCGGCATACTCGATATCGACCGTGAAGTGGCGGGAACACTTCGTGATGAAAATTTTCCAACGGAGAATTTCGGTGTGCCGCTTGCAGGCAGTCTCATCCCCTGGATAGATAGGGATTTGGGCAACGGGCAGACACGGGAAGAATGGAAGGGACAATCCGAGACAAACAAGATACTGGGGCGTGGTGAACGAACGGTTCCCGTGGATGGTATCTGTGTTCGTGTAGGGGCCATGCGTTGCCACAGCCAGGCGCTGACCGTGAAGCTGAAGAAGGATGTTCCGCTGGATGAGGTTGAAGACGTGCTTTCCGCTTCGAACAGTTGGGTAAGGGTCGTTCCCAATGAGCGGGAGCATACCTTGAAAGAGTTGACTCCTGCTGCGGTTACCGGCAAGCTGACAATACCGGTTGGCCGGTTGCGCAAGCTTGCCATGGGCGGCGAGTATCTTTCTGCATTCACTGTGGGAGACCAGTTGCTCTGGGGCGCCGCAGAGCCGCTGCGCAGAATGCTCAGAATTCTGGTGGCGGCCTGAGAACCGATAGAAGCGGCAAAGGCGCACGGTGGATCAAGACATCGTGCCGCCTGATTTCCATCTTCTGGAGCTTCCCCTGCGCCTTTTCGAGAGTCATTTTTCCACAGTCGTCCGATTGAAGATTGCCTATCCTTCGATGGTAACCCGCTTTCTTCGCGAACGAGACCCGGGTGCACGTCTGGCATGCATGCACCCCATGTCTGATCGGGCTCCCGATCTTCGTCAAGGGATAGGGCGTTATTCCCCCCTGAGAGTATACTGCTGTGCAGAAGTCGAGGTTTAAGTGCGGTCTGTTTTTTTCATTTCTGGCCGCCATAATGCCGGTGGAAGCCAGTCACGCAGCAGGCCTGGGAAGGCTCACTGTCAATTCTGTGCAAGGGCAGCCGTTCAAGGCAGAAATCGATCTGGTGGCGGTAACAACAGAAGAGAAATCTTCCCTGAATGCCCACCTTGCATCATATGATGTTTTCCGCAAGGTAAATGTCGATTATTCTCCGCTTTTATCCACGTTTAAAACCACTATTGAAATCCGTCCGGAGGGTCAGCCTTATATCCGGATTGTATCTCCGCAATCCGTTGATGAACCGTTCCTGAATATCCTGATTGAGTTGAACTGGGCGTCGGGACATTTGTTGCGTGAATATACTGCCTTGCTACCCCTTGCCGAAACGGGTGCATCGTTCCGGGAAAATGAGTCAGCTCAGCTGGCATCGCATTGCTATCCCCGGATTGACTCTGCAGATGGTAAAACAGATCCGGCTATAGCGCATGATGGCTTCTCATCAGGACAAACCGGGCTCCTTTCAGGAGCACCCGCGTCAAACTCATCCTATCGGATCTATGGTCCCGTAAAATCAGGCGATACCCTATCAGGAATCGCAAAAAATATCGCGCTTCCTCCTGAAGCAAGCTTCAATCAGGTACTGGTGGCACTGTTTCGCGCAAACCCCGAGGCATTTTCTGGCAACAACATGCATCAGCTCAAGACGGGATTCGTCCTGAGAATACCGGATAGCAGTGAAATCAATATGATAACAATAGGGGAAGCCGATCAGGAAGTGATGGTGCATACGGCCGAGTGGCACAAAAAACGGTCTTTTGGAACAGATGAACGGGAAAAAGAAGAGGAACCGCTCCCGTGGGCACTCGTTCTGTAGCGGGAAAGCGTAAGATCCGTACGGGATGGCCCGTGCGAAAGCGGTGGGCGATGACGGACTAGTCAATCAGCACCCACTATTGCGCTGGAGAGCATCTGTTTATACGCCATTACTTCCGTTTCCCGAAACGTGTTTAAAAATTCCTTGGGCAGATCCGGTACAAGTATCACCAGAATCACGATGGTAGCTTTACCGTGAGAATCGCAATGGCGCTGGAGTATGACGGCAGCAACTTCTGCGGCTGGCAAAGCCAGCCAGGGGGAAATACCGTGCAGGATGCCGTGGAAGCGGCCTTGTCTGAAATTGCAGGCGAGGCTATTCGAGTAGTGACGGCAGGGAGAACCGACGCAGGAGTCCATGCTATCTACCAGGTGCTGCATTTTGATACTCGGGCGGAGCGACCAATGAATGCGTGGGTGCGGGGTGCAAACGCGCTGCTGCCCGGCGGCATCGCCATGCTATGGGCATCCCCCACTGCAGACGATTTTCATGCCCGCTACTGTGCGATCGAGCGCTGTTATCTCTACCTGTTACTGAACCATCCAGTGCGGCCGGGCCTTCATCAGCACAGAGTCGGCTGGTTTCACCATCCGCTCCGTCTCGAATCCATGCAGATGGCGGCACAGATGCTGGTGGGCGAACACGATTTCAGCGCCTTTCGGGCTGCTGAATGCCAAGCCAAATCCCCCGTGCGTACCGTGACAAAACTGGAAGTTACGCGAGTGGGAAATATTGTTGCGTTTGAGCTGCGCGCCAATGCATTTTTGCACCACATGGTACGTAATATCGTCGGTTGTCTGATTTATGTAGGTAAAGGTAAATTTCCTCCTGACTGGATAGGGAAACTGCTTGAAAACGGGAAGCGCAGCGAAGCTGCGCCGACTTTTTCCGCTTCCGGGTTATACTTGGCAGGAGTTGTCTATGATGCGAGGTGGAAGCTGCCACCTTTTGTCGAGCCCCCTCTTGCCGCAATAGTGCCGGGCATGAACAGGCCGGCTATCCTCACATCATGGGCGACAAGTGGCGGAAACCCGGTTTCGGGCGCAAAACCGGAAGTCAGGGATATATGTCGATTCGAGTAAAAGTTTGCGGTATAACCCGAGTGGAAGATGCGCTTGCGGCAGTGCATCTCGGAGCCAATGCGGTGGGCTTTGTCTTCTGGGAGCAGAGTGCGCGTTATATTTCACCGGCTGGAGCTCGCGGAATCGTGTCCGCGTTGCCGCCATTCGTTACTTCAGTGGGTGTCTATGTCGACCCTGAGGCAGGATGGGTGGACGAAAGTATTTCGGTTGCCGGCCTGAACCTGTTGCAATTTCACGGCAGCGAAAGCCCCGAGTTCTGCCGGCAATTTTCACTTCCCTATATAAAGGCGGTAAGAGTCAGGGCGGGGCTGGATTTGCTACAATACGCATCCCTTTATACGGGAGCTATCGGTTTGCTGCTGGATACGTATGTGGAAGGCGAACCCGGGGGGACCGGAGAGGCGTTCGACTGGAACCTGATTCCGCGCAATCTGTCGCTGCCGCTGATTCTTTCGGGGGGACTACATGCAGGCAACATTACGAGCGCGATCCAGCAGGCGCATCCTTGGGCAGTAGATGTGTCCAGCGGCGTGGAAGCCGCGAAGGGCATCAAAGATTCGGGAAAAATTGCAGCATTCATGCGAGGAGTTGGAATCAGTGAAAGTCTATGATCTTCCGGACAGTCATGGGCACTTTGGTCCGTATGGTGGCATCTTTGTCGCCGAAACGCTGATCTCGGCCCTGGAGGATTTGCGCATACAGTACGAGCGCTATCGCAGCGATGCTGACTTTCAGGCGGAATTCGCCCATGAACTCAAGCATTATGTGGGACGCCCGACTCCCATCTATCATGCAAAACGATGGTCGGCGCAACTGGGGGGTGCCCAGATCCTGCTCAAGCGCGAGGACCTGAACCATACGGGCGCACACAAAATTAATAATGCGATGGGACAGGCGCTACTGGCCAGGCGAATGGGCAAATCGCGGGTAATAGCCGAGACCGGCGCAGGTCAACATGGTGTTGCCACGGCCACGGTCGCAGCGCGGTATGGGATGGAGTGTGTCATCTACATGGGATCGGTCGATGTGGAGCGCCAAGCCGCAAATGTTTACCGGATGAAGCTTCTGGGTGCGGAGGTCATACCGGTCGAATCCGGTTCACGCACGCTGAAGGATGCCTTGAACGAGGCCATGCGCGACTGGGTAACCAATGTTGCAGATACTTTTTACATCATCGGTACTGTGGCCGGACCTCACCCCTATCCCATGATGGTACGGGATTTCCAGGCGATCATCGGGCGCGAGGCAATAACCCAGATGCAGGAGGATTATGGACGGCAGCCCGATGCCCTGATCGCCTGCGTGGGGGGCGGTTCAAATGCCATCGGGCTTTTTTATCCCTATCTCGACAGCAGCATCCGGATGATCGGAGTGGAAGCGGCCGGACACGGCGTGGAGACAGATCAGCATGCCGCTACCCTGACGAAGGGACGCCCCGGCGTGTTGCACGGCAATCGCACTTACCTCATCCAGGATGAGAATGGACAGATCGTTGAAACGCATTCCATTTCGGCAGGCTTGGATTACCCAGGCGTAGGTCCGGAGCATGCCTGGCTCAAGGACAGCGGACGGGCCGAATATTTCGGAATAACCGACGAGCAGGCTCTGGAAGCCTTTCACGCACTGTGCCATTACGAAGGGATCATTCCGGCGCTCGAATCAAGTCATGCGCTGGCTTATGCAGCCCGGCTCGCACCTGCGCTTACTTCCGACAAGTTGCTGCTGGTGAACCTGTCAGGGCGTGGCGACAAGGATATGCCCACCGTTGCGCGTGCTTCGCATATCACCTTCTAACCTGCAAAGTCCATTCATGTCCCGTATTTCCACCCTGTTTGGCAAACTGCTCCAGAATCGGAGAAAGGCGCTCATTCCTTTTATTACCGCTGGCGATCCCGAACCCGGAATGATGGTCCCACTGATGCACGAACTGGTGCAGGCTGGCGCCGACGTCATCGAGCTGGGCGTTCCATTTTCCGATCCGATGGCGGATGGGCCAACGATTCAGCGTTCTTCCGAGCGTGCGCTGAAACATCGCGTTTCGTTGCAGGACGTGCTGGCAATGGTGGGAGAATTCAGGGAAAGTGATTCCAGCACGCCGGTTGTGCTGATGGGTTACGCCAATCCGGTCGAAGCGATGGGCTACGATGCATTCACGGCAAGAGCAAAAGCGTGCGGCGTGGATGGCGTGCTGATTGTGGATTATCCTCCGGAGGAATCGGTGGAGTGGGTGGAATACCTGAAACGTCAGAATATCGCTCCCATTTTCCTGCTTTCTCCGACTACGCCACAGCAGCGCGTCGAGCGGGTGGCGGCGCTGGCGGAAGGATATGTGTACTACGTTTCGCTGAAAGGCGTTACCGGTTCGCTTCACCTCGATTTGCATGACGTGGCCGAGAAACTCGACGGACTGCGTTCCCGCATTTCCATTCCCATCGGAGTGGGCTTTGGCATACGTGACGGCGCAACCGCCCGGGCAGTGGCGGAGCTTGCCGATGCAGTGGTGGTGGGAAGCCGCATCATCGAAGAAATTGAAAGGTCGCCCAAGGCGGAGGTGTTAACAAATGTCCATCGTCTGGTAAAAAGTCTGCGAGTTGCAATAGATGCAGTAAGTCCTGCACCATCAGCTGCCGTTAAACTTACACACTTATGAGCTGGTTTCAGAAACTTCTTCCGCCCAAAATCAAGCGCAAAGAAAGCGGTGAAAAGAAAGCGGTGCCTGAGGGACTGTGGAGCAAATGCGCCTCCTGCGAGGCAGTGCTTTACTATTCCGATCTGGGGAACAATCTCAATGTCTGCCCCAAGTGCGGTCATCACAACCGGATCTCCGCGCGCGTGCGGCTCGACCTGTTTCTGGATCCGGAGAATCGGCGCGAAATCGGAGCGGAAGTTCACCCGCTCGATCCCCTTAAATTCAAGGATAGCAAGCGTTACTCCGACAGGCTGGCGGAGGCGAAAAAGGAGACTGACGAAGATGACTCCCTAGTGGTGATGCAGGGCAGCGTCAAGACAGTTCCCGTCGTTGTTGCAGCATTCGAATTCGGTTTCATGGGAGGGTCGATGGGGTCCGTCGTCGGCGAACGCTTCATACGGGGTGTGCAAACGTGTGTCGACCGGCATCTGGCCTTTGTATGCTTCGCGGCGAGTGGCGGTGCGCGCATGCAGGAAGGCCTGCTGTCGCTTATGCAGATGGCCAAAACCACTGCTGTATTGACCCGGCTGAGCCGCGAAGGACTTCCGTTTATTTCGGTCCTGACGGACCCTACCATGGGCGGTGTGTCTGCAAGTTTTGCTTTCATTGGCGATGTAGTGATTGCTGAACCGGGGGCCCTGATTGGTTTTGCGGGACCGAGGGTGATCGAGCAGACAGTGCGGCAGACTCTGCCGGAAGGATTTCAGCGCTCCGAGTTCCTGCTGGAGCATGGGGCGATAGATATGATCGTCGATCGCCGGCGCATGCGCGACAAGGTCGCCAATTTGTGTACGTTGCTGATGCACGCTTCCCCTCCCGCACCCTGAGTATTCACTCGACGCGTAACTACATTTATCGTGCCATCGCGGGCATGAGCACTTTCTCCTTTGCTTCTGCAACGCTGCCAGAGTGGCTGGACTACCTGGAACGAATGCATCCCACAGCTATCGAGATGGGCCTGGAGCGGATACGGCACGTCCAGGCGGAACTGGGGCTTAAGCCTTCATTTCCCATCATTTCCGTTGCAGGCACCAACGGGAAGGGATCGACATGCATGATGCTGGAAGCCATTCTGAGCCATGCCGGATATCGTGTCGGATGCTATACCTCGCCCCATTTGCTGCGATATAACGAACGCGTGCGAATCGGCCGGAAGGAAGCAAGCGATGATGAGCTGTGCGAGGCTTTCCGTGCTGTCGAATCGGCGCGGATGAATAGCGCCGTATCCCTGACCTATTTCGAGTTTGGCACACTGGCCGCCATGTACTTATTCAGTCAGGCCGAAGTGGAAGTTGCAATCCTGGAGGTGGGATTGGGCGGCCGGCTGGATGCGGTCAATGTATTCGAGGCCGATTGTGCGATCCTTACCAGCGTGGATTTCGATCATATGGATTATTTGGGCAACACGCGTGACCAGATCGGATTCGAAAAGGCCGGAATTTTCAGGTCGGGGAAGGCGGCAGTCTGTTCCGAACCGGACTTGCCCATAAGCGTGCGGCATCATGCGCAATCGATCGGCGCCAACCTCATGCATATCGGGGAGCATTTCGGTTATTCAACCGCTCCACAGTCCTGGAGCTATTGGCGGAACGGCGAGAGCAGGCACGCACTCCCTTATCCGGCCTTGCGCGGCGCATATCAGTTGAAGAACGCCAGTGCATGCCTCGCCGCGCTTGATTCCCTGAAAGATACACTGCCGGTCACCTTAAGTGACATTCGCCATGGTTTGCTGGAGGTGGTTTGGCCAGCCCGGTTTCAGGTGTTGCCTGGACAGCCGGTCACGGTGCTCGATGTTGCCCATAATCCCGGCGCAGCGCGAGCATTGGCCGCCAGCCTCGATAGCATGGAGCGTTATCCTGAAACATACGCGGTATTTGCAATGCTCAAGGATAAGGATATCGCCGGCGTGGTGCGGGAGTTGAGGTCCAGAGTGGATGTCTGGCTGGTATCGGGTATTGACGCTCCAAGAGGGGCTACGGCGGACGAAGTCGCCGCGCAGGTTGCCCAAGCGCTGCAAATTGCCGAGCCGCTTGCGGGAAATGCAGGTGAAGTCGCCGTGCATACCATCCGCAAGTTCCGCAATCCATCCGAGGCATATGCCTACGCCTGTGAGCAGGCAGCCAGAAATGATAGAATTTGTGTTTTCGGCTCATTCCATACCGTGGCTGAAGTGTTAAAGAACAGGATTGAGCGCAGGTAGATTTCCTAATATCTAATGGCAAAAACCATCACCGAAGAAGAGATTCAGCTAAGAAAGCGCGCCAGACGACGTCTGGTCGGCGCAATCGTCCTGGCAACTGCGGCAGTGGTGGTATTGCCGATGATCCTTGACAGCAAGCCCGACCGGCGCGGTCATGAAATCGACATACACATTCCGTCTGAGGATTCAGTGGAAGAGCTTGCCGCCGAATCTGCTTCCCCCGTAAATACGCCTCCCGCAGCCGCTCCATCCATGTCTGAGAGTGGGCTGGAGCAGGCAGATGGGACATCCGGCAAGAATATAACGGCTGTACCCCCTCGTGAGACGCCTGCCTCCATTAACGAAAAGGCCAGTGCAAACCCTGCGCCTGCTGCTCCGCGCAGCGGAGCGACGGCTACAAATGCTGCTCCCGCCGTTTCCCGAGCGGAAGTGACCAGTAAAAACGCCACCCCGGCTGCTTCGCGGGAAGCATCATTTGTGGTGCAGTTAGGCGCTTTTTCTACACCAGCAAAAGCGGCACGGCAATCGGAAAAGATCGCTTCACAGAATTTCTCCGCCTATACTGAAATCTTGAAATCCGGCAAGGAGGAAGTCACCCGCGTGCGCGTCGGTCCTTTCGCGACGCGCGAAGAGGCTGAGAAAACACGGGAAAAACTGAAGAACCTGGGATTCGAAGGTGTGGTTACAGAAAAGTAGGTGAGGATCATGAGACCCTTTACATACGACACATCGTATTTCTGCCATGTTTACTGCTGATCTGACCGGCTTCGATTACGCTGTACTGGCCATACTGGTTGTGTCAATCCTGCTCAGCGTGTCGCGCGGCGTCGTGCGCGAAATATTGTCCTTGGTCAGCTGGATAGTCGCATTCATGGTGGCGAATTCTTTTGCCGCAGGATTTGCGCCCATGGTGCCTTCAACTATCGGCGGAGAATCGCTGCGCATCCTGCTGGCTTTCATTGCATTATTCCTGATGACCCTGATAGTGATGGGTCTCGTGACCATGCTGACTTCAGCTTTGGTCCAGACGGTAGGATTGGGTTTCACCGATAGATTTTTCGGCTCCCTGTTCGGTTTTATCCGCGGGTTGGTAGTGGTGCTGGTAATCGTGCTGGCAGCAGGTCTTACCGCGGTGCCGCAGGAGCCCTTCTGGCGAAAAGCAGTACTGAGCAAGCACCTGGAGGCTGCAGCAATGGTAGTGCTGCCATGGTTGCCGCAGGATTTGTCCAGGCGTATCCACTATGCGGAACTGAAGCGCAAGCAATAGGACAGTAAACCGAATGCGCCGGATTCCACTCAATGAACTCGTGCAACTTTTCGTATAGCGTTGATCTAAGTCATTTTTGCGGAGTGCATTCATGTGTGGAATTCTGGGTTTAGTTTCGCATGCTCCCGTCAACCAGTTACTCTACGATGGGTTGCTGGTGCTTCAGCATCGTGGGCAAGATGCGGCTGGGATTGTTACCGCCCAGGGGAATACCTTCCACATGCACAAGAACAGCGGCCTGGTGCGCGACGTGTTCCGCACGCGGAATATGCGCGCCTTGCTCGGGAACATGGGGATCGGTCAGGTGCGTTATCCCACCGCCGGTTCCGCCGAGTCTCCTGCAGAGGCACAGCCGTTTTATGTTAATTCACCCTTCGGAATCGTACTCGGGCATAACGGCAATCTGACCAATTCCGCACAGCTCAACGACGAGTTGTTCCGTGAGGATTTACGGCACGTCAATACCAATTCGGATTCGGAAGTGCTCCTTAATGTGCTGGCGCACGAGTTGCAGAGGAGCACGAAAAACCACCAGCTCGATCCTGCCGCTATTTTTGCCGCCGTATCCGGCGTGCACGAGCGTTGCAAAGGCGCCTACGCCGTCATAGCAATGATTGCAGGTTACGGATTGCTCGCGTTCCGCGATCCTTATGGTATTCGCCCCCTTGTGTTCGGGTGTGCGGAAACGGAGCATGGGACGGAGTATCTGGTAGCGTCCGAGAGTGTGGCGCTCGATACCCTGGGATTCAAGCTGGTGAGGGATGTTGCACCGGGCGAGGCAATTTTTATTGATGATAGCGGCAATTTTTACAGTAAGCAGTGCGCGTCCAACCCCTCGCACAATCCCTGCATCTTCGAGTATGTCTATCTCGCACGACCGGATTCAGTCATAGACGGAATCTCAGTCTATGAAACCCGGCTCAACATGGGAGAGAGTCTGGCCGATAAAGTCAAAGCCACGATGGGTCATCTCGATATCGACGTGGTCATTCCGATTCCCGATTCCAGCCGTCCCAGCGCCTTGCAGCTTGCCAACCGCCTGGGCATAAGTTTTCGTGAAGGTTTCGTAAAAAACCGCTACATCGGGCGAACCTTTATCATGCCAGGCCAGCAGTTGCGCCGTAAATCGGTCCGTCAGAAGCTCAATGCCATGGGTGTGGAGTTTCGCGGAAAAAATGTGTTGCTGGTCGATGATTCGATCGTACGCGGCACTACCAGCCGCGAAATTGTCCAGATGGCGAAGGAAGCCGGGGCGAACAAGGTGTTTTTTGCTTCTGCTGCACCCCCTGTGCGGTTTCCCAACGTTTATGGCATCGATATGCCTACGCGCCACGAACTCATTGCCACGGGACGGGATGACGAGGAAATATGCCGGGAAATTGGCGCCGATTATCTGGTGTATCAGGAACTCGATTCTCTCATTAGAGATGTACGCCGCGTCAATCCGTCAATCTCTCAGTATGAGACCTCATGTTTCGACGGACGCTACATTACCGGGGATGTAACGCCGGAATACCTAGCCATTCTGGAGGCGCAACGCAGTGGCGCTCCTCTCACGGAGAGACGTTCCAGCACGCAACTCGACCTGAACCTAGTGACAGCGAATTAATGAAGATTTGACAAAAGCAGGTACCGAGCGTACCTTCAAAGTGGGCGCCGATTTGATCTTCAGCTTGCGGGCGCAGTATAAATTCAGCTAAAGCGGGAAAACCCGTTTTTTAGCGAAAGCTGAACGGGTTTTTTATTGGGGGGAATTTGAGGGAGATGTCGGGCATGTCTGACGATTTTGAGCTGGAAACACTGGCGCTGCATACGGGCATACATCGCAGCCAATTCAATGAACACTCGGAGGCCTTATTCCTGACTTCGAGTTTCGTCTTCGACAGTGCCGCCCAGGCGGCAGCACGTTTTTCCGATGCGGAACCGGGTAACATCTATTCGCGCTTTACCAACCCCACGGTTACCGCTTTTCAGGAAAGACTGGCCGCCCTGGAGGGTGCGGAAGCCTGTGTCGCCACCTCCTCAGGCATGTCAGCCATTCTTGCCTGCACCATGGGGCTCCTGCGCGCGGGGGATCATATCGTAGCTTCGCGCAGCCTGTTCGGTGCGACCGTCAGCCTGTTCAACAATATCCTCAAGCGCTTCAACATCGAAACGACGTTTGTTTCCGCTACGGATGTTCCCGCCTGGGAAGCAGCGGTAAGACCTGCCACCCGATTGTTGTTCATGGAAACGCCCTCCAATCCGTTGACCGAGATTTCCGACATTGCCGCGCTTGCGGCCGTAGCCAGGAAGGCTGGTGCGTGGCTCGCCGTCGACAATTGCTTCTGCTCCCCAGCGCTGCAACGTCCATTGGAATTGGGTGCAGACCTCGTGATTCACTCTGCGACCAAATATCTTGAGGGCCAGGGCCGGGTATTGGGTGGCGCGGTGCTGGGCAAGCGCGATCTGGTGATGGACGGGGGAATATTCGGCTTTCTGCGTACGGCCGGGCCGAGCCTGAGTCCGTTCAATGCCTGGGTGATCCTGAAGGGAATGGAAACCCTGAATCTTCGGATGGAAAGACATTCCGAAAATGCACTGGAAATTGCGCGCTGGCTGGAAGCGCAGCCCGGCGTAGCCAAAGTCCATTATCCCGGCTTGCCATCGCATCCGCAGTACGAGCTCGCCAGCCGCCAGCAGAAAACCGGGGGTGGAATCGTTTCATTCGAATTGAAGAATGGAAGAGAAGCGGCATGGAGGGTGGTGGATTCCGTTCGCATGATTTCCATTACCGCCAACCTGGGGGATGCCAAGAGCACCCTTACCCATCCTGCCACCACCACGCATGGGCGGATCAGTCAGGAAAGCCGGGATGCAGCTGGCATTACCGAGGGTTTGCTGCGCATTGCAGTGGGACTTGAAGCGGTAAAAGACATAAAGGCCGATCTGGCAAGGGGTTTGACTCGGTAGATGATAGAGCTTCGCGGAGGGAGTGCTGCTGAGGTTGGGAGAAAATCTGGCTCAGATTCCGGTTCCTGCTTGTCACGATCACACCAGCCCCTAGGATAGGGGTCCATCGATGGGCGCACTTTCTCTCCAGTTCTGTCAGTTCCTGGAAGCAGAAGTTGTCTTTCATTCTTTTAGCATGAGCTTGCAGTTGTAATTATTCCGGCCTATAAAGAGCTTCTGGATATCTTCTGAGGATCTTTATCACCGGAAACGGCGCGAATCTATTGCCAAAAGTACCGGAATAGCCAGTGAGCCAATATACCCACGACAAGACTTTACAATCATTGCAAGACCCGGGTCGAAAGATAGCCCGGCATTTAAGGTGAGTTATTAGAGAGACAACAAGATCAATCTGCGCAACATTCGAGTGTTCGAATCATGACACTTGTCCGGCTAAGGCGTGAGCAATCACAAGGGGAAGAAATTGCGAACAGCATTAGTCATGGCATTGGTCTGGTCGCGGCACTCGTCGGAACTCCCTTTCTCATCACCCAAGCAGCACGGCATGGAAACGTCGGGTTTGTCATTGGTGCGAGCCTTTTCTCCGCAACGACCATATTTCTTTACCTTGCTTCTACCCTCTACCATGCGTTGCCCATAGGCAAGAGCAAGCGCGTATTTCGCGTCCTTGAGCATTCCGCGATCTTTCTTCTTATCGCTGGTACATATACGCCGTTCACGCTAGGAGTACTTCATGGCGTATGGGGCTGGATTCTTCTCTCAATTATATGGAGTCTTGCTGCAGCAGGAGTGGTGCTGAAGGTTTTCTATGGAACCTCCTTCCCCATTCTATCCACCAGTCTTTATCTGCTCATGGGGTGGATGGTTGTGATTACCGCAGATATATTGGTTGCCAAAATGCCAACACCTGGCTTGCTCTGGTTGATTGCGGGAGGGTTGTCTTACACCGTCGGAGTGGTTTTTTTTGCTATCGATTCCCGCTTGCAGTACGCTCACCTGATTTGGCACCTCTTTGTTCTGACAGGCACCACATGCCATTACTTCGCCGTGCTTTGGTATGCTGCCTGATCTTCCCTCTGCCCAGCCTGTAGCTCGACCTATTAATCAATGTCTTGCTACTAAAAAATGCAGCGGTTGTTGTGAAATATAGTTTTAACTCATTGCATGAACCCGCGGTCACTTTCGATTTGACAACCGGCCCTAAGGGTCAACATGCGTCGAATATCAAGGCCTACTAAAAGCAGTAAAACCAAAATTCCTCATCGAAAGCTTGGTTTGAGAACTGATACAGTTCCAATCGGGGACTGCGTGAAGATTCTTTATCTTTATCATAAAGTGGTGGATATCAAAAATTAACCAATGCTAATGCACCAGTTGATTGATTTCCATGATGGGAAGCAGTATGGCAAGAACGATCATCAGCACCACGCCTCCCATTACCAGGATCATTATCGGTTCCAGCAGCGTTAAAAAGACGCCCAGTCGCCGCTCCAGCGCCTGGGCTTCGAGCTGGGCAGCGCGTTCCAGCATTTCTTTCAGCTTGCCGCTCATTTCCCCGCTTGCCACCAGATGCACGAGCAGTGGCGGAAACACGCGGGTTTCCCGCAGCGCTCTGGAGAGGCTCGCGCCTTCGCGAACCTGTTCGATGGTATTTTCGATCGCTTTACGCATGACCATGTTGCTCATCACGCGTGCACCGGAACTGAGCGCTTTAAGAAGCGGCACGCCCCCTCCGACCAGAATGGAAAGCGTGCTGGCGAAACGGGATGTGTTGCTGCTGCGAATCAACGATCCCAGCCATGCGGTGCGCAGCAGCAGAGCGTGCCATCGGTATCTGATGTCATCGCGCCGTAGCGCGATACGTGCGGAAAGTGCCCCGCCGGTAATGGCGATAATCAGATAAGGCCATGACATGAGAAGGAAATCGCTCAACCCGATCAGCGCGCGAGTCAGGAGAGGCAGGCTCTGGCGAGAATGCTGAAATACCTGCACTACCTGGGGAACTACATACATGAGCAGGCCGGCAACAATGATAATGGCAATAATGGTCACCAGTGCCGGGTAAAGGAGCGCAAGACTGGTTTTCTGTTTTAGTGTCTGGCGTGCGTCGAGATACTCGGCAAGATGACGCAGTACCAGCGGTAATGTGCCCGATTCTTCCCCGCCATGTACCAGCGCCCGATAGAAATCAGGAAAACTCCTGCTGTAGCTGCCCAGCGCGGCGGAGAGGGAAAGCCCGGCGATCACCTCTGTTTTGACACCGCCGAGCACTTCGCGTGTCATCGGCTCCTCGGCGGACTCGATCAGCGCAGCAAGCGACTGCTCGACTGTCAGGCCGGCGGTCAGCAAGGTAGCCATCTGCCGTGTTAGCAGACTCAGCTCCTCCGGGCGTAGGCCTCGGACCCAGGGCACCTGGCCGCGCTCGCGAGCGTGGATCTGATCGACGGTCGAAGGCAGCAAGCCCTGTGCGCGCAACTGCGCCCGCGCCTGGCGCGCGGTATCAGCCTGCAGCACACCCGTTACCCTGCGGCCTTCGGGATCAAGCGCTTCGTAGCGGTACGCTTCCATATGGAACTGCTATTCGCGTGTCACACGCACGACTTCCTCCAGGCTGGTGATGCCCTGGGTAGCAAGGCGCATGCCGTCGTCACGTAACGAGCGCATTCCGGCGGAAATCACATACTCTCGCAGGTCTTGTTCGGATGCGCGATCATGAACTCGCCGCCGTAGGTCGTTGTCAACCGCGAGCAATTCATAAATCCCGGTGCGTCCCTGATAGCCGGAGTGATTGCACGCAGTACAGCCCTGCGCCTTGTATAAAATTCCAGAAGCCAAAAAAGAGCCCGAGGAAGGGGATTTTCCCATGGCCTCGTCCCAGGGCTGGCGGCATTCCAGGCAGAGCCGCCGCACCAGACGCTGAGCGCCTACGCCGATGAGGCTCGATGCCAGTAGAAACGGCTCGACTCCCATGTCGACAAGCCGGGTCACGGCGCTTATCGCATCATTGGTATGCAGAGTCGCAAATACCAGATGGCCCGTAAGACTGGCCTGTACCGCGATCTGTGCGGTTTCGAGGTCGCGAATCTCTCCAATCATGATGACATCCGGGTCTTGCCGCAGGATTGTCCGCAAGGCTCGCGCAAACGTCATTTCGATTCGCGGGTTGACTTGGGTCTGACTGATGCCGTCAAGATCGTACTCGATGGGGTCCTCAACCGTCATGATGTTGAGCGACGCGGAATCCAGCCTCGACAGGGCGGCGTAAAGCGTGGTTGTTTTACCCGATCCGGTGGGACCAGTTACAAGAATAATGCCATGGGGCTCGCGAATAAGCCTGTCCATGCGAGTCAAGGTGATTTCATCCATGCCAAGCCGAGGGAGATCCAGGCGGCCCGCCTGCTTGTCCAGCAAACGCAGTACGGCGCGTTCGCCGTGTGCGGTGGGGATGGTGGATACGCGCACGTCGACTGGCCTGCCTGCCATCCTCAGTGTAATCCGGCCGTCCTGCGGAAGGCGTTTTTCCGCAATGTCGAGCTGCGCCATGATCTTGATGCGTGAGATGAGGGCGGCATGTAATGCGCGCGCCGGTTCGATCAGGTCGCGCAATGTGCCGTCCACTCGCAACCGGACAACCGAGCGTGTTTCATATGGCTCAATGTGGATATCGGAAGCCGCGGTGCGTAACGCCTGTGTAAAGAGCGCATTGATCAGTCGGATGACTGGAGCATCATCCTGGCTTTCGAGCAGGTCTTCGACCTTCGGCAGCTCCTGCAATAACCTCGAGAGGTCTATATCCTGGGCGAGATCATCTGCGAGCGCGGCGGCGCCTTCGTTTGCGCCGTTATACAGCGCGGCAACGACCTCATTGAACTCGTCGGTATCGATGCGGCGTGCCCGCAGCGGCACGCCCAGAACGCGACGCACCTCCGACAGTGCTCCGGCCTGGACTTCGCCGCGCACCACCACCTCTGCGTGATCGCTCGTGACGCTTGTCACGGCCACTCCATTTGTCTTGACAAAGACATAAGGAATCCTGTCAGACGCCATTATCGCGGCCCGGTTTCAGGGTGTATTATCCATCACTCCCCCGGTATCCCAGTTGCCTTGAACATTGGAGATCTCGGGATCATCGGGAGTGACGTTGTCATCAAGGATGACAGGCGGCGGTTGACGCGGCGGCAAAGTAGGCGATTCCATATCCGGAAGCACAAGATTAAACCCGGGCCTGGCTTTTTTCTGTTCGCCCAGCACCCGATCGTACTGTGCGTCAGAAAGCGGATCGGCAGCATCGCTCGCTCGTATCAGCGTTGGCCGCAGGAATACCATCAGATTGGTTTTGTTGCGTGACCGCTTGTTGTAACTGAACAATTGTCCGACCAGCGGAATCGCTCCGACCACTGGAATTCTTTCAACCGAATCATTTACCGAATCCTGCATCAGACCGCCGAGCACGAGAATCTGCCCGTCGTCCACCAGCACTGTCGATTCTATCGAGCGTTTGTTGGTAATCAACCCGTTGGTGGCGTTGACCGTGCCAGGAACGACGCTCGAGACTTCCTGAAAAATCTGCACACGGACAGTATTGCCTTCCGAGATAAGGGGCTTGATCTTCAATGATAATCCCACATCCTGGCGTGAAACGGTCTGAAACGGGGAGGTAACGGCGCCGCCCACTGGCGGAATGAATTGGCCGGTGGGAATCGGAACGTTCTGCCCGATGATGATTCTGGCTTCTTCGTTATTCAGTGTCAGCAAGGTGGGGGTGGAAAGAATGTTGGCATTGGTATCCGTTTCCAGCGCGCGGATGAGCGTATGAATGTTGAGAACAGGGCCAATGCCGGGAATAGCCGTGACAAGGCCATTCATGATGCCGATAGTCAGACCGGAGGCTGCATTCGCTATCGGATTCTGGGCGGTGGAGATAATACTGCCACCCCCGGCAGTGCCCGCATTGAAATTGGTGCCACCGAAAACCTGGGTTCCGCCTTGCGCGGCATTGCTCAGGTTCTGCCACTGAATGCCGAATTCCGCGGCTCTGTCGGCAGTGATTTCGGCAATCAGCGCTTCAATATAAACCTGCACGCGGCGCACGTCGAGCTTCTCTACCACCGCGCGCAAATTATTATAAATAGCATCCGGGGCAGTAATAATGATCGAGTTGGTGGCCGCATCCGCCTGAATGATGCCGGGTGTGGCGGAAGTCGCGCCAGTTTGCATCGGAGCCGGGGTGACGGTGGAAGCAGCGGGAGCAGTCCCCGCACCAAGGCTGGAACCGGGCATGGAATTGCCCATCGAGCCGCCTATTGAGGTACCTGATGAGGCACCCATCCCCCCGCTGGTGGATGTACCAAGGGAAGACGTTCCAAAAGCTGTGCCGGTTGCCTGACTCAGTCCTGAAGATGAGGAAACCGGGGACGCCATGTTGTGATAGATCGCCCTGAGGGTTTCCGCAAGCCTGACTGCATCGGCATTCTTGAGAAAAACGACGTGCATGTTGCCGGCAGCGCTGGTTGGGGAATCGAGGACTGTTACCAGTTGGCGTAGACGCGCAAGCGCTGCCCTGTTTCCGGAGCGTGCAAGGAGGGTATTCGAGCGAGCATCGGCGACGACTGTGAAACGCTGCTGGGTGGGGTCCGCGGCGCCCTCGCCCTGGGATTGCGTCGATTCCGAAAACAGCCGGTTCACGGTTTGCGCGACATCGATCGCCGAGGCGTGCTGAAGGGGTATCGAGACAGGATCGGTTCCACTTGGCTGATCCATCGAATCAATTATTTTCGCCAGGCGTTGGAGATTGCTCGCGTAGTCTGTAATAACCAGCGTGTTACTGGTGGGATTTGCAGTGATACTGTTGTTTGGAGCGATCAGCGGACGCAGGATAGGCACCATCTGCACCGCGGATTCGTACTGCAGCGTAAATACCTGGGTCTGGATACGGTCTCCTGCGAGCTGCCGCTTGTTCGTGGGGCCAAGTGTCGGGCTCTGGTATAGCTTGGCATCACTTTCCGGAACGATCCTGATGATGCCGTAATCCTCAATAACTGCATATCCATGCAATCGCAATGCTGACAGGAATACTTCGTAGACCGACGACCTCGGCACTGGCTTGGCTGAAACGATATTGATCGTACCCTTGACGCGCGGGTCGAGCATGAAATTTTTCCGGGTAATTTCGCTGACTGCTTTCACCACGCCTTCAATATCGGCATTGACGAAGTTGAGTGTAACGAGATCCTGACCGGAGGAAGATCTAGGTTTACTGGCACGCAGGGAATCCGCCTCCGGCAGGGCTCTCGGCGGGGCGTCAATTTCCTCGACGGGCAGGGTGACAGAGGGATTTACGGGCCAAGCCTCCGTGACCCAGCCTGCCACTGCCATCCATAAAAAAACTGCACATAGCGAGCGATGCCGCACGATTTTACCTCTGTAGCCCATGAGATGACGGCATCATTCAGTTATGACCGGCGCGTGAAGTTCGACAGGCAGGTCTGTCTCCACCGGACGAGTAGGGTCTGCAGGCGGGTTCTGACGCGGCAATGCAAGTGTTTCCCGCATTCCGTCACGTTCTAGGACAATATATTCGGCATGAATCTCAGCCAGCTGGAGGCCGGGAGCGATGTTTTCACCTTCGAGCACCGCAAGCGTCTCTTTTCCATCCACTTGCAGGATCGCGTATCCCCGCCCGCGCCCGGAAGCGGCGACAACCCCGAACAGCCTGATCTCAGGTCCGGCAGGAACAGCAATAGATGGTTGTTCTCGTTGTGCAATACCGAACAGGTCACTCACAGTCGATACATCTTCGGCCGCTTCCATGTCCGCACGCGTGCCTGACTCGAGGTTGGGCTGAGGGTGGGGGATGAACCAAAGAAGTGTCCAGTACAACAGTACCCCTCCAAGCAGCGCGAGTGCAGCGAGGATGATTAGATATACAAGGGCTTTTTGCGCACGATTCGACCGGTCGATCGAGATTTCCGGCATTCTTTAATGCTTAACTTTTCAATACGGCTGAAGTAAAAATCGGAGAATTTCGATCAGGAATGGATTCTTATAACCGGTTCCTGAAAAAAACGATAGTTCATGGTGGAGATTGATGCATATTCCGTGAGATTTGGTGATGTCACTTTTTATCGGTCAGATTTTGCTGAATTGCTCATGAGTGCAATTGTACCTTGTTCAGGCGTATTGAGGCCTGGCGAAGTGTGCGAGTGTATTCCACTTTGCCTGTGGCCGCGTATGAGCTGAATAGCTGCTAACATAAACATGTTTATACTCCTTTATGAACTCTGTCCGGGGCGGAATTAAACCCTGTTTTCATCTTCTTTTCGCTTGAAAGCATTTGGCGCCAATGGCATTACTCGAACAAAACAAGTGATCGGCCCTGTTTAGCCCGATCCTTCTCTTTAAAGGGAGATAATGGATATCAGAGATTGTGCCAATAAATCCTTCCTGCGGCTTTTTGCCCACCTTGCCCTGGTTGCTGCTGCGGTCTTCACGGCCTTTGGGGTTTTGGCAGAGCCCAAGCCCAAAGGCTACGAATATTACCTTACGGGCAACGCGGTTGATGCTGTCCTGCCGCAAAGGCCACCATCGCCATCAACTCTCTTGATGGGTGGAGGTCCCGACGTGGACGCTGCATTCAAGTGGATGATCCAGAAGGCGGGGGGCGGCGACTTTGTGGTGATCCGTGTACGGGGGGCCGACGGCTACAACCAGTATGTCTACGACATGGGCGGTATAGATTCCATCGAGACACTGGTCATAAAGACGCGTGAGGCGGCCAGCGATCCGTTCGTGCTCGATCGGATCAAAAAAGCGGAAATTTTGTTTATCGCGGGCGGCGACCAGAGTGATTACATTAATCTCTGGAAAGGAACTGCGCTCGAAACGGCGATTAATGAACTGATTGGCCGCAATGCGCCTATCGGCGGCACCAGCGCGGGACTTGCAGTTCTCGGTCAGTTTGACTTTGTAGCGTTGAATGGC
The DNA here is from genome assembly GCF_900111585.1 of Nitrosospira multiformis. Taxonomy (GTDB): domain Bacteria; phylum Pseudomonadota; class Gammaproteobacteria; order Burkholderiales; family Nitrosomonadaceae; genus Nitrosospira; species Nitrosospira multiformis_B. The sequence goes on from NZ_FOHI01000001.1 coordinate 505,097, forward strand.
ACGGTGTACTCTGACGATGCGTTGGCCGATCCTTATAACCGTCGCATGACTCTCGATCGAGAATTTCTGACTGCGCCGGGCTTGAATGGGGTAATTGCCGATGCGCATCTCGACACGCGTGATCGGATGGGACGCCTTCTCACCTTTCTCGCGCGCACCATCCAGGATCAATGGGTAAGTGTTGAATCCGCCCGCGGCATTGGTCTGGATGTCGAAACCGCGCTGGGGATTGATAATGGCATTGCAATTCGCCTGGGGGTCGGCTCGGCATATTTTCTAAGGCCCACAATTGCCCCAACCGTCTGTCAAAGCGGTCAGCCTCTGACTTTTCGCAATGTCATGGTAGACAGACTCTCGGGATCGGGATCATTCCATCTCGGCCGGTGGACGAGTCCGGGAAATGGCACGACCAAGTATGATCTTTCAGCTGAAACCGGTGTGTTGGTCTCGTCTCAGCCCGGGGGTGGAATTTATTGAGCGATGTGCCTGCGGCTGTTCAGGAGATAATAGGATCCCGCCTGTGCGCCGCGAATGGGTGATGTGACGATGGCTGCGCCGGTGGCATCCAGACAGGGCTGTCGAGGTGCTGCGGCCAATCTTAACAGGGGGCAACCCAGTTTTTAGTATGTGAACAGGAGGAGATACAGAGAACCGGTGAGACAGTCGAGCCATCTCACCGCTTTCCATTGGCTGGAGTTTTCTACCCCAGGTAATAATCTTACAAATTGCTACTGGGCCGGGTTCTGTTGGGCAGCCGTCAACTGGCTTTTCCATGTGGCAGGTAAATTCTGAACCCAGCCATTGTAGATGACGGGGACTGGGAGGACGCCTTGACCCCCCATCCCCGGATTCCCGGTAATGGTGGCATCACCCTGAGTTCCCGCAGACGCGAAGAGCCCTACTTTTCCCGCAATTACAGCATCCGATGGATTGCCATCTCCATTTGGATCGGGATCGACGACGAGTAATCTATTCGAAAATTTGCTCGCAACATAGGCATAGTATCCCCCTCCCTGCTTGGCGCCATATTGCACACCATGGCAGCCGGGATCACATGGAAGCATGGCAACAACCGTGTCTGAAGTTGGTACGCCGGGACGAGTATCGATCACGGTAATGGTCCCGGTGAGCATATTGGCGGTCACCATGTTTTTCCCATCCGGAGAGACAGGAGTTTGAATCGGCAGAGCGCCTACAGGACCGGTAATCGCGCCGGTGACCGGGTTATAGTTGGCAATCAGATTGATGGTCTTGATAACGGCATGAGTGTTCATGTTGATCACCGTCATCGTGTTGTCCAGCATGTTGGCCACATAATACTTGCTGGCATCCGGCATCATTCCCGTGGCCAGCGGGTGACCAAAGGGAGTGCTCGCGGGCAGAATGGACTCGACACTGTTTGAGCCGAAGCTATACTGTGTGGTATCCCCCGTGAGGACATTCGGGGTAACCATTCTTTTTCCATCATGGCTCATCCAGTGCGCATGAGCATTTCCCCGTCCGATATCTATACGCCGCTCCACTCCGGTCGCAAGTGGCGCAAGTTCCATGACCGAGTCTGTCCGTGTGTCTCCATTGTTGGTGACATGAAGCTCGTCGGTATCCGTCCGCGTCATCACATGAGCCGGTGCTTCACCTACCGACACATTGCGAATCAATGCTCCTGTCTGACGATCGTAGACGGCTAATTTACTGTCGAACCATTGCGTCGCGTAAATGAGATTCTGATTTCGATCGGTCCACATGTTGTGCGCGTTATTCATGTTGATCGACGGTAATGCGACCTTTCGGGTTACCTCCCACGTTGCGCCGCTTACAGCGGTAACCGTGCCTGGTTTTGATTTGCCGGAAGCGGTTTCGAACTGCGTTGCCACCCATACTTCGCCCACTGCGGGCATGACCGGATTCTGGAGAGACTCCAGGACGCGATCATTCCCATAGCGGGCATTGAGCACGGCAGGTAGATTGACTACGCCTATGTCCACCCGCACATCCACATTCGGATAGGTGATGTGCCAGGGCGTATTGGAGGCGTAATTCTGCCAGTTTGCCGGATTGGTCGCGACAAAGAAGGTGTGCAGCAAACGGGTGGCGAGATCACTGCTGCTTGGAACCGTGATGCCGTTGATCAAGCTGATAGAATTCCCCAAATCCAGCCCGCTCGTATTCGGGTCATCGACAATGACGGCCCCTAGCATGTAGGGATGGATACTGCAGGTAAAGACATACAAACCGGGGGTTTTCAAGGTAACGCTGTCTCCGCCTTTTCTTGGTGGGGTGTTAAACGGCATACCCGCTGCGCCTGTTGGATAAATTACGCTGGTTCGGGTGTGAACCGTGTTTGAATTCCCTGAAAAATTTACCCGCACCCCCGGTTTTGCCACGGCCAGCGAGCGCGTGCCGGCAATTGTTGTGCCGGTATCAAACCAGCGGGCAGGGTTATCGGTGAGCGAGAAGTTGACTTCGTTTCCACCAGCAAGACTGACTCCCGGGTGGAACAGGGCCATCATGGCGGCGATAGAAACATATCTGTAGATGCAGGTGCCCTTTAATGATGATATTGGCATGATAAGTGTATTCCCCTTTAGAAGTTTGATAATGAAAATTGCTACGTATGAAAAATTCCATGCTTGATGCAACTGCAGACGTTGTTCCCGTCTGTCATTTGTTTTCCGGCTTCCCTGATTCTAAACATGCAAAATAAGCGTTAATTTATTCCTGTTTGGCGAATAAGGGATATGTTTTTTTTGAGATTATTGTTGACGTCACTTCCTGAGGCAGCTGAAAATTTTTATCGGCGAGGCCAATGTTGCGCTGCATCGAGACATGGATTATGAGGACAGATCGGGAGGCGCGTGCCATGGTGCAAAACCGGAATCGACAATGAACAGTTTCTTGAGTAATCTTCGTTCCATTTTGTCCGTTTTTTGATAGGTATTTACATAAAAATGATGGAGAAATCTGTTTCCAATCTGCTCTCTGAAAGACTACGCGCTTCAGGCCATTTGACCGCCCTGGAGCATGAACCGCGCGGAAGGCAGCATGGCTTTACTTTGCTCGAGGTCATGGTGGTGGTCGTGATTCTAGGAATTCTCGCTGTAATGGTGGTGCCGAAAATCATCAGTCGTCCTGACGAAGCGCGTATCATCGCGGCAAAACAGGATGTCGCAAGCCTGATGCAGATGCTTAAGCTGTACCGTCTTGACAACCATCGCTACCCCAAGACCGAACAGGGATTGCAGGCGCTGGTAACGAAGCCGACCGATCCACCGATTCCACCCAACTGGAAAGCCGGAGGATATATCGAGCGTCTTCCAAAGGATCCCTGGGGCAACCCTTATCAATACCTGAACCCTGGGGTTCACGGCGAAATCGACGTTTTCAGTTTCGGGGCAGATGGTGCCCGCGGGGGAGACGGTAACGATGCGGATATCGGCTCCTGGAATCTGTAAGGCCAACAGGATTCGTGACTGAGATAAAAGCCGGAGGCGGATTCACGCTCATCGAAGTACTTGTCGCACTGGTGATCATCGGGCTTTTTGCTGGACTGATCAGCAGCACGGTGCAACCGGACGAACGGGCTCTTCTTCGTGTCGAAGCGGAACGGCTGGCGCAACTCCTTGACCTGGCGGGAACCGAGGCGCGCATGTCAGGAAGATCTGTCGCCTGGACAACAGACGGCGCAAGCTATCGGTTCTGGGGGAATCAACGGGGTGCCGGTTGGTCGGAAATTCGTAACAATGATCTCTTCCGTGAGCGGAAGTTTCCGCAGGGGATGAAGATCGCGGGGATGTTGATCGAGATGTCGCCAGCAGATTTTATGCGGCTGGAGTTCCATCCTCACGGTTTCATGCCGGCTTACGCCATAAAGATATCTTTTGGGACGGAGCGCTATACAGTCGCAGGATCTCCGGTCGGCGATGTGCAGGCATTGCCGGGAGAGGGAAGACCGAATGATGAAATCATATCCGGGCAGCTGCGGTAGAGGCCGGGGATTCACGCTGGTTGAGGTTCTGGTCGCATTGGCAATCATTGCGGTTGCTCTCATGGCCGCATTACGTGTCGCAGGGCAGGGTACGCTCAATGTCGGTGAATTGCGCTCGCGCCTGCTGGCGGGATGGGTTGCGGAAAATCTCCTGACAGAGCAGCGTACCCGTGGCGCCTGGCCATCGCCGGGCACATATCGTGGAACAGCAAAACAAGGAAATATGGATTTCACGTGGCGGGCGGATATTACGGAAACCGCAAATCCCTCATTTCGGCGAGCCAATATTTCGGTATTTGCGCCTGTTGGAGAATCGCACCTGCTTGCGCATCTGACAGGATACCTGGCGCAACCGGCAGTCCCGGGGAATCCGTGAGCAAGCTGTCGGAACAGGGCGATGGCAGCTTATATGGAATGGAAGATGCTGCTCAACACTCCTATGACTTCTTGCCTTCATATCGCCGACGAGGAAGGTATTCATAATCCATTTCCATGAAATCCATGCGTGAAACCGGATTCCAGGGATTTACCCTGATTGAGCTGCTGGTTGCGCTGACTGTTCTGTCTTTGCTGGCAGTGATGTCTTATCGTGGACTTGGAGCGATACTCGATGCGCAAGAGTATGTCAAGCGGGAAACTGAAAAATGGCGCCGCATAAATTTATTCCTCACAAGGTTTGAGCATGATGTGCAACTTGCGATACCGCGTCCGGTTCGAACCGGCTCAGGCGTCTTGCCGGCCTGGCGTGGAGTGATTAAAGCCGCACCCGATGGGGGCTTATTGCCTTACATGGAATTCAGTCGTCTGGGTTCCATCGAAGAAACGGATGCCGCACGGCGGATCGCCTATCAGTTGAATGATAAACGGGAAATCGAGCTTTGGTTGTGGCCTGGTCTCGACATCGGCCCCCGGACAGTGGCCATGCGTTATCCGGTATTGGCTGGGGTGGCGAAAATGGAGTTGCACTATCTTACCGCAAATCGTGCATGGGTGAATGCATGGCCAAGTGGAGCGCCTGACGCGCCGGTGTCTACGATTTCTTCCATTCCACAAGCCGTGCGCCTGCGCATTGCCCTTGCCTCGGGAGAGGAAATAGAACGTATTTTCCAATGAAACCATGAGAACAGGACAACGTGGGGTAGCAGTCGTGCTTGCCATGGGTGTCGTGGCGCTCGCGTCGATAACCGCAACAGCGATCATTACCGCCCAGGGTATCTGGTCACGGCAAAGCCAGCTTGCGCAGGATTACGTTCAGGCGCAAGCGATGGTCAAGGCGGGGGTGGACTGGGTCCGCGCTGTGCTGAGCGATGACAGCCGTATGGGCAGTATCGATCACCTGGGCGAACCCTGGGCATTGCAAATTCCGGCAATGCCCGTTGAAAACGGTGAACTCACGGGCCACATCCACGATCAGCAGGGCTTGTTCAATCTGAACAACCTGGCTCCCGATGGAAAAATCAGTGCGACACAGCTTGCTTACTTCAAGCGCTTGCTGGCCTTGCTCGATTTGCCGGATGCGCTTGCCGATGCATTGGCTGACTGGATAGACGTTGACAGCGAACCTCGTCCCCAGCACGGCGCCGAGGATGAATATTACGGTGTGCTGAACCCTTCTTACCTTACTGCCAACAGGCCCTTGACCGATGTAGCGGAACTGGCCCGCATTCGTGGTTTCAACAGGGATATCCGCGTGCGTTTGCGCCCGTTCGTGACGGCTCTGCCGAGCTTTACCACTGTCAATGTCAATACGGCGCCCCCCGAAGTGCTTGCTGCCGTTGTTGAGGGTCTGGGAATTGGAAATGCCCGCATATTGACTCTCCAGCGCGCGCGCGCCCATTTTCGTGATCATGCCGATTTTCTCAACCGTCTTCCTCAGGGCGCTGCGGTAGAGGAAAACGATATTGGCACCAGTAGCAATTATTTTCTCACGACCCTCAGCGTAGTTATCGGAGAAGCCCATGCCGGGGGAGTGATCCTCCTTAACCGTGAGGAGGGCGGCTGGCCCGCTATTGTCTGGCGTAAATATTCATGAGTCTGCTAAGAATCCGGTGTCCTCTTCTGGAGGAATCATTGAGTTGCCAGTGGATATGGATTAGCGATGATGGACTGCCCTTGACAGGAGAAGGGCAGATAGCTGATCTGCCGAAAAACGCGAGTTCTCTCCAGTTGATCATTCCAGCTGCCCAGGTTTTGCTCACACGGGCACGCTTACCTGACGCTGCGAGGCGGCAGACTGGATCAGTACTGGCTTTTGCGGTTGAAGAAGAGATGCTGCGTGAGCCTGACGCTAATCAGGTGAGCTGGATCGGTTCCGCTGGAGACGAAGGCATACTCGCGACAGTGGATAAAAAAGGTTTGACGCAGTGTCTCGATGCGCTTCAGGCAGCTGCTATCCAAGTGGATGAAATTTACTGTGAAACACTGTTATTGCCATGGACGCCGGGAGAATGGAGTTTCGTCTGGGATGGCCAGGAAGGTTTTGTGCGCACCGGCGAGTTTGAAGGGGGAGCAACAGATTGCGGAGACGACGCATCTCCTCCGCTGTCATTGCATCTCATGCTCGAAGATGCGGAAAGGCATGGAGCGAGACCGACATCCATCGCGCTCTATACAATTGAGCCTGAAGGCTCAATGACATTTGAGAGGAGTGCCGGTGGGATCATGAAGAATCCCGTGGGAGCGCCAGATATCGAAGCGTGGCAACGGGTGCTCGGTATTCCTGTATATATTGCGGGGACCTGGGATTGGCGCAGGGCACCGCAATCCAGTATCAGCTTGCTCCAGAAACACAAACGCTGGCCTCTTTTCAGTGGACTTCTTTCACGTCTGCGGCCAGCAGTCTGTATCGGCGCGGCAGCATTGGTGATCCACTCCTTAGCCGTTGCCGCTGACTGGGCATTGCTTGCCAATGAAGAGCGTGCCTTGCATCAGCAAATGGAAACCCGGTTTCGCGCCCTATTTCCGGCTGCGGTCGCGGTAGTGGACCCTGCGCTACAGATGCGCCGAAAGCTCATCGAAGCGCGGCATGCGGCAGGGGTTCCCGATACCGCCGATTTCTTGCCCATGATCAAAACAGTGGGACCGGCATTGAGCGAACTAGCCTCTGGCAGTCTGCATGCGATTTCCTATGATAGCGGAAGAATAATGCTTGAGCTGGCCGCCGAGGAAGGACTCGCGAACCGTATTGCCGCCCGGTTGCGGGAAAACGATCTGAGTGTGGATATCAATTCGGCACCGGCAGATGCGGGAGCCGGAATCGTTGTGCTCGTGGTGAGGACTCCGTGAGGAAACGGCTGCGGAAAGCATGGGAATCACGCTCTCCCCGTGAGCGGCGGGTCATCACAATATTAGGGGTGGTTTTGAGTGCGGTACTTTATCTGTGGCTGGTCAGCTCGGCGGACAGGGCGCGTACCCGGTTGCGCTCGAACCTTCCGCAACTGCGCGTCCAGGCGAAAGAGTTCGAGCAACAGGCGGTTGGGTACGAGCATATAAAGGTTGCCCCATCCCCGCCCCCGTCATCCGGCGATTTGCATGCACTCGCGCAAACCCAGGCAGACATCCTCGGACTTTCTCATGCTTTGAATGGCATTGATGCGCTGGGGGATGATCAGGTTCAGGTCACGTTTAAGGCTGTGCCCTTCGCGGATTGGCTGAAGTGGACTGTAGCAATGCAGTTACAGCGTGTGCGTTTCGAAAAGGGCCGGATTGAGGCCTTGCCCGAACCGGGAATAGTGACCGTGACGGGAACATTCGTTCGTGCCACTACAGAGTAGTGCCCAATAACGGCCAGACCCGTTATAGCGTTTTTTGGCGAGCTGTGACCGATAAGCGGTAGCAGTTACGCCAGAAGATAATCTTATCCCCACAGATGTTTCTTACCCTCGGACTTCATTCGTCATAGTCTCGTCGCTTTTCAACGACACTCGCATCCCCTTATTCTCAAGAATCTATCCTCTACCGCTCATTTCTGCGTCGCTGGAAGGCGACGGTCAAGGGGAACCCGCTTCCCCTCAAGTATCTGTTTTAGCTAAAAAAGCATGGTTGGCATAGAAAATGCTTTAACGAGCTCAAGCTGATCATTTATTGGAAAAGATAGGGACTGAAACAACAAAAGAAATATTTGAGAGAGCGCTGCTCTGCAGGAACCCATTCAGTTTGTTAGTTTGTTTTGCGGCAATTCGATTTGCCCATGATGTCACAGAGAATTTCCTCAGCTAATTCCCTGAACCATTCCATTGCAGGCTACGGCGCGAGCCGCTAGCTCGACCGATATTCCGGCAGGAGTCTCAGAACTTCAGCTTCGGGCCAGCGCGCTGCATCTCAATCAGCAACCCCGGATTGGATAAGTATTGGCTTGCTTATTTCCAGATTTCTATGGAAAGGCGCAGGGCGCGTTATCAACGTACGACCTACAGATTTATTGCTGCTTTTTTTGAAACTTGATTTTTCACAATCAGAAAGGAGTCGAACGTGAACGCCAACAAGAGGGAAGAGCAGGCCGGTTTACCGGCCCGGCATGCCGAGAGGCTTATATCAACCATACGCGCAGGTGCTGTCTCATCCCGCTGCCGCTTTGCAGTGGCGATACTGGGAGCTTTCCTGGGATTGGCTCCGGCCATTTCCAGTGCAGAACCTCCGGAAGGCAGAGGACCTGGAGTGAACAAGCCGCTTGGCTGGGCGAAGGGTCGCATCCTGGTCATGCCACGGGCCGGATTGCCGGAAAAGGAACTGGCAAAGATTCTGGGTGAACATGGCGGCAAGGGCAGGAAGATCGGGCAGAGCGATCTGTACATCGTGGACTTGCCGGGTAATGCTTCCGAGAAAGCGGTGGCGGCAAGGCTGGCGCATCATCCGGCATTCAAGTTTGCCGAGATCGACCAGGAAGTCGAACCTGCGCTCGTTCCCAACGATCCCTACTATGGCAGCGCCTGGCATCTGCCCAAGATTGGCGCTCCGTCCGCCTGGGACAGTTCCCTGGGCAGCGGTGTGATCATCGCCATTCTGGATTCAGGAGTCGATAGCACCCATCCTGATCTGGCTACGGAACTGGTGCCGGGCTGGAATTTCTACGAGAACAACTCCAACACATCGGATGTCTACGGGCATGGAACCAAGGTTGCGGGTGCGGCGGCAGCGGCAGGCAATAATGCGCTGGGGGTAGCCTCGGTGGCGGCACGGGCGAAGATCATGCCGATCCGAGTAAGTGGCTCTGATGGGTATGCTACCTGGAGTGCGATTTCTCAAGGGCTTATCTATGCGGCAGACCGCGGGGTGCGCGTCGCCAATGCCAGCTTCCTCGGACTGACCGACAGTTCGAGCACCCGCAGCGCGGCGCAATACATGAAGAACAAAGGCGGTCTCGTCGTTGTCAGCGGTGGCAACACCGGCGTGCAGCAAAATTACGCAGCAACCACTAGCATGATTCCTGTCTCTGCCACTGACGGAAATGACGCACGGACCAGTTGGTCGAGCTATGGTAATTACATTGCTCTCGCGGCTCCCGGTGCAGGAATCTGGAGCACTACCAAGGGTGGCGGCTATGGCGCGGTTTCCGGCACGTCATTCTCAAGCCCGGTAACGGCTGGCGTGGTGGCGCTCATGATGGCGGCAAAGCCGACATTATCCAATACCCAGATCGAGAGTCTGCTGTATTCCACGGCAATGGATCTTGGAATGCCAGGGCGCGATCCTTACTATGGCTATGGACGAGTGAACGCTGCGCGTGCGGTGCAGGCTGCCGCCGGGACCGCGCTGGTAGCGGATACGCAGGCCCCGGCGGCTTCCATCACTTCCCCTGCGGGCGGATCAAGCGTGACGGGCCTGGTCGGCGTAAACGTGGCTGCAAGCGATAACGTCGGAGTGGCCCGTGTCGAATTACGGGTCAACAACACCACGGTTGCGGTCGACACCTCGGCGCCGTTCGCCTTCACATGGGATTCGAGGGGTGTGGCCAATGGCATGGCGAGCCTGGTTGCTTATGCATTCGATGCAGCCGGCAACTCCAAGGCTTCGACCGCCGTCTCGGTGAACGTGGCAAACGGAACGACAACGGTGACCAGGGATATTACCGTCCCACAGGTGAGGATCGTAAACCCGGTCGCGGGCAATGTCTCGGGCAGCAATGTGGCCATCAGCGTGAATGCAAGTGATGATAGCGGCGCTTCCGGAATCACCCATATGCTCTACATCGACGGTGCGCTCAAGGCTACCGGAAAAGGAAGTACGTTAGGATATAGCTGGAACACCCGTCCAAACAATGTTCGCGCGGGAGCACACACCATCCGGGCGGTCGCCAGAGATGCTGCGGGCAATACGGCGTCTGCTTCGGTAAATGTAATAGTGATCAAGTAACTGATAGAGGCAGTAACAAGGAGCATCCTATTACCCATTGACATGTCGTAAATTTTTACACTCAGTCCGGGAAGATGGAAGAAACTTCAGGTTTTTCATAGGCTTTCTCATTGGCATCTAACTTGCTTCGTATTAAGCGGGGGAGATAATTTCTTACTTGGGAGGGCATAACATGAACGGCATGAGGAAACTTAAGATCTGCGCCGGAGTTGCTTTGCTCGGCGTGTTTTTATCAGGAAATACATTCGCGACTCTTCAGTTAAGCCCAGGACTGGTAGGGGGCTCGGGAGATGTGGATAATGTGCTTTTTAATCAACCTGATCCAACTCTTGATCATGAAGTTATCGGACAGCTCAATCCGGCGCCTACAGGTGAGCTTGTCAGATTCACAAGTAACGAAGACATTTTTGCTCCGGCGGGAGGGCAGGCACGTATTGAAGCAGCTGATGGTTCATTTAACTTTATTGATTTCGGCTTGGTCGATCCCAATCTTGGATTCTCGAAAGTCCAGTTCAATATTGATGCTGCCACAGACGGTACTGCTGACATCTTTCTGTTGGATCAGTTCGGCACAACCTTCAGCTTCTTGAATCAGCCACTTAGTGGTTCCGGGGAGAACTTTTTCACTGGTTTTTCCCTGGATAACCAAGTAATGGTGAAAGTAACGATCGACAGTACTGTTCAAATGACAGGGATTTCTGATTTACAGCAAGTTCGTCTAGGACCTACCGAACTCGGCGGCCCGCCGCCGCAAGAGCTTCCGGAGCCGACCACACTTGCCCTTCTCGGGCTGGGTCTGCTGGGATTTGGTGTATCGCGCAGGCAGAGAAATAAGCTTGCTTAAAAAGATCCGGTGTTACAGTTAAAAAGCTCGCTTCGGCGAGCTTTTTTTTGGGGGTAACGCGGCCAGATAGATCAGAAGCTGGGATATTTCAGTGTTACCCCCCATTCCTGTCGATTTTTTTTACATCCATTCCGACCTACAGCCAGTTCGCACAGGACCTACCAAACTCAGCGGGCCACCGCCGCAAGAACTTCCGGAGCCGTCGACCCTTGCCCTTCTCGGGCTGGGTCTGCTGGGATGGGGTGTATCGCGCAGGCAGAGAGAAGCTTGCTTAATCAGCTTCGCTATTCCAGATAAAAAGCTCGCTTCGGCGAGCCTTTTTTGGGGTAACGGCAGAGACGGATTGGCGGTGGACCGGATCGGCGGTGGGATTTTGGTGTTATTACCACCCACTCTTGTCGATTTTTTTTACATCTATATTAGCTGTTCTGCTTGAGCATGTGCCAAATCAAGACCTTGCTAAGATAGTGAGTTATGGCATGAAAGTTGCTTTATTCCGGTGCGGTGGCAGAGAAGTAGAAGATAAGAAAACATAACTCAAACAAAAGGAAGAACCAATGAAACACAAAGTGTTATACACCGGAATCGCAGCGTTGTTTGCCGCCAGTTCCGCCTGGGCCGTGCCTGTTCTGCAGATCGGCGCACCGGCCCCTGCCGGCTCAGGGGAGGGAACTTATGCCGACTATCAAGGCGACACGAAAAATCCCACTGAAAAGGATACCGCAATAACCTCGGGCGACAAATTGTATGTGGGAGGCGTGTATGGGCCGAACACGCTGTTTCTGGGAGGACAATTCCTCGGCAATGGAACATATCCGACTGGTCCCGACTGGTCGCAGTTGACGGACGATCCTGTTCGTCCCACGGCATTCGATGGGCATGGCGCCATTCTCGTGGTCTCTGTTCCCGATGGTTCGCTTGCATCCGCGCTGAGTTCGCTTCAAATCAATAACCAGTTCGCCTTTTACTCGGATGCGGACAATTCCTACTTCGTAAATAATCATGCGCCGCTGGGGAGCTCTCCATCCACGATCTCTGACTTTCTTTTCTTTGACATTGGCAGCTTCGGAAATACGGGGAATGTTTCAGATTTTGTAACCGAATCCGGCTCGGCGTCAGGAGAGATCAAGGAATTGATTCTGAGCGGTTTTGGCACTCTTGCGTGGATTCATTTCGATGTCATGGCCCTCGAAACAGACTCGCAGGGGCAAACCCGGGTAAAGACTTCAGCGGATGGCAACCCCGGTTCCCATGACGTAACCTGGAAAGACGGTCCCCCTTCCCAGGAAATTCCCGAACCGGGGACACTCGCCCTTCTGGGCCTGGGTCTGCTGGGTTTCGGCGCCTCGCGCAGATACCAAAAGAAAAAGTAAGCATCAGCAGTGTTTTTCTCCAATGGCAAACCCGCTTCGGCGGGTTTGCCGCTTTGGAGATGAATAGAATAAGTGAAAGCATGGAGATGAGTGGGATTAACATTATCTTTTCTCCCAAAAATCTTCAAATCACTCCTCCCGTCGTTGCGTCAAAAATCGCGCTGGTTGCGAAATAAGCAAGAAGTTTGCTTTTGCAAGAATTGCAAATGTCGAAATTTCCTTGTGTTTAGATCAGCAGCATTTTTCACCCCCCAATAAAGCAGCGAACAGAATCATTTTTGTGCAGTTGCTTCACCCATAGACCCTATGGGTGGTTCAGATACCATAACACTGCAATTTTTAATCTGTAAAAGGCAAACCTCGCGAAAGCGGGGGACGCAAAGTCATCGGTCTACCGGGCAAAAGGCCCCAGGACGGCAGGACTGCCAGATAATGCCATTTTCTTGTCGATTCGTTGAATGACGAGAAGCTATTAGAGCGTGTTGGGTGGATCTTAATGCTCCGGCTCAGTGCGTTTTTCGACACCCGGCCTATCTAGGCGGTTCCGCCTCCCCCAAGAGGAGGAACTACGTGAACATCAATTATAAGGCGCTTGCAACTGGCTCAAGAGAACCAGCTTCGGAGCAGTTAGCTTCGGGCATTATTCAATCAAGCACTCGCAACTCGCAATCTATCCGCAAATCCTGGTACTCCGTTTTTGGGAGTGTACTGGGAGTTTTCCTGGGATTGGCTCCGGTCATTTCCAGTGCGGAGCCTCCGGAGGGCAGGGGACCTGGAGTGAACAAGCCGCTTGGCTGGGCGAAGGGTCGCATCCTGGTCATGCCACGGGCCGGATTGCCGGAAAAGGAACTGGCAAAGATTCTGGGTGAACATGGCGGCAAGGGCAGGAAGATCGGGCAGAGCGATCTGTACATCGTGGACTTGCCGGGTAATGCTTCCGAGAAAGCGGTGGCGGCAAGGCTGGCGCATCATCCGGCATTCAAGTTTGCCGAGATCGACCAGGAAGTCGAACCTGCGCTCGTTCCCAACGATCCCTACTATGGCAGCGCCTGGCATCTGCCCAAGATTGGCGCTCCGTCCGCCTGGGACAGTTCCCTGGGCAGCGGTGTGATCATCGCTATCCTGGATTCCGGGGTTGACCCAAATCACCCTGATCTCTCACCCCAGCTTGTTCCAGGCTGGAATTTCTACGAGAACAACTCCAACACATCGGACGTTTATGGACATGGAACCAAGGTTGCAGGATCAGCGGCAGCCATGGCAAACAATGCCCAGGGCGTTGCCGGTGTGGCGGCGCTGGCTAAAATAATGCCTGTCCGGGTGAGCGCGAGCAATGGGTATGCTACCTGGAGTGCGATTTCTCAAGGGCTTATCTATGCGGCAGACCGCGGGGTGCGCGTCGCCAATGCCAGCTTCCTCGGACTGACCGACAGTTCGAGCACCCGCAGCGCGGCGCAATACATGAAGGATAAAGGTGGTCTGGTTATCGTGAGTGGCGGAAATACGGGGGTGCTCCAGAATTATGCAGTAACGACATCGATGGTAGCTGTAGCCGCTACAGATTCGAACGACTTCAGAGCCAGTTGGTCGAGCTACGGAAACTACATCTCTCTTGCCGCACCGGGAGCTGGGATATGGACGACGACTATGGGGGGCAGCTATGGCGCGGTTTCCGGCACGTCGTTCTCAAGCCCGGTAACGGCTGGCGTGGTGGCGCTCATGATGGCGGCAAAGCCGGCATTACCCAACACCCAGATCGAAAGTCTGCTGTTTTCAACTGCCGTGGATCTGGGTACAACTGGGCGCGATCCTTACTATGGCTATGGACGGGTTGATGCTGCACGCGCGGTGCAGGCGGCGGCCTCAGCGGTGGTCGCCGGAGATACGCAAGCGCCGGTGGTTTCCATCACTTCCCCTGCTGGCGGATCAAGCGTGACCAGCTTGGTTGGCGTGAATGTGACAGCTACCGACAATGTCGGGGTGACGCGGGTGGAACTGAGAGTTAACAGCACCACGATTGCGGTCGACACCACGGCGCCGTTCGCCTTCACATGGGATTCGGCAGGCGTAGCCAACGGTATGGCGAGCCTGGTTGCTTATGCGTTCGATGCAGCCGGCAACTCCAAGGCTTCGACCGCCGTCTCGGTGAATGTGGCAAACGGAACGACCACGGTAATCAGGGATACCACTGCACCGCAGGTGAAGATAATCAATCCCGTGGGAGGCAATGTTTCGGGCAACAACGTGCCAATCAGCGTGAATGCAAGTGATGATAGCGGCGCTTCCGGAATCAACTATACGCTCTACATCGACGGCGTGCTCAAGGCTACCGGAAAGGGAAGTACGCTGGGTTACAACTGGAATATACGCAGCGTTGCAGCGGGCGCACATACTGTCCAGGTAGTCGCCAAGGACGCGGCGGGAAATAGCGCATCCTCATCCATCACCGTGACGGTAGTCAAGTAGCGGGAGCGGTAAGTCGTTCTTCTGGGTTGGCAAAGCCGGGCCAAAGGGAAGGAGGCCCGGCTTTATTTTATTTCACCGAGTGATGCTGTTGGCTTGCTGACGCAAGTAGCTTACTTTGAGGATGGCTAACCTAACTTTAGCCGTCATCGGCGGGCTGCTTCATAAAGCGGCATGACGACTGGCAGCAGCGACTCGATTTGCTGCACGCGGGTGGAATCAGCAGGGTGACTGCTCAGAAACTCGGGCAGTTGTCCTCCCGCATTGGCATTGATCATTTTTTGCCACAGTGTGACCCCGGCGCGGGGATTGTAACCGGCACGAGCCGACAATTCGAGCCCGATGCGATCCGCCTCGGCCTCATCCGTGCGACTGAAGTGGGTGGCGATGAACGCCTGATATCCGATACCGGCGATCTGGGCGGTAGTCTGGCTGAGACCAAACACTGCGGTTCCCACTCCCAGGGCCGTTTGGGCCGCAATAGCCTGCGACACCTGCTCGCGCGAGTGCTCGCGCAGGGCGTGGGCAATTTCATGCCCCATCACCACAGCAATTTCTTCATCTGTCAATTTGAGCTGATTGATCAGCCCGGAATAAAACATGATTTTTCCGCCAGGCATGCAAAAAGCATTAAGCTCATCGCTGTCAATTACATTGACTTCCCAGTTCCACCCGGGTGCGTCCTTTCGAAATATGCCTGTTTGCGGCTCGATGCGGCGAGCGATAGCGCGCACTCGTTGCAGCAGTTTTTCATTCGTGTTCAGGGCGCCTTTTTGGGTCGCTTCTGTTTTCAGCTGACTATAGCCTTGTGCCGCCGTTTGCTCCAGCTGTTCCGAGGATATGAGCAAAAGCTGGGAACGGTTTGCGCCAACCGCACCACCTGTCGTGGTGGTGGCGCAACCGGAAAGCATTGCCAACCAGGCACTGATCGATAGCGCGATGAGGAGCCTGAAGGTGGACAAGGTGGACATGATTTCTCCCGATAAAAGATAAGCAAGATAAGACAATCCGCCGCGATGGTTCCCGGGGTGGTTCGAGCGCAATTCAATCATTACGCCGGCGAACAAAAGCCAGACCGACGGCAGCAAGCCCGAGCAATGCAAGTGTTCCGGGCTCGGGAACCGTGCTGGAACGATAGTGGAGCGCCTCCACGGCATCCAGTGTATAGGCTTCTGGAAAGCCTTGAACGATGTTACCCGCGGCGGTGATTCGGAGGTAGCTGAACGCATCCAGCTGGAGGTTTGCAATGTCTATATCGTCAGTGCAAGGCTGCTGAAGAGAACATTCAAAATATGACAAGTCCCCGGCGGAGAAAAAGGCGTTCATGAAGTGTGTCCCATCCGCGCTTATTTCCAGGTTGAACCCGTCCTGGAAGCTGAACGTGTCGTACAACCGCAGATCCGCGCCGGGCCCATCCATCACCTCACCGCCGCTGAAGTGCAAAGTTATGGATCCGAGTGTTCCGACTGAGCCACCCAGTCCGAGCACCGCTCCATCCAAGGCCGTTACTGCACGGGCATCAAAAACGCCTTCGCCCGACAGGCCTGTATAAATGCCACCGCTATCGTCCTCCACCCCGTAGATGCTGCCAGGGAAACTACTGTCTCCGGGGGTAAAGCTGACTACCGTATCTGCAAAAGGGAGGGCGTGCAAAGCCGGGGCCGGCAGCCACAGCGCGATCGCAAATCCAAGCGAGAAAAAAGCTTTAGGTGCGGACATGTTCACGATGTTAACAAACGTTACTGAATTACCTCTGCCTTTTCCAGTATCGCATTTTCTACAGGTACATCCTGATGGCCGCTGCGTGTACCCGTTTTAACTTTTTCGATCTTGTCCACTACATCCATGCCTTCTACCACCTTGCCGAACACACAGTAGCCATAGCCTTGCGCTGTGGGGGACGTGTAATTCAGAAAATCGTTATCCTTGACATTGATGAAAAATTGACCGGTTGCTGAATGAGGATCAGAGGTGCGCGCCATGGCAATCGTATATTTATCGTTCTTGAGGCCGTTGCCTGCTTCATTTGCAATCGGGGCGCGAGTTTTTTTCTGGATCATGCCCGGTTCGAAACCGCCTCCCTGAATCATGAACCCGTCAATCACGCGGTGAAATATCGTGTTGTCATAATGTCCGCTATTTACATAGTCTATAAAATTCTGGACAGTTACCGGTGCTTTTTCGTGATCGAGTTCGAGCATGATGTCGCCGTAGTTCGTGTGCAGTCTGATCATATCAATCCCTGTTTTGTGGGTGGGTGGGAGAGGCGAGAGACGGGTTTGCAATAAGTCTCACTTCCTCGATTACTATGGTTTCCTTCGGTACATCGGTTGGAAATGGTCCGCCGGAACCGGTGGGAACAGCGGCGATCCTGTTGACCACGTCCATTCCCTCGATGACCTTGCCGAATACGGTATAGCCATAACCGCGCGGAGTAGGCGAGGTGTGATTGAGAAATGTGTTATTGGCTACATTGATAAAAAACTGTGCGGTGGCGGAGTGAGGGTCCGTGGTACGCGCCATTGCAACTGTTCCAATCTCATTCTTGAGGCCGTTTCCCGCCTCATTCTCAACAGGTGGCCTGGTGGATTTCTGCTTGAAAGTCTTGTCGAATCCGCCACCTTGGATCATGAATCCCGGGATAACACGGTGGAATATGGTGCCGGTGTAGTGCCCATCCTTCACATAGTGCAAAAAATTGTCGACGGTTTTTGGCGCCTTGTCGGGATAGAGCTCCAGTACCACTTTACCAAGACTGGTTTTTATTTCAACTTGCGGGTGGCTTGTGGGGGAATTCGCGGCAAGAGCGGTGAGGCTGAAAGAGAGCGCAAAGGCTGAGAAAACTTTGAAAATATGCATTAGCTTGGCCGTAATAATAAGAGTGATAAGGGTGGAAGAATTATCCGTTCATGTACCTGCCGGTTCCTGCCCGACTATCCTCGAACGGCATGTGGTGAAGAAAGGACAGGCAGCGATGATTTCCTGATTATGCCGCACTTTCGTAAATGATCTTCCAGGATCCGCTTTTATCTTCTTTCATCCAGTACTGGCGTTTTTTCATTTTATTGGAAAGATCATTGCTGGAATATTCTTCATCGAAGTTGATTACCGCCAGATCGTCCCTTCCAGGATAAAGAAAAATGCCCACATTGCTGATACCGACTTTGGGCGGGTTTTTTTCCGCATCCCCCTGCCGTTTGTCTCGCATCCATTCCGTCAGCTTCTGCTCCCCATTGGAAAAATCGTTTCCGTAAATGGCGACATAATCATCCATATTTCCGCTTTCCCAGCTTCGCCGCCATCTCTCCAGGTGCTGGGCCAGTTTTCTACGCAGCGCGGCGGCATCGTGGGGTTTGACCCATTCCATCTGATCGCTGATGATGACGGATGTAATGCCGACCTGAAGTGTTGACGCCAATGCATTCAGGTCGTCATTTGCAAGTACTACGCAGCCATCGCTCGCTCGGGGCGGACGACTGTAGGTATCCGGAGGTGTGCCGTGCAGCCAGATGCCATAACCGCTGCGCCCGTGCCTTTTATCCCATTCGTTCGGGTAGTTGATGGGGAACGCCATGCCCCCATAAAAATCCGACAGTCTTTGACGCGGCAGGTTGTCAGTGACGAAGTAGACGCCTATTGGTGTTTTTTTATCCCCCTCCTTCAGCTTTTGAGAACCGTTCTTGCCTGTACTGATGTAATAGTCCGCCAGATAACGCGGGCTCCCATCGACATTCTTATAGAGATATAACCGCGATCTGCCTGTGTCGGCAATGATTGCGTATTTCTGCTCAGGCGGCATTTGCAGCAGATACTTGGGGGTCATGTCGAGCGGTATCGGTGCCAGGTGGCGCTGAAGCCGTGCTCTTGCTTCCTCGCGTAAATCGTCGATAGGCTGCTGTATTGCCGTGCCAGTTTCGCCAATGGTGTGGATGGGACGGGCGCGTGCCAGCAGCAGGTCACCCTTGATCAGATGAGCAAGCCGGAAATTCGGATTAGTCTTGAGTAGTTGCTCGATCCCGTTTAATGCGGAATCCATGCGGCTTTCGGAGATTTCCTGGAGACTCTTGACGAGCATCGATTCTGGTCCGGTCGTGGAGGCAGTGGATAGGACCAAGGCTTCCTCGGCCAGCGCGGCGGTAATCCAGAGCGAAAGCACTGCTCCGGTTATCCCGGCAAGCGTGATTATCAACCGCTGGGTGCATCGGGCAGATGGGGTTTGCACATTCATTTCCCGGAGCGCTCCTGCCGGATCTGCCACTTCCCATCCGTTTTAACCATCTCAAGTGTTTTGGACGAATCGTGTTTGAATGCGTCGGAGTGATAGAGTTGCCTGAAGCTTATCCTCGCGCGTGCTGGATTGATTAAAGTTACCTTGGGGTGAGTGATTTCCACTTGGATGGATTTTGGCTTGATGATGCGGTCACGCCGTGTTCTTTCCCACGCTGTACGCTTGACGCCACGAGGGGTTTGAAAGTCACTCGCGTAGAATGCGAAGTATGCCGCCATGTTCTTGTCGGACCATGCCTTGGCCCATGCATTGACAGTTTTGATGATTTCGTCGGATTCATCCGGAACAGCGGTTTTCTTTTCCGGTGAATGTGTTTCAACCGCCGCTATCTTTCCCGGTGCTGATTTTTCCACCTTTTCAGTTTTTTTTTCTGCTAATTTTTGCGGTGCTTTGCCGGGTGCGGCGTGGACGGAAGCAAGCGGGGTTGCGGGAGCAGCAGAAGGGGCAGCAGATGACGCCATGGGAGCAACGGATCGGGGGGGAGATGGCATAGTGGCGGCAGCGGAGCGGGTCGCGGCTGAAGCAGGGGGGGCCGGCGCAGTGGTGGCCGCGGATGCAGTTCTTATCGCGCCAGATTTGCCGATGAATAAATCCTTGATCATCGCAAGCTTGGTCTGAGCCGCCGCGTTGCTCTGGTCCAGTTGCAAGGCCTTGCCGTAAGCCTCGCTGGCCAGTTTTGCATAGATATCGCCCAGGTTCTCGTGCGCAATCGAGTAGCTGGGGTGAGTGCGTATGGCTGCCTCCAGCGCCCCCCTCGCCTTTTCATACAGGCCCTGGCTGGCATAGAGTACCGCCAGGTTATTATACGGCTCGGGCAGATTGGGGTAATCTTCCGACAGTGAAGAAAAGACCTTGATTGCATCAGGGATTTTCTGCTGCTCGGTCAGTATCAACCCCTTGTGAAACCGCATCTGCGGATCCTTGGGCTTGAGGGCGAGGTACGCATCTGCCTGTTCCAGTGCCTTGTCCAGATTGCCCTGCTGGTAGAGTTTGGCAACCTCGTCGTTTTCATCAGCAAACGCAACCGGACAAACAGCGAACAGCACGACCAAGGCAATGCGCGCACTCGCCCGGCGAAAATCCAGCGTTTTCATTGTGCTATACTTCTCCGTCCTGTAAGTAGTGCCCTCAGCGTCCGCAAGATTCTACCAAGAAGCCTGTTCAATTCAAAATCTTCCCCAGATGCTTAAAATTCATAATTCTCTTACCAGAGAAAAACAGGAGTTTATCCCGCTAACGCCGGGCAAGGTCAAAATATATGTGTGCGGGATGACCGTCTACGATTACTGCCATCTCGGCCATGCGCGCGTGATGGTGGTATTCGATATGGTGCAGCGCTGGTTTCGCGCCAACCGTTTTGATGTAACGTATATACGTAATATTACCGATATTGATGACAAAATTATCAGGCGGGCGCAGGAAAATAACGAATCCATTGAAGCGCTGACCGCGCGTTTTATCCAGGCAATGGAGGAGGATGCCACAGCGCTTGGGGTGGAGCCGCCTTCATGGGAGCCGCGTGCCACTCGTCATGTGGAAGACATGATTGCCATGATCCGGATTCTGGTGGATAAAAAGCTGGCGTATCCCGCCTCCAATGGCGATGTATATTATGCGGTTCACCGGTTTCCCGGTTATGGAAAGCTTTCCGGGAAATCCCTTGATGAACTGCGGGCAGGGGAGCGGGTAATTGTCGATCCGCATAAAAACGACCCGCTGGATTTCGTGCTGTGGAAAGCGGCAAAGCCCGGCGAGCCCCGCTGGGATGCACCGTGGGGACCGGGGCGGCCCGGCTGGCATATCGAATGCTCGGCCATGGGTGAGCATTATCTGGGGGAGCACTTCGACATCCATGGGGGCGGCCAGGACTTACAGTTTCCCCACCATGAAAATGAAATTGCACAAAGCGAGGGCGCGCACGGGCATCCTTTTGTCAACTACTGGATGCACAATGGTTTCGTGCGAGTCAATGACGAGAAGATGTCCAAGTCGCTCGGCAACTTTTTTACCGTACGCGAAATCCTTGCTCACTTTCAGCCGGAGGTGATACGTTTTTTTATCCTGCGCGCGCATTACCGCAGTCCGCTTAACTATGCGGATATGCAACTGGAAGACGCCGGGCGCGCTCTCGATCGACTGTATACCGCGCTCAAGGGAATCGGAGTCCACGACGCAGTCGAGATAGACTGGGATAACCCATATGCATCGCGTTTCCGGGAAGCGATGAACGATGACTTCAATACCCCGGATGCTCTTGCCGTGCTTTTCGACCTCGCTACCGAAGTCAATAAAACCCGACTACCCAGGGATATCGCCTTGATGAAAGCGCTGGGCGGGGTGCTGGGATTGCTCCAGCAGGATCCCCGGCAATATTTCCAGCAGGCGGGCTCTACGGAAGATTCGGCATTTGCACCCGAAAAGGTGGAGCTGTTGATTCAACAGCGGCTGGTGGCGCGCGCCAACAAGGATTACCGCGAGGCGGATCGCATTCGCAAGGAATTGATGGAGGCTAACATCATTCTGGAAGACGGACCTCATGGCACTACCTGGCGGAGGGCAGCGGGTCTATCCACTCTCTGAGTACTCCATGGATTTACGGGATGGTATGGCTCGCCTTATTTGCCGGGTCAAATCCTCCACATCGGCTATCCTTTCCAATATAAGTATAAATATGAAGGAGAAGCGAAATGGATCTGCGTGTAAAAAGACTGGAATTTTCCGATGACAGCACGATAGGTGAATTGTCAGTCGATGGGGAGTTCGAGTGCTACACGCTGGAAGACAAGGTGAGGCCTGTGAAGATCAAGGGCAAGACCGCGATTCCCGCGGGGCAATA
This sequence comes from Nitrosospira multiformis, assembly GCF_900111585.1. Taxonomy (GTDB): domain Bacteria; phylum Pseudomonadota; class Gammaproteobacteria; order Burkholderiales; family Nitrosomonadaceae; genus Nitrosospira; species Nitrosospira multiformis_B. The sequence goes on from NZ_FOHI01000001.1 coordinate 527,237, forward strand.
CGAGATTGTCATCAATTTTTCCCAAAGATTTCAGAAACCCCTTCCGCTTCTTTTGAACGTGCCAAATTTTGAAGGCGTCAGGATACATCCCGGCAATATCTCGGCGAATACAGAAGGGTGCATATTGGTGGGCGATACCAAAAGCGTCAATTTCATCGGACAAAGCAGAGTTGCCTTCGATCGGCTGTTTGAGAAAATGAAAACCACAGCCGAGACCCAGAAAATATTCATTGAAATCGAGTGAGTAGGGAGGAGTGTGGCAGGCGGCAGTAATGCTCTCCGCATCAATCCGACGATGGTGAGCCCCTTGAAAAGAAGTGTCTTGCGCTTTACCCTCTTCTCCGCTGCGTTGATCGGTCTATCCTTTTTTGCATCCGACACGGTTCTCGCGCAAAAGGAAGCGCTGCCCTTTCAGCACGAAAAAAACCATGCGCTTCCCTCCGGCAAGAAGGTAGGAGTGATTTTCCGTGAGCACAAGTGTAAAAGCGGTGAGTGCCGTGAAACCGATGGTGGCATGTGGGGAATGGATAGCGGTGTGCCGCGGTTCGTGACTGAAACTTTTCTTGTTTTCATTGATGGGCAGCGATTCCACATCCCGGAGAAATTCTATAGGGATCTCACCAACACCCGTTCGCTGCATGTCTCCGAGCAGAATGACCGCGTGGTTATCGAGCTGAAGGGGGGCGATGCCGCAGGCGCTTATACGGCGCATTTCCGGCTGGGAGGGATGTGCGGATTCGAGCGAAAAATCTGTGGCGAGATATGTAGTGAAGTCTGGGAACATAGTACGTGGTACAACGCGTTTGCGTATGACTGGGATCCTCGATGTGAGGGCGGAATTGAATAGTTGAGTAGTAGAAAACTTTTAATCCCCTTTCATTCCGCCGCTTCTGCTGTATTGTTCCGTCTATCATGCTGCATGGCGTCATTCCAGCCGTAGCTGAACTTTTCAACTATAAATCAAGTAGAGTGCGTGCTCGGCGGGATGGAGCAAGCATGTAATCATTCGGGGTCACCATGAGCTCGTTGTGATTTTTGGCCTGAGTTGAAAAGTGCGGGAGAAGTTGTGTCACAGCCAATTCGGCAGTTTGCATAATGCCAACTCTCTCGTGCATGGCCGAATTCCGGGACTTGGAAGGGGGGATTGTGGAGCCGATATTTCAGGCGTTATCGCGGGCATTTCGCGATTTGTTTCAGTTTCAGGTGCTGTGGATCATCATCTGGCCTATTCTCGCAGCAAGTCTGCTGTGGGTGGTGCTGGGCGTGGCCTTCTGGGGGACTTTCTCCGGCTGGATAGCCGAGGTGTTGACGGCGATCGGTATCCAGACCTGGCTTGAAGGCGTTGAACCGAGGTGGATCGCCTATGGAATCCAGGGGGTCGCACATCTGATTCTGTTTGTGCCGCTGGTTTTTGTGACCGCACTCGTGATTACCGCCTTGTTCGCGATGCCTGCCTTGATTGGTCTGGTTGCGCGTCGCGACTATCCGCTACTCAAACGCGAAAAAGGCGGGACGCTCGCTGGCAGTGTGCTCAATGCGCTGGTTGCTCTCGCCATTTTCATTGCCATCTGGCTGATTACCCTTCCATTATGGCTGGCGGGTGCAGGCGTGGTTATCCCGTTTGTTGCTGCCGCCTATCTGAATCAGCGCCTGTTTCGCTACGATGCACTGGCGGAACATGCCACACAGAAGGAAATGCGAGCTATATTTTCCAGGGACCGGTCTCTGTTGTGGGGCTTGGGGCTGCTCGCGGGTCTGGTGCAATTCGTGCCGATTTTAAACCTGTTCGCCGCTGTGCTGACAGGGCTGGCCTTCATTCATTTTTGCTTGGCCCGCCTGGCGGAACTGCGCCACGAGTTGCCCCACGAGTTGCCGTTATGAGTCATGTTGCAAATTCTTATGTCCGCGGAAGACCCGTGGTTGGCAGCAAAATTTAAGGGTGAATGTCGTGGATATTCGTTTGTAACGCTTTTTGAGTTTGGGGTTGTTTGTTGTCCCGTTATTGCTGCATATCAAAACAAAATACCAATATACGGTTTCCGAGGTTCGATCAGACGCAGCCGGACCTGCGATAACCGGCTGACAAGGAGAGATCAATGCAAGCCTATGTTCTTCATTTCATTGCCCTGGTAATAATGTCCTTAATCGGGACAACCTCCGGCGCTTTTGCCCAGAATGGGCAAAGCAGCGAGGTCAGGGGCTCTATCGAAGACCGCGTCCCTCATCGTCATCAGGAACGACCCGGTGAGCGAATGCCTGCCGATTATGGAGCTCCCCGGCTGCTGAATCTCGGCTCGCATACGTTTCCCGTCAGCACCAGCAACCAGTTGGCTCAGCAGTATATGAACCAGGGCTTGAATCTCTCCTATGCATTCAATCATGCGGAGGCGGGGCGTGCATTCAGGGAGGCGGCGCGGCTGGACCCCGCTCTCGCGATGGCTTACTGGGGACAGGCGCTCGTGCTTGGCCCCAATATCAACGCGCCCATGGAGGCAAAAACCGAAGTATCAGCGCTGGAACTGGTCAGAAAGGCCGCTTCTCTCGCGGCAGGCGTGTCTGACAGGGAGCGCGCGCTGATCGGGGCTCTGGAAAAGCGGTACACCGGCAATTCCGAAGATCGGAAGGCCAACGACAAGGCATATGCAAATGCTATGCGAGAGGTACATCGGCGTTTTCCCGGTGATCAGGATATCGCGATGCTTTTTGTCGAATCCGTAATGGATACCAGTCCGTGGGGTTACTGGATGCGCGATGACTATCCGATGGAAGGAACAAGGGAAATCGTCGCAGTTACCGAGGGCGTGCTGCAAGGCAATCCCCGGCATCCGGGCGCGACGCACATGTATATCCATCTCATGGAACCGACCAACATGCCGGAGCGGGCTGAGCAGGCAGCAGATACGCTGCTTACACTGATGCCCGATGCTGGGCACCTGATACATATGCCATCGCACATCTACCTGCGCGTGGGCCGCTATGAAGATGCAATAACTGCCAATCAGCGTGCAATCGCCGCCGATGTGAGGTACCTCGTCCGGCAGCATGAACATGGCTTTTATGCGATGGCCTATTTTCCTCACAATATTCACTTCCTCTGGGCCGTTGCAACCGCCGATGGCCAAAGCGAATTGGCGATCGACTCGGCAAGAAAGGTTGCAAGCACCATCGACGACGCGGGTTTGAAAGAAATGCCCATGACTGGAGTATTCCGCGTGGTACCTTATTGGGCACTTACAAGGTTTGGAAAATGGGACGAAATGCTTCAGGAACCGGAGCCTCCCTCAAGCAATGCGTTTCTGAAAGGTGGATGGCACTATGCCCGGGGCCTCGCCTTTGTCGCCAAGCGGCAGTTGTCCGAGGCTGAGCAAGAGCTGGCTGCTTTACGGGAGATCATGAAGGATGACTCGCTCGATGGTCCGCTTCTTTCCGTCAACACCGCGCGCTCGGTTTTACGCATCGGTCCTGCGGTCCTCGCCGGTGAGATTGCTGCTGCGCGCGGACAGTTTAATTCCGCCATCGCACATCTTGGGCAGGCAGTTCGTCTCGAGGATTCGCTGGCTTACACCGAACCGCCCGAATGGCAGGCGCCTCCGCGGTTGACGCTCGGCGCCATATTGCTTGAAGCGGGTCATCCCGCCGAAGCGGAGACAGTCTACTGGGAAGACCTGCGGCGCAACCGCAATAATGGATGGGCACTTTATGGCTTGTTGCAGGCTCTGCGCGCCCAGGGCAAAAACGAGCGGGCGGCGCTGGTTGAAGAGCGTTTCAATAAGGCGTGGGCACGGGCGGATGTGAAACTCGGCGCCTCCCGCTTCGGGTGTGTTTTTTCGCCCATGACGATGGCAGGGCAATCGCGATAGCAAGCAATATCGACTGATTCACCCAAAACAGGCCCTAACAAGCCGGACTTAATCCAGGTCGTACCTTCCCGGTGGGGGTCTACTCTAGACTGGATTTTTAGCGCCCTATGGAAGCCACCTCGAACAACATGAAAGATGCCGCCGGTACGGAGCCCTTTATATGCACCATTGGACATTCGACTCATCCCCTTGAAGAATTCATCAATCTGCTGAAAAAAAACGAAGTTACGCACCTGCTCGATGTACGAACGGTACCGCGTTCGCGGCATAATCCCCAATTCAATAAAGAAACCCTGCCGGACGCTCTGCGGGCAATGGGCATCAAGTACACTCATTTACCTGGCCTGGGCGGGCTTCGGCATGCGCGCAAGGACTCGATCAATGAGGGCTGGCGCAATGCATCCTTCCGTGGCTATGCGGACTATATGCAAACTCAGGAATTTGTGGAAAATGTGAACCGGGTTATCGAGCTTGCTGCGCATGACCGCTGCGCATTGATGTGCGCCGAGGCCGTTCCTTGGCGATGCCATCGTTCATTGATTGCGGACGCGCTTGTCGTCCGTGGCGTGCGGGTGGAAGACATCATCGATAACCACGGACGAAAACCGCATTCACTGACTCCATGGGCGCAGACGGATGGCTTGAAAATTTTTTATCCTGCGCAACAGGGGCGGCTGATATAAACGATGATTGGATTGTTACCTTTTGAAAGGAGGTAATGGAATATGAACGTGCGTTTTACCCGGTTGATGGCACCGCTCGGTGTGGCGATGTTGATCGTACAGCCCGCTGCGGCATCTGACGATAATCCGTGGGGAAAGCCAGGGACTCAGAAAACCCAGACAACACAGCGCGGGAAGGAAGGCGGTCAGTCAAAACCTTGGGAAGTGCGTCCGTGGGCCGCCAACCCGATGGAGACGAAACCCTTGCAGCCGAATCCAAGAGAATCGCGCCCCTGGGAAGAAGCTTCGGAGGAGGTTAGACCGAAAGATGCCTTGGGAGAGGAAAGATCTGTGGAGAGCAGGCGTCGAGCGGGCAGGAAGGCGCGTAAGGAGCGGGCCGAGAAAAGCCATGAAAGCAAGCAGCGATTGAGCAGCTACGAGGAGCGCTCCAGGCAGCGCCAGGAGAGATGGCGGAAGCTCCAGATGCAAAGTGAATTGTATCAAGCCGGCGGGGCAAGATAACTTCTGGAGTATTTTCCCGATTTCAGGTCTCGCTCCGCTGTCTGATGGAACGCTTTTTTAAGGCAACTGACGGTTTTTCTTCTAATCAGTAAAAGGAGGCAGGTAAAGATGATTCTCCGGTATACTTTATAAGATAATGCCAGACTACCTGCTGATCATTACTGCTGTCGCGATTCTGCTTGTCACCATGGCCTACCTGGTGATCAGGCTCGGTATGCTTTCGACCATGGTGCGCGAACTGCTGGGGCAGCAGGCAAGGCTGATGGAAGACAAGCATCGCGACATGCTCAAGGATTTGCATGAGGGGCTGTCAAACCAGGGCAACCGGCTTTCCGAGGTCCTGGGCAGGAATTCCGATCAACTGCGGGGAACGGTGGAAGCGCGGCTGGACCAGATCAGTGGGCGGGTGGCGGAACGTCTCGACGAAGGGTTCAGGAAAACCAATGAGACTTTCACCAGCGTCATGACGCGGCTTGCGACGATCGATGAGGCCCAGAAAAAGATCGACAGCCTGACCACCAATATGGTGAGCCTGCAGGAACTCCTGGGCGACAAACGCTCGCGCGGCGCATTTGGCGAAGTGCAACTGGAAGCGCTGGTTCGCAATATCCTGCCGCCATCTGCGTACGAAATGCAGCATACGCTTTCCAACAGCAGCCGCGCCGATTGTGTGCTGAAGCTGCCGCCTCCAACGGGAATGGTCGCGGTCGATTCAAAATTTCCGCTGGAAAATTTTCATCGCATGTTCGATCGTCATACGGATGATACGAGCCGTGCCCTGGCCCAGAAGCAGTTCAAGGCGGACGTGAAAAAACATGTGGATGACATTGCCGGTAAATATATCCTGCCGCCCGAAACCTGCGATGGGGCGGTGATGTTCGTACCGGCGGAGGCGGTTTTCGCCGAAATCCATGCCTATCATTCGGACGTAGTCGATTACGCCATGCAGAAGCAGGTGTGGATAGTTTCGCCTACCACCCTGATGGCGGTATTGAATACCGCGCGCGCCGTGCTCAAGGATATCGAAACCCGCGAGCAGGTACATATCATCAAGAACGAACTGTCCAGGCTGGGCAAGGATTTTGCACGCTTTGACGAGCGCATGAAAAAACTTGCAGATCATATCCGCCAAGCCAATCAGGACGTGGAAGAGGTACATGTTTCAAGCCGGAAGATAAGCCAACGCTTTGCCCGCATAGAGGCTGTGGATCTCGAGCCGCCTCAACTGGAAATGGAAACGCCAGTGATGGAACCGGCGGACGAAGAAAACTCCAGATAAATCCCGCCGGGCATCACATGCAGGAGGATACATCCAGAAAATCCCTCATGCTCTCGAACATCAAAACCTGGTATCGCCGCCGTATCATCGAGAATCAATCCGTCCCCGATGATATCTGGCAGAACGCGATAGCACACCTGCGGTTCCTGCAGGCGCTCGATGCGGTTGAGCTCGAGCGCTTGCGGGAATCCGTCATACTGTTTCTCCATGTCAAGCAAGTCAGCGGTGCGCACGGACTGGTGATCACCGACGAAATGCGCGTACTGATCGCTGCACAGGCGTGCATTCTGATCCTGAATCTCGATCTCGATTATTACCATGGCTGGGTAGAAATCATCGTTTATCCAGGTGAATTTATTCGCGATTACGAATATGTGGATGAGGACGGCATTGTGCATCATGCAGTGGAGCCTGCGTCCGGCGAATCCTGGCTGGGTGGACCGGTGATTCTCTCCTGGGAAGATACGGTGGCTGCTATGGCAGGAACCGAGATCAGTCAGGGATACAATGTTGTCATACACGAATTTGCCCACAAGCTGGATATGCTGAATGGGGAGGCCAACGGTTTTCCTCCCATACATCCGGATATGAGCCAGCAGGCATGGAGTGAAGCGTTCAGTAAAGCTTATGCGGAGTTTTGCAGGAGTATCGACGAGGGGGAGATGATGGAAATCGACCTTTATGCGGCCGAGAGTCCGGCAGAATTCTTCGCGGTGATCAGCGAAGCTTTTTTCGAAATGCCTCTCTCTGTCAGAATACATTTCCCCGCAGTATATGAGCAACTCGCGCTGTTTTATCGTCAGGACCCCGCACAGCGTTGGAGTGAACCGTGAACGAATATTTCATCAGTGGCGATATTGGCGGAACCAAGACATTGCTGCAAGCGGCGGAACTGAAAGAGGGCAATGTCCGGGTATGCTGCGAACGGCGCTATGAGAGCTCGGCCTATTCGAGTTTTTCGGACATGCTCCGAGACTTTATTAATGAAATCTCCACGCTCAATGTCGATGGCAATCCTGTGAGCGCCTGTTTCGCGGCAGCGGGGCCGATTGCCAGGCAGGAAGTGGCACTCACAAATTTGCCGTGGGTGATGAACTCCGCAGTGCTCTCCTCAGAATTTTCCATTCCAAGAGTCAAGCTCATCAACGACTTCGCAGCCGTGGCATCGGGGGTGAGCATTCTGCCGGAAAACGACCTGATGACGTTGCAGGCCGGCCAACCTTATGTCGGCCGGATGCGAGTCGTGCTGGGGGCGGGTACCGGGATGGGGGGAGCATGGCTCGTCTGGCAAAATGGAGACTATTCATCGCTGCCGAGCGAAGCTGGACATATTGATTTTGCACCGGCGAATGAGTTGCAGGACCGATTGTTGCATCATTTGCGAAAACGCTTGGGCCATGTATCGGTCGAACGGGTGCTCTCCGGTCCGGGACTGACAAATGTTTTTCGTTTTCTTCAGGATGAGTCAGGCGATAACCGCGAATGGATATCGATGCAGTTGGAAGAAGATGATGCCGCTCGTATATCCGATCTCGCCTTCAACCAGAAGGACCCGCTAGCAGTGAAAGCGATGGATTTATTTGTTGAAATTTACGGGGCCTATGCCGGCAACCTGGCTTTGGCGGGCCTGTGCCGCGGCGGAGTATATGTGGCGGGAGGAATTGCACCAAAAATTATCGACAAATTGAGAGAGGGCGGCTTCATGAAAGCATTTCGCGACAAGGGACGTTTTTCCGGGCTAATGGAGGAAATTCCGGTACATGTGGTAATGAATCCAAAAGTCGGACTACTTGGGGCTGCGGAAGAAGCCCGAAGAATGCTGGATGAGGTGTAAAAACATTGCGAAAACAGTTGAAGATCTGGATTTCTGGTCTGGACCTGCTCAAACAGGTGCAGGCATTGTGCCTGTCCGTCAAAGATAGATTCCGATTGTTGATCGATTGAATGAGATTGAATGAGTAAGCATGAGCAAGGCATTTACCAGGGAAAGCGAGCCTGACGACCTTGACGAAGAAGGCAACGGGAATGCTCTGCCGTCGTTACCTTCCGGTGCCAAAAATTACATCACTCCGGAGGGGCATAAGCGGCTGATGGACGAGTTTTTGTGGTTGATGAACAGGGAACGCCCCCAGGTAACCGCAACGGTTTCCTGGGCTGCCGCAAATGGCGATCGTTCGGAGAACGCGGATTATATCTATGGCAAGAAGCGTCTGCGCGAAATCGATCGGCGCATTCGTTTTCTCACCAGACGATTGGATATGGCGGAAATCATCGATCCCTCCATGCCCCGTGAAGATGAATCACGGATTTTTTTTGGCGCTACCGTTACCTACGCCAACGAGAAAGGCGAGGAGAAGACCGTTTCCATCGTCGGTGTGAATGAGATCGATACCACCAGGGGTTACATAAGCTGGGTTTCACCGCTGGCGCGGACATTGATCAAAGCGCGCGAAGGGGATGTGGTGACATTACATGCGCCCGGAGGAACGGAAGAACTGGAAATTCTGGAAGTCAGGTATCAGGCAATTCCCATGGAACCGTTCGGGATGGGTTCGGGAACCGAGAGGACGATGGTGAACCCCGTCGAGAATCCCGGTCCTCAATGAAGTTTATTACCTCTCGCGACAATCCCACCTTCAAAGAACTGGTTAAACTGCGGGAATCATCCCGGCAACGGCGAATTGCGGGACTTACACTTCTTGACGGCGTTCATCTGGTCGAAGCTTATTTTGCGCTGGGGGAGCCAGAAAAACTGATCGCGAGCGAGAGCGGGCGTGAAAACCCGGAAATCCGATTTCTGCTGGAAAAAGTAACAAAAGTGACAGAAGGCGACCCCAACCGGGAAGCGATAGCGATCGTTCTGCCGGACTCGTTGTTCCGCGAAGTTTCCACAGTAAAGACTGCACCGGGTCTCATGGCTGTAGTGCCGATTCCTTCTCCTGAAGCCATTCCCATGCAAAAGAGAGGGCAGGCAGAAAGCTTCTGTGTATTGCTTGAAGCCATACAAGACCCTGGCAACGTCGGCTCCATACTGCGTTCCGCCGCCGCAGCGGGTGCGGGCGACGTGTATCTTTCCAACGGCTGTGCCGATGCCTGGTCTCCGAAGACGCTTCGTGCCGCCATGGGCGCTCATTTTCTTGTTCGAATACACGAACGTGCCAACTTGGCAGAAGTTGCGCGGACGTTCAGAGGCAAGGTGATTGCAAGCATACTGGGTGCGAAAAAAAGTCTTTACCAGATGCGGTTGACCGGCCCGGTAGCCTTCGTGTTCGGGAACGAGGGTGCGGGTTTGAGCGATGAGTTGCTTCAGGTCGCCCATGAACGGATTACTATCCCCATGCCGGGGGAGGCAGAATCCCTGAATGCGGCGGCTGCGGCAGCAGTTTGTTTTTTTGAGAGGGTGAGGCAGACGGAAGCGGGAAGCGCATAAGTATCCGCTTTTTATTATCTTCTCCTCATGCCGTTAACATGGCTGCTATAGCAGCTTCCGCAGCTGTCTGGCGGGTGCGGCTCAACCTTTCCCCTCGGAATGATCCAGCCAGTTCTCAAGGCCCTGCGCATTGAGCTCGACATCAAGCTTCAGCAAGCCGCGAATCCTTTCCTCGGCTAATTTACAGCCGTGTGCGACTACTCGGCGCAACAACAACTCGCCCAGTTCTTCTACCAGAGCTGCATGGCTGTCGGGCACGTCGCGCAGCTTCCTGGCAATCGACACATGCGCGTCAATCAGGCCATGCAGCTCGTTTGCATGGCGTGGGAGATGCGCGATGCGCCCATAATGCGTGAGAAAGGCGTAAGACGGGTTGTAGGTCATGAGCCGATCCAGCGAGGCATGGGCTGCGACGGGGTCGAACTGCACGGGAGTGGTCGTCGGAAACACGAATTCCATGCCATCGACATCGAATTCCCGATAGGAAAGGCCGAATGTGTCGCCGGTGAAAAAGGAATTGCTTTGCTCGTCGAAAATGCAGTAATGGTGACGCGCATGTCCCGGCGTATCGAGAAACAGCAGCGGCCTGCCGTTGAAATCCAGCCTGAATTCGTCCGGCGCCTCGATGATTCTGCTGGCATCTATGGGATGGATATCCCCGTACATGCGTTTGAATTCCGCTTCACCATAGACGGTCATGGCGCTTGCGACAAGACGCGCCGGATCTGCCATATGGCGAGCTCCACGCGGATGCACCACCAGTTTGGCGTTAGGGAGATGACGCATGAATTCTCCCGCACCCCCTGCATGATCGAGATGGATATGCGTAACAAACACGTACGCTACATCTGCGGGAGCCAGATTCTTCTTCTGCAGCACTTCCAGTACACCGGGAACGGAAGATGAAGTTCCGGTGTCCACCAGCGCAGCTTTGCCGTTTTTCACAATCAGATGAATTGCAGCCAGGCCGGGGCGCAAATAATCGGCATCAATGGCGCTGATGCCGTCTTCATAATCGGTGAGGCCGGGGAGATGGGAAATGTGCGGGGGCAAAATAGAGAGCGATGAAGTCATTCCAGGCTCGACGTCCGATGAAGATCGCGCGCCATCATGCAACCGGCCGAGACGCAGATTCCCCAACTACGCTACCGCCTGTTTCAATTGTTCAAGTATCGCCGGGTTTTCCAGGGTGGATACATCCTGAGTTATTTCCTCATCCCTTGCGAGCGTGCGCAGCAACCGGCGCATGATTTTGCCGGACCTGGTTTTCGGCAGGTTATCCCCAAACCGGATTTCATCAGGCCTGGCGATGGGACCGATCTCCTGCGATACCCAATTGCGCAATTCCTGGACAATGCGATGAGCGTCCTCCGCTTTCGGACGCGTACCTTTCAATACCACAAAAGCCACGATGGCCTCGGTTTTGATTTCGTCCGGCTTGCCTACTACCGCGGCTTCAGCAACCAAGGGGCTCGCTACCAGTGCCGATTCGATTTCCATTGTCCCTAAACGGTGACCGGAAACAGTCAGCACATCGTCGATGCGCCCCATGATCCAGAAATAGCCGTCCGCATCGCGGTGAGCTGAATCTCCCGCGAGATAGTATTTACCGCCAAGCTCTTCCGGAAAATAGGTATTTCTGAAGCGTTCCGGGTCCCCCCACAATGTGCGGGCCAAGGAAGGAAACGGACGCTTGATCACGAGAAAGCCACCCTTGCCGACCGGCACCTCATGCCCCGCTTCATCCACGATATCGGCCTTGATACCGGGGAGCGGCAAAGTGCAGGAACCGGGTTTGAGCATTACTGCTCCAGGCGTGGGGGCGATCATGTGAGCACCTGTCTTGGTTTGCCACCAGGTGTCCACCAATGGACAGCGGGATTGGCCAACGGTCGTGTAATACCACATCCAGGCTTCCGGATTGATCGGTTCGCCCACTGAACCGAGCAGGCGCAATGAGGAAAGGTCATATTGCTTCGGCAGGTCGGGTCCGAGTTTTATAAGCGAGCGGATGGCAGTGGGGGCTGTATAAAACGTGGTCACCTTATGATCCTGGATCATTTTCCAGAAGCGACTCGCGTCAGGATAAGTAGGAACGCCTTCGAATATGATCTGGGTCGCCCCGACGGCGAGCGGACCATAAGTCACATAGGTGTGCCCCGTGACCCAGCCTACGTCGGCTGTGCACCAGAAGATATCGGAGGACTTGTAGTCGAAAATCCATTGCATGCTCGTGATGGCGCCCAGCAGAAAGCCCGCAGAAGAGTGTTGCACGCCTTTTGGTTTGCCGGTGGAGCCGGAGGTGTAGAGCGTAAATAGGGGATGCTCGGCGTTCACCCATTCGGGCTCGCAGGTCTCGCTCTGATCCCGGATGAGATCATGCCACCAGATGTCGCGATTGGCCTCCAGTTGCAGGTCACCACTGCCTCGTTGGTAGACCACGACGGATTTCACCGAATCCGTTTCACCTCTGCCAAGCGCATCTTCGACAACGGCTTTCAGATAGTTGATCTTGCCGCCGCGCCATTGCTCGTCCGCGGTAATCACGGCTACCGCACCTGCGTCAATAATTCGCTCATGCAGGCTTTTGGCGGAGAAGCCGCCGAACACGACTGAATGGGTCGCACCGATGCGCGCGCAGGCCTGCATTGCCACTACCGCTTCGATACTCATCGGCATGTAGATAACGACGCGATCACCTTTCCTGATATTCAGTGACTTGAGGCCGTTTGCAAACCTGCATACGCGGTGGTAGAGATCCTGGTAAGTGCAGCGCGTAACGGCGCCGTCATCCGCCTCGAAAATAAGCGCAACCTTGTCTGGCTGGGTGGTCTGGTGTCGATCGAGACAATTGTATGAAACATTCAGTTCTCCGTCATCAAACCAGGTAAAGAACGGATGGTTGGTTTCATCCAGCACGTGGGTAAATGGTTTGTGCCAGGAAATATGATCCCGCGCCAGTCTGGACCAGAACGCTGCCTCATCTTTTTCTGCCTCTGCGCAAAGGGCATCATATTCTTCCATCCCGGATACATTCGCCTGTTCCACGAACGAAGCGGGGGGTGTAAAGGTGCGTGTTTCATTGAGGATAGATTGAATCGTCGCCACAGCTACCTCCCTGAATATTTTTGTTTGGGCTGATAAATTGTATCATTCGACGCTTTTTGTAATAAGTTTTTTCATGCCGATCGGCCATTTATGCATGCCGATGGCAAACCCGCGTATTGTGGTCCGCTCTTGCGGAGTTGCCGTTTTTTTTCTATAACGCATTGGCAGAAAAAACTTTTTGTCAGATTTTTTGTCAGTTGATCATGAAAGCGGAACTCAGTTCCTATTTCCCCGATCATAAATGTTTGTTAAAATAGAATAATAACGATGGGCTTCTTTCAGCCCATTTTTTGTTTGTATCGGGCCTATGGATCTGTACGAATTGCTCGAACCGACCCTTGCAGGACTGGGTTATGAGCTGGTTGACCTGGAGCGGTCGCCAGGGGGAAAGCTGTTGCGGGTGTTCATCGACAAGCCTGGTGGTGTGAGTGTGGATGATTGCGTGACTGTCAGCAATCATCTGAGCCGGTTTTTCGCCGTCGAGAACGTGGATTATGACAGACTGGAAGTATCCTCGCCGGGCCTCGATCGGCCGTTGAAAAAGACAGCAGATTTTATCCGCTTTGCGGGAGAGTCCGTTAAACTCAGGCTGCGGGTGGCGTTACAGGGGCAAAGAAATTTTGTCGGCATTTTGCGCGAAGTGAAGGATGGAATTTTAAAACTGGAAGTAGATGGAAAAATGCTGGACCTTGAACTCACTAACCTTGAGAAGGTTCGCCTCGTTCCGAAATTGTAATCTATGAGCATGAGTAACTGGCTGGAGGTAACATGAGCCGCGAGGTTTTGCTATTGGTGGATGCACTGGCGCGCGAAAAGAATGTCGAAAAGAACATTGTTTTTGCCGCACTTGAACTTGCATTGGCGTCCGCCACCAAAAAGCGTTTTAACGAGGACGCTGACGTACGCGTGTCGATCGACCATCAGACAGGGGACTATCAATCCTTGCGCCGCTGGCAGGTGGTGGCAGACGATGCACTGGAGGATCCCGCCCGTCAGATATCGCTGAGGGAGGCCTCTCTGCAAAATCCTGAAATCAAGCTTGACGAATATATCGAAGAGCTCCTGGAACCGGTAGAATTCGGGCGCATCGGCGCCCAGGCAGCGAAACAGGTGATATTCCAGAAAATCCGTGATGCCGAACGCGAGCAGATCCTGAACGATTTTCTCGAGCGCAAGGAATATATGGTTACCGGGACCATCAAGCGCATGGAACGCGGAAACGCGATTATCGAATCCGGCAGGGTAGAGGCCATATTGCCGCGTGACCAGATGATTCCCAAGGAAAACCTGCGTGTCGGGGATAGAGTGCGCGCTTACTTGCACAAGATCGACCGTACCACGAGAGGTCCGCAGTTAATCCTGTCAAGAATCGTGCCGGAATTTCTGATAAAGCTGTTTGAGCTGGAAGTGCCTGAGATCGAGGAGGGTTTGCTGGAGATCAAGGTGGCAGCGCGTGATCCCGGTTCGCGTGCGAAGATCGCAGTGAAGTCGAATGATCAGCGAGTGGATCCGATCGGCACCTGCGTAGGTATGCGAGGTTCCAGAGTCCAGGCCGTGACCGGCGAACTGGCGGGTGAAAGGGTAGACATCATCCTTTGGTCGGATGACCCCGCCACATTCGTAATCAATGCGCTGGCTCCTGCCGAGATCAGCAGCATTCTGGTGGATGAAGAGAAACACAGCATGGACATTGTCGTGGACGAAGGCAATCTTGCCCAGGCGATCGGGCGTGGAGGCCAGAATGTCCGGCTAGCTTCGGAATTGACGGGCTGGGAGCTCAACATCATGACGATGGAAGAGTCGCAGGCAAAAAATGAAGAGGAGTTTTCGGTTTTGCGCCAACTCTTCATGGAAAAACTGGATGTGGATGAAGAAGTGGCGGACATTCTGGCGCAGGAAGGCTTTACTACTCTGGAAGAAGTGGCTTACGTGCCGCTCAGCGAAATGCTGGAGATCGAAGCATTTGACGAACAGACCGTCAACGAGCTTCGTAATCGGGCTCGCAACGCGTTGTTGACCGAAGCCATCGTGAGCGAGGAAAAGGTGGAGCACATCGCCGAAGACCTGCTCGCGCTGGAAGGTATGGACAGCCAGACCGCGCGCGAACTTGCGGCTAAAGGAGTAAGCACCCAGGAAGACCTGGCCGATCTGGCGGTGGATGATCTGGTGGAAATGGTCGAGATGGATACTGAACGGGCCAGGCAGTTGATCATGGCGGCACGTGCCCCGTGGTTTGCCCAGGCCGATAGAGCATAGCCGACTGAAGGTAATTAATGTCTCAAATGAATGTAGAGCAATTTGCTAGTGAACTTGGCGTGCTTCCTACCGTGCTGCTGGAGCAGTTGCAGGCCGCCGGTGTGCGCAAGCACATGACCGAGGATAGCCTGACAGAGAAGGACAAAACGCAGCTTCTCGAGTATCTGCGCAAGATTCACGGCGCCAAGGAGGAGAAGGGCCGGATTTCCCTGCCACGTCGACAGACTTCGGAAATCAAGAAGGCGGATAGCACCGGTAAGCCACGCAGCATCCAGGTGGAAGTGCGCAAGAAGCGCGTATTTGTAAAAGGCGAGTCGACAGTCGAACGGAAAACGGCTGAAACCCCTGCGCCCCCCGCTCCTTCTGTGTCTCCGGTGCGAACCCCTGTCGTCGATGCGGCGCAACAGGCATTGCGGCAGGAGGAGGCAAGGCGGCAGGCTGAATTGATTGCGCGTCAGGCTGCGGAGTTGCGGGAAAAAAGGCTGCGTGAAAGGCCCCCGGTCGTGGAAATCAAAGAGTCCGAAGAACCCGCAACGCCACCAGCGCCGGTGGCTGCTCCTGTAGCCGGGTCTGAGGCGGTGTCGGTTGCGCCTGAAACTCCTTCGGCAGCCCTGGCGGAAACGGTGGCGCCTGGGGAAGCGGAAGCAGCTCCGTCGCAGCCCGCCTCTACCGAAGGTACCTTGCACAAGCCGGTAGTGAAGCCGGAAGAGAAGGTGGATAAGAAAAAGAAACCGACAAAGCAAGTGGTCTGGAAGGAAGAGAAGGTCGAGAAACGTGGACTCAAGACCAGGGGTGATCTGACCGGGGCAAAGGGCGGCTGGCGGGCGCGCAAGGATAAACATGGCAGAACTGAGGAACCCGCTCCTCATGCTTTTTCGGCACCGACCGAGCCGGTGGTCCATGAGGTGCTGGTGCCTGAAACCATTTCCGTCGGGGCGCTCGCGCAGAAAATGTCCATCAAGGCGGCTGAAGTCATCAAGACTCTGATGAAAATGGGTAACATGGTAACCATCAACCAGATGCTGGATCAGGAAACTGCCATGATCGTGGTGGAGGAGCTGGGCCATGTCGCCAAATACGCCGCGATTGATAGTCCTGAATCCTTCCTGGCTGATACGGAGATCGCACCTTCCGAATTAAAAATGGAAGCGCGTGCACCGGTCGTTACGGTGATGGGTCATGTGGATCATGGTAAGACCTCGCTTCTCGATTACATTCGCCGCACGCGAGTGGCAAGCGGCGAAGCAGGCGGCATCACCCAGCATATCGGGGCCTATCACGTCGAGACTGAAAGGGGCATGGTGACGTTCCTGGATACGCCGGGACATGAGGCGTTTACGGCCATGCGTGCCCGGGGAGCCAAGGTTACCGATCTGGTCATATTGGTTGTGGCGGCGGATGACGGAGTAATGCCGCAGACAGTTGAAGCAATACATCATGCCAAGGCAGGGAAGGTGCCGATCGTAGTGGCGATGACGAAAATCGACAAACCGGAAGCCAATCCCGAGCGGATTCGTCAGGAACTCGTGACTCAGGAAGTGGTGCCGGAAGATTGGGGCGGTGAAACCATGTTTGTCGAGGTTTCGGCGAAGACTGGTCAAGGCATCGATGATTTGCTGGAAAGCGTGCTGCTCCAGGCTGAAGTTCTGGAACTCAAAGCGCCGAAGGATGCGCCGGCAAAGGGAATTGTAATCGAATCACGGCTGGATAAAGGGCGAGGCCCGGTCGCAACCATGCTTGTTCAATCCGGTACCTTGAAGCGTGGCGATATATTGCTGGCGGGCGCGGCTTATGGCCGGGTAAGAGCCATGCTGGATGAGAGCGGCAAGCAGGTGGAGCAGGCAGGACCTTCCATTCCGGTTGAAATCCAGGGTTTATCGGAGGTTCCCGTAGCGGGGGAATCGGTGGTGGCTCTGACGGATGAGCGTAAGGCGCGTGAAATTGCCCTCTTCCGCCAAGGCAAGTTCCGCGATGTAAAACTTGCAAAGCAGCAGGCAGCCAAACTGGAGAACGTGTTCGAGCAGAGGGGAGAAGTAAAAGTCCTTTCACTTATTATCAAGGCCGACGTACAAGGTTCTTACGAGGCGCTGGCGCACGCGCTGCAACAACTTTCCACTGACGAGGTGAAGGTCAACATCATTCATAGTGGGGTGGGCGCGATTACAGAATCGGACATCAATCTCGCATTGGCTTCCAAAGCAGTTGTCATTGGCTTCAACAGCCGCGCGGATGCCGTTGCGCGCAAGCTCATTAACTCTGCCGGAGTGGATGTGCGCTATTACAGCATCATTTACGAAGCTGTGGATGAGATCAAGGCTGCACTTTCCGGCATGATGGCGCCCGAGCGCAAGGAGAATATCACCGGACTGCTGGAGATCCGTGAAGTATTCCGCATTTCCAAAGTGGGGGCGGTGGCGGGTTGCCTTGTGCAGGAGGGGCTTGTCAAGCGTGGTTCGCTGGTGAGAGTGATACGCAATGGACAGGTAATCCATACCGGAGAACTGGATTCATTGAAGCGCTTCAAGGATGATGTGAAAGAGGTGAGGGCGGGTTTCGAGTGTGGCCTGTCTCTTAAGAACTTTAACGACATCCAGGTGGGCGACCAGTTGGAAGCCTACGAAATCCAGGTAATCGCGCGGACTCTGTAAGCAGGGCGAAAGCCCTGCATTGAAGTTTTATGCCCAAAGATTATTCCCGCACATTGCGGATTGCCGATCAGATTCAGCGTGAGTTGGCCGATCTGATACGCAACGAACTCAAGGACCCGCGCATAGGCATGATTACCTTGACCGGTGTTGAGGTGAGTCAGGATTATGCGCACGCAAAAGTTTTCTATACCACGTTGCATAGTGAAAGCGACAACTTTCTCGTCCAGAACGGGCTGGAAAATGCTGCGGGCTTTTTGCGCAGCCAATTGCTGCATCGATTGAAGCTACGCGTCATACCACAACTGCATTTCATTTATGATGAATCCATCGAACGTGGAGTCCGGCTGTCGCAACTGATAGATGAAGCCGTGGCTTCCAACCGTTCTGAAAAAGAAACTGACAACACCTAACACCTGAATTGTTTATCACGCTTATATCTGGTCGAATTCATGCAGCTACTTCCGCAAGCTGCATGACCGGAGCCGGATGTCACCAGGCCCATCGTGAGCACTGGCAGTTTCCAGCACTGTCCGCAAATTCCGCTCTACCTTTGATAATAACTGCCGGGATTCGGGTTAGCTCCGAGACCTCCTAGCTCAAATGTCCGCAGGTAGCAAACGGCATATCAGCGGCCTGCTGCTGCTCGATAAAGCCTCCGGTCTTTCTTCCAACCAGGCCCTGCAGATCGCCAAACGCATTTTTTCTGCTCATAAGGCTGGCCATACGGGTACGCTTGATCCGATGGCGACAGGCTTGCTGCCCATCTGCTTCGGAGAAGCCACCAAATTTTCATCGGCGCTGCTCGGTGCAGACAAGACATATGAAGCCACGCTGAGACTTGGCTATATGAGTACGACCGGTGATGCAGAGGGGGAAATCTCAATTGCTGCCGGTATGGAACCTCAATGCGTGGATCTGACATGGGAGAAAATCGAGGCAGTACGCAAAAGCTTTATCGGCGTAATTACGCAAGTGCCCCCCATGTACAGCGCAATCAAGCATCGGGGGAAACCCATGTATACCTTTGCCAGGGCAGGAGTGGAAATCGAACGGCAGCCACGAGCGATAACGGTCCACGACTTGAGTATCGAGGCGTATCACGGCAACGAAATGCGCATACGGGTGACGTGCGGGAGCGGTACCTACGTTCGCACGCTGGCAGAGGACTTGGGACGCGCGCTGGGATGCGGTGGTGCTTATCTTACTGCATTGTGCCGGAGCGCATTGGATGGTTTTCATTTGCCACAGGCACACACACTGCCTGCACTCGAAGCTATGTCGCCATCTCAACGGGATTCCTGCCTGCTGCCAGCTGATAGTCTCCTGGGGTCTTTTCCCGCGGTTATGGTGGATTCCGCTGCGGCTTTATCTCTGCTCCAGGGGCGCGCAATCCCCAGTAGTCATCTGGCAGGGGAAAGCCTTTCACCAGGAAGACAGGTACGATTGTATGACAAGGCGCAGCGATTTCTTGGGCTGGGGGAAATTTCAACGGAAGGTTACATCTCACCGAAAAGACTCATAAGGTTTGAGCAGTCATTGTGAAGCTTGATTTGCATGCATACTATCGGTGACGTCCTTGCCAATACCCCGGTAGCCAGTAAAACGGCCGGAAGAATCGAACATGGGTTCACCGC
This sequence comes from Nitrosospira multiformis, assembly GCF_900111585.1. Taxonomy (GTDB): domain Bacteria; phylum Pseudomonadota; class Gammaproteobacteria; order Burkholderiales; family Nitrosomonadaceae; genus Nitrosospira; species Nitrosospira multiformis_B. Next base: position 546,636 of record NZ_FOHI01000001.1, read on the forward strand.
TGACCATCAGATATTGTGTCGACCCATCTGGCTTGGTCCGTCTGTAGATAAAATCGATAAAGGGCCGTCTTGCCGCGATATTTGCCTTGAAAACTGAATACTCCGCTTCGTTCCAGCGCGCTCCATTATGTCCCTTGGATTCTCCCATCAAGTGGTCTACCTTAATCCCCAGCATATCCAGGACGGGACCGTAAACTTTGGTGAAATTTCCCTTTTCATCCTGTTCCCAGTACCAGTCAGAAGCCAGTTCCGTGAGACGGCGAAATCTGGCTTCACTCTCACGCAGCTCTGCGGTTCGCTCCGCTACTGTTTGTTCCAGCCTTTTATTGTAATCCTCCAACTGCTTATACAGCAGACGCACTTCCAGCATATTTTGAATACGGGTCTGAACTTCAATCAGGTCGAACGGCTTGCTGACGAAATCCTTTGCTCCTGCTTGCAGCGCCCGCAACTTATGACCCGGTTGCGCAGTGATTACGAGTACCGGAAGATAACCTTCCCATTCAATTTTCTTTAGCGCTTCCAATACCTGAAAACCATCCATCCCAGGCATATACAGATCAAGAAGAATGAGATCGTAACGATTCTGCCGATAGAGATCGCTGACTTCGCGCGGATCCATCGTCGAGGTAATGTTTTTATAACCCGCGTCGCTCAGCATCTGTTCAAGCAGCCGGACGTTGGCCTCCTGATCATCCACGATCAGGATTTTAGCGTTCAGAGTGTCAGGTTTATTGATCATTATTTTTATCCTGTTTGTTCCCGTTAACCGATTTCATCATTTTCCCCTGCTCGTAACCTCTCTAGATGGATGAATAGGGCACGAAAAAACTGATTCTTCTTTTTCTTGAGCCACTCATTATTATATTTTCTTGGCGATCAGAAACAGAACGTTGTTTTCCGATAAATGTCCGAATTTCAGCAAAATATGGGAAATTTGCGGCGATACAGCAATAATGGCGGAAACGGGGCTGAACGCTAGGCGCTTACTCGTTCTGAAATTCGATAAGTATTTTTGTTCGCCTGTTTTGCTTCCAGCAGGGCAGCATCCGCATTCTTCAAAAGAGTTTTCGCATCTTTGCCATTATCAGGAAAAATCCCGACACCAGCGCTTGCGGTCAGGGTGATGGTATTTCCCTGAATGCTGTAAGGTTGCGACAGTGCTTTTATTACTTTTTCCGCTGTACGACTTATGCCATCGAGATTGCTTACATGCGGCATCGAAATCACAAACTCATCGCCGCCGAGCCGGGCTACGGTATCTTCCTGGCGAACTGCGGCAATCAGGCGCGCCGCAACCAGCTTCAAAATCAGATCGCCTATATCGTGACCCAGTGTGTTGTTAATTTGCCTGAACCCATCCAGATCCAGATACAGGACTGCCATAACGCTATTGTTGCGCTTTGCATGGATAATAGCCTGGGATACTCTTTCCACCAGAAGTCGTCTGTTGGCCAGACCCGTCAGCGGATCATGCAGCGCCATGAATTCTTGCGATTTTGCGTAACTGCGCGCTTGCTGATGTAGCAGCCGCACTTCGAGCAGATTATGCACGCGCGCAAGCACTTCACTCATGTCAAAAGGCTTACTGACAAAATCCTTGGCACCGGACTGAAGCGCTCGCAGCTTGGAATCGGGGTTGGCGGTAACGACCAATACAGGTAGATATCCATCTGCTTCGATTTCTTTCAAGGCTTCGAGTACCTGAAACCCATCCATGCCGGCCATTTTCAAATCGAGCAAAATCAGATCGTAGTGGTTTTGCCGATGCAGCTCATACACCTTGAACGGATCGGTCGTCGAAGTGACAGACGTGTAGTTTGCGGCACCTAGCATGCTTTCCAGCAACTGGACATTTGTTTCCTGATCATCAACAATCAGAATCCTTGCTGCATGAATATCAGCTTCGGTAATCATGTTGCCCACACCTTCATAAGGACTTATCGCCTTTCTAAACCCTTTAACCTTCGGGCGGCCTGTCCCCTTTCTGCTTATCCGAGCACAAACGGCTGAGGGCAGCGAGTAAGCGGAATTTAACGTGCACAGGATCGCAAGATCAAATATTGCCCCTATTTTACCCGCCTCTCTGTGCGCTAACTCTCATAAGAAAATGGGAATTAATGATAGGATGTAAAAGAAGGAGGTCGTTTTCCGTTTTTTCTTTCCTCTTCCCGAAAGGCATTCAGATTAAGGCGAGCATAAACCCCAATTGTAATAAAAGAGATTTGACCTTTATAAGCCCGGCTTGTTATAATCTCAATTCTCTGGCGCGGGGTGGAGCAGTCTGGCAGCTCGTCGGGCTCATAACCCGAAGGTCGTAGGTTCAAATCCTGCCCCCGCAACCAACAAGTTATTGATTGTATTGAAGTTTATTAGGAAGAGATAGATTAAATAGGTGCTAAATGGGGTATTTTGGCATCTGAATTACAACTTAATCACAGCTTTTCTGAGAAGATTTTTACCGCCTTCTCTCCGGCATCCAGTACAGCGTCAGGCATAAATTTGTCTGATCATGCCCCCAGTCGGAATGACCCGACTGCTGAGCCACCCACATAGGCGACTCGCCCGCAGATAGGATCATTGAGGCGTAGGTATGCCTCGTCTGATAGGGTCGACGATACCTTACCCCCGCTCTGTCTACCGCTGACCTCCAATAGCTTTCCCGCATTGCTTTATCCCCTTTCCAGCGCTCTAAAGAGCCAGGATTCTGAAATACCTCGTTTTCTTTTAGAAAAGTGTCTGCTTCTGTGCAGGGAGTACCTGGTACGCCGGTTCCAGCATCTTCACCTCTCTCAAGAATGAAATCGTTTTTGGTATCTTGATGTTCCTGGCTTTTTGGGTCTTGCCCTTGTGAACATGGATTACCCAACGAACCCATTTGATGTCATCCCAATCGAACCCAACCCCTTCGGATGTCCATAGTCCCGACCAAAATGTAAATTAATAGGTTCTTAGCCATCCTATTAGTTTTCCATCTCAAGGTTTAAACCATCGGCTTTAGGCGATCAGCTTAGCCGCGAGAATATGCTGGACGAAGAGAGGGCTGATCTGCCGCCCATGTTCAATCCGGTACTTATCAGTATTACATGGCCGGTTCCATGGATCGGCCAAGCCTGCCCCAGGATTGCTATTGCATTCCGATCGGGGCAATCAGATGCAAGCCTTGAATATCAGGGCTTGCTCGCTCAGTACAGCATCAGCTGCAGCATGCCGCAAAGGCAACTGCGGGGATAAGGCCATGATGGAGCGCTTCTTTTTGAACTTGAAATGGAACGCGTGTGGCAACGTGACTATGTCACTCATGGCGAGGCTCAGCGTGATATTACTGATTAATCATGAACTTCTACAACGGGAGCAGATTACATTCGAAACTGGACTATCTGTCACCCGCCATCCATGAATGGAAAATGGCAGCAATACAACCTGTTCTGGTGCCCAAGATTACTTGACCTCTACAAAAGGCCCGACGAATGTCGGGACGGGAAGCCGGTTTACTGCAATCGCTTCTTCGTTTAGGGAGGAAAAAAGCGAGTAGGCAGATTAACAATACAAGAAATACAAGAAATACAAGAAAGCTTTTACCGTTAAATACTTAACGATGGAAATAAAAAACCGGCTCGGGGCGAGTTGGGGGACAGAGAAAAGACTTAGGCTCGCAATGGTTAATTAAGGTTGACTTTGGTGCGTTTTGTATAAACAATATGTCAATTTAATTGCCAATCCAGCCAATCCAGAAAGAGTTGACAATTAAATCGGCATACGATCCTGGTACTGAAGAGTTGCGTATATACAGAAAGTATCGCAACCTGTTGATTAACTGAAAAGGAGAGGGCCATGAGTGATCGAGAGACAATCGAGAGCAGGAAAGAGGAGTGGAATTCAAGGGAGCCGGGTGCAACAGAGGAGTTTGCCGCAATCGCTTCAGATGATGTGCAGCCATTGACAGACAAGCATCTTTTGCAACCTGTCTCAATACGACTTGAGAAATCTTTGATTGAGGATTTTAAGCTTATCGCCTCGATGTATGGAATTGGCTACCAGCCTCTGATGCGTCAGATTTTGAAGCGATTTGCAGATTCGGAGAAGAAACAAATATTGAGAGAGGCCGCTTCAAAGATGAAGTTAATGAGGAAAGAAACATTAAGAGAGGCCGCTTCAAAGATGAAGTCAATGGGGAAAGAAGCGGCAAAAAATCTGCGCCAATTGGCTGCAAAACAAAGAAAAGTAGCTTGACCCTAAATCCCAAACCCGCTTCGGCGGGTTTTTCTTATCAGCTCTTTCTCTTGCAAAATTGCAAAATTCGCAGGATGGCGCAGGGGGATCAGACCATAATCCGCGTCTCACTATCATTGCTGCAGACTGCAGAAGATGGAAACTTTGATCCTTGCGTAGTTTCGATACACCTATGCCATTCCGCGATTAACCTGTTCCGGGTTCGCACCGATGCCATCGCATTTTACCTGACAACGACACTCCGATAGCGATCCTTCATCTGGGCAGGACCTCGGCCTTCTTGCAATAGCAGAAATGAGGCAGGGATTGTTTTGAGCGTGCTCCGAAAGGCCGTTTCTTCTCCGGCACTGAATGCTTGGTAGGGGCCGCCGAAACGATTTCCTGCCCGCTTCCAGGGCCTGTTAACACTTGTTTCACGCTCGCGGCCTCAATTTATGCTGATACTGGTCGTTTGGAAAGAACGATAGTAGACGTAGGCTTCGAGTCCGGGCAAAATATCATAATTACGGATACGCACAATTTCTCAGTTTGCGGAGATTGTGCTTTTTTAATTTTTTCTTTTAGCTTTACGGCGGGCCTCCCCGCATTGCATGGTAGTGAACCTGGTCAGGTCCGGAAGGAAGCAGCCACAGCTATTTTTTGCAAGTGCCGGGGGTCAGGCTCGCCACCCTTTTTTGTGCAGATTGGGAGGATCGGACGGGTGCCATCTTCCCAACTGCACGCTTCAATGATTCATACCATCAGTTACGGCCTCCGCTGAAAATCTGAAATAACTGTTTCGCCGATTCGATTCTCGACATAGCGTGTCCTCCCCGACTCAAGTCCTTGCCCGCAAATGGCGTCCCCGGCGCTTTTCCGAACTGACCGGACAGGATCACGTTGTTCGTGCACTTACCAATGCGCTCGAACAGAAGCGTTTACATCATGCTTATCTGTTTACGGGCACGCGCGGTATTGGCAAGACGACCATAGCGCGCATTCTGGCAAAAGCGCTCAACTGCCAGGCCGGGGTTATATCGGAGCCTTGCGGAATCTGTTCTGCTTGTATCGAAATTGACGGCGGACGTTTTGTTGACCTGATCGAAGTGGACGCCGCCTCCAATACGCAGGTGGAAAAAATGCGCGAACTGCTGGAGAACGCGCTGTATGCTCCCACGGTTGCGCGCTACAAGGTGTATATCATTGATGAAGTACACATGCTTTCCAAATCAGCTTTCAACGCCATGCTGAAAACGCTGGAAGAGCCACCGGAACATGTCAAATTCATACTGGCGACCACTGATCCGCAGAAGATTCCGGTAACGGTTTTGTCTCGCTGCCTGCAATTCAACCTCAAGCAGATTCCGTTTCCGCTGATCGTCTCGCACCTCAGGCATGTGCTCGAGCAGGAGCATATAAACTGTGATGCGACTTCCCTGCAGTTATTGGCGCGCGCGGCGCAAGGCAGCATGCGTGATGCCCTGAGCATTCTGGATCAGGCCATCGCTTTTGGTGAGGGAAAGATCGAAGAAGCAGGTGTGCGCGATATGCTTGGCGCGGTCGATCAGGGGTACCTGTTTGATCTGCTGGAGGCGCTGTCGCAACGAGATGGCGCACGAATGCTTGCGATCGCCGATGCGATGGAAACCCGCAGCCTCTCGTTTGACACCGCCTTGCAGGATCTGGCGACCCTGCTGCACCGTCTGACCCTGGCGCAAATAGTTCCGGCAGCGATGGGTGACGATGAACCTGAGCGGGATCGGCTTTTCCAGTTGGCGAAAACATTCGCGCCAGAAGATATTCAACTGTTCTATCAGATTGCCATACATGGGCGCGAGGACCTCGGCCGAGCACCGGATGAGTATGCAGGTTTCACCATGACTTTGCTGCGTATGCTGGCTTTCATTCCGGAGGATTTCCTGTCAGGAGGAGGGGAGGCAGGCAGGGACGGGGGAATGTCAGGTTCTTCGCCTACAAAACCAGGGAGTGGCAAATATCCTTCGATCCTTCCACAGGCTCAGGATTCAGGTCGAACGGAGACGAAAGGCTCAGGGCGAACAGAGAGGGAAAAAGAAGGAAACTCCCGGGAAGGGAGGGCGGCCAGGAATGCTTCCACTGGTGATTCAAGGGAGCCGGCAGGGCCAGTGTCGAATGCGCTGGAGCGCGATCCAATGCCGGTAAAGTCGGGCTCCGCACAGTCTTTCAGTCATAGCTGGATTACGATAGTCGGCCAATTGAAGGTAAGCGGATTGACCAGAATGCTGGCTCAATATTGCGAGGTGAAGAGTTCTTCCGAGGATGAAATAGAATTTTGCATACCGGAACTCCATAAGCATTTGCTGGACAAGACCTATCAGGACAGACTGCAAGCCGCCGTGAGGGAGTATCTTGGTAAGGCGGTGCGGCTGAAGTTTTCAGTGGGAATCGTTAACGGCATGAGTCCGGCTGAGCAGGAGAATCGTGAAAAGCAGGAGAAGCAATCGCAGGCCATCGCGGCTATCGAGTCCGATCCGTTCGTGCGTGAACTCGTTGAAAATTTCGATGCAAAACTGATCGTTTCTTCGATCAAACCTATTCAATAGTGGAGGTAAAAATGATGAAAGGTGGCTTGGGCAACCTGATGAAACAGGCTCAGCAGATGCAGGAGAACATGAAAGCCATGCAGGAGAAATTGGCTTCGATAGAAGTTGAGGGCCAATCCGGCGCAGGTATGGTGAAAGTCGTGATGACGTGTCGTTATGATGTCAGGCGCGTCAGCATTGACAGCAGTCTCATGGGAGACGACAAGGAGATGCTGGAAGATTTGATCGCGGCAGCGGTGAACGACGCGGTGCGGCGGGTGGAATCAACGACTCAGGAAAAAATGGCGGGATTTACCTCCGGTTTGGGCCTGCCCCCGGGAATGAAACTGCCGTTCTAACGTGAATTCCAGATTGGCGCGATTCCGCAACTCCTGATCCTGTTGAGTAATTTTACGTTTGAGTGAACGCCCCGCGAAGTCTCGACGAACTGATCAATGCGTTACGCTGCTTGCCCGGTGTCGGTCCCCGGTCAGCACAGCGCATGGCGTATCATTTGTTGCAGCGCGACCAGGAGGGGGCTCGCCGCCTCGCAGATTCACTCGACTACGCCCTGCAACATGTCAGGCATTGCGAAAAATGCAATAACTTTACCGAAGAGGTCGTATGCGAGTTATGCAGTTCTCAACGGCGAGATCCTGCCTTGCTGTGCGTGGTGGAAATGCCTGCCGATTTGCTGATGATGGAGCAGGCACATTGCTACAAAGGCATGTATTTCGTGTTGATGGGGCGGCTCTCGCCCCTGGATGGCATCGGCCCTCGGGAAATCAATCTTGATCGCCTGTTGAAGCGCGCCCGGGATAATATGGTGAAGGAAGTCATTCTTGCTACCAATTTTACCGTCGAAGGTGAAGCCACGGCGCATTATATCGGGGAGATGCTGCAGAACGAGGGCTTGAAAATCACACGTATCGCGCGGGGATTGCCAGTGGGTGGGGAATTGGAGCACGTGGATAGCGGTACCCTCGCGCAGGCGGTTCTCGAGCGCAGGGAAGTCAAGTAGCATTTATTTCGTGAAATATTCACTCTGTCCCTTGTCTCTTATGCTGTCTTTTTATCGGTTCACTCTTCGAAAAACCCGCTCTAAGCCTGTCGGAGGATATATCCTGAGCCTGTTCGACCTTCGACAAGCTCAGGGCGAGCGGGAAGACGTAGGGTTAGTGCGAGCGGGAGACGAAGGGCTCAGTACAAACAGTGTAAGTTTTTCTCATCCCATCCGAGCACTCGCCAGCATGGGAAACTGGAGATTGGCAGAAGGCTTGAAATTGGAGCTGCGATGAAAACCCGGTCATCGCAATCACCCGATACGGCCAGACAACGCCGCTCTACGAAGACCACAAAATCTCCCGCCTCGCCAACTCCGGCAGGCTCACCCAAATCACTCCAATCGCCTGTACGAAGCCGGTCGAGGGGATCGATAAAACCAGCGGCAACAACTCAATCTGGCGTGGGTTCCACCTCCACTCAACTCGTTACACAGAAATTGCACAAGATTCTGGCGCAGGCAGGGCTGGGTTCGAGACGCGAAATGGAGGAGCTGATCGCCAGCGGACAGGTGACGATCAACGGAAAGACTGCCCAGGTGGGGGACCGTATCGACGCTCGAGATGTCGTGAGGGTAGGGAAGCGCGTCATTCACTTCAGATCCGCCCGCCGTTTGCCCCGCGTCATGCTCTATCACAAGCCGGAGGGGGAAATCGTCAGCCACGATGATCCCCAAGGCCGCACATCGGTCTTCGACAAACTGCCGCAGTTGAGGTCGTCCAAATGGATCGCTATCGGCAGGCTGGATTACAACACCAGCGGGTTGCTGATTTTTACCACAGATGGGGAATTGGCCAACCGACTGATGCATCCCCGCTTCGAAGTCGAGCGCGAGTACGCAGTGCGGATCATCGGAAGGCTGACGCCGGAGCAGGCAACGTTGCTGACCTCCGGTATTGAGCTGGAGGACGGCGCGGCCAAGTTCGATTACCTGTCGGATGAAGGGGGTGAGGGCTCCAACCACTGGTATCGCGTGATATTGAAGGAAGGCAGGAACCGCGAAGTACGGCGGATGTTTGAAGCGATGGGAATGACAGTGAGCCGCCTGATGCGGGTTCGTTTTGGTCCTATCAACCTCCCCTCACGTTTGAAACGGGGAAAGTCGATGGAATTGAACGAGGCAGAGATAGGACGCCTGCTGGAACTGGTCGGTTACAAAGCCTAATGGCTGGGAAGCTGATTCCGCTTCAGCAGGAAAACAAATTCGTCACCCGCACTGGTTTCCAGCCAGGTAAATGGTGTATCGGGAAAGGCACGCTCCAAGGCTTCCTTGTTATGACCGATTTCGACAATGAGCAATCCATCATCGGTCAAATGATTTGCCGCGTCCCGTAGTATTACCTTTGTCGCCTTTAGTCCATCCTCGCCGCTGGCAAGTGCACTCGGCGGCTCATGGCGATATTCCTCCGGCAACGCTGCCATTGCTTTCGCATTGACATAGGGCGGATTGCTGACAATAAGATCGTAGCGGCGGTCTGCCAATGCCGCGAATAGATCCGACTGGATAAGATAGATCCGATTCTCCAGGCCATACTCCTTCACATTTTTTCCAGCAACTTGCAAGGCATCCGCTGAAATATCTGTCGCATCGATGGCTGCATTGGGAAACGCATGCGCCAGCAGTATTGCCAGGCATCCAGAGCCACTGCAAAGATCCAATGCGGAATAAACTTCTGCCGGTTCTTCTATCCAGGGTGCAAGTTGTTCCCGCAGCAATTCCGCAATGAAGGAGCGTGGTACGATCACGCGTTCATCCACATAAAAATGAAAATCCCCCAACCACGCTTCTTTGGTCAGATAAGCAGCCGGAATCTTTTCTATTGCACGGCGCTCGATTATTTTCAGGACCAACTCCAGCTCTCCCGGAAGGAGGCGGGCGTCCAGAAACGGTTCCAACTGGTCAAGCGGAAGATGCAGCGTGTGGAGAATGAGATAAGCTGCTTCGTCATACGCCGAGGCAGAGCCATGGCCAAAATGAAGCCCTGCATCGTTAAAGCGGCTTATGGCAAAACGCAGTACGTCGCGGATAGTCTGGAGCTGGTTTTTGGCTTCAATGAACATTCATTCTTGTCCGTGAGAAAAAGTAATCTTGATGATCTGTATGTCGTCCATCCGTGCGTCCTCGAACGGATTACTCCTGGTTCAACATCTATCTTTTAATCGCTCGAAAATATCCGAAAGCGGAATTGCCAGCCGTACTATAGAGTTAACCATTAGCAACGGAAGGAGGCAAGAAATGAACACCGCGAATATGCCAGGATTTAACGCAGAGGCGTCCATGTACATGGCAAGCAATACTTATCATGCTGCTCATGCAGTTTTTGCGGACGTTGCATCAGCCAGGATCATACCGCAGCAATGTAGACTGCTTTGCCAAGTGGTGTGCCCGCCCCCGCAACAGTGCTGCCCCACCGGTTGGAGATGCTGCGGGAGTTGCGAGAGCGGGCAGTGCGATGATGTGTGTGTACGTCCGGGTCAGTCCTGCCCGTAGAAATGGGTGATCTCCATTTTTATTCTTATTTTCTCAGCAACAAGCTTTCCATCGTGAGCTGGTAAATCTGGGGCAACTGTTCCAGATCCGAAACTTCAACGTATTCGTTGATCTTGTGAATGGTTGCATTCCGTGGTCCCAATTCCACCACTTGCGGGCAGATGTCGGCGATGAACCGGCCGTCCGAGGTTCCTCCCGAGGTGGAAAGCTCAGGTTCGATTCCTGTCACAGTGTGAATGGCGGCATTCACTGCATCGACCAGGCCGCCCCTTGGGGTGAGATAAGGCTTGCCTGAATTTTCCCATTGCAAGTCATATTCGAGGTTATGCCGGTCGAGAATTTCGTGCACTCGGGCTTTAAGCGATTCTATCGTGCTTGCAGTGGAGAAACGAAAATTGAACAATACCGTTACTTCACCGGGAATTACGTTGGTAGCACCCGTACCTCCATTCATATTTGAAATCTGCCAGGTTGTAGGGGGAAAATATTCGTTGCCTTCATCCCACTTCGTATTGGCCAGTTCGGCGATGGCGGGAGCCGCCAGGTGGATCGGGTTTTTTGCCAAGTGAGGATAGGCAATATGGCCCTGTATACCTTTCACGGTTAACGTTCCGGACAGGGAGCCGCGCCGGCCGTTCTTGATCATATCGCCAAGCTTGTCGACAGAGGTCGGTTCCCCGACGATGCAGTAATCGATCAGTTCATTGCGCGCCTTGAGGACTTCCACCACCCGTACAGTACCGTCTACCGCAATACCTTCCTCATCCGATGTGATCAGGAGCGCAATCGAGCCATTGTGATCGGGATGTTCCGCAACGAAAGCTTCGATCGACGTGATGAATGCTGCTATCGATCCCTTCATGTCGGCGGCGCCGCGCCCATAAAGCCTGCCATTTCGAGTGACGGGATCGAATGGGTCACTTTCCCATTTTTCCAGGGGGCCGGTTGGCACGACATCGGTGTGGCCGGCAAAGCAAATCAGCGGTGCTTCCGTTCCGCGCCTGGCCCAAAGATTATCCACCTCGCCGCATCGTATTCTTTCAATGTTGAAGCCCATTTTTTCCAGGCGATCGATCAGGATTTCCTGGCAACCATTGTCGAAAGGTGTCGGAGAGCGGCGGGCGATCAGCATTTGTGCGAGCGCCAGTGTGTCATTGAGCATGGAGCAATTCCTGAAAAGAAGCTTGGTGTGGATGAGAATCGGCTGTTAAATTCCCCTTAACAGCTCATTGATACCGGTTTTCGCACGGGTCTTGGCATCCACCTGTTTCACGATGACTGCACAATAGAGACTGTATTTGCCGTCTGCGGAAGGCAGGCTGCCGGAAACGACGACGGAACCGGGAGGGATACGGCCATAGCTGATTTCACCTGTTTCGCGGTTATAAATCCTGGTGCTCTGGCCGATGTATACGCCCATGGAAATCACGGAGTTTTCGCTGACAATCACGCCTTCCACGACTTCCGAGCGCGCGCCGATGAAGCAGTTGTCCTCGATGATGGTAGGATTGGCTTGCACGGGCTCCAGCACTCCGCCGATTCCGACACCCCCGGATAGATGCACATTTTTCCCGATCTGCGCGCAGGAACCTACCGTAGCCCAGGTGTCGACCATGGTGCCTTCATCTACGTATGCACCGATATTGACATAGGAGGGCATCAGCACGACATTGCTGGCGATGAAAGCGCCTTTGCGTACGGTTGCGGGAGGCACGACGCGAAAGCCGCCATTACGAAAATCGCGGGAACTGTAATCTGCAAACTTGGAAGGTACTTTGTCGAAATAATTGGAAAATCCACCCTTGATGAAGCTGTTGTCCTCGATGCGGAACGACAACAGCACGGCTTTTTTTATCCATTGATGGGTTTTCCATTCACCGTCTGTTTTTTCCGCTACCCGCAGTTTGCCGCTATCGAGCATCTCCAGTACCTGGGTAATGGATTCCTTGAGCTTCGCTTCGACGTTACGCGGCGTGATCTCGGCGCGGCGTTCAAACGCTTCTTCAATCGTACTTTGGAGCTGATCCATGGTCTTCCTTCGATTTCTTGTTGATATATCGCTGCTCTACAGGCTGCCCGCTACAGGCGGGATACCAGCTTCTTTATCCGCTCGGTAGCGGCGGCGCATTCCATTACGGATGCCACCAGGGCAATCCGGACGAAATTTTCGCCAGGGTTAATCCCATGCGCATGCCGTGCAAGGTAGCTGCCAGGCAAAACCGTGACATTATAATCGCGATAGAGCCGCTGGGCGAACTCGACGTCATTCACCGGTATTTTCAGCCACAGGTAGAAAGCCGCGTCCGGCAGCGAAACCGGTAGCGTGTCCTGTAGTAATTTGATGACTGCCTTGAATTTCTCGCGGTAGAGGCGGCGGTTTTCGACAACATGAACCTCATCATTCCAAGCCTCCTCGCTGGCCGCCTGTACTGCCGGGTTCATCGCGCTACCGTGGTAGGTGCGGTAGAGCAGGAATTTTTTGAGGATCGCCGCATCTCCGGCAACGAATCCGGAACGCATGCCGGGAACATTCGATCTTTTGGAAAGACTGCTGAATACCACCAGCCGGGGAAAGCGTTCCCGGCCCAGACGGTGGGCGGCCTGGAGCGCGCCCAATGGAGGAGAAGCTTCATCAAAATAGATTTCAGAGTAACATTCGTCCGACGCAATGACAAATCCATAACGGTCCGAAAGCTCGAACAGATGGCGCCATTCGTCCACCGACATTACCCGCCCGGTGGGATTGCCGGGCGAACAGACATACACAAGTTGGGTGCGCGCCCATACTTCATCCGGTAATTGAGCATAGTCGAGTGAAAAATCATTCTCGGGCAGGGTATTGAGGAAACAGGGCGTTGCGCCCGCAAGCAATGCAGCGCCTTCGTATATCTGATAAAACGGGTTCGGACAAATTACAATTGCATCGGACTTGGAAGAATCGATCACTGCCTGCGCAAAAGAAAACAAGGCTTCGCGGCTCCCGTTGACCGGCAGGATTTCGGTATCGGGATCGATTGCCGGCAAGCCGTAGCGCTGCATCAGCCACTTGCCGACGCTGGCGCGCAGGGATCGCGCGCCGAGGGTTGCCGGATAGTGCGCCATCTTCACCAGATTTTCCATCAAGGCCTGGCGAATGAAATCCGGAGTCGAATGCTTGGGCTCCCCGATGTGGAGACTGATAGGCGTAAAAGCCGATGCAGGCTTGATGCCTTCAAATAGCTTGGTGAGCTTCTCAAAAGGGTATGGTTGCAGGCGGTTCAGATTGGGATTCAATTTAAGGCGATGGGAAGAAAGCTCTATTCCCCGTTGAGTTATTGATCGAAGCAGGATTATAAGAGGGCACTCTCTTGCTCACAAAGCAAAATAAACAATCTACCCAAGGTGGACAAGGCGGGGGACAAAATGCTTTCCCGATCGCTGCCCTGCTTGTAGGCGCTACGATCTGGGGTTTGCTGTGGTATCCCTATCGATTATTGGAGCAGACCGGGGTAAGCGGGCCGACTGCAACCGTTATTACCTATCTTGTGGCCCTGCTGCTCGGCCTGGCCGTATTTCGTCACAAATTGCGCACCGTACGCCTACTTGACAGGGAAACCTGCCTGCTCGTCGGAATAGGATTGTCTGCAGGCTGGGCCAATCTCGCTTACGTTCTCGGTGTGCTCCATGGCGAAATCATGCGGGTCATGCTGTTATTTTACCTCTCACCGCTATGGACCATCGTGTTTGCGCGCTTCCTGCTGAGTGAGGTGTTAAGCGTGCACGGCTACCTGGTTATCGTTTTTTCCCTGGGGGGTGCGATAATCATGTTATGGCAACCGGAAGGCAGCCTGCTGCCTTCCTCCTATGCCGACTGGATGGGAATATCCGCTGGTTTCATGTTCGCTTTGGCGAACGTGCTGAGCAGAAAAGACCAATATCATGATGTTCAATTAAAATCGGTTGCAGTATGGGTGGGAGTTGCGCTGGTGGCATTCGGTTATAGTCTGTTCCTGCCTGGTCTGCCTGCATCGGTCGATGTTTCCGCCTATACGTTTCTGCTCCTGCTGCTGGTGGGGTTGACGGTATTTGCCCTGAGTCTGATGGTGCAATACGGGCTTACCCATACCCCTGCCAACCAGGCTATCGTGATTATGCTGTTCGAGTTGGTGGTGGCGGCGGTGGCGGCTTACTTCCTGACTGATGAAGCCATGACACTGAGGGAATGGGCGGGTGGAGCAATGATCATTTCGGCCAGTCTCTTTTCAGCGAGGATGAATCGGGAGTAATACCGCCCACGCCGGTTCTGGTACCGGAATTCCGGTTTCCTATACAAATTTCACACAAGAGGGAAATGAACATGAATCATCACGTCGTTTTTCTGGAAAGGGATTCCCTGAAGGTGGAAGTGCGCCGGCCGAATTTCGAGCACACGTATGAGGAATACGCCAAAACGACGCCTGACCAGGTGGTGTCGCATTTACAGCATGCAACCATCGCAATCATCAACAAGGTGGGGTTGAGCGAGGAAACTCTGGCGCAATTGCCAAAGCTGAAAATGGTCGCCATTGCGGCCACCGGATATGACGCTGTCGATATCGGCGCTTGCCGCGGGCGCGGCATTGCCGTGGCGAATATCCGCAATTATGCAATTCATACCGTACCTGAGCATGTTTTCGCTCTGGTGCTCGCGCTACGCAGAAATCTTTTTGCCTACCGGCAGGAGATCGAGCAGGGAAGGTGGCAGAAATCGGAGCAGTTCTGCCTGTTTACTCATGAGATCAGTGAGTTGTTTGGCGCCACCATCGGTATTGTCGGGGAGGGCACGATTGGGCGCGGCACTGCCGCCATTGCACAGGGATTCGGCATGCGAGTGCTGTTTGCCTATCATGAATCGCGAAAGAAGAAGGACGTGGTTCTCACCCCGTTCGATCAGGTACTTGCGGAATCCGACATCCTCTCGCTGCATTGCCCGCTGACCTCCGCTACCCGCAACCTGATTGGCATGAACGAATTGCGCAAGATGAAGCGTAACGCATTGCTCATAAATACAGCGCGGGGAGGATTGGTGGATGAGGCGGCGCTGGTACAGGCCCTGGACGATGGCACTATCGCCGGCGCCGGTTTCGATGTGCTAACGGCGGAACCTCCCGGAAACGGCAATCCCCTGCTTGGTTTGCGTCGTCCCAACTTTATCCTGACACCTCACATCGCCTGGGCCTCTACCGAGGCCATGCGTTTTCTTGCCGATCAGTTGGTCGACAATATCGAAGCCTGGGTGGCAGGCAAGCCGCAAAACCTGCTTACTTGAATTTCCAGTCCGGTTCACATCGGCAGAAAGGCGGAATATAAAGAATGCATATAGGCGGTTGACAACTCAAGTAGCCTTCGATAGTCTCATAGGGTTAGGGCGAGTTGATGCATACGGGTCACGTTCATTCGAATCGCATATCCGGACGCATCGGCGGAAAGCTCTATTTATGGCAATTTGATTACAGGAGGGGAATGATGGAACTCAAAGGAACGAAAACAGAAGGCAATTTGAAAGCGGCTTTTGCCGGGGAATCGCAGGCGAACCGGCGTTATCTCTACTTCGCGAACAAAGCGGATGTGGAAGGGCAAAACGATGTGGCAGTGGTTTTCCGCTCGACTGCTGAAGGCGAAACCGGACATGCGCATGGTCACCTCGAATACCTGGAAGCGAGTGGAGATCCCGCCACCGGCTTGCCATTTGGTTCGACCCGCGCCAACCTTGAAACAGCCATTGCGGGAGAGACGCATGAATATACGGATATGTATCCTGGAATGGCTAAAACCGCACGTGATGAAGGTTTCGATGAAATCGCCGAATGGTTTGAGACATTGGGCAAGGCCGAGCGCTCCCACGCCAATCGCTTCCAAAAGGCTTTGGACAGTCTGGGCGACTAACGATTCGACAAGTAGTTCAGTCGACCCGATAGGCGACTATAGACAAAAAGCGGAAGGGATCGGATCCTGCATCCCGTTCCTTCCGCTTGTATTGTTATTGTTCCGGAATTTTCAACCGAATTTCCATCTGTTTTATTTCCCCATTCATTTTCACGCATGACCACTCGCGAAGGCAGCCTGGAGGCGCCAAAGCGCCTTCCCATCGACTGGGAAAATCCGGAATATTATGACGAACCCAAGCTGTTCGCGGAGATGGAGCGCGTCTTCGACATATGTCACGGCTGCCGCCGCTGCGTGAATCTGTGCACCGCATTTCCGCGCTTGTTCGATCTCATAGATGAGGGGCCGACCGGCGAACTGGACGCAGTGGAGAAATCGAGGTATTGGGAGGTGGTGGATCGCTGCTATCTCTGCGATATGTGCTCCATGACGAAATGCCCGTATGTGCCTCCTCATCCATGGAATGTCGATTTTCCACACCTGATGCTGCGCGCCAAGGCGGTCAAGCACGAAAAAGGCGGTGCGAGTTTCCGTGACAAGCTGTTGTCCAGCACGGACGCGGTGGGCAAGCTTGCCAGCATTCCCGTCGTGGTCCAGGTAGTCAATGCGATCAACAAGGCGCCCGCTACCCGCAAACTGATGGACAGCATGCTTGGCATTCATGCAGAACGTAGATTGCCGGAGTACGACAGTCACAGATTTCGCAAGACCGCCCAGCCGAACGTGGACCACGAAGTGCGCAACGGCGAGCGGACGTCCGGGAAAGTGGCAATTTATTCCACCTGTTACATCAACTATAACGAGCCTGGAATAGGGCACGATTTATTGAAGATACTGGACCATAACGAGATTCCAGTACGGCTGGTGGAGAAAGAAGCCTGTTGTGGAATGCCGAAGCTGGAGCTGGGTGACTTGCATGCCGTGAAAGAACTCAAGGATAAAAATATCCCCCCACTGGCGAAACTGGCCAGGGAAGGTTATGCAATACTCACAGCGGTGCCGTCCTGCACGCTCATGTACAAACAGGAATTGCCGCTCATGTTCCCGGACAACGAGGATGTGAAGGCGGTAGCCAAAGCCATGCTCGATCCCTTCGAATATCTGGCAATGCGAAATCGTGATGGCCTGTTGAAAACGGATTTCAAGAAATCGCTAGGCAAGGTTTCATACCATATTCCTTGCCATTTGCGTGTGCAGAATATCGGCCAGAAGACGAAAGATCTGTTGCAGATGGTGCCCGACACAAAGGTGACCGTGGTGGAGCGCTGCTCCGGGCACGACGGCACCTGGGGTGTAAAAAGCGAATACTTTGCCGACTCCATGAAGATCGGCAGGCCCGTATTCAGGCAGATGGCCCAGCATGATCCTGACTATATCAGTTCCGATTGCGCGATCGCTGGTCGCCATATCGAGCAGGGCATGGGCGAGACAAGCGCGCAGAAGGCGCATCCCTTGACCCTCATCCGCATTGCATACGGGCTGGCTTGAACGACTGCCGATGTTCAGCTGGCGTTGTCTCTATTCATTATCATGATCAAATAATAATTATGCCTCAGATCACCCGCAGCAGCCTGATGACCCTGGAAGATTACGCAAAGTCACGGCAGGAATTCCGTGCGCGTGTAATGGCGCACAAACGTAACCGCAAGATACATCTCGGCACGAACGTGACCCTCATTTTCGAGGATGAGTTGACGATGCGGTATCAGATCCAGGAGATGCTGCGAGTAGAAAAGATTTTTGAGGAAGCCGGAATCGAGGAGGAACTGGAAGCTTACAATCCGCTGGTGCCGGATGGGACCAATTGGAAGGCAACGATGATGATCGAGTACCCGGACCCTGTTGAGCGCGTAGCCAGATTGGCCGAATTGATAGGCATAGAGGACAAGGTGTGGGTAAAAGTGAATGGCTTCGACCCGGTCTATGCCATTGCGGATGAAGATCTGGACCGGGAGAATGAAAAAAAGACCGCTTCCGTCCATTTTCTGCGATTCGAGTTGGGGCTGGAAATGATAAAGGCGTTGCGTGAAGGCGCCTCTTTGAGCATGGGTATCGATCATTCTGCCTATAAAGTGCCGGGACAGGAAGTGGAGGCGGCAGCGCGGAATGCTTTGATGAATGATTTGACCGCAGATCTCGCGGGGTGATGAGAACTTACCTGCTCATATTCTGGTTGCTGCTTTCGAGTGCATCGATTTCAGTTTTTGCCCAGCAACAAAAATTCGAATATGAGTTCGATCATGAACGGCCGTGGGTTGAACTGCAGACGGAATTGCCTCCTTATCCCGAACAGGAAAATCTGCTGCAATTCGATGCCGGCCCCGCAAGTTCGAATACCCATTACGTCGACGGTGCGTCTATTACAGTGGGAGAAGATGGTGTCGTGCGTTACACCCTCGTCATCAAGTCCCCTTCCGGTGCGATGAATGTGAGCTACGAGGGAATACGCTGCCAGACCGAAGAGAAAAGAACCTATGCCTATGGGCGCAACGATAAAACCTGGGCACGGGCAGGACGGTCGAAATGGGTCGATCTCGAAGGTATCGTCCAGAACTATCCTCAGCGCGCGCTTTACCGGTATTTTTTCTGTCCTCTCGGACTTCAGACAGTGAAGGATGCGGATGAAGCGATCCAGGCGTTGAAAGCCGGCATTCATCCGCGAGCGGTAAGGTATTAGCTGAGAGGATGATGCTCTCCTTCTCCCCAAGGAAGGCGAAACGAAGTGACGGTTGGGCCGGGAACTGGACTGATCATGAACGTGGGGGAATTTCCGGATCGGTCCATTATGTGTCATACCCGCGAAAAGCGGGCATCCAGATTTCAAGAAGTTATCTGGAATCAATGGATTTCCGCTTTCGGGGAAAGGACTTCAGGGTTTTACCAACAAGATTGCACAACCAATGATCGTGCTCGGTATTGTAATTCCGTGGAAGGGTAGGTGAAACGGGTATGGTAAAGGGTGCAGTGAAAAGGTATGCAGAGGCATTTAAGGATATTTAGCGCGAGCGCTCGTAAAGCGCTTTGGAGCGAAGCCCGAGACGGCAGTAGCCAAGGGTAGGACCAGGCAGTTCGTTCATGAGTGTCTTGAACTGCGTAACGTGACTGTCATTGATTTGTCCCGGGATAACCGGCAGGTAGGAAAATTCAAGTCCCAGCTTGCTGGCTTCGGATGCGAGAAAATCGTGGTTTGGATGATGGCCTCCGTCCTCGCTATCCGGGCGGTTGCAAATCACACTTTTAAAACCCGCGGCCTTGATATCGATCAGATCTTCGGCATCGATCTGTGGACTGGTTGAGAAATTATCGTCAATTCTGGTCATTGGTTTCATCAGGTTTTCTCCAGTGATAATGAGTATTGCATAGAGGTGTTAAAGCAGCACCAGGTTATCCCTGTGGATGAGCTCCGGTTCACCTATATAGCCGAGAAGGCTTTCGATTTCGTCGCTTGCCCGACGGAGAATACGCCGGGTTTCCGCAGCATTGTAGTTGACCAGTCCACGAGCGATTTCCCTTCCATGCGGATCGAGGCAGCCTACGACTTCGCCCCGTTCGAAGTTGCCGCGCACATCGGTCACGCCGACCGGCAGAAGGCTTTTGCCGCCAACAGCCAGTGCTTCCACCGCTCCTTCGTCCAGCGTGACATTTCCCCGGATTTGCAGATGGTCCGCCAGCCACTGCTTGCGAGCGGCGAGCGTCATGGTTTCCGCCAGCAACTGGGTGCCGATCGCTTCCCCTCGGGCGAGGCGAATCAGGACATCCGCTTCGCGTCCCGACGCAATCACTGTGTGCGCGCCGCTTCTCGCTGCACGTTTGGCCGCTAGCACTTTGGTCAACATGCCGCCTCGTCCTATTTCGCTGCCTGCACCCCCTGCCATCCGTTCGATGTCCGGATTCCCGGCTTTCGCTTGCTCCACCAGTTTCGCCTGGGCATCTTTTCGCGGATCGGCTGTGAATAGCCCTCGCTGATCAGTCAGAATTACCAGAACATCCGCCTCGATCAGGTTGGTTACCAGTGCGGCTAGCGTATCGTTATCGCCGAAGCGGATTTCATCGGTCGCTACCGTATCATTTTCATTGATGATTGGAATGACATTCAGATTCAACAGCGTGGCCAGCGTGGAGCGCGCGTTCAGATAGCGCTTGCGGTCGGACAAGTCTTCGTGGGTGAGCAAAACCTGGGCCGAGTGCAATTCGTGCTTGCGGAAGCAGGTTTCATAGGCCTGCACCAGGCCCATTTGTCCCACTGCTGCTGCCGCCTGCAATTCGTGGACGGCGTGCGGGCGCTTTTTCCATTTCAGGCGTTGCATCCCCTCCGCTATGGCCCCGGAAGAAACGAGCACCACTTCCTTGCCGATCTTCTTGAGTTTAACGATTTGTCCAGCCCAGTGTGCGAGCGCTGCATGGTCAAGGCCTTGTCCCTGGTTCGTTACCAGGCTGCTGCCGACCTTGACGACGATGCGCCGCGACTGCTTTAAAACGGATTCCATATTTGACGCTTTACAATTGAATGTGCAGTTGCCCAGTATCCCGGTTTTCAATACCGGATACCTATTCCAGATACAAAAAAATCAAATCAAGGGCGGTTTGAAGAGGTGGCTAAAGATCAGAACAATCTGGGTGGCTATCATGGAGGATTGTGGCATGGTTTTTATTATAAACTGCCGCCATCCTTATAAACAGCGAAGTTTCAAACCCTCAGCGAGCCATTTCCGCCAGCATCGGCTGTTTGCCGGAAGGCTCGGTGACAGCATAGCACACGGGTGTCAGTATGAGGCTTGCGGCCATGCCCACCAGCAGCCCCACGGTCAGGGAGAGCGTCATGGGGACCAGGAACTGTGCCTGTTCGCTCCTTTCGAGCAGGATGGGAAGAAATCCGACAAAGTTGGTGAGAAATGCGAGCAGAATTGGCCTGAAGCGGGCGCTGCATGCCTCGAGGATAAGCGCCGAGACGGGCCGGCCGCTGTCTCCCCGTTTTTGCACGTAATCCAGCAGTACCAGACTATCGTTTATTACCACCCCGCTCGCGGCGATCATGCCCACCAGTGACTCCATGGATAATGGAAGACCGATCAGCCAGTGCGCCCACACCGCGCCGCTCCAGGCGACCGGAGCCGCCAGAAGAAAGATCAGCGGCTTGGTATACGAACGAAAGGGGATGGCAATCAAGGTATAGATAACGGCCAGAGCAGCTCCGGTAAAAAGCACCAGCTTCTGGATCGTCTGTTCCTGTTCCTGGCGCTCTTCGCCAATGTCGATATCCAATCCTGGAAACTGACGTTTTATTTCAGGTATTTCATGCGCTGCAAAACCGGCATAAATGTGGTTCACATCAGCAAGTTTGGGGTCGGTCTGGGCCTGTACCTTGAGGATGCGCTGCCGGTCCTGGCGAAGCAGTTTTGCCTGGCCGGGCATCAATTCGACTTCCGCAAGGACTCCGAGGGGAGCCTGGGCTCCACTGGGCAAACGAACCGGAAGATTCTGCAGATCGTCGAGTGACTGCCTCTCGCTACGCGGCAGGCGCACCATGACCTTCACCTCATTGCGCCCTCGTTGCAGCCGATGCACCTCGTCGCCATAGTAGGCGTGGCGCATTTGCTCGGCAATATCTTCCAGCCGGATGCCCAGGCGTTCCGCCTCGGGCTTGAGACGCAGGCGGACTTCGGGTTTACCGGCCTCGGCGGAATCCACCACATCGTATACTCCTATATAATCCGCCAGTTTCTGCTTGAATACCGCCACGGCCGCCGTCAGGGTTTCCGGATCGGGGTGGCCAAGATCGAATTCGATATCGTAGGGGAGATCCCCTTCCTTATACAGGAAGTCAATCTTGGCCCGTCCGATGTCACCGATACGCTTGCGCCACTCGCGGATGAAATCCTCTACCACGATGTGCTGGCGACCAGTGGGGGAGAGTTCGGTCCAGAAACCTGCGCTGTGTTCCGCAATGATCGTTTCCATGCCGACGATGACGCTCCCGCCGATATCCGGGTCACTCTTGACTGCCTCTCTATCCAGTTCTTCCCGCAATTGCAGCAGTGCCTGCTCTACTTTTTCCGCTATTCTGCGCGTTTCGCTATAGGGTGCGTCTTCGGGCAATTTCAGATAGACCCAGAAGCTCTCTTTTGTCACGTCCGCCTGCAAGGTCACCCGCACATGGCCTCCGGCCACCAATGCCACAGCCAGCATCAGCAGGACAGCGAAAATGGCGATCGTGAGATAACGCCAGGCGAGCGCTTTTTGTAGCAATGGTTCGTAAACACCGCGGACAAACTGCTGCAATCCATGATTGAGTGCGGCGCGCAGATGCAGCAAGGGCGGGTAGGCCCATGTGCTCCTGGACGGTGTCGCCAGATGAGAGGGCAGGATCAGCAGCGCCTCAATCAGTGAAAATACCAGCGTGAGAACCATTACCAGACAGATGGGTTTCATCATCTGGCCCGCCCATCCGGGCAGGAATAAGCCGGGCAGAAACGCGACAAGCGCGATCATGACGGCGAGAGTAACCGGCAACGCGACTTCGCGCGCGCCAAGGATGGCTGCCTGCAGGTTTCTTTGCATCCAGCGGAATTCCGCAGCCGATGAGCCGTTCCCTTCACCTGTCGCGGCAGCGGCTCCTGCTTTCGCCTCTTCCTGGCGGGCATAGATAGCTTCTCCTATGATAATTGCATCATCCACGAGAATTCCCATCGCCAGCAGGAAACCGAACAGCGACAGCATGTTGAGGGAAATATCCAGAGCTGGCATGAGCCAGAACGCGCCGAATATCGACGTCAGGATTCCTGCTCCGGCCCACACGGCTACTTTGAATTGAAGGAACAGGGTCAGGATGAGGCAGACCAGTACGAATCCCGTGAGCCCATCCTCCAGCAGGGTGCCAATGCGCTCTTCGTAAGCCTGCGAATCATCCCACCAGGTGATCAGACCCACTCCCTGGGGAAGCTCTGCTTTTTTTTCCGCTACGTAAGCCTTCACACGACGCGCCACTGCCACAGAATCTTTTTCGGCATGAATTTCCCAGCCTTGAGCGGTTTCCCCATTGTGGTGCCACTCCGACAACCGCTCTTCCAGCCCATCCTTGATGACTGCTACATCGCGAAGCAGCACCCGGCTTCCGTCCGGCCGGGTGCTCACTACCAGATTTCCAACCGATACATCATCCTGGGCCTTGCCCTTGACCCTGAGCAGCAGCTCCCCTGCCGGATTCTTCATTACCCCTCCGGGCAAGTCCACCGAAGCGCGTCGAATGGTTTCCGTCACCTCCTTGAGCGAGACGCCATACTGGCGCAAATTCTCCGTGGATACCTCTATAGCAATCTCGTACGGCAGTTCGTAATAGTTGTGTGCCCGCGTTACCCCCGGTATGCGGGAGAGCTCGGCATGAATGCCGTCGCTCAGGCGCCGGAGGGTAAGCGGATCGGTAGGGCCGTATAATGCCACCCAGATAACGCCATCATCTCCGATGCGGTTTGCCGGCTGCACCTCAATCTTCTCCAGGCCTTTCGGCAGACGCTGAATCGCTTGCACCCTTCCGCGTGCCGCGTTCATCACCTGATCTCTGTCATAGGTGGGCAGGGCGGTCAGTTTGATCGTGCATTCCCCTTCGACAATTTCAGAGTTCAACCTTTTAATGCCGGGCAGGTTGTAGACTGCCTCTTCGATCCGGATGCAAACGGACTCTTCGATCTCCAGAGGACCTGCTCCCGGATAGGTCGCCTTGATCTCGATCTGATGGGGCATGAATCGGGGAAACACTTCTTTGTCCATCAGCAGCAGGCTGCTTGCACCCCCAAGCAGAATGAGCAACATGAGGAGGTTGGCAGCGATCGGATTGGCGGTGAACCACGCAATCGGCCCGGAGGAGGGAAAGGAAGGAGGAAAGATACCCTTCATTAAAAAAAACTCACGAATGAATCCTTCTCTTGGCCAAGTGGCGGGCATAGCGGCTGGAATGCAGAACAGCTGGCCATATAAGTTCGCTCATAGCGCACCCTTCTGTATTGGCGTCTCCAGACCGGTCTTTTTGAGCTTCGGCTCCGGAGCCACAATCTCGGCGCTTACCTTCATTCCTTCCACCGGAACTTCGATTCTCGAAATGACCAGCCTTTCCCCCGCTTTCAACCCGCTTTTGGCAAGAATGCGATCGGGTTCACGACGCAATATTTCTACACGGCGGATATGCAGACGGTTTTCCGCGTCGACGAGTAGCACTTCTTGAGAAGCATTGACGGCACCGGGCGGCAATACAAAGACATCGGCCTGCTCCCGCCCTTCGATCTCGGCTTTTACAAACAAGCCGGGTATGAGCGGAGGCTGGCCTGGCTTGACCTTATAAGGATTCCGCACCTCGGCAACGGCGTGGAGGAGTCCGGTTTCCTCATCCAGCGCACCCTCCGTCCGGATAACGTTCCCCTCCCATCGGTGAGTTACACCCGCAAATTCCCCGCTCAAGGCAACCCTGGGTCCCCTTTCTGCCTTGTTGTCCCTATGGTCGAGGAGAAGATCGAGGTATGCGAATTGGTCGGTCGCCAAAGGCAGGCGTATCTGAGCAATATCGGTCGCATAAAGGCGGGCCAGCTTTTCTCCAGGTTGAACGTACTGACCAAGACCGATATGCAGGTTGCGCACACGCCCGGCAAATGGCGAGCGCCACTCGCACCGGCCTCGCTGCAGGCGGGCCTTTACCATGTCGGCCTGCGCTGCCTTCAGTTTTGCGCGTGCCTCCGCCAGTTGCGGCTCGCGCATGGTCAAAGGCGAGGGTATTCCTTCCCCCAGCACCTGCCATTCCTGGCGTGCCTGTTCCGCCTGCGCCTCTTCCATCGCAACCTGGCGTTCCGCCTCGGCGATGCGCGCGTGTGCCTCCGCGATCGCGTGATCATAGTCGCGGGGATCGATCATCATCAGTATATCGCCCGCCTCAAAAAAACCCCCGGCGGCCAGGCTGGGATGAAGTCGAACGATCTGGCCCGCTACCTCGGGGACGAGATCAATCTCGGTACGGGGCACGACTACACCCTGCGAGCGAATATTCAGCTTGATCGTTTGTGGAGTTGCCTCGATTACCCGTACCGCCGGTATTCCACCATCCGGCAATTCGGATTTCAGTGACGGCCGGTGAACAGCAATCGCCCACGAAATACTGATGCCGGTCAGCACAACAAGAACGGGGATGATGATTTTGAGCATGCTCTTGCTTGCCAGTTGTTTCAGCACGCCTCGCAAATGCTGCCTCCTAATGCCAGGTAAAGATTGATTCGATTGCTCAGAAGCTGGCGCCTGACGGAAAGATGCGCACTTTGAGCAGTGAGGGTGCTGCGGTAGCTATCCAGCAGTGTAAGAATTTCGATATACCCATGTTGATAGGAATAGACTGCCAGTTTTCGGCTGGCTTCGGTTTGTTCAACCGCATTTTTCAAGGCTTTTTCTTCCTTCCGTAGCCATTCGTCGGCTGCCAGCGCCTGTTCCACTTCCCGGAAAGCATTGAGTGCCGTGTCCTTGTACAGATTAAGGGCCTGCTCGGTCTGCGCCTTGTCAAATTCGATCTGGCCCCGGATGCGCCCCCCCGTGAATACGGGTTGCGCCAATCCGATGAGCACGTTCCATGCGAGAGCCCTGGGATCCACCAATTCGGTCAGTGCTTGGCTGCGCATTCCTCCGGCTGCAGTCAGGGCAACACGCGGCAGCAGTAATTTTCTCGTGCTTTGCAGACGGGAGTCGGCAGCCAGCAAACGATCATAGGCAGCGACGAGGTCCGGCCGTCTTTCCAGCAATTCCGAGGGCAACCCTGCTGGCATATCGGGTGGAAGTTCAGGTAGTTCCGCAGTCGCCGTCAGCACAGCTTCCGGATAGCGCCCCAGCAGCACTTGCAGTCGGCGTGCAATGATCTGAACCTGGTTGCGCGCCTGGGTAAGCTCAGCCTCCGCATTGGCAAGGTCGGTGAGGGCCAGGCGCACGTCGAGCGCTTTCGTCAAGCCCCGGGCGAAGCGCCCGCGCACCAGGTCGACAATAACGCTTCGGTCCTTTACTGACCGCTCCGCCACTGCTGCTTGCAGCCTGGCTTCGGTAAGCTCAAAATAACTCTGCGCCACCCGTGCGCCTAGAGACAAGCGCGCGCCTTGAAAATCGGCTGCGGTCGCACTCGCTTCTCTTATTGCTGCCTGCTGGAAGTCGCTTATTCGTCCCCACACATCCAGCTCCCAGCTCAGGCTGAACAATGTTTCAACCACACTGAAGCGGGCTGAGCCGAATCCCGCCTCGCGGATTTGCGTATATTGGTAATCGGGGGCAAAGAGCAGTTGCGGCCATCGGCCTGCACCGTCTATGCGTGCCTGGGCCACCGCAGCTTTTACCCGCGCCGCCACAGCCTTCAGTTGATAATTATCCGCCAAGGCGCTGTTAACCAAGGCATTCAGATTAGGGTCGCCAAAAGTTTCTACCCAGTTTTCGGGGGTTGGCCGTGGAGTCCCTTTATCCGCTGCCCATGTGGCTGGGATTGCTGCGCCTGTATCTCCAGGATTTCTCAGTGGAGATGTTTTGCAACCGCCAATTCCGGCGAGGGAAATCGAAACAATTATTATCGCAAATATTCTGGGCATTCGGTTCAGCCGATCCGAAAACTGGGGATATTCACTAATATCCTTCGGGACCGGAAGGTGATGCATATTGTAAAATAGAAATTGCTATATGATAATAAGAATAGTTCTCGTTATTGTTATTATATGCTTTCTGTGGAGAGGCGGCGATGATTGTCGAAGAGCAGGTTGAACTGAGCGAAGTTTTCATGGCTCATCGGTCCCAGTTGCGCTGGGCAGCGCTCAAGATTCTCGGTAATCCCGAGCGGGCGGAGGACGTGGTGCAGGATGCATATCTCAAAGTATCGGAAGCAGCGGCAGTATTCCATGTCAAGCAGCCCGTGGCATACCTGTTCCAGATGGTTCGCAATCTTGCCATCGATCATCATCGGCGTATTTCATTCGAATTGAATCTTTTCGAGGGCGAAGACGACGGGCTGCATGTACCCTCCCACATTGGAATGCCCGAAGCCACGGTCATCAGCCGCCAGCATCTGAAACTGGTTGCAAAAGCAATATCGGAACTTCCGGAGCGGACGAGGCGCGCTTTTGAACTCCATCGTCTGGAAGGGCAGACGCACCGTGCCATCGCTGCCGAACTGGCTATTTCGACATCCCTGGTGAATATCCTGATCCACGAGGCAATAGACCACTGCCGCGCCGCTCTCCAATCCACCTAGTCTCCCACTTGATCACTGCCAGCTTGATCACGCCTGTCGCCGGGAAGCATTTGCACAGCGGTATCCGCTATACTTGTTTCGGGTAAGTTTAAAACCGCGAAAAAATCGATGAATCCGAAGATTCATCGAGGGAACATCAAGGTGAGACCGTGGCGAATTCAGAGGACCAGGATTCGGAGCAGGTGTGGCATACAGCAGTCGAGTGGGTGATACGTGAGCACGAGTCACTTAGCCCTGTTGAACGGCAGGAGCTGATCGGTTGGCTGAATATGAATCCTGCCCATAGAAAGGCCTACGACGAGGCCTCCCGCCTCTGGCTCATCACCGGTCTTGTTCCACCCTTTGAACCGCCTGCCGAGGATTGATGACGAAGAGATAATACTGTGATAGCGGACTACGTAATGTTCTTTGCTCCCTCACATCGATCCGTTTGCAGTTGAATTGAAATATATCCATATTACCGTCCAGAATAGACTTTAAGGCGTGCGTGTGGCAAAACGGGTGTCGATATTCAATATCTCCGAATGATTCGTGCGTCTTATCAGAGGGGAGCGGGGTTCATTACATCCGGCGTACAATTCGCTTTAACAATCGTAGAGGGATTTCCCGATACAATTGAATAAGGAGGGACGCTCTCTGTAACAAATGCGCCTCCTGCGATTCTGCTTCCGCGACCTATGGTTACTCCACCGACGATGATCGCATGAGGTCCAATCCAGACTTCATCCTCAATCACCGGGTGTTCAGTTTGACGATTTCCGTCAGGGGAAATGCGATCACGACGCCCAAGGGTAACCCCATGAAAAAGGGTTACGTTATTACCAATCTTTGCGCCTGGATTCACAACCAGACCCCAGCCGTGTGTTATGGCTATACCGGCACCCACCTTGGTCCGCCAGGAAAAGTCTACGGCCGCCAAGTGCGTCGACAAACGATGCATAATTTTCAAAGGGATGAGCGCAAGACGTAGGAGGCCCGGTTCTGCTGCCGCCGCCTGGCACAGTCTCATTGTTACAACCACCCGAAACGTTCTGTTAGTGATCGCCCCCTTGACCAAGTGGCCCCAACTGAACTGTCCGTACTGGCGATGGGTATCAGATTTCAGCTCATTCAATGTCATTGCCAATTTCCTCACATTACACTTTGAAGGGGAGCCGCTCGCGCCAGGGTGTCGTATGAATGCGGGTAAGCATTGATCGACATAAGGTTCTAATGCGGTTGAGGGGGTGATTCAAAAAATGACAGCTTCGCTGCAATGCAACCCTCCGGCGAAGGTTGCCATCAGCAGCATTGTTAACGAATTCCGGCATGTCGCACAGTTTGCCCCCAGCCATTGCAGCTAGTCGCCGAAGGCTCTTATGATCGCTCTTGGCGAAGCCGGCACTGAACATCTCCCGGCCTCTTTCCGCAAGAGACTCGCCAGCCATCCTTGACTCAGGAACGTCCGGTGAAAAGAAGGCATGTCAGACGCCTTCAGCTGTGCCAGACGAACGCGCTATCTGCCTGGCACTGTCGAGATCCTCAGTCTCCGTGAAAATTACCATCCAAATTGCCAATCCGGTTACCGTCTTTGCAGTTGAAGTCGAGAAAGAAGATGGGGTCTGAATGGGGTCTGGGCATAATGGCAAACTACCTAAGACTATACACATGCTACCGCGTGCGATACTAATCCTTATTCGCGTTTCTTTTCAACTATTTTGTGACCAGGATGCGGCAAAGCATGGGAAATGTATCGAGAGTTCGACACGGAGAAAATCAGATATTAAACAGAACTCTGGAGGCTCGCGAAGGGGAATCTAACGCTCATTAGAGCAAGCCATCGCGATCCATCCTAATAGAAATGGCTATAAAACTCATCAATATCAAAACCATAGCTTCATGCCTGAGCTATCCGGGATTAAAAAGTCACAAAAAATTTTCGCTATCAAGCTATCTCTTCGATCTCTTTGATCAAAAACCGGTCAGCTATCAGTCGTTTTCCTAAATTCTTCGAATCCTTATTCGTCTAGCTAATCAAGGTGCCAAATAAGATTAAGACGCATTTCCAATCCGTAGAATTCGTCCATGGAATCTGGAACGCATCTGTTTACAGACATAAGGGGAACAAGCATGACAAGTTGCTTCGATCGCGAAGACGGGACATTTCGCGTGCTGGTCAATCATGAAGAGCAGTACTCCATCTGGCCGGAGTGGAAAGCCATTCCAGGAGGATGGCGGGACACCGGGGTGCTGGGAGACAAAAAAACCTGCCTGGAACATGTAGAGAAAGTCTGGACGGATATGCGCCCCCTCAGCCTGCGGCGCTTCATGGACGAACAACGTTCCGCTGAAGCCAGGTGATGTCTCCGCTCCTGACACTTTTCGCGCTGCCCTGCGCAGGCGCGAGCTCGGTCATGTATCTGCGCTGGCGGCGCAGATTGCCTTCCTGGGTGCAAGTGGAACCGGTCGAGTTGCCGGGTCGTGGAGGCCGCCTGGATGAAACGTTCGCGAAAAGCTTCCCTTCACTGGTCGAGCGCCTAACGGATGAGATCGAGGGGTGTCCGCCTCGTCGATATGCATTCTTCGGGCACAGCATGGGAGCGCTGCTCGCTTTCGGAATTGCCCATTCCTTGCGCAAGAGAGAAAGACCCTTGCCTCTTGCCCTGTTTGTGTCGGGCTGTGCCGCGCCCTCCCGGCAGGATTGGCGGCGTTATGCGGACAAGAATACCGACGCGTCGCTCATCGCCGATCTGCGCAAGCAGGAGGGGACACCGGAAGAGGTGTTCGAGAGCCCGGAGTTGTTGTCCCTGACGCTCAGCCTGCTGCGCGCCGACTACCGCATCTGCGCGAGCTTCCGCCACGCACAATCCTTGCCTTTGCCGCTGCCGATTCATGTTTTTGGAGGCCGTGGCGATGAAATTCATGAGTCGAAGCTGGAAGCATGGCAATCCGAAACTACAGAAGAGTTGTCGCTGGATCTGTTTGAAGGAGGACATTTCTTTCTCCGTCAGCACGAAGAGACCTTTCTTCCCGTGCTCGTCCAGAGAATGGCGCTGTACCGTCCGGAGGTATATCAGGAAGCACATCGAGAACCTGCTGATATGTCCCTATGTATTCCTTAAGGTATCCACTAAGGTATCCCATAAGGCGCTTGCCGCTGTCCGAGCGCATTCCAGATGGCATGGAAGTGTGGTTGCTCGAGCTTGATGTTGGGCTGTCGGTGCCGGATGCCGAACTGGCGTTGTTATCTGCAGAAGAGCGTGCGCATGCGCAACGGTTTCGGCGGCAAGAAGACCGTGTGCGGTCCGTCGCAACCCGTGCCGCTCTGAGGCGACTTGTCGGAACGCGATTGATGTTGCCGCCCGACCAGCTGGGCTTCGTGGTCAATGCATATGGCAAGCCGCGGCTGGAAGGTGAGCCAGAGATCGAGTTCAATGTTTCTCATGCCGGTTGTTGCGCCCTGATTGCTCTTTCGACCAGCGGACCGGTCGGTGTCGATATCGAATGCGAAGAGCGCGTCCTCGATGCTAAAAACCTCGAGGAGCTCGCGGCCTACGTCTTTTCTCCATTGGAGCGCCACCTTGCGTTGCAGACCTCCAAAGATTTCATTCGGCACTGGGTAGCGAAGGAATCCGTGCTGAAAGCCTTGGGATTGGGCATCTCCGAACACCTGCAATCCGTGTCCATTCTGCCCCGGGACGACGAGGCTTACAAGATTGCGCATGATTCCCCGGAGTGGCCGGAAATACAAGCCTGGCGCCTTCCGGTACCCGATGGCTATGCAGCAGCCCTCGCATTCCAGACTCATGACCGGGCTTCAACTCAGGGGAAAAGCCGGGAAGTGTCGCGACTGACATCCTGGCTTCCCCTGTCAAGACTGGATCCCTGCCAAGGGCGGGCTACATATCCGCAGGTTTGCAATCAGTCCGTTCGCCAGATAGATCACGCCTGAAAAGGTTTCAAAGTCAGTCCACTGAAAGGTTTCACTATGACGCCAAGGTCAATTTTTCACCGCGTTTACCCGCAAAACCTGGTGACGCATCTCCGTAGTCTCGCGTTGGCACGTCCCACAGACCTCGCCTTGACGGTAATGGGCCAGGAAGGCGAGAGAGCTGTGGAAAAAGCGTTCGACTACACAACATTGGATCAACATGTTCGCGCACTCGCAGCCATTTTGCAGGACCGTTTTTCGGCAGGCGAGCGCGCCCTGTTGCTCATGGAAAATGATGAGCACTACGTAATCGGCTTCTTCGCCTGTCTTTATGCGGGACTCATCGCTGTGCCCGTTTTCCCGCCGGAGATGGTGCGAGAACGGCATCTGGCACGCCTGCTCGCCATTGCAGCCGATGCTGAGGCACGCTGCATATTGACCACGAGCGAAATCATGCCCTTGATTGCTCGTACCGCGGTGGAACAGTTTTCTTATGCGACCGTGCTGACTGTGGACACGGTGAAATGCGATAACGCCTCCGCATGGCGGGAATATTTTCCCAAAGAGGGAGATATCGCGTTTTTGCAATATACCTCAGGGTCTACATCCACGCCCAAAGGGGTAATGGTGAGCCACGGCAGCCTGATGACAAATACGAGGGTGTTCGAGGAGGGCATGTCGATCAATGCAAACGACATATTCGTGAGCTGGTTGCCGCTGTATCACGATATGGGACTGATCGGCGGCTTGCTGCAACCCATCCATCGGGGCATTCCTGTCGTGCTGATGGCGCCCCGGTTTTTTATCGAACGACCGGTACGATGGTTGAAAGCCATTTCGCACTACCGTGCGACGGTGAGTGGCGCGCCCAATTTTGCGTTTCAACTCTGTGCGGACCGGGTAAGCGATGCTCAGCTACAAGAGCTCGACTTGTCGAGCTGGCGTGTCGCCTTTTCGGGTGCCGAACCGGTACGCCGGGAAACGATGAAAGCATTTATCGAACGCTTCGCACCGGCAGGATTTCCACCTGGCACAATTTATCCCTGTTACGGCCTGGCCGAAGCAACGCTTTTTGTCACCGGTGGGACGCGTGGAGACGGCATGGAGGCACATTGCTTCTCTACCCAGATGCTCGCGCAAGGCAAGGTCGAAGTGGCGGAGCAGGGAACCTCTCTTGTAGCTTGCGGTGTGCCGGCTTCCGGTCATACGGTGAGGGTTGTAGATCCGGAAACAGGTGTCCAATTGCCCGATGGTGCGATCGGAGAGATCTGGACGGATGGTGCCAGCCTGGCTTGCGGCTACTGGCGAAAACCAGAGGAGACAGCCGAAACTTTTGTTTCCCGCGAGGAGGGACGTTGGCTCCGTACCGGAGACCTTGGCTTCATACATGATGGACAGTTATACATTGCAGGAAGGCGCAAGGATCTCATCATCATAAGGGGGCAGAACGTCTACCCGCAGGACCTCGAGCAAGTGATCGAGGATGAAGTGGAGGCCGCCCGGAAGGGAAGGGTGGCCGCGTTTTCGGTAGAAACCGAAAACGGGGAAGGAATCGGCATGGCCGTGGAGATATCCCGCGGCATGCAGAAGCTTATCGCCGTTGAAACTCTGGTGCAGGCGTTGAGTGAGGCCGTGAGCGGAAGCTGCCATGAGCCACTCTCGGTGGTGATACTACTGAATCCGGGAGGATTGCCCAAGACTTCCAGCGGAAAATTGCAGCGCGCAGCCTGCCGCCAAGGCTGGCGCGAGCGCACCCTGGACGCATATGCCGTCTATGAGTTTGGCAGTTTCGTGCTGGGCGGCAGCGTTCGGCCCGTACCCACGTTGACGGATGACGTCGAAATTTCGCTAGTGGGCATCTGGGAAACCGTGTTGAATCACCGTGGGCTGGGACGCGAGGATCATTTTTTTGCCAGCGGCGGAAGCTCACTCTCGGCAGTTCAGGCTGTGGCGCGTATTGCTGAGCATTGGCAGATCGATTTCACGCTCCGCAGCCTGTTCGAGAATCCAAAGTTGCGGGA
Source organism: Nitrosospira multiformis (assembly GCF_900111585.1). Taxonomy (GTDB): domain Bacteria; phylum Pseudomonadota; class Gammaproteobacteria; order Burkholderiales; family Nitrosomonadaceae; genus Nitrosospira; species Nitrosospira multiformis_B. The sequence goes on from NZ_FOHI01000001.1 coordinate 580,045, forward strand.
GTGCGCAGAGGAAATCAAGCGCATACGGTCTGTTGGCACTCCCAGACGCACTGCCAGCATCAGCATTCTTTCCACCGCAAGGAGGATTGGAGCAGCCGATGCGGCCCCGCTCTCCTTTGGTCAACAGCGTCTCTGGTTCCTTTGGCAACTGGACCGGACATCCACTGCCTATCACATCAAGCAGGCGTTGCGATTGTCAGGCTCCCTGGATGCGCAGGCGTTGCAGGCCAGCCTTGATGGGCTGGTCGCGCGCCACGAATCCTTGCGTACCGTTTTCCGGACAGGAGCGGAAGGTTCCGCGGAGCAGGTGATTCAACCGGCGGTGCGGTTGCATATTCCACACATCGATCTGGCCGACACTCCTGCCCTTACGCGTGAAGCGCGTGCGAAAGAGGAGGCCGACCAGATCATTTCGGCTCCCTTCGATCTGACACAGGGCCCGTTGCTGCGAGTAGTCCTGATCCGGCTGACGCAGGATGAGCATATCGTGGTTATGGCCATGCATCACATCATCTCCGATGGTGCCTCGATGCAGGTGTTGCTTGACGAGCTCGCCATCGGGTATCTGGCTCATGCCCAGGGGCAGTTGCCGCAGTTCGACCCGTTACCCATCCGCTACGCGGACTATGCCGAGTGGCAGCGCAACTGGCTGGAAGCAGGCGAGAAAGACAGGCAATTGACCTACTGGCGTGATTGCCTGGGCACCGAACATCCGGTATTGGAATTGCCGGCCGACCATCCGCGGCGGCCTGTGGCAAATTATCAGGCGGCACGTCATTCTTTCGACCTGACGCCGGATGTGCTGAGCAGGCTGCGAAGCCTTGCCCAACGCTCTGATAACCGCAGTGCGACCCTTTTCATGGCGCTGATGGCGGGTTTTCAAGCTTTGCTCTACCGCCTCACGGGACAAAAGGATATTCGTGTGGGCGTGGCGGTCGCCAATCGCAACCGGATTGAAACCAGGGGCATCGTCGGTTTTTTCGTGAATACCCAGGTACTGCGCGGGAAGGTTGACGGCCGCATGGCTTTGTCAACCCTGCTCGCGCAGGTCAGAGAGATGGCAATCGACGCCCAGGCACACCAGGATTTGCCCTTCGAGCAATTGGTTGAAGCATTGCAGCCGGAGAGAAGCCTGAGCCGGACGCCGCTGTTCCAGGTGACCCTGAATCATCTGGTAAGCGACCGGCGCAAGCTCGATCAAATCAAGGGTCTGAAGATCGTTGACTATCCGTTGGGCGAGCAGGCTGCACAGTTCGAGCTGACGCTGGAAACGATCGAGTCAGCCGACGGAAACGTGCGTGCAAGCTTCATCTATGCGTCGGAGCTCTTCGATATCCGCACGATCGAGCACCTCGGACGCCAGTATGCGGCTCTGTTGCGGGCAATGGCCGGGCAGCCGGAAATATCCATCGGCGATGTGCCTCTGTTGAGCGAGAGCGATATGGCGCAGCTCGGAGCATGGGGAGCATGGGGGACGAATGCTGTAGCGCACCTTTCAGGTAGCGCGGTGTTCGATCCATCCGCTCATCCAGTCGCCCATGAAGCTGCCCATCATGCTGCCCATGAACCTGTGCATCGGCGCATAGAGCGCCAGGCGGAAGAACGCCCAAACGTCTGCGCCCTGATTTTCAACGATACCGAAATAACCTACCAGGAACTGAACCGTCGCTCAAACCGGCTCGCACACCATTTAATCGCTTTGGGAGTCAAGGCGGAAGTAAAGGTCGGCATTACGGTAGAACGTTCCATCGAGATGATCGTCGGCCTGCTGGGCATTCTCAAGGCAGGAGGAGCATATGTACCGCTCGATCCCGACTATCCGCGCGAACGCCTCGACTATCTGGTTGAGGATAGCGGCATCCGGTTGCTGTTGACGCAATCCCCTCTCAGGAATCGTGTCCCTGATTCGGAAAAGCTTTCCGTGCTGGAACTGGATGGTGCCGACGTGAAGGGGGTAGCAGAGACCAACCCGGAGATTACGTTACATCCCGATAATCTCGCTTATGTCATCTACACCTCCGGATCGACCGGCAGACCGAAAGGAGTAGGAGTAAGCCATGGTCCCCTGGCGATGCATCTGGCAGCGATCAGGGAAATCTACGACGTACGTCCTGGTGATCGCGAACTCATGTTTTTCTCGATGAATTTCGATGCGGCTGCGGAACAGTGGATCACGCCCTTGTGCGAAGGTGCGACGCTTGTCCTTTCATCGACACGGGATCTTGCTGGCGACGGTTTCGTCGATCGGATCGGAAAGCACAGCATAACTACGCTGCACTTGCCGCCCGCTTATCTGCGGATGCTGCTTCCCTTGATGCAGGGCGGTGCCCCGTCGGTACGCACTTGCATAGCAGGCGGCGAAGCATGGTTTGCAGCCGACCTGGCCGCCACGCAGGCGGCTCTCCCGCAAGCCCGGCTGGTCAACGCCTACGGACCCACCGAAACGGTCATCACCCCAGCCGCCTGGGTAGCCCACGCGTCTGAAACTGCTGAGGCCGGTATCCTCCACGAATTCGCGCCCATCGGCCGTGCCGTTGGAGATCGCAAGTTGTACGTGCTCGATGAGGACTTGAATGTCGTGCCTCCCGGCTGTGCCGGAGAACTCTATATCGGTGGGACAGGACTTGCCCGCGGATACCTTAATCGTCCCGGTCTCACCGCAGACCGGTTCGTTGCCGATCCTTTCGCGCGCGGTGGAAGCCGCCTTTACCGCACGGGGGATCGCGTGCGCTGGCGCAATGAGGACAATGGTGGCCAACTCGAATACCTGGGCCGGCTCGATCACCAGGTCAAGCTTCGCGGTTTTCGGGTTGAACTGGGCGAAATCGAGGGACAGTTGCTGGCCCAGCCCGGAGTTCGCGAGGCGGCGGTAGTGGCAAAGGAAAGCCGCAATGGAACGCGTCTCATCGCCTACGTCGCCGCACATCACGGCGTAACACTCAATGCATCCATGCTCAAGACTGCGCTGGCTGCCGTGCTTCCGGATTACATGCTGCCTGGTTCGTTTGTGCTGCTCGATAGTCTGCCGCTCAACCCCAATGGCAAGGTCGATCGCCAGGCGTTGCCCTTGCCCCTGGCGGAGCAGATCGATGAGGCGGCCTATCAGGCGCCCGTCAATGCCGTGGAAACGATGATTTCGGAAATCTGGGCGGAAGTCCTGGAGCTACCCCGAGTGGGGCTGCACAACAATTTTTTCGATCTGGGCGGGCATTCGCTGCTGCTCATCAAGGTGCAATGCAAACTGGAAGAGCGGTTCAAAACACGCATCGCCATCATCGACCTTTTCAGATATACCACCGTCGCGAGCCTGGCCAAATTCCTCGACCAGGAGGACAGGCAGATGGATAGGGAGCGCCTGCCCTTGCAGCGCCATCAGGAACGGGCGCAGCGGCAGAGAGCGACGTTCATACAACGCAGGCTGAGAGCAGGGAGGACGCATTAATGGATCATACGGAAGAGTTTTCGGAAAGAGACGATATCGATATCGCAATTATCGGTATGGCGGGCCGGTTTCCAGGCGCGAATAACGTGGATACTTTCTGGCGCAACCTGCGGAATGGAGTCGAGTCCATTACTTTCTTTACCGATGAGGAACTCCTGGCGCGAGGGATTTCGCGCAAGACTCTGGAAGATCCCCACTACATCAAGGCGGGCGCCGAACTGCCCGGTATCGATCTTTTCGATGCCTCTTTCTTTGGTTATACCCCGCGCGAAGCAGCGGAAACGGACCCGCAGCACCGGCTGTTCCTGGAGGTGGCCTGGCAGGCGCTGGAAGATGCCGGCTATGACGCATCGAACTGCAGCGTCCCGGTCGGGGTTTATGCCGGCTGCGGGGTTAACACTTACCTGCTGCTGAATCTGTTTTCCAGCGGTCGATTTTCGGATATGCATGACATTTCTTCGCTGCAAGGGTTGATGAATGGAAACAACAAGGATTCCATGACGACCACCGTCTCCTACAAGCTCAATCTGCGCGGACCGGGGATTACCGTGCAGACAGCCTGTTCCACTTCACTCGCGGCCGTGCATGTCGCCTGCCGTGGCCTGCTCAATCACGAGGCGGATATGGCAATGGCGGGGGGTGTCTGGGTCAATCTGTTGCACGAGGGCGGTTATCGGTACCAGCCTGGAGCGATTCTGTCGCCGGATGGCCACTGCCGCGCCTTTGATACAAAGGCGGCGGGCACGGTGATCGGGAGCGGGGTGGGGATTGTCGTGCTCAAGCGGCTGTCGGACGCACTCGCCGATGGCGATACGATTCATGCCGTAATCAAAGGGTCCGCAATCAACAACGATGGTTCGGCCAAGGTGGGCTACACTGCACCGAGCGTGGAAGGCCAGGCGGAAGTGATTCTGGCGGCTCAGGCCATCGCTGGCGTGGATGCCGACACGATCAGCTACGTGGAGACGCATGGCACGGGAACAACGATCGGTGATCCGATCGAGATCGCGGCGCTCACGCAAGCCTTCCGCGAAGGCACGGACAGGCGGGGATTCTGCGCCATCGGATCGGTCAAGACGAATGTAGGTCACCTGGATGCAGCAGCAGGCGTGGCCGGCCTGATCAAAACCGTCCTGGCAATGAAGCATCGAACCCTTCCGCCCAGCCTGAATTTCGAGCAGCCCAATCCACAAATCGATTTTTCCTCGAGTCCTTTTTACGTCAACACGGAGAGCAGGCATTGGTCGAATGAATCGACCCCACGGCGCGCCGGAGTGAGTTCCTTCGGCATCGGGGGGACCAATGTGCACGTGGTGCTCGAGGAAGCTCCGCCCATAGAGCCCGTGAGTTCCTCACGTGCCTGTCAGTTGCTCACACTCTCGGCGCGCACGCGTACGGCGCTGGAAGCGATGATTGCCGGACTGCACGAGCATCTGCGCGCACATCCCGGTTTACCCCTTGCCGATGCCGCTTATACCCTTCAAACGGGAAGAAAAAGTTTTGCCTGCCGTGCAGTAGTGCTGTGCCATGACAGGGAGGGGGCGCTCGGCGTTTTGGAAAAAAAGCCTGCGGACCGCTTTGTTGCCGGACAAGTGGCGTCGGAAAATCGCCCCATAGTCTTTCTTTTCCCCGGTCAAGGTGCCCAGCATATCGATATGGCGCGAGAGCTTTACCACGGGGAGGCGGTTTTTCGGCGGGAATTCGATCGCTGCGTCGAATTGCTGCAACCCCACCTGAATTTCGACCTGCGTGCCGCCGTATATCCTAACCTTGACCCTAACCTTGAAGGTGGGGATGAGGCGCGGAAGAAGGAGCTTTCCGCGCGCCTCGAACAGACAGAAGCTACCCAGCCCGCACTCTTTGCCGTCGAATATGCTCTTGCACAGCTATGGATGTCCTGGGGCATCCAACCGGCGGCAATGATCGGTCACAGTGTGGGCGAATACGTCGCGGCATGTCTTGCGGGCATATTTTCGCTCAAAGACGCGCTGCGCCTGGTTGCCTTGCGCGGACGCTTGCTCCAGCAGACGGAGACGGGCGCCATGCTCGCGGTCATGCTGTCCGAGGCGGAAATAACGCCTTACCTGTCGGAAAGCTGCGATCTCGCCGCTGTCAACGGTCCTGAATTGTGCGTCCTTTCAGGGCCGGTTGCCGCCATTGAAGCATTGGAAACCGATCTGCGTAATAAAGGTATCGGGGTGCGACGCCTTCATGTTTCCCATGCATTCCACTCCGCACTGGTCGAACCGATGTTGCCGGCTTTCATGGAGCTGGTTTCGGCCATGGAGTTGCACCCACCGCAGATTCCCTTTCTTTCCAATCTCAGCGGCGACTGGATTACTCCGCAGGAAGCCACCGATCCCGGATATTGGAGACGGCACGTGCGCGGGACGGTACGCTTTGATGATGGACTGCGCGAGCTGTTGGGCAATCCCGATCGAATCCTGCTGGAGGTGGGACCGGGCGAAACATTGACTACCCTTGCGCGGCGTCATTCCGAAGCAAAACCGGAACACCTCATCCTTTCATCCTTGCCCCATCCCGGCAGAGTGCACCAATCTCAAGCACATTTTTATCTTTGCCTGGGAAGATTGTGGCTTGCCGGGGTCGATATCGATTGGGGGAGTTTTTACGCTGACGAGCGCCGCCATCGCGTCTCCTTGCCGACTTACCCATTCGAGCGCCAGTCATACTGGATCAAGCCCGGCACCCAGAAGACCGCGAAGACTGCAAAGGCAGTGGGCGAAGAAAACAGGTCCCGGCTCATGGCTGGCCTTGAGCCAAGTGCACGCCAGCAGGTGACGGATAATGCCGGGCCGGTAGCTCGACCGCTCGATGAATGGTTTTACACCCCTTCGTGGCGCCGCTCGGACAGAATTGAACAAGAGAGCATCCTCCTGAACCAGGGAAGATCATTCATCCTCTTCGCGGATGATCATCCCTTCGGAAGGGCCCTGACAGGGCATTTGCTTACGCTGGGAATAAAGCCGATCGTCGTCTCCGCGGGCTCGGCCTTTCGCCGTCAGGACAAGGACCATTATATTGTCCGGCCGGGCGAACGGCAGGATTACGATCTCCTGTTGCGCAACATCGGCGAGGATGGCAGGACCCTCGGACATATCTTTCACTTGTGGAGCCTGACCGGGAATGGCGGCAGACCCATCTACGGGAAAAGCCGGGTCGAAAGTCAAGTGGAAATCGAGGCCAGGAATTTCTTCAGTCTGTTTTATCTCGCCCAGGCGCTGGAGAGTGCCAAACAGGTCATTTCGAGCGACGCGAAGGTCGAAATCACGGTCATCACCGACCAGTTCGAGGATGTCACCGGCAGCGAATCCCTGCGTCCGGAAAAAGCACTGTTGCTTGGACCCTGCAAGGTTATTCCCCAGGAATATGCTTACCTGAGCTGCCGGCTGGTTGATGTCGAGTTGCCAGCAGGCGACGATACTGCAAAAAACCGGCTTGTGCATCAGATAATGGCCGAGTTTCAGGCTGAGCCGGTTTCCTCAATGGTCGCCTACCGGGGACCCCACCGCTGGATTCAGACTTTCGAACCCATCCAATGTCGGAAGCCGGGGAAAGCGCACCTTCGCCTTCGAAAGGGCGGTGTCTATCTGATTACCGGTGGCCTCGGCGGCATCGGCCTGACGCTGGCCGAGCATGTGGCGCGCAACTATCATGCAAAGCTGGTGCTGATGGGACGCTCCCCGCTCCCAGACCGCGAGCAGTGGCCCAATGTCATTTTAGCAGCGGAAAAAGCAGACCGCTTGCGCAGCAAGATCGAGAAGGTCATGCATCTGGAGGCGCTGGGGGCGGAAGTGCTGGTATTGCAGGCCGACGTTGCGATCCAGGCCGAGTTGAAGATGGCAGTGATGCAGGCCTATGAGCACTTCGGTGCTATTCACGGTGTGATTCATTCCGCGGGAGAGGTCGGTACCGATCTCATTTCGGTGAAGACCGGGGAGGAGGTGGCGAAAGTGTTTGCCCCCAAGGTACAGGGAACGCAGACATTGCAGGCTGTATTCAGGGATGCCTCCCTGGATTTCATGCTGCTGTGCTCATCGCTGGCAGCCATTGCGGGTGGCCTCAGCAAGGTCGATTATTGTGCCGCCAATGCCTACCTCGATGCTGTCGCCCGCGAGGCTACCCGTTCCGCCCATAGCGGCTCCGCATTTCCCGTCATATCCGTTAACTGGGATGGCTGGCGGGATGTGGGGATGGCGGCCAGTATGGCAATGCCCGAGGGGATGGGAATTTCACCCAGGGAAGGCGCTGAGGCTTTCGAGCACATCGTCAATAACGTGGTCAGGCCCCAGGTGATTGTCTCCACCCTTGACCTGCACGCCCGCCTCAATCAGACGCAGGAGGATCTGGTAGCCCTCGTCGGAGAGCCTTTCGCGCTGGCGGAGAACGGGCAGCATGAGCAGGGCGGCCAGTCGCATTATCCGCGACCTGCCCTGGATACGGCCTTTGTCGCTCCAGAGAGCGACCTGGAGAAGAGCATTGCAGAGATCTGGCAGAGCCTGCTTGGAATGGATGCTGTCGGTATTCATGACAATCTGTTTGAGTTGGGGGGGGATTCGTTGCTGGGTATTCAACTGCTTTCGAGAGTACGGACAGTTTTCGGAATCGATATGCGTCCTGCAGACTTTTTCCGGTCTCCCACCGTTGCAGGTCTCGCCGAGCTGGTAGAAACGAAATTGCTGGACGAGATCGAGTGTTCATGATTTACCGCCCCTTGTGATGTGAAGCCCTTCCATCTCTCGATGTTTCATCATTTTTATCCGCACCATCATGCATAGCAGCAGTCTAGCTCAAAGACGCGCGCGCCTGACCCCCGAGCAACGGGAGAGGCTGGCGCAGCGGCTGGCCGGAGCTCATGCTCCAGCCCTTCAATCGAACATCCCCTGTCGCAACGCTTCCGCCCAGGTGCCGCTCTCATACGCACAGGAGCGTCACTGGTTTTTATGGCAACTGGAGCCATTGAGCACGGCTTATCATTTGAGCGGGGGGTTGCGGCTGACAGGCAGGCTGGATATTGAAGCGCTGCGCTGGAGCTTTGCGGCGCTGGGCAGGCGGCATGAGTCGTTGCGTACGATATTCAGGGCCAATGCGGAAGGGCTGGCGGAGCAGATCATCGAAGATGAGCCGCGGCTTGAAATTCCGCTGACCGACTTTTCCGGACTGCCGTTGGAACAAGCCAGAGCGCAAGCTGGTGAAGAAGCAGGCCGGATAGCCGGAACGCCCTTTGATCTGACGCAAGGCCCGCTGCTTCGGGTTGCCCTCATCCGCATTGCAGCGGAAGAACATCTTCTTGTGGTGGTGATGCACCACATCATCTCGGACGCCTGGTCCAACCGCATTGTCATTGACGAATTTGCTGCCCACTATCGGGCCCGGGTGCAGCGGGAGGGGCAGGGGCAGGAATCCTCCCTGCCGGCACTGCCGATCCAGTATGCCGATTACGCGATATGGCAGCGCAACTGGCTGGAAGCGGGAGAAAAAGAGCGGCAGTTGGCCTACTGGCGCAGCCAGTTGGGGGAAGAGCACCCGGTATTGCAATTGCCCACCGATCACCCCCGATCTTCCAAGGCCAGTTACCGTGCGGCGCGCCACACCTTCACATTACCCGCGGGTCTGGCTACACGCTTGCAGCGTCAGGCGCAAAGCCAGGGAGCGACCCTGTTCATGGCGCTGCTCTCGGGCTTTCAGGGCTTGCTCTATCGCTATACCGGCCAGCGGGATATCCGTGTGGGCGTGCCGATTGCCAACCGGCATCGGGCTGAAATAGAAAACATCGTCGGATTCTTCGTCAATACCCAGGTATTGCGCGCCCTCATGGACGGACGCATGTCCCTGCATACGGTGCTCGATCAGACGCGGGAAGCAGCGCTGGGTGCCCAGACCCACCAGGATTTGCCGTTTGAGCGACTGGTTGAAGCCCTGCAACCCGAACGCAACCTGAATCAGAATCCTCTGTTTCAGGTCATGTACAACCACCTGCGCGAAGACTACCGGGCACTTGAGCAATTGCCCGGGCTCACGGTGGAAAATCACGAGCTGAGCGAGCAGGCGGCGCAGTTCGAACTGACCCTGGATACGGTCGAGCAGCCCGATGGCAGGCTGGAAGCCACCTTCACCTATGCCGCGGAGCTGTTTGAGCCTGCCACCATTGGACGGCTTGGCGACCATTATCTGCATCTTCTGGAGCAACTGGCCGAGCATCCGCAGCAGAGCCTTGGCGACATCGACATCCTCAGTGAAGCCGAGCGGGCGCAGCTTAAGGCCTGGGGGATCAACGAGCAGCGCTATGAAAATGCGGAGCCCGTGCATAAGCTGATCGAACGGCAGGCTGAAGAGCGGTCAGGAGCGGTTGCCCTGGTCTTTGGCGATGTCGAGCTGAGCTATGGTGAGCTGAACCGAAGAGCGAACCGCCTGGCGCACCGCTTGATCAGGCTTGGGGTTGGGCCGGAGGTCAAGGTGGGCATTGCGGTGGAGCGCTCGATCGACATGGTGGTGGGATTGCTTGCCATCCTGAAGGCAGGCGGGGCGTATGTGCCGCTGGACCCGGAATATCCGCAGGAGCGGCTGGCCTACATGGCAGAAGACAGTGCCATCGGGCTGCTGCTGACGCAAAGCCGGATTCGATCGCGCATTCCCCATTCCGGCCAACATCCGGTGCTGGAGCTGGACAGGCTCGACCTCGAGGAGGAATCCGACAGCAACCCGCAAGCCGCCCTGCATCGACACAACCTTGCCTATGTCATCTATACCTCAGGCTCCACAGGAAAACCAAAAGGCGT
>NZ_FOHI01000001.1:591015-664246 GCF_900111585.1 Nitrosospira multiformis
CTGCTCGCTCGCGGCTATCTCAACCGGGGTGGCCTGACTGCTGAGCGTTTCATAGCCGATCCCTTCGATGAAGGAGGCGGACGGCTCTACCGCACGGGGGATTTGGCAAGATGGCGCTCGGACGGTCAGATTGAATACCTGGGGCGGCTGGATCATCAGGTCAAGATACGGGGATTCCGCATCGAACTGGGCGAAATCGAAACGCAATTGCTGGCGCAGCCGGGAGTCAGGGAAGCGGTGGTGGTTGCCAGGGAAGGGGCCGGTGCCTCCAATCCTGCGGGAGGAGCAAGACTCGTTGCCTATGTTTCCTTGCATGCGGACGCGGAGATGGAAGTTTCGCGACTGCGTGAAGCGTTGGGTAAGGTTTTGCCAGACTACATGCTGCCTTCGGCGATTGTAGTGCTGGAGAGTCTGCCGCTCAATCCGAGCGGCAAGGTAGACCGCAAGGCCTTGCCTGAGCCGGAGTTTACCCATACGGAGCATTATGAGGCGCCGCAGGGGGAAGCGGAAGAAGTTCTGGCGGGTATCTGGGGGCAGGTGTTGGGTGTGGCAGAGGTGGGACGGCATGACAACTTCTTTGAGCTGGGGGGCGATTCCATACTCAGCCTCCAGATCGTCACTCGAGCGCGCCGTGCCGGCTGGAAGATCACGCCACGCCAATTGTTCGAGCGGCAGACCATCGCTTCGTTGGCGGCGGTGGCAATGGCACTCGAGGCTCAAGATGCAACCGTTGCTACCCTAACCCCAATCGCAAGCGCAGAACCGAAAGAAGGATTGAGCGACGGAGGCTCGAGGAGACTCCTACCGCTGCTGCCTATTCAGGCTGAATTCTTCGCACAGGAAATTCCTGCGCGACATCACTGGAACCAGGCCGCGCTCCTGGAAAGCCGGGAGCACCTGGATCCTGCACATCTTGGACAAGCACTGGAAGCCGTGGTGCGGCACCACGATGCGCTTCGTTTCCGTTTCGCTAGAAATGAGGGCGGCCAATGGCAGCAGTTTTGTGGGCAACAGTTTTGGGGGCAGCAGCCTTGTGGGGAATCCATTTCGGATGATTTGTTATGGGTGCGCAAAGCTGCTACCGCCGCCGACCTGGAAGCGCTATGCAACGAGGCGCAGCGCAGCCTGAATCTCATCGAAGGCCCACTGCTGCGCGCTGTGCTTTTCGATATGGACGATGGCAGCCAGCGGTTGTTGCTGGTCATTCATCACCTTGTGATTGACGGTGTTTCCTGGCGTATCCTGCTCGAGGATTTGCAGAATGCCTATAGTCAGGCCCGGAACGCCCAAGCTATCGCATTGCCCGAAAAATCGGGCGGCTATGAGGTATGGATCGAGCGGCTGCAGCGTTATGTGCATGAAAATACAGAAGAACTTGTTTACTGGCGAAGCTTGACGAGAGTACCGGCCATACTGCCCCGCGATAACCCAGAGGGTGCGAGCTTCGTCCGGCTCCAGTGCGATGCTGTGCTCAAGCTGGGTAAGGCGCAGACCCGCGCCTTGCTCAAGGAAGCGCCCGCAGCCTATCGTACTCACGTGAACGACCTGTTGCTTACCGCTTTGGGCAGCGCCCTTTGCTGGTGGAGCGGCCATAAGGCAATCCTGATCGATCTTGAAGGCCATGGCCGGGAAGATTTATACGATACCGACCTTTCGCAAACGGTCGGCTGGTTTACCACTCTCTATCCGGTGATGCTCGATCCATCCGGGGATCTGGATCAGAGGATTAAGCGAATCAAGGAAAACCTGCGGAAGATACCGAATAAAGGATTGGGTTACGGACTGTTCAAATATCACGGCACGCCCGAACAGCGTGAATTCCTGGCATCCTTGCCCAAGCCCGAAGTCGTATTCAATTATCTGGGGCAACTGGATGCGAGTTTCGACGAAAGCGCACTGTGGACGTTGGCGGCCGAATCGATAGGGGATCTGACCGATGAAAATGCACCTCTCAGTCATGATATTTCCATAAATGGTCATGTTTATGAGGGCGAGCTGTGCCTTACGGTGAGCTATAGCGACGCGCGTTACCACAGGGCGACAATTGAGGCGTTCATGAACGTTTATCAGGCTGAGCTTGAAACGTTGATTGTCCATTGCACCAGCGGCATACAAGGCCTTGCTCCTTCGGATTTCCCTCTGGTCGAACTCACCCAGCGCGAGCTGGACAGTCTGCCCGTAGCCACCGCACAGCTTGAGGACCTTTATCCGCTTTCTCCATTGCAGGGGGGCATACTTTTCCACAGCGTATTTGACAGGGACGACCACGGTGTTTACCTCAATCAGTTGAGGGCCGATATCGAGGGACTGGATGCAACTCGTTTCAAGGCTGCATGGCAGGCTGCGGTGGCTTGCCACCCAGTGTTGCGGACAGGTTTCGTGATTCAGGATAGCAAGCCCCTGCAATGGGTAGCCAAGTCCGTCGAGCTGCCATTTGTGGAACACGACTGGCGGACCAGGGAGGATAAGGAGCATAGGGAGGATAGGGAGCGCGATCTTGAGGCATTGGCCCGGGCGGAACACGCCTCGGGTTTTGATCTTACCAGACCTCCGCTCATGCGCCTCGCGCTGGTGAGATTGACCGACGAGCGGTACCACTTCATCTGGACGATCCATCACTTGCTGCTTGACGGATGGAGCACTTCCCAACTGGCCGGGGAAGTATTGCGGCGATATGCCGGAGAGCTCTCTCCAGTTCAGGAAGCGTCGTTTCGGGACAGAGGCGAGTATCGCCGATTTATCGAATGGCTGCAGCATCGTGATATGGAAGCTTCCGAAGCATACTGGAGGGAGCGGCTGAAGGGAATCGGGGAGCCGACGCGGCTGGCGGCGACATTGCCTGCGCATCGAGAAAATTCCGATCATGAAGAGTATGGGGAGCATTTCACTGAACTGTCGCTCTCCCTTTCCGAGAGGTTGATTCAGTTTGCCCGTCGCGAGCGCGTCACCCTCAACACTCTGATACAGGGTGTCTGGGCGATCTTGCTGAGTCGGTACACCGGGAAGCAAACCGTTCTTTTCGGCGCTACGGTGGCGGGAAGGCCGGCAACCTTGCCGGGAGCGGAGCACTTGCTGGGATTATTCATCAATACGCTTCCCGTGTCGGTAACGCTCCAGCCCGAGTACCAGATCGGCGCATGGCTACGCGACTTGCAAGCGCAGAACCTCGCCTCGCGCGAACACGAGCAAACACCTTTGTATGAAATCCAGCGCTGGCTGGGACAAAGCGGGCAGGGATTATTCGACAGCATTCTCGTGTTCGAGAACTATCCCATGGATGAGGCGTTGCGCGAATCGACTCCAGGCGGGCCTGCTTTTTCCAATATCCGTAATCGCGAAAGCAGCAATTATCCGATGATGGTATCGGTCATGCAGGGTAACGTGCTATCGCTGGGTTACAGCTACGATTGCAGATATTTCTCGCGAACGGCGGTGGAGTCCATTGCGAAGCAACTTAAACGGCTGCTTGACAGGATTGCCACCACTCCCGCGAATTCGCCACAAAGATTGGGCGACATCGACATACTGAGCGAAGCCGATTGGGCACAGCTTAAGGTCTGGGGGATCAACGAGCAGCGCTATGCCAATACCGAGCCTGTACACAGGCTGATCGAACGGCAGGCTGAAGAGCGGTCAGGAGCGGTTGCCCTGGTCTTTGGCGATGTCGAATTGAGCTACGGCGAACTGAATCGAAGAGCGAATCGTCTGTCGCACCGCTTGATCAGGCTTGGGGTTGGGCCGGAGGTCAAGGTAGGCATTGCGGTGGAGCGCTCGATCGACATGGTGGTGGGATTGCTTGCCATCCTGAAGGCGGGCGGGGCATATGTGCCGCTTGATCCGGAATATCCGCAGGAGCGGCTGGCCTACATGGTGACAGACAGTGGCATCGGGCTGCTCCTGACGCAAAGCCGGGTTCGATCCGCCATCCCCCATTCTGACCAATGCGTGGTACTGGAACTGGACAGGCTCGATCTCGAGGAGGAATCCGGCAGCAACCCGCAAGTCGCCCTGCATGGACACAACCTTGCCTACATCATCTATACCTCAGGCTCTACAGGAAAGCCAAAGGGAGTAGGGGTAGTGCATCATGCGCTAAGCCATTTTCTTACCAGCATGGGCGAGCTTCCAGGTATGAACGCCCAGGATACGCTTGCGGCGGTGACCGCACTGTCGTTTGACATCGCTGCCCTGGAGCTCTATCTGCCTTTGAGTGTTGGCGCACGCCTCGTGCTTGTTCCGCAGGGGGTCAACCGCGATGGTCTGGCCCTTGCGCAACTCCTTCAAACCCACCGTCCCAGCGTCCTGCAGTCCACACCTGCCGGATGGCGCATGCTGCTTGCAGCCGGATGGGATCCTCTGCAAGGAAAAGCAGAAGGAGAAATACACGGTGGAGACAACAAACCGTTCAAGCCCTTGAAAGCGTTGTGCGGCGGCGAAGCGCTTCAGCCCGACCTTGCCGGTCAGTTGTGCGCGCACGGCGTCGAGTTATGGAATATGTATGGGCCCACTGAAACCACTATCTGGTCCGCAGTGGGAAAAATCGACCAAAGCGGAGCACCGGTATTGGGTAAGCCTATAGCGGCCACCCGGGCATACATCCTCGATGCGAATCTCAATCCTGTTCTGCCAGGCGTGGCTGGAGAACTGTATCTCGGAGGGATAGGGTTGGCGCGTGGCTATCCCAACCGTGGAGGACTGACAGCAGAGCGTTTCATAGCCGATCCTTTCGATGAAGAAGGAGGACGGCTTTATCGAACTGGCGACTTGGCAAGATGGCGCGGCGATGGGCAGATCGAATACCTGGGGCGATTGGATCATCAGGTCAAGATTCGAGGGTTCCGCATCGAACTGGGTGAGATCGAAGCCCAACTGCTGGCTCAGCCTGAAATCAGGGAAGCGGTGGTAGTTGCGCGGGAAGGAGCCGATGCTGCCCTGGCAGCCACTGATACGCGGTTATCAGGAGGCGCGAAGCTTGTGGCCTATGTTTCATCGCATGGCGGGGAAGATGTGGATGTTGCCTTACTGCGTCAGGCACTAGCCAAAGGGCTGCCGGACTATATGATTCCTGCGGCAATCGTTGTTTTGGAGAGTTTACCGCTTAATCCCAACGGGAAGGTGGATCGCAAGGCCTTGCCCGACCCGGAATTTGCCAACACGGAGCGTTATGAGGCACCGCAAGGTGAAGTGGAAGAAGTGCTGGCGACCATCTGGGCCCAAGTGCTTGGCGTAGCCCAGGTGGGTCGGCATGACAACTTTTTTGAGTTGGGGGGCGATTCCATTCTCAGTCTTCAAATCGTCACCAAAGCCTGGCGTGCCGGCTTGAAGATCACACCCCGGCAGTTATTCGAACAGCAAACCATCGCTTCGTTGGCAGAAACAGTGGAGGCCATTGAGGAACCGATTGCAGAACCGGCCAAGCCCGAGCGGGGTTATCTGCGCGATTACCTGGGCTCTGCAGCGATTGCAGGGCTCCCATTTACAGAGGATGAAATTGAAGATGCTTATCCTTTGTCACCCACACAGGAAGGCATGCTGTTTCATACCATGGAAACGGCAGCGGAAGGCGCGGGTCTTTATGTAAATCAGCTCAGCGTGGAAGTTGAGGGGTTGGACCCGCAACGATTGGCAAATGCATGGATGACTATGGTTAGCCGTCATCCAATACTGCGTACCGGTTTTCTATGGCAAGCTGGCTTGACGCGTCCGCTGCAAATCATCTTCAAAAAAACATATGCCCCTGTCGCCCCTGTCGTCCACCTGGATTGGCGCGGACTGGATGCGTTGGAATCACGTGTTGCTGCCTATGCAGAGGACGAGTTGAGACGGGAATTCGATTTTCTCATGCCTCCACTGGCGCGGCTTGCCCTCATACGCCTTGCCGACGATCGCTACCAGCTGGTATGGACGCGGCACCACATATTGCTCGATGCGTGGGGGGACGCCATCCTCATCAGCGATTGGCTGCGCTGTTACGCCGGGCAGGCGCTTGCTGCGCCAGGACCGGATTATGGTCACTATGTACGATGGCTTCTGCAACAGGACGAGCAGGCGACCAAGGCTTTTTGGGAAGCCGAACTTGCAGGGGTTGAGGGGCCGACTCTGTTGGCGAAGTCGACAGGCAAAACAACAAACGGAGCAAGCGAGCCAGACACGCGATCAGGGTTTGCGCAGATATATACTCTTCTGAGCATCGAGGAAACCCGTCGGCTGAAAGCCTTTGCGCAGCGGCAGCAAGTGACCCTCAATACTTTCGTACAGGCAGCATGGGCATTGCTTTTGCAACGGTATACCGGCAAAGATACCGTGGTATTCGGCGCTACCGTGGCGGGACGCCCCCCCAGCCTGTCAAAAGCCGAGGAAATAGTGGGAATGTTCATCAATACCATTCCCGTTCCGGTTGAGCGGAAAAGTGAATTGACAGTAGCGGAGTATCTCGGCCTGCTGCAGAAAATGAATGCAAGATTGCGTGAGCATGAGCACGCATCCCTTGCAGATATTCAACGATGGGCCGGTTCCTCCGGTCGGCCCCTCTTCGACAGCATTGTCGTGTTCGAGAATTATCCCATCGATGAGGCAATGCGTAGCAACGAGCTTTATGGACTGCGCTTTGGGGAAATCAAAGGCAAGGGACTGACAGGATACGTGATGGATTTACAGGTCGTGGTGGACGACAGGTTGGAAATCGAATACTGCTACGGACGCGCCGAGCTTCCCGACGACCTCGTGCTTGATTTGCGCGCGCATATGGAATTCCTGATGAGGGAAATGATGGCTCATCCGGAGCGGCGTGTGGGAGAACTGGGATGGATGGAAAAAAGAGAGATTGGCCACCTCCTTGCCCTCGGATCCAATGCACATTTGGAAACCTTGCCATCGCGGCTTTCGCGTCAGTTTGTGCACAACCTGATCGAGCAGAACGCGGAACAACATCCTGAAGCGATTGCGCTGCTCATGGGTGAACAGGAACTATCCTACGCGGAGTTGAATGAGCGGGCAAACCGGCTGGCGCACCATCTCGCCCGTATGGGTGTGGGACCGGAAGTGAGAGTAGGAGTGGCGATGGAACGCTCGCTCGAGGTCATTGTCACGCTACTGGGCGTGCTCAAGACTGGCGGAGCCTATGTACCACTCGACCCCGAATATCCGGTAGAGCGCCTGTCCTTCATGGTGAAGGACAGCGGCATGTCGCTCCTCTTGACGGAAGAAAAGTTGCTTGCCAAGCTCGGCAGCGGCTTTGGGGTGCAGGCGCTGTTGCTGGATTCACTGGATCTCGCGGCAGAATCAGGCTCTAACCCCGATATTCCCCTCCATGAGCATAATCTGGCATACATTATCTACACATCGGGCTCGACCGGGCTTCCCAAGGGAGTGGCGGTCGCGCACGGTCCACTGAGTATGCACTGCCGAGCCACGGCGGGAATTTATGGTATGACCTCGCACTCATGTGAGCTGCTCTTCATGTCATTCTCATTCGATGGCGCACATGAGCGCTGGCTGACCGCACTGACAGTCGGCGCCGGCCTGGCAGTGCGCGACCAGGAACTGTGGACCGCGGAGCAGACATACGACGCTTTGCACAGCTATGGCATTACCAATGCGGCATTTCCACCCGCTTACCTAGGCCAGGTTGCCGAATGGGCTGCGCCACGCAGCGATCCGCCCCCGGTAGAGCTTTATGTCTTCGGAGGCGAAGCCATGCCCAAGGCTTCCTACGACCTGGTGCGAAAGACCTTGCGGCCGCGCATTCTGATCAATGGTTACGGACCCACCGAGACGGTTGTTACCCCATTGATCTGGAAGACGGAAGCAAGCAACAGTTTCGATTGCGCCTACGCACCTATCGGCAGACCCGTGGGAGAACGTACCGCGTATGTGCTCGACGTCGATATGCAGGCGGTACCTGTAGGCATGATTGGAGAATTGTACATCGGCGGCTACGGCCTTGCTCGCGGGTACTTGGAACGAGCGGGGCTGACAGCGGAGCGCTTCGTAGCCGATCCATTTGATGGGAATGGCGGGCGGCTCTATCGCACGGGTGATCTGGTGCGTTGGCTGGAGGACGGCAATATCGAATATATCGGCCGTGCTGACCATCAAGTGAAGATTCGCGGGTTCCGGATCGAGCTGGGCGAAATCGAGGCATGCGTACGTGAGCTTACCGGACTGACCGATATTGCAGTCGTTGTGCGGGAAGGGGCGGGAGGACCGCAACTCGCCGCTTATGTCGTGCGGAATGAGACGACGGGGACGACTGTGCCAGCCCGGAAGGGGAGTGCAGAGCTGGGAAGCACGCTGAAGCAGCAACTTGCCAGGCGGCTGCCCGAATATATGGTGCCCACGCATATCGTCATCCTGGATGAGCTGCCTCGACTGCCCAGCGGCAAGCTTGACCGCAGTGCATTACCGGAGCCGGATGCTGTTGCTGCCGACACTTATCGAGCACCCTCTACTCCGGAAGCCAGGCTTCTGGCTCAGATCTGGCAGGAGGTGCTGGGTGTGGAACGGGTAGGCGAGACCGACAACTTCTTCGCCCTCGGCGGAGATTCGCTCTCCAGCCTGAAAGTCATGGCTCGAATGCGCAACCTGCCCGGGTTGAAATTCGATTTCAAGCTGCGGGATCTGATGCAACGTCCAACCATTGCCGGTTTGCTCGGCCCGGACGTTGAGGCTTCTGACAAAACACAGCCACTGCTGCTGTTAAACCAGCGCGACGAAAAAGCGCAACTCGAGCCATTATTCTGCATCCATGCCGGATTGGGAACAGTGTTCGACTACCAGCCGCTTGCGCGGCATCTGCAGGGTAAGCGAACAGTCTATGGAATACCTTGCCGCATGCTCTCCGACCCCCAGCATCGCGATACTTCTCTCGACAAGATGGCGGCAGATTATGTCCAGATCATTCGCCGGACACAGCCGGAGGGACCCTACCATCTGTCAGGCTGGTCCCTTGGCGGCACTCTTGCAGCCATGATGGCTGCGTTACTGGAGGCGGAGGGGCAGGAGGTAGCGTTTCTGGGTCTCATCGATTCCTTCATTCCCGTCATGGACGAATCCGAGCCCGATGACTGGCGACAGGATTTTTCCGATTTTGTTTCCGTGGTGCTGCCCGGAGCGAAAATCGATGGCGCGGATGGAGTTTTTCCTGATGGAAATCAAAAGAGTTGTCTGCAATCCTTGAAGCAGCCATCGAGAGAGGCTTTGGCAGGTTTGCTGGATGAATTGATCTCCACCATGCCGGCTTCGGAAGGTGCAGCTTCGCCTACGAAAGAGAAGCGCGGCGGGTATGCGGATCTGGGAGCAAGCGAACTTGCTCGTATCTTCGGCATTGCGCGGCACTTGAAAGCGCTTGCTGCACAAGCTCCGGAATTAGGCTGCTTGAACATCCAGCCCGCCTGCTGGTGGATTGCGACCCGCCCCTTGTCCGACCGGCTGGCTCTTTCAAGGCAAACAGGCCAGCCTGAATTGTCCGGAAACGAAATCGATATCGATCACTTTTCGATCATCCGGGCGGAAGCGTTGTTTGTCGAGATGGAAAGTAGGCTTCGATCTGGTGGTGCCAGGACAGCAATTCCCTCGAAGGTTCTATAACCTTTGCGCCTTGTCTTCCAGTCTTTATCGGCTATAAAGAAATATTGGTTTGATATGAAAAGTGCTCGAAGTTAGCTCGATAATCCAAAAGGAAAGAACAATGAACGTATCTGAATATGTTCGCGTTACCAGTCTTCCTTACAGCTCCCTCTCGCACGAACTCAACATTTGGGGCAAGCTTTTCTCATCGAAGCAGCTCGCATTCAACATGCAGATGCAGACCCAATCCAACTGGTGCTGGGCGGCAACCGCAACGAGCGTATCCCATTTCTATTGGTGGTGGAGTACGTGGACGCAATGCCGGGTCGCAAATGGAGAGCTTGATCATAGCGACTGTTGCGACACTCCCGTTCCCTCGGCATGTAATGTGCCCTGGTATCTCGACAAAGCCCTCACTCGTACCCACAATTTTGTCAGCATAATGGGCGGGCAAGCCAGTTTTCAGGCGGTGAAGAGTGAAATAGACGCTGGCAGACCCGTCGGGGCGAGGATCGGATGGAACGGCGGGGGCGGCCACTTCATGGTGATTTATGGTTATAGCCGTGTCCTTGCTCAGGAGTACTTTGATATCGATGATCCGATATATGGAAAGAGCCATCTTGCTGTCTCCGATTTTGCCAGCAATTATCAAGGAAGCGGCACCTGGACACATACGTATTTCACCAAGAGCTTTTTCAAAATGCCAATAAAATATCTCATCCCGCTAGAGTCTATACTTCATCGCATATGGGAAGCTCGTTCACTGCTCCAGATAAAACAGGGAAAAATTCCGGCAACCGAATCCGCAGAATCGCGTGCATCTCGAGAAACAGAGGATGAAAAACGAACATCTCTGGGCATGGCGCAGCGCGTATATTCCCTGGGGCTGGATTCATTGCTCGGTTCGCGGCAGGTAGCTCCGAAACCCGTTGCCTTGCGGGTTTACGAAATTGTAGGAGACACTCCCCAGGCTTTTTACGATGTTACCGAGGAAGGCGAGTCCCGCGTGCTGCAAATGTCCGCGGCACAACGGCAACTGGATTTATTCTCGCAAGGTTTGGCCAAAGTTCTGGAGGCGGTGGGAGAAGCGGAGCAGGAGGCTGAACTTCGCGTATTTCGCGTGCCTGCGCTGAATTTCGAAGCGCTATGGATCAGCTATGGAGACGAAGGCAGGGACTTGCTTGTTCCATTGCACGCGGTAGGCCGTCTGGTGCAAAACGAGCCGGTGCCCATGCGTGAGGCCCTGGAGGCGTTACGAGAAGCAGCACGGCCATTGGCAAACATGGATGACACGATGGGAGCGTGAGGGGTGCCATCCTCATCCTGGTTAAGTTCGAGGCGCAGCAAAAGCCCCCCGTAGCTGCTGCGCAACTTCTTCACGCACCTTGCTTGCGTCGTTGAGGATATTCGTCAGGCGCGCAAAGTCGTGCGTCATGCCCTCGTAAATTTTGAACTGAGCGGGAACGCCGGCGTCTCTGAGCCTGTTGGCGTATTCAATTCCTTCATCCACGAGCGGATCGTATTCCGCCAGTACAATAAATGCCGGAGCGAGGCTGCTCAAATCCTCTGCTTCGAGTGGTGCAAAACGCCAGTCTGTCCGGTCTCTTTCGCTGGTCAGGTAATTGCTGAACATCCATTGCAGCGTCGGGGCTTCGAGCAGGTATCCCTTCGCCAGACGGCGGTGCGAATCGGTATCCTGCCACGCGCTTGTGCACGGGTAGAGCAACGCCTGGAATACCGGTTGTGGCCACCCCATTTCCCTGGCGGCGATAGTCAATCCGGTGGCTAGCGTGCCCCCTGCGCTATCGCCTCCCACGGCTATGCGTTGGGGATCGATACCATGAGCGAGTCCGTTGGAAAGAAGCCATTGGTAGGCATCCTGGGCGTCATGCACCGCGGTGGGAAACGAATGCTCAGGCGCCAACCGGTAGCTGACGTTCAACACGCAGCAGGGGGTCAGCGCAGCCAGTGTCCGGCATAGTGAGTCGTGGGAATCCAGGCTGCCGATACAATATCCGCCTCCATGAAAATACAGCAGCGCGGGTGTCGCCAGGCCGTTCAACGGCTCGTCCAGCAGAGGCGCATAGAGTCTTGCCGTTATCTCGTTTCCATCCCGGCAAGGGATGCCGATTTCCTTGACGCTCGCGACCTCCATACCTGGGCTATCCAGAGCCAGGGTGGATATGTCGTATTGTTCGCGCGCTTTCGTGGGCGGCAACTCATGCAAGGGAGGAGCACCGTTGCTGATGCCCGCTTCCACAAGTTCGAGAAATGCTGCAAGATCAGGATCAAGCGCCACGCAAGTGTCTCAGCTATCGTAGAACAAGTTTCTTTGTGCTGACATTAGAACCTGAGTTTCAATGTCCCTATGACGCTGCGTCGCGTCCCCAGGAAGAAGTTTCCGCCGGTGCTGGCCGAATAGTATTTATCATCGAATATGTTGTTGGCATTGATGAGAAACTGCCAGGGGCCGTGATCGTATCGCAGCATTGCATCGAAGAGGGTAAAGGAAGGTGTGGTGCTGGTATTCGCCTCATCATTGAATACCCTGCCCACATAGCGTACGCCACCTCCGATGAAGAACCCCTTCAACCAGCTAACATTCAATGCGCCGAGGTTATAGTCGAGCCAGGCTGAGGTCGTCAGATTGGGTACGCGAACAGGCATGTTACCTATAAAACCACTGGCGTTTTCTGTTACCTTGACGTCGTTATAAGTGAACGCGCCAATCAAATTCATTCCCCGGTAAATTTCCGTTCTTGCTTCCAATTCCGCGCCCCGGGAGCGTATCTCGCCTGCTTGCGACACGCCAATCGGTGTACGGGGATCAGGAATCAAAACGTTGGTTTTGGTCAATTCGAACAATGCCGCCGTAAACAAATTCCTGGTGCCTGGAGGCTGATACTTGATGCCTACTTCGTATTGAGAGGCTCGCGCAGGTTTGAAGGGGCTGTTATTACCAAAATCAATTCCGTATTGAGGTAGAAACGACTGCGAATAGCTGAAATAAGGGGCGATCCCGTTGGAAAAAAGGTAGGTGAGGCCAGCTCTGCCGGTGTATGCGGAATCCTTGCTCGCGGTATGCTGCGGATCGAAAATATTAACGTTGGTAACGCTCGACACCCTGTCGTGGCGGCCGCTCAGAGTCAACACCCACTGGTTGAACTTGACTTGATCCTGCACGTAAAAGCCGACCTGGTCTATCTTTTGGTTGCCATCGATGAATAGGAAATCCGGAGTGGGCACCGGCTGGTTATATACAGGATTGAAAATATCGATGGAGGGAGCGCTGCCTATAAAATGTTTGAGGGTGGACTCAACACGGTTCCAGTCGATTCCGGCCAGTACGGTATGATTGAGGGGACCTGTTTGGGTACGAGCTTCCACGTGCGTATCCAGCACGGTTTGATTCAACCGTTCACGGGTAGCGACTGCACTGCGATCCAAGGTTCGCTCATCTGCAAATCCTGCAGGATTAATGTCTCTATATCTGCCATTGAGCCCCATGAAACGGAAGTTTTGCCGTACCGTGAAGGTGTCGTTGAAATGGTGCTCGAGTTTGTAGCTGAAGGAAGCCTGGTCGCTTGAGTACCGCGTGAAGTTGGGTTCGCCCAGCAACGTATTAGTGGGGTTGCCCTCTCGCGTTGCTACGTAAAAGGCGGCCGCTTCGCTGCGGTTGTTCAGGATATCGCCAAAAAGCGTGACCGATGTCCTGTCGGTGGGGCGCCAGGTCAGTGACGGCGCAATGTAGAAGCGCCTGATCTGGGCTCGGTCTCCACCTGTATTGGGAAAGCGTACCTGGGTGTCCGTATCGAGCGCGCTAGTCACTAGGCGGAACATGAGCGTTCCATCTTCATTGGCCAGGCCAAAGTCTCCAGCGATTCGCTTGCGGTCGAAATTGCCATACTGAAGCTCGACCTCCCGGATAGGAGTGGAAGTGGGCAGCTTTGTAACACGGTTTATGATACCTCCCGCGTCGCCCCGGCCAAACGTGACCGAAGTGGGACCGCGCAATACGTCCACCCGCTCGAGGGAATAAGGGTCGGTAATGAAGTCAGCAAAAAAAAGTCCTCTCCCCTGCTGGCTTAAATTATCCCGGAAGTTGGCAGTGCTCAGGGAGTTGAAGCCCCTCATGCTTACATACTCGAAGCCTGTTCCATTGAAACCAAGTGTGTCAGCTACGACCCCCGGTACATAGCGCAGCGCCTCGGTGAAATTGAGATTTACCCCGCGCATAGTCAGCTCATTGCGATTGATGACTGAAATGGACTGCGGTACCTCTATAATCGGCGTCTTGGTCTTGGTTGCCGTCATGCTGTTTTTAACGCCATATCCCTCCTGGACCCCTTTTTCCCGGATGACCAAGGTCGGCAGAACCGTTTCGGAGGGTTTAGCTGATTCAGAATTTTCCCCCTGCTGCGTATTCTCCTGAGTCGATGGGGCGTTCCCCTTTGAAGCTTTTTCCCCCAATTTGGGAGATTCTGCAGCAGAGGATTCGGCATTACCTTCTGCTGCAGGAACATTCGTTTGAGATTTTTTGGCTGATTCCGGGGAAGCTTCCTGTGCATGCACGTAGCCAGCCACGGACAGGCTGAGGAGTGCGTACTGTATTGCGATTACAAGTTTGGTGGGTCGTGTAAGTGGACAGAGCCCTTTAATAGTTTTTGTATAGGCTTTCATTTTTTTGTAGTTGCTGGTAATTAAAAAATTGTAAGTGGGGGAGGTGTTATCAACTCGTATTCATGAGATTGAAGTAGATTTTCGTTTTCAAGATTCAACGGACGGCCACTGCGCGCACCGGATTTTCTGCCTGCTTCGCAACCGGATCATTGACCATGCTCATGAGCGCCTGTCCTATTTCGTTCGTTCGAACCGCTGTAACTGAAAGCAACGTATCGCTCAATCCATGGGTTGATTCACAGGCCCCCTGAAGGAAGATGGCAGGCCGAAAATTCTGCGTACTTTTCAGCCGGTAGTTGCGGTCTACGCTGAAGTTACTCAGGTAGGGTGAAAGGGGTTTCAGCAAGGATTTGTGATAATCCCGTCGGTAGCCGGTTGCAAGCACGACCGCATCGTAGACAGCGCTGTACTCCCGCCCCCCATTCAAATTGCGCAGAAGCAATTGAATACCGCCTTCCGGCAAGATACTGACGCTTGCGACTTCATGACGTCGCAGAAAGCGGTGGCGGTTATTGCCGGTCACTCTCTGCTGGTAGAACACATTGAAAATCTGTTCGATCAGAACGAGATCGGGTGCAGCGTAATTGGTATGCCAGAACTCCTCCAGGAGAGAAACCCGGTCGTGCTCCGAACGACTGAAAACAAAGTCGGTGAAATCCGCATTGAAGATTTCGTTTACAAAGGGGCTGTCGTCCGATGGCCTGATTGCGCGGGCACGCATGATCAGGTCAACCTGCGGAGCATTCGGGCGATTGTGCAGATCCATGAAAATTTCCGATGCGCTTTGACCTGCACCCACGACCGCTATTTTTCTCGCTTCCTTGTGCCGTTCGATCTCGCGGAGATAGCTGTTCGAATGAAATATGCGTTTGTCACCTTTCAGCGATTGGAAGCATTCGGGGATGCTGGGAACACCGCCGACGCTGACAATGAGATTGCGGGCCAGCCGTTCCCGCACAGTTCCGGTGGAATCCCGCGAACGTACGCGCAGCAGCATCACTTCATCATTACGCTTCTCCGGTAGCACTTCCAGAACTTCTTCGCCGTAAGCACACCGATCGTCGAAATGGGAGGCGGCCCAGGCGAGGTAATCGTTGAATTCGTGGCGGCTGGGAAAGAAGGTTTTAAGGTTGATAAAGTCCTGCAGCCGCTGTTTTTGATGGAGATAGTTGATGAATGTAAAGTGACTGGAGGGATTCCGCAGGGTGACCAGATCCTTCAGGAAGGAAATCTGCATATGCGCATTGTCCAGCATCATGTTTGGGTGCCAGGCAAAACCCGGCTGTTTCTCGATAAAAAACGCGTCTACGTCGTATCCTTCCTGTTTCTTTTCCTCCAGGGTGATGGCAAGCGCAATGTTGGAGGGGCCAAAGCCGATACCGATCAGGTCATGTATTTGCATAGCGATATCCTCAGGATAAAGAAGATATGGAACAGGATGTTGCGATGACATCGCGTGGAACCCACAGTCGTTCTGCAAAGAAGCGTTCCCGCAACAACATGCCGAGCATGGCGCGTTTGTGGGGGAAATCGAATTCCTTGAGATTCGCATAACCGCACCTGGCGAGATTGCGAATCATTTTGTAATTGTCCGTACGAGGTTCTATGACGACGCGTTGCGTCCTGCAATCGTCGAGAAACAGGTAATGGGAGATTGATGGCAGCCAGGCTGTGACGAAAGGCTTGCCACGAAAGCGGGCTTCGCCGATCAGCACGTGCCAGCCTCGATCGAAGTCATCCACATCATAGAAAGGAGCAATACGGTCTTCTTTTGCCCAGTAAACTTCGAAATAACCGAAAGCCTCGTCATCGAGACTCGCGATAAGGGCTGTGACATGAGGATCCGCAGAAATGGCTTGCAGATAAGCCTGATGTTTTGCCAGATCGCCTTCTTCCCGCCAGGATGCCGCTACTACGGGATCATTCATCCAGCGGCTGAAGCGTTCGAGGTCCCGGTGAAGGTCCACGGTGCGAAATGACAGGGTACGGCCGAGCCAATCGATATGGCGCTGGTATACGATGCCGGCCGGTTTGGGGGGGCGCAGTGGATGGCGGCGCCCCTCGCTGAGCACATAGGTCACGGGGAAGGCATAGGGCTGAGGCGGCACCAGCCATATTTTCGGCTGTTGCCAGAAAAGCTCGATATCCACTGTGGTCTGACCGCTCTTGTCTCGAAGGAGAAGACCTGATCGAAGCAGTTCTTCGGCCTGATCGAAAGGAGCCAGGAGATTCAGTTTATCTGCGACAGGAAAACTGACGAACGCAGCTTCAATTGCCGCCAATACTTCCACGAGCTTTGGTTTTTCAGCATCGGATCCCATCCATTCCAGAGTCAGCCCGTCAGCCTGCTGGCCCAGTTGCCACCGCGAATTTTCGACACCATTCACCGGTTGTAAAAGCAAGGTGTTGCCGTCGAGCGTAGCCGAATATGCCGTCCGATCGGGACGGCAAGTAATCGACGCGGCACAAGCCGAGAGATGCTGGCCTTGCTCGTGTAAATGTCCCATCTCGTTTTCCGGATAAGTATTGTGAGAACGTGCTGTCAGGCTACGCTGTCGCTGTTATTCGTGTTCGCTGTATTTCGCGTTGTTATTCTGGTTAAAGACGAATGAGAAACATTATTTTTTACAATTGCTGCTGGATTAATTGCTCATTGTGATAGCGTGGACCTTGGGAGAAGTAGGAGGGAACTCTGTTCTAGAGGAAATGGGGGATTAGAAGGGCCAAGAGGGTAACTGCGTAAGGGGATAACTGCCTAGGCGGATAACGACAAACACTCTTGCTGCAATTGTCTTTCCAGGCCCTGCAAGAGGAAATTGCCCTAAGGAGCGAAATTGCTCCAAGGAATGAAATGCCCGGAACCTGCTTTGGTGATTAACAGGAGATGACGTGAACCGAGAGGTGACATGAACCGTTCAAGCGTAAATAATTTTAATTCTCATTCGTCTTCCCTGATATCCATTTCATTGCGGGACAGCCATGCTCAAGTATCTCATCAACCAATCCAGGGTATTATTGGCAGGCGCTTCATTGGTCACAGTATTCCATGGTGCTTGCAGCGTGTTGCTCATCGCGCAGATCAGTTCCGCCCTTACCGCGACCGAGAGCGAACGCGGAACCCTGGCGCTTGTTTTTATTGCCACTGCCGTTGCCGTGATGCTGAGTTATGTAAGCGCAGCGATCCTTTTCGAGCGCCTGGGACAACGGGCGCATGCGGAATTGCGCAGTTTTGTCGCCAGAAAGGTGCTTGCCGCCGACTACCGTAATCTTGAAACGGTGGGAGCTGCGCGCATACAGTCGGCGCTCGCCGAGCATTGCACGCACGTTGCCGAATTCTTTGTGAGCTTTCCCGTCATCCTGATGAATGCCGTCATCGTCGCCGGATGTCTGCTTTATATGGCATGGCTTTCATGGCAAGTATTCATGCTCGCTATCCTTGTAGTCGGTCTGGGGTCCGTGGGATATCATCTTGCGCATCTGCGCGCAATACGTCACTTGAATATTGCGTCCGAAGAGCAGGACAAACTGTTTTCCTATTTTCGATCCCTGACCGACGGGGCCAAGGAGCTTCGCCTCAATAACCGGAAGCGGAAGGCATTCTATGAGGATGTGCTGTCGGGCTCGATCGAAACCGTGCGCCGTGAAAGGACATTTGGAATGTCCGTCTTCGTCGCATCCGGTGGCTGGGCCCAATTCCTGCTCTATGTGTTTATCGGGATGGTACTATTCGCGCTGGTGAGTGATGGTCCTGACCGCGCTCTGGTCATGACAGGCTACGCGCTGGTGTTCGTTTACATGGTGGGACCGCTCGAAGCGCTTCTGTTGAATATTCCCCGTGCCAATCTGGCCAAGGTTTCTGCGGAGCGGATCGAGGAAATAACTCGGGCGATGACGACTCAGGAGATCGAGACCGATTATTCTTCTCTCCCCAGCTTGCAGTCCCTCGCGCTCCGAGGCGTGTTGCACCGGTATTATCATGAACAGAGCGATGAATTGTTTACCCTCGGTCCCATAGATCTGGATTTCCGTCCCGGAGAGATTACTTTCCTGGTGGGAGGCAACGGCAGCGGCAAGACCACTTTGGCAAAATTGCTGGTTGGACTCTATCCGCCGGAGGAAGGCCAGATAGTTTTCAATGGGAAAGTGGTCGATGAAACAAACCGCGATCTCTACAGACAGCTTTTTTCGACAGTTTTTTCGGATTTTCATCTTTTCGATCGCTTGCTTGAAACGAGCAGGGTTGACCTGGATAATGAAGGCAACCGGCTTTTAGCCAAACTGCACCTGCAAAACAAGGTTAAAGTACAGAACGGGGCTTTCACTACGCTTGCGCTTTCGCAAGGACAGCGCAAACGTCTCGCTTTGGTGGTTGCCTATCTGGAGAATCGCCCGTTTTTTATATTCGACGAATGGGCGGCGGATCAGGACCCGGTATTCAAGGAGGTCTTTTACCGCGAGCTCCTTCCGGAATTGCGCGCCATGGGCAAGGCCGTACTGGTGATATCGCACGATGACCGTTACTTTCATCTTGCTGACCGGTTGATACGTATGGAGAGCGGATGTCTGACGTTCAATGGCTGCCCATCTCTGAAAGATGCCCTGCACGCAACCCCGGTCCCGCCGCTGGTACTTAATGGTGTGACATGAAGCAATGAAACGAATGATCACGGTGCCGCCGAGCGTAGCCGGAGCACAAGATACCCGACGCGCGGAGAAACTTTCGATCGGGCGCAATTTTCTAGTGCTGGCGCACCGCTGGGCAGGTCTTCTATTGGCTGCATTTCTTTTCGTATCCGGCCTTACCGGCGCGGTCATCTCCTGGGATCATGAGCTGGATGAGTGGCTGAATCCTCAGCTCTTCGAGGCCCGGAATGCTGGCGGCATGCCACAGCCTCCACTGCTGCTGACCGACCGGCTGGAAGCAGCGGACCCCCGGTTACTGGTGACCTGGGTTCCACTCTCCGTCGAGCCGGGGCATAACATTGGGCTGGTAGTGAAGCCACGCCTCGATCCGGCAACAGGCACGGCCTTCGATCTGGATTTCAACCAGATAGCCCTCGACCCAGTTGATGGGGAAGTGCGCGGCAAGCGCATGTGGGGTGAAATTTCGCTCAGCCGTGAGAACCTGTTGCCGTTTCTATATAAGCTGCATTACAGCATGCATATTCCGGATGGGTTTGGAATCGAGCTGGGTATCCTGTTCATGGGGACTCTCGCGATTATCTGGGCACTCGATTGCTTCATTGCTCTGTGGATTTCATTTCCCAAGGCGAGTGCATGGACCAAATCCTTCGCATTCCGCTGGCGGCAGGGAGGAGCAAGGCTGAACTTCGATCTGCATCGATCCGGTGGGGTGTGGGTATGGGGATTCCTGCTGGTTCTGGCCGTGACCGCCGTGTCGATGAATCTCAACCAGCAGGTCATGCGACCGCTGGTATCGCTGTTTTCGACGCTGTCGCCCAGCCCCTTTACACGTACTCCCAATCCTCCCGACCAGCCTATCGAGCCAATGGTGGATCGCCACACTATCCTGCAGCGTGCGATAACCGAAGCGGAAAAGCGCGGATGGAGCACGCCTCCTGGCGGCATATTTTATGATCCCGAGATAGGGGTTTATGGTGTCATCTTCTTCGAGCCGGGGAACGACCATGGCGATGCAGGGCTGGGGAACCCCTCGCTTTTCTTCGATGGCAAGGATGGAACATCCGTCGGAGCGAATGTGCCGGGTGAGGGCAGTGCGGGTGATATTTTCATGCAGGCGCAGTTTCCGCTGCATTCCGGACGTATCGTCGGTCTTCCGGGTCGCATTTTCGTATCCGTCATGGGCCTGCTGGTGGCGATGCTGTCAGTTACGGGAGTGATCATCTGGCAGAAGAAGCGCTGGGCGCGAAAGAAAATGCTGATGAAGGGAGCAGGAGAGGTATAGCTGTATTGCCCTGATTTTTGTCGTTTCCGCACCTTTCTGATTTTCGGAAAAAACGCCTTTACCGTCATTGGTGCGGAATCATTTTTCTGCCCAGTAACGATAGAGCCACTCTGCGGCCGGCCGCGAGCACAGGATAAACCACCTCAGCGGCATTTCTGTTGCGGAACAGGAATTTGTTCAGTCTTCCAAAAGGTCCCCTGTCAGCACTGAGTATGGAGAGAAGGTGCATCGCATTGGCCCCGTGGTAATAATGCCTCTGCCATATCACGACCATGCCTTCATTGATTTCCATGCCTTGGGCCCGCAACTCCGCGACCAGATCAGGCCTTGTCCGGGCGTCGATGAGTTCTATCCCGCCTATATTCTTCCGTAAAGCGTAAAGCTTCACAAACGCCGCACAAAAAGGGCATTCCCCGTCATAAATGATGGAGAGGCGATTTGAATCACTCGCAGTTGCTGTCATATCCAGCCCATCCAGTTTCGAACCGCCGAATTAGCTAGCATGACAGCCGGATAAGTCGCGAGAAAAGGCCAGACGAACGCGTTCAATCCCATGAAGTAGGCATTGGCAAAATGAAAAAGGGCGAAGCAGCAAAGACTTGCAATCGCCACGCCGGGGGGTGCCAATAGAACGAGTGGAAACAGCATTTCCGTCCCGATAGTCAGCCAGCATACGAACTTACAGAAGGCGGGCCGCTCTGCGGCAAAACTCGCGGCAAGGGAGTGTCCGTATGTTCGAGTTTTCATCACACCGAGCAACGCATTTCCATCTCGCCAGACCGGCGAAACAACCTTAGCGGCGCCGGCAACAAAATAGGCGAGGACCGCTTGACCGCTGATGGCAAAAACACCAGAGGCCGCCAGGTTCATGTCATCCAGCGCAAGGCCGGCGGAAATGATGGCAACACCTGCGGCAATGACCATTCCCATCTGATCCGAGCCATCGCCACCGAACCACGTGCGGCGTGACATGTAGAAGCATGAAAGCAGAATGAGCAGGCTGCACGGCAAATCCGCAGGACTAGGGTAGGGGATCAGCAGCAGAAGCCCTGCGGCAATACGGCATACCAGGACAGCAATTACAGCGGATTCCGCATACACATGATGGCGAACGGATACGGGGATTAAAAGACGTGGGCGCAGGCGCAGGATATTCCATGTGAGCAAGCCATCGGATCGAAATAGGTGAAGGTTGGCAAACCATTCCGCTGCGGAAAGGAGGGCCCATGCGGCCAATAGAGTCTTGGTGATGAGAAGGCATAAGGCGATGTCCGCCATGCCTTCAGTTACCATCGGCTATGAAAACTGGAAAGGAATGAGCATTCCAGTTCCCGCTCAAGGTGCCCTGTAGACTCGATAATCGCGATTTGAAATTCGGCAGCGTCCGGCTCGGCCGGCACAGCATGGGCTGCGTAATGCAAAAGAAGGAGGTAGGGGACAGTGAAAGGAAGTCCGGAGGGTCCTACATCGTCGTGTTTCAATAACAGCTTTATTGCCTGAATCGCATCGGTCAGAATCTTCGATGCGCGCTTCTGTGGATTCCACAAGTACGCCAATTTCGGACGCGGTGGATAAACAGCCACGCTTTTCCAGTCTGTCAGCCGCCCATCGCGGTAACGCTCCCTTATAACCAGGTGATAATCCCTGACCCCAGGATTAGGCGCAAAGAATGTCCAGCGCGGAATGATATGGAGTCCGTTAAACCGGTTGATGACGGACTGGAAGCGCGAGTTTTGCGCCAATAATGTGACTACCAGCCAAAGAGTCACTACCGAATAAAGCAGGATAGAGACTAATGACATGGTGAGTTCATATCAGCTAAGCGCGTTCTCGCGAAGTTTCATGAGTACGCCCAGCGACAGGCCCTCTCCCCCTGATAAGCCTGCATTATCACCCGCTACAGCCGTGCCGGCATTACCAATGGGTATCACGATCTGCTCATATTTGTCGGACGTATCGGACGTCATTCTTCTTGCTTCTATAACGGCATCCAGTCCCGCAAGTTCCGCCTCGGCAAGTTTTGTCATCATTCCTCCATAGTCAAGATATTCTAAATTTAATGTCAGCCGGAAAAGCGCAGCAGGGCTTTATCTGGAAATCTGATTAAGTGTAGTACAACTTGTGCGCCATGTACGCTGCTGTGAGCTCCGCTGCTGTAAAGGAATGAAAGGGGATCGCAATGGATGGCGCCTGTTAATGGACCCGGAGGGAAATCAATCGGATGTATCCGGTTCCGCAAATTTTGCCAGGTCCTGATTTTCGTCCATCGATTCCCGCTCCAGAAATTCCATGATCGCGTAGGTCAGTTCCTTGCAGCCATCCCCTGTCACGGCTGAGATGGCAAAATTCTTGTCTTTCCAGCCAAGGCTACGGATGAATTTCCTGCATATTTTTTCGCGCTCATTTTCCGGCAGCAGATCAACCTTGTTGAGCACCAGCCAGCGCGGTTTGCGATAGAGCACTTCATCATACTTCCTCAGTTCTTCGAGAATAGCCTTGGCCTCATGCACCGGATCAACCGCTTCATCGAGCGGCGCAATATCGACGACATGCAGCAACAGGCGGGTACGTGCAAGA
This sequence comes from Nitrosospira multiformis, assembly GCF_900111585.1. GTDB lineage: Bacteria > Pseudomonadota > Gammaproteobacteria > Burkholderiales > Nitrosomonadaceae > Nitrosospira > Nitrosospira multiformis_B. Next base: position 613,766 of record NZ_FOHI01000001.1, read on the forward strand.
TGCTTCAGGAAGCGGTGTCCAAGTCCCGCGCCTTCCGCTGCGCCTTCGATCAGCCCCGGAATATCAGCCATTACGAAACTGCGGTTCTGATCCACGCGCACCACACCCAGAGCAGGGTGCATGGTGGTGAAAGGATAATCAGCTACTTTTGGGCGTGCCGCTGAAACTGCGCGAATCAGCGTCGACTTGCCCGCGTTGGGCATGCCGAGCAGTCCCACGTCCGCAAGAACCTTGAGCTCCAGCTTGAGGTTGGCTTCCTCTCCCGGTTCACCCAGCGTGAATTGCCGAGGCGTGCGATTTGTACTGGATTTGAAGTGCAGATTGCCCAATCCCCCCGTGCCGCCTTTCGCCAGCAGGATTTTCTGATCATGCTGGACCAGGTCGGCCACCCGTTCTCCGGTAGCGTCGTTGGTGACAACGGTGCCAACGGGCATGCGCAACACAATATCCTCGGCGCCTTTTCCGTAACGATCCGAGCCTTGTCCGTTTTCGCCGTTTTTTGCGCGGTGGATGCGGGCAAACCGGTAATCCACCAAGGTATTGATGTTGCGGTCGGCCACCGCATAAATGCTGCCTCCGCGTCCGCCATCACCTCCGGACGGGCCGCCTTTGGGAATGTATTTTTCCCTGCGGAAAGCTGCGACGCCATCCCCACCTTTTCCAGCGATTACATGGATAATCGCTTCGTCAATGTATTTCATGGAATCAATTTACCGTGATGCAAACAAAAAAGCCCTATCGGCTGATAGGGCTTTCCTGAGAAATAAAATAAATTAAGCCGGGATAATGCTTACTGTCTTGCGCTGTGGCAACCCTTTGACCGTGAAGTTTACCCTGCCGTCCACCTTCGCGAACAGTGTGTGATCCTTGCCCATTCCAACATTCTCGCCCGGATGAACTCTTGTGCCGCGCTGGCGGATGATGATACTGCCAGCCGGAATCAGCTCACCGCCAAAGCGTTTCACGCCAAGGCGCTTGGAATTGGAGTCTCGCCCGTTACGGGAACTGCCACCTGCTTTTTTATGTGCCATGCCAAACTCTCCTTATACCGAAATACCGGTAATCTGAATTTCGGTGTAGTTCTGCCGGTGCCCCTGCTGCTTCCGATAGTGTTTGCGCCGGCGCATCTTGAAAATACGGACTTTGTCATGCCTGCCTTGCTCCAGTACGGTTGCTTTGACAGAAGCGCCGCTTACCAAGGGTTTCCCCAGCGAAATATTGTCGCCGTCAGCAACCATCAATACCTGGTCGATCAGAAGTTCGCTTCCGATTTCTGCTGGTACCTGTTCTATTTTGAGTTTTAAGCCGTTTTCGACCCGGTACTGCTTCCCGCCGGTTTTTATGACTGCGTACATGATGAAATCCTGTTTATTGCGCCCGCCAGGGAGCCATGAAAAGAAGTAGACGCGGATTATACAGAGTCACCCACTTAAGGTAAAGGTCTGTTGTGGATGAGTTTTGTGTCCCGATCCGAGTTTTGCCTGTTTTCGAACTTGACACGTTGGCGGCGACATTTCTACCATGGCATCTTTTTTGCAGGAACCTCCGTGTCAATTGAACGTATCAGAAGCCTGATTGCCCCCGATATGGGCAGGGTGGATACCGTAATTCGTGAAAAACTCCATTCGGAGGTCGTGCTCATCCGGCAGGTAAGCGAATATATCATCAACAGCGGCGGGAAGCGTCTACGGCCCGCTTTGGTAATCCTGTCAGCAGGCGCGTTCGGTTATACCGGACAATACCATTACAATCTTGCTGCCATCGTGGAATTCATCCATACGGCAACCCTTCTGCATGACGACGTTGTGGATGCTTCCGAACTGAGGCGAAGCAAGGCGACTGCAAATGCCCTGTTCGGAAATGCCGCCAGTGTATTGGTCGGGGATTTTCTATATTCCCGGGCATTCCAGATGATGGTCGAGGTGGATAATATGCGGGTCATGCGGGTATTGGCCGATGCAACCAACACGATTGCTGAAGGCGAAGTGTTGCAACTGCTCAATGTTCGTGATCCGGACGTTGATGAGGAAAATTACCTGCGCGTGATTCGCTATAAGACCGCGAAGCTGTTCGAAGCTGCAACGCGGCTCGGTGCGATCCTAGGTAATGCCACGCCAGCGGAAGAAGAGGCGATGGCCGTGTATGGCATGCATCTCGGCACCGCATTCCAACTTACCGATGACATGCTGGACTATTCCGGAGATTATCAGGAAACCGGCAAGAATCTGGGTGACGATCTGGCAGAAGGCAAGCCTACCCTGCCGTTGATCTATGCCATGAAAACAGGATCGAGCGCCCAGGCGGAGATTATACGCAGCGCCATCGAGCAGGGAGGCGAAGGGGGGTTTCAGCCCGTGCTGGAAGTTATCCAGCAGACCGGCGCATTGGATTATGCCAGACAACGAGCACAGGCCGAATCCGAGATCGCGTCCAATATGATTTCCTCACTGCCGGATTCAGACTACAAGCAATGCCTGCTGGATCTGAGCACCTTTGCGGTGGCGAGAAATTATTAATAGTTTTATCTGGACCTAATTCGCCTGCTTGGCAGGGGCGCGGTGGCACAGTCACCGCGCTAATTTGGATTGCTCCGAAACCCCTTCCTGCGTACAATTGCAGCCCACGTGCCTGACATGAATTGCTCCAGGCATCGCCAGTATCAAAATTGATTTTTCGGGGTGTAGCTCAGCCTGGTAGAGTACTGCGTTCGGGACGCAGGAGTCGGAGGTTCGAATCCTCTCACCCCGACCATTCGGTTTGTTCACATTGGCGTTTTCGACTACTTTTACTGGAAACGCTGTCATATGCAGAATATCTGCGTCATTCATTCCTGACTGTATGCAAGCCGATCAGATTTGACCCTCTCCCCTGGCCCTCTCCCCCTTGTGGGAGAGGGCCAGGGGAGAGGGTGGATTCGGTGGATTTTTATCTCCCCTCAAGCTTGCACACTATTGCATAAGCGGTAGAATGCCGTACATGTCATTTAACTGCTTGCCGCCGGTTTCGATGCCGCAATGGAGATTCCACCTTGGGTAGAATCCTGTTCTTCGCCCTTATTGCCCTTCTTTTTTTCTGGGTAATAAGGAGCTACCGTCGCGCTCTCAAAAAACGTGAGGAGATGCATAAACAGCCTCAATCTCTCGAAGGTGAGGATATGGTCCGATGTGTCTACTGCGGCGTTCATTTACCCAGAAGCGAAAGTATTACTTCGGAAGGCAGGTTTTTCTGCAGCGATGAGCATCGGCGACTGCACCTGCAATCTGAATCGTGAACCCGCCGGTACAAATGGGTTACAGCCGGCAAAATAACGTGGCGGGCGGTGTCCGACAGGATGAGTTCCTCATGCAGGTCGACGCAACGGGATGTGCGAACGGCATCCGCTTCATCGCATCACCCAATTTTGACGAACGGCCGGTCGGGTGCGCGATTTCACTGCTCGTGATCCACAACATCAGCCTTCCTCCCGATCAGTTTGGCGGGGACGGTGTAGCCGAGTTATTCACCAACAAGCTTGATCCGGAAGCTCACCCCTACTACCGCACCATTCACGGCCTCAAGGTTTCCAGTCACTTTTATATTCGCCGGACAGGAGAGGTCATTCAATTCGTCCCGTGCGAAAAACGCGCCTGGCATGCGGGGGAGTCCTGCTGGCAGGGCCGGAGCCGGTGTAATGACTTTTCCATCGGCGTCGAGCTCGAGGGCACCGATTCGCAGCCTTTCACCGATTCTCAATACAGAATGCTGGTCGAGCTCACGCTGGAACTGCAAAAGGCGTATCCCATCAAGCACATCGCAGGGCATTCCGACATTGCCCCGGGTCGCAAGACTGACCCGGGCCCCTGTTTCGACTGGGAGCGTTACCGCACCGCCCTCGCTGCCCCGCGTTAAGCCTTATTTCGAGTCTTGCGCAGCCTCTTGGCTATAAACATCGGAAAAAAATCCCATCCGTCATCTGGATGAAGCGCGCGCTTTTTCCTTGGCCGCGGTAGAACTATTTCCGCGCGCATTCACGCCATCCGAAAAAATTCCCTGGCTTCGCAAATAGTCCTCATAGTTGCCCTTGAAGTCGACGATTCTCTCTGGTTTCATTTCAACGATACGTGTTGCGAGAGAGGATACAAATTCGCGATCGTGGGAAACGAAAATCAGCGTGCCTGTATATTTCTCCAGCGCTGCGTTAAGCGATTCGATGGATTCCATGTCGAGATGGTTGGTAGGTTCGTCCATCAGCAAGACATTGTTTCTTTGCAGCATGAGCTTGCCAAACAGCATACGCCCTTCCTCTCCGCCGGAAATGACGTTCACCGATTTTCTGACTTCATCGCCGGAAAACAGCAATCTCCCAAGCACACTCCGTATAGCTTGGTCATCATCGTGTTCGCGGCGCCACTGCGTCATCCATTCGGTAAGCGATATATCGTTGCCGAAGTCTGCGGCATGGTCCTGCGCAAAATAGCCAGGACGTGCTTTCTCCGCCCATTTGACTTCTCCCGCATCAGGCGACAGATCGCCGGCAAGACAGCGCAGCAAGGTGGTCTTGCCAATGCCGTTCGGACCGATAATCGCAATTTTTTCGCCCGCTTCCACATTCATGCTGAATTTGTGGAACAGCGGTTTTTGCATTCCCGCAAAACCTTTGGTAATGCTTTGCACCGATACCGCCAGACGGTGCAGTTTCTCGCGCTCGTCCATGTCCAAGCGGATGTATGGATATTGTCGGCTTGAAGGTTTCACGTCTTCCAGCTTTATTTTTTCGATCTGACGGGCACGGCTGGTTGCCTGCCGGGCCTTGGAGGCGTTGGCGGAAAAGCGGCTCACGAACGACTGCAATTCAGCAATCTGGGCTTTTTTCTTCGCGTTGTCGGCCAGCATGCGCTCCCGCACCTGGGTAGAGGCGAGCATGTAGTCATCGTAATTTCCGGGATAGATGCGTATTTCGCCATAATCCAGATCAGCCATATGGGTACATACGCTGTTCAGGAAATGCCGATCATGCGAAATGATGACAATCGTGCTCCTGCTGGCGTTGATGACGTCTTCCAGCCAGCGGATGGTATTGATATCGAGATTATTGGTGGGCTCATCCAGGAGCAGGATATCCGGATCAGCAAACAATGCTTGGGCAAGCAGTATGCGCAGTTTGAAGCCGGGCGCCACAGCGCTCATCAGCCCCTGATGTTGCGGCAGCGGTATGCCCACGCCGAGTAGCAGTTCTCCGGCGCGCGCTTCGGCGGAATAGCCATCCAGTTCGGCGAACCTTGCTTCCAGTTCCGCAGCGCGCATGTAGTCATCTTCCGTCGCATCGGGGTTGGCATAAATTGCGTCGCGTTCTTCCTTTACGCGCCATAGTTCTTCATGCCCCATCATCACCGTATCGATTACGAGACAATTTTCGAAAGCGAACTGATCCTGGCGCAATTTTCCCACGCGCTCACCCGCATCGACACTGACATTGCCGGAAGTAGGCTCCAGATCGCCGCCCAGGATTTTCATGAAGGTCGATTTCCCACACCCGTTGGCGCCGATCAATCCGTAGCGGTTGCCATCGCCGAACTTAACCGAGACATTTTCGAACAGGGGTTTTGCCCCAAACTGCATGGTGATATTGGCTGTTGTAATCAACGTCTTTCCTCTCTTTGTCCCCGCGAAGGGATTGGAAAAAACCTTCCATTATACGTCTCCTACAGCAGAAACGGAATTATGATCCTCCGCAGAGGGACAAACAGGGAACCGGTAAATAGGACTCGCAGACATCCGGCTTACTGAGAGATTCCTCGGTTTTCGCCTGATCCTGTATCATTACCGTTTCGGCTTAAATCGGTGTTTTATGAAGATTACATTTCTGGATTTCGAGCAGCCGATTGCTGAGCTTGAAGCAAAAATAGAAGAATTGCGTTTTGCCCAGGACGATTCAGCGGTCGATATTTCAGCCGAAATCCTGCGTCTGCAAAAGAAAAGCCAGTCCCTCACCAACAGCATATACGGGAAGCTCACGCCCTGGCAGATTTCACAAGTCGCGCGCCATCCGCAGCGCCCCTATACGCTCGACTACATTCAGAATCTTTTCACGGATTTCGAAGAACTCCATGGCGATCGCGGCTTTGCGGATGACTACGCCATAATAGGCGGATTGGCGCGTTTTGATGGCCAGACAGTCATGATTATCGGTCACCAGAAGGGGCGCGACACCAAGGAAAAAATTCATCGCAATTTTGGCATGCCCAAGCCCGAAGGGTATCGCAAGGCGCTGCGCCTGATGCGTCTGGCAGAAAAATTCGCCATCCCGCTGTTCACGTTCATCGATACGCCAGGCGCATATCCGGGCATTGGGGCCGAAGAACGCGGTCAATCAGAAGCGATTGGACACAACCTGTATGTAATGGCGGAGTTGAAAGTGCCCGTGATCTGCACCGTTATCGGGGAGGGCGGGTCTGGCGGCGCGCTGGCGGTGGCAGTGGGCGACGCCATCCAGATGCTGCAATATGCAACCTATTCCGTCATTTCTCCGGAAGGCTGTGCCTCCATCCTTTGGAAAAGCGCTGAGAAAGCGCCTGAAGCTGCCGAGATCATGGGAATCACGGCGCATCGACTCAAGACCCTGGGTCTGATAGACAAGATCATCAACGAACCTTCCGGGGGCGCTCACCGCGACCAGCCCGCTACCATGCAAGCCGTAAAGAAAGCCTTGCAGGACTCGCTCAAGCTCCTGCAGGACTATTCCACCGAAATGTTGCTGGAGAAACGCTTTGAGCGGCTCATGGGATATGGCCAGTTCAAGGAACTCAAAGTCAGATAATATCTCGCGCAGAGCGCAGCATGTATTGCGTACCCGGGTCCAAAGCGCCGATCATCTGACTATCGCTTTGAGCGGGGGAGTGGATTCAGTGGTGTTGCTGGATCTGCTCGTCCCAATTGCCTCGCAAATGCAACTCCCGCTCTCGGCCGTTCATGTCAACCACGGCATCAGCCCCAATGCAGATAAATGGAGTGAGTTCTGCCGGAATCTGTGCCAGTCCCGAAACATTCCCCTTGAAATTGCCAGGGTAAAAGTCGCGCGAGGACCGGGTATCAGTCTGGAAGCCGCAGCGCGTGAAGAGCGCTATCGCATCTTCAGGGGTCTTCAAACGGATTATATAGTGCTGGCCCAGCATCTGGACGACCAGGCGGAAACGCTGCTGCTGCAATTACTGCGTGGCGCAGGGGTAAAGGGTCTGAGCGCGATGCCGGTCGTGAGGACCGGGCGAAAAGAAATGGGTGAGGCAGTCTCGGTGAACTCCATCCCTGCACTCGAAGGCAGGCCGAAGCTGCTTCGGCCTCTGCTCGACGTTTCGCGGCGGGAGATCGAAGACTACGCGAGAGCGCGTGCCTTGCAGTGGATTACCGACGAAAGCAACGACGAGATATCTTTCGACCGGAATTTTCTGCGCCACGAACTTTTTCCGCTGCTGGAAAAGCGCTTTCCCGCTTACCGTACGACTTTCCTGCGCGCCAGCCGCCATATGGCAGAGGCCTCCGCTTTACTGGATGAATTGGCCGAAGTCGATAGCGCGCAATGTACAGTACCCGGAAAACTCCACGTCGAAGACCTGCGGAAACTGGGTTTTCCGCGTGCCCGGAACCTGTTGCGCTACACGCTGACGCAGCATGCCGTCGTACTGCCCAGCACGGTAAAGCTCGAAGAAATCCTGCGGCAACTGCTCTCCTCGTGCCCCGATACAAAACTGCATGTCGTTTTCGGGAATACAGAAATCCGGTGCTTCCGAGATCGGGTACATATACGAAAAGTGGAAGCGATTCCTGAGGCTTGCTGGCATTTGGTTTGGCGAGGAGAAGAGCAGCTTCCCATTCCCGAGCTTGGCGGAACCCTCCGATTTACACGTTGTATGGGCGCAGGGCTCGGCTTGCAAAAGATCAACGAGCAGCCCGTAACGATCCGTCTGCGCCAGGGCGGAGAACGGCTGCGTACGGACTGTAACCGTCCGCGCCGGAGCCTTAAAAACCTGCTACGGGAAGCATCCCTGCCACCCTGGCAACGGCAAAGGTTACCGCTGATATTCAGCGGGGAGCAGCTGATCTGCGTACCGGGGATTGGCGTAGACTGCGATTTTCAGGCAGCGGGCGACGAACAGGGTCTCTTGGTGGAGTGGCAGCGGAACCTTGTTTCACCCTGATCTTTGATTTCTGGTTCCGATGGAATGAATGGGTTCCGCTGTCGCGGAAATGACAAATATTTATTGCTGAGATATTTTCTGGAACCCGGGTTAAACGCAATTCCCATTTTTTCGGACATCATTCGCTCGAAAGGGGAATCCAGGAACTCCTGATCCATATTATGGATTTGTCATTCCGGATTTAACCCCGGACCCCGGAACCGATCCATTGTTATCGCGCGGGCCCCGACATGTTTCACCACAATTCAAACACGAGCACTTCCGCTTTTTGACCCTGATCGAGAACCAGACGATCCTCGCCGGTAAGCATGGCGGCATCTCCCGTTTCAAGCGTATGGCCACTCAGTGATACACGACCGCGTGCGATGTGGATATAAACGTCATTGCCTGAGCCGATACTCTGTTCAATTCGCTCGTCCCCATCCATCAGCGCAGCGAACATCTTCGCATCGGTCTGTATTTTTACAGAGCCATTGGCGCTATCCGGCGAGGCAACCAGGCGTAGCTTCCCGCGCTTTTCCGCTTCATCAAAGTATTTCTCTTCATAGCCGGGCGGAATACCCGTCTTGTTGGGCAGGAACCAGATTTGCAGGAAATGGACTCTTTCACTTTGTGACGCATTGAATTCGCTATGCCGTACACCCGTGCCCGCACTCATGCGCTGCACGCTACCGGGGCGGATCACTGAACCGCCCCCAGTACTGTCTTTATGCGCCAGCGCCCCTTCCAGCACATAGCTGACAATCTCCATGTCGCGGTGTCCATGCGTGCCAAAACCCTGCCCAGGCTGGACAGTGTCGTCATTGATCACCCGCAACGAACGAAATTGCGTATGCTCAGGATCGTAATAGTCTGCAAAAGAAAAGCTGTGCCAGGAATTCAGCCAGCCGTGATCGGCGTGACCCCGCTCATGGGCGCGACGTAGTTCGATCATGTAAATGCTCCTTTCAGTGAGATGGAAAAAGGGGGACTATCAAGTTCGGCAATTTGCCTGGCAGTTTCCTCTTTATGCCTGAGTCATGTCCCCGTCGCCGCTGTACTGTCGGTTGACGCTGCCGGTGCGCCGCCGATGAAATGTGAAACGCGCGGTGCTTCATTGCCCGTATGAAAACGATTGACGTTTTCCTGCACACGCTGATCCTCGCGGGTAACGCGAGCATGCTGGCGCAAATGATCGAGCCACGAATCCTGCTGAAAGAATTCGATATAACGTCCCGGTTTGTCGAGGTCCTCGAAGATTCCCCAGGCAAACGCACCATCCCGCCGACGCATTGCTCCCAGCGGCCGGATTGCTTCCAGGAAGGCTTTGCGTTGACCGAGCGCGATTTCATATTCGACGGTTACCAGCACCGGTCCCCGCCGCAAATCCGATTCCTCCACCGTGGGTGGATGCGCCCAATGGTAGGAAGGAGCAAGATCGGGAATCTCCCGAGAGCCCAGGCTGAAATTGCGTACAGCCAGCGCTGCCACCATGATCCCGCCGGAAGATAGCAGGAGCGCGGCGGGAACAGTGGTGCTGGCGGCAACCCAGCCCCAGACGAGACTTCCGAGCGCCATTCCGCCGGAAAACACCATGATGTAGAGGGATAATGCCCGCCCGCGCACCCAGGCGGGGACGGCTGTTTGCGCCGCAACCTGCAGTGACCAGAGCACACCCACCCACGCCGCACCGGATACCATCATGGCGCCGCAAAGCGCCGCTTCGTTCCGCAGTGTTGCCAGCGCTATGATCGTCGCGGCATAAACCAGGCTTGCCCCCAGCACCAGGTGATCGCGGGACAAAAGCTCATGCAGCCGCGGCAGGAAAAGGATGGCGCCTACAGCACCGAGGCCCACGAAGGAGAGCAGCAATCCATATGTTCCCGGACCACCCGCCAGTTCGACCCGCGCAATCAGCGGAAGCAGCGCCCATCCTGAAGCCGCGAAGAGAATAAAAGCCGTGGTACGAATCAGCACCGCGCGGAAAGGCGATGCTACATGAGCATAACGTACCCCGGCACGCAATGCCTGGAAGAAGCGTTCGGGCGGCAGCGATCGCTCTTCCGGTTCGCGTTTCCACCTCCAAAGGACGACAATCATGCCTATAAACGAGAGCGCATTCAGGCCGTAAGCAGCCCATGGTCCGATCTGGGCCAGCAATACGCCGGCAATGGCTGGACCGAGGGAACGCGACAGGTTCATCGACAATGAACTCAATGCGACCGCTTCCGGCAACATACTCCTGGGAACGAGCTCGGGGGCGGTGACATTCAGCGCGGGAGTTGCCAGTGATGCACCGATGCCCAAGGCAAAGGTCAGAATCAGGAGGTTCCAGATATCGATCTGATCGATAGCAGCAAGTACGGTGAGCATTGTCGCCGCCGCTGCCATCCATATTTGCGTGAAGAGAAGATAACGCCGCCGGTCTACAATGTCAGTCAGCGCACCTGCAGCCAGCGCGAACAGTACCATTGGCAACGAAGTTGCCGCCTGCACCAACGATACCATCACCGGCGAGGGAGACAGGTCGGTCATTACCCAGGCGGATGATACGCCATTGATCCAAGTTCCGATGTTGGAACCAAGCGCGGCAAACCAGAATGCCCTGAATGGCAGTATCTTGAGCGGTGCCCAGGTGCCGGAGCGCCCTCCGCTCGATACTTCATTGCCAGCTTGTTTGGTCACCAGCGAAAACCCAGGCTTGTCATAAGAAATGTCACGTCCCTGCCGCCAGCCTGAATCAAGGCATCGCCCACCCGAAAATGGACTGCGGCAGCGCGGATTTCCCATTGTGGATCGAGAAGGTAAGTGCCCTCCAGCCTGATCTGGTCGCCGATATATCGGCCGGTTCCAATTGTTTCGCGTATTGCCACCAAGGGAGCAGGCGGAGTGTAAACGGCATCTGCTTTGTGATGCTTCCACAAAAAATTCCAGCCCAGAAGGAATGTCAGTGACGGGATGGGTCTGATCGTCACGGCCGGCTGCAAATCCATGATATTGCCCGGTGCCAAGAGTGCTGCTTCGCTGAAATAGGTAGGGTTGGGATAGAGCGCATTGAAGGTACCAAGCTGACCATCTCCAGGTTTTTTATCACCGCTGGCGATATCCGCTTTCAGACTGAGGCGGGGTGACCATGGCAGCGTGGCGAACGTGAAACCGGTATCGGTGGCAACAGTCCAGGCACGAATGGTTTGATCGCCGACATGACCTGTCTGAAATACCGTTTCCACGTTCCAGTCCCAACCTTTCTTGGAACCAAAAAGCCGTGCACCGAAGGAATGTCGATGTTCTGGTCCTTGTGCCGCCGCAAACCGTGCTTGGTCTCTTTCATAGCCAAGCCAGTAGAGATCGAGCTTGAGGAGCTTGATGCTTTCCGGAGCGAGTGAGGCATGCAATCCATATAGCCACTGGGTCTTATTGTCGGTATCGTCAAAAGCTCCAGGTTTGTTGACAACCGGACGAAAGGTGAATCCGTCGATGCGATGCGATCCCTGTTTCCAGCTGGCACGTACACCGTCGAAAGCAAGGCGAATATTGGGCCCCTCCCGCACCGAGACGAGCCGCGAGGTGCCAAGTGTCATTTCCTGTCGACCCGCACGAAAGGAAAACATGTCGCCGTTCCACGCCAGAAACCCTTGCTGCAGATCGGGGCTGCTCTGATCGGTGCTGACGGGTCCGCCAGCGCGGCCGGCTTCGTCATATGCTCCGAATTGTACGAATGCCTGCACATGCTTTCCAACCCTCAGGTCGCCATGGGCAAGCCCCCGAAACAGGACATAACTATCGCTACCGCTGCCGATACCAAAATTATCCGGCCCGTAATGCTGAGCGCGTACACGCGCATTGGCGCCAAGGGTCAAAGTGGCCGATTCTCCGATATGCCAGCATTTGGGCTTGACCTTGTCACACACTTGACTCCAGTCTTCATCGAACCGGAGAGGCTTGTACTCGGATGCATGCGCAGGCGCTGCCAGGGCCAGTACCACAGCACCCAGCCCCAGATTCCTGTACTGTGCCGGCCGCCGGGCCATTGAAATAGGCATCGAGCGGAAAACTGCTGCCAGTTTGCAGAGCAAGCGAGGACTAATAAGCACTCATACCGCCCAGCACGAGCAGCCAAGCGCGCCCCAGAAGCCCCCTTGCCCGGTGATGTCGACAGCGTTCTGATAGGCTCGCCCGTGTGCGTGCCCATGCACGGAGCAACGAGTGTCACAACCGCAGAGTGCCTCGGCCTGTCGATTCATGACCGGTCCGCTTGATACAGCCCTGGAAGGTTTGAAATAGCCACCAAAATGCTGCACCGGCGCCCAGTCCGGCATCGCCGGCGGCAAGGGCGGGGCCAGCGTGCCAAACTCGTCGTCACCGTGGACGATGCGTCCGCCGACGACCGTGAGCACGGAAACAATATTCCGGATCTGCTCGTTCGGCACTTCGAAATAATCGTCGGACAGCACCGCAAGATCGGCATATTGACCCAGCTTGATCTGGCCTTTGACGCCTTCCTCGTTGGAGAACCAGGTATTGGCCTGCGTGTAGAGCTGTAGCGCTGTCTCCCGGTCTATCAGATTGGCCTCGGGATAGAGCGACAGGCCTCCCACTGTCCTGCCGGTAATCAGCCAATAGAGGGCATTCCATGGGTCGTAACTGGCCACGCGGGTGGCATCGGTGCCTGCGCCCACCTTTACACCCATTTCCAGCATGCGCTTGTAGGGCGGCGTGCGCTCCGCGGCCTTGCTGCCGTAGCGCTGGACGAAGAACTCGCCCTGGTAGGCCATGCGGTGCTGTATTGCAATACCGCCGCCGAGTTTGGCAATGCGCTCGAGATTGACGTCCGTCACGGTTTCGGCATGGTCGAAAAACCAGTGTATGCCATCGAAGGGAATATCCCGGTTCACTTTTTCGAAGACATCCAGTGCACGCGAGATCGTCTCGTTGTAGGTTGCGTGCAGCCGGAACGGCCAGTGATTGCTGGCGAGAATGCTCACCACTGCTTCCAGATCGTTCTCCATGCCCGGCGCCATATCCGGGCGGGGCATGCGGAAATCTTCGAAGTCCGCCGCGGAGAAAACCAGCATTTCACCCGCACCGTTGTGGCGGTAGTAGCCGTCACCATCACCGGGTTTTCCCATTTTTGTCCATCTGGTGAAATCGGAGACTTCCTGCCCGGCTTTCTGCGTAAACAAGTTATAGGCAATACGCAGAGTCAGTTCGCCAGCCTTGTGCAGGTCCTCGATGACCTTGTAATCATCCGGGTAGTTCTGAAAACCGCCGCCGGCATCGATTGCTCCGGTCAAGCCCAAGCGATTCATCTCACGCATGAAGTGGCGTGTGGAATTGAGCTGATACTCATAAGGCAATTTGGGGCCTTTGGCCAGCGCCGCATACAGAATCATTGCATTTGGCTCCGCCAGCAGCAGGCCCGTCGGTTCCCCGTTGGAGTCCTTGGCAATCAGGCCACCCGCCGGATTAGGGGTATTGCGATCGTAGCCGCAGGCACGCAGGGCTGCTCGGTTCAGTAATGCGCGGTCATAGAGATGCAAGATGAAGACCGGCGTATCTGGCGCCACCGCATTGATTTCATCGAGCGTTGGCAATCGTTTTTCGGCAAACTGCATTTCAGTAAAGCCGCCGACGACACGCACCCATTGGGGTGCAGGCGTGCGCGCAACCTGTTCCTTAAGGCGGCGCATGGCGTCAGCCAATGAGGGGATGCCGTCCCAGCGCAACTCCAGGTTGTAGCTGAGTCCGCCTCGGATGAAGTGCAAATGCGAATCCGTCAGACCGGGAATGACGCGACGGCGATTGAGATCCACCACCTGCGAGTTGCTGCTGGCAAGGCGCATTATCTCGTCGTCATCTCCCACGGCGCTGAAACAGCCGTTGGAAATTGCGACGGCCGTTGCTTGCGGATTCCCGCGATCCAAGGTCGTAAACTGGCCGTTGCGGAGGATCAGTTCGGCGCTGGGTTTGCTCATCGGTTCCTCCTGAAATAAGAATAATCGGCATGTCCGGCGAGAGATGTGACGCCTTCCTCTGCCTTTTAGCCTTCCTGTGTTTTACTTGGTTCGGGCAAAGTAACTCGTCATCAGGTTCCGATAGTTCGGGATGTGATTGGAGAATAAGGCCCCCAAGCCTTCCACATCGTTGCGCCAGTCGCGGTGCAGTTCGCAGGCCACGCCGAACCAATTTATCATCTGTACACCCGCCGCCTGCATTCTGAACCAGGCGGCGTGACGCGTTACCTCATTGAAAGTGCCTGAAGCATCAGCGACGGCAAATACCTCAAAACCCGCCTCGATGGCGGAAAGTGCCGGGAAAAGCACGCAAACTTCAGTTACCACCCCGGCGATGATGAGTTGCTTGCGTCCCGTCTTTTTGACCGCATTGACGAAGTCCTCGTTGTCCCACGCATTGATATTGCCGGGCCGCGCGATGTATGGCGCATCGGGGAACGTTTCCTTGAGTTCCGGCACTAACGGCCCGTTTGGACCATCCTCGAAACTGGTGGTCAGGATCGTCGGCAGCTTGAAGTACTTGCCGCAGTCCGCCAAGGCAAGGACGTTATTCTTGAATTCATTTGGGGGGAAATCCTGCACCAGCGAGATCAGGCCAGCCTGGTGATCCACCATCAGCAAAGCTGCATCATCCTTGGAGAGTCGGCTGTATTTGAAAGTCTTGTCCATTTTTATATTCCTCGTGGTTTTTGATTGGATCGGGATAATAAGAAAGTAACGGTGAGTTCTTCAAGCTGCGATAGGATCACTCACGAATATTGCGAAAATAAGCACGCGGCTCATTTTTTCTCCTTCTGCACCGCCTGTGCCTTGTCATAGCTTTCGATGAGTAATCGATAATGGGGCATGGGGTAGTCAGCATAAATATCGGCAAACCCCATCGCCTCTGGCCGGTTCCAGGTTTTCTGCAACTCCGAAATAACCGCTACCGTGTCGATTGGAATCACGCCGGCTTGCACGATGCGGGCGATAGTCAGCTCGGTTCCCATCTTGCTCCAGTTGCCCGACGCATCCACGACGGCGTATACGGTATACCCTGCGGCCACCGCGCTGATGGATGGGAAGGCCATGCACACGCTTGTAAGCGTTCCGGCAAGGATCAGAGTTTTGCGCCTGGTCGCCTCGACAGCCTTGACGAAGTCAGGACTATCCCAGACATTGATTTCCCCGCGGCGTGCCACGTACTGGGCATGAGGGGCAGCCTGGTGGATTTCTGGAATCAATGGGCCGTTGGGGCCATCGGGAACCGAGGCAGAGGTAATGACCGGAATCTTGAGCAGCGCAGCGACCTTGGCGAGGGAAATCGCATTGCGGCGCAGATCCGGCACGGGGAGGTCCTTGACTAACTGGAACAATCCACTCTGGTGATCGATAAGAAGCATGACGCTATCGTCGGGGTTGATGTGACTCATAATTTCTTCCTTGATTTAGAGTTTAATAAAAGAGGCTTCATGAGCGTGGCTTCGGCCGCTTCCTTTTTATAGCTTTTAACAAGCCCGTAAAATAATGGTTCTTGCTCATCCGAGGTGGATTTCGCATCGTCGTATACCTATTCAATGTAGTCTATAAATTACTCTTTCCCAGATTGCTTCGGAATTAGTCTTTTCTAGAAATCGGTGTTCGAAAATTCAGAACAATGCATTATCGACTTGATGATATTTTGGCCTTTCTACAGGTGATGGAAACCGGGAGCATCAGCACTGCGGCCCAGCGCATGGGTTTGTCGAAGTCAGTTGTCAGCAAACGTATCAGTGACCTGGAGGCTGTGTTAAAGGTTGAATTGCTGCATCGTTCAACACGCGGAGTGGTTCCAACAGATAAGGGGGCTGCATTCTATCAGCGGGCATGTTCAATTGTTCGACAGCTTGATCAGGCAGCGGAAGAACTCATGGAGCAAGATGAATTATGCGGATCGCTACGAATTGCTGCGCCCATGACATTCGGGACTACTTACCTTGGGCCGGTTCTTTTTTCCTTCATTAGCGACTATCCACGTCTAGGTCTTGTGCTGGACCTTGACGACCGGAGTACCGACCTACCCGGCGAAGGCTACGATCTTGGGATCCGTATCGGACGACTCCATGATTCATCCCTTGTAGCCCGCAAGTTGGCAGTGAGCCGTCGCGTGGTCTGTTGTAGTCCCGCCTATGCTCAGCGTGCCGGTTTGCCGGCAACGATCCAAGAGTTGGCGAACCACGAGTGCATTGGCTATGTCAATGCCTCCCCTGGTCAAATCTGGCAGTTCGAACCCAAAGGATCTGGAAACATTCCTCATTCGCTGATTGTCCGGAGCAGGATTGTCACCAATAACGGCGAGTCAATGCGGGATGCGGCTATTGCAGGTCTCGGTATCTGCGTCCTTCCAGTCTTCATCGTCGCCAAGGCGCTGGCGAGCGGTCAGCTCATCAACGCTTTGCCGACCGCATCCCCGGTTGCGGATACGGTCTATGCCATCTATCCGCGCAACCGGCATCTGCCGAAGAAAGTTCGTGCAGTAATTGATTGCTTGGTTGCGGCGTTCGAGGGAGAGCCGCCTTGGGAGCGGGAGTTGAGCACCCCATAAATTATTCTGTTTCTATCTGGAAGGACACCTTCACAAAATCATTGACTTACAGGAAGCCAGCATGCTTTTGCGAGTGGCTACAGGACTGGGGCCAAACGAAATCGTGCTGATCGGGATATACCGAGGATATTCGCTTCATGATGGAAGTCTTAGGATTAGCGAAGGCATTCCTCGAGCAGGCGTAGAAGATTGGATCCTGATGCTAACGTATTACACTCACACTTATCCCCACAGAAAATAATAAGTTGGGAATCTTCAAGACATAGTCTTCACTTGAGTGCTGCCATCGAAGAGCAGTACGGTGAACGATACCTAATTCATCCCTTAAGTTCGATCAAGGATCAGGAGCTGGACGCGTGACTCAAGTTTGCGCTCAGTTTGCCGATTACTTATTCAATAACGATATTTCTTAGGTAGAAAGCAGCTACCTCAGACTCCTGGAATCGGCGCTCTCGGCCAGCCGCCAGTTTCTCATCAGAAGCTTTCGCCTGCTTTGGCAACCCCATCCCCATCATATGGCCACGCAGACAGGGATATCTATGTGCTTCAACCTGAACTAGTACTTCAACCTGAATAATAAGTTTGTTTAATTGATAGATCGATGGAGATTGAGATGCAGCAAAAGATTTTATCCAGCTTTTTTCTCCTGCTTCTTACGTTTGCCTCAGAACTCTTTGCGCAACAAGCCTATGAGGATGAGCCTGACATGACGCCGGTGGCCGCGCCGTCCAAGGTCAGAATTGAGATCAACAAGAAATATTTCGAGGTTTGTGAAGCAGAGCTGGGATCATTTCCCCAGGAGACCCTCCACTGTCCGGATGCAGTGCTGATTCCGACCGAGCGCACGCTTGACGGCGGCAAAGTGATCAAGCTGGGTGATGATTTGCCGGAGAGCACTCCCCGGTTCCGCAATTCCGAAACCGGGCAACTCAAGTTGAATGCCGATACCCAGTTATTCGATGACATCACCTCCTGCGACAAGCCCACCGGCATTTTTCGGGACATGCGTAATGCTGGCTGTGTCCCCGGCAATCGCGTCAAACACCTGACAAATCAGATCAAGGGCGGGCAAACCGTCGATTGGGTCTACATATGCCGGAAAAATAGCAATTTTTCAAAGCAGAGGGATCATTACAATGAACTGGGCCTGATCGGCTACAACCGGCATACGGGTAAAACCTGCTATTTTGCCGGGCAGCCGACGCAAACCCTCAAGGTCAACGGGAAGTGGAAGGTCATCGAGAAGAACGATGAAGGTGCGCCGGTCGAAACCATCAAAACGGAAGTGGATGTTGCTCTGATTCCGGGGGAAAAGATTCCTGCGCCAGGCTTCAGTAAATTCGATGAAAAAATGGTGGTCCACTGGTCGGTGCCGACCTTTGGCGGCTGCACCCGTTGTCACTCCAACGGTCCGTTCATTCGCTACCCATTCAATGAGCCGGTCTGCCTGGTTGCCGGTAGCTCTGCCAACTGTCTCAGAAGTTTTTCCAGCAACGAGGCTTGCGGCAAATATCTCGAACAAACCTATGCGCGTGGCGACCGTATCAAATATCAGTGTAGGGTTCTGAAACCACGTCGCCAGCCGGGAATGCTGTATTCGGTGATTTCTCCTTTTGATGGAGACGGTACGCTCAACAAATTTTTACTGGCGATGAGCGAAGCCGACAAAAAAGATAAATATTATGAAGATCTGATGCAGTATCCCTGGGAAAAACCCAGGCGTCTGGTCAGCCCCGAGGCGAAAGCGTGCGCGCAATGCCATGCACTCGGAAATGGTGTCTACGCCACTTTTGTTAATTCCCTGTTTTCCGTCCATAGTCTGAAGGATGAAAAATTTCATCCCGCGGTTGGAGAAAACTGGCGTGCCCGTTTGTTTTTGTCGAATGTTTCCGAGACTCAGCGCAGCGATAGCGCACACGATAAAAAGATAAAGAGCGAAGGCATCCTGCCGATCAGGATCAGCGCCAAATCGATCAAGGAAGAGAACGAATTGCGGGAAAAACTATCGCTCGGACATTATCAGACGGCCTTGCAAAAGATCAATGATTGCGACCGGCAGCCGGGAAATTGCCAATGGGATGATCACTGGACGATGGAGCGGGTCAAAAAGGAACCGTTCAAGTATTTGCAGGAACATTGCAGCTATTGCCATACGCCGGAAATGGCCAAGCCGGTTTTAATGACCGAAGCCGATTTCAAACACCCCGATCTGGTTGACAAAATCATAGGCCGCATGCACGAACCGACCAATCCGATGCCCCCCAGCGGGCAACTGCCAGGTTCGGTGTTAAATGTCTTGTCCGACTATCTGCGCAAAGCAAATAATTAAAGGATGCAATAATGAACGAAGAATTGAAAAAGAGCATAGCAGCCAGCATTGAAAACACTCGATTCGACATTTTGCAGATGATCGAACTGGGACGTCAGCTTATTGACTATCCCGATGAAATCCATCACGGGCCGGTGGTATCCATGGGGGTGCCGAAGGATACGCTGCCCAAATGGGACGATATCCAGATTCTGACAGCGCAGCTCCATAAAAAACCATTAACGGATGATGCGTCGGTGGATACTCAGCTAGTGATCGGTCCGCGTGCCCAAAAACCCCTGGTTCTGGATATCCCGCTGCTGGTCGGCGATATGAGTTATGGCGCGCTGTCGAAAAGGGCAAAGCAGGCATTGTCAAAGGGGGCTGATCTGGCCAGCACTGCGATCTGTTCAGGCGAGGGCGGCATTCTGGGGGATGAACTCGAGCTGAATCAGAGTTATATGTTCGAATTGGGCAGCGCGCGCAACGGCCTGAAGAAAAACAACGATTTGAGTCGGTTCGCGAAGGATTTTAAAGGCAAAGTCAAGGCGTTTCACTTCAAGGGCGGCCAGGCGGCCAAGACCGGCACAGGCGGGCATTTGCCGGGAGGCAAGGTCACGGAGGAGATTGCCAAGGCACGCCAGATTGAGGTCGGCAAGGATGCGATCTCCCCATCCACCTTTGCCGATTTCCACACACCCCGCGATTTTGCTGATTTTGCCGATCAGATCCGCGACCAGATGGGCGGCATTCCGATTGGTTTCAAGATAAGCGCAAACCATATCGAGGATGACATGCGCTTCGCGCTCGATGCCGGAGCCGATTACATCATTCTCGATGGACGAGGTGGCAGTACCGGTGCTGCGCCGGGAATTTTCCGGGACCATATTTCAGTGCCAACGATCGCCGCGTTGGCGCGGGCGAGAAAATTTCTCGACGCCGCAGGCCATGAGAAAGGCGCAAAGAATAGCGTGACCCTGATCATTACCGGCGGTTTGCGCATCCCTTCCGATTTCATCAAGGCGTTAGCCTTGGGGGCCGACGGAATCGCCCTGGCCAACAGTGCGCTGCAGGCAATTGGCTGTACCGGTGCGCGCATCTGCTACTCCGGCGATTGTCCTGCCGGCATAGCAACTCATGCCCAGCACCTGGTCAACAAGATCGACGTCGACGCCAGGGCGCGTGATCTGGCACTGTTTTTCACCGGCAGCGTGCACCTGATGAAGATCATGACAAGGGCCTGCGGCCACCATTCCCTGCGGGAATTTACTCGGGATGATATTTGCACCTGGAAAGCCGAAATATCGAGGTTGGCCGGAATTCCCTATGCCGGCGTCGAGCCCTCAATCTCTGACCGTCGGAACTGATGCAATCCTTGCGCTGGACGGAACCTGCCGTCTGCTCGATATATCTATGACGGGATTCGTGGAAATGAAATATATTACTTCGATGATTGAGCTTTCAGAGCGATAACGAATTCCGGTTTTCCACACATGGCTAAATCCAAATCCACTTATTCCTGCACCGAATGCGGCGGCCAGACCTTGAAATGGCAGGGCCAATGCCCGCATTGTCAGGCATGGAACACGCTTGTCGAGGCGATGAGCGAAAAGGCGGCAGCGCGATTCACTCCCGTTTCGGAAAGCAGGGAAGTTCAGAGCTTGAGCGAAGTGGAAGCGGAGGAAGAGCAGCGCTATTCGACAGGTTTGCTCGAGTTTGACCGGGTGCTGGGTGGAGGCCTCGTGCAGGGTGGTGTGGTACTGCTGGGGGGCGATCCGGGAATCGGCAAATCCACGCTGCTGCTCCAGGCATTATGCAATATGTCTTTGCTGCCGCTCGCGAGAAACGTGTTGTACGTGAGCGGTGAAGAGTCGGCCAGGCAGGTGGCGATGCGCGCCAAACGGATGGGGCTCGATGCAAAGGCGTTGCATTTGCTGGCTGAAATTCGCCTGGAGCGAATCCAGGAAGTGCTGGCCGAACGCAAGCCTGACGTGGCCGTCATCGATTCCATTCAGACAGTTTATTCCGACGCACTGCAATCCGCACCTGGTTCCGTCGCTCAGGTACGCGAGTGCGCCGCACAATTGACCCGACTCGCCAAGGCCAGCGGTACCAGCATAATTCTGGTGGGCCATGTGACGAAGGAGGGTGCATTGGCCGGTCCGCGCGTGCTGGAGCACATGGTGGATACGGTGCTCTATTTCGAAGGCGACACGCATTCGAGTTTTCGCCTGATCCGCGCCTTCAAGAACCGGTTTGGGGCAGTGAATGAACTGGGTGTTTTTGCGATGACTGAAAAGGGTTTACGGGAGGTGAGCAATCCCTCGGCCCTGTTTCTTTCTCATCACGGCGGGCAGGTCCCGGGTTCCTGCATCATGGTGACCCAGGAAGGCACCCGGCCGCTTCTCGTTGAAATCCAGGCCCTGGTGGATGAAGCGCACTCGCCTAACGCGAGAAGGTTGAGCGTTGGACTGGAGCAGAACCGGCTTGCTATGCTGCTGGCGGTTTTGCATCGCCACGCAGGCATCGCCTGTTTCGATCAGGATGTGTTCGTGAATGCGGTGGGGGGCGTGAAAATTACCGAACCGGGTGCCGATTTAGCCGTATTGCTGGCAATCGTTTCTTCGCTCAAGAACCGGCCGCTGCCGGAAAAAACGGTGGTGTTCGGGGAAGTGGGCCTGGCAGGAGAAGTGCGCCCCGTCCAGCGGGGCTTGGAAAGACTGAGAGAAGCCGCCAAGCTGGGTTTTGTGCAAGCCATTGTTCCCAAGGCCAACAAACCGAAAGCGACACCTTCCGGCATCGAAATCATCGCGGTGGAACGAGTGGAGGAGGCGGTTGCAAGAATGCGATGAAGAACCCCACGGAAAGATTCGCTTTCAGGAATATCTGTTACTTTATCTACAGACAGGCTTGGTGATGATTCCCGGTCCGTCACAAGGATTTGAGAAGGTTTCACATTTCGGGATTCACTTCAATCTTTGACATGCAACTAGGAACCCTTCATTCTTCTCAAATCCTCGATTATTTCAGCAGAATTGCGCGAAGCGCTGGCGGATAAATAAATTTTAGCGATCTTGCCTTCCGGGTCAATGAGGTAGGTATTGCGTTTGGCCAGGCCGATGATGCTCCATATCGAGTCGTAACGCTTGGCAGTCTCGCCTTTACTGTCTGCCAAAAGCGGAAAGGGAAGATCATACTTTTTGGCAAAGTTGGCATGGCTTGCGCTATCGTCCACGCTTACACCGACAACTTCCGCGCCCAGATCCCTCAATTGGTGAATGTCATCACGGAATTTACATGCTTGCTTGGTGCACCCGGGTGTATCGTCCTTAACATAGAAATACAATGCCAGCCATTTGCCGTGATAATCCGAGAGCTTGTGGTTTTTGCCATTTTGATCGGGAAGATTGAAATCCGGTGCTGCCTCTCCCACCTTAAGAGGCTCGGCAAGTACGCCACGGCTTCCAAAAGTCATAATAAGTGTTACCAACGTTGCAAGTACTCCCAGTACTTTCATGATTTCTCCTTGATATTCAAATCGATGTGGCGATTCGGCATCACACGATGTTTCTGCATGGGTTGAAACACTCGTGCTCATACCAGGTCTTCTCTTTTCATGCTGCATGCATCATATTATGGTTCACTTCCTTATTTGCATGCAAAGCCCTTCAGTTGAGTTTGGACGAGTAATTGAGTAATAAATTCAAATTATGGATACTGGCTATACTTTCAGTCGCCATGTTGTTGCTTGCGGCAATTGTTCCACCCATTCCGCAACCCCCGTCATACCACCATTTCGCCGATAGCCGTGACTGTTTCGGCATTCCAAACTGTTTTAACGTAATCTCCAATCTCGCTTTTCTCTTCGTGGGAGTCGCAGGACTGACATTTTTGGTGAACTCTCGAGGTTCGCTCGCGGCAAAGGCCTTTACCCTGCCGTCCGAACGCTGGCCTTTCATGATTTTGTTCCTGAACGTGGCCCTGGTATGCTTCGGTTCAGCTTACTACCATCTGGCTCCTGACAACGATCGCCTGATATGGGACCGGTTACCCATTGCAATTGGCATCATGGCGCTGCTGGCAGCAACGATCAACGACCGGATCGGTCCAAAAGCAGGGACACGCCTTCTGCCTGTCCTGATTGCGATCGGAGCGGGTACCGTACTGAACTGGTACTGGAGTGAGCAGCGCGGGGTGGGCAATCTGAACTTTTACGTAGTCGTGCAGTTCTATTCGTTGCTGGTCATCGTTCTCCTGGGTGTTTTTTTCCACTCGCGCTATACCCGCGCACGAGACATCTACGCTGCGCTGGGGCTTTATGCCCTTGCCAAGGTTGCGGAATTCACAGACCGGCCGATTTATGCTCTCGGACAAGCAATCAGTGGACACAGCGTAAAGCATCTGCTTGCCGCTTGTGCCATCTACTGGGTTTTACGCATGTTGAGGAAACGTGAACCTTTGCAGGGAACAATGGAGGAAGCAGCCCCTCGTTCTTCCGCCCTTCCCTGACGATGTGATTATCAGTTAAAGGATAAAGGAAAGAAGGAGAATGAAGTGCACCTTATAGAAGCTTACGAACGGATGGGTGGGGAAGCAGCCATCCGCCGTTTGGTAGACCGTTTTTACGACCTGATGGATGAGGATCCCGACTATTACGGCATACGCAAGCTTCATCCGCAGGACCTGACTAGTTCCCGGGAGAAATTGTTCATGTTCCTCTCGGGTTGGACCGGGGGGCCAACACTTTATACGGACAAGTATGGCGATCCTCGCTTGCGCAGTCGCCACATGCCTTTTCCGATTGGCACTTCGGAGCGCGATCAGTGGTTGGGTTGCATGTATCGCGCCATGGTGGATATCGAGCTGGATGAGGTTTTGTGCAAGAAGCTTGCCATGGCGTTCGATCAGACTGCGGACTTCATGCGCAACCAGCCGGAATAAAACCGATGCAAGGATTGCGCGAATAGCGGGGTGGGAAATGCCCCGCTGCTGATCCTTCAGAACATGGATGAAACGGCTACTTCCCCCTGAAATAAGCGCTGGAACCGGTCGTGCTTCCAAATGAATCGCGCCTGCTATTCCCTCCGCTACTGGCTCTGGCGGCTCTGGTACTGCTCGCTGTATTACCCCATGTATCTCGATTACCGGCGGGTGAACGGTTCTGCCCGGCCTTCCAGTCTCCATCGGCTCTGTAAGCGTTGCTCCGGTGCGGAACATCGCTGGACCAGGTACGGCTGCGTTTATGGGCGACACTAGGCGTACTTCTGGGCTGGACACCCGCGCCAGAGCGCGGTTTAACGCGTGGTTCCAGGCCGGGAACGACATGCGAAGCAATGCGCTGGCCGGTAAAGCGTTCAATTTTTTTCAGATGGATTCCATCCTTGCTGGAGGCGAATGAAACCGCGATTCCTGACGCGCCAGCGCGTCCCGTCCGCCCGATGCGATGCACATAATCTTCGGCAAACTTCGGCAGATCAAAATTGATGACGTGGGTAATGCCTGCCACATCGATTCCCCGTGCGGCTACATCGGTCGCCACCAGCACTCTTATGCCGCCCTGGCGCAGTTTTATGAGAGTACGGTTCCGGTCGCGCTGGCTCATGTCCCCGTGCAGGGCGGCTGCTGCATGACCCTGGGCGGAAAGACCGTCGGCGAGCATATCTGCATCACGTTTGGTGGCCGTAAAAACGATGGCTTGTTTGAGCGCTATATCCCGAAGCAGGTGATCCAGCAACTGGTTTTTGTGGGAAATGTCGTCCACGTAATGCAGCCGTTGTTCGATATTGTTCAACCGGGCCTTGGATGTGGCTACCTGGATGCGTTTCGGTGAATTCAGCAGACGTGCAGCCACATTATCCATTGCACTGTCCAGGGTGGCTGAAAACAGCAGGGTCTGACGGGTTGCAGGAGTGGCCGATGCGATTCGCTCAACATCCTCTATGAAGCCCATGTCGAGCATGCGGTCGGCTTCGTCCAGCACCAGCATTTCCAGGCGGGAAAAATCGATCCGCCCCCGTTGGATGTGGTCGATCAGCCGCCCTGGAGTGGCCACAAGAATATCGACCACCTGCGAGAGCAGCTTGTTTTGCAGCGGATAAGGCATACCACCCAGTATGCTTACCACTTTCGCCCGCGGGAGATACTTCCCATATTTGGCAGTGGCTTCGGATACCTGGAGTGCAAGTTCCCGCGTTGGGGTCAATACCAGCACGCGGGGTCCGCGGCTACGCACCTCGGAAGGAGAAGCCAGGCGGTGCAGAGCGGGCAACATGAAAGCAGCAGTTTTGCCGGTGCCGGTCTGGGCTGATGCCATGACATCATGCCCCGCCAACAATTCGGGAATGGCGTGTTCCTGAATGGGGGTAGGCGAGGTATAGCCCGCATCATTGATGGCTTTAAGAATGAGCGGATGGAGATTCAAACTTTCAAAAGACACGTTGTTTTTTCCTGTTGAATGAAAAAGTGTGCATCCTCATAAAAACCCGGGTTTCCGTGCCTCAGCCCCTACTTGGAAGGATTTTGCGCCAAGAGAGTTACGACAAAACTGTCGAGTTCTGCACGGGATGTTTCCATCCCATTTTGTGCCTGAGTCAGGTGATCCGGTATTGATTCTTGGATGCGCTCTCAAGCGCGCAAGCAGGACGTCCCCCCGAAAACGGACGGGCTGTTGGTCGGCCAGCGCACATACATAAGTAACCGCTTGAAGAACCCATAAAGGGTTGATCAAGAGTTCCAAACATCGCCGCTAACCACGGTGCCGCCAATTTCCGCTGGAAACTTGAAAATCGAAAAAGCTCTGAAACGGTCAGGAACGATGGACCGAAAAAAGCCGTGATGCTATTAGGGCTTTTCGTCGAAGCGCGGAGTATACAGGAAACTGGAGCCTGTATAGAAATTTTTATTGTGAGCTTGCCAAGCTGGAACAGATTCAGCACAGACCCAGCGGATCCTGTTCCAGCTTGGCAACCTGTCATGCAAAAGTCAACATTCGAAGCCTACACTTTCTGCAGGACTTTGTCGCTTTCCGGGGGAGTAGTATCGGTGCGAGGAAGCACAGGCCTGGCAGTGATCTGCCGTTTCAGGTTCTCTATCTCGGGTTCATTCAACGTTTCGACCCGAAGTAGCTCCTCCGCCGTCCGGTCGAGCAGCGCGCGATTGTTTTGCAATATCTCGATCGCCCGCTCCAATGCACCATCGACGAGCGCACGCACAGTGTTGTCAACCGTGTTTGCCGTATCTTCGCTATAGTCCCGGCTTTGCGGCATGGGAATGCCGGGTTGCAGAAACTGCGAACGTTCGCGGTCATACGCAACATTCCCGAGAGCTTCGGTCATTCCATAGCGGAGCACCATCGCACGGGCGAGGTCGGTTGCGCGGACGATGTCATCCGATGCGCCGGTCGATATTTCGTTGAATACCACACGTTCGGCCGCTCGTCCGCCCATCATCACCGCCATTTTGTTTTCCAACTCTGCCCGGGTCATCAGAAACCGGTCTTCGGTCGGTCGCTGCACTGTATAGCCGAGCGCGCCTATTCCACGTGGGATAATAGAAACCTTGTGGACCGCATCGGTTCCCGGCAAGGCGAGCGCCACCATCGCGTGTCCCAGTTCATGAAACGCGACCACGCGGCGCTCTTCGGGATTGAGCAGGCGGTTGCGCTTCTCAAGGCCGGCTACCACCCGCAGAATGGCGTTATTGAAATCTCCCATTGTCACGGCGGCGCCATTCCTGCGGGTGGCAAGCAGGGCAGCTTCGTTGACCAGGTTGGCGAGATCAGCGCCCGTAAACCCCGGTGTCAAAGCTGCGACCTGCTCTTTTTTTACATCAGGATCGAGCTTCACTTTTTTCAGATGCACAGCAAGAATCTGCTCTCGCCCCAGTTTGTCCGGCCGGTCCACCAGCACCTGGCGGTCAAATCGCCCCGCCCGCAGCAGAGCGGGGTCGAGGATTTCCGGTCGGTTAGTCGCCGCGAGCAGCACCACGCCACTTTTAGGGTCGAAGCCATCAAGCTCGGCCAACAGTTGATTCAGCGTCTGCTCCTTCTCGTCATGACCTCCAAGCCCATAGGCACCCCGGGCTCGTCCAAGCGAATCCAGTTCATCGATAAAGATGATGGCAGGTGCCATCTGGCGTGCTTGTTCAAACAGGTCGCGCACCCGCGCGGCCCCAACCCCGACAAACATCTCTACGAACTCGGAGCCGGAGATCGAGAAGAACGGAACATTCGCTTCGCCTGCCACGGCACGAGCCAGCAGCGTCTTGCCCGTACCCGGTGGACCCACCAGCAGGATACCCTTCGGTACCCTCCCGCCCAGGCGGCTGTATCCGGCAGGATCCTTCAAAAAATTGATGACTTCTTCCAGCTCTTCCTTGGCTTCATCTACTCCGGCCACGTCTGCGAAAGTTACCTTGGTTTCTTTCTCCACGAAAACTTTGGCGCGGCTCTTGCCGATCGACATCAACCCGCCGGTCATGCCGCCTGGATTCATGCGGCGGATGATAAACAGCCATATCCCGAAAAAAATCGCCATCGGCAATAGCCACGACAGCAGATCGCGCATCCAGGTGCTCTGAACCACGCCCGTGTACGTCACGTGATGTTGATCGAGCTTATCAGCCAGCTCGGGTTCCACCCGCGTGGTCACGAAATCCTTCAACCCGTCGGCGCCTTCCCCCTTCAGGGTGCCATAAATATGATTTTCGGTGATGGCTATCTCCGCAATCTTGTCCTCATCCAGCAGGGTATGAAAGCGGCTGTAAGGAATGGGCTCGACCTTGGTATAGCGGGCATACATGCTTTGTATGAGCAGAATGCCGAGTATCGCAATAATGACGTACCAGAAGTTGATCTGGGTTTTTTTGTCCATGGGAAGTTGGGCCTTTTTATCCTTTTTATCCATCAGGTATCCTTGCTCTCGTACTGTTATATTCGTAGACAGTCAAATGCCTGACTTTGTTCAGCATAGTATACGGAGGCTATAGCGCAAAGCGCTGCACACAGGTTGGGTAGACCACAGGTTGTGTAGACTATGGCAGGAGAGGACTTGCTAAGCAAAGGCTTGACGCGACCGGGCCGGATGCGCTTTACTCAGGAAAACTGCTTATATCGCTGGTCTGCTATTCTTTGATTCTGGCGGTCCGCCTGTGGGGATAAAGATTTACCTTATTCCGCAGGTTTACATGCAAAGCCTGCCTTTCATTCGCGGGCTTCCAGTAGTGTTTATACAGCCCTTCTTGCATTTGCCCGTCTTGAAATTCTTGTTTTCTCTTTTGGCGGATAAAGCGTGTCTTTATCTCGGGGTGATCATTTTGCTCATGCTGAGTAACGACACGGTCGAAGCGGGTCTCTTCGGGGGTCTCTTCGGAGACGAGGCTCCGCCCCCCTCCATCAGGCTTTCCGCTCCGGAGCCCGTAGCGGATCTGTTGAAAACACATTTCCGTCTGCCAACAGAGGCTTTGGAAGACGAAACCGCGCGCGCCACTTTCATGCGGCGCGCCCAGCGCGAAATCAGCGAACTGCTCGCCACCGAGGGTTATTTCATGCCCAGGATAACATTGCATCTCTCCACACCCGGCGAGGTACCGCAATTGGAAGTCGCGCCGGGACCGCGGACAGTGGTTGCCGGGGTGCATATCGAGTTCAAGGGAGACCTGAGTGTTGATGAACCTGGACGGCGCGCCCGGATTGAAAAGCTGCGATCTGCCTGGTCCCTCAAGGAAGGCCAGCCCTTTCGCTCCCCTGCCTGGGAAGAGGCCAAATCGGTATTGCTATCCAATGTCGCAGGAGAGGATTATGTCGCAGCCCAGATCGAGGAAAGCAAGGCGGAGATAGATCCTGATTCTTCGCAGGCGCGGTTAATGGTGATAGTGAACTCCGGGCCGGCATTCCGCTTTGGCGATCTCGACATAAAAGGGCTTAATCGCTATGAACCCTCACTCATAAGCGGCCTTGCGCCATTTAAACCCGAGGATCCTTATCGCCGTGATCAATTACTCTCGTTCCAGACGAAATTGCAGAATCTGCCTCAATTCAGTTCCGCGGCTGTCAATATTCAACCTGACGAAGCAACGCATCAGGCGGCGCCGGTAGAGGTAGTGCTATCAGAGGCGAAGTCGAAGAGGGTAGGGTTCGGCGCAGGTTACAGTTCCAATACGGGTGCGCGTGGCGAGGTCACTTATACGAATAACGATTTTCTGAATAGCGCATTGAGGCTCAACAGTGGATTACGTATCGAGCAGAAACGCCAGAGCTTGACGGGCTCAATCGACAGCGTGGCGGATGCGTCGGGAACATGGTTTTCCCTGGGGGCGGCGGCGGATAGAACCTTCATCCAGCAACTGGAAACCATACGCCAGAAAGTCGGCATCAGCCGCAACCAGCTCTTAG
This sequence comes from Nitrosospira multiformis, assembly GCF_900111585.1. Lineage (GTDB taxonomy): Bacteria > Pseudomonadota > Gammaproteobacteria > Burkholderiales > Nitrosomonadaceae > Nitrosospira > Nitrosospira multiformis_B. Next base: position 643,191 of record NZ_FOHI01000001.1, read on the forward strand.
ACAAGACTGAAACAAGATTTTCGTTGAACTGGCAGCGGGAAAACCGGGAGCCGGAAGGGGGCCTGGAGCAGATCAACCAGACCTTGGTGCTGGATGGCTATCTGCGCTATCGTTCCGTGGACAACCCGTTATTCCCCAGGGATGGCAGTGTTTCGGAATTGCGTATCGGAGGCGGCAAGCGGGAATTGCTGTCCGATCAGGACTTCTTGCGGACCTATGCAAGACATCAGTTCTGGTATCCGGTGGGCAAGCGCGACGTGCTGTTTCTGAGGGGCGAGCTGGGGTACACCTTTGCTCCTTCACGCTTCGGCATTCCCCAGGAATATCTCTTTAGAGCGGGCGGTATTCAATCTGTTCGCGGATACGCTTTTCAGCGTTTAGGCGTGCGGGAAGGGAGCGCGGTGGTCGGGGGCAGGGTAATGTTCACAGGATCGATTGAATATAATCACTGGCTTACGCGTAATTGGGGTGCTGCCATCTTTACCGATGTGGGGGACGCAGCCGATACCATAGGTGGGCTGAATCCGGCTGTCGGATACGGTGGAGGGATACGCTGGCGCAGTCCTGTGGGGCCACTGGCGGTGGATGTTGCCCGTGGGCAGCGGGACGGGAAATTCCGTTTTCATTTTTCGATTGCCGTGGCGTTCTGACAGCGCATGAAGCCTGCAAGCGAACAGCGAATCCAGCATGCCTTCCCAAGCTTCCGCTGGTGGCAATGGATGCTGCTGGCCGCGATCTTCATCATCCTCACGGTCGCGGGCTCCGCCCTCTGGCTGGCCACAAGCAACTCGGGCCTCGTCTGGCTCGGGTCGGCTCTGTCTCGCCTGAGCGCGGATAGCATTTCTTTTGAAGGACTGGAAGGAAAACTGTCCCGATCCGTCAGCGTCCGGCGCATGCGCTTTTCCGGGGAAAACCTGCTTATCGTCGCACGGGATGTGCAACTGGATTGGGAACCTGGTGAATTACGATCAGGCCAACTCAAGATCATCGCCTTGACAGCGGGGGAAGTGGAAGTGGTTTCACCCCCTTCTCCGGAACCGGCAACGCAGCCGGATAATCTGGAACTGCCCTTGTCGCTGGATGTGCGCAAGTTCGAGATCGGCGTCCTTCGTGTGATGCGCGAAAAAGGGGGCGCTCCGGTTTTTCGGGCGCTGGACCTTGCCACGAAATTGACAAGTGATGGACACGTTCATCAGATTCCTGAACTGCGTGTCATGCTCGACTATGGCCGCCTCACTGCATCAGCCGAACTGAAAGGCGAGAAGCCTTTTCCCCTGGAAGGCCACCTAATCCTGGCAGGGATTGCCGTTCCCAAAGTGCAACAACCACCCGGTACGGGGAAATCGGAAGCACGCATTTCTGCCACCCTTGGTGGCGATCTGGCACAGATCGACGTGAAAATCGAGGGGCAGGGCGCCGGGCTGTCAGGGGAGGGAGACGCGCAATTGCGTCCCTTTGCCCCATTCGTGGTGGCGGGCCTGCGGTTGTCCCTGAGCGGTCTGGATCCTCATGTTTTTTCCGCTACGGCGCCTCAGGCCAAACTTGATTTGCAGGCGGATTTGAATGAAAAAATGGGGGGACAACTCGAAGGTACTCTGACCGTCAAAAACAGCAAGCCTGCCGCTCTGGATACGGGCGGTCTCCCGGTGCTCGAAGCACGCGCGGACCCCGTGTTGTCGGCGGAACTGCTCCAGCTTCATGACTTGAAACTGCTGCTGCCAGGCAGCGGATCAATCATGGGGGATGTCGTATGGCAACTCAAGCAGGCAAGCGGATCGGCGGATTTGCGCATCCGGCAGGTTAACATGGCCAGGCTGGATACGCGCATGCGCCCCACGAATGTCAGTGGATCGCTGAGACTCAGTGGGGATGCGAAGAGTCAGCAGGGAATATTGGCGCTTCATGATCGGAAGCTGAGTGCGGGTGTTCATATGACACTGGCAGACGATGTGCTGACACTGGAAAAAGTGCGCCTCAACCATGGGCAATCCCTGTTTACCGGTCAGGCCAGGATGGAGTTGAACGGGCAGCGGGAGTTTGATCTGGCGGGCAGCTTGCGGCGCTTCGATATTTCTGCGTTTTTGCAGGGGCCTCGAACCGATCTCAACGCGACACTCAAACTGACAGGTGAACTGGGTTCATCCGGAACGCGCGAATCCTCCCGAAAAGTTTCAGAACCGGCGGGTACGGCTCAGTTTGCAATCACCAACAGTCACGTTGCGGAACAACCGGTATCAGGCAGTGGCCGCATCGAGTTTGCAGGGCTCAGCCGGGCCAAAGGGGGAATCGAGTTAAACTTCGGCACGAACCGGCTTTTGGCGCATGGCGGTTACGGGCGTCCAGGCGATCAACTACAGCTTGAATTGAACGCTCCTGCGCTGGCACAAATCGGATACGGACTTGCCGGCTCACTGATGGCGAAGGCAATAATGGGGAGCAGTTCCGCCAGTTTTATCGAGAAGCCGCTTGAATTGCCGGATATAAGCTTTTACGCCATCGGAAAGGCTATCAAGCTCCCGAATGAGCATTATCTCGATAATTTTACTGCCGATGGCAAGCTGCACGGCGATGCGATCACGTTAAAGATCCTGGCAGCGGACTACCGGCTCCAGGCAAATCCGCGTCTGCAACAACTCAATGTGGAAGTGGGGGGCAGTACTTCACAACACGAGATCCAGGTCTCTGTTCAACTGGTCGATGATCAGAGCCTGTCCCTCCGAGGCAGAGGTGGTCTTACCAAAACGGGGGGACAGTGGCGGGATGCCGAGTGGGCGGGGGAACTGGTGGAGTTGTCCGGGTCCGGCCGAGTTCCATTTAGCCTCAAGAATACCTCTCCCGTGCGAATTGGCTCCAGCCACGCATCACTCGGTTTATCGAATATCGGCATCGCGGGAGGCGCAGTGCAGATTCGTGAAATCGATTGGAGTCCTGAAAGGTGGAGCACAAAGGGGCATTTTTCGGGGATTGGGCTGCGTCCCGGGGCTGGAGGGAAAAAGTTGGAGGAGGCTGGGGAGGCTGTGACGGCAGCGAAGACCGTAAAGACTGCAGGGGCAAATGAAAACGCTGGTGCGGACGAGCGCAGGCGGTATGAAGCCGATCGGGGAGCAGCTTATGAAGCTCTCCGGCTACACGGAGAGTGGGATATTTCAGCCGGTAGCCAACTGAAAGGTTTTATTGACATCGAACGCGAGGGGGGCGACTGGATATTGCCGGATGAGCCGCCGCTACCACTGGGTCTGCAAATCCTCAGGTTGTCCGGCCGGGCCATAGACGGCCAACTGACCGCAGAACTCACTGCAAGAGGCAAGCGATTGGGCGAGGCGAACGCTCTTGTCTCCATGCCGCTGGCGAAATCAGTCGAGTCCGGGATGCACTGGACGATTTTGCAGGATGCTGCTCTCTCCGGGCACATCTTTGTCAATATGCAGGATATTTCCTGGACGGGTCCCGCCATTGACAACAGCATCAAAACCGGCGGTGCAGTCGCATTGCAGGCAGATGTGATCGGGACGTTTGGCAAGCCGCGTCTGGAAGGAAAGATACAGGGGGATAATCTTGCGGTTGCCTCGCTGGAGCATGGCGTGCGGCTTGAACAAGGAAAGCTCGCCGCGCATTTCGACGAGAAGTCCCTTCACATGGACATCCTGGATTTCTCGGCGCCCCATCAATCCCCTCCGCAGGACCCTCTGTTGCGGCATCTGGAACTTGCAAAAGGACCGGGTACTTTGCGGGCGTCGGGAGTCATGGATTTTACCGGAGAGCGCGGCAGTGTCGAAATTACTGCCAATCTTATTCCGTTGGCTCAACGGCCTGATCGCTGGATTATTGCTTCGGGAAGCGGTAATGCCACGCTGGAACACAATATGCTCACCCTCAAAGGAAATCTCATGGCGAATGCAGGGCTGCTGGCGCAGCCTACCGCGGGTCGTCCTCATTTACCCGATGACGTGATTATCATCGGCCGGGACGAGCCGGATGGACCGCAATCCGAGCGCAAGGGATTACGTATCGATGTCGAAGCTACCCTCGATCTGGGCGAGCGGTTCTACATTCATGCATCAGGGCTGGAGGGCAGGCTTGCCGGACAATTGCATTTGAGGGGTGAGCCCGGACAGAAGCTCCGTACTGTCGGCACCATTACCGCACAGGATACGAAATTCGAGGCCTATGGGCAGGATCTGACTGTGGAGCGAGGCATCGTGAGTTTTCAAGGTTCGATCGACGATCCGGCACTGAACGTGCGTGCAGTGCGCAAGGGGTTGGCAGTGGTGGCAGGAGTTGAAGTGACTGGCAGTGTGCGTCATCCCGTCATACGGCTGGTATCGACGCCGGCCGTGTCCGATCTGGAGAAACTCTCGTGGATTACGCTGGGGCGGGCTCCGGGAGGCAAGGCAGACGCTTCATTATTGCTTGCCGCGGCAGGCTCCATTCTCGGAGGGCAATCCGGTGGGGTGACCGATAAAATAACCCGGGCACTGGGAGTAGACGAGCTATCGATCCGACAGGCGGGAAGCGATCCCTTGACCGGACAAATTGGCACGATCGGCAAGCGCCTGTCGAAGGAGGCTTACATCAGCTACGAACAAGGCCTTGCCGCGGCGGCGGGTGTGACGAAGCTCACCTATGCGCTAACTCCCAAGATCACGTTAGTTGCCCGTGCAGGAATGGATAATGCGATCGATGTGCTTTATTCGCTCAGTTTCGATTGATTGAATCCGCCGAGTGCGCGAAAAAGGCCGGGAATCAATCAGATTGCCGGAACAAACCTCGTATCCGCGTCATAAAAAATACCCTTCCTGCTTATTCTTCAGTTGCGGATGCCCGCCCCGGAAAGTCCGCAGAATAAAGCCTACCCTTTCGCCTGGCCTAAACAGGCTTCCACCGGAAAAGCCTCACCGCTCAGGATGAGTGTGTTACCGAACAGAGAGGGCGCGTTTTCGTTCTTAAAATTCGGGCATCTGCTCTAATTCGAGTCGGTGATTGATCTGGGATCAAAGGGACAGACTGCATTGGAATGCAGTATGAGTCTCCATGGAAAATCTCGTAACCCTCGATCCTTCGACATCCGACATACTCTAGTTGGCCATGCAGACGCCGGTCTGTGTAACAGGAAGTACTCTTGCTTGCGCCTTCTTCTGTTTCATTGCCGGCAGGTGCTTCGTGACCGGCTTCAATGAAAGGGGAGGAGTATGAAGAAGAGAATTGCCCTCATCAGTGAACACGCTTCACCCATCGCGGCAATAGGGGGTACGGACACCGGCGGACAAAATATCGCGGTGGCCGAACTGGCCCGGCATCTTGCCGCTCTCGGCTACGAAATTGACGTCTTTACCCGCTGGGATGACCGTCGTGTTCCAAAAATCCTCAACTGGCGGGATGGCATACGCATCGTCCATGTGGAAGCCGGGCCAGTCACGTTCATTCCCAAGGAAAAGCTGCTGCCTTATATGCCCGCCTTCACGCGGGACATCCTGCGGTTTATCAAGGCGGAAAACAATCGCTACAAGCTCTTTCACGCCCATTTCTTCATGTCCGGGCTGGTGGCGGCGGATATCAAGCGAAAACTGGGTATTCCTTTCATCGTTACTTTTCACGCTCTCGCAAAAGTGCGGAGGCTTCACCAGGGAGGGAATGACTGGTTCCCGGACGAGGGCTTTGCCATCGAAGAAAGGGTGATAACAGAAGCGGACCAGATTGTCGCCTTGTGCCCCCAGGATCGCGATGATCTGATCAATCTTTATGAAGCTGATCTCGGAAAAATCACGGTTATTCCAAACGGATTCAGGCCGGATGAGATCTATCCTATCGACAAGCTGTTCGCGCGCATGGCGCTGAAACTCGATCCCAAGGAAAAAATTATCCTGCAACTGGGGCGTATGGTGCGGCGAAAAGGTGTCGATAACGTCATAAAAGCGCTGGGCTACATGCGGCGCGAGCATAACTTCGAAGCACGTCTCCTGATAGTGGGTGGGGAGTCGGATGAGCCCGATCCAAAAACAACGCCTGAAATCGGTCGCCTGCAAAAACTGGCTGAAGCAGAGGGTGCGGGCGATCTTGTGACGTTTGTCGGACGCCGGCCGCGCGATATGTTGCATTACTACTATAGCGCGTGCGACGTATTCACGACCACGCCCTGGTATGAACCGTTCGGCATCACCCCGCTTGAAGCAATGGCCTGCGGGACGCCCGTGATCGGTTCAAATGTTGGCGGCATTAAATCCACCGTCATGGATGGCAGGACGGGCTTTCTCGTGCCACCCAACGACCCCGCGTCGCTGGGCCGCCGCATCATAGAGCTTTTGAGCAGCAACAAGCTCATGACGTATTTCAAGGAAAACGCTATCCGCCATGTCAATCAGAATTACACATGGATGAAGGCAACGCATCTCACGGCCAACATGTACGAGCGGATTGCAACGCAGAGCCCGCTGCGGGCGGACGACGAAGAAGATTCCCTGTCCTACATCGACGACTCCTTCGGGTCATTAATAGAGACTATCGAAAAATCCAGGCGGAAAATCCGCCTTGCCATCCTCGATTCGGCCCAGGCTATTTACCGCTCGTTGGCCCGCGGCGGGAAGGTGTTGGTTTGTGGCAATGGCGGGAGTGCCGCCGAAGCGCAACACTTTGCGGCCGAACTCATGGGGCGGTTTGAGGCGAACGGTCGCCGCGCCTTGCCCGCAATGGCACTCACTGCCGATACCGCCTTTGTGACCGCCTGGTCGAACGACTATACATTTGACGATGTGTTTGCCAGACAGGTCGAAGCACACGGGCAGCCGGGAGATGTTCTGGTTGTCATCAGCTCGAGCGGGCAGTCAGTCAACCTGGTCAAGGCCCTCCGGACTGCGCGCCGGCGCGAGATGTTCTGCATCGGCCTGCTCGGCAAGGAGGGCGGTCCTGCCAGCGAACTGACTGATGTCAGCATCATCGTTCCGTCAAACGAAACTTCACGCATCCAGGAAGTACAACTGCTTGTTCTCCACGTGCTCAGTCATCTGATCGAGCAGCAAATCGTGGTGGACGACCTGAATACCATTCAGATAACGGAAGAGTGGTCAATAAAGCACTTTCAGGTCCAGGAAATGGCTAAAAACGTTAATAAGAGGAAAATCAAGCATGAATCAACAAAGTGTGACTGACAAGGTCGTTATTGTGACTGGCGCAGGCCAGGGATTGGGCGAGGCGATCGCAAACACGCTCGGCGCGGCAGGAGCAGTCGTCTGCGCCTGCGATATCAAGGAAGACAAGGTGAAAAACGTGGCCCAGGCCATTAACGATGGGGGCGGCGCTGCTTATCCATTCGTGCTGGATGTACGCAACGCGGAGGATATCCGGCAGACTGTCGATGACATCATGGCCGAGCATGGACGCATCGATATCCTGATCAACAATGCCGGTACTGACATGACCCTAGGGATTGAAGATTTAAGCGTGACCGATTGGGACCGGGTGGTGGACGTCAACTTATGTGGTCCTTTCCTGTTGTCGAAAACTGTCTATCCGCTTCTCAAGCGTCAGGGCAGGGGTCATATCGTCAACATTGCCTCGACAGCGGCGAAGCGGGTCTGGACGGAGGCAAGTGCCTACCACGCGAGCAAATGGGGCCTGCTCGGTTTCAGTCATGCGCTGCACGCGGAAGGACGCCGGGACAATATCAAGGTCACTGCGGTGATAGCAGGTGGAATGCGCACGCCTTTTATCATGGACAGGTTCCCCGATACCGATCCAAACGTTCTCCAGGATCCAAAAAACGTGGCCGACACCGTGCACTTTGTCCTGACACAACCCGACGAAACGGTGATTCCCGAAGTTATGGTTCTGCCGATGCGGGAGACATCATGGCCGTAGTGCCTACGGAAACTGAAACCGGAAAGGCGGTGTTTATCGACAAGGACGGTACCCTTGTTCGCGATGTACCTTACAACGTCGATCCGCAGTATATCCGATTGACCGTGGGGGCGGGTCCAGCCCTCCGGAATATGAAAAATGCGGGTTATAAATTGATTGTCATTTCCAATCAATCCGGGATCGCTAGGGGCTTGTTCGAGGAAAAGGATTTATTTCCGGTTAACCGCTGTATCCAGTCCTTGCTGGCGCAATATGATGTTTCCATCGATGCTTTTTATTACTGCCCGCACGGGCCGGCCGATGATTGCCGATGCCGTAAGCCGATGCCGGGAATGATTTTAAAGGCTGCCAAAGATCAGGGCGTGCGCCTGCAAACCTGCTGGATGATCGGCGATATCCTGAATGACGTGGAAGCGGGAAACCGCGCGGGTTGCCGCACGATTCATCTGGATAACGGTAACGAGACGGAGTGGGTAAAGGGTAGCGATCGAGAACCAGTGTATTCGGTAACAGATTGGATGGAAGCGGCGGAAATTATTTGTCAGCGTGCCAACTGCGATGCCGCGCGCGGGGAGATTGCCCACTGCTGATACTGGCAGTTTTCTCGATTGCTCCCTGGAATTTGCTTTGACCCCGTATGCCTACAGGGCGACCCATTCCAGGTAAAAGGAGGCAGCATGAACAGCAGTTATCTTGACACTATCGATCGCTTCAGCGGTTTGAACGTACTGGTAATCGGTGATGCGATGCTCGATGTGTATCTCGACGGAGCGGCAAATCGTATCTGCAGGGAGGCGCCTGTTCCCATCGTGGATATCAGGGATGTCAAGGCAGTGCCGGGAGGGGCGGCTAATACGGCAGTAAATCTGGCACAACTGGGCGCCACAGTCCACTACCTTTCGGTTGTCGGATGTGATCACGAAGCCGAGTTGCTGAAAGAATCGCTTGTCAGTCATGGCCTCGACATTTCCCTGGTTATCTGCGATCCAACCCGTCGAACGCTTACCAAACAGCGCGTAGCCGCGGGCACCCAACTGCTGGTGCGTTTTGATGCCGGCACGACGGAACGGGTGTGCAATAAGCATGAACAGCAGATGATCGATACTCTGAACGAAAAGTTTCATGAGATGGATGCTGTCGTTGTCTCCGATTATGGCTATGGCATTCTCACGGACACGGTGATCAATGCTCTGCGTGTCTTGCAGAAAAAAAAGGAAAACACTCTGGTAATCGACGCAAAATCGCTCGATAAATACAGTCGGGTTGGAGCGACCGTGGCCAAGCCGAACTACCAGGAACTCGTCACGCTGCTTGCCATCACGGAACCGGCGCCTGTCGGTCAGCGATCAGAGCAGATCAGGCTCTACGGACAAAAGCTGCTCAAAAAAACCGGAACGAAATACGTTGCGGCCACCATCGATATCGAAGGCGCATTGCTGTTTCAGCACAGTAAGGAGCCTTATCGCACATTCTCCAAACCGGTAGAGAACACCAGGGCGGCCGGAGCAGGGGATACCTATGTAAGCGCGCTCACGCTGGCCCTCGCCAGCGGATCGCCTATTGAGGTGGCGGGTGAGATTGCCAAGTCTGCCGCGATGGTGATACTTCAAAAATCCCACACCGCGACCTGCACTCAGAACGAACTGCGGCATTACCTGGGAAGCAGCAGTAAATATATCGCGGATTGGCAAGGCCTGAATAATCGCTTGGCTGCGTTTAGAAAAGAAGGCAAGCGCATCGTGTTTACCAACGGGTGTTTCGACCTCCTTCACAGCGGCCATGTCAGCTACCTCGAGCAGGCGCGGGACCTGGGTGACGTTCTGGTGCTGGGCCTCAATTCCGATGCGAGTATAAAACGCCTGAAGGGGAGCAATCGTCCCATCAACAACCTGTATGAACGTATCCGCATACTGTCCGGATTGGAGTCGGTGACACTCATGACGTCATTCGAGGAAGACACCCCGATCAATCTTCTGGAAGTAATTCAGCCGGGTGTGTATGTAAAAGGCGGCGACTATACGATCGAAACGCTTCCCGAAGCCCCGGTGGTCCGGGCATACGGCGGAAAAGTGGAAATCATGCCTTTTGTTCAGGACCGATCCACGACAAACATCATATCCAGGATCAAAAGCATGGACAAACAGGTAGCCTAGGCCGGAAAATCAAAGTGTTTGCCGAAGCCTGGAAAAATTACAAGAACATATTATGCGTCCGCCCGGACAACATGGGCGACGTGCTGATGAGCCAACCGGCGATGCGGGCGCTCAGGGAATCGGTTCCAGGCAGAAAAATCACCCTGTTGACTTCCACTGCGGGAGCATGCATTGCCCCCTTCATTCCGGAAGTGGACGAAACGATCCCGTTCGATGTTCCCTGGGTAAAGACGACCGAAACCAATGGAGCGCAACGGTTGCTGGCGCTTGCCGGTGAATTGCAAGCCCTTCAGCTTGATGCCGCAGTAATCTTTACAGTCTATAGTCAGAATCCATTGCCGGCTGGCATGTTGTGCTATCTGGCGGGTATCAAAGCCGTTCTGGGCTATTGCCGCGAGAATCCCTACCAGCTTATCAATCAGTGGGTGCCGGACAGGGAGCCGCTGGACTATGTTGTCCACGAGGTCGAACGACAGCTTCGTCTGGTCGAGATGGCCGGCGCGCAAACCCCCGATACAAGGCTCCTGCTGAAAATTCCCGAGGAGACGGGAAAAGAAGCAAGAGATAGGGTATGGGATATATTAAATGTTGCCGGCATCCGGGCAGGTATGCGCTGGCTGGTGCTGCATGCCGGCGTCAGTGAAGAAAAGCGTCTTTATCCGGCCAGTGATTATATAACGGCCTGCCAGTCGCTCATCACGCAAGGCTATAAAATCCTGCTCACAGGCAGCGGCAGCGAGCGCGATTATGTAGACCGGATCGCTCGCCAGCTCGGTGATGCCGCGATAAATATCGCAGGTGAGCTATCCCTTGCAGAACTCATTGTCCTGGTCGAAGCGGCGCCTGTCTTGATCTCGAATAATACCGGTCCTGTCCATATTGCCGCAGCCGTCGGCACCCCCGTGGTGGTGCTGTACGCGATGACAAATCCCCAGCACACGCCATGGCAAGTGCCAAGCAAGGTGCTCTACTTCGAGGTGCTGTCGGAGCTGAGGACAAAGAACCGGCTGCTTCAGTCCTTCCCCGGACTCTCCACACCCAGGGCTTCGGCGGAGGCAATAGTAGCGGCTGTAGGTGAGCTTGTTTCCCTACGGAGAAAACCCAGATCCTTCATTCCAAGCTCCCTCCTCCGGAATCCAGTCCGCACCTGCAATAGCCTTTCTGATATTGCACTGGCTGCCTGCTTCACTCCGCATAATGAATATGGCATGTGCCCCCCTGATCGATATGGCGAGGATATATGAAGCCAGCACAAACCCGGGTTGTATTTATATCGCATCGTTCCGGCGCTGATCTGGAATCCAGGCGGAAACGACAACGGCAGGCCGCGCATGCTATTGCATTCCGTCTCTCGCGCTCCAGGGACCGTTTTGTTCATTCGCCAGATCAATAAACAAGGGGTACATGATGCGGGCAGGCGTTACCGTAGTCATTCCTTCCTACAATCGCCCTACGGCCTTGGCGGTGACGCTTACTGGGCTTTGTTTCCAGCAACACCAGGATTTTGCTGTCGTTATCTCCGACCAGAGCGATCTCCCAATCTATAGGAATGCCTCTGTGCAGACGGCAATCCGCCTGCTGGAAAAAAAAGGCCATCAGGTTCAGCAACTGACCAATCTGCCGCGTCGCGGCCTGGCGCAGCAACGGCAATTCCTGCTGGATACGGTCGATTCGTCATACTGTCTTTACCTCGACGATGACATTCTGCTGGAGTCTTTCGTTCTGGGAAACATGCTGCAGGCGCATCAGGAAGAAGAGATCGGATTTGTCGGGCAGGCAGCCATCGGGTTGTCATATCGGGACGATTGCCGGCCTTCCGAGCAGGCGATAGAGCTATGGCACGGGCGCGTCGAGCCCGAGATCGTTACTCCCCAGCATGCGAGTTGGCAGCGTTATAGCCTGCATAATGCAGCCAATATCCTGCATGTGCAGGAAAAACTGAAACTGACCCCCGATACGCAAAAGAAATACAAGGTCGCCTGGGTGGGAGGCTGCGTGCTGTATGACACTGAAAAATTGCGGGAAACGGGCGGGTTCGAATTCTGGCAGGAGGTGCCGCAAGAACATGCGGGCGAAGACGTTCTTGCGCAGTTGAGAGTCATGAAGCGCTACGGCGGCTGCGGGCTTATCCCCTCCGGGGCCTACCATCAGGAAGCGCCAACCACCGTAGTCAACAGAAATTTCGATATTCCGAAAGAGCTGACGTTATGAGCGCGTATGGAAAATCTCAAGCTTAAAAGCTTCGCCCAGCAAGACTTTCCCATCGAAGATATAGAGCAAGTAGCAAGGTCAGCCGGGGGCATTATCAGAGCGCACTATACTCGAGGTGTGGGGTGCGAATTCAAGTCCCGGCGGCAGGTTGTAACCATTGCGGACAGGGAATCCGAACAATTCCTGAAAGAAACGCTTCTAAAACTCCACCCGTGCCATTTTTATGGAGAAGAGGGCGGGGGAGTCATTATCGAGCAGGGCGACCAGTGGGTCGTTGATCCATTGGATGGGACCGAAAACATGACGGGATATCCGCCACTTCTTGCCATCTCCATCGGGCTTCTACGCAACGGAAAACCTGTTCTCGGCGTCATTTACGATCCCATCCACGACACCTTATATAGCGCACAGGAAGAACATCAGCTAAAAATAAATGGAGAAGTTACACAGGTAAGGAGCCCGCCCGAACCGGCAAACGCGGTTGTCGGACTCGATTTCTCCTCTGAAATGCACACGCGCCCGGAAACACTTGATCAGCTTTCGCGTGTATTGCAACAGGCACGCACAGTAAAAGTATTGGGAGTTCCTGTTTTATCGCTGGCCGAAGTGGCAGCGGGAAGGCTCGACCTGTTTTTCCGTCCTTCGACCAAATTGACAGATATGGTTGCAGGTGTCTGTATGGTCAGGGCGTCGGGAGGAAAAGTGGTTGATTACGAGGGCATGGAATGGACGATACATTCCAAAGGGGTGATTGCAGGCTCTTCCAGCATGATAAATGCCTATATGCCTTGTTTTTACACAACTTGAACTTAGCAGAAGAAGGTTCGGTGCAGTTTTGAACCGATCATTGAGAGCGACTGATGTTTGCTAAGTTCAAGCCGCTGCTATTAAGAAATAGGAAGTTATCAAATTCGATGTCTGATCATGCTGCTGTAAAACAACACCTAATAATAGCCTAGGGGTTATAGCAGATTATGGCCGAGGTAAAAGAGCCAGACTTGGCGGACCTGACGCCCGCAGGATAATTCTACCTCCTAATAGAAATTACCTCCCCTCCAGCAATGCCTTCAATTCATATTTTTCACGGTCGATTTCGCCTCGTGTGCGTACACCCAGACGCCGCAACAGCGGTAAAGGCGGGCACCATCCCTGCAGGGAGTGCTGCAGCAGGAATGACAGTACAACCGTGGGTAACGCCAGCCATTTTCTGTTGACAGTCAGGCCGAGAAAAAGACCCGTCAAGGACAGTGCCGATGCATTGGCTTCAAGGGCACGCTCTATGTCCCACTCTTGGTCGAGTTCCGCGATACGCCGATTGATGGCTTCCTCGCTGCTGTTGGCATAACGCCGGATATTGCTGTTCGTTTGGCGATCTATTTCGCGGTTCACGTTTGGCGCTGTCGAGTGGCGAACGCGATCTCTGCTCGTTCGGTCTTCCGTATGTAACATGGCTCGTTCTCCTTTGAAGAAGTGATTCCGGGGGAGAGATTCATTTAAGTTTCTGAGGCCAGTGATAACAGGTAAACCTTTATTTTTATCTTTATTTTTGAAGATTTCTGTATGGAAAGACACAATTAAGGCAGAAAAAACATTGTTCAATAATTCAATTAATCTGGCCTTGCCCTTATCCTCTCCATAGCTGGATTAGATACGGCAAAACAAGGAGGCGGGTTAAAGTGGGGTATGCAAATTTCTCAAGAAGTCTACGCTTCGGCTTTTGTTCCTTCGCACAAACCGACGAGCGTAGCGGAATCAATGATGTGTTCTTTCATGCTTGCCGCCACCTGAGTTTTATCCGCACTTGCGGGTAAATCCAATACCACATTCAGCGCGAATAACTGGAAGTGGTAGTGGTGGGTGCCGTGGAAGTATTTGGGGCAAGGACCTTCATAACCGTGCGTCCCCCCATTGGCAATGCCTTCCGTTCCGCCCGCGGGAATACTGCCGGCTGAAACCGTTGTGGTGTTAGGGGGAATATTGAATACCAGCCAATGTACCCAGGGAACGGGTGTTGCATCGCGGTCTTCCACGATCAGGACCAGGCTTTTCGTCTCTGTGGGAAGGTCTCCAAACTCCAGGGGAGGGCTGATATTTTCTCCCATACAGGTATGTGGCTTGAGAACGATGGTGCGATTAGGAAACGCCGGGCTGGATATGAACATCCGCGACTCCTTTCATTTGATGGCAAAAAAGACCAGTTAAAACAGGAGAATTGGTTACAAAAATAGCGGAACCTTGGCTTACATGCAATACTGTTGAGCGAAGGGAGTCTGACTGATTTGACTCGTACCGGGAGCGCATGGAAAGCATATGGCTCAGTTGGGTAATCTGCCAATCAAAAAGATCGCGATTTTCAGGGCTTTGAAGCTGGGGGATTTCCTGTTGTTCGTCCCTGCGTTGCGGGCGCTCCGACGGGCTTTTCCGCAAGCCACCATCGATTATGTCGGATTACCCTGGAACCAGGCGCTCGCCGCGCGTTACAATCATTATATCGACGAATTTGTCGAATTTCCGGGTTTTCCCGGATTGCCCGAGCATCCCTTCAAGGCCGAGGCGGTCACGGCTTTTCTGGACGGCATGCAGCAGCGACAATACGACCTTGCCCTGCAAATGCATGGCAAAGGCACAGTATCTAATCTTGTCGTCTCCCTTTTCGGGGCGGCTATTGCGGCCGGGTTTGCGAGCGAAGACAACTCTCACTGGCCTAACCGCGATTTCTTCATGCCATATCCATCCAGGCAGCCTGAGTTGCTGAGGAATCTGGCATTGCTCGAGTTTCTCGGCCTGGAGCAGGCAGATCGCGCGCCGGACAGAACCATGGAGTTTCCGGTATTGGACATGGACTGCCAGAAACTTCGGGAACTGGAAGAATATGGGACTATTCGTGATAAACCCTATGTCTGCCTGCATACCGGCGCGATTTCCGCAGCGCCCTGGCCGCCCGCTCATTTCGCGGAGGTGGCGGACAGGTGTATTCGGCAGGGTTTGAGAGTGGTGTTGACGGGTACTGCGGAAGAGAAGCCCCTCACGCAAGTGGTCGCCGGGAAAATGACGGGTACGGCGATTGATCTTGCCGGTAAAACCGACATCGGGTCACTCGCTGCCCTTCTGAAAGGCAGCCAGGCGGTGATCTCGAATGACACGGGGGTTGCGCATCTGGCGGTAGCGGTCGATGCCCCGAGTGTCACCGTCTTTACCACGACCGATCCTCTGATTTGGGGTCCGTTGGATCAGGTTCATCATCGGGTTGTTTCGGGAAACGACGTGAAGACGCCGGAAGTGGCAATACGGGCGCTGGAGGAATTAATTGGACGTTAATATGAAAGTAAAGGAGAATCAAGGAAGAAAAGAGGAGAAATTGCGGGTTCTTACCTGGCATATTCACGGCAACTACCTTTACTACCTCACCCAGGCTCCGCTGGAGTTTTATTTGCCCAAAGGAGAGGGTGCCGGCTATGGCGGCCGTGCGCGTGGTTTCGATTGGGGGGACAACGTGCATGACGTGCCCATCGAACAGGTGAAGGATCTCGATTTTGACGTGATCCTGTTTCAGCATCGCAAGAACTACGAAGTTGACCAGTACAAAATCCTGTCCGAGGCACAGCGGCGGCTCCCCAAAATTTACCTCGAACACGATCCCCCCCAGGAACATCCAACCAATACTGCCCACTGGGTGGACGATCCTTCCATGCTTCTGGTCCACGTAACCGATTTCAACCGCCTGATGTGGGATAGTAACGGAACACCGACCGCCGTCATCGATCATGGGGTAATGGTGCCGGACAACGTGAAATATACGGGAGAACATGCCAGAGGCATCGTAGTGGTGAACAACATGCACAAGCGCGGCCGTCGCCTCGGTCTCGATGTATTCGAGAAAATCCGTGAACAGATACCGTTGGACCTGGTGGGAATGGGGTCAACGGAACTGGGTGGCCTGGGGGAAGTGTCGCATGATGAGTTGCCTGCTCTCGTCGCCACATACCGCTTCTTCTTCAACCCCATTCGTTATACCAGCCTCGGGTTATCCGTCTGTGAAGCGATGATGACGGGACTGCCCATCGTAGGGCTTGCGACAACCGAGATGGTCACCGCAGTTGAAAACGGCAAAAGGGGCTATGTCGAAACGGATATGGACAAGCTGATCGAACGGATGCGTTATCTGATCGACGATCACGATCATGCGCGGGAATTGAGCCGGAACGCGCGGGAGTACGCAACCCGCCGATTCAGCATCCAGCGGTTTGCCAACGACTGGCAAAGAGTTGTCAGCAACTTTGTTCAGAATGCTCACTGAAAAACGGCTCGGTGCTCAGTCCTAGGGTGCAATAATTCAGTGGCCAATGCAAGAACCTCTGCAACCGGTACACTTTCCACGAATGAGTACGGATGACTGCAGTCCGGCGTCTGAGGTTGAAACGGCCAGGGTGAAACAGGCCTGATGCCGCATTGGGGACATTCAAGCTGCCAACCGATCGCGGCCCGGTGCCGGTCGCGGCTGAGCGGGCCCCAGTTGAGTGCATTAGGCGCCCAGTAAATTCCGACTGTACGTGTGCCTACCGCCCGTGCCAGATGGAGCGGACCCGTGTCGTTGCTGATGACGAGCGCGCTTTGCTGTAGGAGAGCAGCCAGACCGCCCAGGCCAAGTCGGATACACGGAATTGCAGGGCGACTCATTGCCCGAATGACATTCGCGACGCGCTCTTCTTCTTTCGGCGTTCCTGTCACGACAACTTCATATCCCTTTTCGATCAGGCAATCTGCTGCCTCGGCAAACTTGGCTGTAGGCCATACCCTGCGAATATCATCCGCGCCCGGGTGGATAACGACGTAGGGTTTCCCCTTGATCATTTGGCGGGTCAGCTCTGCCTCCTGTTCGTCGGATTCCGTCACCTCGATGCGTGGTTCGAATCCAGTACTCGTGGTATGAGCGCCAATCAAGGCGGCCACTTCGAGATTGCGCAGAACCTCGCTCTGGTAATGCACATAGGGAATGGAACGGTCGAGGGGTTCGGCAGGCGGGTTGCACATGCCTGCCGTCACGCGGGCGGCAAATTTATTAATGAAGGGGTTGACGGATTTACCATCACCCTGCATATGAATGACGACATCGAGCTTCTCGCCTTGCATCGCCTGGCAGAACAGTTCGATCTCGACAGGGTAGGCGGCGCTGCCTGTGGGGGGAACCCGGCCTTTTGACTCAACCGGATCATTGACCCCGGCAAGTGGGGGAATGCTGATAACCCGATCAACCGGCAACGGGCGACCGGAGACGAATTCCTTTACCCACGGTTTGGCGAGCAGGATGAGTTCTGCATCGGGATATGTCCGTTTAATCGCATCCAGGGCGGGCAGGATGACGATAAAGTCACCCACCGCCTTGGCATGGAGAACTGCGATTTTGCGGGGTGAGAAAGGGAGAGCCGGAGGAAAATTACCTGCTGCCAATGTCAGTAAAGAAGGTTATTGTTGTTCTCTATTCCCGGTATCGTCTCATTACCTCTACACGTTTCATCCTTTGGATACATGGATTCCTCGCGGACTTATCCTGCCCCGTAAGGCTCCCAGGATTTATTTGATCTGCCCGATTGCCTTGCTCACATCCGCTGGCGTTTCATAGTCCTCATCCGGCAACTGTTCGAGGGTCTGCATTATATTCTCGTCAGCACCCTTGGATTTGGCATGATCCACGAGTTCATCCTTGTTCGCGGGGTAATCCACACCAGACAGGAATTTCTGTACCTGAATCGGGTTTGCTTTTGCCATGGTTCCTCCATTTATCGCGATCGTTATCTCGGTTGCCTCACATTCAGAACTCAGTGTAGTTCATTTCCGGGCAGATTTCCGTGTAACTTTGATTCATGAGAGAAGCAAATGACGAAGAAGCGGAGCGCGATGAAGGCAATCCTCAGGCGACGATGAAACTGCAAATCCTGATATGTGTGTTGGCGAACTGAAATAAAACCTGATCAGAGGAAGAATAAAGTCACCAGCAAGTACCTGAATGATGGGCGAAACAATTCCCAATCGTTTGAATATGAACCAGCTTAAGGAGGCAGGCATGAACAACATAATCTGGTGGGTGGGTTTTATTGTTATCCTTCTCGCTATCTTGAGCTTCCTCGGATTGCGTTAAGAAGTGGTGGCGCCAGCGGTTACTCTTGGGAGCAACAGGCTGCTTTTCGTCAACGACGATTGCGTGAACAGCAATTCTCCAACTGGAGTAATCCTGGCCTTACTAGCTTCCTTGACAGGTGCTTGACATTACATCGAGATTTGCGCTACGTTTTGTTCTGACCAGATCAGAGTTTTGTTTTGTTGAAATTTCCTTCCTGAATCAACTATTCGTGTGATGGGTAATCGGTAATGGTGACTGCTGATCAGATTGTTAACACCGCAGTTGAGCTTGGCGAACAGAAATCGTGGGAGGCCGTACGCCTGCATGACGTGGCGGCTGCGCTGGGCATCACTCTGAATGACGTGCATGCGCATTTTCGTGAGAAAGAGGATATCGTTGAAGCCTGGTTCGAGCGGGCAGACAGTGCCATGCTGAGGATGGCGCAGGCGCCGGACTTTTCCTTCCTGACGCCGCGGCAGCGTCTGCACCGGCTGATCATGACCTGGCTGGCGTCTCTTTACCCTTACCGCAAGGCTACAAGGCAAATGATCTATGGCAAACTGGAGCCAGGTCATCTGCACGTTCAGATTCCCGGATTGATGCGCGTCAGCCGTACTGTGCAATGGATGCGAGAAGCTGCGGGGAGGGATGCTACGTACCTCCGGCGCGCATTGGAAGAAAGTGCGCTTACTTCCATTTATCTGGCGACATTTGCTCACTGGATGAACGATAGTTCGTCCAGTTCTTCCAGGACGAGCCGATTTCTGGACGGATGCCTGTCCGTGGGTGAAAACCTGGATCGAATGCTATTTTTTCGTCGGTACGGCGGAGAAAGAACGGATAGCGGAGAAGCACCCCAGGGTACATAAGGGTACGTACGGCTAGATTAAGGATAGAGTACAAGAATACTCGGGCAATGCGTCCCGCTGCTTTCCAAGCCCGCTGAGCGCCCTGTTGACTGTCCCGTTGAACGGGCCTCTTTGAGCTGTCTCTTTGGCTCCCATTATCAGTCCTCATTAAATCCCTTCATACCGCATGGATACCTTGACCCATGCTTTAAGCGGTGCATTGCTTGCGCGGGCAACCGCTTCACCCTCACATCATGCCCATGACACCGGGCAACTGACATTGCGCGCTCGCATGACCGTCGGCTTCATTGCAGCCGCGTTTCCCGATGCCGATTTCGTGTTACGCGCAATCGATACGCTCACGTATATCACGTTTCATCGTGGCATTACCCATTCAATCATACTGTTGCCTTTCTGGGCCTGGCTGGTTGCCTGGATCCTCTCGAATTTGTCTCGTCTTTCACACCGGCCGTATCCATGGCAGGCATTCTATGGCATCGCTGCGCTCGGTATAGGCATTCATATAGCTGGTGATGTGATTACCTCTTACGGCACGATGCTTTTGGCCCCGTTTTCCAGGCATGCTTTCAGCATTCCCTTCACATTCATTATCGACCCCTATTTCACGGGAATAATCGTGATCGGCCTTGTGGCCAGCATATTCAAGCCAAAAGGCCGATATCCGGTGGTTGCTGCCTTGCTGATCCTGGGATGTTACGTTGGCTTCCAGGGGATTCTGCATTCACGGGCCGTGGAGATTGGCGAGGCATACGTCAAAAACCATCGATTAAAGGAGGCTCAGGTCCACGCCTTCCCTCAACCGCTCTCGCCCTTCAACTGGAAGATTATCGTCAGCCATGACGATGACTATGAAGTAGCCTCGGTCAATCTGTGGCGTACGCAAGAAATTGGGGCCTCCGCCGCCGAGAGCGGTTTGCTGGGCAGGTGGGAAGCGATTGCTGCAGGTTATCGGCCTGTTTCAACAGCAAAATGGACACGGCATAGTCGATTTGGTGAAACAGAGCGTCAGAGTGCTCTTGCCCACGAGGCGTGGCGACAGGAGATTTTCGCCGGGTTTCGCCACTTTGCGGCGTTTCCGGTTCTCGATCGGATCGAGTATTACCCGGACGCAGTTTGCGTGTCTTTTCTTGATTTGCGTTTTATCGTTCCTTCCCTTCAGCCATCCCTGGTATTCGGGCTCTGTCGCGAAGGTCTGCACGGATCCTGGCATCTCGCACGCGACCCTGGCCTCTTCGGAAGAGACTGACGCGGCACCGAGCTTCCCCCGGAATCGCGGTTCACCGAGCTTCCCGTTCTATCCTTTCCTTCGCTACCCGTTCCTGTGCGAGTTCAAGCCCTTCAACAAAGTAGCCCATCCAATTTTGGTGATGAGTTGCGGCTTTCAGCCTTCACCCATCCTGCCATACTTCGATGCCCTCGCGGATAGATCGCCTCCCTTCACCCTCCTGCTGCTGAATTTCGGATCGTGAGATTTGGTAGGGTATGAACCGGATATCTCCGCCGGAATATGCCCCGGTCCATTTATTTCTCTCTATCCCTTCTATCCCCTCAGCTCATTCCCTTCCATCCAACCTCGATAAAAGTTGATATCGGTCAAGGTTTAGCATCGTGCTGAGGCATACGATTCGATAACGGATAAGAGAATCCGATTATCTTTAATAACCCTACTCGTGGACCAAATATTCGGGAATCAATGAGGAAAACATGAAGATCAACGTACCCTCAGCCTTTGCAGGAGTCATGACGTACGTGACGTATCCCGGACTGGCGATGGCGGCAGCCGACCCCTACCAGTTAAATCTGCCCGAGCCGCAGACAGTCATTGCCCAGCAGATCTACGACCAGCACACGATG
>NZ_FOHI01000004.1 GCF_900111585.1 Nitrosospira multiformis
TGGCTATTGACGATTTCGGTACCGGCTATTCCAGTTTGTCCTATTTGCGGCAATTTGCCATCGACCGGCTAAAAATAGATCAAAGCTTCGTTCGTGACCTACCCGAGGACACTGATGCCCAAGCTATTATTTGCGCCATTGTAGCGATGGGACGCAGCCTTGGTTTACGCGTGATAGTTGAAGGTGTAGAGACAGAAGGCCAAGCGGAGTATTTGCGAAGCGTTCAATGCGATGAAAGTCAAGGTTATCTATATGCAAGGCCCATGATGCCAATTGATTTTGAGGCTTGGGTAAAAACCAGGAATCCGGTTGTTTAGACGCTCGCGCGCTATCATTCGTTAATCCTTTTGTGGGTGAGGGCCAGTTTTTCAAGGAGAGTTACCGGATCTATTGGATTTGCTGAAGACGGCAAGCGCAATCTGGTTTTGATTGTCGCCTATTCCCATTAAGATTTCATCAATTGAGGCGATGCTGATAACTATCGACCAGTTGCAAACCGGACGGAGAGTTTTGGCGAGGAAGACAGCCGCACCTGGCTCATATCCGCCAAAATTACTGGATGTCTTCAGCCTTGCTGGACTATCTTCTAGTGGGCGGTACTGGGATCGAACCAGTGGCTTCCACCGTGTGAAGGTGGCACTCTACCGCTGAGTTAACCGCCCGTTGTGACGTTATCCTAAATTGATAACGCTTGAGGGTGGCGCAATTAGAGCATAAATCGACGATTCTGGTCAACGCCTCCACTTATGCAAATTGCGCATACGGGCTGCAGGAATGTTAAGTCACGACTTACTTACATTCTTGTAAAATGGCGGGTTTCCACAACTGTCGAGCTGATTCCTGTAATCGGCGCCTCATCTATGATTCGCACTCGTTTCGCTCCCAGTCCCACAGGCTATCTTCACATTGGCGGTGCTCGCACGGCGCTGTTTTCCTGGGCTTATGCCCGCAAGCATGGCGGTAAATTCGTCCTTCGGATTGAGGATACGGATCTGGAACGTTCCACCGCTCAATCAACCCAAGCGATTCTGGACGGTATGGCGTGGCTGGGACTGGACTATGACGAGGGGCCGTTTTACCAGATGCAGCGGCTGGCGCGCTACCATGAAGTAGCGGAGCAATTATTGCGCACGGGCCGTGCCTATTACTGCTATTGCAGCAGGGAAGAGCTGGATGCAATGCGCGAGCAGCAGCGCGGAGCGGGGTTGAAGCCCCGCTATGATGGTCGCTGGCGCGATTCCAAGGAGGAGCCTCCTGCCGGTGTGAAGCCCGTCGTACGGTTGAAAAACCCGCTGGATGGGGAGGTAACATTCAAGGACCTGATTAAGGGTGAAATCACCGTTGCCAACAGTGAGCTGGATGATCTCGTGCTGCTGCGCGGCGATGGGGTGCCGACTTATAACTTTGGCGTGGTGATTGACGATCTCGATATGAACATCACGCATGTAATTCGGGGCGATGATCACGTGAACAATACGCCGCGCCAGATCAATATATTGAAGGCCTTGGGTGCACCTTTGCCGCAATATGCGCATGTGCCGATGATTCTCGGTGCGGATGGCGAGCGTTTATCGAAGCGGCATGGCGCGGTGTCGGTAATGCAATACCGTGAAGATGGTTACCTGTCAGAGGCGTTGGTGAATTATCTGGCCCGGTTGGGCTGGTCGCATGGTGATGAGGAAATATTCAGCCGGGAGCAGTTGGTGGAGTGGTTCGATTTATCCAATATCAATCGCTCACCGGCGAAGTTCAATCCGGAAAAGTTGCAATGGCTCAATCAGCAATACCTGAAAACGGCAGATAACGAGCGGCTGGCGGAATTGGTAAAACCTTTTCTCGCGGCGGATAGCTGTGACGTTACGGGCGAAGGGGTTCCCGATTTGCGCAAGGTTATGAATCTGCTCAAGGAGCGCGTCAATACCATTGCGGAACTGGCGGATGCAGCCGTTTATTTCTTCCGTCCGCTGGAGCCTGCCCAGGAACTGAGAGCGCAGTATTTCACTGCTGAGGCTAAAGTTCCAATTCTCGATTTGCGGACAAAACTTGCCACGGTCGAATGGGAAGGCCATGCCATCAACGACGCAATCAAGGCCAGCGCTACGGCACACGATGTGAAGATGCCGAAGGTGGCAATGCCATTACGCGTCATGGTTACAGGAGAGGCACAGACTCCGGCGATCAATGTGGTGTTGGAACTGCTGGGCAGGGAGGAAACGCTGAGGAGGATGGACAAGCAGCTTGAGTACTTTTCCAACTAATTAATAACCGGGACTAAACGCCGGGAATATTCCACGAACCCATCCTGCCATCGTTCCCTTTTCCGCTCTCACCTTCGACAAGCATGTCCTGAGCCTGCTGAAGGGGCTCAGGGAGTGGTCAGGACAAGCAAGGCGAAAGGATCAATTGTTCGCAGAGTGATCCGCCAGGGGATGATGGGGATGATATACTTCTACCTGTACATTGACGGGAAAAATAGTGGTCAGTATAATTCGCCTTCTTTTGCCGGGGGTATAGCTCAGCTGGGAGAGCGCTTGCATGGCATGCAAGAGGTCAGCGGTTCGATCCCGCTTACCTCCACCAGTTTATGGCAATATCACAAACTGACGGCAAATGGTTTTAAGCATTTCAAAGTCCTCTGGTCCCCATCGTCTAGAGGCCTAGGACATCACCCTTTCACGGTGAGTACGGGGGTTCGAATCCCCCTGGGGACGCCACCAATTCCCCCAAATTCAGCTTGATTTTGTAATGAATACAACAAGCTGGACTGGAGGAATCCAAAGTAATGCGGTCTATCAGGCTGCGCAGTATGGCTTTTAGCGATTCTCTGTCGAGTTCCGGTAGATTTTCTGCTACCCTCGAGAGCATGGATTGCACATCAGATTTTTTTATCTCATGCAGCGCCTTCGATTGCTTCCGAGTCACTTCCAGCCTGGAAAGCTGATCTTCGAGCGAGGCTCGTTGATTCGCGAATTCCTCTATCTTTTGAAGCAGCTTTCCAATTGCGGTTGTCTCTGACAGAAGATCGGATAGCCGGTTTATTTTTGCATCCAGCTTTTTGATTTCCGCCTGCAAGTCTGCGCCCTCCGCATCGTAGCTTGGGCCCATCAGGAACCATTACAGCCAAAGTCGGAGTTGCCTATACGCGTCCTCGTTCGATTAGCAAAAATTGGAGGATCCGAATGATATTCAGAGATGCCGAACAAGCTCTTTGTCAAGAAACGGGAGAACGAGGTTAGTAACACCTCTTCTGGAGGGTTGGGAATGGTTAAAAGAAGATTGCAGTAATATCAGGTCTGGTAGACTGGTATCGAGCTCAACAGCTGGAGATTCATTATGAAGAGGACATTAATACTTCTAATAGCTGCTGTGGCGTTATCAGGATGCGCAACCACAAGCGGGTACGAAAAGAAATTAGCTTTGTTTTACGGTATATCAGAGATTGATTTGATCATGTTGCTTGGAACTCCTCAGCAAGTTTATGAGGCAGGAGGCAGAAAGTTCCTTACTTATTCTTTTTCCAAGTCTGTAATGGTTCCGGCTGGGGAAGGAAGTATCGAAAATACCAAGTCATGCCAAACTACCTTTTAAGTTGAGAAAGGTATCGTTGTCGGATCAAGCTGGAAAGGGACGCCTGCAAAGCGTAGCCTCCGATAGAACAGGAGCACCAAGCCGCCTTCCGGCGAGAAGAGAACGACCGTGAAGAGTTCGAGCATTAAGGCAGTGGAGCACGTGATTTTCTGGGGGAATCTGCACGTATCGCCGCCTTGAAATGGTGGGGTTCACCGAATCCCACTGAGGACGCCACTTTAACACTGGTCGATTGATCCGGCATTCACAGCCTCGCCAGAGTAACGAAGTGCAATTGGAGTTTTCATCTCGCAGGCTCAGCAATTCACAGATAACGACCTCTCTCACTAGAACCCGCTCTGAGCGGTTTTTTTTTGCGTCCCGCTCTTTCCTCAATAAGCAGCGAAAAACCTGTTCTTATCGACTGATCGGTGCTCCGTCACAGAGCTAAGATAGCCATGCGGTTGTAGTTATCTCCATCTACCCTCCCAGGCCCCGAAGCACTTCCCTTTTATGGGGCTTGGGTTTTTATTTCCCGCTCCTGCGTCGCCTACACCTATCTCCTCATCACTCCCTTGCTGCGTCCAATCCCACTTTGGTCAAGAAAGAAGAACGTCGTCCTCCTGTCATCTTTGCCCCTTCATCAATAACCTTTAGCGCTACTTAGGCAGCGTGATGTTTATCTGCTCCACCTTGTGATCAAGTTGAGATAAATCGATGTCTGCCATGTTCCATCCCTCCAAGCGAGTTTTTTATTGCTGTGTTTGCTACCGAACATTACTCAGCAATATCATCTGATATTGTAATCTCCATGTTTCTCGTCCACGGTGGATAAAGAAACATCTTTAAGGAGATTACAGATGAACAAAGATCAAGTTAAAGGTGCGGCTAAAGATATCGCCGGCAAAGTACAGCAGGAGGTAGGAGAATTGACCGGTGACAAGGAACAGCAAGCCAAAGGACTTGCCAAGCAGGCTGAAGGCAAAATCCAAAAAGGAGTTGGCGATGCGAAAGAGGCAATCAAGGATGCCGCTGACAAGCTCTAAAGAAATGCCGGGAAGCTAAAAAATCACTCAATAATAACAATACATTCTCCTCTCCTCACTCCTAAACCCGCCTGCGCGGGTTTTTTATTTTCATATGTTGAGTATTTAACGGTAGAGATTCCATTGTATTGTTAATCTACCTACTCGCTTCTCCCTCCCAAAACAGGAAAGCGATTGCAGTAAACGGCGTTCGCCGGGCTTTTTGTTGCCACCCTCCGAAGGTCACAAGCCTTTCACAGCTGATTCACATCAATTTAACCCCTGATGTAATAACGTACTTTGCCTGGACTCATTAATGAGAGAGGAAAGGATGAAGCGCGAATACCAAATAGGAAATGATCAACTGATTGATCACATCTTGAAGCTATGGAACTTAGGGCTAGAAGAATCGCAGCGAGCCTTGATTGACCTGATAAGAAACCTGGACGAGACTACTCGACAAGAAGTCCTTCAAGTTCTTGAGAACTCAGTGAGCGGCGAGGGGAGGGCAACTGACCGGCTGAAGGCATCAAGATGAACTCGCCGGAGTTTCCGCAGCTTCTCCTTGGGGACGCCACAAAATCGCAAATTGATGTGCCGGATTGTGTGATAAATACAACAGTCCGGGACTTGTTAGTTGAATCCGAATCGACCTGCCCTGGCTCTTTCGGGCATGCCGGTTTCTTCCCTTGATCGTGGCCAGAAATCAGGAAGTCTGAAAACAATAAATTCAACCTCCTGATTTAACTGCGATAATCTTCAGCTCTATTTGCTCTGTACTGTAAAAGGATGATGAGGAAGATTTCGGATAAACGTGATGATGCCGAAATGAGCGGGGAAATTGTTTCTCAAGCCGGAAGTTGATGAGAAAGTGACTCTTGACATTCGGCGTCATCCCATACAAAGTATTGGTTCCAGAAATGCCATTTAATTAAAACCAACTAAACTTCGAAAGGAAACTAATGATGAAAATAAACAAGGCAATGTTTGCGGGTCTGGCTTTTGGCATGCTGTTGACGGGTGCGGTGCACGCAGCAGAACAAAAATTCACGGTGGTTATCAATGCCTATGACACCACGATTCCTGAACTCAATGTTGAAGGTGTTACGGTCAAGAACATCCGGGCTTTTAATGTTCTCAACGAGCCGGAAGCACTGACGGTTAAGAAAGGTAATACAGTAAAGGTCACCATCGAGAACAAATCGCCCATCAGCGAAGGTTTTTCCATTGACGCCTATGGAATCAAGGAAGTAATCAAGGCGGGCGAAACCAAGACCGTCAGCTTCAAAGCGGACAAGGTCGGTGCATTCACCATCTGGTGCCAGCTTCATCCCAAGAACATCCACCTGCCCGGTTCTCTGAACGTCATCGATTAATTGGATTGATCTGACGCCATTGATGGAGCAGCATTGGCGGCAAAAGATTCGTTCTTGTTCCGTTGCATAGTTATAATTAAAAACCCGCTGATTAGCGGGTTTTTAATTTATGCATTTAGTTCGGGAATGTTTTTACGGCGCAGGTAAGATGTATAGGGAAACGAAAAGCGAATTGCTTGCACGTTTTCCCAAATGTCTTTCATTACTTGGCTACACACATCCCTTTGCAGTCAAGCCCATCCTTGGTGGGATCGCATTTATCCGATGGATCATCAATGCAAATCATGCCGCCCACGCATTTGATTCTGCTGGGACCAGCGCAAGGTTGCTTGACTTTTGTTTTTTCGCCCCCACCCGCTGTGCACTTGCCCGGACAGTTCAGACCGTCTTTGGTGGGGTCGCACTTGTCTGACGGATCATCTACGCAGGCCATACCCCGGGGGCATTTAATTACGCTAGGCCCGCCACAAGGCAGCTCCTTTTGATCCATATGGTGGGATTTGGAATCCGATTTATGGCCTTCATGCATTCCGTCCTGTGCTTGAACATTTCCTCCCAAACCCATAGCCAACCCCAGAGTCAATGCAAGCAATGTTGTGAATCTGGCACCCACGCTAAAAACAGAATAAGTTTTCATATCAACTCCCCCTGAAATGAAGAAAAAAAGCAAATGACCGAGAACTCCCTCTTGGTGACACTATTGTTTATTAATGATGATCGGGTTTTTTATAAAAGAAATGAAGCGCAAAAAACCACGACAATTTTAGGAATGGAAAATCACTCCGTTCTGTACGGTGACGCACCTATTACAGAGGTTGAATTTGCACACGTGTGAGTGCCGCGTCATAATCCTGACTATGGCTGGTTAATTGGCAGAAAAATATGGATGACGTTTTCTGGAGCGATGAAGAACTGAGGGCTTCCGTTGAAGCTTACGTTGAGATGCAGTGCAATGAGCGTACGGGTCAGCTCATTGTAAAGAAGCTGTATTACAAAAAGCTGGTGGAAATGTTCGGTCGCAGCGAACAGGCTTTTGAATCTCGCATGCAGAACATTTCCTATGTCCTTTCGCTGATGGGACGCGGATGGATGAGCGAGCTGAAGCCGGCAAAAGATATCGAGCCTCTTGTTGCTGCGCGGATCGAACAATTACTGGAGCAGACCAGTGGACAAAAGGCGGTTCCAGTAGTCGCCTTTGAGATTGCTGTGCGCGAGGCAACGGAACAGAAAGACCTTCCCAAGCCCAGCGGTAATGCTCACCCTAAACGCCGACGCATATCTGTTGCGCAATTACAGCGTGATCCCAGCGTGAAGGCATGGGTGTTGCAGCAGGCAGCAGGAACTTGCGAATCATGCGAAAAACCCGCTCCATTTCAAGGGTCGGATGGATTACCTTATCTCGAATTGCATTATGTTCAGGGCCTGGCTGATGGCGGAGCCGATGCTGTTTCCAATGCAGTGGCGCTATGTCCCAATTGTCATCGCGAGATACATTACGGCGCCAATGCTCACGCGGTGGAAGCGTGGCTGTATGACACCGTCCAGAGACTGGAGCGGGATTAGATAAAGGTAAAGGTCGGGTTGAAATCATGAATCCGGGGAAGAGTTGATGCTCTGGCAAGCAATGACCGCAGCGCGGGATCTCGGACGCCTGCACGAGATTGCTTCAATCCTCATACGGCATGGTTTCGGGGATGTGGTGCGCCGGCTCGGGTTTGCCCATGCGCTGGAGCGTGCCGGACGTGCGTTGCACTGGAATGAGGCCACCGAACTGGCACAGCTTGAACCTCAAGCGAGTGTGCGGCGCGCGATGGAGGAGATGGGACCTACCTTCGTCAAGCTCGGCCAGATTCTGGCAACACGCGTCGATCTTTTCGATCCCGAATGGATCGCTGAATTCAGCAAGCTGCAGGACAGTACACCGGCTTCCCCTTATCCTGAAATCCATCAGCAGCTCACTGAGGATCTGGGCGCCCCCCCGGAGGAAATATTTGCCGCCTTTGAGCCGGGGCCGTTTGCCGCCGGATCTATTGCCCAAGTTCATCTTGCACGGCTGGAAGATGGTACCGAAGTTGTGGTCAAGGTGCGGCGACCCGGCATTCGAGTGGTGGTTGAAGCGGATTTGCGCTGGCTCTCAAGGCTTGCCGAACTCATTGAAACCAGCAACTCAGAACTGCGCCACTTCCACTGGCAGGAAGTGGTTGCGCAATTTACACAGTCACTCCGGCGTGAACTCGATTTTGGTGCCGAGTGCCGGCATGCGGAACGTGTTGCCTCTAACTTCGCCGGCTACTCCGACGAGGCCTCGCCCATTTTGCCCTTGGCACATCCTCCTGCCGGCAAGGATGAATCTTCTTCGTTACTCCCACTCATTGTCATTCCCAAGGTTTATTGGCAATGGACCGGTGAACGCGTATGTGTGCAGGAGTATATTCGAGGCATTTCCGGTCGCGATGTTGCGGCGGTCGATCGGGCTGGCCTCGACCGCAAGGTTCTCGCCCGCCGTGGGGTGGGTGCGGTGATAAAAATGATTCTGGTGGATGGGTTGTTCCACGCGGACCCGCACCCCGGCAACCTATTTTATCTTCCGGGCAATCGAATTGCCTTCATCGATTTTGGCATGATCGGCCTGCTGGGGGAAGCACGGCGCGGAGAACTGATCCATCTTTTACTCGGGTTGGTTCAGTATGATTCTGCCGCGGTGGCCGATGTGTTGCTCGACTGGACCGGGGAGGGGGATGTCAACGAAGAAGCGCTTAAGACTGAAATCCAGCTGTTTGTCGATCAATATCTGGGCGTTCCTCTAAAGCAGCTCAAGCTTGGCTCCATGCTTGCAGACCTTGTTGCCATCCTGCGCGGACATCGGTTGCATCTGCCGCCTGATCTTGCGCTCTTTTTCAAGGCATTCATTACGCTTGAAGGCACAGGAAGGGAGCTCGATCCGGAATTGGATATTGCAGGCGAGGCGCTGCCCCTGTTGCGGGATGCAATGGCAATCCGTTACGCGCCGGCCGCAATGGCAAAGCGCGGATGGCGCACAGCCATCGAGCTGGCAAGTCTGCTAAGCAATCTGCCTCGCGATCTCTCGCGATTGTTGCGTTCTGCCCGTCGGGGCAAAGTGGATATTCATATCGAGGTAGCGCATCTCAAACACGTTGGTGATCAACTGGACGGTGCGGTCAACCGGCTGGTCGTGGGTATCGTGGTTGCCGCTGTCATCGTGGGTTCCTCGGTCGTGATGGCAGTCTCCACTGGGCCCACTCTATGGGGCGTCCCTTTCTTCAGTCTGCTCGGGTTTGCTTGTGCAACGATTGGCGCAATATGGCTGTTTTCAGCGATTTCCCGCGCCAATAAGGCCGATCGCGAGAGGAAGCCACGAGGCGATTGATCGCAGGATTGCGCTTGTTTGCGTGTGCTCGTATTCATATGCTGCCCTATTTTATTCTTCCTTCCAGTAGCAGAAACCGGGATAGAACAATGAGAACAATCAATTTCTTGCAAACCCTTACTTTGGCAACCGCCATCGTACTGATGGCCGGGTGCTCAACTACGCAGCGCAACACTCAATCATCAAGAACAGCTGTCGAACAGCTCCTCCTGAGTGAAGCAGTAAAAAGAAGCTTTCCCAATGAGCCAGGTGAATTTCTGCCCATCTCCCGCGGAGCGAGCGTAGCGATCAACACGGTAGGGATGACCCCCGACCAGGCTTTTCTGCAGCAGGTTTTAGCCGGATGGCTGGGGCAGCAAGGCTATCTGGTGCAGAAAGACGGCAAGGATGCCACACATCGGGTCGACGTGGTCGTGGAGGCCTTGGGAACAGAATTGTCGGGGACATTCATGGGAATGCCCCCCGTCCAGAGTCAATTCATTCCATTTTCGCTGCCGGAATTGGCACTCTATAAAACCCAGTATCAGACCGGATATGCGAAATTTCACCTGAATGTCTTTGGCTTGCCAGCCGGGAATTTTCTTGGATCGACCTCTGCTTTCCTGGCGGATGCCTACTACAATGACTACACGGTTCTCTTCATGTTGTCGCATACCTTCACAGATCTTTCATCCGTTCCGGAGATGGGTTCCTTCAACCGCAAGCCCGCCGGTCCGCGGGTGGAGAATAAGGCAGAGTAAGCAGGAGCATTGCCAAAAGGAAAATATTCACAAATACCATGATCCATTTGGCCTCCCGCCGGTGCATGAGCCCGGGATTTCGAACGGTATTTTGCTGGCGAGGCTACTGTGTAATAGCGGGAGGGGGTAACCGTGACAGCGAGGGAAAACCGCTCGTGCACGTGCCTCGCCTTCCTCTGCAAAGGCTCATAGAACACTCGGGGTGGCATCGACAGACCCCAAGGTTCCGGGCAAAATGCATCATCCCGGATTAGGATTCTTCAAGAAGCCGGCTCATCTCCCTTGCTTTCCAGGTGTTGGCACCCGCAGTTCTTGTACGCGTAGTTCTTGTACAATATCGTGCAGCGCATTGCGAAAATCGATGTCCAGCAGGTGGCGAATTTTCAACGTCACGATAAGCTCATGCCCGTTTCGCGTCCGGCTCCAGTTTTCCATCTGCAGGCTTTTTTGGATGGCTTCCGCGCGCCTGGCGTCGGACAGATAGAAAAAATCGCAGCAGCACTTCCGTCCTGAGTCCGGGGCAGGAGGCGTCCGGCAGGAAGTGCAGGCATTGAACAACGCCGATGGGGGTGTCGGGAGAGGTTCGAAGCCAAGCCGTTCCGTATTGGCAGCAGAATGTTCATTGGCCGGCTTTACTCCGGTGATCAACGCCGCAAAGCTTTTTGTGGCGGTATCGTCCCCGCTTTTATCCGGAACGTGACCGAGTGTCGCAGCGCAAATTCTGATTTGCAAAAGGAGGTTCTGCAATCCGTAGCCTCTCCATTCCTTCTTTACGTAACACATCCCCAGTTCTTTTTCGACCGAACCTGGCAGGTCGAACACACCAGCACCTGCCATGAAACTACCTACGGCATTCTCTATGACAAAAAACAGACCGTTCTCGACTGCGGCCTTGAATTCATCATAAGGCCGCCACAACAGGTTTGCGGATTCTTCCCGGGGCAGTTCTGCAACGGCTTGGCGATATTCCGCCAATATGTGCTCAACATCCCCAAGGCCTGCTGACCGGATGGTTGCATGAGTAGTGTCTGACATCTCGCTCTCCTATGGCGCTTGTCGTATTCCGATGCAAAAAGGAAAAAAGGAGGAGTTACGACAGATACTGGCAGACACCTCCTGGAATAGCGGTGTTAGATGGGATCTATTCCACAGAATTCAATCCAGTGGCCAAATCCATGGACATCAGCCGATTTCTGAACAAGCCATTGCATGGCTCGAGATAATGTTTTGACACAAAAAAGAAAAGAATATATAAATAATTGCGTGCTGCATGTTGAATGCTTTGGATATTTGCTAATGAGGTACGGAAAGTAATGGTTACAGTAGAGCAGTATCGGCAACTTTGCGCAGAATGGAGCGGGGATGCGGCCGAATTTTCCTGGTTGGTTCAGCATGGCGATATTGCAGGAGTTTCGCAGCGTGCCATTGCAGCCGAGTTCGAATTTGCTCCGTCCACGGTTTCGCGATGGGCGGCGGGTGAGGCGCTTCCTCACAGGCGTGTCCAGAAGCTGGTGGTGGGCGCGCTGGAAAAAAAGGCGCGGCGGCTCGAACAGGCTTGCGCCAGCGCGTTTCTTCCGGTTAAAAAAGAAGTAGACACCACCCAATCCCAGCGGCAGGCTTAAGATTCTTTGGTCGACAAAGTGCACTCTGACACTCCATTTGCAAAGCGATGAACGCTTACGAAGTCAATTTTGACGGGTTGGTAGGTCCCACGCACAATTATGGTGGACTGGCGGTAGGAAACATCGCTTCTGCAGAGAGTGCCCTGACAAATTCCAATCCCCGCGAAGCCGCATTGCAGGGATTGGAAAAAATGAAACGGCTTTCTGATCTCGGCATCACGCAGGGCATTCTGCCGCCGCAGGACCGTCCAGCTGTTTCGGTGCTCCGAAAGCTGGGATTTGTCGGGGAGGACGCAGCCGTCATCCGGTGCGCGGCAACGGTTGCCCCTGGGCTTCTGCGCGCCTGCTCGTCCGCATCCAGCATGTGGGTGGCCAACGCCGCCACTGTTTCGCCGAGCGCCGACACCGAGGATGGCAAGGTACATCTTACGGCTGCCAATCTACCCTCGCAACTTCATCGAAGCATCGAGGCGCCTGTTACCAGTGCTGTTTTGAAGCGGGTGTTCAGTAATGAGCGCTATTTTGTGCACCACGATCCCCTGCCGTCCAATCTTTATTTTGGAGATGAGGGCGCTGCCAACCACATGCGTCTCTGCCCGAAGCATGATGAAAGCGGGGTGGAGATTTTTGTCTTTGGCCGCTCTGCCAGCCGCGATATTCCCAAGCCTCTGCGATTTCCCGCACGCCAGTCGCTGGAGGCCAGCGAAGCGGTTGCGAGGTTGCACCGAATCAAGCGTGGAAAGGAATTGTTCGTGCAGCAAGGTCCTGTGGCCATCGATGCAGGGGCGTTTCATAACGACGTGCTGGCGGTAGCAAACTGCGATGTCCTGTTTTACCACGAGGCGGCATACCGGGAGTGGGAGGAAACCGAAGCTGGAATTACAAAGGCATGCGACTGGCCGATTCACTTCATCAGGGCTGGGGAAGAAGATATTACGCTTGCCGAGGCGGTCCGGACTTATCTCTTTAATAGTCAACTCCTTACTCTTCCCGGTAACGAGATGATGATCCTCGCGCCCTCGGAATGCCGGGAATCTCACGCTGCCAGAATCTTTCTCGAACGGATTGTGCAGGATGGGGCTAATCCCATTGCCCATGTCGAGTACGTAGATTTGCGCCAAAGCATGAAAAACGGGGGAGGGCCTGCCTGCCTGCGACTTCGTGTCGTGCTAACCGAACCAGAACTCGATGCTGTGCAAAAAAACAGCCGTGTGATTCTTGATGAGTGCCTCTACAATGAACTCAAGGCATGGATCGAAAAGCATTACCGCGAGCGCCTATCACCAACTGATCTGGGTGATCCGACTCTCCTGCGGGAGAGCCGTGCCGCATTGGACGAACTGACGACTATACTGGGATTTGGCTCGCTGTATGAATTCCAGTGGCCTTAAACCTTGTCAGCATTTTAGCGGCAATCGGCAGTGGAATCCGGAAGCACTGCCGAATCTGAACGAACAACTTCTGCCAACCATTCCCGGAGGAATTCATGGCCATCACGCTCAATCACACCATCGTACCGGCGCGCGACAAGGAGGAATCCGCACGGTTCTATTCGAGAATATTCGGTTTCCGGTATGTCGGCCCGTTTTCTCATTTCATTGTGGTAAAAGTGAACGACACACTTTCTCTGGATTTCGATAACCGGGAAAAATTCGATTCGAACCATTATGCATTCAAGGTAACGGAGCAGGAGTTCGACGAGATCTTCACCAGGTTGAAAACGGAGAACATCAAGTATGGCAGCGGCCCTTTCGATCCCGAAAACATGAGCATCAACCACAACGATGGCGGGCGCGGCGTCTATTTCCGCGATCCCGCAGGGCATCTGCTGGAAATGCTGACGGTTGATTACAAGATTTCTTGAAACATAAGCGTTGTCCGATATATCCCGCCTTGCTATCTTTGATAATGGAAGAAGCGGTCGATCTTCCATATTGATGAGCTGGCAAGCGATATCCTAGAATTCTATGCCTTAAGGAGGAGCATCAGAGCGGCCCTCGTGCTGCTGCCCATAATACTTACAAACCTTGCGAGTATCGCATGGGAACAATAACCTGAAATTGGGGGGGCTATGAAAAAAAGCATCTGGTTCATGATTGTCCCTCTGACCATTGGATTGGTCGGATGCAGCAGCGTACCGGAAAAGGGCACGAAAGTTACTCATGCACCCGGAGTTACTCATGCACCCGGAGCCAAGGTAGATCTTGAGAAAACGTCGCAGGTAAAGAGAATGCTGTATGAGCAGTACAACCAGTGGAAACATACCCGATATCGGATTGGCGGCATGAGCAAGAACGGCATCGACTGCTCCGGTTTCGTTCAGGTGACATTCAAGACCAAGCTGGGTGTGATATTGCCGCGCTCGACCGAGTTCCAGGTGCAACTGGGAGAGAGTGTCAGTAAAAGCGAACTGAGAGCGGGAGATCTTGTTTTTTTCAAGACAGGCTGGAGGGGCCGACATGTAGGTGTCTATATCGAAGATGGCAGATTTCTCCATGCTTCAAGCACCTACGGCGTGACCATTTCAGGATTGAACGAGGGCTACTGGAAATCCGCCTACTGGAAAGCGAAGCGGCTCGATATGTAAGAAACTCTTCCTGTTGTTTCCGCTGTTATATTACTGCTTCATCATTGCCCCTGGAAAATCTAGGACCGTGAGATAGAGGCAGGTGGAGGCCTTGATCTAATAACAAATCGTCAAGAGATTCTGTCCGATGGTATTATTCAAGCAGGCAGTCTGATACGTGCCTGAGTTCTGTCTGCACTTGAGCAATTTCTTAACAGTTCTCCCCCTGGGCATGAGAATGCTGCCAATGCCCGATCCATCCGCACCTCACCTTGAGAACTTCCCGGCCAGTCCTTACAGGGTGTGCCCCCAGAGGTTCCTGGCTGGTCGCGCTCCCGTATCCTTTTTCGGAAAGTTCCGATCGGCATGGGTGGGCCTTTTCGCAGTAACTCATATCGATAGTTCATGTCGTTGATCTGGATAATTGTCCTGCCCTTCACCGGTAGCCTCTGCGCTGCGTTTCTGCCATCCCATGCGCGCAACGTCGCCGCCTGGCTCGCGGGTACCGTTGCGGGGGCGTGCGTCATTCTCACTGTCCGGTTGTATCCGCCAATAGCTGAAGGGGAGGTGATACGGGAATCGGTGCACTGGATTCCTCAGTTGGGTCTCCACTTCACGTTTCGCCTGGATGGCTTTGCCTGGCTGTTCGCAATGCTGGTTACAGTAATGGGAGCCCTGGTTGTACTGTATGCGCGCTATTACATGGCAGCACAAGACCCGGTTCCCCGTTTTTTCTCGTTCTTTCTCGCTTTCATGGGCGCGATGCTGGGTGTCGTGCTGTCCGGCAACCTGATTCAACTGGTGGTGTTCTGGGAATTGACCAGTCTGACGTCTTTCATGTTGATAGCATACTGGTATCACCGGCCGGATGCCCGCTATGGCGCCCGCATGGCATTGACCGTGACGGCGGCCGGTGGTCTTTGCCTGCTTGCCGGAGTCCTGATGCTCGGATGGGTAGCGGGGAGCTATGATCTGGATCGTGTGCTTGCCTCGGGCGATCTGATCCGCACGCATTCCTGGTATGTGCCCATGCTGATCCTGATCGGATTGGGAGCGTTGACTAAAAGCGCACAATTTCCATTTCATTTCTGGTTGCCGCATGCCATGGCGGCGCCTACACCCGTATCTGTCTATCTCCATTCGGCAACGATGGTCAAAGCTGGCGTTTTCCTGCTTGTCCGGCTCTGGCCTGTGCTTGCTGGTACCGAAGAATGGTTCTGGATGATCGGCACGGCAGGTCTTCTTTCGCTCGTGCTGGGTGCATACGCGGCGGTATTTCAACGGGATATGAAGGGTGTGCTGGCCTATTCCACCATCAGCCATCTGGGTCTGATTACGCTGTTACTTGGGTTGAACAGCCCCCTCGCGTTGATAGGCGCGATTTTTCATATCATGAACCACGCTACATTCAAGGCATCGCTTTTCATGGCGGCAGGCATGGTCGACCACGAGACCGGCACGCGCGATTTATCGCGCTTAAGCGGTTTGCGGCGTGCCATGCCCATCACCGCTACGCTGGCCGTGGTGGGTGCTGCGTCCATGGCGGGTGTGCCGTTGTTCAACGGTTTTCTTTCAAAAGAGATGTTTTTTGCCGAGACTGTGTTTGTCAGCGGTCACCCGATCACACGTATCGGCCTGCCGACAATGGCTGTGGTTTGGGGAATACTCAGCGTTGCCTATTCGCTGCGTTTTATTCTGCAAGTGTTTTTCGGGCCCCCGGCGGAAGACCTGCCGAAAAAACCCCATGAGCCGCCACGCTGGATGCTGTTTCCCAGCGCGCTGCTTGTCACGGCCTGTCTGGTGGTTGGAATGTTTCCCGCCAGAACCGTTGGATCGTACCTGAACATGGCCTCGCGGTCCGTACTTGGAGAAAATACCCCGTTCCATAGCCTCGCAGTATGGCATGGCTTCAATCTCCCGCTTATGATGAGCCTGGCTGCGATGGTAGGCGGAATCCTCCTGTATCGGGCGCTGGGAGAATATCAGCAGGGCACGACGGTAGTACCGGTGATCGAGCGTTTCGACGGCAAGCGTATTTTCGAATTCATGCTCGAAAAGCTTGACAGGCTGGCAATGCGCCTTTTGCGATGGCTATCCACCGAGCATCTGCAGGTCCAGATGCTGCTGCTTATCATTGCCGTGTTTGCCAGCGCGCTGATACCACTCTCCAGGGGCGGCCTGCCCGAGGGCGATAAAACGCCGCTTCCGGTTGAGCCGGCTTTTGCAATGCTGTGGCTGATCGGCGCGGTCTGTACAATCGCAGCCGCTGCCCAGGCAAAGTATCACCGGCTTGCTGCATTGACCTTATCAGGCGTAGCGGGATTGGCAACCTGCATGACCTTCGTCTGGTTTTCCGCCCCTGACTTGGCGCTGACGCAGCTTATCGTAGAGGTCGTCACACTTGTCCTGCTTCTGCTGGGTCTGCGCTGGCTGCCGCCACGGGATAAATCGCTGGATCATGAAACGGTGCCGCTTCCGGTACGTATGCGCGCCGAGGGTCGCCGGTCGCGGGATCTGGTGATCGCGATTTGTGCGGGTATCGGTATCACCGGGTTGAGCTACGCAATTCTGACCCGGTCCGCCGGGGAAGGCATCTCGCCTTTTTTTATCGAGAATTCACTGCCTCTGGCGGGGGGATCGAACGTCATCAATGTGATCCTGGTTGATTTCCGCGGTTTCGATACGATGGGTGAGATAACCGTGCTAGGCATCGTGGCATTGACTGTGTTTGCGCTGTTGCGGAGGTTCCGTCCTGCTGCTGAGGCCATGACGGTGCCCGTAAAACAGCAGGAGCAGGGTGCACAGATCAGGGCATTGCCGTCAGATCCGCATGCGTTGTTGCCCGCTGGATCAATGATGGTG
This sequence comes from Nitrosospira multiformis, assembly GCF_900111585.1. Taxonomy (GTDB): domain Bacteria; phylum Pseudomonadota; class Gammaproteobacteria; order Burkholderiales; family Nitrosomonadaceae; genus Nitrosospira; species Nitrosospira multiformis_B. The sequence goes on from NZ_FOHI01000004.1 coordinate 17,147, forward strand.
CCGGCGGTGTTCGTGCAGTTGCTGCTCCCGGTGTCGGGCATGGTGGCGATCTATTTTTTATTGCGCGGGCACAACGAACCGGGCGGCGGCTTCGTGGCGGGGTTGATCGTCACGACAGCGGTCATTTTGCAATACCTCGTGGGAGGCACTGCCTGGGCGGAATCCCGTACCCGTATTTTCCCCCAATACTGGCTTGCAGCGGGGTTACTGTGTGCTGCCGGTGCGGGTATGTCAGCGTGGCTGGCGGCGCGTCCATTTCTTTCGGCAATGGCATGGCATGGCACTTTGCCAATAATCGGCGAGATGCATCTTTCAACGGTGTTGCTGTTCGATCTGGGTGTCTTTTTTCTGGTGATTGGCGCAGCGGTGTTGATCCTGGTGGCGCTTGCCCACCAGTCACGGCGCGCGCATCGCAAGCAGGAGGTTACAGAAGTTGAGACGCCGATGGAGGTGCCGGCTTCGCCGGCAGAGCAAGGCGGCAGCGGTCATGCCTCCGCCTCGCTATCTGTCCCGGTCGCTTCAACGGCTCCAACTGACTATGCGCCTGTGGAAGCCGGAAGGCAAAAGCTTCCCCATGTTTCGCCTCCGAAGGAAAAGGAGGATTGATGGAGGCAATCTACGCGCTTGCTATTGGCGTTCTGACCGCTTCGGGTGTCTGGCTGGTGCTGCGCCCCCGCACCTTCCAGGTCATCATGGGGCTTTCTCTGCTGTCGTACGCGGTCAATCTGTTCATCTTTGGAATGGGGCGACTCATGATAGGAGGCGCGCCAATCATTGAAACCGCGGCAAAGGCAGATCCTTCCTTGTATGACGACCCCGTGCCGCAGGCGCTTGTGCTCACCGCAATCGTCATTGGTTTTGCCATGACTGCGCTCTTTCTGGTTGTGTTGCTGGCTTCACGGGGTTTGACGGGCAATGATCACGTTGATGGGGATCCGGAAGCATGAATGGCTGGGTGAATCATCTTCCGATATTTCCGATAGTGATTCCATTGGTTGCGGGAGCAGTCATGCTGCTGTTCGCCGAAGCCCGGCGTGCTCCGCGCACCATTATCGCCCTTGTTGCCACCTTGGCAAATTTACTCGTGGCACTCGCGCTCGCCTATATCGCAAGCGATGCTGTTCCGAGTATCTGGCCGGATGGTATCGCTGTATATCTGCTCGGTGGCTGGCAGGCGCCCTTCGGTATCGTACTGGTGCTGGATCGATTGTCTGCTCTGATGCTGGTGCTCAATGCGGTGCTGGCATTGACTTCCCTGATCTATGCTCTGGCGCGCTGGCGCAAGGCTGGTCCTCATTTCCAATCGCTGTTCCAGTTCCTGATCATGGGGGTAAACGGCGCTTTTCTGACCGGCGATCTCTTCAACCTGTTTGTATTTGTGGAGGTGCTGCTGGCTGCGTCATACGGTCTCCTGCTGCACGGTCTGGGCGAGCCTCGGGTCAAGGCTGGCCTGCACTACATCGCGATCAATCTTGCAGGTTCATTTGTCTTTCTGATTGGTGTTTCGCTGATCTATGGAGTAACCGGAACGCTCAATATGGCGGACGTGGCTGCGCGCGCCTCACTGCTCACCCAGGACGAGCGCATACTTTTCGAAACCGGTATCGCCATTCTCGGCAGCGCATTTCTGCTCAAGGCGGGCGCATGGCCTTTGAACTTCTGGCTGCCGTCTGCTTACGGTACTGCTGCGCCGCCAGTGGCAGCAGTTTTTTCGATTATGACCAAGGTGGGGATTTACGCGCTGCTGCGGCTGGGGTCGCTGCTGTCCGGCGCTTCGGGTGCGAGCGTCCCGGCGCCATTCAATGATGGCTGGCTGTTTGGCATTGGTATCGTTACACTCGTGCTGGGGACAGCGGGCATACTCACCGCCAGCCAGGCACAGCGGCTGGTTGCCTATTGTGTCATCGCCTCCGCCGGCACGTTGCTTGCGGCACTCGGGTTTGGGGGTACGGCAATGAAAGGGGCAGCCCTATATTATTTGACAAGTTCAGTGTTGGCGACAGGCGCTTTCTTCATGCTTTGTGAGATGATCGACCGCACACGGCAAACCGGCGAGGACCTGCCGCTGGAGATGATGGAATCTGTCGGACAGGAGGCGGTTGATGTCGATTTTACGGATGAAGTGATAGGTATCGTCATTCCCGCGGCGATGGCATTTCTGGGTATGGGCTTTCTGGCATGCGCGTTACTCGTGGCGGGCTTGCCGCCGCTATCGGGTTTTATCGCCAAATTCCTGATCCTCTCCGCTACACTAACCGATACTGCGCCGGGGCCAGTGCCGGTTACGGTATGGGTACTGTGGGCGGGAATGCTGGGCTCGAGTCTGATTGCAATCATTGCTCTCTGTCGGATGGGGATACATTTGTTCTGGAGCACGGATGAGATCATGACGCCAAGACTGCATCTTGGGGAGGCGGCTCCAGTTGCGGTGCTGCTGCTGCTCAGCGTTGCACTCTCGATAGAGACGGGCCCGGCAATGGATTACCTGAATCTTGCGGGTAATTCGCTATCTTCACCGCAGATATATATCGATGCCGTATTGTCGGGCAGTCGGCCACCCGGGCCTTCGCCGGTGCCTTCAATTCCAGTGGAGGGAATCAGGCAATGAAACGCTGGCCATCGCTGACACTATTTACTGTCATTCTGTTTGCCTTGTGGCTTCTGCTGAATGATTCCCTGGCGCCGGGGCAGCTTTTGCTGGGTCTGATACTCACGGTGGCTATTACCGCATCGACTGCGGCAATACGCCCGCTGCGCGCGCACCCGCACCATCTGCTCACCGCATTGGGGCTGTTTTTTGTAGTGCTGATCGATATTATCCGCTCCAACATCGCCGTGGCAGGGATCATTCTCGGTCCAGCGAAGAGACGTTTTAATTCGGCTTTCATGAAAATTCCGCTGGATCTGCGTGATCCGTATGGGCTTGCCGCGCTCGCCTGTATAATCACGGCCACGCCCGGTACCGTCTGGGCCGGCCTTTCGCCTGATGGAGGCACGCTCACGATTCACGTCCTGGACCTCCAGGATGAGGAGGCCTGGGTTCGCACCATCAAGCAGCGTTACGAGCGGCGACTGATGGAGATATTCGAATGAATGGAATGCTGCCGTGGGCGATCTCCTTTGCCCTGATTGCTGTCACACTTGCCATGATTTTTACGGCGATCCGTCTTCTGCGCGGGCCTGCCGCGGAAGACCGCGTACTGGCGTTGGATACCCTGTATGTAAACAGCATGATTATGGTACTCACGCTGGGAATTCAGTTCGGATCCCGGTTTTATTTCGACATCGCTCTGTTGATTGCGCTATTCGGGTTTGTCGGTTCAGCTGCAATGGCTAAATTCCTTTTGCGTGGCGAGGTGATCGAGCCATGACGGATGGGGTGATTCCTTTCTGGGCCGATCTGCTCGGCTCGCTGCTGCTGATCTCAGGCAGTCTGTTGACGCTGATCGGATCCCTCGGCTTGCTTCGGCTGCCCAACCTGTTTGCGCGCATGCATGGCATAACATTGGGAAATACACTCGGCCTCGGGTGTGTGCTGCTGGCATCGATACTGGTTGCTTCGATACACGCTGAGCGGTTCGTGTTTCAAGAGGTGTTGATCACACTGTTCATGATATCGACATCGCCCGTCACCACGATCCTGCTCATGCGCTCAGGGATATACCGTAGACGAATGGATGCTGACAGAAAAACAGCAGGACACCAGGATAGTCCGAATCCTGGGTGACCTTTCACCTTTTCTTCCATTCCCCACCATAGCGTTTTCCCTACTGCAGTTTCCCCACCTTTGCTGATCCCGGCAGCCTGGCACCGCAGTCAATATTCTTCATTCCCGATATGGCTTGCATCTGGGGAGCCGCTGAAGAATCTGAAGCAAATAGCCTTGACTAGCCGCCTTTCCTCGCCTATTTGTTAAAAAACGCTACTTTAATTCAATTCGTTCCAATCGCTGTGTTGTGCATGGCGTGATCCAAACATGGTGGGGAAGTGATATGAAAGAACTGTTCAGATTTGGGGTCATCCGCCCACCGCGTCCGGCCTCCCGCCGGGGAAGCATTGTATTTCCCGGTAACCTGACCCTGTTACGTCGTGGTCTTTTCGCAGCACTTGATCATCCAGACCCGCGTGCGAGTATGCGAGCAGCAACTGAGCAGTTTTTCGAGGGTAACGAGTTCTCTCAGGATGCAGCAAGTATTCAGTTCGGCTCGGCTCTCCTCGACCTTCGCGACCGCTTTCAGAATCTCGGGTCAATCTCTGGTGCGACACTTGCAAGCGCCGTCGAAGAAGCAACTGGCACAGTCGCAAATCAATTGGTTGAAGATGCCGGTTTTGTGAATCTTAAAGATCGCGCATTCGATACTGTGCTTGCCTTGCGCGTTCTCCCGGACCGGTTCCCGCGCCTTTCGCCCATATTTGCCGGACTAGTCCGCATGATCGACCTTGTCCAACGCCTCTCGGAAAATGATCAGACGCTCGATGACGAGACAGTCGCTACACTTCTGCGCCGTACCATTGTACTTCCCCGGGCCTTGTTTCCCATGCCTCGGATGCCACAGCCTGTGCCGGCGCCGACCCCTGCGGCTGGCCCCACTCCGGGTGGAGGCGGCGGTAGCGGGGACGCTGGTCAGCTATCAAGCCGTATTGCCGCGTTGGATCGCGCTCGTGTTGCAATTCTTTCAACCGGCATGGATGACTTCGCGGTAACGAGTGGGCGGGAAGCACGCGTGCGTTCCAATGCTATCGCGCGGTTACCGGTAGACATACGGGAGGCATTGCGAAGCGTAAACGTTAATCTTTCAAATGTGACCGTATCGGCCGCACTGGACCAGATCGGGCGGGCGAGTGCAGCGCTGAGTCAATCGCTGCGGGAGACACAGGAACAGCGGAGCGCACCCTCTTTGGTGATGATTGGTACTGCGACTGTGCCGATGCTCGATCAAAATCTGCTCCCTGCGGGCGATATTGCGCTACCGGAGGGCCCCAAGGTTCCGACCAGCGTGGGTGTTATCCGACCCATTGGGATCATGCCCCTCATTGTTGTTTTCGAGCAGATCAAACGCTATGAACTCGACCAGATTTCGGACGTGCAAACTATTCTGCGATCGGAGAAGCAGTCGCGGGAAACACGCAGATTGACCCGTACGGAAGAATCTTTCGAAACCGAGATCGAGCGCAGCACTGAGCAAGAGCGCGACGAACAGACAACCGAACGGAATGAGATGCAGCAGGAGGTGGGCCTCACCATTGAGGAATCGGAGAGGTTCAATGTCGGGGCGACGATTTCCGGGAGCTATGGCCCGATCAAAGCTGAACTGACGACAGGATTCGAGTCCGAATTTGCAACAGAGGAATCGCGTAAATCAGCCTCGACTTACGCCCGGGAAGTGACGAATAAAACTGCGACCAAGGTAACCGAGAAGGTTCGGGAAAAGCGCACTCGCACGACATTGGAGGAATTTGAGGAAAAATTCAGTCACGGTTTCGACAATACTGCCGGTACGTCGGATGTCTCCGCGATATTCCAATGGCTTACCAAGGTGATGGAATATGAGGTGCGCGAAGTGGGAGAGCGTTTGATGATTGAGGTGATGGCGCCTGAACCTGCCGCGAACTACCTGTGGTCAGTCGCACGGAAAAGCGAGCTTCCAGACGGGTTCGCGCCGCCTGAGCCCTTTACCGCTGCACCGAGCGACATCACACCCGAGAACTATGGCGAGTTCGTGAAAAAATACAATGTTGCGGGTGTCGAACCGGTCCCCGACCTTATCACGACCATTTCCATCGCCCTGGAGGGTAAGGCGCAGGCTCTTGAGGAGGGTACTCTGCCTCCGCCCATGGCCGAGGCAAAGGATGTGGACATTCCCAAGGGTTACCGTGCTGTCATTGCCCACGCCTCTTCCAATGTCATCGCTGTTCCCCCGGAGCCGGTCTCAGGCACGCCAGGAGGGTTCGGTCCGGTGGCAGAGGTTTACATTACCGTTGGCAGGGAGGAGTTTGGTTTCGAGAGCGAATCCCGCTTACTCGATGGCGAGACAGGAGATAACCCTCAGAATATTCCTGTCACGGTACTCGTCAATAATGTTCTCGCTTATACCGTCGCAATCGAGATTAACTGCTTGCAAATGCCGGGTATGATGGAAGCGTGGCGTCTGAAAACCCATGCGCTCATTCTTCAGGCCTATCTTGCGCTCAAGACGGAATATCAAGAGCGCCTTGCCGCGCTGGCCCTCGAGCGCAGGGAAGAGCAGGAAGGACGCCATCCCCTTGATAACCAGACAATTATTCGCAGCGAGTTGCAAAGAAGCGCAATTTCGATTCTGACAGCACAACACTACGATCTCTTCAGCGCTGTTCTTGAAAGCGCTGCGCAGCGACCCCGAATCGATTTCGACGAAGCCTTTGCCGAAGGCAATTATGTCGCCGCATTTTCCCGCTGGTTTGAATGGGAGAACATGGTGTATGTCTTTCAGCCCTATTTCTGGGCGCGGAAGAGTACCTGGAATTATCGGCTCCTTTCCAGCGATATCGATCCCCTGTTTGCGGCATTTCTCCGCGCAGGTTTTGCCCGTATCCAGATCCCCGTGCGGCCCGGCTTCGAGGAGTTCGCGCTGGCGTTCTTCGAGACCGGCGAGGTACCGCAATCGCATCCTTCCGGCGTAATTGGTGAAGACTATTTGAGCATCGTGGAAGAACTCAAGGCGATGCTCGGTGTAGGCGATCGCGGCGAACTGATCGATTCCTTTGAAGTGCGTTTGCCAACAACCCTGCACACGCTGCGCACCACGCCTGGGCTGCCTGCGTGGGAGCCGAACGAGGAGGGGAACTGGGTCCCTGCGGAACCCGCACCTTGAACGCGGATATACGGGCGAAAAAGGGGCAGGCGCGACAGGCATTCGATCAACGGACAAAAGCATGCCGAAGTCGACAGTTCCATATATTGGACCAATTCTCGCATCGCAGGCTCATGCAAAAGGCGGCGCAAATTCCTGATGGCTGCTCCCGATATAGTCCAGTCCGTTTCTGATGAATCGAAAGGTATTGTCCTGTTGTTTTCGACATTGCCGTCCGATGAGCGGAAATTTATTGATGAAGTGACCACCATAGGCAAAGAGACCGTAAACCTGCCTGCGATTTTCGAGGACCATAAAACCTCCAGCCCGGAGTTCGCAGGGAAGCTCACGATAAAGAAGTTATCAACATACACTCGCACAAATGCTTTCGGCCATTTCAAGCCAATGCGCGAAGCGGTAAGCAGCGCGATGGCGGCGTCAAAAGAACTGCCGCCGTGGCTCGATGAACTGGACGAAATGCTGGCGCTGCCAGGATCACGACTGGTAGACCGAACCCTTGGCCTTGCAATTGCCCTGCGTGAGTCCGGTGGACTGGCTCGGCCAGCGCGGGCAGGGCACATCATCGATTCCTTCACAGAAGGCGGCCTCGACAATTTGTTCAGCAACCGGCAGGCGTATCTGGATGCCGAGCTTGTCCCGGAACAGTGGGTCAAGGAGATGAAGCGCTCGAGAGTCAAAAGCTCCGCTGCCGAAATCGTGCAGGAGCGGCTGATGAGCTTTTATTTCGCTCGTGTCGGCCTTGCTCAAGTCATGCTTGTCCGCGCGGTGGCGGACGAATTTTTCAGCGATGCTGGCGGAACAGGCGACCCGGATGCGGAAGCACTTGCAGAAGTGCAAATTGCCGCGTTGACCAGCATGGAACGCAAGATATGGCTTGCCATTACTTTCGCAAACGCAGATGGTGGGAAGAACCTGGCTTCAGTGAGCCCAGGTGCAACCGGGGTCGTCACAATTCTCCACGCGTTCCATCTGGCGAACGTGCCGCTTCACGAAATCACGAATGTACCAAATGCCGAGAGTAGTCGAGCCCTCCGGAATTTTTCGCCGGATGTTGCCGTTGCGCTCAAGCCGCAACCGCCTGAAAGACGCGTCGCGTTACGGTTTCTCAGGCGGTTGAAGCAATTCTTCCGGCTTAATATCGCCACCAAGACTGCTATCGTATCGCAGGCAATGGATCAGCATTTCATGCGCTCGAAAACGGCCAAGCGGTGAGGGTGAACAAATATCGATGGTTTATTTGATTAATCAGCTTTCTTCCGCCCCTTCGGAGTGATCTCATCCGTCCCGTCAAGGAGACAGGAGACCACCATTTTCTGTTAGACTACGTTCTCTCACGGAATGCTTACTGGAATCATGTCATACCCTGCATTACTTTCCCTTAGATAAGTAAAAACTCGTACAAACCGAGCTTCGATAACACAATACACCCTAATTTATGAAGCAAAAGCGCCTGCTATCATAAGATCTCCCAAGAATCCTAAAAGGCTGACTTTGCTTCACTTTTCAGCCAGCTTGTGTAAAAACCTCAAGAATTCCGATAACTTCGCCGCCAGATGTTACTGCCATTAACTGCAGATTCCTCTGGCTCAGCTTATCTTTCCACTCTGCGCCATCATGCTGCCATCCATTGAACAACGTCTTTCCTTTGAACTCGGTGCGAAGCCTGCACAGGTTAACGCGGCCATTGCCTTGCTCGATGAAGGTGCCACCGTGCCCTTTATTGCACGTTACCGCAAGGAGGTGACTGGTGGGCTGGACGATACACAGTTGCGCCTGCTGGAAGAACGGTTGCGTTATCTACGTGAACTGGAAGACAGGCGTGCCGCGATCATCACATCGATAGAAGAGCAGGGGAAAATGACGCCTGCGCTGCTTGCTTCCATCCTGCAGGCCGAGGATAAGACACGACTGGAAGATCTGTATCTCCCCTTCAAGAAAAAGCGGCGCACCAAGGCTCAGATCGCGCTGGAAGCGGGGCTGGAGCCACTGGCAGATGCGCTGCTTGCCGACCCGATGCTGCAACCCGAGGAAGAGGCCATCAAGTACTTGAAGCCGGCCTTCACCACCGAGCAGGGGGATAATCCTGGGGTACCGGATGTGAAAGCTGCGCTCGAGGGAGCACGCCAGATACTGATGGAACGTTTCGCGGAAGATGCCGAGTTGCTTCAGTGGCTGCGCGAGTATCTGCTGGACCATGGGGTGGTGGAGTCGAAAGTCGCGAGCGACAAGAATGGCGGCAAGGAAGAGGAGGGCGCGAAATATTCCGATTATTTCGATTATTCCGAACCGCTCAGTTCTGTTCCTTCACACCGGGCGCTGGCGCTTTTCCGGGGGCGACGTGAAGAAATTTTACGTGTTGCCCTGCGTCTGGATTCGGAGGCGGAGAAACCGAAGTGGGATGCCCCGCACAATCCGTGCGAGGTGCGCATTGCTGTCCGGTTCGGCATTGCGGACAAAGGGCGGCCTGCCGATGCATGGCTGATGGACTCGGTGCGCTGGACCTGGCGGGTAAAGAGCTTTCCGCATCTGGAAATCGATCTTATGGGCACGTTGCGCACGCGCGCCGAAACCGAAGCAATCCAGGTCTTTGCGCGCAACCTGAAAGCCCTGCTCATGGCTGCTCCCGCCGGGCCTCGTGTGACAATAGGTCTCGACCCCGGCTTGCGCACCGGGGTGAAGGTCGCAGTAGTGGATGCGACAGGACGGGTCATGGAAGCGGCCGCCATTTATCCACATCAGCCAAGGAATGATTGGGATGGGTCGCTTCATGTTCTTGGCGCGCTTGCGGAAAAATATCGGGTGTCGCTGATAGCGATAGGCAATGGCACCGCTTCGCGCGAGACAGACAAGCTGGCAAAAGACCTGATCAAGCGTCGTCCCGATCTCAAGCTCACCTCTATCGTGGTTTCGGAAGCGGGGGCTTCGGTTTATTCCGCCTCCGATCTGGCATCCAGGGAGTTCCCCGATATGGATGTGTCGCTGAGAGGAGCGGTTTCCATTGCGCGACGCTTGCAGGACCCGCTGGCGGAACTGGTCAAAGTCGATCCGAAATCGATTGGCGTAGGTCAATATCAGCATGATGTCGGGCAAACCCAGCTCGCGCGTTCGCTCGATGCCGTGGTCGAAGACTGTGTGAACGCGGTAGGCGTGGACGTCAACACGGCCTCCGCGCCACTGCTCGAACGCGTTTCGGGGCTTAACGCGGCTGTCGCGCAAAGCATCGTTGTCTATCGTGAGGCAAACGGAATGTTCACCTCGCGTGAAGCTTTACACCAGGTGCCGCGCCTGGGTGAGAAAACCTTCGAGCAGGCGGCAGGCTTTCTGCGTGTGATGCATGGCGAGAACCCGCTTGATGCCTCGGCAGTGCATCCCGAGTCGTATCCCGTCGTGCAAAGAATCCTTTCCGACTTGAAGCAGGAAATCAGGTCGATCATCGGCAATAACAAATTATTGAAGTCGCTCAATCCAGCGAGGTATGCGGATGATCGATTCGGCGTGCCGACCGTGACCGACATCGTGAGGGAACTGGAAAAGCCGGGGCGTGATCCCCGGCCGGAATTCATCACTGCCGCATTCAAGGAAGGTGTGAACGAGATTTCCGATCTGCAGCCGGGAATGCTGCTGGAAGGCGTGGTCACTAACGTAGCCGCCTTCGGCGCGTTCGTCGATATCGGAGTGCATCAGGATGGACTGGTGCACATCTCCGCGCTCGCTGACAAATTCGTGAGAGACCCGCACACGGTCGTCAAGGTGGGGCAGGTGGTCAAGGTCAAGGTGCTGGAAGTCGATGAAAAGCGCAAGCGCATTGCGCTGACCATGAGACTGACAGATACGCCAGCACCACAAACACAGGAGGCGCGAGGAACCGGCAAGCGTGAGCAGCCAAGGGATAGGAAAGACCGCTCAGTCCAGCCCCGGCAGAAACAGGATTCTAAGCCTGAGACCGCGATGGCTGCGGCATTCGGGAGGCTAAAGGGTTAAATAAGGTTTTGATGTCTTATTTCAATGTGAGGTGCTCGTGTCCATTACGTTTTCAGAGAGTTCATTCTGTTGCAGCAGGAAGGTATTAGAGACAATCACAAGTGTGTTTACACTACCGAGAGCCGAGAGCAAGGGCTAGCGCATTACGTCTCACTCGTTCCCAAGCGTCTCAAGGGCTCTCAGGGGTTTCAAACGCACCAGCCGCGCTGGCCGGTCAAGCATCAAGTGACAATGACCAGTTAAGTCGGGGCATGGACTTTGTCGCTGGAACAACCTCTACTGAATCTGCCCCCCCCGACAAGGAAAACACCTTGTCCGAAAGGCAGCAAGCAGCTCAATCTCCTCCCGCGTGTAGCTGGAGTGGGAGTGGGAAGGGGAGGCAGAAGAGGGTTTTCGCACGAAGAGGGGATTAGCCCCATTTCTTGCAACGCGTAATGGAACCCGCCAAAAGACCAAACCCGAGAAGAGCCAGTGTACCTGGTTCGGGAATCTCCTGAATCTCCTGGCTTGAAGTTCCGATGGCAGCCAACGCCACGTTATCGAATTCAAATGAATAGTGCGGGCTTGAGGCTATCACCTTGTTAAACTTGATATCCGAAGTAATGTTTACATAAAAAGTGCCATTTGCTCCTCGATCGCCATTTGGCAGATGGGTGACATCAAGGCCAGTGAAGTTGAAAAGGAGCGTATTGCCGTCGTAGAAAGACAAGGTGTTGTAGCTATCTACTGATCCCCACAGAAGGCCAAAGTATTGATGATATGCGTTTAGGTCGAGAGTAACCGAACCGATACCGGTGACCAGATATTGTGTAAGATCTGGTCCGTCTTCCTGAGGAATATCATTAAACAGATGATCGCTGGCACTGACCACGTAAGGAGCGGCGTATTTTCCAGACACATCTGGAAGGGCTGCCGTACCCGAATCTATTCCATTGAACGTAACGTAAATACCCTTACTGGAAAGACCCCCTGAAGAGGAGAGGCTGTTGAAATTTTCATAAACCGCATTGCCGATGGGAACTCCCCCAATGGAAGCGCTGATAAGAGCCGCAACGCTGACGGAAGAGGTCAGGCTCATGGCAGTGAAAAAAACCCCTGTCGTTACATGGATCATGGTTTTTTTTGTTGGCATTTTTTGCTTCCTCTTGTATGTTCATTATGAATATAAATAAGCTGCTTGATATGCCTCACAGCTCTATATGAGGAGCAAAAATCATGCCTATTTTTAAAAGGCTCTGTTTTCAGTAGCTTGGGAAATGAACTTCTTTCTTCATTCGATCACCTGAAAAGTCTTTCGACATGGAGGGGAAAACAACAATCTCCTTTCAGAAACAAAAACCCCATCCCCGTGGAAGGATTCGTCGGCAACAACAAATTATTGAGTCACTCAATCCAGCAAGGTATGCGGATGATCGATTCGGCGTGCCGACCGTAACCGAGATCGTGAGGGAACTGGAAAAGCCGGGGCGTGATCCCCGCCGGAATTCATCACTGCCGCATTCAAGGAAGGCGTGAACGAGATTTCCGATCTGCAGCCAGGAATATTGCTGGAAGGCGTGGTCACTAACGTGGCTGCCTTCGGCGCGTTCGTCGATATCGGAGTGCATCAGGATGGACTGGCGCACATCTTCGCGCTCGCTGACAAATTCGTGAAAGACCCGCACACGGTCGTCAAGGTGGGGCAGGTGGTCAAGGTCAAGGTGCTGGAAGTCGATGAAAGGCGCAAGCGGATTGCCCTTATGATGAGGTTGGCGGATACGCCAGCCCCACAAACATAGGAAGCGCGAGGAATCGGCAAGCGTGAGCAGCCAAGGGATAGGAAGGACCGCTCAGCCAAGCCCCAGCAGAAACAGGAAGCCGGACCTGATACAGCGATGGCTGCAGCGTTTGCGAAACTTAGGGTTGAGCCAGAATTCGCAGTTTTGCTGGTCTTATTTCAATATGAAGTGAGCTTCAATTGGTTAGAAGTCCGCCTGCACCTGTAGGAATAAACGAGAGAAAATCTCTCAAACACTACCTGTATTGAAATAATAATATGTCCCAACCACTGAAAACCCTAATTAGTCCGGATGCCTTAGATTTCGCAATAAACCATATTTCTGACTATTACGACACAGATTTTTTTCCTCGTGCCGAGGAGTTTGTTGCGATTAGGTTTTCGTGGGATGAAGTCAAAAATTATATTCTCGAATCAGATCTGGATCGTATTCTTTCCGCGACACCTCTTGTTGAGCCATGGCCGAAACCCAGAAGCGGTTTCAGAATCGTACACCGACCTGAGCCATTAGACTCTATTGTCTATGCAGCACTTGCAAAGACGATAGCTTCGCATGTGGAGGGAGCTCGAGCAAGTCCAGAAGTAGCATGTTCATACCGTATTTCTGAAAGTGATAGGAGTTTTTTTACTGAAGGCTCAGGATTCCATGTATATCGTGAGCGATGTGAAAATCTTTCAAAAGTTTTTCCATTTGTACTGTCAGCAGATATTTCAGATTTTTATAACAAAATTTATCTCCATAGATTACAAAACGCAATTCAATCGGCAATTGATAATCCGAATGGAATTTCAAAACGAATTGAATACTTTCTTACTACACTCAATACCAAAGCATCTCAGGGAATTCCTGTTGGCCCGGCAGCCAGCATTATCATGGCTGAGGCAACGCTAATCGACGCAGATCAATTTATTTTCGGCCGTGGTTTTGAGCATGTTCGATATGTAGATGATTTTCGGATTTTTGGGAGCTCTCATCAACAGCTAAGAGAGTTGTTACAGGATTTCTGCATTTATCTTCACGAGAATCAAAGACTTTCTCTTTCTTCTGAAAAAACCCACATAAGCAAGTCAGAAGACTTTATTAGGCAAGAACTCAACAACCAGTACCAGTTGGAAAAACTGGAGATTCTTGGAGAGATTGAAGTTGTTAACCCTTATACGATGGAGGTAAACGTTGGGTTAGCCCTTATCGATAATGCTGGCGAAATCCTTTCAGATGCGCTAGCACGTATTACAAAATTTGATACTCTAGATCTCGGGGTTATTCGAGCAATCATACGTCGAGCAAAGGCACATGGGATTAAAGATATTGTGCCTAATCTTATAAGTAACATAGAGTTTTTTGCACCTGCAGTTAATGATATCGCCTTATATCTGGACTCAATTTCAGATAAAGATTTCATTTCTGCTCATGCAACTCAGCTTGCTGAACTGTGTGATCATCCAGCAGCCAACATGCGTGCGGTTCGATTATGGCTGGAGTGGTATTTCTCTCGCCATATAGAATTGCTAAAAATTACTAAAATTCGTGCATTCGTTTTTTCTAGTAAACGGCTTAGGCCGCAAGCATGTGCAGCCATAACATTGAAGAACCAAGCTTGGATTAAAGATCGGAAAAGCCAAATGCTGCATTACGCTTCTTGGGACAGACGGTCTATTCTTCTTGCAGCTAAAGTTCTTTCCCGCGACGAGCGGGAAAAATGGTTGGCTCCTCTTGTTAAGAGTGAAAGCCTTAGTCGAATGGATAAATGGATGGCCGACTGGGTAATTGCTGGAGCGCCACTCCATTATTTTGATGATGATGACAATATTCCCTTCTAGTTGAATAGAATTCCTAAGAGTTGGAATACTCTTCCCCTAGGAAATCAATAGAGGTAAATAGATTTTTCTATCAGAACAATAAGGTCAGACTTAAAAAGAATTGGACAGAACCATTTTGATGAATCGTGCCTGACCCTATTGGTTCTTACGGCCGACCCATTATGTTGCTGAACCACTGGAACCGCGCTACCTGCCGCTCCGGTTCGTCATTCGGATTGAGCCGATCCATGGCGACACGAAGTCCAGCAAGATTATCCCGGGTTATCCGCGCGGTAGGGTGATCCGTGCCGAGAGATTTTTCGCAGATTGCCAGGGCTCGCTTATAAAGCGGTTCCGCCTGTGCATATTGCCCCTGCTTGTGGTGGATGAACGCGAGGTTGTTCAGGATGGTGGCAACATCAAGATGATGCTTTCCGGCAGCTTTTTCAAAGATTGCCAGTGAACGTTCATAAAGGGGTTGCGCCAATGCATAGCGGCCTTGCGTGCGATAAAGTTCCGCAAGAATGCTCAAATCCTGCGCCACGCCGGGATTATTCAGGCCCAATGCCTTCTCCCGGATAGCCAGCACGCGCTTGTAGAGCGGTTCCGCCTGTGCGTATCTGCCTTCGTTCTGGTGAATCAAGGCGAGATTGTGCAGACCCGCTGCCAGACCAGGATGGTCGGAACCGAGCGCTTTTTCCCGTATCGGAAGCAAGCGTTCGTAAAGCGTTTTGGCCGAAGCGTACTGCTCCTGAACGCAATACAGTTCCGCGAGATTGTTCAGTGTCTGGGCTATATCCGGATGATCAGGGCGATGGGATTTTTCCCTGATGGCCAGCGACCGCTTGTAAAGCGGCTCGGCGTCCCCGAAACGGTTCTGGGCGCGGTAGAGTTCAGCCTGCCCATTCAAGGTCCTTGCAAACAGGGAATGGTTTGGTCCAAAGTGCTTTTCCCGAATTGCCGCAGCACGCTTATAAAGCGGCTCCGCCTGGGCAAACTTTTTGTGGTCGCGGTACAGTTCCGCAAGATTGTTCAGGCTCGTCGCAGTATCGGGATGGTCAGGGCCATATTCTTTTTCCGCAACCGCGAGCGATTTCTTGACGGCGGCTACCGCTTTGTCATACTCACCCTTCTTGTAAAGTGATATTGCCTCTTCACTGAATGTCCGCCACTTTGTCTGCTGCGCATAAGCAATTTGAGTTATGCCGAGCACGAGAGCTAAAAAGAAAGCGGTCGAGAGCGTTTTCATTCGGTTTCCTCTCATATTTAGCGGCAGGCATCAGGTTAAGGGTTAAGAGATGGGAGAGAGCAAATGTTAAACCGATATCCACTTCAAGATTCAAACATTTTTTCACGACTTTTAAACGAAGTGTGGTGAAAACGTTTCGGCGCAGAGCTTCTGCTGTTAAATATAGCCCTCATTCCGAAAACTACAAGAAAAATACGGGGAAATACAGGGAGACTCGATTGCATCATTCATTAAACAGGAGGAATGTTGCGAGGATTTGCAATCGACTGAATTAACCACTGGCAACACTTCTTCTATCAATATTCGGTTGAATCTTGCCGATTCCTCGAAGGGCGGATTATGCGCAGAGTTCTCAAACCACACCAGCCGCTTGCAGGGCGTCTCGATAGTTTCGAAATATCGCTCTGCCAGGGTCGCAGGAACATGCTTGTCATAACGCCCAAGCAGGAAGAACATGGGTATCTTGAATGAGCGGTAGCGGTCGCTCAGATTGAGGCGGGAGATTTCATTCTCCAGCTGCACGAGAGAAAAGCGATTGCCCTGACCAAACCTGATAAGGTCAATCAGGTTCGCCTCATCGGTATTGAGTGCTGTCCATATCAGCTTACCTGTCGACAGATGGGTATGGAATATGCCGCCGAACCGTTCCACCCATCTGGCAGTTGTCAACCTTTCATCGACAGAGGCGTAGGGTGGCGGGCCAATGGCTTCCAGTTCCGAAACAGCCTTGGCATTTCCCCTATTTTTCGCTTCGGACAGGGCAAAACCGTAGGATAAACGGCGACCTTCCGGCACATCGGCCACTTGGGCAATTCCCACATAAGCGGAGACTTTTTCAGGATGCTGCGAAGCATGGATTATCCCCGGTACGGTGCCCCACGAGTGACCTACCAATACGACTTTTTTCTTGTGGAACCGATGCCTTACGTATTCCACGACTTCATCCAGATCGCGCACGAACTGTACAATGGACATCGATTCAAGAGGTATATCGAAATGGAATGATCGACCCGTTCCTCGCTGTTCCCAATACACCACGGTGAAATGCTGTTCGAGCAGGGAATTATAATGGCGAAAGAGCGCCGACTCGCTGGCGCCCGGCCCGCCATGCAGGAGAATCAGGGGAGGATTGGAGGTGGATATCCCGCGAAACCAGATACTTTGAGGAATGCCGCCGATGGTAATCGTTTCCATGCTGGCGATACTGCCGGGAATGACATTTCCGGTTGCATCCCGGAATGGCACGGTATGGATGCAGCCGCTGCATAGGAGGAGCAACACTGCGGCAGCAGTATGACGAAGAAAAGCGGAGCCCAGCACCGATGTCTCTGCTCAGGACATTGTTCCGTGGATATGATGTGGTATATGTTAGCTTAAAAACGACCGGTGCTCAGCCGAGTGAAATCTGCCCGAAAAGCGGATGACAAACCCGCCAGATCCGGGCGAAAAAACAAGAGGAGGATAATCATGCCAAAAGTATACAACTCCATTGTCGTCGATGCTCCAATCGAGCAGGTCTGGTCCAGAATACGAAACTTCCACGACTTCTCCTGGGCACCTTCGCTGATCAAGTCGTGCGAAAAAGTGGGCGAGGGCGGTGGATATTCGGTGGGGGCAAAGCGGCTGTTAAACGGAGAATTCCTCGATACGTTGATCGCTTACAGCGAGATCGAGCGTCGGATGATGTATTCCATGGACGAAGGGCCTTCCCCGGTTTCATCAGGAGAGATTTACAATTATGTGGGCAACTTGCATCTGCTTCCGGTGACGACCGATGACACGACCTTCGTGGAATGGTCCGGGTCATGGGAATCCGCAAACACAGAAGCAGTGGAATACATGAACAGAGTGTACCGTTCGCTTCTCACCGATCTCGCAGCGGAGTTTTACGAGCGAATCCAGGCGGTCAGAGCCGATTGATCGATAGAAAGAGAGCTGACCAAGCATTAGACCAATCACTCTGATCCCATGAGTTTCATGGGTTTCACGCGTACCAGCGCAGGAATGCCGCAGCAGTCAGCGCCGTTACACCTAGCAGGCTGAGCAGTCTCCAGGCATTACGGCGCTGTTTGGACGTCCATGTGGTGGATTCGCGTATATACTTCGCCGCGATGAAGATTCCGCCCACGGCGCAGAGAATCTTGATCAGCAATGCCGCAAAGGCGACGCCGTGCAGATCGGGGAATACCTGGTAATAGTAGTAACTCACTGCACCGAATCCCGCGCCGCTCAGCGCTTGCACCGCCCAACTCAACCCGACTATCCATGCAAACTTGCGGTGCGCAGAGGTTGTCTGCCCTAAGACGTATAACGCAAGGACCGGAAAACCCACTACGGCAGCGGCGCCGAAATTATGCGCCAGCTGCACCAGGGCGTAGTTGAGATTTTCAAACACCTACGCTTCTACGTTGACGTTGACGCACTTTTGTGGACCAATGGGGGTATGCGCTTTGTTTACCACCTTGACGCATATTTCGTGTTTTCCCGCTGCAAGCGTTCCCAGAGACTGGCTTCCTTTCAGATTACGCAGCGTCAAGATTTCCTTTTCATCGATATAGAGATGGGTGTGGTCGCCCTTGTCTCCCAGCGAGATGTCATAGACCAGCTCGATGTCCGTCTTCGGGCTGAATTTGGCGCCTTCCGTAGGTGAAGAAATTGCAACGGTTCCTTCGGCGGCAAGTGCCAGCGGAATGGAGCAGGTGAAAGCAAGTGAAGCTGCAAGGGCTTGGAATTTGCGCATAATCATTCTCCTTGAAATGTTGTTATCAATATTTAGTACAGGACTTGAAGAAGCGACTGAGTCATGTCACTGGCAGACTGCAAAACCTGTATGGCTAGTCTTCCGGATTCTACCATCCGAAATTATACAACAGCTTCGCCTCATCTCTGGCTCATGGGAAATGGAACAAGGCTGTTATCCGCATTCTGAAGGAGTCGACGGTGAACTGAACCAATCCAGTCGCCGGAGGCCGGTTTTCCTTTCCGCATCCCGCGCGGTTTATACGGACAAGCAGGGAAGAAAAGGGCCGATGTTTTCGCTATTGTCGCGCTATAGTTTGATATGATAGCGCGTTTGTTCAAATCGAATGGATCAATCGAAGATGGAGTTCAATCAGAATAAAAGAGCCATTTCCTGGGCTCATCTCATGCCACTTGCATTGGCGTTGAGCATCGCCGCATGCGGTAATGGAAGCGGACCGGCAACAGGCGGCAGCAGCGGCGGTGGGGGGAAAACCGGAACAGGCCCGACTACGGGCAGACTGCTGGACACCGCGGTAAGTGGTGTAGGTTATGCTGCGTCATCGGGGGCTGCCGCCAATACGGATGAAAACGGAATCTTCAAATACAGCCATGGCGATACTGTGGAGTTCAAGCTGGGGGGCTTGGCTCTGGGGAAAGTGAAGGGAGCAGGTATCATCACTCCCATGGAATTGGCGGGAGAAAGCGCGAATAAACTGCAAAACCTGCTTATTCTGCTGCAATCGCTCGATATCGACGGCAATCCCGATAATGGTATCTCCATTCCTCCCAGTGCCGCGGCCGCTGTCGCGACTTCCATCAATCTGGATAGCGATCCGGCTGCCTTTGCAGCTTCTGCTGAATTGCAGAAGGCCAGGGAGGCGGGAGGCGTGAGCGGTGCTGTGAAGACGGCGAATCAGGCCAGGGCACATTTCCTTTCACAAGGCATTCCCATGCTGAGTTCCAGCATCTGGGTCAAACATGATGGTACGTCCGCCTCTGTAATCCGTATTTCCACCAGCGGAGGGGGCGAGTACCTGAACGGTGAAGCCACGCCGGACGATTCCTGTGATGCCAACCGCGTTTGTGGCGGTAAACTGGTCAGCAAGGCGGGTGTGGAGTACGGGGTGGCAGGTGTATCAGAATTTGATACCAGGGGATTCAAATTCGTGAGCAAGCCGGTAATCGATACCAATCTTCAGGCTGGATTATCCAATCCCCGGGCAACAGTGCGGGTACGCACGGACGGTTCCGACCTGATTAATTCGGATATCGTGACGGTTCAAAGAGAGAAGAAACAGGCAAGTCTGTTTGGAGAGCTTTTCCACATCGCGGGAACCCTGGAGATCAGTTCGGAGAAGGAGCCGATCAAGACGGAGATCAAGGAAAGCCGCTATTCAGCCATGGAAAATGAACCGAAAGGCATCATTGGGACGTGGGCGGCAGACCAAACGAATATCAAGACCCAGACTTACTTTTTCTTTTCCAATGGAAAGTTCATGATGGTCGATCCGGTCGGCAATCCGGAGCATGCCGAAAATTGCGGACCCGGTGTCGAGTTCGCCTCGTACACGTACGATGCCGGGAGCAAGGCCTTGAGCATTAAAGGGTTTACCTATGACACCAACGGGTGTGCTGGCTTTTCGGAAACCGGTGCAAGCTCCTTTAACCTGAATGCCGATGGCAATACGGCTACCCTGGAAAAACAGGATAAAAGCAAGATTTCCTTATACCGCGTATCGAAGTAGCGAGGCTCGACAGGGAAGATAGGGAACCGATTTCCCGGATGATGGTGGAGTTCCATACCGGGAGATCGATCGCCGGACAGAGGAGACACCTCCTCGCCCATTACACCCTGGCTATTGGACAGCTTTCTCTCCACTCGCAGGCTAAAAAAGTGAGCTGTACGAACTACATTCTCAAATCGCTTTGATGCCATGCCGCGCTGCATCGCGCAGATGGCGGACGCGATCATGATTTCTTTTAACACCTTCGTATTGCCTGTCAAGCAGCGCGCGCAGATCGAGCGGCATTTCTTCTCTGAGGGCGTTGTCGTAGGCCATCACGGCAGCGGCTTCGCCCCGCTCGCATTCTTCAAGCACTGCCAGGTTATCGTTGCTGGTGATTGCCGTCTTCAAGTCAACCCACATGCGATGCAATGTGCCGGTAGCGGTGCCGCCTGTATCGGGATCTCCGCCGTAACGCCTGACCTCTACACTTAAATCACGCACCGCCTCCTCGCAGCTCTGTGCCCGGTTTCGAAGATACATCTTCAACTCGGGATCGTCGATATCATCCGCGCAAGTTTTGAAGCCTTCTGCGCCATCGCGCGAGATCTCGATGAGATTGTTCAACATGCTTATAATTCGTTCGTTATCCATCTTTATCTCCTGATGAAAGCCTGAATATTGGCTTTAAAACAGGATAGAGAAACCTTTCCTGCCGTTCTGTACGTTGAGGCACATTTAGGCTTTAGCAGAATACCGTTCAGCAAGCCTGTCCTGAGGTTGTCGAAGGGTTGGAGCACCGTGGATTCTTCGATCTCCCGACAGGTCTCAGGGACGACCCTCCCTCTTACAGAGTGGAAGTCTTGTTCGGGTAAAGGGGGGACGAGGGGTTCATGCCCTTTGACAGAGCCAGGGTGACGATTTTTTGAATCACTTCGATAGGCTCAGGGTGATCAGAGTGAGAGCCTCGTTCTTACAGCTGCAGCCAGTAAATCACACCGTCGAAATCAACCGGGACGAGGCGCACAGCTTTTGCATTCTTCCCTTCCAGCACTTTTCTATAATCCTCGAAGTAACTGTTGCGAATGAGGTTCGATCCTTTGTCGTAGGTTGAGACGGAGGCAGCGGCATCAACGTTTTTGACAAATACTTGCAACGCCTTCAGTTCTTCAGAGTATTCATCGGAGCACCGATAATTGAGTTCCTGCTCGAGCCAGTTGATGCGGGTGAATAAATCTTTCGAGCTAATTATGTTGATCGTATTGTTGATCGGTTTTGAGTCCATGAATTATTTCCTTGTTCATTACAGAAAAAACGGGTTTCGCATTTAGTAATCGTAAGAAAACCGGAATCTCTACGGCGAAGAAACTTTTTCTCGATAGGGTGTTAATGGTTATCTGTCCGGGATCAAGTATATATACTAAACATTCTTTGGACTCCAAAGCACGTTTGGAATGAGAGGCGAGCGATGACCAACAAGGCAGTCTATGTGCAACCGGGTGGAGGATTTGATCGTGTAACGCTGGGTACATGCGAATCAATGACGCCGAAAGCAGGCGAGATTACTGTCAGAATTCGCGCAAGTTCATTGAACTACCATGATTATGCAGTGGTAAGCGGGATGTGGCCACCCGCGGTGCCGCGTATTCCAATGTCCGACGGGGCGGGCGAGGTTATCGCCGTGGGTGAAGGCGTTAACGAATTTGCAATAGGTGACCATGTTGTCAGTACCTTCTTTCCAAGGTGGCAGGAAGGACAACCCGAGACTGACGACATGGGCACCGTTCCGGGGGATGGCATTGACGGTTTTGCGTGCCAGCAAGTGACCATGCCTGCTACCGGTTTCACTCGTGCCCCGAAGGGTTATAGCCACGCTGAGGCGGCGACTCTTGCGTGCGCGGGTTTAACAGCGTGGCGGGCACTGATGGTAGACGGTCCATTGAAGCCAGGCGAAACGGTATTGATTCAGGGAACCGGCGGAGTTTCAGTATTCGCCTTGCAATTCGCGAAGGTAGCGGGAGCAACGGTAATAGCAACCTCTTCCAGCGACGAGAAACTTGCCCGCCTGGAAACGCTTGGCGCAGATCATCTCATCAATTACCGGAAACATGAAAACTGGGGAGATCTGGTACGTGAATTGACAGCGGGACGCGGGGTCGACCATGTGATTGAAGTGGGAGGTCCCGCCACGCTGGCTCAGTCGATGGTAGCAGCGCGCATCGGCGGCCACATCGCGATAATCGGCATCCTGTCAGGTATGACAGGAACGCTGCCGTTACTCTCTGTGTTGACACGGCAATTGCGCCTTCAGGGCTGGTCGTGGGCAGCCGCCGTCACCAAGTCGAGATGATCCGGGCAATCGAAGCTACCGGGTTGCGGCCGACAATCGATCGTCATTTCCCACTGGAAGAACTTGTGGAGGCTTTTCGCTATCAGGAAATCAATCGACACATTGGCAAGATATGTCTCGATATCTGAGTGCTACCCGTCATTTTTCCCAATAAGAAATAGAAATGAAAAATGAAAATGTCATAATCAGACGGCATGCCTTTTGACCCAATCGACATAGCGATTCATCCAGTTCTGCAGGAATTTCCTGCTGTCTTCATTGCCGATGTTCCCATCCTTGTCAAAAAGCCCTTCTTTTACATGTATAAACGCTTCCGGCTGGCCCAGAGTGGGAACGTCCAGGTAGGCCAGGGAGTTGCGCAAGTGCTGCTGCGCTATGGCTGTGCCGATAGAGCCAATGGAAGCGCCGATCACTCCCCCCGGTTTGCCTGCCCATGCATTCTGCCCATAGGGACGGGAGGCATGATCGAGTGCGTTCTTGAGCACGCCCGGCATGGAGCGGTTATATTCAGGTGTGACGAACAGCAGGCCTTGGGCTCTGGCGATTTCAGCCTTCAACCGTTTGACCGATTCGGCCTGATTTTCATCGTCGTCTTGGTTGTATAGCGGCAGGTCCCCGATGTTCAGGTGCTTGAATGTAAATTCCGGTGGAGCCAGCTTTATCAGGGCATCAGCCAGTTTGCGATTGAATGAGTCGCGGCGAAGACTGCCCACCACTACAGCAATTTGATACTGGCCCATGTCATCTCTCCTTATAAAAGATCGTAATGTGACCGGTTTGGTCATTCCTATAGCCGTGCGGGCTGAAGATCATGACGTTTGATTGAGCATCGCCGGTTCCGGTCTGATGGCTAAAAGACGGGCAGGACCTGAAAATATCGTCTATATCGATAATATAGCAGGAAAATTCCGCACGTCGAGGGCTTGAGACAAGGAGCTTGAAGAATTCAAGGCGGCCATCAGTATTATCAGGAGGGGAAACATGCTCGGTGACGAAAAACGGATAGTCCTTTCTTTTGACGATGGACCGGGGCCTGTAAGTGCGCTGGAAAGCATTCTGGGAACGCTGCGCGAAAATGACATCAAGGCGGAGTTTTACGTTCTTGGCGACGAAGTCAGGCAATTTCCCGAGGCAACAAGAATGATTGTCGATCAGGGGCATGATATCCAGAATCACTCCTGGAGCCACCCAAATCTCGCGCAGGAGACGGAGGAGGAGGTGCGCCGCGAACTTGAACGAACGCAGGATATTATCGAAGAAGTCAGCGGGGTCCGGCCCACCAAAATTCGGCCGCCTTATGGTGCGGGCGGTTTTCGCGGCCACCTCGATCCAGAGCTTGTCCGGGTAGCCGAGGAGTTGTCACTCGCTATCGTCACCTGGGATATCGATACGGAGGATTGGAAAGCCCCCCAGGGATTAGGTGAGGAAAAGATAGCCTACATCGAGGAGCAGTTTACCCAGATGCCCCGCAAGGTTTCATTCAATGTCCTCATGCATATACTTGCCGGAACCGCGAGAGACCTGCCATCTTTTATATCCCGGTTGCGGGAATGGGGATTCACCATTGCTGAGCCGTGATAGCTGCTTTCATTCCTGTACCAGGCACCTTGCACCGTTTGCGTACCCCACGCTGTTGGTATCGTTGCTGTTCTCTCCGGGAGTTTTAGCCCAGCAAAAGGGAGAGTTTGATTGCAGAACGAGCGTCAAGTATGAATGTACCGCGGATCAGTGCGAGCGGGTAACGGAGGATTTTCAGCACCAGGAGTCGTTTCTTTATAATGCAAAAACCGGTGAGTTGTCCGCCTGCCTTTGGACCAACTGCTACTCGGCCAAAACCAAAGCTTTTACCGTGAAAGCGGGCGGCGCGACTACTGCTATCGGCAGACTGATCCCCGTCGTTCATCCGAAAAACAAACCGCTTGTCGTCTCCCTGACCATCAAAACCAGCGAAATGGAGGGTGACGCAGATGAAAAGAAAGCACCCTTTACCGCCATCTGGAATTATGGGGGTGACAGGCTCACTTTCGATATGGGGGAATGCGTACTCAAACCTCCTGCCAAGGGGAGTAAGGGATAGATCGGGATAAAACCGGGGAAAGGAGGACAAGGAAAAAGCTGTTTCTTAAGAGCCCTGTTTGATTCGACTTGGGCCTGACGATCCAGAAGTTATTCCTCTCCGGCGGCTTTCTTGCCGAGATAGGCTGCTTGGCCCAAGCCGAATATTGACAGCAGCGTGGCATCCACGTCCGGCATGGTAACCACGCGGCGGAACTCGATGTTCTCCATGAATTCGACTGCGGATATGGCATAAATGATTACCGTGAGAATGGTGATCGCCACCATCTGGAAGTCTCCAAGATCCGGCCTGTTGTTATCATCGCATATCAGATCGGTGGCCTTGGGTTCGGGGGCAGGCTGTTTCAGGTCAGGTTTTTCATCCACTTTGCCCGTTGTGATCGCTTTTGCTCCGGCAAATGTCAGCACGCTGATCCCGGAAAGGATGAGCAGATGTGGCGGAATATCCACGCCGCCTACATAGCTCCAACCGGCCGCTGCAATGCGATGAGATACGATGGCGATATAGGCGCTGATGACCAGCCAGAACCAGAGGAAAGTCTGGAACTTGGAGCTGCTGTAGCGATTATCACGCCCGAGGTAAAGGTGAGTGGGGTGTCCCCGGGTG
The DNA here is from genome assembly GCF_900111585.1 of Nitrosospira multiformis. GTDB lineage: Bacteria > Pseudomonadota > Gammaproteobacteria > Burkholderiales > Nitrosomonadaceae > Nitrosospira > Nitrosospira multiformis_B. Next base: position 42,304 of record NZ_FOHI01000004.1, read on the forward strand.
AAAATGTACGCAAGGATGAAAAGCACAAAGATCGCAATGAGTAGCGATGCCCAGCGGGCAGCGCGTCCGACGGGCTCGCTCTGCCACTCGAGCGATCTGACGTGATTGATTCTAACCTGAGCAGTTTCATCGGATGAGTTTATGCCACCTTCGCGTACGTATGTGGCCCTGATGCCATCGCCCTGTCGCATGGCGGACACCAGAGGCTTGAAATCGGCGCTTGCCTGGAGTGGTATGTTCACCTCGTATTCCCGCTTCTCCGGCAGTTGCGTGCGTACAACGATCCAGGAGTCATCCTCCGCGATTTCCTTGATTGTGCCGACAATGGTTTTACCCACTATCTCGATATCGGTGAGCGCATGACCTCCGGCACGCGGTACGTAGGTAAGTAAAACCAGGTCGCCTGAATTGGGCCAGTCAGCCCTGAGCCCAGCCGGCGCTTCCTGGCGCGACGGAATAAATGTCTGCACATCCCCGTTAACCGATTTCACCGCCAGCGGGTCAACCTGAACGACGATGCCTTCGAACTTTACAGGAACTGAATTGGGCGGAAACTCCCCTTGCCCTCCTACTGGTTGAGTCTGGGCCTGAGGCAGGAGGAGGCGCTGTGACTGAGACTGAAGCTGAGTCTGAGGCTGAGTTTTCGGATTAACATTGGCGTTCATGCTTTGGTTCTGGCCAATGCTGGATGGTGGAACAGCCTCCTGCCCGTGAACTAGCGGCGTGAGCAGAAGAAGAGCGAGGATAAACAAGAGTTTTCTGTTATTCATATTGTTAACCCATTTTGCTCTTGAGAAAGGGGATTCTATTTTCCCGGCAGTTCCGGTTAAAGCCGCTATGGAATCTCACTTCATCCCTTCCGCTCCCGGAGCTATTACTGCCCGGTGGCAAAATATTCAAGCAGGAGTAGAAGTCCATAGCCGCCGGACGGCAATGCGATCGCCGCCCCGAATATCGGGTGCTGTGTGAAGGGGAGGAAGGCCCCCCTTTTGTTATTTTTGATCGTGTGAATTGACCACTCGATCTGCTGCCTCTGCTTTATTTCTTCCGGTGTCTGGCCGGATAGCTGGATCAGCCTGCTCTCCAGACGCCTGATGGCCTCGCGCCGGGCTTTTTCGGCCGATCTTCGCAACGCCAGCGCATTCCCGACAACGAGTATCGCATTGAGGGAGAAGATAATGACCAGCGAGGCAGGAAACCCCCAGTTATCGATATAACCATGGCGCCCGATGATTAGAAGAACAACGATGATAAACGGGAAATAGACGAAATTGCCGATGACAGTCGTGCGTTCGGCAATCAGTTCGATGCCCAGCCATTCATCCAGATTCTCTTTGTTGATGCCGCTCTTGCTGGCTATTCTCCCGAGCGTGCCGGCGGGCCAATGGATTTTATTCGTGGCAATGCAATTGACCCAGCGCCGGCATAACCTTGTGGCATCCACTACATAAAATATCAGTGTCATCATCGCCGTGCCGCTCATGATGAGGAGGCTATTGCTTATCAGGAAACAGCCCGCACCCCGGCAGGGCGTATTTGGAAAACCGAACAGCATCATTATCAGCCAGGCGAAACTTAATGCGACAACCAGCTGCGTCAGGCCCCGGATTGCGAAATTTTTCAGAGCGCCAAGGGAGACATATTCTCGCCAGAGGCGAACAGCATCGATCTCGTCAGTACTTTGTGGACGCCAGACATGCAGGCCCAGGATGCGTCGAATAGCGTGGGAAAAGATCCTGAACGGGAGCCTCTTGTAACTGGCGTCTTTTTCGGGGTCACATAGGGAAGTATTGGTAAAACTTGTACCTTTATCTTCGAGATCCAGTTCATGCGTCAGAACATTTTCGTTATTTTTCATCTTCCGCCATGAATACCATAAAAAGAGCAGGCTCATGACCAGTGCGAGCAGGCGAATCGCTGCTGTTGGCCATGCGCTGATCCCTTCGGTGAGCACGAAGGGCTCACTTCCTGCGACATCAAGCGCCTTCCAGGGTACCCATTTGACCAGGCTGTAGCATGCACCGACTGCAACCACCAAACCTGCCCAGAATAATTTCATCAGGGCAAGGTTATGAAAAAAATCGGCTACCTTGGTACTGATCAGTATGATGCCCAGAATGAGAATGATGATCGCGGCGAACGCTTCCGCCAGCCACCTGAGGTTTCGTTGCGTGTCGAAATAGGCATCCAGGTCTGGGCGGGTCGGATGGATGCTTTCATAAGCTGCGGAAGGTCCCTGCGGATCAATGCTGATATCGAACGCTCCGGTCCTTCCGATCTCATACAGCCTGGTTCCTGTATTTGCAAAAAAATTATCCGGCTTGCCATCCCTGTTTTCTTTATTCACTTCTGTGTTCAGCCTGACGCAATCGGGGCAATTCGTTTTATCTGCATGAACAGGGGCGAGATGTCCGAGCGCCATCAAAGCGGCATAGAACAGGGATGTCTGATAACTATCTCTAAATGGGGGAATGGGTATTTGCAGTTCGGGTTGCAACTTCAATCCAAAATGTGAGGCGATGACAAGATTGTGGGTAAATTCCCACTGGGCAGGATAGGCGAGCCTGGCATTGAGGTCGGTCGTGAAAAATATGGCGCTTGGAAACTGCGGACGGAGTGCTTGAAGGATCAGAAGCTTGTCGTATACATCACCTCCCAGGACGCCGATTGCCTTGAATTTCCCATCCTTCGCTTCCTCCTGTTTCAGCGCCGCCGACAGTCTGACGAGATAATCGATCTGGCTGCGGCCCTCGGGTCTTTGGTTCGCACTTCCCTTGTTCGTCGCCGACCGTCCTTCGTACCATGCTTTGCCTTTGGCCAGAACACCCTCTGTATCCTTATCGCTGCTCCTGCCTTCCGTTTTGCTGCCTTGCGATGCCGGCAGTTCACCGTCAAGCCCTGCAAGATACGAGTGGTGCGACACCCATTCCGGCCATTCATCTCTCCGCAGCTTATTTATTTCCGTCTCCAGCTCAGGGCCGGATTTGCCGGAACCGGTTTCATTTGACGCTACCCCTACAAAAGTACGTGGGAGGGCCCGTCCATACAGCGTATCCCACTCTGAAATCAGCGCCACCTTGAATTCGCACGATTCTTTTGTATCTTTTCCGAACTTGGTTCCCGAACAGTTCTTCAACTTGAGTTGACGACGGTTCAGTTCCTGAACCAGGTGCTCGGCCAGTACTGCATCTGTGCCAATCGTCCTGCTGAAGTTTTTAATACCTGCGCACGAAAACAGGCGCTCCACAATCGGCAGATTTTCTGCAGTTTCCGTTCGTCCGTCACCCCCATTGCCGGCAAGTGTTCTATCGGGACAGCTGCAGAGTTTGTCGATTGCTTCCGCTGCTTCTTTTTCCGCTTTGCTTTTATCCGGGTAGGGCGAATCGTCAAGCAGGAACGTATCTTCTGCCGTCGCCCAGGGTGAATAAAACCGAACGCTCCTCAATGCATCGAATGGTGGGTCGGGGGAAGGGCACTGCCCGCCGGATTGCCTTGCCTCTTCGCCTAACTTGTCTTTTACCTCTTGCACCATTGCGCGCAGGCCAGTGGAGAACCGGGGACCTAGAACGTCATATGTCAGATTTATCTGATATTTCCCGAAGCTGCTGTCGAGGTGCGTCATCAACTCGCTCAAGGAGGTGAACGGATTACGGCCGAAATCCTGCGCTTTCAGCCATATGACTAATATATGTTTTTTGCTTTCCAGTTTTTCCTTGGGGATGAATAGCTCGGCAGGAATGACGACAGATCGGGTTGCTGCCATCTCTTGCTGCCCGTTCTGCTTGCTCTCTTCTGCGCGATTCCAGATGAAAAAACGGATGTATTCGCCCGATTCCGGCGTGTATCCTGCTGCGCCCAGGGCGGATATCACCGCGTAACGATCATTGAGCCTGGTTTCCGCGCCGCTGGAGTACGGACTTCCATCCACGAACACCGGCAGGATGCGGAGCTGGGAGGAGACGCCGGATTTTGCGAGAACTTCGACAAGCCGGGCGAGTTGATGCGGCCCATCGATTTCTTCGTCCGCCTCCTTCGGTATTTTCGTTTCACCCGACTGATGTGCTTCTACCGCCTCGAATGGGTCCTGCCAGAGCCGCGACTGGACAATTCCCTCTTCCATGAAAACATGGGAACTGACTCCCTTGCTGATGGGCCGGAAAGTCTGGAGCGAGATTTCCTGATAGATGAGAAAGCTGCTGACCATCGCGAATAGCGCAAAGATTCCGGCGAGTGGCAGTTTTGGCTTCTCATCCTGTTGTTCCGCCATGTGATGAACCTTTCAGTTGGCGGGGCAAGCGGCGGTTGACCGGTTTCAAGGCCGCGCCATAGCGAGTTGCGGAGTCGGCAGTTGCAATTATGTATAGCACAAACGCCCGCAAATGCTGAATGCGTGCAGCCAATCCAGTGATTGATGCCTGGGCCCTGGGCAGAGGGGCCTGGAAACCGGTAATGACAGGACGTATGCGATGCCTTCACCCACCTTGACTGGAAACCTATCGTCCCGAAGGTATGTCCTGAAGATATAAACGTAGCTATACCCGAGGGTTGTACTTTGGTCCAATAGGCAAAGTCGTTCAAGCTGGTAGTATGCAAACCGGGGAAGCAAGAGTGGATCGGAAGCAGGTAGCTTCTCCAGTAGCAGTAAACGAGGTAGAAGTAAAAGTCATGTACATGTAATCAGTAGTAGAAGCAAAACGCCACCGCGCCCGGCCGCAGGCCTCCTGCGCCGGGCTTTTTTTGCAACTTTATAACCTTATCATTCCTTTTGAGATGTCCGCTATGCGTATAAAAATCATAATTGTTGCGCTGGTGATAGGGCTGGTATGGGGAAGAGGAGGGGATTCAGACAAGGTGGGCAGCAAGGAGAGCATCTCGCCTCTTTTTATCACTGCATCTAAAGAGCAGTAAGCAACGGCCAGGCAGCAAGGGCGAAAACAACAGCCGATATTCCACATTATCGCCGTGCATGCCTTATCAATCGAAGGCGGAGTTGTCACAGATCGAATACCGGTTTTAAGCGCTTCAAGGGAACTCGGCGGGCGCAACAACAATGTTTCTGTCATTGCAGATCAATTGCGCATAGTGCCTGTAAAAGTGAGAATGTCTGATAGGAATGGCAGATCGAACAGCATGACCAAGTGGTGAGCAGGAATATGCAGGAAAATCTGGAATCAGATAGAGTGCAATTCAACTTACTTTTAGGGGGTGATGCTGATGTATTGCCGCTTCTGTATATTGTCTGCGGCAACACTTACACTTACTCCGGCAAAAAACCATACTCGACCGGAAAATTGACGTAAAAAAGGTCGATGTTTTCCGCTTGCAGCAGATGCATGAAGTCTTCGGCTTCTTTTTTACTGAGTACGAAGCTGACTTCTACCGGAAGATCCGCCGCCAGTTCAAGAAAGGTTTCCGTGTGCAATACGCCATGGCGACCGAAACCGGCCAAGGCGCGGGTTGCGGTACCGCCGTTAAAGCCGCTTTTTTTTGCGCGTTCCAGCAGCCACTCGTACAGCAGTATGCCATTATGCTCGCGGTACTCGCTTACGTAGAATTTGAGAAAGACCCCTTGCATATCCTCCTCCGTTTGCTCCTCTCATTCCCTGTATCATTCTTCCGGCCGGATTTGGAAAATCCTCTTTCAATGCTGGGCAAGCCATTTGACTGTCATTATTCCCAGTATAGTCATCACGAGGGAGCCAGTCAGGTGTGAAAATATGATGACAAACGTCCAGGCATATTGACCACGCAAGAGCAGCGTAACGGTTTCCGCCGAAAAGGTGGAGAAGGTTGTCAATCCGCCAAGAAAGCCGGTGATGGCAAACAGCCTGGCCTCGGGCGGGAGAAAGCTGTTGTGATGAAAATACTCGATCGCGACGCCGATAAGATAACCTCCGGTCAGGTTAGCGGCGAGAGTACCCAGGGGAAGGGTCGGAAACAGGGGGTTTAATGTCATCCCAAACCACCAGCGTAACCAGGCGCCCAGCGCCGCACCTGCGCCCACCGCCGTTAATGCATAAACACCCATAGCTTACACCCGTGTCCGCAAGTTCAGCTATCTTCCATCGAGGGGTTATAAAGCCCTTCCCGCGCCAAGCCATTTAACTGGGAACGTCTGGAAAACGCGCGCTGTGCTTCAGCCACATTTTTTTCCTCTCCCTTCCAGGCTGCAAGAACCGGTTCCTGGAGCGCGCGGCCATAAGAAAAGCTGAGTTGCCAGGGGCAGTTTCCCCTCATGGCGTTCATGGCATTCAGATTATCGGTCGCTTCCTCGGGGCTTTGACCGCCCGAGAGAAACACGATCCCCGGTACTGCCGCCGGGACATAACGGCGCAGGCAGCGAATCGTTGCTTCCACAACTTGCTGAGAACTGACCTGGAGTGCGCATTTCTTTCCCGGAATGACCATATTGGGCTTGAGCAGGGCCCCTTCGAACACTACGCCATGGGCGTCGAGTTCTTCGAACAAAGTCTCGAGCATGGCGGAAGTGATGCTTTCGCACCGTCCGATATCGTGCGCACCATCCATCAGAACTTCCGGTTCCACAATGGGCACGAGGCCGGCTTCCTGACAGAGGGCTGCATAGCGAGCCAGGGCATGACAGTTTGCGCGGATGGCATAGACAGAAGGAAGCGCGTGCTCATCGATTTCCATGACTGCCCGCCATTTGGCAAATTTTGCACCCAACTGTTTGTACTCCACCAGCCGGTCGCGCAAGCCGTCCAATCCTTCGGTGATTTTGTTCCCAGGTTGCAGCGCTAGCGGCTTCGCGCCCTTATCCACTTTGATGCCCGGTATGATTCCCCGCTCCGACAGTACCTGCGGAAACGGTACACCGTGCTTCGAACTCTGCCGTATCGTTTCATCATACAGAATGACACCGCTGATATGGCGTTCGATGCCTTCGGCAGTGAAAAGTAACTCCCGGTAGCGGCGCCGGTTTTCCTCCGTGGATTCAACGCCGATCGAAGCAAAACGTTTTTTTATGGTGGGATTGCTTTCATCCGCTGCCAGAATTCCTTTCCCCCTGGCGACAATGGCTTCGGCCACTGACTTGAGTTCATCGGTGTTCATGGGCTTTTATCCTCCTTAAGCAAGCGTAGATTCAGGACAGGCAGTCGGATATGCGATTTTTCACTTTCATTACCGGGCTAGCGGATGGGCGGCGATTCAAAAACTCCTAGTTGCCACATAATGAACAAGAGAATGAGGATTCCGATGAGCAAAAGATAGAACGGCCACACGGTTTTTTTATCCTCGTATGGATCCGCCAGTGAGCGGCGCGCCCCTTCCGGCAAGCGGGCGAGCTTGGTAAGTGATGTTCCAAACGGAATATTGATGCGTGCACGCGCATTGATGGCCCATCCATTTGCGTCCAGAACCGGTCCAAGGTTGCGTTTTTTCAGCTTGAACCATGCGACCAGCATAGCGGGGCCGGAAATCAGCAATATCAGGCCGATGATCGCGAGCGGTATCTGCCAGAATTCAAGTCCCAGTATACCCGTGACAATGGAAGCAATGACCCCCCCGATTGCGCCAAGGGCCAGTCCTATCGCTGCAAATATTCCGGCGAATTTGCCTACATCGAATGGTTGCGCGGAGGGCGGTGGAGGGGTACCGGGAGTCGGCGTTCCGCCGACTCCTGCTGCCGCCGCAGTCAGTTTTTCATCCGCCTCGGCAGCTTTCCGGCTAGCTATTTTTTCCAGTTGCTCATTGATGAATTTCACCAGCTTTTTGTAGGGGGACCAGAAAGCCTGACGAATGCTGATGGGATGGTCGATGATTCGCACGATCGTGGCATCCCAATCCTGGCCTTTTCGATCATAGAAAATGCCGTTCCGCCCGACCATCAGGAAATCGGAATCGCCGGCGGTAAAGGCGGCTGCGATACTCATTTTCTCGGTGCCACCCTTACGGATACAGTCGCAATACGCCAGATAGATTCCGCTCATGCTTGCAAACTCCGCATGCTTGGCAATGTCGTCCACCGTTACGCACAGATCACAGCTTCGCCCGTCGAGGTACAGTGTTCCCAACTGGAAGAGTGCTCTATCCCTGCCCGTATAAAAGCTGCGGAAGGATACGAAATTATTGACCAGATTGAACAGGTCACGGTTGTAGCGCAGCAGTTTTTCCACCGAATGGATTGCCTTTACTTCCTCTTCTACCGCTTTATCCTGGCTGATCAGCCTGCCGATCTCCTCCTTGTGCTCCCCGGTGGAAATTTCGCGCAAGCGTGCGTCTCCAAGAGGTTCGGCAGAGCAGGCAGGCTTGTTTGCCTGCCAAGCTTCAAATGCTGCAAATCTGTCGCATAATGCTTTCCATTCCGAAGCCAATAAGTTTTCTTTCTCGCCGAGTGATGGTACGACGACCAGGCTGCGGAATACATCGATTTCTTCCTGCCAGGCAGGATTGATTCCTGCCATTAATGGCAGAGGTTTTTCCGGCTCCACGGTGGCCAGAGGAAAACTGGCGATATCTCCGCTTTTTGCCGACAATGTTTGCGCGGCAATGCCTTTGTAGTCGTCAGCGGAGCGGCTCAGGGGCACGGCTGAGCGTATGTCATAGGCAGCCAGTCGGCAGCGCGTGAAGTAATCATCGATTTTTTCTTTGACCGCGTGGAAGGCCGCCGCTGCTGCCTGCGTTTTGTCTCCCAGGAAGCTGATATCGCCGTCACTTTCTCCCTTGGCTTGCCAGGCGGAATAGGCCGCAACTTCGGCAAAGAACGCGTCGCTGATTTCCCGATCGATGCCTGGCTTCCCGCTTACGTCGGTTGCTGATCCACGGCACTTCATGATGTCTTCCACGGTTGCACGCAGTGCCGCATCGGGAATCTGACTTGCAGTGATTACCCCATCGCCATTGAAATCCAGTCCTGCGACAAACTTCTCAATGTCAGCCATATCGGCAAGAGAAATTTCGGGCGCGTCAGGCTTGCCAAGGCTGCTCAAGATGTATTGTGCCGATGCCAGCACCTGCTGCCCCTCGTCTGTGCTGTTGTCTATATCCGCCAGGGCAACACTACCGGAGCCATTGACCAGCAGATCCGGGTTCCTCAGCAGTTTGGCTGCCCACGCGATCGCGGCGAGCACCTCATTTGCGTGCACACGCCCGTCATCGTCATGGTCGATCAGGTCGAGTGTTTTCGTGTCAAACTCTATGCCGCGTGTGGGACAACTCAACGCTACCCACAATTTCTGATCCAGGTCTTTTAATGCCAGCAGGTCGGCTCCGGTATCAATTTGTACCTGATCAAAACCACCTGCCCGGAAAAACTTCCATTGATGGATAGTCATTGTGTCTCCTTTATTTTTTTGGTTTTATTCCTGAACTACGTTCTTATACGGAATTAATTTATAGGCATAGCATGTTTGTATCACAAGATATGTGAACGGATAGCGTTGAAACTGAAAAGCCTTCCAAAGATGAGCTTTGTGGCGACTGCAGGTATACGCCGCTCCGGGGAAAGGATTACGTTCACATTGGACGCTGCAAGGCTCAATGTCCCCGTTCACAATGCCGTACTTTTGAATCAAAAAGCTATTTTATGGCTCTGCCGCTTAGACCGTCGAAACCCAGTTTTATCAATGCTTTTCGCTCGGCTTCATTTTGGACGCCCAGCGCGATCACTTTCATACCCAAGGCGTGGGCTTGCTCGCACAGATTTTTCAGGAATTTCTGGTTGGTTTTATTCTGATTAATGCGGTGAATGAACCTGTCGGTTACTTTAAGATAGCTTAGCCCAGCCCCGGCGAGACTTTGAATACTGTCGAGATGGCGGGCGAAATCCTTGATACCAACGTGACAACCCAACTGCCTAAAAATGTGGCAAAAATCGCGAAAGGCTTCAAACTTGCGAAAAGCCCCATACTCCGACACTTCGATCCAGAGTCGCCGGCACAGTTCGGGATGCGGACGCAGCAGTGCGTCAAGTTTATTGCGGAAACGATGGTTCGCGACTGTTTCAATCGATAAATCAACCGCCACCTCGCCGGTATTCGATTGAAGGAATTCCAGTGCGTGACGCAATACTGCTACGTCAATGGGGCCCGTGATATTCAGACGAGCGGCGATGCTGATAAAGTCGGATGCCTCCAGCCACCCGCCTTCCGGTTGAGCTTGCATGCGTGCAACGCCTTCCTGGTGCAGGACTGCGCCAGTGGGATCGATAACAGGATAGAAAGCCAGCACGAAGCGGTTGGCAGTCAAGGCATCACTGAAAATGTGGCGCCAGTCGGAGATATTGAGGGAGACTGGAGAAGCCTGCCTTGATGACGGGGCCGCGAGATGCCAGGCGTTTGCTCCGGTCTGCTCCGCCGTGGCCAGGGCTGCATCTGCTCTGGAAAGAAGCTCGCTGAGCGTATCGCCGCGTTGATAGGGCACGGCTCCGATATGACAGAAATCAGTGATCTTGTCACCGTCACGCAGCGGGAGCGCTGAGAGCTCCTCAGACAAGCGCCTGGCAAATTTTGCCGCATTACGGATATCAGGAGCAAGAAGCGCGAAATCCGAGCCATTCAGGCGTGCAGCAAGCGGCGGAGAAGATGTGATTTCCTCGAATTCCCCGGTGATGCCGCCGATCAGTGAACCAACCCGATGAAGCAGTTCGTTTGCGCCAGCTCTGCCGAGTTTGCGGTTGATCTCTTCCAGATTATTGATGCGTATGAGGAAAAAAATTCCCCGCCTGCCTTGTATCTGTCCCGTGGCCGTGTCTGCAACAGTTGCAATTGAAGCGAGAGTCTTTTCCTCGTGCAGGACAACTTCGCCGTGTTCACCCATAGGGTGATATTCTCCCTCCCTGGCCCCATCCTGGACCGTCTCCCGCGCTGCTTCGCTGGCAGCTGCGGATTTCTGTTCTATTTCATGGCCTTCTTCCCTGCCAATCAAAATCTGGCTAAGCTGGTTCATGAAGTGCTCCCGCCGGGCCAGGCCTGTGACCGGGTCGAAGTTTATTCGCTTGTGCAAAGCTTCCAGGCGCTTGGTTTCTTCGATGCCGCGGTTATGCAGGCGTCTGATCATGTCATTGATGGCACGCGCCAGACTGCGCAGTTCCGGTATGCAGGGTTCTGAAATAGTGAGAAAGCGACGTTCTATGATCTCATCAGCCTGCTCGACCATCTCCGCCAGCGGTTTGTGGATACGCTGCAATATCATCGCCCCGATCAGCACGCATACGATCGCTGCACCCAGAAACCAGAGCATCAAGGTTTTCGCTTGCTCCCAAAGTGCCTGATACGCGAGTTGAGCCTGGCTGACCACCTTGATCACGCCAAAATGCAGTAAGGCGTCCGATATCTGGGCTTGACCCGGTGCTGCACTGATTGGAAAGAGACGAATGAACCATCCGGGAACAGTCGTTTCTATCTTGTTCTGTACGCGTTCCGTGATCAGCTTGCCATCGGCGGAGGTGATGGAGATTGCCTGGTATTGGCCACTATCAAAAAATGCAGCGATTTGAAGACCAATGGTGATAGGGTCTTTGCGCAGTTGGGAAATCGAATATGCGAGAGAATTCGCGCTATCGATGTTTTTACGGTGAAGCTGTTGCTCCAGATAGCTTCGTGTGCCAAGCAGACTTACAAAAAGGCTACCGGTAAAACTTGTGATGGTCACCAGGATAACGGCTAACCATAGTTGTCGAAAGAGAGACATTGAACGCCTTATTGTTTTAGACAGCGTCTTCAGGACAATGTCCTCCGCGGGCGCGATGACGGTTTGTCAAGGAATTATCAACCTGCGGTGGATTCCTGAGCTATGAGATTAGCACGGAGTGGACAGGGGTTCAATTTGCAGAAAACACACCCGGAAAAGGTAACGAGACGACATCAAGAGAGATAGCCCATGCGACCCGCTTCCCATACTGCCTTCATTTCCCATCCGGATTGCCTGTTGCACGAAATGGATTTTTATCATCCTGAGAGTCCAGCACGGCTGAAGGCGATCGAGGACGAGCTGTCTGCTTCAGGACTGATGGATAAACTGAGACGTTATCAGGCGCCATTAGCGACTATCGGTCAACTGGAGCGTGTCCATGCACAGGAACATATTGCAAGGTTGCAAGCAGCAGCATCCCGCGCGGCTTCGGGAGGTTTCGTCTACCTCGATCCGGATACCGCCATGAACTCTCACAGCCTGCAAGCAGCCTATCGTGCTGCGGGGGCCGTCGTCCTTGCAACTGATCTCGTTATTGGAGGGGCGGTGGAAAATGCGTTTTGCAGTATTCGCCCCCCGGGCCACCACGCCGAACGCGGGTACCCGATGGGTTTCTGCCTGTTTAACAATATTGCCGTAGCGGTTGCCCACGCGCTTGAAACACATGCTCTGGAACGGGTCGTGGTGGTGGACTTCGACGTGCATCACGGCAATGGTACGGAAGATATCTTTCAGCACGACCCGCGCGTCATGATGGTCTCGACATTCCAGCACCCGTTCTATCCATATAGCGGCATTGCAGGCCGTTCAGAGCGAATGGTCAACATCCCGCTACCGGCCGGGAGCAACGGCAAGGTATTTCGAAAAGCAGTGGATGAATTCTGGCTGCCGGCGCTGGAAAGATTCGAACCGCAAATGTTGTTTGTTTCCGCTGGTTTCGATGCTCATGCCGATGATGAGCTTGCTTCCCTGAATCTGGTGGAAGACGATTATGCGTGGGTAACTGAAAAAATCAAAGAGGTTGCCTGCGCTTATGCCGGGAAACGTATCGTGTCGGTGCTGGAAGGCGGGTATGCGTTGGCTGCGCTGGGACGAAGCGTGGCAGCGCATATAAAAGTTCTTATGAAGCGCTGACAGCTCAAAACACGCCTCTTCAACGCCCACTATTCCAGGCTACCCCTTCGACCCCCCCGGTTTACCTGAGAGTCCTTCCTCGAGCATATCTTGAGCCTGCCAAAGGGAATGGGGAATATCCTGAGCCGGGCCTATCCTGAGCTCCATTCGCACCTTACAAGCGTGCCTTGAGACACCGAAGGATTCAAGGCGAACGGAGAAAAGGGATACAGGTCAAAAGGAGGAGAATCAGGTTCAAAACAGAAAACCTGGTGTCCAACAGAATTTCCCCGAAGACAGAATTTCCCCGAAGACGTTTCGCTATTCTCCTATCAAGTCTATGATGGAAATAGCAATGAAGGGATCAGATGCAGTATTTTCCGGCTCATACCGAGAGGGTGGCATTGAAGGGCAACCATAAACTGGGTATTCCCCTGATTCTGTTAATCGTTCTCGCCATCATGGCGGGGGTGGTATGGCAGTATCTTACCGGAAGTAAGCCGAGCATCAGGATAGGTGTGCTCCACTCCCTCTCCGGGGTCTTGGCCGCAAGCGAGAAGCCGTTGATTGATGCAATACAGTTGGCCGTTGAGGAGGCCAATGCCGCAGGAGGCATCCACGGTCACAAAATTGAAGCTGTGGTAGCGGATTGCAGGTCGGACGCGGCCCATTGCGCGCGGGAGGCCGAACGCCTGATTCTCGAAGAGAGAGTAGAGGCGTTGTTCGGTTGCTGGACCTCTACCTGCCGCAACGCTGTGAAACCGGTAGTGGAACGGCATGATCACCTGCTGTTTTATGCGCTGCGGTATGAAGGCATGGAGCAGTCCCGGAATATTATCTACGGAGGTGCGGTACCCAACCAGTTGGTGATGCCTGCTGTGCACTGGGCCCTGGAAAATCTTGGTAACCGAAAACATGCACGTCATAGCGGCAAACGGGTCTATCTAGCAGGGTCAGAAAATGTTTTTTCGCGTGTCGTGAATATTCTTATCAAGGATGTTCTGGCAGCAAATGGCGGAATCGTATCGGGGGAATATTATCTGCCTCTCGGTTCCCAAGACATGGATCCTCTCGTAGAGGATATCGTGGATCTACAGCCCGATCTGATATTGAGCACGATTGGGGGCGCCTATAACGCCGGGTTCTTTCAAACGTTGAACAGGAGGGGAATCACAGCGGAGAGCATCCCTGTATTGTCGTTCAGCGTTACCGAGGTAGTGCTGTCGGTACAGGATAAGATACCGATGACGGGACACTTCGCTGCCCGGAATTATTTCCAAACCATTCCCTCACCGGAGAATCAGGCATTCGTCAAGCGGTTCCGCGACCGCTATGGAGAGAAAGTTGTTATTGACAGTCCGACAGAAGCCTCCTATGTCAACGTACACATGTGGATTCGGGCTGCTTCCGAGGCGGGCTCAGGTAATCTGGCAAAGGTACAAAGATTGATTTTGCGTCAAAGCCTTCCTGCTCCGGAGGGGATCGTGGCGCTTGATCCGATTACTCGCCACGTATGGAAAGTGGCCCGGGTTGGCAAAGTGCGGGAAGATGGTCAATTCGATATTGTGTGGGATTCCACGCGACCGCTGGAACCATCGCCGTTCCCGTCCTATCGGTCGCGTGAAGAGTGGAACATCCTGCTGGAGAAGGTGCTGAACACGCCTGCAATGCTGCAAACAACGCAGTTCATGGAAAAATCCGGGAGTAACTCCAGAGGGCCGGCGAGGTGAAACGATGATACGCTTTACCTCACTTACACAGCGTTTTGCTGTCTGGTTTGTGGTCGTTTCCCTGCTGCCTATCCTGATCATTGGTTATGCGCTGTTGCGTACCTTTGAGACGGAGGCGGAAAAGGCCGCGATTCAACAGGTGTCAGGGATCGCTGACATGAAAGCGGAACAGATCGACAGCTATCTGCGCGAGCGTTTGCTGGACGCGAGGGTGATCCAGACAACCAGTACGACACGCATGGCTATGCAGGACTTCGGTCGGGTGTACGTGCAGAGCGGGGTGGACTCCAATGCCTATCGGCAACTGGATGCATTTTATCGCGAACACTTCAAGCGCTTTGTGGAGGATGCCGGATATTACGATCTGTTCCTCATCTCTCCCCAAGGCGAAGTCGTCTACAGCCAGGCCCATGAATCGGATTTTGCGACGAGTTTGATCACGGGTCCGTATCGAAACAGCGGTTTTGCCTGGGTTGTGCGTGCTGCACTCAATACCTTGCAGGGAGGCGTCTCGGATTTCGAATACTACCCGCCCTCAAAAGGCGCAATTGCGGCCTTCATGGCATTGCCTATTATTGTTCAGGGAAAGCTGGAAGGCGTGCTGGCGCTGCAGATCTACAGCGAACGCGTGTTTGAGGTAGTGACCGACAACGTGGGACTGGGAGCGAGCGGTGAAACGGTCGTAACGCGCCTTCTCAACGATCGCACCGCACTAGTCATCGCGCCACTCAAGCATGAGCCGAACGCGGCGCTGCAATACAAGATACCTCTCGCCACTCCACCATTTTCCATTGCGATCCAGAGCGGGTTGCATGGGGAGCGAGGAGGAGGATTGAAGACGGACTATCGGGCCAAGGAGGTCGTGGCTGCCTGGCGCTACCTGCCGCGCATGAACTGGGGCATTGAGGTCAAGATGGATGCGGAGGAAGTGTTCGCCTTTGTTCCCAGAGTACGCAACTACAGTTTGATAGTGCTGGGCCTCACCCTGATTGCCGCTATGCTGGGCGCTTTGTTGTTCAGCCGACGCGTAGTCACCACGCTGAAAAATCTCAGTCACAGTGCGCAGCATATTGCCGCTGGAAATCTAAGGCAGCGAGTTCCCGTTGCAGGATGGGATGAAATCGGTCAGCTGGCCAGCACCTTCAATACGATGACTGAGCGCCTGACCGCCAGCGATCGTCAGCGTGACGTAGCCGAAAAAGATTTGCGCCAGCTCAACCAGAACCTCGAAAACCGTGTTGCCAAACGTACAGCTGACTTGGAGCAGGCGAATGCGGTGCTTGTCAGCAAAGAAGAAGAAATGCGTTCGATCGTGGAGCACATGGTGGACTGCATCATTACGATCGACGACAAAAGCATAATACGCTCGGTCAATCCCGTTATCGAAAAACTCTTCGGTTACACCCGGGAGGAAGTAATCGGTCAACCCATTTCCATTCTGATGCCCGAACCTTTCCGCAGCGGTCATGAGGGATATGTTGAGAGATACTACCGGACCGGGAGGGGTCGGTGTGAATTCGACCACATTCTGTCGCTGGAAGTCGAGGGTGTGCATAACATCGGCATGGGCCGCGAAGTCGAAGGCCGGCACAAGAATGGCGAACTCATCGACCTATATGTTGCGGTCAGTGAGTATTTCGTCGGAGGGAAACGTTATTTTACCGGCGTGCTACGCGATATCCGCGAACGCAAGCGGGTCGAGCAGGCTTTGCGCAACAGTGAACAGCGTTTTCGGGCCATCGTGGACAACCTGGCGGCGCTTGTGGGCGAAATGACTCCTGATGGTGTCTTGGTGGAAATCAACCGTACCGCACTGGAGGTAGGCGGCCTGCGCAGCGAGGATGTTATCGGCAAGTGTCTGTCCGACACCGGATGGTTCTCCTACAAGCCCGAGGTGCAGCAACAACTCCGGGAAGATATCAGGCGGGCGCGAGCCGGGGAAATCGTCCGCCGTGACATTGAGATGCGCATTGCCAATGGTGGTCTAATGACAGCTGATTGTATGCTGGTGCCGGTCCGGGACGCCAAAGGCCAAGTCGTTAAAATAATTCCTTCTGCAATCGACATCAGCGACAGGAGTCGCATTCTGAAGGATCTTGAGCAGGCTCGCCATGATGCGGAGCAGGCCAATCAGGCAAAATCGATTTTTCTTGCGGCCATGAGCCACGAAATACGCACCCCCATGAACGGCGTGATCGGCATGGCGGACGTACTGCAGCAAACCAGCCTGAGCGGTTATCAGATGGAAATGGTCGATCTCATCCGTGAGTCGGCTTTCGCCCTGCTGGAAATCATCGAGGATATCCTGGATTTTTCAAAAATCGAGGCAGGCAGACTGGAAATCGAGCAGGCCCCGATGTCCGTGGAAAAGGTCGTGGAAAAAGCATGTGCCATGCTTGAAAGCCTGGCTGCCAGGAAGGCTGTGGAACTTACCCTGTTTCTCGACCCGGCGATACCTGAAGAAGTCCTGGGTGATGCACTGCGACTACGCCAGGTGCTCGTTAATCTTGCCAATAACGCCATCAAGTTTTCGAGTGGATTGCAGGAGCCGGGGCGGGTGTCGGTGCGCGCGCTGCTCGTTGAGCACGGCGAGAACGCGGTAACAGTGGAGTTCGAGATAGCCGATAATGGCATAGGCATGAACGAGGAGGTGCAATCTCGGCTTTTCACCTCTTTTACCCAAGGAGATACATCCACCACCCGGCGATACGGTGGAACCGGGCTGGGTCTGGCGATTACTCATCATCTGGTGGAATTGATGGAAGGTAGTATCCGGGTTCAGAGTGCCCCGGGCGAAGGGTCGGTTTTCACGGTACGGTTGACGTTTGACCTCATTCCTTCCTCGCACATGGAAGATAAGGTTATCGATCTCACCGGCATTTCCTGCCTAGTACTCGGTGCTGAAAAAGGTTTGGCGGATGATCTGGCCGTGTATCTGAGATACAGCGGAGCGGTTGCAGAGCGAGTGATCGATTTGCCAGCTGCCCTCAAGCGAATCGAGGTACTTCCGCCGGGCCTGTGGTTGCTGGTCATAGATGCCGGGCATGAAACCCCCCCGCTTGAAGAATTGCGTGCCGCCTTCCGTTCCCGTCCTGACCTGGATCCACATTTCGTAGTCCTCGAGCACGGTCATCACGAGCCTGATATTGAGCCCCGCTTTGTCGTCATTCGTCGCGGGCGCAGGCGGCATGAGCGTACCGAAGAGGTCGATACCGTTACATTGGATGGCGATGTCATGCACCGTGACGCCTTCCTGCGGGCAGTCGCACTCGCCGCCGGAAGACTGCAGGAGGAATTACCCGCGCCCCCCTCCGAGGAGGTGAAGGCGGTGGCATTGCCGTCGCGAGAAAAGGCGCTCGGTGAAGGCAGACTTATCCTTGTCGCCGAAGACAGCGAAATCAACCAGAAAGTGATCCGGCAGCAGCTTTCTCTGTTGGGTTATGCGGCGGATATTGCAAAGGATGGAGGGGAGGCACTCAAACGCTGGGAAAGCGGCAACTATGCATTGCTGCTGACAGATTTGCACATGCCGGAAATCGATGGGTATCAATTGACCGCAGCAATTCGTGTCAAGGAGGGGGAGCAAGGTGCTGCGCGCAAGCCGATTATTGCCATTACGGCCAATGCACTCAAGGGTGAAGCTGAACATTGCCGTGCGGTGGGTATGGATGACTATTTGAGCAAGCCGGTGCAGCTCTCGCATTTGAAAGCGGTGCTACAGAAGTGGCTTCCTTCTCCCGGCAGCAGCACTGAATTGCTCGAACTGGCTCCACCAAGCTCTACTGCGCCTGCACCTTCCGCCACGGCCATACCTGTTGCACCCGCTACGTCCGGGGAATCTGCTACTACCGGTGCCCCCGCTCTATCTACGGTTGCGGCAAAACCTGTCGATGTCCATATCCTTGAACAGCTCGTAGGTAACGACCCTGCCGTGATCAGTGAATTCCTCCAGGATTTTCGGGTGAGTGCACGAAAAACAGCAGAGGAGTTGCGAGCAGCGTGTCAGGCCAGTGATGCGAAAACAGCCGGCGGTATCGCACACAAGCTTAAGTCCTCGGCTCGCTCGGTAGGCGCATTGCAATTGGGTGAGTTGTGCGCTCAGATGGAACAGGCGGGCAAGGCGGGTGACATGACACGGTTGAATGAGCTATTGCCATCTTTCGAATCGGAATTCGCCGCTGTGGATAAGTACATCGGGTCATTGGCATAATATCGTCGTCTGATAGACAAGTTGCCTCCAGCGACGTTCGGATTCAGAAACCTGACTGAACAATAACTGAAAAGATAAATGTTATGGTAGAACGATCCGCAGTGAAAATTCTAGTGCTTGACGATGAATCTTTCATGCTCAAGCTGTTGAACCGCATTTTATCCAACCTCGGATATAGCTCGGTCATTCTCTGTGATAGTGGCCGTGCCGCACTGGAAAAAATAGCCGATGTGGATGCCGTCCCAAATGTGATCCTGCTCGATCTCAACATGCCTGAAATGGATGGAATTGAGTTCGTGCGGCATCTGGTGGACCGACACTATCCGGGTAGCCTCATACTGGTCAGCGGCGAGGACGAACGTATACTTCAGACCACCGTAAAACTGGTGCGGGCACACAAGATTCCCATACTGGGATACCTGCATAAGCCGGTGAAGCCCGATGCGTTATCCGAACTGCTTGAAAGTTGGGCCCCTTCCGCAGCCGGTGCCGCTGGTATGGCGAAGAAAGTCTACGCCGCTGATGAACTGCGCGCCGCCATCGAGGGGGGGCAACTGGTTAATTATTATCAGCCGAAGGTGGCGGTCGCTACAGGCGAGGTGGTGGGTGTAGAGACTCTCGCGAGATGGCGTCATCCAGCGGACGGTATCGTATTTCCGGACCAATTCATTGGCGTGGCCGAGGCTGCCGGCCTGATTGACGACCTGACCAAGGCGGTGTTTGCCGGAGCCATGGCTCAAGCGAAAGCGTGGCAAGAAATGCAGTTGCCGCTGCGAGTAGCTGTCAATGTGTCCATGGACAATCTGGCCTCGCTGGATTTTCTGAATTTTGTGGCGGAACTCGCGGCAAAGGAGGGCATAGCCCCCCAAAATGTGGTCCTGGAGGTGACCGAAACCAAGCTGATGCAGGATACACGCGCTCCACTTGAGATTCTGACCCGGCTGCGCTTGAAGCGTTTCCGCCTTTCCATTGACGATTTCGGGACAGGGCATTCATCATTGGCCCAGTTGCGCGACATCCCTTTTGATGAACTCAAGATCGATCAGGGCTTCGTGCACCGCGCCGGCACCGACGAGACGCTGCGGGCGATTTATGATGCAAGCCTCTCTCTGGCGCGGCAATTAAATATGGAAGTCGTGGCGGAAGGTGTCCAGGACCGGGAGGATTGGGATCTTCTGCGCCGCACGGGATGCGATCTGGCGCAGGGGGCTTTCCTTTCGGGTCCCATGTTGCCGGAGGATGTGCCGGGCTGGATGAAACTGTGGCGGGAACGGGTTCGTACCGAGCTTTTCCTGACGGAAGACGTAAGGAAATAATCGGCAGAGCGAGGGACAGAAGCAATCTCTGCGGGAATGACGGAAGCGTCCGCAGTTTTCGAGTCTTTCATTCCATTCGCCCTGTCCTTCGAATCCGTTTGTTTGGCCCTGGCAACGATCTCTACGCTGCTAAAGGGGTTTTTTCACTCAAGTTGCGAACTGAGTGGGGAAGGTAGCGGGAGTTACTATGAATACGAGATAGTCTGCTTTCTGGATGAAGCGGATGAATGAGCTTATTGCATGGAATGTAATCCGATCATATTGCCCTCGGTGTCGAGGACCAGGGCGATGAAACCATATTTGCCGATGGGCATTTTTTCCTTGAAAAGGCGCCCTCCATGCTCGGCAGCACGAGCGGCCTCTACCGCACAGTCTTCACACTTGAAATAAACCAAGGTGCTGCTTCCGCCGGACGGGCAACCCTCCATTTTCGCTAGCGCGCCCGCTGCGCCATAGCCTTCCTCCGACATGGGGAAGGCCCATAGTTCTATATCGGGGCTTGGTATCTGCTCGAGCTTTCCTTGCAGAACCCCTTCGTAGAACGTTTTTGCGCGTTCCATGTCCTGTACATAAATTTCAAACCAGACGACTGGATTGGATTTCATGGCGTTGCTCCTCGATGTTTATCATCCGGTTAAATCAATAATGCAGCCGCTACCCGTCGTTCTTCCGCCGATAATATGTTGTAAGTGCGACAGGCGGCAGCGGTATCCATCACTTCTATGCCAATGCCGGACTCGATCAAGCTTCTGGTAAGTTGCGGATGGGGAAAACGCAATGTGGCGCCCGTTCCGAAGAGGACCATTTCCGGCTGCAGCGAGAGAATGAACTGAAAGTGTTCGGTATTGAGTTCCTCGAACGTTTTTGCCTCCCACTCTTCGATCAGGCGATCGGGTAACACGATCAGGCTATGATCGTAGCGTACGTGATTGATCATGACGTGGTCGGTTCCGTAACCGGTAAACAGGTTGTGCCCGGTAGGACCGGAAAGATGCAGTTTCACACGAGACTCCATTTGCGGCAGTTTAGCGGGTCGGGTAACATTACATCTTTTTCCCGTTGCGATAAAGGTTTTGCGTCGAATAAAGCGGGAACGACAGAATCTCTTGATTTTCCACACTCAACACTCGCAGGCGCTTCCGGTTACGTACTTCCATCTGAACCCGGCTTTGCACAGAGCCTTCGCTGATCTTTGCCGTAAGGCTTTTGCCACCCATCCGTCCCCTATCTGATGCAGCCCATTCTCAAATCCAGCAAATTGGCCAATGTATGCTATGACATTCGCGGACCGGTGCTTGACCGGGCGCGGCAAATGGAAGAGGAAGGGCACCGCATCATCAAGCTCAATATCGGGAATCCGGCATCATTCGGTTTCGAAGCTCCCGAAGAAATCCTGCAGGATGTGATGCATAACCTTTCCGCTGCATCCGGTTATTGCGATTCGAAAGGATTATTTGCGGCACGCAAGGCCATCATGCATTACACGCAGGAGAAGCGTATCGAGGATGTCCGGTTGGAGGATATCTATATTGGCAACGGCGTTTCCGAACTGATCGTGATGGCGATGCAGGCGTTGTTGAATACGGGCGATGAGGTTTTGATTCCTTCACCCGATTACCCGTTGTGGACAGCAGCGGTGGTGCTGGCAGGCGGGACTCCGCGTCATTATGTGTGTGACGAGCAATCGGGCTGGTTGCCTGATCTGGAGGATATTCGCTCGAAGGTGACCTCGAACACCCGTGCGATCGTTGTCATCAATCCGAATAATCCGACAGGCGCACTTTATCCAGACGAAGTGTTGCGTGAAATCATCGAGATTGCACGTCAGCATCAACTCATCGTCTACGCCGACGAAATCTACGACAAAGTCTTGTACGACGATGCGACCCACACTTCGATTGCTTCCCTGGCGGATGACGTGCTGTTCGTTACATTGAACGGGTTGTCCAAGAATTATCGTGCCGCAGGATTTCGCTCGGGGTGGGCAGTGGTCTCCGGAACAAAACACTATGCCAGTGACTATATCGCTGGTCTGACCATGCTGGCCTCCATGCGGCTGTGTGCAAATGTTCCTTCGCAGTTTGGTATTCAAACGGCGTTGGGGGGGTATCAAAGCATCAAGGATCTGGTCCTGCCCACTGGTCGGCTTATGCGGCAACGCGATCTCGCCTGGAAACTGTTGACGGAGATTCCGGGTGTATCGTGCTACAAGCCGCGGGCGGCAATGTATCTGTTCCCGCGTCTGGACCCCGCAATCTACCCGATCGAGGATGACGAGCAATTTGTGCTGGATTTGCTGCTGGAAGAGAAGGTGCTGCTGGTGCAGGGTAGCGGTTTCAACTGGCCGTATCCGGATCATTTCCGTGTTGTATTTCTACCTAATAGTGACGACCTGACCGAAGCCATTCGCCGCGTTGGAGGTTTTTTGGCCCGCTACCGCAGGCAGCACGGAACCGGGTGAGGCGAACCCAACTTCTGTAAACGAGAACGCTGCGTACGAACAAAAGTCCCTTTCAGCAAATATGGCAAATATGTCCGAAAAATTCATCATTACCGAAGATATGAAACCTATCAACGTGGGCCTGTTGGGGGCAGGCACTGTCGGCAGCGGTACGTTCGCCGTGCTCAAACGCAACCAGGAAGAGATCACTCGGCGCGCCGGCCGCAGTATCGTCGTTCGCATGATTGCTGATCGAGAGGAAGAGAAGGCCCGCCAGATCGCAGGCGACGATGATGTCATCGTCACGCGCGATGCGAATGAAGTAGTGATGAATCCCGATATCGATATCGTGGTCGAACTGATCGGCGGCTACACCGCGGCCAAGGACCTGATACTGAAGGCCATCGAGAATGGCAAGCATGTCATTACCGCCAACAAGGCATTACTTGCTTCACATGGGACCGAAATCTTCGCCGCGGCGCAGAAAAAAGGCGTGATGGTGGCATTCGAAGCAGCGGTGGCCGGGGGCATTCCTATCATCAAGGCTCTGCGTGAGGGGCTGACTGCCAACCGCATCGAGTGGATTGCCGGCATCATCAATGGCACGAGCAACTTCATCCTCTCGGAAATGCGGGATAAGGGGTTGACGTTCGAAACCGTATTGAAGCAGGCGCAAAAACTGGGCTATGCCGAGGCCGATCCCACTTTTGACATCGAAGGTATCGATGCGGCGCATAAACTCACGATCATGGCCTCGATTGCTTTTGGCATTCCGATGCAATTTGACAAGGTATATACCGAGGGTATAACGAAATTGACCCGCGAGGATATCCGGTATGCGGAGGAGCTGGGTTATCGCATCAAGCTGTTGGGCATTACGAAACGTACGTCCGGAGGAATTGAGTTGCGTGTGCATCCGACACTCATCCCTGCTCGCAGGCTGATCGCCAATGTCGAGGGTGTCATGAATGCCATCGTGGTGAGAGGCGATGCAGTAGGCTCTACCCTCTATTATGGTCCGGGAGCGGGCGCTGAACCTACAGGGAGTTCAGTCGTGGCAGACCTGGTGGATGTAACTCGCATGCACACAGCCGATCCCAAGCACCGCGTTCCTCATCTCGCCTTCCAGCCAGGCCGCCTGTCGGATACGCCGATCCTCACGATGGACGAGGTGGAAACGTCTTATTACCTGCGGCTGCGGGTCATGGACAAACCCGGCGCCCTGGCCGATATCACGCGTGTGCTTGCCGACCTCGGCATTTCCATCGAAGCCATGATGCAGAAAGAGCCAAGCGAAGGCGAAGATCAGGTGGATATCATTATGCTCACGCATTTGGCGGTGGAAAGAAACGTTAACGATGCTATTGCCCGAATAAAGCGATTGTCCATAACGACCGGCAAGGTGACACGCATCCGACTGGAGCATCTGGGCAGCAAATGATTGACGATTGCCATTTCCGATCGTGGCTAATATCCGCTATTGTCCGGGATAAGATCACTGACATTTCCAGAGCAAACTCATCAGTCACATGGCGGATAGCGAGATGAATTGCTTCACTTTTACCTTTTTGCGAGTTTGTACAAGGCGGATTTAGGATAATGCTCTATATTTCCACTCGTGGCGGCATGCCGCCTAAAAAGTTCTCCAGGATTCTTCTGGGTGGCCTTGCTCCGGATGGTGGTCTGACGATGCCGGAAACCTATTCCAGGTTCGATGACGCAGAATTGCAGGAACTGCGGGGCATGGGTTACCCGGAACTTGCGTTCGAGATCCTTTCGCGTTTTGCGGATGACATTCCTGCTCCGGACCTGCGCGCCATCATTGCGCGAACCTATACCGCCCAGTCGTTTCAAAACGATGAAATCACGCCGCTTAAAACCCTGGAACCGGGGCTGCACATACTCGGTTTGTCGAATGGCCCGACGCTGGCCTTCAAGGATATCGCCCTGCAATTGCTGGGCAACCTGTTCGAGTACGCGTTGGACAAGAGTGGTGAGCAACTGAATATCCTCGGTGCAACTTCCGGCGATACCGGGCCGAGCGCAGAGTATGCCATGCGGGGCAAGCGCGGCATTCGTGTGTTCATGCTTTCGCCGCATGGAAAAATGAGCCCGTTCCAGACAGCTCAAATGTTTTCCCTGCATGATCCGAATATTTTCAATATCGCCATTCGTGGCGTGTTCGACGATTGCCAGGACATTATCAAGGCTGTCAGTAATGATTATGCGTTCAAGCAGAAATACCGCATTGGTACGGTTAATTCCATAAACTGGGCGCGCATTGCGGCTCAGATCGTTTATTACTTCAAAGGTTATTTTGCCGCTACCCGCTCGAATACAGAGCAGGTATCTTTCGCCGTCCCATCGGGAAATTTCGGCAACATTTGCGCAGGGCATGTGGCGCGCATGATGGGTCTGCCTATCAAAAAGCTGATACTTGCCACCAATGAAAATGATGTGCTGGACGAATTTTTCCGGACGGGACATTATCGCCCGCGCACAACCACCGAGACCGTCCAGACCAGTAGCCCTTCAATGGATATCTCCAAGGCCTCGAACTTCGAGCGCTTCATTTTCGACTTGACTGGAAGGGATGCCGCCAAAGTGAAGGAATTATGGCAGGCAGTAGATGAGGGCGGGGCCTTTGATCTCGCCAATACGTCTCTGTGGGAGAGAATCGAAGACTTCGGTCTTGTGTCAGGGACCAGCAGTCATGCAGATCGAATCGCAACCATCCGTCAGGTGCATGACCGGTATGGCTTGGTTATAGACCCGCATACAGCTGATGGTGTGAAAGCGGGATTGGAACATCGTGACGCCAATGTGCCGCTGATCTGCCTTGAAACGGCATTGCCCGTCAAATTCTCGGCAAGTATTGTCGAGGCGATCGGACATGAGCCTGCGCGTCCGGCAGGGTATGAAAATATTGAAGAAAAAGCGCAGCGTTATGTAGTCATGGATGCTGACGCAGGGGCGGTCAAGGCGTTTATTGTGGAGCAGGCGGGGCAGACCCAAACCGCGGCTGCGGTATAAATTAGCGATGAGACGGGAGGGGGAGCGCCAGTAAATATAAGCGCGGGCGACAGCATCGCCCTCTATTCCACCTTCCTTCGGCAGATTCAGGACGAACAACGACAGGAAGGGGCTGCCCTTCTTATTATTCACGCTGCTTTTCGGCTGCAGCAAGAAAATCATCCAGTATGGGACCGGAATCGAGCAGGTCTGTGGCGGGGCCATGAAATTCGGGATGCCATTGGAATCCCGTCACGTAGCTATCTCCATGCATACGTATTGCTTCGATGATGCCGTCAGACTCGGACACTGCCTCGACCATGGAATCCCGTCCCAGTTCCTTGATTGCCTGATGATGTATGCTGTTGACAAGATGTTGGTAGCGATTGCCGTAGAGCTTCGCCAACCGGGAATTTTCTTCAATCAGCAATGCATGCCGATGCTGGTCATACAACACTGCATCCACGTGTATGATGCATTCCGGGCGATCCGTCGCGATATCCTGGTACAGGCTTCCACCCAATGCGACATTGATGAGCTGGAGCCCGCGGCAGATACCCAATACGGGTTTTCTTTGTACCACACATTCCCAGAAAAGCTCCATTTCGTAAAGATCACGCACCCGGTCGCCGGACCACTCCGGCCGCTGAGGTGTTTCACCGTAGGAAACGGGAGATACGTCCGCACCACCTTGCAGCACCAGGCCGTCGATTTCCCGGACGTAGTCGCTTATGCGCACATGAGAACGCTCGACGCCACCGGTTTCTATTGCTGGCAACATGAATGCCAGCGCTCGTCGGCGCATGATCCAGTGGGCCACGGTCTGTTCAAGGTATTGCAGGGTTTTATTGCGAAAACCCAGTTCAAGGGGCGGTTGATGCAGGATACGGGGTGACAGGCCGATACGCAACGGGCGGGGCATCTCAGGTAACGAATAAGTCCTCAGAAATATAAATGTAATTAGATTTTGGAATTTCCGCGGTGTTCTTCGTTACATATAAGATACCTGAATAACTTTGCGTCCTCCTTTGCCTGGGGGCAATCGAGCCGACGTTGCGCTACTTTGTTCCGCTGGTTTTTCTCAGCGATCCATATCTAACTGACAGTTTAGACATTCCTCACGGAAATCAGTTTCCCATCCATAATTCGGCTTGCAATTGCATGACGTCGGCAAGGTTGTGCTCGCTTGCATAAGCCCTGCGCTGCCAGCTTGTGCCGTTACCGACGATGAGTATTTCGCGGATGCGTTCCATCGCTTCCACCGCGTGCAGTTCTCTTGCATGGTCGGAAATGTGTTCAAGCATCTCCATTATATCTTCCCGGATACTACGTTGTTGATGGGTACGAGGATCGATAAAGACGCCTTCCAGGCCAAAGCGGCATGCCTGGAAGCGATTGAACGTATACACCAGATAGTCATCCTCTTCGGGCGCCATACGCTGCTCCACCATGATGTATCTGGACATTGCCTGAATATAGCAGGCAATGGAGGCCGCAATCTCGACTGTAAGGGGCGTGTCGCACACTCTCACCTCAATGGTACCGAACTCGGGCTTTGGCCTTATATCCCAGTAAAAATCTTTCATGGATTCGACCACTCCCGTTCCCGTCATTTTGGCGAAAAATTTTTCGAAATCGTTCCAGCGCAATACGAACGGAGCCCGCCCACTTAATGGGAAGGAAAAAACGGAGTTCAATCGCGCAGAGGCAAAACCGGTATCATGTCCCTGCACGAACGGCGAACTGGCTGACAGAGCAATAAAATGCGGAATGTAGCGCGAGAGCATGTGCATCAGATGCAGCGCTTCGTCCGGCCCGGGACAGCCGATGTGTACATGCTGCCCGAATATCGTGAATTGTTTTGCGAGGTAGCCGTACAGCTCCGAGAGGTAATGAAAGCGCGGCGCATCGAAAATCTTCTGCTCACTCCAATGCTGGAACGGGTGGGTGCCTCCACCTGCAACAGCGACGTTGAGAAAACATCCGGCCTCGGAAACCACATCCCGCAGGGCACGCAGTTCCGTCACCAGTCCAGCATATTCCTGCTGCACCGAGGTGTTGATCTCTATCATGCTGCGCGTCATCTCCGGTTTGATTTCCCCGGGATGAGTGCGTTTTGCTACGCGGCGCAAAATCTCGGGTGCAGAGGGGGCAAGGTTGTAATCGTTGCAGCCGAGCAATTGCAGTTCAAGCTCCACTCCTATGCTCAGGGGACGGGAGGGCGCGAAGGGCATCAGGCTCATGGCATCAGGCTCATGTTTTCTTTTCCGGTGTTTCTCCGGCTCTTCGCAGGGCAACTTGCACCAGAACAGGTCCGGCCAATTCAAGTATGACGATCCAGTTCATCAGCACCATTCCAAGGCCGAACGCGAATTCGGGAAAATCGATTGCAGTATCCATTGTCAGCAGAAGCGCCACACTTGACATGGGGACTAGTGCAATACCGAGGGATATCGCCTGACGCCAGCCAATGCCGCTATGGGTTGCCAGCGGTAGCACGGCCAGCAGTTTGGCTATGATTCGTACGACGATAAGTAGCAGAACCAGTAAGAAGCCATCCCGCAAGCCTCTGAGATCAGCTGCAAGACCATTCGCGATAAACATCAATACCACCAGAACAGCGCCCGCGGAGCCGAAGTGCGGTGGGAACGTACGGGTGTGTTTGCGCTGGTAGCGGGTGATTAATCCGGCAGCAAGCAGGACAAGGATCGGGCTAAGCCTGAGCGTCGAGGCCATGATGGTGGCAAAGGCGATCATGCCGAACAGGATGAAGGAAAAAGTTTCCTCGTGCTGCCCCAAGTGGTGATGGATGCGTTCGAAGGTAATACCGAACAACCATGCCAGCAACGCGGAGCCGCCGAGGAGATAGAGTGGAGCGAATATGGTATGTACGAAGCTCGTGCCCGCCTGACCGTGCATGACAGCAACCGCCAGCTTGTGGAAAATCACCGCATAGATGGTGTTGAGCGCTGTCATGAGCAAGAGCCGATCGGTTACCTGACCCTGAGCGCGAGATTCCGTTACCGTGCGTACTATGATAGCGGGCGAGGTTGCGATTGCGATGGTTGCAACGATGGCAGCGGCAGTGCTGGTAACATTAACCCATACCAACACCGAGAAGACAACCGCAAAAGTAGTGATGGCTTCGAGAAGGCTGGTGCCTGCAAGCCATGGGTTGGCTTTCAGCCAGCGCAGATTGACCTTGCTGCCCAACTCAAACAGGAGAATCCCAAGTGCGAGATCAACCACCAGACGCCACTCGTTCACAGGGAGTTGAGGGATAAATCCCAATCCACCTGGTCCCAATACCACACCAATGCCGATATAGCCAACTATCCGGGGGAGCCTCAGATGACGTACCATCGCTTCGCCCAGAAGTACGGCGACAACGAGTGTGAGCGCCAGCCACAGCGCTGGACTGATTTGAAGCGGCCAGGCTGGAAGATAATCAGACCAGGTCATGCGTTATGATCAAATACTCCTGAGAATGAAGAATCAGCATGAGATTCATCCGACCGTTGTAAACGTTACTGTAAGCCACATCGATGCCTCCTTCGGGCAAATGCGGGTATTGGATCTGTTCAGATCCCGGTAAAAACCGGGCTAGACCCGAAACCGGCTCCAGAAAGCGTTGTATTTTCTACTGCTTTTGCGGGAGTGTGAATGAGGTACTGAGTCAATATTGGGAGAGATGCCCGGATTATAAACCATGAATCGAAACAGGGATAACTCTTCGAAGCTGACGAATAGGGGATAGACCGCAGTTTTTCTCATGAAAGTGACTCTCACGGAGTTTCAGTTGCGCAGCAATCTGGGGTATGTGATGGGTCGAACAGACAGGCTCGCGTCCAGCATTCTATGATTTTCAAGCCCCTTTTTCAGCGAGGGATGATGAAGGTCAGAGTCAGATCAAGTAAATTGCTTCGTTCATAAGGAAAAATGTGGGAAAAACGGCCATCTGTCCTCGCTTCTTGCGCTCGGCAATTACCCACGCGTATCGGCACAATGAGACTGAAAGCGTGAATGGTTTGTTGAAGCAGATCGATTGGCCGCCATGCAGTCGTGCGCGAGCTGAGGAACTCTCTCGTAAGCTGGTGACTTCGATACGAGGCAAATACAGCCATAGGGGAGGCGTGGATGCGTTGATGCACGAATTTTCCCTGTCGAGTCAGGAGGGTATAGCTCTGATGTGCCTGGCCGAGGCGCTGCTGCGCATTCCGGATCGGGAAACTGCCGATCGTCTCATACGAGACAAGATCAGCAAGGGTGACTGGCGCGCACATGTGGGACACAGCCCTTCGCTTTTCGTAAATGCGGCGGCCTGGGGCCTTCTGATCTCTCGCAAGCTGGTTTCGACCCACGGAGAAGATGGACTGTCAGCCGCATTATCCGGATTGATGGAAAAGGGGGGCGAGCCGCTGATTCGAAAAGGAATGGATCTGGCAATGCGTATGTTGGGCCACCAGTTCGTGATTGGCGAAACCATCGAGGAAGCGCTGGAGCGTAGCCGGGAGCGCGAGATGCGGGGATATCGTTATTCATACGATATGCTGGGGGAGGCGGCAATAACGGAGGCTGACGCCCAGCGCTACTGGACTTCCTACGCCTCGGCTATCCATGCTATCGGCAAGTCGAGCGGCAAGAGTGGTATTAAGAGCGGTATTTATAAAGGACCAGGAATTTCAGTAAAGCTCTCCGCGCTGCATCCCCGTTATGTACGCTCCCAGCGCGAGCGAGTGATGGCTGAGCTGTTGCCACGTCTTAAATCACTGCTGCTGCTTGCCAAGCACTATGACATGGGCTTCAACATGGATGCGGAGGAAGCCGATCGGCTCGATCTCTCGCTCGATCTCCTGGAAGCGCTCGTGTTCGACCCGGATCTTGCGGGTTGGGATGGCATCGGCTTTGTCGTCCAGGCCTATCAGAAGCGATGCCCGTTCATTGTCGATTGGCTCATCGATCTTGGGCGGCGCAGCGGTCATCGCATCATGGTTCGGCTTGTGAAGGGCGCATACTGGGATGCGGAAATCAAGCGTGCACAGGTAGAGGGGCTGGATGGCTATCCCGTTTATACGCGCAAGATTCACACCGACATATGCTATATGGTTTGTGCACAGAAACTTCTTTGCGCCGCGGAGGCGGTCTTTCCCCAGTTCGCCACCCATAATGCACACACATTATCAGTCGTATGCCAAATAGCAGAGGATGCGGGTGTCGAAGATTACGAGTTCCAGTACTTGCATGGGATGGGCGAGACGCTGTATGACCAGGTCGAACTCCTGAAGGAGGATCGGTTCGCAAAGTCGTGCCGCATCTATGCGCCCGTAGGCAGCTATGAGACGCTGCTTGCTTACCTCGTGCGCCGCCTGCTTGAAAATGGCGCAAATTCGTCATTCATCAACCGTATTCTCGACGACGATATCAGTATAGAAGAGCTGGTTGCGGATCCGATCAGTCAGATCGAGCAGGAGGGGGTGCATCCTCATCCGGCGATTCCCTTACCTGGCGATTTGTACGGTCACAAGCGCAGGAATTCCGCAGGCTTTGATTTCAGCGATGAGCAGGCGCTGGCTACATTGGCTGCTGAGTTAGCTGGAATGGAAAGGCGTGAATGGCGGGCTGAGCCTGTGCTTGCAGAGGGTGGGAATGCCGGAAGTGCAGGAAATGTGGGTTCATGGGTTCTCAATCCGGCTGATCGCAATGATTGCGTCGGGACAGTGATAGAGGCGACCGAGCATGATGTCGAAGTGGCGATCGCTGCCGCGCACGCGTTCGTGGCCGAATGGCAAAGTGTGTCGCATGAAGCCAGAGCCGCGATGCTTGAACGGGCAGCGGATGCACTGGAAGCGCACCGTACGGAACTGATAGGGCTTGCGGTACGCGAAGGCGGCAAGTCGTTACCGGATGCAGTCGCGGAAGTGCGTGAAGCGGTTGATTTCTGCCGTTATTACGGGCAACAGATACGCGATTGGTCCAATACGAGTCCACCTTCAGCGCTGGGACCCGTGGTCTGCATCAGCCCCTGGAATTTCCCGCTGGCAATATTCATTGGGCAGGTAAGTGCCGCGCTTGCTGCCGGCAATCCCGTACTCGCGAAGCCAGCCGAGCAGACGCCCTTGATTGCCGCCGTTGCCGTCAGGCTGCTGCACGAGGCTGGCATTCCACGGCCAGCGTTGCAGCTTTTGCCCGGACAGGGTGAGAGGGTTGGAGAGCAGCTTGTCAAAGATGTCCGTGTACGTGGAGTTATTTTCACTGGCTCTACCGAAGTCGCGCAACTCATTTGCCGTACACTCGCTCTTCGTTCGCAGAAAGGTGAGATCCTCTTCATCGCCGAGACCGGAGGTCAGAATGCGATGATCGTCGATTCATCCGCTCGTATCCAGCAGGTGGTGCAGGATGCGCTGACCTCGGCGTTCGATAGTGCGGGGCAGCGCTGCTCGGCCCTGCGGATATTGTGCTTGCAGAAAGATATCGCTGAACAGGTGCTGGAGGTTCTGAGAGGCGCAATGATGGAACTCACGGTGGGTGATCCCCGGCGGCTTACTACCGATGTCGGCCCGATAATTGATGCAGATGCTCAGCACGCGTTGCTCGATCATATCGAAAAAATGCGCGCAGCAGGTCATACCGTGTTACAACCGGTGCTGCCGTCGGTTTGTGCGAACGGCACTTTCCTTGCACCCACCCTGATCGAGATTGATCATATAGATGAGCTAGAGCGTGAGGTGTTCGGGCCGGTGCTGCATGTCGTGCGTTTTGCCCGCGAACGGCTGGACGAGCTTATTAATCAGATCAACGCGACTGGTTACGGTCTGACCCATGGCATTCACAGTCGGGTCGATGAGACTATTGATTTCATTACTAAGCATGTGCATGCCGGCAACATCTATGTCAATCGCAATATGATCGGGGCCGTGGTCGGTGTGCAACCCTTTGGCGGGGAGGGCAAATCGGGTACCGGCCCCAAGGCCGGAGGGCCGCTCTACCTGCATCGGCTGATGCCTCAGACGCCTCTCTTGCTGGCGGATAACGGCGGCCTGCAGGTAAATGATGCGCTTGCTGAGCTGCAAGCTCTTACCGATTGGGCCCGGCAAGCCGGACGGGACGTACTCGCCTCGTTGTGCGAGGATTATGCGAAACGCACACCGCTCGCATTCAGCATTCCGCTACCGGGACCGACAGGCGAGAGCAATACATTAAGATTCGCCCCACGGGGAGCGGTAGCCTGTATTGCCGTAGACGAAGATGCATTGCTTGAGCAGATGGCGGCGGCGCTTGCAACCGGCAACCAGATTATTTTGGCTGATAACCCGCCTTTACACGCGTTACTGGATAAGCTGCCGCCGCAAGTGCGGGATCGATTGCGCGCCGAGCGGGACTGGGTCCACGCACCAGTTTCTGCGGTGCTCTATTCAGGCTCTGAAGATGAGGCGTACCGGCTCCGAAACGAGCTGGTGGGACGCGAAGGCGCTCTAGTCGCATTCATTACTGCCTCCGGCACCGATTTTCCTTTATACCGTTTGACGGCTGAGCGGGTGGTTAGCGTGAATACCACTGCTGCTGGCGGCAATCCTGGCTTGCTGGGACTTGATTTCAATGGGTGAGACTATTAATTTTGAAACTTCAAGCGCCCGCCCACGAGAACTGCATGTTCAACGCTAAAGTTTTCAACAATTATTGCTGACGTGTATTTCAATCTCGAACCTGTTCCCGCAATTCTTATCTAAAGGCAACAACGATTCAGGCGCAATGCCAATGCATTCCCGCCTGCCGGAACTATTTCATACCGATGCATATCACTCCAGATCGGCTATTTGTTATGACGACCCGCAATAGCACAATCGACGTGGCAAAAGGAATCGGCATATTTTTTGTCGTACTCGGACATAATTGGCTGTCAACTCATGAGAAAAACGAACTCCATATAGTTATTTTCTCATTTCACATGCCTTTGTTTTTCTTCCTGGCAGGAATATTCTTGAGAGCACCGGACGGAATCCTGCGTTTCGCAATAGGCCGGACAGGATCGCTACTGAAACCCTATTTCGTTGTCCTGACAGCCTTGGGCGTACTCAAGATGCTAAGGGCCGCATTGGGTGGGAGCGGCGAAGCTGGTATGAGCGGCACCAGTTATTTTATAGGCTTGCTTTATGGTACCGGCGATACGATTGAGTGGATTGCCCTATGGTTTTTACCGCATCTTTTTATCTCGTTGATCGCGTCCCTGATCATTTTGAGGGCAATTGAAGCTTGCACGGACAACAAGGTATGGATAGTGTCAGCTGCCCTCCTGCTCTTAGGGATTGGCATAAGTTCTATCGATGCTTATCATCACCCTACGGCAATAGCCGCAAGCCTTATGGGACCAGGACGATTCCTGGGGCTTCCCTGGGGCGCTGATCTTATTCCGATAACATCTTCCTTCATTATCTTCGGATATCTGCTCGCCGAGCCTGCGAAATCGATGAAATTCAGCCTGCCCGGCTTATTTATATCTGCCGTGGTGTTTGTTGCTCTGCACTTTTATTTTGATGACACCATTGATCTTAATGAAAGGGTATACGATAGTGCGGTTGTATCGACCCTGGAGGCGGCGACAGGAATATATATAACGTTCAGTATCGCTTCGTTACTGCAAAATTTTCCATCCTTCAGAAAACCGCTGGCATACCTGGGATCAGGGACACTTTTTATCCTGATCTTTCACGGCTTCCTGCAAGTCCAGGCGTTTGTCGCGCTGCACCATATCAGTCCTTATATGTATCTAAACAGCATTGTGAGTCTTGCATGGAGTATCGGGATGTCTTTGCTCCTGTGGGAGATGGCGAAGCGTCAGCGATGGTTGTCAAAGTTGCTATTACCACAAAAACCACAAAAGGCAATTGTTCGCGACGAGTTGGAGCGGAGTGCCGGCTAATCTGTCGCTTAAAGACCCTCGAGATCCTCAAAAAACGCATGAATGGACGTTGCACTTCCTCCACTTTCCCTATTTTCTTTCACCCATGCGTTGATATACGGGCGACTGCACTTGTTGAGGGAGCCATGTCAGGTACGCGAAGAAAACCGCATCGACAAGTCTATGGCCTTTATATCTTTGGTAAGACTGCCAATGGAGATACGGTCTACACCGGTTTTGGCTACTGCGCGGACATTGTCGAGCGTGATTCCACCGGAGGCTTCCAGCATTGCGCCTTTATTGGTCAGCCGCGCGTTCAATACTACTGCTTCCCTCAGTTCTTCCAGATCGAAGTTATCCAGCAGAATCAGCGTCGCTCCGGCATTCAAAGCGGTACGAAGATCTTGAAGTGTTTCCACTTCGATCTGAATGAATATTCCCCGGGCGGCAATTTTCCTCGCTGCACGCAGTGCCGGTTCAATACCGCCGCTAGCTATGATATGGTTTTCCTTGATCAGAATGCCATCATATAAACCGATCCGGTGGTTTGTTCCCCCGCCGCATTTAACCCCATATTTTTGTGCCAGCCGTAATCCGGGCAAGGTCTTGCGGGTGTCGACAATGACTGCGTCCGTTCCGGATATTGCATTCACGTAACACCGGGTCTGGGTGGCGACAGCCGAGAGCAGTTGCAGAAAGTTGAGAGCTGTCCGTTCACCTGTCAGCAGTGCCCTGGCAGTACCCTTCACTTCACAAAGTTTCTGTCCGGCGCTGACTGTTTCGCCGTCCTGCGCATGCCAGCGCACTTCGACTTGCGGTTCCAGTTGCCGAAAACATTCGTCAAACCAGCGCCCTCCACACATCACAGCCTCTTGACGACTGATCACAGTAGCGGCCGCAGTTTCATCACAAGGAACAAGGCCGGCGGTGAGATCACCCGCACCCACATCTTCGAGCAGCGCCTGGCTGACGTTATTCTTGATTTCGGTTTCCATATACGTGAAATGATCGTAAAACATTTTTATTATGTTCACCGGAACGAATGGAGTATTTTAGCTGAATGTGATACGGAGGCATCATGTCTGATGCATTGAAAGTAATCTCATACGGTTTCAGCACGATTGCCGGTCTGATCGTGATAGGGATAGTCGTATTCTGGTTCATTCACGATGTAACCCAGAAGAAGCATTCCATCCTGCGTAACTATCCAGTAATCGGGCGCCTGCGATTTTTCCTGGAGAAACAGGGAGAGTATTTCCGACAGTACTTCTTTTCCAGCGATCGGGACGAAATGCCCTTTAATCGCGCTACCCGCTCATGGGTGTACAGGAATGCAAAGAATGAGGGTGGTATCGTCGGTTTCGGCTCGACCAATGATCTGCGGGAGCCAGGCTCTATTTTTTTCGTCAATGTCGCTTTCCCGTATTGGAGAGCGACCGGTTGCCCACTCCGCCACTGGTGATTGGCGAGGACTATTGCGAGCATCCTTTCCATGCGAAATCCATTATCAATATCAGTGGAATGAGTTACGGCGCGATTTCAGCACCCGCAGTACGCGCATTGTCGCTTGGAGCGGCGGAGGCGGGATGCTGGCTGAACACGGGGGAAGGTGGGCTCTCACCTTATCATCTTGAGGGGGGTGGCGATATTGTCATGCAAATCGGTACTGCAAAGTATGGTATTCGCGACCAGGAGGGTAATTTTTCACCGGAGCGGGCAAAGGAACTTGCGAAGGTGGTCAAGGCATTTGAAATAAAGCTCTCTCAGGGCGCGAAGCCGGGTAAGGGAGGGTTGCTTCCCGGAACCAAGGTAACCAATGAAATCTCAGCTATTCGCGGTATTCCTGCTCATCGTGATTCAATCAGCCCTAATCGTCATCGCGATATCGGGAATGTGGATGAACTGCTCGACAAGATTGCTCATATCCGCGATCTCACCGGGCGGCCCGTGGGTGTCAAGGCTGCCATCGGCGGGTGGCACTTTATTAACGACCTGTGCGATGCAGTGAATCGCAGGGGTTCCGAATACGCGCCGGATTTTCTCACCATTGATGGGGGCGAAGGGGGCAGCGGCGCTGCGCCCCAGACTCTGTTCGATCATATGAGCCTGCCCATTGCGGAAGCGTTACCACGGGTGGTGGATGCGTTACTGGAATCCGGCTTGAGAGACCGCGTACGTGTGGTTGCAGCAGGTAAGCTGGTGACAGCGGCACGGGCGGCGTGGGCGTTGTGTGCGGGTGCGGACTATGTCAATACCGCGCGCGGCTTCATGTTTTCACTCGGCTGTATCCAGGCCATGCGATGTCACACGAATACCTGCCCTACTGGTATCACCACCCATAATCGGCGTTTGCAGCGGGGTCTGGTGGTGCAGGAGAAATACTTGCGCGTTGCCAATTATGCCAAAAACATGAACAGGGAAATCGATATGATTGCCTACTCCTGCGGCTTGCGCCACGCCCGCCAATTGAAGCGCGAGCATGTGCGCATCGTGGAAACGGCGGGCAAAAGCGTGGCTCTCAACATTTTGTATCCTTATCCGGAAATACTTTCGCTTTGATATGGCATGTCATACTGGATCATGCGATACAGCAATGGCTTTGCTTATTGCATCCTCCATCTCGCCGGAGGATTTGGACGCATGAGGGATATCTTGAAAATTCTACCGTATCCCATATATATAAGAATCATTCACTACCCATAAAGGGCTTCTCATGCGTTTCGACAAATTAACCACAAAATTCCAGCAGGCGTTGTCCGACGCGCAGAGCATTGCTGTGGGTCAGGACAATCCTTATATTGAACCGCAGCATTTACTGCTTGCACTCTTGCAGCAGCAAGATGCAGGCACGGTTTCGTTGTTGCAGCGCGCAGGTGCGAATGTGCCGCCCCTGCGCGAGGCACTGAAAAAATCGATCGAGCGCCTTCCTAAGGTAGAGGGTACAGGTGGAGAGATCAACGTCTCGCGCGATCTGGGTAATCTGCTCAATCTGGCCGACAAGGAGGCGCAAAAACGGGGTGATCAATTCATTGCGTCGGAAATGTTCCTGGTGGCGGCGCTTCAGGACAAAGGCGAGACCGGCAATCTGCTGAGGCAGAATGGGGCCAATCGCAATGCGCTCGAACAAGCGATCAACGAGGTGCGCGGTGGCGAGAATGTCAGCAATCCTGAGGCTGAAGCCAGTCGGGAAGCATTGAAAAAATACACGCTCGATCTGACGGAACGCGCGCGCGCGGGAAAGCTTGATCCAGTTATCGGGCGCGATGATGAAATTCGGCGTACTGTTCAGGTATTGCAACGCCGTACCAAGAACAATCCCGTGCTGATCGGCGAACCGGGCGTGGGCAAGACTGCTATTGTCGAAGGTTTGGCTCAGCGCATCGTCAATGGCGAAGTGCCGGAAACCCTCAAGGACAAGAAAGTACTCTCGCTGGATATGGCCGCGCTGCTCGCGGGAGCTAAATACCGGGGCGAATTCGAGGAGCGCCTCAAGTCTGTCCTCAAGGAGATTGCACAGGCCGGGGGCAGCGTTATTGTCTTCATAGACGAGCTTCATACCATGGTAGGGGCGGGCAAGGCCGAGGGCGCGATCGATGCGGGCAACATGCTCAAACCCGCGCTGGCGCGCGGCGAATTGCATTGCGTGGGTGCCACCACTCTGGACGAATACCGCAAATACATCGAGAAAGATGCTGCGCTGGAGCGGCGTTTCCAGAAAGTGTTCGTGGAAGAACCCACGGTCGAGGCGACTATCGCCATCCTGCGTGGCTTGCAGGAAAGATACGAACTGCATCATGGCGTGGATATCACCGATCCGGCTATCGTCGCAGCGGCCGAACTGTCGCATCGTTATATCACCGACCGCTTTCTGCCCGATAAGGCCATCGATCTGATCGATGAAGCTGCGGCACGCATTCGGATGGAAATCGATTCCAAGCCGGAAGCAATGGACAGGCTCGACCGGCGTCTGATACAGCTCAAGATCGAGCGCGAGGCGGTGAAGAAGGAAAAGGATG
The DNA here is from genome assembly GCF_900111585.1 of Nitrosospira multiformis. Lineage (GTDB taxonomy): Bacteria > Pseudomonadota > Gammaproteobacteria > Burkholderiales > Nitrosomonadaceae > Nitrosospira > Nitrosospira multiformis_B. Next base: position 80,689 of record NZ_FOHI01000004.1, read on the forward strand.
AGGCGTCGCAGAAACGTCTTGCATTACTGGAAGATGAGATAGCCAAACTCGAGCGCGAATACGCCGACCTGGAAGAAATCTGGAAAGCCGAAAAATCTCAGGTGCAGGGTACGCAGCATATCAAGGAAGAGATGGAAAAGGTCAAGCTCGAAATCGAAGCGGCGACGCGTAAAGGAGATTGGCAGAAAGTTTCAGAGTTGCAATATGGACGCCTTCCGCAACTGGAGGCACAACTTCAGGTGCAGGATCGGCAGGCTGAGAAGGAGACCGTGGAGCAAAACAAGCCGAAGCTGCTTCGAACTCAGGTTGGGGCGGAAGAAATCGCAGAAGTGGTTTCGCGCGCTACCGGCATTCCTGTTTCCAAGATGATGCAGGGTGAACGGGAGAAACTCCTGCACATGGAGGAGAAGCTGCACGAGCGCGTAGTGGGGCAGGACGAAGCAGTACGACTGGTGTCGGATGCCATTCGTCGTTCGCGCGCAGGTCTGGCTGATCCGAACCGCCCTTATGGCTCTTTTCTGTTCCTGGGGCCGACAGGGGTGGGTAAGACCGAGTTATGCAGGGCGTTGGCAGGATTTCTGTTCGATTCGGAAGAGCACATGATCCGCATCGACATGTCGGAGTTCATGGAAAAACATTCGGTTGCGCGGCTTATTGGCGCTCCACCGGGGTATGTGGGCTACGAGGAGGGCGGTTACCTGACGGAAGCCGTACGACGGAAACCCTACGCGGTTATTCTGCTGGATGAAGTGGAGAAGGCGCATCCCGATGTATTCAACGTCTTATTGCAGGTGCTGGATGATGGCCGCATGACAGACGGACAGGGCCGCACGGTGGACTTCAAGAACACCGTTATCGTCATGACTTCAAACCTCGGTTCGCAAATGATCCAGCAGATGGCAGGAGATGATTACCAAGTCATCAAGCTGGCGGTCATGGGCGAGGTGAAGGCATATTTTCGCCCGGAGTTCATCAACCGGATTGACGAGGTGGTGGTATTCCATGCGCTGGATGAGAAGCATATCAAATCCATCGCGCGGATACAGCTGCAGCAACTGGAAAGGCGCCTGGCAAAACTTGAGATGCATCTTAAGGTGACGGATGCTGCCCTTGCAGAGGTGGCCCAGGCGGGATTCGATCCGGTGTTCGGTGCACGGCCCCTCAAGCGCGCGATACAGGGCCAGCTCGAGAACCCCTTGGCAAAGGAAATTCTCGAAGGTCACTTCGCTGCGAAGGATACCATCACAGTCGATTCGAAAAATGGCGTGATCACCTTCTCGAAGGCAAGGGAATCCGTACCGGTTTGAGGATATTTCCCGGAAGCCAAGGGCTCTCTCCCCGATCCTCTCCCGCCTGTTTGGCCTGTGGGAGAGGGGGAGGGAAGGGAGCAGCTTTACAGTATCATCGTCTCGACTCTCATCGGATTCATCTAAGGTGTCGGGAACCCGCTCCTCCTGGCGTTGTCTGACAACGCGACCTGTACCGTCGCGAATATATTTTGCGGGTGCCGGATTCAGGTAAAATAGGAGTTTTTTCGAGTCGCGTCATGGATAACGTCGCAATAAAAGGCAGTCTGGTCGCCATTGTCACACCGATGCATGAAAATGGCGAACTGAATCTGGAGCGTTTCCAATCCTTGATCGACTTTCATGTGACGGAAGGGACCGACGGTATCGTGGTGGTAGGAACCACCGGCGAATCACCGACCGTGGATTTCGAAGAGCACCATTTGCTGATCAAAACCGCGGTGGAGCAAGCGGCAGGACGGGTACCGGTAATTGCGGGAACCGGAGCCAATTCCACACGCGAAGCAATTGACCTTTCCATCTATGCGAAGAATGCGGGAGCGGATGCAAGTCTGTCAGTCGTACCGTATTACAACAAGCCCACGCAGGAGGGTTTATACCAGCATTTCAGAGCGGTGGCGGAGGCTGTGGATATCCCGCAGATACTATACAACGTGCCCGGCAGGACGGTGGCAGATATCGCCAACGATACAGTCCTTCGTCTTGCGCAAATTCCCAACATTGTCGGAATCAAGGATGCAACGGGTGACATCGGTCGCGGATTCGATCTGTTGTGCCGTGCCCCCGAAGATTTTGCAATTTATAGCGGCGATGATGCCAGTGCCCTGGCTTTATTGTTGCTCGGCGGGCATGGCGTTATTTCCGTCACCGCCAACGTGGCGCCGAAGCTCATGCATGAGATGTGTGCTGCGGCATTTGCCGGTGACCTGGCTGCTGCCCGCGCTGCAAACAGAAAGCTTTTGAGATTGCATCTGGATTTATTCATAGAGGCCAATCCTATTCCTGTGAAATGGGCTGTTGCACAAATGGGATTGATAGGCGAGGGACTGCGGTTGCCACTCACACCGTTGTCAAATCGATATCATCAGACTGTCAGGGAAGCGATGAGCGAGGCAGGAATTGATTTGGCGATATCTGTTTAAATGACTGCCCGAATTCGAGAGCCGGGAGCAGGATTTTCAGGAATCAAGTATTACACATGAGATCGCAGATAATGGCTGCGCTGTGCCTGGCGGCGGCCGTTGCAGGATGCAGTGTTTTCTCGGACATTTTGCCGGAAGCTAAAAAGATCAATTATAAATCGGCGGGCAAACTTCCCCCTCTGGAAATTCCACCCGACCTGACGGCGCCGGGTTCGGATGAGCGTTATCATGTTCCGGATATCAGTCCCACCGGGGTTGCGACTTTTTCGGCTTATAACAAGGAGCGCAGCAAGACGGCAGGTATCACCACCGGAGGAACCTCCATCCTGCCCTCGATGGATGAGGCCGCGGTACGGATGGAACGTTCGGGCACGCAGCGCTGGCTTGTTGTAAATGGCGAACCGGAGGAAATATGGCCGATCGTCAGGGATTTCTGGCAGGAACTGGGCTTTCTCATCAAGATCGAAATGCCGGAAGCCGGCGTGATGGAAACGGACTGGGCGGAAAATCGCGCCAAAATTCCCGAAGATATTCTTCGGAATACGCTCGGCAAGCTTCTGGACAGCCTGTATTCAACGGGCGAGCGTGACAAGTTTCGCACGCGCCTGGAGCGCGGTGAAAATGGCACTACGGAGATCTATATCAGCCATCGCGGCATGGATGAAGTGATCGAGGGCGCTAACGTACGTACTGTATGGCAACCTCGTCCCTCTGATCCTGACCTGGAAGCGGAGATGCTCTCCCGCCTGATGATGCGCTTTGGCGTGACGGAGGAGCGCGTCAGAAGCGCGGTGGCGAGTACAGGCGTTCAAGAGCGTGCGCGCCTCAATAGTGAAAAAGGCGGGATACTGACCGTAACCGAAGCATTTGACCGATCATGGCGACGCGTCGGACTGGCATTGGATCGTATCGGATTTACCGTCGAAGACCGAAACCGCTCTCAGGGCATTTACTTTGTGCGCTATGTAAATCCGGATGCAGAAAGCGGCACAGGGACCGGTTTGCTTTCGAAGCTTGCATTCTGGCGCGACGAAGATAGCGATAAGCCGGATCAATACCGCATCCAGCTAAGCGAAGCGGGGACCAATACCGACGTCACCGTGTTGAACAAGGATGGGGTGGCGGAGGATTCCGGTGACGCAAAGCGCATATTGAAGCTGCTGTATGAGCAGTTGAAGTAATCACCTTCGGTTGCTATTGCCCAGATAGCTGTACGTCTGATTCGTGCCCGATGCGACCCGATCCAGTCGCATGAGCGTTGCAGCGAGCCTCATGCATTGAAGTATCGTGCTTCGCTCCAACGATCCAGCAGTACTATCGGTACTGCCGCCAGGTATCTTGGAGCGAAGGTGATATGCTTTCTTCCTGCTATCAGGCAAGTTCCGGATAAATCCGAATTATCCGTCGTGTAATATGTCGGTGAATGGCGCTCCACTCGCGTTATCGGACAATAACTACGTTTCCAGTCTTGCTTCCATTGTTATTTTTGCCTTGAATAGTTTGGATACGGGGCAGCCTTCCTTTGCCTTGTTGGCAATCTCTTCGAATTTCGCCTGATCTGCCCCCGGTATTTTGGCGGCAACGTCAAGGTGGATAGTGGTAATCTCGAAACCTTCTCCAACTTTATCGAGCGTGACGGCAGCGTGCGTCTCGATCTTCTCCGGCGTCAAACCAGCTTCTCCGAGCATCAGGGAGAGCGCCATCGAAAAGCAGCCTGCGTGCGCGGCGCCGATGAGTTCTTCCGGATTGGTGCCCTTGCCATTTTCAAATCTCGATTTGAAACCGTAAGGTGCTTCGCTCAGTACACCTGTTTCCGTGGAAATCGTTCCGCCCCCGTCCTTGATTCCACCTTTCCAAACTGCCCACGCCTTCTTTGTAGTCATATTCCCTCCTCATATAGAAAAGTTATCGTTTACTTCTGCCGTATAGCTTGATTATCAACAAGTGTTTCGGAAAATAGTTTTACCATCTGCTCCATTTTTATTCACGCTCATGGATTTTTTTCTCCTTCTGGCTGTGCATTCCAGAGTATGGCGACGCCGATGATCGCCGAGAGGACCGATCCACCGAAAATTGCGATTTTGGCGGCCGCATAATCGCTTACCTCGGGGAAGGCTTGGCTGGCTATGAAAAGCGACATGGTAAAACCGATTCCGGCGAGCGCTCCCGCTCCTCCAAGCTGTCGCCAGGAGTAGGCATCTGGTTTGGTGGCAAAACCTAGTTGAACAGCGGTTACGGTGGCAGTGATAAATCCGAGGGGTTTGCCGATGACCAATGCTGTTGCGGTGCCGAGCATTAACGGTACGTGCTCGCTGAGTACGCTTGTCTCTACAACCACTCCTGCATTCGCGAACGCAAACACCGGCAATACCAGAAAGCTCGATCTTGGCGCCAGATGCCGGAGCATGCGATCAGCGGGAGATTCCAAACGGTCATGAATGGCATCCAGTGCCTCCAGTGCAGGCTCGGAAGGGCCGTAATGCATGACTTCCCTCCCGCGTCGGGTTTCGGCGGTCAGAATGGCATCAGCTTGCAGCATGAGTGCGCGAAGATTAGGCGGCGGGCGTGTAGGAATGAACAACGCGAGAATGATGCCAGCCAGGGTGGCATGTATCCCGCTTGCATACACGCAGACCCACAGGACGATTCCGAGAATCACATACGGAGATGCCCGATACACGCCACCCTTATTGAGCAGCGCCAATAAGCCCGTAATCGCGGCCGCGCTGCCCAGATAACCGATATGCAGTTCACCTGAATAAAAAATTGCAACGACAATGATTGCTCCAATATCATCGACAATGGCAGCCGCGGTAAGAAAGACACGTAGCTCGACAGGAACGCGTCTGCCCATCATGGCAATCAGCGCAATTGCAAACGCTGTATCCGTTGCCATTGGGATACCCCATCCATATGCCCATGCACCATCAGCTCCCTCCGATCCCGGAGCCATTGGTGGTCCTGACGGTACCAGAATCAGATAAAGCAAGGCGGGGACAGCCATGCCTCCAGTCGCTGCGGCGATTGGCAACATTGCGGATTGCCGCGCTGCAAGATGCCCCACGGTGAACTCGCGCTTGATTTCGAGGCCGACAACCAGGAAAAAGATCACCAGCAATCCGTCATTTATCCAATGACGCAATGAAAGCTCAAAAGCGCTATGCTGGAACGTAATCCCCAGGTGCTGCTCCCATATTTCATTGAAATCCGGGCCAAGCGCGGAGTTGCTCAGAACAACTGCGAGCCCGGTCGCAAGCAACAGCATGATTCCGGTCGAAGGCGCCCATTTGGCAAAATCCAGTGCGGCAGCATGCACAACGTGGCCAAGCGAGCCAAGCATTGCTTCAGAGAGTGAACGCACATCCCAAGGGCCATCGTAACGACGGTCGTTGATGAAGAATGTCGGCGTGACGGTGACACCGCTCGCGTCTGCGCTGACTATATCCGCTTCTACGCGATCTCTTGCTCTTGCTGCTGTTTCTTCCTGTGCGGCTCCTTTATTCCCGTCCAGCTTCAAATCAGAAATAATGGTGCACAGATCGTCTGCGTTCAGCTTGTCAGAGCGGCTCATCAGTGCGACATGCAGATCCCAGAATCGAGCGGGATCGTTGTGTGATTCCACCAGCTCAGCTGCACGGCGCGCAATTTTGCTTCCTGCCAATGGACGATGGCGAAATACATAGCGCATCCGGTTGCCAAACCGGCTTCGCAGCTCGGCAACGCGCTCGTGTGCGGAACGTGAGGGCGCATCTGCGTAACTACCGTATTCGACCAGGGTAATTTCGGCATCAGCCGGTCCCAACGTATGGTCATACGCTTCGTCGACCGGTTTATCGAGGTGATTTGGTGGCAGTTCAGGATTCATCAGAGATCGAGCGTATCAAATATATTCGCTCACTCCTGGCAATGGCGCCGGGAGGTTCCTGCTTTTTGCTATCTATCCCGCTTGATGAATTGGGACTGAGAAGCGAGCTGCTGCGCTTCGCTTAATAGATGAGAAATCGCTTGTATGTTTCCGCCACCACGGGGGTTGCAAGCTCTTGGTCCTCAAGGCGTTCGATTGCTCTCGACAATGCGTCTCGAAGCTCCCGAGCCTGTTCAGTTTGCATCACGTAGGGTCTGCCGGGATCTGCCTCGGCAAGCTTTTGCTGCTCGTGGGATAAAAATGGAAACCGGACCGAGAGCGAGCCATCGACAGGTTCTGTTTTTATTTCCCATCCCGTGATCGGGAATTGAAAAAGATCGTCACCCATTACACCAACTCCTGTCATTCTCTGAAACCCGAAGCCTAGCAAAAGGAGCAATTCTTATTCGTTGGATAGCGCACATATAGGAACATTTGGCATGCAACATGACCTGTTTCCCGCCCCCCCGGAATTTACCCATCAGACTTATGGCCTCCTTAGATATAAGGCGTCCACCAGCTGCCCCGATGGCGGGACTTTAATGCCGCGAACCGCCGGCAGATGGGATAGAGCGCTGTAGTGACCACCACCCATACCAGGTAAACAACTGGAAGGCTGAATCCCCACCAGGGTGGGAATTCCCAGGAAGAGGTCAGGAAGGAGCGAATATTCGTTCCCATTGCAAACGCAATGAGCAGGGCGAGCCCGTGAATAAAATACAGATGAATGAGATAGAAAAACAGGGGCACGCGTCCAAAGGTGATCAGAAAACGCCCTACGACACCTTGCGGACCATGCGCCTCATGCCACCATTCAAATGCAGATATCAACAGGAACATGAGTCCGAGTGTCATCAGCAGATAGAGTAATGAGGGCGGGTATTTTGTCGTATTCAGGAAGGAAAGTAGTGTAAACACCGAGGTTTCCTGCAAAACCCATGGATCGGGATCGCCATAGATATTCAGGGTTCGGAGAATGAGGAAGCCTGCGACAAGAATAGCGCCGCATTCAAACACTACCTTTATTCTTGTCCTCGATGCCAGCAGCATGAGAGGACCAAATGCATAACCTGCGGCCATTACCCCGATCCAGGGGATGAGGGGGTACACCACCGGGAAATGGGGGATATGGAGCACGCTTAGCAGCCACCCTTTCCAGGTGAGCGAGCCGCCCACTGCCTGAAAATCCTCAAGCTGTATGCCATCGAGCAGATTGTGAGCCAGGATCATGCCGATGCCAAAGCAGGCGATCGCCCATAACGGCAGATAGACGAGCGCCGCGAGAACAATCATGGACCAGCCCAACGCCCAGATCACCTGCAGGTCCATCAAGCTGTAATCCAGATTGAAGAACCAGGCAAAACGCACCACAGTCAGTTCAAGAAATACCAGCCACAACCCCCGCAGGAATAATCGTTTCGCCAACTGGGAGTGCTTCATGCCCCGCGATGCAGACAGATAAGCACTGGTGCCTGCCAGAAACACAAAGGTCGGCGCGCACAGGTGAGTGATCCAGCGTGTCAGGAAAATGGCGGGAGTGGTGCGCGCAAGATCAGTGGAGCTGAAATCCGCATCGGTGAAAAATCCCCGCACATGGTCAAGCGCCATGAGAACCATGACCAGCCCACGCATGAGGTCGACAGAGGTAATATAGGGTGGAGGAGTTGAGGAAGGTGTAGGAGCGGGTTTGTTGGCCATGGTTGAACTTTCCCCATCGTGTTCCGTCAGCTCACCTGCCAAGACTGTATTAAAGTTTTTGGATATTGCGATCAGATAGTGCCAGTACCAGAAAACGTCTAATCATTTGCTTCCCTCCACTTCGCCGCCGCGAGACAAACTGCTTCCCGCAATGTGGAGGCGCTGCTTCTGATTTCATCGCAATAGAGAGTGAAGCCGCCACAAGATTGCGATGTCGGACGATTATAGACGGCTTGGTCGCAGTATTCGCTTAACCAGTCAAGTATCTCGGTATCCGAGAGATCAAGGGGGGTGGGACGATGTTCGGTCCACGCTGCCATCCAGTTCATCCATTGTCCCACCCCGTTTCCCATCACGCTCTCCCTCGCTCTACCCTAGTTTACCCTTTCAAATCGGGTTCAATTTCCGCGCCAGGCACAGCCTGGATATTTCTTTGTGCCTTTCCCTTCCCTGACCGCTTGTCTTTCGACGCCCTGAGGGTCTTACTCGATCGAGGCTATGCCTGAGGCAGGCTGCACGTCTGTTTCACGGATGTTGCAACACCGGGACCGATCAACTGTGACGTTGCAACATGGAGAGCATAATACAAGTATTACTTGTAATTGTCAAGATAAACTTGTAAACAAGTATCGGATGGAAGGGAAGGGGTTGGGTTTTGAAAGATCGGGATCGGGCAATCGCTGGAAGTCTTGGGAAATACGGATAAATGCAAGTTAACGGGCGGGAATCCTGACGAAAGGAACTTCAGCCTGGCGCTCGTGTGTTCTGCCTGGGCCGAACTCCATCACCTGATCATCACGAAGGATGACCGAATAATCGACAGCATCCCGATAGGGTCCACCAAATAAGGACCAGGAGTGCCGACGATCGATATAAAGCAACGCCTCATAATCGCCACTGCGCTGATAGCCATCCGGATTACCCGCAATGCTTATCACTTGCTCTTTTGTCATGCCTTCCCGAATGCCTGACATTTTTCCCGTGATAACACACGAAGAAAGCACCAACATGCTGAGCAAGGCAACAATAAGATTTTTCATATGAATTCCTGATCGATAAAAAGGTGAAAAGGGAAGAGGATATAAAATTCCAAAGAAATCAGTATGTTCTCTCGTACAGAACTTCGGCCTTCCGGACAAATCAGCTCTCCAGTTCCCGGATAAGCAATGCGACTTCCGCTACTTCACCCAGCACTTCCTTTACTGCCTGCTCAAGTGTATACCTCCTTTTTTCCAGTTCCCGCGACTCCTCGGGGAATTGCATAATGTATCTGTCACGTTTTGCACGTGCCTTTTCTGATACATGAAAAGCGAGCAGCATCTCCGTGCTGTCATACGGCAGTCTATTTGCTAATGGTCTCATGATGGCAGGAGGTACTGGCGTATTACTGGTCCAGATTATTATAAGGCACCAACTCTTCTATTATTCGATGATATTCATGAGTAAGTGACGCAAATATATTCTGTATTTCCTTATGTATCTTTTCTTTTTATAAACATACTACAACAGCGTCAGCTGCGGCGTCTGTCATTTTTGCGGCGATCCATTCCATGCCTGGAAAGCCGTCGTCTATCTGATTGCCGTCTTTCCCCTGACCTTCGTTCTACTCTCGGGCATCCGACGCGGAGGAAAAGCTGGAGGTGGATGAGGAGGCAGATCCGGTACCGGTAGCGGTTTCAGATCTACCGAAGGAACCACCTCAACCACTTCGGCAGCTGTTTCACCCACCAGCGCCTTGCTTATTGTTACCAGTCGTGCTGCATCTTCTTTAGACATGCGTCGCATTGCTTCGACAACCTGATTGATAAGTGCATCGTTCTCCGAAACCGGTTTCTCAGCGACGCGGGGAGAAGTACCTCGAGTTCCACGTGCCGGATTCTCCGGTTGACGCGATACTGTAGCATCAGGCGCAGCCGGAACTTCCAGTGACATCCCGAAATGCATCATCGCCGGGGGCAGCTTGAGCACTTCCGCGATCCTGTTCAGTCTTTTCCCGCGAGGTTGCGTAGCCCCAGATTCCCACTGCTGAACCGCTTGTGGAGATACGCCCACAAGCTCGGCCAGCTCCGACTGGTTCAATTTAAGCTTTTCGCGCCCCTCGCGAATTATCCGCGCAATGTCCATGCCATCATAATACAAGCAATTCTTGCACCCCGCTTACAAGTTTCACTTGACATATACAAGTAAAACTTGTAATAATACCCCTCATTAGAAATCTTCAAGCAAAAAAGGTTCATTTCACCAAGGAATCATGAAGCAATGCGATTTACCGTCGAGCAAATGGCTTCGCGCTCTGAATGACTACAGACGTATCGGGTAACTATCAACAACAACCTGTGCCACAGGCATTCATACAAGGAAAACCACAACCATAGTGGAAATTTTAAGGAACTGGAGCGTAACCAATGAGAACTGGTATCAGAAGATCAGACATCGAGAAGAACGATATGTGCTTGCCTCTTGAGCGTTGGGAGTATGGAAATCCGGAAGCGGTTGCAGAGCGTAGGCAGACTCGATCATGTCACGGCTGCCGGCATGAATCGAAAATCCGAATGGGGTGGAATAACCTGGAGTTCTGTGAAAAAGGGCAAAAACACGGCGTTCGTTGTACATTTTTTCAAAAAAAGGGATATGACAAATGAAATTTAATGATCCGCAGCATGCATTGAGCTGGGCGTATGAAACCACTAGCCGTCCAATCGTGAAAATCTCATCCGTTAACGCGATGCGTGGACCTGACAGAGCAGGGGAGAGCGGCGCAAATGGTGAATTGACCGCGCACGATCTTCACGCACAGGCAGCGCTGATTCTAAGCCTATGCAACCGCATATTATCCGATCTGCATATAGCGTATATTAATGTTCAGTTTGGCCGGGAAGCGAGCGGCTTCGATCTGCTCAGTCGGCACCTTGCTGCAAATTTTGGGACAGGAATTCATCACCGCAGGGGTATCGAGCAGATAATCCGCGCTTACTGTGGCCAAAAGATCGGATTGCGTGAAATCAGGAAAACTATGGCCTGTGGAATGCTCAAGGCGGCCTCATTGCGTAATCGTGGTTATGACGCGCTCGATCTGATTCATGATCAGGCGATGGATATGTTGCAAAGGGAGATGGAAAGCCGCGGCCTACTGCGGAGCCCTGTGGTCAGTGAAATGGCGTAATTGGATCAGACCAGAAGAAGGTCGAGCTGGTGTGGCGTAGACGTCTTGCCCCGGCTCGATCCTGGTTTTCGCCGGTTTCGTTGATTACTTCTTTTCTTTTAAAAAATTTTCCTATGCACTCGTTCAGCTCTCGACAAGCTCAGAGAGAACGGGGACGAAGACTCAGGGTAAGCGGAAGGTGAAGTGTTTCGGGTGAATGAAGATCTGCTAGAGTCTGTTTACACTTGTTTCACATCCAGACGACCTTATCAGCACGAGGCCTGAGCCGCGCCGGTGAGCAGGCCTCTGTAAGCAGCAAATAACGATAGATTGGATAAAACCATTCCATTCCTTCGAGTAAGCGGATGCGCAACTCTACTCTCAAAACATGCGCCATTATCCCGTGAATCGGTGAAATATCCAGGTTAAACGTCGGCTTGTGCCCCCATCAACACTGCGTATTGTGGAAGATTCAAATCCTCAGAATGAAGTTCTGTAACGATTCTGCCTTCCTTGGTTGGGTACGCCACCGCACAGAATTAGCCCGCCGATTTATGCAATTCTCAAGCGGCATGAACCCAGACAGAACGGTGAGTACCGGGTCTGTTTTATCACAGATAATCTACCCCGAAGAATTTAAATATGAGAAAGTCTATTATTTCAGTAGGAATGAGCGGATTCGTGATAGCAATGCTTGCCGGATGCGGTACCCGCACCGCGCAGGAAGACGTCAGATCCGTTGATTGGTATGAGTCGCATGAAACGGAACGAACTGCAAAGCTAAAAGATTGCATGACCAGTCCGCGCACGCTGGATGCAACGCCCGATTGTGTCAATGCGAGCCGTGCTGAAAATAATATTAAAGCAGCGACTAAGTGGGCTACGCCAGACGAAGGTGTGCGGACTGAGCCATCTATCAGAAATTAAGAACGAACAGGAGAATGCTGCCTTTCCGCGACGTAAAATAAAACACGAAGTAACTAAAGCTGGCGCGGGCGCTGCGCTCTATGGCTGCTGAACTACTGGGGAATGTGAAGTCTGGCTTGTTGTACGGTACATCATACGGTACATCAATTTGCTCAATTCACGCAACCACAGCACGGAACTTGCTACCCCTGCGCAAAGCAACCAGTCCCGCAGACTCAGGCTGACAGTAGAGAATGCGTGCTGTAGAAATGGCACGTAAATTACAGCGACCTGCAGCAGGAGCGAAAGCAGGATCGCGCTCCACAGCCATTTATTGGAGAATAAACCGATAAATGCACTCTGTTTATCAGAACGCGCATTCAGGACATTAAAGAGGGAAAACAATACCAGGGTATTGAAAGCCATTGTTTGCGCATAGGGTATGCCGCCCGAGCCTTCTATAAGGCCTTGCGGAAGGCAGGCGTCGATCACCAGCAGCGTTCCCACTGCCGTGATTACACCTACAAAGGCGATGCCGAACCACATTTCAGATGTTATTACACGTTCTCCCTTTACCCGGGGAGGTCCGCGCATGACATGGGCTCCTGCCGGATCGACGCCCAGCGCAAGGGCGGGAGCTCCATCGGTTACGAAATTAATCCACAGGAGTTGCGTTGCCAGCAGGGGCAGCACAATAAGTCCGTCCTCTATCTGCAATCCGATGATATTTGCGAGTAGAACGCCGAAAAACATCACGAGCACTTCTCCTATGTTGGACGAGAGCAGATAGCGTAAAAATTTTCGAATATTGGAAAAGATGGTGCGGCCTTCTTCCACCGCTGCCACGATCGACGCAAAATTGTCATCCGTGAGAACCATGTCAGCCGCTTCCCTGGAGACATCTGTCCCTGTGATTCCCATAGCCACTCCAATATCCGAAGTTTTCAGGGCGGGCGCGTCGTTTACGCCGTCCCCCGTCATTGCAGTGACTTCACCCCCTCTCTGTAGCGCTTTGACAATCCGAAGCTTATGCTCGGGGTTTACGCGCGCATACACGGAAACTTCCTTTACAGTGCGATCAAGCTCCTCATCCGAGAGTTGCTCAAGTTTTGCACCTGTAACAACCTGCCTGTCTTCAGTTATTCCCAACTGGGCGGCAATAACGGTTGCAGTTACAGGATGATCGCCTGTGATCATTATCGGCCTGATACCGGCGGCCTTTGCCCGGCTAACGGCATTTTTCGCTTCCTCGCGTGGAGGATCGAGCATGCCAATCAGCCCAACAAATACCAGGTTGTACTCGATGCTTTCATCCGCTCTATCGGCTTCGAACGCGTCAGCGGGGACGGATCGGAACGCAACACCGAGAGAACGTAATGCCTCAGCTGCCAATTCCTCATTCAGCTTCAGGATCTCGCTGCGTCGCTCCGGAGTTAGCGACCTGGTTTCTTCCCCCACCAGTTCAAAGGAGCATCGGGCGAGTAATGCATCGGGCGCTCCCTTGGTAAAGACAAGCAGGCATTCGCGTTTTTTTGCATTGGCATGCAGCGTCGTCATCAATTTACGCTCCGAGGAGAAGGGAAGCTCGCCTACACGCCCGAATCGTGCATCCAGTGCATCAGCCTCCAGTCCTGCCTTGCGCGCCGCGACTATAAGTGCCCCCTCGGTCGGATCGCCCTGCACCCTCCATCCATCCGCATCATGCTGCAATACAGCGTTACTGGCTCTGTCGGCGATGGTCAGGGCCCGCTCAAGCTCATGTCGCAACGCGCCTTCAATCCTGCCACTCGCTTTATCTTCTTCTATGAAACTTAGATCAGTTTGAAGCAGATTATCCGGATATTTATTATTCCCAGGACTGCAGCGGCGCACCTCGCCTTTGGGTGAATAGCCGGTACCAGTCATTTCGATGCGTCCACTTGTCGTAATAACTACCCGCACTGTCATTTCATTTTTTGTCAGGGTGCCTGTTTTGTCGGAAGCGATAATGGTTGCGGAACCAAGCGTTTCGACTGCGGGGAGATGACGTACTATTGCATTTCTGCGCGCCATGCGTTGGACGCCTAGGGCAAGTACAGCTGTTACCACGGCAGGTAAACCTTCGGGTATGGCGGCAACAGCGAGGGCTACTCCCAGTATAAGGACGTCCATAAGCACAGCCGGACTGCTTACATTCCCTATGAGAATAATCGTGGTAATCATTATGACGGCAATTGCCACCACGATTATTCCCAGTAGTTTGCCGACACGCGCAAGTTCTTGCTGCAACAACGTTGTCTCTGGCGGCATCGTTGCCAACATTCCTGCGATATGTCCCATCTGGGTTTGCGCGCCGATTGCCACCACCAGTGCATGCGCGTGGCCGAAAGTAACGGCGGTTCCACTAAAGATCATATTATGGCGGTCCCCAAGCTCGGCCGGTTCCATGAGGAGCCCGGTATCCTTGGACACAGGCAAACTCTCGCCAGTGAGTGCCGCTTCAGTCGTTTGTAGTGCGGTGGTTTGAATGAGCCGTGCGTCCGCAGGGATGGTATCGCCTTCTTCAACGAGAATGATATCGCCAGGCACCAGTTCTGCTGCAACGACAGAGCGCTGTACACCGCCGCGGATGACCTTGGCACGTGCAGCTGACATCTGACGTAAGGCAGCGACTGCTTCTTCCGCCCTGGATTCCTGAATGTAACCCATGAGTGCGTTGAGCAGCACCACCGCAAAGATAGCGATTGCCTCGTAAGGTAAAGTGGATTCGCGTTCATAAAGCCACAGGCCTGCCGAAATTGCCGTTGCAATCAGCAGAAGCATAACCAGTACATTCTGGAACTGAGCGAGAAACTTTTGCCAGCGGGGAACAACTTTTCCGGCCGGCAGTTCATTTCTCCCGTATCTCTCCAGTCGGGCCAGTGCTTCTGTCTCGCTCAAGCCGAGCTGGGTATCCGTTTCGTAGGCGGAGGCCAGTTCTTGAATGGATTGCTGATATGAGTCTTTCTTATTTTGCTCGGATGTATGCAATGTTCATCTGCCTGCTTCTTGTTTTCCTTGTTTGTTCTGTAACATAGGGGGCGTTGAACAGATATTACTGGCGCAACTGGATACCGGAATGCTGCCGAAAAGGCGGTGATAATCGGTACATGGACCTTGGGACGATCGATTTTAACTGCAATTCGTTCACTCAGGACTGCCAGGATTGTTCAAGAGTTTCTTGTACTGAAGATAGGCTGGAAAAAACAACAGTAGGGGTAGTGGAAGTAGAGCTTACCTAGATAACCGACAAAAGATCGGTGGATCAGGTGTTCCAGAGATGAGTCTCTCTAATCGAGAGCTTTTTGAATTTTCTTTGAAGAAAGCGGCCTGCCAAAATGGCGACAGAGTGCTTTGATCGTACCAAGGGGAGGAGTTGGTACGATCTTTGAGTTTGAGAAGTGCTAATGTTGTCCGACCGAACCGCGCCACGCTCCGGTTTCCTTTCCCCGGCTTTCGAGAAATTCCTTGAAGCACCGGAGATCTTCGCTCGTACGTGCCTTTACTGCCCCCAAAGCGTCTCCCAGTCCTTCAAGGAAGGTCCGCGGTCCATAATCCATCTTCAGCACCACTCGGGTTTTTGAGTCGGAGATTCCATAGAAGCTCACAACACCCGAATTTCTGGCACCATTCGTGCTATGCCAGGCGATCCGCTGATCGGGAACCTGTTCCGTAATCTCGGCATCCCATTCTTCTTCCTTGCCTGCAATCTCTGCCCGCCAATGCAGATGGGTATCATCGATCTGTCGTACTTCGCGTACACCTTTCATGAACCTGGGAAATTCTTCAAATTGGGTCCATTGGTTATATGCAGTACTAACCGGTACATTGACTTCGATAAAGTTCTCCACGGTCGATGTGTATCCGAAGTCCCTCGATTTCCTGAATGTTTTCGATAACATCATTCCCCCTGCAGCAACTGCGGCGAGTGCCACTATTCTTCCTAGCATTTTTACCTCCTGTAGACTTGATTTCATTGGCACGATGCCGGATTTTCCAGGCGAGAAAGCCTCTCGGTTTTATGAAAAATTATTTGCTGATACCCGCGATAATAGGTTTTTCGGGGTGGAATTCTGTGCGGTTGTGCACGTAATCGCAGTTTCGCGGACTATGATCTGTTAACACTTGTTTTACGCTCGCGAAGGTGACGGATTTAACCGGGGCGAGGCGGGAGCCGCGTAGCAGAGTAAATTTTGTAAGCGGTGAGTAACGATGGACTGGCGAGATTCCGTCCCGTCCCTTCGAAACAAGTGTCAACAGGCTCTAAAATCAAGCAGCTGCAGAGGCTGCATGTATCCAAGGACACCCTTATACACTCTTATCCAAGGTGCGCTATCGCACCGATGACCGGATATCGGACAAATATCATTCAGTCAACCTGCCAACTGAAATATGCAAAAAGCAGATTGCAGGAAAATCATCTCCCCAAGGGCGGATTGAAAAATGAATATGCCAGGGTTTACTGCCGAAGCAGCAATATATAGAACGAGTTCACGATATACAGTCAGCTATAAAGTCCAACACCTCGGCTCAGGCCTCAACGAGAGCCTTGTCATTTTCCCTCAAGCATGCAGTTTTGGTAGAAACATTATTTGTAATGGCTGGATTCTTGGCTGCATCGGGTGCACTGCATTTTTTCCGTCAGTTCCCGCCATGATTGCATGCTATGCGGCCTGCATGGGGTCGATGTTCACCTATTGCCGTGATTGTCTGGACTTTATCGATATACCGGAGAATGGTAGTGGTGGCGGTGGCGGCGGGGGAGGGCCCCCTGCCGGAGGTACCTGTTTCCCGAATAAATGCTGCGAGTGGGGTGAAAACGCCGAGTGTACGTTGTGCATTCCCCGGAACGCTGCCTGTCCCTAACGGGTCAAAGTAACTGAATAGAAAGATAATTCCTGACAGGGATGGATGAACTTGCCATAAATCCCGATTGCACAGATATCCTGGAGCAACCGGTCAGATTTCTATTATGGCTTTCAGGGGCAGGTGATCCGATGCAATCCGCGCGAGGCCGCTGCTATGAGCTTCGAGGCTTTTCAGTCGGCGGCGCGGATGCACCCATAGACGGTCCAGTGCCATGAAAGGTCTTCGCGCGGGAAATGTGGCGCAGTGAGGAGGACGCTTGAAGTGAGCGTGCAACCAGTGAAGAGGGCGTCCCCACAGAAACCATTCATTGAGGTCGCCCATTAACACATAGATCTCTGTAAGACGGATTTCAAACAGCTTAAGCAAGTGGCGTACCTGTTCCCGTCGTTCCCAAGGTCGCAGACCGAGGTGGGTTGCAACCACATGCACCCGTCGCTCGTTCCAGGCAAGAGTGACATCGAGCGCTCCGCGCGGCTCCCGCCCAGGCAGGGTGAGATCTATCCGATTTACCGCCACGACCGGAAGCCTCGTCAACAGGGCGTTTCCATAGTGATGTGTGCGGCGTACCAGGGTTGGTCCGGCAATGGCGGTGAGCCCGGTCTTCGCTGCGAAATAATCCAGCAGGTCATAACCTTCAACCTGGTGATGCTCTACTTCCTGCAGAGCAATTACATCCGCATTCATCTCCTGCAGAACGTCTATGATGCGGTCAGGTTTAAAGCTTCCGTCGGCGCCGATACAGCCGTGTATATTGTAGGTAGCCAGTGTCATTTGCATAGAATTTCATGAACTCCGGTTTTCCTGTCCGAACAGGCGTTTAAACTGAAAGCTGCCGGGCGGAAAGCAGGAAGCCGGCGCCTGGCTAAACTTCAGTCAGATTGAGTAACTGGCGAAGCCTCCATTGTCTCGGGCCGTCGGGTCGCCCATCTCCAACATGCCCATGCGATAACGATTATGATCCCAGCAACGGCAACCAATGCTGTAAACGCTGGCAGGTCAGGTTTCTGGATGGTGGCAGCCAGCTGATCCGTAAAAACCGATATGCTGATTATCCCTGGCAGCAAGCCTACTGAGCTTCCCAGCATGAAATCCCGGAAACGAATCCGCGATGCTCCCGCAACGAGATTGACAACCGTGAATGGAGCGAACGGTATGATCCTGAGAGCGATGATTGTCATTAGACCGCGTCGGGCCAAACGTTTGTTCAGTTCCCGGATTTTTTTCCCGGCAAAGCGCCAAACTGTATGGCGTCCTACCAAGTGGCCGATACCGTAGCTGGAGGCCGCGCTCAATAGCGCACCCCCCATCGAATAGAGAAAACCGTACCAGGAACCAAATACCAGCGCGCATACCACAATAAGCACAGTGAGTGGAAATGCAACCAAACCACCGAGAAGGAATATAGCGAGCGTAATGAATGGAGCAGTTGGAGCGTGCTCCAATTCGGCGGCAAGCGTTACCAGGGTACTGACGTCTATCCATTCCTTGAGAGGCGACCAGCGCCATGCGGCGGCGAGCGTCAATACACTGATCAGTATCGATACGATGAGACCAATGTGACTTCGCACAGGTGCGCGTTCTTCCTCGGGAATAAGCTTCGCCATCAGTAGGCTTGCATCGAGCGGTTTGCCCGGGTCCACGATATCTTCGTCCGGCACGAGGGCATCCACATCGGCAGCGACTCGAAACTGCCACGGTCGTACGGTACGGCCATAACCTCGCAACGCTTCGATCGTATGTATCAACGACCCTTCCCGTGCCATGCGTTCTTCGATTATGTTGGCGTCCATGCCTAAATGTTCGGCAAGCAGACGGGCTCTAAAACCAGCTATTGCCCGGCCTACATTCTCTCTCCCATTCGCTTCAAGCATAAGATCGCATTCGGTATCCAGTCCCATGGAGCGATTATTGAGATTGGCTGATCCGATACGCAACCGCTCATTATCAATGATGATAATTTTGGAGTGGACGTTGACGCATTCGTTGACAAGCCCGGGTATGCACGGCTCGTAAAGGGCCAGGCGGTGATGCCGATCTGCGGTGACCAAGCGCTTGAGCGAGCGCTCGCGCAGCACATCCATCGTATATTGCGATAACCAACCGACTGTTTGTTCCGCCAGCAGCACGACGACCTCCGGACCGCTTTCTTCTTCCAGCCGCCGAACCAGTGCATCCGTTATGATGTGGGAAGTAAAATACTGCGCCTCTATGTAGATGTTATGGCGCGCGGAAGCGATCAGGTCCAGCACCAGCCGTTCCACCTCGCGCACTTCTTTCTGGTTTTCATATTCGGGAACAGTGCGGGCGATCGCAACCTCGATGTTCTCAACGTCGGGTGCAAGATAATCGGGCCAGTAGTTTGTTTCTCTCCTGACCCTGGGAGCAGAAAGTTTCTGTCCCGTTGCAAGGAACCATCGCTCACGCGCCAATTCTCCCAGTGCGGTGGCGATCGGGCCGGAAACCATCATCTGGATATCATGATAAGGCTGCGGTATGGGTTCTGTCAGCAAATCCCTGCGCCGCTCGTCACACGCCGCGTGCTCAGTTGTGTCCCAGCGACCCAGCGTCAGGTCCAGCCCCCCCACAAACGCCACTTGATCGTCAACTACCACGACTTTCTGGTGATGAGAGCCCCCGGTGGGATGATGATCATCAAGATGAAAATGCAAGCGTCGGTGGCCATTCCATCGTTGTTTATAGAGAGGAAGCCATTCTCGGTCAGCTGCAAACAGCATGACGAAATCCCAGTCAAGGACATGAACATGGAGATTTCTGTTACGTTTGACGAGGCTGTTGAGAAAATCCCCGAGGGTGATCGGCCAGCCATCGGGTTCTTCATCCCGTACCAGTTTCAACCTGCTGTCGATATCCCAGGCCATGATCAATACGGAACGGCGGGCGTGTTTTACCGTTTCCCGGAAAGCACGAAAAAAATCCGCTCCATCAACGATAAAAGCAGCCTTGTCCGCATGCTCGATGCGCCAGCAGTTATTCCCCGGCTTCAGGATGGATGATCCGTTCATTGCTTTTAAGGTTTGCACCGGGAAGTATGATAAAGACTTTTGCAGGACTTAAAACTTGCACTCTCGCACGGGCGGCGGTTAACGGTCCTGTGAGCAAGTTGAATTCTTCCAGACCGCTGACGGCTGCAATATGCGCAAGCAATTCCGGTCCACCTGCTGCGTCAATCTCTTCAAGTTGAGCCGCGGGTTCTCCGGGATGGAGCGTTTCAAACAGGGCATGGTTATAGTTGGAGGGGAGGGTTATTTCTATTCGCTGCGCCCCTTCCAGTAGCGGGGGTATTGATTCAATCGTTTCCCGCCCGCGCCAAGGCAATTTGATCAGCGGTTCTTTTTCCATTTCAAAGTTATCCCTATGACTGAGAAACTGCTTCGCCCCTAAAAATAATTCAAAACCGGGCGTGATTCGCGGTCTGCTGAGCATCCTGTTATACCCGTTCGTTGCGCACGGTGAAACCCCGGATGGGGATGGGCGGATGAGCCGGTTCTGGAAGGCCGAGCTTATACTACGGGCGATAAGACGATAATGCCTGAGCTACCGCTTTGTGTTCCGTTCGTTTTCGTACATAAAGAGGGCACGGACTTGATAATGGAGGGATGAAGCGCTCGATGTGAATGGGGAGCGAAGTGCTGGGGTCGAACCGGGATGAGGAGAGAGGGCTACAGGTCTGAGCGTAAAGACATGGCTTCCGGGATCGAAGTGGAAGCTACCAGCGCGTGATTCGAGGGGTCGAATGATGCAGCCGGGTAACAGCTACCAGTTATCCAGTACATTCAATCGCATTTGCAAGGCCTCAATTTCATCCAGTAACTGCAGGGCAAGCGCAACTCCCGCAAGATTGATACCAAGATCGCTTTGCAGCCGAAGTGCCATTCTGGTGCGACGTATCTGGGCTCCGGTGAAGCGCCAGCAATGCGGTTCATGCTCTTCCGCCATAATTTGCGGGGTAATCAACCCTTCATCCACCAATTCGATGATATAGCCACTTTGTACCGAGCAGGCGTGACTGAGCTCCGCCAGCGTCAATGCGTTCTGTTCATCGACAAGCGTTACCGATAGTTCCGGCGGTGGCGAAGGCGCGTTCTTTCGATGATCGTTTTCGTCGCTCATGCCTGCACTCCCAGTTTGGCTCGCGGGTTGAACGATTTGAATTGCTCCGCCATGCTGCGGTAAAAAGCCTTGTCTCTTTCATCGGTGGCAGGGGGCGGTGCAATGCGCAATACGACGTAGAAATCCCCCGGCGTTTTACCGGGAATACCGCGCCCTTTCAATCGCAGCTTCCGTCCGGTAGTGGAATCAGCGGGTATTTTCAAGTCAACCATTCCTTCCGGGGTGGGAACAGTGACCGTTGCGCCCAGGGCTGCTTCCCACGGGGCTACGGGCAGGTCAAGATAGACATCGTGCTCATCCATTCGATAGATGGGATGGGAGCGGAACTCGACTTCCAGATACAGGTCGCCCGCTTTTCCCTGACCGTGCCCAGGTGCACCTTTACCCGTAAGGCGAATGTATTGTCTGGGCCGAATACCACGGGGGATAACCACGTTCAACTTATGTTCGCGGGTCGATACATGTCCTTCTGCATCGACCTCTGGTACTTGCAGTGAGATGGTACGGGTAGCGCCGTGATATGAATCTTCCAGATCGATCATTATCTTGGCGTACCGATCCTCGCCAGGGGCATGAAAGAAAGCTCCACCGGGACCCCTATGGGTTTCTCCTCCGCGTCTCGCTTGCCCGGCACGAAAACTGCGTCCAAACAGGGATTCGAAAAATTCGCTGAACTGGGCGGCATCTGCTCCTGTAAATCCCTGTTGCGAAAACTCAAAGCCGGCATTCCAATCGGGGGGAGGACGAAATTCCTGATCGGCTTTCCAGTTTGTGCCAAGGCGGTCATATGCTACGCGCTTCTCCGGATCCTTGAGGACTTCATAGGCTTCACCCAATTCCTTGAAGCGGGCTTCCGCTTGCGGATCCTTGCTGACATCCGGATGATATTTGCGTGCCAGTTTCCGGTAGGCGCGCTTGATGTCATCCTGAGAGGCATCGCGGGGGACGCCCATGATTTTGTAGTAATCCTTGAATTCCATTGCAATTACAGCGAAAAGAGGCTGTTATGGGATTGAGACTTCAAGCATAGCCAATCCCGTGGGAGAATGTAACTACCTCCGCACCAAACTTTAGCCGAGGTGATTGGTTTAATAGCGACCTGAAGCAGGATCACCAGCAAGGTCGATGTTGCCGATTCAGAAGAAACCCTACCAGCCGTAGCGCAGCCGGCTGACGCCGGCAGGTATGCGCTCGGACATTGGATTACCGCCTCTCATATCCTTGTTATAAAGACTTGTGGGTTAACCCATGAGGCCATTCTTCATAATCGGTGCCCCATTTTTTGGCCCGCCAGGCGAGCGCCAGGAGTAATAATCCCGAAACGATAGCGTATATGGCGATCATCCAAACCAGCGCAAGTGCCCCGGCGCCAGGGAAGAAGAACACGAACATACCGAACGCAATGGAGATGATGCCATTGAGAATCAGGAATCCTTCCCCACGGATGACTTTGCGTAACCGGATGGCCATTGCAATATCCACAATTCCGCTTGCCAGTGCGGTAGCCCCTATTATCAGCACGAGCACTACAGCCGTCAGATTGGGAAGCATGAACGCCGTTACGCCCGCTCCAATCCCTACCACCCCCCACAACAGCATCAGCCACCAGTCATGATAGGTTTTCCGGCTTTTGAATGCTGCCACAGCGGATGCTACGCCCTGGATGAGGGCATAAGCAGCGAACATGACGAGCAGCCATAGGAGCGTTATTTCTGGCCAGAATGCGGCGAGTATACCAAACACTAACGATATGAAGCCGCGTAGTGCCAGAGAGCGCCAGGATTTCGAAAGTAGTTCATTCATGATATCACCTCTCTTTTTCGAGTGATGTTATGAAGAGTGGAATCCGCAGCGGTTGGCGTTCCAGACTTCGTTACCAGATTTCATCCCAATTTTGGAAGTTCTGAAAGTTCTCGTGGATGCGCCCGCAGTTTCCATATTGTCGCCATTCTCGGGGCATTCAATTGCTTTTGCTGTGCGTTAACCGACATAAGGCGAATGGGTACAAGAATAAAGTTAGGGGTTATGTGCGTTGGGGCACAGCCCGAGGACAGTAGATGCGATAAGGTAAGGATGATTTTATAAGAATGATTTTATAAGAATGATTTTAATTTTATAAGGATGCTCCTGGTTTGAAGTGGCGTTTCAATTTTCACCTTTCCTTTCAGTAAGTATCTTTCAATGTATTGACGCTACGGGTGATATGATGACTACAGAAAACAAGCCCCCTTCCAAGCGAATGGAACGCGAGGAAAACGGGGTGCTGACGGAACGGGTGGATCTGCCCAATTCGAAACCGCGTGCCAAGGATAAGGAAGAGCCTCAGACGTTGCTACCGCATGAGCGCGACGAGACAACGAGGCCGACGGGTACGAGCCACCCCGGGAATGCACATTCACGCGAGGTAATCGAACAGGCGCATGAAGATACGAAGCAGGGTCTGAAGGATACAGACCGGCGTGGAATACCATCGGATATTGTTGATTCTGATATCCCGGCTGCAGATGATATTCCTGGGGTCTCCCGCGACAGAAACGTAAAGAAACATGAGAAACCTTGATGATGTCCTTGCATTTTGTGCTCATGCAACAGCGGATGAGCGGAATAGGTAAGCTAAAAAGCTATTCATTTCAGTGTTCTCCATCAGAAGCTGAGGCAAGCCTGAGGCAGATTAATGAAAACTGTTAAACGCGTTCTTACAGGTGCAATCGCAATTGCATTTGTATTTGTCCTGGCAGGTATTGTGTCCAGTCCTGGTTTTGCTCAATCAGGATCAGATCCATTCTCTACTATTGCTGCGCTTCCAGCGGTGCAATCACAAGGGCAGACCGAGTTTTTAACGGGAGGTATCGGGGTGGATGAGTCGGAGGCAATATTGAAGGAAGCACGCACCTGGCCCCTCGTGCTCCAACTTGTCCAGAATGCCCCGACTCATGCTGCCTATATCAGTGACGTTCGCGTTACCATTAAAGATGGGTCTGGCAAGATACTTCTGGACACGATTACCGAAGGCCCTTTTCTGCTCGTCAAGCTCGCGCCTGGAAAATATTCGATCGATGCTTCGTATGAATCGAAGACGCTTCATCGTGATGTGAGCATAGGGAAAGGGGGCAGTAACAAAATAATGTTGCTATGGCCTGCTCCAGGGAACGAGGAAGACAGGTAATGGTAAGTTAAGACAGGTAATGGTAAGTTCAGAGGATACCATTAGAGATTTATCACGAAGGATCCTGGAGAGTACACCCCTTAACCCATGAACGGCAGAAGCTACGGGCAAAGCCTATAACCCAGCTTGTTCAAGCGGTTCTGAATGTCGGTAGAGGCAATGGCGGCATGTGCCGCGGCAACACTGATCTGATTGAGTCCATCAACCACATCTCCCACCGCATATACACCGGCCACAGTGGTACGCTGGTGCCGGTCGACAATCAGCTTCCCCTCTCTATTACAGCGTGCGCCAAGCTGAACCGCCAGTTGGGATCTGGGGCTCTCGCCCAGCATCGGGTAGATTACATCGAACTGAAGCTCTTCTCCCTTTGAAAGGCGTATCGAAGGTTTCGATTCTCCCCTTATATGGAGGCTACCGAGCGCGTCCTCAATCACCTCGACATTGACCTGACGAAGCCTTCTTTTTTCGGCACTCGTCAGTTCAGCCTTGGCCTGATAGATCAATGTCACGTTCTGGCTGTATGTTCGCAGAAACAGCGCATGCTTTACACCCTCTCGAGGAGATGAGGATATCAGGGCGATGTTCTGATCCGTGGCTTCATAGGCATCACAGATGGGGCATAACCGGATAAGTCCTTTCCTTATACACGTCTTCCAGTCGCGGGTATCCAGTCTCGAGTCCGCAGTTCCCGTTGCCAGCAATATCGTAATGGCACGGATTATTGACATTTCGCCACCGCCGCCCCCATCCCTACCCCTATGGCGGCTAGTTCCGCTGCCGCCACTATTGCTCACGTGAGCCTCAAAAAAATTTTCAACCTGCTTGAGTCGCATGACCTCACCAGCCTGTATTTCAACGCCGTACTGCGCCGCCTGGAAGCGCAGGCGCTTCAGAAATTCCTTTCCCGAGATACCCATGGGAAAGCCGGGGCAGTTATGGGTGGTAGGGATGAGCGCTGCGCGGCTGAATCCACTGTCAACAATTGCAATATTGCGCCGAAAGCGAGCGAGATAGATTGCTGCGGTAAGTCCACCGGGGCCAGCCCCGATGATCAAGCAGTCGACTACTCCAGTTGATTTCACATTGCTAACTCCATGGCACGTTTTAGCGAAAACCCAGACCGCTATTTATGGGTGTGGAGAAGAACAGCATTTCAATGCTTTCAAAACATTACCGCTGGATTCTTTTCGGTTCGGTTCGTGACAACACATAGCGGACGCAAATGAAGGGGGCTTGACCGTTGCTGCGACATTCTGCAATGGAAGAAAAATTAGCTTATGTATGATGGCGTACCGAAAAAAGCCTCTTGAGGTCTCACTATACTTGTTTCAAGAGTGAAGATCATCCGTCTAATTCAGGGGAGCAGTGATGGGAACGGCTAACGAAAAGGACAATAAATCCACCATTGGGGGACCGGCTAACCCGACTGGCTCCCCGGCAAACGAATTCACCAGAAAGCTCTCCACTACTGACGAACTCGCAGCGGCAATGCCGTACAACGCCAAAGCCGGAGAGTATGGAGAAGCCTCCACTTCTCCCGAGGAGGGGCAAACGGTGGCGCCTCCCGATCCCTTTGTTACAGGCAGTACATTAACGGAGACCGTTGCTTCGCCAAAGGTCGGTTCGGGCGAACCTCGGCTGCGTTTCAACGCCGGCAGCGAACCGCTGGACAGGGTTAGGGCGGATGCAAGCAGCCAAGCGCTCACAACTAACCAAGGCGTTCCCGTCGGCGATAATCAGAATTCCCTAAAGGCGGGTTATCGCGGACCGGCGCTGCTGGAAGACTTTATCCTGCGTGAAAAGATCACGCATTTCGATCACGAACGGATACCCGAGCGTGTGGTGCACGCCCGTGGATCAGCCGCGCACGGTCATTTCGAATGCTATGAATCGCTCGCTGAATATACGCGAGCCTCCTTGTTTGCTGAAGCGGGGAAACGCACTCCTGTTTTCGTACGCTTCTCCACTGTCTTTGGGGAACGCGGGTCTGCCGATACAGCCCGGGATGCGCGGGGTTTCGCGGTGAAATTCTATACGGACGAAGGCAATTGGGATCTGGTAGGAAACAACATTCCCGTATTTTTTATACAGGATGCCATTAAGTTCCCCGATCTGGTACATGCGGCCAAGCCTGAGCCCCACTTCGGTATTCCACAGGCTTCGACGGCTCATGATACGTTTTGGGATTTTGTTTCACTCATGCCGGAATCGGCGCATATGCTGCTGTGGGTAATGTCCGATCGAGCCATTCCCCGCAGCTTTCGCATGATGCAAGGTTTTGGTGTGAACACTTTCAGGCTGGTGACGGCTGAGGGGGAATCCCGATTCGTGAAGTTTCACTGGCAGCCGCTTGCCGGGACTTATTCGCTCGATTGGGATGAGGCGGTCAGAATTGCGGGGGCCGATCCCGACTTTCACCGACGGGATTTGTGGGAAGCAATAGAGTGTGGCATGTACCCTGAATACGAGTTGGGCATGCAGATTTTTACCGAAGAACAAGCGGAACAATTCAGTTTTGACGTGCTCGATGCGACGAAGATTGTTCCGGAGGAGTTGGTCCCGATCAAGCCGGTGGGACGGATGATTCTCAATCGAAATCCGGACAATTTTTTTGCAGAAACGGAGCAGGTGGCTTTTTGCGCGGCGCATGTCGTTCCCGGGTTGGATTTCAGTAATGACCCCCTCCTTGCTGGGCGCATTCATTCCTATGTCGACACCCAATTGACACGCTTGGGCGGGCCGAATTTTCACGAGATTCCAATCAATTCGCCCATTGCACAAGTTCACAATAATCAGCGGGACGGAATGCATCGCCAGAGCATCAATAGAGGCCGAGTTTCATACGAGCCGAATTCCCTTGCGGGAGGTTGCCCCTTTCAAGCGGGTGCAGCCGGCTTCAGGTCATTTTCCGAACCTGTGAAGGGAGATAAGGTGCGCGGTAAACCTGAGCGGTTTGCGGACCACTACACGCAGGCGACCCTGTTCTGGAACAGCCAAAGCGCTGTGGAAAAGGCTCATATCATTCGTGCCTTTCGTTTCGAACTCACTCGCGTCCAATCTCCCGCCATTAGGCAGCGGGTAGTGGCAATGCTCGAAAATGTTGCAAGCGATCTGGCCGAGTCTGTTGCTCGTGGTTTGGGCATGGATGCTTTGCCGCCACCCCTACCCAAAGCCCTGAAGAAAGATGTTATGCCGGAGGTTTCTTCATCTCCCGCTCTGTCACTTTTTGCTCGTCCCGGCGATGGTGGCATCCGTATGAGAAGAATAGCGATTCTCGTTGCGGATGGTATAGATGGAAGGATTGCGACATTGCGTGCCGGACTGCTGGGAGAACAAGCGGTGCCGCGCTTCGTTGGGGCACGTCTGGGTTCAATCCGGACCACAGAGGGAAAAATCGAGGTTGACGTAACGCTGGAGGCCATGCCCTCAGTCCTTTTCGACGCTTTGGTAGTGCCCGGTGGAAGCGAGGGTATAGACGCGCTCACTCGTCTGGGCCAGGCGCTGGAATTCGTCAAGGAGCAATATCGCCATTGTAAACCCATACTGGTGCTGGGCGATGGCAGGAAACTGATCGAAGCTTCCGGTATAAAATGGACATTGCGATCAGGCGGACAGGATAGCGGACTTCTCCACTTCGAAGATGAAGATATCGGAAACGCGTCAACCCGCTTCATTGAGGCTATAGCAGCGCACCGTCATTTTGAAAGGGAAATGGACCCTTCGCCTGTTTAGAGCGCTTATTTATTTTATTTCGGCCGGGAAGGCCGAAATCCTTGGATTATTACGGCGAGTCTTGTAGCTTTATAGAATGTCGTCCTTGGAACAAACAATTCGAATTGTTGTTCCTGCCTCCCTGCATCAACAATTGTATCCATACCCGACCAATGTTCGATCGACTTGATCGACCTGGCAAACCAACACCGTTTTCCCATGTCACTGAACAAAATCCTTACCTTTGTGGCAATCGGCATGCTGTTGCCGATTATTTCAGTAAATCAGGCTGGGGCGGAAGAACAAGCAACCCAATCCACACTTACTCCCGCTCAAGCCAAGCGGACGTTATCGATTCTTCAGGACGATGCAAAGCGTGCGGAGCTCGAACAGACGTTAAGGGCAATCGCACAAGCCACGGCGGAAGCGCCACTGGCAAATACGTCAGACGAAGTTTCCGCGCCCGCTGCAACTTCTGATTCTGACCAATCTCCTGCTGCCGTACAAACCAATGGAGCCTCGTCATCCGGCGGCGCTTCACCGGCAGGAGGTGTTCCTATCGAAATCGCCAAGGGTGGACTTGTCGCCCAGGTATTCGATCTCATCGGCGAGCGGCTGCATGTCGTTGTGAATCAGTTACGGGCAGCCGTTCAAACACTTCTCCAAATAAGAACGGTGGGCGATTGGTGGCAGCACAATCTGGGTGTGCCGGAACGCCGTGCCATTGTCCTGGAGGCATTATTGGAGGTTGCTCTCATACTTGGCGGGGGGCTAATTACCGAATGGGTACTGAGACGAACCTTGCGGCACCCGCGAAGAATGATCGAAGACCGTGCGGCAGTTCGCCAAAACGCGATTGACCGCCAAAAGGACGAGGAGGAAAGGGCGAAAGAAAAAGTAGGGCCGGAGAAGGAGGTGAACCAGGTCGCTCCTCATCTTCAATCCGCAACGAGCATGAGCATGCATGTTGCCCCTGGTACACGCAAGGCAACGGCTGTCGACAGGCATTGGAGCCTGTTGCGTCGCTTTCCATTTGCTCTGGGTTACTGGTTGCTCGAATTGGTTCCAGTGGGGGGGTTCGTGGCGGGAGCCACTCTGCTCCTGACTGCCTTCGGCGGAAGATCGTCAATATTCTACACAACCACGATTCCGCTCATCAGTGCTTATGCCACTACGCGAATCGCATTGAGTATCGGTCACCTCATGGCATCGCCAATCGGCCAGCGCTTGCGCCTGATGCATATCAGTGACGAGGCGGCAAATTTCCTGAATCTCTGGCTGCGGCGCATTGTTATCGTCGCTGTTTTTGGTACTGCCATTGCCGATATCGCCCTTGAAACCGGAGCGACCCCCGACACTCATGACGCGCTTTCCAAACTGGTGGCTCTCGTTGTCCATATCATGCTGCTGATAATGATTTTTCGCAGCCGCAAGGAAGTGGCAGCCGCGATCCGTGGTTCCGCCGAAAACAGCCAAGGCCTGGCCGGACTGCGGAGGCTGCTGGCTGATAGCTGGCTTTTCGTGGCAACGTTTTTTATCGTAGGCGCTTGGCTGTTGGGGTCGATGGGAACGGAAAATGGGTTTCAGCAGGTGCTCCACATCTTTGCGCTATCAGCCGTGGTTATTATCAGCGCGAGCCTTGCGTCGATTTTTGTTCTTGGCGCGCTCGACCGCGCATTCATTGCCGACCGGAAAAATACGCCGGAGCAGCAAGGACAGCAGTTGTTCGAAGGATCAGCCGAAGCTGGAACAAAAAGCCCCTATCATCTGCTGATACATCGTGCGGTCTCATTGTTGATCGCTGTTGTTACCGGGCTCGTATTGCTTCGGGTTTGGGGGGTGGATACTTTATCCTGGTTTGAAAGTGGATCAGTTGGCCGGCGTGTGGCTTCGGCGGTTGTTACAATCACGGTTACCTGTGCTTTGGCACTGGCGGCATGGGAGTCATTGAATACTGCAATCTGCCGACGCATCGATCGTTGGGGGAAGGCTGGCGATATTGCTCGTGCTGCCCGCCTGCGTACCCTCCTGCCTATGCTGCGCACAACCATGTCCGCTGTCTTTATCATGATAGTGCTGCTTGCAGCACTGGATGAACTCGGCATTACCATTGCGCCCCTGTTGGCCGGTGCGAGTATCATCGGAGTTGCATTGGGTTTTGGTTCACAGAAGCTGGTGCAGGATTTCATCACCGGAATTTTCCTGCTCATGGAAAATGCCATCCAGGTTGGCGACTTCATCACAGTGGCTGATCTTTCAGGATCGGTCGAGCATTTGTCGATTCGCACTGTCCGGTTGCGCGCCCCGGACGGGTCACTGCATGTGGTTCCGTTCAGCTCGGTTTCAACCGTTACCAATACCAATCGCGGTCTTGGGAATGCTTCGATCAGGGTCAGCGTGACCGCTGATTCAGATGTGGAAAAGGTATTTGCTGCTATCAGGAGTGTGGTCGATGATATGCGAACCGATCCACGTTTCAACGACCTCATCCTGTCGGAAGCCGATATCTGGGGTGTCGACCAGATGGATGGGTTCATGATTACCATTCTTGGGCAGATACGGACTCTGGATAAAGGCCGATGGCCAGTACAGCGCGGCTTCAACTTACGGATTCTGGAGCGTTTCCGTGAATCGAACATCCGGTTCGTCAATCCTCAGGAGCGGCAGGTAGTGATGGAGAGTAACGAAATCCAAGGTGGCAGCGAGTCATCTAAGCCCGGCATTCAAACCCCGTAAACATTCGATTGCTTTCAATTTTAGAACGACTGCATGGAAATAAAGAGAACAAAGGGAATTCTTCCAGGGAAGGGGCATGACAGGCAAGGGATAGTTCAGCATGAGTGCGTTAGCGAACAGAGAGGAATGCCTGTTGTTTTTAAAATAACTTCTAAATTGATTAAGTTGAGAAAGATGCAAGAGAGATATTAATCTAGCAGGAGAATAGCATGAGGTATGAACGATATGAACATAACGCGCAGGGGTTGGACAAAGTTATAGATGGGACGGGCCCTATGCCCCGGTTTATGGGTGCGACATGGCCAATAGGAGAGGGCGTCTACAATAACAAAGGCGAGAAACTGGGTGACATCAAGGAAGTCATGCTGGACGTGGAAGAGGGCTGCGTGGCCTACGCTGTATTATCTTTTGGAGGATTCCTCGGAGTCGGCGACAAGCTCTTCGCAGTGCCTTGGAAGATGCTGACATTGAAGCTGGAAGCGCTGGATAAGCGTTTCATACTCGACGTGGAGAAGGAACGTCTGGAATCAGCACCCGGTTTCGACAAGGACAACTGGCCCGATATGGCTGATGAATCGTGGAACAACCAGGTTAACGCATATTATGATAACCAGCGCGTTGGATGATGGAAATCCTGGCAGCGTTTGCTCTTCACTTGCAGCAGTAAATAGTGAGGGACTACATGGAGAATAATAGAGGTATCCTGAAGCGGGCCGTAATATCCGGAACGGTGAGCAGTTTTGCAACAGCAGGTGTCGCTTCGTTCGCCGGAAAACATGAAAATGGCTCTTATGCGGCACCTCTAAACGCAACGAGCCATATTATCTGGGGGGAGGAGGCCGCTTACCATGACCGCCCATCGCTAAAATATACCCTGACGGGTTTTCTCTTGAATCACGCGTCCACCATTTTCTGGGCTTCATTTTACGAGAAACTGTTTGGCCGACACGGTACCAGGCAGCGCATGCGAACGCTTCCTTTCACTGTATCCCCTGGACCGGTGTCTCTCGTCAAACCCGTTTGCCGCGGAGCCGCAGTAGCAGCTGCGGCTTACATTATTGATTATCACCTCATTCCAAAGCGGTTTACGCCAGGATTCGAAAAGCGTGTTTCAGGAAAATCTTTAACCGCAATTTTCGCCGCGCTTGCAGTCGGCCTTGCTGCGCGCGACATGATCGATGCGGGAGTCGAATTTCATAAACGGCGCTGATTTAAGAATCTCTTAAATCTCTCGCAAGACGAATTCCGGAAAACTGCCAGCATGTATCCGCAGGGAAGAAATTACGAAAACTTGCCCGTATCCGCTCTTTTGGAATCGCGCATGATCCACCGCGCAGCACATACTGGTTCACCATAGACCGGCTGTTATATTCGCCTACCGCCTCATCCCAGACAAAGGACATCGGTTCGTTCTCGTTTGGTTTTGCAGGATTGTAACCCGGATAAGGGGAGTAGCTCGACTGCGTCCATTCCCAGGCATCACCATAGAGTTGAGCGAGGTCCCCGGTATTTGCAGATGGCGTAGCCCCGCCTGCGGAGGAGGGATGAAAACGGTTGTTATCAGCGAAGCACCCTTCTATTTCCTGTTGAGAAGCAGCATTTTCCCATTCAGCTTCCGTGGGGAGCCTGGCGCCTGCCCATCGCCCGAAGGCATCGGCTTCGTAGAAGGACACATGAATGACCGGCAGATTCAGGTCCAGTGGCATGGCACCGCTGAGGGTGAATTCCTCCCATCCCTGATCGCTTTCCCGCCAGTAAAGAGGATGCGGCCGGCGGTTGGCTTTCATCCAGTCCCATCCTTCGGAAAGCCACAGGCCAGGATTGTCATATCCGCCGGCCTTCATGAATTCGAGGTATTCGCGATTGGTGACAAGCCGGGATGCGAGCTGGTAGGGTTCCAGGTATTGCTTGTGACGGGGGGATTCATTGTCGTAGCTGAACTCGTCTCCCTTATAGCCTATTTCAACGAGACCTCCGTCAAAACGACACCATTCGAGGGGCGGAGGGACAGGGGAATCAAGGAGCGGATGGCTATTATAGGTAGGGTTCAAAGGGCTTTGGGAAAGCAGATGCTTGACATCGGCCAGCATAAGTTCCTGGTGCTGCTGCTCATGATGCATTCCCAGCACCGCGAGCATGCGCAGCATTTCGTCTTCTTCCGAGCGTTTCAGGACCTGCTTCATACGTTCGTTGACGTTATTGCGGTATTCTCGAGTCAAGGACAAGGACGGGCGGGTGAACAGCCCGCGTTTCGGATCAGGGTGGGTCTGACCTGATTTATTGTACGAGCTGAACATCGTGAGAAAAGCCGGGTGAAAAGGCGTGAAGGACTTTTCGTAGTGCTGCAATACAAACTTCTCAAAAAACCATGAAGCATGCCCCAGATGCCACTTTACCGGACTTGCCTCGGGCATGGATTGTACACAGCAGTCCTCGTCGATCAGTGGCTCGATCAGACTCAAGGTCCGGTCGCGGATCGAGGAATATTTTACGTACAACGGCGTTGTCATGGCAGTCCTCCGAAGGATAGCGATCTACACCCAGAACACTTGGACAGTTCGATGTTCTAATCAGGATGAAAGGGCTTTATTCCCGGCAAGCTTACAAGGGGGATGCTGTAATAGCAACGAGCCAGTTTGTGCAGCTTGCTTGTGAAGTCGCCAAGTCGTTTGATGTCAATCTGCTTCCAGCATAAGGAAATAAATGAGCCAAAGCAATCTTCAGAGGAGTATGCCGATCGTCACGCTGTTAGATCTGTCCGATGCACGGTTCGATAACCGCTTTGTGCGCGAGCTACCGGGCGATCCGGAAACGCGGAATGTTCCCCGTCAGGTGCTCAATGCCGGTTATACACGTGTGAGTCCTACGCCTGTTCGCTCACCGCGACTCCTCGCCTGGGCGGATGCAGTCGGCGAAATGCTGGGTATTGCCCGGCCGGCATCTCCAGTTTCGCCAGCAGTGGAAGTGCTTGCCGGTAACAGAATCCTTCCGTGTATGCAGCCTTATGCAGCACGTTATGGCGGACACCAGTTCGGACACTGGGCAGGGCAGCTTGGCGATGGGCGTGCCATCACTTTGGGGGAATTGATCAGCCCAAACGATAAGCGCTACGAGCTACAACTCAAGGGTGCAGGGAAAACACCCTATTCGCGCACCGCGGATGGACGTGCGGTCCTGCGTTCTTCCGTACGCGAGTTTCTGTGCAGTGAGGCGATGCACTCCCTCGGGGTGCCTACTACGCGGGCATTGAGCCTGGTTGCGACAGGGGAACCGGTGATACGAGATATGTTTTACGATGGGCATCCGGAAGCGGAACCTGGCGCGATCGTCTGCCGCGTCTCGCCCTCGTTCCTGCGCTTTGGCAATTTCGAGATACTTGCTGCCCAGAAGGAGCCAGAACTTCTCAGGCAACTCGCCGACTTCGTGATAGGCGAACATTTTCCGGAACTGGCCTCGTCCTATAGGGCACCTGAAGTTTATGCGAAATGGTTCGAGGAGATTTGTCGTCGCACAGGTCTCCTCACCGCGCACTGGATGCGGGTCGGTTTCGTCCACGGCGTGATGAATACGGACAATATGTCCATATTGGGGCTGACGATAGACTATGGTCCTTATGGGTGGCTCGAAGGTTTCGATCTGCACTGGACGCCTAATACCACCGACGCACAGGGGCGGCGTTATTGCTATGGTAACCAGCCCAAGATTGCGCAATGGAATTTAACTCGCCTGGCCGGCGCGTTGACGCCACTGATCGAGGATGACGCTGCGCTGGAGCATGGATTGGCAGTCTTTGGTGAAACATTCAATAACACATGGAGTGCCATGCTGGCCGCCAAGCTCGGGTTGGCTTCACTCGAACACTCCGACGATGACTCGCTTTTGAGCGACCTATTCGAAACGCTGCAGCAGGTTGAGACGGATATGACGTTGTTCTTTCGTTGCCTGATGAACATTCCCCTGAATCCGATTTCCGGAGACAGGGCAGCAACTTCCCATGCTCCAGAGAGCCTGGAAAGTGTGGATCAAATGAACGACCATGGACTGGTCGAGCTCTTCCGCCCGGCATTTTACGACGCGCACCAGGCATTTTCCCATGCGCACCTCACACGACTGGCTGGCTGGCTGCGACGCTATATCGCAAGGGTGCGCCAGGAAGGAGAACCCGAGGGTCTGCGTTACCATCGCATGAGCCGTGCAAATCCCAAATATGTACTACGCAACTATCTCGCACAGCAGGCAATAGAAGCACTGGAGCGGGGGGACGATTCCGTGATAATACGGTTGATGGAAGTACTGAAGCACCCCTATGACGAACAGCCCGAGCAGGAAGATCTTGCAGCAAGACGCCCAGAGTGGGCGCGTAATAAGCCCGGCTGTTCCGCTTTGTCGTGCAGCTCCTGAGCATGTTTATTGGATGACGACGTGCTTCTGATGTAGGACCGGGAGTTGCAGTGGAAAGAAGGACATGTGCGCTTCTTTTTTATAAAAAGCACGAAAACCAATGGGAAGCTTGCGATGTGGCTCGAAGACCGGTTTCCATACCTGCTCAACATTTGGTGCTAACGCTCCTCTCATCTGAAATAAATAACAACTAGATCATGAGTGCTGTGCCCGAAAAGCTGCTTCCTGAAAGACTGGAAGGGGGATCAGAGGAAGGTTCTCCCGGCACTTCCACTCAGGCGATAGATGAGGAAGCTGCGGCGCTTCGCGCTTTACCTCGTTTTGGGACAGCTATCGCACTCTGGATAATCGCACTGGTTGCACTGCTAGGAGGTCTGCATTTTGCGCAGACCTTTTTTGTTCCCTTGCTGTTCGGCATTCTCGTGAGTAACGCGTTAAGTCCTGTGGTTGATTGGCTTGAGCGCTGCCGTATCCCTCGCGTACTCGGGGCTGCGCTTGTGCTTGTTGTTCTGCTTGGCGGCGTTTCATGGGTAACTCTATCCTTGAGCGGTGATGCAGGTCTCATAGTGGAAAAGCTTCCTGAGGTTGCGCACAAATTGCGGCATAGTCTGAGAACTCTGCGAGCCGACGGTCCAACCGTATTGCAGCAGGTCGAGAAAGCGGCGAAAGAGCTTGAGAAAGCGGCGGTAGATGCGGGGTTGAAATCGCCCGCGGCGGCGGTGGTTATTACAAGCCAGCCGGAAGATGGCGCATGGGTGAAGGATTTTCTACTCAAGCAGTCCGCGTTGTTGGTTTCGTTTGCCGCGCAAATGCCGGTCGTGTTGCTGCTGACCTATTTCCTGTTGGCGGCAGGAACACATTTTCGCCGTAAGCTCATAAAACTGGTCGGGCCATCGCTGACACGCAAGAAGGATGCAGTTCGAATACTGGAGGAAGTGCATTTACAGGTCCAGCGCTACCTGCTTGTCTTGATCATATCGAATACTTTGATCGCCGTACTCACCTGGGGGGCATTCGAATTGTATGGATTGGAACACGCCGGAGTGTGGGGGGTCGCTGCCGGGGTATTACGTTTTGTTCCTTACCTCGGGACGATCATTATCCTGCTGGCAAGCGGTATAGCAGGCTTGCAGCAATTTGGTTCCCTTCCGCTTGCGCTCGCGATAGCGGCGACAACAGTTTTCATTTCCGGCTCCATTGGAATGTTGTTCGGCACTTGGGTGCAGGGAAGATTTGCGCGGGTGAATGAGGCGGTGCTGTTCATCGTGCTGTTATTTTTTGGCTGGCTGTGGGGAGTGGCTGGCTTGCTTCTGGGGGCGCCGCTATTGGCCGTCGCAAAAGTGGTTTGCGACCGCATCGAATCGCTCAAACCTGTGGGTGAAATGCTGGGGCGATAGCGTTGAGTATCCCCTTTGGAGTTGTTATGACGGAGGGTGGCAAGAAATATATAAAACGATAGTATTGCCGCTTTCCGATATTTTACATCTCGCGCCTGAAATCCAGCCAAAAGGTGTACGGCATCAGGAGACTGCGTGAACCAGATCGATCGGAATATACCATCGTGATGCCATGGCATCGAACCAAGATTGTTTGTACGCTGGGTCCTGCAACGGATGCGCCCGGAGTTATCGAAGGTCTGATCAGCGGGGGAATGGATGTCGCTCGCGTCAATGCCTCGCATAGTGATCACATCACACATTCGCGTCGCATCGAACAAGTTCGCCAGGTGGCAAGTGAGGCTGGGCAACCGGTAGCTATTCTTGTCGATCTACCCGGTCCAAAGTTTCGTCTTGGCAGTCTGCCCGATGACTGTTGCAGACTGGCTGAAGGCGCTATCGTTACGCTTGTGGAAGAGGGCAGGGCGCTAGAGGCGGGTACTGATGATATGGACGGCAGCAGGTTGCCAGTGCGCAACCCCGAATTACTCCAGGCGCTGCGTGCAGGGGAGCGGGTATTTCTGGCTGACGGATCGGTCGAGCTTTGTGTAGAGGGCAGTGCGACGGCTCAGTCGGGATTCGACGCCCCCCGAGTCCGATGTGAAGTTCTTATCGGCGGCGTCGTGCGCTCCGGGTCTGGCATCAATATTCCTGAATCGGCACTGCTTGAGCTCGTTCCGACTGACGATGACCGGCAACATCTTGCCTTTGCGCTTTCCCGGCAGGTGGAATGGATAGGAGTTTCCTTTGTTCAGTCAGTTGATGATATCCACCGCGTGCGTGCGTTGCTTCCTTCCACTCGGGGACCGCTCGTGATGGCAAAGATAGAAAAACGCAAGGCACTCGTCAATCTGGAGGAGATTGTGGAGGCAGCCGATGGGGTAATGGTGGCACGGGGAGATCTGGGTGTGGAAACCGATCTTGCCGAAATTGCGCTGATACAGAAGCGAATTATATCGGTGGCGAACGCTCGGGCACGTCCCGTAATTACCGCTACCCAGATGCTCGAATCCATGGTGGCGTACGAGCATCCGACACGTGCCGAGGTAACCGATGTGGCCAATGCGGTGCTGGATGGCACAGACGCGGTAATGCTTTCCGCTGAAACGGCAATCGGACAGTTTCCCGTCACGGCTGTGAGGATTCTTCACCGGGTGATTGCTGCTACCGAAGCAAGGCATAACAGATCCGCCAAACTCGAAAATGCGGGCTTGTATGACAGGCGCGCGCTGGATGAGATGCAGTCTGTGAGCATATCGGGCTCGAAACAGGATAATCTTGGCTTTTCGGCATGTGAACTTGCAGTACGTATGGGCGCGCGGGCTGTCGTTGTTTTCGTTCAATCCGTGGCAGCAGCGCTGGAAGTCGCGCGTTTCCGCCCGCAAGTGCCCATAGTCGCCATCACCGATTCTGCCGCGTTATATCGCAGCATGGCGCTCGCTCACGCGATTGCACCGCTTTTATGCGACGCATGCAACACTACTGCCGAGCCTCGAAGTTTGATAACGAAGGCACGGGCCTGGTTGCTGGCACAAGGATTGGCGCGACCGGAGGACGAAATCGTTCTTCTGACCGCCTCACAGATGATTGACGGAAAACTCGATACCTTGCAGATCGTTCAGTTGGCTTCCTGATTCAGTTCATTTGGCATCCTACGCTTTGCTTATGGACGCTCCACCATGTCGTCCGTTGTCACTACACGATTACGGCCTCCTCTTTTCGCCTCATACATTGCCGCATCTGCCCGCTCAAGCAGTGATTCTTTGGATTCCCCAGGCTTCAGCATTGCCACGCCCAGGCTGATGGTAACGTGGATGTTAAATTTTTTTATATGAAATGGCGTACTCATGACTCCCATGCGTATGCGTTCGGCAATTACCTTCGCCAATTCGAGGTCAGTGTCCGCCATAATGACGACGAACTCCTCCCCGCCGAACCGGCCGATCATGTCGAAGTCGCGCGTGGCGGATTTTATACGCCTCGCCAAATGCTGTAGCACCAGATCGCCGACCATATGGCCGTAGGTATCATTGATTTTCTTGAAGAAATCGAGATCCGACATGATGAGGCACAAAGGGCTGCGTTCTTGGCCTCTACGCATTGCTCGTTCGACATGGTGTTCGAGAGACTCCATGAGCTTTCTGTAGTTCATCACACCTGTCAGCTCGTCAGTCCAGGTTCTTTGCTGCAAGCGCGATGCTTCTGCGCGCAGCTTGTCCAGCTTTCCTTCCAGCTCATCGAGCTCCGGAAGGTGATAACCTTCGGCGGCAAGGTACAAGTCAAGTGCAGTGAGTTTCAGGATAACGCTTAGGAGTATTCTGGTTTTATCCGCATCAAGATCAGACTTGTCCGACAGATTGTCTATCAAAGCCTGCTGTATGAGAAAAGAAGGAAGCTGCAAGGCTCCCAGTGGGATGTTTGCACGCGCGAAAGCAGCAGCCAGCGCCAGCCGCTCTTCAAAATAACCTGGAGTAGCAAAATTTTTGCCAAAGGATTGCAAGCGATATTTCCATTCCTGTCGGAAGGCTTCGGTACCGATATCCCTCTCGATCAGTTCAAAACTATCGCTGCCCACAATCACGGCAAAGCAGGAATTGATTATTTCATCGACCCTTTCAGCGATGACTTCGGTCAGCAGGCTGATTGCCGCCGCTTCTTCTTCATGATCCGCAGCCAGTCCCAGCAAGGAAAGTGCCTGCTGGATTCGGCCTTTGTCGAACCCAAGCGCTGCACAATACGGCGTTGCTTCGGTATTCACTTATTCGCGGACGATTGATATGTAGAAAATCCTGCGGTTGAGCGGTTGCGACATAAAGGATAACGCATTATTCTCCTTCATTGTATTCTTACTATTGGTCCCCTTGTCTGGCGAGGAGCCAAACGCGGCCCCTTCTGGAGTTTCTATGAATATCAGCCGTAGAATAGTACTCGGCTCTGTTATTGCTTCTTTTGCACTGGCCGGCTGTACTTCGCCAAAAAAGTCTTTTCTGGGTGCGTCTTTTCCCAGAGTTACCTATAGGGACATCGCGGAGCGAAATGTGCCGCTTCGGTTAAAGCTCAATGTTGAATTTCAGCGCAATGGCAAACACTTTCCCAAAGGCGATATCCCCTTGAAGGATTATGCAAATGCGATACTCAGGGATACGCGGGTAGTAGTGCCGGTGATTGATCGGGCGGAGGGAGAGGTCAGAGTGGTCTTGAACAACATCGCCGATAGCGGAACAGTCGCATCGGAGGCTGCACGCACGAGATACCCGTTGTGGGTGATTGGCAAGACCATTACTGATGCGTATGAATTATCCATGTTCATCACGACCAAGGAGGGGACGATCAGCCGGACAGGAATAAAACAGGCCGTCCATACCGCGATTGGCAATATGAGCATACCGGAGGAAATACCGAGTTTTCCTCAGGACCAGGCCTTCGGAAAAGTGCTGGAACAGATGATTCTACAGGCGCTGGTGGAGATGCAGCAAAGTGGAGAACTTGTATGGATGAGCTTGCCAGTCGTTGTTTTATCGGGAGAAACAACGCATAGGTATTGTAGGTCAGGCTGTGCCTGACAAAACCGGGGAGGTGGGGGAAATTGACTTCCGATGGTTTACCGGACTATTGTGATATCTGGAGAAATTGCGGCAACTGTTGGTGAATCAAGGCTGGATAAAAACAAGGCTGGACAAAACCGAGATGTCCGGTCAGACTGACAACCTGCAATAAACCAGGTCGGCAAAGATAACGAGCGGAGAGTTTTCCGTTCCAGATGGACGAAATTGGCTTGTTTCTTCTGATTTCGCTTAGTTTCGTTTAGTGCCCCGGTAGAACATGTCTTCGAAGCGGCTCGGTGGCCGGTCCCTCGATGACTGCGCCATCAGGCGCGAAGCGGCTTCCGTGACAGGGGCAATCCCAGCTTTTTTCCACCGCATTCCAATGCACCTTGCACTTCATATGGGTGCATACAGGTGAAACAGCAAATAACGTACCCTCAGCATCCCTGTAAGCAGCAAGCGATTCGCTCTCGAATTTGACTATCGCAGCTTTTCCTGGAGTGAGTTGGGACAGCGGTATAGCCTCCCGATCCGTGATGTAGTCCTTGATGAACGACTTCATTACCGAGATATTTTCCTCGACTATCCCCTTTACGCCTTTCACCGGTTCAAAACGGCTTGCCTTGACAAGCGGGGCAAAGACGTTGTCGCGCCCCGCAATCTGGTCAGCAATGAGTGAGGCCGCAAGAGTTCCATAGGTCAGGCCATCGGTTTCAAATCCGGTTGCGATGAAGCAATCCGTTGCGTCACGGCCGATGTATGGCAGACCATCGGCAGCGCTATAATTCTGGGCTGACCACCGGTAATCAATTTCCTTCATGCCAAGATATTCGCTTGCTGCTGTTTCCAGCCGGTCGATGCTGGTCCTGGTATCCTGCTGTCCGGTTTTATGCTCTTCGCCGACACAGATGAGGTATGTCGCATCCTCGACATCCAGAGTCCGAACCGAAAGCCTCTCCAGGCCGCTGCTCCAGAAGATTCCGGCGGGATATGTATCCTTGGTGATGCGCTTGGCAAGTCCGTATTCTCGGTTCACCACCATTTCGGTCTGCACGAGGTGAACACCCTTGGGCGAGTGAGTTGCAAGCACGATTTCCCTGGCAGTTACTTTGCCATTGGCGGTACGTACGACACGCTGATCCGCATCCACTTCCAGGACCATGGAATTTTCGAAGATGCGGCAACCCTGGTTTGCTGCCTGCTGCGCGAGTTCACGGACATATGTCTGCGGATGGAACTGAGCTTGGTTATCCAGAACCAGCACTCGTCCATGTGGAGCAGGAAAAGGATGGGGAAGCTTGTCTTCCAGACGCACCGATAATCCCGCGGTTAGCGAACCTTCGTATTCCTGTTGCACGCTATCCTTTCCCCCTGCTGAGGTAGCATAGCGGTGTAATGGGCAACGC
This sequence comes from Nitrosospira multiformis, assembly GCF_900111585.1. Classification (GTDB taxonomy): domain Bacteria; phylum Pseudomonadota; class Gammaproteobacteria; order Burkholderiales; family Nitrosomonadaceae; genus Nitrosospira; species Nitrosospira multiformis_B. Next base: position 122,210 of record NZ_FOHI01000004.1, read on the forward strand.
CAGAACCCGCAGGTAATATTATATTTTCGCACCCGCTCCTCGATCTGATCCACTGCCTGGCGTCGGGCAGTGGTGACAGCATGAGCCACATCCTTGCCCCATCGCTCGACGATGGGATGAATACCACGGCTTAGGGTTTCGTAAAGATTGCCAGTGGAATTTCCTGTGCTGCCAAAACCGCAATCATGCGCTTCCAGCAATACCACTCCGATGCCTTGCTCAGCCAGGTTCAAGGCCAGGGATACGCCGGTTATTCCGCCGCCCACAATCACGATATCCGTAGTGAGTTCTTCCTGTAACATCGGGAAACCGGCAGAAGGCGCTGTGGCGCGCCAGACAGAAGTTGTGTTCATCACGTATTCCTTTTTGTTTGACATTCTCAAGCTATGGGGGTCGGCTTCAAGGAATCACCCGACACGTGCCGAACTCGCTCAGGCATTGGCAGCGGCTTTTAAGAAGTTCTCCTCCCACGGAATAACAGGATTGCGGAAGATTGCTCGTTAGCATTAACGATTCTCCGGGATCTTTCTGTACGCTACGGCACAAAGCGCCTGCCAGAAACCGGTGGGGTTGGAGCACTCCGCCCCATTGATTGATTAGGTGATGATCTTGTGAACTCTGTAGAGCATTTTGTCGAGTCTATGCGGCAGTTTGATTTTTTGTACCAGTGACTCGGCAATGGCAGGGGTAAATTGATTGGCCAACAATGCAGCGAGAGGCCCTGCGGCGGCGGCTGCGGCAAGCCAGGGCATGCTAATGCCCAGCCCGAAGTAAATTCCCACCCCGGGTAGGGCAGCGAGTGCACTCGTGCCGGCAGTGAACAGTTTTGCCAGTTTCTTCTCCTTTGCGATAAGGTCAAAGGACTCAGATTCAATGGCATTGTATTGGCTGATCAAATCCTGCAATTCGAGCTTCCTGCCATCCACATGTGAAGCAGGGCCTAGTTGGCGCAGAATTTCCGCTGCTGCTTTGAGCCTGGAATGGTTGCGCTCCAGAACATCGATGAGTGAATCGATCATTTCATCGGTGAAGACAATCTGTGCCGGGTCCTGGTTGAGGTGTATTTTCAGGGACGCGATGCTGTCCGGGTTCAGAGGCGAATTTTTGTCGAACAGGCAATAAAGCAGCTGGTCGATGAGCTCATCATATTGCGGATCGTCATGAACAGGATCCGAGGGGTAGGCGCGCAGCCGCGTCAGCTCCTTGTATTCGTCTGGCATAATATTGTAAGTGGTGCCGAACGACGCGGTGATCGGTGCGGTAAAATTGAGATGGCATATGCGGGCCAGATGCATGAATTTCGCCATATCCTCAACCGAGTGGGCCGCACGTCCATATGCTTCCGTGAGCTGCTGATTGATCTGGTAAGGGAGATAACCTTCCACGGAACGAAGATATGCGTAGTGCCAGAAAGTGGCAGTTTGCGCTGCCTCGGCATGATAGTTTTCGTATTGCAACGGCTGGCTGGTTTTATTGCCAGAGCCGGTACGCTGGGGGGTTTTGGTAATGGCCGCGTCAAAGATGCTTTTGCGTATCGCGCTGCCGAAATACACCGCGTTCGGGGCTTGGGTAAAGAGCTGTTCAAGCCTGAGTTGACAGGCGTGATGACCGGCGAGACCATTCTGCAGGTCGGAATCGTAGTCCCGCAGATTCAGGTAAATGAATCCTTTCCGTGCGAGCTTGCATAGAGAAGCTAGAGACAAACCGAAAGGCGCGGGGGATTTCAGGGTTTCCAGCGTAAGATCGACCGTCAGTTTCGACTGAGTCATCAATTGCAGCGGGAGCGGAAGGGAATCGATCCAGCTTCCCGTTTCGTTGGCAATCGTTCCAAACTCCTTGATCACCGCCGCCATCGTGTCCCGGGAAAAGTCAGCGAGGTCGGAAATATTCGGGTTTGCAGGCAGTTTTCGAGCCATGGCTGCCTGCGCAGCTTCATGCTGCTGCTGATCATGGCGTTTTATGAGATCATCGGGTGTCATGAGAAGCTCGGCGAAGATATTTATTGTAGTTGGGATGAATCATTATGGAAAAGAATCGCATGAAACTGGAATCTCTGGCATTGCATTACGGATATAAATCAGAAGCTTCGACGAAGGCCGCGGCAGTACCGATTTATCAGACGACTTCCTATACATTTGACAATACGCAGCATGGGGCCGACCTGTTTGACCTGAAGGTGGCGGGAAATATTTATACCCGGATAATGAATCCGACCAATGCAGTGCTGGAGCAGCGTCTGGCAGAGATGGAGGGTGGAGTGGGTGGGCTGGCAGTTGCTTCAGGTATGGCGGCAATCACTTACGCCATCCAGTGCATCGCCAATGCCGGCGACAACATTGTGAGCACCAGCCAACTGTATGGAGGTACATATAATCTGTTTGCGCATACTTTTCCCAGGCAGGGGATCGAGGTGCGTATGGCCTCACATGAGGATTTTGATGGGATCGAGCAGCGTATAGATGCCAAGACCCGGGCAGTTTTTTGTGAATCCATCGGAAACCCCTCGGGAAATGTTGTCGATATCGAGAAGATCGCTGGCATCGCTCATCGGCACGGCGTGCCCCTCATCGTCGACAGTACGGTTTCCACCCCCTATCTATGCCAACCTTTCAAGCTTGGTGCGGATATTGTTGTGCATTCCCTGACTAAATATATCGGTGGACATGGTACGACAGTCGGAGGAATGATTATCGATTCCGGGCAATTCGACTGGGTAAAGCATAAGGATCGCTTTCCCTTGTTGAATGAACCTGATCCTTCATATCATGACGTTGTTTATACAGAAGCATTTGAAGCTGCGGCCTTTATCGGTCGCTGTCGGGTTGTGCCATTGCGCAACACGGGTGCAGCGCTGGCGCCCCACAGCGCATTTTTGATACTGCAGGGACTGGAAACACTGGGCTTGAGAATGGAGCGGCACTGCGACAATACCTTGAAGGTAGCGCAGTATCTGGAAGAGCACCCCATCGTCGAACGCGTCAATTACGCGGGTTTGCCCAGCAGTAAATATCATGATCTGTGCAACAGGATCAGCAAAGGGAAAGCATCCGGCCTGTTGAGCTTTGAGATCAAGGGTGGAGCGGTAGCTGGCAGCCAGTTTATCGATGCTCTGAAGATGATCCTGCGGCTGGTCAATATCGGCGATGCCAAATCGCTTGCCTGTCATCCTGCATCAACCACTCACAGACAGTTGAGCCCCGACGAATTGAAGGCTGCGGGAGTTTCACCGGGTCTCGTGAGGATATCGGTTGGAATTGAGCATATTGACGACATCATCGGGGATATCGCGCAGGCGCTTGATGAAATCACCTGACTTTACGCCGAGTTCAACCAGCCTGCCAGGATGCCTCCTGAAGCATCGAGACGGAGTGGTCCAGGAAAAGTTCGATTTTTCGCTTGAGATCGACTGCCATCGTGATTTGCCGGGATCGCTGATCCTGGGGGTCCATGCGTTCGATGAGCAAACCGTGATCAATGGCTGTCTGGATATATTTGATTGCTGTCCGCTGGCTGATGTGCGGCATGAGCTTATATAACTCGGATTTGCGGAAGGTATCGTCCTCCGAACTGTCAATCTTGAGCCACATCTGCGTGAAAAGGTCGTAGTAGTTCAAGTCATGGAAAAGCTTGTTCCCCAGAACCTCTATCCAGTACTCGTCGAGATCTGTCAGCAGTTGAACGAACTGGCGCCGCCGGGCGTTTGACTGCTTATAAAGTCCGGTCATTTTTCCTTTCTCTTCCTTCCCTTTGTTTTGGAATCCGTGAACTTGATTATAGCGCCAAAATAGTGCACATATTCATGCATTTTTACATGTATAATTGACATATTAGATTTGACATGCCTCTATGGGGCGACTTGTAGTTTCCGGCTGGCGGAGGCGCAAAGGCATAACTGTTGAGAGCTATAAAACCATGCTTACGAAAATCGAAGAAATGTACTTTCGCTGTAAAGGGGGCTTGCTTCCGAGTGTTTCAGCCTTGCTTTATTGTCATTTGAGCTATCTGGGAGGACTCGGACTTATCCTGTCCCTGCACCCGGTTCTTATGGTAATCGGCACATTTGCCTTGGCTCACGGTATGGTGATTGCCTCGTACCTGATTCACGAGTGTGGACACAATACGCTGTTCAAATCACCGCGGCATAATGCGTTGTTGGGTAGCATGCTGAACTGGTTGACCGGGGGTTGCTATGGCACTTTCAAAGATTTGCGGGAAAAGCATATGCAGCATCATGTCGATAATGCAGATGTGGTTGAGTTCGACTACAGAAGTTACCTTGCCCGTCATCCCATCCAACGTAAATTTGTGGAAGTGCTGGAGTGGCTGTATGTGCCCGCTATAGAGCTTCTTATGCATGCCGTGCTCATTTTTGCACCATTCATCTTCAGGGAGAAGAAAGATCAACGGCTTCGTACAGCACAAATTATTCTTGTCCGTTTCAGCTTGCTTGTGATGCTATTCGTGTATTCCCCGCTTGCCTATCTGTGTTACCTGATCGCCTATATCATATTTCTGACAATCCTGCGCTTCATGGATGCGCTTCAGCATAATTATGACATTATTATAGGATTCGATAACGATGCGGAACTGGTAAAATACCGGGGTGACCGGGATTATGAGCAGGCTCACACATTCAGCAATCCGGTTTCGATCAAGCATCCATGGTTGAATCTCATTACTCTGAATTTTGGCTATCATAACGCCCACCACAGCCGGCCGACCACGCCCTGGCACGAGTTGCCGAAGCTGCACGGAGCGCTGTATGGGGCGCAGTATGAGAGCCGGCTGCCGTTTGTCATCCCGTTCCGGAAACAACTCGCGAGCTTCCATAAGAGCAGGGTTGCGCGCGTAATGGGTGATGACAGGGAAGGGCGAGGGAATCTTTTCGCACATCGGCTTCAAAGTGGCTCTGCTGTGGGCGCGAGCGGCGTATCTTTCCTGACTCCATTCTAGAAACTGCTGCCCGCGCCGCAAGTTTCTTTGCGGCAATGGGCACTTTCCCTTATCGCTTTATCGCTAAAGTCATCTGCTACGGGTGACAAGAGGTGATCGCACGATTAACAGTCAGATCAGAGCATCAGTTTCGCCTAGGCAAATATCGGTCCAGAAAATCCAGTATGCGATTTTCGTATTCCCTGCCTGCGTAGGTATGCATATTGAAATGCCCTCCGCCCGGAACGATCCATAATTCTTTTGGTTGACGGGCAGCAGCAAACAGCCTTTCGGTTTCTGCTACTGTCGTATGCCGATCGGCAGTCCCTGAGATCAGCAGAAGAGGCGAGCTGAGATTACCGATGCGGTCGATGGGATTCAACTCGTCGGGATTTACATCGAGACGAAAGGAGAGCTGCCATAGCAGCAAGGAGGAGAAAACCGGCCCGAAGTTTCCAAGGTGAAGTCTGAGGCGGTTATCCACTGCTTCATCGATGGTGGGATGGAGGGATTCAAGCACTATAGCATCGAGCCGCGGTGGATTTTTCGCGAGCACAATCGCGGCTGCCCCAAGCGAGACGCCAATCGCGCCGATTCGCTCGCCGGAAAAAGTATTACGTAGCCAAGCGATAGCCGCTTCCACATCTTCAGCTTCCTGGACGCCGAAGGTGATGCGTTCTCCCGGCGTTTCACCGTGCGCTCGAAGATCGATGAGGAGCGCGCCATATCCCTGCCGGTTCAAAAATCGGGCACGGCTCAGCATTTCCACCCGGTTGCTCCTGAGAGAGTGAACTAGCAGTACCATGCCGCGTCCGCGTACTCCACGCACCAGCCAACCATGCACGTTTGAGTTTGCTTTGTGGGCATCAATGTAGACGGGAATCTCCACTGGTTCGACTGGCAGATCGATCGAGAGCGTATTTACTGCAGTGGGTACTGCTCCGGACAGGAGTTCGCCCACACCAAGCGCTGCCAGCAAGATGACAGCAACGCAGGAGGAAAAGAAAAAAATCCCGATCAGGATCCAGCGGCGCATCTTATAAGAAGATAATGGATCTGTCTCAGGCAGGGTAATGCGGCTGTGTCCGGGCTTGCTGTAAGTGTCCTATACAAGACTTGCCTCTTCCGTCCATCAAGCTTGATTAATGAGAGAGGGTGGCACCAGGAGGTTAAGCCCGGTGCCAAAATCAACATATTTAATGGCAGGATCTAGTCTGATACATGCTCTTCGAGAATCTATTTCAAGATGTGCAGGATTGTGCAATTCCGCCGAGTATGCTGGATGCAAGTGCCGTACCTTGCACTCGTGCTGCAATTTTCGCAAACGCCGTCTCCCTGGTGGTAGAGATATCATCACAAAAAGGCGAAAAACCGCAATCGTCAGTTGTTCCCAGCTGCTCAACCGGTATGAACTCCGCTGCTTCCACGATAAGGTCACAGATGTGCTCGGGCCGCTCCACCTCCGGGTTGATTGGGGAGGTTACTCCAATAAAAATTTTTTGATCCGGCTTTAGATGGGCCCGAATCATATTAAGGATACGTAGACGGTCTTTCTCACCAGCAAAGGCTATATAAAAGTTTTTTGCCTTCAACTGAAACAACTTTGGCAAGAGTTGAGAATAGTCGATATCGGCACTGTGCGTAGAATCGCGGTCCCCTCCAGGACATGTGTGGACGCCTATTCTGGAAAGCTCATCTGAATTAAATCGGGATAGCGCCATATTATTAAGATCAATAAAACTATCCAGAAGTCTTCCTGTGGGATCAATTTTCAGTGCCAGGCGTCCCTCGGTAAAATCGACCTGGACTTTGTGGGCGCCTTTATGGAGGCAGCGTCGAACCTCCGTTTCGTGTTCGTTCAATAAATCCTCGATAAACTGATCCCGAGAGTATCCCTCAATTTCTTGGGCGGGGTACATTAAACTTAATGCAGAAGGGGAAATAACAGCCTGTTTTACAGGTAGATTTGTGTAACGCATGGCTGTTTCGAGATAATAATCCGCATATATGCGATACCGAAATGGTCCTTTCTTCAACATTGGCATCCTTCGATTATGTCCCGCGGAGAAGGGAATAATAAAGCCTTCAGGTGTCGTATTTTCCAGTCCATGGACGCAATACGTCCAAAAGTTGTGATATTTACGCTGTTCGCCATCGGTTATAACAGGGGAGCCCGTCGCTTCAAATCTTCTGATAGTTTCTATTATTGCTGCTTCGTATAGGTGATCAAGTGAGGAATCCATCCGCGGGTTCCAACCCTTGCTCTCAATGGTCTGGATGAGCTCGAGAGGGCGGGGGATGCTTCCGATCGGCTCGGTCGGTATTGTCAACATCATATATTTCAAGTCCCGTTATAGCTGTGTTTTTCAAAAATCCATTAAATTGAGTTTTTCTCCTTCTGGCTTTAGGTGGGCGCAAAGCCAGAGGTTATGTCATATACTTATTTATTATTATTTGGTTCTGGCGTATTTTTTTCAAGTCCCCGCAGACCTAGGGATTGAGCTATATACGATAGGGGATTAGGCAGAAAAGCGCCTGGGGATGTCAGGAAATGCGGATAAGAGTCAATGGGAGAAGGGTCCGTTCAAGTGGCGTAAACGGAATTACGTTCCCCCTTGGTGATAAAGGGGAGAATTCTTTCTTATATAGAAGCAAAAAAACTTATTGAGCTTCCATGAGAGATGAATTATGAGAGGGATTGGCCTGGCACGAGGTCTGTGATGGCTGCAATCAACTTAGGCGTGTCCAGGGGCTTGATGACATGTTTCTGGTAGCCTGCAATCATCGCTTTTGTCCGGTCTTCGGGACGGGCAAAGCCGGTAAGCGCAATTGCTGGTGTAGATGAGCCTGTACTTTTTGGCATGCTTCTTACTTCCCGGATAAACTGATATCCATTTTTGCCTGGCATGCTGATATCGCAAATTATCACATCCGGTCTCTTTGCTTTTAGAATTTCCAGACCTTCTGCGGCACTGCCCGCAATAATTACTGTGCCACCTTGCGTTGTAAGGGCCTCTTTCGCAACTTCAAGAGAATCTCTCTCATCGTCGATGACCAGAAGCGTGAGGCCAGTGAGCGGGAGGCGTGTGTCGTCGCACTCTAATAGAATATCGGTTTGATTCTCGATTCCAGTCCCCGTATCGCGATGCTGAATCAAAGGAAGGCTGATAGTAAAAACCGAGCCTTTACCTTCTCCGTCGCTTTCGGCAATCACGGTGCCTCTGTGAAGCAAGACTAGTTCCTTCACAATGGCAAGTCCTAGACCGAGACCGATCTGTTGCCGACTGGCAGGAGAATCAGCTTGACGGAAGCGATCAAAAACATGGGGCAGAAACTCTCGTTTAATGCCGATTCCCGAATCCTTTACCTTTACTTCAGCGCGAGAACCCACCCTCCGAACATGGATTTCTACTTCTCCTTCCGCAGGGGTAAATTTTATGGCATTAGACAATAAATTCCACAGGACTTGCTGAAATCGATTTTGGTCGGCCAGGACAAATCCTACCTCAGAATCGATTATTTTTCGTAGCCGAACTTTTTTTGCTTCCGCCCCTGGTGCTGCCGAATCTACAACGACTTCCGTAAGACTTGAAAGATCGATTCTCAGCAGTTCCAAGGTAACTTTTCCGGCAGTGATCCTGCTCATTTCGAAAAGATCCTCGATGAGCTTATTTTGGATCTTGGCGTTTCGCTCAATGGTCTCAATTCCTTTACGAATACTCTCGCTATTCATTGTTCCCTGTAAAATAAGCTGGGACCACCCGAGAATGGCATTGAGCGGATTCCTCAATTCATGTGACAGCATTGCGAAAAACTCGTCTTTGGAGTGATTGACTCGTTCCGCGTCTTTACGCATTTCCCGTTCTTTTGCAAGAAAGCGCCCCAATTCTTCGGTTTTCATCTTTGTTTCGTGGATGTCCATACAATATCCCACCCACATCCAGATCCTATCGCCAGCATCGCGGATCGGTATGGCGCAGGATGAGTGCCAGCGATAGCTGCCCGTTGCGTGTCTGAGCCGATTTTCCACCCAGAATGGCTCGCCGGTTCGTAGGGATTGTTTCCACCGTTTTAAATTCTCTTCTATGTCCTCGATGTGAATAAGATCAACCCATGCCCAGCCTACCAACTTCCCCAGACCCACTCCCGCATATTCGAACCAGCTCTCGTTAAAGTAATCCTTGGTGCCATCGACGCGCGCAGTGAATATTTTTAGAGGAGTTTTTTCAGCGACAACGCACGTCCGACATTCGGCTTTCCGCTTGTATGCTTCCTGATATAGATACCCAGGCATTTTCCTGAACTCCGATCTTTCCCTTTCGACAGTACTTGTAGCACGAAGAATGGTGAGCGAATGATCCAATTGTCTTGCCTTATCTTGCAAGTCTAATTTTGCTTGTTCAAGAATGCGCTCAGCCCGGAGACGGGCTCTCAAAATTGTCTGAGCAGTTTGTAAAGCAACCGATTGCAGTAAAGCGTCTTCATTATCCTTTCTTGACATGGGCTATCCTTTCTGGAGAGACTGATCGCACTATGATCGGGGAATCGCTAAATGAAGCTACAGGCCCAGGCTCTGGGGTACTACGGCCTCGGGATATTGAATAGAACGGTGTGTAACGGCTGAAGCGAAATGAAATGAAATGAAATGAAATGAAATGAAATGAAATGAAATGAAATGAAGTCAATGCTACTGAGCAAAGAGGAACTGGTTGCAAACTGTTCTTGCAATGCGGCTAGAATGCAGTGGCATAACATGTACTGTACCACGTGAAGCGGGTAAACGTGGTAATATTGTAGAGGCTGGGCCGCTGCGTCCATGTAATCGGAGTTGTGCTGGGGGTATTAGGCCCGTGTCCCGTTCCTTCCGCGTCAACTTGCCTGTCCGCCTGTCCAAGTATTTATTTACCCGCCCACGCTAGCTACTTGCTGTTTTTGCTGGCGCCATAAGGCTTCCGATGGAAGCGATCAGTTCTTTTGATTCCACAGGTTTGGAGAGGTGCACCTGATAACCCGCCATCATTGCACGGGTACGATCTTCCGAATGCGCAAACGCGCTCAGTGCGATTGCCGGTATCTCCCCTCCCTGGATTGCAGGAAGCCTTCTCACTTCGCGAATAAACTGGTAGCCGTCTTTTCCCGGCATGCCAATATCGCTGATCATCACGTCCGGCATCTGGCTTTTCAGTATCAACAGTCCTTCCATGGCGTTTGCTGCGGTAATGACCTCAGCCTGCTGCTGCGCGAGCACCTTATGGATGAGCTCGCGCGAGTCCCGTTCGTCATCAACGACGAGAATCCTCATACCTGAGAGAAGGATATTGCCATCCTTCTTGGTGGAAGGTGTGGCGTCAGGGAACTGTTGTCTGTCCATACCGTCCTTGATCGGGGCGGGCGGCAAGGTGACGAAAAATGAGGCACCCTGACCTTCTCCCTTGCTCTCTGCGCGAACCGTTCCACCATGCAGTCCCACAAGCTGCTTCACGATGGCAAGTCCCAGCCCCAGGCCCCCATGATTTCGGGTAAGGGAAGAGTCGGCTTGCCGGAAACGATCAAAAACGTACCCGAGGAATTCAGGTTTGATACCCACCCCGGAATCTTTTACGATGACCCTAAGCTGCGATGCGGCGCGTTCCACGATTACCTCTACAGTGCCGCCGTCAGGCGTAAATTTGACAGCATTGGAAAGAAGGTTCCAGATTATCTGCTGAAGGCGATGGTTGTCACCTAGAACCCGTCCTGCAGTGGCATCGATCGTTCTTCGGATACATATTCCTTTAGCTTCGGCTGCGGGTGCAACAGATTCGACTGCTGCCTCGGCTATTGCGCCAAGGTCCAGTTCCTGCATATCCAATCGGATTTTGCCAGAAATGATGCTGCTCATTTCAAGAAGATCTTCGATAAGCTTGTTCTGTGCCCGGGCGTTTCGCTCGATGGTTTCCAGACCCCGCTGAATGTCTTCGTTTTTCATTGTTCCCTGCAAGATGAGCTGCGACCATCCGAGGATGGCATTAAGCGGTGTTCTAAGCTCGTGGGACAGGGTTGCCAGGAAATCATCCTTGATGCGGTTCGCACGTTCGGCTTCGCTTCGCGCAATCCGTTCATTTTCAAGGAGCTGTTTTTTCTCTTCATTTGCGCGTTTGAGCGTATCGATATCCGTGTTCGAACCGACCCACATGGATATATACCCTTTCGCGTCGCGCCGCGCTTGTGCCTGAAGCAGGTGCCAGCGGTAAGTGCCATTCGCTTGGCGGAAACGGCACTCCATCTGCAGATGCTCTCCAGTGTTAAGCGAGTGTTGCCAGTGCCGCACGCACTCCGGGACGTCGTCGGGATGGATGAGCTTGATCCATTCCCAGCCCTGCATTTTCTCAGGAGCAAGACCGGTGTAATCCTTCCATTGCTGATTGAAATAATCCACGGCTCCATCCGCGCGCGCAGTGAATATTTTCTGGGGCATGGCCTCAGCCATGAAGTGGAGGCGCTCGGTACTTTCCTGCAACGCTTCTTCGGCATGTTTACGCGCCGTGATATCTCTAAAGCTCCATACACGGCCTACGCATAATCCCTTTGCATACTGAATCTTCGAAAACCGTTCAAACATCCGGCCATCGGTAAGTTCCAGCAAGTCGTACGTTTCAGGCGGCCAGACAGCATATATTTCCTCTATTCTCTCAAGATATTGCTTCGGGTTCGCCAAGTACTTGCAACTAAGCTTCTGCAGTTGCTTATGCTGATGCAATTCAACGATATCGGGGAGCTTAATCTGCCACATCTGTAGATACCGTTCATTGTAGCGAAGCATATGGCCATACTCATCGGTAACCAGAATTCCGTCGGCAGTGGATTCTATGGTCGCTCGCAGGATAGAGAGTGACTCATCAAGCTGCTTCGTTTTATCCTCAAGGGCCCTTTTGACCTGCTGGAGCTCATGCTCGACCCGTTGACCGGCCTGAAGTACGGCGTTTGTATGCAAGGTAACTGAGGGCGGCAGGCTTTCATCATTATTATCCATTATCTTTTTTATTCCCCTTTATGAAGTTTGTCCAAGCCAGGGTAGCTTTAAGCGGTAATCACCGGCAGCAGACACGCGTGTAAACTGATCTGTTCAAGAGTTTTGACAGCCATATATAGAGGAGGTTTTACTTATTGGGTCTCTGCAAACTCAAGACTGCCCCTGACGCTGGCCGTCATGAATGATTCAAGCAGGACTTGAGGGGGGCCTGCCTTGTTGATGTCGTGGTTGTGCGCAGAAGGAGGGGAAGTGTGCTCCTTGTGTATGGTGTGGCGAGAACCGGAGCGATTTTACGGATATTCGCATTAGAGCGCTCCAGATCATATTGAAATCAGTCAGGAATCGGAAATTTGGAGAGCTTCGTCAGGCTCCGGAGCATGAGTTATGCTAGGCTTTGAACAGGATTCTCCACAATGCGTAATATCAATATTGTGTCAGAAAGAGGAAGGGATGAACGAGCGGGAAACCACAAGCTCTGCAGAACTGCCCAGTTGGCTTCGAGGCAGCGAGATGGGTGAACTGATTTTTGCCCATGATTGGATCGATTCGGGTCTTGGACCTATATCGGCATGGTCGCCTGCTCTTCGATTCGCAGTCAACATGATGTTGCTGATGCCTTCGGCCGTCCTGTTACTGTGGGGACCAAAGCTGATACAAATCTATAACGATGGTTATCGCAATCTGATGGCTGCCAAGCATCCGGATGGATTGGGACAACCTGTTTCGGAGTGCTGGCCTGAGGTATGGCATTTTCTTGCGCCCATCTGTGAGGGGGTGATGGAGCGATGCGAGTCCTTCAGCTTTGATGATCAACCGCTCGTCATTAATCGGACCGGAAACCCTGAAGAGGCTTTTTTCAAACTCACCTACAGCCCCGTTCCCGATATCAAGGACAACTTTTCCAGGGATGCTTCCCCAAGTGCGAAGCAAACCGGAGTGTCGGGTGTACTGGTGACGGTAACCGAGACAACAGAGCTTGTCCGGGCACGTGCTCATGAAGTGGAGAAAATCAGGTTCAAGGAGGCATTGGCTGAGCAAGCGCTTCGTGAGAGCGAGCAGCGCTTCTGCCAGGCACTCGAGATTGAAACGGTCGGAATCATTTTCTTCAATAGCGAAAATCGGATTACTGAAGCGAACGACGCGTTCCTGGAAATGAGCGGCTTCAGTCGGGAAGATGAGCGAGCAGGGTTGCTGCAATGCGATGAGCTAATCCCGCCAGAGTGGCGAATGACTACTTTCCGGGCTGCGGAGGAACTCAAGGCAATGGGACGTGTCGCCCCTCATGAGAAGGAATTATTTCGCAAGGATGAGTCCCGATGGTGGGCATTAATCGCGATGAAGCAACTCAATGGCAACGAGGCGGTAGCATATGTGGTCGACATAACGGAACGCAAACGCGTCGAACATAGCCTGCGCGAGAGCGAGGCAAGATTCCGTGCGCTGGCCGAGGCTTCCCCAGCCTTGATCTGGCAGGTGGATCCACAAGGAAATGCGGTTTATCTTAACCAGCGCTACCAGTACATGTTTGGGAAGAGTCTGGAAGAGTTGATGCCGACCGGATGGCGCGGGCTTCTTCACCCTGACGATGCACCTGCATATATTGCCGCGTTCGAGCGGGCGCTACATGATCGCGCGCATTTGAGATATCGGGTCCGGGCCAGGACAGCCGAGGGAGAGTGGCGCTGGCTGAAATCGTATGCCTTGCCGTGGTTTACCGTCAGGGATGAGTACGCGGGGCATGTGGGCATATCGATAGACATTACTGAAGCAGTAGCTGCAGAAACCGCTCTGCTGGAGGCCGACCGTCGGAAGGATGAGTTTCTGGCTACGCTGGCGCATGAGTTGCGTAATCCGCTCGCACCGATTGTCAGCGCGCTGACACTCATTGCACGCCCCGATGGAGCAGCCGAAATACCTCGTCTGTTGCCCGTTATCAGCCGGCAGGTCAACTACATGGTGCGACTGGTGGATGATCTCCTGGAGATATCGCGCATCACCAGCGGAAAGGTGGAATTGCGCCAGAAACCCACTGATCTGGCCATTGTCTTGCACAATGCAGTTGAGGCCAGTATGGATCAGATAAGGGAAAAGGAGCTCGAATTGAGCGTATCCATCACCACTACGCCTTTGATTGTGTATGGGGACACGGTGCGCCTGGAACAGATCTTCGCGAATCTGCTCAACAATGCTGTGCGTTACACCGGGAGGGGTGGGCAGATCTGGCTTACCGCCCGTCAGGAAGACTATAAAGCTGTCGTATCCGTGAAGGACAATGGTATAGGAATATTACCCGGGATGTTGCCACGTTTATTCGATATGTTTGCTCAGGAGCGACGCAGCGGCATGGGCACTCAGGAGGGATTGGGCATCGGTCTCAATCTGGTGGACCGCCTTGTCCAGATGCATGGCGGTAGTGTCGAGGCCTCGAGCGAAGGGAAGGATAAAGGCAGCGAATTTACAGTGCGCCTGCCTTTGTCCGAGATCACTACAAATGGAAAAAGTGGCCAATCCGCGAAGGTGGCATTCGCACCGCATGAACTCCGCGTGCTGGTAGTCGATGACAATCAGGACGCCGCGGAGGTCCTGTGTATGTTGTTGCAATCAATGGGAGTGGATGTCAAAGCAGTGGATAGCGGGCCTGCCGCACTTGCCACGATTCCCCATTACCTGCCTGATGTGGTTCTGATGGATATCGGTATGCCGGGAATGGATGGTAACGAAGTGGCACGACGTATCCGTGCGCAGCCGCAGTTCAACAATATAAAACTCATCGCGCTGACCGGCTGGGGTCAGGAAAAAGACCGACAGCTGTCGCACGAGAGCGGCTTCGACCATCATCTAACCAAACCGGTAAACTTCAAAGTCCTGACAGAACTGATTGCTTCGATCTAACCGTGTGTTTTGTCTTCCGGGTTGCCCGGCTGGTCTTCGATTCGGGTGACCGAACTGTTTATCGTCATGCTAAGCTTCCTTGGCCCAATCACGTGAAAGTCTGCCTGGGCCTGAACTTTGTGAATCCCGCCTTTCGAGCTGTTTCATCATCTATGGCTCGGCACACTCCCGTTAAGGAGTGGTAAGCACCGTTACCCCCGTGGATGTCGAATGCCCGTTATGTGCGATTCTGCACAGTCGAAATATGGGCCAACTTCTAGCCTTGATACAGCTACCTGATTTTTCCCATGTCATTTTTTCAAGGTGAGAATCATGCAAACCTCTCTTAAACCTCTCAACCAGCAAGTGGTTGTGATTACCGGGGCATCAAGCGGCATAGGCCTTGCTACAGCAATGCTTGCAGCAGAACGGGGAGCAAAGCTCGTTCTTATTGCCCGTAGTGCTAAAACACTCAAGCATTTGGTTGCAAGGATAGCAAACACGGGAGGGACGGCTATCGATGTTGTCGCAGATGTTGCCGATCGGGAAAAAATGCGTCTCGCGGCACAAGCCGCGGTTGACCGTTTTGGCCACATCGATACCTGGATCAATAACGCAGGTGTAGCAATTTATGGACGTCTCGACGAAGTCAACGAAGCCGACAGCCGGCGTCTTTTCGATACCAACTTCTGGGTGTCGTCAATGGTTCGCTTGCTGCCTTGCCCTACCTGAAAAAGTATGGCGGCGCGCTCATAAATGTAGGCAGCGAAACTTCCGAGGCTATCGTGCCTCTTTTGGGAATGTATTCCGCATCCAAGCATGCGGTGAAAGGTTTCACTGATGCATTACGTGTGGAAGTCCAGGAATTCGATAAAGCACCGGTAGTGATTACGCTGATTCAGCCGTCCGCCGTGAATACACCTTTTCCGCAGCATGCCAAGAATTATATGGACAAGGAGCCAAAATTGCCGCCCCCTCTGATCAACCCCGAGCAGGTCGCTGAAGCGATACTAAAAGCAGCTACTGAAGGAGGACGTGACGTAAAGGTGGGTGCAATGGCAATCGTCAACACGACGATATCCAAGCTGGCGCCGAGTCTCGGAGACAAGATGTTCGCCAGGCGTGGAAGCGGTCAGCGGGAAAGAATCCCGCCGCTACATCCACACAGCACTTTATATGAACCGGGAGAATCTGGATCGGCACACGGTCATGCATCATCATGAGTTCCATGGCAGTAGAGACAGGCTATGCATTCATCTTTTATATCCTTTATTTTCCTTTGATAACTTGCTTGATTTTTTGGAGTATGTGTGGCTCCGTACATAAAACAATCAGTTCGCCAACTAAGATGAAAACTGGGTTTCACCAAAGATTTTTCCTGAAATTCGTTGGATGGCAGAGATCAGGCTTCCGAGGACATAAAAGAAGATCGCCGGGGATAGTAGAAGCATATGTTCAATGGGATTCTCAATATTTTTGTACAAGGAGATAAACATGCCTTCATCAAAAAGCGGTAGCGGCAATACCAGCAAGCGGGGGTTCGCTTCCATGGATCAGGAGAAACAACGGGAAATTGCGAGTAAAGGTGGAAAAGCAGCTCATGCGAAAGGTACTGCCCATGAATTCTCTTCCGAAGAGGCTCGCGAAGCCGGACGGAAAGGCGGTGAAGCCTCCCATGGTGGTGGAAGAGGCAGCTCATCTTCAAGCCGTGGCAGTTCATCCAAGTAGCATGGCAAGGCAGGTGACTGAAATGAACAGAATCATTAGGGGGACTTGCCAGAGATTCCCTCAGAGATTCCTTGAGTGAAAAAGGTGGATCCATTTACTTTTTTCCGTTCTGAAATTTATTCTCGGGAGATTTCCATGAAACAGCTTTGGACGTTGAAGAAAGCGATTATCTCATCTCTAGCGACAACGGCATTTGCTCTAGCAGGAGGAGGACTGGTGTACGCCCAGACAGGTACGGGGGCGACGACCGGGACACCAAGTCAGGGAGCATCGGGCATGCACTCGGCGCCGGGTCAATATGACGCTGGCTCCGGAGAAAAAGGTCAATATGATAAAGGTCAGTATGGCCAGAAAGGCGAGCGGTCCAAAAAAGGCACCGATATGGATCGGCGGGGAGACGACAGTAGCACAGGTTACAGGTCAGGTGGTAGCTCTGCTGGCGGTTCGGGCGGAGGTACGGGGAGTACTGGTGGCGGTTCGGGCGGTAGTTACGGGGGTGGATCTGGCGGGCACTCGGGTGGTGGCGGCAGCAAGTACTAGTATTTACTGCCCGTCTGCTGGATTTTGGTTCCTAGCCAGCTCATCTTTTTAAACAAGAAACCAATCAGGGATTGACCATCGGTTGCAAGCAGTAATCAACAACCGTTTTGATGGCTACAGGACGAACGTGATGGTGCGTGTCCCAGTATCCATTTCCCTCTCCCACCAGTGGGGGAGGGACTGAATAATGTAATGCTTCCCAGCGCTTCTCCCCATGTAGGAGAAGAGATAAATGTGCTTCCCAAATCCCCCTACCCACTCCCCTTACGCACGAGAGGAGATAACCGGTATTTCTCCAATTCCTCCATTCTCCCCTGAGCCGTCATTCTTCTTGAACACCGGCACCTTCCCTCAGTCGCCCCGTCCAGATCGTTCAAAAAAGCCATTTTCCGAGTAAACCTCGAGTGTGATCCAGCGTTATAGCGGCTGAATCAGTGCGGCTGTATCCGAACGTATAAAACGCATTCGAACCCACTGGCTATTGCTGGAACAGGAGTCAAAACATCCCTGAATTCGATCAACCAAGAGATCATCCCTTGGATTATCTTGCTCGCCGTTACACAACCGGTGAAGAAAGGCTTCCCTGAATTTCTCCTGTGATGAATATGTCGATCAAGACCAGCTTCACGCCTCTGGTTTGCAACGAGGCAAAATTGATTCCCATTTGCACCCCCATTTCTAGTCAGACTCCTGTGTTTTTTCAACCCTGAGGTTCTTTTTACATGTTCGCTTTTTTTGAGCAGCGCGTTCGGCCCACTGTCGTCCCTAAAAAATCCCCGCCCCCGGAGTTGCTGGCGTTCTATTGGCACTTTATCAGCCAGACGAAAGGTTTATATGCGGCACTGTTTGCTACGGGGTTAGCCGTGGCTCTCATCGACACGCTAATTCCCGTTTTCATTGGGCGTCTTGTAGAGGTGATGGAGGCGACCGCGAGAGTTGCCGCGTTGCGCGATGCAACTTCAATGCTATTAGGCATGGCATTGCTGGTGCTGGTCGCCAGGCCGCTCGCGACTCTGATCGATAGTCTTGTGCGTCACAATGCCGTAGTACCTGGGGTAACCAGCATGATCCGCTGGCAGAGCCACTGGCACGTCATCCGGCAAAGTTGGTCGCTCTTTCAGAACGATTTTGCCGGACGCATGGCAAATCGTGTGATGCACATGGGCGATGCGGTGCGCGAATGCGTAGTGTCGAGCATTCATGCCATCTGGTACATCGGCGTATATGGCGTTTCCTCGCTGTGGATCATGAGCGAGGCTGACTGGCGGCTGGCGATCCCCACGGTGTTATGGTTTATCGCATATGTTTTTTTCCTGCGATACTTTGTGCCGCGCATGCGTGACCTGGCAAGAAGCAGCAGCGAGCGGCGCTCCGCGGTGATGGGGCGTGTGGTGGATAGCTATAGCAACATCCTTACCGTTAAGCTGTTCTCGCGCGCGAGCGACGAAGATGCTTACGTGCGCGAAGCAATCGAACACCATACGATGGCTATTGCCGCTCACATGCGCATGATCACAAAATTCTCCACCACCTTATCCCTGCTCAATGCGTTTCTGCTGGCAGGCACGACTGCGATCGGCATCATGTTGTGGTCCCAGGGAAGAATTGATGCGGGTGCGGTGGCTATGGCTGTGCCGCTGGCCTGGACGATCGCCAATGCGGCGGGATGGGTCAGCTGGGAACTGAATCGGGCTTTTGAACACATGGGCGTGGTCCAGGAAGGCATGCAAACCGTTGCCGTGACGAACGCTCTGGCCGACAAGCCCGACGCGCACGAGCTGGATGCCGGTGAAGTACGCGGAGAAATCCGTTTCGAGAGATTGACCTTTACATTCGGCCGCAGCGATGGTCGCAAGGTGCTTGACAGTCTCAATTGTGTCATTCGACCGGGCGAGCGCGTCGGGCTGGTGGGCAGTTCGGGTGCTGGCAAATCCACCTTGATCAATCTGCTGTTGCGCTTCTACGAGATGGAGTCAGGCAGTATCCGGGTCGATGGACAGGATATCCGTGAAGTCACGCAGGAGAGTCTGCGGCGTTGCATCGGGGTCGTGGCGCAGGATGTATCCCTGCTGAATCGCTCCATTGCCGAAAACATTGCCTATGGCAGCCCGGGAGCAACCCGGGAACAGATTGAGGCGGCCGCCAGGCGCGCTCAAGCGCATGACTTCATCATAAGCCAGAGGGATTGGCTGGGACGCACGGGCTACGACGCCCACGTAGGCGAGCGTGGCGTCAAGCTCAGCGGCGGGCAGAAACAGCGCATTGCCATCGCCCGCGTCATGCTCAAGGATGCACCGATCCTGATACTGGATGAGGCTACCTCGGCCCTCGATAGCGAAGTGGAGCTTGCGATTCAGGATCAGTTGATGGGGCTGATGGAAGGCAAGACAGTGATTGCAATTGCGCACCGGCTCTCCACCATCGCTTGCCTGGACAGATTGCTGGTACTCAAGGATGGATGTATCGTCGAGGAGGGCACGCACGAGGAACTTCTCAGGCAGGGTGGCCAGTATGCCATGCTTTGGCGGCATCAGTCGGGAGGGTTTCTTTGATTTGCGGAATGGGAGGGTATTGATGAAAGGCTTTCTCTGGTATCCAATTTTTCTTGTTACGAACGTGCTCCCAGCATAGATACCCTCTTAACCGGGCCCCTGAATAAAGGGGCCTGCAAGGTTGAAAGAGAGAAAGCGGATTAACACGCAGATGACGTCCGGGCTGAATATCTCGGCATTTCTTATCCGGAAGCTGTTCTGATAACGCTGAAGCCGTTCTCAATTAATGCTCAAATTCAGATCGGTACTTCATACCGAGGGGAAAAACCAGAAACTCGGGACTGGTTTTGAAAAATTCAATTGTTAGTCATTCACCAGTACAGCGACGATGACAGCGGCTCCTATAGCCAACCTATTCCCAATACGCCCAAGCCAATAACCAGTATCACTATATAAGCAATCCAAGAGAGAGTGCTATTCACTGCATTCTCCTGTTTGTTAGAAAGATATGACATGTCTACATCGTTCTTCTTTCTTTTTGCCGGTTATTCCATGTACCAAACCGAAGTGGTTGATCCTTCCCCGAGCGAGGGATCAGCTTCGATTGCGCAAACTGCTCGGGATCAGGGAACGAACCAGCTTGTAACTCTCCTTCACTTCAGTTATTCCTGCTCCTCCATGAGGGCTTCTTTACGCTCCTCTATTTCAGACCCGAGTTCTTCAAGATCCATTTTTGCTTTCTCCACCTTCGGGAATATCTCGTTCTGTTCTTCCTCTATATGGTGATTAACGTATTCGCCGAGGACGCTTACCATAGCGTCATACATTGGGTCTGAGCTGCTCGTTGATTGAATTTTTTCGATGAGATCCTTGGCGGCTTGATGCTCCACAGTTGCTTCGTTCATCAGATCATCATCATCAATTGCTTCACGCGCGGCAGGATAGAATATTTCCTCCTCCAGCTGCGCATGGATCTTGAGTTCCTGGCAGATCTGCTGCACGAGCTCTTCCTTGCCTTCCTCCTGCTTTTTGTGCAGTTTTTCGAACTCCTTGAACATCTTCTTGACTTTGTTGTGGTCGTCAGTCAGCAATTTTATTGCGTCATGTTTGGACCTTCTCGTGGTTTTGTATTCCGTGGTTTTATGTGAAGTGGTTTGCGCAGTTGGCATGATGACCTCTAATGGAATGTAGGGTTGAATGGCTTGCTGTTTATGCTCAGCTCATGAACGCACAGCATGAACGAAAGATAATCTTAAGGATTGGAGAGTTCTGTACGGCAACCCACACTGTTCTTTTCCCCGCTTCCTCCGTTTTCGTGATTCGCAAAATAGAAATGAAGCAAGCAGTCAGGAACGAGGAATGGCAGACCGATGACGAGCTATGTATGCTCTCGCACAGAATGAGCCGTTTTGTCACTTTATGATGTAGTCATTCTCCCGCAAATTGGAGACAGGAGTCACCACTTGAGATGGAATCGGGAAGATTCGATTGAAAGTGTGAACAGTATGAAAACTCCGGTAGGGGAATGAGGAAATCGGGGGGATTCAAAATTCAAGGCTTAATGAGGAACAAGAGTTCAAGGAATACTACCCCGTGTCTTTAAGTTCAATATGCATTTCAAGGAGAGAAAAATGGTGTGTTCATCAATTTTGAACAAGAAAACCTGCATTACGGCAATGGCTGTGCTGGCGTTCGGATTTGCCGGGAGTTCGTATGCTCAAAGCAGTTCGATGTCGACCGGCGCGACAAGCGGGGCGTCCACCGGCCAAGATAATGCAGGCAAGAAGGGCGAGGGTAGTTACAACAAGAAGGACAACCCAACAAGGGGCACGAAAGATACCTTGGGGAGCGACGAGCCTGGCAGCGCGGGAAGCGGAGGGAGCGGTTCCGGTGGTTCAAAATCATCGACGGGAAGCGCATTGGGTGGATCAACAGGGGATAAGGGGTTCAGCAATGTGAGGGAAAATAAAGGAGGTAAGGGTGCGCGTGGCATCCTGGGCGGCAGCACCGATACAAAAGCAGGCCATGCCGGAGAAAGCATAGGCAGTGGCGGTACCGGAAAGAGCGACAAGTCGAAGCTTGACGCAAGCGCCCCCGCGGATGGGAGCAGCGAAGGTGTTGCCAAGTAAGCAAATTCGCATTCAATGCTTGAGTCCACCCGCACCTGAGATTAGCCTTTCCCTGCTTTAGCCAAGGGAAGCTTCCTCAGTTCTTTCATTTTAATCCATGAAAGGTGTTTGTACTGATACTGCCTTCGAGCAACAGCGGGGGTACGGAAACCCTCCACTGCGATAATCCTCTATTCACTACAAGGGAAAGTGAAGGCTATCCTCCAAAAGTCCGGTCTTGCCGTTTGAACCAAGAAAGTGCCTCATCAAAATGCCGGGCTTCAAAATCCGGCCAGAATTCGTCCCGTATATAAAAATCCGCGTAGACTGATTGCACAGGCAGGAATCCACTTGAGCGGCATCCGCCTCCCCATCGCACGATCAGGTCAAGGCGAGATACGTCACTTGAACACAGCTCCCCCTTTGTTAAGCCCGGCGAGATCCCATTCGCAGTCGTAATTGATAAGTAGGTTCACCTTCATGCCACTCCCCCGGCGAATCCTGAACGTTTTCAAAATTTCTGGAAATTGCGCCGAGGTCTCATCTCCCACTACCAGAAGGGCTGCTCCGCGCTGCGCAATTTCAAAAGCAAATGCCACTGATGCATCGGTAAAGGCACGTTTTTGAGCGTCAGGCCGTCGAGAAAGGCAACGCCTTACTTCGGGTAACTGCCATGCCGGGGCGCAATGGACCACCCATTGTTGCTAAATTGCTGCCCAAAGTAATGGGTTCGATGCTGGATTTTGGAAGCAAGAATTCGTTGCGCAGCTACCGGATGTATATCAGTGGTGACATGATGGTTTTTGACGATATCAAGGACATCCCAAAGCGCTACCCAGGGGTCGACCTGGCTCTATTGCACCTGGATGGCACGCGGCTGCTTGGCCTTGTCACCGTAACAATGAATGCCAAAGAGGGTGTCAGAATTATGCAAATCATTATTCCCAACAAAGCTATTCCTATCCACTACAACGATTATGATGTTTTCAAGTCTCCTCTAAGCGATTTCAAGGAGGAAATAGAGCGCGCGGGACTCCAGGAAAAAATAATTTATCTGGAGCATGGCGATACCTACAAGTTTGATTCGGAAGAGAATAATCAGAGCGGCTAACTCCTTCCTCCCTGCATTTGCCAGTTTTCAGCGGGCAGTGCTGTTCAATCTTCACATTTCCCATAATGACCTTTTCTTTGTTTTTCCTGGTTTGAGCGCTTCGATTTTTTCTGCTTTGTGTGTAAACGTACGGAAAGACCCTTTGATCTGAGTAGCATTTCAATTCAGCAATTTTGCTGGATTAATCGTGAGGAATTCCTATGAAAAACATTTTCATACTGAAAAAAGCGGCACAGGTTGCTGCGCTTGCTGGCGTAATCGTTTTCAGCGCTGCCGGGATGGTTCAGGCAGCGGGGACACCAGAGCAGACTGGTGAATATGGAGACATGTCCAAGCACGGAAGCGGAAGCACGGCGCCTGAGCCCCATGGTTATAAGCAGCAACCCGACTCTACCTCCGGCGGCTATGATAAACCGCATGACAAGCGGCATGATAAACCCCACGGTAAGTCCGGGGATAAATCATACGATAAACCGTATGACAAACCTGCTGGTCAGAGCGGGGGATCATCGGGCCAGTCAGGCAGCGGAGGGTATTAGATTTTCAAATCCGGGGTCAAGGCGATAAATCCGCCTTGTCCCCAGCTTTACTGGCGACTGCTTTTTTCAGTAACTAATATTGCGCACCGGTGACGCAACATTCTATTTTTCTCTCATGGGGTTCCCACAGAAAAACCAGAACAGTGAGGAAGTGTTTCCTCACCGGCTTTTCTGTTACTTGAGAGTAGATTTGATTTTTTCTGCGTGCTCAAGGTGCGAGACGAGTGTTGGACGTGTTTTAACCAGCAATGCCTTCAGTTCCTCGTTCTTGACACTGGGCACGAGTTTATTGTCGGCAACTTCGATCACCTTCTTATGAAGCGCGATTTCGCCGTCAATATATGCTTTGTCGAATTCCTTTCCGCTCAAGCCTTTAAGTTTTTCGAGACCGGCTTTGGCGTCGTCCTTCAAGCTCTGACTGATGGCGTTGTCCTTAGGGGTGACATTGAGTTTTTTCGCAAGCTCAGTCGCTTGCTGATTGCTGTCCGTATGGTCCGCGATCATTCGATGTGCGTAGCCATGAACGTCTTCGTTCGAGGCCTTTTTCTTGGCCAGGTTTCCGTTTTCAATATCAGCGGTGTTCGCAGTTACCACAATGTGTGCGATTTCCGCGTCAGTGAGAGCACCTTGAGTATCTGCCGCTTGTACGCTGACGGTAAACGCAGGAAGCATCAGAGCCATTGCCAGTACGACCGATTTTTTCATAATTCTTCTCCTAAGTATGAGTGTTTGGAATGCTTGCATTAATAAAAATGCCACTTGATAAGGGATATGCAGCGGGAACCGCCACTGACAATGATGGGACTGAGCTACGAAAGTTTCTGTGCGCTACCAGACACAACAATGTGTAGGTAAGGTGGGAGGTTGTGCGCTATCGCACTGAGTTTTGGTTGTCAGTGAGAGGAGAATAAGACATATGTAGATTGTAATTGACCGATAAACCTTGCAGGGGCCATCATGGAAGATCCACGAGAAAACAAAGATGAGGAATTGAGGGAAGATGAGACAATGGCTCAAATGCCGGATGAAGCGGATGAGGGTGTGCCCGTTGATGAAGAAACCCACGGAAACAGAGTTCAGGAAAAGATAGGAAACCGTGGAACCAAGAAACAGGAAACTCAGGAGGAAGCGAAAAAATCAATTACCGGAACTGAAGCACATCACGATCCGAGAAACGAGCATCCCGATTCCGGTCCGGCTCCTCTGAAACGGTATTAATTTTTCATCCCTTTTGTTCGATGGAACTGCACATACTACTTTCCGCTTGGCAATTCCCTCCAGAATGCACGTTCTCGGCGCGTGGAGGCACGGGGCAACCAAGAGTGATCGTAGGCACGCGCAGACTTCTGAGGGATATCTTGCCCACGCCGTTAAGTCTACTCAACAGTTATTTCTTCGAACACATCTCATTTCCAACGGAAAAACATCCTTTTGCGGGGGCGCTGTTATTTGTAATCGCCCCATGTATGACGAGTGAGAATTAGAAAAACTTCTATGACGAAGAGGTTTTTCTAATTCTCACATCAGAGAACCTGCAAATAATATGACACTCATTCTCATCTGGATTAATGTTCTGCCCCCAGACAGGAGAGGTTTTTGCTATGGGGCTGATAGTCCTATTTTTTCTCTTGTTACTAAGAACACGATTGATCCCTTCGGAAGAGAGTAAGAGGATAACGGATGCGCAATTCCAAGGCACAAGAAAGGCCAGGGACTACTAAGGATAAAGGGCCAAGGGGTTGCTTTAAGTGTCGCTCTATCATATGCTCATGGATTAACAACGGATTCTATTTGAATCCGTCTGTAGCTTACTCTGATTCCATCATGTGCCGTTGTCATTTGCCCGTCAAATATCAGGAAAACTTTCCGATAAATTCACCTCATTGTCTGCCTGAGTACGTTTCCGCATCTTTTCAAGAATTACCTCAATCCGGGTGTAACGCCCCGCCGTCATAACTTCCACCACCGTCATAACTTCAGCTTTCGATCTTTGAAAAGTTGCAGGGCCGGTAGTTGCCTCAGTTCAAATTTATTTCTGCCGTGAACCGCATTTCCGGCTGCGGTAGGACATTTCTACTACCGTCAATCTGGACGCTCCCCGGAAGAGGGGGGGAGCCAGGGCTGGATTATTCCTGTAGAGCATGGCAAAAAGAAAAAAATCAGCTTCTCTTTCTCTGTGTACGAAATTCATCATTGCTTTGTTGGTGACTACGGTTGCACCGTTATCCTCTCGGGCTCAGCAAGGGCTTATCTGGGATGTAAGCAGTATCGAGAAGGGAATGAGCCGTAATAACGATACCCGGAGCACAATTTCTGCCACTTTGCCTAATGGCATAAGTTCTCAGTCATGGCTCCACAAAACGCGGTTTAGCGGTGCCGAAGATACATTTCAGAATAATACGAATAATGTGAAGGACTCCTCCCACCTGATATTCAATCAGCCGGACAGTATCCACTATGACGGTACGATTTCGGGTTCGGGCTTCCTGAATAAAGCCGACTTAGGTATGCCGATATTATCAGGAGATTCGGGTGCATTCGGGGGGCATACCACTGCCCAAAGCAGCATCCTGACGGTAAATGGAATGATGGACGGCGCCCTGCACGTGTTGCACCATGCTTCCCTTCACGGTACCGGACATATAGGAGCCACGACGGTCGAAGGGACGGTGTCCCCGGGAAATTCGATTGGCATGCTTACGGTTCACGGCAATTATGTCCAGCTTCATGGTTCCACTTATGAGGTAGAAATTCATCCCGACGGTGCCAGCGACCAGGTCATTGTCACAGACCTTGCTGATATACAAGGGGGAACAGTTTCTGTTATTCCCGCAGGTGAGGAGTTCACACCTGGCAGTCGCTTCACCATCCTGACAGCGAATAGCGGCTTGACCGGAAAATTCGATTCACTCACGCATGGCCTAATCAACCTGGGTATCTCCTATGATCCTACTCACGTCTACCTCGATGTTTTGCGCTTTTGCGATATCGGGGAGACGCCTAATCAGTGTGCGACAGGAAGCGCAGCCGAGCAGTTGGGTGCCAGCAATCCTATCTATAAAGCGATTGTTCATCAGCCGGATCAGGAGAGCCTGCATCAGGCTTTTAATAGTCTTTCCGGCGAAGGGCACGCGAGTATTCAGGGTATGATCATTGAAGACAGCCGTTTTATACGGGAAGCGGTTTCAGACCGGGTCAGGCAAGCTTTCCATCTGGTGGGTGCGCAGTCCTCGGATACTCCAGGACATATCCTTCAACAGAACTCTGCTGCCGATGGAGCATTATGGGGACGTGTCCTGGGTTCGTTTGGTCACCGGGATGGAGGTCTTAATGCGGCCCGTATCGGGCGTGCGCTTGCTGGAATTTTTGTGGGCGGAGATATGCAGATCGCCGATAAATTTCTTCTCGGCTTTGCCGGAGGATACACGCAGGGATCCTATGAAGGAGCGCGTCTTTTCACCGCTTCAAGCGACAATTATCACGTTTCCGTTTATGGCGGCGGACAATGGGGGCCTCTTGGCTTACGCGTGGGTTCCGCATACATCTGGCACGATCTGGAGACAGGGCGGGACGTAATCTTTCCAGGTTTTTCAAATCACCTCAATGCCGAATACAATGCTCGCGGAGTACAGGTGTTCGGCGAGGTTGGGTATGGTTTGCCCCTGAACGTCATCTCACTCGAACCGTTTGCACGGCTCGCTTACGTAAACCTGCGTACAAAAGGTTTTCAGGAGCGTGGAGGGATATCAAGTCTGCGCAGCGGTAGCAGTCAGCAGGATACCGCATATACCACTCTGGGCGTCAATATGGCGAAGACGCTATCCCGACTGGAGAAGATAGTTACCACGCTTCGCGGGAGCATTGGATGGCGGCATGCCTTCGGTGAGATGACGCCGGTTTCGACTTTTGCTTTTGCCGATGGCTCACCCTTTGCCACAGCCGGTGTGCCTATTGCCCGCAATGGAATAGTCCTGGGCGGAGGCGTGGATGCGCATGTCCTCGGAGCTGCGACCTTGGGTATTTATTATCAGGGACAAATTCTTCACAACATTGCCGATCACGGTGTACGTGCCAACTTCAGTTGGAGATTCTGAGTTTGACGCCTGGCATTTTTCCAATCGGCTGTCCGTCACTTTTTACCTTTCCAGGCTCGCAAAAACCTCTGTCGGTGCGGGGATATGCCAGGGAATGTAAGTTATCAAGCAAACTCAACCTTAATCACTGAATCGTTTTTCTAATGTCATAGACGTCTGTTACAGTGTTTCCATCAACTCAAAACCGTAGGAAGAGGGCGATGCAACCTATAATAAAAATTGACGGCGGAACAAGGTAAACTCCACATTTTATCCACGTAAACATTAAGGTGTATCCGTAACCAGGCGATAAGGCAATGAAATGTCTTTTCGACTAAGATTCTGCCTAGAGGAATAATATGAGAAAGACAAACCCCGTGAGGACTGTGACTGCGCTCATGCTCTCCATGTCAGTGGCCGCGGCGATGATGGCGGATATCGCGTGCGCGGCTGCGGAAACCAACGCTGACAAAGGGTTCCGGTGGAGAGATGGTGTAGAAGTTTATTCCAAGGTTTGTGGTTATTGCCATGGAGGTCAGGTAGGGCCTCGCATTCTGGGTCGAGAACTTCCGCCGGAATACATTCGTGCCATCGTACGAAACGGGAGCAGGGCAATGCCTCCATTCCGGCCGTCGGAAATCGACGATGAGTCGCTGGCGAAATTGGCCGAATATATCCAGCGCAATTAATCGACAGCGCGGATTGAGGAGGGAAATGGTGAACGTACGCAGACGTAATCTCATGAAAGGCTTGGTGACGGGAGGAGCGCTATTGGCGCTTGGAATCCCTCTACGAGTGTTTGCAAGTACAACGGCTGGAAGCGTGCGGAAATTTGGATTAATCCTGGGAAATACTCCAGCAGACGCGGCATTCGCAGCCGGAGTGCGTACTGCTTACGCTCTCAGCAGTAATGTACGGCTAAACGGAACTGCTGAAAGTGAGGCGGCAGGGCGAACGGAGTCGATTGGGAAAGTCTGGTTCTCTCCACCCCGCGTGATAAAACTGACAGGCGGATTACTTAATGAGTATGAGGCGGTGGCGAAACTGCTGGAAGGTGCTCGTGGAGTACGTTGGATTGCCGTCATGGATGATGGCAGTGCGGCAGTTTTTATGGAATTGATGCGCAGTGCCGGTGCAGGACTGATTCTTCGGGGTTCACACGCATTTTCCGGTCATGGCGCCTTCGGCCGCTCCAGCTTCTCCCGGGATGTTCCCGAGCTTCGGCATGTGTGGACTGCCGCATCCCCAGAATTCAGCGCGGGCGATGTCCTCGCGGAGAAACTTCTTCCGGGTTACAGCAGTTTTTCTATTGTAGAGGATTTTCTTTCAAGCCCACATTCCGCTGCTGGGATGTTGGCTCGCAGAGTAAATAAGCCTAAACCGGGCTTCTTCAGTTACCGATTGGATGGGTTTGATGATATTCATCTTCATTGCTCCGGTCTTTCAGCAGCCGATGGCTGTGAGTCGGTGGGGTGGAGCAAGGCCGGCACGTGGGTGCCCCTCAAAGGACAGGAGCTCGAATCGGAGGAGGGCCCAGCGCCACCGAGGCATCCACAGTTGCAATTCACCGGCTGGATTGAATCCGTAGGATATGCTGCCATGACTGCCGCGATAGGGTTGCATTCATATCAAATTCCGTGCTCCCGACGCGCATTTGTACATCAGCTACCGCTCGTTACACGTCCTCGACGGAATATACGAACCGAACGATTTGCCTCATTCGTGATAGAGACCTAACCCGGATAGGAGCAAGGGACTCAAAATGTCAAATAAATACATCGCATTGCCGAAAGGAATATCCGAAAAGACTTTCGATTCTGCCATAGCGGATTTTCGCAGTGTACTCGGCGACGCAGCCGTGTTTACCAGTGCACAGCAGCTTGCCCCTTACATCAAAACGATGATGCCCGTGCCTGATTCGGATCACGCTCCATCCGCCGCGTTGATGGCGACGACGGTGGAGGAGATTCAGAAAATTGTCGGGATATGTAACCGGTACAAGGTTCCCATCTGGACCATTTCCACTGGAAAAAATCTGGGCTATGGCTCAGCGGCACCGGCTGAACGCGGACAGGTTGTGCTCGACCTCAAGCGAATGAACCGCATACTGGAAGTCGATAAAGATCTGGCCTATGCCCTGGTTGAGCCGGGAGTGACTTATAAGCAGCTTTATGACTATATCGCCGAGCACAAGCTGGGACTGTGGTTATCCATGCCCGCTCCTTCCGCAATTGCAGGACCGGTTGGCAATACGCTTGATCGTGGAGTCGGCTATACCCCCTACGGAGAACATTTCCTGTTTGCCTGCGGTATGGAGGTGGTCCTGGCAAATGGCGAAGTGCTGCGCACCGGAATGGGGTCGATGCCGAATTCCAATACCTGGCAAGTGTTCAAGTGGGGATACGGACCCTATCTGGACGGGATTTTCACTCAATCCAATTATGGCATCGTCACCAAGTTTGGCTTCTGGCTTATGCCCGCCCCACCTGCTTTCAAGCCCTTCGTCATTCAGTACGAGAATGAGGAAGATATCGTGGAGATCGTGGAAATCATTCGTCCGCTGCGCATCAGCGGGGTAATCCCAAATGCGGTTGTCATTGCCCACGCATTATATGAGGCCCCGGTCAAGGCCCGCCGCAGTGACTATGTGACCGGCCCCGGGTCTATTCCGGATGCAGCAGTGCGCAAGCTCGCGAAGGATCATCACTTGGGAATCTGGAATGTGTATGCAGCCCTGTATGGTACGCAGGAGCAGATCGACCTCAACTGGAAAATTGTGACGCAGGCGTTCGGTAAATCCGGCAAAGCGAAGATTCTGACCGAGCGGGAGGTGGGTGACGATCCTGCCTTTAAATATCGTGCAGCTCTCATGCGCGGCGACATGACACTTCAGGAGTTCTCATTGTACAACTGGCGTGGGGGCGGTGGCTCCATGTGGTTTGCGCCGGTGTCTCAAGCAAGGGGAAGCGAGACACTGAAACAGATGGCGTTAACCAAGCAGATCCTTGCCAAGTACGGTCTGGATTATTCCGGGGAATTCATCGTCGGAATGCGCGATATGCATCATATCGTAGACGTGCTCTATGACAAGACCGACCCAGGTCAGGTCAAGGCGGCATACCAGTGTTTCGATGAACTGCTGACGATCTTTTCTGCGCAGGGGTATGGGACCTACCGCGTCAATACGGCGTTTATGGACAAGGTGGCGGAAACATACGGACCGGTACAACGTCAAGTCCACAAGACGCTAAAGAAGGCGCTGGATCCGAACGGTATTCTGGCGCCGGGAAAATCCGGTATTCGCTGACCCTTTACTGGCCGATAAATTCAATCGGCCAGCAGGACGTACATTTTTAGTGAGGGTACCTCCACTGAGGGGAGGTGCTTCTTAATCAGGATAACCCGCGACGACTCCTTCTTGTCCCGATCCACCCGATCAATGTAAGACCGGCGAGCATCATAGCGTAGGTAGCGGGTTCGGGAGCAGGGGACACCGGCCCTTCTTCGATGGCAAGATTCACGCGGGCAGAAGTGGAAGGATTGAACTGAAGGTTCTCGACATTAATCAGCAGTTCATCCCCCACCAGACGCACATCCGATGGTTGCAATCCCAATGTTGTCACGCTGTTGTCAATTTCTGCTGCGGCAATGCTCCTCGCGGTCTCGCTGTCAAACTGAAAAACAATTGTATTCTGGAACCCGGCACCCAGCCGTGCGAAAGGGGTTGAGTTGGCAAAGTCGATGGTAATGTGGTCGTTGGCGATATCGATAGCAGCATTAACAAGATTTGGCGCGAATTCAGACTGTCCTCCTGTTGCCGGATTGAGGAGGTTCATGATGAACTGCGTCGGGCTGGCATGCTCGGGAATCAGCTTGCGGGTCGTTATTGCCACCTGGGGGTATTCGACTCCAGGTCCCGCCGTCACTGTCCGCTCGATAGAGGTAATGACCGGGGAACTGGATGATGTATCCTGAAGGACTGTTCGAAGGGTGACATCGGCACCGTTCAGCCCCGCATAGGCGGGCATGGTTAACAGGAGAGTTGTTGTCAGAACAAGCTTTTTCATCTTTCGCTCCTTGTATTATTAATGTTAGAGAGTTACGAATCAGCTAAAACATTTTATGAATGTGGCACTTGGAATTCAATTCTATAGCTAAAATTGAGGATAAGGTAATTTTTTATATGGGCAGAAATTTCTGCCGCTTCTACGCATATGATGAAAATCCGGGCAGCGACAATTCGACAGAAGGGCGGACCATTCAGGATCGAGAATTTGACTCTGGATGAGCCACGGCCCGACGAGGTGCTGGTTCGTATCGCGGCTACTGGCATGTGTCATACCGACATGGTAGTGCGCGATCAGCTCTATGATGTCCCCCTGCCGATCGTGCTCGGGCATGAAGGCGCGGGTGTTGTCGAACGGGTAGGCAGCAACGTGAAAAAGTGACGGCTGGAGATGCTGACCTATATGCGGTGTGGACACTGCAGTCCGTGTCTCAATGGAGATTTAACCTATTGCCGGAATTTCTATGCACTGAATTTTGGCGGCGCCAGGGAAGATGGCAGCAGCTCCACTCGCGATGCGAGGGGTTCGCTTCATGACCATTTCTTCGGTCAGTCGTCATTCGGGACTTTTGCTCTTACCCACGAACGTAATGCGATCAAGGTGCCGAGGGAAGCTCCGCTGGAACTTCTTGGTCCGCTTGGCTGCGGCATTCAAACTGGTGCCGGTGCAGTGATGAATGCGCTTAAAGTCAATCCAGGCGCCAGTCTTGCGGCTTTTGGCGGGGGAGCGGTAGGACTGAGTGCGGTAATGGCGGCTCGCGTCACGGGCGCCACAACGATTATTGCTGTGGATGTCGTTCCGTCCCGGCTCGAGCTGGCGAGAGAGCTCGGGGCAACTCACACGGTGAATAGCCGCGAAACCGATCCCGTTGCGACGGTGCGCAAGATCAGTGGCGGGGGGGTAGAGTACACTCTTGAATCCAGCGGTCGCCCGGGGGTATTGCGCCAAGCCATCGATGCGCTGGGTATCCGCGGCACTTGCGGCATTGTCGGCGCACCCGCTCTTGGGACAGAGGCCAGCTTTGACGTGAATGGCGTAATGACCACCGGCAAGCGCATCCTGGGGATCATCGAAGGCGATAGCATACCGGACCTCTTCATACCAGCCCTTGTCGAGCTTTATATGCAGGGACGCTTTCCATTCGACAAGCTCGTGAAGTTTTACCCTTTTGACAGGATCAATGAGGCGGCAGAGGATAGCGAGAAGGGTATCACTATCAAGCCGATTATCAGGTTGGCATTATAAGAATCCTATGCTTCCGCTTCTTGCATATGCGGGAAAGGCAGGGAAAACCGCTTCCGTGAATATTGCACTCAATCCTCATGCAGTAAGCGAAAACGCTCTGCGAGAAAATCAATGAGCGTTCGCACCGATGGCAGAAGGCCGCGCCGAGATGGAAATACAGCGTGGACAATTTCCCGGTGAGGGGTCCAATCAGGTACGAGCCTGACCAGCGAACCTGCCGCCAAATGATCACGTACCATCAGCACAGGCAGCTGTACGATTCCCACACCGGCCAATGCCGCATTTCTTAAGGTAATCATATCGGTGGTGATTAAACGCGGCATGTGATGAAGTGTTGCCTGGGCGCCATCCGGGCCATGCAGTACCCATTTATGGATTTGTTGAGGCGTTCCCAGTCCGAGGCTAGGCCAGTTGCTCAACTCGCCGGGTGTGCGAGGAAAACCGAAGTGCCGTACAAGCGCCTGATTCCCCACCAGACACTGTCCCCGATCAGCCAGGACCCGCATGACCAGATCACTATCCTGCAAGGGTGGTGGTCGCACGCGAATGGCTACATCCACTGCTTCGCTCAGCAAATCCACACGCCGATTGGTGGCCTCGAGATGGAGCGTGATATGGGGATAATGCACCATAAAATCGGCCAGCATCATCCCGACATTCACATGCAGTAGCGCCACGGGACATGTTAGACGGACGACACCCCGAGGTTCCGCTTGCATTGCGTCTATTGCTTCCTGAGCGGCCTCTGCTTCCACCAGCATCGCCTTGCAGTGCTCGTAATAGGTTTGCCCGACTTCAGTAACCGTAAAGCGACGTGATGAACGTTGGATCAAGCGCACTCCTAGCCGCTCTTCCAACGTTGCGATGCGACGGCTGAGCTTTGATTTCGGTATTCCCAGCGCTCGGCCTGCCTGGGCAAAGCCACCATGATCGACTGCCTGGACGTAGTAGTAAAGATCATTCAAATCTTGCACTGCAATGCCCTATCGTCCTAAAAATAGGACTCTGATAGCTATTTTAGCAGTCTACACACTTACTGGCTTCGAATCTATACTTTTACTACATTCTATTAATCAGGAGTTCGACATGAAAAGAATTCTCGGTATCTACAATGCACCTCGTCCCCATTGGGTGGGAGATGGCTTCCCTGTGCGTTCCATGTTCTCGTACCAAAGTCACGGCAAGCAACTCAGTCCTTTCCTGTTGCTCGATTATGCAGGGCCAGCCGATTTTTCACCTGCTGACACGCCTCGTGGTGTGGGTAAGCATCCCCATCGTGGTTTTGAGACCGTTACTATCGTTTACAAAGGCGAGGTGGCGCACCGCGACTCGACCGGACAAGGTGGAACTATCGGTCCAGGTGACGTGCAATGGATGACAGCGGGCGGCGGTATCCTGCACGAGGAGTTCCACTCC
The DNA here is from genome assembly GCF_900111585.1 of Nitrosospira multiformis. Lineage (GTDB taxonomy): Bacteria > Pseudomonadota > Gammaproteobacteria > Burkholderiales > Nitrosomonadaceae > Nitrosospira > Nitrosospira multiformis_B. The sequence continues at coordinate 156,344 of NZ_FOHI01000004.1, forward strand.
CCAACATTCACTGAATCCGGCGGCGTACTGGAAATGGTACAGTTATGGGTGAATCTGCCAGCCAGGGACAAAATGACTGCACCCCGCTATCAAGCCATCCTCGACCGTGATATTCCAAGGGTAGCGCTCCCTGGCGAGGCGGGAACGGTTCGCGTGATTGCAGGCGAGTATGCTGGTCATGCGGGTCCAGCCAGAACCTTCACGCCAATGCACGTCTGGGACATGCGGTTGAAACAGGGGGGGTTGAGCGAATTGACACTTCCTGAAGGATGGAACGTGGCAGTGATTGTTCTGCATGGGACCGTGCTCGTGAATGACGAAACAGTTGCTCGTGAGGCGCAGATGGTGGTGTTGGATCGGGCGGGTCGAGGCCTCTCGATTGAAGCCAACAACGACGCTGTAGTATTGCTGCTAAGTGGCGAGCCCATTGACGAGCCCATTGTCGGTCATGGCCCATTCGTGATGAACAGCCAGCAGGAAATTATCCAGGCCATGAATGATTTCAACAGCGGTCGCTTCGGGCAAATAACCCACTAGTCCCAGTTTGCTGTTTCCGGCGGAGCAACAGTTATTTTCAGTCGGGCAGGGATGATTCGGTCCAATCGCACATTCCTGCGCGCGTCAAATGAGGGGCAGGATCGGGCGGGGACGGATAGCAGGAGTTCGTTCCTTCGCTTTTAGCTATCACAATGAACGAAAGGAAAAACATGACTCTTAGACTTCACATCATTATCTGCAGTACTCGGCCCGGCCGGGTGGGACCCTCCGTTGCCAGATGGTTTCATGAATTTGCCGTACAGCACGGAAAATTTGAGGCCCTGCTGGTCGATCTGGAGGAATTCAATCTGCCGGTATATGATGAACCCGAACATCCAGTCCGTCAGCACTACCAGCATGAGCATACGAAGAAGTGGGCGGCGAGCGTGAGTTCGGCAGATGCCTATGTATTTGTGACGCCGGAATATAATTTCGGGGCGCCGCCTTCTCTCCTGAATGCGCTCAATTATGTTTACAAGGAGTGGAATTATAAGCCTGCGGCATTGGTAAGCTACGGTGGAGTCTCAGGTGGCATGCGCGCGGCGCTGGTTGAAAAACTTACTCTTACGACACTGAAAATGATGCCCATGATGGAGGCGGTCGCGATCCAGAATGTGTCGGCACATCTGGATGATGTCGAAAATTTCGTTCCGGACGACCACCATATGAGTTCGGGTACATCCTTGCTCAACGAACTCCATAAATGGGCGGTGGCGTTGAAGACAATGCGGCAATGAACTTTAACCCTGTTTATCGTAGTCAACTTCATTATCACTCTTGAAATGTCCCGGATCGGCGCATTGCTCTCGTTATCCCGTGAACACCATACTTCACTGGTAGTGGCGCGGGATGCGCGACGTGCAGCCAGTACCGGCGACCCCGCCGTATTATCCGCAGCTATCAGGGATATCGAGAGCCATTGGGCTACGCTTCTAGTCCGGCATTTCGAGGTGGAGGAACGGTTGCTGGAAACCGTGGGGAGCGCGTTCGCTGCAGAAGTGGCAGCACGAATCCGCGCAGAACACGAAGAGCTGCGGAGGCTGGCGTGCAATACCTGCGAGCTTACTCCGATAGACCGGTTACGCCGGTTCGGCGAGCTTCTTGGTTCGCACGTGCGTTACGAGGAACGAATCGCTTTTCCACAGTTGCAATCGCATTCATGCATCACCAAGGCGGATATATAGCATAGCCTGTGCAGACCGCTCACGTTTTTCCAGAAAACCTGTTAGTCAAAAGTCAAAAGGAGACGTATGCATTTTCCCGATTTCTATGAAAAAGCACCTGTGATACGCACTCGCGATCCATTCGCCGCTATGCTCGGGGCGGCGCGCGACGGCGTGCTGGAATACCGTTATGTTGATGCCGTACGTCTCGCTGGACATTCCTGCCCTACAGTTGGGGGCGCGTTCCTGGTGGGGCGTGCAGCATTGGCCGCTCTGTACCCTGATGAGCCCGCGGAACGCGGTAATATTGCCGTGTATATGCCGGCGCCAGAGCACGAAGGGGTGACGGGTGTCATGGCGCAAGTGCTGACTTTGCTCACAGGGGCTGCTTCCAGCAACGGTTTTCATGGCATTCGCGGACAATTCCGGCGCCAGGGTTTGCTCACTTTCGCAGAGCAACAGGAAGGGGAGGCGATTATCTTCAAACGCCTCGATACGGGTGCAAGCGTAGCGGTGCATCTCAACGTCTCGCCGGTGCCGGCGAATCCTGCTCAGGGAGAACGGTTGACGGCCATCCTGGAGGGTCATGCCAACGACCTGCAGCGGGGGACGTTTGCCCAGGCATGGCAGGAACGTGTACGCCGCTTGCTATTGGAGTTTGCGGATGATCCCGACGTGATAAGAGTGAGGCCTGTATGACAGTCCTGCATTAGCATTTGGCACTCCAATCCGGATAGCAGGGGAAAATGCTGACAAAAGTCCGGATTTATGTTGCTACCGTGAGCTACCGCACAATGTTTCGTGCACGTTTATGCGATGTTTGGGAGCAAGAATATTCCCAACAGAGTTCAATCATGAAAGAAACGGTCAGCGATTTCCTGGTTCGACGTTTGTCCGAATGGGGGGTAAAACGTATCTTCGGCCTTCCTGGCGACGGCATCAACGGCATTATGGGGGCAATCAATCGAGCTTCAGATAAGCTCGAATTTATCCAGGTCAGGCATGAAGAGATGTCGGCGTTCATGGCGTGCGCCCATGCCAAGTTCACGGGGGAAGTGGGCATTTGCCTGGCCACCTCGGGCCCAGGAGCCATCCACCTGCTCAATGGTTTATATGATGCCAAGCTCGATCATCAGCCGGTGGTGGCGATAGTAGGTCAGCAGAAACGTACCGCTCTGGGGGGCAGCTACCAGCAGGAAGTCGATCTTGTTTCGCTCTTCAAGGATGTGGCGCATGAGTATGTTCATATTGTGACAACACCGGGGCAAGCGCGCCACGTGCTCGATCGGGCTATGCGTATTGCAAAGGCCGAGCATAACGTATGCTGCGTTATTGTTCCCAATGACATCCAGGACATGGAGTTTGTGAAACCCCCTCACGAACATGGCACGATTTATTCGGGAGTAGGATATCGGCCTCCCCAGGTGATTCCAGAGGTTGAGGACCTGCAACGGGCTGCGGATGTCCTGAACGATGGGTCGAAGGTGGCGATTCTGGTTGGCGCGGGAGCATTGAACGCAACAAGTGAAATTCTCCAGGTGGCTGATCTGCTCGGCGCGGGAATTGCCAAGGCGCTACTGGGAAAAACCGTGGTCCCTGACGATCTGCCTTATGTGACAGGGACAATCGGCATGCTGGGCACAAAGCCGAGCTACAGCATGATGACCGAGTGCGACACACTCCTGATGATCGGTTCCAGCTTTCCCTATTCCGAATTTCTGCCTGAGGAGGGGCAGGCACGCGGCGTCCAGATCGATATCGATGGACGAATGATGAGTATGCGGTACCCGATGGAGGTAAACCTCGTCGGGAATAGTGAGGATACGCTAAAGCTGTTGATACCGTTACTCAAAAGGAAGGAAGACCGTACGTGGCGCAACCGTATCGAGAGCAATGTCGACGAGTGGTGGAAGAAAATCGAGGCAAGAGCGATGGAGCCGGCAAACCCCATCAATCCCCAGCGTGTATTCTACGAGTTATCCCCACGGCTTCCGGATAATTGCATTCTCACAGGCGATTCGGGTTCTTCAACTTTCTGGTATGCGCGAGATATTCGAATCCGTAAAGGCATGATGGCTTCGCTCTCTGGCGGTCTTGCTACGATGGGATCAGCCGTGCCCTATGCGATCGCGGCTAAATTTGCGCACCCTGACAGGGTGGTAATAGCCGTGACAGGAGATGGCGCCATGCAAATGAATGGCATGAACGAACTCATTACCGTCGTCAAATACTGGCGGCATTGGAGCGATCCACGACTAGTGGTACTGGTTTTGAATAATCGCGATCTGAACCTGGTAACCTGGGAGCAGAGGGCCACTGAGGGTGATCCAAAATTCGATGCCGCTCAGGATCTTCCGGATGTCCCATACGCAAGTTATGCAAAATTGATTGGTTTGCACGGTATACGCGTCGATCGCCCGGAAAATATCGCCAGCGCGTGGGATTGTGCCTTGGCCGCAGATCGGCCGGTGGTGCTCGAGGCATGTACCGATCCGAACGTGCCACCGTTGCCACCCCATGTCACTTTCAAACAGGTGAGAGCCTATACCTCAGCAATCATGCAAGGTGATTCAGACTCGAGGGAAATCTTCAGGGAGACAGTCAAGCAGATTTTTGCCTGATCAATTTGGTATGCTGGTGCAGCACGGATAATTCAGCTCGCAATCCAGTTTGCGGTGAATTCGTTGTTGAAAATCGACGCACTGCTTTCGAGTAGGGCGGTCTAGCTGGTAAGCCATTCACAGTTCCGAGTGCCTGTTAGTGCGTCCGCAAGCGTTTGACCGTTACTGGAACCACACTATTTGATGGACAGACCGGCTGCAAAGAGATAAGCATTGAGTACTGCTATCATTGATGCTCCCCTTGTTGTCGCGTAGGTGGCGTTCTACGAGGCAAAGTTGTGCTATGACTTTTCTGCGGTGGAAGCTCGCCATTTATCGTGTAGATAGGGCATGGTCCTGAATACCCTGGTATCGAGGGGGATCGCGTTGAGGTGATCTTGATGACTTGTCGGGCACCGGTTCCTGTCCCTGCTTCCGCAGTTGCATCTCTGTTCAGGTTTGGGGGATTACAAATGATATAACCATTGAATCTGTGAAGAGGCGTCCCGTGCGGCATGTAACTGCCGGGGTATTGAAAGCCGGATACCGTACCAATATAAGGCTGTATAGGCAGCACAATGACCGGCCGGCCAAATGAATACGCGTTGAACTGGGTGTCATGATGAGCTTGTGCGGATACACCAGGCTGATTTATGAGGGCCGGAGAATAAAGAGACGAGTAAAAAGAGCTGCCAAGGGTACTTGGTGCCTCTTCCGCTAGGGATCCGGCTACCGGAACAATGCCTTCTGGCACACCCATTTCCCCCGCTCCCAACTCTTGTGCTGTAGCGTTTGAATATGGCAGACCAAATATAAGAAGCGTTACGAGTTTTTTTATCACAGAATTTCGTTTAAAAGTATGAATAAGGCTTTGGAAGCAGGAGAGAGGAGGGTGTTTAGTCGACTCAACGACCTCTAATTTATAGCACTGGCGGGGGGAAAATCAATTTTGCTGTGGTTGGATAATTCAGGGGAAAAATCCCTTTCTCTTAAGGTCAAGTTGGTAGCAACAAATAGCTTGACAATGGTGAGTAACGGTGTATAATATGCCTCCATATTGTGGATTTTCGTGCACGGACACAAAACTAAAAACTCGTTGTAGCGCTTGTACATAGCCCGCCTCGTGCGGGTTTTTTATTGCCTGCTTTTTAAGCGGGTTTTTTATTATCCGTCGAAGCCTAATATTATCCATGCACAGTATCAAATAAGAAAAATCGGCAAGTAAGTTGTTTTTTTACTTGTAGTAGCAGGGGTAATGAAACTTTGGCAGAAGATAAAAATGTTTGCAAGAAACTGTACCCTGGCTATCGGGTCAGGAAATAATTGAACCGGTATGATCGATATGTCGTGCCTGCCTATTGGCCTTACAGCTTCATTTATTGATGTCAGAAGACGAAGCGAAGCTGAAACAGTGCGATAGGCTCGGTGCTTCAATAAACATCCCCTGAGTCTCGTTCATCACCTCGATCCTTGCAACCCAGATCAGAGCGAATGAGAGACAAAGGAGGGCCTAGGATCAGCTTATTCATATGTTCAGTTAATTCTAAACCCGTATCCGGTCTTTGCAGTAACAGTCAACCCGCCTGGAGCGGGTTTTTTTATGTCCGCTTCTCGCGGATTTTCGAGGCAATAATACAAATGTTTATCAGAAAATGATTACGGCACTCAAACCAGTGATTAACGCCATCGAACCAGTAATTGAGGCAATCAGACCAAGGATTACGGTAATCCTGACTGCCATTTTTGCAGCGTTTGCTTTTACCGGTGGATACTTTGTCAGTGATTGGCGATCTGCATCGCAGCTGCAGCGCTTGAATTCGCAGAATGCAATATTGTCGGCGGCAAGCGAAAAGTGCGCATTGGATATCCGATCGGTGAGGACAGCGATGAGTACGCTGACAGAAGTGGCGGCTGAGAGAGAGAAGAATGCAACTGAGGCAATGCGTCATGCGGCGGCTGTTGCGGCAAAGCACACGAGTCGCGCAAAGAAAATCCGTGCCCTTCCAGCAGTAGCAGCCGAACATCAATATGAGGCAATCACGAGAGAGCAGATAGAGTATGTGCAGAGCCGCCATCAGACCGATTAGATCCAACCCCGCGTATTCCCGTAGCACCTCCTCGCGACTCAATCGCTGCCTACCAGTCCACCTGGCGCTAGTTTTTGCGACCCTATTGGCCGGTTGTGCGGGGAAGCCGGTGATTCAGACTCAGGTGATCGAGAAACCTGTTGCTGTCCCTTGTCTCGTTGACAGTCCACCCGAGTGCAAATCGGCCTACGCGGTTGATCGCGTGTCAGTCAAGGACGACCCTCTGACGATCAATAGAGCGCTACGTACGGAAATAGAAGAAAGATCGGCATGTGAGGTCAAATTACTTGCCGCATTGAGAGGATGCAAGAAGGGTATGAGGAGCATGTAAAAGGAAATGGAAAGGGAAGCGCTGATAAAGCCGGCCATGTGTAAATTTGAGGGTGAAGTATCCAGCGAGGAAGCAGAAAAAGGTGCAGTAAGCGTAGAGCCCGCGAGTCCGAAAAAGAGCAGTCGAGCCATAAAGAGGCGTGAGGTACTTGATGCGATCTTTGCTGGCATTTCACTTGGAAAATCGGCTCGTGCGATGTGTGTGGAGGTCGGTATCAGTCAGAGGGTTTTATGGAACTGGCTGGCGAGTGACGAAGAACTCATGCGCCAATATCAACGCGCCAAGGAGCTTTGCGTGGATGCCTATGCGGAGGAAATCATCGAAATTTCGGACGAGGGATCGAGAGATACGTATGTTGATGAAAAGGGACGGGAGGTCATAAACCGGGAGGTTATTGCGCGTGCGCAATTGCGCATCGATGCACGCAAATGGTATGCCGCCCGGCTTGCACCAAGGAAATATGGCGACAAATTACCTGCTACCAACGAGGGCGGCGATGCCAAGAAATCTGTGCATAACATTGCGATAGCTTTTGTCGCTCCGGAAGATAGAGGCAATGAGCCAAATGTGTCGTCGTAAATGGCGGCTCAAGTGATATGACCCCCCATAGAGCTGAATTTCCGATAAAGCTCAGGTTTTTGTTTGAACCGGCACGCTACAAGATTTTATACGGGGGAAGAGGGGGTGCAAAAAGCTGGGGCGTTGCCAGGGCATTATTGATTCAGGCGGCTGCAACCCCATTGCGCATCTTGTGTGCGAGAGAGTTTCAGAATTCTATCGTCGAATCCGTGCATCATTTATTGAAAGCACAGATAGAGGCCATCGGCTTAAACTCATTTTACGAGGTGCAAAATAACGTTATACGGGGAACAAACGGTTCCGAGTTCATCTTTGCCGGTCTGCATAGCAACATAACCAGGATCAAGTCGTTCGAGGGTGTGGACAGGGTCTGGGTGGAAGAAGCCCAGACAGTGAGCAAGACAAGTTGGGATACGCTTATTCCGACTATTCGTAAAGAGAGGTCGGAAATCTGGGTGACTTACAACCCTGAGCTCAATACCGACGAGACTCATCAGCGATTTGTAGTCAATCCTCCTGCTGGCGCTGTCGTAGTAAAAATCAATTGGAATGACAACCCATGGTTTCCGGAGATACTGCGACGGGAGAAGGATGAACTGAAAGCGCGTGACCCGGATGCTTACCAGAACATATGGGAAGGGAATTGTAGGGTAGCGCTGGAGGGAGCGGTTTATGCGAAGGAGCTTCGATTGGCACAGGAAGAAGGAAGGATACGAAGCGTGCCATATGATGAGGCAAAGCCGGTACACACCTTCTTTGATCTCGGTTGGGCCGACAACACCAGCATCTGGTTTGCGCAGACTGTTGGCAACGAACTCAGATTGATCGATTACTACAGTAATAGCCAGATGCCAATTCAGCATTATATCGGAGTGCTGCAAAACAAAGGGTATATGTATGGTACAGACTGGTTACCGCACGATGCCAGAGCCCGGACGCTGGCAACCGGACGCAGCGTGGAGGAAATTATGGTTGCGGCGGGGCGAAAAGTAAGAATCGTGCCAAATCTCTCCATCCATGATGGTATCAACGCGGCGAGAACGGTCTTTCCACGTTGCTATTTTGATGAGCTGAATTGTGCAGAAGGCCTGCAGAGCCTGCGGCATTATCGATTTGATGTCGATCCTGATTCCGGTCAATTCAGCGCAAGGCCCTTACATGATTATCACAGCCATGCAGCCGATGCCTTTCGCTATTTTGCCGTGGCAATCGAGGAGGATAAACCGGCTGTGAGCGCACGAGGTATTAATATGAAAGGTTGGCGGGCATGACTGAGGCAGGTGTTACGGCAGATATTTCGATTGAGGCTTACGACAAAATATGCCGGGATATTCGGGATCAACCGAAGTGGCGGTCGGATTCGGACACGGACTGTGATTATTACGACGGCGCACAGACCAGTTCGGAGGTGATCGAACGACTGAAGATGGCCGGTATCCCGCCTCAGGATTCCAATCTGATCAAACCGACGATCAACGCAGTATTGGGGTTGGAAGCGCGTAGCCGAGCGGATTACAGGGTGACGGCGGACGATGAGAGTCAGGCAGAGATTGCGGAAGGTCTTTCCGCAAAAATCAAGGAGGCCGAGACCGAGTCACGCGCTGACCGGGCCATGTCGGACGCGTATTCCAGCATGATTCGGGCGGGCATTGGGTGGGTAGAAATATCCCGGGAATTTGATGCGCTCAAATATCCATATCGTATCCGGGAGGTGCACCGTAACGAAATTTATTGGGACTGGAGTTCAAGGGAGCCGGATTTGTCCGATGCGCGATATCTGCGACGCGATAAGTGGATAGACCGGCTTCAGGCTGCACTTATGTTCCCTGACCGGGCGGAAATCATTGCAAATAGCTGGAAGGGATGGAACGGAACCGACGTATACGAAGGTTATGACAATGGCTTGGCGAGAGCGTATGAAATCGAGCAGGCCTGGAATCGCAACCAGGAAGATTACCTGAACCGGAACTCGGGTATGGTCAGGCTCTCCGAGTTATGGTATCGGCATTTCGAGGATGCATACGTCCTGGTATTGCCCGATGGAAAGATAATCGAATACCGCGAGGATAACCCATATCATCAGGCAGCGGTTGCCCAAGGTCTCGTGCAGGCCCAGAAATCGGTTCTCACCAGGATGCGGGTCTCGATCTGGTTGGGGCCGCATAAACTCATGGATGTTCCGAGTCCATTACCTCATTCAGATTTTCCATATGTTCCATTCTGGTGCTTTCGCAAGGATAGGAGTCGAGCTCCTTACGGATTGATTCGTGATATGCGGGGACCGCAGGATCAGATTATCGATCTGGATATTCTTCTCTATGAAGTCCTCAATTCGGTAAAAGTCGAAGTGGACAATGATGCGCTCGATCTCAGCCAGAATTCTTATCAGGAGGTTGCGAATAATATAAGCAGTCTGCGCTCGATGACCATCCTCAACTCTCAGCGAAGGAATACCAGTGGCTTCAGGGTAATACGTGAGCATCAGCTTGCGGCTCAAGTGTTTCAGCTCGTGCAGGAACGCAAGCGCAGGATCGAGGAAGTGGGCGGAATCTACCGCACTATGCTGGGAGCGCATACCTCAGCAAGCAGCGGTGTTGCGATCAACAGTCTGGTGGAGCAGGGGTCGACCGTGTTGGCGGAGCCCAATGATAATTTTCGCCATGCTCGCCGACTTGTTGGCCAGCAACTTCTTGCGCTGATCAAGGAGGATCTGATTGGAAGACCCGCTCAAATTACAGTCCAGCAAGGTAATAAACCCAAGGTGGTTTATTTCAATCGCCAGTTGGATGACGGGTTGGTACACAACGACATTGCTTCTGCAATGGTCAAAGTTGTGCTTGAGGATATTCCTGCTACTCCGACATTTCGGGCGCAGCAGTTGCAAGCCATGTCGCAAATCGTACAAGCTGCGCCCCCTCGGTTCCAGGCCGTACTTTATCCGGTAATGCTCGAGCTGTCCAATGTCCCGAACCGGCATGAGTTGGCCCATCAGTTAAGGCAAGTGGCCGGCATCGACGATAATCCCCGATTCCAGGCTTTGCAGCAGCAAGTGCAGCAGATGATACAGGAGGCGCAAGGGCAGATTGATGAGTTGCAGCAGAGATTGGGAGAGGCTGAGCAGCAGCTTAAGGATAAGGCATGCGAACTTGACTTGAAAGCGTATGCGCAGGCGCATAAAGAGGATATGGATGATGCGAAACTCCGTCTGGAGGCGGAGAAGATTGCTGATTGTCATATAGGTAACGCATTATCCGCATAAAAGGAGTAACAAGATGATTCGGTTTCTGAATGATGAAACTGTGGCGGGATACAGATACGGTAAGGGCGCAATTTCCAGGTTTGATGATGTGACTGAGGCGATTTTGATCGCTCAAGGTGATGCTGAAGATTATCCGGCAGTTACTAAGCCGGTAGAGGTACTGTCGAGTTCGGCTGTGGCTGCCTCATGCGCCTTGACAGCGGCGGATGAAGTTTTGGGGTCGTTTACGGTTCATGCGGGAATCATCGGCGTCAACAGCATCCTCCAGATCGAGCCGGTGTGGACATTCAGCAGTAGCGCGAACAACAAGATTCTGAAAGTCAGGGTTGGTAGTGTGACAGTTTACAGTGCCACCCGCACTATGTCTGTCAAAGAAGCGCCACTGATCGTTCTGGCAAATCGTAATTCCCTGACGTCGCAAATACAACCTTACGACAATGCGTACGTAACGGCAGGATCGGATACTCCAGCAACTTACACTATTAACTTTGCAAACAGTGTGACGGTCGATATTACCGGACAGAGAGCAAGCAATGGCGATGCGCTTAAACTCGAATACTATCGAGTGCTGCATTTCGTGGGGGATTAAATGGCAGAGTGGTTCATTCGTCCTGACACGTCACACAGCGGAACGCGCAACGGGCAGTCTTATGATTTTGCCTGGGGAGGCTGGTCTGAGATTGTTTGGGGCAGTGCGGGAGTGGTCGGCGGTGATACTCTCTACGTGTGCGACTCACATTCATATGCCGCAATCCTTACCATAGGTGCGCACGGCGCAACGTCAGGCAGCCGCGTGACTATTCGGGGGGATTACACGGGCCATCCGGGTGTAATCACGTTTTCTTCCGGAACTTACTACATTGATGCCAACAGAAATTATACGACTATAACTGCGCTGACAATCAACGCGGGGAATAACGCTTGCATCTCTCCAGGGGGCGCACCACTAAAAGCCCTTTGGATCACAAACTGCACATTTTCGTGCGGCGCAGAAGCTGCAATCAGATTCAGGACATTCAATACCTGGGCCTACGAAGATTGCATCATCAGCGGGAACTCTTTCAACGGGGGCTCAGGCTCGACTGGTGGCTCTGCAATCCAATGGTATAACACGGCAGCCGTGGTGAGTACGATAAGCAACCTTCAGATTTACGGCAACACTTTTACCAACTGCTCATCGCAACGAGCCGTGATCCTGCTCAGGGCGCTGAATACGGTAGCCGTCGGGACCAAGCTGTCTGACATTGTGATCCGGGACAATACCTTTACCAATTGCTCTGCGGTCGCGGTGGAGGCGTATGGGCCGGAAACATATGGAGTGCATGCGGGAATACGAGTTTACAACAACAGGATAACCAACCAGTCCCAAGTCGGTATTTTGGGCGGCGGGTTTTCAATTGGTGGCTTTGGGCCATCAGCAACCCCGGGATTCGGCACAAACGACATTTACAACAACTGGTGTTCAGGGCTTCACGGGTTAACAGGCTTCTGCAACCCGATGTATGGGACATACCGCATTTTCAATAATTACGCGGAGAACATTACCAGTACTGACATAGATGGGTGCGGTGTGCTGTTCGATCATCAATGCAAGGATTCGGTGGCTTTTTCAAACGAATTCAGAAACATTACCGGCGACAGTTCGACCGGCAACTACAGAAGCGGATTCGGCATACTCGTACTTGATGCGACGAATGTAACAGCCTTCGGAAACTTGATCGTAAATTGCGTGACGGGTATTGCATTCGGAAACAAGGGTCCGGGGCAGTCATCTAATATTCACAACAATACTTTTGTTAATTGTTTCCAAAGTGGCGTGTATCTCGTCGGTGGCGCTAACAATACGACAAATATTGTGCGCAACAACATATTCACCACAAACAACAAGGCTCTTCCGGCAGTGAAGGTAGATTCGGCTGCGTGGACCGGCGAATCTAATAACTGCTTTTATGGATTTGGCGCACCATCCAAGCATACTCTGGCAGCATCGACAATTACAGCCGATCCACAACTGAATAATTCCTATCGCCCTCTGGCAGATGCGACAAAGCGCAAAGGCGTTTACCTAGGGGGCAAGGACTTCTACGGAAAACAGTTTTATAACACTCCCAATATTGGGGCAGTGGAAGACGTAACGAACACCCCGCGTTATACATTGAGATATAGATAGAACCAAACAGATCAATCAGGAGCCGCCTCTGGAAACATTGGCGGCTTTTTATTGGCTTTCGCTCATGCGAATGCGCTAGCGGCGATTATGCAGTTGTAGTGTTGAAACCCCTGATCAATGTGCTTCTTGTGCTTGCTCGGGGGTTTCTTTTTGAACCCTGCTCAAGGCAGGCCCGCTCACTGGGTTAAGTAGTTTGGAGGAAAGATGGAAGTGGATCAGCTTAATTCGCAAATCTTACCCCGGAACAAATCGAGATATCGGAAAGCGGCTTGGGCAAGCTTGCGGAGGTTCTAGGCAGGCAGGAAGCACCGGAGGAAGAGGAAAAGGAGAAATCCGGCCCCGATGTGAAGGATGCCATGCTCAGCAAGGAGAGCGACGATGAAGGTGAAGATAGTCTGTCATTCTGAACAAGAGCGGCAAGGGAACTGCTCCCTATAGAAGCACAAGGAGTTGCGGGTAGAGAACTATTTAATATTTGGATAAACGGAAAGGGCAAATATGATTCGATTTCTGAGCGATACAACTTTATCAGGATATCTTTACGGGAAGGGAACTGCTGTGTCCTTCGATAAAAGTGTTGAGGACAGTCTGATAGCACTGAAGAGTGCTGAAGCGTACGATCCTGACGGATTCCATCCTTATTACCACTTTCACGGCTTCACGGGAAACCAGGTTGCAGACGACGATAAATTTTACGATCTGACAGGAATAAACCATGCTTCGCGCGGCGTAAACCTGTCGGTCTCGCAACTGTGGACGCCGAATTCCGGCTATGCGTCCACGATTGACCCGGCAAGCGGTGCAACCGATTCCGTATTGCGCATTCCCAATCTGAACTATGACTATGCGGGTGGCGAGAAGCTGATTATCTGGTGGCTTGGCAAGGTTACGGCAGAAACAATACCTGCCCGGATGATGGGCGATGGTTATGGTACGTCCCCAGGACAGGGAGGCATTCGTATCGCATTATACACAACCGGATTTGTCGGTTTCGTACTGTCGGGTGCTACCGAAGTTTACTCTTCAAATGGGCACAAGAGCATTTCCGGCGGCGTGCACAGTTTTGCCATAGCCATAAGCGGTGGTGGGCAGAAGGGGCAGCACGGCATATGGGTGGACGAGGAATATTCATTCTCTGAAGGCTCATATACCTCGCTAGCCGGCGGGATAGATACACGCAATTCCAACACGTTCAACATCGGCACATCCTACCCTGCGTCTGCCAAATCCACTTTGGGTATCGCAACGGCTACGAGGGCTTTGGTAATACTCAAGCTTCCTGCCAGCTATCCCATGCCTTCTGTGGGAACTCTGACAAGTGTTTTTCAACAGCTTCGCTCGAATCCGGGCAATCCCATTTTGAGGAGCGCGTTCTGATGACTCAGTTATCCAATTTTCCTCTTGACGTCGACTTCGCCGGTACGTATTTACAGGCAAATGGCATCGAGGGCCCGGGAAATAAGATGCTGAGCGGAATTTCTGATCGACTTGAGATTATCAACGGAGCAGCCAGAACAACGTTATACGGTGCGGACCGGCAAACAAACTACGGGTACAGAACCGAAATACGACTCGGAACATTTCCTAATTCCGGCGAATGCTGGTCCTCAGTAGATTTCATGATTGATCCCTCGTGGACAACTAACGGAGTTTCTGGTCTCGGTTCCTGGTATCCGACACCGGATGCCGGGGAAGAGTTGCTTGTTAAGCACGTCAATATCGGTTTGCGTCTCGTGAATAGAGATACGCTCTTTGTGAATGTCCCTGCTGCGGTGTTGCCTGCTGTAAGTAGTACGGGCAAGACAGTTGCGATTGCCAAGATACAGCAAGGGCAGTGGCATACTGTAACGATCAGAGTAAATCTGCAAACAACTGCTGTTGGATGGCGCGAGGTTTATCTGGACCACGTGAAGATTTTCGGGGAATACAACGTACCCACGGCTTATGAGGACGCAGTTGGTCCCAGTTTCAAGATGGGGCCAAGAACGCTCGTCCAGGACTATGACAAGGTGAGAATGTGGGTACGGAACGCCAAGCAATGGATTGGCAATGAAAGTTTCTCGACGGTGATGAGGGAAGCGCCAGTGTCGCCCTCGAGAATGCTGCGGCAATAACGTTTTAATCAGACTCTATCGAGCCGCCTCTGGAAACAGTGGCGGTTTTTTTATTTGGATAAACGGAAAGGGAAAGGGTAAATATATGATTCGATTTCTGAGCGACACAACTTTGTCAGGATATCCTTACGGGAAGGGAACTGTTGCGTCCTTCGATAAAAGTGTTGAGGACAGTCTGATAGCACAGAAGAGTGCTGAAGCATACGATCCTGACGGATTCCATCCTTATTACCACTTTCACGGCTTCACGGGAAAGCAGGTTGCAGACGACGATAAATTTTACGATCTGACAGGAATAAACCATGCTTCGCGCGGCGTAAACCTGTCGGTCTCGCAACTGTGGACGCCGAATTCCGGCTATGCGTCCACGATTGACCCGGCAAGCGGTGCAACCGATTCCGTATTGCATATTCCCAATCTGAACTATGACTATGCGAGTGGCGAGAAGCTGATTGTCTGGTGGCTTGGCAAAGTCACACCCGAGGGTTCGGTCGCTCGAATGATGGGCGATGGTTATGGTACGTCCCCAGGACAGCGGGGCATTAATATTGTATTGCAAACAACCGGACTTGCCGGTTTCGTACTGTCGGGTGCTACCGAAGTTTACTCTTTAAATGGGCACAAGAGCATTTCCGGCGGCCTGCACAGTTTTGCTATAGCCGTAAGCGGTGGGGCGCAGGGGGGGCAGCACGGCATATGGGTGGACGAGGAATATTCATTCTCTGAAGGCTCATATACTTCGCTAGCCGGCGGGATAGATACACGCAATTCCAACGCGTTCAACATCGGCACATCCTACCCTGCGTCTGCCAAATCCACTTTGGGTATCGCAACGGCTACGAGGGCTTTGGTAATACTCCGGCTGCCTGCCAACTATCCCATGCCCTCCGTGAAAACTCTGACAAGTGTTTTTCAACAGCTTCGCTCGAATCCGGGCAATCCCATTTTGAGGAGCGCGTTCTGATGACTCAGTTATTCAATTTTCCTCTTGACGTCGATTTCGCCGGTACGTATTTACAGGCAAATGGCATGGAGGGGCCTGGAAATACCATGCTGGCCGGGATGAGCGATCATATCAAGATTGTGGATGGAGCGGCACAACTGACGCTGTATGGCACAGACGCAGAAACAAATTTCGGTCATAGAACCGAAGTCAGTTTTCCTGCATTTCCTAATTCCGGCGAATGCTGGTCCTCAGTAGATTTCATGATTGATCCTTTGTGGACAACTAACGGGGTTTCTGGTCTCGGTTCCTGGTATCCGACACCGGATGCCGGGGAAGAGTTGGTTGTTAAACACGTTAACATCGGTCTGCGCATTGTCGATCAGGAAACGCTTTTTGTGGCCGTCCCCGCGACTACGCTTCCGGCAGTAACTTCAACCGGAAGGATTGTAGCAGCAAGGAAGGTGGAAAAAGGCAAGTGGCATAACGTCACGATTCGCGCAAATCTACAAACAAACGCTACCGGCTGGCGCGAGGTTTATCTGGACCGCATGAAGATTTTCGGGGAATACAACGTACCCACGGCTTATGAGGACGCAAATGGTCCCTATTTCAAGGTGGGACCAAGAACGCTTTCTCAGGACTATGACATGGTGAGAATGTGGGTACGGAACGTCAAGCAATGGACTGGCAACGAAAGTTTTCCGGCGGTTATGGAGGAAGTGCCAGTGTCGCCCTTAAGAATGCTGCAGCAATAACGTTTTAATCAGACTCTATCGAGCCGCCTCTGGAAACAGTGGCGGCTTTTTTACTGGCTTTCATGCGAACGCTAGCGGCAATTGCAGTAGTAGTCCTGGAAACCTCTGATCAACGCACTTCTTGTGTTGCTCGGGGTTTTTTTGAACCCTGCTCAAGGCAGGCCCGCTCACTGGGTTAAGTAGTTTGGAGGAAAGATGGAATTGGATCAGCTTACGGATGAGCAAATCGCAAATCTTACGCCGGAACAAATCGAAATATTGGAAAGCGACCCGAATAAGCTCGCAGAAATTCTAGGCAGGCAGGAAGCACCTGAGGAAGAGGAAACGGAGAAATCCAGCTCCGATGTGAAGGACGGCATGCCCGGTAAGGCGAGCGGCGATGAAAGTGAAGATGAGCCTGTCGTTCTGAACAAGAGCGGCAAGGGGACCATTCCCTACCAGAAGCACAAGGAACTGCGGGTAGAGAACTCGGCGCTGCGTGAGCAGCTAAAATCCGCGCAAGGCAAACTCGATGAATTCCTGATGCGGAAAGAGGAAGCAAAGGAAGTAGAGACCGTTGCGCTGGATGAAAAACTCAAGACGCACCTGGAGGCTCTGAAAGAAGAAATGCCTCAACTTCATCAGGTACTCAGCGCGCTACTCGAGGGAAGTCGGAAGCAAGGCGAAAGGCTGGAGCAAACGCTGCGGGAGCTGGAGCGCGAAAAGGAGGAATCGGAGCGCACAAGCCAAGTGAGTACTGCAGAGCAAGTCGCCGAGGCAAAGGACAATAACCCAGATCTGGTGCATTGGGAAAGTAATGACCCTGGCGCCTGGGAAGAAGCGCTGAAGCAGGACGAAATTCTGAGAATCAATACGAAGTGGGCAGAAAAGCCTTATGCAGAGCGGTTCCAGGAGGTTGTCCGTCGTGTCAGGGCGATTATGCCGGAAGCCTCCACTCCAAAAAAGAAATCCGATCCGGGAATGATGAAAGCGGATGTGCAAGCCAAGCTTGAGGCAGCCCCGGTGAGGAAGCCTGTAACTCTATCAGACATTCAGGGTGGAGCAAATCCAGCCTCTGAACGTGAGCAGCTTGAGAGTCTGAGCCCATTTGAACTTGCTCAGAAGCTGATGAAGATGCCCACGCATCAGGCGGCAGCCTTGAGAGCCGAACTTGATTAAGGATTATTGATTAAATGGCTGAAACAAACGTAGCAAGCGGAAGTTCACTGGCAGTCAAACATTATAGCGCGGCGCTCTTCGCCAACACGCTCAAAGGATCCACAGCGATTGACAGCCTTGTCGGCCCGGTCGAGCCTTCAGTAGCAATGCAGAAAATTGCCGGTCAAACAAATCCGGGCATGCCTATTGTGCGTATCGATAATTTAATGAAAAGTGCTGGCGATGTCGTATCGCTCGATCTGGTCGATACGGTGGGCGGTGAACCGTTGATGGGCGATGTCAATCGTGAAGGACGGGGCAGTGCACTTTCGTTTTCCTCGATGGAGATCAAGATCGATCTATCCAGTAAGGTCATCGATGCCGGTGGCAGCATGTCGCAGCAACGCACCAAGCATCAGTTGCGTGAAATTGCCCTGGCGCAATTGTCAGGTTATTTTCCCCGTCTCGACGCTCAGGAAACACTGGTGCATCTTGCAGGAGCACGCGGTTCGCAAACGGGTTCGGACTGGACAGTACCGCTTCAAACCGCACCGAACTTCAGTTCCATAATGGTGAACCCCGTGAAGGCCCCTACCTATAATCGTCATTTTGTAGTGAACGGCGCCAATTTGACTTCAGGGGGACAGCAGTTGGGATCCATCGTTTCAACGGATGGCCTGCGCTTGTCGCATCTGGATCTGCTGCGGAAGAGGCTTGATGACATGGACCAGCCATTGCAATCCGTCAAACTGGCAGGGGATCGAGCCGCCCAGACTTCCAAGATGTGGGTATTTCTCGCTACACCCAATCAGTACTCGCTCCTTTTGACCGAAGGTTCGTTACGTGCATTCCAGCAGAACGCCATCAATCGAGCGGCATATTTTGACGAGCGCCATCCGCTGTTTGCCGGTGAGGTTGGGATGTGGAATGGCATTCTGGTGATCAAGAATGAGCGTGCGATCCGTTTTATGCCTGGCGAAAGCACGAAGATAGTTACCGCAGCAAACGCGGCAGCTGCAACAGAAACCGATCAAGCTGTCAATGGAGCATTGACTGCCGGGTACGCGATCGAGCGCGGATTATTATTAGGCGCACAAGCACTGGGTGTCGCTTATGGCAAAACCAGGGTCAGCGGAATGCAGTTCGGATGGAAGGAGCATTGGTATAACTTTGAAAGTAACCTGGAAGTGATGGGTGAGAAGGTTTGCGGCAAAGCGAAAACCCGTTTCTCTATCGACGATGGAACAGGTTTCAAGGTACCGACCGACTTTGGCGTGATTGCGGTTGACTCGGCTGTACCGCTTTAATCCGTTTTAACCAGTTTTATACAGTGAAAGCGGAGTTAATGTCCGCTTTCAACCATCACTTTTTCGAGAGATATAAATGGCTACTTTTAGCGCACCAGATCTGAACAGCAAAGTGATGCCCATGGGCAACTATGGCAACGCCGCAGTGGTTTATGGCACAGCAACGCCCTCATCCGGGGTGGTTGGAAGCATCTATCGTCCGGTCAGAATTCCGGCTGGCATGAGTGTTACGGCGTTACGGATAGTAAATGACGATCTGGATACAGGAGGCACCACGTTTGCTGTAAAAATCGGCTATACCCCAGTCGACTCCGGGCAAGGTCCTGTCGAGGATGATGATTATTTTTCCGCTGCTACAACAATTTTATCCGGTGTGGCTCTGACCGACCTAAGATTTCAACCTATCAAATTCGAAAAAGATGTCTACGTTATCCTGACGGTAACTGCACCGGCCATTGCATTTATTTCGGGCAATATCACTGCAATCGTCACGGGCGAGGCGACAGGCATCAAGTAAAAGCAAGCAGTAATCAGGAAATCAAAGGCGATTCCCAGAGCCTCTGGGAATCGCCTTTTTATTGAGGATTTCATATGCCAAAAGTCAAATATATTGCCACCGGCATCAAGATTGACAGCATCAATGGGGTGGGATTGCGCTGGGAACCGGGCCAAGTGCGGAATGTAAGCGCTGAAGTTACTGAGAGGCTGCTCGTCTACTCCGATACCTGGATTCGCGTCCACGATGAGACGCTGGATAACGTTGTGCCGATCGGGCTGGCGCAAGCAGAGAAACCGGTTGAAGAACCGCTGCCGGTGATCGACTTTCATTCCATGGGTAAAAAAGCCCTGCTTGAGTTTGCCGAGCGCAAATACAACGAACGGCTGGACAAGCGCCAAAACGAGGGAACGATACGGCATAAAGTGATTGCCCTGTTTTCCAAGAACGAGATGCCGGACTAATGCCATTATCATATCAGTCAATTGTCGAGTTGGCTCGCATCCCGCTCAATGACGACGACAAGACGCGTTATCCGGATACCGTATTATTGTCCTTTGCCAATCAGGGGATGCTGCAGATACTCAAACGACGACCGGATCTGTTCATAGGCAGGTTCAACAACCTGCCTGATGGGGAACGCGCCTTGGATGATGCTTTTCCGCTACCCCCTATATACCTCCAGACAGTAGCGGATTATGTTACGGCCAGAGCAGAAATGTCTGACGATGAGCACGTCAATTCCGGCCGTGCCGCACTGTTCATGCAGTTATTCGGCTCCGAGGCGCAACCATGAAATTGTGGAGCGATTTTTATGATCTGCTTATGCCAGAGCTGCCTGGATGTCCTGCAGCTGCAGCCGACAGTGCGTTACGCCAATCTTCTATAGCGTTTTGTGAGCAATCCCTGGCTTGGCAAACCGAGCATCAGCCTGTCTTCGTAATGGGGGGTATTGCAGAGTATCCCTTTTCTCCACCTGAAGGCGCGGCAGTTCATTCCATCATAAATGCAGTGCTGGATGGAGAAGAAATAGAGTCTTTTGCTGGCGAAAAGAACATCACGATCAAAAACTGGAGTCGCCACACTGGCAAACCGCGGTATGTTCTTGGCGGTCCATCTTCGCTGACCCTGATTCCAACTCCGGATAGTAACGCGGTATTGGCAGTAACGGTTACGTTAAAACCTTCGGCCACCAGTACAGGGATTGATGACGGGCTATTCCACGAATACCGCGAAGCCATCATTCATGGCGCGATGGCGCGGCTAATGCTGTCACCTAAAAAGCCCTATACCAATATCCAGCTAGCTGCCTATCATCAGCAACAGCTCATTATCAAGACGGCGGCAGCAGGCATGAGGGTAGCCAGAAGCTATGCCAGAGCGCCCTTCCAGACGGCAATCCTGAGACGAGGATAAAACATGGGACTCAAGTTCTCGAATTTTGGCAAGGCCATTATCAGTTCCGCCCCGAGCGGGACAACAGGATTGAGCTTCACGGTGGAGGCCGGAAAGGGCGTTCTCTTTCCATCGCCCGGCATCGGAGATTATTTCTATGGCATATTCAAGGATGCTTCCGGCAACCGGGAAATTGTGAAAATCGAGGCACGTACGACCGACAGCTTAACCATCGCGCAAGGAGGGCGAGGACTGGACGGTACGGCTCCCCGTACCTGGGCAGCAGGCGATTACTTCGTTGCCGGCGTGACCAACATCGCCTTGCAGGAATCCCTTGCAAATCCAAATCTCCAAGCGCTTGGCGCCCTGGAAACGTCAGCCGATAAGATGGCCTATTTCAGTGGACCGGGCACAGCTGCATTGGCGAATCTGAGTTCCTATATCCGGAGCTTGCTGGATGATGATAATGCAGCGGCTGCAAGAGCGACTCTAGGCGCTGCGCCTGCGAGCCTCATTCCCCCTGGAACCGTTATGTCATTTTTTCAGGCGACGGCTCCGGCAGGCTGGACTCAGGTCACGACGCACCATAATAAGGCACTGCGCGTTGTAGGAAGTGCCGGTGGCGGTTCGGGGGGTTCGGTCGCGTTCACGTCTGCCTTCACGTCGCAGGCAGTTTCGGGTTGGAACAGCGCGACGACATTGACTTCGGCGCAGATACCGGCGCATACGCACACTTTGAGTGTGTATGGGACATCAGGCGGAGGGGCTAACCCCAGCGGTGGGGGAGGTGGAATTATTACCGGAATGCCAATTACAGATGCCGGCACAGGTGGCGGTGGCTCGCACAGCCATATTTTTACCGGCACGGCCATCAACCTTGCCGTGCAGTACATCGACATAATCATAGCGAGTAAGGATTGATGGAAATACGCATAGCGAATTGTCCGCTGGAAGCAAAATGTGAAGAGCTCAAGCTCGAGGATGACAAACCTGTCCTTTATCGATGTCCATGGTATGTGCAGGTTCGCGGCGTAAATACCAATACGGGACAGGAAACCGATTCATGGGGATGCGCTATAGGCTGGTTGCCCACGTTAATGATCAACACTGCCAACGAATCCCGCAAGGGCGCCGCAGCTACAGAATCCTTCCGTAATGAGATGGTGAAGCACAGCGAGAAAACGCAACAGGTGTTGCTTGTGGCAGCGCACATGACCAACAGGAAGGTCCAGGGTAACGGTTTATTGGAGCAGAGCGAGATATGCGAGTGACAATCATTCGGGACGACAGTGTGGTTGGAATCGATGGCGTATTCAGGCGAATCGATTTATCGTCGTTGAGGGCCAACGTGCGCGCTGTTCAGTGGAACGATACAAGCGGCCATATAGAGTATGACGATACTGCAAATACGCTGCTCAGAAACATGGCGGAGTTTCAGCCATTTGTGGATCTATGGAAAACCGCGGCATCAGAACAAATTACCGTGTTGACCGCACCAAGTCCGGATCAAATGAAAGCAGCGGCTGTCGCCCGGATCAACACTGCTTATCAGTCCGACGTAAGGGAATTGACAGCAGTTTATCCAGAGGAAGAAGTTAAAAGCTGGGCATTACAGGAAGGGGAAGCAAAGGCATGGTTTTCGAATCCTCAAGCCCATACTCCCTGGCTGGACAGCGCTGCTGATGCTCGAAATATGAGTAAGGCAGATCTGGCGGCCAAAATTATTGCCAAGGCTGCTGCATTTGCGAGAGTGCATGGCCAACTGACGGGCAAGAGGCAGAGATTACAGGAGATGATCGTTGCGCTTGGCGATTTTCCCACTCGGCAGCAATTGGATGACATCAAGTGGTAAAGCATGATCGAAATTTTTTGAACGAGACAACAAGATGCGGCGTAGCCGCTTTTTTTTTTGCCCGAACGGGCTTTTTTATTCAATACCCAGGAGGAATTATTATGACCATGTTTCGACGCGAACGCATCAAAGCCATCCAGGAAGAGGTGGAAAGTAAACGTGCCGCAGCTGAAGCCCGCGCAGATGGTTTATTGGAAAAGTTGAAGGAATCGAAATGGACCGCTCCAATATTGCTGGGTGCGGTCGTATTTGCAGTAGTTTTATGGGGTTTGTCCTGATCATGGCTGAGGATGAAGGCGACCATGAGGTCGCGACCAGGGTCGAGAGGCGGCGTGGACCATCCACCTACACATTATCCTTCGGTGGAATTATTGCAGTGGCGGGTTTGGTTGCATCTGGCGTAGCGACGTACAACACGGTGCAAAATGATATTGCGACCCTGAAACGAGGCGAGCTGTATCAGGAAAGAACCAATGAACGCCTTGATGAGGAACTCAAATCGGTGAGAGCCGAGCAGCGTGAAACGATGAAGGAATTCAATGACAAGCTCGACAGAATCATCGAGAAATGGGCGAGGGGGAGAAAGGCATGAGGTATTTGCTGGGAGCCTTCTTTCTGGCGTCGTGCACCATGCTTACGCCCCTGGTGACGAATGAACCGCCGGTGACGAACGAAACCCCAATTGAGCCAGACGTTTCGACGGTGCAACCGCAAACATCGATGAATCCCGGGGAGGTTTCGAAGCCAAAATCCAAGCCAGCATCTCCCATTCCGGAAATATCCTCGTGCGCCACACTGAATGCAGGCAATGTGAAGGAGACCATAAAGGCGAAGCTGGATTGCATCACAGAAACTATTCCCTGACACCTGCATACCAATACGCATAAATGAGCATGGAACACGAGGAATCGAAAGATGAGTAAGCCATTGTTTAGCCAAGGCAGGTCCGCTGTAGCGTTATTAGTGTTGGCTGCGTCAACACTGGTTGGAATCGCGGTGAACGAGGGGTATAAGGATGAAGCATATATCCCTGTGCGCGGGGATGTTCCCACCATCGGGTTTGGTACGACCACGGGCGTGAAAATGGGAGACAAGACAACTCCTGAGAGGTCTTTGATCCGATTACTGGATGAAATCGAGGGTGTTTATGCGGCTGGAGTCAGGCGCTGCGTGACTGTGCCTCTATATCAGCATGAGTATGAGGCGTATGTGAGCCTCGCTTATAACATCGGTGTCGGTGCATTCTGCCGAAAAGCCTTACCTGGAAAACCGCCTAATCTTATCGATCTGCTCAATGCCGGACGGTATGCGGAAGCGTGTCAGCGGATAGAGGCATTCAAGTATGGCCCCGGCAAAAAAGTACTGCCGGGGCTCGTGAAGAGGCGTGCTAAGGAACGGGCATTATGCGAGGGACGAGGAACTGATTTACAGCAGGATAGCTCTCCCGGAACAGGAGAGCTGGCGGGGTGAGCGCATTCAGGATTTCCGGATTCTCCGGCCTTGTGCCGCGGCTGGCAAAGCACTTGCTCAGCTCGAACCAGGCGCAGACGGCGACCAATTGCAACCTTGCCGCTGGCGACTTGCGGCCCAGGAACGCGCCGCTACTTGTTTTCTCTCCCCAGATCAATGGTGAAATCCAGTCGATGTTCAGGATGGAAAAGGATGGGAGCGAAAAGTGGCTCGTCTGGAGCAGGGATGTCGATGTAGCCCGTTCGCCTGTTGCAGGGGATACGCTTCAGCGATTCTACTACACGGGTGACGGGGAGCCGCGCACCTCCAATTTTGAAATGGCAACAGCGGGCGCCAATGCTTATCCGTCCACCTGCTATGTACTTGGGGTTACACCCCCGGTTAGCGAACCACTGGTGACTGCATCGGGTGGCAGCGGAGTAATGACTTCCCGTGCCTATGTTTATACATTTGTCACGCAATGGGGAGAAGAGTCGCAACCTTCCCCCGCTTCGATAGCGACCAGTGGAAAGACAGACGCACCCTGGATGATTTCAAATCTAGACGCAGCACCCCCCAATTCCGGGACAATTACTGCTGTTTCCAGGAATTCTCCAGTTGCCGGCCAAATGGAAATCAACCTCGATACCGTCTTTGGTTTAAGAGCGCACGAGGAAATCCAGTTTGAATCGGTATCGGGCATGACTGACTTGAACGGTCAATTCATTCTGATAAGCGTGGATCCGGTAACTAAAAAGGTGGTCATATCCCTTTCTACAGATCAGGTCTACGCCGGTGGTGGGAGGTGGAAGCGCCAAGCGCCACACAATACCGGGGGGATGAACAAGCGCATCTATCGAACGCTTACCACTTCGTCAGGGACCGAGTATCGCTATGTCGCAACACTTTCTGGGATTACAAAAAGTTACAGCGATACTGTCCCTGATACGGTTATTGCACTGGGAGAAACATTGACCTCCACAAGCTGGGAAATGCCCCCGGCAAACATGAGAGGCATCGTTGTACTTGCGAATGGAATCGCCGCAGGATTCGCGGATAATGAGGTGCTTTTCTCAGAACCGTTCAAACCTTATGCCTGGCCCACTTCATATCGACAAACATACGACCAGGAAATTGTAGCCATCGCTGCAATGGGAACCACATTGATTGGCATGACCAAGGGCAATCCCTTCACCCTGACCGGGGTTGAGCCTGCGACCATGAGCGGAGGAATGGAGAAGCTGGGGGTGGCGTGGCCTTGCATGTCGAAACGAGGAGTAGCGAATTTTGCATTTGGCATCGGGTATCCCGCTCCGCAAGGGATGGTAATGATCGGGGCAAGCAGCGATATTGTCACAAAAGACTTGTTTACCCAGAAGGAGTGGTCCGAACTGAATCCCGATACCTTTATCGCCACCTCTGCCGATAACCGCTATTACTGCGGCTATTCGGCTGGCGATAGCTCCCTGATGTTCGTGATCGATAAGGCGGAGGATGCATCCTTTACAAAAATCAACCAGAACATCAGTTGCATCTGGACAGATCCCATAACCGGCAAGCTTTACATCGCCACAAACAAGAAAATCTACGAATGGGAAGGGGATAAGGGAACCAAGCTTTTCTATGAGTGGAAAAGTAAACGGTTCGTTGCTGCGTCACCGGTTAATTATGGTGCGGGGAAGATTGATGCCGATTTTGAAATGACGGAAGAAGAAAGAGCAGCGGCGCAATCCTCCTACAAGGAGGCTATCGCCGCCAACCAGACATTGATCAGTTCTTATTCCATGAATGACGGACTGGCAGATACATGCCTCGGTGAATACGAGATTGGGGGTGATGCGACACAGGATATTCCCCTCTTATCCATAGATTCCCTGCAATTTCAATTATGGAGCGATGGCATGCCGAAATTTACCAAACAGGTCAAGAATAACAGGGCATTTCGGCTTCCCGCCGGCTATAAGGCCGATAACGTGGAGTTTGTGCTATCCGGCAATGTGAAGGTGAACAGCCTCGTCCTGGCTGAAACAATGGATGGATTGAAGCAGGCATAACTGTCATAAGTTTCAATCGAACGGCCGATTGGCCCTCCAAGGAGTGCCCTCGAGCCGCTAAAGGTATTTCAAGCAGTTTTTTCTTCTGATTTTTGTCGCCCAAACACGAGCCGCCCCTATCCGGGCGGTTTTTTTTGACTATAAGAAAAGGAATTTTGTATGGCGAAGTATGTTCATTCCGATGTGCTGGATGGTGGATTGAATGCGATAAAAAACAATGCGGGCCGCATGCTGCTGTTAAAGGCATATTCCTTTGCTGACAGCTATGCAACCGTTAATGCTAATGCAATTTGTGCGGTTGCAATGGCGCCCGGAGATTATGCACTGTCAGGTGCCGATGGCGCAGCACGCGTGCTGACAGTCGCGGCACGCAGTGGAACAGCCTCAGCCAATTCGGGCACCGCACCGGATCTTCACATTGCATTCACGGACAACGTGAGCAAAGTCTTGCTGGTGACCGATGAAACCACCGATCAGGTGGTAACGAGCGGCAATACAGTCAATTTCCCAAGCCTGACTTACACGAGCTCCCAGCCCACCTAACTCAACTCCGGGCGATATTCCAGAAATCAAACTATGGCAACATTTACCCAAGCGCAGAGCGCGCGCAGCGTCGTGCTCAATCTGGGAACGCTGGCAAGCGGCACCTACATAACTTCGTCAGCCATTGATCTCGGACCTGCTATCCCGCTGGATATTACATTAGAGATTGAATGCGATCCGAACGGCACTCCAACCGGCAGCCGCCAACTCATATTATTCGCAAAACTGTCGCTCGATAATGTGAATTTCGGGAGTGGCCCGGAAAGCGGAACCGACGCCACCAATGAGGCTGACCTGCATTGGATTGGCACATTGCCGTGCAATGACACGAACGTGCACCGGAAGCTTTTCAGCCTGCAAGGTCTGCCAATCAGTCGTTACCTGAAGTTGGTCGTAAAGAATGACATGGGAGTAGCAGTCAGCTCAGGGAGCATTTACAGGGCCGATATTACCGGTCTTTCCACCTGATCTGCCGGCATGTCCCTGATCACCCTACGAAACAGGTTTGTAAGGCAGCCCCCGCGGGCTACGCCCATTGATTATGCCGGCCTTGCCAAAGGGATGCGAATATTGTGGAACCCCGCTGCAGGGCCGGTCGATCTGGCGACCGGGCGAATCTGGGCAGCGGGCGGCAATGCGGCAATTGTTCCGTCACAAAATGGCAAGGTGTTTTCGTTTGATGGCGTCGACGACTATTACGCCTATACCGGCTATCCGGAACTGACCGGCAATGTCGGCACCTTTTTTATGTGGTGTCCCATTGTGGGTGGTCCCGATATGCATGGCCATTGCCCCTTCGGGGCTTCTTCTCCCAACGCTTTCGCATACCAGATTTATCCTGACTTAAAAGTAGCTATTGGTTCCAATGGCGCCAGTTCTGGCACCCTTTCTTCATGGTTCAACACAAAAAACCGGAGTATTGTTTTCGTATCGGGGGGTACGGCAGCGACGTGCAAAGTTTTTCTCGATGGAAAAGAGACCGGGTTGACCTGGACAAGTCCACCAGTAGCCTGGGGAGCAGGGAACAAGAATTTCAACCTTGGACGATATGTTGGTGGGAATCTATGGGAGTTTGATGGCGCGATACTGATAGCCGGCTTTGCCGATACGGTCTGGGGAGCGGCTGAGTCACGGGCTTTTCATGAAAATCCATGGCAGCTATTCAAGGCACCTGCAAGAAAACCGTGGCCCGCTGATACAGGGCCTGGATTAAGCGGTGTAGCTGCAATACAAGCAAATAGCGGCAGCGCCGGAGAAATTGCTCAACATCACGCGCTTGCTGTTGCGGGATTAACACAGGCGGGTGGCGCCAATGCGGGCAAGATCGAGCAGAATCAAACCCTTGCGGCGGCTGCCCTTATTCAATCCAACCTGGATAGCGCTGCCGGCATTACCAGAGGTATTGCCTTGGCGAGTGCCGTAATTGCGCCGGGCAGAACCTTGAGCACAGGGAAAGTAAGTCAGGCGCATATGCTCAGCGTGGGCGCATTGACCCAAGGGAAGGTATTCCCAGGCGGAGCAATCACGCAAACTCATACCCTAATTGAAGCCGCCCTGGCGCAGTTCAACGGAGGCGGCGACCTCCCCATATCCATCGGCAGTGGCACGCTTGTCGGGACGCCCTTCATGCAAGCCAATGCTGGCGGAACGGGTGTTATTACCCAAATACACATTCTTGTCGCCACTCTTTGCATTCAAATCAATAAAGCAAGCGCCGAAGCGATAAGTGACGGGGTTGTGATTGAATCCGCGCTTTTCAGCAAACCTGCTGAGGCGACCTATATCAAGAAGCCCGGCATTCCAGTTGGAACACCTCCCTGGCTGAAAACCATGCTTGAGATACTGACCGGACGACGCGGAAACCGAATAGCGCTTCCCGCCTTTCGCGCGCTTACATTCTCTGCTCCCCCTACTCAGGCTGAATGCGAGGCGTTGTATGCGTACATAAATTCTGTTCGCGATTCTCTCGAACAGCTTATTTCACGTATGGATGGATGATGAATATTGAACTGATTTCGCTGCTCAAGGCAAATATGGGCTTGACCTTGACATCTGATCTGGCCGCTGATATCTGCGTTGCCGCCTACCACATGGAAACGCTTGCGCAACCGAGAGATATTGCACAAATCAAGCCTCGATATAACGGCCGCATAGTATTCGCTGTAGAGCGTATTGAAAACATTACAGAAGAAATAAAGCATTTGCATCGCATCCATTGGAATGAAACCGAGGGACACAGACACCGGCTACCGTTTCAACCGGATTACGAGACTTTTATCCGGTATGAGCAGGCGGGCCGCTACCTTCTTTTCACCGTAAGAAGCGAAGGAAAGTTACTGGGCAATTGCGCCATGTATCTGGACAAGAGCGCCCACACGCAAACACTTATTGCCACGGAGGACACGCTGTATCTTTTGCCCGAGGCGCGACGCGGCACTATTGCCAAGCGTTTTGTAAGGTATATCGAGAATGCCATGAAATTGTTAGGCGTTCGGGAAATCAACATTACCGTAAAGACCGTTAATAAGGCTGCACGATTTTTCCGATTGCTCGGCTACAGACACGTAGAAAATGGATTGACCAAGATATTGGAGATTGAAAATGTGTAGTTCGAAGCCACCAAGACCGGATCCGCTCATTGGGCAGGCGGCAAAACAACAGGCCGATATCGCCCAGCAACAACTGGATGTGGCAAGACAACAGCTCGAATGGGAGAAGGACAGAGCCAGGGTACAGGATCCGCTGATCCAGAAAATTGTAGATCAGCAGATTGCCTCAGGCGAAGCCAATGCAGCGAGGGCCGAATCGCAATGGCAGGCATACCGGAACCTGTTTGCGCCGATAGAAGAGCGCATGGTGAGGGAGGCCAACGAATTCGACTCGACTGAGCGTAAAGAGCGGATGGCGGCCGAGGCAGGAGCGGATATCGCAAAAAGTTATGAGGGTGCCCTGGATTCAAGCCAACGGACGATGGGGCGCATGGGAGTCAATCCTAATTC
Source organism: Nitrosospira multiformis (assembly GCF_900111585.1). Lineage (GTDB taxonomy): Bacteria > Pseudomonadota > Gammaproteobacteria > Burkholderiales > Nitrosomonadaceae > Nitrosospira > Nitrosospira multiformis_B. The sequence continues at coordinate 186,117 of NZ_FOHI01000004.1, forward strand.
AGGCAAGTTTCAAGGCCTGGCCCACGAGATCAGCCTTGGGCTTGCCAAAGACACGGCGGGAGCAATGAATAAGGCCCGACGCGAGACAGAATTGCAGGGCATGGCCATGCGGCAAGGCATGGCCCAATTTGGGCGTAATATGCCCACCATGGGAATAGCTACCGATGCGGCAGCGCTCAATGCAGGTAACGCCGCCACTGACAATCTGGCAACGAAAGCCGGGCTGCATACCGCCGGCATGAATGCGGCGCAACACTGGTATGACGGCGCTCTCGGCGCGAATAACTCATCCGGCAACCTGATGCTGAACCAATATCAGGGACAACTGAATGCATGGCAGCAACAGCAGCAGAATAAAGCGGGAGGGCTCAGCGGGCTAGGCAGTCTGGTCGGCACCCTGGGCGGAGCTTACCTGATGAGGACCCCGAGCCTGCGAACGGGCGGTGTCATCAAGAACTATAGTGCCTATGGCTTATCCACATCCAAGCGCGAAGGCTATGCGGACGGTGGCATAGTACAAGGCCCCGGTACCGGCACCAGCGATTCCATTCCAGCTTCGATTGAAGGCGTGCAACCTATTCGGTTATCGAATGGCGAAGCGGTACTCAACAGGAAAGCGGTGGAACTTGTAGGAGAGGATTTCATTCACCGCCTCAATGTCGCGTCAGGGTTGATGAAGCGCAAGGCGACAGTGAACAAACACAATAGGGAGGGGGGACATGCTTGAAAGCCTGGGCGCATTTGCTGGCGGCCTTGCACAAGGTATACGCACGGGGCAGGATATGAGGCTCCGGCAGCAGGATGCCAACCGGTTGAGAAAGACGGATGAGCGCGAGGCGGAGTTGCATCGGGCGAGGATCGATAAGGCAGATTTTAACAGGGAAAAACGCGAGCGGCTTCGTGCCGCCAACGATGAGATAGCGATTCCATGGCAGCAGGATAAGCAGAAGCCATCTACTCCTGGTTACCCGACGCCTGGCCTGAGCACCGGGTTGACGAAAACACCTGCTGTCGTAGAAGCCGACATCGGGGGCCTTTCCAGCCTGAGCAAACCAGCAACACAAATTCCATCGGATGAAATGATTGCTAAGCGCATGTTGACTGGCAACCTGCTTGAAGATGCGGATGAACTGACGCGCATGGCGAACATTTACAAGAAATACGGCCTTCTGGAAGAAATGGCGCCCTGGATGAACAAAGCCTACGCAGCGAAGAAAAGGGGAATTCCCGATGCGCTGAGTTCCCTGTTAACCGGGAATGCCGGGAAAGCCAGAGAAATCCTGGAAAAAGGCGGATTGGCGCTTGCAGATGACCCTTTGCAACTGGATTCAGACGAGCAACAGAATGTATGAGATTCCGATTCAAGGATGGCGGCGAGACGGAAATCGACCTGAGGGAATTTGCGAGAAGGTTTTTTCCTTCGTCAATACTTCCTCCAGCAACTCAATAACGATTCCGATAAAAGTCTATAGATTGGAATTACAGTCTGCATACTCTCGTCTGAACATTATCGCTACAATAATCCCAAATGCATCAACCCCAAGAAAATAAGCTTCCAGTTTTTCAAATACTGTTTTTTTCCAATCTTGTTGTGCTCGCACTTTTTCTATGGCAGAGGGATAAAGGATTCTCACTATGGGATGAAGGTTTTCTTTGGTATGGGGTTCAACGTGTGATGCTAGGTGAGGTGCCCATCCGCGATTTCATGTCTTACGACCCCGGCCGTTACTACTGGTCCGCTACACTCATGAGGCTGTGGGGAGACAATGGCATAGTGGCCTTAAGGGGTAGCGTGGCGGTTTTTCAAGTGATGGGATTATTCGTCGCTCTACTGTTAATTGCTCGAAATGCAAGAACGCTAAATTTTCCCTATTTACTTCTTTCAACCATCACATTGGTGGCCTGGATGTATCCACGCCACAAATTATTTGATGTTTCTTTATCTATTCTGCTAATTGGGATATTGGCCTTCCTTGTGCAGAACCCTACAAGGAGACGTTACTTTTTCACCGGTCTATGTGTAGGTTTGGTAGCTGTTTTTGGCCGTAACCATGGTGTATACGGCGTCTTAGGCAGTTTTGGGGTTATGATATGGCTGACCATCAGGCAAGCAGATAAGTTTGAATTTATCAAGGGAGCTATGCTGTGGGCAGTAGGGGTAGCAATTGGTTATATCCCGATACTTCTCATGGTATTGCTGGTACCAGGCTTTGCTCCCGCCTTCTGGGAAAGTTTGCTCTTTTTCCTTGAAATTAAAGCAACTAATCTTACTCTACCAGTTCCTTGGCCTTGGCGTTTGGAATTTGACTCCGTATCTGTTGGTAAGACGATTCGTGGAGTGCTGGTTGGCTTGTTTTTCATTGCTATAGTCGTTTTTGGCATACTTGCTACCATATGGGTTACTCGGCAGAAGTTTCACAAGAGGGCTGTTCCATCGGCGTTGGTTGCAACTGCATTCTTGGCATTGCCCTATGCCCATTATGCTTATTCCCGAGCTGATGTAAGTCACCTTGCTAAAAGCATTTTTCCTCTATTAGTCGGTTGCCTAGTGCTGTTGGCCACAAAACCAGCGAGGATCAAATGGCCATTGGCACTTGTGTTATGTGGTTCAAGTTTATTAGTGATGGTGCATTTTCATCCCGCCTGGCAATGCCGGTCTAGCAAACAATGTGTGAACATCGTAATTTCAGACACCGAAGTGACCGTTGATGCTCGCACAGCAAGTGAGATCACTCTATTAAAGAAATTAGTTGCTAAGCATGCACCCGATGGTCAAAGTTTCATCACAACTCCTTTCTGGCCGGGGGCTTATCCGCTGTTCGAAAGAAAGTCTCCTATGTGGGAGATATACGCCTTGTTCCCGCGAAGTGAAAGCTTTCAGCAGCTAGAAATTGAACGAATCAAGGTGGCAAACCCAGGTTTTATCCTGATATTCGACTTCCCCCTTGATGGGCGGGAGGAGTTACGTTTCCGCAATACACACGCCCTAATTCATAGATATATCTCGGATAACTTCGAGATGCTGCGCGATTCGCCAAACCTGACCTATCAAATATATACAGTCAAGAAGACAACCTCATCAGAATATTCTGGATCCCGCTAAGTGTTACTGCTGAGGGTATGCCTTAAACTCTCAAAATCCCTAGATGCTTAGTTCAGTTTTGACATTGCTGTGGCCTCGTCAGGGGAGAGTTTGAATGCCCCGGTAGTAGTGCAAGGGCGTTCTAGCAAGTTCAGTTAAAAATTAGCTACTTTCTCTTTCGCAGCCATTGATTTCGTTCTGCATGCGTAGCTGGCTGCAAATTCTGTCGGAGTTAGGTAATTTAGGGTACTGTGGGTTGATGCTTGTTGTAGTCGCGCCGTCAAGCCGAGATTCGAATCCGTGCCTCAGCCAAAGCTGGTAAACCAATGATCGTTCAAACACTCGTCACGAAAGCGGCCATTGAAACTCTCGATATAGGCATTCTATGTCGGCTTTCCTGCCTTGATCAGTTTGAGCTGAACGCCATTCTGGTAAGCCCATTGATCCAGCGCCTTGCTGGTGAATTCCGGCCCCTGGTTAGTGCGAATCGCCAGCGGTAACCCTCGGAACTGCGCAGCTTGCTCCAGTACACGCGCAACGTATTGTCCCCGAGATACCATGCTCAGCCACAAGATCAATGGATTCCTTGGTGAAGTCATCACCGGTGCTCAACACCTTGATGCGTCTACCACTGACCAGGGCATCACTGATGAAATCCATTGACCATACCTCATTTGGCCGGCTCGACAATGTCAATGGCTCACGTTCAACCGCTACACTACATCGCTTCCTTCGGCGCTTTACTGGCAGTTCGGCAGCATGGTAAAGGCGAAAGACGCGTTTGTGATTGACTCCAATGCCTTCGCGACGCAGCAGAGCATAAATGCGCCAATAACCAAAGCGGTGACGCGCAGAGTCTAACTCAATCATTCGGCTCTGCAACTGCTCATTCGCAGGTGCACCTTGGGTACATAGTTGAGTACCGTATGTGACAGTTCCACAAGCAGGCAGGCACGGTGCTGCGAGATTCACGTCTGCTCCAGCGTCACCTTACTGCCTCACGCTTGGCCTGGGGAATCAAGGCCTTCGGCCCAAAGCAACTTTCAGCGCTTGAGCATTCGAAAAACCGTGTTGAAGGTACAATTCCCGAACCGGAACACCTCCATTTGCCTGTTCTCTTCTCGAAAAACGAACTTTACTAGATTCCAAATGGCCCGTTTTATTGGGAGTACATCAAGTTAGCGTAGCAAGTCTTTCCAAAAACTGACGGTTCCGAATGCATATCGATGATAACGGAAGGCAGCAAGTTCATTTAGAGCTATCGGTAATCTCTGCCAAGGACTTTGAGGTAAAGCAGCGCGGTTCCGCAAAAAAATAAGCAATTCCTCAATTTTTTCTAGTTTCTGCGTAGCGACTGGAAAGTGCTTTCCGTGCGTGAGGAGACGCACTCGAGTTAATTCATAGTGGAGAACTTGTGGTCCATATATTTCTGCGCAAGTCTTGCCGCGATTCCTACCTCTACGAGGAATCCCAAGTTGGTTAGAGCTATGCTGCCGGTAGGCAATCAACGGTGTTGGCAATGCCACTAGGCATGAAGTTGCTCCGATAAGTAGAGCAATCCAAGCGTCATGCCACATCTCGGGTAAAGGCAGAATAAGGTCTCGATAAATGGAACGAAAGGCCATTGTCGCACCTGTTACTACCGGATGCTTGAACAAAACTTCTAGTGCATCGCCACCATTAATTTGTGCTTGTTCTTTTGAATTGAATTTAAAAGCTTCCCAAAGACGTAGTTCAGATGGATTTAAGTTTTCGCCAATTACATCTGCATTGGTGAAAACAGCACCTGCGTTAGGATTATCGATAAAACCTGCTTCAATAAGTTCAATCTTATTTGGATACCAAACATCGTCCTGATCACATAAAAAGATTATGTCACCATTACAGGCGCATATAGCCGTTTGAAAGTTACGTGTGGAACCAAGACGCTCAGAGTTCTGGAGGAATTGCACAGGGAATGGTGCATGTCGCGCAAATTTCAATACGATATCAGTAGTGCTATCAGTGGAGGCATCATCCGAAATGACGAGTTCATCAGGCAGTCTATGTTGCTGAGCTATACTTTCCAGCTGCTCAGCAATATAGCGTTCTCCGTTAAAGCTGGCTAACGCGACAGACAGTAGCGACGGCCTTGTCATTTTCTTGAAACTTATCCCAGTTTAATGTCGAATTAATGTCGAATCATCCACTTCCAATAACTGCCAGTATCACTCAAGGAGTAATATATTTTGTAGAGTAAAACTGCTCTGATGCTTTGTGAGAGGTAATACCAATAGCGGTGATTACAAGAAGCAGGTAAAAAGTTTGTCGAAAAAAAACCAGAGTGTCTGTTAAGCCGGACAGAAAAATAAAACAGAGTAAAGCCGCCGCAAGAACTACCAGTTGATGTCTCTTTAGCGTTTGAAACCAACTCCACAAAAAGAAAGCATAAGTCACCACCCCGAGCAGTCCTAGCTGCATTCCAATCTCAATCCAGTCGTTGTGATAATGATAGGTGTCGTGAAATTCTGTCAAATCTCGGTAAATACCCCCTTTATACGTCTCAACAGTTTCCTCGAAATACCTTGCTGCCGCTCCCGTCCCGTGACCGGCAAAGGGATGCTCGGCTATTCCATAGAGACCGACATCCCACATGGCCAGGCGATATCCCAAGCTGGTCGTATATTTTCCTGCCCACGATAATTGAATATCATTCTTCGCTCGCATTAATCTTTCTTGAAAACTCGTACTATTGGATGCGAACAACGTGATTACTGTGATCACCAGCGCCATCACGGTCAGAAGGGTTTTGGTTTTTGTCTTATACAGCAAAAACAGCAGAAGCAACGATGAAAGAAGCGTTGCTAAAAGTGCGCCCCTGGCGTCTTGATTAAACTGAATGAACAATAGAAAGGCAGAGAGAAACCACAAAAATAGTCGGATTCCATTATTTCTGCTTGTTTTTATAATATAGAGAGTCAGTATTACTCCAATTCCCAGTGTCGAAGAAAAACTAGTGTAAGGCATCCCCAAAGCCGGGATACCTTGTACGCCCATTATCAGCCAGTGATATAAACCGATAAGCAGTGCGCCAAAATAACCCAGGAGCGCTCCATAGATTGCCCAAGGTAGACGTTCCTTATTCAAGAGGCCTAGATAGGGGATAAAAACGAGAAAGGCAAAGTATCTTCGCCAGACCTTGAATCCAAGATCAGGGTGATCGCTCCAGAGTATGCCAAGGGCGAGGACGAAGCATAACAGAAGCATGCCGATTGCCAGAGGCTCTCTGACTGTTTTTCTAGAGCGGCCCAGTCCTCCATCTATCACCCAGGCGAGGGGCAACAGATAATAGGCATAAAAGCTCCACCCCTTGTACCAGAGCGCTATCCCAAAAAAGAATAGCACGGATTTTGCCAGCACATCGCGCCAGGCGTTTGCAGTGGGTTGCATAAGACTGAGGGGATGGGCGGATGGTGATATGGCCGTTTTCTTGCCGTTTACAAACCGGCTATATTAGCCTATAAGATGCTGGCGTATGTTCTTCAATCGCCAACTGACCGCAGCGATATCAGCAGAAATATAAGTCGCTTGCTTTACACATTTCTCTGACTTGCAGCAACCTTTGCGACCCGTGCGGGCGAAAGAAGGAGTTATGGCTGAGCCGATGCGATTACATTCTGTCAATCATGGGAGGCGCTAGATGATTCGAATCATTTATATTCCAGTATCAGTTGCACTGCTTATTACCGCCTTTGCCGCACACGCGGGGACCTTCGAAAAAGGTACTTGGTCTGCCAGTGGCTGCGGTGCGATGCCTGAAACGCCAGTGGTGGACTCAAGCAGTGTTGATGCCTTCAACCGGAGTGTGGGAAAGATCAATGAGTGGCAGAAACAGATACAGACTTATCATGACTGTATGATCAAGGAGGCCAATGCCGATAACGCTGTCATCAACAAGTCGGCCACTTCCGAGCAGTCTCGTATAAATGAGGCGGTAGAAAAAGTTAATAAAGAAGCAGCGGCTGGAAAGCAGAAGGTGGAGCAGGCTTCCTCGCCTTCATCGTCCGGTTCTTCTTTTCCCTCTCTGGTTCCCCCTCCTGGCGGCATGGGTGGTCAGCCGGGCTATTGAAGATAAGGATGGTTCCCGTTTGATTTGGATTTGTTGATTAACAGGAGAGCTCAGTTAGCCTCTCGCTGCTTCTTCAATTGCCCGATGTTCCGGCGGAAAGCAAAAACCGTTGAAAATCCTGAACCCTGCGCTCGTCGCTCTCGGGATCGGCTTGCCGAACCTCGTGCTTTCAGCGGATTCTCCTTCTGTACAACCCAAGACTCGGTCTAATACCGCGGTTGAGGCGCCGCCGGTCGAATCATCAGGGAAGTCTTTGCCGGTTCTCAATCCAGTCGTCATTACCGGCACCCGCACTGAACAATTGAGTTTCTCTTTGCCGATGTCTATCGATGTAGTGGAGACAAAGGTTATTCAGGAGGCTCAGCCTCGGGTTAATCTTTCTGAGGCGCTCTCTCGCGTTCCAGGTCTCGTCATTCAGAATCGCCAGAATTACGCACAGGATCTGCAAGTATCCAGCCGTGGTTTTGGCGCGCGCTCCACTTTCGGCATTCGTGGCATACGCATATTCGTCGATGACATTCCCGCCACCATGCCGGATGGTCAAGGTCAGGCGGCGAATATCAACCTCGGCTCAATCAAACACATCGAGGTATTGCGCGGGCCATTCTCTGCCATCTACGGCAATGCTTCAGGTGGGGTAATACAGGCATTTACGGAGGATGGTCCAAACGAAACCACGTTATCCGGAACTCTCCTGGGCGGCAGTTATGGCACCTCTCGCGGCGAGATCAAGCTGGGGGGTACATTGGGTGGAACGGATGTTACATCTGGGCCATTCAACTACGTGGTCGATATTTCCCGCTTTCAGACAAGCGGCTATCGCGACCACAGTGCGGCAACGCGTTACCAGGCCAGCGCAAAGGCTACGTACAAGTTTGATCACGATGCCACCCTCACTTTGGTAGCCAACGAATTGCATCAGGGCAACACGCAGGATCCTCTTGGACTTACGCGTGCCCAGGTTATCGAGAATCCCCGCCAGGCGGATATCAGCGCCCATACCTTCAACACCCGCAAGAGCATCGACAATACCCAGGGTGGCGCGGTTTATGAACACAGATTCTCTGCTTCGAACAAGATCAAGCTGATTGGTTATGCAGGAACCCGGCAGCTTGAGCAGTTTCTTGCTGTACCACGGGGCGCGCAAATTCCCGTAACCAGTTCAGGGGGCGTGGTCGATCTCGACCGGCAATTCGGGGGAGCAGGCTTGCGATGGACTTATCGGAGTACGGGAGAACGTCCGTTCACGCTGACCGCAGGTGTCGAGTATGAAATTTTCAAGGAGCGGCGCAAGGGGTTCGAGAATTTCTCCGGCGCAATCCTTGGTGTGCGTGGAGATTTGCGTCGTAATGAAAATAATACGGTCAGTAGCTTTAGTCAATACGGGCAGGCGGAGTGGCATTTTACTCAGTCATGGGCGCTTTCGGCCGCAATGCGTTACACCAACGTGAAATTCAAGTCCGAGGATTTTTTTGTCCGCCCCGGCAATGGCGATGATAGCGGCAATCTGGTTTTTCGTAACGTGAATCCAGTACTGGGCTTGCTATACAAGGCGACACCGACGCTCAACTTTTACGCCAGCGGCGGATGGGGTTTCGAAACACCTACCTTTACAGAACTTGCCTACCGGCCGGATGGTGCCTCCGGCCTCAATTTCTCTCTTCGGCCCAGCAAAAGCCGCAATATCGAAGTGGGGTTCAAGTGGCTGGCTACGGATAATACCCGCATCAATCTCGCGCTTTTTGAGAGTGTGGTTACCGATGAGATTCTGCCGGCGACCAATATCGGGGGTAGAGCTACTTTTCAGAACGCGACCGATACCAGGAGGCGAGGCATGGAACTTGCCGCTGTCCACCGCTTCGGCGAGGATCTTTCTGCATATTTGTCTTATACCTTTCTTGATGCCAGGTTTCGCGATTCCTATACCTACCAGCCACGAGCCGGCAATCCTTTCGTAACTGTAGCGGATGGCAACCTAGTTCCCGGTATACCGCGCAATACCGCCTATGCCGAACTGGCGTGGCGGCGCGGCCTGCCAGGGTTTTCGGCAGTGATCGAGGCAATCTATCGTGATAGGGTTTACGCTAACGATATCAATACGGAAGCTGCAAAACAGTATGCCATGGCAAATATCCGGCTCGCCTATTCACATCAGTTAGGTCGTTTGAAACTCAGCGAATTCATCCGGATAGACAATGTAAGCAACGCAAAATATGTGGGTGCGGTAATTGTGAATGAAGGCAATGGACGTTTTTACGAACCATCGCCGGGGGGGCGGAACGTAATAGTGGGTTTGAATGCAAGTTATGTGTTCTAGGATAGGCGGAGGAAGAGGCGGTGCAGGAAGAGGTGGCCTGGAGCAATAATGTTTACGGAAGTGTGGCCTGCATGCAGGTTTGAAACATGAAGGAATGCACTCAGAATAGCTAATTCATGAAAGTAGAGCATGAATTCGCGGATCGAGCTATGGAACCAAGCTGAATTGCTCTATTCAGCAAGCATTATGATGGGAAGCGAATAACCGCTATTTCTACGCTATTTCCTTGGGGAATCCTTGAAGAAGTTCAGTAGCGTTTTTAGCATATTGCTATGGTTCATTCCTGTGTGCCACCGTACGGACGAGTGTGAGGAAGCATGCAATATTCCTAAATGAATACATTCGAAAGGGACGGTATGAAGAGATTGAGCGGGAGTTTTTTAATTATTTCGTGTTTTGCTTTGACAAGCACCGGAATGCCTGGTTCTGTAAAAGAGGGGTTCGCACAGGAGTCCTCGGGACCTCATGCCAACCCTGGGGGTGAGGCAAAAACGCCCAAAACGAAAATTCTGGAAGCAGGCGCAAAGCTGTTGCAGAGCGGTTCTCCCTTGAAACCATTTAGCATTTATCTGGTTGGTTTCCATCCAATGAAGGATTCTCCGGAAGATCAGATGGAGGCTCATCACTATTGTCACCAGGTAAACGAGGATTTTGCGCAGTGTACGTTATTTGATGGCAACACGGAGGATGCAAACCTGAACGGCATCGAATTCATCATCTCGGAAAAGCTTTTCAACACGCTACCCGAAGAGGAAAGAAAGTACTGGCATCCGCATAATGGCGAAATTCTTTCCGGGCAGCTTATAGCCCCCAACATCCCCGGCATTGCGGAAAAAGAGTTGATGAAAGGGAAGATGAATAGCTATGGCAAGACCTGGCACGTCTGGAACACGGGTTACGAAGGTAAGCTTGGAGATGCGCTCCCCCTCGGTCAGCCGATGCTGGGCTGGTCTTTTAATCATGAAGGAGAAGCAGCGCCTGGATTGATCGAAAAGCGAGACAAGAATATGAAAATAGACAGTGAGGAAAAGCGCAGACAGCGTGCAGATTTAAAACAACTTGCCAAACCGCAGTCGGGCGTTGATGACCTTAAAGGCCGGTTTGCTCGACCGACGAAGGATATACCCGGTGTAATCGATAACAAAGCTCAAGAAAAAATCCAATGAGCAGTACTCTTTTCATATTTTTATTGTAACCGCTCCACTAGCTCCGATTCAGATGCAATTTCCAATGCGACAAATTGGGTGAATTGCATTCTGGAGAAGTTGTTGTCAGCCACCAGCACGATAGTGCGTTTGCCGTTGAATTCGGGGCCAAAGGTAATGCCTTCTATGTTGCCGATAGCCAGAGCCGAGCCGTCCGCATTTTTCAAGTCTGACATATCAAGCAGAAGAACTTTTCTTACCGGAGAGATGCTCTTGTCCGCGATCGATTCCATTCCGGAAATATTGGTGGCGCCCCTTGCATCGGCGTAATAAAGCCGGACGGTATATCCGGTGTTAATACGGCCAGGCGTGATTGTGCCGGGAGACAAGGCGCGCTCGATAGTGATGAATTGGCGGTCACCGATGGCGAGGAAGTCGCTCACTCCGATGATAGCGAAACCACCGAGCAAGGACGGTACGGACGTAATAGGCTCAACATCGTAAGCATATTCCGCGACTGATTTTCCGGTGGCAATGTCGAAGGCAAGAATACGTGTGCGTGAGCCTCTATAGGCATTGGCAGGGGGAGAATCCTGAACCAGGCCGTTTTCAGTGGCCGTATACAGAGTTGTACCGTCGGTGGAGATTGTCAAGCTCTCAAATCCCAAATTGTCGTAAACGCCCTTACTACCGGTAAATGTCCAAAGACGGGAGCCACTGGGAGAGTAGTAAACGGGAACAATGAAATCGCGAGAATGGCTGCCATCAGCATTCATTTCGCGCACTGCAGGACTTCGGAAACCCGATATCTCCCGGTGGCCTTCCTCACTCCAATAAATCTTGTTGCGGCTGCCGTCAAAACGGAGACCTTCCGGATCCACGGAGTTTTTCTCGAATGCCCCCCCACCGGCTTGCTGGATCGTGGTTACAGCATGAAAGGTCACCCCCGCCATACCCGGCTTGGCCGAGCACTGGAATTTGGCGAGATCCAGAGACAATTCGTAAAACCGCGCTGGATTGGTTCTGCTGCGATCGTCGCTAATGGATAGGTAACGATCAGTGCTTGCGTTGTAGTCCAGAGATGACAATCCGCCGACCGTTGTCCCTTTGAATCTTGTCTGTTTGGGTACGATTTGCTGGCCAATATAATTGAGAGCAAAACCTGCTGATTCGGCGGCGCGAAGTGGAGGGGTAAAGCCTATTTCCAGGACGACAAAGGCAGCAAGAAGAATTGTTTTCATGAGTATCAGCTACTGGAGGAAGATCGGGAAAAGCACATATTATGCGCAGCCTGTAAAAATGCGCTAACCACCGCGTAACTACTTTTTGTTGCCGAGTCTCGAAATATACAAAGCTCTCTGTTTTCCCAGCTAAGATAAAGGAATAACACATCGCTCCCGGCAGGGCTACAGAATATGTGATGACTTGCGCTCTTAATATTAACGTGATTGGTATATACAGAAGCTTCTGGACAGCATTCGGCATATTCCTGCTTGCTTCTTGTGTTTCCGGATGCGCCAGTTTCAGGGAAGTGAAAGCTTTTGCCGCTCTTTCTTCAGAGGCGGCAAGTTATGAGGAGCTCACGAGGGATTATGTGGCTGCGCCTGATCGCCGCAAACAATACCAACCGGAGAAATTCCACGGTGAGCTGGAAGCACAGAAAATGCGCCGGGAGGCGCAGCGAGCCAGTCTGGATCTGCTCCAGCAAACCGTGACAGACTATATGCAAGGTTTAGCCAACCTGGCCTCCGGTAACACTCATACCTATGATAAATCGCTAAAAGAATTGAGTACAAATCTCAGCAGGGCGACACTGCTGACTTCCGAAGAGAAAGAGGCGGTAGGAGCGCTATCTACGCTGCTCGCACGCGCCATCACTGCGGGTTATCGGCTCCATGAACTCAGGAGGCTGGTCCGTGATGCCAATCAACCGCTTCAGCATGTAATTCAGGCTATGCGAAAGATCGTGGAGAAGGGCATGATTGCCGATTTACAGGTAGAAGCGGCGCTACTCGGCAGATATTATGACAATTTCATGTACGCGCCGGATAGTCCCATGGAACCGGTGGCAATGGCACTTGCAAGAGAGGCGAGGACCGAATCGCTGGGCCGTGTAAATAACCGGATCAGGAGTGCGCAGAGTTATATTGCCGTGCTGGATAAAATCGCTAGTGGGCATCAGTATCTGTATGAGTACCGGGAAAAGATCGGCAGTAACGAGTTGGACGAGCAATTCAAACCCTATGTCGCAGACCTTCGCATGGCTTTCCGGGGTTTGCTCGATGTTTTGCATTAAAAGAGGCTAACAAAGAAAGAGAATAAACGCATGGACAAGCTTTCATTCGATGATGCTTTCGAATTGGGCAACCAGTTCCGGGATGCAGCAATTGCGCTTGGCGACTGGCGCATCCAGCATCGCGGCAGCTTGAGCAAGGCAGAGTGGGATGAGCTCGATAGTCAGGAGATTTTACTTCTGAATACCGCCTCCAGTCTTTACACCAGTGCGATAGGGTTGGCATTGGCGGATGGTCAGCTTGCGATGGAACGACTGCGGATGAGCGTCAAGGAGGCAAAAGCAGCAGTAAAGCATATCACCGCCCTGAAGCAGGCGCTCGATCTGGCATCCGCACTGGTTCTTCTGGCTGGCGCGGTTTATTCAGGCAATGCAGCATCAATTCCTTCCGCAATCGTTGCACTGGAAGATGCGGCTGAGACTATCGTTAGTGGTACTGATTCGCAAGGCGCCTGACCGTTCAATAGGAGTTTTTGCGCCAGCAACCGTATGCGGTTTCCATGCGGTCATCCACCTCAGATAAAGTAGCGTAACCGCATCTGACATCATCGGTGAATAAAAAACCCGTCCTTATAGGAATAGCAATAGGACTTGCCCTGATTTCGGTGGGAACGGTAAGCTGGTTTTTTACCCATAAGGAAAACAATGGCGAGTTCCTGACCCTCTTTGGCAATGTGGATATTCGCCAGGTTTCTCTCGCCTTCAACGGAAACGATCGGATCGCTGAAATGCGGGTGGAGGAAGGAGACCGGGTCAAGGCCGGACAAGTTCTGGCAATGCTGGATACCCGCATTCTCACGTTGCAAATTGCGCAAGCCGAAGCCCAGGTTGCCGCCCAGGAGCAGGCTTTGTTACGGCTTGAGAACGGCACCCGCCCCGAGGAAATAGCACAGGCGAAAGCCGAAGTTGCTTCCGCTCAGGCTGATGCCGATCTCGCCCGACAGTTTCTCGGCCGCTTGATGGAGATTGAAAGTGACTCGGGGGCTGCCGTCAGCCAACAGGATCTCGACAATGCCAGGTCTCGCCATCGAGTGGCCGTAGCACAACTCGAAAATCGTAAAAAGGCACTGCAACTGGCATTGATCGGGCCGCGCAAGGAAGATATTGCGCAGGCGGAGGCGCAGTTGAACGTTTTTCGGGCTGAGTTGGCCTTGCTGCGGCACCAGCTTGACCTAGCCGAATTGAAATCCCCTATTGATGCTGTCATACGCTCACGTCTTCTCGAACCGGGGGACATGGCTTCGCCACAACGGCCGGTTTATGCGCTTGCCATAACCGATCCGAAATGGGTTCGCGCCTACGTATCCGAGATTGATCTCGGCCGCATCCAGCTTGGCATGAGCGCAGAGGTTGTTACCGACAGTCATCTGGAGGAGCCCATTCATGGTCGTATCGGCTATATCTCGTCGGTTGCCGAGTTCACCCCGAAGCCTGTACAAACCGAGGAGCTGCGCACCAGCCTTGTCTATGAGATACGGGTGTATGTGGAAGACGCGGAGGACAGGCTGCGTCTGGGTATGCCCGCCACCGTGCATATCGCTCTCAGAAATAATGGAAATTCCAGTGAAGTGAAGTATTGATGGAACAAATGCGGCTTGCGCTGGCGGCAATCGGTATTTACAAGCGCTTTCTGGTCAAAAAAACGAGCCAGATAACGCAGGCTGTCGCAGGCGTTTCCATGGAAGTGCCTGCGGGTTCGCTTACTGCGCTGGTTGGGCCGGATGGGGCTGGCAAGACTACTCTCTTGCGTATGTTCGCGGGTTTGATAAAACCGGATGACGGACACCTCCAGGTATTGGACGTGAATGTCGTAACGGATCCGCAAACAGTGCAAGATCGCATAAGTTATATGCCGCAGCGCTTCGGCCTGTATGAGGATTTGAGCGTTCAGGAGAATCTCGATCTTTATGCAGATCTGCATGGGGTGCCGCAGGAGGTACGCGGACAACGCTATCGTCGACTGCTGGAAATGACCGATCTCATCCGCTTTACACGGCGCCCGGCGGGAAAACTGTCAGGAGGCATGAAACAGAAGCTGGGTTTGGCCTGTACTCTCGTGCGTTCTCCCGAACTGCTGCTGCTTGATGAGCCAACAGTGGGTGTCGATCCGTTGTCGCGACGGGAATTGTGGGAGATTATCGGGCAATTGATCGATGAGGAGCAACTGACGGTGTTGATTACCACGGCCTACCTCGATGAAGCCGAGCGTTGCGCCAGGATTCATGTGCTGGAGGGGGGCAAACTGCTTGCTGAAGGCCCGCCTGACGAGATACGGCAGCACGCACGAGGCCTTTGCTTTATCGCCACCCCAACCCAAGGTCAGCCTTCGCGAGTTCTACAGGCACAACTTCTGGATGATTCCCGAAACATCATAGATGCCGTGCCTCAAAGCGGGGCAGTTCGTTTTATCCGTCGCCCTCATGCACGGCAGCAGGATATCGATGCGTTGTTGAGCGGTATTGAAGCCATCCCGGTGGAGGCGCGTCTTGAAGATGGGTTTATGGTACTGCTGCGTGAACAGTACCAAATGACTCCGCCAGATACTCTCCCGTTCGAGAGGTCGGCACTGTCTGCACCGACCTCGGGAGAAAATCGCCAGTCGGATGAAAAGATCATTGAGGTACGTGATCTGGTACGAAAATTCGGAGATTTTATCGCTGTCGATCACGTGTCCTTCTCGGTGCAGCGCGGTGAAATCTTCGGGTTGCTAGGGCCGAATGGAGCAGGCAAGACCACGACCTTTCGCATGCTTTGCGGTCTTCTCCCCGCAACCAGCGGTTTTCTTCAGGTGGCGGGGGTCAACCTGCGGCATGCGCGTGCTCCCGCCCGCCGAAGGATAGGCTATGTTGCGCAGAAATTCGCCCTTTACGGGGATTTGACCGTGAGGGAAAACCTGGAGTTTTTCGGCGGCGCCTATGGCCTTTCCGGCGAACGGCTACGCAAGCGTATTCAGACCGTCACCCAGCAATTTGATCTCGCAGGGAAAGAGCAATCTCCCAGCGGAGTATTACCCGGTGGTTTCCGCCAAAGGCTTGCCATGGCGGTTGGCCTGCTGCACGAGCCTGAAATCCTGTTCCTGGACGAGCCCACGAGCGGGATCGATCCACTGAGGCGGCGAGAGTTCTGGCGTCGCATTACTGCATTATCGGAAATGGGCACCACGATCATCATTACAACCCATTTCATGGAGGAGGCGGAATATTGCGATCGTATCGTAATCCAGGACAACGGCAGGTTAGTGGCCATGGGAACTCCATACGAGGTTCGCGGGCAAGCCGGGGGAAAGGATGCTACGCTGACGATGGAAGAGGCATTCATTCGTATCGTTGCTCGCGAGCGGGAACGAGATAAATCGACTGAAAGAGCGCTGAGCTTATGAGTGGAAAAAAAAGCCAATCAGGCCAACGGAATTATCTCGGCTTTCAACTACGTCTCATTTCCCTGATTCGAAAGGAAATACGCCAACTGTTGCGAGACAAAAGCAATCTCGCGGTTGGAATTGGTCTCCCCATTATATTGATTCTCATTTTCGGTTACGGCTTGTCACTCGATGTCAGGAATGCGCCCGTTGCAATCGTATTGGAAGATGCATCCCCCACTGCGGTCGACGTTGTCTCAGGCCTGGAACTTTCCCCGTATATTTCACCTGTAAGAGTTCCCTCCATGCAGGAGGCAGAGCGCTTGATGCTGGCGCGCGAAGTAGAGGGGATCTTCCGGATACCAAGCGATTTTTCCCGCCGATTGGGAGAAGGCGAAGCACAAGTCCAGTTTCTGGCGTATGGAACAGATTCCACCCGCGCAATAATCATTCGAAGCTACATCAACAGTATTGTTGGCCAGTGGACGTTGCGACAAGCTGATCGAAAGGCAGCTTCGCCGGTCCCGACCGAGGGTAGAATCACGCTGGTGGAACGCTTGTGGTTCAACTCCGCCAACTCCAGTACATGGTATCTGGTGCCAGGCTTGATCGTTCTTATCATGACACTCATCGGAGCTTTTCTCACCGCGATGGTGATGGCGCGCGAGTGGGAACGCGGTACCCTGGAAGCATTGTTCGTCTCACCGGTGCGCCCCACGGAAATCCTGCTGGCGAAAATTGTCCCCTATTTTCTGGTTGGTATGGCGGGTCTCGGGGTATGCCTGGCTGCAGCGCATTTTCTGTTTGAGGTGCCCATGCGCGGCTCCCTGCTAATCCTGCTGGGCGGCTCGATGCTCTATCTATTGGTGGCGCTGGGTTTCGGCCTGGTTATCTCGTCCATTACCAAAAACCAGTTCACTGCCAGTCAAATCGCAATTATTACCAGCTTCATGCCGGCACTCATGCTTTCCGGTTTTCTCTTTGACTTGCGCAACGTGCCTGTTGTCATTCAGCTGGTTGGAAAGATTCTACCGGCCACTTATTTCATGGAATTGATCAGGACGCTGTATCTCGCCGGCAATGTATGGTCGGTGATAATACGGAATTATGCGATTCTCACAAGCTATGCAGTGCTGCTGCTAGGTCTTGCGCGCTTTGTTACCCGCAAGAAACTGGACTGACCTCATGCTCGACCTCGCGCGCCGCATTATCAGCCTGTGTCGCAAGGAGTTTCTGGCAATCCTGAAAGATCCGGCCAACCGGGTCATTCTTGTCGTCCCGTCGCTGGTGGAAAGCTTTTTATTCGGCTACGCTGCCACTTTTGATCTCATCAACGTGCCCTATGCCTTGCTTGATCAGAGCCGCGGTGCTACCTCCGTTGAATTGATAGCGCGTCTGGATGGAACCGGTGTTTTTGAGCGGGTCGCAACCTTGCAAACACAGCGGGATATCGCGGGAGTGATCGATTCGCAGCAGGTCCTGATGGTGATACAGATCGGGCCACGCTTCGAGCAGCAAGTAAATGCGGGCGAGCTTGCCCCGGTACAATTGATTCTCGATGCACGCAACTCCAACAGTGCCAGCTCTGCCGCGGGGTATGTCGCTTCAATTATCGAATCCTATAATGCGACGTTAGGTGGCAACGCGAGACAGCCCCTTACGGTTGAGGCACGCGCCTGGTACAACCCCAATCTGGAGACCCGCTGGAATCTGATGCCGGGCTTGATCGCCTCGCTCAGCATGATACAGACAATGTTGCTGGCTGCGCTCACTGTGGCCCGCGAGCGCGAGAACGGTACATTCGATCAGTTATTGGTGACACCGTTTTCACCCATGGAAATCATGGTGGGCAAGGTGATTCCAATCGTTACAATAGGTCTGCTGCAATCCACTATCGTTCTCCTGGTGTCGCTCTACTGGTTCGAGGTGCCGCTTGCCGGTTCGCTGGTAACACTCTATACCGGTCTGGCATTGTTCATCATTGCCAGTGTAGGGCTGGGTCTGGCGATTTCGGCGGTTTGTACCACTATGCAGCAGGCCATGCTCTATACTTTCATGCTGGTGATGCCGCTCATAATGCTTTCAGGCCTGGCGACGCCTGTGCGCAACATGCCGGAATTTCTTCAGACTATTACTCTGGCTAATCCTCTCCGCTTTGCTATTGACCTGATGCAGCGCGTGTATCTGGAGGGAGCTGACTTGTCGATGGTCGGCTATGACCTGATTCCGCTCCTGATCATGGCGGTTGTCACGCTGCCTTTCGCTGCATGGCTGTTTCGCAACCGGTTGCTGTGACCCGAAATCAGGAAGCTGCAGGCACTGTAAGCAGAACACTTTTTCCCCTTCCAGTATGGTCTCCGCCCTTCCGATATGCATTGTTCTGTGAAGGTTATACAGACAATGTGAATGTGGTTGTTATTTTACTTTCCTCAGCTATAAAGAAGGGCAATAGCAAAGCCGCAAGGCATTGCTATAGCAGAGCGCTCCACTCATTTCAAATGACGGGGGAAGTCAAAAATGGAAAAAGTTCTGGAAGTTCTTGATGTTGAGCTATTTGTTCTGGAAAATCATCCGCCTAAATTGAGAATTACCGCGTCAGGAAATATACCTGGCGAGGGTTGGGCAAATCCGCGGTTAGAACCTTTTGTCTTCATTCAGCCGCCACCCGACGGCATTTATGATTTTGATTTTGTCGCTGATCCACCTCAAGAACCTGCAACAGACGCAATTACACCTATCGGTGTCGTTCACCTCTGGGACCCTCTACCTCCCGATGCCAAGGGGGTTCGGATACACGTCAAACACGATTCAAAAAAGGCATTGCTGGGTAATTTCAAACACCCGGAGAGAAATCCCGGTCTGGGCAATTCCGAACACTCGAAGAGAAATCCCAACCTGGGCAATTCCCAGCACCCGAAGAGAAATCCCAGTCGTTTTACATTTGTTGATCAGGAAAGTGTAAAACGCGTCGTTTTTTTTCCTCAAGCATCGGGTCCGTTGGGTGCGAAAGAAAAGCCACAAGAGGCCTCCCTCGAATATACCGGCCCGGAAGGCCATTTCGTATTTCGCGGAGCGCAAATTACTCAGCAGCAAACAGTAGCGGGAACGCTTGTCTCAGTAAATTTCAGGTCCGGCGCTGCGGATGAACCCTCTATGGATTTCGCGCTGGTTCTGCCGCCGGTTGAGCTGGGAGAAGAGTTGCGGCAGAACTTCAAGACAATGGGCATCCTGATTCACGGTCGTGGTTTTGTCGTAGATCACACCGGAGCCCAACTCACGTACGAAACTGTGAACCTTGAAGGTATCGCGGAATATATCCCCGTTCTTTGAACAAACTCGAAAGTTGTACCAGATGAAGATGGGCGTTTAAACGCCCATCTTCATTGTTATAGTTAAGGTTTAATCTGGTACTGTCTGACACTGATTCGGCATGCTTTCATCAAATTCGGAGCCCGAATCTCTAAAAATAATCTCTTACCGGAGAGAAAATCATGAAAATTACCCGTGGCTCTAAAATCCAGGGCTTGATTCTGGCCGCAGCCCTGAGTATCGGCCTTGGTTTTGTTTTCCCTGTCTCCGCACAGGCAAATCCATACATCCTGGACATCAATAGCCAAGATAAAAAATACTGGAAACTTGACCTATATTGCTGAGGATACGATTGATTGCTCCCGGGTCTGATGGCCGTTATGCCGTCCCTTCGCAAGACTGCTTAAGCAAAAATGGGAAGAGCATGCATTCCTTGTAGCTTTTTTCGAGACTAAGAGTAGGAGTACATTTCTCCATTCGTTCGATCTCTTTTTCCCTTCTCTCTAAACTCTTCGTCGCTGTTTATTCTGAGCACTTCGTCTCCCGTTCGCCCTGATCCTGAGTCAGTCGGCGACAGGCCTGTCTTCAGGGTCGAACGGATGCTCAGCCGGGCCCTTTCGGCAAGATCAGGACATGGCTTATCGAAAGATGCGAATATCGCTTGTATGAGATATATGCCCGGCCATCATTTGGCCTCGTACTTCAACTCCAGCAAAATGATCTTCCCCCGTGCAATCTAATCTATGATGAAAAGGAGAGCCACCCGGCGACCGAGAAGAAGTGTGGAGGCAGCAAAACCATAAGTGTCACACCTTGGATTGATTTCAAGAGGATTTATGGAGTCGTGCAGATGGGGCAGAAGCGGAAGACAGATATCATTTCATGTGAAGAGGCTCAGACACTAGCAGGGCTTTTTTCCATTCGAATCAAGCGCAATCCACAAGCGATAGCGTACCAGCAATTTGATGCCGAGAGCGGGAAATGGCGGGAATACAACTGGCAGGAAATGGGTACGCGGGTGGCACGCTGGAAGCGCGCGCTGATGCGGGAGAATCTCGAATCGGGTGATCGTGTCGCGATCCTGCTGCGCAATTCCATTGAGTGGGTCTGCTTTGATCAGGCTGCACTCGCTGTCGGGCTCGTGGTGGTGCCTCTATATCCTTCTGACGCGCCAGATAATATTGCTTACATTCTTGAGGATTCCGGCACTCGGTTACTCCTGGTGGGCACTCAAAAGCGTTGGGAAATACTGGCCCCCCGATGCAAGGATGCTGCCGGATTAGGCAAGATACTATGCCTTGAACACCCGTCAGCAGGGGGTAGCGAGGGCAGGGCACTACAGGGTGTAGATGAATGGCTGAGGGAAACAGATGAGTGTGCCAGCGATCAGGAGGAGAGGGGCAACTCTGGCAACAAGAATAATTTTCAACCATCCGATCCTCACGCGCTTGCCACACTTGTTTACACTTCCGGAACCACCGGCAAGCCCAAGGGTGTCATGCTTTCACACTTCAATGTGCTTTGGGATGCGGAGGCAACCCTTCAGGCTATATCCGGCTATCCCGAAGACGTCTATCTCTCGCTCCTGCCGCTCTCGCATATGCTTGAGCGCACTGTTGGCTATTACGTTCCCCTCATGGCGGGGAGCAGCGTAGCCTATGCCCGTTCACTAAAAGATTTGCCAGAGGATTTGAAATCGGTACGGCCTGGTATATTCGTTGCCGTGCCGCAGGTTTATGCGGGTATTCGCAATAAAATGAACCAGCAGGTGCAGGAAAGAGGACGGGTTGGCAGGTTGTTGTTCGATTGGACTGTTGCACTTGGCTGGAAACGCTTTACCGTCGTGCAAGGGCAGGAGAAGGAGAGACTATGGCACCGCGTTGCGTGGCCTATTCTGCGTCAATTGGTGGCTGACAAGGTGCTGGCCGCATTTGGAGGGAGGCTCCGGCTAGCCGTAAGCGGAGGTGGTCCGCTCCATACGGATGTTTCCAGGCATTTTATAGGGTTGGGTTTACCGCTTCTGCAAGGGTATGGATTGACCGAAGCTTCACCCGTTCTGACAGCCAATCGCCTGCAGGATAATGCGCCCGAATCAACGGGGAGCGCATTGCTTGGCGTAGAGCTTCGTATCGGCGAGCAGGATGAATTATTGGCCCGAAGTCCTGGCATCATGCTGGGCTACTGGAACAGACCCGAAGAAACTCGCGCTGCAATCGATGCAGAGGGTTGGCTGCATACCGGTGATCAGGCGCGTATTTCTGACAATCATGTATTTATCAGCGGACGAATCAAAGAGATTCTGGTCACCTCCAGCGGTGAAAAAGTGCCCCCGGCAGATCTGGAGATGGCTATTGTTCAGGAACCCTTGTTTGATCAGGTAATGGTGGTAGGCGAGGGAAAGCCCTATCTGGCAGCCTTGGTTGTGGTGAACAAGGGGGAGTGGCAGAATCTTGCCTCCAGTCTCGGCCTGAAAGCGGATGAGCCTCAGTCACTGATACATTCATCTGTCCGAGCAGCCGCTTTGAAAAGGATCAAGGAAACTTTGCAGGGTTTCCCCAAATACGCCCGGATCCGGGCGGCACATCTGTCACAGGAACCCTGGAAGGTGGAAAATGGCCTGTTGACACCCACCCTAAAACTGAAGCGTTCAGAAATCGAAAAGCGCTTCGAGAGCCAGATTACCGAACTGTACAAAAAGGCTGCCCCTGATTAACGGCAGTCGGCCGTTAATCAGGGGCAGCCGTTATAACCATTATTTCTGCTCGCGCAGACGATCGGCTTGGTCTTCCAACTGGTCGGCACGATTCTCAGAGGATTCACGTGCAGCATCGGCGGCTCGATCCGTGCTCCTGGAATCCATACCAGGATCTTGCCTTTCGAGCCTATCCGCGGCTGCCTCCCCCTCCTTCCGCACTACATCCGCCTTATCTTCCTTTGTATCGGCCTTCTGCTCCAGCGATTGTTCCCGCGCTGCTTCCTCTTTGGGTTTGCAGGCGGTAAGCCCAAGCGCCAGCGCCAGCATCGTTGCGGTAAGAACGGGTTTCAGATAGCTCATGATGATACCTCCTCTGGTTATTTTCGAGCTGTCACTATAGCTGTCACCGTTGTGTTTTTCTGTACGGTGGCGCACGCGATTGAGTAAAAAGACACATTATTTCACTACTCCCTACTTCATACCGGCATTTGCTTCCTTGAAGAGTAGCGTATCACGCACGTAATAAGGCCGAGCCCCGCCAGCAGCAGAGCATAGGATTTGAGCTCAGGGATAGAAGGAACTTCAGAAATATACGAGGCGCCTAAGGAAGCGGTATTCACATTTAGGATATCCAATGCCCAGTGTGAATCTCTGAAGAAGTTAAATTCCGTTTGATTGCTGCCTTCAAAGCCATCAGTTAATAATGGGCCGATGGCAAAGCTACTATATTGCGTTATGGTTGCGGTGTAATCTCCAGCAGGCAGATTACGCATTAGGAATGAGTCCAAACCCTGAGTGTCATCATTCTGATCAATCAGATTTCCCGAGGCGCCAAATAATGCGACGATGGGATCAAATCCATTGGGATCAATTGTCGCTCCAGCAGCATTTATACCGCCCGCGCTAGACCAGGTACGCAAGGTAACGTCAGATACTGGCGCGGTCACGGTAAAGTGGAACTCCTGTACCTCATCATTATGTTCAAAGTTTCCCGTGAAAGAAAAATTGGCAGCGTTTGCGTTCCCAGTAACGAATCCCATAGCAAGAACGACAGCATGAATTTTTTTCATTTTTATTTCTCCTCAAGAAAGCTGCGGCGAATAACAGTATCAACTCACTGTACCCTTTAAGGTATAACAAAATTGAAATTTTTCAAGCTATGTGAACCACTTGGACTATTGTTATCTTCCGCGCAAAGTCGCAAATAGTCGGGGATTTCATAACAAATAGGGCGGGCGATCAATCGTCCACATCAAAACACCTCAATCCTCTCCTTGGCTCCTATGTTCGATAGAGCACCCAGCCCCGCAAAGATAGAGTATATTTGTGCGCGTCTGCAGTCCCGGAGAAGCAATTAGCCAGGTTGCTGGATTGATGGTTTGCGGCCCTGTCAACCCAACATCAGGATAAGTTCTTCCTCTACCTTGGGTTACAATGGTTCCGGGAAGCATCTTTTTTCAAAGTTTCAAAGCCGAAAGGAACAAACGATTCGCGCAATCTGGCGAGGCAGTGGAATAGAAGTTTTTTCGGATTTCAATTGCAGCGGACCTATTGGAAGGCTCGTTTTTCAGCTAGAGGAGGAGGCGTATGCCGAAATGTGACGGATGTGGGAACGACTACGATAAAGCTTTTCAGATAGTCGTTTCGAATAAAACCTATACGTTCGACAGTTTTGAATGTGCCATTAACCAGCTTGCGCCTAACTGCACGCACTGTGGTGTTCGAATCATCGGGCACGGCCTGGAGAAAAGCGGGGCCATGTTCTGCTGCAATCATTGTGCAGAGAAAGAAGGTGTGACGGAACTGCGCGACCGCTCATAGAAAACCTCCTTCTTTCATTCTTGCTCCATTTTTATCCGCGGCCTTTTGGCTCTCTTGGTTTGGGGCACAAGTTCCGCCAGCACGATCTGTTCGCTGCAATGCCTTAAATCCGGGAGGGTGCGGGATACGGGTGTGGCAGAATAGCAAAAGGAATTCGATCGCCATCCCCGGATTAGAAGTCATAAATAACACGTGAGGTCAGCAGCCACTCGGTTCGCTCGCTGTTCAACTGCGACGGTCCGCCGCCCACCTGAATAATCGAGTGCTTGTTGAAGACGTATTGGAGCTGGGGGGTCAATCGGTAGCGCCAGCGTCGTTCTTCTATTTCACTGTTCAGCTCGACACCCAGCGCGAGATGTTTTGAATAACTGTAAAACAGGCTGTTATTGAGCAAGCCCACGAACTCACCGGATTTACCCAAAGCCGTGTGCCGTACTCCGAGCATGTTCATCATGCTCCACGTGTCAGAAAATTTATAATCGTTCAAATAGAGGATTTCGGCCGCGAACACTTTTTCATCGTTTTTTCGCCGGCCGATAGCCTGCCACCCATGCAGCATGCGACCTTGGACTAGCTTACCGAAAAAGCCCTGCAGGGAAACCTTATATTGTTGCAGAAAATCGTTCTCGATCGGCAGTTCCAATTCGATCGAGTGACCATCCATGTAGGTGTATTCAATCTCGGGCGACCAGCGTAACTGTTCCTCCCGCGGCGAAAGATTCAGCAAGGCATTGATCTCGAGTTCACCCTTCTTTGCGTCGAGCGGATCGACCAGGTCAAAGACCATTGGCTCGGGTCTTCGGCTTTGGGAGCTCTCAGACGCATCGTTGTTTTCGCCACGCACATCCTGCATGAGAATAAACCCCGCCAGAGTCGCGGGCAAAATAATGTGCTTCACACCTTGGTTGCCGTGGAATTGGCCGAAAAAAACTCTTCCACTTCAGCCAGATTGCGTGTGCGCTTCATGGGTGGCAGGCTTTGCCAGATTTTTCTGCCATAGGGCCTGCTGATCAGGCGGGGATCGCAAATCATCAGTACGCCACGGTCGGTTTCATCCCGGATCAATCTGCCGGCTCCCTGTTTCAGATTGATCACGGCGTGCGGCAATTGATACTCCATGAAAGCATTGCGGCCTTCCTTGTTGATTTTGTCGATACGTGCGGCCAGCACCGGGTCATCGGGAGGAGCGAAAGGAAGTTTGTCGATCACCACCAGGGATAATGCTTCCCCACGCACATCCACGCCCTCCCAGAAGGATTGACTGCCGATCAGAATCGCATTGCCCATCTTCCGGAAGCGCTCCAGCATGTAGGAGCGCGAACCCTGGCCTTGCAGCAGCAGAGGATAGTCGAGTCTTTCCTGCTTGAGTGCCTCCAGCAGCAGTTCATATGTCTTTTTCATGCCACGCAGGCTGGTGCACAGGAAAAATGCCCGCCCCCGGCTGGCCTTCAATACCGGCAGCGCTGCCTTCACCACTTCTTCCGTATATCTGCTGCTGCTCGGTTCCGGAATGCCTGCTGGAACATAGAGCAAAGCCTGATGGGCAAAATCAAAGGGACTCTCCCAGCACATGGAATGCGAAGGGGTGGTTCCCGTATTCAGCCCCATTTGATCATTGTAATGAGCGAAGTCGCCCTTGACTGAAAGTGTTGCAGACGTAAATATCCAGGCGCGTGGGGGTCCGCCTAATTGCTTGTTGAATATTTCCGCAATGGAAAGCGGGGTGGCATTGAGTTGCAATGCCTGGCTGAATACTTCCACCCACCGCACGAAGCCTTCGGCTTCAGCCTGCTCTTGCCAGCGTTTTATACGGCCGGCGATTTCACGAGAACGCTGCCAGCAATTTTCAAGCCCATCCGAGCGCTCAGCTTGGCTTTCGAGCAGATCGACCAGACTATCCAGTTTTTCCTGCAACTCGCTCAGCGCGCCGGCAAATTTTACGTTAGCCTTGGTTGCAGCCACTGGCATACGCGTATTCTCACCTTCCACAGTCAAGCGGAAATCGCGCGCGGCCTTTTCCATTGCCGCGATGGCAGGAAGTAGGGGAGCAAAATCTTTTGCACTCCCCAGCGCTTCAGCCTCGCTGTCTCGGGCTAACTCCAGTAATTGGCCAGTGCTGACGGATTCCCCAAAAAAGAGACTGGCTGTTTCCGGTAACTGATGAGCCTCATCAAATATCACGGTGTTGCAGGTGGGGAGCAATTCCGACAGTCCTTCGTCACGCAACATGACGTCGGCAAAGAACAGATGGTGGTTTACCACCACCACATCTGCTGATAGGGCCTGCTTGCGTGCTTCCATGACAAAACAGTCCTTGTAGTGCGGGCAATTCGAACCTAGGCAATTGTCGCGGGTGGAAGTGACGTACTGCCAGACTGACGCATTTTCAGGTACTTCACTCAAACCGCTCTTGTCTCCGCTCTTGCTGACCTTGGCATAACGTTCAATCAAGTTCAGATACTTCACCTCTTCTCGGCTGACGAGGGCCGGGCGGCTTTCCTGGAAGGTACGCTCCAGATGATAGTGACAAACGTAATTTGCCCGTCCCTTCAATAAAGCCACGGTAACCGGAATTTTGAGCGCACTCTGAACGGTAGGAATGTCACGGTTGAACAACTGATCTTGCAGAGTCTTTGTCCCGGTGGAAATAATCACCTTTCCACCTGTCATCAAGGCGGGGACCAGATAGGCGAAGGTTTTGCCCGTGCCCGTCCCGGCCTCGGCAATCAGGATCGTGTTGGAGGCGATGGTATCAGCAATTACCTGAGCCATTTCCCTCTGCTGTGGACGCACTATATAACCTGGCACACTCCGGGCTAAAGCGCCCCCAGCAGAGAAAAGGGAATTGATATCGAGCATGGAAGGTGTCATCAACCTTCCACCATGATATCGCAGTGTCAGGAATAAGGCATCCTATGGTGTTGCAAGGGCAGGGGGGCTATAACTGGAGTGATTTATGCGGATTAAGGCGGCTAAATGACCCGCTGTAGCGGGACGAACGCACTTCAGCGGCGCTTCCTCAGGTACGCCGCTTAAGATATTCAGGTTTGTGCGATAAGAGTTCCGCTTTTCATGAAAGCGCTCTTTCCTGACACCTCAGGTTTTTGCGGTGCTCTTTCATGACGAACTTCCACAGCGCCCTGATGGGTTTTGTCCCAAAATGTCCAGCACAGCGGATCGCTGTAGAAGTCTCTTTTCTGTGCCATATTGCGCGCCAGCCTATTAAGCGTCCCGATGCTGAGCAGCGCAAAGATAACCAGAATTATCAGCGGGAACCACCTTTTTAACAATGATGCCTCCATGGGCTTATGCCCGGACTATTTTATATCATCGATCAAAGGCTATTTTGACGATAGGATAGCACAGGAATTTCGTCACGGGCCCTTACTTTCTGCGAGTTATTTGCATACATAAAGACAAAGGCAATGCCAAAAGATGCCTTGTGGTACCTCAATTACTCCGGTTATTGTTTTGTTGTGAATCGGAAGCCCCACCGGCTGCCTGTTGTGAGGGTACACCGTAACCCTCCTGTTCGAGCCTTGCCGCTATTTGACGATGCAAGGCTGCTTTGCCAAGACTTGCCTTGGCTGCGTGCTCATACCTCTGCATCAACGCCCAGGTATGCGATTGCTGATCCTGCGCCAGCCGTCCGTATAGATAGCTTTTTTCCTGATAATGGTCGAGCAGTTTTCGCTGCTCGTTTGCTCTCGCGCGCATTTCTTCAGCCAGATTCTCAAATTGCTTTGTCAAAGCGTAATGATCCCTATATGTTCTGGCCTCCTCCACCGTTTTCAAGAGAGCAGGACTGTTGACCGCTTCATATGGACTCATGGGGGCGCATGAAGCCAATAGCGCGAGCATGAATACAATCGCTGGAAAACTTCTTGTTGTCATACAGACGCCTGATCTGAAGCTGAGTTGAACCAGGGAAGTGCACGATACGAACATTCTGCTTATAGAACAGCGTATCAATCGGAGGGTACTTTGTCAACTTTATCATGTCTAAAGTGTCTCAACTCTCAGGAAGATGTAAAGTAGAGGGTGGGGCAGGTGAAACAAAAATAAAGATGAGCATTAAAATCACAGAACCCAACATAGCTTGTGAAAGTCATAACTTATTTATTGCGCGGGGTATGCTTCTATAGAAGGCGGCAGCCAGACTGCGCAAATGAATGCGGTGGCATCTCAAGGTCTTGAGAAGGCAGGGAGTGATTCCGCTGGTATTGCATCTGACGGGAGGAGATGCATTCCAGTCCCTTTAACGGATCATGACGGAGAGGCGCCACCGCCCCCATTCGGCGAACTCCCGAAGGGGAGCAGCGCGACTTGAAATAAAAGTATTTCCAGAAAGGTTACGTACAATAAAACAGTACGCCTATACCGCCAGCAGACCTTCCTCTATGAACGAGGCGGTAAATATCGATACAATTTGCGGGTCCGGCAAAATCAGGTGCTCGTCTTTGTCTTCGTAATCCAACCGGCTGAGCATGTCCTTGATGACATTCAGCCGGGTCAGTTGCTTGTCGTCCGCATGCACGATGATCCAGGGCGTAATCAAATTATGTGTATACGTCAACATCTTGTCGCGCGCTAATGTATATTCATCCCATTTTTCGAGAGCATACCCATCGAGCGCGCTGATTTTCCATTGCGCCAGAGGATCCTTTCTGCGCTGGCTCAGCCTTTTTTCCTGCTCGGGTTTACTGATATCGAGGTAGTACTTGAGAAGCTTGATGCCGGAGCGTATCAGCATGAGCTCGAACTCCACTACTGAGCCCATGAATTCTTCATACTCGGCATCGGTACAAAAACCCATTACCTTTTCCACACCCGCCCGGTTATACCAACTGCGGTTAAACAGCACGAGCTCCTGCGCTGCCGGAAGGTATTGAACGTAACGCTGGAAATACCACGTGTTGCGGTCGCGGTCCGAGGGTTTACCGAGTGCGACCACGCGCGTTTCACGCGGACTCAGGTGCTCGGTGATACGCTTGATCGTGCCGTCCTTGCCGGAGGCATCCCGCCCTTCCATGATAATCAGAATCTTGTCACCGCATTCGATGAGGTGCCGTTGAAGCTTGACAAGTTCAACCTGGAGTTTGTATAGCGTGTCCTCGTAGTCTTCCTTGGATATTTCGGACGCATGTGCTTCCTTTTCCTTCTTGTCTTCCTTTTTGCTCATGGTCAGGTATTTCTCCGTGCAAAATCCGAATCGCCAGAGGATGCGAAGACACCGAATGTCGATAGGATGGAGTTCAACTTGAATTTATCCAACCTTCTACTATGATAGATCAACAGTTGCTGAAGAATCGGGACGGTAGGATATGAATTTTCCTTTATAACACGTAACTCTTGTTCTGACAGGATAGATGCCTCATACTGGATAATATGATGCTGCGTGCGCGCATATTCTTATCGATTCTGATCATGTTGTCGTTGCCCCTGCAAAGCGCTCTGGCCGCTATCATGCCGCTATGCGCTCAAGCCAGAAATATATCTGTATCTGGGGCACCTGAAAATCAAATTGATCATGAAGCCCCTTCCGCAGCTTGCCCCTTGCATGACAATAGCAATCACAAACAGCCGGATAGACAACCGGGTGGTGATAATGCAGAGGGTGAGGCGGATTTGACCCTTTCCTGCGATGGAGTCGTTTGCCACATAAGCGGCAATGGTCTGCCATCTGCGGCGTCTGCACTCAATCTTCCTGGTGGATTTTCTTACGCCATCTTGCCCATTTCTCGCTTTTCCTCGTTGGTTCTTCAGCAGCCGCAACGCCCTCCTCTAGCTTGATCTCTTTCGCGTATTAAACCAGCGGCCGGACGGCAGGTCTTTTGCTGCCCAGCGGTTTTGTATGGGTTCCCCTGACGAAAATTCCGCCGGCTAATTTTCTATTGCTGAATCGGTAAACCGCGGGGGTTATATGTTTTCAAGGAAGTCAGGATGATTACGCCACTCTTCGCTGTACTGCAACTGGCGCCAATACTTGCGTGCCTATCTGCCGAGGCACTTGGGGATGGAGCCGTTCAACCGGCTCCGATTGATTCGAGGCAAATTGCCCTTTCGATGATGTATGAACCCGTATTGTTTAATGATCGGCTATTCCACAAGCAGAACTTTGAACCAGCGAAGGACAAAAAAACAATAGTTGCGAGTGCGTCCGAGGCTACAAAGCCCGCTACACCTGCGAACCTTGTTCCAGGCAGGGGAATAGTAGTGAAGGTTGATCGGATCAATGCCCTCGTCAGGATAAACCATGATCCTATCCCTGCCCTGGATTGGCCCAGGATGACAATGTCTTTTCACCTGAGGGAAAGCGCTTTGGCTGAACAGGTCAAGGAAGGCGATGTAGTGGAATTCTTCCTCAAAAAATCAGGTTCCGATTACATCATCGTCAAATGGCGGAAGCAAGCTCCAACAGGGCAAGGGAGTTCGCAATGATTCCCATCGGAATCATCACTCCGGTGCTTGCCGCCGTCATGCTTTCTACATTGGCCCACGCGGAAGTTTCGTCCCCGGCAGGTAGAGGAACGTCTACACAGGCTGCTCCAGAACAATCTGTGGGAACCTTTGTGGCAGCCTATCCCCAAAATTCAGCTTCGCTGGCTACCCTGACCACCCTGATTGCAGAAGCGCTGGAGAACAATCCGGAAATCCAGGCTGCGCTGCGGGAACGAGAAGCCGCCCAGCAGAGAATATCGCCTGCGGAAGCACTGGAGGATCCTGTTCTGGAAGCAGGGGTGATCAATGCCCCGTTGGCATCTTCCACTTTTAACCGTGAGGACATGACCATGAAAATGATCGGTCTGTCCCAGCGATTCCCTTTTCCAGGGAAACGCGGTTTGCGTAAAGATGTCGCCGCCAAGGATGCAGAGGCCATTGAATATGGCTACCAGGAGACCATCAACCGTGTTGTACGCGATATCAAAGTCTCGTATCTCGATCTGGGTCTCACCCTTGAAATGACCCGCCTGGTCGAAAAAAACAAGCTCATCCTGGAAGAGCTTCTCCACATTGCTGAAGATCACTATGCGGTAGGGCGAGGAAACCAGGCCGATGTGCTAAAGGCCCAGACACAGGTATCCGGAATGGCGAATGAACTGCTGAAGCTTGCAAGAGAAAGACCGGTAATCGAAGCCGAGTTGACCCGCGCGCTCGGCCGGGGCGGGAATAAGCCGTTGCCAGTGCCCGCACCGCCGCAATTGCGTGAGGAAATCCTGGGCCCGGAATCATTGCTTGAGGCCGCCCTGACCCAACGCCCACAATTGCTGGCGCTACAAAGCCTTGTTGCCCGCAACGACAAAGCGCTGGAACTTACGCGCAAAAATTATTATCCCGACTTCGACGTGCGTATGTCTTACGGGCAGCGCGACAACATGCTGGACAACAGCCGGCGACCGGACATGGTGAGTCTGACGGTGGCAATGAACCTTCCCGTTTGGCGTGCCAGCAAACTCGAGCCACGCGAAGCGGAGTCGCTGGCGATGCGCGATCAGGCGCTGAACACTTATGAAGCGCAACGCAATGAGGTGGCGGCAAGACTGCGTCAGCAGGCAGCATTGGCCGAGCAAAGCCTGAAGTCCGCGCGGCTCTACCAGACAGCCATTCTGCCCCAGGCACGGCTTACGGTCGAATCCACCCTGGCGGCTTATCGGGTTAACCGGGTCGATTTCATGACACTGCTCGACAGCCAGATGACAGTATTCAGTTCCGAAATCAGCCTAGCGACGACCATAGCAAGTTACAACAAGGCGCTTGCGGAGATCGATCTGCTCACTGGTAAATCGCCAGACAACTTATTACCTATCCCCCGGGAGCTCATGTCAAAGGAGCGCATGTGAAGCTCGCCGTCAAATTAATAGCTTTTGTCGCCCTGGCTGCAGCCTTACTTGTCGCCGGGTATTGGTGGGGAGCAAGCCGCCCTTTGACTTCTGCCGCTAAGGCCTCGCGTGTGGTTTCAGCCGACGGTAAGCCTGAAAGGAAGATTCTCTATTATCGCAACCCCATGGGACTGCCCGACACTTCGCCGATACCCAAAAAAGATCCCATGGGTATGGACTACATACCTGTTTACGAGGACGAGGAATCCGCTTCCGCCGATGCGGCAGTCAAGATCAGCATCGACAGGATACAAAAACTGGGAGTAAGAACCGAGCAGGTCTGCATGCGCGAACTCAGTCGCACCGTAAGGGCAGTAGCGACAGTGCAGGCGGATGAACGGCGGCTGCATATCGTGGCGCCCCGGTTCGAGGGATGGATCGAGCGGCTCCACGTCAATACGACGGGACAAGCGGTTAGAAAGGGTGATCCGTTGATGGATGTGTATAGTCCCGACCTGATCACGGCACAGCATGAATATCTCATCGCCCGGAGAGGAACAAGGGACGTGGAGGATGGGGGCCTTGAGGTTCAGGCGGGGATGGAACGGTTGACTGAAAGCGCCTTGCAGAGATTGCGCAATTGGGATATATCCGGAGCGGATCTGAAGACACTTCAGCAGGAAGGCAAGTTTACACAGTCCATCCTATTTCGTTCTCCGGTAAGCGGCGTGGTTTTGGAAAAACGGGCGATTCAGGGACAGCGCTTCATGACTGGAGAGATGTTGTATCAGATTGCGGATCTCTCCAGAGTATGGGTGCTCGCAGACGTGTTTGAGCAGGATCTTGCCACGATACAACGGGGGCAGACTGCCACCATCCGGGTTGAGGCCTATCCGGACAAAGTGTTCCCAGGCGAGGTGACGTTCATATACCCCACGGTCACCCCGGAAACCCGTACTGCCAGTGTGCGCATCGAGTTGCCCAATCCGCAAGGGCTGCTGAAACCGGCGATGTACGGGAAAGTGGAGTTCGTTTCAACCCAACGTAAAGACAGGGTGCTTGCCGTCCCCGAGTCGGCCATACTCGATGCCGGTACCAGGCAGTCTGTGCTGGTGGATCTCGGCGAAGGCCGCTTTGAACCGAGGCTCGTGAAGCTGGGCAAGCACGCGAACGACTATGTGGAAGTTCTGGATGGACTGAAGGCCGGGGAAATGGTTGTGGTGAAAGCCAATTTTCTCATCGATGCCGAAAGCAACCTCAAGGCTGCACTGAGCAGTTTTGCCCGCAGCAGTCAGGATTTAGTGCTTGGGGAAGAGGGAGAGAGAGGCCGGATCGCCTCCGGCTCATCCGGAACTGTACCTTTATCCCCGTCTCCATCTTCATCGAGCCATCGCGGAGAAGGAATCATCGAAGCAATCGATGTGGCCAACACAATCGTGACGCTTGCCCACCGCCCGATCGCAAGCCTCGGGTGGCCGGCGATGGTGATGGATTTCAAGGTTCTGGACCCCGCGTTACTACGAACGTTGAAACCCGGCCAGAAGGTTGCTTTCGAGATAACGGAAGCATCGCCGGGCGAGTACGTTATTGTGCGTATACAGCCGCAGGCTGAGGCTGTCGCCGCTCACGGAAAGAAGCACTGAGATGGTCGGCAATATCATCGAATGGTCGGTACGGCACCTCTTCCTGATGCTGGTCGGGACATTCTTCATAATAGTCTGGGGCGTATATTCGGTATGGAAGACACCGGTCGATGCGATTCCGGATCTTTCGGATGTGCAGGTCATCATTTATACGGAATATCCGGGTCAGGCGCCCCAGGTAGTAGAAGATCAGGTTACCTATCCGCTCACTACTGCCATGCTGAGCGTGCCGAAATCCAGGGTGGTGCGTGGTCTCTCGAGTTTTGGCGTGTCGTTCGTATACGTCATCTTCGAGGATGGCACAGACATCTATTGGGCACGCTCGCGCGTATTGGAATACTTAAGTTTTGCAGCTGCTCGCCTCCCCGGGAATATAAAACCTTCACTTGGTCCGGATGCCACCGGCGTAGGCTGGGTTTATCAATATGCCGTGACCGCAAAGAATCGTACCCTCGACGAGTTGCGCGCCATCCAGGATTGGTTCTTGCGCTATCAGCTAACCGCGGCGGAGGGCGTGGCGGAAGTGGCCAGCGTAGGCGGTTTTGTACGAAGCTATCAGGTTACAGTGAATCCGCAGCAGCTACAGGCTTACGGCATCCCGTTAAAGAACGTGTCCCAGGTTATCGCTGCCAGCAATCGCGATGTGGGAGGACGTGTGATCGAGCTCGCGGAGACAGAATATGTGGTGCGCGGCAAAGGCTATCTGCGCGGGATAGACGATCTCGAAAAACTCGTCGTCAAGGCGGAGAAGGGCACACCGGTGCTGCTGCGCGACATTGCCCGGGTGGAACTGGTTCCTGAGGAACGTCGCGGCATAGCCGAGCTTGACGGCGAAGGAGAGGCTGTCTCGGGGATTGCGGTGGCGCGGCACGGCGAGCATGCTCTCGATATTACACGCAATCTCGAAAAGAAAATTGCCGAGATCATGCCGGCCCTGCCGGAAGGTGTTTCAATCCGGTCCCTCTACGACCGTTCGGACCTGATCCAGCGTGCCATCATGACGCTGCGTGAGGTGTTGATCGAGCAGATCATTATTGTGGCGCTGGTTTGCGCGGTCTT
Source organism: Nitrosospira multiformis (assembly GCF_900111585.1). Taxonomy (GTDB): domain Bacteria; phylum Pseudomonadota; class Gammaproteobacteria; order Burkholderiales; family Nitrosomonadaceae; genus Nitrosospira; species Nitrosospira multiformis_B. The sequence continues at coordinate 220,767 of NZ_FOHI01000004.1, forward strand.
CCTCATGCACGTGCGGAGCGCCCTGGTGGCGATCATCATGCTTCCCATCGGCGTACTCATCGCTTTCGTCGCAATGCGGTTCCTCGGCATCAATTCCAACATCATGAGTCTTGCGGGCATCGCTCTTGCGATTGCTGAAATGACCGATGCGGCGATCGTCATGATCGAGAATGCGCACAAACATCTTGCGCGCGCTGGTCCGGGAGTTTCAAGTACAGCCCGCAAAGAGGCCGTCATTGATGCCTGTAGGGAAGTTGGCCCATCGCTGTTCTTCAGCCTGCTGATCATTACCGTGTCGTTTCTGCCTGTATTTGCCCTCGAAGCGCAGGAAGGGCGCATGTTTCAGCCACTGGCCTATACCAAGACTTTCGCCATGGCGGGTGCCGCCTTGCTTTCGATCACCCTCGTTCCAGCCTTGATCCTGCTTCTGATCCGCGGTCGCATTCCGCTTGAGCAGGATAATCCGCTGAGCCGTTTCATGATCCGGACCTATCATCCGGTAGTGGGCCGGGTGATGCATTGGAAAAAGATAATCATTCTGGCAGCGCTTGCTGTGCTTGGGATAACCATTTATCCCGCACTCAAGCTGGGAACGGAGTTCATGCCGACATTGAACGAAGGCACGCTTCTTTACATGCCAGTGACCTTGCCGAGCATTTCCGTGACGAAAGCGGCTGAGATATTGCAGACGCAGGACAGGATCATCAAAAGCTTTCCGGAAGTGGCATCAGTGCTCGGCAAAGCGGGACGGGCCAATACTGCAACCGACCCGGCGCCGCTGGAGATGGCTGAAACCATCATCAACCTGAAACCGGAGGCTGAATGGCGCTCCGGGATGACCGTGGATAAATTGATCGCTGAAATGGACCGGGCGCTCCAGATGCCTGGAGTCAGCAATGCCTGGACCATGCCGATCAAGAACCGGATCGACATGCTTGCCACAGGCATACGCACGCCCATTGGCGTCAAAGTGTTCGGAAAGGATCTGGAGGAAATCGAAATCCTTGCCAGACAAATCGAGACAGCGATAAAAACGGTGCCTGGAACGACGAGTGTCTATGCGGAACGCATTACCGGCGGCTATTACCTCGATATCGAGCCGGACCGCATGGCGCTCGCGCGCTATGGGCTGGCCGTAGGGGACTTGCTGGACGTAATCTCAGTGGCACTGGGCGGGGAAACGGTAACCACCACCGTGGAAGGACGGGAACGCTTCGCTGTCACCGTGCGCTATCCACGTGCATTGCGCAGTGATCCCCAGGCAATCGCTACCCAGGTGCTGATACCCACCATGGACCAGACGATGATCCCGCTCGGGCAACTTGCGCAAGTAAAACTCCTCCAAGGCCCGCCGAGTATCCGCACGGAGAACGCGCTGCTGTCGGCTTACATCTTCGTCGATATCCGCGACCGCGACATCGGCAGCTATGTCGCGGAAGCCCAGCAGGCAGTACGTGAGCAGGTGCGGTTTCCGCCGGGGTATTACGCAACCTGGAGTGGCCAGTTCGAATACATGGAACGTGCTGTCGAAAAGCTGAAGGTAGTCGTGCCGCTCACGGTCCTGATCGTATTCCTGCTTGTATATCTGAACTTTCATCGACTCACCGAGACGCTGATCGTCATGCTTTCGGTTCCTTTTTCCTTGGTCGGCGGCATCTGGCTCATGTATCTGCTCGGCTACAACATGAGCATCGCAGCGGCGGTTGGCTTTATCGGACTCATCGGTATCGCGACTGAAACAGGAATGGTCATGCTCACTTTCCTCGATCGGGCGTTGGCGAGTATCACGGCGACGCGGCAAGCCACAGGCGAAAAAGTTACCGTTGAAGATCTTTACGAGGCAGTGATCCAGGGCGCGGTATACCGGATACGTCCGGTGATGATGACCATCTCGGGAAGCGTCATCGGACTGCTTCCCGTCATGTTCAGCACAGGCACGGGATCCGAGCTGACACGGCACATAGCCACCCCCATGGTGGGCGGAATGGTTTCCACTACAGTACTGACGCTGGTCGTATTTCCGGCCATCTTTGCTCTGATCAAGGGAATCACTGTACGAGGCGACAGCAAAAGACACGCGCTTACGCGTGCAAGAACACAATAGGGAACTCGAAGAATATGAAACGCGTCCCTATTACATGGCAAGCGCGGATCTCAAGGCGCATTGCCAAAGATTGATAAGCGGCTAAGCTATAAGCAGGCTGCGGAGGCAAACCTGGATATGGGAAAGGATCACAGAAAGATGATGGGGGAAATGAAACAAATGCATTGACGATGGCGGGCGGGCGACGGTATCAATGATGCGCCAGCGTTGACGCAGGCGATATCCGGCATTCGGACTTCTGCTATCACCCATGTTTGCCGGCGCCGCGAGGGTGATGAATCCTCTGTCTGTCGTCAGCGATCTTTGCGGTTGAACTGTATTCCACTCTGCAATGAGTCCGGGCAGGAGTCTTAGGTACTACTGTACGGACCTTGGTTACGCCCCTTACAATGAGTCCGAGAAGGGGCAAGCCCCTCGGATTCGTTCACCAGGGAGAGATGTCATGAAAAAGCCATTCTCGTGCAGCTTGATCGCTTTTGCTTTCCTCGCGGGATGTTCTACGATGGATTATGCTACAGATGAACATGAGGACAAGGCGCTTCAGGAATTGGGACTGGCAGTCAGAAGTGCTGAAAATGAGGACGCAGGAGGCGTTATCGCCCATACTGAAAAAGCGAAGAAACACGTGATCGAGGAAAACCACGAACATCCTTATACCCATCCGTTCATATCGATATATGGACAGTTTCCGAAAGCGGAACATGATATGGAAACATTCGAAGAAATGGATAAGGCGATCGGGGAAGCGAAAAAAGGGAACTTTACAAGAGCCGCGGAGGCTGCCAGAAGAGCTTCTGTTCATCTGAAACAGAAAGCCCGGTCGAAATAGCATGGAACGAGAAGAAGATCCGTTCTGGTACAAGGACGCCATTATCTATGAATTGCACGTCAAGACATTCTTCGACAGTAATGGTGACGGCATAGGAGATTTTTCGGGCCTGATCTCCAAGCTCGACTATCTGGCGGAACTGGGCGTCACCGCGCTCTGGCTTCTTCCATTCTATCCGTCTCCGGGACGGGATGACGGTTACGATATTTCCGATTATCACAGTGTGCACCCCGATGTCGGCACCTTGGAGGACTTTCACCGGTTTATCGCGGAAGCTCATGGTCGAGGTTTGCGCGTAATCACGGAACTGGTGCTCAATCATACTTCCGATCAGCATCCATGGTTTCAGGCAGCTCGCCGCGCCCCACCGGGGTCCGTCAAGCGCGACTATTACGTATGGAGCGACGACAACACCAGGTACAGCGGTGCGCGCAGTATTTTCACGGACACAGAGGGATCCAACTGGGAATGGGATGATGTAGCCAAAGCCTATTACTGGCACCGCTTTTTTTTCCATCAACCTGACTTGAATTTTGACAACCCCCATGTCTTTAACGCCATGATGCATGTGATGCGGCTCTGGCTGGATGCGGGTGTCGATGGCATGCGCCTGGATGCCATGCCCTATCTGTGCGAGCGCGAGGGGACCAACTGCGAAAACCTGCCGGAGACTCATGCGGTGATCAAACGCATGCGTTCCGAACTGGATAAACACTACCGCAACCGGATGTTCCTGGCTGAGGCGAACCAGTGGCCGGAGGATGTACGCGAGTATTTTGGTGATGGCGACGAATGCCATATGGCTTTCCATTTTCCACTCATGCCGCGAATGTACATGGCTATTGCGCGCGAAGATCGTCACCCCATTGTAGAGATCATGGAGCAGACACCAGACATTCCCGAGAATTGTCAGTGGGCAGTGTTTCTGCGCAACCACGATGAACTGACATTGGAGATGGTCACCGATCGCGAGCGGGACTATCTTCACCAGACATATGCAATCGACCCTCAGGCCCGCCTGCATCTCGGTATTCGACGACGTCTGGCGCCCCTGATGGACAATGATCGGCACCGAATTGAATTGATGAATCTGCTGCTCATGACCATGCCGGGGTCGCCCGTGCTCTACTATGGAGATGAGATCGGGATGGGTGATGACCTTCTCCTCGGTGATCGCAATGGTGTGCGCACACCCATGCAGTGGTCAGGGGGGGCTAACGGCGGGTTTTCAACGGCTGATTCTCAACAGCTTTTCCTGCCGACCATTATCGACCCCGTATATGGGTTTGGTGCAGTGAACGTGGATTCACAGAGGCGTAATTCGTCATCCCTGCTCAACTGGATGAAGCGCCTGATTGCGATGCGCAAGGCGCACCGAACCTTTGGTCGGGGTACGCTGCGTTTTTTGCGGCCTGGCAACCGCAAGATTCTTGCCTATCTGCGTGAGCATGAGGATGAAACGATTCTGTGCGTGGCTAATCTGTCCCGAGTCGCACAGCCAGTAGAACTGGATTTAAGCCAATTCAGGGGAAGAGTACCGGTTGAATTGATGGGTCGCACGCCATTCCCCCCCGTGGGGGAGCTGCCGTATCTTCTTACCTTGAGTGCTCATGGCTTTTATGCTTTCCGCCTGACAGCCGACGTGGCCGCCCCTGCCTGGCATGAGGAACGGCAGATATCGCCGGATCTGCCTGTCCTTGTGCTTGTGGAGTCGGGTTGGGGCACACTGTTGAACCGGGATGATGGTAGCGGGGGCATGAAAGACCTGATGGCTCGTCGTGCCCGCCAGCAGCTCGAGGGGCAGATCATGCCTCGCTTCTTTTATTCCCAATCCTGGTTTTTGATGCGAAACCTTCCCGTCAGAAAATTTGAGCTCGGGGAGATGCACGAGTGGTCGACAGAGCAAGGAAGCTGGCTGCTAGCCATCGTTGTTTTAACGCTGGCCAATGATGAGGTTTATCGCTTTGCCGTGCCTCTGGCACTGGTGTGGGAGGACGAGGATGAGGCGATTGTGAGCACGCTACTGCATGCCACGCTTGCTAAGGTTCGCCGCCGGGAGCGGACAGGCGTGCTGTTCGACGCATTCTGGGATGATGGTTTCTGCCGCGCCATGGTTTCCAGCATGCATGATGGTTCTGCGCTCCTGTTTAAGCGTGGACAAGTGTCTTTCCATGCAACCACCGCTTTTTCCGGCCCGATGGTTTCAGGCGCATCAACAACGGTAACGCGGACAGTTTCGGAGAGAGGACGATTGTTCGTGAACATGGGCGACCGACTGGTACTGAAAGGATACCGCTGGCTTCTTCCCGGCGTGCACCCCGAACTGGAGATGTCGCGTTTTCTGACGGAGACAGCAAAATTTACTCATATGGCGCAACTGGCAGGCACCGTGGAGTACACGGACGGTGAGGGATGCAATTCCACTCTGGCAATCCTCGAGCACTACGCCGAGAATCAGGGTAGCGCCTGGGCTTATACGCAGGACTATCTGCAACGCTACCTGGATGAGTGCCGCACACAACAAAAGCGTCCCATTGATTCGCGGCATGTTGCCTACATGACCCTCATCAATACGCTGGGATTGCGTACGGCCGAATTTCACCGGGCACTTGCGCCGGATGATGCAGATGGAGCTTTCGGCGTCGAACCCATTACCCCCGAAGATCTTGCGGAGTGGGTGAACACCGTGCGTGCGCAGATGGATGAAATGTACAAATTGCTGGAAGCGAAATGGCCGGATGTGCCCAAGTCCGTGCAGGGGGCCGGCAATGATCTTTTATCAGCCCGGTCGAAATTCTACCGTCGCATCACCCGCCTGGCAGCCATACATCCCGAGGCCTTGAAGGCGCGCTGCCATGGGGATTACAGCCTGCGTCAGGTGTGGCTCTCGAACAATGATTTTCTGATTACGAATTACGGCGGCGGTCCCGAACGCGCATGGCGTGAGCGCCGCTGGAAACAGAGCCCCCTCCGCGATGTGGCAGGCATGCTGTTTTCGTTTTCCGAGGTGGCGGCAGTGGCACTGGAGCATGTTACGGATGAATATTCGGAATCAACCGTTATGCTTGCACAACAAGCTGATAAATGGCGAGCGCTTGCTAGCGCGGATTTCCTCAAAAGCTATCGCAGGGCGATGAAGGGAAATTCCCTGTTCCCCGCTGATACCGGAGTAACCGATGCTTTGGTTACGCTCTTCATGGTGGAGAAAGCTGTTGCCAGCGTGAGTAACGCGCTCGCGCAACAATCGAAGTCAGTCGATGGAACCATGCAGCGACTGATACGGCTGATGCAGCGTAGAAGGTAGAATAAGGGGAAGAGGGAAAGGCGTGCTGACACGACTTCATGACATGCCCTATGGCGCTCAAATTACGGATGGCGGAGTGCGCTTCCGTCTTTGGGCACCTGGGTGCAAACAGGTGGGATTGTGCCTTGCAGACGGGCGGACGAATGAGCAACACGAACTGATACTCCCCATGAGTCCTCGCACAGGGGGATGGTTCGAGTCGACTGTAGCGGAAGCAGGCACAGGAATGCGCTACGGGTTCGACGTGAACGGTGTCCGCGTTCCCGATCCCGCCTCGCGCTTCAATCCGGATGATGTGCATGGTTTAAGTGAGGTGATCGATCCTTCCACCTTCGCCTGGCGGGATGCGAAATGGCGTGGACGGCCATGGGAAGAAACCGTCATCTATGAGCTGCATGTAGGCACGTTCTCACCCGAGGGAACCTTCAACGGCGTATCCCAGAGACTGGACTATCTGGTCGAACTCGGCGTGACCGCCATCGAGCTCATGCCGGTTGCCGATTTTCCAGGCTCGCGAAACTGGGGCTATGATGGCGTCCTGCTTTACGCGCCCGATAGCCGTTACGGACGTCCGGAGGATCTCAAGGAACTGGTTCAGGCCGCGCATGAACGGGGACTGATGATTCTGCTCGATGTCGTCTACAATCATTTCGGGCCGGAAGGAAACTATCTTCACCTTTATGCAAGGGATTTTTTTACTGAGCGCCATCACACTCCGTGGGGTGCGGCAATAAATTTCGATGGCCCCGCAAGCCAGCAGGTACGCGAGTTTTTCATCCACAACGCGTTGTATTGGCTGCAAGAGTATCACTTCGATGGCCTGCGGCTCGATGCAGTACATGCGATCATCGACCATTCCAGTCCGCACATCCTTGTCGAGCTGGCGGAGCGTGTACGTGCTGAGGTCGATGCAGAACGCCACGTGCATCTGATCCTGGAAAACGATGCCAACAATGCCCGTTACCTGACAAACGGCTGGTACGACGCCCAATGGAACGACGATATTCACCACGCTCTGCATGTGCTTTCTACACACGAGAGTGATGGATACTATATTGATTATGCCGACAATCCGGTACGTCATCTCGGGCGCTGCCTGGCGGAAGGATTTGGCTATCAGGGAGAGATATCCGTTTATCGCGATAATACGACGCGTGGAGAGGCAAGTATTCATCTGCCGCCCCAGGCTTTCATTTCCTTTCTGCAATCCCACGATCAGGCGGGCAACCGTGCATTTGGCGAGCGTATTAACCATATTGGCGAGGAAGCGTTGACACGTGCGGCGGCAGCCATCTATTTGCTGGCTCCCGGCATTCCCATGCTGTTCATGGGCGAGGAATTTGCCGCAAAATCGCCTTTCCTGTTTTTCTGCGACTTTGGAGGGGATCTTCGCGAAGCTGTGACACAGGGCCGACGGAGGGAATTCGCCCGCTTTGCCCATTTTGGGCAAGGCATGACCGAGATACCGGATCCAAATGCTGTTCAGACTTTTCTTATCTCTAAAATCGACTGGAGTTCACTCAGGGATGAAGCGCACCTTGCCTGGCTGGAGTATTACCGCAACCTGATGAAACTTCGCAGCGAAATTATCGTACCGCGCCTTCGCGGAATGAAGGGTAATTCCGCACATTTTGAGGTATTCGCGCCCAAGTGCCTCCGCGTCTGCTGGCAGTTGGGCGACGATTCCACCTTGCGGCTATTGGCGAATTTTTCTGATACGAACGTAGCGGCTCCCGAGTCCGCCGGGCAAATCGTGTTTGCATCCCCAAGTGCAATACCAATATCTTCCCGCGCAACGAAAAGTATCCGGGCGAAAAGTATCCTGGCGCCTCGTTCGGTAGTTTGGATGCTCGAACCGGCTGCCGATAAAAGTAAAAGCAGTTTTACCTGGTAACAACCGCCAAAGCTGAAATGAAGGGAAAGCACAAGGGAATATCGAGGGAGAAGCATGAGCAATCCGCTTGACCAGCTGTGCGAATTATATGGCGTGCTACCCTGCTACAGCGATATCTGGGGAAATACCCGCCACACTTCGGAGGACGCAAAGCGCGCTCTACTCGGGGCAATGGGGGTTGCAGCGGCCACGGAAGAGGAAATTTCAGCGTCCCTGCACACTTTTATAAGGCGCAAATGGGAGCATGTGTTGTCGCCCGTACAAGTGGTGCGGGAGTGGATGCGACCCTATCGCATTGCAGTCGCGCTACCGGCCGCCGAGGGCAAGGGGGCCTATCGCTGGCGCTTGTACAGGGAATCCGGGGCCGAAGACTACGAAGAATTTATTCCTGACGGCTTGGAAGAGGTCGAGCGTTATCGCTTCACCGCTCGCGGCGGTTTCGGCAGTTTCGATGATCCCGGCGCCCAGGAATTCGTGCGGCGAATTCTGGTGCTGGATCTCCCGGTGGAACCAGGGTACCACCGGCTTTCCATCGAAAAGAGCGATGGCCTCGCTCTGGCTGAAATGCCGTTTATTGTGGCTCCTGCCATTTGTTATTGGCCGCCAGGTATCGAAGGTGAGAGGCGGGTGTGGGGGCCCGCCCTCCAGTTATATGGTATTCGTTCCCAGCGCAATTATGGCATCGGGGATTTCAGCGATCTTCGACGCCTGGTCGAATTCTATGCCAGTGCGGGGGGAAGCACGCTGCTGCTCAACCCGCTTCATGCGTTATTTCCCGATGCTCCGGAACACACCAGTCCCTACAGTCCCTCCAGCCGCACCTGGTTCAACCCGCTTTACCTGGATGTGGAAGCCATACCCGAATTTGCGGGATGCGAGGAAGCACGCTCGATAGTGCTCGCGCCGGAATTCCAGGCGCGGCTGCGCGCGCTTCGTGCTACCGAACAGGTGGATTATAGAAGTGTTGCGGAGGCGAAATCGGAAGTCCTCGTCTGCCTGTACCGCCATTTCCGTAGTACCCATCTAGCGCAAAATACTGGTCGTGCGCGTGCTTTTCGTGTTTTCCAGGCGGAGCACGGCGAGATTCTTCGCAAGCAGGCGCTGTTCGAGGCGCTTCAGGAATATTTTCGGGCAGGGGACAGCTCTGTATGGGGGTGGCGCGTATGGCCCGAAGCATACCGCGATCCCGCAGCTCCGGAGGTGGCCGCATTCTGCGAAGCTCATCTCGATCGCGTGGAATATTTCGAATACCTGCAGTGGCAGGTTTCCCTGCAACTGGGAGCGGTCGGCACACGCTCATGGGAAGTGGGTTTCAACATTGGTTTAATGTTCGATCTGGCGATCGGTGTAGCGGAAGGTGGCGGGGCAACGTGGTCCCGCCGTGAACTTTACGCACTTGAAGCCAGTGCAGGCGCGCCACCCGATGACTTCAACCGCCTGGGGCAGAACTGGGGCCTGCCGCCCTGGATTCCACATCAGCTCACTGCATCCGCTTATGCACCTTTCATTGAAGTTCTACGCGCCAACATGCGGGACAGCGGCTCGCTGCGCATAGATCACGTAATGGGCCTGCGCCGCCTGTTCTGGGTAGTGCGCGGGCTGCCCGCAACGGAGGGCGCGTACATACGCTATCCCTTTGAAGATATGCTGAGCATTCTGGCACTGGAGAGCCAGCGCAACCGCTGCCTGGTGGTAGGTGAAGATTTAGGGACAGTACCACCGGAAGTACGCGAAGCTTTGCATCCCGCAAATGTGATGTCCACACGGTTATTATATTTCGAGCGGCGCGACGACGGGCAGTTGAAGCCGCCGCAGGAGTACCCGGCAAATGCCGTAGTGGCAGTAACAACCCACGACCTTCCGACTCTGGCGGGATTCTGGCAAGGGCTCGATATTGATTTGCGCGACCGTCACAATCTGTTTCCCGAGGATGAGATGCGGAACAGGCAAATCGTGGAGCGCGCGGCAGACCGTGCACAGCTCCTGGTGGCATTGGAGAGTGAAGGCGTGTTGCCGTCGAGAGGCGGGCTTCATCAGGTCGGCTTCCCGGAAATGACGGCGGAACTCGCGGCAGCAGTGTACACCTATCTGGCCCGTGCACCGTCGAAACTTCTGCTGCTGCAACTCGAAGATGGCTTCGGGGTACTTGAGCAACCGAATCTGCCCGGTGCAACAGGAGACACTTACCCATCCTGGCGTCTCAAACTGCCCCTCAATCTGGAGGAGTGGCAGGGAAGCGCCTGGCTGCAGGGAATAATGCTGGCGTTGCGTCGAGAGCGTCCCTTATCGCAAGCGCCCACCTCCTCAGAGGGCGAAGTCGCGCAGGACGTACAAGCGCAGATTCCACGGGCAACTTACCGCTTGCAATTGAATCGGGACTTCAATCTGAGGCAGGCAACGGAACTGATCCCGTACCTGGATGAGCTGGGTATCAGTCATTGTTATCTTTCGCCCCTCCTCAAAGCGCGCCCTGACAGCGCCCACGGCTATGACGTAACCGACCATGGCAGGCTCAATCCGGAGATCACGAGCGCCCGGGACTTCGAACGGTTTGCTGCTGCCTTGAAACGCCATGGAATGAGCCAGATCATGGATGTGGTTCCCAATCACATGTCCATCACTGGGGCTGATAACGAATGGTGGCTGGATGTACTGGAAAATGGTCCGGCGTCCCGCTTTGCCAGCTATTTTGACATTGACTGGTATGTGATGGGAGAGCACCTGCCGGGCCAGGTGCTGCTGCCTGTTCTGGGTGATCACTATGGCGCGATTCTGGAGAAGGGCGAACTCAAGCTTGTGTTCGACCCCGAACAAGGCTCCTTCAGTGTTTTTTATCATGAGCACCGGTTTCCTGTGGACCCGCGTGAATATCCGCGCATTCTTGGGTACGAACTCGAACGTCTCGGGATGCGGCTGGGAGAACAGCACCCGGAGTTTCTGGAACTCCAGTCTCTAGTCACGGCGTTTAACCATCTGCCACTGCGTGACCGAGTTTCCCCCGATGCGATCACCGAACGAGCGCGCGACAAGGAGATACACAAACGCCATCTGGCTTCGCTGCTCGTGATGAGCGCAGACATTGCCCAATTCGTTCAGGAGAATGTGTCCGTTTTCAACGGGGACACGCCGGGGGAGCGACCCAAGAGCTTCGATCTTCTGCATGAACTGCTGAGCCTCCAGGCCTACCGTCTGGCTTTCTGGCGTGCTGCAGCGGACGAGATCAATTACCGCCGTTTCTTTGATATCAATGATCTGGCGGCGCTGCGCATGGACAACCCGGAAGTGTTCGAAAGCACGCACCACCTGATTCGCGAACTGATCGTGCGCGGGTATGTGAGCGGGTTACGCATCGATCATCCGGATGGCTTGTACGCCCCCAAGGAATACTTCGAGCGTCTGCAGGCAATGGCCGCAGCAGCATTGTTTCCGGGAAAATTAAAAGAGGGAGCCAAGCCGCTCTACATCGTGGCGGAGAAAATACTCGCCTCTCATGAACATCTTCCGAAGAGCTGGCCCATCCACGGCACTACCGGATACAACTTTGCCGCGGTTTGCTCCGGCCTTTTTGTCGACACTGGCGCTGCCGACCATTTCACCCGTATTTATGAGCGCTTTATTCGGACACGTTTGGATCTCGGCGCAATGATACGAACGAACAAACACTTGATCATGGAAAGCGCGCTGGTAGGTGAGCTTCAGGTACTGGCTATACAATTGGCACGTATTGCCAAAGGTGATCGCCGCACGTGTGATTTTACCTTCAACAGCCAGCGCAGTGCTCTCGCCCAGATTGTCGCCAACTTTCCTGTCTATCGTACTTATGTATCCGATTGCGAAAGTTCTGCTGATGATGTCCGTTATGTCGACTGGGCGGTTGAGGTAGCCAAGAAGCGCAGCCAGGCAGTTGACACCACTATCTTCGATTTCGTGCGGGAGGTGTTGCTGGGTCGGCACGCCAGGGGTCAAAGCGAAGCATACAAAAACGCCATATGTGCCTTCGCCATGAAGTTTCAGCAGTACACCAGCCCGGTAATGGCCAAGGCAATGGAGGACACGACCTTCTACCAGTATAACCGTCTGGTATCTCTCAACGAGGTCGGCAATGAGCCGCAACGGTTCGGCGTGTCGCTCGCAGCGTTTCACCGGGAAAATCAGGAGCGAGCGAGCCATTGGCCGCATGCCATGCTGTCCACTTCGAGTCACGACAGTAAGCGGTCGGAAGATGTACGGGCGCGCATAAGCGTTCTCTCCGAAATACCCGATCAGTGGGCACGGACTCTTAAGCGATGGAACAGGCTCAATCGCAGCAGTCGTCGGGAGTTGGGCAACACTTATGCGCCGAGCCGGAATGACGAGTACCTGCTATACCAGATATTGCTGGGCATATGGCCTTTTGACACACCGCACGGCGAGGAATTGGCAGAGCTGTCCGACCGCGTAGTTGCCTACATGCGCAAGGCGGCGCGAGAAGCGAAGGTGAGCAGCTCCTGGATCAACCCTGATAGCGAATATGAGGCAGCAATGCAGGACTTCGTGCATGCGCTTCTCTCCGAGCAGCCCAACAATCTGTTCCTGCGCGACTTTCTGCCTTTCCAGCAGCAGATTGCATGGGCGGGCGCCTTCAACAGCTTGTCACAAGTGTTACTCAAACTTACGTCACCAGGAGTACCGGATATCTACCAGGGCAACGAAACCTGGGACTTCAGTCTCGTGGATCCGGACAACAGGCGTCCTGTGGACTATACGGGGCGTCGCAGGTCCTTGCAGGCCATCCGCTCGATGCATGCTGAAGAAGGCCCTGGCGCCTGCGCGCAGCATCTGATGGAGAATCTGCGGGACGGCCGAATCAAGCTCTATCTGAGCTGGAAAGCGCTCACATTCCGTCGCGAGCACGAACAGTTTTTCCGCGAGGGCGACTACCTGCCGCTAAAAGCGTATGGGGACTGTAGTGAGCACGTATGCGTGTTTGCACGGCGTCGGGAAAATGAAATTCTTGTCGTTGCCGTACCGCGATTGCTCGGCAGGCTCATCGGAGAACAACACAGGTTCCCAGTCGGTAAATCCATCTGGACCGACACCTGGGTGGAACTGCCTTCAGACGAGTTGCGCGAGAAGTGGATCAATGTGTTGACTGGCGAGATCCTTACCACGCAGAGGACGGAGGAGGCGTGCAGGAGGTTTGGGTTGGCTCACCTTTTCGGGACGTTTCCTTATGCATTGCTATCCCCTTTCGAGCCGACGACGGGATGAAGCGGGGATATTTGCAGAGGCTCACCCTGGATGAGAGAGTTTCACGCCTGCCGCTGCAAAAGCACCAGTGACCGGGGTGCGACTGACAAAGTGGATCCAGCTTCGAGCCCGGGCTTATCTGCTGCATTCTCTACCCAGCCCTCGTTGGTGTCGAGTATCTTCAACCAACGTAGCCCCCAGTGGTTCGGGGGCAGAACGAAATCGATCGCCTCGAAATGCGCGTTGAAAATCAGGTAGAAGCTGTCATCCTTCACTGGCTCCCCTCGAGCATTGGGATTCGGGAAACTGTCTCCGTTGAGAAAAATTCCCAAGCTTTGAATTCCCCCATTCCCCCATAATTCCTCGCTCGCCTGTTCTCCCATGTAATTGAACCACGCAATATCGTCTTGGCTCCCACCGTGGATGGGTTGCCCCTGAAACCACCGTCGCCGGCGGAAGACCGGGTGATCATGGCGGAAGCGAGTGAGGCGTCTGGTGAATTCCTGTAAACCGATATCCACCTTCCCCCAATCCACCCAGGAAATTTCGTTGTCCTGGCAGTACGCATTATTATTTCCCTGCTGGGTGCGACCTGATTCATCCCCTGCGAGCAACATGGGCACACCCTGTGACAATATCAGGGTGGCCAGGAAATTGCGCTGCTGCCGGGCGCGAAGCGTAAGCACTTCCCTGTCATCCGTAGGCCCCTCGACACCGCAATTCCAGGAACGGTTGTCGTCTGTGCCATCCCTGTCGTCTTCGCCATTGGCCAGATTGTGTTTTTCGTTGTAAGACACCAGATCACGCAGTGTGAAACCGTCGTGCGAGGTGACAAAATTGATGCTTGCAAAAGGATGACGCGAATTCCCCTCGTAAAGGTCTGAGCTTCCGGTAAAGCGGTAAGCGAATTCACTTAAAGTAGGTTCCTGAGTGCGCCAGAAATTGCGAATACAATCCCGGTACTTACCGTTCCATTCAGACCAGCCTGATGGGAATTTCCCCACCTGATAACCGCCTTCTCCCAGGTCCCAGGGTTCCGCGATCAGCTTGACCTGATTTGTAACAGGATCCTGCTGGATAATGTTGAAAAATGCATTCAGCATTTGCACTTCATGCAGTTCGCGTGCGAGCGCGGATGCAAGATCGAAGCGGAAGCCATCGACGTGCATTTCCAGCACCCAATAGCGAAGCGAATCCATGATCAGTTGCAGCACATGTGGCTGCCTCATGTTGAGGCAGTTGCCTGTGCCTGTGTAATCCCTGTAATAACGCCGATCCTCCATAAGCTGGTAATAATAGGCGTTGTCGATTCCCTTCAGGCATAACACTGGCCCGAGATCGTTGCCTTCCGCAGTATGGTTGTACACCACATCGAGGATAACCTCGATGTCGGCTTGATGCAGAGCCTTGACCATTTGCTTGAATTCGGCGCTCGCGGCCCCCGGACGCTTGTCCGCGGCGTAGGCGCTATGGGGAGCAAAATAGGCAATGGAGTTATAACCCCAGTAGTTGTGCAAACCCTGGTCCAGAAGATGTTTGTCCTGCACAAAGTAGTGCACTGGCAGCAGCTCGACAGCAGTGACTCCAAGCTGTTTCAGATACTCGATGGAGGCGGAGTGTGCGAGACCCGCATAAGTGCCCCGCAGTTCAGGAGGTATGTCCGGATGTTGTGCCGTGAAGCCCTTGACGTGCAACTCATAAATGACTGTTTCGTGCCAGGGGCGCTGGAGTTGACGATCGCCGGACCAATCGAAAAACGGTTGATGAACGATGCTGCGAGGCATGAAAGGCGCGCTATCCTTATCATTCCGTGCATCGCGGTCATCGAAAAGATAGGGGAATACAGCTTCATCCCAGGTAATGTCGCTATCGATCCCTTTTGCATATGGATCGAGCAGCAGCTTCGCGGGATTACAGCGATTGCCTTGCTCAGGGGCCCACGGCCCATGCACTCGAAAACCATAGCGCTGTCCAGGCTCTACGCCACGCAGGTAGCCGTGCCAGCAATATCCTGTCACCTCGGGCAAATCCACCCTGGTTTCACGACCGGCTTCATCGAACAGGCACAGTTCGACGCGTTCCGCCACCTCGGAAAACAAGGAGAAATTGGTTCCCGCTCCATCGTATGTTGCACCAAGGGGATAGGGTGTGCCTGGCCAGATTTTCATTCGGAGACCTGCGTCAAAGTTACGGAATGCTGCTATAACTTACAGTGCTATATTATCTTAGGACCACCCAACAGAGAGATGGCAAATGAAAATTCGCTTATTTTTTGTAATTCTAACAGGCCTGGCTCTCATATCCTGCGCTCACATCGACCCCCATCCCATGGATATGACAAGCGCTATTCGGAACGCAAAAACCAGTAAAGATCATTATGCCCTGGCTCGACACTATCAGGCTGCAGCGGAAACCATGCAGGCGAGGGCAGATGAACAGAAAAGGTGTCTGACCGAATATCGGAAGCACGGATATTACTATGGCAGGAAAACCATTGATGTGAAAGAGCATGCTCAGGCACTCGCTCACATCTATGAGGAAGCTGCGGAGGAAAACAGGAGGATGGCGGAGTCTCACCGTCAGATGGCGGAGGAAGCGAAGTAGTAGAAGCGGCAGTAACTGGAGGGCATGGTGCCACAATTTTTTATCACTCCCGGGAATTCTTTTGACGAATACCGCACTTCTTCTGGAATCGGAACTGACGTGCCCTTACTGTAAGTACGTCAAGCGAGAGATCATGCCAGTTGACGCATGTCAGTTTTATTATGAATGCGAAGACTGCAAGGCGCTGTTGCGGCCTCATCCGGGTGATTGCTGCGTCTTTTGTTCCTTCGGGTCCATTAAATGCCCTCCAGTTCAGATGCAGGCGTGCTGTTCATCCTCCCCTTAGCTTGCCGAAGAACTTGCCCTGACCCTGTCGGAGGGTGAGTCCACCGCTATTATCGGTAAAATCGGTAAAGTTTTTTCAGATAATGCCTGGAAGAGCTAAGCTGATGCTGTCCATGATTTGGAAAAGAGCTCCAAATCGGACTTCAACATCCCGAAGAAGGGACAAACAGGCAGGAAATCAATGAAAGTTGCCATTTGCAGCGCTCAATCCTACGATCGCCAATTTTTACTGGTTGCCAATCGTGATGCTCATCATGAATTGGTGTTTTTCGAGTCGCACCTAATCCCAAGAAATGCGTCGGATGGTGGCAGGTTTCCCCGTCGTGTGCGTATTCGTCAACGACATGTTGGACAACAGAGTGCTGGAAACGCTGGCGGCGGAGGGGACCGATCTCATCGCCCTGCGCTGCGCGGGCTTCAACAACGTCGATATTCAGTCAGCAAGCGCACTGGGAATTCGTGTGGTGCGGGTACCTGCCTATTCGCCGCATTCAGTCGCAGAGCATACAGTCGCGCTGATGCTGACCCTCAATCGCCGTCTTCATCAAGCCTATAATCACATCCGCAATGGGAACTTCACCTTGCAGGGACTGCTTGGCTTTGAAATGCGCAATAAAACTGTCGGTATTATCGGTACCGGCGCATTGGGACCGCGATGGCGCAGATACTGCGCGGCTTCGGTTGCCGCTTGCTGGCTTACGACCTCGCAGCAGAATTCCACATGCACTGAACTGGGAGTCGAATATGTTCCGCTGGAGACGCTCTATGGAGAGAGCGACATCATCACGCTGCATTGTCCACTCAATCCCCAAACGCATCGGTTGATCGACGACACCGCAGTCGAGCGAATGAAACAGGGCATGATGCTCATCAACACCAGCCGTGGAGCTGTTATCGACACCCGAGCAGTGATTGTCGGATTGAAATCCTCGAGAATCGGATATCTGGGACTGGATGTGTATGAGCAGGAAGGTGACTTGTTCTTTCAGGATTTAACCGGCCAGGTGATAGAGGATGATCTTTTTGTACGTCTGCTCACGTTCCCGAATGTGTTGATAAGAGCGCGATGGATCATGTTCGAATGAAGTGACAGTCGAATTGCTAAGAAGCGGCTGATCATGCATTCGCACTTCCTGGCTGCTCCCGATTAAAATTCGCATCCAGGACTATGCGGTAGCGCGCCTTTCCAGCAGCCAGATGCTCCATTGCTTCATTGACACTGCTCATGGGAAAACGCTCTACCTGAGACTGAATGCCGTGACGGGCGGCAAAATCCAGCATATCCGATATCATCGCAGGCCCACCGGTCGGTGACCCTGAAACGTTCTTATGTCCGCTCAGAAGCTCGAAAGCAGGGATGGGCAGGGGTTCGAGCACTGCGCCAACGAGATGCATGCGTCCTTTCGGTTTCAGTGTCTGGAGCAGCAATGCCCAGTCAAGCGGGACATTGACGGTCACCAGCAGAAAGTCGAGCGAGCGTGCCGCCGCGCGAATTTCGCCACTCTTACGGCTGGAGAGAACACGATGGGCGCCGAGTGTACGCATTTCTTCCGCCTTTGAGGGATTGGAAGAGAAAGCCGTAACTTCGCAACCCCAGGCATTCGCAAATTGCAGGGCCAGATGACCAAGGCCGCCAATACCGACGACACCTACATGATCGGTCGGTTTTACATAGGCCGCAAGGGGCGCAAATACAGTAATCCCTCCGCAGAGTAACGGGCCTGCGGAGGAACTTTCAAGCTTCTCAGGTATGGGAATCGCCCACGCCCAGTGCGCGCGCACTTTATCGGCAAAGCCCCCATAATGCCCGATGATTGTCGCGGTGGCTTTTGCACAAAGGTTGTGGTCGCCGGTCATGCATTCATGGCAGTGCATGCAGCTGCCGGCATTCCAGCCAACTCCTACCCGCTGCCCGATTTGCAATCCCCTTACGTGTTCTCCCATCGAGACAATCCGGCCGATGGCCTCGTGTCCGGGAATAACTGGGTACTGCGTGATACCCCAGTCGTTATTCAATATTGAGAGATCGGAATGACAAAGACCGCAATGCTCCACCGCAATTTCCACTTCCTCCGGCGCGAGAGGCCCGGCGTCATATGTGAATGGTTCGAGTTTCTGCTGGGGGCCATGCGCGGCGAATCCGAGAATCTTCGTCATGTTTCTTCCCTTTCTTTTTGGGTGAGCTGCGGCGTGATCCCATGGAATTTTTCCATCAGCAATGCTGTCCCGCAAGTGCGATGCAGCCATGCAACGCTTCCATCAGTCTTTTGAACTCGGGATCTTCGTTAAGTATTTGTTGCCCGACCTTCCGTAGTTTATCTACCGTTTCCCGGGGCAATTCCAGGGTGGTAGGAAGATTTTTGAACCAGTTTCGCTCGTCGGCAGCTTCGATGTATTCAAACGCCACTTCGATCGGAAAGAATTCAATCTGGTGCGGTATAGGAATATCCAACTCGCATCGCGGGCCTTTGCTGGCAGCCAACTCCTTGCAGCCGGATACCAGTCGCATCGATTCGTTGAACTCGTTTACCGTTTGCCGCAACAATTCAAGAGTATCGAATGAATAATTGCCCAACGGGACCACGGCTGCGGCAGTCAGGGTATCAACGAGCCCGGGAACCTCTGGAGTCTGATCCCGCCTAGTGGTGGGGTTTGTGCCGGCATTCACCACGATTACCACAAGTTTGTCCACTTTCTTCTGATTTATCAGGCGAAGCACACTCCAGGAATTATTTAAACTGTTGATTGCCGTGAGCGGCTCCCGCAGCCCGATATTGTCGGCTACGCCGCCATCGGTCAAATGGATGTATTTACGCGGGTTGTGTTCAGTATCGGTATACGAAAGCCTGTTTTCCGCGCGCGCGGCCCGACGTATATTGATGCGCGACTTATGATCCCGAACGGCAAGATCCACCCATTCAGGCTGATGGTAGCCGCATTTGCCCGCATAGTTTTGAAAGGTGAGGGGTGTAAGTCCTCCCGGATACGCCGAGGATGCGGCTGCTGCCCGCCCCAGTGAAATTCCTGACAGGTCGGAGCATAAAAGGTCAAACTGGTCTTGGGTAAAGGGAAATTGTGTTCCCGTCGTCATATCCGTGGCATTCAGGATCACAAAAGGCCGTCGAGCCCGAGCAATTACTTCGGCATATGTGCCTGCTCCAAATACTTCCCGGTCATAAAACTCCGCCGCCAGGTCACTGCGCCCGAAGCTCGCCCCGCCGAGCTTCAATAGCCCCGCTGGAGTCAACGTCGAGTCAATCAATTCGGATTGGATGGATCTGTAGAGGAAGCGATTCGGGAATTCGTCGAAAATCCGTAATCCATACAGGGCGTAATAGGCTGCAGGAAAGCTTCCTCCGGATATCGATGAAATTACATCCACTTCATCCAGCAGCGATATTCTCCGGTTTTCCCATTGGATTTGAGTGTCGCGGAGAGCTTCCAGCACTCCATAAGATAAAGCCGCCGCCCGGGTACCGCCTCCCGAGAAAACCAGAACGACAAACAACTTATCGCTATTGCTTCCTGCCTCCAGTTTTTCGAAACGGTAACCTGAGGAAGGGTCGTGCCTGGCCAAGGGGGGATTTACCTGAAAGGAGCCACATCCACTCAACAATAGGGCTCCAGCAAACACAGCCATGCATGCGCCAAGTCGGATACTCATACCTACCATTTTTTGATAAAGGCAATTTTCATGGGAAGCAGGACAGTGGTTCCCTTAACCATGACTTCGCAAAAGATGGGGTCACAGTCTTCTGGAGGGGCTAAGGTAAATTTATGCGTGCCCGCATCCATCTGCAGGACTTCATTGGTATAGCCGGACAGATCGCCGTCGACATATACCGGCCTCCGAATTGGGTAGCTAACTATTACGAACTCCACACGACTTATTCCTTTCAAGTAGATTGGAGTTATGCGGAAATTCAGGCCCTCGGGAGTGCCTTTATTAACGTATCGAGGAACAGGGTATTAAAAATCTGAGAGAAGATATATTGTTTACTGTTCCATTTTCTCCCACCATTTTTTCTCATTTTCCGCATCATAGATGATACAGGGGCTTTGGTTCAGAGACTATAAGGATTAGCAGCGTTTGCCCGGGGAAGCGAAGGGAATGATGGCAAGCCGTGATTTGAGCTTGAAAGATACTTTCCTGCGAATGACTGGGGACGTGGCCGCGTTCTTGAAAACGAGTTCTGCTCCAGCACGTCCTCATGATGTTATTCTGCGAGCGGAGTTTATTGATCGCGCCAGCTTCCGCCAAATCCGGTCCTATCCTGCTTTTTCTGAATAGAAAGAGAAAGCGGCCAAGTTCTGGCCTGAATCCGGGCCATAAGCTCATCGAATCAAGTTGACGCCTTCAGGGAGGGTATCTGGAGGATGCCCAACAGGAGTGAAGCAAAGCCATTCTTCAGTTCGGGAGGCAGAGAAAAAATCAATGCTTGCAATCTGATCAGCAAGCGTTCGTCTGCACTGAATTTTTGCTTATGAAGGAAGAGAAGCCACGGTCTCCATAAGGCTCAACTACTGATTTAGTTAGCCAGTCAAACGAGCAGGCATGGAAGCTTGGGTTCAAAATCCTCCATGCCATGGCCGATTAAGGAATGCGCGGCAAAGGCCCGGCCCTTATCGCTAAAGCTCTGAGCGCTTATGACCCGCGAGAAGATCTCCATTGCCTCACCCGCTTGGACTGCATGATCTTGTAGCCAAGCAAAGTCAGCAGCAGAGCGGCTATCATCGGTCCGACCGCGGCACGAAAAGTTTTTGCGTAATTGATCATTTCTACGCGCAACGGATATTCGTAGCGCACGGGAGGCACTGCTTCACCGGTTATGAAAACCGTATACTCCCCTTTGTCCAGGGCGGTTTCCCCCTTGATCACTCCATCGGGGTGATAGCTGGGCCTGACATAAGATACCGTTTCATCTTCTGTTTCATTGCTTCCTCTTACAATTCGCATTCCGATGGGAATATCCCGTAATGCGGGATCCACCAGGTCAACCACCAGAAACGTGTTTCCTCCTTTGGGAATTTCGGTGCAGTATTGATCTGAAGGCTCATACTGCGGCTGATAGGCGCTTAAATGAACCATGCTGCTGTCGCCAAGCCGTCGCATGCAGCTATCTTCCTCCATCGAGACTTTTCCATGAGCGGTCGCCGAACCGCTGTACAACGTTGCTACAAGGACAAGAATCGAGGTACCGGCTTGTATCGCTTGCTTCATCATCTACTCCTCTTGATTTGTATTTGCTTGCCGCTGCCTTTCAGCCTCATATCGTCCATCCAAAAAGCCGTAACCTTCCCTGGATGAGCTATAACGCGTTAGCCATATGAGAAATAAAGCCGTTCCGAGCTGAAAAAAATTATATTGGCAACCCCAGATAGAGTCTCAATCCTCGTATTTGGTTGCATATTGAAAGTATAATAAATGAATCGTATCGGGAAAATCAAACATAATGTGAGCATGACTAAAGACCAGAACAAGCGTTCTTCCTGTCCCGTTAGCTGCGCACTGGATATATTGGGTGACAAATGGACTTTGCTTGTCATTCGCGACATACTGTTCAAGGACAAGCAGCATTTCCGGGATTTTCTCGCTTCACCCGAAAAAATTGCATCCAATATTCTTTCAGATCGTCTGAAAAAGCTGGAGGAGTGCAATATCATTTCAAGGCAGCGCGACCCCCTTAATGCAAGAAGAGTCATTTATACGCTCACGGAAAAAGGAAAAGATTTATCCCCGGCTCTTCATGCGCTCATCCACTGGGGCGCCAAGTATGACCCCGAGAGCAATAAACAACCATGCTCCATGCAGCATACCGGCAGAATGTCCGAAACCTGACTGAAGTGGCAGCGCCGGATGTTTCCTCGAGAAAGCTTTCTCTTTCTTTCCGAAGCTTATTCAAACGCCTGTATTGAATAGATGACATGATCGATAAGACCGAAAAGCAGAAAATGCTGAATGGAGAACTCTATCGCTCCAGCGATCGACTGCTGGTCGAGGAAAGAAAGCGTGCCAAAAGATTAGCGAAGGCTTTCAATGACAGCCTTCCGGACGAGACTGAAAAACGATCTGCAATTTTGGGGGAACTGCTCGGAGCATCGGGGTCAAACCTCCATATCGAGCCTCCCTTTTATTGCGACTACGGTTACAACTTCCTGGTAGGGGATAACTTCTACGCCAACTTCAATTGCATCGTACTGGATTGCGCGCAGGTCAGCATGGGGCATAATGTCTTTCTGGGTCCGGCCGTGCAGATCTATACTGCAGCCCATCCCCTTGCGGCGAAGGACCGTGATACCGGCCTGGAAGCCGCTAAACCCATTACCGTGGAAGACAGCGTCTGGATTGGCGGTGGAGCGATCATCAATCCCGGTGTCACGATCGGACGGGGCACGACGATCGGATCGGGAAGCATTGTTACCAGAAATATTCCCGCAAACGTTTTCGCTGCAGGAAATCCTTGCAGGGTGATACGTCACCTTTCATAAGAAGAAACTCTTCCTGCACAGCTTGCAACTTACCCTGCCTACCCTGCATCAATGGGTAAATGTAGCACTCATAAAGGCTTGGGGATGGGAAGCTTCGCCGGAGATACCATGTCATACACTGAAATCCCTGATGATCTCATTTATGTCTATCGCTCGGCTTACTATCGGGCGGGCTTAGGCCATGAGGCAATAACGTTGCATGTGGACCAGTATTCCGAGCCCCTGGCAAGGCTTTTAGCAGCATCTGGCCATCGTTGTGCCGCATTCATCACCGCCTGCAATCCCTTCGGTGCGGCGGAAAGTCATGAAATGAACATGAAGGCATGTCTGGATCTCCGGAAGAGCCTTGAGCGGTATGTTGCCAAGCAGAGCCAGATTATCGAAGGTGAAGGCATCGACCCTGCCGGAGCGTGGGCGGCGGAAAAAAGCTTTCTCGTGCTCGGACTGAATCTGGAGACAACTAAGGCGCTTGGAAAGGAATTCGGGCAAAATGCGGTTGTCTGGATAGGTACGGAAGCAATTCCAAAGCTCGTTCTGCTTCGCTGATCGACTTGGGTCAGCAGGTCGATCAGCATAAACAGCTGGTGATGACAAAATGTTCAGGTGCCATTATGATCCTCTTCTACGAGGCATCTCCAGAAGCGAATAAGGAATGAAATGAATATAGAAGAGTTGAATAAAAACCATGGGATCGACGGGCAGGTCAAATTCATGGAGGGGGCAGGAGGATTCCCCTTTATCATGGTCGATAATGCCAAGGGTGGCGCAGTGATCTCTGTTTATGGAGGACAGGTATTGTCTTTTCAGCCTGCAAATGAGCAGAACCTGATGTTCCTGAGCGAAGCTGCATATTATGAGGCAGGTAAAGGTATCAAGGGCGGCGCCCCCATCTGCTGGCCCTGGTTCGGCCCGGATCCGGAACAGCAAGGGCGTCCTGTACATGGTTTTGTGCGTAACCGGCTCTGGAACGTCATTAAAACGGAAGCCACCGGAAATGGCGATAGCAAGGTGACGCTCGGTTTGACCGACACAGCGGAAACAAGGGCTATCTGGCCGCATTCGTTCAATCTGGATCTCGAAGTCACAGTGGGAGAATCCCTGAATCTTGAATTGATCACGCGAAATAAAGATACCGCGCCTTTTTCAATCACGCAGGCTCTGCATACCTATTTCAAGGTCGGGCATATCGATCGGATCACCATTCTCGGTCTTGAGGGGGTCGCGTATCTCGATAAAGTCGACAACTACGCTCAAAAAACCCAAGCAGGTGCGGTAACGATCAATTCCGAAGTCGATCGCATTTACCAGGATGTGCAGAAAGAGTTGGTGATCGATGATATTGCTTATGATCGCCGGATTCGCATTCAATCGAGCGACAGCAGGACTGCTGTCGTATGGAATCCCTGGGCGAGAATTTCTGGACAGATGGGCGACCTGAAGGATGACGACTACGAACGCTTTGTTTGCGTTGAAACCGCAAATGCGGGGTCAGAAGTGGTGGAAATTGCTCCCGGCGGAGAATGCAGAGTAGCCGCAAACTACCTGATAGAGCGGAATATTCCCGAGCTGAAACCGGCCGCTTAATTGAACACTGCTCCGTCTACATGTCGAGGAAATAGGCTCCAACCATCAAACTGTTAAATTGACTTCCTCCCATAATTTCTGAAGCCGTTTGACCGAAACAGGGTAGGGTGTTTTCAGTTCCTGGGCAAACAGTGAAATCCGCAGTTCCTCGATCTGCCAGCGGAATTCAACGAGCTTGGGATCATCGGTTCCCGCCTTGCGATGTTTTTCAAGGCGCTGTTCATACCGGTTCCATAATCCGGCAATGGCGGCCGCGTGATGCGCATCGCGCTCGGGATTGGCGCCATACTTATCCAGGCGGAGGATCATGCCTTTCAGGTAACGCGGTAAATGCTGCAAGCGTTCCCAGGGGGTGGCGCTCAAAAATCCCGGATAAACGAGGTTGCGGAGTTGGATCATCAAGTCGGCTCCAGGGTTACCGGCACTACCGCCACTTGCTGCGCCGGTTTTTTGCACGCCAACCTTGCCCGCTCCTCCGATTGAAGAAACCCTCGCCATGAATGACTGGTACTCGCTGGCGACGTTTTGCACGATGCGAACCAGAGCCTCAGCCACGGCAGGCAGTCGCGTGCGGGCACGCTGGCGCTGGGCGACAAATTCCTTTTCACTGCGGGGCAGCGCATCATCTGCAATAAAAGCGCGGTCTGCGACCGCATTCAATATATCTTTCTTGAGCTGGTCAGGCTTGATGAGTGTGTGCAGTTGAAAGGCCGCCTGTGCCAGATATCTGCCCTTTCCACCCTTTGCCCCCTGTCCTGACAGATCTTTTTCCAGCTGTTTCATTTGCTCCTTCAGCTCGAAGCGCAGCAATTGACGCACACCGCCACGCATGCTGAGCTCTGCCGCTTCGCGCGTGTCGAACAGGCGAATCGATACTTTTCCATCCCGTTCGGCGAGAGCAGGGAAGCCGATCATGTTCTTGCCCGCGCGGTTGAAGGTGATTTCCTGCGGCAGATCACCGAAATCCCAGTGTTTTACATCGTCGCGTTCAAGGGGATTATGCTCTCCCGACTCGGAGCGGGAGAACATCAGTTGTGCCGCTTGCCCGAGCTGCGCTTTCAATTGCCCAAGATCCCGGTTCATTGCCAGCTCTTGCCCCGCATCATCCACGATTCTGTAGTTCATCATCAGATGCGGAGGCGGTTTTTCGTCCCGCCAGGCATCCGGTGGAACGGTAATGCCGGTTTTGATCCGGATAAAGCGGGCCAATGTTTCGGTCAGAAGTGACGGAGAGGGTTCAGACGGCGAAGTTGCTGCTGCATGTTCCGCACTTTCCAGAAACTGCGTTACAAACTCCGGGACCGGTACAACGTAGCGGCGTATCTGCTTGGGGAGTGCCCGCAGATACCAGGTTATCTTTTCGCGGACCAGCCCTGGGACGAGGCTGTCGAATTGCGTCGCATCCAGCCTGTTCAGCAGTGGCAACGGTACGGTAATGGTGACTCCGTCCAACACGTGTCCAGGATCGAAGCGATAGGTAAGTGACAGGTGGAAGCCATCTATGAGCATGGTATCGGGAAACCGCTCTTCCGTTACGCTCTGCGCGGTATGGCGCATCAGGTATTCTTTGGGAATGTAGAGCAAGCGCGAATTCTCACGCTCGGCCTGTCTGCGCCATTTCTCGAAAGCTGCGCCGTTGCTGATCCCCTCGGGGATGAGTCCATCGTAGAACGCGAAAATTTCCTGTTCGTCCACCAGCACATCCGGCCGGCGGGTTTTATGTTCGAGAGCGGCAACATTGGCGATAAGCTCATGGTTGTGCTCAAAAAAAGGGGCCTGGGTAATGTATTCCCCTGCTACGAGGGCCGAGCGTATGAAAATCTCTCGTGCCTCTCTCGGGTTGATATTGCCGTAGTAGACACGCCGCTTCGGTACTACTGTCAATCCATACAGGGTCACCCGCTCGAATGCCGATACCTGCGCTGATTTCTTCTCCCAGTGCGGGTCGAAATAATGCTTCTTGCAAAGCTTTCCACCGATCCTTTCCACCCAGGCAGGATCGATTTTCGCTACACCTCGACCATAAAGCCGGGTGGTTTCCGTCAGCTCTGCAGCGACGACCCATTTGGGTTTGGCCTTTTTCAGCACGGAACCTGGGAAAATCGAAAACCTGACGCCGCGCGCTCCGAGGTATTCGTTATCCTCGTCGATCTTGAAACCGATATTGCCGAGCAACCCCGCGAGAAGCGCCCGATGCATTTCATCGTAGTTCGCCACTATCTCGTTGGGCTTCAACCCTGTTTCCACTACCAACGTATGCAATTGACCGTGGACTTCACGCCACTCCCGCATTCTGCGATACGACAAAAAGTTTTCCTGGCATTGCTCGATCAACTTGCGGTTGGATTTCTTATGCTTGAGCAGGTCATCAAAGAAATCCCACAACTTCAGATAGCTCAGAAAATCGGAGCGCTCATCCTGGAAGCTTTGGTGGGCCCGGTCTGCGGCTTCCTGCCGCTCGAACGGACGGTCTCGTGGGTCCTGCACGCTCAGGGCAGAGGCGATGATGAGCACCTCGCGCAGGCAGTTTTCCTCCTTCGCTGCCAGGATCATGCGGGCAATCCTGAGGTCGATGGGAAACCTGGCCAGCTGCCAGCCGATGCTGGTAAGGGTGTTACTCTCATCCACCGCGCCGAGCTCAGTCAGTAATTGATAGCCGTCCGCAATCATGCGTGGCAGGGGCGGTTCGAGGAAAGGAAAATTCTCGATGGATCCAATTTTGAGAGATTTCATGCGTAAAATCACCGCGGCCAGCGAAGAGCGCAGGATTTCCGGATCGGTGAATTCCGGGCGGGCAAGATAATCCTGCTCCGAATAAAGTCGGAAACAGATACCGCTCATCACCCGGCCGCAGCGTCCCGCGCGCTGATTAGCGGACGCGCGTGAAATTTTCTCCACCTGCAACTGTTCCACCTTGTTGCGATAGCTGTAGCGCTTGATGCGTGCCACGCCGGTATCGATCACGTAGCGAATGCCGGGAACGGTCAGTGAAGTTTCCGCCACGTTGGTGGCAAGCACGATGCGCCGCAAGCTACTGCCATCAGGCTTGAAAACCCGTTCCTGGTCGTCATAGGACTGGCGCGCGAACAATGGCAGAATTTCGGCACCAGCGCGGCCCGTGCCGGGCCCACCAAAAGCATGCTTGCGCAGCGCCTCCGCGGTATCACGGATTTCCCGCTCGCCAGGCAGGAACACCAGCACATCACCCGGCCCACAGCGATTGATTTCATCCACCGCATCAAGGATAGCCTGCTCCATGTCGCCTTCATCCCTGTCCCTATCCTTTTGTTTATCCTTCTGCCCGTCCTTATCTTTATCCCTGGTCCTGTTCCCGGCCTTGTCTTCATTCCGATCTTCCGCGATGACGGAAGCAGGGCGAGCCGGGGCCTCGATGGGACGATAACGTACCTCTACCGGATACATGCGGCCGGATACTTCAATGACAGGCGCGTTATCGAAATGCGCGGAGAAGCGTTCGGCATTGATGGTCGCGGAAGTAACGATCAGCTTGAGATCCGGCCGGTGCGGCAGCAGTTGCTTGAGATATCCGAGCAGAAAATCGATGTTCAGGCTGCGTTCGTGCGCCTCATCGATGATGATCGTATCGTAGGCAAGCAGATTCGGATCGCCTTGCGTCTCCGCCAGCAGAATGCCGTCTGTCATGAGCTTGACATACGTTTCCGGACTCACCTTGTCCGAAAAGCGCACCTTGTACCCTACCGCATGCCCCAAGGGACTCTTAAGTTCTGAAGCGATTCGTGCCGCCACGGTCCGTGCCGCGATACGACGAGGCTGCGTATGCCCGATCATCGCATGCACGCCCCGTTCGAGTTCAAGGCAGATTTTCGGCAATTGCGTGGTCTTGCCCGAACCGGTTTCACCGCTGATGATCACCACCTGGTTTTCCCGAATCGCCTGCGCGATCTCCTGCCGTAGAGCTACTACCGGGAGCTCTTCCGGATAAGCCGGCTTCGGCAGGTTAGCCAGGCGCCATTCAAAATTCCTGCTCTTGGCGCTAACGATAGGAGAATTCTTCATGACATTTAAATCAATTGATCTGTTTTTCTGATGTGTTTTCGTAAAAGAGGTGAAGCAAAGCGCAGCCCATCAATAACGACGATTGTCCTTACCTCATCCACAAATACTACGGATACCGATAAGACATGTAGGATATCGATAAGACATGTATAAGCTCCAGTTTTGGATGCACAAGCAACAAAAAGCTTGATTTCTTATGCCCATCAGCTATGTTTAATGGTGGGAAGACTATTCATTTGATGCGAGAGCATAACCAGCCGCTATGCTTGTTGCAGCAACAGAGGATATTCGGAGCCCTGGATACATAAACTGCTGTAAACTGTACTGAACCAGTTTTTCCATCGGCTCTCATGACAGTGGTTTGTGAAGAGGTCTTCCATGCCTGGAAATCGTTTCCAGGCACAAGGAACATAAGAAAGATCCTGCATGTGAATTCTCCCTCCCTTCGCTGCTTTCCCCGAATGGGCTGATCAAGTATTAAAAAATAACCGATAGCGGACATAGAAACCGACCCAACCATGCGAGCTACCATCCAGTTCAGTCAGCCAGACAAGAAATTCGACATTCTACAAAAGCTGTTCAGCTTCGTTAAAGGTTTCAAAAATCTGCGCCAGCACATTCTGGAGCAGGGCATATTGCTGGAAAGGTTGAATTCAGGCGAAATAGAGAATGTGCAGCGGGCACTTGCAGGTATAAATTACCTGGAGGCCAGGGTTATAGACAACTCGGTGCGTATTTTCGTCACCGAGGGGGAACTTCGCGCGCTGTTCGACCTGATGATGCCTGTTTCCCGCAAACAGAATGATTTTTCCCGAATCTTGTGGGAACGTGGCTTTACGATTGAAGAGCTGTCGCAGGATCAGGCGGAAAACCTGAGGAATCAGTTTTCGGCCATCGCCACCGTGACCATCGGTCCGGATGTTCCACGGACCAAGATTTATACTGTTAGCGGGCAGATTTTTCAGGAAGATGGAGCGCCGCTGTGCGCAAGCGGCTTTACCGTTTGCGCATTCGATGCGCTCTCGGTGAATACATTTGTGCGGTGTGGCGCAATAAGCGCGGTTCAGGATGATGGATTCTACCGTATCGACTATGCCTGGCGTTCGAATGGACGAAAGGGTCCTGATCTGCTTGTGCGAGTATTCGATCCGGAGGGCGGCATTGTAGCTGAAGCAAGGAAGAACCCGGCTGCGATTCAGGAGTTTCTCGATATCACAGCTAAAACGCTTTGCATCCTTCGGGGCACAATTCGCCAAATGGATGACTTCCCGCTTCCTCATCTCCTCGTCCGTGCATTTGATCGAGACATGCGATCAGAGACATTGCTGGGTCAGGCAATCACGGATGCAGAAGGAAGCTATCAGATTACATATAGCACAAACAAGCTCCGGATGAAGGACAAAGCGGATCTGATCGTGCGCGTTTTCGAACCGTCCGATAGCGAAGGCAAAGAAACAGGAGATGAGATTGGATTTTCAGAAATCATATTCAATGCTCCACTACAGCAAGCGGTCGACCTGGAGATCAAATCAGGAAAATTCCGGGGACCCTCCGAGTATGAGCGATATATTGCTGCGCTGAAGCTGCTTATTGATGGTGAATCTGTTCACCAATTGACCGATAAGGATTTAAGTTTCCTTGGAGGTAAGACAGGCATTCCGCTGGAGCACCTGAATTATCTTCGGCTGGATGACGAATGGTGTTTTCATTACAGCGTGGAACCGGGTGTGGTCTATAGCCTATTACGTCAGGGACTGCCCGCTGACCTGCAGCACCTGTCGACTGAAAAACCAACTCGTCTGCAAGAGGCGCTCCAGGTGTCCCTGTCGCACAACATCGCCCCTGCAGCACTTGCCGATAAGGTTGATCAGGCCATAAAGCCGCTTCTCTCCCTTGCCGATTCGATGGTCTTTGAGCTTGAAAGAAGGGCAAAATAAGCAACTCCCATAGACATGGACGGCGGCCTGTTTAACCGGATTCCATTCAGCCGGAGCTATATAGAGCTTCAAGCGCTCCTTCTCCAGCATTTTCGCGGCGAGGGTCTATAGTTATATTGTCTATATAAGGATAGCCGGATATCTGCTTCAGCGGAATCTGCTTGTAAAAGGCTGTGTGCCATGACCCTTCGCATTCGCACCAAACGGATTTTGTCTATCTCATTTATGATATTAGGCGGAATACTGATGTTCTTCGCGCCGGAAGATATTTGGATCGGCGCACTTCTCTTCATCCTTGGTCTGGGCATCGAAATTGCGGGACTCGCCCTCGGACACAACAAATAACAAACCAAGTATTGAATTATTGCTATCCAGGATTCTGGAAAAGGAGTATCGATCTCGCAAAGGAGTATCGAGCTCGCGCACTCAGGCGAGTCCATGGCCAACAGGGGCAGATTGATCGGGACAGATCAAGTTCCGGAGCATAAAAAAACCCGAAGACGTTATCGACTTCGGGTTTAAAGTTTCCACTTACAAAGGAGGGATCACTTGTCCAACAGCTTATATGATAAAACTGTTACAAATAAAGTCAAGAATAAAGTGCAGGAAATTGAGGCGCCGTGATCCCTCCGTTCATCAAAACTTCATCCCAGTGTGCGACGCCTCATCAGCAGCGTTAATGCACCCAGTCCCGCCAGCATCATTGCGTAAGCGGAAGGCTCAGGGACGGGTGTGAGGACGCCAAACAAACCGTGGGTTTCGTCATCCGGTCCCGCCGTGAAGTACAGCAGATGACTGCTGCCTGCCATGGTATCGTTGCCCGGTGAAATGGACCACAAACCGTCAATCACTACAGGATGATTGTTGGCATCGAGCACCTGGCCGAGAAAAGTATGCGTATTGGGGTCGTAGATATTGATATGACCGTCACCGAAATTTCCTACCAGTAGATCACCGGCAGCGGAACCAAACGAAGAAGGCGCTACAGCCAACCCCCACGGCGCATTCAAGGTTCCGCCGGATGCAACGCGCGTAACGAAATCGCCGTTCAACGTGTATTGGTCGACAAAACCCAGCCCCGCCCCGGCCACTTCGTCATCCTTGGTTGCATTCTGCAGGGCATAGGTCACATACAGCGATCCGTTGAGGTTCTGGACATTGAAAGGAGCGTATCCACTGGGAAGGCCGGGATCGATAAACGAACCGGACAGTGAGGGCGCACCGACATCTCCCTTGTGAACATCCACCGTGCCCGCTTTGAAGTTGGCCGCGTAAAGATAATCGTGCCCCCCGGTGTTGCCGATAGCTGCGCCCTTATAGCTGTTGTTCGAAGATGCCGACACCAGTGTCTCTGCCGGTATCAAACCCGTCGTACCCAAGGTGGGACGCCAGCCTGAAACTGTGCCATCTTCGCTTACGAACAGAAAGCGATTGTCCCCAAATGATGATGTACTGTTGAATACCTGCCCAGTCACGCTACCCTCGCCCGGGATGGAAACTGTCAAGGGTCGCTGGACAGTCGCTTGTGTTGCTGGATTCACGCCATACAGACGGACTGTTCCGCCATCAGTCGAAGAAACCCAGAAGGGCCCGCCAGGAGCATAGGACATTCCCCACGCATTCTTGAGACCGGTGTCGGTAATCTGGGCGGCATGAGCAAGCTGATCATCCGTCACAAGATTGGTGGGTGTGAATGTAACCGCCCCGGCTGGAATGGCCAGCAGGGATGCCACGACGCCTGCTGTTGCTGCAAGTGAAGGCAAATAGGATCGAATCTGTCGCATGATATTTCCCCTAAAATATTAATAAGAAAGAATTTCAGTGCCACGCAGTCAGCTTCTGTCCCTCTTTGCCCCTTATCTGTCTCCTGTTCCTCTTCCGAATAGAAGTGGCCCGGCGAGTCGGGTACAACAACACATAAACTCACCGCCACAGATCTATCATTTTCTGGGGCTCGATTGGATTTAACACAAGTCGTGTGATGAAACTGTTTTGATTACATAAAGAATTCGTGAAATTTCAGCGTGTTTTTTCCGAAATCGTCAGCACCGGCTCATGCCGTCAACCTGGAATTCTGCCGGGACCGGGGAAGAAGAAGCTGGAGAAATTCCTTGCGATCAGGGTTTGCCTTGATGCCGGGGAAACCAAAGTGGTACATGCGGTATCATAGGTAATAAGCACGACATCAAATACGATTGAAAGGAGACACCATGTCGAATCTGGTGGTAATAGGATTTGAAAACCCGCAAAAAGCGGAGGAAGTTTTGTGGCGGCTCAGGTCGCTGAAAAGGCAGCATCTGATTGATCTTGAGGATGCTGTGGTCGTCGTTCGTGACGAACAGGGTGAGATAAACCTCAAGCAAAGTATAAATCTTACCCATTATGATACGTCTGCCGGTCTGCTGTCCGGCGGGCTTCTGGGGGCTTTTGTCGGAATGCTTTTCCTCAACCCCGCAGCCGGATTACTCATCGGAAGCATGATTGGAGCAGGTGCGGGAGCCTTGTCCGGTTCTCTTACGGATTATGGTATTTCGGATGATTTCATCAAGTCATTAGGTGAAACCATCCCCCTTAATTCGTCGGCGCTCTTCATCCTTGCGCGAAAAGTGGAGCCGGAAAAAATCCTGACTGAACTCGGCGAGCTCAGGGGCAAGGTTTTGAGCACCAATCTCTCACGAGACCAGGAACAGCGATTAAAGGAAGTGCTTGGGAGGCCGCCCAGGACAACAGCCCCTTGAAGGGTATGGGCAAAGCCATGAGCAGGTCGTTGCACAACCAGTCCCGGTCACGGTTGTTCCGGGGCGGGGAGGGAACTCCTGGAAGATCCGGTCTCCGAGCGCCCTTCGCGCCTGGCTCTGACTTCCTTGGTATCCAGATCCAGGATACGCGGATCCTTTGCAGGCGAATCGGTGGGAAACTGCTCCTCGATCGGCGATTCTTTTGCCTTTGCATGACTCCCTGTATCCTTATCTTCCATACTCTTGGCTTTAGCCGATTCACTCGCGTCGGGTTTCGCCTTCGCACTGCCGGTATCTCGGGCACTCTCTCCCCCGCTCCTTGCGGGCCTATCATATTTTGCCTTCAAGTCGTTGCTGATCGCAGCATAATTGCGATATTCGTTCTGCATCTGTGATTGCAGTTGCAAATATTGAACGCTATAAGCCACGCGGGCGTTTTCCAGTTGCTGTAACCGGATTTCCAGCTGGCGCCTGTTATGGGAATTGTCCTTGGCTTCGACGGTCTTTGCTGCCAGAGATACTTCCTGGATTTTTTGATTCAATAGCTTGAACAAATGTGCCATGTTATTTGCAGCAGCACTATAGCGCCGATGGTGCAATTGCATCTTCTCGAATTCAGTCAATGGCTGCCCCCGCGGACGCGAAGCAGACTCAGTCGTGTTCGGGGCCGGTCTGTCCTGCTGATTTCGTTCCGCCGGCTGGGCAGCAGCGCTGGAAACACCCGAAATCAAGGTGCCGAGCATCAGTGCAAATAAAAGTGCCCAGCGTGCGAATAAGCTTCCTATATCATCAGTCATGAAATGAACTCCTGATCGCCTTTTGTATTTGCGCTTTCTGTGTGTGTTTTGTACATCCTGCGAAACAGTATAACGCTTACCCGTATCCGGCATGTCCGGCTTGCGGTTTCTTTTTTTCAGTCCGGCCAAGCAGGCTTGTAACTACTACCTTCCATAAGTATAAGTTAAACTCGCCTTGAAGCAGGCTCTGTCCGGCATGCTTCTTTCCGGCTTACGAGCCAATGTATTGCCAATATCGTAATTTTCAGGAATGACATCATAATATGAGGGGCAAATTCATCACTCTGGAAGGCATTGACGGTGCGGGTAAGACGACGCATCTCCGGTGGCTAGAGCATTTCCTGAAGGAAAGAGGAAAAAAAGTGATTGTTACGCGCGAACCCGGCGGCACTCCCTTGGGGGAAGCGTTGCGCGGCATCCTGCTCGACAGCCGGCAAACGATGCATGCGGAGACCGAGGCGCTGCTGATGTTCGCCGCACGGCGCGAACATCTGGACAAGGTCATCCTGCCTGCCTTAAGCCGCGGCGACTGGGTAATATCGGATCGTTTCACCGATGCCAGCTTTGCCTATCAAGGCGGGGGAAGGGGACTATCCCTGCAGAAATTGAATGAACTCGAATGCTGGGTGCAGGGAGAGTTTCAGCCGGATGTTACCCTTTATCTCGATGTGTCTATCGCATCGGGAAGGCAGCGAACCAGCAATATCAAGCAGGCGGACCGGTTTGAAAAAGAACAGGATGAATTTTTCCGGAGAGTACGAGAAGCGTATCTGGAGCGGGCAAAAAAATTCCCTGAAAGAATACGGGTGATAGACGCCAACCAGTCTCTGGAGAATGTCAGGAGGTCAGTTGAAAAAAGTATTGCAACGATTTGCGCATGAGTAATATTTATGGATGGCAGGAAGAAGTCTGGCGGAAACTTACGGGTACGCTGGGCCACGCCCTGCTGTTACGAGGCAGAAAGGGACTGGGCAAGCTTGCTTTTGCCCGCTATCTGGCGAAGTCCAGACTCTGTGAAAATCCCTCCGTCGAAGGAAAGGCGTGCGAGGTCTGTGCAAGCTGCCACTGGTTTGAGCAAGGCAGTCACCCGGATTTCTGCCTTGTCGAGCCCGAAGCAGTCACGGCAACGTCCGTCTCGGGAGAGGGAGCCAGTGAGGAGGGTGTGGAAACCGGAGATGAGGCAGAGACTCAATCTCTTTCCAAGGCAGTGAATCAGGCCACCAGCAAGTCCACAAAAAAACCCAGCAGACAGATAAGTATCTCGCAAATACGGGAGCTAGGCGACTTCGTCAATATCACCAGCCATCAGAACGGCTATAAGATCATCCTGATCCATCCGGCGGAAACCATGAATCCGGCTGCTGCCAATGCCCTTCTAAAGAATCTGGAAGAGCCGCCGCTCCAAACGTTGTTCATACTGGTAACGCATCAGGCACAGTATTTATTGCCCACGATCCGCAGCCGTTGCCGCCAGATCGCCATGCCAGTCCCCGACGCGGCCTCCGCAGCACTGTGGTTAAAACAGCAGGGTGTCAAAGCGCCTGAAAGATGCCTGGCCTCGGCTGGCTACTCTCCCCTGACCGCACTGGAATTCGCGAATGAAGATTATCTTGTGCGGCACAGCGCTTTCATCCAGCAAATCAGCACTCCATCAAGTTTCGACGTGCTGGGACTGGCAGAGGAAATGCAGAAATCGGATCTTGTCATGGTGGTCAGCTGGCTGCAAAAGTGGTGCTACGATCTGATGAGTTTTCGTATGGCGCAGAAGGTCCGCTATCATCTGGACATGCGTGCGCAAATAAAATCCCTGGCATCCGGGCTTGATCCGTATTCAATGGCAGCTTATTTGCGGGCCCTGGATAAAACGCAGCAGCTTGCCCGGCATCCACTCAATCCAAGATTATTTCTGGAAGAACTGCTGTTTTCCTATGTGACGGTGCTGTCCGGGGAATTCAGGAATCGGGGCAAGGCCGGCTGA
This sequence comes from Nitrosospira multiformis, assembly GCF_900111585.1. GTDB lineage: Bacteria > Pseudomonadota > Gammaproteobacteria > Burkholderiales > Nitrosomonadaceae > Nitrosospira > Nitrosospira multiformis_B. The sequence continues at coordinate 256,577 of NZ_FOHI01000004.1, forward strand.
CAGAAAGTATCTGACAGAAGTTTGCCATGCCTGCTTCTGGAATAGATCATGAACAATCCTTGATATCCTTCTCATCCTTCCGCGGAATATCGCAATCAACCTACAGCTCTGGAGTATTGCACGTTAATCGGAGATCGAATTACGTGTTATGCCGTGCATCAGGTCTCAAAAGACAAAAGCTGGTCTTTTCTCATAGCCTTCGCCGAGTCTCATCTTTAGTACTAGTATAGTGATATACTAGTACTATCACTAGTGGCTATTATATCGTTTATTTATACTAGTATTGACACTAGAAATATACTAGTGAGATACTGGTAACATACTGATTGCGAGGAAACTAGTATGCCGCAGTTTCATGTCGACGATGATGTGGTTGCAGCCATATGGAAGTTGGCAAACCCGAAACCGTTTGAAAACCTATCCTTCAATACAGCACTACGCAGGGTAATTGCTGGCTTTGCACAAGTGGGAGAATATTCCAATAGGTCGATAGAGGGACCTGTTACTTATACGTCGCCTCGACGTGCTTCCACTCCCAGTGCGAAAGAGTGGGCAGCAAGTATTCGAGAATTAAAAGGTGTTGCAGATTTGAATTCCTGGAAATCCATTTGTGATCATCTGGAAATAAAAACAGCGGGAGATTCTGCACGGAGAAGGCTTCAAAAATGGGTTGAAAGCAATCGCCCGTTATGGCCGCAAGTACCGGATACGGGTAATTAGGGCTGTTAACAGGTCCTGGAATGAGAATGATGTCCCAAGGCCATCACGTCGTTCCCTGGTGACGTCATTTTTGCACCTGAATACTGCTGCTGAGGCGGGGTGAGAGTGATTCACCCACTGGCGGTGATTGGGGGCATTAATATACAGAGCCTACTATCGGGATTTTTTTCCCTGTGATATGTTCGATTACGCGACTATTTGGAATAGTAGCGATAATCAACTGACGCCCATAAGCCAGCATTCCTGGATCAGGGGAACAATTATTGTCGTAATCATTTCTTCCTTTCTCCTTTTTGACCTGGTTCCACTATGTTTGTCGATTCCCATTGTCATCTTGATTTTCCCGATCTCGCGAGCAGGCTGGATGAATTGCTGGCACGAATGCGGGAAAATGACGTGAGTCATGCACTCTGTGTGAGTGTCAATCTCCAGGACTTTCCCCGGGTCCGCACTCTTGCCGAGAACCATCCCAATTTATACGCCTCGGTCGGCGTCCATCCCGATTATGAGAATCTCGCCGAACCGCAGGCGGCACAATTGGCGTCTTTGGCTGATCATCCAAAGGTGGTGGCGATAGGCGAAACCGGACTGGATTATTTCCGCCTCAAGGGCGATCTCGAATGGCAGCGGGAGCGTTTCCGTCAGCATATCCGCGCCGCCCGGCAATGCTCGAAACCGCTCATCATCCACACGCGCGAAGCCGCTGCCGATACACTGAGAATCATGGCGGAGGAAGGTGCGGACAAGGTGGGGGGAGTCATGCATTGCTTTACGGAAAGCTGGGAAGTAGCGCGGCAGGCGATGGAAATGAATTTCTATATATCGTTTTCAGGCATTGTCACGTTCAAGAATGCCGTTGCGTTGAAGGATGTGGCCAGAAGAATCAGTCTGGACAGGGTATTGATAGAAACGGATTCACCCTATCTTGCTCCCGTGCCACATCGTGGCAAGACAAACGAACCCGCGTTTGTAAGAAACGTCGCGGAAGAAATAGCGGCACTGCGCAGCATCCCTATCGAAGAAGTCGGCAGGATCACGACCAATAACTTTTTCAACTTGTTCAAGGCGGCCTGAATTATGAGTTCATCCAGAAAATTACTTATGGCTGGTCTGGTGCTTGCTGCCAGTCTCTCTCAGCAGCCTTATGCAATGGGTGGAGTTTATGAAGATTTGCGCTGGGCGGCTGAAGACAATAATGCATCCGACATCAGCAAACTGCTCGCAAAGGGCGCTGATCCGAATACGCCCGATGAGCAGGGAAATACGCTTTTAATGTCCGCTGTCCGTCATAAAAATGCCGATCTTGTCGATCTGCTCGTTCAGGCCGGCGCCCGGCTCAACCTTCGCAACCGCTATGGCGAAACAGCCATCATGCTCGCAAGCCTGCACGGCCTGGAAGATATCGTCCGAAAACTGTACATCAAGGGAGCGGAAATCAACCATGAGGGATGGAACCCCCTGATTTATGCCGCAACAGGAGGTCACCCCCGGATCATCCAGCTCTTGCTGGAAGGAGGGGTACCCATCAATTCAACATCCGATAATGGAACGACTGCGCTTATGATGGCCGCGAGAGGTGGGCATGTTGAAGCCGCAAGAGTTCTTCTGAAAAACGGCGCTGACCCCAATCTAAGGAACGAATGGGACAAAACCGCGTTGCAGTGGGCATTGAGCAAAAACCACAGTAAAGTGGCGGAATTGCTGAAAGCAAGCGGAGCAAAGGAGTGAGCAGTGGGAGTCATCGCCTTCAATCACTATAATCTGCGTGCCCCACGAGAATTGCTTGATAGCCTCAAAGCTTTTTATTGCGATGTAGTGGGACTCGCGCAGGGTTTTCGCCCTCCATTCGACAGCTTTGGGTACTGGCTTTATGCCGGTGATAAATGCGTGCTTCATCTGAGTGAAACGGCCACGGATGAAGTGCGGCATACCCATATATCGACCACTTTCGATCATGCCGCATTCACCTGCACCGGACGCCTCGAAATGGAGGCACGGTTGAGGCAACGCGGCATCCTGTTCAGAAAAGGCCAGGTACCTGCACTGGGCATTACTCAGTTATTCTTTAAGGATCCCGCTGGAAATGGTATCGAGCTGAGCTTTGCCGATCAATCCGCAGAATAGATCCCGGAATTTTTCCCTGCAGTTTCAATTTGCGGAATAAGCCGGGAGACGAGAATCAAGCCATCGTTGCAAGAGGAAACAGAAGAAGAGGGAAGCGCAGCGTTCATCTGCAACTAATGAAAGAATGAAATGAACAAACCGTTACACAATAAAGTCGCTATCGTCACGGGTGCATCACGCGGTATCGGTGCCGAAATAGCGCGCACATTAGGAGGTGCGGGCGCAAACGTAGTCGTGAACTATACTAAAAACAGGGAAGCAGCCGAGGCAGTCTGCACCGCGATCCAGCAGGCAGGCGCAGAGGCAATTGCCATCAAGGCGGATGTCAGCAATTCAGCTGAAGTTTGCAGGCTCTTCGATGCCGCAATCGACCGTTTTCAGCGACTGGATATCCTCGTCAATAACGCAGGCGTCCTCCTCTCCAGAAAAATGTCTGACATCAGCGACGACGAGTTCGACCGCGTTCTGGATGTCAATGTGAAAGGCGTTTTTTATGCTCTGCGGGAAGCTGCCGTCCGGCTCGAGGATGGGGGCCGCGTGGTGAATTTATCCAGCACTGTTACACGGCTGATGCTTCCCAATTATGGCGCCTATGCGGCCAGCAAGGGTGCTGTCGAACAACTGACACGCGTCTTCGCAAGAGAAGCTGGAGACCGCGGTATCACTGCAAATATCGTTTCGCCAGGGCCGGTCAATACGGAAATGTTCACTACGGGAAAAAGCGAAGAAACGATAAAACGGATGGCAGCGATGTCTTTCCTGGGGCGCGTAGGAGAGCCGGAAGACATAGCGCGAGTTGTCCTCTTTCTGGTGAGCGAAGAGTCCGGTTGGGTTACCGGACAGAATATCGGCGCCAGTGGAGGCGCGGCATAAAATCTGTTTCGCTGGTCGGAGATCCGGCACTGCAAATTGATTCTTCCCGGGATCGACTCGGAAAACAGAAAAACTTTATGACAGGAGAAAAATATGTCTGAGTTGGTGGTAGTGGGTTTTAAAGATGCCGAAGAAGCCGATCGCGTTTTGTTTAGACTTGCCAAATTGAAAAAGGAACACCTGATAGATCTTGAGGATGCCGTTGTCGTCATTCGCGACGAGGCCGGCAGGGTCCACCTCAAGCAGAGCATTAATCTCAACGGAGCGACGACCGGCTTCATGCTCGCTTCCGGCAGCTTATAGGGAGGGCTGATCGGACTGCTGTTCATGCATCCGATTGCAGGCTTTGTATTGGGCGGTGCACTCGGCGTCGGGGCAGAGGCGCTGTCCGGTTCTCTCGCCGACTACGGCATCAACGATGATTTCATCAAGTCGTTGGGCGAAACCATCCCCGTCAACTCATCGGCGCTTTTCATTCTCGTGCGCCAGGCGCAACCGGAAAAGGTGGCCGGACTACGCTTCGTTAATCCACAAGAAGTGGCCTGGCGTGCTTTGTTTTCCGTTTTCTGAGACAACCCCTTCCCGATCCTTCCGTTCCCTGATTCTTCCACTCATCCATTCCCCGCCCACGGCGATTCCCTGCATCCCTCACTCTCTAACGAAAAATCCTCCCGCAGGTAGCGAGATGTGATACGCACTGTGTTTACCCGCAGCGCCCATAACGAAATAGCCAATCGATCGTCTATTGGGGATTTTGACAGTGCCCAGTTCACTAGCAGCAAATGGTTTAAACGGCTTCTGGCTAGTGACAAGAAAATGCGGAGGGCGAGCAGCCTTTCTCGACCGATGCTGCTCCCGGTTCTATAACAGCCCCTCGCACTTTTTTCATATTTCTCCCTCTGCCATCTTTCCCCGAAATCTTTCCCCGAACGGGCTTAATCATCCCTGTCATTTTCCCGTGCAGGACCCTGGTAGATCCACCAAGAGATCCACCAAGAGATCCACCAAGCGGCCATCACGCTCAATCCCCATCGATTTGACAAGACTTGTCCGCCTCATCGCTGCCCCCATTTACTGCGCACACAGTTACCTCAGTATATACCCCTCAATCATTCCCAATTTTGTATACCCCCCATTTTTTGACGATAAAGGAAATATACCCCCTATATTTAACCAATTATTTGAAATATACCCCTATATATCCTTTATATGGGGGATTTAAAGGTATATTTCAGCAGGAAAAAATTACATTCAATAATTAATAATTCATATGTTTACAATTATTTATTGATCTAATATATCAATATGGAACTTAATATCATAGATCACATGAATGTGGAACATTATTGGTAATCATGTTATGCATTAACGTGAAACATGCCCTGATGAGAGGGGGAGGGGTGGTTGAAGCGATTTCGGTTTACTATGAAGGGTTAAAAGGAGGAAGGATTCTGGAAGCTATAACGAACGCGAGCGATTCCGTCACGATTGCTATTCATCTTTTGGCGGCAGTTCTGTCGGGCGGCGCTATCGGTCTTGAGCGAAGCCTGCACGGGCACCCCGCCGGTTTCAGAACGCATGCACTGGTTTGCCTTGCATCCAGTCTGCTGATGCTGGTTACGCTCTATCAGTGGAAGTGGCTGCCGCCAAACATAACAATCGAGGCCGTGCGAATGGACCCCACCCGAATGGCGCAGGGCATCATGACGGGTATCGGTTTTCTTGGAGCCGGAGTTATTTTCAAGGAAGGCCTGAGTGTTCGCGGCCTGACCACTGCCGCTTCCATCTGGATTACAGCCGGTATCGGCATACTGATGGGTATAGGCTTTTTCCTTCCCGGTGTTTTGGGAACCCTGTTGACCCTCGGGATACTTTCGCTTTTCCGTCTGATCGAAGACCGCGTCCCGCGGCAGTCATACGCTCAGTATTACGTAAGCTTTGACCGCCATAAGGTGATGCCGGAAGATCAGGTTCGTGCCTTGGCGATCGACCATGGGTTTGAGATTGCAACGATGAGTTATCGTATTACCCGAGCGGGCTTGTTCGAGTACCGCATGGATGTCAGGACGACGAAGGTCGGCAGAGCTGCGGGGCTTGCAAAAGCACTGCAAAATATCGAATCTGTACGTGAGTTTCGTGTCTCGACCACAGGTACATAGCGTGCCATAAACGTTCCCTTGCGGGAGAGATTGAATTCGCTTTGAATCGTCAACCAACCGGAGGAGTTTCCCATGCAGCTGAACCCTTATCTCAATTTCAACGGCCAATGCGAGACCGCTTTCAAGTTCTATGAAAAATGTCTCGGAGGAAAGATCACCGCGATGCTCACCTTTGGAAGTTCACCCATGGCGGAACAAACGCCACCGGAATGGCATGACAAAATCATGCATGCGCGCCTGACAGTAGGCGAGGCTGTCCTGATGGCCTCGGACGCGTCACCGGAGCATTATGAAAAAACCAAAGGGATGTCGGTGGCCCTGAATACGGACAAACCGGAGGAAGCCGAACGCATATTTGCGGCATTGTCGGAAAATGGAGCCGTGCAGATGCCGATCCAGCCTACCTTCTGGGCTGCCCGGTTTGGCATGTTGATCGATCAGTTTGGCATACCGTGGATGATCAATTGTGAGTAAAGACGATGAATTTGGCCCAGTGCCATTCGTCCTGAACCCCTTCGGCAGGCTCGAAACGGCCTGCCGGGGTCGAAGATACTAAAGCGTTCGGACTGGCAAGGGGCGTGAGCGCAGTGCCGGGTGCCACCCCAGGCACAACGGGACCAGGAGTGGCAGGCACACCGGGCATCACCGATGTCACGGGGGAGGGAGCCGCAGCGGCGGTACTGGCCGCCCGAACTGCGGAATCGGACGCAATCAGCAATACCATCCGTGGTTTCACATGTGAGGATCAAGCGGAGATTCCTGTGCGTGCCGTTGGATGTCCAACTTTTGCACAAGCTTGACATGCCTTGTTTTCGCATTCCAAGACAGTTCTTAAATTGCTCCTGTCGTCAAAACGATTTTTCCGACATGGGCGCCTGATTCCATCAATACATGCGCTTCGGCAGCTTCCTCCATTCGGAACGTTTTGAATATTTGCGGTTTTATTTTTCCCTGATGCAATAACGGCCAGACCTGCTGCTCCAGTTCCTGCGCAATCTGAGCCTTTTCAGCCACCGTGCGAGATCGCAGGGTCGAGCCGGTGTGCGTCAGCCTTTTTGCCAGCATGGGCATCAGGTTCAGTTCCATGGCAGGGCCATTCTGGATACCGACCTGGAGAATACGGCCATTGAGCGCAGCTACCTTGTAGTTTCTCGCCACGTAGTCCCCGGCGACAATATCGAGAATGACATCGACTCCTTTGCCATCCGTAAACTTCCGGACTTCCTCGACGAAATCCTGCGTGCGGTAATTGATGGCAAAATCAGCGCCTAGAGCAACACATGCCCGGCATTTTTCCTCCGAGCCTGTTGTTGTCAGGACAAGAGCGCCGAAAGCCTTGGCCAGCATTGTGGCGGTGGTGCCGATGCCCGAAGTGCCACCATGAATGAGTACAGTCTCGCCCGATTTGAGCTTGCCACGCTGGAACAGGTTGGTCCAAACGGTAAAAAAGGTTTCCGGCAATGCCGCTGCCTCGATCATGTCAAGACCTGATGGTATCGGCAGGGCATTGCTTTCGTGCACGGCGCAATATTCAGCATAGCCACCGCCCGCCACAAGCGCGCAAACCTTTTCGCCCCGCCTGAATCGGATTGTGCCTTCGCCTGATTCCGCGATTTCCCCCGCGACTTCCAGGCCCGGGATTTCCGAGGTTCCCGGAGGGGGAGGGTAAAGCCCCCGTCGCTGCAGGATATCGGGCCGATTTACCCCGGCCGCTGCCACTTTGATCAGAATTTCACTGCGGCCAGGCTTGGGAACCGGATGGAATGCAGGCCTCAGCACTTCCGGCCCTCCCGGATGTTGTATTTCAATTGCGAGCATCGTGGGTCGACTGTCGAGTTTGAAAGCGATGCCAATACCTGCTATAGGTTAACTGTTCCAATTTTCCGTTGGTGTTTCGATGTTTTTCCACAAAGGAGATGAACATGAAAATTCTCATCGTTCTGACATCCCATGATCAACTTGGCGACACTGGAAAGAAGACCGGCTTCTGGCTGGAAGAATTCGTTGCTCCCTATTATGTATTCAAGGATGCAGGAGCGGAAATCACGCTGGCATCGCCCAAAGGCAATATGCCGCCGATCGATCCCAAAAGCGATCTCCCGGAAAATCAGACTCACCTGACGCGCCGCTTTCGGACAGACGGCGCCGCGCAGGCTGAGCTTGCCCATACGAAAGAGCTGACCTATATCTCGGCAGCCGACTACGATGCGGTCTTTTATCCCGGAGGGCATGGGCCGATGTGGGATATGCCGAACAACCGGATATCCATTTCACTGCTGGAGGATTTCATAGAAGCCGATAAACCGATTGCCGCAGTGTGTCATGCTCCCGCCGCATTGGTCAACGTGCGTGGAAAAGATGGGGAGTATCTGGTCAAAGGGATGCGCGTGACCGGTTTTTCAAATGCCGAGGAAGAAGCAGTCGGCTTGACCCCGGTTGTTCCGTTCCTGCTGGAAGACCGATTGAGGGAACGGGGCGCCATTTACAGCAAAGCGGACAACTGGACGCCCTACGTCAAGGTCGACGACAAGCTGATAACCGGCCAGAATCCCGCCTCTTCGCGGCCTGCGGCGGAAGAGCTGCTGCGGCTGCTCCATGTCGTCCCCGCCTAGAAGGCAGAATCTGCCGGACATCCATCGGTAGAAGTCTATCGAGGGGAGGCAGGAGAAGTACTCCCCCTGCCAATCAGGAAGCAAGATAAACAGGAAAGGAAATGCCGCGCGTGGACAAAAGTGAATGGTATTTTCAGATCGGCTATGTGGAAATATTGTATGCAGCAATGGTGGTCGGCATTGCGGTTGCGTTGTATTTCTTCCGCAAATCTGGCGAGGTTTCGGACTTGATCGCAGACAGGATGGAGGAAAGCGGCAAGCTGCTGGGTTTGCTGGGACTGGCGGTAGTGCTTTTCATGCTCAACAGGGTGCTCGGGGATCTGTGGTAGAGCGAGACCTTCGTCTCCGTTCGTCCTGAGCCCTTTGGCAAGTTTCGCAAGCTCAGGACATGCCTGTCCAAGGAGCGAACGGCGCATCTCCTTCTGTTGGCACTGAGTCACGCACACAGCCTCTTCATGATCGGCATATACGGCGGTGGACTGTCTTGGTGGCCAGTTCCGCAAGGCTTAACACATGACATAATCCTCGAATCGGGGTTCCCGAAGCTGCTTTGCATACTGAAAAGAGAATCCCGGATAAATTCCGATGATTTTCCCGGATTCTGTCTTGTACCAACTCCGGCACCCTGCAGCCCATACTGATGTCGATAACGTCTTTTGCAATTCCTCGTTATACCGATTCATGGCTTCCGGTTTCACTGAAAGAAAGCGCTTCCGCTGCCTAGCAACCTCCTGAATGCATTTCAGCGCATAGTTCACCTGGGCTTCTATAAAAAGGATCGCAGAGGTATGTCCTTGCCCCGTGTTAGGCCCCAGGAGTATGAAAAGGTTGGGGAAGCTAGCCACTGTGACTCCCTGATAAGCTTTGGGCTCACCCGCCCACGCCTCATTCAGGCGATAGCCCTGCAAACCCCGTATCTCTACCGACAGCATGTGTTTTACATTGAAGCCGGTTGCACAAATAATCACATCCACTTCACGTTTCTGCCCGTCTCGGGTGACGATACCGTTGCGATCGATTCGGTCGATAGGAGTATCGATCAGCTCCACATTGGAGCGCATGAGGGTAGGGTAGTAGTCGTTGGAAAGCAGGACACGCTTGCAGCCGAAGGGATAGCTGGGACGCAACGCTCCCCGCAGGCGCGGGTCGATTACCTGCCGCCTGAGATGCCATTCTGCAAGTCCACGTCCGATCCTTGCCATGAAACCGCTGGGATTAAAGGAAAGACGATTCATTTCATGAAGCCAATAGAGCAGAAAACGGTTGGTTTTGGCAATGGGCTTTAACCGAAACAGGGCTTTCTCCCATGGCGCGTAAACATGATTCAGCCTGGGTATGATCCAGTTTGGGGAACGCTGGCAGACATAAAGCCTTGCAGCAAGGGGAGCAATGCGGGGAACGATCTGTACCGCGCTTGCCGCTGTGCCGATGACCGCCACCCGTTTTCCATTGAGGGGGTAATCGTGATCCCACCGCGCAGAATGAAAAAGACGCCCTTCATAGGTATCCATACCCGGGATATCAGGATAGCGCGGCTCGCTCAACGGTCCCGCGCTGCAGATGAAGAAGCTTGCCTTCAGTTGCTCCCCATTTTCAAGCTGTAACAGCCACAACCCCTGCCCAGCATCAAAACTCGCGCTCGTCAGTGCTGCATTGAGCCTGATGTGAGGCAGGAGATCGAACTTCGTGGCAAATCGCACCAGATATTCCCGGATTTCAGGTTGTGGAGCATAGGCCTGAGACCAGTCGGGGTTGAGGTCGAAGGAGTACGAATAAAGGTGAGAACGGACGTCACACTCGGCTCCGGGATAGGTATTGTCCCACCACGTGCCTCCAATTCCCGCGGATTTCTCGATAATGAGAAATGAGGTGATGCCGGCTTTACGCAAGGCCCTGCCCATGCAGAGGCCCGAAACGCCAGTACCGAGAATTACAGCGCGATAAATTTCCGGGGCAGCTTGTTCAAGAACAGGATGTTCGTTCGACATTCGTCAGTTTCAGCAGCTAGAAAGCAAATTCACATTTAATGTCATTTATTAGATAAGTCCTTTAATGCTTTATTTATACATGACTTTAAAAAATCAATTCCTCTCTTCAGTCATTTTCGAGATGTCTATCGTAAGTGACATATTTCCCATCCCCCTTATCCTTCGTCTCACGCACATTGATAGGATAACTATCGGCAGCCCCTACAAAGAGCTGAATCAGCATGCGGTCAAATCGCTCCTACACTGCTTTGCGGAACAGGTCGATGCCGATAGTCATCTCCTCATGGCTATCCGGCGGCCGAGCCTTATAGGTGCCAGGTAACCGGTCCCGCCAGGGAAGATTGAATCCAAAGTTCGAGTTTGTTTCGTTGGGATACCAGGAGTGATGCACGCGGTGCACGTAACGGCAGGGAACAGGACATGCTGGAAATAAATAACAAGATCGAGGGCGAGAACAGCAAGCAGGACTTCGGTCCAGTCCGGTAACGAGAGGTTATTCAATAATCCTCAACCACGTGTTTCGCCCAGCCAGGGGTTGACGCACGCTATTCCTACTGTTTCCGCCGATAGTTTGCCGTCATGAATTGATGCCAGGTACCGTCGTCACCCAGCATATGCGAAGTCAACACCCTGTGATCATCGCTTTTGATCTCGATCACATCCCTGAATTTTCCCAGTTTCCCTTCAGCTGAAAAGCTTGGACCTTCCGTATTCAGCGTCAGGATCTTTTCCTCTTGATCGAGTGATCCTTGGTAGATCCACAGATGAGTCATCATCGATCCTATCCATGTTCCCACATATTGCTTTTTTTGCGGGTCGTAACCGAGAGTCATCAGAGTTGTCGCAGTACCCGTATCGCACATATCGCCGTGGCCTTCGCACTGTATCCAGACATCGCCTATCGAGCGCACGCTTTCCGAGCCGCTGAATTTCTCCGGTGGCTTGTCGGGGCCCATCATTGCCTCTACCTCAAAGGCCCATTCACCCACGAGTTTCTGCAACCACTGATGTTCCTTCCGGGGTTCAACCTTCATAAATCTCTCCTCGTTTATCCATGACTGTTCAACTTAACACGCCTGGCAGTGACAAGTCAGCGCCGCCCATCGTACCAGACTGACAGGTGCTTTTTGTCTTGCAGAGAGCGACGAGGGCTGAGCATGACTCGCGCAATCTGGCCAAAAATCTCTCCCGCGGAGTAGAGCTGCACCTTCCGCGGCGAGGATTCCAGAGGATGTTTCGTCAGGATCGGGAATTGCAGACCGCGTGTCCGTCCCCATTTTTTCAGCTTTTCGCTCAGAGTTATTTCATCAGCGGCATAAAGTTCCTGGTCGAAGCCGCCAACATTCCGGAATGCATCGGCGCGGCTGACGACAAGTGCGCCGGCCGCCCAGCGAAAGAGGACGGATGTTGCAGTCCAAAGTTGCAATACTCCACTGGCCCACCACGGCAGGTCCTGCATTTTGATGGCGCTCCCGCAGCCTACAATTCGGCCTTCCTCTATCAACCGCAGAATATCGCCAAGTAATCCGGAGTTCAAAATACTGTCGGCATCCACAAATAATAGCCAGTCCCCCGTAGCCACGGCAGCTCCGGTATTTCGCGCCCGGCCGATCTGGTTAACCGGCTCGAAAACGACCTGTGCGCCAGCTTGCCTCGCGAGCTCAGCCGTGTTATCCGTGGAATTGTTGTCGACTACAATTATTTCCGAGGTAAGGCCATGCTTTGCATTCGCCGCGAGCGATGCATGAACAGATTCAAGGCACGCTTCAATCAGAAGCTCTTCGTTAAAAGCGGGGATGACTATCGAAAGATGCATGAACAGACTCGATCTCATTTGTTGTGACTGAAACCACAATTATCGCGGAAAATATGCAGGGGAAACCAGATATCGACGATAGGTAAAACATAAGAGCTTATGCTACGTAGGGGTGATAGGCAGTGGAAACAAGGTTTTTTGAAAAACCGCCATCAGATATAGTGGCAGGTAAAATTGAAAAATAATGAAAGGGTTCTTGTGGTTGAAGCCGCAAGAGTATTGAATATTGGGAGGTAAGATGAGTGAATTTGCGATCCTGCAGTGGCTGATAGTATCCACACTCTTTTTCGTCGTTCCATTTTGGAAAATCTTCGGAAGAGCAGGGTTCAAACCGGCATTATCCTGGATTGCCTTGATCCCTGGGGGCATTCTGATTCTTCTATGGATTCTTGCGTTTGCCAAATGGCCGATCCTGAGGGGAACAGAAATAAAGAAGGAATAACCTTCCGTCCAACGTCCATCCCGCCCCCGTGTCGCGTCTCCTGCACGGTGCCAAGGTGTCCAAGGTGCCTTGGGCAGGTTTTACGTTTCATTGCGCCCTAAACCAAGCCTCCTCCGACAAATTGACAATATTCGAGCATGATGAGATTGTTATCGTGCGCGAAGCCCGTGACGAAATCCCAGGCTCGCTTCTCCAGGTCGCGCAGACGCAGATCGACGATCACGCAAATGACGCCGCAAATGATGGCGGGCCGCATGTGGGAAGAACAATGGAAACCAGGGCGTGCGGCGTGATGTGCACGGATTGGGGCTATCGCATCTGAGTCCAGTAACGCCGCGACACCGCATAATCGTTCGGCCCAGTCGCTTGGACGAAAGGTCGATCCATCGTGCCGCATGCCCTTGATCAACAGTTCTTTGACGGGTTCGATCGATCTGGCAAGTATTGCGGAGCGGTTCGTGCGCCCCACGGGAGGATCGTAACCCGCCGAGTACTTCATGTCGGCAAACTGCTCAGACGTTTCATCAGGGTCATTGTGCAGAATGGGATGACTCAGATATTCTACCTGCCACCTTAATCAAGACAGGTAACAAGACTGCTTGTTCAACCTGTACTGCAAAGCAGGATAATTAAATCATCGAATTCGAAAGCAAGACCCGGAGTGCGACGGGCTTGTGGCATTGGTAAATTGACGGTGGTTATCAATACATAAGCGAATGCGATCATGAGTTCGAATACATCAGTAAAAAAAGTACAGCTTGCCGATGCAACACTCAATGACCCGCGTTGGGCCACCATCAAGGCGCGCAGCACTGAAGGGGACGGCAAGTTTTATTATGGCGTACGGACCACTGGCGTTTACTGCCGTCCTTCCTGCGCAGCTCGTCCAGCACGGCCGGAGAATGTCAGTTTCTACGGGACGCGCGAAGAAGCCGAGCAGGTCGGTTTAAGGCCCTGCAAGCGCTGCCAGCCGGACCGGCCCACGTTGGCCGAACAATATACGACCAGGGTCACCCAGGCCTGCCGCATCATCGAGGGAACGGAGAATATTCCGACCCTCGACGTCCTTGCCAGGCAAGCGGGCATGAGCACCTATCACTTCCATCGCGTGTTCAAACAGGTGACCGGGTTGACGCCGAGACAATATGCCATTGTGCAACGCGAGAAAAAGGTGCGCGATGAACTGGGACGTGGCGGCTCAGTGACGGATGCCATTTTTGATGCGGGATATAGTTCCAATAGCCGTTTCTATGAAAAGTCGAACAAGATCCTGGGTATGACACCCACCCGTTATCGCGCTGGCGGCATCGATACGAAAATTCGCTTTGCCATCGGGGAATGCTCCCTGGGATCAATCCTTGTTGCGCAAAGCGACCGTGGCATCTGCGCGATTCTCCTGGGAGAGGATGCGGAAAAGCTAGTGCGCGACCTGCAGGACAGTTTTCCTCGTGCCAACCTGATCGGCGGGGATGCGGATTTTGAACAATTGGTGGCGCAGGTTGTCGGCTTTATCGAGGCGCCGGGTATCGGCCTGGATCTGCCACTTGATGTGCGCGGCACTTCGTTTCAGCAGCGGGTGTGGCAGGTCCTGTGCGAAATTCCCGTGGGGCAGAGCGTCAGCTACACCGATATTGCAAGACGCATCGGCTCGCCCCGGGCAGTCCGAGCAGTGGCACAGGCCTGCGCAGCCAATCGGCTCGCAGTGGCCATCCCTTGCCATCGGGTAGTGCGCAACGACGGTGCCTTGGCAGGTTACCGCTGGGGGGTGGAGCGCAAGCGTTCTCTTCTGGAAAAGGAAGCGGGGGAGGAGGTGCAGGCATGAACACCGAGGCACGGAAAGTATGGAAAACCATACCGGACAAGAGTATTGCCTGCCGCGTGCATGAACTCGATTGGAACCGGATAGGGAACGACTGGATGCGAGCGGTCTGCAGTCAGCGAAACTCTCCTTATGTCGGAGTGCAATGCACTGACCGCTCTTTACTCGAAGGATGAAGTTTTTGACAGCCATGTCGTGATGGCTCGGCACGGTTTCGGACAGGGGACGGGGAGAGTACAAGTATTTCCGCTATCCGCTTCCCGAAATCATTTTCGGATTTGCGCATTGCGGGCTATCCATGGCTGGTTCCAATCGCCGCTTTGATACTGCTGACGATGGGCTGCTGAGGTATGTATGGAAAATTGGGTCGATGATTTGAACGGACGCGGCGCCAAATATAAGCCACTGCTTGAAGCAGCGGAAAAGCGTTACGGAATACCGTCCGGCATGCTGGCGCGTCTGGCGTGGCAGGAGTCGCGTTTTCGGGAGGATATTGTTTCCGGGCGCACGGTATCGAGTGCCGGGGCAATGGGAATAATGCAAATCATGACGCGCTGGCATCCTGGCGTAGACCCGCTTAACCCGGCGGAAGCCATCGATTACGCGGGACAGTTTCTGGCCAGGTTGTATAAAAAATTTGGCACGTGGGAACTCGCGCTCAAAGCCTATAACTGGGGTGAAGGGAATTTGGCCAAGTGGTTGCGTGGAGAGAAACTAGAGCCGTTGGAAACCCGGTTGTATTCCGCGCAGATCTTGAATGATTTGGGGATGGCGTGATGGATAATAAGATGGGGAAAATATCATGGTGGGGGATTGTGGCTGCTGGCTTGAGGCGAGCATGTTCGTCAACGCATCATTCAGTCTCCCAACCCTGTATTGAATTTAACATAATATACATTATATGCAAAATCAAGAAAACAGAAATGATCGCGACTGCCATCATTTTCCGCCCAGACACTGTCAGCATTACTCGATCAATAGTACGAGCCGGGCAGCCTTATTGCGAGTTCAATATTCTGCCCATCGAAGCATCAAAACCGTACACCGGATAATCGCCTCATAGATTATGAGCGAATGCAGCAAGAAAATTCATTTATGTGCGCCTGCGCACAGAAACCATAGTCAGACTAAGGGAAAATGACACTCAGGCATCCGCTTTTTTCTCCCTCTTGTAGTGGATGCCACTGACCCGGTAAAGGCCAACTACTCCTTACCGGGTCTCTTTTTTGTATCCTTCACTTTCCAGTCCTTCCTGATATCCCTCATCTCATGCCCCGCCCAGATGCTCGTGGCGCACCTACCTGTAGAAGAAGCCTGTAAAAGAGAAAGAAGTGCGTGATAAATGGGAAAGCAAATACTTAAATGCGGCGGGTTTTTTTTCTGAAATCATCATTCTATAATCCCTCAGAAATCCATTATCCCTCAAAAATTCCATTCACTGAAAGGAGCTGATATGCGACTCATCGTTGTGGCTATCTCCATGGTGTGGATTACAGGTGCTCTCGCGGAAGATGTGCCGCTGACATTTCAACAACCCGACCCTCAAAGTAAATTCCGCGATGCACAACTTCATGTAAGAGAATTGATGAAAGCAGGCCGCTATAAGGAGGCCTCGGAATATATGGCCGAATATCAAAGGCTTTCCTGCGCGGCTTCGGAGCAGAAAGCGGGACGAAGCATAGTAGAAGGCGCTGCTATCTGTGCCCGCAAATATGATCATGGGGGAATGAGCGGCGGCAACGTATTGCGGCAGCAGGATCGGAACATGGCAGATTCATTATCCTCAAATACTGTGGCGCCCGGAATTACAGTAATGCAACGGCCTGTTCCCGGTACTCCCACAGTATTGGATGGCTCGACACCCTCCCTTTTTCTTTTCGATCCCCGAAATGATCCTGCAACGGGCAGCCGCCCTCGCGATGATGCGCCGGCAGATCCCTGGACGGGGACGCGCTGAAGCACGTTCCTGAAAACCCGAAAAGTCTGCACCCGCTTTTCGGGGAAAATTTCCCGTTGGAACCGGGGAGATTGGGGTGTATTATTGCGCGGCTATTATTTACTGAGGAGAGTCGTTTTGAAGACAACTTATCTTGCGACAGCTTTTTTTATTGGCATCCTATTTTTCAGCCCACTGCCCGCCCTTGCGGAAGCCGGCACGGGCGCGCCGGCGGCCGGGGCAGCGACAGGAATGCCAGCCAATGAAGGCAAGGTTCTCTCTACCCTGGATGCCCCGGGCTATACCTATATGGAGTTGGCGAATACCGAGAAACGTTTCTGGATCGCCGCGCCAACGATGCGGGTTAAAGTGGGTGACCGGGTACGTTTCGATCAAAGTCTCGTCATGAAAAATTTCAACAGCAAGACTCACAATCGTACCTTCAAGGAAATTATTTTTGCGAACTCGGCCACCGTGATCAATTAGCGCAGAAAAAGCGTGTTGACGCTTCCCGGCTTTAATCTATCGCTATCTCACCGCTCTTGGCAGCTTTCCCCGGAATTTCGCCGCGCCCGCCCCTTTCTCATCCTCGGGTTCCACAAATCCTACAAAGAGCTTGTTTTTTAATTTTTTTAATTCATCCCGATATTCCGCCGCCTTCTCGAATTCGAGATTTTTTGCTGCCTCGTGCATCTGTTTTTCCAGTGACTTGATTTCTTTTGCCAACTGCGTCTCGCTCATGGCTTCATACCGCGCCTGCGTTTGCGCTGCCTTAAGCTGCTGCTGGGCTGTTTCCATGCTGTAAACACCGTCAATCAGGTCCTTGACGCGCTTATGCACGCTTCGCGGCGTAATACCATGTGCCTGATTGAACAGGATCTGCCTGTTGCGCCGTCGCTCGGTCTCATCCATTGCACGCCGCATGGAGTCAGTAATCCTGTCCGCATAAAGAAGTGCAGTGCCATTGATGTGACGCGCTGCACGACCGATAGTCTGTATCAATGAACGCTCTGAACGAAGAAAGCCCTCCTTGTCCGCATCCAGTATGGCTACCAGCGACACCTCCGGCATATCCAGCCCCTCACGCAACAGATTGATGCCGACCAGTACATCGAATTTTCCCAGTCTCAGGTCACGCACAATCTCTACCCTTTCCACCGTATCGATATCGGAATGCAGATACCGCACTCTGATTCCGTGGTCGGCAAAATAGTCGGTCAGGTCCTCGGCCATACGTTTGGTGAGCGTCGTTACCAGCACCCGCTCATCCTTTGCTGTACGCAGCCTTACTTCCGACATCAGATCGTCCACCTGAGTGCTGGCCGGTCTAACTTCGATCTGCGGGTCTACGAGACCTGTGGGCCGCACCACCTGCTCGACAACCTGTCCGCTGTGTATCTTTTCGAACTCCGCCGGCGTCGCGGATACAAACACCGTTTGCGGCATGATTTTCCTGAATTCATCGAACCGGAGGGGACGGTTATCCAGCGCTGAAGGCAGGCGAAACCCATAATCGACAAGATTTTCCTTGCGAGCCCGATCACCCTTGTACATTCCTCCGACTTGCGGAACCGTCACGTGGCTCTCATCGATCACCATCAGCGTTCGGGGTGGGAGGTAATCCATCAAGGTGGGCGGCGGCTCCCCCGGTTTTTTTCCCGACAAATGGCGCGAATAGTTCTCGATGCCTTTGCAGAAACCCAGTTCGTTGAGCATTTCCAGATCGAAACGGGTGCGTTGTTCGATGCGCTGCAGCTCCACCAGCTTGTTGTGCTGATGGAAAAAATCCATGCGTTCCCTCAACTCGGTCTTGATTGTCTCAATGGCGCGCAAGGTGGTGCTCCTTGGCGTCACGTAATGGCTGGAAGGATAAACGGTATAGCGCGATACCTTTCTCGAGGTGCGACCGGTAAGAGGATCGAACAATGTCATGCTTTCCACCTCGTCATCAAACAGGGAAACACGCACGGCGGTTTCCGAGCTTTCCGCGGGAAAGATGTCGAGCACATCTCCCCTCACCCGGAAGGTTCCCCGGCTGAACTCGAATTCATTACGCTCGTACTGCATTTCTGTCAAACGCTGTATTGCCTGCCTTTGCGTGATCTTTTCATGCTCCCGCAGATGGAGGATCATTCCGTGATAATCTACAGGATCGCCTATCCCATAGATGCACGACACCGTGGCGACGATGATGGCGTCGTCCCGCTCGAGCAGCGCCTTGGTAGCGGACAGGCGCATCTGCTCGATATGCTCGTTGATTGCGGAATCTTTCTCGATAAAAAGGTCCCGCGACGGGACATACGCTTCCGGCTGATAATAGTCGTAATACGATACAAAGTACTCGACGGCATTTTCCGGGAAAAACTCCCGCATTTCCGCATACAACTGCGCCGCCAGAGTCTTGTTTGGCGCCATGATAATCGCGGGACGTCCCAGCCGCGCAATGACATTGGCCATCGTAAAGGTCTTGCCGGAGCCCGTCACTCCCAGCAGTGTCTGGAATGCCAGCCCGTCCTCTATTCCCTCCACCAGTTTTTCGATCGCTGAAGACTGATCGCCTGCGGGCTGAAATAACTGGTTGAGCTTATAAGGGCTATTGGGAAAGGTAATAATCACGGGTATAATCCAAATCCATCGTTGTCTACGGTTTTTCAGTTAATTCCATGACTTGCAGCATTGCTTCTGCTTCGGCTGACTCCTCGTCAAACTGGAGAAGTGGATTGCGTATTTTTCGCAAGTATGCGCGATGCAGTCGGTCAGATGGAGCTATCCGGGGATTGCAAGAGAGAACCGGTTACCCCGCTCCACTTCATCATGTTTCAAATCTCAAGCCTCATCAAAAGGCAGGCGTTTTTCCATCTCCTCCAACCACCGCATGTAGCATCACCCGCGACTTGATGGCTGATTTTATCACGCAGCACAAGTGCCATTAGCATAAGGACATTATTGTGGAACTCTCAAAGCGCGTTCAGGCCATCAAGCCCTCCCCTACTCTGGCTGTCACTGCCCGAGCCGCACGCCTGAAAGCGGAAGGCAAGGATATTATCGGACTGGGCGCTGGCGAGCCCGATTTCGATACCCCCCAGCACATCAAGGATGCTGCGGTTGCCGCGATTCACCGCGGTTTTACGAAATATACGGCTGTTGGTGGAACACCCGCCCTCAAGAATGCGATCATCGCCAAGTTCAAGCGCGAAAATGGCTTCGACTATACTGCGGGACAAATTCTGGTTTCGTGCGGAGGCAAGCAAAGCTTTTTCAATCTCACACTGTCTGTCATCAATCCTGGGGATGAGGTCATCATACCGGCGCCCTACTGGGTCTCTTATCCTGACATCGTCCTGATCGCCGAAGGCAAGCCAGTCATTGTCGAGGCGGGTATCGAGCAGGGTTTCAAAATTACAGCGGCTCAGCTTGAGAAAGCCATTACACCGAAAACCCGGATGTTCGTCATCAACAGCCCCAGTAATCCCTCTGGCGGTGTCTACACGCTGGACGAACTCAAGGCATTGGGAGAAGTTCTACTCAGGCATCCCCATATCCTGATTGCCACGGATGACATGTACGAGCATATCCTGCTATCGGAGGGCAAGTTCGTCAATATTCTGAATGCATGTCCAGGCCTCTATCCCCGCACAGTGGTGCTTAACGGGGTTTCGAAGGCATATGCCATGACAGGCTGGCGAATCGGTTATTGCGCAGGTCCCGCTCACATCATCACCGCAATGGAGAATGTCCAGTCGCAGAGCACTTCAAACCCTGCCTCTATTTCCCAGGTGGCGGCTGAAACAGCGCTGAATGGCGATCAATCCTGTATCACACCAATGGTGGAAGCGTTCCGGCAGCGGAACCGTTTCGTGACTGATGCCCTCAATGGTATCGCCGGCATCCGTTGCCTGCTGTCCGAGGGAGCATTCTACGCATTTGCCGATGCACGGGAAGCAATTGCACGTTTGCACGGTAACGGGATGATCAAGGATGGCAGCGATATCGCCTTTAGCGAATATCTGCTGGAACAGGGGGGTGTCGCGGTGGTGCCAGGCTCCGCTTTTGGGAGTGAAGGCTACATCAGGCTCTCCTTTGCCACCGCAATGTCCAACCTGGAGGGCGCGCTAGGACGCATGGCAAAGCTGCTGGGCTGAAAATCTTCCACACTTGAATGTGACCTTCCGCCCCGCCCGAAGTTTTCTTACCAATAACCGGGTGGAATCATGTAAAGCCCCGTGTCCCACGCCCACTGGCGAACAGGATTCTCGGTCATCGCGTCCCTGTCATCCGGCTGCGCCTTCCAGTGGAAATCACACACGCTCCCGTTATGTCCCACGAAGGTATGCAGACCCCCATTCGCCACTCCTACGAAGAATGGCGCATTTTCCAGTTTTTCCAGTAACGCCTCAGTTTTGCTGTCCGGCGTTACCCCCCGGTAACCGGAAACGACTGCATCGCAGCGAACGCCGGTAGATCCGGAAACTGGAGACTTCCAGATGCGCGCACCCGCCTTTGCCATGTTCAGAGCCCCGAGTTTCTCGCGCTCATCCGCAGCAGAAAGGTCTTCGGCTGTGCGCGGGCTATAAAACACGGCGCTCCACCCATCCTCTTGCAGTTCTTCACAAAGGACAGTACCGCGCAAATCTGCCCCCTTTACCCGGGCGTTTATTTCTGCAAAACGCGCCCCATGACCCGCCCCTTCATAGGCTGCCTTCACATTCTCCATCACCCATCCAATACACGAACTTTCACGCAGGCGTGTTTCCCCTCCTGAGGGTTTTTCT
Source organism: Nitrosospira multiformis (assembly GCF_900111585.1). Classification (GTDB taxonomy): domain Bacteria; phylum Pseudomonadota; class Gammaproteobacteria; order Burkholderiales; family Nitrosomonadaceae; genus Nitrosospira; species Nitrosospira multiformis_B. Next base: position 277,838 of record NZ_FOHI01000004.1, read on the forward strand.
ATCGTGATGTATCCCGGTTCAATCGATCCCATTCGCCAGTTGCCCATGCTCATGGCGTCAATCTGTGTCCGCAGCCCAGCCTGGTCTCCTCTTAGAATGTCGTCATGGAACTGGGAATGGTCCCCATAATACAAGCCGATGCCCGTGCGTTCGATCGCCGTTTTATGCGCGTTGCTATTGTTCGTGATACTCCTGTCACCCAGTTCCGCAAGCATCTTCCAGTTTATCGGCTCACCCGTCGCCGGCTCAGTGCCTCTTGTTCCGGCAAACAACCACTCGGCAATCGCCACGGCGGGAGGATCGGAAATGGTATTGACATTCCCGTCGTGATCATAGTTGTCGATAATTTCCCAGAGTCTCTCGAGGTTTGGAAGACTGCCCTCCATCATCTCGTCAGCCGGCAATCCTCTCAGGTTCAGATCCGGGTAGGACTGCCTCAACGCGCTGGTGTTGATCAATTTTCCCTTGAGGCGATTAATAAAAGTGGCATGATCGAGCGTGGTCATTTTTCCCCCTAATTGACACGAACGCCTACCGATTCTGGCGACGACGTCATTGATTCATTTCTGCTTTCCGTTTTTTTAATTTAGCAGCAGATAAGGAAAATTCAATCCACAAGGTTGACGTGGAAAGTTGCACATTATAGATTGGCGGCATGTCCGAATTTTTTACCCTCTCTTTGACGTGAGATTTCAATAATTGATGCGCCAATGATTATTAAAAGGAGCTTAAATTGAAAGTAGCTCGCACAACGCTGATAAAGCGCTTTATAGCTTCAATCACCGCCGGTATGGCCACGCTGGCGCCCGTTTCTGACACCGGGGCAGCGCTTTTCTCGGTAAGCGCGGTCATACAGGAGCAGATCGGTTTTGATGCTGGATGCGCCTCCCATATGGGAGGCGCAATCTCCGGCAGTGGAATTTCGTCTTTCGGCGCGGTTTCCCTCGCAGCCAAGGACTGCATCACGCCCGCCGCAGATTTCAGTTATTTTTCCTTTCAAGGAAAGATGACATTTGCCTTTTTCGGTGGAGATCAAATTTTTGCCGATTACTGGGGGCAGTTCGTTCCTTCCAGCCCATCCATATTTACGTTAAAGACCTCCTTCTTCGATATAACAGGGGGAACAGGACGCTTCCAGAACGCAGATGGAGGTGAAAATCTAGGAAGGCTATACGGAACAGAAGTTATCTCCTCAGACTTCTCAAGCGGCTGGGGTCTTATCCAAGTTACAGGAGATATAACCGGTTTGAAGAAAAGCAAGAAAGGAACGGAATCAAGTCTCGAACTTCTCGATCTTGCAGACCCTGCCGATGGAAACGTTATCGTTGCAATCAACGAGCTTCCGGAATCAGATTCCCTGGCCCTGCTCGGTATCGGTCTTGCCAGCCTTGCCTTCGTTCGTCGTAAGGTAAACCGCTGAGTTCAACGGGCGTTTTGCGCCACCTCCAGCATCGTTTGCAATCCTTCAGTGATCAATCGCTCGAGCACCGGGGTAAAGTGCGGAAGCGACAGCATGAGCCCTGACATTCCAACCGTCAGGGTAATCGGAAAACCTACCGCGAAGATGTTCAGTTGGGGCGACGCGCGGGTCAGAATGCCCAGCGCGAGGTTGACAATCAATAATGCCGCGACCACCGGCAACGCAAGTTGCAGGCCGACGCTAAAAATAATACTCCCCCACTCCGCCAGCCTTTTCCATCCCATATTTGAAAAGGGTTCGGTGGAGATCGGGAAGGCGTTGAAGCTGTCGATCAGCGCAGACAGCATCAACAGATGGCCGTTGAATGATAAAAATGCGAGCGTTCCCAGCAGGCCCAGGAAACGCCCCAGAACAAGACTGCTGCCATCGCTGTGAGGCGTAAAAAACGTAGCAAATCCCAGACCCATCTGCAAGCCTGCAATTTCTCCCGCCAATTCAATCGCACTAAAGATGATGCGCATGGCAAAGCCCATTGCCAGTCCGATCATGATCTGCTGACCGAGAACCAGCAGGCCGGGAGCCGATGCCAACTCGATATTTGGCATGGGTTCGAGGGTGGGCGCCACGACCAGCGCGACGAGGATACCCAATCCCACTTTCACCCTGACAGGAACTGCAAGATTTCCCAATACCGGAGCTACCGAAAGGAGCGCCAGAATACGGGCAGCAGGCCAGAAAAAGGAAATGAGCCACGCATTGAGATCGGCCGAGTTGAGCGTGATCATTTAACAATAATGGAATTCTGCTTTATCCCCCCGGTCCAGGAAGTGTTGGAGGCGGGGTGTGACAAGCAAGATGCCGCTCTCGTCTGTCTTTTTCGGGATAGTCCTGACAACAACTATCCGATCACTCCGGGAATTCCTTCCAGCACCTGCCTCATATAGTCGAGCAGCACCGAAAGCATCCACGGTCCTGCAAACACCAGCATGGCAAACAGGACCACGAGTTTGGGAATGAAAGACAGAGTCATCTCATTGATCTGGGTGGCAGCCTGAAAGATGCTGACCAGTAGTCCGGTGACGAGTGCAGCCAGTAACAAGGGAGCGGAAACCATCAATGTAACTTCCATTGCTTTTTGGCCGAGTGTCATTACGCTTTCAGGTGTCATGGTTCTTTTCCATCATCTCGTCCAGTGGATAAATATGTTGCATCCTTAATAAAAGCTCTCTGCCAGCGAGCCGATCAGCATATGCCATCCATCGACCAGCACGAAGAGCATGATCTTGAAAGGCAGTGCAACGAGAGCTGGCGATACCATCATCATTCCCATCGACATGAGCACCGATGCCACGACCATGTCAATGATCAGAAAAGGAATGAATACTGCGAAGCCGATTTGAAATGCGGTTTTCAACTCACTGGTAACAAAGGCCGGAACAAGCACCCGAAGGGATACTTCTTCCGGTCCGTTCAACTGAGGTCTACCCGAGAGTTTGACGAACAGCGCAAGATCGGTCTCCCGAGTTTGTTTCAGCATGAAAGCCTTGAGCGGCACGGCGCCCTTCTCCAATGCCTGCTCCATCGTCATCCTGTTTTCCACATAAGGTTGGTATGCGTCCTGATAAATCTTGTCGAATACCGGACTCATGACGAAAAAAGTCAGGAACAGCGCCAATCCGACGAGCACCTGGTTGGGTGGCGAGGATTGGGTGCCAAGGGCCTGCCGCAGCAGCGAAAGGACAATGATGACGCGGGTAAAACCCGTCATCATCAGGAGCACCGCTGGCAGAAATGTCAGTGATGTGAGCAGCAGCAGTGTTTGCAGGCTCAATGAATAAGTTTGTCCACCACGGGGTGCAGGCGTGCTGCTAAAGGCAGGAAATCCTCCCTTTGCCTGTGCCAGCGCGACCACAGGCGTAGTCAGCAATAGGGCTGCGACCATGATCCCGTAGGCAATATGTATGCTGGATCGGGATTTTTTATCTGACATGCTATTCACCATGCTTTTCTGCCAACCGCTTCAGCCAGCCTGAAAAATTCGAATCTTTTCCAACATGCCCCGGCGTCCCGGAGACATGGAGCGTGCTTGCGCCAATGTCGCCTTTGGGCATGCTATGCAATACCGTTACGTGTCCGGGTGCGACACCAACGACAAGCCAGGTTTCGGCCACTTCGACCACAACGACGCGCTCGCGTTGTCCCACCGCCGATCCCCCGATTATCCGGACCACCCCTGCCTGACCCCTGTATACTCCACCCATGCGCTTGAGCAGCCATGCGCAACCTGCGATCACAGCGAGCACTACTCCCAACCCGAGCATGACCTGCAAGGGACTGCCACTGGAAGTAACTGTGCTGTCGCTCGCCCCAATCGCCATGGCCGGTGAGGCGAAATGCCAGAGCGCTGCCGCTAAAAGAGGATTACGGAGCACCGCTTGAAGCAAAAACGGGTTCTGATGTTTTCTTTTCACGATTAGCGGTTTAATTTGCGTATCCGTTCACTCGGCTTGATGATATCGGTCAGGCGTATACCAAACTTCTCATTGACCACGACAACTTCGCCCTGGGCAATCAGGTAGCCGTTCACCAGAACATCCATTGGCTCCCCTGCCAGCCCATCCAGTTCCACCACCGAACCCTGTGCCAACTGCAGCAGGTTCTTGATGGCGATTTTGGTGCGTCCCAATTGCACTGTGAGTTGAACCGGTATATCCATGATCATGTCAATATCGTTCTGGACCTGCACCTTTTGCGCGTCCTGGAATTGCTCGAATATCTGTCCCGCGCCAGTCTCCCCGGCCGCAATTGTCTCATCCTGGTCCGCCCGCGTTCGAGCGGTGGAATTGGCTGGTGTTACAGACACTTTCATCTCCTCAGTCTTATTTACAAAGGGCCGCCTGGACAGATCGCGGCGTTCAACTTCACTCATTCACTGCTCCCGGAAGCGAGCATTTTCTCCATACGCAAGGCGTAGCGGCCATTCGAAATTCCATACTTGCATTCCATGACCGGCACCCCATCCACGCTTGCAGTAACGAATTCCGGAATATCCAGGGGAATAACGTCCCCAACCTTCATATTCAGGATCTGATCGAGCCTGACCTGGGCATGCGTCAGATTTACCAGTAGCGTCACCTCAGCGGACTGTACCTGTTTCGACAGTCGACCAACCCAGCGTTTATCCACTTCCAAGGCTTCGCCTTGCACACTGCTCGACAGCAGATCGCGGATCGGTTCGAGAATGGAATAGGGCATACAGATGTGCATTTCTCCAATCACGGAACCAAAATTAACCTCGAAGGTGGTTGCAACCACCACTTCATTGGGTGTCGCCACATTGGCAAACTGGGTATTCGTCTCTGCCCGCACGTATTCGAATTCAATCGGATAAACCGGATTCCACGATTTGCCATAGCTGTCGAAGACCAGGTTGAGTAAGCGCTGGATAATGCGCTGCTCCGTCTGGGTAAAGTCGCGGCCTTCTGTCTTGGGAAGAAAGCGCCCATCTCCACCAAACAGGCTGTCAACCACCAGAAATACCAGTGTGGGGTCGAATACAAACAGCGAAGTGCCGCGTAAAGGTTTTATATGCACGAGATTCAGGTTGCTTGGCACCGCAAGGTTATGCACGAATTCACTGAATTTGATAACCCTTACCGGTCCCGCAGTGACATTTGCGCTGCGACGCATGAAATTGAACAGTCCGAGACGCAGGAGGCGCGCAAAACGCTCATTGATGATTTCGAGGGTGGGCATGCGCCCCCGTACGATGCGCTCCTGTGTCGCCAGGTTGTAGGGGCGAAAACCGGGATTAGCCGTACTCTGTTCGATTGTCGTGGATCCACTGCTCACTCCCCTGAGAAGAGCATCCACCTCCTCACGCGAAAGGAAGTCCTCTCTCATGGAGCTACTGAATCACGAAAGAAGTAAAAAGCACGTTCTCAACCGATCCTGTCACACGCTCCTCGCTGAACTGGTGATTTATCTCGGCAGTGAGTTCAGAGGCAAGCTTCTTTTTTCCCTCGGTACTCGAAATCTGCGTGGCTGTCTTGCCCGAAAGTAACAGCAGCACGCGGTTGCGTACTTCCGGCATATGCAATTTGACTAAATCCACCACACTTTCGTCTTCGACCTTCAAGGTAAGATTGGTTTGGAGATGCTGCTCGCTGTGCTCCGGCTGGAGATTGACAGTAAAGGTTTCCAGATTGAGAAACACAGGAGGTTTAGGCTTCGGCAGCGCGCCTGTCCCATTGTAGACCTGGCTGAAATACCATCCTGCACCGCCGCCTCCTGCTCCCAGTAATAGGGCGCACGCCGTGATAATCAGAACGAGCCTGCCTTTCCCGGATTTCTGCTCCAATTTTACTTCCCTCGGATCTTTACTTTGCTTATTTGGTCTGACTGCCATGTTTGTGCTCTGTTAGCCGTTTTACGCTTGCGCAGGAGGCATTATTGAACTGATGCCCCGCCTTCAATGTGAGAAACAAACGGGAAAAAACAGGTTATCTCGAAATTTGGAGATTGGGAGATTGCAGTCTTCGACGTCACGAACAGAAATTCTCTATACCTGGCTTGGTTACAAACCGCACCCAAACTATGCAAAGGTATCCACGAGCTGGTGTCCGCGAATATCAGCAGTGCCGCGACTCATTCCGAGGCTTGTTCCTGCTGAGGCGATCCGGCTTTCTTCCTGCCGATAATGAGACCTTGCACTATTTTGCCTTTCGAAATCTCCTTGCTGCCGGGATCCCTGATCACTGACTGTTGCATTGCCCAGATTGATTCCGCTTTCTGCCATCATTTCCTTCAGCCGGGGCAGCGCCGCTTCGAGTGCTTGCCGAACCTCGGGGTTCTGGGATACGAATGCTGCGCTGGCCTGATCGCTGTTTACGGACAGGACGACTTGCAGCGGTCCCAGATCAGCGGGGTTCAGATTGAGCTCGGCGATCTGATGTTGGTGAGATACCATCCAGAGTACTCTCTGACCCAGGGCATTATCCCAACTGCCTGTGCCCACGCGCGGTTCCAGCCTGAGCAAAGAAGGATCGCGCAGATCTGCGGTGCCGGGCACTGTACCTAGGTCGCCTATCAGAGGCCCTGGAGATGGGGGCGGAGTCAGGAGTTCGTGGGACACGACGGATGCAGCTAATGCGGGGAGCGAAGAAGTATCGCTCCCTGCGGTTGAGCCTGGGTGCAGATGTGCAACATCCGGCAGGAAATCACCAATGCTGCTGGACATTCCCGCCAGCCTGCTCTCTGAGGAGGCCGACTCAGAATGAGACATCTCGCGCACCGCGACTCCTGTGAACTTCATATCTTTGGGTAGTTTCACGCCTGCCCCAGGGGCAGATACGAGTCTGGAGGAAGCGATTCGAGCAGTCGCCCCTCCCTCCCGAGAGTCTCCCCCAATGGCAGAACTCAGGTGCATTCCCGCCTCCATGACCTGCGCTACGCTGACAATGGCCTCTCCCGATGCCGGCCCCGAGGGGTCGGATGACTTTGCGTCTCCCCCAGCCTGCGCCTCGTGTCCTATTGATGCAGGCGAAATGATCCGGTCGGCAGCAGACCGATGCGTATCGTTTGCACTCCTCTGACCGAATGCAGCGTCAGGCTGCTGCTGGACCAGCATACCGGCAGGGGTTCGAGTTTCAATTCCGGTGACAGAGTGAGAGAGCTGAAACCCGCCGGCCAGCATTTCAGGGGTGATACTCCCTTCTTTGCCCCTGCGATCTTCCTGAGCCTCTGCCTCAGCGTCCATATCTTCAGAACCTTTCAGGGACGGATTTCCGGATATGCTAAGACCGTTTCCGGTCGCATTCGCCGTCGGGCCCACCTGCGGATCGCTAGCGCCTGTATCCGATGCTTCATCATCACCGCTCACTTCGGCAGCAAGCAGTTTGTGGAAATCGGACGCATCCGATTTCTGGATGACGCTTTTCGATTCGGTCAAAGTATCCTTGGCGGGATGCAAAGCGGTGCTCGATGATACAGATAGCATAGGCTGCTCTCGGAATTCGATTTTTCAGGAGTTTATTATCTTGTATGGTTCAACTATGTCGAGCCAGACCGGATAGCCGCACTGCTCGCCCACTCGTCTGTTTCCCGCTGCTCGCGCTTTGCCTGGTGGGCCAGCTGGATCTGCCTGTGACGCTGCGCCAAAGTGTCATAAGAGTTAAGAACACGCCGCTCCGATTGCCACACGACCTCACCGGCAGCGACACGCTGCCGCATGAGCGCCAGCGCTTCCTGTTGCTGGGAAATCGCAGCGTCGAGCTTGTCGATGAATTCATGATAATTTCGCCATCCTGCCGCTGTGAGGCCTTGCTGCATGGAAGCTCGAAAGCGGGCCCGGTATTCGTCCGAATACTGTGTCAGCAAAACCAGCTTGGCTTCCATGTCCAGGCCTTGAGCGTTTAAAAATCCCAATCTTCGGGCGGCATCATCCGTGCGGGTCTGTGCCAGTTCGATAAGGGTTTCCAATGCAGAAGTTTTCGGCATGATCAGGCAACAGCTAATTGAGATTAATTGGGGTTTGAAGCCAGCAGAGCTTCCAGGCTTCGGGTACTCTCTTCATACCCTGCGCGCTCCACCATGGTTTGTTGAAGAAAATGTTCGAGTTTTGGATACAAGGCAATCGCCCGGTCCAGCAACCTGTCATTCCCCGGGGAATATGCTCCTACGCTGATCAGGTCGCGCGAACGCTGGTAGCGTGAAAAAAGCTGCTTGAAATTACGCACCTGCTCAAAATATTCAGGCGAGATCAGGCTGGTCATGGCGCGACTGATGGAGGCTTCGATATCGATGGCAGGATAATGCCCGCTTTCCGCCAGTTGCCGCGAAAGCACGATGTGACCATCCAGAATCGCCCTTGCCGCATCCGCGATGGGGTCCTGCTGATCGTCCCCTTCGGCTAACACTGTATAAAAAGCGGTGATCGAACCGCTGCCTTTGACTCCATTCCCCGCCCTTTCCACCAATTGCGGCAGTTTAGCGAATACTGAAGGCGGATACCCTTTGGTCGCGGGGGGCTCCCCGATCGCCAGCGCGATCTCACGCTGCGCCATTGCATAGCGGGTGAGTGAGTCCATGATCAATAGAACATTTTTTCCCTGGTCCCGAAAGTATTCAGCGACAGAAGTCGCATAGGATGCACCCTGCAATCTCATCAGGGGCCAGGTATCCGCGGGTGCTGCCACTACCACCGAACGTGCCAATCCTTCAGCACCCAGGATTTGCTCGATGAAATCCTTGACCTCTCTTCCGCGCTCACCAATCAATCCCACGACAATGATATCGGCGCTGGTATAGCGCGCCATCATGCCGAGCAGGACGCTCTTTCCCACGCCGGAACCGGCAAAAAGGCCCATGCGCTGGCCGCGCCCCACCGTAAGCAGGGCGTTTATCGCGCGCACCCCTACATCAAGGACCTCGCTGATCGGTTCCCGATTGAGCGGGTTGATGGGCGAACCCGTGGGCGAAGCCGAACGTTCCACTTCTAACGAGCCAAGGTCATCCAGAGGACGTCCCGTGCCATCCACCACCCTTCCCAGTAGCGCTTCTCCCACTGGAAATCGGCTGATCTGATCAGACGCTCGGCGCCGCCGGCGGGATGCGCTGCCCGGGTTAGAGAGCACGCCGGTGCGATCCCACGGCACGACCTTGGCACCGGGCGCCAATCCGAACATGCCATGCGCTGGCATCAGGTAAAGCCTGTCACCATGAAAACCCACCACCTCGGCCTCCATGCTGTTACCGTTGGGCATCAGTATGGTGCATCCACTGCCCACAGCCAGCTTGAGGCCCGTTGCCTCCATTATCAATCCGGTAACACGTGTGAGACTTCCGGAAATCTGGAAGGGCGGCGACACCCCGGCCAGCCCACTGCAGTTTTTGAGAAATCCTTGCCATCGGTCGGTATGGGATAAGGTTTCCATCAATGACGCTCCAGCCAGTCATTATGTTGCGCCAGCGCCTGCGTTATGCGCCGCCAGCGTGTCGACACAGTGGCATCGATATCGCTGGGTCCCACCCTGACCCGGCATCCTCCCCGCTCCAGACGAGGATCGAGGTTAATGACGCAATGGTCAAGCTCCTGATTCAGGTGGGTGCGTACCAGGGCAGCATCATCCGGGTGCAAGAATAGCTGTGCCGGCTGACCGAGTACCGGCTCAGACTGGATACATTCGCGAACAACCGCGAAAACAAGTTCCGGTTTCACCCGCAATGCCTCACGCACCATCTCTTTGGCGACGTCGAGTGCAAGGGAAAGTAGAGCATTGCAAATCTGCTGATCAGCACTTGCCAAGGCTTCCTGGAGACCGCCAAATGCCGCCGTCAATTGCCCGGCTTCAAAGCTGGCACGCTCGCGGCCAGCATCGTAACCAGCTTTCATGCCAGCTTCCCGGCCAGTTTCATAGCCTGCGTCATAACCTTCCTGGCGGGCCTCCTGATGAATTTTTTCGATTTCCTCGACTGTAGGCAGCGCAACCTGTATTTGCTCAGGCATTGTCTCGTCTTTGGTATCCACTGAAGTGTCAGCCGGCCCTTCGAGCACTACGCCTTGCTCCAGGACATCCATTTCCCAGCGACGATAGGCCGACAAATCTTCCTTGAGAATGATCTGGTTTGCCCGAGACGTCATTCTTGGTCTTTCGCCGAAAGTTTTTGCCTGCGCACCAACCTTACTCATACGTAGCTTTCTTCGTTCTTGCTGCCGAACACGATTTGCCCCTCATCTGCGAGTCGCCGGACGACCTGTAATATCTGCTTCTGATGGTTTTCAACTTCGCTTACTCTTACGGGTCCCATCGCTTCGAGGTCTTCACGCAGGATTTCAGATGCACGTTTCGACATATTCTTGAAAATCCTTTCACGCAGATCCCAGGCTGCGCCTTTCAGCGCGATCACCAGGATGTCAGATTGAATTTCCCGCAGCAGCATCTGAATTCCACGATCGTCAATATCCATGAGATTCTCGAATACAATCATCTGATCCATTATTTTTTGCGCCAGATCCGCGTCGAATTCCCGCAGATTATCAAGCACCGACGTTTCCGCGGCGCTACCCATGAAGTTGATGATTTCCGCCGCGGTACGAATGCCGCCCACTGAGCTTTTGTTGATATTTTCACTGCCGGACAACAAATCGGTCAGCACTGTATTGAGTTCGCGCAATGCGGAAGGCTGAATGCCCTCGAGCGTGGCGATACGCAGCAGGACATCATTGCGAAGCTGCTCGCTCAATTGCCCAAGAATTTCACTGGCCTGGTGACGATCGAGGTGGACGAGAATGGTAGCAATGATCTGCGGGTGCTCCCCCTTGATGAGTTCCGCGACTGACTGCGAGTCAACCCACTTGAGTCCTTCGATTCCACTCGTGTCATGTCCCTCGAGAATGCGGCTGATGTTGTCTGTCGACTTATCTTCATCCAAAGCTCTTTCGAGCACCGTCCGCGCGTAGTTTTCCGGATCGACATCCAGAAGAAGCGGCTCGTGCATGACCCGGCCGCAAAAATCGCTCAGAACACTATCGACCTGCTCCCGGCTCAGGTTCCTGAGCTTGGCCATCGCAGCGCCGAGTTTTTGTACCTCCAGCTGATTGAGATGTTTCAGTACCTGCACCGCCTCGTCTTCTCCCAATGACAAGAGCAGAACTGCACTCTTGTAGATGCCCTCCTCATTCATGACCCGCCACCCATTGCTTAACGACGTTTGCCACCAGCTTCGGCTCTTTTTTTGCAAGCTGGCGCGCGAGCGTCAGTCTTTGCTCGTATTCGGAAGGTTGGGCCGCAGGTTTCAATGCGGGAACGGGTTGCACATCCTGGTCATCGTTCCTGGATTCCGTCAACAACGGGGGTTCCGGCTGGTTGATGCGCTGGAGCGAGGGACGTAGCACACCTAGCACCAGATACAGAATCAGGCCGCCAATCAGAAGTGTTTTTCCGATCTGTTGAGCCAGTTCAACGGCCTCGGGCTGTTTCCACAATGGGAGCTCTGGCGCTGCTTCCCGTTCCACACCTGTGAAATGACTGTTGACCACGTTCAATGTATCCCCGCGTTCCCTGCTGAATCCCACCGCCTCTTTCACCAGATCTGTAATCTGGGATTTTTCCACCTCGCTCAGGGGCTTGGCGCTGACAACACCATTCTCGTCCACAACTTTGCGGTGGTTGACCACGACTGCAACAGAAAGTCTTTTTATACCGCCGACCGGTTTGCGCACATGCTGGATTGTTTTATCGACTTCATAATTGAGGGTTGCATCCTTGCGCGTGCTGCTTGGGGCGCGGGATTGGGATGTAGTTGCTCCGGGAGGTACTGGCGGCGGCGTGGTAACCGGAGCGGTTGCCGGAACCGGAGGCTGATTGGAAAGCGCGCCCGGAACGCCGCCTTCATTCTGAGTACCCACACTCGTGGATTCCGAAGTCTGCTGGCTGCGAATCGTGGAGCCTGCAGGGTCCTGGTTGGGTCTGTATGTTTCGCTGGTTTGTTCGGAGTGTGCAAAATCCACCTCAGCCGCGACCTGGGCACGAACATTTTCCTGTCCCACGATGGGAATCAGAATCGCCTCGATCCGCTTGATATAGCTTTGCTCCAACGCATGCAAGTACTTGAGCTGAGCTGGATCCAGTCCCGTATTGGCATTCGATTCATCGATCCTGGTCAATAAATCGCCTTGTTGATCCACTATCGTCACATTCTTAACATGCAGATTGGGGACGCTGCTGGAAACGAGGTGGACGATCGCATTGACCTGCTGGGGATCGAGCGCGCGGCCGGGATAGAGATTCACCAGCACGGATGCGCTCGGTTTCTGTTGCTCCCGCATAAATACCGATTGCTTCGGGATCGCCAGATGGACCCTGGCGCTGTCGACAGCTGCCAACGCCTGGACGGAACGGGCCAGTTCACCTTCCAGCGCACGCTGAAAATTGACCTGCTCAAGAAACTGGCTGGTACCAAACTTCTGGTTTTCCATCAGCTCGAAACCTACCAGGCCTCCTCTTGGCAACCCCTGGGACGCAAGTTTGAGGCGAGTGTCGTGCACCTGACTTGATGGGACGAGTATCGCTCCGCCGCCTTCGGCAAATTTGTAGGGCACATTCATTTGCTGGAGGGATGCGATGATTGCGCCGCCATCACCGTCGGAGACATTGCTGAACAGCACCTTGTAGTCCGGTCCCTGAGTCCACATCCATCCGGCCGCCAGCAACGCAACCACGGAAGAAACGGTCAGCATGAGACCGATTTTCTGCTGGCTGGATAATCGCGTCAGAAAGCTTTGCAGTCGACCCTGAACACTGCTTACCGCGCCATTGACCGCGTTGTTTGCGGCGCTGTTCATTGCGCTGTTAATTGTTGTGGCATTCGCACCCGCTGTCACCTGTTTCTCCCCAGTCCTGTGCTCCAGATCGAATCGCGTTTCTTTGTCATATATGGGATAGGCGTATCTTGGCAAACCTCTTGAGAGTCGCCATTATCACCATGGCTGCAGCTTTCAATGCGGGAAAAAGAAACTGGTTTTGCGGCCTTTTCAAAAAACGGAACACAGGAGAGAGTGCTATCTTGTATACCTTTCAAAAGTACTTGCCGGAAACCATGGATATTTCAAACATAGATTCGATGCTCACCCAGCTACGCGCAGGCGCTGCGCTTGCTGGCGGCAAAGCGGGTTCAGTCGGGACAATAGCGAATGGAGACGAAACTGGAAGTGAAGCGGGACGTGTCGATTTCGCAACCGTATTCAGGAGATCGCTGGATCATGTCAATAACGGTCAACAGCATGCATCTAAGCTTGCCAGAGATTTTGAATTGGGCGCGCCCGAGGCCAATCTGACTGAAGCAATGATCTCGCTGCAGAAAGCATCCATCTCGTTTCAGTACACTGTGCAAGTACGCAACAAGCTGGTTGCAGCCTATCAGGATATTATGAATATGCCGGTTTAGGAGCTGACCGGGATTGATGGGGACTCCTCACTGCTCTGATCCCCGGCTTCCATCTTGTAAAGCCATGCGAGCAATTCCGCCACCGCCCGGTAGAGCTGCGGGGGAATATGCTGATCCAGATCCACCTGCATGAGCAAGGACACCAGTTCCGGAGATTCATGAACGAAAACTCCGTGTCTTCGTGCCTCCCGAATAATATTTTCCGCAACCAGACCGCGTCCCTTGGCAACAATCTGCGGGGCATGGTCGCCGGTGCGATACGCCAGCGCAACGGCAGCCTCAGATCGATTCAGCCTTTTCATCCGCCTCAATACCCATACTCGATAATCTGATTCCCGCCGAATCCAATCCTGCGACGAGGTATCCTACCCCTGCCCGCAGGATCGCGGCTGATGATTCGGTTGCAGCAAGACGAACCTCGACTCCGGACTCACCCAGCCTCAGAACTGCGCTGATGGATCCCAGATTCGGTAGCGTAAGACGTACACTGGTTTTCCATACGGCACACTGTGCAGCCCTGCTCCTTTCCGTGTCGCCCATCTTTTCTTTGACTGTATCCCACTCAATAGTCTGGCCGGGCCAGATCTCGCCTTGCCATTGAAGATGCCCGCTTTCCAGAACATCCAGTTGCTGCCGCAAGAGTGCTTGAGTATCGCGATGCATGGGATTCAAATAATCCTGATGCGGGTGAGCTGCCAAACGAAGCTCGCCTCCCGGTGAAGCCGGGGGTGGAGCAGTACCGGGCGACTGCAAGAGGTTTTCCGATAAACGCCCCTGCGGTTCCAGCAGCAGGCTTGCCAATGATCTTTTGCCGGCCACCCACTGCATCAGATGGAACTCATAAAACAACCCGCTTGAACTTATTGCTTGCATCAATCCTTGAGCGAGTTGCGTATGCTGCCCCGGCGTAACCTCACGTGGTGGCGCGGACAGTAATGGCGCCGCCTCCGGCTGCGCAGATCGACTGACAGAAGGAAGTGGAAGCGGCTGCTGGAGCAGTGTGCTGATGAAACGTCCGATTTCACTCAACTGAGGAGTCAATGCTTGAGAGTCAAGCACGAGCCCGAACGTGGGCTTTGGCGCGCGGGACAGGAAAATCAGATTGAAGGTTTCGCCCAAGTGCGCACTCCGGGGCAATTTCATCTGTAACACCTGCCCATCCTGCTCCTCCCGGTCGTACAGCATTACGACGAATTCGTTATTGGGAAGCAGGGCTTGTACCTGCGCTCTCAGAGAACGCCCGGGCTCCAGTCCGGCGAGGAACGAAGTAAAATCCTCACGTCTTTGAAGTGAGGACTGAACCGGACGGATTGAAGTTATTGCCGCGATTGAGTCGATCGCACGCAGATCGAATTCTCCTGTTCTGGTGTTGATCCACTGCCGGGGTGTCTGGACGAATTAAACGGGTCTATCTGTACCCCATTGAATGGAATCTACCTGGGGCCCTCTTCCCGTTGTCTCGTCAGAGGGTTGGGAAAGCCTGGAATGAAGCTTGCCCTCCCCACGAGGAACTCTTCCCGAATCCTTCGTCTCCCCGTTTGCCCTAAGTCATTTTCCCCCGCTCGCCCTGATCCTGCGCCTACCTAAGGGTTAATTCACATTTTTGATGGTGCTACGAGAGCTTGCTCCCGGAATTTCTGCTCAGAAATTCCACGCCCCCGACTCATATGCCTGACGCACGCACCGCGAGCGACTGGCAGTACCGAGCAGAGCTTGAACCTGTCTTATCCAGGGCTCCGTGTACTCGCGTATCGCTGCGTCATCGGCCAGAATCTTGTGAATCAGCTCAACTTTCCGCCGCTGCATATCCGGGGGAAGCCGCACCGCCTCCGCACTCTCGAGTTGCGCCACCAAGGCTGCGCAGCGTCGCTCCAATCCTGCAAGCCGATCCCACTCACTCCCTTGGGCAGCCTCTCTCATCTCTCCGGTAAGGTCGGAAAGAGACTGAAACACAGCAAGGTTTTCTGCACTTGTCATCATCATTACGCTTTTTTCAGATTGGCAATATCGTCATGAGTGACGGATGAAATCATCCCTCCCTCTTCACTTGACTGCGTGAACGAGCCGATCGCTTCCCATGCTTCGTGCAGCTCGCCAAGAAGGCCACTTACCTCTTCGATATATTCCGGTTTGTCATGAACATTAGCCTGTAGCAGCCGGCGTCCCATGTACTCATAAAGTGCGTTCAATTGCTGTGCGAGCTCTCCTCCCGCTTTGATGTCCAGGCTGGCTTGCAATCCGGAGTTGATGATTGCAATGGCTTTGGAAATCGCTTCACCCCTGGCCGCGATCTGGCCGCTTCGCGTATGAGTAAGCGCCGAAGCCAATGCTATCCGCGCTCCCTCAAACAGCATCAGGACGAGTTTATGAGGACTGGCGGCGATTACACCCGTTTCAAGACCAACCCGGGCATATGCGTTTACACCACAGCGAGGTACTGAATACATATATTTACTCCTCTGTCATTTTTCGTTGAGAGTTGGCAGCGAGGCCAGTTGTTGGTGAAGGAACTGGCTCGTCTGGGTCAAGCTGCCCAGCATGGCATCGAGCGCAGCGAACTGTGCCCGGTAACGCGCCTCAACGGTTTCAAGTCGACGGCTAAAATCCTCCTGGCGCCGGTCGAGATCCTTGATACTGGCGTTCAGTCCATCGACTCGGGTGGCGATCACTCCCTCAGTGGCGAGAAATCCTTCTGCAACCTTGCTCAATCGCTCGGCATAACCTCGCGAGAACTCGACTGCTCCCCGAGTGCCGAGCGCGCCGCCGTGAATGGCGACGCGCAGACCTTCGGCCGTTCCTCCGCCAGCGGCCGTCAGCATCTGTCCCGATCCTATAACGGAAACACCATTGATGGAGCCTGCGACATCCATTCCCGTCGCTCCCACAGGACCGGCCCCGAGCAGATTGCCCGCACCATTACCTCCCGTGAGGACAACACTGGAGACGGATCCATAGCGCGCCGACATGACACTCAATACGCCAGCGGACTGGGAAACCGATACTGAAATTCCTTCGGTTGTCAGGCCAGAGAAACCATTCAGCTTGCTTTGCACCTCGGCCGCCAATGCATCCGCGGAAGCATAAATTCCCTCGGCTAGCGTAATACTGGCTGCCACCCCATCCACATTAAAATTAAGTTGATCGTTGACTCCTGCCGTTATCGTTAGCCCTGCCGCCTGGCTTCCGCTGAGGCTGCCACGAGTTGCGAGTTGTGTAACCGTAACGGCATAATTTCCAGCCACTGTCTTATCCGTGGCCCCTTCGTACGTAATCAGACTATCGGTGGAGGTGCCGCCTATCGTAAACAGCCTGCCGATCTGTTCAAATTCGGTATTCATCGACGCCTGCAGCTTTGCGGAATCCACCGCCAGACTGCCGTCTTTCTGCAAGGTAACACCGATCTGGGAAAGGGAGGTGAAACCGCTACCGTCACCCATCATGGCTGTTAACGCCGATCGAATTCCGCGCTGAATCGAAAACGCTGCGGAATCCCCCTGCAATATCGCGCCCCTCTTTGCTCCCGGGTTATAGGCGCTGAGGTCGGAAAGCGTTTGATTGATGCTGTTGTATGACTTTACGAATGCTTCCACCGCTGTCTTCGCAGCAGCGGTATCCGGTGAAACATTCAGTGTAATCGGGCTGCCTGCATTCGTTTTGAGCAGACTGAGTGTGACGCCTTCAATTGCGTCTGTAATCGTGTTCGAGGACTTGACGATATCAATCCCGTCGATCCGGAGTTTCGCATCCTGCGCGGCCTGCACTTGGGTGAGATTCTTGCCGGAGCCCGTTCCCCCCGTTGGATCGAAGGCAAGAGCGGAGAGTCCGGTTGCGTCGAGATTGCCCCCATCGTCATCGCTGACTGTAATCTTCAGGCTGTTCGCCGCCCCTGTATCCTTTGCGGTCAGCACAAGTTTGTTGCTGGCGCCGTCATTCACAATCGTTGCACTCACCCCGACATTGGCTGCGTTGATGGCGTCACGCATGCCGGAGAGGGTGTTGCTGGAGGGTTCGATCGTTATCGTTTGCGCTGGTTTCGCATTGTTGAGAGTAAAGGTATTCAGGACACTATCATAAGTGCCGTACTGTATCGTCAAAGTCCCGCTGCCTACGGTGCTTGACGTGCTGGCAAATCCTTCGGAACGGATTTTCTGCTGTTGGGCAAGCTGCTGTACTTCCACCGAATAACTACCCGGCACCGCCTTGCCATTGCTATTCCCGGTTGCAGTCAACAGGGAGCTATCTGCCGCACTCGCGCTAACAGCATGATATTTTGCAGGATCAGCCAGTCCCTGCATTGCCGTCTGAAAAGCAGACAAGGCACCTTTCAGGGTTCCATAAGCGGATAGTTTTGCCTGGTAGTCGAATTCGCGCTTCTGAAGCAAAGCAAGCGGCGTGCGTTCGGCCGCCATCAACTGGCTGACTATGCCATTTACATCCAGGTTCGAACCTGCTCCGGCAGCGGTAATCGCCATTTTTCTGTCCTCTTCTTTTTCCTGTTTCCAGCGGCGTTGCCCTATCGCACCATCAGGCTTTGGTGCGCAGCAACAAACCCTGTAGCTGATTCATGGTCTTTGCCAGGGCAAGCATTTCTTCCATGGGAATCTGCCTTACGAGTTCCCGGGTTTCATTGTCTATAATTTTTATTACTATCCTGTCAGTATCGGTATCGATACTGAATTCCAGACTCGAGCCAGCGAGTAAAGTTGTTTCCTTTTCCGTTTCCTGTTTAACCTGCACGGTCTGCGGCGGCGAGGATGGATTTCCTTGGCGAACATCGCCGTATAGGAATTCACCTTCGGTTGCTCTGGAACCGATCCCTAGTTGAATGGCGGCTCCGGATTGTTCGATTTTCATTATTGACTCCAGAGGGTTCGAACGGGGATCGCAAGCAAGCTTCCGATCCCCGTTCATCACACATCCGGCCATTCAGGCGAGGCCGTTTACCAGCGATTAGCCTCTCAGCAGGGACAATACGCTTTGCGGCATTGCATTTGCCTGAGCCAGCATGGCTGTTCCCGCCTGTTGCAGCACCTGGTTGCGTGAAAGTGCCGCCGTTTCCGCCGCGAAATCGGCATCCATGATGCGGCTGCGCGAAGCGGACAGGTTCTCGGAGACAGTTTGAAGGTTTGCAACTGCTGATGTGAACCGGTTCTGGTACGCACCGAGATCGGCACGCGCCGCGTTGAGCGCGCTCAATGCGGAATCCATCGAAGCGATGGCGGTATCGGCATCGGCGGTGGTGTCTATCTTCAGCGCGCCGAAGCCAGCAGCGGTCGTTGCCGTTGCTGCGGTTGCGCCGGCAGTCAGACCGGTCCGTGCGGTGTTGGCCGTACCGCTCATGGCCACAGTGATGCCGTCGCTGGACGTGCTGGTCAGTGTCACCTTGCCGGCGCCATCGTCAGTCGCAGTTACCCCGGTGGTGCCCGTAATCAGGTTGATCGCCGTTCTTACGGCTATCCCCTGAGCGGCAGCCGAGCCGCCTGCGGTAATGGCGCCCACGTCAACCCCGTTTATTTTCAAATCACCCGCGACGATGTCATCTGCTGGCGTCGCAAATCCCGTGACGACTGCGCCGGCAACGGTGGTTGAGTAAGTGGTAGTGGTTCCCAGAGCAGAGCTTTGTGCATTGACGATACTGGCAATATTGATAGTCTCGCCCACATTGGCGCCTACCTGAAAGTCTTGATTGGTGAAAGTACCATCAAGCAGTTTGATGCCGTTGAACGTCGTGGTCGAAGCAACACGGTCGATTTCGGCCTTGAGCTGCTGGACTTCATTGTTGAGCGCAGTGCGGTCGCTTGCGCTGTTGCTGGCATTGCGCGATTGCACGGCCAGCTCGCGTATGCGCTGCAGGTTGTTGCCGATTTCGCCCAGTGCGCCTTCCGCCGTCTGAGACATCGAGATGCCGTCGTTGGCGTTGCGGATTGCCTGAGTGAAGCCTTTGATCTGGGAAGTCATGCGTTCCGAAATCGCCAGCCCTGCAGCATCGTCCTTGGCGCTGTTGATGCGCAGGCCGGAAGACAGGCGTTGCAATGTAGTGGCGAGTGCGTTCTGCGAACCGTTGAGGTTACGCTGCGCATTCATGGAAATGACGTTGGTATTGATGATTGCAGCCATGTAAATCTCCTCGACTAATTTTTCATGAAATTACAACTACAGCCGTCAACTTTGGTTAGCCTCATTACCCGAAGCTAATCAACTGCTGTTATGCTTATTAACGGTGGTCCAGGAGAAACATTTAATGGCATCGTCACGTTTTTTTGGCGCAGCTACTCCCCGCACTCTTCTCGAGTTTATCCGGCATCGCTATCCGACTGATGGGCAGGCAGGTACGGTAATGATAAGAGGAGGCAGTGCTGCGCAATGCGCTGATTAACGGGGTGAACAACACCGTATATTCGGCGCTGCCTTATCCACTGCCCGGCGCTGCCTTATCCACTGCCGCAAAATCGGGGATCGGAGCAAAGAGAGCAGGCGGAAATCTCATTTCCTATTGCAACGCCAGAGGCGCCATGCTGCTGCCCCGATGAAGAAGCAGCGAATCAGCGAATAGGCGTGAAGGATAATCCGGCGGCCCCAGGAGCTGAGGGACTAAGGGGCTGAGGGGCTCAAGCGAGGCCGTTCTTGATTGCGTAGTGGGTCACTTCCGCATTGTTCTTGAGCTTCATCTTTTGCAGGAGCCGGCCGCGATAGACACTCACAGTCTTGACCGACAGATGCATTTCCTCGGCCACATCCGTGAGACTCTTGCCTGAAGCGATCAGGCGCAGGGTCTGGTATTCACGATCGGACAATGTTTCGTGCAGCGGACGATCGTGATCAGTGCCAAGGCTTTCAGCCATGGCTTCTGCCACTGCGGGCGTCAGGTACTTGCGCCCCCTGGCGACCTGGTTGATGGCGGCCATCAACTCATTGGGAGCGCTCTGCTTGGTTATATACCCGGAAGCTCCCGCCTTCAGTGCCCGGATCGCATAAAGTCCCTCCTCATGCATGCTCAGCATGAGCACGGGTAATTTGGGACGCTCTTTCCTGATCTGCTTCAACACTTCAATACCGTTCCTGTCGGGCAGGGAGATATCCAGCACCACTGCGCTCCACTCACCTTCACGCAGTTGCCGCATTGCCTCTCCGCCCGATTCCGCTTCAGCAATGAGATCGATTTTTCCGCTTTCAGTCAGAATCTGCCTCAAGCCCTGACGCACGATGGCGTGATCGTCGACAATCAGCACATTCATGACCGGGTCGATTTCCCTGAAATAGCCGTTGCAGGGACCGTTGTCCGCGCTTCCGCAGCAAGCGGAATCGAGAGATGCACCAGAGTGCCTTGACTTGCCTGCTCCTCTCCTGTCCGTTCCCGCTGGGGCCTTGGCTGACCTTGCCGGGGCTGAATCCGCTCATGCCGCTGTCCTGCGCTGACTGTCAGTTTTCCCTCGAGCAGGCTCGCGCGCTCCACCATGCCCCGAATTCCGAACGAATCAAGCTTTCTCAAATCGTTTGGGGCGATACCGCAGCCATTATCCTGCACTTTGAGCTCCAGATATTCCTGCCTCAAGTCCAGCCCGACCCAGACATGCGAAGCATGCGCGTGCTTCGCAATATTGGTGAGTGCTTCCTGAAAAATTCGAAATACGGCAACTGCCATGTCAGGTTCGAGTTCAATATCCGGCTCGTTGCACGATACCTTACAAGGTATGCCATAGCGTTTTGCAAATTCACCCGCTTCCCATTCTATTGCCGCAAAAATGCCAAAATCCATGATGCCTGGCCGCAGGTCCCGGGAAATACGTTGTATCGAATGTATGGTGCGATCCACCAGATCGGAAACAGTACGCACTTTCGCAAGCAATACAGCATTCTCGGCGCTGCTGGCCCCTGCATCGATCCGCCTCACCAGCCAGTCGAGATCGATCTTGATGGCAGTAAGGTTTCCTCCCAGATCATCGTGTATTTCTCTGGCAATGCGTATACGTTCGTGCTCCCTCGCCGCCATGACGTGCGCTGATACTTCCTTGAGCCGTTCATGGGATGCCTTGAGCTCTGTCTCCCGGCGCCTGCTCTCGGTGATATTGATGATAATGCCTTCCCAGACCACGCACGCGCCCTTCTCCCGCCTCGGGCTCGCTCGCAAGCTGACCCACTTTATATCCCCGTAGGATTCGATCCACAGGCGTCCTTCCCAATTCCACGTTGTCAGATTAGCTGCGGATTGCGCCTTCGAATACTCCAGGCTCTCCCGGTCTTCCGGAAGCACGAGATCCTGGAGCAGCGAAGGATTAGCCTTCAATTCTCCAGCCGAGATCCCGAGCACATTGGCGCACTGATCACTGATAAAGGGCATGGAGGAAGTACCGTCTTCCTTTTGTATGTATTGAAAAACCATCCCCGGAGAATTGGCGGCAACATCCGGAGGGTAGGCTTCCCCCATATGGATGGATTCTGAATTTTCCTTTTTTTGCTTCATGCAGTGCTGATATGTTATTGACTGTGCAAGTTATAATTAATGCGACAGATTCTGGCGGGACGTAGAGGATACAGCGCGATCACGCACTCTTGAAGATTTCACGCATCCTTGCAGATATTTTCTAGGGCGCGCTGAATAAGATCGGAATTCTCAGGCCGGACCAGGCGAGCCATTTCTTTTCCGTCCTTCAAAAAAATCAGGGTCGGCCAGAGCTTCACCCCAAACGAGCGTCCTAACCGCCGTCCTTTTCCATCCTCTATCCGGATATGACGCACTGATGGGGCTCCGGACAAGGCTGAAGCAATCAACGGCCGCGCAGCCCGGCAGTATCCGCACCATGCGGCACCGAACTCGACAAGAGCTGGACCTTGGAGCGAATCGATTTCGGCGCGGGTTGGCTCACTGCTATGAACAGTATCCATTTTTATATTATAACCCCTCCAGGATTCCCGGTTTCCCCGGCCTTCTGCGGAGGTGCAGACGCAGTGAAATCAATTTTTGTGCCCCTAGCCGGATAACTCTTTAACCCCGATATCCGGTGTATCAGGGATGCGGGATGACATGTCGAACCAGGAGCTTATGCCCTCTATAAGGTAGGTAACAAACTGTTGCTCCATTCAAATGCTTCCAATTGGAATGGATAGAGCTCTTCGATCGGCAGCCCCAATCTGGCAAGCAGGGGCATGAGCAGTCGGCCGGCTTCGCCAGGTTTTTCGAGATATTCGGCAAGCTTCAGCAAGTCTCCGTAAAACCCCGTCCGGTACAGCAAGGCTTCGGTGATCTCCTCGCTCAGAACGATCTGGCGGAGAATTCTTTCCATGTGTTGTCCGAACAAAGCATCCAGCAAGGATAAAATGCCTACGGTGAAGGCAATATCGGCCATGCTTCTGTTTGCGGGCTGAAGTTTTTGGGCGACCAATTCAAGAAGTTTGCCGCGTGTGGCTGCCATCAGGAGAAGCGGTGACCCGAACTGGAGCTGAGGATCCGACCCGACATAGATCTGAATTTGCAACCATCGCTGCAACTGGCGGCGGCCCAGGACCATCAAAGCGTCACTTAACGAATGTATGTTTTTCGTAACACCCATGCCCGGCGTATTGACCAGTCGTAATAAGGACAGGCAGAGCGATACTTCTTTTTTGATGCGTTGCTCGATTTCTATCGTGTCGGCGTCCCTGGCTACCAGAGTCATCAGTTCCATGATCGCCAGTTGCGAAGTTGCAAGCTTCTTGCCTGACAGAAGAGCTGGTTTTGCAAAGTAGTAACCCTGGTAATAGTCAAATCCGAGCTCATGGCAATTCTGGAATTGTTCGAGCGTCTCTACTTTGTCAGCGAGAAGCACCTTGCGGGCCTGTTTGAACTGGCGAACGAGCATGGCCAGATCGGCGTACGTCATGACGGACGTGTCGATCTTGATGATTTCAACAAACGGCAGTAACGGTTTTATGTATTCGGACAGGGTGATAACGTCATCCAGCGCAAATCTATATCCTGCATTGGCCAGTTCGGCAACACGCCGGACGAGTTCGGGAGTGATCTTGTCCGTTTGAGGAAACTCGAACACAACTTTTTCGGGCGGTAGAAAATTAACCAGGTCTCCCATCAACAAGGTGGAATTCACGTTGAAGAAGCCCAGTGCGCTCCCGGTCACGTTCTCAATGCCCAGTTCGGATGTATGTGCGATGATGGAAGCGGCACCGCGTGTATCCTCGGCGCTAACCGGCGCCCTGACTCCCGTGCGGCGGAACAATAACTCGTAAGCGATCAGATTCTGGTTCTGATCCAGAATAGGTTGACGGGCCAGGAAAAATTCCTTTACCTGCCCGATCGAAGAAATATGTGGAGCCGTATCTAGAATCATCTGTCAGTCTCTATTCGACTGAAAACTCAGGTAGCGGTTATAGCCACCCGTAGTCAGAACCGCGGTCGGATAGCCCGACTCCCTGTGGAATGACTCGGAGCATGGTAACCATCAGCAGGAAACATCTTTCCAGGTAAAGAATCCGTGCGTGAAATATTTTGCCGCCATCAGCGTATATAATCGAACAAGGAAAGGCTTTGCACCTTCAGAAATGCCTTCTGCGTAGCTTCCAAGTAGGTCCGCTGCTGAGTCAGGTCACTGATGGCCTCAACGTAGTCCACATCCCGTAATTCCGACAACTGCTGTTTGTACTGAATATTCAAATCTTCGCCGCGTTCATTCAAGGCATCGATTTCCTTCATGCGCGTTCCTACCGATGCCTGCACCTTGAGCACATTGTCGAGTGCATTAGAGAGGTTCACTTGCGTAGTATCCAGACCGGTGGCGAGGGCTGCCTTGCCCGTCGGGTCGGTTACCGGTGTTTCGAGTAAATCAGCCAGATCCGATAGCGTCTTGAACATGCTGTGGTACCCGCCTTTCGCCGCAGGAATGCGTTCGAACACCTCTCGTCCTGACTCATTTACTGCAAGCTGTCGGGATGAGCTGGCTTGTATCATGCGCAAGCCTTCATCGCCAACATATTGCACCCCGCTCCCGGTATCCTCAAACGGCTTGGTTGAACTCTGATAACCGGAAAAGAGATATTGCCCGTTTACGTCCTTTCGGTTGGACAAACCCAGAAGTTCACCCAGACTCGTGCGCAATTCAGTGGCAATGGTTTCGCGTCCGCTGTCATTCAGCGTACCGTTTCCGGCAGCCACGGTAAGCTCCTGCGCCCTTTGCAGCAGGGTTGTAATGCCGCCAAGAGTATCTTCCAGCATGCTGAGGCTGGCCATGCCATTTTGCCGGTTCAACACGTATTGGCTGTTGGCGGAGTCTGCCTCGGCAACATCGAGTGCCCGAACATACGCTGCCGGATTTGCGGACGGCGTGAGCACGCTGCGGCCGGTGCTTATCTGTTCGAAAGTCCTCATCTGTGCCGATTGCTGGCGGTGGATGGCAGCAAGTCCCGCCTCGTAACTGGTATTACTGCTGACGCGCATTTTGATTCCTTTTTTCTATCTCATACTGATATGTTCTTGCATGTTCTTGCCATAGCCGGTGCTTGCACTGATCACACCGCTTCAAGTGTTCTCAGGATCCGCTTTCGCGAGCCGCACATTTTTTTGCAGCGCGCTTTTACCTCGTTATCTCGAGTAGCGCATCGAACATCTGATTAGCTGTTTGTATCACTTTGCTCGCTGCCTGATACGCCTGCTGGTAACGCAGCAGGTTAGCCGCTTCCTCGTCGAGATTGACACCTGCTTCCGATTGCTGCAAAGCCCGGGTTTGGGTAAACAGGGCAGCCTGAGCATCGGCCGTGACTTCCAGTTCGCGCGTCTTGTTACCCATCAGGCTGACCAGTTGCCCGTATGCGCCCTGGTAGCTGGCTCCGCCGGCAGCCAATGTGTTGCTTGACTGCAATGCTCCCAGCAGCAAGGCATTGCGGTTATCAGCCACTCCATCCGTGTTCGGGCCGATACTGAACGTATCGCCCGGCTTGGGCGTTCCGGTAATCTGAACAGTCCAGCCATTGAACGTAATCGGGCCACCCGCAGTAAAGGGAACGCTGGTCGGATTTCCTGTGCCGGTACCGCTTACATCAAAAGTGGTGGCACTGGTAAAAGTAAGCGTGACCGCTTGTTGCAGATTGGGATCAGTGGGAGGCGGTGCGTTCACCGTGCCTGCGCTGATGCGGCCGGTACCGGCATTTATAGCAGGTGCGCTTGTCCGGATGGGTGCCGCCGCGGCGATCTTGCCCGTATCCTGAACCGCAACTGCAAGCTGGCCGGCGCCCTTTGCCGTCGGTCGAATAAGAAACTCATCTCCCGCCGCAACTGTTCCGGAAGCAAGGTTCAAGCGCACGCCATCCACTGTCTGAGGGAAGGTAGCAAAAGTCTGAGTATTCCCTTCCACTCCATTCCGGATGGGTTTCAGGGTATAGTTGGCGCCATCAAAACTCAGACGATAATCGCTGACGTCCAGATCGCGATAACTGACGATTTCGGCTTCAATGACTGCGCTGCCGGTATTTTCTGTCGACGCTGCTACCACCGGATCCGGTGTAGTAAAAAAATCACCCCCCAGATTACCTTGCGCATCTTGTCCCAACCGGTGCTGTTCGTTAAAGGTTCCCGCTAAACCGCTCGCCACCCGCCCCAGCCCATTGCGTACCGTATCAATGATCTCGTTGCGAAATTGCAGCAACCCGCCGAGCTTGCCTCCATCCAGGTTTGCCTCCTTGAGCGGAATACTGCCGCCGCCCATAACACGGGCAATCTCAAGGCGGTCAGCATCCATTGCGGAGGGTCTGGCAGTAAGCTGAAACGCTTGCGAACCCATTACCAGAGGCTGGCCTCCCCCTAGGAAAACACTGTACCCCCCATCACTCTGCACCACCACTGTGGCGCGAACCTCGTCGTTGAGCTGCGCCACCAACTCATCGCGCTGATCCCGCAAGTCGTTCGCCGGCTGGCCGTTGGCAGAACTCTCCGCCATACCGATGGTTTCATTCAATTTTGCGATTCGCGCTCCCAAGGTATTGATAAGCGAAGTGCTGTTCTCGATTTGCCTGTTTACCCCTTCCTGGATTTCATCCAGCTGGCTGTTCATTGAATGAAACTGCCGTACCAGCACCTCTGCGTTCGACAGCATGGATTGGCGCGATGCCACTTCAGCGGGATTTGTCGCCATTTCCTGGAGGCTGCCGAAGAAATCCTGCAAGGCAGGCGACAGACCCGAACCGCCGATGGAATCGGCCAGCAGGCTGTCGATCTGCTTCATCTGGGAAAAGTATGTTTCCAGCTGGCTGGATTCAGTTCCAGCCTGCGCAACCTGCTTGGAGAGAAACTGGTTATAAGCCCGCTTTACTGTATCGACCTGCACACCCTGACCAATAAATCCACTGCCCGTAGCCCTGGCATCACTGGTCGACTGGATAACCTGCTGACGGGTGTAACCTGGAGTTGCGGTATTGCTGATGTTATGTCCTGTAACGAGCAATCCCCGCTGGGCAGCCTGGAGCGCGCTGAGTCCAATGCCGAAAATACCACTACTCATGGTTATACCCTATCTCTGTCAGTAGACTGCTCTGAATGTCGTGCATATATTGACGGCATCGGGTTGAAAATATTTAGGGGGACGGAGAAATCCTCCGAAAGATTTGCTGCCGGTTCTTACCCCTTATGGAGGCTCAGGACCAGGGAGTGGTCCTGATAATCCGGCCTAACTTGTCTCCATAGGCCGGATCCGTAGCATAGCCGGCTCGTTGCAGGGCATGGGCGAATCCTTCGGCATCGAACTTCTGCACCGCTTGCCTGAGTGCTTCCGTGTAGCGTGGATTGGTGCTCAAAAGGTTGGCGTAGTCGCGGAAAGCTTCGGCGTAGGATGGATAAGCGCGAAATTTCTCCACCTTCTTATGGGCAATGCCATTGATATATTCTGTCGTAACCGCTTCCACCACAGGCCCCTTCCAGCCGGCCCCCGCTTTTATGCCAAACAGATTGTGGCTGTGGGTTCCATCCGTAGCACGCAGCTCGCGTTTTCCCCATCCGCTTTCCAGTGCTGCCTGCCCGAGCATGAACTGGACCGGAATACCCGTTGCCTGGCTCACTTCCTGCGCATATGCCCCTACCCTTGCCTTGAACTCGGACACATGCGCAGGTATTCCGCTCGCCTGCGACCCCTCCTGTTCCAATCTGGATGGATCTGACTGTCCCGCTCCAGACCACCCTGGTTGACCTCGCTGCTCGATCTGTCCGCGTTTTGCGGGTTCCTTCTGTCCCTCTATTTCCTGCAGTCGTTCCTGCATCTCTACTGTCGGTGCGTAACCTCGCAAACCCGGATGCTTCCCCGTCTCCGCTGGAGAGGGTGGCGTCGATTGATCCAAGGCATGGCTATTGGGGTTTTGCGGAGTCCCCGCTTTTTCCATCGGATCAGGCGGCGCAGCATGGCGCAACTGACGCACCATGATCTCGGCAAGGCCAATGCCGCGCGCAGCCATGGTCTGGGAAAACTGTTGATCCAGCATCGAGAGATACAATCGGCTCTGCTCGCTCTCCATCAGATCGTCTTTAGGGGTAGCATCGCGCATGCTTTTCAGCAGCATGTTCAGAAAGAGAGCTTCGAACTGCCTGGCTGCGGCTTCAAGACCCGCCTCGCCGGTTTTTTTTGATTCCACGCGTAGCCCGTTTACCGCCTGGACGTTAAGGGCGAAGCGCGTGGATAGATCGACCGGAGCAACCATCAGATGATTTCCAGCTCAGCCCGCAGCGCACCGGCTGACTTCATCGCCTGCAAAATTGCCAGCAGATCCTGCGGCGTCGCGCCGATCGCGTTCAATGCCTTTACCACTTCCGCCAGCGAAGCGCCTTCAACCATCGTCAACATACCCGACTCCTGCTTGATTTCTATGGTCGAGCGCTGCGCCTGTACGGTCCGCCCCGATGAAAATGGTCCAGGCTGGCTGATAACGGGTTCCGTACTGATAACGACCGTCAGGTTCCCGTGAGCAATCGCGCATTGATCCACCGTTGCCGCCTGATTCATGACCACTGAACCCGTGCGGCTATTCACGATCACTCGAGCCGGCATTTGTGCGGGATTGATGGTAAGGCTTTCCATCTCCGCCAGAAATGCCACCCTTTGATCGCTTTCCGGGGGTGTCCGTACCTGGATAGCCCGGCCATCCAGCGCAGCAGCCGTACCCATGCCGAAGCGTGTGTTGACCGCATCCACAATCCGTTTCGCTGTGGAGAAATCGATAGTATTCAGTTCAAGGCGGATCATGTCATTCTGCCCCAGTGCTACCGGTACCGCGCGTTCGACTGTCGCTCCACCGGGAATACGACCGGCATTCAGATGATTGACCTGGACTTTACTTCCGCTGGCAGCGGCGCCTATTCCACCGACCAGCAGGTTACCCTGAGCCACCCCGTAGACCTGACCGTCGATTCCCTTGAGCGGAGTCATCAGCAGGGTACCTCCGCGCAAGCTCCTAGCGTTACCCATGCTGGATACCGTGACGTCGATCGCCTGGCCCGGCTGGGTAAGCGGTGGAAGCGCAGCTGTCACCATCACGGCCGCCACATTCCGCAACCGCATGTTCGTTCCGGGCGGCACATTGACGCCCAGCTGCATCAGCATGTTATTAAGACTTTGAATGGTAAATGGTGTCTGAACGGTCTGATCACCTGTCCCATCCAGTCCCACTACCAGTCCATAGCCGATGAGCTGATTGGTGCGTATACCCTGAATCGATGCCAGATCTTTGATGCGCTCTGCCTGAACAGGCATGGAAAAGGTCCATAAACCCACCCATACGCAGAAGAAAGCGAACCAGACCGGGGCAGCGATTCCTGTTGAAATCAGGTATCTCATGGATTTACCTCGTGCGCGCACTTCAGAATGGCGCAACGGTCAGAAAGAAGCGTGAAAGCCAGCCCATGGTTTGCGCCTCGTCGATATAGCCATTCGCCTTATACTCGATTCGCGCATCCGCCACCTGGATCGATGATACCGTGTTGTTGATCACCGTTTCCGGGCGCACAACGCCAGAGAAACGGATGTATTCCGAGCCCTGGGTCATTGCCAGCTGCTTTTCGCCACTTACTACCAGATAACTGTTGGGCAGCACATCGATCACGGTAACGGTAATCGTGCCGCTAAAATTATTGGTGGAAGCTGCCTCACCCTTACCTGCGAAATCATTGGACGAGGACGCTCCCAGATCGATTTTTTTTGTGATAGGCACACCAAACACGATTGGCGGAATGCCGAAACTCAAATCGCCATTCTTGTTGGCGCTGCTGTTGGAGCGCTTGCTGGCATTGGTTCGCTCGGTGAGGAGAATCACCAGCGTATCGCCGATCTGGCGCGCCCGCCGGTCGATGAACAAGGAGTGGTATTGATGACTGGCCTGATAAACCGACCCGTTGCCAGGCGATGGCGCGGGCAGCGCCGCGCGCGCAGACATAGGTTGGTGAACGATTGGCGCAGGCGGCGGGAGGCTGACGCAACCGGAGAGCGCGAGCAGCACCCATGTCATGAAACCGAGAACTCGTGCGCGTCGCTTCGCTGAGAAACTCAAAACCATTTTGTGCCGCCATGATTCTTGATTGTCATCGCCGCTTCAGCCGCAGACATTGAATGTTCGATCCGGTTACTCCGATCTATAGCTGGGTCAGGCGTTGCAACATCTGGTCCGACGTTTGCACCGACTTGCTATTGATCTCGTATGCCCGTTGCGTCTGAATCATATTGACCAGTTCCTCCACCACGTTGACATTGGAGGTTTCCACGTATCCCTGGTTGAGTAACCCGGCCCCATCCGTACCGGGATTGGTAACGTTAGGAGTGCCACTCGATGCTGTTTCCACATAAAGATTTTCGCCCACGCTCTGCAAGCCGGCAGGATTGACAAATGTGGCAAGCTGCAGATTGCCCACTTGAACGGGCGCGGTGGAATCCTGGGTGGTTACGGAAACGATTCCGTCACGGCCCACGGTGATGCTCTGGGCATTCGGCGGAATGGTGATCGCAGGTTGAACGTAATAGCCACTGGACGTTACCAGTTGCCCTTCGAAATCGGTCTGAAACGAACCATCCCGAGTGTAGGCTGTCGATCCGTCGGGTCGCAGCACCTGGAAAAATCCCTGTCCCTGGATAGCGACGTCCTTGGAATTTCCGGTCTGCTGCAAGTTGCCCTGGGTAAATACATGTTCGGTGGCAACAGGTCTCACGCCGGTCCCGAGCTGCAGGCCGGAAGGCAGCTGGGTTTGCTGTGAGGATTGTGCGCCCGGCTGGCGAAGCGTCTGGTACAGCAGGTCTTCAAAAACGGCACGCGAGCGCTTGAAGCCGTTCGTGCTGACATTCGCCAGGTTATTGGCAATGACATCCATCTGCGTCTGCTGCGCATCAAGCCCGGTCTTGGAAATCCAAAGTGATCGAATCACATCAACTCCATGAAAAATTATTTTCTATTATCTGGTTACAATCACTCATCAAAGTGACGTATCAATACGGAAATGTGCAGGACTCTTCCCCACCTCACCCGCTGATCGACAGGAGCTGGCTCGCCCGTTGGGCATTGCCTTCCGCATTCTGCAACAGCTTCATATGCGTCTCGAACTGACGGGAAAGGGAAATCATGTCCACCATCGCCTCCACGACATTGACGTTGCTCCCCTCCAGCGCACCGCTGCTCAAGGTAACGTTTCCATCCGCCTCCGCCTCGCCACCGCCGCTCAACCGGAAGAGTCCGTCAGAACCGCGAACGAGTTGCCCCTCAGGTGGATTAACAAGCTTGATCCGACCTACTGCGACAGCCAGATTGGGCTCGCTCGTCCCTGCTCCGGCCGGCACCGTGGAGATCGTACCGTCGGTGCCTATGGTAACTTTCGCATTGGGCTGGATGGAAATCAGTCCGGTATCGCCCAGCACGTTCAACCCGTCCCGGGTCTGCAATACACCATTGGCATTGACATGAAGATCGCCGTTGCGAGTATAAGCCTCGCTACCGTCCGCCAGTTGTACCGCGATCCACCCGGCTCCCTGTATTGCTACGTCAAGTTCACGTGCAGTGTTCTGCACCGTGCCCGGACGGAAATCCGCCCCGACACTTGAATCCACCACAAATGCCCTTGTAGCGAGGGTATCGCTGAACACCGGCACAGCGCGCAGCGCATTTATTTCAGCGCGGTATCCGGGAGTGTTCGCGTTCGCCAGATTGTGAGATACCGCAGCGTGCTGTCCCAGCGCGTGCTTGGCCCCCGTCATGGCAACATAAATCATGCGATCCATATTTACTCCAATGATTGCCTGTCAGTCGGATTACTTCAGATTCACCACTGTCTGAAGTATCTGATCCTGAGTCTTGATCGTCTGGGCATTGGCTTGGTAAACACGCTGAGCCGTAATCATATTGACGAGCTCGGAGGTAAGCTCCACATTCGAATCCTCAATCGCGCCCGCCTGTAGCACACCCAGGCCGCCGGTAGCCGGCGCCGCTACCAGCGCAGCGCCTGAAGCGGCGCTTTCTTTCCAGGTATTATTGCCGACTGCTTGCAAACCCTGAGGATTGGCGAAATTGGCCAGCGCGACCTGCCCCATGGAGAGAAATTTACCGTTGGAATAACTGCCGCTTACGACCCCATCCTCGCCGATAGAGAAACCGGTGAGCTGGCCGGATGCGTACCCGTCCTGCGATAATGCATTGATACCGAAACTGGAACCAAACTGCGTCGTGTTTGCGAAATCGATATCGAAAGCGAGGGGATTGGCCCCGGTAGTGACGGGAGCTGTCACACTGAAGCTGCTGGAGCTCAAGGGGTCGAGGCTGCCGTTGGACAAGAAATTCAATGTGCCAATCGACAGCCCGCCATTGAGGACAGTGCCATCGTTGGCAGCGAACACATCCCAGCTATTGGCTGCCGTCTTGACGAAATATGTCGATAATGGAGTCGAATTACCCAGGCTGTCATAGACTGAAAGCGAGGTTGAGCTGTGATAAGTCGCAGGATCCGTCAGATCGAAGCCGGCTGCACTCAACGGCGTCCCGCGCGAATCGAGATTGACCAATGCGTTCACACGCGTCGTGGTGACAGGGGGGAGGTCCGCAGTGGAAAGCCTTAAATCGGTAGGCGTGCCGGTATTGATCTGTCCGGTCGAGTTGGCCATATAGCCGGTAAGACGGAGGCCACTGCTGTTGACGATATAACCATCCTTGTCCGGATGAAACTGGCCGTTGCGCGAATAGCTGATCGTGCCCTGGTCGCTTAAACGGTAGAAACCTGCACCGCTGATGGCGATATCGAATGGATTGTTGGATACGGTAATACTTCCCTGGCTGAACTGCTGAGCAATGCCGCCCAGCTTGACACCTATGCCGGCCTGCGTGCCACCACCGCCCGACAGCGAATTGGCGAACATATCCGCAAACTGTGCCTGTGACTGCTTGAAGCCCACGGTATTCGTATTGGCCACATTATTACCGATGACATCGAGGTTTTTCGATGCTGCATTCAAACCACTTAAACCCTGCTGAAAACTCATGTTTTTCGCTCCCCTGCCTGTTCGTTCGTACTGAATACCGTGATAAATGCCAAATGTCCTGTAGCTGAACGGCTTTCGGCCGCCTGCCCTTCCCTACCTCGGCCTAAAAAATCTGCCTGATATCGGCCAATCCGACCAATCCCAAGCTGCCGACGTCCAGTTGTACGCCTTGATTTCCCTGGGATACGCCTTGAACGATTGCCGCCGCCAATGCCTGTACTTCCACCTTCTGATCGCCACGCAGCGCGGCAACGCTTATGCTGTAGTTCCCATCCGCTGCCTGGCTGCCATCACTTGTCTTGCCATCCCACGCCAATTCGAGTGAGCCCGCCGCCTGAGGACCAAGATTCATGACTTGAATCTCGCGGCCGGCCGCGTCATGTATTCTTACCTTCACCTCATCCGCGGGTTGCGTCAGTTCGATACCGAATCGCGCCGCTCCGCCGGCCAACTGCAAGGCGGAGCCAGGCACAAGCACCTCTCTTCCGATCATGCCGGCGGCTTGCAGCGATTGCCCGGCAGTAAAACTGTCGGCAATGGTTCGAATGGTTGCATTAAGTCTCTCGACACCGTTCACGGTACTGATTTGAGCAAGCTGTGTGGTGACTTGCGCGTTGTCGAGAGGATTGAGCGGATCCTGGTTTTTCATTTGGGTAACCAGCAACTTGAGAAACCGGTCCTGCAAGTCTTCTTCTGCCGGTTTGGCAGCGCTTCTGGTTCCATAAGCGGCAAATGGATTACTTGTCGACTGTGTATTCTGGATAGTGCTCATGGAGGTTTCCTATTGTCCGATCGTGAGGGTTTTCAGCAGTAATGTCTTCGCGGTATTCATCATGTCCACATTGTTCTGGTACGAGCGCGAAGCAGAAATCATATCGACCATCTCTTCCACTACATTTACATTCGGCATGGTGACAAATCCCTCCGGATTCGCCATCGGATGCGAAGGTTCGTATACCATCTTCATGGGAGATTGATCCTCGATTACTCCGGACACCCTCACGCCGTGGGTACCATTTGAGATACCGTTATCCCCTGTAGGCGAAGTGCTCATGAACACGACCTGCTTTGCCTTGTATGGCTGTCCATTGGAACTCGCCGCGCTGTCCGCGTTTGCCAGGTTGCTTGCAACCACATTGAGGCGCTGATTCTGGGCTGTCATGGCCGAACCGGCCACGGTAAAGATATTGAAAAGAGACATATTCCGCTTTCCCCCTAGCCCTGAATGGCAGTCCGCATCTGCCTGATCTGGTCGCTGATGAATGTGAGATTGGCCTCATAATGAACGGCGTTATCGGCAAACTGGTTGCGTTCCACATCCATATCGACCGTGTTCCCGTCCACACTGCCTTGTACGGCTGTCCTGTACAGCAATTGCTGCCCCGCTGCCACCCCTGCTCCTGCTGGAGAAGCAATATGATTCGGCGCGCTTGTCACAAGAATGACGCCGCGCTTCCCGGTCAACGCGCCTTCCATCGCTTCCTTGAAATCGATGTCGCGCGCCTTGTATTGGGGCGTATCCGCATTCGCAATGTTTGAAGCAATCAATTGCTGCCTGTGCGCCCGAAGATTGGCCGCATCCTGATAAAATCGAAATGCATGATCAAGCTTATCGATCACGGAAATCTCCCCCTTCTATCAATTTCAATTCTTGTTGATATGGATAAACGAAAGCATCTTATTAGGGATGGAAATTGTCCAAAAGCCGAATCAAAAGGGGATAAATCCCCTAAATCCCCTTATCTCGACTCTGAAATCAGATTCCCTAGCCGTTGTAGCTTCTAGATCTCCCATCCCTCCAGTTGCCTACGGTCCATTACGGGCCCATATTACGGGCCATTGCAGCAACAATCACGTAAGGAAGCAGGCAATCGCATAGTGATATCGTATATGGATACCTGTTCTGGATAATGCCTCGAATAGCGGAAAAAACACCTCTCATTTCCACCGCTACCCGATACTCATGCGTACTAAAATCCTGGAGTCGCACACCGGAAGCATTTTTGAGAGTCCATATGCCTGCCATCCATCTTCGATTACTATCCCGGTTATTGGCCTGTAGCCCAAACCTGCTCATTCTCCTATCCTTGATTCTCCCCTCGCTCGTCTCCGCAGCAGCCTCTGCCCCGGCAACTGCAAGGCAGGATCCGCATGCTGTCCAGCAGGCGGTTTTAAGCTTTCTGCAGATGCAGTCGATCGGTCTTCCCGGCGAGGTGGAAATCACGCCGGGGCCGATCGATGCGCGGGTGGGACTGCCGGCTTGCACGGCGCTTGAACCCTCCTTGCCGCCGGGCACACGCCCCTGGGGAAATACAACTGTCATGGTGCAGTGTACGGCGCCTCACTCCTGGACCATTTATGTCCGTGCTACTGTAAAAGTCGTGGCTGACTATCTGGTAAGCACCCGCCCACTGAGACAGGGACAGGTGATTGCGGCTTCAGACCTGACCCACCGGAAAGGCGATCTCACCCAACTTCCGCCGGGTATCGTGACCGACTGGAATCAGGCAATAGGCAGAACCTTGGGAGGCAGCCTCCCTTTCGGAAGTCCGCTACGCCAGGATATGCTTCGCGCTCCGACAGCCGTAATACAGAATCAGACTGTGAAGCTTGTCTCCAGCGGACGAGGGTTCAGTGTGAGCGCGGAAGGCAAAGCGCTGACCCATGCAACAGAGGGCCAGCCGGTAAAAGTTCGCAGCGCTTCGGGTACGGTTGTAAGCGGCATTGCCCGGGCAGGCGCCATCGTTGAAGTAACTTATTGATTGCAGGAAAGCAGGAAACAAAAAGATGACCTTTGCTCATCCGTTCTTGGGTTGCCGTCTTGCGTGTAAGAATCGGTAACTGGACCTGATAAATCTCAAGTTTCTCCCGAGTTCTCCGTTAAACTGTCTACAGTCAAACTGAGGAGACAAGCAATTGAAAATAGAGAACTCAATCAAAACAGAGTCTGCCAAGCCGGTTAACGAAGGGCAGCCGTCTCCTGGTAAATCGGGACAGCGCACTGTAGCAAGCGCTGCCACCTCGGGTGCGAGGGGCGCGAATAGCATAAGCACCGATATTCAGCTGAGTGTGCAACTGAAAAATATCGAGAAAAATTTGTCGAAGGGCGAGGTTTTTGATACTGAACGGGTAGCAAAAATCAAGCAGGCCATCAGTGAAGGCCGTTTCACGGTCAATGCGGACAAGGTAGCTGACGGATTACTCGACACTGTCCGCGACCTGATTCGCAGCAGGCAGGGATAACTTGAATAATACTGTTTTCGATCCCGTTACCGGTATTGCTAACGAGCGTGATGCTGTGCGGGTGTTCATCGATGTGCTGCGCAGGGAGCAGCATGCCTTGCAACAGGCGGATGTGTCCGTGCTGTTGCCGCTCGCCGTGGAAAAAGCGGGTCATGCTAAGCAGCTTGCCGAGCTTACCCAGGCCCGTGAGCAGTGGCTTGCAATGTCTGGCTCCCTGCAGGGTCAGGGCGGTCAGGGCGATATGGAACGCAAGTTGGCAGATCATCCCACCGCAGCTATGGCTTGGCAGGAGTTGCTCCAGTTGACTGAAACCGCTCACCAGATAAACGAAATCAACGGTATTCTCGTGAACCAGCGCCTCCGCTATAACCAGCAAAGACTTTCTGCATTACAGGCTGCTGCCCGTGGCCTCCATGATAATGGACTTTATGGCTCTAACGGTCAGCCGCAGATTTTTTCTGGCGGACGCCGGCTTGGCGAGATCTAAGGAAGCAAAACAGGACACGGATCGCGATTTCCCTCATATCCCCTATACTTACCTCTATTAAGAACGCCATCCAATCCGTATCAGGATCAGACGGATTGGAACAAAGTAAAGAATTCCGACATTTCCTGTGTCGGAATAAATGCTGGCATTCCTTTCATCTTTGCAGGTCTAACCTGCCGCCTCATCATCCGTTGCCCCTGAGCCCTTCACTCCCGTTCGCCTGAGTTTGCCAAAGGTGCGAACCAGGCTCAGAACAGACTGTGCGATCACTGCGGAAATAACGAGCGCAGCACCATGCCGCCCAGCCCGCATCCCAGAATGACCGGAATGACGCCGCTCTTGAAGCGAAATAAAGCAATCAGTGCGATAGCAGCCAGGGCAGCGGAAATCCAGTCTACGGGACCATCGATTCCCGATACCCAGAAAACGTGATAGGCAAAAAATAAGGCCAGATTGAGAATAATACCTACTACCGCGGCAGTAATACCGGTAAGCGGGGCTGTAAGTTTCAGATTCCCTTGTGTGGTTTCGATAAATGGACCGCCTAGCAGAATGAAAATGAAGCTGGGCAGAAAGGTAAAGAAAGTGGCGATGGCGGAGGCGATAAAAGCCGATGCAAAAAGTGCTTCTGAACCCAGTACTGCTTTGGCCCATCCACTGACAAAACCGACGAAAGTAACCACCATGATCAGAGGACCTGGGGTCGTTTCCCCTAGCGCAAGCCCATCGATCATCTGAATAGGCGTCAACCACTGGTAATGTTCTACCGCGCCTTGATAAATATAGGGCAAAACGGCATATGCGCCGCCGAAAGTAAGCAAAGCAGCTTTGGTGAAAAACCAGCCGATTTGCGTGAATGTATCCTCCCAGCCAAAGGCGAGAGAAAAAGCACCCATGACAATCGACCAGATGGCAAAGCCTGCGGCCCCCGCTCCTATGAACCTTCTCATGGTGAACAAGGCATGCGGTGGTATGGGCGTATGATCGTCAATCCAGGCGCTTTCGAAGCCCTTTCTGTCGGGGCCATGGACACTCGTGGTCCTGAAATAGTCCGGTGCAAAGTGTCCACTTGAATATCCAATCAGACCTGCAACCAGAACAATAAAGGGAAACGGTAGTTCAAAAACAAAGACTGCCAGGAATGCGAGCGCGGCAATACTCCATGTGATGGGATTTTTCAGGACCCTGGCGCCGATCCGCCAGGCGGCCGATAGAACAATGGCCACTACAGCAGGCTTGAAACCGTAGAGCAGGCCCGCAACTGCGGGAGCCGAGCCATATGCCATATATATCCAGGCAAGGCCCACGAGAATGAAAAAAGACGGCAATACGAAAAGCATGCCCGCAACGATGCCGCCCGGAGTGCGATGCATGAGCCAACCAATATAGGTCGCTAGCTGCTGCGCCTCGGGACCGGGCAGGACAATACAATAGTTCAATGCATGCAAAAAACGGCTTTCCGAAATCCACCGTTTTTTCTCGACGAGATCGTGGTGCATGATCGCGATCTGCCCGGCAGGTCCGCCAAAACTGATGAATCCGAGCTTCAGCCAATATAAGGCGGCTTCGGCGAAAGTAACAGGAGGGAATATATCTGGGAACGTATCTGGATTCGGTCCATCAGTATCTTTGCTTGAAGCGTCCATGCACTCTCCTCTATAGGGAATTCGACCCTTAAGATTGGAGCAGGCCTTGGACGCCGAGGTCTTGAAATGCGGACGTCTTGAATGGGGAGGCTGCTGAATCCCCGCAGGAAAAACTTATGCTAGTTTCTCTCGCCGAAAAAGGCAAGCGGTTCTCTCAGAATCCGCCGACGCGGACTCGGTTTCCTGTGACGCATCCTCGAGGTTATCGAATAACGGATTGTGGTCCGGATTGGAGAGGATCATGATGGTAACGCGTCGATTACGCGTACGGCCATCTTCGGTATCGTTCGAATCCACAGGCCGGTTCTCGCCATAGCCCACGGCAGTCAGCCGTGCCGCCTCTACTCCGCTACCGATAAGCAATCGAACCACGCTGCTGGCCCGCACTGCTGACAATTCCCAGTTGGAGGGAAATTTATCGGTTACGATCGGAATACTGTCCGTATGGCCTTCCACCTGGATGGGATAGTCGTTATCTTTCAGCACTTGCGCCACTGCTTCAAGAACGCGCGCGGAGTTTTGTTCCAGAACTGCCTGCCCGGGGGCAAATAATACCCTGGCATTGATTTCCACAGCCAGTCCCCGACTGCTCGGAATCACCCTCACCTGTCCGTTCTCGATGAGCGAGCTGAATGGCTGAAAGGCCGCTACGACATCTCTTGCGATAACTTCCATTGCCTCCTGCTGCCTGCGCTGCGCTTCCGCCAGACGACGCGCCTTTTTTATTGCCCGGTCCTCTTCCGGGGACTCCTGAACAGGTGACAAGGGCGCGGACTCAGGCGTAATAAGTATGCTTCGATCCGATTGCGCACCGAATGCGCTCACAAGCGAGCCCGCCACTCGCTGGTATTTGCCTTCGTTTAACTGCGAAACCGCATACATCACGACAAACAGCGCGAGCAGCAGCGTGATAAAGTCGGCATAGGATACGAGCCAGCGCTCGTGATTCTCACGCTCTTCCAGTTTGCGTTTGCGGGCCATATCAATTGAAAGCCTGTCTACCTGATAAACCGGGTTTCCGTTTTATTCTTCTACCATAACCGGTCTTTTTCTTCATACCTCTTTGTCACTCGCCCTGCGCCCACCTTTGCGCCGGTCCGGATTTCTTCTTTCGCTTGCTCCCCGGCTATTGGGGTCGCGCCGTTCTACGTCTGAACGTCTTTCCCCCTGCCGTCTCTCCACGTACACGCCATCCTTCATCGGCCTTTGCTTGTCATCTCCAGCCGTAACCATTTCGTTGGCTTCGTTTGGGATAGCGGTTTTGTCACTGTTTTTCATCATTTCTCCTGAATGGAACGATTGCTCTGCTGAGCAAGCTGTACCGATTCGGCCGGAAGGTTTCGTCATACAACATATCCCTTCAGCCGTTCTGCAATAAGCCGGGGATTCTCGCCTTTTGCAATTCCGACCAGGCCATCGACCAGCATGTCCCGCAGCAAT
The DNA here is from genome assembly GCF_900111585.1 of Nitrosospira multiformis. Lineage (GTDB taxonomy): Bacteria > Pseudomonadota > Gammaproteobacteria > Burkholderiales > Nitrosomonadaceae > Nitrosospira > Nitrosospira multiformis_B. Next base: position 317,492 of record NZ_FOHI01000004.1, read on the forward strand.
ACTTGCCGGGCAATGAGGGTCTTCAGCTTGTTTGCAATAGGCAAAAATGCAAGATTGGCCAGACCGACGCCATAAATGGTCGCGACGAATGCGACCGCAATACCCGCGCCAAGGTCGGCAGGATTGGACAGGTTCTCCATTACCTGGATTAATCCCATCACTGCTCCAAGGATGCCGAGAGTCGGTGCATAACCTCCGGCTGCTTCCCACACCTTGGCGCCCTGATGGTGGAGATCCTCGAAAGTCTCGATCTCCACTTCCAGCACGCGTTGCAATACCCTGGGTTCGGTGCCGTCCACCACCATCTGCAATCCTTTTCTCACGAAAGGATCGTCGATACCTTCAACATGAGTATCGAGTGCCAGCAAGCCCTCCTTGCGCGCAGCAGCGCTCCAGGTTGCAATATGTTGTACCAACGCCTCGGGGTTGAGCACTGGGGGAACAAATATCCAGCGGCTCATTTTCATGGCAAGTACAAACTGGCGGACCGGACTTTGCAGCAGAACAGCTCCCAGCGTCCCGCCCAACACGACTGTGAGCGAAGTAACCTGAATGAGCGATGCGTGGTGCCCTCCTTCGAGCACTTGCCCGCCAAAAACAGCAACCAGTGCAATACCGATACCTATTATGCTATTGAAGTCCATGCGCATTCCTTGAGTCGCACGCGTAGCCGGGCAATGGCCTGACTATGCATTTGACATATTCTCGATTCAGATACACCCAAAACGGCGCCGATTTCCTTGAAATTCAGTTCCTGCTCGTAGTACAGCCCCATCAGCGTTTTTTCACGCTCGGGCAGGACCTCTATCGCGTTGATCAAAATCCGGCGCAAATCGCCGTCGAGCAGCGACGCCAGCGGATCAGCAGTATTGTCGGCACAGTTGCGCTCCAGAAAATCGTCGTCCTCATCGTCCGAAAAATCCTCATAATGGATAAGCTGGGTTCCTCTTGCTTCAAACAGCATCTGCTGGTAACTTTCGATCGACACGCCGAGTTCTTCGGCGATCTGCCGCTCCGAAGGAGAGCGGCCGAGGCGCTGCTGCAGCACATTAATAGCGCTCTCGATCTGGCGCATGGCCCTTCGGACCCCTCTCGGAAGCCAATCCAACTGGCGCAACTCGTCGAGCATGGCGCCGCGAATGCGCTGCTGCGCATACGTCTCGAATTGTGCCCCGGGCATCTCTTCATACCGGTTCAACGCTTCCATCAGGCCGATCATTCCGACCTGTATCAGGTCGTCTGCTTCAACGCTGACAGGCAATCTCGCCATCATGTGATTGGCAATCCGTTTTACAAGCGGAGTAAACTCCACGATCTGCTGTTGTTTATCGATGGTGCCGACCGAAGTGTACATGCTGTTCCTCACTATGCCTCTGCTGTAACGGTATTCATTCCGGCACCCTGACTGCCGGGGCTGCCTTGCAGCAAACATTGCATGAAGCGTTCGAGCCCTCGTCCTTCATCCTCCTCGAACGGCCAGTGAATCAACGATTCAGCCGCATGCTGGAACGCTGCCCCGAAGGATGCAGCCGAAAGAGATGTGGGCAACGGGTTACCGGGACAAAGCTTGTGCTCGTACGGGATATATCCCAGGAACTGGAGCGAAATCCCCAGATAACGCTTGGCGGCGCTCTCCATATTGCTGAAAATGGTATTTGCTTCGATTCCTGTAACCGCTTTATTGATCAGAATGTGATAGCGCCGCTTATTCTGGTGGTTTCCACCGATATGCTTGATCAGCGCATAGGCAGCAGTAATGGAAGCGGCTTCGGGCGAAGCAACCACAACGATTTCATGACTTGAAAAAGCAAGCGAAAGCGAGCGGCTGGTCTTGCCGGGAGCAGCATCGATCAGGACCACGTCGAATGACGGCGTTATATGCGCGAAAGATCCGATCAGGTGAGCGCGGTCGCCGGCATTGAGTTTTTCAAGGGCTCGCATGCCTCGCCCCGCAGGGAGGATCGAAAATCCGTGGACACTGCTGACAAGCACTTCCTGCACGGTTCTGTCACGTCGAATAACATCCAGCAGGTCGCGGTGCGCGTTCAATCCCAGCAGCCCGCATACATTGCCTGCACCCGTGTTCTCGTCGATTACCAGCACACTTTTTCCATTGCGCGTCAGAGCCGCCGCGAGATTGATCACAGCTGTGGTGTTTCCCGTGCCCGTACCACCGGATGTGAGTGTGACAATGCGCAGGAAATTCTGAACCAGCAATCGGCGAAGGCCTTCTGCCTGGTCATGAATGGGTTCAGTCAAGGAACACCTCGCCCGTATCCGGTCCAATTCCGCCACCCTCGCGACTTGCCCCGGCTATCGAGCATGAATGATCGAGAGCGGTAAAAGACGTGGCATTCTGGAACGGAGGAAAATGAGCGAACTGCGAGAGATCGTCGAACATACGGTTTACCAGGGACTCGGCATCCGCGAGCTCGATATCCTCGGGGACCCGCTGACCGTGAGCAACGTAGTAGAGAGGCAGGCTGTGGCGCATGGCTATATCGAGCGCACAGCCCGTTACTACCGCTTCATCCAACTTGCTGATGATGGCGCCCGCCAGACCATCACCCCAGTAGGCCTGCGCAACTTCGTCCAGCGTGTGCCAACTCGAAGCGGCGTTGAGCAGCAACAGGCGCTTGATTTCACTGCCGCAGCCGCTCAGCATGGCAACCTGTTCGGCCACCATCTGGTCGCGCTGGCCCACGCCAACCGTGTCGATCAGCACAATATGCTTGCCGCGCAATTCATTCAGCACGAGGGCCAAGTCCTGCGTATCCCTTACCGCATGTACGCTGACCCCCAGAATCTTTCCATAAATCCGTAACTGCTCATGTCCGCCTATGCGGTAGCTGTCGGTCGTCAGCAAGGCGACCTTGCTTGCTCCATGGCGGACAACGCAACGCGCTGCGAGCTTCGCGGTAGTGGTCGTCTTACCCACACCGGTCGGCCCTACCAGAGCGTAAACACCTCCCTTCTCCAGAATTTCGTTCTCGTTCCCGATAGTCTGAAGATTGCCTGTCAGTGCCGTTCTTACCCAGTTCATGGCCGCGCTTGCGTCCAGATTTCCTGGCAATTGATCCAGCAGCGCCTGTACGGAAGCATCATGAAATCCTGCTGCCAGCAGCTGGCGAAATAATTGCCCGCGCACTGGATCGCGTCTCTCCTGTTCGTTCCGGCTTAGTGAGGCAAGTTGCTGCTCCAATGTCGAATGCATGAAACGGACTTCCTTGAGAACATTGGCCGCAACCTTGTCCGCGACTTGAAGGGAATCCAGCGCAAGCCGTCGCGGCCTGCGGGAAATTGCAATTTCCGGATTCACTGCCGTTGCTGAGTTGCGTGTATTCTGTAACCGTTTCTGCCAGCTCCGGAAATCTGACACCCTCGTTTCCCCCGTCATGCCGCTCGCTTCACGGGAGGTTGTTCCTCTGTTGCTTTTCTTGGCCGACCCTTCTCCACTCTTCGTGGACTGCACGCGTCCCGTGGTCGCGCGAGGACGTTTACTGGAAACTTGTGGAATGGCTTTTTTGTTGGTCCTGGCAGCGTGACCTGTCTCTTGCGCCTTCTTGCGCGGCGAAGGAGGCAAATCAGGCTGGGGCGCATCTTCAACGTTTCTTTCAATTCTTGCCGTCCTTGCTGTCTGCTCCGCAGCTGCAGCAGGAGGTACAACAGGATTTTCGGGCATACTTTTGGGAACCGCAGGTATCGTTGCCGACACGTCGGGCGAAAACCCGTTCTTGCTCTCCTCCCGCGGCCTTTGATGCTGCCCATCTTCTTTCTGGCATTCCGGCGGCGGGAGCAACGCAGATATATCGCTATTGCTCAAGGCCAATATCTCGACACCATTATCTACCGCCCGATTCGACAGAATCACCCCGTCGGATCCGAGCTCATCGCGTACCATGCGCAATGCTTCACTGGTTGTTTTGGCAAAAAATCGTTTGATAGTCATGCTCTGGCTCCAAGAATCGAAGTGACTTTAATATTGCTTGAATCGGGTACTTCCGCATGCGACAGTATTTTCAGTTGAGGGACGGCTCGGCGCAGAAAACGCACCAGTAAGGTTCGAAGCGGCGCCGGCACCAGCAACACGGGAACCAGCCCCACCTGCTCCTGCCGCTGACTGGCTCCAGCTGCCTCCCGAATGAGGGTATCGGCAAGTCCCGGCTCGATTCCGGCCCCGGTCGGGCTGGCTTGCAAAGCGTGCGTCAGCAACCTTTCCAGTCCGGAATCAAGCGCCATCACCTGCAGCTCACTGGCTTGGGGCCATATCTGCTGAACGATTGAGCGTCCCAACGCAATGCGCACCAGCGCTGTCAGTTCATGCGCATCCTGAACTTTCGAAGCGTGCTCGGCCAGAGCTTCGACGATGCTTCGCATGTCGCGTATATGCACATTCTCTTCGAGCAGATTCTGCAGCACCTTCTGCAAGGTGGAGAGCGGGAGCAGTTTCGGAACCATATCATCCACCAGCTTGGGAGAATCCTTTGAGAGGCGGTCCACCAATTGCTGTACTTCGGTGCGGCCCAGCAATTCGGCAGCGTGGTTGTGCACCAGATGATTGAGATGGGTGGCAACGACAGTGCCTGCATCAACCACCGTATATCCCAGCGACTGGGCGCGCTCTCGCTGACCCGCTTCTATCCAGACAGCGGGCAGCCCGAAAGCGGGATCGGTGGTAGCAAGACCGGGTACGTTGCCGGATACGATGCCCGGATTGATGGCGAGATACTGCCCCACATTGACTTCACCGGTTCCAATAGTGACGCCCTTGAGCGTTATCCGGTATCCGTTAGGGCGCAGTTCCAGATTGTCACGGATATGAACAGTCGGTGGAAGGTACCCGACCTCCTGGGCGAATTTCTTGCGCACGCCTTTGATCCGCCCGAGAAGCTCCCCATCCTGGGCCTTGTCCACGAGCGAAATCAGCCGATAACCCACCTCCAGGCCCAGTATGTCCACGGGCATGACATCATCCCAGCTCGCGTCCTGCGCCTCCGCCTGGATAACGGGAGCTGTCGGCGCCTGCGATGCAAACCGCTTGCGGCGCTGTTCTATCAGATAGGCACCTCCGCCGCACAATGCAGCCAACAGCAGAAAGGCAATGTGAGGCATACCGGGTATCAAACCCATGAGACCGATGATAGCGGCAGTCAAAGCCAATGCCTGGGGCTTTAAGAAAAGCTGGCCTGCCAGTTGAGTGCTGATATCCTCATCCGTACCGACGCGGCTTACTACCAGACCGGCAGCGGTAGAGATAATAAGCGCGGGAATCTGTGCCACCAGTCCATCACCGATGGCAAGCAGGGTGTAATTTCTGGCGGCGGTAGCAAGATCGAGGTCATGCTGCAGAACGCCGACTATCAATCCGCCAATTACATTAATAAAGAGGATGAGAATTCCTGCTATCGCATCTCCCCTTACAAACTTGCTCGCGCCATCCATGGAGCCGTAAAATTCCGCCTCCTGCGCAATGGAGACGCGCCGCCTCCCGGCCTCCTCTTCACCGATGAGGCCCGCGTTGAGGTCCGCATCGATCGCCATCTGCTTACCCGGCATGGCATCCAGCGTAAAGCGCGCGGAAACTTCCGCAATGCGGCCTGCACCCTTGGTAATGACGATAAAGTTGATCACCACCAGAATAACGAACACAACTATGCCGACTGTATAATTTCCGCCGACGAGGTAATGACCGAATGCCTCGATGACTTTTCCTGCCGCATCCGGCCCGGTATGGCCTTGCATCAGCACCACGCGGGTAGAGGCCACGTTGAGCGACAATCGCAGCAGCGTTGAAAGGAGCAGCACCGTGGGAAACACGGCAAAATCCAGCGGCTTGTGCGTATGGATGCTGACCAGCAGCACCATGATGGAGAGCGCGATGTTGAAGGTGAACATCATGTCCAGTAAAAATGCGGGCAGTGGCAGTACCATCATGCCGAGGATCATGAATATCAGCAGCGGGCCTGCAAGGCTGCGCGCCCTCGCACCGCTAAACAGGTAAGTCAGTTTTGTCATCGCAGTCATCGTTATTCAGGTTTTCCAGTTCTTCCCGCTTCCTTGAACGCTTTGTTTTCCGGATCCAGCTCAACCGGCACGTCAAGTTCCGGCAGGACTGGTACCTTGCCGCCCGGCTGGCCATATTGCTGATGACGGCGCAATTGATAAACGTAAGCGAGCACCTCGGCGACGGTGTTATAGAGGGTCTGGGGAATTTCATCTCCCAGCTCAGTATGTTGATAGAGAGCACGGGCCAGCGGTGGCGCTTCCAGCACCGGCACTTTGTGCTGATGCCCTATCTCGCGGATTTTCAGGGCCAATAGATGCATACCCTTGGCAACGACGCGGGGTGCCCGCATCTTGCCATCTTCGTATTTGAGCGCGACCGAGTAATGGGTAGGGTTTGTGATAATCACATCCGCCCTGGGAATCTCGGTCATCATGCGCTTTCTTGCCATTTCGCGCTGTTGCGCACGGATACGCCCCTTGATTTGCGGATTACCCTCCATTTCCTTGTTTTCCTGACGAACTTCTTCCTTGGTCATCCTGAGCTTGCGGTAGTGATCCCACAACTTGAACGGCACATCCACCGTGGCAATCAGTATCATGGTGCCCGCGATGGAAAAAAAACTCAGGGCAACCAGTTCGCCCATATGAGTTAAGCCCGGGACGAGTGGCCGGGCGATGAGCGACAACACGGATTCCTTGTAATGCCAGATCGTCCATACCCCTGCTCCGCCGATCAGCGCGGCTTTGAGGAGAGCTTTTGCTAATTCGATCAGGCTGTGCAGTGAAAACATGCGGCTTAGGCCGCTCAGTGGATTTATCCGCTTGAAATCGGGATTGAGCGACTTCCAGCTGAAAAGCCATCCGGAAAGCAGCATGGGCGCAATCAGGGCGACCAGGATCATCAGTATCAGGAAGGGAGCGAAGGTAATCAGCACATGGAAGGATTGCTCGAACAGGCGCTCGGCCAAGCGTGCCGACTCAAATCCGATCTCACGCGGGATATGCATTCCCTCCTTCATCAATCGGGCAAGCTGGCTGCTCAAGTGTCCGCCCATGAGCCAAAGACCAGTCCCAGCTGTAATAAGGAGGGCAAATGTCGAAAGTTCCGTGGAGCGGGGTGCCTGCCCCTCTTCACGAGACTTTTCAAGACGCCTGGGGGACGCCGGTTCCGTTCGTTCCTGATCGCTCTCTTCGCTCACTACAGATTCCTGTCACAACCCGAATGACTGATAACTCCACGTGGAATTACTGCACGTGGATGACATGCGACATTATTGGGCAGGTCGAGAGTGTGCTATCGGGGAAAAAGAACGTAATTTTCCCCATAATTCTCACGGCATCGCGGAGGGAATCAACACAGGGGGTTTTCTTTACACGGTGCGGAATGGGATTTCCGCATTGGGCAGGATCAGTGGAGTGTTTCCCAGCAGAGGAAATTGGTGCCGGATCTCCGGAAGGGTGACAACAGTTTCTCAGTCGGCCCTACTGCGCAAGGTTTCGCGATTGACCGTGCCATTCGTTTTGACTTCCGTTGTTTCCACGCCTTCCTTGCTTATTGCTTCGGCAGCCTTGTTGCTCATCACAATGATGCTGATACGCCGATTGACGGGATTCGTCGGATCATTCCTGTCGAACAGGACTGCGGAGCTCAGGCCCACCACGCGCATGATCTTTTGCTCATTCATCCCGCCGAGAATGAGTTCCCGGCGGGAAGCATTCGCGCGATCGGCAGATAGCTCCCAATTACTGTAATTTTTCTCGCCACTCGCGTAGGGAGTGGAATCCGTGTGACCAGAAAGGCTTAGCTTGTTGGGCATTTCGTTCAGCACACTGCCAAGTTTTTGCAGAATTTCGCGGGTGTGCGACTCCAGTTCAGCCTTGGCAAGCGCAAACATCGGCCGATTCTTATCATCGATGATCTGAATGCGCAGGCCTTCCGTCGTAATATCCAGCAGTAACTGCTTCCTGAATTCACGCATGGTCGGATTGGATTCGATCAAACGTTGCAAGCGGCCCTTCAAGTCCTCCAGCCGGCGTGCATCGCGCCGCTCCAGTTCAAGTTGCGCCGCCCTGAGACTGAGCGGTTTTTCAGAGCTGTCCACATCCACTTTTTGTACCTGCCCGTCCCGACGCATCAGATCTTTTCCACCTCCCTGAATCAAACTTGTCCGGTCACCACTCCCGGAATTTTTTTCCGGTATCGATTCCAGCGGTTTCAGAAAGTATTCGGAAATACCTTGCAATTGAGCCCGGGTCGCTGTCAACGGCAATTTAAAACTGATACAGTTTTTTCGACATCGGCAATTGAAATTTGATACACCCATCTGTGGTATTAATGGTATTGCCGATGATT
>NZ_FOHI01000007.1 GCF_900111585.1 Nitrosospira multiformis
CACGATGACCTTTACTGTCACTCAGGTTCCGACCATTCCCGAACCGGAAACTTATGCCATGCTGCTTGCAGGACTCGGGTTGATGGGTGCCATGGCGAAACGTCGAAGCGATAAGCAAAACCTTGAGCCAGTTTTGTAAGCTTCCACAAACCCCGTCCACTTGGGCGGGGTTTTTAACTCCTGTCATCATCTCTGTCACTCTATTTACGCACTTTCACCTTACTTCGGTTCCTCCACATGATATAACCGGTAGCAAACAGAATAAGGGGTGAAAAACCGATCAGCAGCTGGAGGACGCGCGTCGTTAACCCTCCTGTCTCCCCGATATGGAGGGGGTAGAGATTATTATAAATCCGCGTGCCCATAGATGCAGTCAGCGCATTCTCTACAAACAGCACTTTCCCGGTGTATTGATCGAAATAGATGAAACTTCTGCCGTTGGGGTGCCATTCTTCCGGCAGCTTTTTTCGTACCACCACTGAGGCCTGCGGCGTTTGAGGAAAATTAACCCAGGTGGTAGGCGCCGGCAGGATGCGGTCGGCTTCACGCAATAAATCGTCAATTGAAAGGTTCACCTGCCCTCTTCCATCAGGGTTGGAAGGAGGGGGTGTTGGCCGGGGCGGACTGGCGGCCAAAAAATTTACAAATTCAGCCACCGGTTTGTTGAACACCAGCGAGATGCCTGTAAAGGCAATGAGCAGAAGAAAAAGAACCGCGTAGATACCCAGCGCACGATGAATATCAAAAACGAGCTTCTTGGTCGGTGCAGACCAACTGATTTTTAGGCCGCGGGAAATCTTTCCGTTTCGCGGCCACCACAATATCAGGCCAGTAACGCTCATGCACAGCAGCAGTAGGGCGCTGACACCTAGAATGGTCTTGCCGGGTTCGCCAATCAGGAGCTCCGTATGAACGAGCGCGAGCCATCCCATAAACGTTTCATCCTGCCGGTGCCCGCCCAGCAACTGGCCACTATAAGGATCCACATACACGAACAAGCCATGCGCATCGTTCATCTTGAGCAGATAGGTTTGCTGTGACCCGCGGGGCATACGCACGGAAAGGAGCTTATCTTGTGGATAAGCACGTTTGACTGTATCCAGCACCGTCTGCAGGGAGACAGCATTCGAGTTATTGCTAGCCATATCTGCCTGCATCCATTCAGGATGGATAAGCGTCTCGATCTCTTCCCGAAAAACGATCATGCTTCCGGTCAGGCCGCTCAACACCAGAAATAATCCGGCTGCCAACCCCATATATAAATGGAAGTTGAAAATGACTCTTCGAATTCTCATGAAATTCTCAGGCGAACCGTGAGAGAGTAAACCCAAGCATAGGGTGCTCGCCTTCTCGCCTCAAACCAAGCTAACCGGCCAAGGGGTATCCCGATAATCAGAATTCGACCCGAGCCACGGTTTTGGCCATGATAGGAGCCCCTACACCGAGCAAGCCATTACCTGCTGTGCTCCAGTAGTTGCTGTTGGTTACGTTATCCACCACCGCCTGGATCGTGGTGCGCTTGCCAGCTATGCGGGTTGCGTAGCGCGCATTAAGGGACAATATAGCGTAGTCATCCACGAAAGCCTGATTTGCAGTGTTGACTGGACGCCTGCCCACATAGTACACACCGGCGCCAAGGGCCAAGCCGGGCACGCTCTGCAAACGATACTCCGCAAAGAGGCTCGCCGTACGCTCCGGCGTGTTATCCGGTATCCGGCCAAACGTCGCAGGATTATCCCTATTTAACTGCTTGGCCTCCATGAACAGGGCTGATCCGATAAGGGACAGTTGCTTGGTTATCTCCCCGGAAGCCGCCAGCTCAAAGCCGCTATACTGCGCCATCCCGTTCAAAACAAAGCGGTTGGCTGCATCAATAGTAGTCGAGGCGCGTTTGATATCGAAGTAGGCTACTTGCAGCAGTATTCCTTCCGCGATCATCGCCTTTACACCCGCTTCCTTTTGCTTTGATACCGCCGGGGCCAGGATCTCGCCGCTATTGGCGCGATTAGCCGGCGCCTGCCCGCTCTCTTCGACTCCCTCAATGTAACTTGCATAGAGCGATACATTGGGAATGATCTTGTACAGCAGTGACAGCGATGGATTAACGTTGGTTGCCTTAAAGTGAGTGTTGGTTCCGACACTCTCATAGAAACTGCCGCGCACTCCCAACATTACCTGCAGTCTGTCCGCAATCAAAATGCGATCGGATAGATACACGCCCAGGTCCGTTATCTTTGAAAAGTTAGAGCGAAATAGAGCGCTGGGGGATAATCGCGCGATGTCATTCGGATGGAACAGATTCTGCGCCACATCGGCAGTAGATGAAGTGCGCGGATCCTGGCTCCGTTCGTTGCCGACAAAACCCAGGGATACTTCATGCGTGATGAACTGGCCCGGCAAGCGACCGAAAACTTCTGCACGGAGATTTTCGTTATCCCAAACCTGATTCCGATTAAAGAAAATGCGCAGCGTACCCTGGCCCGTGGCAAGATTGTAATTCTGGAACTGGGAAAAATTCCGATCGCGCATGGTGCGCGCCTTACCGGCTTCAAGTAACAATGCCCAGTTATCGCTCAGCGCGTAATCGGCGCGAAGCAGCAGGTTGGTCGCTTCGGCATCATATTTCTGCCACTCCCCCGCAAGGTTGCGGCGGGCATTCGGAACAGGCGGCAGCGTTATCACACCATTCACCGCTGCAGGCGCCTGGATCGCCGCCTGCTCAGAAACCTCCTTACGATAATGTTCCACATCGAACTTGATGGACAGTTGATCGGTGACCCGCCAGTCGAAGGCGCCTGACATCAGCGCCCGATATCCGGAAAAATTATGAATACCGATATCTTCTCTCCCGGCGAGAAGATTGATACGCGCTCCGAATTGCTGCGCATCCCCAAAGCGCCGGCCAAGGTCAATGTGGGTGTTGGCGCCGCCATAGATATTCGCCATCAACGAAACATTAGTGATGGGATCCTTGCCAGCGCGCTTGGTGACCATGTTGACAATGCCAGAGGGAGGCACAAATCCATAATACAGAGAGGAGACGCCTTTAAGTACTTCGACGCGCTCCTTGTTCTCCATCGGAATATCGATCAGGTTGATGATCGGCATGAATCCATTGAGCCGATAATTGCTGCGATTCTCCACGAGAATCCCGCGGATCGAGAGATTGTCGTAAGTGGAACCGTTGAGTTGCGCGCGAGTCACGCCAGCTGTATTGCGCAAGGCACCGAACAAGCTGGTAGTTGCTTGCGCATCAAGTACCTCCCGTGTCACGACATTGCTGGTCTGGGGTACATCGATAGGCGCCATGTCGCGGAATGTGCCCACCTGCACGGTATCCGACTTGAAGCTCCCTACACGCTCACTCCTGACGGTCACAGTGGGAAGCTGTTTACCGGCCTCAGCCTGACTTGAATCCTGAACAGTCGGGGTTTGGCTGGAAGCTTGAGTTTGGCTTAAAGTCTGGACCTGGGTGGCGCCCTGCGCATCCTGATTTGGAGTCTGTGCGTTTGCATGCATTGTCCAGCAAGCCAAAGAAAGCGCAACGAGGGCGAATAAATCCACTTTCAATGCCGGGAGCCGGAAGACCCTCTTGTGAGACAGGTTGCGCCGAGACCGGTGAAATGCTGCAGTTTTTTTGTTCTTATTTTTCATGTGGCTACGTCATAAAAAAGCCGGCCAGCGATTAACTGGCAGGCTCTGGAATAAAAATATGGCTGGCTTGCCCGAAAGCGGGCTGGCGGGCTAAAAGCTGCCGGGAAAGGAGGACCTGGCAGCAACGGATAACCTGTATTTGGTTTTTTTGGCTTTTTCTCGAATATTCCTGGTTTTCTTGTTTTGCCGGCTACCGAGAAAAGCCGAGAAAGAATCTGAGGTAAAACTTTTTTATGCCAACGCTAACCCTTCTCCCCTATCGTTAACGCTGCGACATCTCCTTAGATATTACTTGTAGCTCTGCAAAACCAAAAACCAAATTTAATACGAATGATTCTCATTATACCTAGCAATGGGAAAAAAGCAAATCATAATCGTTGTCTTCAGGGGAGCAGTAGAAAGCATTCCCTGTCCAAGTCAATAATTTCTGGGAGATTGTCTTGACGAAGCAAGTCCTAAGGAAGGGCAAATCAAAAATAGGCGCCTTCAAGGCTGAAGACTTTACTAGGCAGATTTGTTGGTATAGACAAATCCGCGATGTGTAGGAACCTTGTGGATCGTATTATTCATCCACAAGGTTCCTCAATTGAAACGACTTATATGACTGATAGAGTCCGTGTGAAGTCAAAGGCAGAATTGTAAAAACCTGCTGATCAATCTTTATCAATCTCGATAAGTTTCCCATCCTCGCTAACTTTGATTTCGATCTTCTTGCCGTCGGGCTGTCTCACATCAGCTTCGTAAATGGTTGTCTTCTTGCCACTTATCATCTCGGTTTCTTTCTCGATCTCCTCGATCGCGCCCTGACCCGAGTTTTCAGTTATCGTTTTCTGAGCCGCAGCGGGAACATCGGACCATTGAACTTTTTCATCGGCAAAAACCGACACTGAAAATGCCAGGGCAACAGGTAAGAAAATCGCAACAAATGGTTTTTTATTCATGAATGGATCTCCTTATGAAAAACAAGTGGCTAAGGATGAGCGTCGTGATGTGAGCAAAGGAACCATGGCAAAAAACGCAACCTTTGATTATTAGATCAGGAGGATCGCAAATCATCCGTACGTTATCGAACAGTACGATGCGACGTATTGCAAGTGTGGGAAACCTATCGTCGGGTCTGTTAGTTTTACTTACTCAAGTAAGTCGCTACCCGCATCCTGACCCCCGAAGTGGTGTCCCGCCGCAGAGGGCTTCAGCTATACACAATCCTTTTACAGGCGATTTACAGCGTGAAAGAAAATAACCTTACCGTGGTATTTGATCTCGGGGATGTGCTGATCGACTGGAATAAGGGATTTGCCACAGAAGCCTAATTTACTGCTCGTCTATCCACGCGCGGGCTGCCACATTAGCCGCCTCATATGCCTTTTCTTCGTCGTGCAAAGGCTCCACGAAGCTTTCGTAAACCACTATGCCTTCATCATCCATTATCCTGTAGCGGCCATTCCAGAGACCACTGGCATCGTCCCGCTCCGATGCAGTAATGATCGTGTACCCTTTATAGTCAGTATTCATATTGCCTCCATAGGTAAACTGACGATGATAATTGTGAACCGACGTATATCGATGTTCCCTCTCCTCAGTTGGAGAGGGGCGGTATAGCAAACGTTCATTACCAACCCATGCTCCCATTCGAGCCAAATCCCTTAAATTCCTTACGCCCCTTGCTCCGCATCCATTCGGGAATAGAGATGACAAACTTGCCCGGCGTCAACAAATCTTTTCCCCATTTGTACTATTCTATGAATATTAGAGTTGCAAATTCAACAGAAGTCGGATTCCTCGCACCACTTCCCCGATAGTAAAACCTGGAGTTGTCATGCCGCCTCGCCCACCCCGCTATTTTCTTCCCTTCAAAATCCTCAGCATCGTCGTAATCGTATCAATCGCGCTGGCGATAACCTACGCCGCCCTGATCTCGCTTAAGAACTGGTACGGCATCAGCGTATAAGCTCTGCCATAGCAGTACTCGTCTCTAACATTTCAAAGAGGTATCGATGACCAAACGACAGGGACGGCTTTTTTTTATCATTTGTACCCTTATTTCCGCCACCGTCTTCATTGGCCTTACATTCGACAGTCATCGGCGCTTTCCCGGGCTTACCAATGAAGACAAGCTGACGCCCGAGATCATCAGGGGAAAAGATGTCTGGCATAACAACAACTGCATCAACTGCCACACCCTCCTGGGAGAGGGAGGTTACTATGCGCCCGATCTGACCAAGATTACCCAGCAGCGGGGCACGCCTTATCTCACCGCATTCCTGAAGGACCCTTCCCAGTTCTACTCCGAGGAAAAGCATCGGCGTCTGATGCCGAACCCGAAACTGAGCGATGCGGAAATCAGCGAGGTCATCGCCTTTCTCGACTGGGTCGGTCACATCGATAACCAAGGTTGGCCCCCGCGTCCCATTATCGTATCCGGCACAACGATTCCAGGTACCGATGTCGGCCAACCTCCAACCCATGCTTCTGTTTCCACGGATCCGGTCGCGCAGGGGGAAGCGCTCTTCCGCTCCTCACCTCCCGCTTGCAATGCCTGCCATTCGATTGCTTCTGGAGCAAACCTGGCAGGACCTACCCTCGCTGGGCTTGCCACCCGTGCCGCGGCAATCATTGCCTCTCCTGAATATAAGGGAGAAGCGAAGACGCCCACCGACTATATTCGCGAATCCATTACCCATCCCAGTGCCTATCTCGTTCCTGGAGCCATGTATTCCGCCAACAGTCAGTCGTTTATGCCCGATAATTTTGCTGCCGATCTTGAGCCGCAGCAAATCGACAGTCTCGTTGCTTATCTTGAAACCTTGAAATAGGAGAAGCCATGCGCTACCGCTCACAGTCGATCGCATACTGGTATTTCGCCGTCGCCATGTGCCTGTTCGGCCTGCAACTGGTATTCGGGCTGCTCACTGCGAGCAAGTACCTCGGGCCCGACCCCCTTCTGAATTTCCTCCCTTTCGACAAAACCAAGGCCATCCACACCAATCTTCTGATTGTCTGGGTGCTTACCGGATTCATGGGCGCAACCTACTACGTGGTGCCGGAGGAATCACGCAGCGAAATCTATAGCGTCAAACTGGGCTACATCCAGCTTATCGCCTGGACACTGATGGGAGTGACGGCGGTTGTCGGTTATATGTTCGGCTGGACCGCCGGCAACAAAATGCTGGAGCAACCGTTCCCGCTGAAGATCGTGGTTGTCATTGTCATGCTGATGTTTCTGTATAACATCCTTATGACAATCAAGCGGGCGGGACGCTGGACCGTTACCGAAGGAGTGCTGGTAGCCGGCCTGGCGTTTGCGGCAATCCTGTATCTGCCGGCCCTGATCGAATATGAAAATTATACCGTCAGCATCTTCTATCGATGGTGGACGATCCACTTGTGGGTGGAAGGCGTATGGGAGATGATACAAGGCGGACTGCTCGCGTATCTACTGATCCGGTTGTCGGGCGCCGATCGGGAAGTCATGGAAAAATGGCTGTACGTGATCGTCGGCCTGGTTTTCATGGCCGGCATCCTGGGCACCGCGCATCACTATTACTGGGTAGGCGTGCCTCATTACTGGCTGCCTATCGGCGGTTTCTTCAGCGCCCTGGAACCGGTGGCGCTCCTCGGCATGGCAATGTATGCATACTTTGCCATGCGGCGCGCCGGGTTTTCCCACCCCAACTCGCTGGCCGTACACTGGACTATCGGCAGCACCGTATTCACGGTATTTGGCGCCGGGCTGCTCGGATTCGCGCATACTTGGCCGAGCGTCAACAAATGGACGCACGGCACGCTCATCACCGCCATGCACGGCCATGGGGCTTTCTACGGCGCCTACGCCATGACCGTGCTGGCCATGATCAGTTATACCCTGCCCCACCTCACCAGCGATCGTAAAGTGGAGGGAAGCAGTATCGGCTACTGGGCGTTCTGGATGCAGGTGATGGGAATGTTCGGCATGACGCTCTCCTTCGGCACGGCTGGCATCGGGCAGGTTTACCTGGAGCGAATCCTCGGCCTGGGCTATCTCGATACACAGTTGAAACTGCAGGTGCATTTCCTGATGCTGATCGCCACCGCATCAGTATTCGCCACGGGAGCAGCCCTGTTCATCTGGAATTTTTTCCGAACTGCGCCCAGATCCGTCGCGGCAATTGATTCCAGCACATCCGCACCCGATCTTGCCCCAGCCGGTCATGCCAACTCCGCCGTTAGCGGATAGATTGCGCGATAATGGAGGATTCGTTAATCCAGACCGCTGCTTCAGAAAATACGCGTCAGGACGTACCGCATCCGCAGACTGAAGAGCCTTATTACCTTCCTTTCGGCGATGAAGTAAGCATTTTTACGCAATGCCATCGGCGCCACCTCGCCGTCATGCTGAAAGGACCGACGGGCTGTGGAAAAACGCGTTTTGTCGAGCACATGGCCTGGCGCCTGAAGCGGCTCCTCATCATCGTATCCTGTCACGATGATCTGACCGCGGCGGATCTCGTGGGCCGCTTTCTGATACGCGATAACGCCACCGTATGGCAGGATGGTCCGCTCACGCGCGCTGTTCGCACTGGCGCAATCTGCTATCTCGACGAAGTGGTTGAAGCGCGGCAGGATGCAGTCGTCGTTATCCACCCTTTGACGGACTATCGGCGTGTTCTCCCTATCGATAAAACCGGTGAACTGATTGAGGCCACCCCAGGTTTTCAGCTTGTCATTTCATATAATCCCGGTTATCAGCATGTAACCAAGGACCTCAAGCCGAGCACTCGCCAACGCTTTGTCGCGCTTGATTTCGACTTTCCACCTCCTGAACGGGAAGCCGAGATCATCATTCACGAGAGTGGCGCGGAACACGCCATGGCGCATGATCTCGTGGCGCTGGCCGGACGCATCCGCGGTCTGGCAGACCGTGGTCTCGCCGAAGTACCCAGCACGCGCCTGCTGGTGGCAACAGCCCGCCTCATCGCCAACGGAATTGCCCCCCGACTGGCCTGTCATGTTGCACTTGTGTCTCCATTATCCGATGATCCTGCCCTCGTGGCCGCGATGCGGGATCTCGTAGATGCAATGCTGCTGGATTGAACACCCCTTAGCCAAACCTCCTCGTGCGAACCCCCGTTCTTTCTTATACCCTTTTTCCAGCACTGTTTCCGCATGGCCGAACCTGAAGGACTCATTATCGATGCCGCCCGCCAGGCAACTGCTTTCGTATCCCGTCTGTGGGACAATGACAACAACGTACCGGATAATTCCTGCACGCTGTCCACCTGCCGCCAACGCCTGGAATTTCTCCTGTCGGCCGTTCACGGGCACGCTGTATCGCTGCGGGTCGCCCAACCTCCGCCGCCGCCATCTGCGCTATCCCGGCTGTTTGGCCGCATCCCGCGACATCTGATCGAAACCCGCCCGTTGCCGGCGAACGATGGCGCCACGATTTTCCTGCCCATGCAGCTTCATCTGAGCGAACAGAGCGAGCTTTCTCCGCATTATTTCTTTCGACTGCTCGCCCTGCAGCAAGCCGCGCGTGCCCAGCGGCGGGCACAACAAATGGTGTCCGCTGATGCGTTGTTGACACTTGATCTTTTCCAGCTGAGCGAAGCAGCTGCTGCAGATCATGCTCTCGCTCTTCATTTTGCCGGACTGCGGCATGACTTTGCGGCCTTGCGCCGGGCGATGCTGTCGCAGCGACCGCAGCCTGCGCTTCTGAACGGGGTCGAACAGGCGGTGGAAGAACTTTATTGTGGCGTACTCAAGGCTTGTCCGTATGACATTCCTCCCCCGCTTGCTCTTGCGCGGAAACCCGAGGATTCGCTTGACTGGGCGATAGAGATGAGCATGAAGATCTCAACTCGAGCAAGGATGCCCGCGGTTCGCTATCGAGGATGCGCCAAGGATCTGTGGTGGGGTAAGATGCTGCCGCCCTCCTCCGGAAATCAACCTATCCGATACGAGGAAGCACTCCGGGATATGACGCAGCCTTCCGCAAGCCCCCGGCGCAGCGCAAATCTTTCCCGTCGTCCGCAAGCCCGGGAAAGAACTCCCGATGAGGATGACGAAACGCAAGGGATGTGGATGGTGCAGAAGGATGATCCGCAGCAGCACGTCGAAGACCCTGCGGGCCTCCAGCGGCCGGCTGACCGTGACGACGACGCTGATGCTGGCGATCTGGCGGATTCCCTGTCCGAACTGCCGGAAGCACAGCTCATCTCATCTTCGAAAACCGTGCGCGAACTTCTGCTGGCGGATGATCCCCTTGACCAACGGACGACGCTCGTCCTCCCCGGCAAGGGAGCGGCGCACGGCATTGCCTACCCGGAATGGGATTTCCGCGTTTCGCGTTATCACAAGGAGGGTGCCATCGTTCGGCTTCAACCGCCATTGCTGGGAGATGTCGCCTGGGCAGAGTCCGTGGTGGCAAGACGCCCTGCTCTGCTGCGGCAGGTTCAGCTTCGACTTGAGGGACTGCGACCGCGGCGGATTCGCTACTACCGCCAACCGGAAGGAGAGGAGATCGATATCAACGCCTGCGTGAATGCCTTCGCGGAACGACGAGCAGGCTTGCCCCCGCAGGATTGCTTGTATCAATCAGTAAAAGCAGCGCGGCGCGACATTGCCGTTGCATTGCTGATCGATATCAGCGGCTCGACCGATGGATGGGTTTCCCAGGAGCTGCGCATCATCGACGTTGAAAAGGAAGCACTGCTGCTCGTTTATCTGGCATTGACCAAACTGGGTGATCCTTTCTGCATTTATGCCTTTTCGGGAGAAAGCGCGCAAAATGTCTCGTTGTGGCCCTTGAAGAACTTTGAAGAGAACGACCGGACACTTGTCCAGCGCCGCATTGCAGCATTGGAACCGCAGCTCTACACGCGCGCGGGGGCAGCGATTCGCCACACCACCGGCCTGCTCACTGCCACCAGCGCCCGGTATCGCCTGCTTATCCTGCTGTCGGATGGAAAACCCAACGATGTCGATCGCTACGAGGGTCGCTACGGAGTGGAAGACATGCGTCAGGCCGTGGCCGAAGCCCGCCTCCAGGCCATTCATCCGTTCTGCATTACTGTCGACCGGCACGCGCCGCACTATCTTGCCCGGGTGTTTGGCGCGCGGCACTACGCCGTATTGCAGCAGGCGGAAACGCTTCCTGTTGTCCTGGCAGACGTGCTCAGAAGGCTGATCAGGCAGTGAGCTTCACTCCTCTGTCGACCCACGAATTGCCGTCATCCCACGCATTCCTGCGATAATTCTTCCTCAGCCTAGCCGTTTTCCCCACAGCATTTTGGTTTGCGGTGGCCTGCTGGTTTAAAATAACGATCTTGCCCATAACCGCCGAGCTTGAGCGAAACCGGTTAAAATCCAACTGAAATCCTTTGCATCTATTACTGGAGAAACATTGTGCTGTTTGAGCGCGTCAAACCTGTGGCTCACATCCTGGAGTCGGCTAAAACCCGAGGGCTCAAACGACAGCTTGGCGCATTTGATCTGACCATGCTGGGAATCGGCGCCGTCATCGGCACCGGCATCTTTGTATTGACTTCGGTTGCCGCGGCCAAGGCCGGCCCCGGCATGATGTTTTCCTTCCTCATAGCCGGGTTCGTCTGCGCGCTGGCCGCCCTTGTCTATTCTGAAATTGCCGCGATCGTACCAGTGGCAGGATCGGCCTACACCTACTCTTACGCGGTGTTCGGTGAACTCGTCGCATGGATGGTCGGCTGGGCGCTGATTCTGGAGTATGCGATCGCCGCAGCGGCGGTAGCCGTTGGCTGGTCCGGTTATATCAATGGCTTCCTGAACGAAATAGGCTATGGGCTGCCGCTGGCCCTGACGGCAGGACCGGCGGACATGATTGTCGGGCCGGATGGCACCCCATCGGCAGGAGGATTCAATCTGCTGGCATTTCTGGTGTCGTTGTTCGTCACCGTGCTGCTGGTCATGGGCACGACAAAAAGCGCCAGGTTTACTGCAGTTCTGGTTGTCATAAAAATTATCGCACTTACCGCATTTATCGTTCTCGCCCTGCCGGCGGTAAATTCCATAAACTTCCAACCCATGCTGCCCAACGGATGGGGCACACCGCTTTCAGGAGTGGGAATCCTAGGTGCCGCTGCCTCCATCTTCTTTGCCTATGTCGGATTCGATGCTGTTTCGACCGCAGCCGAAGAAACGAGCAACCCAAACCGTAATGTGCCGATAGGGTTGATAGCTTCATTGACGATTTGCACCCTCATTTATCTTGTCGTCGCCTACGCCGCGGTCGGAGCAGTGGGAGCGCAGCCGGGAGGTGATTTGTCCCTCTCCAAAGAACCGCTGGCATTTGTGCTGCGCGAGGTCGGTTACCCAACCATAGGCAACTGGGTGGCTTCGGCAGCAATTGTCGCACTGCCCTCTGTCGTCCTCATGATGCTCTATGGGCAGACCCGCGTCCTCTTCACCATGTCTCATGATGGATTGATGCCCGGTATTTTTTCTCATGTACACAAACGCTTTCACACTCCCCATATTGTCACCCTGGTCACCGGAACGGCCGTCGCGCTGTTCGCTGCCATGTTTCCGGTAGGCATGCTGGCCGATATTTCCAATTCCGGGACGCTCTTCGCTTTCTTCATGGTCGCTCTCGGCGTGATGGTCCTGCGACGCCGGGCACCCGATCTCCATCGGCCTTTCAAGACCCCTATGCTGTGGATGGTCGGCCCACTGGCGATGGGTGGCTGCGGTCTGCTGTTCGTCAGCCTGGGGTGGGAGACAATCAGGCTATTTCTTGCATGGGCAGGTACCGGTCTGATTATCTATTTCGCTTACGCCCGCAAGCACAGTCATCTTGGAAAACAGCAGGCAAACTAGTGCTTTCAGATTAAAATGGCCAGAATGCGTTTCAAGCCCGATACCATGATTTTCGGTCCACCGCCAATTCCATGAGTCGCACTGCCCTTGACAATTCGAACGCTGAAGGCGAATGGTGGAAGAAAACCACCGTTTATCATGTCTATGTGCGTTCTTTTTACGACTCCAATGGCGATGGAATCGGAGATATCCAAGGCATCATTAAAAAACTGGATTATCTGCACGATCTCGGATATGAAACAATCTGGGTGTCGCCCTTCACGCAAAGTCCACAAAAAGACTTCGGCTACGACATCAGCGATTACCTCTCCATCTCTCCTGAATATGGGGATATGCCGCTCTTTGAGAAACTGGTTGAAGAGGTGCACCGCCGCAACATGAAACTGGTATTCGACCTGGTGCTGAATCACACTTCGAGCGAGCATTCCTGGTTCACCGAATCCGCAAGCTCGCGCGACAACCCCAAAGCCGACTGGTATGTTTGGAAAGATGGGAAAGGCAAAAAGGGTTTGAGGCCCCCGAATAACTGGCGCGCCATGGCGGGTAACAAAGCCTGGACTTACCACCCCCAACGGAAGCAATTCTATTACACTGCTTTCCTCCCTTTTCAGCCCGACCTGAACTACCACAACCCGGAAGTCAAACAGGCAATGTTCGAAGTCATCAGATTCTGGCTGAACAAGGGGGTGGATGGATTTCGTCTCGATATCATCAGTGCCATCTACGAGGACTCCGAGTTACGCAGTAATCCTCCCAGTCCCCGTCTGACCCCATCGGATAAATCGCTGTCCATTTTTTTCCAGAACCTGAAAAACAATTTTCTCCACGAAAAGAGCTTTGAATTCGCTACCGAGTTGCGGCGCGTAGTGGATGAGTTCGATAACCCCAAAAGGGTGCTTATCGGGGAATCACATGGAGATGAAGCACTGATCCATCGCTTCTGTCAAAACGATGGACAGCATGGGTTGCACGCTGTTTTCCTTTTCAAGGCCATTTCCACACCTTTCAAGGCGGAAAAATACCGCGAAATGCTGATGATATTCGAGAAGCATTTTCCCGAACCGCTGATACCCACTCTCGTCTTTGCCAACCACGACCGTAACCGTGTCATCAGCCGCCTGGGAGGGAGTATAGAAAAGGCAAAACTGCTGGCGCTGTTCCAGTTTACCTGCCGGGGGATTCCCTTCACCTATTTCGGTGATGAGATTGGCATACCTCGGGTAAGAATTCCCCTGAAAGACGGAAAAGATGCGATTGCCATCCAGCATAAATGGGTACCTCAGTTTCTGGTTGATCGCAGCAGTGAAATTCTAAATCGCGACGAATGCCGTACTCCAATGCTATGGAATGAAAGGCCCAGGGCAGGCTTTTGTGAGAGTTCAGCAGAGCCCTGGTTGCCGGTAGCAGACAGCTTCAGGGAAATAAATGTGGACAAACAGATTTCGGAACCCCATTCCCTTCTCAATTTTTACAGGAAAATCATCCAACTCCGCAACAGGACGCCAAGCTTGCATACAGGGAGCCTCGAAATCTTGCATGACCTCTGCGACCGGAAAATTCTCGCCTACCGCCGAATATTCAATGAAGAGAAGCACGTGGTGCTCCTCAACATGTCCCACCAGCGGATTAAAACTCCCTTGAATAAACCAGTGTTGCTTTCCACGCACTCTCAAAGCCCTGCGCATCAATTACAACCTTTCGAAGGGCGCATCATCAACGAATCGCATTGACAATGGCAGCGGGAATCTTTCTTTCTCGCTGAGAAGGATGCGGGCTAACCCCGTCGGTTCCATTTGAATGATTTTTTTCAATATCTACCAGGAAGGAGTATGACTTGTGGTAATTCTTCAAGCTTTAACGCGTAACATCATTTCTGCAATCCTGTCTGCAATCCTCATGCTGCCGACGGTGTTGCTGGCCGATGCAACCAGCAGACCACTCAAGGCAAGCGTAGAGACCCATGAACAGCCTGGATTCAGAGCGGATTGCCCTTCCAAATTCGGTGGTACCACTACAGGTATCGGCAAAAGTACCCACATGGGTAAGGTTTCGCTCAAGGCCATCGACTGCATTACCCCGATGGAGGATCATTTTATTTTCGAGGGCACGTTCACCTTGACGGGGGCAAACGGCGACACCGTTACCGGCCTCTACAAAGGTGCATTTGTGCCGGCCGATGATCAATCCAGGTACAACCTGACGGATGCGAAATTTGAAATAAGCGGCGGAACGGGGCGTTTTCGCGGAGCAAAGGGAATTGCGGAATTGAAAGGAGATCAGGATATCGCAACCGGGAAAGGAAAAATTGAAATTGATGGAACGGTTTCATACTGAGGCAATAAATGTGCGAAGGGTAATAGCAAGCAGCAGCATAGTGTTCCAATAACATTCACAGAAAGGACGATAGCAAACGTCAGCTGATTTTATTTCGGACATTTCAGCCCGGACACAACCATAAGACCCCTGCTCACCCTTCTTCGGCATCTGGGTCGATCCAGTATCTGGACATTCCCGCGGCAAACAGGAACATCCACATGACCAGAACAAACGGGAACGTGAGAGTCGGCAGGCCTACAGGGGTCAGAAAGCTGGCAAGGCCTGCCTGGCATACAACTGTCATCACGCCCGCCAGCACGGCGAGAGCGGCACTTTTCCCGCTGGGTTTGAGAAACACCCAGCCAATGGCCATCATCGTCAAAACCGGATTGAATGCGTACAGGCCCATTTCGATCGCATTCAGGTTTGCGTTCAGAAGGGTCGGGAAGATGATCCCCACAAATGCTCCGCTTATTGCCATCAGGGCGCCGCGCAGGGAAACAATGGCGATGCCGGCCAGAAACAGAATACCGACTGTCACACTGTCCGCGAACATGACTTCGCCCACCCCTTTGAATAGCGCAACGGGCCAGTTTTCTACGGCCAGGCCGCTCGCGCCGGGAACAGCAACAGGAATACCGGCAGCCGGCAAAACGGGACTGCGGGTGAAACTTTCAAAACCATAGACCGCGACCAGGAACATCCACGAGGTCAGGACAAACGGCGAGGTCGAGGCTGGGATCTGGTAGGGGCGAAGAATTCGCATGAGAGCAGCCAGCACGACACTCGATAATATCGATGCGAGAATGACGTACAGCCATAGCTGCGGAGAATGCTCCAGAAACAGGAACAGACAGGGACCTACCAGCGTCCCGTTGAAACCATACAGGCCAGCGTCGATATCCTTTTTCGAGAATCCCAGCAGATGGGCAGTCACGGTACTCGTGACCACTCCTACGGTTGCCGCTGCCCCGGCAGCCACTCCGCCGATAAAGAGCGCTATCAGAAAAATGAGTCCGGTTACCGCGTTACAGCAGAAAAATACCTGTCCAACACCTCTCAGAATCACCCGCAGGGGTTGGGGGAACGCGCTATCGACTCGGGATGCCCAGTCCATGATATATGGAAACCCTTACAAAACCATGTATGAAAGATGCAGTAGCGCGCTTTTGCCAAGCTGCCGGAAAAGGAAATCAGGCATGATGATGCTGCGACCGGACCTCATCCAGCAGTCCCTGCTTCACGATGAAGTCGATTACCTGGTCGACTCCTTCTCCCGTATGCAGGTTGGTGAATACGAAGGGCCGCTCGCCACGCATTTTCTTGGCGTCACGCGCCATGACCTCGAGATTTGCTCCCACGTAGGGAGCAAGATCGATCTTGTTGATGATGAGTAATGCAGCACGGGTAATACCGGGTCCGCCCTTGCGCGGCACTTTTTCGCCCCCGGCCACGTCTATGACATAGATCGTCAGATCGGAAAGTTCGGGGCTGAAGGTGGAAGCAAGGTTGTCGCCACCCGATTCAATCAGAATGAGATCGAGTTCCGGAAAATCGGCGGTCATGCGCGCAACGGCCTCGAGATTGATGGAAGCATCCTCCCTGATGGCCGTATGGGGACATCCCCCCGTTTCCACGCCCATCAGACGCTCTGGAGGCAGCGCATCGGCGCGCAGGAGAATTTCCATATCTTCCCTGGTATAGATATCATTGGTGATGACAGCCATTTCATAACGATCGCGCATTCTCTTGCTGAGCGCTTCACACAAGGCCGTTTTTCCGGAACCTACGGGACCACCAATTCCGACACGGAGTGGATTAGATTGTTTGTTCATTTTCTGTTCCCATCAAGAACTACGATCGATAGATCCGGCTGTATTGAACCTCATGTTGCATCGACAACAGCGACAAGCCGGGAGCCCAGCTCGACAACTCATCGTCCGTAAGCTGGCTTGCGCGAATCGAGCAGGCCTCAATGACGGGATGCAGGGACAATAGCAACCGCTGCCCCGAAAGCTGGCCAAGCGGAACCGATTTGACACAGGCCAGCACCTGATTCTCGGCCATTGAAAACAGCATGCCCAGCAAGCTTTCTTCGTGCGGGATGCCCAACCCTTCGGCAGCACATGCGAACGCCGTGGGTAGGGGAATCGCCTGCTGGTTTTCCAAGATCGCCCGCATCGAATCATCCCCGAGCTTGAGATCGATGATCAGCTTTGCCAGTGAATACCCCATCTGTATCGTTTCGGCACGAAACTCCGCAGTCTCGCGGGAAGCGACAAAGCATTCCGTCCAGAAGTTCACCGCAGTCTCATCCCGCTCCGAAAAGGCCTTCAACAGACGCCGCAGAATCGGCAACTCGAAATCCGTAAAAATTCCCAGCATTTCAACGAGCCATTCGCGCGCGGAGGTTTCATCTCGAACCAATCCTTGCTCAATGGCCGATTCCAGCCCCTGGGAATATGTATAAGCCCCGATCGGAAGCGAAGGGCTGGCAAGGTGCAACAGGGCCAGCAGGGCGCGGTATTCTTTCATTATTACCGGGAAGGAATATCGGAGGGACGGTGGATTTTCTGATGCACCGGAATCGGAGCGAGCGGACCATGAGCATGGCCCTGGCTCGACTCCCCATGATGGTGATGATGCCCTCCGCTGCCGTAAGCCCCCGCCTCCGGCTCGAACTGTGCATCTTCCTCGATGACTGTTGCCCCGAGTCCCTCCAGCATTTCCTTCAGCACGTTGTCGCGGGCGATGCGCAAAAACCCTTCACCCACCTGGGTCTGAGTATGGCGGTTACCCAGATGGAAGGCACAACGCAGCAAGTCATGCGGGTTTGCACACGTGATGCGGTAGGTGGATTCCTGTGCGGCAACGATCTGAACCACGCGACCGTCGTCCCCCATGAGAAAATCGTTGTTCCGCAGCACCGTGCCCCGCGGGATGAAAATGGCCACTTCTTCCCCTGAGGGAAGCGCGGTGCGCAAGCGGCTGTTTTCGCGCAGCTCATACGGTAGCACGAGCTGTGCGGATACTTTGTCCGCAGTGCTTATCCTGGTGTTCAAGGTGAGCATCTATAGCCCCTAAAAAAGGAAATACCTTTGCGCCATCGGCAGCACGTCCTCCGCCCCGCAGGTCAGCAACTGTCCGTCCGCCCGAACTTCGTATGTTTCCGGATCGACTTCCATTTTAGGTGTCGCCGAGTTATGGATCATATCTTTCTTGCGCAGGTTGCGCGTATTCTTGACCTCGATCAGATTCTTATCCAGCTTCAATTGATCGACCAGGCCTGCGGCCAGCGCTGCCTGTGAGACAAAGGTAAAGCACGAGGTCTTGATACCTCCGCCATATCCCCCGAACATGTAACGGTAATGGACGGGTTGCGGGGTGGGAATCGAGGCGTTCGGATCACCCATTAAAGATGCCGCAATCATTCCACCTTTCAGGATCACGGAGGGCTTTACGCCAAAAAATGCAGGCCGCCACAACACCAGATCTGCATATTTGCCCACCTCCACTGAACCGAGGGCATGCGAGATGCCATGTGTGATCGCCGGATTGATGGTGTATTTGGCGATGTAGCGTTTGACGCGGAAATTATCATTCTTCGATGTATCTTCCTGCAAAGTCCCGCGTTGTATTTTCATTTTGTGCGCAGTTTGCCAGGTACGCAGAACCACCTCTCCAATCCGCCCCATCGCCTGCGAATCAGAGGACATCATGGAGATTGCGCCCATATCCTGCAGTATATCCTCCGCAGCTATGGTCTCCTTACGAATGCGCGACTCAGCAAACGCGATATCTTCCGGAATGTTGGCATGAAGGTGATGGCATACCATCAGCATGTCGAGATGTTCATCCAGCGTGTTGATGGTATAAGGCCGGGTTGGATTGGTTGATGAGGGCAGCACGTTTTCCTGACCTACGACGGCGATGATGTCCGGCGCATGCCCTCCCCCGGCTCCCTCGGTGTGGAAAGTATGGATGGTACGATCCTTCATGGCTGCAATCGTGTTTTCCAGATATCCGCCTTCATTGATGGTATCTGTGTGAACGGCAACCTGGACATCATACTTGTCCGCCACCGCCAGGCAATTGTCGATGGCTGCGTAGGTCGAACCCCAGTCTTCGTGCAGCTTCAGTCCGCATGCCCCGGCAAGAATCTGCTCTTCCAGCGGCCTCGGAAGGCTTACATTTCCCTTGCCGTAAAAACCGGTGTTCATCACCATACCATCCGAGGCCCGCAACATGGAATGAATGTGCCAGGGGCCAGGCGTACAGGTCGTGGCTGCCGTGCCCGTTGCCGGGCCAGTGCCTCCCCCCAGCATCGTGGTAATGCCATTCATCATCGCATCTTCTGCCTGCTGGGGGGAAATGAAGTGGACATGGGAATCGATTCCGCCCGCAGTCAGAATCATGTTCTCGCCGGCTATGATTTCCGTCGCCGCGCCGATCGACATCGTAACATTCGGCTGGATATCGGGATTACCCGCTTTGCCGATCTCCGCGATCCTCCCGTTCTTCAGGCCGACATCAGCCTTGACGATGCCCCAGTGGTCGATGATTACCGCGTTGGTGATGACCGTATCCATCACTTGATCGTGATTGTGCTGTGACTGCCCCATGCCGTCGCGTATCACCTTGCCGCCCCCGAATTTCACTTCTTCACCATAGGTGGTGAAATCCTTCTCGATTTCGATCATCAGTTCGGTATCAGCCAGGCGAATCCGGTCGCCGGTCGTAGGGCCCATCATTTCCGCGTAAGTCTGGCGGGAAACCTTCAAACTCATTCTTTAGCTCCTTTCTCGTTTGATCCGGCGATCTCTACTTAAGCTTGCCCATTACTTTCTGATTGAATCCATAGACGATCCGGTTGCCCGCCAACTCCACCAACTCCACCGTCCGTTCCTGCCCAGGCTCGAAGCGCACGGCCGTGCCGGCCATGATGTTCAGGCGCATGCCATAGGCTTCTTCGCGATCGAATTTCATCGCCGAGTTGACTTCGTAAAAATGAAAATGGGAACCAATTTGAATCGGGCGGTCGCCACCATTTGCAACCTTCAATGTCTTTGTCTTTCTGCCGACATTGAGTTCGATTTCGCCGGGTTGTGTGGTTATCTCGCCTGGTATGAGGGGATCTCTTGCCTTTCTTACCGTCTTTGCCATTATTAATCTCCCACGGTTTCTCTTTATACGATTGGATTATGGACAGTCACGAGCTTGGTACCATCCGGGAAAGTAGCCTCGACCTGAATATCGGGAATCATTTCCGGCACACCTTCCATGACATCGGCGCGTGTCAGAACTTTTCGCCCCTCCGACATCAGCTCTGCCACCGTATTACCGTCACGCGCCCCCTCGAGAATCGCGCAGGTAATCAAGGCAACTGCTTCAGGATAATTGAGCCGCAAACCGCGCGCCTTTCGTCTTTCCGCGAGCAATCCAGCAGTGAATATCTGGAGCTTGTCTTTCTCTCTCGGTGTCAGATCCATCGTATCTCCTCATTAAAAATCTCAAATGGTGCTGAAAAATACCTCCAGCGATTTTCCAAGCCCCATCCTCCAAAAACTTGCAGAACAGAACAGCATCAGGTATTCCAGCTGCGCGGCACGATCGCAGGCCGGCCGAGCGTGATGGGGCGGACGGCCCGCCAGATGCAAAGCATCACATGTCTCGCCACTTCACTCGAATCTCCCAGAAAACGTCCCACCAGAAGCGATTTGAATTGGGAAATGCCCACCTGCCCCGATTCTCCGCCGATGCGTGCCGCCTCTTCCCGTACAAGATCGATCGCCTGCGCTGGAAGGGGTTTGCCACTCATGATAAAAGTGGCGCAAACGGTGCGACCGGAAAGTGCAAGCCTTCCATTCATCGCTTTGCTTCCGCCCTCCAGACGAAGCTTCTCAAACCAGACCAGCTTTCCCTCCTGGCGGATACTCGTGTGCTGTTTTATCTCACCGCTATCGAACGATTCTCCGAATGCCGTACGGCCAAAGCATAGAATCTCACAACTCATGTAAACCGAATCCTTCTCCAGCTCGACCTGGTGATCAAGCATTACTCTTGCATTATTGAAAAAAATCGTTTCCTGCGGCATCCACTCCAGTACACCGCCTGCTTCCGCCTGCAGATAAACGTGCTGGCGCGCAGTCCGACCGGTGGATTTGTACCATTTTGTTGCACCGGGAGAAGTTATCTGAGCATGAGCGGACGGACCGACATGCACTCGTATTCCCAATTCATCCCCTGCGACCACGCCGCCCGGCGGGTGTATGACAATAGCTTGGCATACCTCATAACCCTCGGGATAGAGAGGTTTTTGCACCAACAAGGGGCCATGATGATCTCGCTCCACCATGCGGGTGATGCCGGAACTCTCCGCAAACTTCAACCGCAAATGGGCCCTCAATGGAGAATCTGGAGCCAGATTCATTTTCGGATCCAATGGCCTTCCAGAAGAGGGGAGCGGGCACAGGGTAGCAATACTGCCGGATGAAGGTGTCGAGTTCTCATCAAGTGAGCTCAAATGTGTTTTTGCGCCTGACTTCAAGCTAGCGCTCCCGGAATAACTCAAATGAATCTCCTTCTCCGCACCTCAAACCTCATTCCCGGATAAAAAATCAAATGCATGCCGATTGCTTGACCGAAATACGTAATGTCTACATTTGTAATTGAAACGATAGCTTGAATACATCAACTTTCTCGCCAGCCACATCCGGCGCATAGTTCAGCCGTTTGGTGAATAGATCTCCGTGTTGGTAGTACGCTGAAATTCGAGCGTTGAAACCGTCAATGATATAGTTGACACCCGCTTCAATTTCTTCCCTGTTGCTGCTGTTATTTGGCTGAATACTGGTGAATCGGCCATATGGTTGAAACTGGCCAATACCGATTCTCATCGGCAGGAGATAAAGTCCGGTGATCGTCCACGATTTGCCATCGAACATGCAAAAGCAATCTGGATCGCTAAACGCCGCAGACGAATAGTTGGCATAAAACTGCTTGTACTCACCATTTGCGGTGATTACACCCATGTTCCGGGGTAGCACTTTTTCAAAAAGGGCGTCCCCGACCAGCCCCAAGAAATCACTTCGATGCGCAAAGGAGCCGGCGCCATTTTTCTGGTATGAAACGCCGAAAGCAAGCGCGAGAATATCGCCGGCCTTGCCAAAATAGGTGCTGCTGGTATAGTAGCCAGGATTCTTTTCTGGATTCAAGAAGTTATATGTGAAACGGCCTGCCCATAATACGTCATCGCCCTGATTGGGGCCGGCGCTACGGGATGACTGGACTCCGCGGTAGACACCGACAGCATATCCCAGGGTACCCCTGATGAAGCCCGGTTCAAGGCTTCCCCAGAATGTGCCTCCATCGTCGCGTCCATAGCGCCCAGCTCCCCCGCTGCCAAATTTGGTGCTGAAATCCTGGGAAAAAAATGGTGTCTTGAAAGCGTCATGTGTTGATTGAAAAAAAGGCCCGCTCAGTTCGCCCCGTTCGGTCGGCACCAGCATACGACCACCCCAGATATTGAAATAACGGTTGAGCTCAAATTTTGCAATCGCATCGAGTACGTTGTACGACATCTTGGGATTATCACCGGGATGGGTGTTGTTACAGAAAAAACATTCCGTATTGACTTCGAACTTGAGGTACTGATGTATCTGCCCATTCAAGTAAAAACGAGCATTATCGATGCTGAAATCGCCGCTCCTGAGATTACCTGTGGCGGGATTTTCCACCCATAGCCCGGTTCCACGGAACCCCATTCCAAGCGTCACCCATTTAGTTTCGTCGATTGCGTACTTTGGCCCTTTTGGAAGCGTGACTTCTGCTGCCTGCACCCATGAGGATAGAAACAGGGAATCCATAATCAGCGCCAGCATCGCAAGCGATACGCTGCAAACATGAACGAGAAACTTCCGTTGCTTGCAGACAAGTTTCCACAGGTGCACCTCGACCGGTGCCGATTCATTATTTCGTACTTTATCTGCTCTTTGCATGAAGTTCTTCATTACCAAAGTTTCTTCTTGTAATTGTTACCCGACTGATAATCAGGTTGCACAATCATGCAGGAATTTTTAGTATTCATCATTAGAAAACATCCACAGCTTCCAAATTTGGTATATGAAAATTTCTTGATATTTATTACATTTACCAGCCAAAGCTGCTGCTTAGGCCGTCAACCCTGGCTACAAAAAAACCAACTGCTGGTTCCTGATTATTGTGAATTTATTCACGCTGATTTTTTGGCAAAAAACCCCTGATTGATGGCCATAGGGATATATATAAAAATATGAGGATCGGTTTTTTCACGAATTTCTCTCTCGCCTCCATCCTATTCGTGCTCACCGTGCTCATATTTCTTTCTTCTCGGGCGTTAAACACGCTGGATGAGGTTACCGAGGCTGAACGCCAGAAGCACCGATCGCTACAACTGGCAAATGAGCTGTTTCGCAGTTCCGAGGATTTGACCAAGATGGCTCGCACCTATGCAGTAACGGGTAATCCTGCCTACGAGCACAGCTTTTTTGAAATACTCGATATCCGGAATGGCATACGGCCGCGTCCCCAGGATTACCCGATTGCCTACGCGCATCTGGAAAATACCCATGCCACGAGTGCAAGGGAAAATACGATTTCTCTCATGGAATTGATGCGCCGCGAAGGTTTCAGTGAAGGGGAACTCGATCTGCTGCGGCAGTCGCAGGAAAATTCGGACAACCTCGTCAGGCTGGAAAAGCAGGCATTCGCTGCCGTAAAAGGGCTGTGTGAAGATCAGCAGGGGAATTTCAATGTGCCCTGTCCCTCTCGGCGAAATTTTGCAATCGATCTTTTGTTTGGCAAGCGTTATGAGACTGAGAAAATCAGAATCATGGCACCCATCAACCAGTTCATGCTCGAACTGGACACACGCACCCGTAACAAACTCAGTAATCTGCAGCTCAAGTTCGAGCAGCAAATCCTGCTGATACTGGTCGTACTATGCATTGCGTTGTTCTTTGCGACTCTTGCCACTTTTTATACACGCCGCAACATTCTGCTTCCGCTCGATTACCTCAGACGCCAGGTAAGCGGTATTGCACAAGGCAATTATTCGACTCGTTGTGCTATTTCCACCCGCAATGAAATCGCGGAGCTGGGGGGGGGGTTCAATTCCATGGCAGAAGCCATTGAACATGAAATTATCAAACTTAGACAAGTCGAAGAATCGCTGCGAGAACGGCTGAAGGAAATTAACTGCTTTTATTCGATCCGGCGAGGCATGGAGTCCTCATCGCTGGAAGAAGTATGCGGCACAATCGCGACCGAACTCATCGCAGCAATGCAGTTTCCACATCTCGCCAGCGTCAAAATCGAACTGAATGGCAAGGAACTTGTATCCGATCCATACCACGGAAATCATGTGCATGAATTGCAAAAACAGATCATCGTCCACGGCGAGACACGTGGCTGGATAAAACTGTTTTATCGCGGGGACCGGTTCTTTCTGCTGCCGGAGGAGCAGAATCTGATTGATGTAATCGGAGACGACCTGGGACGATGGCTGGAACACCAGCAGACCGAGGCACGGGTTCTGATAGAGCAGGAACTCCGGGTGCGTGACGCAGCAATACGAGAATTTGCTGCTCACCTCGAGCGAATGCGAGAAGAAGATCGCAAATATATTGCGCGCGAGATCCATGATGAGCTCGGTCAGCTTCTGGCGGCGCTGCATCTGGAAATCTCACTGCTAAGAAGCGCGAAAGATCATGGGAGCGAACGGCTCGAAACCATCAGACACAACATGGCCGAACTTGTCGAGAAAGCGGGCCAGAGCGTGCACAATGTGGCGGAACATTTACGTCCTGCTTCACTGGGACTGGGAATCGAATCGGCTCTTACAAAACTGACCAGCGAGTTCAAAAAACATACCGGCATAGACTGCGAACTGCGACTAACCGAGGAACCGGTGAACCTGGACGAGGACCAGACTGTTGCAATATTCCGTATCGTCCAGGAGTCACTGACAAATGTAACGCGGCATTCAGGAGCAAACCGTGTGAAAATCCGGCTATCCCGGGAAAAGGACGAGGTCATTGTCGAAATTTACGACAATGGCAGAGGATTCGACCCCGAGAGTGCAAAAAAAGGAAAGTCATTTGGATTGGTTGGAATGCGCGAACGGGCCGCAGCACTTCGGGGCTATATCGCTATCACAAGTGAGCCAGGCCAAGGTGCCTTGGTTCGTGTATCAATTCCGGTGAGGCGAAACGAGCGTTTTGATTGTACTGCCTCTGGCATTACAAATAGCGCATCCCTTCTTCATTCCATTGTTGCGGAGTGCCCCGAGTCGCCCGCATCTTTACAAAATAATGGAATATCCGTTTCATGAGCATCGGTGAGTACCCGTTTTCAGGAGAGAATGCTTGATCATCAAGACTTTTCTGGCTGACGATCATCGGCTTTTTCGTGATGGCCTGAGACGCATTCTTGCCGAAACAACAGATATCGTGGTCGTGGGCGAGGCTACTGATGGACTTGATGCTTTGAAAAAAATGCGCCTCGGGGGATGGGATGTAGCGTTGCTTGACGTCAGCATGCCTGGAATGAACGGGCTCGAGGTGCTACAGCGGATCATGGACGACGATCCAAAGCATCGCATACTGATGCTCAGCACCTACCATGAGGACGAGTATGCCATTCGTGCGATACGCGCCGGCACTTCAGCCTATCTGACAAAAAATAGTCCGACTGACCTGTTGATATCGGTAATTCGCCGGCTGGCGCATGGGGGAAGATACATAGATCCGAAACTGGCCGAGAAACTTCTGTTCGATCTGGGCCCCTCTTCCACCATGCCACGCCACTCCGCCCTGTCCAACCGCGAACTCGATGTACTCAAGCTCATCGCAGTCGGAATATCCTTGACCGAAATCTCCCAGAAGCTGAAACTGAGCGCGAAAACGATTAGTACCTATCGTGCCCGCGTTCTCGAAAAAATGGGCATGCAGAACAACGCGCAATTGATCCGCTACGTGGCGGAGCATAAGCTGCTCGAATAGGAGTTCATGCAGATCGATCCCACTTCTGCAGCGGCTGGATGCGATTCCCGAAATCTCTTCGGCACCGTCCTGGTTCACTATCCGCAGCAACTCGCCCCTTCAGGTAAGAGGGCTGCTATGAACATGTGGCTCGGATTCATGAAAATCGTGCTCCTGCACGATTTCTATTGGTAGAAGATGCAACTTGCCATGCCGCACTCCCGGTGTAGCGGTAACGAGATTGGCAAAATTTTTCACACTCCTGATCGTACCCCTCAGAATGGTCACTTCCAGGCAATTATCATGATCCATATGCACGTGCATGGTGGATAGGGTAAGGTTGTGATGATTATGCTGTGTTGAAGTAACACAGCGCGCCAGTTCACGTTCATGGTGATTATAGATATAGCTGAGCGTTGCAATACAGTATCCATCAGCATGTTCTTCCTGTCGCGTGGTTTCAATCATGTCTCGTATCAAATCGCGAACAGCTTCGGACCGGTTGAAGTAGCCTAGCTTGTGCATTGCGGATTCGAACTGCTTGGCAAGCTGATCATTCAGTGAGATGGTAAGACGTTCCATTGCCTGGGCTCCAGATATTCAGTAGTTCGATAGGTTCTTCAGCAATATGCTGATCTTTAGAAATTTCCGACCAGATTGATTCGGAAAGAGCGGCTTTCGATAGGATGGAAGTGCCGGTCGGCAACACCGGCATCGGGCTCACCGGGAAGTCGGGAGGTATAGTAGTAATCAATCGCGTGAGCCTTGGTATTGAATAGATTGAATACCTGTAGCATTACGCGGAATCTCTTATCGATCTTTATCCCGATCTGCCCGTTGACTGTGACCGTGTTGCCCGACTGAATGCTGTTATCCTCCACCAGGGGTCGTTTTCCAAAATAGCGGATTTGCATGCTGCCAAAGAGAGGGCCCAGATTGTCCACGGCAACAGCCAATTTGCCCACCCCCTTAACCGCGCCGGGAATGTGATTGCCTGCCGGATCTGAATCGGTAAATCTGGCATCGGCCAGCGCATAATCCAAATCCATCATTAGCCAGTTATTGGGCATATAGAATGCCGAAAGCTCGAACCCCTTGCGTCGACTGGGACGGCTTGCCTCGGTTGTGCCGGCATCCCCCACGAATAACAGCTCGGAGGCCAGATCCAGTTGAAAAAACGTGATCGACGCCTGCAGTCCGGGGATGATGGCAGTGCGTAGTCCCGCCTCATACCCCGTAGAGCGAACGAGTGGATGGACTCTGTTTACAGGTTCTCCGGATTTCGGATCCATGGTTGTCGTCACACCTCGCGCATCGTTGCTATGAAACCCGCTGCCGTAGTTGAAGTAATACTCCGTCTTCGCCCATGGTCCAAGGATCAGGCTGAGCTTGGGATTCGTGATGCTGTCGTATTCCCTGCCGGAATTGGCGCCAATATTGCTGTTGATATCGAACCAGTAAAAGTCGCTACGCACTCCCGTCACGCTGCGGAATTTTTCCAGCCATTGGACGCTGTTTTGATAATAGAGACCCACACTGTTTTCGAGCACATGGTCTTTACGCGTAACCGACAATACCCGGCGCTGCTTCGTGCTTAGCAGGCCATTATCTATAACGTCGCTCTGGACCTGGACACCCGCCAGATTTTCGAATGCGAACCCTGCCAAACCGGTTACCCAGGTATGATTCAAGTTGAAGGCAGACTGGAAGCGTTTGTCGGTTTGGGAAAACTGATCACCATTGATGGGATCATCGAGGAAATAGGTAAAATTGGAAAACAATGCGAGATTGCTATGGATAGTATAGAGATTTGCTCTCGTCACTC
Source organism: Nitrosospira multiformis (assembly GCF_900111585.1). GTDB lineage: Bacteria > Pseudomonadota > Gammaproteobacteria > Burkholderiales > Nitrosomonadaceae > Nitrosospira > Nitrosospira multiformis_B. The sequence goes on from NZ_FOHI01000007.1 coordinate 27,646, forward strand.
CATGATTGCTTGTGTGTTGCAAGGCTGCCGATAAGCTGAAGCGATGGGATTCTCCCCCGTCGCTCGGGTCAATTGCGCCCAGGCGCGGAATCAGACCACTCGTTACTGCGCGTTGTGGTATCTGATCGGTCGCATTCCAGTTTCCACCATAACCCATTGCGGTGATATTGAATCGGGTGTTGCCCGTATTTTGACTGTAGCGCAATACCGCGTTGAATTTCTTGTAATTCTCTTTGTTAATCCAGGGGCCATCCTTGGTCAGCAGTTCAAAGGCATATAAAAAATTGCCGCTACCCGCCTCATAAGATTTTGCCAATAGTCCACGCATGAACCCCTGCTGGCCTACCCCGTAGTTTGCAATGCCACGCGGCAGCTTATCGACATAACTCATACTGACCGCGCCCGCTGATGAGAAATCGCCCTGATCAGCATAATAAGGTCCTTTTTGATATCGCAATCCACTGGCCAGTTCGGGAATGATGAAATTCATGTCGGCCCAGCCCTGTCCGTGGCCATGGGAACGTTGATTTACCAGCATGCCATCCACTGTTATCCTCAGATCGGTTCCATGATCGAGGTTGAAACCACGCGCAAAGTACTGATTAGCTTTGCCTTCACCACTATGCTGGGTGACGATCAGGCCGGGAACGGTTTCGAGCAATTCCCCCGGTCGATAAACCGTCCGCTGATCAAGCTGGCGCTTGAGTACAGTGCCCTCGTTTGCCGAATCAGCAGTCCCGATCAGATTTCTGGCATCCGCCCGGACTTCCACTTCATTCAGGGTCAGGATCCCTGCTGCGTTGCTGCACAAGGGCATCATCAGTCCCGCAAGTACCGCTTCAATCGAAAGAACAACACGGCAAACCGGTCGAGCCGAATAAGTGCGGCAACTGTCCTTGATCGCGCCCTCTGATTGATATTCATATCCCACTCGAAACAGGTTCCTTGCTCGATTTCCTTATAGTGAAACTTGAGCCACAATAAAGAAAATGGTAGGAAATATTACAGATTTGTAATACCTCCAGACGAAAGACAGGGAGAAACCTGCAATCCAGCTAAAAGTACGTGCAAATAATGCGCATGTCTGTCGGGGGATATCGAAATGATCGGTAGGACTAAGTGAAGTCTTTGTCAGGATTTCCCTACATCATCGCAAATGGATTGATGGTAGGCTTTATAAGCACCTTAAAGGATGATCGATCTTCGGCCAAAGCGGGATATCCATTCACCATTTCTCATCGACAGAAAAAAACAGCCGTGCAGCTTCGTCAGATTGCTCTTCCATTTCTACTGCTTCTGTTAGTGCAACCGCTACCTTCCCATGCCGGAAATGCGGCCAAAAAGCTCTTTATCGTCACAACCGTGGCGCCCATCACGAATATCGTCCGGAATGTGAGCGGCGATTATGCAAATGTGACTGGAATCGTTCCCGATGGAACCGATTCTCACACCTTCGAGCCGGTTCCCGCAGATGCAAGGCTACTGGAAACGGCCGATATCATTATTGCCAATGGCCTCGATCTCGAGTTGCCCACCCTGAAGCTGGCGGAAAAGATCACGAAAGGAAGAGTACGGATTCTCGAGCTTGGAAACCGGATCTTGCGCAAGGAGGATTGGCAGTATGATTTCAGCTTTCCCCGCGAGCGTGGCCATCCCAATCCTCATCTCTGGCCCAATATCGCGCTGGCGATGCGTTATGTCGAGGTCGTGCAGGACGAGCTCATCGCGCTCGATCCCGTGCACAAGAAAGGATACATGGCAAATGCATCGATGTATCTGAGCAAGCTGCGTAAACTGGATAAGGCAACCTTTGATTGCGTAAAGACCATTCCGGAGAAAAATCGCAAGCTCGTGACTTATCATGACTCCTTTGCGTACTTCGCTCCCCGGTATGGGATGAAGATCATCGCGGCGGTTCAACCCTCCGATTTTTCGGAACCCGGTCCGCGAGAGGTAATCCGCATCATAAAGCAGATCAGGAACGAGAATGTGCCTGCTATTTTTGGCTCTGAAGTTTTCCCCAGTAAGATCATGGAGCAGATCGCCCGCGAGACGGGCGTCAAGTTCATAGATCAGCTTTCCGATGATGCGCTGCCTCCGCCTCCGGAAAACTCTTTCATCGGCATGATGGCGAACAACATGAGGATAATGACGGCAGCACTCGGCGGGAATCCGGGTTGCATGACAGATGTCGACACGAGCAATATCAAGTACTGAGTCGCACGTACACCCCGCAGCAGTCAGCCTGACCGATGTGACGGCGGGCTACGGACCTCATATCGTCTTCAAACGTTTGTCATTGAAAATTGACAAAGGTCAGTTCGCAGGAATCGTGGGCCCCACCGCCTGCGGCAAAACGACACTGCTTAAAACCATTCTGGGCACGCAATCGCCCCTTTCCGGCACTGTGCTCCTGGATGGACAGGCATTGAACGACATTCCGCGCGGCGTCATCGGCTATGTGCCACAATTGGGAAGCGTGGATTGGCGTTTTCCCGTTACCGTGGAAGAGGTCATCCTGATGGGCTTCTATACAGGAAAGCGGATATGGCCTTGGCCAAGCATGGAAGAGCGGGAGCGTGTCCATGATCTGGCGCACAGGCTGGGCATTTACCGCTGCCTGCGGCAGCAGATATCCAATACCTCCGGAGGGCAGCGCCAGCGCGCATTTCTCGCCCGCGCACTGGTCAACAATCCGGCGCTGCTGGTGCTGGATGAGCCTACCTCAGGGGTCGATATCAAGGCTCAACATGAAGTGCTCCATCTGCTGGGTGATATCAATAGCGAAGGTATTACCATTTTGCTCACCACGCATGACCTTAACGCCGTTGCTTCACACCTGCCCTGGGTAATATGTTTCAGGAACGGCTTGATAGCGCAGGGAAGGCCTCGCGACATCTTTACCAATGACATTCTGACCAGGACATACGGGGGCGATATCACCATAGTAAGGCATGAAGACTATTTCCTGATTGCCACTGGTACACCTATTCACTTTTCAGACGGCGGCCTGTGATCGAATTTCTTCTTGAGCCGCTGGAGTATGAATTTTTCTGGCATGGCCTGCTGGCGACACTGATGGTGGGAGCTTCCTGCGGCTTGATTGGAACCCTAGTGATACTGCGCGGGATGAGCTATGTAGGTCACGGCCTATCCCATGCGGCATTCGGCGGAGCAGTGGTTGGATTCGTATTGAATCTCAATTTTTATGCCGGTGCCGGGGCGATGGGCTTGCTTGCGGTGCTATTGATCAATCGGATTACCAGGAGCGGCACGATCAAGCTGGATGCAGCCATCGGCATCGTCACGAATGCCATGTTCGCGCTGGGCGTCGCCATCATCAGCCAGGTGCGCGCCTTTAGCCAGAGTTTCGAAGCAGCTCTGTTTGGAAATATCCTTGGAATCACGGAAGGAGACCTGCTGCTCATCGGGTTCGTTTCCCTATCCACCTTGACAACGATGTTCTTGATGTACAGGCCGCTACTCTTCTCTACGTTCGATCAGGAAGCGGCGCGAGTGTTCGGCATCAGGACAGCCAGGGTTCAACTGATATTCTCGCTGCTCCTCACGCTAACCATCATTGCTTCCATGAACATTGTAGGTGTCACCATGATCGCTGCCACCCTCATCACCCCCGCAGCCACGGCCCGCCTCATGACTGACTGTTTCAGTCGCATGCTGATCTATGCATTGATTATCGGTGGGATAACGGGCGTCGCGGGCATGTATCTGAGCTACATTTTCAACACCGCGTCGGGGGCAACCATTGTTTTATTTGGGGCTTCGTTATACTGTCTGAGCTGGCTTACCAACTTCCTTCATGACAGGTACGTTCTACAGAACCATCTTGATGGAAAAACCGATTTCGTTCAAACGACACAGCATCAAAGCGTTGAACGAAAAGAGGCTGGACTTTAAGTCAGATTTGGATCAATGCGCTCGTCACAGAAAATAGCTGAGCTCTTGCTCACAAAATCCTAATCATTTTTATCGTTCACCGTACGGAAAAAGATCTCACCCTCCTTGATCATACCGAGTTCATTGCGCGCCCGCTCTTCGAGAGCGTCATACCCTTGCTTGAGGTCCCGCACTTCCGCGTCCAGCGCGGAATTGCGAGTTTTGAGTTTTTCGTTGGTTTCATACTGGGTTGCAAGCTGCTGATCGACCTCCCATACTTTCAGCCAGCTACCCTTACCCAGCCATAGCGGATATTGCAGCAAAACAATCAATGCCACGAGTATAAGAGTCAATACTTTCACTTCGGCTTCTCCCAGGACTCCTCCTATGAGGAACTCCTGACCTGTCCGCTCGGATTTGAAAAGGCTTATTTCAACTGGTAGAAGGCACCGCGACCGGGATAACTGGCGGTGTCGCCCAGATCTTCCTCGATGCGCAGGAGTTGGTTGTATTTTGCAAGGCGGTCGGAACGGGAAAGCGAGCCGGTCTTGATCTGCAATGCATTGCTCGCCACTGCAATGTCCGCGATCGTGGTATCTTCGGTTTCACCCGAACGGTGCGAGACCACTGCTGTGTAGCCGGCACGCTTTGCACTTTCAATCGCATAAAGAGCTTCGGTAAGCGTTCCGATCTGATTGAGCTTGATCAATATGGAATTTGCGATGCCCTGGGAGACACCTTCTTTCAGAATGCTCGCGTTTGTAACAAAAATATCATCGCCCACCAGTTGCACGGATTTCCCAAGTCTGCTGGTCAGCAGCTTCCAGCCATCCCAGTCATGTTCGCTCATTCCGTCTTCAATGCTGATAATGGGATACTTATCGACCCAGGTGGCAAGATAATCGGCAAACTGGGTCGAATCGAGCGTCAGGCCATCCGACTCCAGATGGTATTTGCCGTCACGGTAAAACTCCGAAGCAGCGCAATCCAGGCCAATGGCGACATCCGGCCCCGGAAGATAGCCGGCGTTCTCGATCGCTTCCACGATCAGTTGCAATGCCGCCTCATTATTGGGCAGATCGGGTGCAAAGCCGCCTTCATCACCCACCGCCGTATGCATGCCTCTCTTGTCGAGCAAGCCTTTCAAGGTATGAAATACTTCCGCGCCGCAACGCAGGGCTTCGCGAAAACTCTGGGCGCCCAGCGGAATGATTACGAACTCCTGCATGTCAATATTGTTATTGGCATGGGCACCGCCATTGATGACGTTCATCATGGGAACAGGCATGGACATCGACCCCGCTCCACCGACATACCGGTACAGCGGTAGTCCGCATTCTTCCGCCGCTGCCTTGGCCACCGCGAGCGATACGGAAAGAATCGCGTTGGCGCCAAGCCTTGATTTGTTGCCGCTGCCATCGAGATCGATCAGCGTGCGGTCGATAAAAGCCTGGTCCATTGCATCCAGTCCCATGATTGCTTCTGAAATTTCGGTGTTCACATTTTCCACCGCCTTCAGTACGCCTTTACCGAAATAGCGCTGAGCGTCCTCATCGCGCAATTCGACAGCTTCCCGGGTGCCAACCGATGCGCCGGAAGGAACAGCCGCCCGACCCAATACTCCGGATTCAAGCAAAACATCCGCTTCCACGGTTGGATTCCCGCGCGAGTCAAGAATTTCGCGGGCGATGACATCTACAATTGCACTCATGCTATTTTTCCCTGATCATTTATCTGCAAGTTATTAAAAACGGTTCTGCTATTTTCCGAGGACTACGGAGATCGGCTTGAGGACTAGAGGCTGAAACGGTCTTGAAAGGCGTCTCCAACAATACAGTTATTGGATATAGGCGCCCGTTGTGGTGCGTTCAGGTTTATCGGTCGATATCACTCCTTCGCTGGAAAGGCTCTTGTCCGCGAATACAGCGGCCGCCTCGATGAATGCCGCAAAGAGAGGGTGTCCAGTCCGGGGAGTCGAGGTGAACTCGGGATGGAACTGGGAGGCAACAAACCATGGATGTTCGGTTTGTGGCAATTCGACCATTTCGCACAACCCCTCTCCGGCCGATACTGCGCTGATACTCAGCCCCGCCTGTTCCAGACGAGAGATGTATTGATTATTAACCTCGTAACGATGCCGATGCCGTTCGATAATTTTGTCGGACCCGTAAATTCTGCGGGCAAGAGATCCCTCTTTGAGCAAGCATTCCTGGCCACCCAAACGCATAGTCCCTCCGAGATCGGAGTCCGCAGTCCGGATTTCCAACTGGCCTTCACGGGAGCGCCATTCGATAGTCAGTGCAATAACGGGATAAGCTGTCTCAGGATGAAACTCGGTACTGTGGGCCCCTTGCATGCCAGCCTTGTTACGCGCGTATTCGATGACCGCCAGTTGCATGCCAAGGCAGATGCCGAGGTAGGGAATGCGGTTGGTACGCGCGAAATGGATAGCCATGATCTTGCCCTCTACTCCACGTTTTCCAAAACCCCCGGGCACCAGGATAGCATCCATGCCTTCCAGACAGCCGGTACCGTCCTTTTCTATACTCTCGGAATCCACATAATGAATGTTGATCTTGCTGCGCGTGTGAATTCCCGCGTGAATCAGCGCTTCTGACAGAGACTTGTAAGACTCCGTCAGATCGACATATTTTCCAACCAGCGCGATTTCTATCACCCGCTCCGGATGCTCCAGCGCGTGAACCAGTTTTTTCCAGATACTGAGATCCGCCGCCTTGGCAAGCAGGTTCAGCTTGTGGCAGACGATTTCATCCAGCATCTGGTCGTGCAGCAGCGAGGGGATTTTATAGATGCTGTCCACATCCAGCGCCAGAATCACCGCCTCTTCCCGAACATTGGTGAACAGTGCGATCTTATGGCGCTCATCCGCAGGCAGTGGACGGTCGGCGCGGCACAACAGCACATCCGGCTGAATGCCGATTTCGCGCAACTCCTTTACCGAGTGCTGCGTTGGCTTGGTTTTCAGTTCCCCGGCGGAGGGGATATAGGGCAGCAATGTGAGATGAATGAAACAGGTATCTTCCCGCGGGAGCTGAACCGCCATCTGCCGGATAGCTTCCAGAAAGGGCAGTGATTCAATATCCCCTACGGTTCCACCGATTTCAACGATGGCTACCTGGGCGTCTCCGGCACCCACCCTGATGTAATGCTTGATTTCGTCCGTGATATGCGGAATGACTTGCACGGTGCCGCCCAGATAGTCGCCGCGCCGCTCCTTCTTTATCACGCTCTCGTAAATCTGGCCTGTGGTAAAGTTATTGCGCCGCTTCATCTTGCCACTGATGAAGCGCTCATAGTGCCCCAGGTCGAGGTCCGTTTCCGCGCCATCTTCGGTGACGAAGACCTCGCCATGCTGAAAGGGACTCATGGTGCCTGGATCGACGTTGATATAAGGATCCAGCTTGAGCAGGGTAACTTTGATGCCGCGGGTTTCGAGAATGGCTGCGAGAGAAGCGGCGGCGATGCCTTTCCCCAGAGAAGAAACCACCCCTCCAGTCACGAACACGTACTTTGTCATTGGACGCCGATCATAAATACGCCCTTTGCTCCAACCAGCGACGCGCACCTCTTTCTGGTCGATTCGACTTTGTCATAAGGAGACAGCCACAACGCGTACTTTGTCATGGACGTATATGATACCTGAAAACACCTTGCCACTCAAATTGGACTGGATAGCAAAGCTGTGTTTCATGGATGAAGTGGACAGGAAGCGCCGAATTCACCCTCTTCTCCTTATACCCGGGCTTTGTTACAGCCATAACTGTCCATGCTTCATGCGCTTGTCCAAAGCGGCAAGGTAATCTCCCAGGCAGGCAAAGCTATCGCCGTGCCGTGGTGGAGCTTCACCGATGTCCCCTTGTTGCGCCGCTTTTTCAACGGGCGGCGAGGTAGGAAATGTCGAGCGTGGAGCTATTCGCAGAGTTGAACAGTACCGATCATCAAATGGGGGTCATGAGAAACATTCCCGTTCCTGCTTGTCACAGGCCTCGCCGCCGTCAGTGCTGAAATGATGGGGTTAGTAAAAACATTTTCTGTTCTGCATCCTTTTGGATTCAACTTTGCTCCCTCTGCTCCTTCTATCCTTTTGAAATCAGAGGACTGGTGATACTTAAGTGTTCCTGATATCCACCGCCGTTCCCGCCTCCACCAGGTCGAACAGCTCAAGTAAATCCTGATTCCGCATGCGAATGCAGCCGATGGAGCCGGGTTTGCCCATCTCCACGCTGTCGGGAGTGCCATGAATGTAGATATACCTACGCATGGTGTCCACCTTTCCCAGACGATTGAAGCCGGGTTCACAACCGGAGAGCCATAAAATGCGGGTCAGTATCCAGTCCCGGCGGGGGAAATTCGCAGCAAGTTCTGGCGTATAAATTTCGCCGGTGGGACGGCGTTTCACGAATACCGTATTGACCGGTTGGTCAGTCCCGATCTTGGCACGAATGATGTGTCTGCCTAATGGTGTACAAAAGCTGCCGTTTTCCTGGCCCACGCCGTTTTTCGCCGAAGAGATACGGTAGCGCCTGACGACATCGTTATCATGTAAATCAAGTGTTTGAGAAGGAATACCAACTTCAATTCTCATCAATCTCTTCCCTATTCGTTGTTTTTGCCTCGCGTCGCTTCGCAAAGAATTGCCTCAGCTTATACCCCCCCTCCTCTGCGAGCACCCCTCTTGCCACCTGCAAGTGATGGTTGAGCCGAAGCTCGGTGGAGAGGTTAATCACGCTTCCGCATGCACCCGTCTTCGGATCCGCAGCCCCATACACCAGCCGGGCGATACGTGCATGAAAAATCGCTCCCATGCACATGGCGCAGGGCTCCAGAGTCACGTAGAGCGTACAGTCCGCCAGCCGGTAATTGCCGAGATGACGGGCTGCATCCCGTAAGGCCATCACCTCTGCATGTGCAGTGGGATCTGATGTCGAGATGGGACAATTATAACCGCGTCCAACAATTGTTCCATTCCTGACTACGATCGCTCCAACCGGCACCTCGCCTGCTTGTTCCGCCTGGGCAGAAAGCTCCAATGCAGCATGCATGAAACCGGCATCCGAACTATTCAAATCGATTATTCTTCCCTTTGTATTACTTGTTACTATTACTTGTTACCGAAAAAATGTTCTGCCATCGAATTGGCCAACCTGCTCCAAAACCTGGATACCCTTCGCAATCAGCTTTATCCGCAATGATGGTCTGCCTTGATATTCCAGTCTTTTCGCCCAATTGAGCGTAAGTCCATATTGTATATCGCCCTTCTGCCACCACCACAGCCACCGCAGAAAACTTGTCCGATCCAGTCAAATCCTTCACCTTCAGGAACGGGTTTATTGATCTGCATTTCTCCCCGCTTTCTTGTGTCGCGGAGAGCCTCTAAAGCTTCTTGCTATTTGAAACAACATGAACTAGAAAAAACTGTAAGGCCAGTAGACTTCCGTAAGCAAAGCTTTCAATCAAATCGTTTCAGGGAGAATTGGAAATGCCTGAATCCACCCAGGAAAAATTGAAGCCTCTCGAACCATTGAAGGGCGATAACCGGCAGCGTATGGGTCGTTTGTTAGGAAACCGGCGAATGTGGATGCTACGATCACGAGGCCGGAACATGCGGTCCATGCCCGGAGCTCCCATCGGATTTCCCTTGATCTGAACGAGAAATTCTATCCGCTCCGCTCGCTCCGGTTCCGATATGACGGGCCAGATGAATGGCAGCGAATGGCAAGAGGCATTGTAGTTATGCGATTTTTCCATTTTCCCCCGTCGACGAGTCGACCCAATACCTATGACGAATAAACATGTAGCGGATATCGGGATGGGTTGGCCGAAACTGCCTCCCCTGGAAGTCTGGCAGGACACCTGCACCACTGTGCATATGTGGACACAGATCGTGGGCAAAATCCGGCTGAAGCTCTCGCCGGACATCAATCACAGCTGGGGCTGCACACTTTATGTCAGCACGAGAGGACTCACGACTTCACCCATCCCCTACCGCGGGCTGGTGTTTGCCATCGACTTCGATTTCATCGACCACATGCTGCACATTTCCACATCGGAAGGCACGAAGCGCTCATTCGCATTGAGACCCATGCCTGTCGCGGATTTTTACCACCAGATGATGCGAGTGCTCGAGGAATTGAACATAGAGATCAGCATCCTCACCAAACCCTCCGAGGTGGAAGTAGCAATCCCTTTTGAAAAAGACGACCAGCATGCGAGCTATGATATCGAGAGCATGACACATTTCTGGCGGGCTCTCGTCCAGGCGGACCGTGTACTCAAGGATTTTCGCGCCCGCTTCGTGGGCAAGGCGAGCCCGGTACACTTCTTCTGGGGATGGTTCGACCTGGCTGCCACCCGTTTTTCGGGAAGAACCGCACCGAAACATCCAGGTGGCGTTCCTAATGTCGCCGCCCGGATAACGGAAGAAGCCTATACGCAAGAGGTATGGGGCGGAGGCTTCTGGCCCGGAACGGGCCTGGGAGAAGCGGCTTTTTATGCGTACGCTTACCCTGAGCCGGCAGGTTTTGATAAATACGTCATTCAGCCGGAGTCGGCCTATTTCCATGACAAACTGGACAAATTCGTACTGCCTTATGAAACCGTGCGAGCTTCTACAGATCCCGACCAGATGCTCCTCTCCTTTTTCCAGACTACTTACGAAGCTGTGGCCAACCTGGCACATTGGGACCGGGACTCACTGGAACGCAAAGCTATAGAAGCAATTGAGATGGCCTCCGGGTAGCTCAGCGGAATTCGACAGGTTAACAGGAGCAGGCAACAGGATTAGAACCAGCGAACCGAGTTTCAACGCATCGCGGCCGTAAGCCATACCGTCCTACCCACAGGAGAAAGCATGCCAAATTCGGATCAATCCCGCCGGCTCGACCCCAATCAGCGCAGGACGCTGAGACTCACATTCCGGGTTGCAGATGGAGCGGTTCACCTGGTCTCGTACGAGCGACTTCCCATGATTTGTCCGCCTTCGGTCGGAGAAGCGCCTCAGGCCAGGAAAAATGGTGGCTTCTGGATGGAACTCCGGGACGGGAACAACCAGGTCCTGTTTCATCGGCTTATCCATTCGCCGCTCATCGGCTCCGTTGAGGTGCACTCACCCGATGGGAAGATCGAACGAAAATTTGGGGAGGTCAAGGAGAGTATTTTTGAAGTGCTTCTTCCGGATAATCCTGCTGCCGAATCCATTGCCCTGATAGGTGAGTCGCTGGACCTTTCCGCTCTTTCTGCTACGGGGGCACAGCAGCGTGCCACCTCAACCGAGTTGGCCCGATTTGACATACCGAGGGAAGAGAAAGGGGGCATGCAATGAGTGCGAGTGACGGGTATGTCGTGGGCACCACGAAGATCGTTGATCATGGCTCCGATAGTGTCCGATGGAACCTGGTCATCCTGGGTGATGGATATCGTGCGACGGAGTTGGCGCAGTACCATATCGACGTACAGAACTTTGTTACAGCCTTGCGCACTATTCCGCCCCTGGACGAACTCTTCTGCGGGATCAATGTACACCGTGTCGACATCGTGTCGAATGAAAGCGGCGCAGATGATCCCGGATGTGCCGGGGGAACTCCAGCCACGGCCAATACCTATTTTGACGCGACATTTTGCAGCATCTTTGCCGGAACACCGCTCGATCGTCTGCTCACCGTGGATGCCGGGCTCGCGTTGTCTGTTGCGTCCGTCCAGGTCCCACTCAGGCATCAGGTGCTTTGCATAGTCAATTCGAGCAAGTATGGAGGATCAGGCGGAATGATCGCCACGTGCTCCACCCATGCCCAGGCGGCGCAGATAGCGATCCACGAAATGGGACACAGCGCTTTTGGACTGGCCGATGAGTATGGGGGGAATGGCGCAGGCACACCGGCGGGAGAACCTTCTCAGCCGAATGTAACACGCGACACCAGCCCCACCACTAACAAATGGCGCGACCTCATCGCGCCGAGCACTCCCATGCCTTCACAATGCGACCCCGGTTGCGCGGCATCCGCTTGCGTCCCACCCGCGCTGCCTCCCGCACCTGATGCGGTAGGCACCTATGAAGGCGCAATTTACTCGGACTGCGACACCTATCGCCCTCTGCCAAGCTGTTATATGCGAGATTACGCGCCTTTCTGCCCCGTCTGCGCAGGCGTAATCCGGCAAACGCTGCAACCGTTTCTTCCCCCTGAATCGATCACCCTGACCACCCCGAGTATAAACTTCCTGAATGTTCCCGCCGGGATGGGGGGTGTCGGTGTAACGACACATCGGGCAATCCTATGGGAAGTGGTGTCCTGCCGAAGCCTGACATTTGAGATTACCGCAGGCCCTACCGGCGGATTCGGTACACCGAATGGCACCTCCGTTGTTGTGGCGAGCGACCCGATTCTGCCGGTTATCTACGTGCGGCTCTGGCTGTCCTACACCTCCACGAATCCGGGCGATACTGCGAGCGGCAACGTTACCGTGCGCTGCGTCCAGACGGGGGAAAGCTGGGTAATCAACATTGCTGCCAACACGACTGCGCGTCCCCGTTCTGCAGTGGCGCTTGTGCTCGATCGCTCCGGCAGCATGAATGAAGATGCCGGCGATGGCATCTCCAAGGTGCAGAAACTGCGCGAAGCCACAAATGTTTTTATCAGTGTCATGCAACCGGCGGACGGCATCGGCCTGGTCCGCTTCAACGAAGCGGCCCAGCGTCTGATGGAAATCCAGGAAGCCGGCGCTGCTCCGGGCGGTACGGGGCGGACCATTGCCATGGGACATATTGCCGGAAGCGATATCGACCCCGCTGGCGCCACCTCCATCGGTGACGGGGTCGTGAATGGAAAGCAGATGCTGGATGAGGCGCAGGCGACGGCAGCCACGCCTTATGACGTTACCGCCATGGTCGTGCTCACCGATGGAATGTGGAATCGTCCCCCGCCTCTAGCCGACGTCACGGGCAGCATCACGGCAAATACCTATGCGGTTGGCCTGGGGCTGCCCTCCAACATCAGCATTCCCGCACTGACGACGCTATGTCAGGGACATAACGGATATCTTCTGGTGACCGGCGCACTTTCGGACGACCAGCCCATGCGGCTCAGCAAGTATTTTCTGCAAATTCTCGCAGGCGTATCGAATGCCCAGATCACCGCCGATCCGCGGGGTATTCTCAGCAGGGAATCGGAGCATCGTATCCCGGTTTCGATCTGTGAAGCGGATTATGGAATGGATCTGATCGTATTGAGCCCTTTTCCGCGAGCGATCGATTTTCAGCTTGAGGCGCCGGACGGCTCCAGTATTACGCCAGCGTCACCCCCAGGGTCAACCAATTCACGATTCATCCTGAGCCCGCATGCATCCTATTACCGGTGCGCGTTGCCGGTGCTTCCAGCCCAGTCAGCCGAAAGCCATGCCGGGCAATGGCATGCAATACTGAAACTGCAGAGCGGAACATCCGTATCTGCTGCGCAGCACGCGGCGCTGCCTTATGAGTTTGTCGCGCACATCTATTCCAGCTTGACCTTCATGGCGTACGTCAAGCAAGCGAGTTTCGAGGTGGATGCCATCATTCACCTGATCGCTGCGCTGTACGAATATGACGCACCGCTTCAGGGAAATGCAAGCGTCTGGGCCGAGATAGTGCGACCGGATGGGATTTCTGAGCTTATCCCACTCAGCCGCGATCCACAGGGGCAATTTACCGCTGCCTATCCACTCAAGGTGCAAGGCGTCTTCCACATCCGGGTGCGTGCACGCGGTGAAACAGCACGGGCAACGCCTTTTGAACGGGAACGCACGCTTACTGCGGTTGCGATCCCGGGTGGCGATGTATGGAATCCGAACGAACCCAAAGTGAACGATTTCTGTAACCTGCTGCACTGCCTTCAGGAAAAGGATGTGATCAGCGACGAACTCATACACAGGCTGAAAGAACAGGGAATCGATCTGCCGACACTGTTGAAATGCCTGGATGAACGGTGTGATCGAGGGTAAAGGGATAAAGCCCGAATAATGCCCGAAGGAGGAATCGGTCGGGAGTCCTGGCCGGGAGTCTTTCAATCACCCTCCACTTCCACTCTTTCCCATTCGCAGGCAATTGCAAGTTCATCGGCAAGCTCCAGTTTCCGCCCTCAATCCTCCCGCTCCCTTCGGGAGTTCATCAATCAACCAAGGAACCGCACATGATTGTTAAACCCATACCCGATAAACCCATACCCGATGGTTACCACAGCATCACTCCCTACCTCATCATCGATGGAGCAGCCGAGGCGATCGCATTCTACAAACGTGCTTTCAGCGCAATGGAATTGTTCAGGATGGATACGCGAGATGGAAAAGTCGGCCATGCGGAGATTCAGATCGGTGACTCACGCATCATGATGGCGGATGACTGCGGGGAAGAAAAGCCTTTCCGTAATCCCCAATCATCCGGCAGTTCTTCGGTCGGTTTGCATTTATATGTGAACGATGTGGATGCGGTGTTTGACCAGGCCGTGGGAGAAGGAGCAAAGATCATCAAGCCGCTGGAAGACCAGTTTTATGGCGATCGATCAGGCGCGCTGCAAGATCCTTTCGGCCATATCTGGTTCATCGCGACGCGCAAGGAAGACGTGTCGCTGGAGCAGATCAGGCAACGCGCCGAGGTAAAGTTCAAGCAGTAGTTCAAGCAATAAGTACTTTTGATGCCTCACGCGCTGCCAACGTCATTGGAAGTACGATTAAAACTCCCGTACTTCTGACACAAGAGAGACGGGTTCACATCTTCGCGGGGAATGCAAACCAGAGGCCTGGAGCGAGATAACTGGCCGCCGTCGCCTTGTTCCGAAATTCCTGTTGTTCGCCCTCCCTCCCCTGCTTCTATCTCTCCTATTCTGACCAATCTCACCACCGGTGATGTCATGAATATCCCGGCTGTACCCAAACCATACTGATTTCCAGCAGTACTGCCGCAGAAACTGGAAGATCAATCCAAAGGCCATCGGCCTTATCGTTACGCTATAATGCTGACTTTTTTGGCGACTGATAATGCCCACGCTGGAAGGAATTGACCTGGCATGCATCCGCGGTGACCGCAAGCTGTTCAGTGGCGTCAATTTTTTGCTCGAATCCGGGGGGTTGATGCAGGTTCAGGGTCCAAACGGCAGCGGTAAAACGAGTCTTCTACGCATGTTGTGTGGACTGGCTTCGCCGGCCGAGGGCGAAATCCGCTGGGATGGTATCCAGATTCGCTCTCTTGGCGGAGATTATTTTGGCGCGATGACCTATCTCGGCCATTTAGGCGGAGTAAAAGACGATCTGACTGCCATCGAGAATTTGCGCATCTCCAGCGCACTGGGTGGGGTTGATCTGGATGAACGCAAGGCCCATGACGCCTTGCAGCACATGGGATTGGGCGGACGCGAACTGTTGCCTGCCAAGGTGTTGTCGCAGGGACAGCGCCGCCGGGTGACGCTGGCGCGCCTGCTGGTATGCGGTACCGTGCTCTGGATACTGGATGAGCCCCTGACTGCGCTCGATACGAGTGCAGTCAAGCTGGTACAAGGTTTGATAGAGCGGCACCTGGAACACGGCGGCATGATCGTGATGACGACCCACCAGGAAATCGAGATAGCCGGCGCCGCCATCCAGCGGCTGCAGCTCACCTGACATGTTTTTCTGGATCCTCCGGCGAGACCTTCTGCTTGCGGCAAGACGCCGCTCGGATGTCCTGACGACGCTGTTTTTTTTCATCATCGTCGTCAGTCTTTTCCCGCTTGGCGTCGGGCCAGAGATGAACATGCTTCGTCTCATGGCGCCAGGCGTGGTCTGGGTGGCTGCTCTGCTGGCCTCGATGTTGTCACTGGGACGCATGTTTTCCAGCGATTATCTGGATGGCACGCTGGAGCAGATGTTGCTCTCGCCCCAATCTCTCCCCCTGCTCGTATTGGGCAAGGCATTGGCCCACTGGCTCGTGACCGGGGTTCCCCTTGTACTGATGGCGCCGGTATTGGGCATTCAGTACGATCTGACGAGTGATGCGCTTCTTGTGCTGACCGCTTCCCTGCTGCTCGGAACGCCCGTGCTGAGCCTGATCGGCGCAATCGGCGCAGCGCTTACTCTGGGCCTGCGCGGTGGGGGCGTATTGGTCTCCCTGCTGGTGTTGCCGCTGTACATTCCTGTGCTGATTTTCGGTGCGGGTGCAGTGGAGGCAAGCACCGCCGGGTTAGGGGCGGGAGCACACATGTCGCTGCTAGGCGCTTTCCTGCTGGCATCTCTCGTATTGGCGCCGTGGAGTACCGCGGTCTCGCTGCGTATATCCCTGGAATAAAGAAGGTCGAAGAATCCCAGCAGCTCTTCATTACGTATCGGCGAGCGCGATGAAGAGGGGTTGCCAATTGCGACAGGAGGTTTACATGCAAATCCGCTTGGAACGACCCGAGGATATTGCCGCCATCCAAAGCCTCATAACTGCCGCATTCAAGGAAATGCCTTATAGCAGTCAGACCGAGGGAGCTGTTGTCTCTGCGTTGAGGAGCGCGGGAGCATTGATCCTTTCGCTCATCGCCATCGAGGATGGCGAGATCATCGGCCATGTTGCTTTCTCGCCCGTTGCAATCACCGGTGCAACAAATGGCTGGTATGGACTTGGCCCGGTTTCTGTCCGACCTGATCGGCAAGGAAGAGGCATCGGACAGGCTTTGATCCGCGAGGGGCTTGCCCGCCTTAGAGATATGAACGCCCAGGGGTGCGTTGTCCTCGGCGACCCTGGCTACTACAGCCGTTTCGGGTTCATCAGTGATCCTGGACTCCGCTATGGGGACGTGCCACCGGAGTATTTCCAGCGATTGGGGTTCACCGGGATCGTGCCTGAAGGCGAAGTCGTGTTCCACCCTGGGTTTGACGCGACCTGAGAGGATTCTCGCATGAGCTCATGAACACGCTGCTGGAGGCCGTCTCCATTAGCCTGATACAGGAAGCACGGGTATATGTACATGTGAGCCATTGAGTGAAAGATAAATGATGCCGGAAATATTTTCTCCCATAGCTGTATTCGATTCCGGTATCGGAGGATTGACTGTTCTTCAGGCGCTGAAAAAGCGTTATCCGCAAGAATCTTACGTCTATCTAGGGGATACCGCCCGCCTTCCTTATGGAACCAAGAGCCCTGAAATCGTGCAGCGTTATAGCCAGAGCCTGTGCAGGATTCTGCTGAACTATAACCCAAGTGCAATCGTGATCGCCTGCAATACCGCATCGACTCATGCGCTGGAGGCCGTACGCGCGCTAGCGGCTCCACTGCCGGTCATCGGCATGATCGAGCCGGCTGCGGCTGCGGCAATTCAGGCAACAAAAAATCAGCATATCGGCGTCATCGCTACCTTCGGCACCATCCGGAGCGGAGCATATGAAAAGGAACTGAAAAAAATCAATCCTCATATAAAGGCATCGTCCCAGGCCTGTCAGATGCTGGTGGCTCTTGCGGAAGAAGGCTGGTCTTCAGGTCCCATAGCCACAGCTATTGTCCGCCAGTATCTCGATCCCATATTCGACACAGCCGAAGCGCCGGACACGTTGATTCTCGGGTGCACGCATTTTCCTGTCTTTGAAGCCCTCTTCCGGGACATTCTGGGATCATCGGTCACACTCATCAACAGCGGTGAAGCGGCCGCTAGGCAGCTTTCGGGAATTACGGGAACAAGGAGCCAGATTAAAATGCTGGCAACCGACGATCCCGAGCGCTTTGCCGCCAATGCTTCCAAATTCTTCGACCAAGGACTGGTGGCTGCCGATATAGAACTGATCGATATAACTGCCGCATCTTAGCGCTGGAAATTCGTCAGGCTTGCCTATTGCTCAAGGGCACAAAAACGTATCATCCAAATTGCTGTCCGTATCGCACAACGAGACTGTGGGGCCACAATGAGGCGCATCAAATTCTCCTCAGGCAATCGCAGCCTGGGCTGCCCACAGATGGGCGCCAACCAGGGCCCGCCAGGGGGAAAACTGGGCGAGCCAGGTCTTCGTATTTTCCTCGCTTATTTTGTCCTGCACACCGAGCAAGGCTTGCAGGCCGCGCCGGACTGCTGCATCGCCGTGCAGTGAGCCGTCGAGCCAACCGAAGCCGCGCAGCAGTCCATAATTTACCGTCCAGGGACCGATGCCGCGGACTGCTTCCAGTTTTTCGCGAATGACATCGACCGGAAGCGTCTCAACCCACGCATCCAATGGAAACTCGTTGTCAGCCACGAGGGCGGAGAGTGCAAGCAGAGTCCTGGTTTTAGTGGTCGAAAAACCCGCTTGCCGTAACGTCTCTTCGGGCAATTCGAGAATCCGGCGCGCGTCAGGGTAGCAGAACAGGCCACAGGAGTGAGGGATATTGGTCGCGCCGATCAGCTTTCGCCGTAGGGAAACCGCGGCGTTGACGCTGATTTGTTGGCCAGTGACTGCCCAGGTCAGTGCCTCGAATGGGGTGGCAGTGACCGGCACACGTAGACCGGGTTGTTGCGCGATCAGGATACCCAATTGCGGGTGATCGCGATACCGTTCCTCGAAGATCTCGATCTCCTGGGTCAGACCCAGCATGCGCCGAACCATACCTTCGAAGATGGGCTGGCGATCCTCTGCTACTTTGCCATCGATGACCAGTGAGGCCTTTGCCAATTCTGGCTCAAAGCTGATAGAAAGGTACGCCGGAGCGTCACACCAAATCATGGCTTTTTGCACAGAGGCATGGCTGACACGCTCTGCGATCTCTTGCCGGTCGCGCCGATGAAAGGCTAGGATATCGCCGGGACGAAGGGTCGCAGGTAAGGGAATGGAACAGGAAAATTGCATGGTTGCTTTCGGATTTCTCGAACGGAAAGAAGTGGCTGCCGGATTATTCGACTAAATGAAGTGATTATGGTGCCAGGATAGCTTGCGCGAAATCCTGTTTTCCTGCTTTTGCACGTATTTTTGCATGTATATCGGCTGTAACCGATCCACCCTTCCTCGCTCTCCTCCGCAACATCCACCTCCCGATTACAATCAAGCGATAGTTTTTAACAAACCAATTCTGAATTTGAGGTTTTTAGGTTAAAATTGGGAGTTACGCGCACGGGGCGTAAGGATGGGTAGGTAGATTGGGTTGCAGTGGCCGACAGTGTCCTGCCGGATACACGGCCACATGGGATATACGGCCATATGAGCATATGGCACGGCGCAATCTATCAAAGCCTCATCGAGGCCTCAATTATGGAGTCTGCTACCTACTTTGCTACATGGCGATAAACTGGTTTAAATATTCCTCTCCGGCTAGCTTCTATTTTCTCGCCGGCAAAATGATTCCCCTGTTTTCCATTGCTGCAATTGTATTGTGTGCGGTGGGACTTTATATCGGCTTTTTTGTAGCTCCCACCGATTTTCAGCAGGGTGAAGCCTATCGTATCATTTTCATCCATGTCCCTGCGGCCTGGCTGTCGATGTTTCTATACGTCATCATGGCGCTATGGTCGGGTATCGGCCTTGCATTCAATACCCGCCTTTCCGCCATGGTGGCAACCGCCATTGCCCCCACTGGCGCAATGTTCACATTTATTGCGCTTTGGACCGGCGCCTTGTGGGGTAAGCCCATGTGGGGCACCTGGTGGGTGTGGGATGCGCGCCTTACCTCTGAACTGATTCTTCTGTTCCTCTACATCGGCTTCATGTCTTTGCAGGCGGCCATAGACGATCCGCGCCGTGCGGACAAAGCCGGAGCAGTGATTGCTCTGGTAGGCGTGGTAAACGTCCCCATCATCTATTTTTCCGTGAAGTGGTGGAATACATTGCATCAAGGCGCCTCCGTCAGTCTCACGCAGTCACCGAAAATGGCCACCACCATGCTTACAGGGATGCTGATCATGTCAATCGCATGCTGGATGTATGCCATCGCGGTGATATTGATGCGCACGCGCGCCATTATCCTGGAACGTGAACGTCATACTGCGTGGGTAGGTCAGTTGCAGGAGGCAGCGCAATGAGCTGGAACAGTCTGTCTGAATTTCTGGATATGGGGGGGTACGGGTTCTACGTATGGGGGTCCTACCTCGTTACCTTGATCTGCATTGCAGGGGAAATCGTTCTGGTTTCCAACCGCAGGCGAACTTTGCTCAGGCATCTCAGTCTGATTCATCAGTCAACAAAACAAGAGAAGGGAAATGAAACCACGTCATAAAAAATTGGCAATCATCGCTTCGAGCGTGACCGCGTTGGGCGTTGCTTCGGTGCTGGTTTTAAACGCATTTCAGAGTAATCTGGTATTTTTCTTCAGCCCTACCCAGGTCGCCAATAATGAGGCGCCCGTTGGCAAGAGTTTCCGTATCGGCGGCCTCGTGGAAGAAGGCAGCGTCAAACGCCAGGCCGACGGCCTGACGGTCAATTTCCTGGTGACGGATACCGCAAAGGTTATTCCGGTCGTATATACCGGCATCCTTCCCGACCTGTTCAAGGAAGGCAAAGGCGTGGTAGCCCAGGGCAAGCTGGCTTCGGATGGCATTTTCCGGGCGGAAGAGGTGCTCGCGAAGCACGATGAAAATTATATGCCACCGGAAGCCGCGGGCGCGCTTGATCAAGCCGACAAGGCACGCAAGACAGTGATGCAGTAGCAAAAGTTTCAGCTCCGAGCCTTTCCAGAATCGAAAGGGCTCTGCCATTCCTGCTCATATCTATTCATATTTTTCCATAACCCACAGCCTCAGCCATGATTCCAGAACTTGGTAACTTTGCCCTGATCCTCGCCTTGCTGCTGGCACTCATACAAGGCACCCTGCCCATTATCGGCGCCGCACGCGGCATCCCTTCCTGGATCGCCCTGGCGCGGCCGGTGGTTCAGGGGCAGTTTGTGTTTGTAGCCATCGCATTCTTCTGCCTGGCCTATTCATTCGTAAACAGCGATTTTTCCGTGGTCAACGTAGCGCAGAACTCGAATTCGAACCTGCCGCTGCAGTACCGCTTTGCCGCCACATGGGGCTCGCACGAAGGCTCCCTGCTGCTCTGGACGTTCATGCTGGCATGCTGGTCGGTGGCGGTAAGCGTATTCAGCAAGCATTTGCCGAATGATATGGTGGCGCGCGTACTGGGCGTCATGGGCCTCGTCAGTGTGGGTTTTCTGATATTCATGCTTTTCACTTCCAATCCTTTCGAGCGGATGCTGCCCGGGGCGATGGAAGGAAGCGACCTCAACCCGCTGCTGCAGGACCCCGGCATGGTCTGCCATCCACCCATGCTTTACATGGGTTATGTCGGCTTTTCCGTGGCGTTTGCATTCGCCATTTCCGCACTGCTGAGCGGCCAGATGGATGCGACCTGGGCGCGCTGGTCGCGGCCGTGGACCACAGTTGCCTGGATGTTCCTCACCATCGGCATCATGATGGGAAGCTGGTGGGCCTATTATGAACTGGGCTGGGGCGGATGGTGGTTCTGGGACCCGGTTGAAAATGCCTCTTTCATGCCTTGGCTGGTAGGGACTGCCCTGGTTCATTCCCTTGCCGTGACGGAAAAACGCGGCAGCTTTAAGAGCTGGACCGTGCTGCTGGCAATCTGCGCATTTTCCCTGAGCCTGCTCGGTACGTTCCTGGTTCGCTCGGGCGTGCTGACCTCGGTTCACGCTTTTGCAACCGATCCCACGCGCGGTATATTCATCCTGGCCTTTCTGGTGACCATCACTGGAGGCTCTCTGCTGCTTTTTGCATGGCGGGCGCCGAAAATCGGATTGGGTGGAAAGTTCGAACTGGTTTCACGCGAATCCATGTTGCTCGCCAACAATCTGTTGATGATGGTTGCAGCGGGAAGCATCCTGCTGGGCACGCTCTATCCCTTGTTCATGGATGCGCTTGAACTCGGTAAGATTTCGGTCGGCCCCCCCTACTTCGAAGCAGTATTCGTCCCGTTGATGACCCCTGCCGTCTTTCTGATCGGCCTTGGCCCTCTTGCGCGCTGGAAGCAGGCAAGCCTCCCTGAACTTGCGGTACGCCTGCGTTGGGCATTCGGGGTAAGCGTAGTTACCGCTCTCGTAATACCCTTTGTCATGGGCGAATGGAAGCTGATGGTGAGCTTCAGTTTGCTGATGGCTTGCTGGGTCATTACGAGCGTGATCGTCAGCGTAATTCATCGTCTCCGAAGCACTGGCAAGCAGGGCTTGTTTGCCAAGCTGGGCGCGCAATCGCGCAGCTACTACGGCATGCACGCTGCCCACCTTGGCATTGCCTTCTTTATTATCGGTGTGGCGCTTGTGGGTGGTTATGAAACGGAAAAAGATGTGCGCATGGAAATTGGCGACACAGTCGAGGTAGGAGACTATACCTTCCGCTTCAATGGCGTGAAAAAAGCGCCAGGTCCAAACTACATGTCCGACATCGGCAATGTTGACGTATTGCGCGACGGAAAGAAAATCAATGTACTGGAACCGGAAAAACGAACCTATAACGCATCCGGCATGCCGATGACCGAAGCGGCGATAGATACCGGCATTCTGCGCGATCTGTATGTTGCCCTGGGTGAACCGTTGGAAAACGGAGCATGGATTGTACGCGTTTATCATAAACCCTTCGTGGACTGGATATGGTTCGGCTGTATATTGATGGCATTTGGAGGCTTCCTTGCCATCACTGACAGACGTTATCGGCTATCCTCACGCAAGCAGCGTGAGACTGTCGAGGTCGAGGAAAGGAAGGCCGCTAAAGCCAGCAAAGCCGGCAGGAAAGCCGCTCCGCCCATGATTGCCCGGAGCAAAAAGGCATGACGCGTTTCCTGTTGCCGCTCGCTGTTTTTGTCGTACTGGTGGGTTTTCTGCTCGTCGGCCTGGGCCTCAATCCGCGTCAGGTCCCCTCTCCCCTGGTGGGGAAACCAGCTCCCGAATTCCAGTTGCAACAACTGCATGAACCGGAAAAAACGCTGACCTCGAAGGAAAACCTGGGCAAGGTATGGCTATTGAATGTGTGGGCCTCGTGGTGCGTCTCCTGCCGCCAGGAACATCCGGTATTGGTGGAACTGTCGAAGTCGGGAATTGTCCCTGTCTACGGACTCAATTACAAGGACCAGCGAGACGACGCGTTAAGATGGCTTCAACAGTTCGGTGACCCCTACGCAGTCAGCGCGGTTGATCCCGAAGGCCGGACGGGCATAGAGTTCGGCGTCTACGGCGTGCCGGAGACTTATGTCATCGACAAGAATGGAGTGATCCGCTACAAGCAAATCGGTCCCGTAACAGTGGAAGCACTGCAGAATAAAATTCTGCCTCTGGTGAGAGAATTACAAGGATGAGATTGAAACTTTTATCCCGGTCGTCTTTGACGGCTTGTGGCAGCGGTAAAAACGATAAAGGCAGCCGTATAGGCAACCCCAGAAGCGCCCTGGAAGGCATGAGGGCAAATGAAGGCGGTTTCGCGCTGCTAAAAACGGCGCTGCTGCTCTGTCTGTTGCTTCTCGCTCCATTTGCGGGGGCAAAGGAAGCTGCTCCTGTTGCCGAAGACCCGGAAATAGAGAGACGCATGGTTGCGCTATCCGAAGACCTGCGATGTCTGGTCTGTCAGAATGAGACGATAGCCGCTTCGCGTGCCGATTTTGCCAACGACTTACGGCGCGAAATCCGCGAACAGATGCAAGCCAACAAGAGTGACAAGGAAATTGTCGACTTTCTGGTGGCGCGCTACGGCGATTTCGTGCTTTATCGTCCACCGATGAAAAGTACTACCCTGTTTCTATGGTTTGGTCCTTTCATCTTCCTCTTGGCTGGCGCAGTCTTTCTGGTGTTTTATCTCAAGCGCCGTCGCAAACACATCGAAGAACCCGCGCTATCCGAACAGCAACTCAAGCAGGCGGAAGCCTTGCTGAAGGAAGGCAAAGGGTAATAAACGCATGACTTCATTCTGGATTGTAGCCGGCATATTTATTGTCGGCGCCCTGCTGTTCGTGTTGCCTACATTGTGGAGCAAGAAGGATCGCGACGCCGGCGTCGAACGGGATGCCACCAATATCGACGTTTATCGGGATCAGTTGGCGGAACTCGATAGTGATCTGCGCAGCGACATCCTGACGCGGGAACAATACGAGCAAAGCAAGCGCGAGTTGCAGCAAAGAATGCTGCAGGATATTCCCGAAGATGGCAATACGACGACCATGATAATGGGTGGAAGGCACAACGTGGCGACCATGACTGTCACTGCGCTCGCTCTGCCTGTCCTCGCGGTTTCCCTTTACCTGGCGATAGGCAACACCAAGGCGTTGCTGCCACAGCCTGCTGCGGAGCATCCATCGATGTCGGCCGAGCAAGGACAAGGAGGCCATCCCGACTTTTCCTCGGTGATGGAAAACCTCATTGCGAAGCTTGAGGACAATCCCGACAACGTCGAAGGATGGCTTATGCTTGGTCGGACCTACGCAATGATGCAGCGGTTCAATGAGGCAAAGGAAGCTTATGAAAAGGCGCTTGCCCTGACGCCCGAAGACTCCGCCATCATTACCGATTACGCCGATATTGTGGCGATGACGAATAATGGCAGCCTAGTCGGGAAACCGACGGAACTGATCAAAAAGGCATTGAGCCTGGATCCCAATAACCCCAAGGCGCTGGCGCTGGCAGGCACAGCCGAATTCGAGGAGAAGAGATACAAGGAGGCTGCCAGATACTGGGAAAAACTGGCAGCACTGATTCCACCGTCCGAGACTGAGCTGGTGCAATCCGTCAACGCCAGCATCGCAGAAGCAAAATCGCTGGCAGCAGGAAAAGGAAGCCTGGTGGCTAGAGCGCCAGACCAGCCGGGTAGTCAGACACCTCCTCCTGCAAATAAACAGGGATCAGCCTCGGGCGCGGGAGGGGCTACCTCCGGTACACTTTCCGGCAAGGTAACACTGAGCCCTGCCCTCGCAAGCAAGGCCTCCCCAGGTGACAGCCTGTATATTTTTGCCCGTGCCAAAGTGGGACCAAAGGCGCCCCTTGCGACCCTGCGTCTGCAAGTCAAGGATCTGCCCGCGAACTTTTCACTGAATGACTCCATGGCTCGATCCGGCGTGCAGTTATCCACTTTCCCTGCCGAGGTGGTAGTAGGCGCCAGAATTTCGAAATCGGGATCCCCCATGCCACAAAGCGGCGACCTGCAAGGTTTCAGTCAGCCGGTGATGGTCGGCGCCAGCGGGATCAGCGTGGTTATCGACCAGCAGCTGCCTTAGTAGTCAGCACTAACTGACGGCAGCATATCTATCTCTGGAGTATGCCCCTTGGGGGCGCAAAGGCAAAGCCTTTGCGCCCCCTTCTTTCTCTGGAAATCCCTCTTGAGATGATTTCCGGATAAATAGAATCTGCTCTTTCCCACTGCAACTTCGCGTGCTGCCGTTCTAAATCTTTCGTCCGTTTTTCATGCCTTCCACAACCTCAGGCTCAGGACGAATGGTATTCACGGCATGCTTGTTCGAAAGGAAGAACAAGCTTCAAAACAGATCAAAGGGCAATTCGGTGGCTTACCAATCTTGATAAATTTCTTGTCGGGTTCCGCTCTGCTCAGCCCGACCTACAGTTATTTGCCATAACGCGGGATGATGAAGATGCGTCAGTAATTAATGCATGTTCATTGTCATTAATGAGGTGCACTAATGAAGCATGCGAACAAGCAATTAAAACAATCACTCGCTGACCTTGCTCGCCTGCTGAATAAAGGCATCGAGGCCAAGCTCCTAGATCTGCCGGCTGCGGACGAGCTGAAACGCTCAACTATTGACGCCGTAGCTCATGATTCACCCAAAGGGCAGCGGTAAACAGCAGTAGTGCGCCTGCCTGATGCGCTGCCGCGAGGGTTAGAGGAACAACCAGCAACAGCGTGGAAATCCCCAGAGTGATCTGCACTGCCAGCATGATCAACAGCAGAGTGCATGCAAGACGAGCCGAGCCTGAAAGGGGCGCTGCTCTCGATTTGAGCCAGAAAATCGGAACAAGAATTGCCAGCGTCCATGCAATCAGGCGATGATCGAATTGCACAGTGGTCATGTTGTCGAAGAAATTCCGGTACCAGGGTTCCAGCATGAATAGTTCCGGGGGAATGAAGTGGCCATCCATGAGTGGAAAAGTATTGTAAGCCAGACCTGCCCGAATGCCTGCCACGAACCCTCCCGATAAAACCATTATGAATATCAGGGCAGACAGCGTGGTCGAGAAATTGAGCAAACTGCGTAGTCCGCTGTTTGTGGACAAACCGCGGCCGGGATTGAGCAGATCGAGCGCTACCCAGAACATTGCGGCATAAATCGCAAAAGCGAGGCCAAGGTGCGCAGTCAGGCGATACTGGCTGACGTGGGGGTTATCCACCAACCCGCTCTTTACCATGTACCACCCCATCCCACCCTGCAAGGCACCTAGCAGGAAAATTCCTGACAACTTCAGACCCAATGGTCGATCGACTGCCTTTTTCGCCAGAAAATACAGGAATGGCATGAAAAATGCCAACCCGATGACGCGCCCCAATAGGCGGTGGAAATATTCCCACCAGAAGATTGTCTTGAACTCTTCCAGGCTCATGCCAAGATTTATCTTTTTATACTGAGGTGTCTGATGATATTTCTCGAAGAGCTCATCCCAGTCATTCTGAGTGAGTGGAGGAACCGTGCCAACGAGGGGTTGCCATTCGACGATGGAAAGCCCTGAATCGGTAAGACGGGTTACGCCGCCTACAACCACCATGGCGAATACCAGAGCGCAGCAAACGAACAACCAGATAGCAATCGGTTTTTGCACAGCAAACTCTTGATCGGTTTTTTGCGGGATTATTGAGGTTTGGACAAACTGCATGGCTAGGAATTTGATCTAAAGTTATAAAATATCGAGGATTATTTCACACGCATCAACCGCTGCTTGTCGCGCTCCCACTCTTTCTGCTTCTCGGATTCGCGTTTGTCATGCTGCTTCTTGCCCTTTGCAAGACCGATTTCAAGCTTGATTCGCCCTTTCTTATAATGGATATCCAGTGGAACCAGGGTGTAACCCGCCCGCTCCACTTTGCCGATAAGCCGTTTGATTTCCTCAGCATGCAACAACAGCTTGCGCGTACGAACCGGGTCGGGCTGGATGTGAGTGGAAGCTGCCAGCAACGGACTGATATGACATCCGATGAGAAACAATTCGCCGTTCCGGATAATGACATATGCTTCCTTCAGCTGTGCTCGTCCCGCGCGAATCGCCTTGACTTCCCATCCTTCCAGAACTGCCCCCGCTTCATGTTTCTCCTCGATAAAATAGTCATGAAAAGCTTTCTTATTCTGGACGATGCTCATTCAGGGGTTCTCAAAACAGGTGCTCGCTACTCACAAAGAGTGCAAAGGACGCAAAGGATAAAGGGGTACGATATAAGAGGGTACGATGTTCAAGAAATCCCTGGATAAGTCCTCGAGGGAAGAAAAAGGGTGAGTTCAACGCGGGTTTCGTGTATTTTAACAGCTTTCGCCTTGAATTCGGCAGATGGAAAAGCTGGAGCACTGAGACAGCTCAGATCACAGTTCAGGCTCCCCGCAGGTTCATAAGCTGGAAACACTCAGGCAATTAAAACAATGCATATGTATCAATTTTCCAAGTCAAAAAACGAGCAGTCCCCCATCAAGTTGACGTTCAATACTGTCTCGCTGAAGCTGAGCAACTCATCGTATGGCTGACATCGAAAAATCGGTTCTGATTGGTTATTCCGCAAGCCGCATGTTCGAACTGGTGGATGCGGTGGAGGATTATCCGAAATTTTTACCCTGGTGCGGAGGATCTTCCGTTGTGTATCAAAGCGAGTCGGTCACCCATGCTACCATCATGATCGATTATCACCATATCAAGCACAGTTTCACGACCGAGAACGTACGCAAGCCGCCAGAGCTGATTACAATGACATTATTGAACGGACCGTTTCAGAACCTCGACGGGCACTGGCGCTTCATTCCCCTGGCGGAAAATGCGTGCAAGATCGAGTTTCGCCTGCACTACACGTTCTCGCACATATTTCTGGAAAAACTGGTAGGACCCGTCTTCTTTGTCATTGCCAATAGCTTCGTGGAAGCATTCATCGAGCGTGCAGAAGAAGTTTATGGGAGTTCCTGATCGGGTATTGACGTCGGGAAGTCTATGGAAATTCCTGGTCGGAATATTGACATCGAAGTGGTGTATGTATTGCCGGAGAAACAGATTGTACGGCAGATGAATTTGCCGGAGGGCACTACCGTGGAACAAGCGGTAAAACTATCCGGCATCCTCCCCCGGTTTCCCGAGATCGATCTCCTGAAAAATAAGCTGGGTATATATGGCAAGTTGGTCGCGCCAACCACGGTTCTACGCAATCGCGACCGGGTAGAAATTTATCGTCCTCTGAGGGTCGATCCCAAGGAAGCCCGCAGGAAGCGTGCAAAAAACCGGTGATTGCGCATCAACCCCGGAACGAAAATAAAAACCAAGCTTATAAATGAGGTGCGTCGTGAACAATTGCGGCCAGAGCCTATGGCATGAGCAGATAGGAAAGCTTCGAATCGTTCCTGCGCTTCGTCTTCGTGCGGATGATTCCCCATAGCATCCATGTTCGCTATAATGCCGCTTTGTGAAGGATCACTATCATGCGACTGGTTGAGAAAGCTTTAACCTTTGACGATGTCCTGCTGCTTCCCGCCCACTCCGTCGTTTTACCACGCAACGTCAATCTGACAAC
The DNA here is from genome assembly GCF_900111585.1 of Nitrosospira multiformis. Lineage (GTDB taxonomy): Bacteria > Pseudomonadota > Gammaproteobacteria > Burkholderiales > Nitrosomonadaceae > Nitrosospira > Nitrosospira multiformis_B. Next base: position 56,202 of record NZ_FOHI01000007.1, read on the forward strand.
GCGACTCACGCGCGAAATCTCCCTCAATATTCCTCTTGTATCAGCTGCCATGGATACCGTTACCGAGGCGCGGCTCGCGATCGCGCTCGCCCAGGAAGGCGGAATCGGCATCATACACAAGAATATGCCGGTAGAATCCCAAGCCGCCCAGGTTTCCAACGTCAAGCGCTTCGAAAGCGGCGTGGTAAAGGATCCCATTACCATTCCGCCTGACATGACTGTGCGGGAAGTGCTGAATCTGATCCACAAATTCAGAATTTCAGGCTTACCGGTGGTGGAAGGTTCGAAAGTGGTGGGGATTGTGACAAACCGCGATCTTCGCTTCGAAACCAACCTGGATCAGCCGATCCGGAATATCATGACCTTGAAGGAGCGGCTGGTAACGGTGAATGAAGGCGCCAGTCGCGAAGAAGCAATGGCCCTGTTGCACAAATACCGACTGGAGCGTGTGCTCGTCGTGAATAACGACTTCGAGTTGCGCGGATTGATCACTGTGAAAGATATCATCAAAACATCCGAACACCCCAACGCCTGCAAGGACGAACAGGGTCGGCTGCGTGTTGGCGCTGCGATAGGGGTTGGCGAAGGCAGTGAAGAGCGCGCGGAGGCGCTGGTCGATGCAGGTGTGGACGTGATTGTCGTGGACACCGCACATGGACACTCGCAGAGTGTGCTTGAACGGGTACAGTGGGTAAAGAAACGGTTCCCTAAAATCCAGGTTATTGGCGGCAATGTAGGTACTGCCGCCGCTGCCAAGGCTCTGGTGGATCATGGCGCCGACGCGGTAAAGGTAGGAATCGGTCCGGGTTCGATATGCACCACCCGGATTGTGGCGGGAGTGGGAATACCTCAGATTACGGCCATCAAAAACGTTTCTGCGGAACTGGCGGGCAGCGGCGTGCCGCTGATCTCCGATGGCGGCATCCGCTATTCGGGGGACATTGCAAAGGCGCTGGCCGCCGGGGCGAGCTCAATCATGCTGGGGGGATTGTTCGCGGGCACGGAAGAATCACCGGGAGAAATAGAACTCTTCCAGGGGCGCTCATACAAGACCTACCGTGGAATGGGTTCACTTTCGGCAATGCAGCAGGGTTCAAGCGACCGCTATTTCCAGCAGCCCGAGCAGGACTCCAGGAAGCTCGTGCCGGAAGGTGTGGAAGGCCGCGTTCCCTTCAAGGGAAGCGTCATTGCGGTCATCCATCAGTTGATTGGCGGAGTACGCTCAGGCATGGGCTATCTGGGCTGTGAAACAATCGATGACATGCATGCCAAGGCAGAGTTTATCGAGATTACTGCCGCTGGGATTCGTGAATCCCACGTTCACAACGTGCAGATTACCAAAGAGGCCCCGAACTACCATATCGATTAGACGGAAATGGCGTTGCATGGCAATAATATATTGTCTCAGCCTAACTGTTGCACCTTACGGTCTGCCCTGCTACTTTCCTCCCCTCTTCACTGACAGCAATATTCATTTTAGGACGGATTTCCGCTCTCTGAATGCTCGGATGATCGAGTTCGAGAGCTTTGGTCATGCATCAAAAAATACTCATCCTTGACTTTGGTTCCCAATATACGCAGTTGATTGCCCGCCGCGTGCGGGAAAGCAATGTCTACTGCGAAATTCATCCTTTTGACATAAGTCCGGAATTCATCGGGAACTTCGCTCCGGCAGGCATTATCCTTTCCGGTGGCCCGGCCTCTGTCCCCGAGGATGAAACACCGCGTGCTCCCCAGATCGTCTTTGAACTGGGAGTCCCGGTAATGGGCATCTGCTATGGCATGCAAACCATGGCGGCGCAGTTGGGTGGTTCAGTTGAAAACTCGAAGGTGCGGGAATTCGGTTACGCCGAATTGCAGGTAAAAGACCTTGCCGGCCTGCTTCAGGATATCCATGATCGTACTGATGCATCGGGCCAAAAGCTTCTGGATGTGTGGATGAGTCATGGCGACAGCGTGAACATTCTTCCTCCCGGTTTCCAGGTCATGGCAAGCAACCCTGCCACCCCCCTGGCTGCCATAGCGGATGGAGCGCGCAGGTTCTACGGGATGCAGTTCCATCCGGAGGTCACTCATACCCCGCAGGGCAAAGCCATAATAGACAGGTTTGTCCATGAAATTTGTGGGCTCGCTTATGACTGGAACATGCCCGACTATCTGGAGGAAATGGTTGGCAGAATCCGTTCTGAAGTGGGATCGGATGAAGTTATTCTGGGGTTGTCCGGGGGTGTGGATTCCTCCGTTGCAGCAGCCCTCATTCATCGTGCTATTGGCAAGCAGCTTACCTGTGTTTTCGTGGACAACGGCCTGTTGCGCCTGAATGAGGCCGAACAGGTAATGGACACCTTCAGCCGAAATCTCGGCGTAAAAGTCATTCATGTCGATGCCAGCGAAGAATTTCTAGGACATTTGCAAGGCACCACGGATCCGGAAGCGAAGCGTCGCATTATCGGACGCGAATTCGTCGAGGTATTCCAGCGGGAGGCAGCAAAAATCGCGAATGCGCGCTGGCTTGCCCAAGGCACGATTTATCCGGACGTCATCGAATCCGCCGGCGCCAAAACAAAAAAGGCAAACACGATCAAATCCCACCACAATGTCGGCGGCCTGCCGGAAACATTGCATCTGAAGCTTCTGGAGCCATTGCGGGAATTGTTCAAGGATGAAGTACGCGAGCTTGGACTGGTCCTGGGGCTGTCGCACGATATGGTCTTTCGTCACCCTTTTCCCGGACCGGGGCTTGGAGTGCGCATTCTCGGTGAAGTCAAGCGCGAGTACGCCGAGCTATTGCGGCGGGCCGATGCAATCTTCATCGAGGAATTACGCAATGCGGGCTGGTATGAAAAGACTTCGCAGGCGTTTGCGGTCTTTCTACCGGTGAAATCGGTGGGGGTGATGGGCGATGGGCGCACCTATGATTTTGTCGTAGCCCTGCGCGCCGTTCAGACAGAAGACTTCATGACGGCGCGCTGGGCCGAACTGCCTTACGCCCTGCTCGCGAGAATATCCAACCGCATCGTGAACGAAGTACGTGGAATAAACCGCGTGGTTTACGATATCTCCGGGAAGCCGCCGGCCACCATAGAGTGGGAGTGAAAAGACCTGGAGAAGCTCGGTTGCTTATGCTGAATAAACTCAGGGCGGATTGGAAATTTCGGTAAGCGCATCCGCAACCGGTCCGATATCGGAGGCATCCACTGCAAAATCTCCGAGAGAGACGATTCCCACCAGTCGTTGTTCGGCGTTCACGACCGGCAGGCGGCGGATCTGGTTATCACTCATGATCTCAGCTGCTTCCTCTATCGAATCATCCTCATGAACCCAGATCACACCTTCGGACATGATTTCACTGACTGGAGTGCTTGGTCCCCTGCCCTCCGCCACCGCTCTGATGGCGATATCGCGATCAGTGATGACGCCCAGCAACTGCTCTTCATCTCCCACGGGTAAAAGCCCGAAGTCGCCGTCGCGCATTTCCTGGGCTGCCTCCTCAATGGTTGCATCCGGGCTGATGGTCTGCACATCCGAACTCATCACTTCGCTTATCTTTTGCATGTCATTCTCCTCATCGACTCGCCTGCGGCGTCACGGACGCAAATAATTAAAGTGGTTTGCGGCCGCTGATTACGCGAAGCAGAATCACCACGATGGCTATTACCAGAAGAAGGTGTATGAAGCCGCCCATCGTATAGGAACTGACTAATCCCAATAGCCACAGGATGATCAAAACAACAGCGATTGTGTAAAGCATGATAGCCTCCTTTTCGTTATCATGAAGTTATCCAGCAAGCGCCGCCCTTGGATCTTGCCTGGACTATATGACGCTTGCTTTACTTGCCAAGGGTATTCCTCAAGCCCGCTCTTCTGAGTATTGTGCTGATGGAAAACCTCTCGCAAGAGGAACCTGTTCAGAGATTCCTAATCTTCCCTCTTGGCATCCGCTATCGCAGCCGCTTGCGCAGCTTTTGCTTCTTCTAGACACACATCCTTCACATTGCCTGATAAATCATCACATCGCTCTTTCGCCACCCGATAGTCAGCTTTCGCTCTTGCCGCCCGCACTTCGTACTGGCTTTCTTTCGATGGCCTGTACTTATCTTCCAGCTCGGCCTTTGCAACTTCTTCCCGACCTTTGGCTTCCGCCTCACATATATCCTCGGCATTGCCATCGAAGGAATCACAGCGCTGCTTCTCCGCCTTGTATTCACGCTCGATGCGCTCCTTGTCGGCCATATATACCTCATAGACGTCGGCCGGCAGCCGCTGTTGCTGCGCTATCGCGGCTAAGCTGACCGAGAAGCCGAGCGCGACAAGAATGACATTTGATTTACGCATGATTCCCTCGCTTTGATGGTTTGACTTTATGGTTCGGACAGAGAAACAGTCCTTCATTCCCCGCTTTTCCCTTCAATAGGAACGATGATGTGGGTCCTGCCGTTTTTCCCATTCATCGATCTGCTTCTCGGCTTCTTCCTTCGTGATCCCGTATGATTCCTGGATCTGCCCGGAGAGTTGGTCCTTCCGTCCAGCGATCTGATCGATATGATCATCGGTGAGCTTGCCCCACTGCTCTTTCACCTTACCCTTGAATTGCTTCCAGTTGCCTTCTACTTGATCCCAGTTCATTTTTGGCTCCTCCTTTAAGTCTGATTCAGTTTGAAAAACTCTTGAGCATCCGTGCGCATTGATACCGATCTACTGTCGATAATCTGGAATTCCTATCAATTCCTATCGCTTGATGCTTATTTTATTGACGACGTTCTTGACACCTTCAACGCCACGCGCAACCTTGACGGCGCGATTCATCTGCGCTTTATCGTTTGCATACCCGCTGAGTTGAACCTTCCCTTCGTGCGTTTCCACCGCGATGTCAGTACTGTTCTTGATGCTGTCATCACCCGCCAGTGCGGCCTTGACCTTAGTGCTGATAATACTGTCATCTATCTTCTCGCCGACCGAGGCCTCATCCCCCTTTACCATCATTTTGTTGTCAACGTGTTTTACCCCCTTGATACCCTTTGTAATCGCAACGGCCTTGTCAATCTGCTCCTTGCTATCCACATAGCCACTGAGCTGGACCACCCCTTTGCGTGTCTCCACCTTGATGTCCAGTCCCTTGACGTAATCGTCCGCCAGAAGCGCGGTTTTTACCTTAGTGGTAATCGCGGTATCGTCGATTTCGGTGCCTATCGTCATTGGAGCTGTTTGAGCCTCCGACTTAGGTTCTCCCGAGGCATGTTGCTGCGCCATCAGGGCAGAGCTGACTGAAAAGCCAAGTGCGACAAGAATGACATTTGATTTACGCATGATTCCCTCGTTTTGATGGTTTTTTTTGTATCTAGGCCGGCAAATAAGGCCCCTATCGGTCCATTTTTCTCTTTAATAGGAGCGATGATGCGTGTCCTGCTGTTTTTCCCATTCATTGATCTGTTTCTCGGCTTCTTCCTTCGTGATCCCGTATGTTTCCTGGATCTGACCGGAGAGTTGATCTTTCCGTCCAGCGATCTGGTCGATATGATCGTCGGTGAGCTTGCCCCACTGCTCTTTCACCTTACCCTTGAATTGCTTCCAGTTGCCTTCTACTTGATCCCAGTTCATTTTTAGCTCCTTTCTTTCTGGTTTGATTGAGTTAGAAATCCTGAAATTAGCGACCGCAGCGCAGATGCTTCTGATTCCTATTCCTTGATCTCCATTTTATTGACGACGCTCTTGACACCTTCGACCCCTCGTGCCACTGCGACGGCACGATCCATCTGGGCTTGATCGTTCGCATGACCGCTAAGCTGAACCTCCCCCTCCTGAGTTTCTACCGCGATGTCAGTACTGTTCTTGATACTGTCATCCCCTGCCAACGCAGCCTTGACCTTGGTAGTGATGATAGTGTCATCGATCTTTTCGCCAACCGAGGCTTCGCCTCCTTTTACCATCATTTCATTGTCGACGTTTTTGACGCCTTCAATACCCTTCGCAATTGCAACCGCCTTATCAATCTGCTCCTGGCTATCCACGTACCCGCTGAGTTGAACTTCCCCTTTGCGAGTCTCCACCTTGATATCCAGGCCCTTGACGTAATCGTCCGCCAGAAGCGCGGTTTTTACTTTAGTGGTAATCGCGGTATCGTCGATCTCGGTGCCAATCGTCGTTGGAGCTGTTTGAGCCTCCGACTTCGGCTCCCCAGGGGCAGGGGCTTTCTCCTCTTTCTTTCCGCAACCCGCGAGGGCAAGTGCACTGATGAGCGCAATGGTCAGAACAAGCGATTTATTTTGAATACTCATGCTGTTTTTCTCCCGACTAGATTTGAATTAAGGGTCGCCAATGACTCGCAGCTAAAGGCCAATTCATGCCCTGCTCCACACCGGCTTAGTTTCTGATCCTGCGATTCAATCATCCCGCGCTATCGCTTATTGCTCAGTGCGCTGGCGCACATAAATTGGAAAAAGGCAATTAGCCGTATTTCGACGAATACTATAAGTCGCTGGTGCAAAACGTATAGTTGTGCAAAAACCTGCTCTTGCTCACAGCCGCCTTCCCGCTCAAGGAAGCTGAGGAGCTGAAGGTGGCTGAAGCAAAAAGCAGTCAGCAGCAAAGAAAAAAGGTGAGAACCCGGGAAGAATTTTTATTTCGATGAAGCCACGGATTTGAAAGAGGGGGGAATTGCAGTCGGAAAGATAGCAGGAATTATTTGTAGAAGATTGTGGTAGGCATGAATGTCAGTTTTCTGGAAACACTGCCACCCTGACAGGGTGCAATTTCAGTGAAACACGCTTGAATGCGTTTGAATTCGGTCAAAAATGCCGCCGTCCGCAAAATGGATGTTTCGAGCCTCCTTCCAGCCACCAAACATGTCATCGACGGTAAACAATTCGAGGGATGGAAATTGCATCGAATACTTGGCGGCTATCCTCTCATCACGCGGGCGATAATAGTGTCTGGCTGCTATTTCCTGTGCTTTCAGTGTGTAGAGATAATCGATGTAAGCCTTGGTCACTTCACGCGTTCCATTCCGCGAAGCAACATCACTTACTATACTCACAGCAGGTTCGGCCAGGATGGAGAGGGAGGGGGTAACGATCTCAAATTTGTCTCCCCCATGCTCTTTGACGATCAGGTGGGCTTCATTCTCCCAAATCGGGAGCACATCCCCTCTGCCGCGTTCGACGAAAGTCGTTACTGAACCATGCGTTCCGGTTTCCAGAGTCTTTACGTTGCCAAATATTTTTTTTATGAATTCAATCGCTGTTACGTCACTTCCTCCACCCTGCCTGAGCGCATACCCCCAGGCAGCCAAGTAACTCCAGCGCGCATCCCCCGAAGTCTTTGGATTGGAAGTTACAATCTCGATACCCGGGTTCGCAAGATCATTCCAATCCCGCACCTTCTTCGGATTGCCATTGCGCACCAGAAAGACAATGGTTGAGGTATATGGTGGCTTTTGTGGTAAGGATTTTTGCCAGTCAGGTAACGAAAATTTACTGGCTTTTTGCAGTATCTCCGGATCATAGGACAGAGCCAGTGACATGACATCAAGTCCATCTATATTCGCCCCGAGAGGTATACCTGGCTTGCTTTCCGCATGCCGGATCGTAACCTCCACATCGGTTCGCGTTTTCCAGTGCTTGATAAACGCCTTGTTGAAATCATCAAACATTTTGTGACTTGCATCGGAACTGTAGTCCGTGGACATGCTATGCAGGGCGGCAATTGCTGCACTGAAGCTGAGCAGAATTGCCAGAATCGCAAAAACCAGCCGGAAGTGATATGAACGCATCTTTTTTCCTCCTGGGTATTGATACCGGGAAATCTACCATCGGTTTATTTCAACAGCATTGCATGGAAATGAAGAAATAGGGCGGGTTGCCGTTCTTTTAGAAAAGCGGGAGGGAAGCCGCTTGCTATATCCCCCTCGGCTCGGTACAGGGGTCTGTAAATAAATCGCGCTAGGGAGTCCAGGCGTATAAAATTAAAACAGGCGATTGATGCAATAGGTAATTGGCGGGCAATTGCAGCGGGATGGATTCATGAACATCAGAAACTTTATCAGTTTTTCCAATGTCACCCTCGCACTCCTGCTTGCGGCGATCGGTGCGCTCGTCTTTCATTCGATGGGTATCCGCGAGGAGATCAACATCGCGGAACGGCACCGATTCCAGGCGCTGCTGCTCGGGGATGAGCTGCTTCATACCTCCAACGACCTCACACGTATGGCACGTACCTATGTCGTCACCGGCGACCCGGTCTACAAGCGGTATTTCAACGAGATACTGGATATTCGCAACGGACTACATCCACGCCCGTTGAATTATTCCCCGACATACTGGGACCTGATGATGGCGGGAAAGACTCCCGTCGTCAGGCAAGGGCGTGCCGTTCCTTTGCTGGAGAGGTTCCAGCAAGAAGGCCTGAACAATGAGGAATATGGCTTGCTGCAAGAATCGCTGGAACGCTCCAACAGGCTGGTCAAACTTGAGCAACGCGCCTTTGCCGCAATGGAAGGCTTATACGACGACGGCGAAGGCAATTTTACCGTGCGCGGCAAACCTGATCGTGATCTGGCGATAAGGCTCCTGTTCAGCGAACACTATATTGCGGAAAAAGCCGCCATCATGGAGCCGATTCAGGCATTCATGGACTTATTCGGTGAACGCATGCAAACCCAATCAAATCTCGGGCTGGCGCGACTCGAGCGCCAGATCATCTTCGAGATGGCGCTTATCTTCGTTGCCCTTGTGGCCACCATGGGCATCATTTTTTATACCCGGTTCAACATACTACGGCCGTTGGCCGATCTCGGCCGTCAGGTCACGGGAGTCACCCGGGGCATTCTTCCCAGCCGCTATGGGAAAGCGACGAGTAATGAGGTTGCCAAGCTCGGCGAAGCATTAGCCCTGGTAGATGCGGAAAAACGACAGCTTCTCGAGAATGAACGAATCGCCCGAAATGAAGCTGAGCACGCAAGCCGTCTCAAGGACGAGTTTCTGGCAACCCTTTCTCATGAATTGAGAACCCCGTTAAACGCAATCCTGGGATGGTCCCAACTCGTCCTGAGTGGAAACCTTAAAAAAGAGGATATCCACAGAGGACTGGAAACGATCGAGCGAAATGCGCGTGTCCAGAACAAGCTGATTGAAGATCTCCTCGATATGAGCAGCATCATCTCCGGAAAAGTCAGACTGGATATGCGTCGGCAGGATATCGCCAACTTGGTCGAGACAGCGGTCGAATCAGTAAAGCCGACAGCGCAGGCCAAAGGAGTCATTCTGCAAAAAACGCTGGGCAAAAAAGTTGATTCCATCATGGGAGATTCCAACCGGCTCCAGCAGATACTCTGGAATCTGCTCTCCAATTCGATAAAATTTACGCCCAAAGGCGGGAAAATAGAAGTTACAGTAGAACAGCGGAACTTGTTCCTCGAAATCAGGATAAGCGACTCCGGGTTGGGAATCACTTCCGAATTCATGCCCTATGTCTTTGACCGTTTCCGGCAGGGAGACGCTTCGCTTACGCGGCAGTACGGCGGACTCGGTCTTGGTCTCGCCATTGTGAAGCAACTGGTGGAGCTTCACGGTGGAACGGTGCGTGCAGAAAGTCCGGGTGAGGGACAAGGGTCATCCTTTATCGTCAACCTGCCGATCGCTCCTCCTGCTCCCGAGACAAAAAGCGAACCACTCCCGTCACAGGAATGCATCGAACCGCAGTCATTGTTCAAGGGATTGAAAGTGCTGGTTGTCGATGATGAACTGGATGCGCGCGAACTTATCAGGCGGATTCTGACGCAACAGGAAGCAAGCGTGATTACGGCTGCACGTGCGGCAGATGGTCTGGAACTCTTAAAGACCGAGAAGCCGGATATCGTTATCAGCGATATCAGCATGCCCGAAAAAAACGGGTATCAGTTCATCGCCGAGGTGAGAAGTCTTTCGGCAGAAAATGGGGGAACAATCCCGGCTATCGCCCTCACGGCATTCGCCCATCCGGAGGACAGGGCCAAAATGATGAGCGCAGGCTACCAGAAACACCTGCCCAAACCTGTCGATTCCATTGCATTGATTACAGCCATCAATAACCTGATCGGCTCAAAAAAGCTGACCCATACAAGCACTAACGCTACCTGACCAACCGTATCTTCAGGTGCCGCAACAATATCACTTTGTCATCCCAGCGTCTCAAGATTTCCCTCCACGAACGTATTCTCCCCCGCTGCGCATCTTAGGTTGCCAGGTTTCCGGCACCCTTTCCATATTTATATTTATTCACGTCATATCTCCTCATAGCATTGCTTCTTACGGTCCAATCCGTGCTCCCCGTTCAACCATTCGATCAGGAAACTGCGACATATTGCCGCATGCGACAATATGCCACATTGATTTGTCGGTATGAATAATAAATACTCCTTAATATCGGTATTTAAGTATAAATATGCCGATATGTTAAAAATACGGAAAAACACATACCTTCAATAGACAATCAACGAGGGATTAATATGAAAATAGCATTCAGGTATCTGCCCGCTGTCACCGCCACTGTCACCGCCATCATCTCGCTGCCCGCTATGGCTCATGTGGGTTATACGGATCGCAATTTCGGCACTTTCGATAATACCTATAGCACGACAACATTGTCCGATCAGGCGGTTACAGGTAATTACGGCTGGATCGATGGAACTGACTCCGATAATGGCGATAGCCACAAACTGCGCCCATACCGTTTTACCCTTGCTGAGGAAACGAACATTACACTCACGTTTGAACAGGCAACTTCCCAGGTGACTGACCATTTGGGGAATATCTCGACGTCCCGGTTGGGCCTGAAACCTGGTTTCTCTCTCTATGAAGGCTTGGCGCACCTGGCCCCGGTGAAGGCAGATTATGATTCTGCCGAAATATCGATTGCCAACCGTGACCCCGGTACAGAGGGATCATTCAAAGCTTTGGCGGATTGGTCGATCGGTAACGACCCGGGCGATTTGAACGGAACTTCCATCCCGGCGAGCCTGAGCTTCTTCAAGTATATCGGTCATGCCTATGATGGTACCGGCTTCGGCTCCGATGGTACGCCCGACGGCAGGGTTTCGCACACATTCATGAATCTCAAGCCCGGCGACTACTCCGTGTTCGTCGGTGGCACGGACTATTTTGCCCAGGAAGCCAGCAACCCCGACCTCTCAACAAAATTATCTTAAGTGAGTTCTTGCTGGGAAAACACGGATATTAGCTTGAGGAGGAAGGTTAATCATGCCTGATTGAAGTAAGCCTCAATAAGCTCTTAGTTTTTCAGGTACCTTATGAGATCCTTTCTTTTTTAGGCTCAGGACTAATTAATTTCATGATTCACGAATAGGATCAAATGTGATTCACTTATGGCGGAGGTGCTGCCATGTGGGATTTGTTTTACCTGTCGGAAACACAGTTCAACCGTATAAAACCTTATTTTCCCTTGTCCCATGGAGTTCTCCGTATTAACGATCTGCGAGTGATCAGCGGGATCATGTACGTGATCCGCAATGGTCTGCAACGGAAGAATGCCCCGCACCAGACACTGTATAACCGTTTCGTGCGTTGGAGCCGACTGGGCGTGTTCAACCGCATCTTTGCGGAACTGGCCGGTAAAGAGGAGAAGGCCGAGCAGCTGATGATCGACGCCACGCATCTGAAGGCCCACCGTACGGCAGCCAGCCTGCTAAAAAAGGGGATGTTCCCCGCCGTATCGGTCGCCCGAAGGGCGGCCTGAACTCAAAGCTTCATGTGGTCTGCAACGCTCAGGGCAAGCCTGTGGCCATGTTTCTGTCCGAAGGGCAGATGAGCGATTTACAAGGGGGCACGCGTGCTGCTGCCGTCATTGCCCAAAGCCAAAACCCTGATTGCAGACCGCGGCTATGACGCCGGCTGGTTCCGGACAGCGTTGTGGGCCAAAGGCATAACGCCCTGCATACCGGCAAAAAGGAATCGCAAAATCCAGATCAAGTACGACAAGACCCTCTACAGGCAAAGGCACAGGATCGAGAACATGTTCAGGCGGCTCAAGGACTGGCGCAGGAGCGCCATGCGTTACGACCGCTGCGCCCATACCTTCTTCTCTGCCATCTGCATTGCCGCAACCGTCATCTTCTATCTCAATTAATGAGTCCTGAACCTAGGTGAATATGAAAGGATGAGGGGCGTTAAAATCACCCACCATCAATCATTCTCAGCATGATTGCGACCTTACATTTACGAGAGAGTGCTGTCTCATCTTCGCGCCAAGGTCACGTAACATTAGCTGAACTTCCTTGTCTGACCTGATTACTTCCCGCGTTTTACCCCCTTGCAATTGACGCTTGGTAAAACGCTAATCGTGTTATCACCTCTTACGGGGGTTCTGCACGTCTTTGATTGAGAGCCTTTTCGATTTTTTGATCCGTCTTATACTGGCTCAATGCGTACACTGCCCAAATCGTCGCAGGAATCCAACCGATAAGCGTTATTTGCAGAAGCAAACAGATAACGCCCGTAATGGGCCGACCGATTGTAAAGAAGGTTAGCCAAGGGAGGAACAAAGCAATAATCAAACGCATACGCAGCCTTTCAGGGGGTTGTTAATGACTATTATTGCCCATCCTGCCAAAAGATAAATTGACCGGGCGCTTGCATGGATAAATGGTTGATTACGGTTGCCGACAAACCGTTTCTCGGTATCGTGGGATGCGAGACAATACCCCCACGGGCCAACCATGTCCAAGGCAGTCACTCCGGGGTAGAGGAGAAATGCAATTTGCAAGGGTACCTTTCTTATCCTGGATAAGCCCAATCATCCTGGATACGCCTAATCCGCCGCGTCGCGCGCCTCCTGATTATCTTCTGCGAGGGATTTGTTCAGTCCTTCCTAGGTCTTATCCCACATCACGTCGCAGTGCTTCCGGGCTGCTGCGGAGAGCAATTCAATCAGTGGTAATGCCCGATACTTCAGGCTGACACTCTGGTCGTCAGCCTGGTCGGTATTGTCTCGCGGCTTCTGTTCCTCGTCCGCTCTTTTCGCCTCGACGGCATGCTTCAGGCGATCAAGCGCTGCAGGCACTTCATCCGCTACCATCGCACTGGGTACGGTCCCGCTATGCCCCATCATCTTCAGCAACTGTTTTGCAATGTCACCGAACATGATGATGTCAGCATGGGCAGAAGTCTTGAATGTTACCAGCATAGGGATGGAAATATCATGGAAACCGTTTCAGGCAATATCATCACCTCTATATCACTTCGACACTTGCACTTGTACCTGCCGCCGCGCTGGCATGGTTTTTTGTCTCCTGCTTGCTGTGGAGGCAAGCACCAGCAGGCCAAGCATGAACATAAAGATCGCTGCTGGTTCCGGCACTGCAGCGGCGAAAGCTGCACCGAGAATCGCATCGGCGTTAGTGGTGGGATGAAAATCATCCCAGAAGAGACGTACCTCGGGATTGTCGCATGTAATCCCCAGCAGAGTGAAACACGGATTGGTCACATCGGTGAGTCCATAATTGACCGGATTCTGCACGACATCATTCAATAACGCGAAGGTGTCGAAGCGGTGGATGTTTACCCCTGGAAAAGTTCCGTCGAGACTTCCAAGTTGGCTCGCCAATTCCGTATTGAACACTACGGAATAGTCGTGCGCCAGCGACACTTCGCCATCCATCCTGGCGGAAGGGGTAAGACCGAGATCAGGCAGGTTTGGCACAAGAAAATTCCGCGCTCCCGCCGCTGCAAGCACATTCACGTAACTTCCTATGTTTCGGGCGGCCTGAACGGGAGAGTCGTGGATAAGATAATCATTGCTCCCGCCCCATACGAAGTACAAGGCATTTGGATCTGCTGCTCCCCCTGAGTTACTCAGGTAGAGATTCACCTCCTGTTGCATACCCGGCAAGTTCAATATGCCTGTTGGATCAGCATCATTACCGATGTTGTGGTTACCTGAAGTAGCACCAGCGACGGCATACCCCTGAAAATTAGCGGTATTTACTCCGGCGGGAAAGAGGTTTTTCGCCAGATACTCCGAGGCGACGGGTCCATTGGAGAAGCGGCCTCCATCATATGACGGCCCAAGTTGTGATGGCAGGCAGGGATGCAAAGGATCGCAATTACCGCCGAGCTCTTTGTAAAGACTGGTGACGGCGGAAGAATTGTCTCCCACATCGGACAGGCTGTCCCCGAATACGATAAGACTGCTGAGAGGGGAGGCAGCATTGGCGCTTCCGCCAGAGAGCAACACGACAAGCGCGACAACTGTTGTTGATATTTTCATTGTCAGTCCTCCTTGGCTCAGAAATCGTTTTTTTAAGGGAGCACCTAGACAGCGGGATGGTTTTCAGGACCGGCTTCTCTTTGCGAATATCATCGATCCTTTTCCCTTGCCCCCGCTTCTCCATCATAGTCCCGGGCTAATCGCGCGGGCTTATCAAATACCCCACAAGGATACCCACCGCAATCGCCAGCCCGACCGTCTGCCATGCATTCTCATGTACGTATTCATCAGTAGCACGTGCGGCGACTCTTGATTTATCCACCACCACATCCTCAAAATTACGTAAATATTCCTTGGCTACACTCAGGTTCTGGTTAAGCTTGTCCCGCACCATTTGCGCCTTTCCTTCCCCCTCGTTGCTTACAAGCTTCATTAATTCTTCTGTATCAGCAATAACCGAACGGAAATCTTTGATGAGTTTTTCTTTGCTTCCCCTACCGGCTCTAACCATTACAACCTCCTATGAGCTATGAATAGAATAAATCAAATCGAACATTCCTTATCTCGTGCACGAGCATAACTAATTTTTTCTTTTTTCAAAGCAAATGTCTGTCTGGCACCGCACATACGCCTGTGTAAATGGACAGGTAATCTCTTCCAAAGAATAAAGGAAAAATTTTATCGGACCGGCGAATAGTGAGGAACACATGTCACATATTCTTACTCCCACGCAAAACCTTTCTCACAGGCAAAATCTTTTATTAGCGGCTCTCCCCCAAAAGGATTATGAGCGTTTGCAACCTTCCCTTGAACTTGTCGCACTATCACAAGGCTGGTCGGTCTATGAAAACGGGGGCGAACTGGACCTGGTGTATTTCCCTACCAGCAGCGTCATCTCCCTGCTTACTGTTTCCGATAAAGGAGAGACGGTAAAAATTGCCGCTATCGGCAAGGAAGGAGTATTCGGTATTTCCATGCTGATGGGGAGAAAGATCGCGCCGACTCAAGCTCTGGTGGCAACCGCGGGCTACGCCTATCGTCTCAGTGCCGCGAGCCTGAGAAGCGAGTTTGAGTTGGGAAGCCCTCTGCGTTATCTACTCCAGCGCTATACTCACGCCCTGACAAGCGGGTTTATCCACTCCCCCATGCCTGGGGCTCATCCGTCAACAAGACGAGTCACGCCAACGAAAGCGCCCTCTACTCCGGCTGCCGGGGTTTCCCCACGCATATTTACACATTCCCCTCCTGACGAGCCCCCTTGTCGGCTTCCGTCTCGTTCCGCTCACGCTCCTGGTCATTCCCTATAACCTGGGCTTGAGCAAGATTGGGCTCCCCTGGAAAGGGAGCTCGACCTCGCTCAACCAGATCTACCACCTTACTACTTACTACTATGCAAGGAGTAAAGCGTGGCATAAATCGATAATCCAGAGGCGACTTAGTACATATTCAACTGCTCCGGGCTCATTGTTTGAGCGTATCGCGAGAGCGGCTCACCCGCACTTCTACATTGTGAGGCGCCCTGTCATCGACAAGGCTGAGAGTCAGCTCGCGCTGCTCGGCACCGTCTACGATAACGACCTCCTTATCCGGATCGATCGCTGCCTGATTAACAATGATCGGATAGACGGTTTCTCCATAGCGGTATTTCACCGTAAAACTGGCCCAGTCTTCCGGGAGGCAGGGATTGAAATGAAGTTTCGCCCCTTCCCTTGTAAGACCCAGCATTGTTTCCAGCATCAGGCGGTACAACCAGCCGGCGGAACCTGTGTACCACGACCATCCACCCCGGCCCGTATGAGGAAGCACCGCATAAACATCGGCTGAGACGACATAGGGCTCGGTCTTGTAGACCGATACAGCCTGTGAGGATCGCCCGTGATTTACTGGATTGATCATGGAAAGCAGTTCCCATGCCCGCTTATGATCCCGCAGGACTGCAAAGGCCATTGTTGCCCATATCGCTGCGTGCGTATATTGCCCCCCGTTCTCCCGCACGCCCGGCACATAACCCTTGATATAACCCGGATCGAGGTCGGAGTGATCGAAAGGAGGATCGAGAAGCTGAATCAGGCGAGCATCCCTCCGGACAAGTTGTTCATCTACCGCTTGCATCGCCTTCCGCTGCCGCTCGGGAGAGCCTCCGCGGGATAAAACCGACCAGCTTTGCGCAATCGAGTCGATGCGGCATTCGGTATTGCTGGAAGAACCCAGTGGAGACCCATCGTCGAAATAGGCGCGGAGATACCACTTTCCATCCCAGCCATGCTGTTCGATATTCTTGCCCAGCTTGTCTGCTTCCTTCTTGCATCGTTCGGCAAAGGCCGCGTCACCGTGCCCGGCAGCGAGGCTGGAAAATTGAATGAGAATGTCATACAGGAAAAATCCGAGCCAGATGCTTTCGCCCCGGCCATGAAAACCGACGAGATTCATCCCATCGTTCCAGTCCCCTGTGCCCATCAAAGGAAGGCCATGTTCCCCAAACCGCAACCCATGCATGATGGCGCGAACGCAATGGTCATACAGACTGGATACCTGCGCGGAATGAGCAGGCAAATCGTAGTATGATTCCTCGTCTGAAGCGACAGGGCGGCCTTCAAGAAAGGACACTGTCTCATTCAGTACTCCGGTATCCCCGGTCGCAACGACATAGTGACAAGCAACCAGCGGCAGCCAGAGGTAATCATCCGAGCAGCGGCTTCTGATA
Source organism: Nitrosospira multiformis (assembly GCF_900111585.1). Classification (GTDB taxonomy): domain Bacteria; phylum Pseudomonadota; class Gammaproteobacteria; order Burkholderiales; family Nitrosomonadaceae; genus Nitrosospira; species Nitrosospira multiformis_B. Next base: position 73,102 of record NZ_FOHI01000007.1, read on the forward strand.
CCGCGTCCCACCGGAGGATGCCACCAGTGCTGAACATCCCCTTCGATAAACTGGCGAGCCGCAGCTCGCAACAAGTGCTCGCGTACCAGAGCGGGTTCGACGTGAACCAGCGCCATCACATCCTGCAATTGATCGCGGAATCCAAAAGCACCTCCGGATTGGTAATATCCGCTGCGCCCCCACAGACGGCAGGCAATTACCTGATACAGCAGCCAGCCATTGACCATCACGTTGACGGATGGATCAGAGGTTTCCACCTGCACACCCCCGAGCGTTCGATCCCAGTAGCGGCGCACCTTTTCAAGTTCATCATGTGCCACTTGTAGTCCGCGCATCCTTTGGACGGTTTCCAGCGCATCTTCACGGTGAAGTCCCGCACCCAGGCGAAAAACAACCTCGCGCGTCGCGCCCGCAGGCAAATCAAAAGGAACACGGATAGCGCCGCAGGGATCCAGTCCTGCTCCTACCCGACCCGAAAGATCCTGAGCAACCATACCTGCGGGATTTCGCATTCTTCCATTGCGGCCGATAAATTCCGTCCGGTCGCCCGTCATACTTTGCGTTCTGTCATCGACATCGAAAAACGCTACCCGGCTTGAAAACTCGTTATTGTAGGGATTGCGCGCAAGCAGCACCCCGCTTGCCGGATCGATCTCCGTGACCACATGCATTCGCGTCTTCTCGGGAAGGTCCCCCAACACCCACTCCACGTACCCTGTTGCGGAAAGTCTCCGGGGTCGTCCGGAATCATTGCGAATCCGCAATACAACGAACTTGACCGGAACGTCACGAGCAACATAAATCCAGAGTTCGGAAAAAACACCCTTTCCTGCATGTTCGAATACGCTGTAGCCGAATCCGTGGCGGGTAACGTAGGAAGCGGCTCCAGGACTCGGAAGGGGAGCAGGCGACCAGAAATCCCCGCTTTCTTCGTCCCGCAGATAGTAGGCCTCTCCACTGGAATCGCAGACCGGGTCGTTATGCCACGGAGTCAGCCGGTATTCATGGGCATTCTCACACCAGGTATAAACGTTTCCGCTTTCGGAGATAACCGTACCGAATTGCGAATTCGCCAGAATATTTGACCAGGGAACCGGCGTTCTCCGATCCTGCCCGACAGTGATGACGTATTCGCGCGCGTCGGAAGCAAAACCACCAAAACCATTATCAAACAATAGATTCCGTTGCGGTAATACCCCGGTTTCTTCGGAGTTGGAGCGCCGCGCGGGTTTCAGGGGATGTGGCCGCAGCGGAAGATCGGCCGGAAGACGGCTCGTCAACTGTTCGACCAGTTTCCCATTCGTATCGAGAATAATCACGCGCGCCACCGCCTGCATCAGGATCCGGTCTTCCGGAGCAATTTGCTCCCCACGTCGGATGAAAATACCGCCTGGCCGATCGAGCACATGGGCTTCCGCACTGCCGGCCAGAAGCCCCATGATGTGATCATGCAGTTGCTGGCGATAACTTGAGTGATCCTCGTTCCAGATGACCAGATCGACCGCCATCCCTTTCACGCGCCAGTAAGCATGAGCCTGCACCAGCTGGCGTACCAGGTCGATATTGGCCATATCGGTGATTTGCAGCAACACAATAGGGAGGTCGCCGGAAATGGCATAACCCCATAAACCCGATTGCCCCTGCCGATTCTTGCTCAGCAGCGCCTCGTCGGCACGCAGATAAGGACTTGCATACAGAATGGAACCCGCCATTCGCCCGAACAGCTGTGCATCGGTTTCAGTCGCATTGAGTTGGCGCAGGACAACGAGGCTATGAGTCCAGGCGAGATCGAAAACTCGATTTTTCAGATGCTGGTCCTGGTATTTTTCTACCAGATGCATGACCGCGTGACGTGAATCTCCCGCACCCGTGACAATATCCACGATTGCCGACTCCCCCGGCTCGAGCATCATCCGCTTGCGGATGGCAACGACGGGGTCGAGCACTGAACCCGAACTGCCGGACAGCGGTCCCCCTTCCATCATTGCCGCCGGCGCAGACACATCGCTTCCCCGTCCGATGAATGCCATGCGATTGGTCTCATAAGAAGCCGCTTCAGAAGTGATCCCATCCACCGTCATCAAGTGGAACATCCATGGTACCGGGTCGCTTTGGGAACGAGGACGCCTGCTGCATAAAATGGCGTGGCGGTCCGCCAATATTTCCGTTTGCACGAAGAGATTGCCGAAGGCTGGCGCCTGAGCATCGGCAATCGCGGGCGCCAGCACGACCTCGGCATAAGACGTGACCTCGATTTCCCGCCGCGTCCATGCGCGATTGGTGATGCGAATCCGCCGCAGTTCGATATCATCCTCGGGCGATACGGTAATCTCGGTATGGGTATCGAAATCCAGATCCCGCCGGCGGAACTCGACCCTTCCTTCAGAAAAAACCACTCCGTAACGCTTTGGCTCTTTCAGCACGGGCTGATAGGTACTCGACCAGAACTCACCGCTTGCAACGTCGCGCAAATAACAGAAATTCCCCCAGTAGTCGCAGGTTCCATCTTCCCGCCAACGCGTAATGGCCATATCCTTCCAGCGGCTGCTTCCCGCTCCGCTGTTGGTCACCATGACATGATACCGGCCATTGGAGAGAAGCTGCACCTCCGGAATGGGCGTGTTGGCGGTTGAAAGCAGCCGGATCGGCATTTCCGGAAGTTCCTTGATAACCCGCACATCGGGGAGCTCAGCGATGGGAGAACGTATGATAGTGGCTTTGGGAATTCTCTCCTGCAGCAGGAGCATGGTTGCCTGGAATATGGGCTCGGAATCGAACCGCCGCTGCATGGGCCGGTCAAGCAGCAGGTATGCAAGCGAAAGAAAACTCATTCCCTGATGGTGAGCCATGAATGAGCGCACGATCGCGGACGTCTCGCCCCGGCGCAGTCGCGAAGGCGTGTAATCCAGCGCTTCGTAAAAGCCGAATTTTCCCATCATACCCAGAGCGGTCAGCTCCTCCAGATTACGGCAGGCAGCTTCCGGTGCAACTATCAATGCCAGAGCGGATGCATAAGGTGCAATGACCAGGTCTTCTCCCAAGCCGCGTTTGAGGCCCAGGCCAGGCACCCCGAATGCCCGATACTGATAATTGAACTGAACGTCTACAGCGTTGTAACCGGATTCCGAAATACCCCAAGGCACGCCCCGCTCCCGTCCATAGGCAATCTGTCTGTTGACAGCCGCCTTGCAGGTCTGGTCAAGAAGCGTGTTCTCAAAGGTGGGCATTACCAGCAACGGCATGAGGTATTCGAACATCGAACCGCTCCAGGAGAGCAGAGCAGTCTCCCCATCATGGGCTGTAAGCATTCGTCCCAGCGCAAACCAGCTTTCCTGCGGCAACTGGCCCTGTGCAATCGCGACAAAATTGGTAAATCGCGCCTCCGAGGCCAGCAGGTCATAGTAGCTGGCGTCCCGTCGCTGCTCACCCACGTTGTACCCGATCGCAAGCTGCCGCTGCGCGGGGTTGAACAGGAAGCCGTACTCCATTTTCGCCATTTCTCCCGCCTGAAAGACCAGGCGTTCGAGAACAGCCAGATGTTCACGCGCTGCCTCGCCACCCTGGTTTGCAAGTTGTCGCAAAGAGGAGATCTCGGCGGGCGTATCGGGGTCCTCCTGGGCGGCAGACGGTATGAGACCGGCAAGTTCAGTTAGGGCGAGCTCACATTGCCGATTTAATGCCCTCGCCCACTCAAGCGCTTCCTGTCCGGTTGAAGCACGTCGTGCTTTCTCGATCTCTTGCACGATTTCCCTGGAAAGTGCAACCAGTCGATCAAGTTCGGCATGCAGGCTGAAAGGTGCGTGCGGAGAGTTTTCCCTTACGAGCATCAGCGCCTTGCCGAATTGTGATAAAGGAGCACTGGCAGCCTCAGAACCAGGAGTTCTCTCGAGAATCTGCAGAGTATCGGCAAGCGCCGGAAATAACTCTTCATGGACGACCGGCATATCCGCTATTGCCATTAACGCGACACGCAATGTCAATAGATGGCCTGCAAGATTACCGCTGTCCACGCTCGATACGTAACGTGTCAAGGGAGTTTTTGTCTGCGTATCGTACCAATTGTAAAAATGGCCGGCATGGCGTTCCAGGGTTTCCATCGATTCGAGCGTATTTCTGGTCCTCTCGATGAGTTGCAACGGGCCAATATAGCCGAAGTCATAGGCAGTCACATTTGCAAGCAGCGCCAATCCCATGTTGGTTGGCGATGTTCTGTGTGCGACAGTCGGTACGGGGTGCTCCTGAAAATTATCAGGGGGCAGCCAGTTACTCTCAGGACCGACGAAAGTTTCGAAGAAATACCACGTACGGCGCGAAGTCTGTCGTAAAAAGTGGATTTGTCCCTTGCTTAACTCAGTGCTGCGCAGCGGAAGAGGCTGACTTATCCACCAGGCAATAAAGGGCGCTACCGCCCACAAAAGCAGTATGGGCAAGGCCGGAATCAGCGCCACGGGAGAAGCGACTATCATTCCCGCGCCTGCTGCTACCGCGGTCGCTGGCGCTATCCACATCGACCTGAAGGAAGTGCCGAGGCCGCCCCATCTATTCGTCGAATCATATTCGCGTTCCGCAAGATGGGAAGGAGTCCATTCAAGAAGCCGGCGGTGCGTGAGGAGGAGTCGCACATGAGTGCGCAGTATCGCATCGAGGCTGACATAAGCCTCGTACGGGAGACAGACCAGCCCAAACAGGTTTTGTGCGAAATGCCGTCCGCCAGTGCGCAGCGTAGTGACGATATGAGAGCGCAGAGGCGCGTCGGCCTGTCTTTTCAGCAGATCGGAGGTCATGGTAATGGCGCTCGGAATAATGACCGTGCCGATTACAACCAGTGTCCAGAACCACGCGTTGTCGAGCGCCAGCCAACCCACCAGCAGAAGCAGCAGCAGGGCTACCGGCACAAGACTGCGCCGGAGGTTATCCATCAGCTTCCATCTCGACAAGATGGACAACGGGTTTGGCTGATTACTTCCGCCGGGACCCGGAACCCGGGCGAGCAACCAGCTCGCCAGTTGCCAATCCCCCCGTATCCAGCGGTGGCGACGGCCTACGTCCGCGCTGTAACGGGATGGAAATTGCTCATACAACTGTACGTCGCTCAACAGGCCGGCGCGAGCGTAGCAGCCTTCCAGGAGGTCATGGCTTAAAATCCTGTTGTCGGGAAAACGTCGGCAGACCGATTGCTCGAACGCATCCACGTCGTAGATCCCTTTTCCGATAAAAGAGCCTTCGTAGAATAAATCCTGGTATACGTCCGAAACGACCCGGGTATAGGGATCGATGCCTGCTTCACCGCCAAATAGCCATGCATACCGGGATCGGTTGGTGCTCGATAATGTCACCGCCACCCGGGGCTGCAGAATGCCATAGCCTTCCGTTACCACAGCGTTCCTGCTGGTCCTCTTGAGACGTGGCCGATTCAGGGGGTGGGCCATCGCTCCGACAAACTGATGGACGATCTCCCGCGGCAATTGGGTATCGGTATCGAGGGTGATGACGTACTTGATACTGACAAGCAAATCCGTATTGCCCATTACCACGGAAAATGCCTCCCTCCCCTCGCCACGCAGGAGCGTATTCAAGTCCGCCAGTTTTCCGCGCTTGCGCTCATGACCCATCCACACCCCTTCTTGCGGGTTCCAGCGGCGAGGGCGGTGGAACAAAAAAAACCGTGTTTCCTGTTTCTGCGCTGACGCTTCCGGAGCGCCATTCATGCCACCGCTCATGTTACCTGCAATATGGCCCGCATACTTTCGATTGAGATCCTCGATCCCCGTGCGGGCGGTTCTCAATAAGGAATCATCTTCGGGAAGCGTTTCCTGATTCGCATCCATGAAGTCGGTGAGCAAGCCGAAATAGACATTCTCGTCCTGATTTGCCAAAAACCGGACTTCAAGCGCCTCCACCAAGGCCGCGACTTCCGATTCCCGCGACAGCATGGTTGGAACCACGACCAGCGTTTGAAATGTGGAGGGAATGCCGTTGGAGAAATCCATGCGCGGCAGCAGATGAGGTTTCACCAGAAAAGGACTTGCCCAGTTGACCAGGGCGACAGCCAACTGACTCATCGCAAACAGCGCGAGCATGCCAACAAAACCTAACAGCCATCCACTTGCACCATCCTCGAGCGCTTCGACCAGCAGGGCACTCGTCAGACCCAGCGTGACTAATGCGATGCTACTGAGATACCAGAAAAGCGGGTATTTGCGGGTGGCACGCCAGAATTGCTCATGCAGCGACCAGCGGGCCTTTATCGCTTCCTCAAGATCAGCGAGACCATCGCCTGTCAGGTAAAATCCGACATGCTCCTTAACGTTCTCCTCGGCAGTACTTGTCGCTGGCTTACGCGCCAAGCGAAGCGCTGCCCGGGCCACATCCACTTCCGACAGAGGGCTTGCCTTGGCCAATCGCTCCACCACATGCCGGTAGTGGTCGCGGCTGGCGAAATCCATCTCCGGATAGATTCCACTTGGGTCTTCCCGGAGAGTCTGTTCCACAACGCTGGTAGTTTCGACGAATTCGCGCCAGTCTATGGCGCCCAGACTCCGCAAGCTGTTGATACTGTTTGAGATGGAAACCTGATCGGCAGCTTGCTGCTGATTTCCCAGTTGCACCAGTTGGTCGATCGTCTGGTTTGATTCTGCCAGTCGCTGCTCGATCCAGGTCAACGGGAGCACCAGGGCCGGTCCCTGCCCCTGCAATCGGCGCACCAGTTCCGAAATGAACGGGGTTGTCATGGGGGGATTCGATCGCGCCATATCTGCAATGACGAGAACGAGACTTTTCGGATCTTTTGCCGCCACCCGGATGATTTCATCGGCCCACGTATCGGCGAGATTGCGGTCTGCTCGGCCCGCTGCCACATGCACGCCGACACGGCGGAGATTTTCGATCAGCGATAGCCGCAGCATGATCGGTATCGCCCATAGTTCGCCCAGTTGCAGATTGACGACCGACTGGTACGCGGTTACGAAGCGCCTGAGGCTCTCTGTATCCACCCTGCCGTCCCCGTGCGATATGGCCTGCAATGCTATATCGTATACGCGGGGGAGATTGGCGGATGTGCCCTTGGCAAGGAGGGGTAATTCGCGGCTATAGCTTTTGGGAAGGTGACGTTTGGCAAGGCGAATCTGTTCCTCTATGAGGTAAAAGTTGTCGTAGAGCCACTCCCCCGCCGGAGTGAGCAACTTATCCGCCATGACTGCCTCGGTCAGCACACGGCAGATATTGAATAACGTTGCCTCATTCTCATCCAGCCTGGCCAATAACTGATCGGTGCCGCGCGCTGACGATAACTCGTGTGAAGCCGCCAGTATGCCACCGTAAAGCTCCATCTGATCCGCACCAAACAGTTCGGACCGCAGGGGAAGTTCTTCACTCAGTGGAATACGCGGCTTTCCGATATTGCGAAGCCGCGCGGTAACCGGCCTCAAAAGCTCAGAAACAGGGGTGCCTTTAGCGTTCAATTCGGATGTTCTCCAGGCTGTGTCCGGTCAGCAGCGAAATTAAAATCGCCTCCCCTTCGAATAGAAAGGCTGCGCACATGACATTCTGCTCCCGTCCTTTCTTTGGATACCGGAAGTTCATGCCCCAGACCTCCTGGAGTTGACAGCTCTTTCCGGAACCCGCACGGTTAAAAGAAAAGCGAAAGAGCGATTCTGGAAATATTGTCTGACACCTGCTTTGCAGGGCGCCTTCACTAGAGCCTGTTACCCGGCTGGAGCGGTCCCGCATGAAATTTTTACCGGAATTTCAGGGAACATCGTTACAATTTTCCAGTCCCACGTCCTCTTGTCTTGCAATTCTCTCCGGATATCGGGTCGATGTATAAAGAAACCGGCTTGAACGATGCAAACGTCTTTCGACGCAGATCACAGCCGTCTTTGCAGGCATTTTTCAGGCAGGAAAATGATAAACGGATAACTCATCCGTAGTATGTACGCTAGCGCACAATATGGCAGCCGGTAAGATGGAATACTGCAAAACCTCACCGCGCGCATCAGGGTCTCCTGGAAAGAAATGCTATCATAGTTCTGAACGGATACCTTGCAGCCGCAAACCTGTGAAATTCGCCTGTGAAATCCTTTAATGTATTTGCATTTCTTTCAGCATGCCGAGGCCACACTCGACTTCATGAGACTTTCTCTCTTCTACTCTACTAGTGGATGCAAAATCACCCGCCACAGTTCAACCAAAACCACCTTCTAGCCGCTCTACCCCCGGCAGAGCTTGAACGTCTGAAATCCCATCTGGAACTGGTTCATATGCCGCTTGGCGACGTGCTGTGCGAATCCGGGGGACGCCTTTCCTACGTCTATTTTCCTACGTCAGCCATCATTTCCCTACACTATATTCTGGAAAATGGTTCATCGTCAGAAGTTGCTGGGGTAGGGAATGAGGGTATGCTGGGCATTTCGTTGTTCATGGGCGGCGAGAACACGCCTACCTGGGCAACGGTTCAGACGGCTGGCTACTGTTACCGTCTGAAGGGTCCTCTCCTGCTGCAGGAGTTCAATCAGGGAGGCCCGCTGCAGCGCGTATTGCTGCGCTATACCCAGGCGCTCATAACACAGATATCACAAACCGCGGTATGCAATAGGCATCACACGATCGAGCAGCAGTTGTGCCGGTGGTTGCTCCTGACACTCGATCGATTGAACTCCCAGGAACTGGTCATGACTCAGGAACTCATCGCCAGTATGCTTGGGGTGCGCCGTGAGGGCATTACCGAGGCTGCCGGGAAGTTGCAGCAAGCCGAAATCATTCGCTACCGCCGAGGACATATTACCGTCCTCAACCGCGCGGGGCTGCAGGAACACGTCTGCGAGTGCTATGACGTCGTCAAGAAGGAGTTTGATCGCCTGTTTCGCGACGTACGAAAATAGCAGACAAGTGCTTCCTGCCCGGTCCCCTGAGTGTTCACTTCCCGTTCGCCCTGAGCCCTTCGTCTCCCTTCACCCCCCAACTCGTTCTTTCCGTTCGCGCTGAGCGTATCGAAGGCGCGAACGGTGCTCAGAATAGAGCTGTCAAAAGTCTACGGACAGACGTCGATTCTGTTCCGTTTCAACCCGACCTTTAAGTTATTTTTCATAAATAGGATGGGAAGAAGGTTCGAATGGAGTTTCTCTGCCCGGTGAATGATATTGTCGGGCAGAGCCGATCTACCGGATTCCTCTCGTCTCCAAGCGGCTAGCCAACCCCCTCTCAATACCGCGCACTCCTTCTGCGCTCACCCAGTGTGCGCTGACGTACCGAACCGTTGTATGGGCAGAAGTATCATGATCATCTTCTTCTGCTTTGGGGTCAGAAACCCGTCTTGGCCATGAGAGTGCGTACCAAGCAAATATTATCGATCTCCGGCGTTGCATTGCTGCTGCTTGTCATAGCATTCGTCCTATGGTTCGACTGGAATATGCTAAAACCATATATTGAACGGCAGGTTACGGAGAAGACGGGCCGTGAATTTACAATTCGCGGCGATCTCGATGTAAACCTTTCGCTCAATCCCCTCGTCAGCGTTGAAGGACTTTCGCTTGCGAATGCCGAGTGGGGGACCGAACAACCCATGGTTGCCGTGGATAAGGTTGCTGTGCGAATCAGTCTATGGGACCTCCTGTCCGGCGACATCGTGTTGCCCGAGCTATCCATCACGCGGCCCCGGGTACTCCTGGAAAAAAGCATGGATGGAAAGCGAAATTGGGATCTGAAAAAAGAAGAAAAAAAGATGGAACTGCCTCGAATTGGCCAATTCACCTTGGATCAGGGAAAAGTCCTCTTCCGCGATCCGAAGACCAAGACAGATATAGCAGCCGATATATTCACGGATCCAGCGGTGGATGCCAGAGAATTGCCCCTTCATGTGGCAGCGGAAGGTAAATTTACCGATCTGAAATTCACAGCGCGAGCGCAAGGCGGCAAGATAATGTCGCTTGCGGATAAGGGTGTTCCCTATCCGATCAAAGCGAGTGCCGAGGTCGGAACAACGCGCGCAAGTGCGGACGGAACCATCAAAGGGCTGGCCGAGATGGCGGAAGTGGACCTGAAGCTGGACTTACACGGGGAGGATTTATCTGCACTCTACCCCGTAACCGGCATCGTTATTTTCCCCTCCCCCCCGTACCACATTTCCGGAAGGGTATTGCACCACGATACCGAGTGGTCCATGAAGGGACTTTCTGGAAAGGTGGGCAACAGCGATCTTGGCGGCGACATCCTGTTCGAAACGGGTGGCGAACGTCCCCTTCTTCGAGGCGACCTGGTATCGAAAGTTCTCGACCTCAGTGATTTAAAAGGTTTTATCGGGGCGCGGCGCGGTCCGCAACCACAGGACACCCCAGCGGAAAAACAGAAAAAGAAAGCTTCGGCGAAGGCCCAGAAAGGTCGAATTCTGCCGGATAAAGAGTTTGGAGTAGAAGGTCTTCAGGCGATGGACGCCGACGTAAAGTTCACTGGAGAATCGATCCGCAACAAGGAACTGCCGGTGAAGCATCTCGTAAGCCACTTGAAAATAGACAACGGGCTTCTGACCCTCGACCCAGTCAATTTTGCGGTAGCAGGTGGGAATATCATTTCGAATATCACTATCAATACGCGCCCGGAGGTGCCCAAGGGAGAAATCAAAATTGCAGTCAAACGCCTGCAACTGCCGAAGCTCTTTCCCAAGATGGAAATCACAAAGAGTAGCGCAGGTCTGATCGGCGGCGCAATGGACATTAAAAGTCACGGCAAGTCCGTCGGTGCGTTGCTGGCTTCGGCCAACGGCGACTTTGGGCTGATCATGTCGGGCGGCCAGATCAGCAACCTATTGCTGGAGGTGATCGGACTTGATGCGGGCGAGATCATCAAATTTTTGTTTGCGGGAGACAAAAACGTGCCGGTACGATGCGGCGTTATCGATTTCGGCATCAAGAAAGGCATCATGAGCAGCAAAGCTTTTGTCATTGACACAACCGATACCAAAATTGTCGGTGAAGGTCAGATAAGCTTGGTGGAAGAAACCATCCACATGAAAGTGTCACCCCAGCCCAAGGATGTCAGTATCCTGACCCTTCGCACTCCTGTGCATATAGGGGGTACTTTCAAGGATCCCACAATCCTCCCCGACAAGATGCTGGCCATACGCGCAGGAGCAGCCGTCGTGCTGGGAGTTCTTGCGACACCTTTAGCAGCACTCATCCCAACCATTGAAACCGGACTGGCCGAGGATGCCAATTGCAGGGCGTTGATTGCTTCAGTGGAAACGGCGGTGAAGCGCGCAGCTGGGACCAAAGAGAAGAAAGGCGAGGATCATCCCAAGGCTTCCAGATCAAAGTAATACGAAGGAATATTCTGAGATGGCTGCCTCCCCTGCTTATCTTACTCACTTCCCACTCAGGAGCGCACTTTCAGGTCTTGGTGTGCAAGCGAACGGAGTAAAAATCACAACTGCAGAAAATTGACTGTTTTCTGCGAAATGACAAGCAATGGTAAGAAAATGCTTCAATAACCTGGTCTTGTCTGTTACTCATCAACCAGATTATCGAAAAGAACCACAAATCGCCCAACAATCGGGGTAGACAACATGCCTGGATACGGGCTTAACCAGATCAGCGAGAGAGCCATGACCAATGAGACGGAGAAATACGAGAAAAAAGGCAATGACATTCCAAAGCAGCAGCAACCACGCCAACCCGGGCTGCAAACTGAAATGCACCCTCAACCCGATTCGACAATGGAAGAATACCGCGGCAGCGGCAAACTGGAGTCAAAAATTGCGATCATTACCGGGGGAGATAGTGGCATTGGACGATCTATCGCCATTGCTTTCGCAAAGGAAGGGGCGGATATTACAATCGTATATCTCGACGAGCATGAAGATGCTCAACGCACCAAAGAAGAAGTCGAGAAATGTGGAAGAAAATGCCTTTTAATAGCGGGCGACGTGGGAGACGAAAAATTCTGCGCCGAGGTAGTGGAAAAAACGATTTCCACATTTCATCATGTCGAAATACTTGTGAATAACTCGGCCGAGCAGCATGTTCAGGAAAGTATTCTCGATATCGATAGCGCGCAGCTTGAAAAAACCTTCCGCACGAACATATTTTCAATGTTCCATATGGTAAAAGCGGTGCTCCCGCATCTGAAAAAAGGAGGGCGCATCATCAACACCACCTCTGTCACCGCCTACAAGGGAAATCCTCACCTGGTTGATTACTCTGCAACCAAAGGCGCAATTGTCGCGTTTACCCGATCCCTGTCTCTCCAGCTAATCGAGCAGGGAATACACGTAAATGCGGTTGCTCCCGGTCCAATATGGACTCCGCTGATACCTGCCACTTTTCCTCCGGATAAAGTCGGCGATTTTGGAAAGAACGTCCCAATGAAACGCCCTGGACAGCCTAATGAAGTTGCTCCTTGTTATGTCTTTCTGGCCTCTCAGGACTGCTCCTACATGTCCGGACAGGTGCTGCATCCCAATGGCGGCAATATTGTAAGCGGCTAGAAAATAACGCCGAAACGTGGGAAGTTTCTCCTGATATGATAGGCGTCGCAGGAATAGTACTACTCAACAGGATATATAAATTCCGTCTCGAGATGGAAGGGAGGAGCCAAGATGTTCAATTTAGGGTCGATGTTCAACCTGGGCCCCTCCGAGCCAGTAGTGGGCAAGGCGAGTATTCTTCTTGAATGTCCGGCCAGACAGGCGTTCAAATTTATCGGTGAAAATCTCTTTTTGAACTACCCCAGATGGTCGCCAGAGGTTAAGGAACTCGAGCAAATCACCAATGGTCCGGTCTGCCTCGGAACTATCGCACGGCAGGTGCGTGTTGATCAGGGACATCGTTCGGAATCAAAGTTCAGGATTACGATTTATGAGCCCGATTGCCGTCTGGCATTCGCGGGTATCTCCGACCCCTTTCGCTGCATCTACGAGTTGCAGGAAGAGCATCATGCAGGCTCAACCAGGCTTTTTTTTAAGTTCGAATTGCTCGAGATCCAGATGATAATGCGGCCATTCGAGCCAATGATCAGGACCGCGGTGCAGGATGGCGCGGAAAGAACGGTACAAAATATAAAGCACCTGGTGGAAAGTGAACCAAGCGCATGAGCTAACGTGTCTCCATCATTCCCGTTCAACGATCCCGGTAAATGATCCCCAGTCCCGAGGAACCTGCAATGACCCAAGATTCCATGAACACACCCACGAAGCAGATAGAAGACGACCGACCCCTCTGGGATGTCGTGCTTGGAGTCTATGGCTACCCTGCATTACTGCTGGCGCACAAGCTGAAAATCTTTCCCCTGCTTGCCGATAAGCCTTTGTCGCTCACCGCTATATGCGGCAAGTTGAATATCAAGGCACGACCCACGGAAGCCATTTTAACCACTGCAACCGCGGCTGGTTTCTTATCCTTTCAGGACGGGCGCTACTCCCTCACACCAATTGCAGAGCACTATCTGCTGGAGACGAGCCCGAACTATTTCGGCTATTTGTGGGATCTGATGATAGACGACGATCAAGTACACTCATTTGCCAGCCTGAAAAAAGCAATCCTCTCGGACAGTCCCCAGGTCTACGGAGGAGCAGGTATATATCAATCTCCTGAGGAACAGGCTGAGCAAGTGCGGAAGTTTACCCGTGGCATGTACAGTTTCAGTATTACCTCGGCATTCTATTGGCCGGGTATCCTTGATCTGTCCAACTACCGGACAATGCTCGATATCGGAGGCAGTTCAGGCGCTCATTCGATTGGAGCCGTATCAAAATGGTCGGAGTTGCAGGCCATCGTTTTCGATTTTCCACTCGTCTGCGAGATCGCCCAGGAATTCATTGCCCGCCATGGTCTGCAGGACCGTATTCGAACACAGGAAGGAAACATGTGGAGCGACACCCTGCCTGCCGCAGATTTGCACTTTTATTCCACGGTCTACAACGACTGGCCTCCCGAAAAATGTAATTTCCTTACTGCTAAAAGCTTCAACAGTCTTCCTTCCGGGGGCCGCATCATCATCCATGGTATGCTTTACAACGATGAAAAAACTGGACCGTTTGCGGCCGCTGCCTTCAGCATGCTGATGATGGGATGGACGGAAGGCAGATCATATTCTGGCAGGGAGCTTTCAACAATGCTGGCGGAAGCGGGATTTCAGGACATCGAAGTGCATCGGGCCTTCGGTTACTATAGCCTGGTTACAGGAGTGAAGTCCTGAGATTTGTTCTGATAGCGCCTTTCATGCCTTAGGCGAAGGGCTGAATCCCAGCTTTTTCATGGCAGGAACTATCGATTGATTCGTCTCTGCGTAGTCGGCCCAGGGGTCATTACCCTTATCCAGGCGTTCATGAATATTGGAGGCAGACCAGCGAGTACTGCTTTTCAACGAGGATAGTTCTTCCCACGCCAACGGTACAGAAACACCCAATCCAGGCCGTGCGCGTACTGACCAGGCGGATACGGTGGTGGCTCCGAACCCATTGCGCAGGTAATCGATGAAGATCTTTCCCACCCGGTTGCGCGGCCCGCTTTTTGCGGTGAAACGTGTCGGAATGGTTTTAGCCAGATGCTGTACGATGCCCTGAGAGAAACCTTTCACCGTATCCCAATCGCGCAGCCTCCTGATCGGCACGATGATATGCAAACCTTTGCCCCCACTCGTTTTCAGGAAAGATTTCAACCCCAGTTCCCTGAGAAAGACATTGACGAGCTGCGCCGACTCCTGGATGAGGGCCCATTCGACTCCGCTGCCGGGGTCCAGGTCGAACGTGATTCTGTCAGGCTTGCCAATGACATTCTTGGTGGCGTTCCACGTATGGAACTCGATCACGTTCATCTGCGCTGCGGAAAGAAGGCCTTCAGCGGTTGAAACTTCGAGCAACGGAGGGTGGTCAGGGTCGAGCGAGGGATCAAGCTGCTCAACCCCCGGCATGTTCTCTTTCTCCCAATGCTTCTGAAAAAAGAGTTCGCCCGATACCCCCTCGGGAGCGCGCACGAGCGAGACCGGCCGCTGCGCGAGATGGGGCAGCATCAAAGGCGCTACCAGCGAGTAGTAGCGTATGAGATCGATCTTTGTAAACCCGGTGGAGGGGTCAATCACCCGGTCCGGGTTCGTCACTTTCAGGGTTTTTGGAATGGCGCTTGCAGGCGCCGACTCCGCGGCAGGATGCACGGGCTTCTCGCGAACAATGACATTCGCCTTTTTGTCCGATCTCAAACCGTGGAATACCGAGTGGCGAATGTGACCCCCTTGCGTCCATTCACCGAAGGAGACTTCTGCGATAAGCCGGGGTTCGACCCAATGCGCGTTTTTATCGATGCCACTCGCTTTCACAAAAGGGTTATCCGTCGAAGCAATTCTGTCCAACTTTGCCCTGAGGTCCTGCAGCGTCTTATCGCTGAATCCCGCGCCCACATTTCCCGCATATCTGAGTTTTCGGTCTTCATCATAAAAGCCGAGCAGCAAAGATCCGATACCCTTTCGCGTACCTTTGGGATCTGTATATCCGCCGATAACGAATTCCTGGCGGTTTTTACATTTAAGTTTTATCCAGTCCTGAGATCGGCGCGAGACATAAACAGAGGTTTTACGTTTGCCGATCACCCCTTCCAGTCCAAGTCGGCAGGCGGAATCGAGAATTTTTGCTGGAGAGGCCTCGAAAACGTCGCTGAAGCGTATTTCATCGGGGGAGTGTGCCTCAACCAGTTTTTGCAGTAACGCGCGGCGTTCGACAAGGGAAGCGTCCCGCAAATCATACCCATCATAGAAGGGCACATCGAAGAGATAATAAATGATGCGCTCGGTACGCGCGCTATCGAAGGCATTCTGCAACGACTGGAAATCGGGAATGCCATGTGCATCCAGCACCGCAATTTCCCCATCGAGCCACCCCGACTTCAATCTCATCTTCCCTATTGCTTTTACCAGATGCGGGAGCTTACGGGACCAGTCATTTCCGTTTCGCGTTATGAGGCGAACTTCTCCTCCCTCTATTCTGCTCAACATCCGATACCCGTCAAACTTGATTTCGTAAATCCACTCTTCCGGATCCAAAGGGGGTTCGTCCACAAGTGTGGCGAGCTCCGGCGTCAATGTGTGCGGAAGATCGGCCTTGCGCGCATTGTCCGGCAAGGCCGTTTTCGTTCCCTTTCGCGATATCGAACTGCTTTTGGGTGATCCGCTTCCCAATGTTGCGGAAGCCTTGGAAGGCTCTGGCAGGTCGAGTTCGGCCACACTGTCCGGCATTTCGTCCACCACGCTATACTCCCGCGATGAACGCACATATTCATCCTTTTCTTTTATCAGCAGCCAGGGTTCCTGCTTTTTGTTTTCCTCCTTTCTCATGCGCACCAGAGTCCAGTGCCCTTTCAGCTTGAGCCCGCGCAGCTCGAATTTCAGCTTGCCGTCACGATACCCCTTGTGCGGATCTTCGAGAGGAAGCCAGGTTCCCTTATCCCAAATAATGACTTTACCAGCGCCATACTGAGCTGAGGGTATCTCGCCCTCAAAACTGTTATAGGAAATGGGATGGGCTTCGACGTGGACCGCCATGCGTTTGTCGTTAGGGTCGAAACTGGGGCCTTTGGGGACAGCCCAGCTCTTCATCGTTCCTTCCAGTTCCAGTCTGAAGTCGTAGTGCAGACGCGTTGCCCAGTGCTTCTGGACAACAAACGACAAAGCCTTAGCAGTGCTCTTGAGGGCTGCCTTGCCGCTGGCAGCGCCGCTCGGCTCAGGTGTTATCGAGAAATCACGTTTGGCACGATAAGTTTTAAGCGAGTCATCATTTCTCATTCTATGGAATCTGCCTTATACCGCCCGGCGCTTGTGCGCACCGCGGGCAGGTGCAGATGAGGCAGTCGTCGATTTGGCGGGCTTTCTGACAGGTCTGCGGTCACGGTCTTCGTTGTCTGTGCGTTTCTTCAGGCTTCGCTGGAGCAATTCAGTGAGATCGAGTATTTGCGCACCCCCACGCTGTAACTCGACTTCTTCCGGCTGTGCCACGGTTTGTATATCACCCGTTTCAACTTTCTCGTTCACGAGTTTCATGATTTCGTCCTTAAACGAATCATGAAATTCATCCGGGTCCCATTTGCCGCTCATGTCCATCACCAACTGCTCAGCCATTTTCAATTCTTTATCGGTAATGCCGGCCTCCTTGGCCCCCTCGGCCGGAAAACTCAGATTTTCCGAGGCGCGGATTTCATCCCCCCAGCGCAATAGATTAAGAACCAATGCGCGGCCGGACGGAATAAGAGCAGCAAGATGCTGCTTTGTTTGAATAATCACTCGGGCAATGCCGACGCGCTCGGTCCTGGACAGGGTCTCGCGCAAAAGCGCATAAACTTTTTCGCCTTTATTGGCGGGTGTGACATAGTAGGGACGCTCCAGATAGATGAAGGGAATATCAGTTGCCGGCACGAACATTTCGATCGCGATCGTCTGCGTGGCCTTGGGATAAGCGGCGGCAATCTCCTCCTGGCTCAAAATCACGTAATGACCATCCTCGTACTCGATTCCCTTGACGATATCTTCCTTATCGATCTCTTTCCCGGTCCTCTTGTTGATACGTTTATAGCCGACAGGATCCATACTGCGCTTGTCCAGCCAGTCGAAATTCAAACCCTGCTCCGTCGTTGCGGTATGAAGGGCCACGGGAATATGCACCAGCCCAAAACTGATGGCGCCCTTCCATAAAGCCCGGGTTGAAGCAGATGCAACCATGATTGATTCGGAGAAGTGAATTCCTTTTCAGGAGTAAATATCGAAATACAAATCATGCTCTTCCCTCCTCCGCTTGTATGTGCGATTGCGCACCCTGGAAGATACAAGCCTTTTCCACTCTGCCACTCTGATTTGTGTTCTTTCGAACGGAACTGCAGGTCTATGGATGAGATGATCGGTTCAAAGTGAAACTGGACGCGGAGCCTTGATCGCGGGGGCGAAAAAGAGGTGTCGGGCAGCCTACGCGAGGCCATGCATGCCTTTAACGCTTTTTATGCATTGAATTTAACATAACACATAATCTACATATATCGGCTGGAGCACAGCTTGTTTTCAGGAGAACGGAGGGATATGGATTACTTCAATTTACTACAGTGGCCTGCCATGGTGATCAATATTCTTTCGGTCTGGCTTCTGACCTACCAGGCCAAGCGGATGCGTCACACCGGTTTTCTGTTTTCCCTCCTCAGCAATGTGTTATGGGTAATCTGGGGATGGCACGTCGAAGCATTCGCGGTTCTCGGTCTCCAGTTGGCCCTGGCAACAATCAATATCCGCGGAGCTCGAAAGACCGACTGAATAATCCGGAACAAGCGCACAGGCTCATCCTGTTCGCAATTCCGCCCGATTCGTTGCTTCAGAATACGTAACCCACTTTTCCCCATGGAATTCCTCGTTAATGGAAGGGTTTTTTCAAGACCGTGTCCGTAATTTAGGTTATGATAACTCCGTAGTCTGCAGACCCAACTTATGCGAACTCTCTTTGCCTATTGCATGCTTTCCCCGAGGCGTACTGCGTACGTCCTGGTTGCACTTCTAGCGGCAGGCATTGCAGAAGGCTTAAGCCTCACTGCCCTCCTTCCACTCCTTTCGATCGCTGTCGGCGATTCCGCCAGTTCGGACATGGGTCGGCACATCGCCGAAGTTCTCCAGAACATCGGGATTTCTCCCACCATAGGCGCCATGCTGCTGATCATCGTGGGAGGAATGATCCTCAAAAGCCTCATATTATTGATGGCGAACAGGCAGGTCGGTTATGCGGTCGCGCATGTGGCCACCGTCCTCCGCCTCGAACTGATCGATGCGCTGCTTGCCAGCCGCTGGCAGTATTACCTGCGCCAGCCGATGGGTTCGCTTGCCAATTCCGTCGCCACTGAAGCATACCGGGCAGCCAATGGCTTTGAGCACAGCGTCACTGTACTCGCACTGGCCGTACAGGTTGTTGTCTACGGAACCGTAGCCATGTTTGTTTCATGGGAGGCTACCCTTACTTCCATTCTGGTGGGCATCATCATGATGCAGGTGCTGCACCAGTTGATTCGTGCGACACGCAAGGCGGGAACCAGGCAGACCCATCTGCTGCGAAACCTGCTGACGTATCTTTCGGATGTGCTCGTTTCGGTAAAATCGCTCAAGGCCATGGCGAGAGACAATGTAGCCGAAGCGATCCTGCACGACCAGACCCAGCAACTGGAAAAGGCCACCCGGCGGGAAATCATCGCGCGCGAAGCCCTGATGGCGCTGCAGGAGCCTATCCTCGCCACATTGATGGCAATCGGCCTTTATCTGGCTCTGGAAATATGGGGACTCTCGTTGCCCTCGGTGATGGTGATGGTTTTTCTTCTGACCCGGCTCCTCAGTTTGCTCAACAAGACGCAGAGGAAATACCAGAATCTGATGGCGCAGGAAAGCGCCTACTGGGCCTTGCGTACCGCTGTCGCAGAAGCGCGTGCCGCAGCGGAAAGAACATCAGGCACGCGCGAACCGACGCTTGAAAAGGGCATCAGCCTGCGTCACGTCAATTTCGATTACGACACCAGGCCGATTTTTCAGGACCTGAATCTCGAAATCCAGGTCAGGTCGTTCACCACCATAGCCGGCCCGTCGGGGGTCGGCAAAAGCACCATGCTGGATCTCCTGTGCGGCCTGGCAGACCCCAAGTCAGGCGAAATCCTCGTGGATGGCGTGCCCATGCGCGACATCAATCCACGTGCCTGGCGCCGCATGATCGGATATGTCGCCCAGGAGAACGTCCTGCTACACGACAGTATTCTCAATAATATTCTCGTCGGCGCACCTGAACTGACTGAAGCGGATGCGGAAAGAGCACTGCGCCAGGCTGGCGCTTGGGAGTTCGTCAGTGGATTGCCGGATGGTCTCTATACCATTGTCGGCGAGCGTGGCGGCCTGTTATCCGGGGGACAGCGCCAACGTATTGCCATTGCCCGGGCACTGGCTCACCGCCCGCTCTTTCTGGTACTGGATGAACCGACGAGTGCGCTCGATCCGGAAAGTGAACGACTTGTCTGTGAAACCCTGCGAAACCTCACACAGGAACTCACGGTTGTTGCCGTCTCCCACCAACCAGCGCTGATCAGCGCAGCGGATGTGATTTTTGCGCTTTCCAAAGGAAAAGCGGAACGGGTGCAGCCGGCGGAGGCAGCTCGTTACGCACCCGCGGAGCGGGATACTTCCTCCTTGTCTCACAGGGAAGCGGTTTTCGTTTCCCGTTAAGCGGTCAACGAGTGCCTGCCTGAGCTTTCGTCTCCGCTCTCCCTGATCCCGAATCGTCGAAGGATCGAAGGCGCGAGCAGTACTCAGGATAAGCTCCTCCGGCAGTCTCAGGACAGGTGTATCGGCGATTCGGCAAAGAGGAGATGATCAATCCTATTTCGCGAACACGAAGCAGGTTTCACCCCAATTCCTGGTGGTTTTGAATCTGACTTTCAAACCCGCCTGCTCCATCAGCGCTACCGCTTCCTGCTGCTCCTCGATTGTCCCCAGCTCGACGATGACGGATCTCAGTGCCGGATTCCTGAGCACATTCCCCGCACCCCGGATGATAGCCATTTCGATGCCATCCACATCGATCTTGATGTAGTTGGGATAGGGAAATCCCCATTTTGAGCATAAGTCGTCGAGTGTCACGCCGAACATGCCCTGAATATGCGCGGCGGGTTTTTTCATATTCTTCAAATCTTCTTTTCCGAACTGGGAGCGATTTCCACCGCCTATGAATTTGGGAATATAAAGTTTCGAAAAGCCTTCCTCTCCGGAAACAGCCACGCAATAGGAGGTAATATTTTTCTCGAGCTTGTTGAGGTAAATGTTTTTATTCAATAAATAATAATTGGCGCACTGGGGCTCGAACGAATATATATGGATGTCCTTCCCGTATTTCTTTGCTGGATACAGGGAATACTGGCCGATATTCGCTCCCAGATCGAAGAAGCAGGAATCCGGTTCAAAACCGTCAAGCCAGTCCAAGGTATCGGGTTCTTTTATTGAATACGTTTTTGCCCGCTGGAGCGTCCGAAAATTGTCCACCGCGATGCGTATGGATTGACCTTTGACATTGACTTTAGTGTAACCACCCTTCAATCCGTAAAGCGCTACAGCGCATCCGGATAATACATCCATGAAAAATGAAGACATCTATGCTGACCGTAACTTTATGAGTAGAGGTGAAAACAGAAAACAGTGGAAGGGCGAAGGATATCCGGTTTATGGTCCCGCAGCCCAGATATTTTTGCTGCAATTCCGGGTGCGGATCATCAACAGGGTGAGCGGCCTCGCCTACAGTTTGCTCAATCGTCACACCAGCGGAAGCGGAAAATCCATATGCGAGGGTTCTGGATTCCTTCTTTCGAGGCTTTCAAGGGAATGACGAAGGGAAATCGTTGTCGAGCAGAATCGTGTCTTATCCGCGAGGGGACATCCAGTCGTTGAGAATTTCTGTCTCGTAGGAAGAGCCCGCCTCCGCGAGGCCCGCTGAAACTTCCCCCAGGCTCACACCTCTTCTTGTCAGCACGCTTTTTTTGAGGAACGGGAATCCAAACTCGGTAATAAGCGGCTTCCACAGGTGAAAGGTCGATTCGACCCATTGCAGCGGCCTTTGATGGTAATCAGTTGGAGCAAGAACCTGTCCCAGACTGTAGAGCGCTGCAAGACGAAAGCGCCGGCTGAGGAAGCGGGAAAAACCAACTTCATATCTGCGAACGATGGCCGGCTTGAATTCCAGCACCTCGATTTCCGCGAAGAAGCGAAGAAATTCATCGGAGGACACGGCTTTTTTCTTGCAGTAGAGGAAATAGGACTGAAGGTGGGGATAAAAACGAAAAGAATCCGTCATTCCCACGATTTCAGCCTCGCTGCCTTCGAGTCTGGCGATGATATTATCGATGCTGAAAAGCGGACCGAGAACGCTGTCGTTGGCTAACAGAAGACCGCTGTGCTCGCGATATTCGGGATATTTTTCCAGAGCCGTTTTCCACCCATAGAAATCGTATCCTTTGTTCTCACGGTTTATTATTGCGATACAGCATCGAGACAGTTTTTCCAGATCGCTTCCAGAAATCATGCTGCTTGAACTGATGAATACGATATCGAAGCCGGCCAGCATCAGAGCATTGAGGTAGTAATACACGTTCTCCCTGACAATGCTATCTTTGTCGAAGCTGCAAAAAAGGCAAACGGGACGATCATAACGGGGAGAGATGGCCTTTTCATACAACCTCACCAGCGGCCTTTCATTTGCCTTCTCTCGTTTAAGCAGGTAGAAGGATAAATCACGGGCATACTTCAAGTCTTTGACTACGCCCTTCGCCGCCCATTTTATGGGTAAAGCGCGGTTGGGTTTGCGGCGCAATTCAGACAGGTCCTCAGGCGGGATTTTCATGACCACCTGTGCCCCAGCATGACAGTCAACGTATTCAGGATATCAGCTTCGCTCGTTTTTTTGTCATCAAGAATCTGCAGCATACGGGGAAAGCGCAGCGCAACACCTGCTTCATGCCGTGTCGATGGTATACGGATCGATCTTCGATTTCCACCAGACACCAGGTTCTTGATGCGACCCATGCCATATTGCGCATTTATCCCCTTGAGTGTACAGAACCGCGCTGGATGAACCGGAATCTAAAAAAGAAAAAAAGCAATAGCAGCCTATTGCTTCTGATACAGCCCCACGAGTTCCGATTGCGC
This sequence comes from Nitrosospira multiformis, assembly GCF_900111585.1. GTDB lineage: Bacteria > Pseudomonadota > Gammaproteobacteria > Burkholderiales > Nitrosomonadaceae > Nitrosospira > Nitrosospira multiformis_B. The sequence goes on from NZ_FOHI01000007.1 coordinate 95,773, forward strand.
GATGACATGTCCCTTCATCTCCTGCTCGAGGATTGCCTTGGTGGGATGTTTCAGATCCGGAAGCATGATATCCAGTGCGTAGAGTTTATGAAAGTATCGATGCTTACCGATAGGGGGGCAGGGTCCGCCATACCCTGTGCGCTGCCAGTCATTGAGCCCGCCAAGCGTTCCAATGGGAAGATCGGCTTCCGCCACTCCCTCAGGTAAACCTTGAGCCGCAGGAGGAATGTTATATAGCACCCAGTGTACCCAGGTCAGCTTGGGAGCGGCAGGATCGGGCGCATCCGGATCGTCCACAATCAAAACCAGGCTTTTCGCATTTTCCGGTATGTTGTCCCAGAACAGCTCGGGTGAATTATCATGTCCCTGACAGGTATGACGAATAGGAATCTCTCCGTGATTCGCAAAGGATGAGGATGTTATTGTCATAGACATGCGAGACGCCTCCTTCTTTGGTTTTCTTTCCTTCTGGCTCAAGAGAATGTCCGGCTCAGTCGCTACGGAGATCGAAGCTGCCAGCATAGTCGTCATTACGCCTGCGAGCAGGCGGATAAGCATAATTTTCGGTAGGGCGCGTCGGCGCTGAAAAGGAAAATGCCACCTTATCATGATATGGAAATGAATCTTCTCTTTTCAACATTCAGCTTGGGGAGACGCACGGTCAGCACGCCGTTCTTGTAGTCCGCTTCCGCTTTGTCTTCATTCACCTCGACCGGTAACGGCAAGGTTCGTTGAAAAACGCCGTAAGCACGTTCCATGACATGATACTTGCTATCATTTGTATCGCGCTCAAAGCGTTTTTCCCCTCTCAGAGAAAGCGTCTTGCCCTCTATGCTGATCTCAAAGTCTTTTTTTTCCATGCCAGGCACTTCTATCCGTACCACGATTTCCCTGTCCGTTTCTTCCATATCCCCTGCCAGAATACTCCAGTGAGGAAAAGCTGGCGTGCTGGCAGCGGACGCTTGCCCTTTGTCTTCCTCACCCTTGCGGTGTACAAAGTGCGTAAGGGCATCGCTACCATGGTGGACGAGTTCACGCCAGCCATCTGAAATGTGATCCCATGTCCGACTGAGTCTTCGGCTGATATTTTCACTTGCATTCTTCACGGAATCCATCATGATCGTGCTCCTTCCGATTATGGGAAAAGCCGGTAATGACCGGCTGGTCGAAAACTCCGTTCGCGTATTTCCAGTCACCCCTTGATCCCGTTGGTCCTTTAATGCCGTTGTCTTGCTTCCCTCTGCCGTTGATAACTTGTCAGCCGGGAAGTCGCCAGCAGTTCTTCCGATAGCAGTTCCAGCAAGTCATCGAGCGTAAGAATACCCACCAGGGCGCCATTCTCGCCCACTACCGGCAAGCGCCGTACCGTCTTGCTGCGCATGTATTGAATTGCCTCGAATACCCCCACGCTTTCTTTCACGGTGACGAGTTCCTGCTCCATGATGTCGCCCACGGTGATGACAGCAGCATCCAACTCGGTTGCCATGACTTCCACCACGAGGTCGCGATCGGTGACAATTCCAACGGGAATATTGAGGCCGTCCCGCTCTTCGATAACGACCACGTCGCCCACATGGTGCTGACGCATGAGTTTGGCTGCCTCCCCAATCGTCTCATCCCGCTTCACGAATACAGTATCACGGTTACAAATTTCACCTACAGGCATCCTGCCCTCCACTTTGATCACACTCTCATTGTAGGGACGATGAGGTATGTTGCAATTGGGAACACGTATCGGGGTTTGTCCCAAAACGCTACCCCCAAAGTTTTTTCTAACGCGCCCAGTGCACGCGCAACAAATACTCTTCCGGGTTATAGTGAAATTCCAGATCGCCCTGATACGCATCGTGTACGGCTTCGCCGATGCCTCTCGCCAGGTGGATATCAGTGGTCGTCACCAAGGTTCCCCCATCTTTTTCTTCAACGGCCATAATGCGATTGAAGGGATGCTCGACCTTTTCACGCTTTTCCACATTGTGCACGATGTGCATGATTTCATTGCGATGAGCGATATAGAACTCGCCGCTCAGGGTAATGAAGCCGGCGGGGAAATCATCCCGGATACGCTGACAGGCCGCACACATTTCCTGATGGGCGCCTGCGGGCGCTTCGCCCCATTGCCAGCGTCCCTCATGGAATACAGCCCCGCAACTGGGACAGACAGTGGGTTCAGACAGTTTGTGCCGTGCTCTGTAAGGATCGTGAATACGCTCCTTGAAGAGCTTGTCATGTCGGGAAATCTGGCGAAAACCGACAAATGGAGAGTGTGTCATAGTGGAGCTCCGGTTATGTGGAGCAGAACGATCAGTCTGATGACCCGAAGAGCGCTGCTCGGATTATTTCACCTCGATACGTTTGGCGGTTTTTCCCTCCTTCTTCGGCAACGTCAGTACCAATGTGCCGTTTTCATATTTTGCCTCGGCCTTGGCCTCATCCACTTCGCTTCCCAGGGTGAAACTCCTGTAGCTCGATCCCTGATGGCATTCCCGGCAAATTACCCTCTCGCCTTCTTTTTCCTCTTTTTCCTGCTTTGTCTCGCAGCTGATGGAAACGCGGTTGCCCTCTACCTGAACCTTGACATCCTCCTTTTTTACTCCAGGTATGTCTGCACGAACCGTATAGGCGTTGTCATTTTCGGTAAGATCGATCCTGATCTGAGGGGTGGTTTCCATATCCATTGAGAATGGACGCATTCCCCAATTCTTGAACCAGTCATCCAGATTGTAAAACGGGTCATAGCGCATGATGTCGCCCATAAGAGGCGAACGACGAGCAATATTTGCCATGGTTTTCTCCTTTCGAATCAAATGAATGCGAATTAAATGAACGACCTTTTCTACCCTTGTTGCCTCATTTCTGTCTCACTCGACCCTGCCAGCATTACGCATTACATGCCTTGAATCCTTTGCCTGAATCTCTGCATCTCCTGCTGTCAAAAATTTCTGCCCGAATAAGGCGTTCCATCCGATTCCGGATCCGGGTCCGACCAGTCCTGTGTTTCCCCATAGCCATAGCCGGTGCCGCCGCGCCGCTCGACCTGGTAATAAGTGGCGGTAGAAATCACTTGATGACCTTTCCTCCGTTCCTGCCTGTATGGTCCATAAGACCCGGTTGCTGCCGGGCTGTCGGTAATCTCTTTTTCTGTATTCTCGATCGGATTTTCGATCCCGCTCTCGTTGATCCTTGCGTTGCCTCTGTCAGATGATGTGCTCAAGATTTTCCCTCTGGAACTGTTGATCGGTTGCGCCACTGCACCGCTGTGACTGTGCCACTGTGATTAAGCGGCTTAGCTCTTCTAACGGCCGGACCTTCCGATTTTTAACACCTGATCGAGGAATCGCTCTGTACGTTGTCTAACATTCGGGTGACAAACTCTGGATAAGCTGTCCGCCACGAGTAACAAGACCTGCTTATCCAGAGTAGTCATAAGGCTTCTAAAGAATAACCTGTATTCCCGTTGCTGCTATCTTTTACCCTTGCAGATTCCCGGACAGTCCGCGCCGCCCCGTGTGGGATCGCAATCATCCCTGGGATCATCCACGCAGGCCTGGCCTTCAGGACAGGGTATCCCGGCTATCCCGCCGCAGGCTTGCGACTCAGACTTCTTGCACTCCCCCTCATGTTCGACGGAAACACCGGCAGCTGCTGCCGTGCATGAGTTGCTGTAAGTCTTGCCGTCACATCCGCAAACAGGCTTGAAGATTTGCGGACAAATGGTGGGCTTGGTCTTGCATTGACCTTGCGCGTCCGGCATCTTGCATTTGGCCCCAAAGTCGCAATACTGGTTTGCATCGGGGCAACGTGTTCCAGCGATACCCCCGCAAACAGCTCCGCCTCCTCCGCCTTCAATAGGTTTGCACTGATCGGTGAGCTCCACATTGAGGAATGTTCCCGCCCTGGGACGAATATCACGCAGACGCTTGACGAATGCTTTGAACTCTCCCGGCTTCGAGCTGAAACCTGCTTCCGCGCAGGCGTTCAATCCCCCCTCTATCGGAATAGGCCCCCCTGCTCTTGGACTATAAACAGCGAAAGTGTCCACCGTCTCTTCGCTGATAGCCTTCCCCACCGTCTTTCGTACGGATTTCAGCGCGCCGCTGTCCAGCGCCCCTCCGGTACTGCCGAGGTTGATGTTCACGGCACGGTTTGCAGCATCTCCACCGGCTCCCCTATCTTCACTCTGCTGCGCAAAAACCGGGGTTGTGCCAAATAGGGCTGCTCCGACCAGAAACGCAACATAGCTCAATTTCTTCATCGCTTCCTCCATCAACAGGTAGTGTGGTTACATCATTTGCCCTTTCCCTTTTGATGATGTCTACGTTTTGTATTTTTTATCCAGATCACGGTCAACTCGATAAGAGCGCGATAGTCTCATCCCCGGATATGATTCCTCCGTCGGCGCGCCATCACACCCATCAAACCCAGTCCGGCAAGAAACAAAGCATATTGCTCCGGTTCGGGAACTGCGGTGACTTGTAGCGTGACGTCATGCTCGTGGTAAATGACGTTGAAGTTCACGCCGGCACCGAACCCATGCGTGGTAACATCCGCGAACGTTGAATTTGCCAGTCGCTCATCGAAAGTAGCCACTACGAAGGTATCGCCGACGACGGGCGCATACCCGAGATTCCACACCCCGATATCGCCACCCAATGTCACATCATCGGTAACCGTCAGCTGGTCGAAGCTGCTCAAGCTGGCGAGTTCAAAGTTGACTACTCCGCTTGCTGCCTGATGCAGATCACCGTCTATAGTAAGATGACCGATACCGCCCCCAGGATTGATTGCACCGCTATTGGATAAACCCAGCGTGGGTGTGATAACTGTACCGTTGCCTTGTATAATCCCCGCGTTAACGAAACAATCCGCCCCTCCACAGGAGGACTGAAAGGTTGCACCGGCGCTGATATTTACCGTGCCAGCGTTATTCATGGCGTGGGCTACATTGAACACACCCCCCTGCACATTCACCGTGCCCGTGTTATTGAATCCCACGCCTCCGCCAATGTTGGTAACGGTATTGGTCTGCTTGTTGTAAGTCCCGCTGTTGTTGAACGTCCCAGTGCCCGTCATCTGATCATTAAAGGCGTTGGTGTCCGTATAGGTCCCGGTGTTGTTGAAGGTGCCGTTGTTGAAGAAGAGATCGTTGGCCCCGTTGCCCGTATTGCCGCTCCAGGTAGTGGTGCCAGCATTCACTGTCCGCCCGCCCGAAATAACCTTGGCGCCGTTGCCGCTTAGCTCCAGTGTGCTGTTAAAGGTCGTGGTCGCCCCACCCGTAATGGAACCCCCCGTCCAGGTAGCAGCACCGCCAATGGGTGTGCTGGTACCCGCCAATGCTCCGCCTGAAAGCAGAAATTTCGAAGTGTGGCTGCCTCCATTGAGGTTAGCCGTGCCTCCACTTATCTCAAAGGTACCACTACCGCTGGTTGTTACACTGTTCAGATTATGGGTACCGAAGTTGAGATCAAGGGTTGCACCATTAGCAATGGCAAAACTGCCGCTGTGAGTACCACTCCCTTGCAGGTGCAGAGTCCCCGCATTGACATTCACCATTCCCGTGTTATTGAACCCCACACCCCCGCCAATGTTGGTAACGGTATTGGTCTGCTTGTTGTAAGTCCCGCTGTTGTTGAACGTCCCAGTGCCCGTCATCTGATCATTAAAGGCGTTGGTGTCCGTATAGGTCCCGGTGTTGTTGAAGGTGCCGTTGTTGAAGAAGAGATCGTTGGCCCCGTTGCCCGTATTGCCGCTCCAGGTAGTGGTGCCAGCATTCACCGTGCGTCCACCTGAAATAACCTTGGCGCCGTTGCCGCTTAACTCCAGTGTGCTGTTAAAGGTCGTGGTCGCCCCACCCGTAATGGAACCCCCCGTCCAGGTACTCAAACCGCTGAGCGTAAGATTACCTGTACCTCCAAGGGCGCCTCCTGATAAATCAAGACTCGTTATCGACGTGTTGAACGACAAAGTAGAGTTCCCGCTGTCGATAATTGCCTTATCACCGCTGCCCGGCACACCCGTGGGCGACCAGTTCGTATCGACTCCAAACTCTCCCGTGCCACCAAACCATGTGCGATCAACAGCAAAAGCGGGCTGAATAACGCCGGATGCAGCCATTGCTGCTATGATCGGCAGTATCTGAAAAACGTTGCGACTCACGGACTCAATTTTTATACCCTGATGATTATTCTTCGTATTTTTCATTTTATGCCTCCTCCGAGTTCATTTGATTTTTGTCTGTTCACGGCTTCTTTTTATCTACAAGGGCAACATTTTTAAAATAGACCGCATTTTTCAAAAAGCAAGAAAATCGAGGCATTGAGTATTAATTCATACGGAAGATAGCGGAGGCGGATTTCAGGTAGCTGGAATCAGAGCGTTCGGTCAGATAGGAACATCGCCAACTATTCGCCGACAGGATGAACATGCCAGAATTCAAGGCAAAGCCGGTCCTACTCACGTATTGACCCCTTCCCGTGTTTCTCAGGCGGAATTTCGGTGATGGATTGTAGAGAAAGGACGGGTTGAGGCAGCAGGTATAAGGAGGAAAGCGTGATTGGGAATATGATTCCGGGAAGGAAAGGGTGCATCTCACCAATCCTCCAATAAGCCCCAAGTCCTTCCCATTTGGACCAATAGGACTATATCTTCTGCGGTGGAAAGTTGCGTCTGGCGTTTTGTAGCCGAAAGGCTCGTTCGAGCAGAACGCCATGCTTCAATCTTCCCCTGCCTTCTCACAAACGTTGAGCGAGAGGAACGAATGTTAGCAGTGAGAAGAAATCAGGTATCCCAGTGGGGAATACCTGAATCAACTCCTGAATCAACTCCTCCTGCCGGGGTAATAGTCCCCCTCAGCCCAATCCCGCAAAAAACATGAGGTACTGGTGCGCCTCAGGTACGGCAGTTACCTGTAGTGTGACGTCGTGCTCGTTATAGATAACGTCAAAGTTTACGGCCGAGCTGAACTAGAACGATTTTGTATCCGAATTTCTAACGCAGGACACTAGGGAATCGGAGATACAGGAAATACCCCTAAGAACACGCCAGGGACATTAATTCCAAAATCACCCTTGTAGAAATCTATCTCTTGAAGGCTAGGTTGGCATCCCATTTGGAGAAACGAGCCTTTTACCCCGACCACGAAAATGAGGGTATAGCCAGCGGGAAGATAGAATTGACCATTATCAAACAGTGTAGACTGATCATTTAGATATCCATGATTGGCAGCCCCTAAAAAATCGAACGGGCCAGTTTCTGCGCAATGATCATATTGATCAGAAGTCTGGCTGACTGTATTAGCAAGGTTACTGATAAGATAGCCTTCTGAATTTTGATGCAGATCGAAATTAGGCGGCGGAATGAAATACCTGAGGCTTGAGGAATAGGTGACGCATTCCTTATTAGAATGAAAGGGATCCCATCCCGAGTATACAAAACACGTCCCATTTGGTTGCACAAATGTGACCACATTTACGTAAACATCTACGTTAGCGGTCCAGTGGAAATAGAAATCCGCAGTAAATTCAGCATAACCAGGAATGCAGAATCGGGGTCCGAGATGGAATGGTGTATCACTGTACATATAAGCTTTTATAAAATTATGATTATTAGCAGGTGGATCACTCTTTATATCAATCTCAAAATCATCAGATCTTTGGCTGACGGGGGGATTTAAGACAATAGCGTCTGCTACATCTAATGTAATTAGGAGCTGAGCTTTAGCAAAAATTCCTAAATGGGAGAGTATTCCTTGGCTTTGGCGATTGAGCTGATCATATTGCTGGGCGATAGTGTTAGATTGATCGATGAACGACTGCTTCTTTTTGTTAAAGATTGCTCGCATTTCATTGGCATTGCGCTCACTACATTGCTCTATTTCAATTTGGTCGATTCCGGCTACTGCGAGCATTTGTCCAAGAAGATTCTGACAATCAGCACTGACAGCTGAGGATTGCTCATGCTGTCTGTTTTTTTCGATAACTGATGGACGGGAATGTGCTGTATTTACCGCCTTGATAGCTGCATCCAATATATCTTTTTCAAGGGGAGAAACTTTTCCCATTTCATTTTTCATTTTCGAATCTCCGTTCAGTAGATATGTGGCATATCCAGACGGCGGTGCGCTTCGCTTCCTGCATCGCCACCTTGAGAATCGAGAAACGCGGTCTCCTACAAGCCTGAAGGATAAGTCTCATCCATTTCACCAGCCCGGCGATGGACGAATGCGGGCAACGGTTGTAGCGCTTCCGTCTTGTCGATATGAATCATAAAATCGAATTGCCGCGGGAGACAGGCATAGAAGTAATGACTCATCCTCTCGGTTTCAGGGCGGTAGATCACCCCGATAGCCCGTTGCAGCCGCTCCTCCCGCAGGAACTCCATGGCTTCGCCGTCGGTGGTGAGATCGAAAAAGAAACGTTTCCTGGAGAGTTGCGAAAAAATTTCTTCGTAACTGCCTGCAAGCGGTTCGCGAACGGTTTTCGTTTCGGCGGGTCCGTCCCAATCAGTTGCCGCAGTCACGCTGCCTCGGCTCGTCGAAAATCCGATGCGGAATGACTTATCCCGATATTTCTCGGTAACGAGCTGGCCGATGTTGAATTCGCCGCGCCGTCCCATCTCGGTGGCCGCCGCATTGCCCAGATGAGAATTGTGGGCCCAGACAATGATGCGCGCTTCCCGCTTCAGTTGGTCTTCCAAATGGCTGGCGAGCTTTTCGAGCGTCTCGAACATGTGCCGGTCTCTCAGGTTCCATGTATTGGGCCTTCCCCTGAACATAGCGCGATAATACTCCTCCGCATTTTTTACCAGCTCAGCATTCTGCTGCACCGAAAAATATTCATTTCCGGCAAAAACGCCATCCTTTTCAACGTAAAGCCGTCCTTTTCGCTGAAGCTGCATGAGCTGTGCGATCACTTCCTGCTCGCACGAATCCCACCGCCCGGACGCAATGGCATAACCATACGCCTGCGGATTTTCGATGAATTGGCCAAAGCAACCGTAGCGCGCCCGGGCGGCGCTAGCTTCTTCCGGATCGACCTTATCCAGATATGCCAGCACTGCCCGCATCGAGGTTGTCATACTGTATAAATCGAGTCCATAAAACCCCACCGGTTCCTGTTGCTCGCGCTTTTGTCTCCCCGTCTCCTGGTTATAGTTGCGCAACCATGTGATGAAAGCGAATACTTCGGTATTCCTCCACATCCACGTGGGAAACCGTTCGAAATTGGATAAGGCTGCATCCGCATCCTTGTCTTCCGATCGGTCGGCAACAAAACGGTTAACCCGATAGGCATCCGGCCAATCCGCCTCGACCGCAACAGCGTCGAATCCGTCCTCGACAATGAGGTGTTGAGTAATTTCAGCACGCAGGCGATAAAATTCGGCTGTACCGTGGCTCGCTTCACCGATCAGGACAAACTTTTTTCCCTGCACATGCTCGCGTACCGCGCGTATCAACTCATGCCCAGCACTGTATTCCGCAACAGTATGCGCGTCCTGCTCCAGCACATCGATCAAATGGTAATCAAAATCGATATTAGCCATAATGAAATCCTCCTTGATCCTCAGGCGACGGAATCCTGTAATTCCCTCAGTCTCCCTTAAGTTCCTCCTTGAGTCTCCCCTTAAGTCGCTCTCTTTAGAGTTTCGGTTGTTCGCCGAGGGGTTGTTTCCTGCTCCAGGAGCGCCAGTACCTCCTCATCCGGAGTTTGCATGAAATTGTCATACCATTGCCCTACCCCGAAAAAAGGTTCGGGTGTATACAGGCACACGAGATCGTCCGCCTCCTGGCGGATTTTTCGACATGCCGATGTTGTGCCGACGGGTACAGCCACAACAATTCTTGCAGCGCCGGCGTCGCGTAAAGAAACAATGGCAGCGCGCACGGTCGCACCTGTAGCCAGACCGTCATCGACGAGAATGATTGTTTTCCCCTGAATGTCCGGGGCAGGCATGCCTCTGCGATAAAGCTTGTTGCGTCGCTCCAGCTCAATCCGCTCCCTGGCTATGACAGCATCGATGGAAGCCTCATCGATATTCAGAAGCTTGATGATTTCCTTGTTGAGTACAAGAGTATCTGCCCCTGCCATCGCTCCCATCGCCAGTTCCTCCTGGCCCGGCACACCCAGTTTCCGTACAAGCCATATATCCAGCGGTACGGCCAGCGTCCGCGCAATCTCGTAGGCAACAGGTACCCCGCCGCGTGGAAGCGCCAGAACAAGGACGTCGGTTCTTCCCGCATAGACCGACAACACTTCCCCCAGCATCCTCCCTGCTTCGGCTCTGTCTGCGAAATGATATACGGCGCCCGGCATGGCTTTATTGCCGATCTAGCAATGGTTCTGAAACCATTCGGCGGCAAGACCGGCGACTGTTTCCAGCGTTCCCGGTTCTTCAAACAGGTGAGTGGCGTTCGGCACGATTTCCAGTTTCGATTCGGTATTGAGGCGGGCAAGCGCTTCCTTGTTCAGCTCCAGAACCTGCGGGTCGTTTTCCCCCACGATGAGAAGTACAGGGGCTACGACCTCCGGTAAATAAGCACCCGCGAGATCGGGACGTCCGCCTCGTGAAACCACGGCCATGATATTTTCCGGACGCTGCGCCGCTGCAATCAGCGCTGCCCCAGCGCCGGTGCTTGCGCCAAACCAGCCTATTTTCAAATCTGTCGTCTGCGACTCCTGCTGAAGCCAGGCAGCGATATCGATCAACCTGTCCGCGAGCATTGGAATATCGAACCGCAAATGCCGCGTGCGCATGTCAGTGACTTCCTCCTCTTCAGTCAGGAGATCGGCAAGGAGAGTGGCGAAGTTATATGCGTTCAACATTTCCGCTACATAGCGATTGCGAATGCTGTGCCGGCTGCTGCCGCTGCCATGAGCGAAGACAATAATGGCCCGCGCGTGGGGCGGCATCGTCAGATCAGCATTCAGCACGACTCCGCTTGCCGGGATGCGAACAGCCCGGGCTTCAGAAACGTCATCATACAAGGAGTTCATAGCGCACATCCCTAGTGATTAAACGCAGATACCCATTAACAAAAGCAAAAGGAGCAATGCGACAAAACGATCTGGTTATCCAAATAGTATTTACGACGTTGGCTTCCTTTTCCGTTCGTTGCCGAACATAGCGAGTCCCCAGATATTTCACCAAACCAGCTGAGAATTATAGAAAGCGATAGCAACAAAGAAAGTACGGAAATATTTGTGGCAGCAGCTATGATTTGGAGTAACCGATATTCGCCGCACAATCGACAGAAAGGGAAGCGACTCGAATGAAAACGGTCTATCGGATTTATCCGGCAGTAGGAATTGCGCGTATAGGAAACAGCGAGAGCGCATATTTTTTTGGTCCCGAATCTCCCGAAATCGTTCCCCCTGGACCCTATCGCGACAATTCCGGAAAAATAAAGCCGCAGGCAGCCCGATTCCGGATTTATAAATTCATCCGGGATGATTTCGGCAAGGAAACCATCGACAGCGAGATCGTTGCGAATGAAAAAACAACGATTACATGGAGTGTACACCTCGTTAATCGCAAAGCAGCCGGAGGAAATTTTCCTCCGGGCGGTCCCGGAGGTTCGGCGCGGAATCCAGGATATGATCGAGCGGGACTGGTCGTGGATGCCACGTTGCGATCGATATCGGGAAAGAGCAAATCCCCTGCCCCGTTGAACGGAGAAATAGATTTCATAAGGAATGGCAGCGTCGAAGGCAGTGCAAAAATCGATCTCGGGCAGCTGCTCACCGATGAGAACGGACGGCTGATTGTCATCGGCGGCCCAGGCAAGTCAGGCTCTCCCCTGGGCAGGGGATTGAACAGTTTTGCCAACAACGATGGCTGGTACGATGGCGTTTCCGACGGGCCGGTGAATGCCGTGGTGGAGGTCGAGGGAGAAGCGCCCCTCACTGCCGAAGAAGGCGCCTGGATTGTCGTCGCTCCGCCTTCCTACGCGCCAGGCATCGAAAACGTAACCACCTGGTACGATCAGGCGGTCAATGTTGCCTCCAGAAACTTCTCTCCTCTCCTGATAAAAAATGTACCGTCGTTCACCCGCCATATCTACCCGATACTGAAGCGCGTGGTCATGATTCACTGGGTAGTCGAGGAGAGAAATCGACATCACGGGGATGCCGGCAATTTTCTGAATCCGGCTCGATTGAGCAAACTCGCGGACAAGACCGAGAATGGAAGGTCGGCGCGCGAGACGGTCTTAAACTGGCTGACGAAACCCAACACGCATGTTGATCCCAATACCCCGCCGCGCCAGACGCCACCCAGCATGCCTAAAGTGAACAGCGGATTGGATCCGGATAACCCGGAGCGAGGAGAATATACCGCGCTCACGGAATATCAGTATGCGCTCATGGAAAAATGGGCGCAAGGTGATTTCGAAGCGGACTGGACGGGCGAACCGACACCGGTTGCTTTCGACGAATTGCCATTGAATCAGCAGCCGGACACTTTAACCCGCGCTGCCCTGGAAGGATGCATCGGGGCGCCGTTCTTTCCCGGGATCGAAGTCACGTACGTGATCGCGCAAGCAGGAACTTACCAGGCGCCTTTTCGAATCAGGCAGACTCTTCCTCCGGGTTTTCTGACGGAACGCATGGCGTTACCCTGGCAGGCGGATTTTCTGGCTTGCGGAGAGCTGTGGTGGCCGGCTCAACGCCCTGTGGATGTCATCACCGCCTCCGGGCTGCGACCATTTTCCCGGGGCATAGAGGACTATGTTGACATGGTCCGGTGGTGGACCGAACTGGGCTTTATAGTGAAGAAAGGCGACCAATATGTCGAGGATGAGCGCAGACCCATCGCGGGTCAGACCTGATCCGGCCAGGAAGGGAAAAAGGAGGACCGCCAGTAGAATCTGTACCGCTTAGTCCAGTCCTTCCTTTTCTCAAACCTGCGCTTGCTTGAAGACAGATGGATCGAGCTGGTATCGTTGCAGCAGCTTGTAGAACTCCGTGCGATTGCGCTTGGCGAGGCGTGCTGCCTGGGTAACGTTTCCTCCCGTGATTTTAAGTACGCGCACCAGATAATCCCGTTCAAAACTTCTGCGCGCATCCTCGAAAGACACGAGTTGCTCTTCTTCCCGGTGCATCGCATCGTAGACCAGCACTGGTGAAATAAGGGGTGCAGTACTCAATGCAACGCATCTCTCGACGACGTTCATGAGTTGGCGCACATTGCCGGGCCAGGATGCGGCCACCAGTGTTTCCATTGCCTCGGGAGAAAAACCGTTGATATTTTTCTGGTATTTCTCTGAAAACGTGCTGAGGAAGTAATTTATCAGTAAAGGAATATCTTCGCGCCTCTGCGCCAGAATCGGGATGGTAAGTGACACCACGTCCAGCCTGTAATACAGATCTTCCCGGAATGTTCCAGCAGCGATTTCTGTTTTCAGATCGCGGTGGGTGGCCGAAATAATACGCACATCCACCGGGATAGATTGCGCCGACCCAACCGGGCGCACCTGCCTTTCCTGCAGTACACGCAACAGCTTGACCTGAAGCAAGACCGGCATATCGCCGATTTCGTCGAGGAAGAGAGTGCCCCCCTCAGCCAGCTGGAATAAACCCTTATGATCCCTGACAGCCCCGGTGAATGCCCCTTTGACATGCCCAAACAACTCGGATTCCAGCAACTGTTCCGGAATGGCCGCGCAATTGATGGCGACAAACGGATGGTCGGAGCGTTTGGATGCATCATGTATGGCGTGGGCGAACAGCTCCTTGCCCACCCCGCTTTCTCCATAGATCAGCACGCTGGCGTCACCTTCCGCAACCAGTCCCGCCCGGGTAAGAAGATCCTCCATGACAGCGCTCTGGGTGATGATATTCTTGCGCCACGGTGCCTGCGACAGTTCTTTCTGCGATCCAGCGCCCGGAACGAACTTGAGCGCCTGACTGATATTGGCCAGCAACGTCTTGCTGTCAAAAGGTTTGGCAAGATAGCCGAATACCCCTCGCTGGACAGCCGTGACAGCATCGGGAATCGTCCCGTGCGCCGTGAGTATGATTACCGGCAAGGTTGGCAAGGAGCGATGGATTTGTTCAAATAATGCCATGCCGTCCATGCCGCTCATCTGCATATCGCTGATGACCAGTTGCGGACGGGACACATCCAGATAGTTCAGAGCCGCCTCTGCGCTTGGGACTGCGTCCACCTTGTACCCCGCCGCAGTAAGGCGCATGGTCAGGAGCTCAAGCAGATCAGTATCGTCGTCAACGATCAGAATTTTGGGTTTTGCATCGGACATGATTTTACGTTTCTTTACAATTCCTTAAGCAGATTCTTTTCCATGCTTTTTATGGCATCGATCTGACTCTGCAGGGTTTCTACACGCTTCTGCTCATCTTTCAGTTTCTGCGAAAGTTCCTCGATGCTGTGACTCAGCCGTTGTTGCTCCGCAAGCAAGCCGGCCAGCAGGTTTTTGAAACTCTGCAAATTATTTGCCGATTTCGAGTCCTTCGGCCATTCGTTGAGCAGATGCATTGCAGAGGTAACGTCTCGAAAGGACGTATTCGGCAGGATGAGAAGCAATACCAGACGGGCGCGGTTGGTATCGCTTTTGTTCCGCATGAAGCTCTGTTTCGCCTTGTCGTATACCCGGCTCACCTCCGCCGGCGACTGCTTGCGGATGGAATCATAAAACTCCATCATATCATCCATCTGCCCCGTCACAACCAGTTCGGTCGGCGGTGACTCGACAGCCCGCGGGCTTTCAACGCTTTCAATGGCTACGCACGCGGTCAGAAACATCAACGCCGCTACCGACGGAACCAGCCATTCTCGTATGCGCAGCATGCTCCTCATGCCGATCCCTCAGGCACATCGTGAACGGGGAGAGTGAGCCGGAAGTGGGCGCCGCGGTCAGCCAGCGGTACAAGCTCGATGTTCCCGCCATGCGCAAGCGCGTACTCCCGAGCGATCGACAATCCCAGACCCGTTCCCCTCACGTGGCTGTCGAGCACTCTCCGCCCCTGATAGAACGGTTCGAATACTTTCTCCCGATCGGCATCATCCACTCCGGGTCCAGCGTCCACTATATCCAGTTGTGCAATCCCTGCTGTCTCACTTGTCCAGATGCGGATGCATCCTCCCCTGGGTGAGAATTTCACGGCGTTCGATAAAAGATTGTCCACAATCACTTTGACTTTTTGCGGTTCACACTCCAGCATCACTTCCGGACAAGACAAATCCATTCGCAGGCCTTTGTTAATAATGATGAGATTCTGATCGTGCAATACCGCGTCCAGAATCTTCTTCAAACTCACCTCCTGTTTCACCAGTGCGGCTTTCTCGGTCTGAAGGGCGCTATAGCTCAGCAAGTCCTCGATGCGCCGCTGTAACTGGAGGCTATTGCTGTGAAGAATGCTGGCAACGCGCTGCTGCTCTTCCGTCAGCTTGCCAGCCACCCCTTCCACAAGCAAATCCGCCCCTTCCCGCATGGCTGTCAGCGGAGTCTTAAGTTCGTGAGAAACATGCTGCAGAAACCGCGTCTTCTGTTCTTCAAGCTTTAGCAGGCGCTGCCTCATCCAGTCCAGTCTTTCACCAAAATAAACCAGGTCCTGAGGGCCATCCACCCGAATCGCCTTATGCAGCTTCCCCTGCCCCATGCTGCGAATGGCCTCTTCAATCTGGCGGATCGGGCGGGCGATCCGGAAGGAAAAAAAGAAGGCGAGCAATATGGCAAATGGAATCAGTGCAAGCAGTTGCCAGCCAACGGTAAAGCGCGCGGATCCCGCCATATCCTGCATTTCGTCCACCTCGCGCTCTATGAGGGCGTACCCGAGCGAGAAAAAGAAGCGTGCGGAATCCCGCAGATGACCGAAGTTGCCGATCAGTTTACGCAACTCTTCCGGTGATTCCTTAACGGCTGAAATTTCCTCGAAAATAGCAGCTTCCTCTGATTTCAGCTGTCCCAGCAATCGTCTCTGCTCGTCGCTGAGAGAGAGCTCGTCAAGGCCTGCAGCGATTTTCTCGAATCCGGCATGCCCGCGGAAATAACCCTCTAGCAGGGCAGTATCACCCAGAATGTGAGTCTGGCGCACCGCCCGCTCCATATTCGCGATTTCATCCGCAAGAGCGCGGCTGCTGTGCGCAATCTCCGCCGCCTGATATACAGCTTTCCGGCTCTGATTTGCCAACCGGTCAATGGAAAAAGCGCTATTGATGAGCGCCACGATCAGTGGCAAGCCGACCAGAGCAAAACCCAGCAGAATGAGTTTGACAAAGGATTTGGGCTTACGCCGCAGTCTTACCCATGAACCGCTTACGCTATCCTGTCTTCCGGCTTCCACGGGGGCAATCATTTCTCTTCTTTGGTTCCTTTGAGGAATCGAAGCAATTTTGTTGGCATGCCTCATACTGATCCTGCCACTCAGGCTTGGAAACCCCTTGTGGTAGTTCAAACGATCGGAAGTGCCGGGATTCGGCAAGCGCTGATGCAGGATGCTTACTGGTTCTATCCAGTACGTCGGGGCATTCGGCCTTTTCTGATTTCTATTTTTTCGTCCGGGACGAATTCGCTGTGGCACTGGAGGCGCCGGGAGCAAGATAAGGCTTGCAATAATGCTTGGAAGGAAACTCCTTGTTCCGCCGTGAATTCATGACAACGTCACCACCATTTCTTACACATTCCATGATCGATTTATCCAGGCTCGCGTAATGCTCGTCCGGGTCGGTATTTGCAGAAACCAGCGGCACTTTTTCCCTGATCTTGCGACAGGCATCCGGTTCGTCCTGCATCGCAGGAGCATTTTTTGAAGGTGGTAACGGACACAACCGGCAGGGATTTCCAGGGCAAAGGCATCCGGAACATTCGGCTTCCGCAGCAATGGCGGCGGTGGTTCCTGCCAAGGCAGCGGGAATAAGGCAGGCAATTATCCTTAACGCGTTGATTAACCTGAAATTCATTATCGCTTTCCGTACATGGTTAGGATATCACAAATTGATTCGCGAGTTTCCCCGGCTCCAGCTCCAGGGCGCATCCCTTTCATGCGCGCAAACCGCATCAACGGATGCCGACTTTGAAGAGGATATGTTACAACAACTTCGTTACATTCTCCGGCGGACGGCACAGCACCGCCTGATTGCCTCTTACAACGATGGGACGCTGAATCAGATCCGGGTTCTCCACCATGATTTTCATCAATTCCTCATCGGATAACTGCCCTGCCTGGTGCCGCTCGACAAGCTTGAGGTCGTGTGCGAGCGATTCCTCGCGACGCAATACATCCATTATCGGAATACCAAGCTTGTCAATCAGTTCGCGCAGCCGTTCAACGGTCAGCCGTGCGTCATAATAGTTGACTGCATCGAACTCTTCCCCGCTTTCTTTCAGCAGAGCGAGCGTAGCCCGGCATTTGCTGCATGTCGGTTTCTGATAAATGGTGATCTTGTCGGTCATTGAATTCTCCTTCCTATCTCCCGGAACCTCGACCGGGATGTAATTCGCCCTGCGAAACGATGAAAATGCATTCAGGTCAAACCTAAGTCGAACCTTGAGGCCGCTTTATCTGTTCGTGTGCCGGATGCTCGGCATTCCTATCGGTTTGGGGGAAGTTCGCCAGCACATGCCGGACCATGCTGAACGCAAGTTCGTGTTCCCCGAGAAACACCATTCCTCCGCTTTCCTTTCTCAGTAGCGCTGCCTCTTCTTCGTTATGCGTACGCACAATAATCCCGACTGATGGGTTAAGTATACGTGCAGTTTCGATCATTCGGCGAGCGCGCAGTGTATCGGGAACCGCGATCACCAGCATCGCAGCCCGCGCGATGTGCGCCTGGATAAGCACTGCGGGCTCCGCCGCGTCTCCAGCGACGGCGTGAATGCCGCGTTTGCGCAACCCTTCGACGGTCTCCCGATTCTGCTCGGCCACAACCAGGGGAACGCCCTCTTTCGTGAGCGTTTCACCAATGTGTCCGCCTACGCGCCCATATCCCACCAGCACGACATGGTTCGTAACATAACTCGATGTAACAGTGGTCGGCAACTCCGCCAGGGGATCGTCCGAACGTTCAAGGATGCGCGCCACGCCGGAACGGGAACGTATCCATGCCTGCGCCGGTTCAACCAGCTTGAATATCAGCGGATTCAATGTGATCGAGATGAAGGCTGCGGCGAGTATGAGACTCTGCGCTTCAACCGGCAGGAGTCCGAGCGACACTCCCAGACCGGCAAGGATAAATGAGAATTCCCCGATCTGCGCGAGGCTGGCTGATACAGTAAGCGCAGTATTCAAGGGGTAACGGAAGGCGAGTACCAGCAGGAAGGCAGCGAGCGACTTGACAATGATGATGATGGCGAGTGTGGCGACAAGGTGAAGAGGCTGCTCTATCAGTACATTGGGATCGAACAGCATTCCCACGGAGACAAAAAACAAAACCGAGAACGCGTCCCGAAGCGGCAGCGATTCATGAGCGGCACGATGACTGAGATCCGATTCCCTCATGACCATGCCGGCAAAGAACGCGCCCAGCGCGAACGAAACGCCGAAGAGCATGGCCGAGCCATAGGCAATGCCTATCGCAACAGCGATCACGCTCAGGATGAAGAGTTCGTTGGAGTTGGTGCTCGCAACATACCAAAGCAATCTGGGAAAAACGCGCCTTCCCACCACAAGCATCAGCGCAATGAAAATAGCCACCTTGCCAAAAGTAAACAGCACCGAGATCAGCAAGCTCAGGCTCGATACGTCCGTCGTGGCACCACTCCCGTCGCTGTGCAACCAGTCCGCAAGCGGGGGCAGCAATACAAGAACAAGAACCATCGCCACATCTTCAACGATCAGCCATCCCACTGCAATCGAACCATTGACTGATTTGAGCAAACCCCGCTGCTCCAGCGCTCTCAGCAATACAACAGTGCTCGCGGTCGAAAGCGACACACCATATACGATACTGATGGCCGGATTCCAGCCCCAAGAAAGAGCAACAGCGGCACCGAAGGCCGTAGCGACACTAATCTGAACGAGAGCACCAGGCAAAGCGATACGACGCACTGCCAACAGATCCTTGAGCGAGAAATGCAATCCCACTCCGAACATCAGTAAAATGACACCGATTTCCGCCAGTTGACCTGAAAGCTCCATATCGGCGACGAACCCTGGTGTGTTGGCGCTCATGATGACGCCTGCGGTCAGATAGCCCACCAGGACGGGCAACTTCAGCCGGTTGGCGATCACTCCCATCAGCAGGGCAAGGCCGAAGCTGACAGCAATGGTAGTAATCAGGGTAAAACTGTGAGGCATTGGATTTGCCGGAGATAGTAAGGAAACCATGATAAACCCCTTTTTCTGATGGGTTTATCGGGAATTTGCCTGGACAGGGTCCAAAACTGATACAGGAACGCGATCAGTGGTATGAATGCGGCGTGCGCCGACATGGAAAACGACTTTTTGTTTTATTATTATTGTGAGCGCGTGAAAATGCCAGACCCCGAGTAGTGAAGTCTGTCAGGGGCTCGGCTGACCTTAGCCTCTGCGGCGGACCGCGCTTGACCGGCTAGGAGTCCCAACCCGGCAAGCATCATGGCCAAGATCTCCATCTCCGGTATCGGAGAACCTTCCCAGCCCATATCATTCATGGCTTCATGATTCATTCCGCAAAATATTTGCCCAGATCAGGGGTAATGGCAGAGCCTGGCTTGCCAGGAACAACGGGGCGAACAGTATGACGAGAAATGTCGAGTGGATAAATTTCATTTTACCCTCCCGATATTTCCAAGGTTAGGATTTTGATCAGGCGTTCCCCAGCGCCTGCAAGGGATCGACATATCGCATATCAAATTCCTGCGCAATAGCGGGATAAGTGACCGATCCGCGATGCGTGTTCATTCCGAATTTCAATGCCGGATTTTTTCTCACCGCATCCACACCTTCATCCGCCAGCTGCACGACATAGATTGCCGTCTGAATACTAAGCGCGAAGGTACTGGTACGAGGAACGGCGCTCGGCATGTTCGCGACACAATAATGCACCACCCCGTCGATCTCATAGGTTGGATTGCTATGGGTAGTAGGTCGGCTTGTTTCAATGCATCCCCCCTGATCCACCGCCACATCGACGATGACCGATCCTCTTCGCATTTTCGGCAACATATCCGCCCTTACCAGCCAGGGGGTTCGTCCCCCCGGGATCAAAACCGCACCGATGACAAGATCGGCGTTGTAGACCGCTTCCTCGATATTGTATTCATCGCTGAAGCGCGTCTGCAATTGCCCGCGATATATGTCATCCAGGTATTTCAGACGGTCGTGGCTCACATCCAGCACGGTGACCTGAGCGCCACATCCCGCAGCCACGCGGGCAGCGTTCGTTCCCACGATGCCCGCACCGAGAATGGCCACGTTGGCCGCGGCCACGCCAGGAACACCGCCCATCAACACGCCTCGTCCCCCTTGTGTTTTTTGCAGATAGGTCGCACCGATTTGAGTAGCCATGCGTCCCGCCACCTCGCTCATGGGCGCCAGCAGTGGCAATTTCCCATCTGCGGTCTGCACCGTTTCGTAAGCCACAGCCGTAACGCCACTCGCGAGCAAAGCCTCGACAAGAGGGCGGTCCGAGGCCAGATGAAGATAAGTGAAAAGCATCATGTCCCGATGCAGGTAAGCGTATTCTGCAGGAGTCGGTTCCTTGACCTTGACCACGAGCTGTGCTGCCCACGCATCTTCCGCCCGGGGGACAACCGTAGCCCCTGCCAAGCGATATTCATCGTCCGAAAGAAAACTGCCTTCTCCCGCTCCGCTTTGCACTAGTACGCGGTGACCACGCCGCGTCAATGCTTTGACGTTGCTTGGAGTCATGCCGACTCTGTTTTCATGGTCTTTCGTTTCTTTGGGCAATCCGATCAGCATGGGCATATATAACTGGGGTAACTGGGAAATGAGGAAAACGTTTTTTGTGTATGACTGAGTCTGGAAAAGTTAGCAGGGACAGCGCGCAAATGTTGCTGGAAAGCCGCCTCTCATCTTCCTTTCAAGTATACAACCGACGTGAAATCACTCGAAAAAAATATTCGACCGGCGCCGCAACCGGTAAGAACTAGCCCGAATACTTCACCGGATCACGGGATAATGGGGTGAAGTGTTTTGGGAGTAGATTTGCGTTCCCGCGCCAAGCCAATAGTCGGGCCTATTGACACGAAGCGAGGGCGCGAAGATGCCCCAAAACACCGTCAGTGCCCGTGAAGGCCGATGATATAGACCGGATTTCAGCCTTGGTTGATCAGATATCGTGTTCATACCGCTTTCTACAATTGTCAGGCCGGTTGGGTGAAATATCCGGACTGGTGAGAACCGAGCAATTGTTTGCGCAAGTGCTGAAGCACAACTTCACGGGTATCGACTCCACCTTTGAGAGCTGTCGGATAATCCAGCGTGAGAGTGGAATGCGCTTTCCCCGGCACCGTAACAGAGTGAAAGCGCGGAACAGGTGACTCTGGAGCAGGCTGAAGTGAGGCTTCCAGCCGCTTGAATCGGCTCGCGGAACAAAGCGCATCGTCCTCGAAACGGAGTCCGAGTAACGACATCGTATCCCTGCGGCCGGACGCGAAGGACAGCGCTTCGGGTTCGACATCGAGCCCTTCGGGCTGACAGAGCGGCAAACTCGGCTGTGCGGCGACGGGTGCGAGGAGTGATGCCTCGAGCATCATGGCCAAAACGAATCCGCCCGTGTAACACATGCCAATAGCGCCCACGCCGGGACCACCGCACTCGGCATGTATTTTTCGGCACAAAGTCCGAAGCGGTATGGTGATAGTGCTCGATTTACCGGCCGCAAGTGTGTTGAATTCCTTCCGTATGCATACGAAAGGCGCTTTCAGCAGGCCCAGCGCCACAGACTGGAGGGGCCTGCCGAACAGAAGTGGCATGACGACGTGAAATCCTCGATCTGCCAGCCATTCCGCAAACTCGACAGTCTCCGAAGTAAGGCCCGGCAGTTCGTGCAGGAGGATAACGCCGTACCCTCCACCTTTCCGGAAAATCGGGAATGTATAACCGTCCGCAGCGAACAGTTCTTCCGAAAAACCCTTGATTGCGCTCACTGCGTCATTACATCCGGCATCATCCGATGCTGCTGGCGATGTTCGCCGTTATAAGGCCTTGACCATGTCTTCGACGACCTTCTTGGCATCCCCGAATATCATCATGGTCTTGTCCATGTAGAAGAGATCGTTGTCCAGCCCGGCATAACCCGCAGCCATGCTGCGTTTGACCACCATTACCGTACGCGCTTTATACGCATCCAGAATGGGCATGCCGTAGATCGGACTACCCGGCACATTTGCAGCTGGATTCACCACGTCGTTTGCGCCAAGCACAAGCACCACGTCGGTATTGGAAAAATCGCTGTTGATCTCATCCATCTCCAGCACCTGCTCATACGGTATCTCGGCTTCGGCCAGCAGCACGTTCATGTGCCCCGGCATGCGCCCTGCAACAGGATGAATGGCAAAACGCACATTCACACCTTTCTTGTGCAGCATTTCCGCCAGTTCCTTCACCGCATGCTGCGCCCTGGCCACGGCCAACCCGTAGCCCGGCACGATGATGACGCTGTCAGCATTTCCCATGATGAAAGCGGCATCGTCCGCGCTGCCGCTGCGGTAGGTCTTTTGCGTCCCGTCCCCTACCACGGCGGCTCCCCCCTCACTCCCGAACCCGCCCAGTATGACGGAGAGGAATGGGCGGTTCATCGCCTTGCACATGATATAGGACAGGATCGCGCCCGAACTCCCCACCAGTGATCCCGCGATGATCAGCATGGGATTGCCAAGTGAGAACCCTATACCGGCCGCTGCCCACCCGGAGTAGGAATTGAGCATGGAAATGACCACGGGCATGTCAGCGCCGCCAATCGGAATGATGATGAGAAAACCGAGCACAAACGCAATCGCGGTCATGGTGGCGAAGGCAGTCCAGTTCGTGGTGGCGCTGAAGAAAAACCACAGACCGAATCCAATCATGATAATCGCCATGGCCAGGTTGACCCTATGCTGACCGCCGAAAGTGATGGGTGCGCCACTCATCCGGCCTGACAATTTGAGGAAGGCTATCACCGAACCCGACCAGGTCATGGCGCCGATGAATGTACCAAGAAACAGTTCCAGCTTGCTGCCCATCGGCAATGTCTCGGGCAAACCAAAGGAAGCGGGATTATTGACAGCGGCGATGGCGATGAATACCGCCGCCAGACCGACGAGGGAGTGCATGAACGCGACCAGTTCCGGCATCGCGGTCATTTGCACACGCCGCGCCACAACGGCGCCGATGGCGCCTCCCAGCCCGATACAGACGATGATCAACGCCCAGTTCTTGGTGATGGTAAGCGTGGTAATGACCGCGATTACCATCCCGACGATCCCGAACTGATTCCCGCGTCGGGCGGAGAGCGGCGAGCTTAAACCTTTTAGCGCCAGGATGAAGAAAACCGAGGCGATAAGATACGCGAGAGCGACCGTATTTGCCGACATTGACTAGCTTCCTTTTTTATCTTTTTTTCTGAACATTTCCAGCATCCGCTGGGTAACAAGAAATCCCCCGAATACGTTGATCGCAGCCAGCGTTACCGCGGCAGCCCCCAGCCATACCCCCCAGTCGGTTTCCGCCGGCCCGGCGGCGAGCATGGCGCCGACGAGAATAATGCCGGAAATCGCGTTGGTCACCGACATCAATGGCGTGTGCAGGGCCGGGGTCACATTCCAGACCACGTGATAACCCACGAACACGGCCAGCACGAATACAGTGAGATTAATAATGGTTGGGTCAATTTCACCAATCATGATCGCTCCTTCTAATCTGTTAATTTTTTACCAGGACACGAACCGGGGGAGGAAAAGCAACGGTTAAAGCACAGGCGCTGCTTTTCAGCCCGGGGGCATGTTCCTTCAGGTTTTCCCGATGACTTCCCCGTTGGCGCACACCAGGGTTCCGGCGATGATTTCGTCTTCACGATTTATATTGAGTTCACCCGTCTTTGCATCAAGCATCAGGTTGAGAAAATTCATCAGGTTGCGTGCATACAGGGCGCTGGAATCCGCGGCTACCAGTCCGGGCAGATTGGCAATGCCGACAAGATGCACGCCATGTTTCACGACGACCTTGTTCAATTCAGACAAGGGACAGTTGCCACCGGCTTCAACCGCCAGGTCGACAATAACAGAACCCGGTTTCATCGCCTGCACCGTTTCTTCCCGGATCAGCACGGGGGCCGGACGGCCGGGAATCAGCGCCGTCGTAATAATGATGTCGGCCGCAGCGGCGCGCTGGTGCACCAGTTCGCCTTGGCGCCGTTTGTAATCCTCCGACATTTCGCGCGCGTATCCACCCGCGGTTTCCGCTTGCGCCTTTTCCTCGTCGCTGAGCGCAACCTCGACAAACTTGGCGCCCAGGCTTTCCACCTGCTCCTTGGCTGCCGGGCGCACATCGAATGCTTCGATTACCGCCCCCAGCCGTTTGGCGGTCGCAATGGCCTGCAATCCCGCTACCCCCGCGCCCAGAACCAATACTCTCGCCGCCTTTACCGTACCGGCCGCTGTCATCAGCATGGGGAAAAATTTCTGGTAGATGTTGGCCGCCATGATCACCGCCTTATATCCGGCGATGTTGGCCTGTGACGACAGCACATCCATACTCTGGGCGCGCGAAATGCGTGGCAGTTTCTCCATCGAAAAAGCGGTTATGCCGTGAGCGGCGAGCGCCTCGATGCCCTCCGCCTGATGCGGAGAAAGCAGTCCAACCAATACGGCATCCTTGCGCATCAATGCGAGTTCAGACGCTTCGGGCGCGCGCACCTTGAGCATGATCTGAGATTGGCCATACAGCTCGCCGGGATCGGTCACAATACTTGCGCCGGCAGCCTGGTATTCCGCGTCCGGTATGCTCGCGCCCGCACCCGCGCCGGACTGTACCAGAACGACATGCAAACCTTTGGCGGTAAATTTCTTGACCGTCTCCGGCGTGGCGGCAACCCGGGTTTCTCCCCCACGGGTCTCTGCCGGTATTCCTATATGCATGAATATCTCCCTTTATCTTTCTTGTATGCGCCACGCTCGGTGGCGAGGTGAAAAGCCCCTTGCACCTATCGCACAGCCCTATTCCAACAAAAACCCCGAATTATAAATGAACCTGGGCACAATGCAGTGCTCGATCAAATGAAAACCGATTCTTTTCTCCAACTTTCCGCCAGTCCTTTCTCTTGTAAGTGGGATCAGCGGACTTGAAAAGATCTCAATTGCGCGCTTCTGGTTATAACAATTCATGGAAGTGCAGAAGTGGAGGCGAGCTCTGCCGACAACGTTTTCATCGTCCGGCAGAACCGCCCGCAATTGTTTTGATTTGGAAAAGACCGGGATTCCCGTTTTCTGGAAAGGCGATGTTCCCTATTTAATGACGGGCTCCGCAGAAACTTCGAGTTCCGGCTGGCTCGTCTCTTTCAGGCAATGGCTGATCCAGCGGGTGGTCAATTTCTCCTGCACGCTGTTCTGGCGCAAACGCGATGCCAATCCGCTGAAATCGACCTGATCGAGCGGTTGATCCTGGTTGAAGCACGAAAACACATATGTAATTTCTCCGGTCTTCGGGTCCTTATGGGGTTGCAGGCATTGAGCGCAGATTTCTTTCATCATGCACTGCATAGGCGAGTTGATGGAGCCGATCGCGAAGTGATCCGTTTTCAGGTAGGGTTTCAACCGGGTATGGCGGGCCGCGCCTACAGCCGCCATCATTCTGTCGGAACCAATGGCAATGATGCGGTCGGCATCCGCCAGACGGATTTTCTGCGGTCCCAGGGCGCCGCTTCCGTAAGCAGCCATTGCCTCGACGATGTTTCCTACAAAACTATAATCGCCCGGCCTGGAAGGCGTGAAACCCGGTGCTTCATCGCAGCACCAGATCACCACGTCGGCCGCAGCCTCGATTTCGGCCACCTTGTAACGGTCGATCAGCTTCTTGTACCCTGCAAAATACAGGATTTTCGATCCCGCAGCCCGTGCCGCAGCACCGATGGAGAACAGCACGGCGTTCCCGAGCCCGCCACCCACCAATGCCACGGTCTCATCCGGCAGAATTTCTGTAGGCGTGCCGGTCGGGCCCATCAGAACGACAGGATCTCCCGGATTAAGTCTTGCACATAAATCCGCGGACCCGCCCATCTCCAGTGCAATGAGAGAAACCAGCCCGCGGGAAACATCCACCGAGGCGCCGGTAAGCGCAATGCCTTCCATCGCAAGTTTGGTATCGCCTGCTGTTGTGGCAAGCGTTGCAAAATTCTGGAAGCGATAGAATTGGCCCGGATGAAAGCGTTCCACTGCCATCGGCGCATGCACGACGACCTCCACGATATTGGGCGTGAGGCGTTCGACTTTGTGCACGGTTGCGCGCAGCCTGCCATTGATCTCTGCAAAAAATAGCCAGGCCGGCTTCGTGGAAGCGGGTGCCAGGCGTTCAAGCACGTGGCTGACCACGGGATAACCCTGCTTGGCGCTGGACATCGCTTTCACCACATTCCCCGAATAGGACGGATGCAGGTCGCCGAAGAAGCTGATGAAACGCCCATCCTCGTTACGACTCAGCAGTACGGTGGGATGCTCAGGCTTGGGATTCCCGCGTGCCGGATTTGCCGGATCGCCGTTTTCATCGCAGGCGGCAAAATAGCGTCCATGGAGCTTGAAATGTTTATCGTCCTCCCGCGCAAGCACCGTATTGGGCTGCGTTCCCGCCGCGACCAGAACAGCGCGGGCAGGCAATACGGCTTGCCCGGTTTTCTGCCAGGAGCCGGTTTCGTCGAGCGCCTGTACCGCAAAATGCACAGCCTTTGCATGCTCCCATCTATCGGTATCCACACGGACGGGAGTGAGCCCTTCGGCAAACCATATACCCTCCTCCATGGCTTTTTCGACTTCTTCATGGTTGAGCGTGTAGGAAGGGCTGTCGATGAGGCGTTTTCGATAAGCGATCGTCGCGCCTCCCCAGGATTGCAGCAACTCAAGTATTCGCGGGGCGCGTCCTTCCCGTTCCGCTTCCTTGCGCTCTGCCCGAATGGCGCGGGCATGGCTGAGAAACTCCTCGGCAATTTCTCGTTCTTCCTCATCCCAGGCCCCACGGATCGCTGCTTCGCCCTGGACGGCAACAAGAATTTCATAGCGGCGCAGGAACTTGTCCACTTGCACGGGATAGTATGCCAGTGCTTCGGTCGCGGTATCGATGGCTGTCAACCCCCCGCCGATGACCACCACCGGCAGGCGCAACTGCATGTTGGCAACCGAGTTGCTCTGAGCCGCGCCGGTCAACTGCAATGCCATCAGGAAATCGGACGCAGCGCGAACTCCCCGCGCCAGACCATTGGGCAAATCAAGCACGGTAGGACGTCCTGCTCCTGCAGCGAGCGCTACATGATCGAATCCCATGGCGAACGCATCGTCCGCAGTGAGTGTTCCGCCGAAGCGGACACCGCCAAAAAGCGCAAACTCTTCCCGCCGCTCCAGAAGCAGGCGGATCAGCTTGAGAAAGTTCTTGTCCCAGCGGACAGTGATGCCGTATTCCGCAACACCGCCGAAACCGCCAGGCATGCGCTCATCCAGATTCTCTGCCAGCTCATCCGTATTGCGGACGGCCCTGAACGGAACGTGCTCCCCCTGCTTGTTCACGCCGGAGAGTTCCGGTTCCAGGGGCTCGATCTTGAGACCATCGATTCCAACCACGGTATGACCGTCATTCATCAAATGATGCGCCAGGGTATATCCCGCTGGCCCCATGCCCACCACCAGCACCTTGCGGCCCGTCGGTGTCTTCGGCACAGGTCGACGCAGATTGAGCGGATTCCAGCGAGTCAGGAGGCTGTATATCTCGAATCCCCAGGGCAGTTCCAGGACATCCTTGAGGGTACGCGTCTCGGCCTGCGGGATATCGACCGGTTCCTGCTTCTGATAAATGCAGGATTTCATGCAGTCGTTGCAGATACGATGACCCGTGCCGGCACACATGGGGTTGTCGATGACAATCATCGCGAGGCCGCCTATCGCCACGCCCTGCGTCTTGAGTTTGTGAAATTCCGAAATGCGCTCTTCCAGAGGACATCCTGTCAGCAGCACGCCAAGCTGGCTTTTCTTGAAGGTAACAGGCTCATCGGGTGTTTTTTGTTTTTCTTTCATCCCCTTGGAACAGGAATCCTTCCCCTGTTCATGGCACCAGATGCAGTAATTCGCCTCATCCAGGGCTCCCACCAGATCGGTTCCCCGGTCGGTGAGGGAAAATCCTTCCCGGCGGCGTATATGATGAAGCTTGTGAATTGTATAACCTGCCGACGTGTCCGTTTCCGTTGACAATAGATGCAGGAAATCGAGCTTGGCGGGGGCCTTGAACAATACGCCAGTTGCATTGCGCTTCCGTCCGGCAGGAGTCTTCAACGCCCAGGCGGCATACAGCAAGGCATCCTTGAGGCGATCTTCATTCGCGCTCTCGTCCAGCAGCCACTCCGTCACTTTTGTTGCAAAAACCAGCTCTGAGAAAGGAGTGCCGAATTCGGCCGCCAGTTTTGCTTCCAGTGCAACGCCATCCACTGCGGCAGCATCCGCCTCACTGACCTTGTTCATGGCGCGCCGCTGGACGAACAGCCTCTTGCAGGAATAAAGGGGTGCGAGCTGATGATGACGTGCCGCAAGCGCTCCGGCTTCTTTCTCTATGCCGAATAGCTTGGCAATGAAATCCTCCATCCAGGGCGCGACTTCAATCAGCAGTGCAGCTTCTTCCTTGCGATCGAGATGATCGGGTTGGATTCGCGCATGCTCCAGACGAACACGTAGTCCCGGCTCTCCTTCATCGAGAAAACCAAGGAATGCCTGATCCAGTCTCACCAGCCCTTCCCGACGATACAGGTCGGCAAAAGCCATGCCAAACCCCAGCGCCGGAGATGGAACGTCAGATGCCTGTGCCGGGTGAAGCGCCGATTGTAAACTTGTCATGATAAAGTCATTCAAAAGTTATAAGTGAAATCAAAAAGGGGCAAAAATCATCAGCTATCAAAACTGATTACGTACGAAAAGTTTTATATCCCTTTTCAGTTTGTGCTTTTTCCCGCTTTAAAAATACAAAAGCGGCAAGGTCCTGTTCCCCTTATCCGCCCTTATCTCCCCATACGCCCTGTTGAGCTTTCCGGACTGCGTGTTGCTGCCAGCCCTGCAGCGCTAAAACACCCGCTACTGCTACTACCTGACAGCCCTCGGGCTTATCGACCCTAACCTTTTGAAGGACAGATCATTCCTGCGGCCACGGTATTGTTCGTAACCTCATCAATCACGATGAAGCTGCCGGTGGCGTGGTTACGCTGGTATGCATCCCATACCAAAGGTTGATGGACCTTGAGCGATACCCGCGCAATGTCATTCATTTTGAGAATATCAGCGGCTTCATGTTTCAGGGTATTGATATCCAGTCGATACTCTATGCGGGATATGACGGCTTTTACCAACCGTGTAGAGTGCTTGATCAGGTATTTGCGTCGGGGATCGAGGCTCTGCTCAGACAACCAGCACAGCATCGCATCAAATTCTTTTGTAACCTGGGGAAGCTGGGAAATTTTTACCAGCATGTCTCCCCTTGATATATCCAGATGATCTTCAATCGTCAGCGTTACCGACTGGGGCGCAACCGCATCCTCGACATTTCCTTCATAGGTAACAATCTCCTTGATGCGCGAAGTCAAGCCGGAAGGCAGAACCTGCACCTCCTCACCCACACTGATGGAACCGGATTCGATACGGCCCATGTAGCCCCGGAAGTCATGCCATTCCTCCGTTTGCGGGCGGCACACCAATTGCACGGGAAAGCGAAAATCTTCAAGGTTGATGTCATGGTCAACCGGAACCTTTTCCAGTAAATCCATCAACGTCATGCCTTCGTACCAGCCGAGGTTGTTGCCGCGCTCGACCACCATGTCGCCGTTCAGCGCGGACATCGGAATATAGGCGATGTTTTTCAGATTGAGTCCGGCCACGAAACGGTGAAATTCCTGGCAGATTCGTTCAAATACGTCCCGGGAGTAATCCACCAGATCCATCTTGTTGACCGCCACCACCAGATGAGGAATACCGACGAGGCTGGCGAGGTAGGCATGACGACGGGATTGCGTGAGCACACCCTTGCGCGCGTCGATCAGGATAATGGCAAGATTGGCGGTGGAAGCGCCGGTCACCATGTTGCGGGTATATTGCTCATGGCCCGGCGTGTCAGCAATGATGAACTTGCGCTTAGGCGTGGCGAAGTAACGATAGGCCACATCGATGGTAATGCCTTGTTCGCGCTCTGCCTGGAGGCCATCGGTGAGCAGCGACAGATCGACAGCCTCCATCCCGCGTTTGCGCGAAGTATGGGTGATCGCACTCAACTGATCTTCAAAAATCGATTTTGAGTCATGCAGCAAGCGGCCGATCAGCGTGCTTTTGCCGTCATCCACACTACCGGCGGTAATGAAACGCAATAACTCCGAATGATCGAAAGAAATATTTTCAATAGCTGACATTTAACACTCGTCTTGAAATTCTGCTTCCCCGTTACTTTATAAACTGAAACAAAGATGGAACAAGATCGGAGATTACCTGCTTTCCGAAGTTGTCATCTTAAAAAGGAAAACCGGAGTCGCCGGGAGATGGCAAGGCCTCTCAGAAATATCCTTCTCTCTTGCGCAACTCCATGGAAGCCTCCGATGTCTGGTCGTCCATGCGCGTTGCACCCCGCTCAGTAATTCGTGTAATCGCCGTCTCTGCAATGATTTCCCCAATCCCGACCGCTGCCGACTCCACTGGGCAGGTACAGCTCATGTCACCCACCGTCCGGAAGCGCACCATGAGATTTTCAACCTTTTCCCCTTCCTTTGGCTGAACCAGGTGAGATATCGGCAAAAGACCGCTGCCGCGCCGGATGACATCGCGCCTATGGGCGAAATAGATATGCGGCACCTCCAGCCCCTCGCGTGAAATGTATTCCCACACATCGAGTTCCGTCCAGTTGCTGATGGGAAATACGCGAATATTTTCTCCCGGATGAACTCTTGCATTGTAAAGATCCCATAATTCCGGGCGCTGATTCTTCGGATCCCATTGACCGAATTCATCCCGGAAGGAGAATATGCGTTCCTTTGCCCGAGCTTTCTCCTCATCGCGCCGGGCGCCGCCAATACACGCATCGAAACCGTGTTCGGCGATGGCATCCAGCAGCGTCACGGATTGAAAGGGATTACGGCTCTGATTTTCTGAGCGCAGCACCACCCTTCCCTGCTTGATCGAGTCTTCCATGCTGGCAACAATTAAGCGCTCACCGAGCTGTTTGACACGGCGGTCACGAAACTCGATCACTTCCGGAAAATTATGGCCGGTATCGACATGCATCAAAGGAAACGGGAAGCGTCCTGGACGAAAAGCCTTCTCCGCCAGACGCAAAAGAACAATCGAGTCCTTGCCACCGGAAAAGAGTAGAGCTGGATTGGCACACTCGGCGGCGACCTCGCGCATGATATGGATTGCTTCGCTTTCCAGTGCTTCAAGGTGGCTAAGTTGTCGCGCGACACGCCGCTTGATGACCACCGGTTCATTCTTCATCACAAGACCTGCAACCGGTCCTGCAACAGGTGCAAGTTCATCCATTTGATTCAAAATAACGTCCATCAAACAATCCCCATTCAGTTCAGGAGGCGCTCCACGCAATTCCCTTGTCTCTACTATCCCTGCTGTGCTCGCTGATGTCTTTTATTCCCGCTCTCCGGGACCCCGCATTCAATCTGAAACAGCCACATCCTTTACTGCCACGCCTAAATCGGCAGTGGTGGCGCTGGCGATATTATGGGGGCCGCGTTTTTTGCCAGGGTGCAGGCCACATTCCTTGATTTCCGGATCCTCCCACCACCAACGGCCCGCGCGAACATCCTCACCGGGGGTAATGGCTCGAGTGCAAGGAGCGCACCCGATGCTC
The DNA here is from genome assembly GCF_900111585.1 of Nitrosospira multiformis. Lineage (GTDB taxonomy): Bacteria > Pseudomonadota > Gammaproteobacteria > Burkholderiales > Nitrosomonadaceae > Nitrosospira > Nitrosospira multiformis_B. The sequence continues at coordinate 127,734 of NZ_FOHI01000007.1, forward strand.
GTGTAACCTTTGTCGTGCAGAGCGTTGTATGGCACATCGAACTGCTTGAGATACGTCCACACGTCAGCCTGGCTCCAGTCCAGCAAGGGGCTAAATTTTTGCAGGCCGTTCTCGGCATCGAACTCCGATTCGACCAACCCCTTCCGGGTGGGCGCCTGATCCCGGCGCAGGCCAGTAATCCATCCCCGCTTATCCCTCAAGGCGCGTTTCAATGGTTCGACCTTGCGGATGTGGCAACATTTCTTGCGCAAATCCACACTGTCGTAAAACGCATTGGGACCGTTCTGCGCCACGTACGCTTCCACTGCGGCAGCGTCCGGAAAATAGACTGGAATCCGGATGCCGTACCGCTCGGTAACCTGCTGCATGAGATCATAGGTTTCCTGCGGAAGCCGTCCAGTATCCAATGTGAACATTTCGATATCCGGATAATGCCGTGCAATGAGATCGGTCAGCACCATGTCCTCAGCGCCGAAACTGTTTGCGAAAGTGGCAGGCAAATAATCTTTCTGCACTCTCTCAAGCAGTGTTCGCACCTCTGCAATTTTTTGATCCAGGCTCATGTCCTCAACCAATTATTCCCAACCAATCATTCATCGAGTTAATCAGACGGTCGCCGATGAAGGCACTCGTCCCAACGCGGACTTCGCGGGAAGCGGCCTCGGCAGCGCACCCTCCAGATCGAGCCCACGGTCGAAATCCAGGCAGAACTGCGCGACCTCCATCGTCCATGTATCCAATTCGGCAAACCACTCGGTCAGGCGAGCGTCATTCAACTCTTCCGCAGGGCTCGCGAAATCTTCTGCAAATTTGGCCAACTGCCGGGACAGCTGCGGCTTGGTGGGCAGCAAACGTCGGAACTCCTCCGCTAAACCCGACAGATCGTCGCGCTTCTCGCCGCCAATCAGTTCCAGCGTGCCTTGCGCGAGCAAGCGCGCAATCTCTTCGGCGCACCCAACAGAATCGGCAAATTTCAGTTGAAACTTGAGCGCATCCCGATAATTGCGCTCATGTGCCGCTTCAAAAAAGCTCGTACCAGTCCTTGTCTGCACTATGCCGGCACACTCACCCCCGCCCAATTGCAACACCTTGAAATCAGCCTTCTGACCATGATCGCGTAGAACAGATTCCACTTGTTCGGGCTTGACCTCCACCAGATCCGCCAGCAGATCATTGAAATAGGCTTTATCCTTCCGATGCGCCCAGGAAAAGAATGGCTCATCCGCCTCACGTGTAGCTGAAAAAGCCGATTGCACCCGTTTCACCGCCTCCTCGATACGCGCTGTCGGTATCGATGGACCTTTGAACGCCAGCGCGCCGCGCGCCATCCCATTACCGCCGAAATACATCTGGTAATGCGGCACGAGTTTGCCGTGCATGCGCTTGCCTTCACCGTAGATGCCGATATCTCCCGCTTCCGGCTGCGCGCAGCCATTATGACATCCTGATACCCGTATCTTCAGGTCATGCTCACCCCCGCTCAGTTTAGGCCCCACGATCGTGCTGGAAGTGATTCCCAAACGGCACGTCGATGTTCCCGGACAGGCCACCACATCATCGCCCGCCTTCGGCACTCCCAGTCCCAATGCAGCAAGGGCAGCGCGCAGGGGCTCGATTTTGGCTTCGGGCACGTCTGACAGGAACATGTTCTGATCCTGGCTGGTGCGGATATCGGGCAACTCGAAGGTGTCACAGATATCGGCGAGGGCGCGCAATTGGCTTGCGTTCAGGTTGCCCATCGGCACGCTGATGGGGAATACATAGTAGCCTGCCTGTTTCTGCGGGAAAATACGGCGCGGGGCGCCAATGCCCGGCGCCTCCCCATCCTTGCCGGGGCTCCATTCACCTTTCGGGTAATCAATGTTTGCCAGTGCCGATTTGGTACGCACCAGCTCTTCGCGATATTTTTCGACAAACCCTTCAGGACCGAATTTGTCCACCAGAAACTTGATTCGCGATTTCGCGCGTTTGGTCCGATCCGAATAGCGGTTGTGCAGTTGAATCACTGCTTCCATCACCGCTAGCAGGTCCTTCTCCTCGATGAATTCTTCTACAACGATAGCTTCATGCGGCTTGTGTCCGAGCCCACCGCCCGCAACCACCTTGAAGCCGAAACGGTTGCCATTGCGTACCGCGATGACCCCGAGATCATGCATCATCCCCTGCGCACAATCAGCCTCGCACGCTGACAAGCTGATCTTGAACTTCCGCGGCATCTGCTGCGTCAGAGGATTGCGCAGCATATGCCGCACCGTTCCCTCCAGGTGATGGGTGACGTCGGTATGCTGGCGAGGACACACCCCGGAAAGCGGACAAGTCGTTATATTCCGTATCGTATTGCCGCAGGCCTCGCGGGTGGTCAACCCCCCTTCCGCCAAGTGGCGCAATGTGGCCGGTGTCTGCTCCAGGGGCACGTAATGCATCTGGATATCCTGGCGCGTGGTGATATGGACCACATCGTGCCGGGAGAATTTCTCCAGGGCGGAGGCGATCGTTCTCAGTTTCGGAGCGGATACCCGTCCGCCGGGCAGCTTGATACGCACCATGTTGACCCCTTCCTGCCGCTGGCCGTAAATCCCCATTTGGAGGCGGCCGGCAGTAAAGCGTGTAACATCCATTTTCAGATCGCGGTACTCCTGTACCGACTGATCGTACAAAGCTATTTCCCCGTCATTTGCGAGGTTATCCAGATAACCCATTTACACCCTCCACTATTCCACTGTGTATGCCATATCCCATCACCTCTCCCCGCTTCGCCTACGCATGCGAGGAGCAGGAAACCGCGCATGATGCATCGAAAACGCGATAATAGCAATGAACATATATATCGTGAAAGAATATTATGTTAGATTAACATAACCAAATATTATTTAGATCACGACTCATGAAATTGCAGCAATTACGTTATCTATGCGAAGTCGCCAACCAGGGCTTGAACTTATCCAAGGCGGCGGAAATTCTCCATACCTCCCAGCCCGGCATCAGCAAGCAGATCCGCCTGCTGGAAAACGAACTGGGGGTGGATATCTTTGTACGGAACGGCAAGCGGGTGGTTGAAACTACGCCACCCGGCCGGGCGATTCTTGAAATTGCCGAAAGAATGTTAAGAGACGCAAAAAACCTGAAGCAGGTGGGGCAGGAATTTGCCAATGAAGCCAGCGGCTCTCTGACGATCGCGACGACCCATACACAAGCGCGGTATGCGCTGCCTTCCGCAATTCAGCATTTTACTGCACGCTACCCCAAGGTGCGACTGGTTTTACGCCAGGGCAATCCGACACAGATCGCTGAACTGGTCACCTCCGGAGTGGCCGATATAGCGATTGCCACGGAAGCAATCGAACTATTCAGCGAACTCGTCATGCTGCCCTGCTACCAGTGGAACCGCTGTGTAATTGTTCCGCCCAGGCATCCGCTGCTCAAACTCAAGGAATTGACGCTGGAAGCAATCGCCGAGCACCCGATCATCACTTATGATTTTGCATTTACGGGCCGCTCGAAGATCAATCAGGCATTCGATGCAAAAGGCCTGATCCCCAATGTCGTGCTCACGGCGATTGATGCGGACGTCATTAAAACCTATGTGGAACTGGGACTGGGAATCGGGATACTGGCGCAGATGGCGTTTGAACCTTCGCGCGACAGGCATTTGAGAGCCATTGACGCCAGCCACCTGTTCGAACCCAGCACGACACGTATTGGTATCAGCCGCAACAGTTATCTGCGCAAGTACGTATATGATTTCATCGAAATGTTTGCCCCCCATCTGGACCGGGCAACCGTTGCGGCGGCCATGACCGAACGTCCATAAACGCTAAATGGCCATAGGGGGCATAGGGGGCATAAGGCACATAAGGGCACATATGGTATCGAACGGAAGCAGCGTTTCACCGTTCCCTTTTCACCGATCCTTTCGTCGGTTCTTCGCTCCCCTCACCTTCCTGTTAACCGCTTGTCCGCCTCTCCTGCCACCCCTTGCCAGCCGTCTTTAGTTGAAGCGAACGGGGAGCGTGGCAACGCGACACACGGGACAGGGAGCAGGCAAAAATCTGCCGGAGACTTGTTCAGGGCTTTCCGGCTCCGGGCAGTATAATGAAGCAATGCTCTGCCAACGTGATCAGCCATGAATGTAATCCAACCACTGCCCGATCTTCTCATCAGCCAGATTGCGGCAGGAGAAGTCGTTGAGCGTCCCGCTTCGGCACTTAAGGAACTACTGGAAAACAGCCTCGATGCGGGGGCAACCGAAGTAACGGTGCAGCTTTTCCAGGGCGGTGTCAAGCTTGTGCGGGTGGCAGACAATGGGGCGGGAATTTCCGGAGAAGACCTGCCCCTTGCCCTTGCCCGCCACGCCACCAGCAAGATAAGGACTCTGGAGGATTTGCAGAATGTGCCCAGTCTGGGTTTTCGCGGCGAAGCGCTTGCAAGCATCGCTTCCGTTTCCCGCCTGACTCTAATAAGCCGCAGTGCGGGAGATAAACACGCCTGGCGGATAGAGGCGGAAGCAGGACGACTCACCCCGCCTGAGCCTGCTGCGTTCGCCCAGGGAACAGCCGTGGAAATGCGCGATCTCTACTTCAACACTCCCGCCCGGCGGAAATTTCTGAAAACAGAAGCTACCGAATTTGCGCATTGCGAGAGCGTGTTCAAGCGTATTGCCCTGTCACGGCCTGGCGTCGGTTTCACCTTGCAGCACAATGGCACTGTACGCAGCCATTTGCGGACAGCGGATGCAAGACTACGCATTGCAGCAGTATTAGGAGATGAATTCAGGCAGGCCTCGGTATTCGTCGATGATCAGGCAGCGGATCTACGATTATGGGGCATAGCCGCACTCCCTGCCTACAGCCGGTCTTCTGGTGATGCCCAATATTTCTTCGTCAATGGGCGTTTCGTGCGTGACAAACTCGTTGCCCACGCCCTGCGCGAGGCCTATCGCGACATCCTCCATCTGGATCGGCATCCGGCGTTTGTACTATTCCTGGAAATAAATGGTGGCGGTGTGGATGTTAACGTGCATCCAAGCAAAACGGAGGTGAGATTCCGCGACCCGCGTGCGCTCCATCAATTCATCTTTCATACGGTTGACAAGGCTCTGGCCATGCCACACCTGACGAATGGAGCAGCAGTACCTGTAGCCGGGAAACTTCCTGAATTCACCCGGAAGGCAGCCGGAGAAGTGTCCGGTGCGCCTCCCGCTTATTCCCGGCAGGACGCGATTCCTTTTGCCTCGGCGCTGCCTCAGATAAAAGCGGCTCAACCGCAGGCGTTCTACCAGGTACTTTTCGGTTCGGATTCCGGTTCCGATGCCAGCGCTCGCCAGACTGGGTTCAATGGGCAATCTGCCTCCATGGAGCCGGAAGGGGCTATTCGGGAACCGGAAATCCCGCCCTTGGGATTTGCGCTGGCGCAGCTTCTCGGTGTCTATATCCTGTCGCAGAATGAAAGAGGCCTGCTTATCGTGGATATGCACGCCGCACACGAACGCATCCTGTACGAGAAACTCAAGTCGGCACTCGACAACCATACGCTCTCCATGCAGCCCTTGCTGATTCCGGCCGCATTCCGGGCAGATAGCCAGGATATCGCTACGGCAGAAGAAAACAGCGCTGTTCTGCGTGAAATTGGATTCGAGATCTCCCCGTTCTCACCGGCGATGCTCGCGGTACGGGCCGTACCTGCCGCGCTCAAGGATGCCGACGTGGTAACGCTCGCACGCGACGTGTTGAACGAAATCCGGGAATTTGGAGGGAGCCAGGTACTCGTCGGCAGGCGAAACGAACTCCTCTCCACCATGGCCTGTCACGGAGCGGTTCGGGCTAACCGTAGCCTGAGCATTCCAGAAATGAATGCACTGCTGCGGGAAATGGAAATTACCGAACGTTCCGGCCAGTGTAATCACGGCAGGCCGACATGGTTTGAGATCAGCCGTACTGATCTGGATAAGATGTTCATGCGTGGCAGATAAGAGAATGGCTTGCATCCGGTTATCGCCGGGAAGGTCCGAAATGATTGCACCGTTACCCCACTGCACCTGCCTCTGTCTGTCGTGCAGTCGTTGTTACCTGATCCCATGACGAAAATCCAGCTTTTAGGCGGCATCTCGCCAAGCGACTTCCTGCGGGATCATTGGCAGAAAAAACCTTTGCTGATACGCAAAGCCTTGCCGGATTTCAGAGGACTGCTGGATGCCAATGAGCTTATCGACCTGGCCTGTCAGGAGGATGCGCAATCGCGTCTGGTTACCCGCAGAAACGGCCGGTGGGAGGTGAGGCATGGTCCCTTCGCGCCTCGCGCTTTCGCACGGCTGCCGCAGAAAGGCTGGACTCTGCTGGTGCAGGATGTCAATCACTTCCTCCCGGCGGCGCGTGAACTGCTGCTGAAATTCAACTTCATTCCGCATTCCCGGCTCGACGATCTGATGGTCAGCTATGCTCCCGAAGACGGAGGCGTGGGGCCGCACTTTGACTCCTACGATGTTTTTCTGCTGCAAGGAACAGGCCGCAGACGCTGGCAGATATCGAGCCAGAAGGACAGAACGCTGGTGGCCGCCGCGCCGCTCAAGATTCTGCAGGATTTCAGGCCAGAGCAGGAATGGGTACTGGAACCGGGCGATATGCTGTATTTGCCGCCCGGCTACGCGCATGATGGGGTTGCGGTGGAACCCTGCATGACCTATTCCATCGGTTTTCGCGCGCCCACCTATCAGGAGCTCGCGACGCAGTTTCTCGTTCATCTCCAGGATAGCTGTGAAATAGCGGGTATCTACGAGGATCCGGAGCTCAGGATTCAAACCCATCCCGGACGAATCAGTTCCGCGATGCTGGATCAGATCAACGCGGCGCTCGACAAAATCGAGTGGGACAACGTTGAAGTGGAACGGTTTATCGGTATGTATTTAACCGAACCCAAACCTCACGTTTTTTTTACGCCTCCCCAGAAGCCGATATCCCAACGGGAATTCGCGCGCCGGATAAGAAAAGGGAAATTGCAACTGGATCTGAAAAGCCGCATGCTCTTCAGGGGAAACAGGATTTTCCTAAACGGAGACGTATATGAAGTAGGAAAAACCGCACAACGGATATTAGGAGAACTGGCCGATCGCCTTGCCTTATCCCCGGTGAGGGATATCGATGCCGAAACACAGGCGCTGCTATATCAGTGGCACCTCGATGGTTACGTTTATGTTGAAGATACCGAGGTAGATTGATGAAATCCAGGAATCGATAATAGAAAAGAAGTAACCTGAAATCATCAAACCAACTGACAGGTGAGTAGATCCATGGATTCCGGATTCCGTTACCTTATCTGTTTAGCCGTCGGGTTATTGAGCCTGTTTCTACCGGCCTGTCGATCCAGTCATGAGCCGCCAGAATCGAGGCAGACCTCCACGAATGATGAAGTGATACTTGGCGGCGATTCCCCGAAACGCGCGTACATCAAGGACAAAATCCTCGAATCAGTCCAACGCCCGCTGATGGAGCCCGTCACGGGCAAAATAGTTTACGACGAGAGCAATACCGCACGTATTTCCTCCCCTGTTTCCGGCAGAGTGACAGGCGCAATTGCCGCGCTGGGCGATCAAATCCACAGTGGCGACACCTTGGTAGAGATCGACAGCCCGGAGCTGGGACAGGCTCAATCCGCCTACAGGGATGCGGTAGCCGATCTCAAACTGGCGAAACTCAACTACGAGCGCACGAAGGAGCTGTTTGACAACGACATCGCCCCGCGCAAGGAGTGGGAGCTGATGGAGGACAAATTGATCCATGCACGCAGTGAAGCAGAACGGGCGCGCCTCAAACTGGCCAATCTCGGTGCGAATAATCTGCGCCTCGATAACCGCTTCGTTTTACATTCGCCGATTTCAGGCATAGTTACCGAGCGAAATATCAACCCCGGCATGGAAGTAAGACCCGATCTGCCCACACCCCTATTCGTCATTTCCGACCTGGATCAATTGTGGGCCCAGATGGATATTTTTGAAAAGGATATCGGATTGATTCATGTCGGCACCACGGTGTTGCTGGAAGTTCCGGCCTATCCGGGAGAGGAATTTAAAGCGACAGTCGGCTATATCAGCAAGGTGGTGGATGAAACCACGCGAACGGTAAAAGTGCGATGCATTGTGCCCAATCTGGAAAGAAAGCTTTTGCCCGCGATGTTTGCCCGCGTCACGGTACTGAGCAATATTGATGATTTATCGATCATCGTTCCGCTGGACGCCCTGTTTGTCGAGGATGAATCCGATTGGGTATATGTGAACGCAGGGGACTATCACTATCAATTGCGCCGGGTCAAAGTAGGCCTGCGCCTCAAGGACCGCGCGGTCATCCTTTCCGGCCTAGAGCCGGGTGAACGGCTCGTGGTGAACGGCGCCTTGATGCTGCGCGCCGAGCAAAAGACAGAGCGGCAAGCCAGAGAAGGCAAACAGTGATTCACAGGATCATTGTGTACATGACCGCTGATCGGAACGGAATTCATGCCTCAACTGGATGAGAGCAACATCTGGCTCACCATCACCTTACCCCCACCATCTCATTGGAAAGAGTCGGATTCCTCTAGCACAACTGGCGGAGATGGAAGTCAATCAAGGCGCCTCCAGGAGCAGCCGCGAGGACCACATGAGGCGCATTGCAATCAAGCGCAACCTTCTCGCCCTAATGAAAGAGCGAAATCAACGACTTTCACGTTATCCGCATCCTTTATGCGCCCCCTCTGCCAGGGATATGGCCATCCTTGGGCATTAAGCATTTCTCCCAGGATAAAGAAATAGAAATGCAATCCGCGGGTTCTCCGAGTCTCGTTCCAGTAAAAAATGGATACCTCAACCAACCTTCAATGAAACCAAAACCACATATAGTGGAATGGCGTAAAATACAACGACTAGACAATATTTCCTAATTCTGCTATTAAAGTAATGGCAATTCTGCTATTACGATAGGCGCTGCTAGTTGGTGGTCCGCTCAGATTTGAATGGCCGAAACGCTCTTGTAACTTACCCATGATTTGTTATAAAACCTTATAAGGAGATTAAAAAAATGAAGTACTCGCTCCTCGCTGCCGCGTTGGTAACACTGACATTTTCCGCATGTGATCAAATGAAGGAGCACAAGGCGGGAGAAGGAAAACCCGGCCAATATCCACCCAGCCTCTGGGAGAAACGTGAAGGGCAACTTAGCGATGCGGATATTGAAGCGGCCCAGAAAGAAGGTGCCGGGACGGAGACAAAGAAAGATGAACCACCGAAAGACGAGGCAAAGTAACAATACGCCTAACCAAGCTTTAAAAAAGGCCGTCCCCCGGGACGGCCTTTTCTTTTTTATGACCCAGCCTAGGCTCCGTTACAGGGTGAGAAGGACCGGAGCAAGGGGATTTGAATCCTCAAACGCTTCTGTTACACTATCGTTTTTGTACTCTATAGGATGATTGAATAATGAAATACTCACTCCTTGCCATTATGGTGGCAGCCGCTGCGCTGTCTGCTTGTGAATACAAAAAACATCCTATGGATAAACCGCCTCCCTCCGCGATGGCTGAACGCGATTCGGCACCCGATTTCAGCGAACTTGATAAGGAAGAAGCTCCGGGCAATGCTTCAGGAGCTACCGGAGATGGCGCCAAGCAGGCTCCGACGCAATAGCATAAAAGGCAAAGCATTTTCGTCAGTCAATAATTGCGAATCAGCCAGATCAATGTTGAGATAGCAAATTTCGATTGAACGGAAATTTTTTACTATATAATATGATTCCCGTCATATCATTTCATTTTTATTAAGGACGCTCGACAATGAAACTTTCACTTATCGCCGCAGCTTTGATGGCAGCACTCGCTCTTTCCGCATGTAAAAGACCGGAACAGGCTTTGCCTGCGAATTCGACATCGTATGGAACCCGGACTGAAGAGGGTACGACTTTGGATCAAGAGCGTGGCGCTGGTGGCGACAAGAGTTCAGCTGCTCCAGCCGGTGATTCAACCGCTTCAGCCGCTGGCACAAGCCCGGATGATGAATACTCCGGCCAAGCTGTTCTCCCTGGACATAAACTCGACGGGAATGGCAACCCCCTTCCAGAGGGAAAAAGCGCAATACCGGAAGGACACTAAGCCTCGGTCCCAGGCAAAAAAAAGCCATCCTTTCGGATGGTTTTTTTTTTGCCAAATACTCGAGATCCCCGGATGACAGGAGCAGGCGAACGGCACTTGCCTGATGACCTGCTACCTCCCGCACCGATCATCAGCGATCCTATCCTCCTTATTCTCCTTGTCTCTTGAAGGACAAAGGCATTCCGATGTAGAATGTTGATTTCATAATCAACTATCAAGAGGGAATAAATGATAAGACTTTCGCTCCTGGCTGCCACAGTAGTACTGACAATGGCTGCTTGTGGCAAACCCAACCAGGCGCTTCCCGAGCAGGAAAAGCAAAACTACTCGAAGATCATGTCGCAAGAATCCTCAACCCCGGATCAGCCTGCTGTCGGATCCGACACTTCTTCCGGCGAAGCTGGCAAGTAAAGTAAAACGCTTTTTAACGTAATAAACGAAGCCGTCCCAGGACGGCTTTTTGTTGTTTTATTGGTTTTCTGTTTTGCTGTTCCTGTCAGAACAACTGGCGCCATTCAAAACCCTCGCTCTGGGTAGCTACGCCAATCCAGGCTGCTTCGCAGTTTAAAGCATCGCTCAGCATTCCCTGCACAAGCAGAGGTGTATTGTTCTTCTGGCTCAGATGGGCTGCTATGACATGCTGCAGGCGGTTGCAATTGAGTCTGGCGAGAAGACTTGCCGAAGCAGCATTCTCAAGATGACCGAAACGCCCTCCCACCCTTCGCTTCAGGCTTTCCGGGTAATCGCTGTTTGCCAGCATCCGAGCATCATGGTTGCATTCCAGCACAAGAGCGTCACAGTCACTCAGGACCACTTCGATATGGGGAGTCGAGCAACCTGTATCAGTCAATACGCCCAATCGCAGCGAACCGTTTCCAAACACGAATTGCGCAGGTTCCTGTGCATCATGCGGAACCGGGTAAGGTTCTACTTCAATGTCCCCGATGGAAAAACGCTGGTAACCTTCTATGATGTTGACTGCTGGCAGTTTCCCCAACGCTTTCCCCGCACTGCGCAACGTGCCATGGGTCAACCAGACAGGGATACCGAACTTGCGTGCAAACCGGGCAACACCGCAAATATGATCGCTATGCTCATGGGTTACGACAACCGCATCTATCGTGTCCGGTTCGAGACCAAGTCGGGTGAGGCGAATAACGGTTTCCCGGAGCGTAAAACCACAATCCAGTAACAACCGGGTGTTCCCCGCCTCGACTACCAGAGCGTTGCCCTGCGAACCACTTCCCAAACAGGCAAAGCGCATGCTCATGAACAAGAGAAATTATGAGAGATAAAAGAAAGTGACAGAAGACATGGGTATATATTTTACCCGTTCCAGGCCCCAACAGTAATGCTCTCCGTCCTGATCCCGAATTTATTATCCCCTCTTCTCCTTTTCTCCTTCCGCTCGGCTTGGGCGTAGCGCGCGATTAGCGCCCGTCGCAACACTCGATGCAGATGCTAAGGAACCCCTGAACAAATCCGCCGTACCTGCGGAGAATTTGTTCAGGAGTTCCTCAAGTCCTCTCGACAGCTCATATTCTTGGGAAATTCTCTATGCGAAGCATGTTGAAATTCCAGCGGGAGGTGACGGAGAAATCTGCCAGATTCAATCTCAAGAACTACAGGCAGATTCGCCGGCATTGGGCCGGCATAGAGTGGGTTTAAGTCGCCGATTTCCGCTCAATAGCAATTGGGATATTTCGTTTGCCGGGAGCGGAGGTGACAAGTAGAAACCCTGTACTTCGTCGCACCCTCTTCCTTTCAGAAAATCAAATTGTTCGGCGGTTTCCACACCCTCCGCTACCACTCTCACATGAAGGCTGTGCGCCATATCGATGATTGCAGTCGTAATGGCGGCATCGGCGGAATTTGTAGTGATCTCCTGGATAAAAGAACGGTCGATCTTCAGCACATCTATTGGAAACCGTTTTACGTATGACAGGCTTGAATAACCGGTTCCGAAGTCATCGATCGAGATCTGGATTCCGAGCACCTTCAATCTCTGCAGAATACTTACTGTCTTCTTTGCATGCGTCATCAAAGAGCTTTCCGTCAGCTCCAGTTCCAGCAGATCGGAATCGATGCTGTTTTCCCGCAATGCTCTTTCCGTCTGCAATTCGAATTCGAGGAGTGCGGGCTGGATGCCGTTGGCCTGAGTTGCCCGAATAACATCCTGGTTCAAGGTGCCCCGCGAAAACTGTCTTCCCGAGACATTGACCGAAACCGGGATTTCTCCTATCCCCGCATGCCGCCACTCCGCAATCTGTCTGCATACGCTCTCTATAACCCAAGCGCCGACTTGGGTTATCAATCCGGTCTGTTCGAGTGCCGGAATGAATTCCAGCGGCCCCACCACGCCATGTTCGGGCCGCTTCCATCTCAGGAGAGCTTCCATGCCGGTGACCCATCCGCCGGAGAGATCCACCTTCGGCTGATAATGCAAGACAAACTCGTCCCGATCAAGCGCCTTCCGCAAAGCATTTTCCTGATCGAGTTTCTCGATGGCCCGGACATTCATTTCCGGTGTAAAGAAGCGATAGGTATCCCTGCCTGCTGTCTTGGACCGATACATCGCAGTATCCCCATTTTTTACGAGCGTATCGGCATCGACCGAATCTATAGGGTACACACTGATTCCGATACTCGCTGTTACCGTGACCTGGTGACCCTGTAAATCGAAGGGTTGGCGCAATGCTTCCCTGATCTTGCTTGCCACCAAGCCTGCATTCCCCAAATCGTCAGCACTGACAAGAATGCAACCGAATTCATCTCCTCCGATGCGCGCGACGATATCGGTTACACGCAAGCATTCCAGCAAACGAAGACTGAACTCACGCAGCAGTTCATCTCCCAGTGCGAAACCCAGCGTATCATTTATATTTTTAAAGTTATCGATATCGAGAAACAATACTGAAACGATTCGATGATTCATTTCAGATTGTTTGATTACCTTGCGGAGTGACTCATAAAACAGGACACGGTTGGGAAGATGCGTGAGCGCGTCATAATGGGAAACCTGCAGCAACTGCTGATCAGCTTGCTTGCGCTGGGTGATGTCATCCATTACGCCTACGATTCGATGCACGCCGGCTGAATCCTTGATCGGGAAAGTGCGCAAATGGACCCAGCGTATCGACATATCTGGTAATAGCAAGCGGTAATCATGGTCCACGCCCCCCAGCGGCAGATCTGCCGCTTCGCGCAGGACACGTTCCATGTCTTCCGGGTGCACAGGTTCGAAAATCGTTTCCAGCCTATCTCCCCGGCCAACCCGCTGCCCTGTCATTTTCTCCCACTCAGGGTTAATATAGCGAAAGGTTTTGTCATGGACATCCCAGATCCAGAACACTTGGGGAAGATTACCCGCAAGCTGATCAAACAAATCTCCCGTTTCCCGGGGAAAAATTTTCTCCTCTGGCACGCCTTCACTGCGTACAGCAAATTTCTGCAGCTGTTTCTGCAGCTGCCTGATTTCAAGCACGTCATGAATATGGGTCAACATCTGCAGACGGTCAAAAGGCTTGGTAATAAAACCTTTGGCCCCTGCCTGCAAGGCTCTCTCCTTATGCTGCGGCTGGGCAGTGATTACCAGGACGGGAAGAGCCGTGCGCTCACCTTGAGATTGAACCTGAAACCCGCTTTCATATCCCGCTTCCGATTCTATTTCTCTCAAACATTCCATCACCTGAAATCCATCCATTCCCGGCATCATCAGATCGAGGAGGATGAGATCGTACCGATTGGTGCGATGAAGATCGCATACTTCCCGGGGATTCATGGTGCAGGCGATTGAAGTATAACCTGCGCTCGAAAGCATGCCGTGAAGGAGCTCGACATTACCTTTCCGGTCGTCGACCACTAAAATCCGGGCATTAAGAATATCGGAAGAAGAGGTCATCGAATTTTCCGTTTTAATACCTGTTTAACGCTGGCGCAGTCCATGGCTAATAAATTTTTGTTCCGCTTCCAGCTCAGTATGAAAGCGGAAAGAATCTCATCCGCTTGCGTGCCGATTGATTACCCGGATTTATCCCTTATTTAGATTGGGGGCGAAGACGCCGCATCATAATCCTGTTCACCCCACCCTACAATATCCGTGGAAGCTGAAAATACCGCGGGATGCGCAATACACCAGAGCCGATACCTAAACGCCATACTTTAAAAACAAGCAGGATCTGTGCCATCCCCTTGGCCTCGCCTGAAGAGCCATTCTTCCCAAACGATAGTGAAACCACTGTAAAATTTACCGATACCCCTGAAGGCAAATGTACTATCATGCGAAACTCTCTGCGCCCGCCTGTCCATAGCTGCTAATATACCAATTAAATATGACCAGGGAAATCAGGACTGAAAAATGCTGGATAACATGATGGCATTTCTGGCTCATTGGGGCGTTACATCGCTCTCGCTATGGGTAGCGTGCCTGATGTTTCATGGGATTTCATTCAGCAGTAAAAAATCCCTGCTCATATCCGCTTTGCTGTTGGGCCTGGTCAATGCTGTCGTGAAACCAGTCATCATCATTCTGACCATCCCCCTGACATTGATCACCTTCGGCTTTTTTTTGCTGGTTATCAATGCTCTTATGATGATGCTGGTATCGGCACTCGTGCCCGGATTCAGGATTTCTGGATTCTGGACTGCCTTTTTTGCGAGTATCGTTGTCACAATTGTCAGCCTATTCATCGGCACGATGGTATTTCAATCCGAAGAAAATTATTTCGAGATACCCACTCAGCAAAAAGGCGTGATGATCTGAGAGCAATAAACCAATTTTGGTTTGATACTGGTTTAATGAACAATTATTGAACTGAAGCGTTTTCAGAGCCGCCGCATCCTCAAATGGCGCTAAGCGAAGGCAGCCATTCCATGGCTACGCAATGAGTGCGGTCAAAGATCGGCGGAGTTCCACAACGCCTTGAAAGAGACGCCGCGAAGCCCGGCACTTCGTACCTGTTCGACAAAACTATCAGTTACAAAAACGGGTGACGCCCTCATCGAGAGCTTGAAGACCTCCGCCGTTCCGATCCTGCCTCTGTCGAAAACATGGCGTTCGATTGCCAGAATATTGCCGTCATCGAAGTACACGATCTGGGAGCGCTCATGATCAAGCGCGTCGAGCGCGGTCGTTGCGTTGAAGAGCCAAACCTCTTCTCCTCGAACGGGCAGAAGCTGTCCATACTTCAGCAAGATGTGCCCTAGAGCCTCTACCGCCGGCTTTCTCAAAAACGGCACATGCTCACCCAGCCAAGGGAAGTCGGAATAGAACCTTTCCTCGTGATTGATCTTCATGACAGGTGGATTCCAATTCGAGATAACCTTTCCATTCATAGCGAAGAACATCTCGAAATGGTCTTCATCGACCGGGAATATCCATTCCTGGCCTGCCACGACCTCGAATGTGTAGACCGTAAATGTCATCGCGACGCAAGAAGAGCGCAGAGGTGACAACTACATGAGCAACATCCTCGAGTTCGGGGATGATCCTTGCCATTTTGTTCCATCAATAACTCACCTTGAATGTCGAACTTCCTTCGGTCGTGTCTTACGGTGATCGTAGATGCGGGATGGTGGGAATGTTGGCATGCCCCCAGCCAGCATAGATTTTTACTCAATGATTAGCTATTGTACTTCTCCCTATTTCCCCCACTTTGACCTCCAGTTGTAGTAGTAGCCCAACCCTCCGACGTGCATCTTCCGGTAGTAGATCTGGCCCAGGCTGAGTTGTGCGTATTCTTCAGGTGGTATGGCCAGTTGGCGTCCCGGCTATTAGAAAATTCAACGCAGCAAGCCTTCGTCCTCCGGCAACAATTTATATTTACTGGATTTCTTGCCTTTCTTTATCTGCTCGCGACAACCAAGTTGTGAATCAGCCTTGCGAAACAGTCAAAGCAGCCAGTTCCTCGATCCCGGTTCCCGGTTTCTTGCAGATATTCAGGGGCGACAAGATAAGCGGGCAGGATGCGCCATCCCGCCTCACTGCCTCGCTGTTGATCTTCGCGTCTTCTTCGCAAATACAGAGCCAGTCGCCAAGCATATGGCGGTTGAGACAGCGGTTGAGCAATGACAGATCGCCAATGCCCATCGTTCCTCCTGTTGCTATCACCTGGCCGAGCAGGAAAAGCGGATAAGCCACTTTTTCTCGTGTAATTCTTGCGCTGCTTGATTCATGAAAGTCTCCCGTATGAGTTTGAAGAAAGAGAGGCTCTGAAAACTGATCCTCTCGCTCGGACTCTCCTTGCCTCGCCCCTGGGGGCGACGGAAGTGGGGAGATGACTCTTGCCCTCACGGGCAAGGGTTGGAAATGGGTAGGGTAGAAAGATAGGCAATAAGTGGAGCTGAAGCTTTCCGCGACCATCCCCCACAAGTCCCCTCGTGAGGGATCGGGGCTTGCTGAGGGGTGGTCGCGGAAAGCTGCTGGACCTGCTGGCAGAAGGGGAGTTCAAGTGAACTGCAGCAGGCTCACAGGCCATGACAGGTCAAGCCAGCGGTGGCGTGGCCTGTGACAAGCAGGAACGGGAACCCCAAGGGGATTTTCGCACGTGCGAAAACAGGATTTTAGCCATCAACCTCGTTGATCCAGAAAAACGAAGACCGATGTTCTTAGACTGTCCCTTGCTGAAGACTGATTCCTAAGAAATCATCTCGGCTGTCTCTCATGAGCTAGTTCCCAGGCCCTTAAAAATATCGTAACAAACCCGCAGTACGATATGCAAACCAAATCCGCACAAGAGTGAATAGTGTTTAAATACGCTGTGTATATAAGGACTAAAGAGGGTTATATCGAGCGCATGAATAACATTATTTCTAATCTAGCCTGCGATCCGAAAGAAACTTATGGTTCTTTAGCCCCCTATGTGTACGAAGAAGAGCTCGTGGGTTTTCCTGAATCGGTAGTGCACTGGAAAAAAAGTACGGGGCCCAGCGTAGGCATAGCCCCCATTAACCCTCCTTCTCACTCTGCTGATCGCAATCCCCCGCCTTATCGGTGGGTCAGAGCCTAAGGTGCCAGCCAACTGGTTTCCACCAGACGGACCGTCAAGCCTGATTACGTAGAATGTTCGGTACGATACCGAACATACTCCTCCCCTTAAAGATTGTAAAAATCCACCCGGCCCTGAAATGAGAGCTTTTTTAGCTGATATGTTTTCTCACCTCTGAAGAAACGTTATGAAGAAACGAAGATACACCGACCTATACGGTTATACATCGGATGAGTTTGATCGCTGGCTGGAAAGAGGCATTAACAAAAAGCTTCGCTCTGCCGGAAAATCCAGGTCAGAGTTAGACATGGCCACTGTTTTTGCAGCTTATGAAGATGAAACTCGCAAACTTCCGCGCCGCAGGCTCCGCGAAATGCGCACTGCCACCTGATCTCTGGCTTTTCAAGACGCCCGCTAACACAGCGGTTTTTTTGAAGGGCTTTCAAGACATTGAAAGTTTATATCCTGTCCTTTCATGAAGACCGTGGCGCTGAGGAAGTGCGTGCCACTCTCGATTCGGTGAAGTTACGGGTAATGCTATCGGATATGTATTCGCTCACGCTGCATAGCGACCTTGCGTAATCTGCGCATCCACGAATTTCTTCAGGCTTTCTTTCAATCCCTGCAGCAGAAAGCGGAGATTGCTCACGTTCATAAAAAAGAAACATGCCTGCTACTAGAATAGAGGCCGTAACATCTGCTTTACTCTTTCGTCAAAAGCATTAGACCTCTTAGCAAGTCTGCCCCCTATATTCGGAGTCCAGGGGGGACAATTGAGCGCGTTGCACATGTAATCTCTCTTTTGACTGACATGTTTCCGGGGTTTCCGCTTACTTTTTTGAGGAGGTAAAAATGGCAACTGGTACAGTAAAATGGTTTAATGGAACAAAAGGTTTTGGTTTTATTACCTCTGATGAGGGCAATGAGGATTTATTCGCTCACTTCTCCGCAATCAACATCTTTGGAAACACCGCCGGATTCAAAACGCTCCAGGAAGGTCAAAAAGTAACATTTGAGATTACGAACGGCCCGAAGGGCAAGCAAGCATCAAACATTCAATCTGCTTAAAGATTTTATGTCAGGGACAAACGGCATCATCTGTAGTCCATTGCAGAATTACTCAATCCAAACAAGAGCGGGAAAAAGCTATAGTCAGTAATATTTCAGATTCCGAAGCCGTTGTTTAACCTCATCATTCTCCATTATCCGCCGGAGCTTCTACGCTCCAGTATGGCTTACCCATGATCCCGACGAAAATCGGCAGTGTCTGGTAGTTCGGCCAAACGCAGTTTACCGGCTACATCACTCTATGCTGCATCTCGTTTCCCGCTCGATCATGCCTCAATCGCACCCCGTTCAGGTGACCGTACACCTGCAGCTTCAGCAAATCCCCAGGGACATATGACGGCGTCCAGTACCTCACGATAACTTTCCTCAACCCGATTGACTCGGATCGAGACTGTCTCCAATCGCGTCATCACTCGCGCTGGACCTGCTGTCACAGGCTCCGCCATCTATACGGGTTGTTCCGCTCGAAGATAAAGACGAGTCGATGCGCGCGAGGTTGTCCGGGAGAACACGTTCTGTCCTCGCGCAGTTGAAACAATGCTGCAACAAATCTGAGCAATCCCAGTAGATCTAGCTGAAACAGAGACTTAATAAACTTATCCACAATCCTATCCCCGGTCTATCCCCGGCAACAGGGGAAAACCTCATTGGATTAACTAGACGTGGATGCAAGTCATTAGCGGCTTCAACATCAATTTGCAAACATTTTACTGAACTATGTTGATAACCGAGCAGATCAGTCTTAAGACTCGTGGTATTGAATAAACTTGGCTATCGCACCAACTGATGGGTAGCCATTACACATAGGAGCAAAAAATGATTGTGACCAACCAGATTCTTATCATCGTGACCAACTCTGACTTGTTTGAAAAGGTAGGATACAGAACGGGACTGTGGCTTAGCGAACTTGTGGAATTTTGGGATATTGCTGAAGAAGCAGGCTATAAGATGGATATTGCCAGTCCGTCGGGCGGCAAAGCCCCCCTTGATCCCGAAAGCCTGCTCATCACCGAAATGGGTAATGCCATCGGCCTCAAGGGGAGTCTTTCCAGGCGCTACGAGGACAAGGCCTTCATGAGTCTGCTGGACAACACATTGAAAGTGTCGGACGTGGATCCGGTTGCGTACGATGCCATTTATATGACGGGCGGGCACGGCGTCATGTTCGACTTCCCAAAAAGCACATCATTGGCGAAATTGACTGCCAGATTCTATGAATCCGGCAAGATTGTTTCGGCCGTGTGCCACGGACCTTGCGGTCTGCTGGAAGTGAAATTGAGTGATGGTACGTATCTTGTGAGTGGTAAGGACGTAACAGGCTTCTCTTGGAAGGAAGAGAAATTGGCAAACCGCGATGAAGCGGTTCCGTTCAATCTGGAGGAAGAACTACAAAAGCGAGGGGGCCGATACAGCAAGGCAATGATGCCGTTTAGCTCTCATGTTGTGGAGAACGGCCTTTTGATCACAGGCCAGAATCCCAAAAGCGCCAAAAACGTGGGACAGGCCGTGGTCAGGAAGCTCGAAGAACTCAAAGAAATAAGTCCCTTGTCAAAAGAAATGTTTTTATGAACGATGATACATCGTCTACAGAAACTGCCGATCTGGATGAAAAAAGCAACAGCGAAAGGTAACGGACACACTCAACAATCTCCTGAAGGATGCACGCAACGGCAGGCTGAAATGCGCAGCTATTCGGTTGTATTACAAGGACGGTTCAAGTTACCTGAGAGCGATTGACTGAGTGTAAGACGCTGATGGAGAAGCTATGATTCATTGAATTTAGCCGGGCTGGAAGTCTTCAGTTTCATCAGTAAGAAGCTCGGATGGCTGAGAAGCGTGTACTCCGAAGCAGGAATCGAATCACCCGTGATCGAGCCGTAATAGTGTATGACTGCATTACATGTCCCGTTGGCATCGAGATCCTGGACCATATGGGCCTCTTCTTCAGCAGCTCTTTAAAGTCATCATTTGAAATATAGTCTGCTATAGCAGAGCAAGAGCAATGGCTAGGGCGATCTGGTAGGGCTTCATGTTAATTTTGAATATTCTTGAAGAATGAGAAGAAGTGTCAGGTTGAGTGACTGAAGCACTGCCGAATGCTGGGCTATTTGATCATTTGGTTTTTGCTGCCTTGAAGCCTGACTTGGGTTCGTCGATGTATTCCACATCAAGGTATTTGTTCAGGATAGCGCGAAGTAACAACGCTTCCCTGAAATCTGATCGAGGATGATCAGGGTGTCTCCATCCGCTATCTTGACGACTTTGCCCTCAGGATTTCTGCCTGGGCCAGGCAGGCCCACAAGGCATAATTGGCGGTGCCTTGAGGATGCATTCTGAGCAGAGCCTCGCGAAACGCACTCCTATTGGAAGCTCATCCCGATTCTTGCAATATCCAGCAAGGGTGATAAATCCCTGGCATCATGGCTCTGATCGTAAGGCAATACACCAAGCAGTGGACAGTCAAGCCGCCGCTCCAGGGCCAGTACGTTCTCCTCGAAAACCGCCATTTCCGGATCAACCCGGTTTGCCACCCATCCCGCCAGCGGAACTTGGGCTGCTCGAACGGCATGGGCCGTCAACAGTGCGTGGTTGATACAGCCGAGCCGCATTCCCACTACCAGCAGGACCGGTAGAGCCAAAGCTTGCACTAGGGCAACGCTGTCCTCATGGTCGTTCAAGGGAACCAGAAATCCTCCTGCTCCTTCCACGATCACGACATCCGCTTTTTTTCTCAGCTCAAGGTGTGCCTGACGAATGACTTCGAGATCGATTTCAATACCTGCCCTATCTGCAGCAATGTGTGGAGCAATCGGAGGAACCAGCGCATAAGGATTGATATGCTCGCGTTCCACGGAAACGCTGCTTGCCGCAGCCAGTAATTCGACATCAGGCCACGTCCCGTTTTCGCATCCGGCTGCGACAGGCTTCATGCCCACCACAGTTTTTCCGGCGGCAGCAAAGGCATGCAGCAGGGCGCAGCTCACGCGCGTTTTACCCACGCCAGTATCTGTCCCGGTGACGAAATATCCGTTTCCCATTCCCATGAAGCGAAATATCCTTATTCCAGACCGATGTGGTGGCGTGTTTCCGGTGTAAGAATGGACGTTCGAGGCGCCGGTTTCCAGGCATGGCCATACACCACTTCAAAAGTCGCTGGCAATTTTCCCCCTGTGCGCAGCGTCTCGTAATAGCCGATAGCTTTTTGCCACGCATTTTTTCCGGTCAACCCGCGGTGACGCGCCCCTGTGGCATTATGGGCGCCGATGGCCTTGAGATCGCGCATCACGCCGATAACTTCGTCATAGGTCAGGGTAATATATTCCATATCCATAACCGGTGTTGCAAAGCCACTATGCACCAGCATGTCGCCTATGTCGTGCATATCCGTAAAGCGATTGATATGACTGTAATCATCCGCATGGCGAAAAGCCTGTCGCAACTCTTTCAGCGTATCCGGCCCGAAAGTACTGAACATGAACAAGCCATCGTTTTTCAGGACACGCCGTATCTCGTCAAAGGTTTTCTTGAGATCATTACACCATTGCAGCGCCAGATTGGACCAGACAAGGCCGGTGCAGGAATCTTCCAACGGTAGTTGCTCAATATCACCTACAACATAACGGATCCGGCTTGTACGCTGATTGCGACCCATCCCGAACAACTGACGCCAGCGCGGGATTGTGGAATTCACTCGATGCCGGGCTTGCCAATGCATGCCGGTCGCAATATCGATGGCGAATATGGAGGCGTCCGGATAACGTTCAAGCAGCTTGCACGTGCCATAGCCGGTGCCGCTTCCGGCATCGAGAACAACATCGGGCGTATATTTGATGTATTCAAGGCGGGACAGCATCCGGTCGCACACTTCACGCTGAAGGATCGCAGCCTGGTCATATAAAGGTGCAGCCCGTTCAAACGCCTTACGTACCCGGCGCTTATCGATGAAGTGATCGTGATTCACTGCAGACTCATTTGAACTCATCTGGCGAAGCGAATGATATTCGCAACGAATTTATCAGGATAGGACAAGAAAGGTACATGACTGCAATTCGGTAGCATGGCCAGCTCGACATCCTGAAATTGCTGCTTCATCCATCCCGCTGCCTCGGGATGGGCAATGACATCGTTCTCGCCGTGTATCAGCAAAGCGGGTTGAACGATGTTTCGCAGCTTTCCGCGAAGATCGTTCGCAAGCACGATCTGTAACCCCGCTTCCAATGCCTCCGGCTCCGGCGCACTGCGCTCGAACAAAAGTCTCCGCATCTCGGGCAATACCTTCCCCGCATCTCCCCCCCCACTCACCTGCAGGGTAAGAAATCGCTTCATGGTAGTACCGAAGTCTCGTTTGAGATTTTCCGCAAACGCCTTCAATGTCAATTCCTCCATTCCCCATTGCCAGTCCTCGCGTTTGACGAAGCTGGGCGTGGTGGAAGTCAATATGATTTTCTTCACGCGCACCGGTTCGCGCAATGCGAGTTCGATTGCGAGTTGTCCCCCCAACGACCATCCACAAATTACACAACTGGAAGGTAGAACCTCCACCACCCTCTCGACCATGTCCTCGCTGGCACCGGTTTTCTCTCCCGTTTTGTAAGGGGAGGCTCCCCGGCTGAATCCATGACCCGGTAAATCAATGAGATGCAAGCGGAAATGCTGAGCCAATGAGTGCAGGGTGCTACCCCACATTCCGCTGTGCATGGCCCACCCATGCAGCAGAACGAGATCGGGACCTTCACCCAGAGATTCGACGTAAAGGCTTACCTGGCCCATCCAGCATTCCACATTGTATCCGCGAGCATCGCCTTTACAAGACGAATGTCATATCCGGTGTAAAGGTGCTAAGTCATTCCATAATCATTCCATATCCCGGTCGATTTCCCGCAATGCT
The DNA here is from genome assembly GCF_900111585.1 of Nitrosospira multiformis. Classification (GTDB taxonomy): domain Bacteria; phylum Pseudomonadota; class Gammaproteobacteria; order Burkholderiales; family Nitrosomonadaceae; genus Nitrosospira; species Nitrosospira multiformis_B. Next base: position 150,780 of record NZ_FOHI01000007.1, read on the forward strand.
GCTCCCAGTTCCATAACATCCTCGATATCATGCGAACTGGATAACGAGATACGCAGACGCGCTGTCCCCTCGGGCACGGTAGGCGGTCGAATGGCGGTTACCAGAATATTTTTCTGGCGCAACGCTTCGCTGACCTGCAGAGCTTTGGAATTCTCTCCCACGACCAGCGGCTGGATGGGAGTATCCGACGGCAGCAGTTTCCAGCTTAGCGGATGGCATTCCTGTTTGAGCAGCTTGGTGAGTTGCGCCAGTTTTTCACGTCGCCATGCACCGCTTACAATCAGCTCCAGGCTTTTCAGCAAGGCATGAGACAGGAACGGCGGAGTCGCAGTGGTATAGATGTAGCTTCGTGCGCACTGAATGAGCATTTCGATGATTTCTTCCTGAGCGGCTACGAAAGCCCCAAATACACCTGCTGCTTTGCCAAGTGTCCCCATGTAGATAATGCGCGGCGAACCGATATTGAAGTGCGCCAGGCTCCCCCTCCCCTGATCGCCCAACACTCCAAACCCGTGCGCATCGTCGAGCAACAGCCAGGCGTCGTATCTTTCACACAACTCCAGCAACTTTGGAAGCGGTACGATATCTCCATCCATGCTGAATACCGCATCCGATACCACGAGTTTGCGTCTGGCCTGAGATGCGGCAAGCTGCCGCTCCAGAACCACCAGATCCAGATGGGGATAACGACTCAACCTTGCGTGCGATAGAAGCGCTGCATCGTTGAGCGAGGCATGATTGAGTTTGTCCGCGAATACGGCATCACCCCGGCCGGTCAACGCTGTTACTACGCCTGCGTTTGCCATGTATCCTGTGGAAAATAGCAATGCCCGGGGGAGCCGGGTAAAGGATGCCAGAGCTTCCTCCAGCAGATGGTGTGCCCGCGAATGCCCGCTGACAAGATGCGACGCACCTGCTCCCACGCCATACTGTGTTGCGCCTTCACAAAGCGCTGCAATCAGTTCGGGATGATTGGCAAGACCGAGATAATCATTACTGCAAAATGTCAGGTATTCACGACCGCTTACCGTTACCCGAGGGGCCTGAGGACTCTCAAGTGTCAGGCGATAACGATACAGGCTCCGGTTTTCACGGCTGCGCAGGTATTCGCGCAGCCCTTCATCCGGTTGATGGATTGAATCCGAGTCGTTGAGCATACGAGCAGAGGTTGCCCGATAAGATCTTGCCGCAGAGTAGTGGAAAATAAAGGAGATCGGGGTGAAAAGTTGCTATATGGAATGCAGTCCCAGTCTGTCAAATAACGCTTTATCCCGTTCGGCTTCAGGATTGCCGGTAGTAAGCAGCTTATCGCCGTAAAAAATGGAATTGGCGCCAGCGAGAAAACACAGTGCCTGCACTGCATCCGGCATTTCTCTCCTTCCGGCTGATAACCTTACCATTGCCTTCGGCATGGTAATGCGCGCAGCCGCAATCGTGCGCACGAATTCCAGAGGGTCCAGCGCCTCTGTCCCGTGAAGCGGCGTGCCTTCGACCTGCACCAGATGGTTGATGGGAACGGATTCGGGATAAGGATCGAGATTGGCCAACTGGGCGATTAGTCCGGCGCGGGCGCCACGCGATTCGCCCATGCCTACAATGCCTCCACAACACACGTTGATACCCGCATGACGAACCTTTTGCAAAGTGTCGAGCCGGTCCTCGTAATCGCGGGTTGTAATGATCTCCCCGTAAAATTCGGGTGACGTATCGAGGTTATGGTTGTAATAGTCGAGACCCGCCTCTTGGAGCTGTTCCGCCTGTCCTGGCTTCAACATACCTAATGTCGTGCACGCTTCAAGTCCTAACGCTTTTACAGCTCTCACCATTTCCACCACGCTTTTCATATCCCGCTCCTTGGGACCGCGCCACGCTGCGCCCATGCAAAACCGCGTGGCCCCCTGCGCTTTAGCCGCTGCCGCTGCTGCTATCACATCTTCAACCGTAAGCATGTCCCGATTTTCCACATTCGTATGATAGCGTGCTGCCTGCGGACAATATCCGCAATCCTCGGGACACCCCCCGGTCTTGACGGAAATCAGTGTGGAAAGTTGCACTCCATTGGGATCGTGATATTGACGATGAACCAGTTGCGCCCGATGAATCAGATCGCTGAACGGCAGATCGAGCAGCGCTTCGACGCGGCGAACGTCCCACCGCCGAAAATCAGCGCTGATGCCGGAAAGTTTGTCAGCGAAACTGTCGACTGCTGCGCCCGAAGGCGTTTCCATGTCAACGATGCCGGAAGCTGATTGGCTCATACCCTACCCTTCAATGTTTGACAATCGATTTGTCTGAACCCCGTTCACGATAGACGAAATGAAAGCCAAATGGCTCTCATTTTCCCGCCTCGTCGTCAGTAGCGAATGGCATAATCACAAATTGCGCCGTTGTTGTCAATTTTTTTCTCCATTTTTTTGAACTATAGCTTAAAAATAGTGCAGTCTTTATTCGGGAGAAACTGCCTTCTCTGTGGAAACGCCACTACGGAAGACCTTTGTGCGCCTTGCCGAGACAGCCTGCCTCATATTTCAGGCCATCACTGCCCGATCTGCGCGTTACCGATGGAGGAAACCCGTATCTGCGGTACTTGCCTTGCCCATCCCCCGGCCTTTGATCGTACGCTCGCCGCTGTGAATTATGCCTTTCCGATCGATGCGCTTCTCCACTCATTCAAATACCGGACTAATCTTGCCTTGGCACCCGTCCTGGCAGATTTGCTGCTGGCGCAGATCGACAAGGCTGTATTACCGGATTTCATCATTCCGATGCCGTTACACGCGGTACGATTGCGGGAACGGGGTTTCAACCAGGCGATGGAGATCAGTCGGCAGATATCGAAAAAATCGGATATTCCCCTGCTGCCCACCCTATGCCGTCGCGTCAGGGATACGGCTTCCCAGACTGGGCTTCCATGGAAGGAGCGAGAAAAAAATATTCGAAATGCGTTTGACTGCGAGGGAAACTTAGATGGAAAGCGTATTGCAATCGTCGATGATGTAATGACCACGGGCGCAACATTGAACGAGTTGGCCAGAGTGCTGCGTAAATGCGGTGCGGTTCATATCAGCGCGTGGGTAGTCGCACGCACGCTTCCCGGCACTCCATAAAGACGTGTAAGACAGAATCAATATGTTCGATGTAATTCTGTATCAACCCGAGATTCCACCCAATACCGGCAATATCATTCGCCTTTGCGCCAATACAGGCGTTCGCTTACATCTGGTCAAGCCCCTCGGCTTTACGCTGGAAGACAAACAACTGCTTCGTGCGGGGCTGGATTATCACGAGTTTGCGAGTATCAGGGTGCATGCAAACTGGGTAGAATGTATGGACGAACTCGGGGATAGGGACAGACGCTTTTTTGCGATTTCCACCAAAGGAAAACAACGCTATGACCTTGTTACCTATTCGCCTGGTGACGCCTTTCTTTTCGGCCCTGAAAGCCGCGGCCTGCCAGCTGATCTACTGGAAAATTTCCCAGAGCAGCACCGTCTTCGCGTACCGATGGCAGCAGGAAGCCGCAGTCTCAATCTGTCGAATGCCGTTGCAGTGATAGTCTATGAAGCATGGCGCCAGATGGGATTCGCGTAGCGCCGGGATGAGTTGAATGAGTTGAGGTACTGTCTTCTCTATTGTCTTTTGATCCGCTCAATAGATTTCTGATTTCGGTTCACGATTGAGCAGCGCTTCTACTGCCTGCCCAGCCGGAACACCGTCATCCAGTATACTGCAAACCCCCTTTGTGATCGGCATTTCAATGCCCATCAGGTGACTTAATCGCAATACCTCCCGGGCGGTGTTGACGCCTTCGGCGATATGCCCCAGTTCCTGCAGAATATCGGGGAGGGAGCGGCCCGCGGCGAGTGCCAGTCCAACCCGGCGATTGCGCGACAAATCCCCTGTGCAGGTCAATATCAGATCACCCACCCCGGTCAAACCCAGGAAGGTTTCCAGGCGTCCCCCCAGTTTTAAACCCAACCGGGTAATTTCCGCCAGGCCACGGGTAATCAAGGCCGCCCGGGCGTTGTACCCGAATCCCATGCCGTCGCAAATACCTGCGGCAATCGATATGACGTTCTTGACTGCGCCCCCCGTTTCCACACCCACTACATCGGTACAGGAATAAACCCGCAGCCGCGGGGCGTGCAGTTGCGCGGCAACCTCTCGTGCGAATTCCCCATCCTTGGAGGCCAGAGTCAAGGCCGCGGGCAAGCCTTGCGCGACTTCAAGTGCAAAACTCGGCCCTGATAGGACGCCATATGGCGCGGCTCCGGCATATTCCTCCTCGGCCACCTGATGAGGCAGCTTTGCCGATTGCGATTCAAATCCCTTGCATCCCCAAATTACAGGAACCTTTTTGCCGCTTGCTGCAATTTCCCGCAAAGTTTCGCGCAAACCCGAAACCGGCACAACGATCAGGGCGAGTTCGGCGTCCTCGACAGCCTCTTCGAGCCCTGCGGTCAACCGCAATGATGCCGGTAAAGAAAAAGCGGGAAAATAGCGGCGATTGATACGCTGTGAAACAAGATCAGCCAGATGCTGGCGGCTGCGGGTCCACAATGTCACTTGGTGGGAAGAGGCGGTGCTTGCACAAAGGCTGAGAGCCAGCGCGGTGCCCCATGCACCGGCTCCCATCACCGCTATTCTCATGAGCCCCAGACCTGGCTGGTCCTGACGTACCCGGTCTGACCGTCACGATGTCTCACCCTCACCCACCCGTTGGCCGGAGGCTCAAGCCACTCCAGGATTACACCTTGCTGTACCTGGAACATCAGGGGTGAATTGGTAGTTGCCACCTGATAGACGTCCACCAGCGGTGAGGTAACGATGATATGGCGCTTCTCACTCAGGGCTTTTTCTTCTACCCAGGCAAGCGCTCCTTCACTGTCGCGAACCTTTACCCATCCGTCGACTTTTACAATAGCCTCAACGGGCAGATTCCGGCTGGCCACATATAACTTCCCCGCCTTGAGTGACGGCGCGTCATACATGATGACCCCGTTGTCATTGATCGAATAAAACTCCAGCGCCGCAATGGCGAGCGATGGAAACATCGACACTACCATTCCGAGAATGGCTAGCCCCCGGCTCAGCAAGGATGATATTTTCAGCGATGAACCGCGCACATGCCCCATTTTTATTTTAATGCGTGATTTGCTGTGTCTCTGGAGTCTGCGACGCCGCCGGATTCTCCGTCTGCTGCTTTCTCTGGTAGTAAAGTGCCTCGAAATTCACTGGATTCAAAATGACCGGATGGAATCCCGCGCGCGTTACAGTATCCGAAACTGCCTCGCGCAGGTAGGGGAAGAGAATATTTGGGCATGCAATGCCGAGCACAAGCTCCATTTCAGCTTCCGGAACATGACGAATCTGAAAAACACCACCTTGCTGTATCTCCACCAGAAACATCGTCTTGTCCTTGATTTTTGCGGTGACGGTCGTTGTCAACACGACCTCATACAAGGTTTCATCGATGCGCTCGCTCTTGCTGTGCAGTTGGATGTTCACTTCAGGCGTCTCGCGCTCCAGGTATATTCGGGGCGCGTTTGGTATTTCAACAGAAAGATCTTTGACATAGATCTTTTCGATGCTGAAAACCGGTTGCTGCTGCTCGTTGCTCATGTCGGGTTCCAAAGAATGATAAAACTATGAATCAAGTGAACATTAATCCGAAACCATCATCCCCGGAAATAAAAACTGTTCACAAAAGGTATTCCCATCCTGCTCAAATTTGCTGCGACCCTCCTCGCTGCCTCGCCCTTTTCGAGAGTCAGCTCACGTTGCAAGGAGCTTTGCCAGCCCTTCATTGCGGTCGAGCTTCGCCAGATCGTCGTAACCGCCTACATGCGTATCGCCAATATAGATCTGGGGAACCGTGCGACGTCCGGTTTTCTCCATCATCTCCGCCCGGCGTGCGGGTTCAAGATCCACTCGTATCTTTTCTATTTCCTCCACCCCCCTGGCTCGCAACAACCGTTCCGCCATGACGCAATACGGGCAGAAACCGGTGGAATACATCAATACCTTTGCAGACCCCTCGCTCATTTTTTTATTACCGGCAAATTGGCCTGCTGCCAGGCATCAAAACCACCCGTAAGGTTGTGCACGTGCTGGAAACCCTGGTTCCGCAGAAGGGAACTCGCCTTGCCGGTGGTATTGGCCCCACTGCGATGGATCAATATCACCGGCTTGTCCTTGAACTTATCCAATTCCTGCAACCGCTGTTCGAGCTTGTCGGCTGGAATATGCTTTGAATTGGGAACGTGCCCCGACGCATATTCGCTCCCTTCGCGTACATCCAGCACCAGCGCCTCCTTATAATTGATGAGCTGCACCGCTACCATCGTATCTACTTCCTTGCCACGCCGCGAAACCACCGGCCATAACAGCAGGATACCGCTCGCCACAGCAGCAACAATCAGCATAATGTTATTCTGCAAGAATGATGACACACTAAGTCTCCTAAAAATCCCTTCTTTAGTCTCTGGTTTCCTTGACTTTCGTAACTAACTATTCTATCAGAGACAGAAGGCGTACGGAATTCTCCCGCTCCGTTCCTTTTTTCAGTCTTGTTCACGTTTGCGGCTCCATCCCCGAACAGGTGTGGAAGAATCCCTCCACGGCAGAGATGCAGGCGAGTTGTCCTGTAAAGGTGACAGCTGGTCAGTTGCTCAGGCTGCTGCGGTAGTATCGAAAATACGGTAAAATTTAAAGTTTTCCCGTCGCGGAAAATCTTATCTACTCAAGAACATGAAAAAACTCGTTCTCCTGCGGCATGGAGAAAGCACTTGGAACAAGGAGAATCGCTTTACGGGCTGGACAGACGTGGACTTGACTCCAAAAGGAGCGGAGGAGGCCCACAATTCCGGACGCCTGTTGCGGGAAGCCGGATTCACTTTCGATATCGCCTACACTTCGGTACTGAAGCGCGCCATTCGCACATTATGGATCGTGCTGGATGAAATGGATCAGATGTGGATTCCCGTCGAATTATCGTGGCGGCTGAATGAGCGTCATTATGGCGCGTTGCAAGGCCTGAACAAACTTGAAACAGCAGTTGCATATGGTGAAGAACAGGTGTTGATCTGGCGGCGGAGTTACGATATTCGCCCGCCTGCCCTCACTCCCGATGATCCCCGTTATCCCGGATCCGACCCTCGCTACCGGAACTTGCCAAAGCAGGATATTCCCCTTACCGAGTGCCTCCGGGATACCGTGTCACGGTTTCTGCCCTACTGGTGTGAAAGCATTGCCCCGCAGGTCAAAAGTGACAAAAGCGTGCTCATCACCGCGCATGGAAATTCGCTCCGGGCTCTCGTCATGTATCTTGACAACCTTTCCGAACAGGAAATCATGGAGCTCAATATTCCGACCGGCATTCCGCTCGTATATGAGCTTGACGACAGCCTGAAACCAGTCCGCAGCTATTATCTCGGAGACCAGGCAAAAATCGAGCAGGCCATGCAGGTCGTCGCGAATCAGGGAAAAATTCTGCCCAACCTTTAACTTTTGGTTTAATCTCTGTTTTTCCTATTGCCGTACTTGCCGCGTCTGTTCTTTATACGCATACTCTCTGACTTCTGATCCGGCTGCCTTTTCCTTCTCATCCCACTGCTCGATGGCGTAGGATCTGCTCACGCTCGATACGTTTGAAAATTTCAGCCTCAATCCGTATTCGTCTCTGGCTCAAGGTCTGCCGCACGCTTATCCCTGCCTGCGCGCTGTTAATCTGGCAAGCGCCTGTGGCCGCGGAGCCATCCGATAGTGAAGAGTTGAAACAACTGAGAAACAAGATCGAGACGCTGGAAAAGGAACTCACGGATACGGAAGGATACAGGTCCGAAGCGGCGGGAGCGCTGCGCGAATCGGAAAAAGCGATCGATGCCGCTAACCGGCGGCTTGCGGAACTCGCCAAGCAGCGGCGTGCCGCGAACAGCAAGCTTGGCCAGCTGAAAGCGCAGGCTGCCCAGATCAAGAAGGAAATAGCGGCGCAGCAACTGCAGTTGAGGAACCTGCTTTACGGACTCTATATCGCCGGAGGCGGACGAAAAGAGTACTTGAGTCTCTTGCTGAGTCAGCGGAATCCTAATGAAATAGCCCGCAATCTCCACTATTACGAATATTTCTCACGCGCTCGCAAGGAAGGTATCGATGGCCTGCGTGCGAATCTTGAGAAGCTCAATAAGCTCAGCCTCGCCAGCCGGGAAAAAAGTACCGAGATCTCGGGTGTGCACGCACGCCACGCCGAGCAGAAAGTACAGCTCGAACAACAAAAAGACGGTCACGCGAAGCTTCTGGCAGAAATATCACTGCAAGCCGAAGAGCAGCGGCGCGAAATCAACCGGCTCAGGCGCAATGAAGACCGCCTCACCAGGCTGGTGGAAAAACTTACCAGGATGCTTGCGAAGAAAAAGAAATTCGAAGCATCTGAAAAACCTTCCGAGCCAGGTGCACCCCCTGCTCCTGCCAGCAACAGCAGTTCCCCCGATTCATCGGAGAATGGGGTGCCATTTACGAATGGAACGTCCTTCTCCTCCCTCCGCGGCCACCTGAATTCACCAGTGCGCGGGGAACTTGCGAATCGCTTCGGGAGTCCACGTGCAGATGGTGGCGTTACCTGGAAAGGGTTGTTCATCCGCGCCGCTGGCGGCGAGAGTGTGAAGGCTATTGCAAATGGACGCGTCGTATTCGCCGACTGGCTCAGAGGGTTCGGCAATCTGATGATTCTAGACCACGGCGACAGCTATATGAGTCTTTATGGAAATAATGAAGCGGTCCATAAGCGGGTGGGAGACGTGATCAATGCCGGAGAGACGATAGCCACAGTAGGCAATAGCAGTGGAAATTCCGATACCGGCCTATACTTTGAATTGCGCCATCAGGGCAAACCGTTTGACCCTTTGAACTGGGTCAGAATAAAATGATCTAAGCAACAATTTGACTTGTTTGGAGAATATTTAATGGGCGACAAAATGCGGCAGTTCGGCCTCGTCATTTTCGGTGCAATCGCCGGCGTGATGCTGAGCCTCAATTTTTCTGCTGTTGCCGATAAGGAACCGCAGGGGGTCCTGCATCCCCTTCCAGTGGAGGAGCTTCGCGCCTTCACAGAAGTGTTCGGGCGGATAAAAAATGATTACGTTGAACCGGTAGAAGACAAAAAACTCATCACTGAAGCCATCAATGGCATGCTGACAGGCCTCGATCCCCATTCCGCCTATCTGGATGCAGATGCTTTCAAGGAGCTGCAGATTGGCACCCAGGGTGAGTTCGGGGGTCTAGGCATCGAAGTGAGCATGGAAGACGGGTTTGTCAAGGTCATTTCTCCTATCGAGGATACGCCCGCCTTCCGCGCCGGGATAAAACCTGGAGATCTTATCATCAAGCTGGACGATACGGCGGTCAAGGGGCTCTCGCTTACGGATGCCATCAAGCGCATGCGCGGCAAGCCCGATACGCCTATTACCCTTACCGTCGTGCGCAAGGGTGAGGCCAAGCCGATTGTGTTCCCGCTGGTTCGCGCCGTCATCAGGATACAAAGCGTGAAGTCAAAAATGATCGAGCCTGGCTACGGATATATTCGTATCACCCAGTTTCAGGAACAGACGGGGGAAAACCTGGCGAAGGCGATAGATAAGCTTTTCAAGGAAAGCGGCGGGTCGATGAAGGGACTGGTGCTGGACCTGCGTAATGACCCGGGCGGCCTGCTGAATGGAGCAGTGGCAGTATCTGCGGCCTTTTTACCGGACGATTCTCTGGTTGTCTATACTGATGGCCGTAGCGAAGATGCGAAGATGAAACTCAAGGCCAGTCCTGAGTTCTATCTGCGCGATACGAAGAACGACTACGTCAAGCGGCTCCCCCCGGGTATCAAGACCGTACCGATGGTGACACTCGTAAATGGCGGCTCGGCTTCAGCTTCAGAAATCGTCGCCGGCGCATTGCAGGATCATAAACGGTCGATCGTGATGGGAACGCAAACCTTCGGTAAAGGTTCGGTGCAAACCATTTTACCGCTGGGGAACAACACAGCCATCAAATTGACCACGGCACGGTACTATACGCCAAATGGACAATCCATCCAGGCCAAGGGAATTACGCCTGATGTCATGGACGAATTGGCAAAGGATGAAGTCGAGCGCCTGCGTGAAGCTGATCTCGATCGTCATCTATCCAATGGCAAGGCTGAGGAGCAGAAACGGGAGACGGAAGCGAAGGTAGCGCCTGAGGCAAAGGTGGCGCCAAAACCGGGAGTCAAGCCGGTCAAGTCCGAGAACGAAGAAGACAAGAACAAGAAGCGTGAATCACCTGCTGAGTTTGGTTCCAGCGATGATCTGCTGCTAGTTCAGGCGATCAGCTATATCAAGGAAAATGCCAGCAAGCGCGCAACTGCAAAAGTAGAAAACTGAGGCAACTCCTGAACATCAGGCAGCGGAAGAATCGAGGCAAAATGCCATAATTCTTTCGCTGCCTGCATCCCTGCGAATTTCACAGATGTCGTGCATTAGTCAAGCACGCTTCGCTTAATATCCGCCTGGCTCGTTGCGTTCCCGCTTTTATCCTCATCCAGGGAAGTTCACATCGGTAGCCCATCCATTAGTTGACACGCATCAACGATGTTCCCTACGCCCTTCTTCTGAAAAAGGGCGATATCCAGTATCACTCTCAGACGGCGGCGAAACATTTTCCAAATGAATGACGATCAGTTGCTGCGTTACAGCCGTCACATCCTGTTGCCGGAGATAGGAATACAGGGTCAGGAAACCTTGATCCGGTCGCATGTACTGGTAGTCGGGGCGGGGGGACTCGGCTCCCCTGCCACCATGTACCTTGCCTCAAGCGGAGTCGGCAAGCTCACTATCTGTGACAATGACAGAGTTGACCTGACCAACCTCCAGCGCCAGATCATTCACGGTACAGACGACATTGGCGCACCGAAAACACACTCTGCCAGAAAGACTCTTGCGAAAATCAATCCTGAAGTCGAAGTGATCGAACTCGACGAACGTATGGATGAAAAAAGATTGCTGCAACTGGTCGGAGACGCCGATGTGATCGTGGACGCGAGCGATAACTTTCCCACCCGTTACGCTATCAATCGTTCTTGTGTCCTTCTCCGCAAGCCGCTCGTATCAGGCGCAGCCGTGCGTTTTGAGGGGCAAGTCGCGGTATTCGATCTCAGGCACCCAGCCAGTCCATGCTATCACTGCTTGTTTCCAGCAGGTGGCGAAGATCAGGACATGCGCTGCGCAGTGATGGGCGTGCTTGCACCGCTGGTAGGAATCATTGGCTGCATGCAGGCTGCAGAAACACTGAAAATTCTCACCAACACCGGCCAAACCTTGAACGGCCGCCTGCTTACGCTGGACGGTCTTGCCATGAAATGGAAATCGTCCGAACTGAGAAAGGATCCAGGGTGCGAGGTTTGCGGAAATCTGCGTGACCAGATGTTTAACCCAATCGCAATCAAATAGCGATCCACGTGCGACCTATTGGGATCGGCTCATGGGTTAACTACACCTATCGACGGGTGTCTATCGAATTACTCATACATCTTTATCTTTCGAGCATGAGCATTCAGCATTGCTACGAAACCACCTGCCCGAAGGAATTGCTGGAAACTATCTCTCTAAACTGTGCTTCCCAATATTCCATCGGATCGCGTTTGAAACCGCTTTTGGCAAACTGGTGCCAACGGCCCACAACATAACATAGCAGCATATTTGCGTGAGCGGATACGTCCAGATCCTCTACTATTTCCCGCTGGCTTACTGCAAAACGTAACGCCTGCTTGAGCGTCGCCTCCAGACGGTCGTGCAGTTGGGTGACGCGATTTTGCAAACGCTCATTCTCGTTTATCAAGGCATCCCCGATCAACACCCTGGTCATTCCAGGATTTTTCTTTGCAAAACCAAGCAATAGGGCAAGAATGCCTTCGATCTGCCTGATGCCACTTTTTTCTTCCGCTACCATCTTATTGATGAAGGTGAACAGGGTCTTTTCTATGAACTCGATCAAACTGTCAAACATTTGTGCTTTGCTGGCGAAATGACGGTAAAGCGCGGCCTCGGAAACATCCAGCTTTGCCGCCAGCGCCGCTGTGGTAATTTTACCTGCCCTAGGCTCTTCCAGCATCTCTGCCAGAACCTGCAGAATCTGATCTTTTCTTTCCCCAGGCCTGCCCGTCATTGATTCCTCGCTTCAATACCGAATTTCAAGCTCTGCCACCTATTATAACTACCATAACTACCGCGCGACATGGATGGGCAATGTCCAGCAACTCCCTCCCTCGAGGGAATCCATAAGGATCTTGGCGAAATATTTGCCAGGGGCAACAGTTTGCCTGCCGGATTGCCATGAAGCAGTAAATCAGTTCGCCTTTATGAGTGTTCCAACTCCCTCATCTGTCAGCACTTCGAGCAATAATCCATGTTCGACGCGTCCATCGATGATGTGGCACGTTTTGACACCGCTTTTGACTGCGTCCAAGGCAGAACTGATCTTGGGAATCATTCCCCCTGAAATGGTGCCATTGGCAATTAGCTCATCCACTTCCTGTGCAGTCAACCCCGTCAGTAAACTTCCATCCTTGTCCAGCACGCCCGGTGTGTTGGTAAGCAGTATCAGTTTTTCAGCGTTCAAAACCAGCGCCAGCCCCCCGGCGACCAAGTCAGCGTTGATGTTATAGGATTCGCCGCGGCTGCCCACCCCGACCGGGGCGATTACCGGGATGAAATCCCGGGTTTCGAGCAACTCGATCAGGGCGGGATCGATGCCCTCGATTTCTCCAACCTGGCCAAGATCGACCCATTCGTGCGCTCTCTCCTTGTCGCGCAGCAGCATTTTTTTTGCGCGGATAAAGCTGCCGTCCTTGCCTGTCAGGCCGACTGCGCGGCCACCGTGCTGATTGATGAGATTGACGATTTCCTTATTGATCAGCCCCAGCACCATCTCGACGACATCCATGGTTTCCGCATCGGTAACGCGCATTCCCTGAATGAAGGCGCCCTGCTTGCCGACCCGCTTCAACATATCGTTGATCTGGGGACCTCCCCCATGAACGATTACCGGGTTCATGCCCACCACTTTCAGCAGTGCTACGTCATGAGCGAAACACTTTTTGAGATTTTCCTCCGTCATGGCGTTGCCACCATACTTGATGACGATGGTTCTCCCGTGAAAGCGCTGGATATAGGGCAGCGCCTCGGCCAGAATTTTTGCTTTGTCTTGTGAGGAAGGTTGAGATGGCAGCATGTCTTACCTGAGGAAACTTTTTGCGCTATTTTACCTTGAGTAGCGCGCCGCCGGGCTTCAAAAATTCGACCCTCTCGACAGCATTAACATGACATAGGAGACCATCTCAGAGATTGCTTCCATCGCGAATACGGCGAGCGAATTCAACTGGCAAGACCCAGATAAGGCCGTCGCCAATCTGACCTGTACGACCTTCACGCATGATCACATCGGTAATGCTATCGACCATGTCATCAGCGACAAGGGTGCAAAGCATGACCTTTCCGGTGAAATCGGTGAGCGCCTCCTTCAGACTTGGGTTATCGATGAGTACAGGAGCGGAGAATCCCTTTGCTTCAAGCACTGTCAGGCCGGGAAAGCCTGGAATAGCGCGCAACGCCCGCCGCAATCCATATAGCCGATCCGGTCGGCATATCGCGCGGATTTCCTTCATCTTGCTCTCTCCTCAGATTTCTACCGGCTTCTCGTCGAACCAGCGGTATAACGTCGGCAATACAACCAGTGTCAGCAGGGTTGAAGTAATCAATCCACCAATGACCACTACGGCGAGGGGACGCTGCACTTCCGAACCGGGACCGGTCGCGAAGAGAAACGGTATCAAGCCAAGCATCGCAACTGTTGCCGTCATCAGTACCGGGCGGAAGCGTTGCTCACAGCCCTTGATAACCGATTCTGCAACGCTTGCTCCCTGTTCGCGCAGTTTCCGGATATAGGAAATCAGCACGACTCCATTCAGCACTGCGATACCCCATAACGCGATAAAGCCCACGGAGGCTGGCACTGAAAGATATTCTCCGGTGACAAAAAGTCCAATGACTCCGCCGATGGAAGCAAATGGCAGCACGAGGATGATGAGTCCGGCGAGTTTGATCGAATTGAACAATACAAACAGTAAGAAGAAAATCGCAGCGATGGTAAGCGGTACTATTATCGAAAGCGTTTCCATTGCACGTTCCATGTTCTCGAACTGGCCCCCCCAGACAAAGTAATAACCTGTCGGAAGCTGCACTTCCTTCGCGATGCGCTGCTGCACTTCTTCAACAAAGCCTCCGAGATCGCGTTCATGCACGTTGACTCCTACCACCACCCGTCGTTTCGCATATTCGCGGGATACCTGCGCCGGCCCATCGACAACACGAATATCTGCAACAGCACTCAGCGGCACCAGGACGCCTCCATTTGCCAGGACGCCGTCCGAACCACGGACGCCCGGTTGCCGCAGCAGGAGATCGCGAATCGACTCCACGTCGTCGCGAAACCGCTCCGGAAAGCGCAGAAGGAGGGAGATGCGTCGTTCACGTTCGAATACGGTCGTCACCGCCTTTCCCCCGATGGCCGTCTGGATCAGTTCATTCACGTCGGCAACGTTGAGACCATGCCGCGCTATCGCATAACGGTTGATATCGATGGTAAGGGATTGCTGTCCCGATAATCGCTCGATGCGGAGATCGCGGGCGCCCCGTACAGATTTCAGGATACGCGCCACCTGTTCAGACAATTCGCGCAACTTTTCCAGATCATCGCCGAAAATTTTGAGGGCAACCTCCGAGCGTACACCGGTTACCATCTCGTCAACGCGTTGGGCGATAGGTTGGGACAACACAATAGATACACCGGGTAAGACAGCCAGGGCCTTGCGAATATCCTCCTCGACTTCCGCCTGGGTTCGATCGGATTCGGGATCCAGCGCAGCAATAGGATCAGACTCGTTCTGAGAGGCCGGGTCAGCGGGAGACTCTCCGCGGCCAAGCTTCGATACCACGGTCTTGACACCCGGCACTGCCGCAATCAGCGCCATCGCCTCCGATTCAATCTCGATAGCCTCGTCCAGCGAGATTGAGGGCACACGGATGATGACAGGCGTAATGGAACCCTCCTGCATGGTCGGGATGAAGGATTTACCGAGGAGCGGGAACAACGAAAACGATAATGCGAGCAGACCGATGGCAGTGAGGATCGTGGTTTTCTCGTGCGCCAGAGCGGAATTCAGCAGCCGGTGATAGCTCGATTTGAGAAAGGCTATGATTTTGGTGTCCTTATCGGCGCCGCCTTTGAGAATGTAGGCACAGAGCACGGGTGAAAGCGTCAACGATACGACCAACGACACCGCTAGCGCGATCGCGATGGTGAATGCAAGCGGACTGAACGTCTTGCCCTCCATGCCCTGCAACGCCATAAGTGGAAGAAACACCAGGATGATGATGCAGATCCCGAAAATCACTGGTGTTCCCACCTCGACGACGGCATCGAGGATGGTTTGCAGCCTGGACTCGCGTGGGCCGCTCGCGTGTCCAAGGCGATGATAGACATTTTCCACCACTACCACGGTAGAATCGACCATCAAACCAATGGCGATGGCAAGCCCTCCGAGCGACATCAGGTTGGCGGAAATCTGCTGCTGATTCATCACCATAAAGGTGACCAGCGGTGTGATGATCAGTGTCGCGACGACGATCAGGCTGGAGCGGACATCCCCCAGAAATATGAACAACACGACCACAACCAGAAAAATGCCTTCCATCAGGACCTTGCTTACCGTCCACAATGCAGCATCCACGAGGTCGGTACGATCATAGAATGGAACGATCTGAAGACCCCCTGGTAACAGCTTGCGATCATTGATTTCGGCAACCTTTGCCTTTACTCGCCCGACAATTTCCTTCGCGTTCCCGCCACGCAGCATCATCACAATACCCGCGACGGATTCGGTATATCCGCCTTTGATGCTTGCGCCCTGCCGCACTTCCGCCCCGAATTTCACCTCGGCGACATCCCGTACGAACACAGGAACACCGTCGACTTCTTTCAGAACAATGTTTCTGATGTCGTCCAACGACTGGATCAGTCCCACGCCCCTGATCAGGTACTGCTCGGCGTGCAGGGGCAATATGTTGCCGCTCGAGTTGGCGTTATTGCTCGCAATGGCTCGATCCACCTGCGCCAAGGTCAGATCGTAGTGGCGCAGGCGGTCAGGGTTGACCAGCACATGGTATTGCTTGACGTAACCCCCCTGCGAATTGATTTCGGCCACGCCCTGCACGGAACGCAGCAGCGGTCGCACTACCCAGTCCTGTATGGTGCGTCGCCGCGTCAGCTCCTCCACCGAAAGCGCTTGCTTGCCGTCATCGGGATGCTCCAGGGTGTATTGGTAGACTTCCCCGAGGCCGGTAGTGACAGGACCAAGTACCGGTGTAATACCGGGCGGCATCTTGCTGGCAACCCCAAGCAATCGCTCCATCACCAACTGGCGCGCAAAATAAACATCCGTCTGGTCCGTGAAAACCAGCGTGATAAGCGATATTCCGCTCTTGTTCAGGGACCGCATTTCCACCAGCCCGGGCAGGCCCGTCATCGCAATTTCCACCGGTACGGTGACAATCCGTTCGATCTCTTCGGGACTCCGACCTGGTGCTTCGGTAGCAACCTGCACCTGCACGTTGGTCACGTCTGGAAAGGCATCGACCGACAACTTGGTTGAAGCGTGCATGCCGGCAGCCATCAAGCCGAGCGCAACTACCACCACTATCAGGCGTTGCTTGAGCATCGCACGAACGATCGACGCCAGCATGGGTTATTCCAGTTCGGCGAGCTTGCGCTCGTTTTCCAGATGAAATGCGCCGTCGACAACGATGGTCTGGTCGCCGGAAAGTCCTTTCAGCACAGGTCGCATATCCCCTACTTCCGGACCCAATTCAATCGGAACGCGAAGGAACCGGTTGTCACCTTGGACAAGAAATACATAGTCCCGATTGTTTTCGCGCACCACCGCTGTCTCCGGCACTACCAGGCTTTCAACCGGGTTGTCAAGAATATGCATGCTGGCGAGCATGGCAGGCTTGAGCTTCCTCCGCGGATTTTCTACAATAGTCCGCACCATCACTGTCCTCGTCAACGGATTCACAGTATCGGCCACAAAGATGATCAATCCATCGAAACTGATATTCCCCAGCGCCGGAACGTGAATCTCCACATGCTGGCCAACCTGCACATGGCGGGCAATCTGCTCCGGCACATCACCCACGACCCACACAGAAGAGAGATCGGCAACCTGAAACAACAGATCCGAGGGTTGGACTACCTGCCCAATCGCGACATTCCGCTCGATAACGATGCCCGGCTTGGAGGTCTGGATGGCTACCGAAGGCATGATGGTTCCCTCTTTCCCAAGCTTGTTTATGGCTCTGCTGCCCATGCCCAGCAGGCGCAATTGATCCGCCGCTGCACCCAGCTCTGCCTGTGAAACCTGCAGTTCGGACTCGCGCCGCTGCATTTCCGCGACACTGATGACATCCGCAGCGAGCAAATGACGGGCTCGCTCGGCCGCTTTTTCCGCCAAGGTCTCAAGCGAGAATGCCCGCAGATAAGCCAGTTGTGCCTGGGTCAGTTCGGGGCTGGAAATACGGGCGAGCTCCGCACCCGCCTCGACGTTATCGCCCAGCATGGCGTACACATCAATAATCCGGCCGGTAACATTGGCCCCGACACGGACCAGCCTGTGCTCATCCACCTCCACCTGGCTCGGCGCCTGCAGCTTGTCGGCGATATTGATCAAGGTAGGTTTCCCAACCTTGACGTGATGCATCTTTTCGGGCTCCAGCGTGACGAGATTCGCGTTTTCCGGCTCTTTCGCCACAACTTCCTCTTTGACTGCCGGCTTGCCACCACCGCACCCGGAGACAAGCAATACAAGCATGATGCCGATTAGCGGCACGGTGATTTTCATTCGAAGCCTTCCTTGGGGTAATAGGCTCGGAGGCGGTCAATCTCGGCAACCGCGGCCTGCAAATCGAACCGCGCCTGCAGGAGATCCGAAAGCACCCCGCGAAGCACGCGCTGGGTATCGAGCACTTCGATCAGGCCACGCTCGCCGAAGCGATATGCTGCCTGAGCAATTTCCAGCGCCTTTTCGGCTTCCTTGACCAATCCACCTTCGAACATATCCACTCTGCGCTGGGCGATCTGCTTAGCCTGCCAGGCAGATTCAAGTAGCTGCCCTATTTCAAAGCGCCGAAACTCCAATATCCCGCGCGCCCGCTCCGAATCCGCGACAGCAGCGTTGATTTCGCCGCGACGCTGATAAAACAATGGGATGGTCACGTTCAGACCTGCAAGATTCGAGGTGTATTGCGCCTCCTGAAAATTGCTGAGTAATACCGTTAACGATGGCAGTACGGCTGCGCGTTCCTGATCAATGCGTCGCCGCGCCCGGTTCCATTCAGCCTCCAGGCGCGTCACCTCGGGGTTGACCGCCGGTACAGTTTCACGCAGCTCTTCGAGAGGAGGAAGGCTTACGGACTCTGCCAGCGATCCCATTATCTGGAAATCAGGCTGCAAAGCACCAGCGGTAAGCTGAATGAGGGCTATGCGAGCCCTTTGCGCATTCAACTGTGCCGCTTCCTTACGCGAAGCTGCGGCCAGAACTTCCGTTTCGGCCCTGATCAGTTCGAAGCGTGGCGCCTCTCCGACATCGACCCGCACCTTGACGCGACGGCGTATTTCCTCCATCAGATCGGAAACGCTTGCCTCCACCCGCGCCACTTCCTGCCGCAAGATCAGTTCGTAGGCAGCGACACGCAACTGCGCCGCCAGATCCGCCCTCACCTGTTCCAGGCCCGCATGACTGGCATCCACCCCTGCTTCCGCTGAGTCGATGCGCGCACTCCGCAGGAACGGATTCTCAATTGTCTGAGATACAGTAAATTGACGGTGGCTGTTTGCAGGCAAGGCCTGCGGCACGACTCGGGCATGCTGCGGGCCTGCCATGAAGGTCAATTGCGGATTGGGGTAAGCCGAGGCGCCTACGACACCCGCTTCTGCAGCTCTTATTTGAAAATGCGCCGCCTGCACCAGGCCATTGGCCTTCAGGCCAAGCCGCTGCAATTCCTCAATGGTGAGGACCTGGGAAGGCGGTGCAGCTGGCGTAGGCATGGTTGGACCAGGTGCGGCAGGAGCCAGCAAGCCAGGTAACCTTCCCGTTGCCGATCCCGGCACGGTAGGGCCTGGCGTGGTGGCCGGCGGCATTCCCGGCGCCCGTGGCGCGGGGGCGACGGGGGGAGCAGGAGCGGGCGCTGCGGCCGGCGGAAGCGCCGGAGGCGGTGTAATGGCAGGAATCGTTGAAGGCTCCAGAGCCGAGGCCGGCGCGAGTGGCAAAACAAGAATCAGGGCCGGCAAGATACGGCAAAGACGTGATATATACATGTGCTACCCGTTGAAATCTTCGGAGCGATGCCTGATCAATCGCACTGGACCCATTAAGACCCCCGAAAAGAAGATCTTAACAACAGCGACGGCAGCAGCTTTGCTGCCAGTTGGAGCGACCAAAGGAACAGCATATAAATATGAACGCACGATACACGCGACGGATGACACGGCAAAGCTCATCCAAATTAGTCTAGATGAGAAATTGCATCAAGAAAAGTAGTATCTCGTTGATGATATAATCGGTTTTCACGAAGTATCAAGTTTGTCTGCACATTGATGCTTAATTACAAGCAATTGCACTATTTTTGGGCAGTGGCCAAAGCAGGCAGCATTGTCCGCGCCAGCGAACGTTTGAATCTCACGCCCCAGACTCTGAGCGGGCAGATCGGATTATTGGAAGACGCGCTGGGGGCGCCACTTTTTTTACGAGTGGGAAGGCGCCTCGAACTGACCGAGACAGGCCGCCTCACTCTATCATACGCCGATGAAATCTTTCAGATCGGAAACGAACTGGAAGAAGCATTGCGCGCGCGCCCGGAACGTCACGCCATTCCATTCCGGGTGGGCGTCGACGATGCGGTCCCCAAGTCCATCGCCTACCGGTTGTTAACGCCCGCCATGGAACTTGCTTCGCCCGTACGCATTGTCTGCCGCGAGGACAAACTGGTACGTCTGCTGGTAGAACTGGCAATCCAGCGAATCGACCTAGTACTGGCCGACCGACCCATGCCGGATGAAGCAAATGTGAAAGGCTACAGCCATAAGCTGGGAAACTGCGGCATCACATTTTTTGCCGCACCTCCTCTTGCAAATACACTGAGGCAAAAGTGGCCCCACCTTCTTGACGCGGCACCCTTACTCATTCCCGGTAAAGACGCTGCTATACGGACCCCATTGATGCGGTGGTTCGACATTCACCAACTCCGCCCCCACATCGTGGGAGAGTTCGACGACAGCGCACTGATGCAGGCATTCGGCCAGGCGGGGATCGGCATTTTCATTGCCCCATCCGTCATAGCCGATGAGGTGCAGCGTGAACATGGCGTTGTTGTTGTCGGCCGCACCGACGAGGTTACCGAACAGTTTTACGCCATTTCCCTGGAACGCCGTCTTACGCACCCCGCCGTCGTCGCCATCAACGATACAGCCCACCGGGAACTATTCGCAACCCTCGCTGCCTCCTGACCCGGATATTTCACCGGGAACACGAGAGAATGGCAAGGTGTTTTGGGAGTAGATTTGCGTATCCCACGCCAGATCAATAGCCGGGACTATTGGCGCGAAGCAGGGGCAAGATGCCGCAAACCACCCGTCAGGACTCGGAAATATCCTGCCAATTATTCCTTGCTCCCGGTGCTCAGGAACAACTGATTGATACGCTTGACGAAACTGGCAGGATCATCCAATTGCCCGCCCTCGGCCAACAGCGCCTGGTCGAACAAAATATGGCTCCAGTCGGCGAAATGAGTCTCCTCCGATTTCAGGCGCTCTACCATCGGATGGTACGGATTGATTTCCAGGATAGGTTTGGTATGCGTGACCTTCTGCCCGGCAGACTTAAGCAGGCGCTCCAGGTTTCCGCTCATGTCATGAGTTTCCGTCACCAGGCAGGCAGGAGATTCGGTCAGACGCAAGGTGATCCGCACATCCTTTACTTGCTCGCCAAGCACTTCCTTTATTTTCTCGGTGAGTTCCTTGTATTCACCCGCTTCTTTTTCCTGTTCCTTTTTCTCCGCCTCGTCCTCCAGTTTACCCAGATCGAGACTGCCCTTTGCTACGGACTGCAGATGTTTACCCTCGAACTCAGGCAGATTTGCAACCAGCCACTCATCCACGCGCTCGAACAGCAGAATGACTTCAATGTCTTTCTTGCGGAAAATTTCGAGGTGCGGACTGCTTTTAGCCGCCGTGAGACTGTCGGCCGTGACATAGTAGATCTTCTCCTGCCCATCCTTCATGCGCCCCACATAATCGCTCAGGGAGACGTCCTGCTCTTCCGAATCGGAATGGGTAGAAACAAAGCGCAGCAGCTTGGCAATGCGCTCGCGGTTGGCATAGTCTTCCGCCACCCCCTCTTTCATCACCTGTCCGAATTCCTTCCAGAAGGTCTTGAATTTGGCCTTCTCTTCGTCGGTTTCGCTTTGCGCCAGGTCGTCGAGTAATCCCAGCACCTTTTTCACCGAGCCGGCCCGCATGGCTTCAATGTCCTTCGATTCCTGCAATATCTCGCGGGAAACATTCAGCGGCAGATCATTCGAATCTATTATTCCTCGTACGAAACGCAGGTAATTGGGCAGCAACTGTTTGGCATCATCCATGATGAATACTCTTCTGACATACAGTTTGATGCCGTGGCGGGATTCGCGATCATACAGATCGAACGGAGCGCGGGAGGGAATGTAGAGCAGTTGTGTATATTCCTGCTTGCCCTCTACCCTGGCATGCACATACGCCAGCGGAGGTTCGAAATCGTGCGCGACATGCTTGTAGAATTCGTTGTACTGCTCTTCGCTGATCTCGTTTTTCGGCCGCGCCCACAAGGCACTTGCCTGGTTGATGGTTTCGTCTTCTTCCGTGACGGTATTTTCATTTTTTTCCTGCGACCATTCCTCTTTTTTCATCACGATGGGAAGGGTAATATGGTCCGAGTACTTGCGGATGATGGAGCGCAGCCGCCATCCATTGAGCAGTTCATCCTCTCCTTCGCGCAAATGCAAGGTCACCTCGGTGCCGCGCCCAGATTTCTCGACTGTCTCAAGGGTGTAATCTCCCTCACCGCCTGATTCCCAGCGAACACCATGTTCATGCGTCAGGCCGGCACGCCGCGTGGTAAGCGTCACTTTATCAGCAACAATGAATGCGGAATAAAAACCCACCCCGAACTGGCCGATCAGGTGCGCATCCTTGGCCTGGTCGCCGGTTAGTGCGTCGAAGAATTCTCGTGTGCCGGATTTGGCAATAGTACCGATATGATCTATCACCTCCTGCCGCGACATGCCGATGCCATTGTCGGCAACAGTAATGGTGCGTTCCGCCTTATCGTAACTTACACGTATTTTCAGGTCCGAATCGGATTCATACAGCGCCCCATCGGTCAAAGCTTCGAACCGCAGCTTGTCGGCAGCATCCGACGCGTTGGAAATCAGTTCGCGCAAGAAAATTTCCTTGTTACTATACAAGGAATGGATCATGAGCTTGAGAAGCTGCTTGACCTCGGTCTGAAAATTCAAATGTTCTTTTGTAGCCGTCGCTTCCATTGTTTTCCTCCAAAAAAAATGCAATAAAATAAATGAGGGCAAATCCGGGATTTTCAAGTTGAAAAGCTTCATACCGATAATTTTCCGCGCCATCTCTCTGCCCTACTCCTCATTTGCCGCACACCCAATTTGATTTCTGAATATCGTTAAACGGAGTCTGACCATGCACATCACAAAAATTCTCATACGTTTCATGGCCGCTTGCCTGCTCTGTTATGGCTTACCTGCGATGGGGGACAGTAAAACCGGCAAGCTCCCCCTGGACAAGATCAAATTACCGACCGGATTTTCGATCAAGGTATGGGCCGAAGTGCCGAACGCGCGTGGGCTGGCGCTGGGAAAAAACGGTACGGTGTTCGCAGGCTCAGCGGATGAAGGCAATATCTACGCGATTACAGACAAGGGGGACACCCGCGAGGTAAAAACCATCGCCAGAGGGCTTAATCTTCCAATAGGTGTCGCCTTTCACGATGGGGCGTTATATGCCTCCTCGGTCGATCGTATCCTCCGTTTTGATAATATTGAGGAAAAACTTGATCAACCCGGAAAACCGTACGTTGTCACCGAACGATTTCCCAACGAGAAACACCATGGGGGCAGATATATAGGTTTTGGTCCGGATGGGCTTCTGTATGTCGCAGTGGGCGCCCCATGCAATGTCTGCGAAACGGAGCCGGAGAAGTTTTCGCTGATTTCCCGCATCAATCCGGATGGCTCCAACTATGAGGTCTTCGCGTACGGGATACGAAACTCGGTAGGATTCGATTGGCATCCTGAAACAAAGGAATTGTGGTTTACCGATAACGGTCGGGACTGGATGGGCGACAACTTGCCGCCGGACGAACTCAACCGTGCACCAAAAAAGGGAATGCATTTCGGCTATCCCTACTGCCACTCCGACGACATCCTTGACCCGAAGTACGGTGCAAAGCGGGATTGCCGCAAGCTTGTTTCACCCGCAGCGAAACTTCCCCCGCACGCAGGTGCGCTGGGGATGCGCTTCTACACAGGGACCATGTTTCCTCCCCAATATCGCAACAGCATCTTTATAGCCGAGCATGGCTCATGGAACCGGCGCAATAAAATCGGCTACCGCATCGAACTCGCAAAGATAAAGAACAACAAGGTGGTAAAGCAGGAAGTGTTTGCCGAAGGCTGGCTGGAAAATGAAAAAAATTGGGGAAGACCCGTGGATGTGCTGGGGATGCCGGACGGAGCACTGCTCGTGTCGGATGATTTTGCCGGGGTAATTTATCGGATCAGTTATAAGAAACCTTGAGCAAACCGAGCAATGCAAAACAAGCGCAACCAACAATTCAAGAGCAGCCTTCATTTGAGTGACTGGTGTGGAAACAGCGGATAATTCGGCTCCAAATGATTTCTCCACGCTTTCCCCTGAACGCGTGTTGCATGCTTTGGAAAGCTTGGGTTTCCGTAGCGACGGACGGCTGCTGGCACTCAACAGCTACGAGAACCGCGTCTACCAAATCGGCCTCGAAAATGGCGCGCCAGTCGTAGCAAAATTCTACCGCCCGGAACGCTGGACGAACGGGGCCATTCTCGAGGAACACACGTTCGTGCAGGAACTGGCCGAACACGAAATTCCTGTAGTACCCCCGTTGGTGCTGCAAGGAACATCGCTGCATTATTTTGAGGGATTTCGTTTCACTGTTTTTCCAAGGCACGGCGGTCGCGCGCCGGAACTGGAAGATCACCACACGCTGGAATGGATGGGGCGCTTCCTTGGGCGTATCCATGCTGTTGGCGCGCTCAATCCCTTTCATGAACGCCCGGAATTGAATATCGCCAGCTTCGGCGAGCAACCACGCGATTATCTATTGGCGCATGGATTCATTCCGCCTGATGTTGAGGCTGCCTATCGCAGTGCCGTGAATCAGGCGTTGGACGGTGCACGGCATTGTTTTGGGCGTGCAGGTAAAGTACGCGCATTACGCCTGCACGGCGACTGTCATGCAGGCAATGTTTTGTGGACTGACGATGGTCCGCACTTCGTCGATTTTGACGACAGCCGCATGGGACCAGCAGTACAGGACTTGTGGATGCTGTTATCCGGCGAACGGGACGATATGAGGAAGCAGTTGGACAGGGTGCTGGCCGGGTATGAGACCTTCTTCGATTTCGACGAAAGGGAATTGCATCTGGTCGAGGCGTTACGCACTCTGCGCTTGATCCACTACGCGGCGTGGCTTGCACAGCGGTGGGACGACCCGGCTTTCAAGCGCGCGTTTCCCTGGTTCAACACCCAACGCTACTGGCAGGATCGCGTTCTCGAATTGCGGGAGCAGATCGCCCTTATGGATGAGCCGCCGCTATGACAGGATTTACAGGCATGATCGTTGTTCCCAAGTTTATTGTTCCACACGCCCCCGATCGTGATCATGGAAAATTGAAGTTTCCATTTTAAGTCTTTATGACAAGTTTATATGGATGCAAAAACGACGCCCTGTCCGTGCGGTTACATGGAGATAACAGCGAGACCAGCGGGAACTCGGCAGGCTCGTCCTTCCACGAATAGCGGCAGAAAGTATGCTGACTGCTGCGGCCGCTACCTGGATGACGGCGAAACGGCTCCCACGGCAGAAGCATTGATGCGTTCGCGCTATACTGCATACGCCCTCGGTCATGAAGAATACCTACTGGCAACCTGGAGTCAAGACACGCGCCCAGCATCACTTGGATTGGAAAGTAAACAGCATGGAAAATGGCTGAGACTGGAAGTGAAACGTCATGAACAACCAGCGCCGGATCATGCCATAGTGGAATTCGTGGCATGTTACAAGGTGGATGGCCGCGCGCACCGTTTGCATGAAATCAGCCGCTTTGTGCGTGAGAGCGGGCAATGGTTCTATGTGGATGGCGATATTATAAGATCTTGAGGCTGAAAAATGATATCGCGTACTTGGATCGAACGCCAGGCGCCACATTTGCCTTGATCATGCGGTATATCAGCTTGAGCTTGGACCCAGCGTTCATCGTCCTCACGCGCCGCGTTATGCAAACAAGCCCTGACCGATATTGAATCTACTGGGTGGGTCGGCCTTGTGGCAATCGGCTTTCGGTGCTACTAAGCATCCCAATAACTGCGATATGTCCACCTACACGAGTAGCTCTCATAGATTGATATACCTTATGCCATTCCGTGATTCTGCATCTCAATTGATGCCTGGGTCAAAAGTCTTGACTAGCTGACTCGCCTCTGCCGTATATAAATATAAACTCCTCAAATTGCTCCAGTGGTAGAGGTTTACTGAATAGGTAGCCCTGATAGGCACGGCATCCATTCGTAGCGAGAAAATCCTTTTGTGATCTGGTTTCCACCCCTTCGGCAATTACCGCCAATCCCAGGCTTTTTGCCAAGAGCAAAATGGCGCGGACGATTGTTGCGTCGTTGTTATCCGTCAATACGTCTCTCACAAATGACTTATCAATTTTTATCCAGTCCAGTGGCAACCGCTTCAGATAGTAGAGCGAGGAATAACCCACACCAAAATCATCCAGGGCGAAACCCACACCCCTGGTTCTAAGTGCCATCATTTTTGCAATGGTATCGTCCATATTCTGCACCAGGATGCTCTCCGTTAGCTCAAGCTTGAGTCTTTCCGGATTAACGCCGGTACGATCTAACGCAGAAATCACATGCTCGACAAAATTGGGCTGCAAGAACTGGCGAGGGCTAACATTCACTGCGAGATTGAGTCGTGCTGTCTCCGGGCGTTCTGACCAGATTGCAAGTTGGGTACAGGCAGCTTTCAGCACCCACTCGCCTAAAGGAAGAATGAGACCAGTTTCCTCCATTTGAGGAATAAATTCTAATGGGAATAACAAGCCCCGACGGGGATGCTGCCATCGCACCAACGCCTCCGCACCTATTATCCCGCCGTTATCCACCTGCGCTTGGTAGTGGAGAACAAACTCGTTTCGTTCCCAGCTTCCGTGCAAATCCGACTCCAAGGTAGCGCGAGCACTCATTACTGCTTGCATATCCGGATCGAAAAAGCAGACGGCATTGCGGCCTGATGCCTTTGCCTGATACATCGCCAGATCCGTTTGCTTGAGCAATTCGTCTGTTGTGTGGGTGTGATCGTTAAATAGCGCCACGCCCATGCTTGGCGTAATGTGATGTTTATAAGCGACCAGATTAAAAGGTTGGTTGAAGACGTGACGAATCCTGTCGCAGATAGTTTTTATCTCCTCAACGGCTTTGTCATAATCTTCACTAAAATCAGGTGCCAGAATCACCACAAACTCGTCCCCGCCCAAGCGCGCCACCGTGTCCGTGTCACGCACACTGGAGATTAGGCGAGGAGCGACCTGCTGCAGTAACAAATCCCCCACATCATGGCCGAGCGTGTCATTGAGCAATTTAAAATTATCGAGATCGATGAACAGCAATGCGCCAGTATGCTGGCGCCGGGCCGCGGAGGCCAGAGCCTGCCGCAACCGATCCAGCAAGAGCTGTCTATTGGGTAAACCCGTCAAAGAATCATAGAAGGCAAGATGCAGAATTTCATTCTCTGCTGCCTTGCGCTGGGTAATATCTGTATTGATCGCGAAGACAAACTGCGGTTGTCCATTGTCATTTCTGACCAAGGTCCAATGGGCCTCAACAAGCAATATGCTTTTGTCCTTGCGACGTTGCGCTATTTCACCTCTCCATTCCCCGGATTTCAATAACAATCTAGTTGCTTCGTTGAAAGCTAGGAGATTGTCATACAAGATCTCTATCGATTTGCCGACTACCTCTTCCGAAGTCCATCCGTAGAGCCGTTCAGCACCCTGGTTCCAAAACTTGATACGATGATCAATACCGCGCACCATAATCGCATCAGTTGCCTTGTCCAGAAGGGAAGCCTGCTGGCGAATGCGGGCATCAGCTTCCTGACGTGCGAGGGCTGTTGCCTGCTGTTCCACCATAGCCAACACTAGTTTTTTATTTACGCGTCCCAGTGCCACAGCCTTCTCTTTGTTCGCGGAAAGGATAAAAGAAACCATGGCTGCCAGGAAACTGACCACGATTCCGCTTAGGAGGATGAGAAACGGCTCGTAACTTCTTATGGCTTTTTCAAATAGAGGACGTGAAGACGCTTCGATCGTCCAAGTCTGCCCATACAAAGATATGGGGATGACGCGTTTAAATTTAGGTGTGTCAGGTGTGCTCTCAGAATGATGTTTTCTGCTACCAAAAAGAAGAGAACCCTCTTCCATTGCCTCATTAGCAAAAATTCTCAAATCGAGGTTATCAAGCTCCGTCTGAAGAACAGCTCGGACGAAATCATCCATTCGGAATCGGGCATATACATAACCGCTAAGCGATGCACGCCGTTCTTCCAGCGTTTCCGGTAGATTTGCAACCCCGTAATAAGGAAGATACATAAGAACACCCGCCTGGACATCTTCCCATGTTTCCTGAATTAGTTTTACCTTGCCGGAAAGTGCTGCTATTCCCGTATCCCGTGCACGGGACATGGTGGCGTGTCGAACGGGATCAGAAAGCATGTCATATCCAAAAGCGCGCAGATTGCTTCCAGAGAAGGGTTCAAGATAGACGACCGAGGTGTACTCTTGCCGCGAGTCCTCGGGCCAGACTTTATAGGAAGGAAACCCTTCCGCACGCACTTCTTCAATGTGGGCAGCAAGTTTCGAAGGAGGGAGATATTTTGCGAACCCGATCCCTTCGATTCCGGGATAGTTATCATCTATCCGTAATGCTGTGACATACGTGCGCCATTCTTTTCGAGAAACCGATTGGGAGGCAAGCAGGAGCCCCACCCCACC
Source organism: Nitrosospira multiformis (assembly GCF_900111585.1). Classification (GTDB taxonomy): domain Bacteria; phylum Pseudomonadota; class Gammaproteobacteria; order Burkholderiales; family Nitrosomonadaceae; genus Nitrosospira; species Nitrosospira multiformis_B. The sequence goes on from NZ_FOHI01000007.1 coordinate 179,285, forward strand.
TTTCAATACCTGCTCATATCCCGAAAAGTGATGCTCTATTTTGCGAATAACCTCTGCTAGTATCTTGTCGAATTGCGTATTTTCGTTTCGTTCCTGGAGATCCTGGACGATCGACCCGCCAGCGAGTGTAAGCGATATAAAAAACGCAAGTGTTAGAGTGGCAATAGTTGCGCGAGAAAACGTACCTTCGAAAAGGGAGCTACGTTTATAGATTTCCATCGCCCTCTTTAAAACGCCGCGAATTTCTTTCATGGACAAACTTTTTATGTTCCCAGCAGTTGTATTATCAGGTTAGAACAGAAGGCTTTAATTTAGAAATGTACAGATCAAGATTGTTAAAACTCGAAGCTCTTTTCAAACACCCCTGGTTACGGGGGGAGTTCCAACGACTTGGGGGTATCACTGAACTGTACAAAGGAATGGGTACGTAATTTTCAGAGATGTTTTGCTGCTTTTATATAAAGATATGAAGGGAAAATTCTTCGCTTTTTTCGGGAAGCTAAGCTTACCGGAGCTGCTCCAGATTCCTCTAATCGTTTACATCTCATAGAATTGCAGTGGCAGGCTTGAAAGGCGATTACTGCTTGCAAAAATCCTGGAGAATGAAGCAGAAAAAAAACAGCAAATCTGGCGGTGAATTACTGCCGAAGAATGAGACTGCCAAGCCAACATTGCATCCAATCAGCAGCACTGCTTGTAAATTTGGAAGCCTGCGATTTGTTCAACGCTTCCTCAGGTAAGATGCGCGAATGATTCAATTATCCATTCAAATCTGGCGGAAGGATTATCTGCTGTGGTTTCTTGCCGGACTCCTCATCACCCTGACCATAGCGGAACCTGCACGACTCTTTTCATATCCTCGTCTCGTAGACTGGCCCACCATCGGTGGCGTAGCGGGATTGCTCATACTTGCCAAAGGTATTGAACTCTCCGGCTATCTGCACCGCCTTAGCAAGCGACTGATAGAAATCATGCGCACCAGCCGATCCCTTGCAGCATTGCTCGTTCTGGCAGCAGCGTTACTTTCTATGGTGCTGACCAACGATGTCGCCCTGTTCATAATGGTGCCGTTGACCACAGGCCTGCATGGTGTCGGCGTGATTCCTGTGACGCGACTTATCGTCGTGGAGGCATTGGCTGTAAATGCAGGTTCAGCTCTTACACCCATCGGAAACCCACAAAACCTGTTTTTGTGGAAAGTATCTGGCGTATCCTTTCATGAATACGTACAAGCGATGCTGCCTCTAGCGCTCATCCTCATCACCAGTCTCCTGGTGTTGATCGCATTCATGTTCGACAGCAATCGCATTCAGGTCAGGGAAGAGGTTGATATACCAATAGCGAACAACAAGCTATTCCATTCATCCTTGATTCTCTATCTACCATTTCTGATTCTTATTGATCTACATCAGGCGGAACTGGCGGTTTTGCTGATACTCATGGTCTTCTTTATCCGGCATCGCAACATTCTCGTGAATGTGGATTGGGGACTCATTCTCGTACTTGCCCTCATGTTCGTGAACATGCGCCTTATCGCTGATAGCCACCCTATTCATTCATTTTTTACAGAATTGAGAGTGGATGAGCCCGAACGGCTTTACTTCGCGGGTATTGGGCTAGCACAGATCATGAGCAATGTGCCCGCCGCAATTTTATTGGCCGATTATTCAAGCAACTGGAAATTGATTGCCTACGCAGTGAACGTTGGGGGATTTGGCTTTGTATTGGGCTCTCTCGCCAATTTAATAGCGCTACGGCTCGCCCGGGACAGAAAAGCGTGGCTGATATTTCATGTCTACTCCCTGCCATTTCTGCTTGTCACGAGTACTTTCGTCTATCTGTTGCTATTCATTGATTAACATTCCATTGGATTTGCCCGTTGCCCCACCTCTTCTATAAGGAAGAGAGGGCAGCCGCGGTTCTGTATGCGATAAATGGAAGCCCCTTCAGGCGTCCAAATACAGAATCATCTGCAAGCGCCGCCTATCCCTCATGCAGGCATAAAGACAGCTCAGCGATGCAGAAACGCAGTTAAGTAGAGTGTTGGATCGCGTAGGTGCAGAGGGCGATAAGTGATTGGGGGAAGATGCCGAATGCGAGTATTGCGAGGCCATTGGCACTCAACAATACCCTTACGTCGCCTTTCGGCGCGATGACCGCATCGGTTTCAGGTTCGTCGAAATACATGAGCTTGACGATACGCAGGTAATAGAATACCCCAATCAGCGAAAGCAGCACAGCCAGCACGGCAAGCCAAGTGTACCCTGCGTTCAGCACGGCCTGAAGCACTGACAACTTGGCATAAATACCCACGGTGGGCGGGATGCCGGCCATGGAGAACATCAGCAGCAGCATGATAAAAGCATACCATGGATTGCGCCGGTTGAGCCCTTTGTAATCATCCAGTTTGTCCGCTTCAAAACCCGCGCGCGAGAGAAGCATGATAATGCCGAACGTACCCATTGTCATGAGCACGTAGACCACGACGTAAAACATTGCGGCACTATAGCCGTTTTCATTCGCGCCGATAAGGCCAAGCAGCATGAACCCCATGTGCGAGATGGTGGAATAGGCCAGCATGCGCTTGATGTTGCTCTGGGCGATAGCGGCAATATTGCCGATCACCATTGACGTGATTGCAAGTATGATCAGCATGCCCTGCCAGTCGCCGGACATTGCGCCCAGACCTTCCACCAGCAGGCGCATGACAAAACCGAATGCCGCGAGCTTCGGCGCCGAACCGACAAACAGCACCACTGCTGAAGACGCCCCTTCATAAACATCGGGCGCCCACATATGAAAAGGCGCTGCGCTCAGCTTGAAACTGATGCCGGCCACAATGAAAACCAGGCCGACAACCAACACACCCCGGCTGATTACTCCGCCTTCGATCGCTTTTGTCACACTGCCGATATCAAGCGAGCCGGTTGCCCCATAAATCATAGACATGCCGTACAGCAGAAAGCCGGATGCCAGAGCACCCAGGACAAAAAACTTTATTGCTGCCTCGGTGGCCCCTGCCGAGTCGCGTCTCAACGCAACCATCGCATAGAGGGACAAGGAAAGGAGTTCCAACCCCAGATAGAGTGTCATGAAGTGGCTGGCGGAAATCATGACCATCATTCCGAGGGTCGCGAACAGCGCGAGGCTGAAGAATTCTCCGCTGAGTATTCCCCGATCCGAAATATAAGTACGGGAATAAACCAGCACTACGGATACGGTGATATAAACCAGCATCTTGAGAATGTCGGCTAGCGTGTCATCGACAAACATGCCGGAAAACGTATGGATGGTGTCGGGTTGCAAGGTACCGAAGGTGATCAGCATGCAGCCGAACAGCGCCAGTTGGGCTAAAAGATAGGCAGTGCCGGGCTTCTTGTCGCCCCATGCAAGATCAGCCATTAATACTCCGCACACCATCACCAGAAGGAATATTTCCGGGTAGGCTGGCGCGAAATTAGGCAGCATAAAATTCATTTATCATCCTTAGCCGAGTGGGGGCGCGCTTCATTCACTGCAATTTGCTGCGAGCAACATGCGCAAGTAAATCATCAACTGTGGTATGCATGACTTCCGTCAAGGGTAGCGGATACAGTCCCATCCCTAATACCGCCACTGCGAGTACGGTCAATACAAGAATCTCGCGCGCGCCGATATCTTTCATTTCCTCCACTGCCGGATGCACAACGGCGCCAAATATCACGCGCTTATACATCCACAGGGTATAAGCTGCGCCTGTGATGAGCGTCGTGGCGGCCAGAAACGCATACCAGAAATTCACTTTCATTGAGGCCATGATGACCATGAATTCGCCGACGAAACCGCTGGTGCCGGGCAACCCGGAGTTAGCCATGGCAAACAGCATGAAAAAAGCGGCAAAGACAGGCATGCGGTGCGCCACTCCCCCATAGTCCGCGATCTGGCGGGAATGCAGCCTGTCATACATGACGCCAATACAAAGAAACATTGCAGCCGAAATAAAACCATGTGAAACCATCTGGACCATGGCGCCTTCGAGGCCGTAATTATTGAACAGGAAAAAACCGAGGGTGACGAAACCCATATGCGCCACCGATGAGTAGGCAATCAGCTTTTTCATGTCGGCCTGCACCAGGGCAACTAAGCCGATATAGACGACCGCGATCAGCGACAATGCGATCATCATGCCCGCGAGCTGGTGACTCGCATCCGGCAGGATCGGCAGCGAAAACCGCAGGAATCCGTAGCCTCCCATTTTCAGCAGGATGGCGGCAAGCACCACCGAACCTCCAGTCGGCGCTTCCACATGCGCGTCGGGCAGCCACGTATGGACGGGCCACATGGGGACTTTGACAGCAAAAGCCAGCAGGAAGGCGATGAATATCAGGATCTGCGATGCCATCGACAAAGGCAGTTTATGATATTCAAGTATCGAGAAGCTGCCCTCGGAAACCTGGTAAAGATAGATGAATGCCACCAGCATCAGCAGTGAACCGAGCAGCGTATAAAGGAAAAACTTGATTGCCGCATAAACCCGGTTGGGTCCGCCCCACACGCCAATGATAAGAAACATCGGGATGAGGGAAGCTTCCCAGAAGACATAGAAGAGAATTGCATCCAGCGACGAAAAAACACCGTTGACGATGCCGGACATGATGAGAAAGGCGCCCATGTACTGCGATACGCGCCTGGTAATCACTTCCCATCCCGCAATCACTACCAAAGGGGTGGTAAAAGCATTCAGCAGTATCAGGGGCATGGCGATTCCATCCACCCCGAGGTGATAGTGGACGTTGAAGCGTTCGATCCACACATGGTTCTCGACGAACTGCATGGTGCTCGTCAACGGATCGAAGCTGGTATAAAGCGGAATCGCCACCAGAAAACCCGCAACCGATCCGACGAGTGCGATCATGCGCGCCAGTGGGGCATTACGATCTCCACCGGTAGCGAGTACAGCAACACCGGCGAGGATAGGCAGCCAGATAACCAGACTTAACAGGGGGAAACCAAACAACATGTCTATTCCATTTTTTTCATTAGCGTGCAGCGGATGCGGGAGGGTCCCACAACTAACATTTTTATTGTATTTTTCGTTGTCCCATTACCAGAACAACCACAAACTCATCAGTATAAACACGCCAACGATCATGGTGAACGCGTAGTGATAGATGTAGCCGGTCTGGAAGCGGCGCATCAATGTGGAGGCGCCGGCTACTAACCCCGCCGTGCCATTCACAAAGAACCCGTCAATTACCTTGACATCCCCGAACTTCCACAATCCCCGGCCAAGCAGGCGCGCACCGCCCGCAAACAGCCAGGAATAGAGTTCGTCTATGAAGTATTTGCGCTCAAGCAGCGTTGCAAACGGTCCTGCCGCCCACTTGATTTTCCCGGGCAAATCGGGTTTTGCAATATAGAGATACCAGGCGGCAAAGATACCTACAACGGATAACCAGAAGGGTATGGTGGAAAGCGCATGCCTCATCATTTCCGGTATGCCATGAAACTCCGCTGCCAATTTCGCCATTGCTTCGTGTTGAGGCGCGATCTGTATCGTATTGGCAAAGTAATCGCCAAACAGCATCGGGCCTATCAGCCAGCCTGCGCCAATGGTCGGTATGGCGAGGGCAACGAGAGGCAGAGTCACCACCCAGGGAGATTCATGCAAGTGCTCTTCAGTGTGATGGTCCATGCGCGGCTGACCGTGGAACGTCATGAACAGCAGGCGAAAGGTATAAAATGCGGTTACGAGGACAGTAGCCACGGCACAGAAATAGGCAAAGCCGGCACCGGGGATATCGGCAAAGTGCACCGCTTCTATGATCGACTCCTTTGAGAAGAAGCCCGAGAGGCCCGGGACACCGGCACTGGCGAGTGCGGCAACAAACATTGTCCAGTAGGTAATGGGCATGTATTTCTTGAGTCCGCCCATCTTGCGCATATCCTGTTCATGATGCATCGCAATAATCACGGAACCTGCGCCAAGGAACAGCACTGCCTTGAAAAAGGCATGCGTCATGAGGTGAAAAATCGCGGCTGGATAAGCGGACGCCCCAAGCGCCACCGTCATGTAGCCGAGTTGCGACAGGGTCGAGTATGCCACGACGCGCTTGATGTCGTACTGGACGATCGCCACCAGCGCCATGAACAAGGTCGTGATGCCACCTATCACCAACACCACGGAGAGTGCGGTCTCGGTCAGTTCGAACAGGGGTGACATGCGCGCCACCATGAAAATACCGGCGGTGACCATGGTTGCAGCATGAATCAGCGCCGAAATGGGCGTGGGACCTTCCATCGAATCCGGCAGCCATACATGGAGCGGAAACTGAGCCGATTTACCCATGGCGCCGACGAAAAGCAGGATACAGATGACGGTCAGTATTGCCCAGGGCGAACCGGAAGTGATTTCTATCGTCTCAGCCGCGACATTGGACGCCTGGGCAAACACGGCAGCATAATCCAGCGTTCCGAAATACACCAATACCAAACCGATGCCGAGGAGAAAACCGAAGTCACCGACACGATTGACCAGGAACGCCTTCAGATTCGCGTAAATGGCCGTTGGGCGCGTATACCAGAAGCCAATCAGGAGATATGAGACGAGTCCTACCGCTTCCCATCCAAAGAACAACTGGAGGAAATTGTTGGACATCACCAGCATCAGCATGGAGAAGGTAAAAAGCGAGATATAGCTGAAAAAGCGCTGATAGCCAGGGTCGTCATGCATATAACCGATGGTATAGATATGCACCATCAGCGATACGAAACTCACCACAACCATCATGGTCGCGGAAAGCTGATCGATCAGAAATCCTACTTCGAAACGCACACCGCCCGATGTCAGCCAGGTATAAACCGTGCCGTTGTATACGTTTCCCTTCAGCACATCGAGGAACACGGCAATGGACGCTGCCACGCAGACGAACATAAGGGCAATGGTGACGCGATGGCTTGCGGCAGGACCAATCACACGTCCAAGCAGGCCGGCTATGAGCGCCCCCGCCAGCGGCGCCAGGGGCACCAACAGGTATAGATTTTGCATCTCAGTCATGAAATTCAGGTTTTTGTTTTTGAACCAGCGATACCGACTCCGAACTATTGAACCTGGCGATTAGCTATTAACCTTTAAGCCTGTCCAGGTCATCGACATCGATGGTGCGCAGGCTACGAAACAGCACCACCAGTATCGCAAGCCCGATGGCAGATTCCGCTGCAGCAACGGTAAGGATGAAAAACACGAACACTTGACCGGATGCGTCCTGGAGATAATGCGAAAAAGCAACAAAATTCATGTTTACCGCCAATAGCATCAGCTCAATGGCCATCAACAGGATGATCACGTTCTTTCTGTTGAGGAAGATACCGACAATGCTGATGGCAAACAGAATCGCACCGATAACAAGATAATGGGATAACGAAACCACTACACCCCCTTTCATGGCGGCATAAAAACGCCGCAATATATTACTTTTATTCTTTCTTCTCGGACGCCATCGACACGAGGCGGATGCGGTCTTCACGCTTCACCGCTACCTGTTTGGCGACGTCCATGGATTTGCTCTCGCCCCGCTGACGCAAGGTCAGCGCGATTGCAGCCACAATCGCGACCAGCAGAATCACCGCCGCGAGCTCAAAGGCATAAACGTATTCGGTGTAGATCAGGCGCCCCAGTTCCTTGGTATTGCTGTAGTCGGCCGCCCGCGCCGCCGGGGCGGGAAGCTCATTGGCACCGAACTGCTTGCCCGTCAGGACCATGGCCATCTCAATCGACATCACCAAGCCGAGCAGTAATCCGAACGGAAACCACTTCCAGAAGCCTTCCCGAAGCCGGGCAAGATTGATGTCGAGCATCATCACGACGAACAGGAACAGCACCATCACCGCTCCCACGTAGACCAGCACCAGGGTAATGGCAAGAAATTCCGCTTCCAGCAGCAGCCATAATCCGGCAGAGGCAAAAAAGGCCAGCACCAGCAGCAGCGCCGAGTGCACCGGATTGCGCGCGGTGATGACTCCAAGGGCCGAGGCCACCAATACCGCGGAAAAAAAGTAGAAGATTATATCTGCAAAACTCATATGGGTACTTCTAGAAATCCGGGAGTCTGGAAGGGTTCACGTAAGATAAAAATGAGCTCATGAAAATATCTTCCGCTTGTTTCTGCGGATAAGCGTGACGAGCGGCAACAGTCCAGCACTCGCCCGACGAAAGACAGTGCAAGTTCGGGGCTGATAAAATATCCACTGCCAATATTGGCGAGCCAAGCGCGATTCATCGGTAACCTGCATCGGCTGCGCGATCCCTTGCTATCTGTTCCTCGTACCGATCCCCAACCGCCAGCAGCATCTGCTTGGTATAGATGAGGTCGCCACGCTTCTCCCCGTGGTATTCCAGGATGCGCGTTTCCACGATGGAATCCACCGGACAGGATTCCTCGCAGAAACCGCAAAATATGCACTTCGTCAGATCGATGTCGTATCGCGTGGTACGGCGCGTTCCATCTTCGCGCTGCTCGGATTCAATGGTAATCGCCAATGCCGGGCATACCGCTTCGCACAACTTGCAGGCTATGCAGCGCTCTTCTCCATTAGGATATCTGCGCAAGGCATGCAAACCTCTGAAGCGAGGGGATTGCGGGGTCTTTTCTTCGGGAAAATACACCGTGATCTTCCGCGCAAACAGATTTCGTCCCGTCAGCATCATTCCTTTGATGAGCTCGAACAGCAGGAAAGTGCGGAAAAAATCCTTGATTCGGTTCATGGTTTCCTCCTGTGTCAGTGAAACCACAAGTTAAGCGGGAATGCGCTCCGAATCGATGCCGGAAGCTGCATCACCAGGCCAAGCACCACTATCCAGACGAGCGTGATCGGAATGAACACCTTCCAGCCAAGACGCATGATCTGGTCGTAGCGATAACGTGGAAACGTGGCGCGGAACCAGAGAAAACAGAACAATAGAAATGATGCTTTCAGGACCAGCCAGATGAAGCCGGGAACCAGGGTGAACGGCGCAATGTTGACAGGAGGCAGCCAGCCACCCAGAAATATGATGCTTGCAAGCATGGCCACCAAAATCATGTTGGAATATTCCGCCAGGAAAAACACCGTGAACGCCATACCCGAATACTCGACATGAAAGCCCGCCACGATTTCGGACTCACCCTCAGCGACATCGAATGGAGCACGATTGGTTTCCGCGACGCCGGAAATAAAATAAACCAGAAACATGGGAAACAGCGGTATCAGATACCAGTTCAGCATGCTGGCCCCTTGCTGGCCCTTGACGATGTCACCCAGGTTCAGGCTCTGGGACATCATAAGCACGCACACCAGCGCAAAACCCATGGCCAGTTCGTAAGAAACCACTTGAGCCGCCGAACGCATTGCTCCCAGGAATGCGTATTTGGAGTTGGAGGCCCACCCCGCAATGATGATGCCATAGACCCCCATCGAGGTCATGGCCAGAATATAAAGCAGACCGGCATTGATGTCCGCCAGGACCGCATCCGGAGAAAAGGGAATGACTGCCCAGGCCGCCAGCGCTGGCGCGAACGTCAGTATGGGCGCAAGCACGAACAGGACTTTGTTCGCTCCGCTCGGGATGATGATCTCTTTCATCACCGCCTTTACCGCATCGGCAATGGGTTGCGCCCACCCCCCCAGCCAGGGAATGCCAAAGAAGGTTACCCGATTGGGACCCACGCGCAGTTGCATATAGCCAATGATCTTGCGTTCGGCGAATGTGAGATAGGCGACTGCCAGCATCAGTGGCAGCACGATGGCCACAATCAGAAGGACATTCTTCACCAGCAGGAAAAGAGCAGGTCCCCACTCAGGACCGAAAAAATCCCCGAACAGTTGTTGCGCGTATTCCATCAGATAATCCGAGTATCGTTCGTCACGATTTTTCCACCGTGATCTGATCAAACATTCCGCCCAGGGCCGCAGTCGAAGGGTGGGCGGAGGCAACCCTTATACAGTTGGCAGGTAACTTGTCATCCTGTGCGACAGGCAGTTGCACCTCACCTTCTCCCTGCTTCAACCGTATGACTTCTTCGGTCTGCAGACCCAATTGCGCCATGAGGCTGCCCGGCATCCATGCTAAAGGCGCCGCCGCATCGCGCGTGCGCTGCAACGACTCCGCCCGGCGCACGATGAGGTCAGCCTGATAAATCGGAACCTCACCGATACGTTGCAATCCTACGCTTCCCTTATTTTCCTTACCGGCTTCAATGGGATTCACAGCAAGACTTCCCAGACTGCTATTCAACCAGGCGCTGACGTCGTTTCCGGCCGGAAGAACGTCTGCCCGCACCTGCTCCGACGTTTCATAATCGAAGCCATCGAGTTGCAGGATATTACCCAGTACCCGCAATACCTTCCATGCGGGACGCGTTTCCCCGAGCGGCGCAACCACACCATTGAAGCCTTGCACCCGCCCTTCCGTGCTGATGAAAGTACCCGAGGTTTCCGTGAAGGGTGCGATCGGCAGCAATACATCCGCATAATTGTCCTGAATGGCAGCATGGCTCTTGTATGCACTCATCATTACAACCAGATCGGCCGCTGCCAGCGTCCTGACGGCGCGCTGGGTGTTGTAGCAATCCAGTTCCGGTTCCAGATTCAACAGGATGTATGCCTTGCATCCGGTCCCGCTTGCCGCATCGTCCATGCCGAGCATTTGTGAGGCATTGGCGCCCTGCCCTCCATGCCTGTCCCCGGCAATATCTGCGTTACGGTTACCAAAGCGGTTATCAAAGGGAACCGCACCGGCAATATAAGCTCCGACGCTGTTGGCAGCCTCTCCCAGCACTCCGAAGCGGATATCGGAAATTTGTGCGATATGCTGGGCAAGCTTGCAGATATCCGTGTAGCGGGGGTGGTGTTGCGCGAGATTTCCGATGAAAATCGCAGCGGGTTTGTTGTCGCTGAGACTGATCGCCATCGCACGGGCCGTATCGCTCGCGCTGACAGTGCTCAAGGCGTTTTTAGCGTCATCGGGAATCTCCACGCCCTTCAACTCGGCAATGGCTTTCAACACCTCTGCCAGCATGGATATCATTTTGTCGGGCGCAACAATAGCACGATTTCTTACCTTGGTCAGCAGGTCATCGTCGATCGGGTTGATCACATTCAATTCCGCGCCGTGCTTCACTGCCTGACGGATACGATGCGCAAGGAGAGGATGATCCTTTCGCAAGGTGCTGCCTATGACCAGCAATGACTTCAACTGCGAAATTTCGGCAATGGGCATTCCCAACCAGGGAGCGCCCTGCATCTGCGAGTCCGCACGGAAATCGCTCTGACGCACGCGATGATCCACGCTTTCGCTGCCTAATCCCCTTACAAGTTTCTGCAACAGGTAAAGTTCTTCAAGCGTGCTGTGAGCAGAACCGAGCGCTCCGATGCTTTCCGCTCCATACTTTTCTTTCACATCTTTGAGGCCATTGGCCACAAACTCCAGTGCAGTTTGCCAGTCGCATTCCTGCCACACGCCTCCCTGCTTTATCATCGGCTTGGTAAGACGCTCCTCAGAATTTAACCCCTCGTAGGAAAAACGGTCTTTATCCGATAACCAGCACTCGTTGATTTCCTCGTTCTCGCGGGGCAGCACGCGCATCACGCGATTCTGTTTTATCTGGACGATGAGGTTGGAGCCGAGGCCGCAATGCGGACTTATGGATTTTCGGCGTGATAGCTCCCAGGTACGTGCGGAATAGCGGAACGGCTTGCTGACAAGGGCGCCCACGGGACACAGATCGATCACATTGCCGGATAACTCCGAATCCACGGTTTTACCGACAAAGGCGAGTATCTCCGAATGCTCTCCACGTCCCACCATGCCCAATTCCATGATCCCCGCGATTTCCTGCCCGAAGCGGACGCAACGCGTGCAATGAATACAACGGGTCATGTCGGTGGAAATCAGCGGACCGAGATTCTTGTTCGCCACCACACGCTTGGCTTCGGTATAACGCGATGAGCTTGCTCCATAGCCCACGGCCAGATCCTGCAACTGACACTCTCCGCCCTGATCACAAATCGGACAGTCCAGCGGGTGATTGATGAGCAGGAATTCCATCACACCTTTCTGGGCTGTTACTGCCTGCCCGGAGTGGGTGAAAACCTTCATGCCCTCCATCGCGGGCGTGGCACACGCCGGCAACGGCTTGGGCGCTTTCTCCACTTGCACGAGACACATGCGGCAATTGGCGGCAATGGAGAGCTTCTTGTGATAGCAGAAATGAGGAATGTATATGCCGAGCTGATTGGCGCCATCCATGACAGTGCCATTCTTGGGCACGGACACCGGTTTACCGTCGATTTCGAAATTGATCATTACTTATGTGCTCCGGGACAACAAGCAGCCGCAAACAAGAAAAGACTCATGACTTCATCCGTGTTACACCAGGCATTTCTTGTGTTCGACGTGATACGCAAATTCGTCACGGAAATGCTGAATCATGGCGCGCACCGGCATGGCGGCCGCGTCACCCAATGCGCAGATGGTACGCCCCTGAATGTTGTCGGCGAGATTATTGAGCAAATCCAGATCTTCCATGCGGCCTTTTCCTGTTTCGATCCGGTGGACAATGCGGTAAAGCCATCCCGTGCCTTCACGGCAGGGTGTGCACTGGCCACAGGATTCTTCATAGTAAAAATAGGATAAGCGCTCCAGCGCCCTGACCATGCAGGTCGTATCGTCCATGATAATAACTGCGCCTGAACCGAGAAATGATCCTGCCTTGGCAATCGAGTCATAGTCCATGTCGGTCTGCATCATGACATCACCCGGCAATACCGGCATGGATGAACCTCCCGGAATACAGCCTTTCAGCTTGCGCCCCCCGCGCATGCCCCCCGCCATCTCCAGCAAGGCTGCGAAGGGCGTGCCGAGAGGCACTTCATAATTGCCGGGCTTGTTCACGTGACCGGAAACGGAAAAAATCTTGGTTCCGCCGTTGTTTGGCTTACCCAGTTGCAGAAACTTGTCACCGCCGTGGCGGATAATCCAGGGTACCGACGCGAATGTCTCCGTGTTGTTGATGGTAGTCGGTTTACCATAGAGACCGAAACTTGCGGGAAAAGGCGGCTTGAAGCGCGGCTGACCTTTTTTGCCCTCCAGCGACTCAAGCAGCGCTGTTTCCTCGCCGCAGATATAGGCGCCGTAGCCATGATGGTTGTATAACTGGAAGCTGAAATCGGAGTCGAGGATGTTATCCCCGAGATAACCCGCTGCACGGGCTTCATCCACTGCCTCCTCCATGCGCTCATAGACGTCCCAGATTTCGCCATGCACGTAGTTGTAGCCCGCCTTGATGCCCATCGCATAGGCTCCGATCAGCATGCCCTCGATCAGCATATGCGGGTTGTAACGCATGATGTCACGATCCTTGAAGGTACCAGGTTCGCCTTCATCCGAATTGCATACCAGGTATTTGTCGCCTTCGTACTGCTTGGGCATGAAGCTCCATTTCAACCCGGTCGGAAAGCCGGCTCCGCCGCGACCCCGCAAGGCGGATTTCTTTACCTCCTCGATGACCTTTTCCGGGGGAATTTTCTCGCTCAGGATTTTTCTGAGCGCAGCATACCCTTCACGCTGTTCGTAATTCTTCAGCCGCCAATCGTTGGGGTCCGATGGGTTCAATCCATCCAGCAGTATCTGCGCAGGCTGGTTCATTTGCTCAAATCCTCCAGCAACTGGTCGATCTTGTCGTTGGACATGAAACTGCACATGCGTTTGTTATTGACCAGGAGAACCGGCGCATCTCCACATGCACCCATACACTCCCCTTCTTTCAAGGTAAATTTTCCGTCCGTAGTGGTTTCGTTGAAGCCTATTCCCAGCTTTTCCCGGAAATGGGCGACTGCCTCGTTCGCGCCGGACAGCGCACATGGAAGATTCGTGCAGACCGTAATCTTGTATTTTCCGATTGGCTGCAAATTGTACATGGTGTAGAAAGTAGCCACTTCGTATACGGCGATCGATGGCATGTCCAGGTACTCCGCCACAAAATCCATCGTTTCGGTGGTCAGCCACCCTTTCTCATCCTGGGCGATGGCGAGCGCCGACATTACCGCGGATTGCTTCTGGTCTGCGGGATATTTGGTCAACTCGTAGTCGATTTTTTTCAGAGACTCTGCGCTTAGCATGTTGATAGCCGTTTCACCTTCAGTACGTCATCTGTCTATTTCACCAAACACAATATCCTGGGTACCAATGATGGCAACCACATCGGCAATCATATGGCCGCGCGACATCTCGTCCAGCGCTGCCAGGTGGGCAAAGCCGGGAGCGCGGATTTTCATGCGGTAAGGCATGTTGGCACCATCCGATATCAGGTAAATGCCGAATTCCCCTTTCGGGTGCTCGACTGCCGCGTAGGTTTCACCGGGCGGCACGTGAAACCCTTCAGTGAAAAGCTTGAAATGATGGATCAGTTCCTCCATGTTCTGCTTCATGTTCACACGGGAAGGCGGTGCGACCTTGTGGTTATCCGTTATGACCGGACCCGGATTTTTACGTAACCAATCGATACATTGCCTGATGATGCGATTGGATTGCCGGAATTCTTCGATCCGGACCAGATAACGGTCGTAGCAATCTCCATTGACGCCGACAGGTATATCGAAATCGAGCTGATCGTAGACTTCATAGGGCTGCTTCTTCCGCAGATCCCATTCGACGCCGGACCCGCGCAACATGGGGCCCGTGAATCCCAGAGCCATTGCCCGCTCGGGAGAAACCGTTCCAATGCCTACCAGCCGCTGTTTCCAGATACGGTTATCGGTAAGCAGGGTCTCGTACTCGTCGACGTACGTTGGAAACCGGTTGGTGAAGTCTTCGATGAAATCGAGCAGCGAACCCTGCCGGTTCTCGTTGCGCGCCTTGGTTGTTTTTTCGTCGTGAATTTTTGACGCCTTGTATTGCGGTATCGAATCCGGTAAATCCCGATAAACGCCGCCCGGCCGGTAGTATGCTGCATGCATCCTTGCACCCGAAACCGCTTCATAGGCATCCATCAAGTCTTCCCGGTCACGGAATGCATAAAGGAATACCGTCATCGCGCCCACATCCAGCGCGTGTGCTCCCAGCCACAGAAGATGATTGAGTATCCGCGTGATTTCGTCGAACATCACCCGGATATACTGCGCGCGTATGGGCACCTCGAGCTGAAGCAGCTTCTCGATCGCCATTACATACGCGTGCTCGTTGGACATCATGGAGACGTAGTCCAATCTGTCCATGTAAGGGACTGACTGGATATATGTCTTGTATTCGGCAAGCTTTTCCGTTGCACGATGCAGCAAGCCGATGTGCGGATCGGCACGTTGTATGACTTCCCCGTCGAGCTCCAGCACCAGTCGCAAGACACCGTGGGCGGCCGGATGCTGCGGGCCGAAATTCATCGTGTAATTACGTATCTCAGCCATCGTTAACAGACCACAAAAATCTCATTCAGAATCCCCATAATGCTCTTCCCGGATAACACGCGGCGTGATCTGGCGCGGTTCTATGGTGACCGGCTGATAGATGACCCGCTGTTGGTCGGGATCGTAGCGCATCTCCACATTGCCGCTGAGCGGAAAATCCTTGCGGAATGGATTACCGATAAATCCGTAATCCGTGAGGATACGGCGCAGGTCGGGGTGACTGGTGAACACGATGCCATAAAGATCGAATGCTTCGCGTTCAAACCAGTTGGCGGAAGGCCATATATCTATTACCGAATCCACAACCGGAAATTCGTCATCCTCGGGGAATGCCTTTACACGCACTCTGCGGTTATGCCGGATCGAAAGCAGGTGATAAACGACAGCGAAGCGTTTGCCCTCACGTCCTCGCTCCGAAGTGGGCTCTACTCCATAGATGGAGTAGTCCACTCCACACAGGTCGATGAGCATCTCGAAACCCAGTTCGGGATGGTCGCGCAAGGCTCTCATTACCGGCAACAGGTTAGCCGGAGGCACCGTAATGATGAGCTGATCCAGTTGCTGATCAACGTTGGCAAGTTTATCCGCCAACACATTCTGAAGGCAAAGCGCGAGCGTTTCCAGGCGAGTGGACGACATAGATGAGCCTAACGAGCGATGGTATTGGTGCGATGGATCTTGTTCTGGAGCTGGATAATGCCGTACAGCAGGGCTTCTGCGGTAGGCGGGCAACCGGGAACATAAATATCGACCGGGACGATACGATCACATCCACGCACCACCGAGTAGGAGTAATGATAATAACCGCCACCATTGGCGCAGGAACCCATGGATATCACCCAGCGCGGCTCTGCCATCTGGTCATACACCTTGCGGAGAGCAGGTGCCATTTTATTACAAAGGGTTCCGGCAACAATCATGACGTCCGACTGACGCGGACTGGGACGAAATACAATTCCAAAGCGGTCAAGATCATAACGGGACGCGCCTGCCTGCATCATTTCGACGGCGCAGCAGGCCAGGCCAAAAGTCATCGGCCACATCGAGCCGGTACGCCCCCAGTTGATAACCGAGTCAAGGCTTGTAGTGACAAAGCCTTTTTCCATTACTCCGTTCGTACTCATGGCCTCAATCCCACTCCAGAGCGCCCTTCGTCCACTCATAAATGAAGCCGACGACAAGGATGCCGAGAAAAACCATCATGGCAATAAAACCGAACAGACCGATTTCATTCAATACCACTGCCCATGGGAACAGGAACGCTATCTCCAGATCGAACAGAATAAATAGGATAGCTACCAAGTAGTAGCGCACGTCGAATTTCATGCGCGCGTCTTCAAACGCCTCAAATCCGCATTCATATGGAGACAGTTTTTCGGTATCTGGACGGTTGGGACCGAACAGCCAGCCAAATCCCATTGCCAAAGCCCCTATGGCAAGGCCAAGCAGGATAAACAACAGAATAGGAAAATAGTTTTCGAGCATATGATGTGTTAGCTATCGAACAAATATAAGACTTGTTTCCAGGTAACATTTATATACCTTTGTCGGTATCTTCTGCTGGCCTGATGCTCAGTCCTGTTGCTGCAAATGGTGCCGACGGCGAGACTCGAACTCGCACAGCTTTCGCCACCGCCCCCTCAAGACGGCGTGTCTACCAATTCCACCACGTCGGCAGCTTAATTTGAATGCCGTTTAATTTGAACACCAGGTCGGAACGTAATCTGGTTAGAACACAATTCCAACCGGTTGTTCAATTAGCTCAGCATTAACTTACTCAGGTATTTCTGTTGCCTTGGAAGGTCCCTCTTCTGCTGGAGGCGCTGCCGGAGCGGGCTCTGCGGGCTTGACAGATTGAATCGGCACAGCTTTGTCCATCACTCCTCCAATCTCGTTCCTGTTGGTGGAAAGGTAGGTCAGGCCAAGGCTAGTCATGAAAAATACGGCAGCCAGAACGCCTGTCGTCCGGCTGAGGAAGTTCGCGGAACCACTGGCGCCAAACAAACTTCCTGACGAGCCACTGCCAAAAGCCGCGCCCATATCCGCACCTTTGCCGTGCTGCAGCAGAACCAGGACGATTACGCCCGCTGCGGACAAGACATGTAGTACCCAGATCAGTGTTTCCAAAGTTGCTCCAATAAGAATTAATCTTTCGCGGCCCGGGCAATTGCGATAAATTCTTCGGCAACGAGCGAAGCGCCGCCAATCAATCCACCGTCAATGTCGGGCATGGCGAACATCTCAGCGGCGTTGGCCGCCTTGACACTGCCGCCATAAAGAATTTTCAATCCCTCAGCTACTTCCGCTGCGTCGGCAGCAATTCTGCCGCGAATAAACGAATGTACCTCCTGAGCCTGATCGGGGCTCGCGGTCTTGCCGGTACCAATGGCCCACACCGGTTCATAAGCCAGCACCGCCGTGCCCAGGGCATTTATCCCCGCCGACTTCACCACCGCATCCAGCTGCTCTGCCACAACCTGCTCCGTAATGCCGGCTTCCCGCTGCTCGAGAGTTTCACCCACACATAAAATAGGTATCAGGCCGGCGCCTTGTGCCGCCTTGAATTTGAGCGCTACGGTGTGGCTATCCTCACCATACAGCGCCCGCCGCTCGGAGTGACCGACAATCACGTAGCGACAGCCAAAATCCAGCAGCATGGGCGCTGAAACTTCACCGGTATAGGCGCCTTTTTCGTGCTGGCTCACGTTCTGGGCACCCCAGGAAACGTGCGTACCTTCCAGAATCGATTGCACTTGGGGTAGGTAAGGATAAGGTACGCATACCGCCAACTCGACTCCGCTCAGGTCTGCCGTCGCAGCAAGAACTGCATTTAGCAAATCCCGGTTCTGCAGCGTTCCGCCGTGCATTTTCCAGTTACCCGCAACCAGCTTGGAACGTATAGCCATGAAGGATTCGCCTTTAACTTGAAAGCTGCGAATGTTACCTGTGAATGGATACGGGGTCAATCGGGGGCTGCGTCAAGCTTTGAACCGCTGGCCAGACAAGTATTCCTGCAAGCCAGGATTTTTCAGGCAGAAATGCCTTACGGCTGAATGAATAACAATTTCCCGCCAACCGAAAAGGGGAAAGAGGGAAAAATTGGCGCGAAGACTCCTTATCCAAAGCGCCCGGTAATGTAATCTTCCGTCTGCTTGTTTTTAGGTTTGATGAAAATCGTATCCGTCACACCAAACTCGATCACTTCGCCCAGGTACATGTAAGCGGTGTAATCCGACACACGGGCAGCTTGCTGCATGTTATGTGTAACGATCAGGATCGTTACCTTGTCTTTCAGATCGGCTATAAGTTCCTCTATACTCGCCGTGGCAATGGGGTCAAGTGCAGAAGTGGGTTCATCGAACAGGAGAATCTCAGGATTGGTTGCAAGTGCGCGCGCGATGCACAACCGCTGTTGCTGTCCGCCCGAAAGATTGTAGGCAAGCTGATGCAGGCGATCCTTCACTTCATCCCACAGGGCGGCACCCCTGAGTGCGTCTTCCACTTTTTCATCCAGTATCGCGCGGCGTCTGACACCCCGGACCCGTAAACCATAGGCAACGTTCTCATAAATGGATTTCGGAAAAGGATTGGGTTTCTGAAATACCATGCTGATGCGCATGCGTACTTCAATAGGGTCCACGCTCCGGGAAAGAATATTGACATTATCCGGGTGTAGGATAATGTCTCCCATGTAGCGATTCCCTGGATAGAGATCATGCATGCGGTTGAAGCAGCGCAGGAACGTGGATTTGCCGCACCCCGAGGGACCGATCAATGCGGTCACCTTTTTTTCATGCAGCATCATGTTAATGTTCTTGAGCGCCGAAAATGAACCGTAGTAGAAACTCAGGTTCCTGACTTCGGACTTGTATTGGGACGACGAAACATTCCCCACCGGATGCTCGGACGAAAAATCTTTTACCATTTGAGATTCTTGCGCATCCGGTAGCGAAGATAGATCGCGAGCGCATTCATGGTAAGAGTCATTATCACCAGTACCAGGCCAGCCGCGGCTGCGTTCACCTGAAACGCTTCTTCCGGCCGCGATACCCAGTTGAACATCTGGATAGGCATGACAGTAAATGGCGCCATCAGCCATTCGAAGGAAATATAAGGAAACTCCTCCTTGAAGGGAGATGGAGGTAGAAAAGCAATAAAGGTCAAGGCACCGATGGTGATAATGGGAGCCGTTTCTCCAATTGCACGCGCAAGGCCGATTATGATGCCGGTAAGAATGCCGGCTGCGGAATAAGGCAGAAGATGGTCAGAAACAGTTTGCCATTTGGTTGCACCCAGCGCATAGGCGCCTTCACGTATAGTGACCGGGATGGCGCGTATTGCCTCCCGGGTCGCAACGATAACGATCGGAAGAATGAGCAAGGCCAGCGCAAGGCCAGCGGAGAGAATGCTCTGGCCGAATCCAAGTTGATGAACAAACAGGCTCAGCGCCAGAAGCCCGTAGATAATCGATGGCACCCCGGCAAGGTTGGTCACATTGATCTCGATGAGATCGGTAAGAATATTTTTAGGGGCATATTCTTCCAGATAGATGCCCGCTCCAACCCCCAGAGGCACCGCTGCCGCGGCTGTCACTATCATTACGAGGGTGGTTCCCATCCAGGCGGAAAGTATGCCTGCCGATTCTGGACGCCGTGAGGGGAAGGATGTGAAGAAATCCCAGGACAAGCGAGGAAGGCCATCGATGAGCATGTGCGAGAACAAGGCGATGAACGTAAGTACGGCAATCATCAGCACAAGCAAGCCGGTAACAAGGAAAATCAGATCCCCCAGCTTGTGCCGGGCGATGATAGCGCGAATCTCCCGCAGATTTTGAGCATCACTGTCACTCATGGGTGCATTCTCGCAAAGGAAATGGAAACCGGGAAGCTGGGTTCAACAGGAACCGCCCACGGAATTTTCGAGATGAAACGAGTTGGTCATGGAAACAGGTATCGAAACATACTTCAATATACCTCGCGGAAACGCTTGCGTAGAAGATGCCCGATAATATTGAATACCAACGTTATAAGCAGCAGGGTCAATCCCGCTGCAAAGATAGTCTGATATCCGATACTGCCGTGCGGCAGATCGCCCAGGCTTACCTGAACGATATAAGCAGTGATGGTAGCGGCAGGCTCCATCGGATTCCACGTGAGGTTTGGCTGCATTCCCGCCGCTATCGCAACCACCATCGTTTCTCCCACCGCCCGGGAAATACCCAGAATATAAGCTGCGGCAATGCCAGAGAATGCTCCTGGCATTACCACGCGAACAGCCGTCTGAAATCGGGTCGCGCCCATTGCATAAGAGCCTTCCCGCAAATGCATGGGTACCGCGCGCATCGCATCTTCCGCCATGGAACTTACATAGGGAATGATCATGATGCCCATCACCAGTCCTGCCGAAAGAAGACTGAAACCGGGCAATTCCGGAAAAATTTTCTGCAATAGAGGCGTAACAAACAGCAATGCAAAGTAACCGTATACAACTGTTGGAACACCCCCCAGCAGTTCAAGAAAGGGCTTGGCCATCTCACGAACGGTAAAAGGTGCGAACTCGGATAGATAGATGGCGGTGATGGTGCCCATCGGGATGGCAACGAGCAAGGCCACGGCGGAGCTTACTACGGTCCCGGAAACGAGTGGAAGTATACCGTAATGCGCATTATCGAAAAGGGGCGTCCACTGCGTGTCAGTAAGAAATTCCCAGAGAGATACATGCTTGAAAAATGAAAGGGATTCCGTGACCAGCATCACGACGATCGCTAGGGTAATGGCGACGGAAACAAATGCCGTCAAAAAAAGCACGGCCTCAATAAAACGCTCACTCAGATGACGTCGATAGTTATATCCAAGTGCACTGGAGTCGGGAGTATTATCGGAGCGGCGCGCTGTCACCGGGAACTGCACCTTGAAGTGAGACCATTGGGAGGGGCCTAAATAGTATGATGGAAATGTTACAGTTTCGTGACAACCATTCACACAAAAGAAATCACCTCTCCCTACGGCGGAGCCAGAAGATCATTCAGTGATTATACTATCGAGGGTTAATCCCGAACGCTGTTACATAAATATAAGTGCAGCGTCCTGAGAATAACCCGTAACGACAGAAATCGGATTCTCGATCAGGAAATTCAGGCTGAACTGATTAAGCGGGAAGCATAGCAGACAGCAGGATGTTCTCACTGGATTCGGCTTCGAATCCAGTGAAAACACCGGAGGCAACGAGAAAGTATAAACTGGATCGGTAATTACAGCAGCAAAGGAACGCACTGCTCTCTACCGAGATCTGGCTTACTCCTCGTCTTCCTCTTCCTCGTCGTCATCATCCTTTTTTTCGGGCTTGAGCACCATCTTGCCCTGCTTGATGCTCTCGTTCAGGTCGGTTT
>NZ_FOHI01000011.1 GCF_900111585.1 Nitrosospira multiformis
GAGGGATGAAGCGGAAGAAATACGTTGGCCAGAACGAGAACCGCAAGCATCACCATCAGCAGCGCCGTCGCCAGGCGCCGCATCCGGTTATTGGCAAGTAATCGCTTCAGGGAGCCCATGTCGCGACTTGAGGCTGACGATTCGATAGGCTGCATTCGGTGAGACTGAATGTTCAGGAATAAAAACTACTCATTTTTCAAGGCTTTTTTGAGCGAAGTGAATTGAAAGTACATGCTACAAAACCGCGTAGTCAAGATATTTTTTAGTTTTCCGGTTTCCTGATCGACGTGCCTACCCGAAAGCCATGAGCTGGAATGGTGCTTGAAGAAAGAAAAGGAATGGGCAGCCGTACGAAAGCTCACCTCGGCTGGGAGGTTTGTGCCCCCACAAGCCCCGTGCTATTGCAGCGCGGGAATGTACCCTCCTCTAATAGTTCTCATTCCGAGAATGGAATGGATTCACGAATATTAAATTTTTGTGTCAACGCTTGAAAAAAAACCAAAATTATCTATAAATTTATTTTGGTTCCCGGAAGCAAGGTGAAAATCATGGCATCCGAAAACTTCAAGAGCAACCTGATCACGGGCTTGGCGGCGGGGGTGGGGGCGACGCTGCTCGCGCCAGTGCTGCTTCCATTTCTTGCCAGCCTCGTCAGGCCCGCTACCAAGGCCGCTATCAAGGGTAGCGTCCTTCTGTATGAGAAAGGACGTGAATCATTTGCCGAATTGAGCGAAACGGTGGATGACCTCGTGGCAGAGGTCAAGTCGGAGATGGAAGCTGGTGCGGTGGAAGATGAGGCGGTGGGTGCCTCGGCAGCCCAGGCGGGGAGCGCGCAAGGGAGGACTGCTCCGCCACCGCCACAGCCTAGACCGGACTCTGGCCCCAGCCAAAGTTCGGCCACCCCGGCCGCAAGTCCGCCAGGCGAAGCCGATAAGGCACCGGAAGGTCTTCTCACGCAACCCGCCACGCAGGCGAATCAGGGTAGCCAGCGCCATGAAGGAGCGCAGGGTCGACCGCCAACCAAGGGGGAATGATGGCGCCACTTGCGCGAGTGGTCCACTCTCTGCCGGGCAGGAAGCGGATAAAGATCGACGAAAGGCGCGGCGATACTGCGTACTTTGAGACGCTGAAAAAAGAACTGGGGGAGTGTCCCGGCGTTGGAGCGGTAATGACGAATTCGCGGACAGGAACGGCGCTCGTCATTCATACAGTGGAGGATCCGGTTCTGTGGGGCTATATCGCTGAACACGGGTTGCTTCAGCTCGGAAAGAATGAAACCTCAGCCCCTGCAGTTCGCCCTTCAATCGTTGGTGACATCAGGAACGTCGAACATAAGTCATATCCGAAATCCGGAAAGAAATCAGATATCCGGCGACTGATATTTCTGGGAATGATGGGTATGGGTGTCGTGCAGGTAATCAGGGGCAATATAGCGATCTCGGCAATAGCGGCATTCTGGTACGCGTACTGCATTTTTCCGGGGACAAACGGCGATAACCCGGAACATTCCCTCATTGAAACCAAATTGTCCGAAGAATCTTAGATTTTGGAAATGAATGATGATTTCCGAAAATCTCGCAAAACAAAAATCTGTTGCAAAAATTCTGAGCGAGCCAAGGGGTTGCAAGATTCCAAACCAGGGAACTCTGCACTGAAGCGGTAGAAAGCAGCAAAATGAGAGAGACATTTTCATCGTCCTAGTACGGAAATCATAACTATACGAGGAGGAATCGAAATGAATACCCCTAGATCAGGCAGGCACGCAGGGGGAAAACCGCCCCCTGAGGAAAAAAAGCGGACCGATATAGAGACGCCCGAGGGAGCAAGGTATGCCCGTGGTGAAACACGCCCGGGAGATGAGGGATATGTGGGAACGACACGCCCTTATCGCTCGGATGCTGACCGTGCGATGGGAGAGGCCGGCCATACCGTAAAAACAGGCATTGCCAGCAGCTTGAGAGGCATCGATGAAATTGAATCTGATATCGTAAGCCTGGTGCGCAATACCGTATCCAATACGTTGAGAGCAACCGGGGCAGTCGGTACGGAAGCAGTCGATATAACAAGGGATGTCGTCAAGGGCGCTCTTGCCGCCACCGAAGACGTAGGGACCGGGTTAATGCTTTCCGCGAAAAGCGTTGCCAAGGGCGTGGTAATGGGCGTATCTGACGTCGGTGGCGACGCCATCACAGCAGCAACAGAAACCGTAAAAGCCGCAGTCCGGAGTGCTGCTGACGCGGGTGGTGACACATTGCTGGTTGCCAAGCGAACGGTGGATGGTGTGGCAGAGGGAACGAGGGAGACGGGGGGTAATGTCGTAGAGACGGTCAGGGCGACTGTAAACGCGGCAGCCGGAGGGGTAGGCGATATTGGCACCACCGCTGTCACGAGCGTGCGCGACATCCTCATGAGTGTTGTGGAGGGTGTAAAGGACGTGGCAGGTGCCGCAATGCCAAAGTCATATCACATGGACGACCGTGTTCCTCCTGGAGAATATACTGCTCCCACAGAGCGTACCAGTCCGCCAGAATATGTCCCTCCTGCGGAGAGAAAAAAGCCGACATAATCGTTATCAGGGCAGTGGCGCCTGGCCGCCGCAGCCCTGTTCTATTCCATTATCCTGCAGCAACGAACTCACATCACCCGATGGAGAGTCAGGATTGCAACACCTGGCATCCCGGCTCGTGCGAGAACCCTGGCATCGTGGTACACGATGTGCAGTTGCTTGAGTAAATCCGCCAGCGCCATTTGCACAATACTCCACACATATAAAAGGCCCTGGTACGTGCGTGTGCATACTCAGACTAATCTAAAGTCGCGGGCAAGTTGCCTTGAGGAGCGCAAACTCTGAGAACTGGCTTTCTTTTGGTAAGAGTGGAGCCGTGGCGAGAGGGGTCAGATATCGAGAGCCTCAGCCACGGCGAGCCGCTTCGATCACACCTATGTCGATCTTTCCCATTTCCATCATGGCTTCGAATGCACGCTTGGCCGCTGCTCGATCAGGATCTGTGATCGCAGCCGTCAAGGCACGTGGCGTGATCTGCCATGACACTCCCCACTTGTCCTTGCACCAGCCGCATACGCTTTCCTGGCCGCCGTTTCCGACAATCGCGTTCCACAAGCGGTCTGTTTCAGCCTGATCGTCGGTCGCAACCTGGAACGAGAATGCTTCGTTGTGCTTGAACGCTGAGCCCCCGTTCAGGCCGAGACAAGGGATGCCCATTAACGTGAACTCGACCGTTAAGACATCGCCCTGCTTGCCCGCAGGAAAGTCGCCAGGCGCGCGATGGACTGCTTCCACCGCGCTGTCCGGAAACGTCTCGGCGTAGAACCTCGCGGCATCCAGCGCGGTGCCGTCGTACCAGAGGCAAATCGTGTTCTTGCTGACCATCTTGGTTCTCCTGAGTTGGAACAGATACGTACATTCGAGCTGCGCAGGTAAAATCGTACTAATGCTGCAGCTTGTGGACCAAAGAGTAACGAAGTAGTCCTTTAGTAGTCCTTAAATGACAAATGTCAAAGGGGCGACAAATGCATTCTCGCCGAAAGCCGCCATCCAGGCAGTTTCAAGGCAAATCAAATTTGAACTGCTACATTTCATATTCATGATAGAGATTTTTTCCACTAGTGAGTGCAATACCTAATGAACTCTCGAGCAATCGAGAAATCGTTCCTTGGTACTCTCATACGATTCCATGTAATTAAATGCTTTGTGTAGAGGTAAGGCTGATTATGGATAAACTTTAATCATGACTCTCAATCTTTGCTTCTATTCCGGTTTCTCTTGGCCCTCATCGAATGTACCCAGCCAGCCTGTCAGTTCAGTACTCTCTCCGCCTCTCCGCTTCATCATGTTGTAACAAAGTCCCGCTTAAATACCTCCATGAGAAAGATATCTTAATGGAGGTAAATCATGGCTCACTATATCCATCATGTGCCTGGCCGGCTGCGTGTCAATACGCCGCTCCTGAAAAAAAACGAGCCCCGCGCCCGGCAGTTGAAGTCGTACTTGGAAGGGGTAAACGGCATTCTTCAAATTGAAACCAGCATTGTCACCGGCAGTGTGGTGATCAGGTATGACAGATGTCTCGTAAACTCCACGTTGATTCTCAATTCCCTGTATGATCTCGGATATATCCAGCATACCGACACTTTATCCGGACCCGCGCACGGAACTTCGGTAACGCCGAAGGTCGTGGATATTTTCGTGCAGAAACTCATGGAAACTGCATTGGAACGGTCGGCTATGGCTCTGGTCGCAGCATTGATCTGAGCTGGGAGTATCGTTCGAAATGCATTGACCCACCCGATATCGAGCTAGCGCAGCAATGCAGCCTTGTCCGTGCTCTCCCACGGCAATCCGATATCCATCCGTCCCACCTGACCATAAACCGCAAGCTTGCGGTAAAACAAACCGCGAAATAGTTGAGGCTGATAGCGCAAATTAAAGGCGCGAATGATTCCGGCAGGCCGGAAATCAAAGTGGTCGAGAATACGCGCCGTTATTTCGGTATCAGGAATGCGCCCTGTACCAAAAGTATCCACCTGCACGCTTACCGGCCTCGATATTCCTATCGAATACGCCAGATGTACCTCGCACGCCTGCGCAAGGCCAGCGGCGACCACATTCTTGGCGGCGTAGCGCGCTGCATAAGCCCCCACCCGATCAATACGAGAGGGGTCCTTACCGGAAAGCGCGGACTCCGAATGCCGGGAATATTCGCCGTATGTATCCACTGCGTTCTTGCGGCCAGTCAACCCCGAGTGTAACGATGGTCCTCCGTCGGCGACCAGCCCTTCCGGATTGATGAAAATATGGGTGCGGGAGTCGGGCCGCAGCGTTTCCGTCGCGAAAACCGGCTCGATCACATGCGCATTGAGATCATCGTGCAGCGGGGCGAGGCCGCGCATGGCGGTCTTCTGCTGAGTGGCAACGATGGTGATGGAATGAATGCGATACGGTCTGCCTTCGCGATATTCCACCCCTACCTGCGTTTTTCCATCGGGCGCAAGATAGGGAATCTGCTTCTGAAAGCGTGTGGCCGTAAGCCGACGCGCCAGTTTATGCGAAAGCGAGATGGGTAGCGGCATAAAGGCCGGGCTCTGATTGCAGGCAAAGCCGAATACATTGGCCTGATTCTTGGCAGTAACGGATTCCAGCTCTTCCTCACTCATTTCCCTCTCATCTATGAACGGATAAGACGGTGCCGGCAGTTCAGTCAGGCTCGTCATGATCGTGCAATCTCTTGCATTGAAATCCGCTTGCTCGTAGCCAAGCTGGTGTATAACCCGGCGCGCGACCTCGGGGATGTCGATAGAAGCCGACGAAGCGAAGCGTGCTGCGATAAAAAGTATTCCTGTGGATACTGCACACTCCGCTATCACCTTCGAAAAGGGATCTTGCTGCAGAAAGCGGTCGACCACCGCATCGCTCACTTGATCGCAAAGTTTATCCGGGTGCCCGTCAGTTACAGATTCGGAGGTGAACATGAAATTCTGTTTCATCATCCATACTCCCGCGGCGCTGGTGGTAGAGATAGCAGCTCTTTACGTCGCTTGTCTTTGAAGGCAGCGTCTTTGGTTGCTTCATTCAGGAAAAAAGGCAGTACAGAACCTGCGCCTATCGCCGCCACATCAAGTGGGCCTATCGGGGTATTACCAAGCAGACTGCGGACGCCTGGCACCAGCACCGTAGCCCATTGGAGCAAGGCCGTTCCACCGCTCGCCAGGTCGAGATAGCGATTGGAACGGAGCGTCTCGTGGCTGAATATGCCGATATGGTCCGAACGGCAACTATATGCGTGAAGCAGCTGCCCCATCGTCAGGGTCATGAAGGCAATCGTGCTGGCCTTCTGCCCTCCGCCATAACGTGCCATGGCATAGCCATAACCTCCCATTGACCCCGCAGCCATTGTCAGCGACTCCAGACCGTAGCGCTTGAAGTCGGCCGGACCTACAATGGGTTCGCCCGGGTCTCGCGGGGGCTGCTGCAGAACATCCGGCTCGGGGGGCTCAACAGCAAGCGCCAGCCCGGGGAAGATATCGGTTACCAGGTTGATCCACAGCAAGTGGCTGGTGGTGAGCGGAGTGCCCAGCCCTGTCCCTACAGAGCCGAGCATCAGCATGATCTCGGACAGGTTGGTGGCGGTAAGGAAATGAATCGATTTGCGAATATTGTTGTAAATCGTCCTGCCTTCCGAGACGGCCACAATCATGGTACGGAGATTATCGTCTTCCAGTATAACGTCGGCCACGCTGCGCGCCACCTCCGTGCCGGTGCCGCCCATGGCGACGCCAATATCCGCGGCCTTGAGGGCGGGGCCGTCATTGATGCCGTCGCCCGTCATCGCGGCGATTTTGCCGCCGCGCTGCAGTGCCTGCACGATTTGCAGCTTGTTGGCCGGGCTGACGCGGGAGAAGATATTGACCTTTTGAGCAAGCCCGGCCAGGACCTCTGCATCGAGTTGATCAAGCCGGGTAGAATCGAGAATGTCGAGTTCGCTGCCGCCGGATAACCCCAGTTCCTTCCCTATCGCATATGCGGTGCCGCTCTGATCACCGGTTATCATCACCGTGTCTATCCCGGCCTGATGAAACAAGGCGATAAGTTCCTTCATCCCCTGCCGCAGGGGATCTGCCATTCCCGTCATTCCCAGCCAGATGAGTTCATCCGCTGAAGATTGATCGGCTTGCTTCGGTTCGACGTAGGCAAATCCCAGCACACGCAGCGCTTCTGCGGCCATGCGGTCATTTTCCATGAGTATGACTGTTCGCTCGGCCTGCGTGAGGGGCAAACGTGCGCCGTCCTTCAACCACCACCCGCACATTTCCAGCACCTCGACTGGATTACCCTTGACAGCCACGAGCTTTCCATCCCCTTGGGCGCTATGGGTCGTGCTCATGTAGCTCCGCGTTTCGGTCCGGTATTCCACTTGCTCTCTGGGATAGCGCTGGCGCAGCGCCTCAACTGAAACACCTGCCGCTAGCGCAAGGTGCATCAATGCGCCTTCTGTTGCGGACCCCTTGAGCAGGTAGTTGCCTTTCTCACCGTTCAGTTCCACTTCGTTGCAAAGAACAGCCACATGGAGGAGCCGCAACAATTCATCGCTCTGATAGGGATCGATTCTTACACCCGCATCGTAAAACACATCACTGTCCACTGTAATACGACGCCCTCCGCTATGCAGGGCCAGGACGGACATACGGTTGAGAGTGAGCGTTCCGGTTTTGTCCAGGCAGATTACCTGTACTGCGCCCAAGGTTTCCACTGCATCGAGGCGTCGCACCAGCACCTTGTGACGGTTCATTGTCCGGATACCCAAGGCAAGAGTGGTCGTTGCAACGGTGGGCAGGCCTTCCGGGACTGCGGCCACCGCAAGGGAAATGGAGGTTTTCAACATTTGCAGCCAAGCGTGACCACGGACCAATCCGATCAGAAACATTGCTCCGCAGATGCTCAGGGACAGCAACACCATCTGATTCCCCAGGATCGCAAGCTGGCGTTGCATGGGTGTCTCCGGAGGGCGGGTTTCACCTACAAGCGATTGAATCGTGCCGATCTCGGTATATCGTCCGGTCGAAACCACTACGGACAGGCCGCTGCCCCCCGTTACCACCGTACCCATGTATACCATGTTAAGCCGGTCCGCGAGAGAGACATCCGGCTGGTCCAGCGGGCTTACCCTCTTCGCCACCGGAAGGCTTTCTCCGGTAAGCATGGATTCATCCACCATCAGATTGCGCGACTCGAGCACCCTGCCATCAGCAGCTACCCGAGCCCCGGGTGTCAGCACCAGGATGTCGCCCGGCACCAGGGACTTGGCCGGCACCTCCAGAAGCCGTGCATCGCGGATGACCATTGCGTTCTGCTCGGCCACATGTCCGAGCGCATTAATCGTTCGCTCCGATTGAGATTCAGCAACATAGCCCGTACCCGCGTTGATCAAAACTACCCCGAGGATCACCGCCGCATCGACCAGTCCTCCCGTGGCTGCAGAAAGGACGGCGGATACACCGAGTAAAGCCACAGGCAGGCTTTTAAACTGCCCCAGAAAAATACTCAGCCCGGAACGGGGCGGCGTCTCCGGTAGGCTATTGACCCCGAAATGGCCAAGCTTCCGCTCCACGGAAGCTTGGCTAAGACCAAATTCCATGGAAGTTTCAAGCGCAGCCACCACGGTATCGCCAGGCAAGGCATGCCAATTTTTCCGATCCTGTGGAAGAACTGAATTGGGATCAGAAGAAATGACGGGAGAACCAGGACGTTGGGAGGAACGCAAAGAACCGCTATCATCTATCGGGTTCTCAGGAATGATTTCATGCCCGGCATCCAGCAGCAGTTGCTCCAACCAGGTCTTGATTTCTTCAAGGTCGCGTGCCGGATCAAAAACGATCAATACCCGACCCGTGAGAACGTTCGCGGAAGCATGTCTGATCGCATCATGCCTCGGCAGGGCAGACTCGAGCTTACGCCTGACGGATTCGGATCGATACAATCCCCGTATCTTAAGCCTTGCGCGGCCCTCCACAGCTGCATGAACGATGCGCACCGGTTCGGGAGGCTCGGCTTCAGTCGCACCTGTCCCGAAGAAAGAAGGACGTTGCATCTGGTCGAAAAGTAGAGACATCCTCGCAGAAGTTATGTGGTTACATGACGTTTCACTGCTACGGAATATGCTAGGCGACGCTCAGGACAAACATATAATCACCGACCTTGCCACCAAGGCGATCAGTAGTATTTCCAAAAAACTACAACTTCCTCTCCCCGATATCTCGAACGATTGGAGACTTCTTCTTTTTAGGTTAAAACGACGTTCTCAGCAAGCTGTGCCGGCTCTTTGATGCACTTCGCCGCCAATCAGCGCACCTTGTATTCTGAAGCAGCGGGATTACTGGCACTGATTTCTATTTCCGTTCCGCGATCTTCTATCCTTATAATTCAGGATCAGGCACTGTGCCTGATGCCCTCAAGGCATCAGATTCGGATTCCAGCAGGTTTCGCAAGCTCCTTGAGGCATGAGGTCACTGAGGTAACGGGAGAAAAAATGCCGGGCAACACATCTCATACGCAGCATACGCAGAAAGCGGAAATACATGATCTGGTAATTGTCGGCGGCGGTATTGCCGGGCTCTATTGCTGCCACGAGCTTATCAAGAAAGTCCGGAGCGGTTTGCTCGATATCAGGAGCATTCTCCTTCTGGAAGCTTCCGACCGGTTTGGCGGGCGCATCGAAACATGGTCCCTGCTGAGAAGCAGTGAGGAAAATGGAAAGAAGATCGGTTTTGAAGATACATGGGACCCGTGTAACTGGAACATCGATGATGGTTACCTTGCTCCCCCTGACCCGCAAACGGGTAAACAGTCTCCATTCAGAGGTCCGACAGAAAAATCATTCAGGAATGTGGATGGCAACGATGTCGAAAAGCTGACCGATATCGAATACTTCCGCGCAGAATTTGGGCCTATGAGAATCGAGCCGCGGGACCAGATTTTATTGCAGGGATTGCTCGACGATCTTGGAATCAGGGAGCCTGATCCGGGGGAGGAAGAAAGCCTGGATGACCTCGTGCCGTTCTCTTCGTACACCTCCGAAGATCCGATGGCGCCCCGATTCACCCTTCAGGAGGAGGAAGCTCAGCAGAAAACTCCTTTTGACCTGATGATACTCGCTCTCAGGCGCATCTTCGAACTCGTCCACGGTCCGAAATTCGACGGCCAGGCTTCGAATCCCTGGTGTACGGAGGCCGCCAATGAACAATGGAGAAAACTGCACAGCGCGCAGTTCTTTTATCGCCATTACTGGAAGGGAGAGCTGCTTGAATGGATACAGTATCTTACCGATCCTGACTTCGTAACGATTCGGGAGCACGCGCGGTTCAGGGACCAGCCGTTATGGGACCTGGGATTCTGGAACGTTCTCAGCGATGTCTTGAGCCATTATGCGGTGGTCAAGATCAGGGATTGGGGAAGCTACTATCACTTTGTTCACGAAAATCTGAATGCCGCCGAGTGGATTATCTTCTGGCTCAGGGCAATTCGAAGCACGGGTTCGCTTCGAGGCATACGCGGAGGGATGAGCAGGATAATCTGGAACCTCCTGGAAGTCTTGCGGAAGCACCAGAGCAGTCACGAATCTCCTC
This sequence comes from Nitrosospira multiformis, assembly GCF_900111585.1. Taxonomy (GTDB): domain Bacteria; phylum Pseudomonadota; class Gammaproteobacteria; order Burkholderiales; family Nitrosomonadaceae; genus Nitrosospira; species Nitrosospira multiformis_B. The sequence continues at coordinate 10,141 of NZ_FOHI01000011.1, forward strand.
GTCTGAAAATCGCGAAAGGCGCAAGGGTGGTGAGCGTAGAAAGACGGGATAATGCGCTGGTTGCCCTTACCGTGCAGAAGCAGGATGAGGTCGAGCTTGTGTGCGCACGAAGAGTCATTTTTGCCCTGCCGAAGCGTCCGCTCGAGGAAATGTCATGGAATGGGGAGCGTCCAAAAGGCAATCTTCACGAAGCATTCAATGCGGTCGCTTGCCTTCCGCTGCTGAAATGTTTTTTTGTCATCGAGAAGCCCTGGTGGGAAGACAACCGGTCTCTCAACCGCTATGCATCCGACATACCAACCCGCGAGCTGCTGTATGTGAAAAGCAGGGACCGGACAAAAGGGTTGATCATGATTTATACCGACCGCCCGGCAATCACATTCTGGTCCGATTACCTCAGAAGCGAATCCAGCAATAATTCCAAAGGTCCCGAGCAACCGGAGGGGCCACAGGTCGACTATCAGGATGCCGCCAGGATCTGGTTCCTGGAGAAAAAACCTTCCCCGACGTGTGGGTCGATTATCGAAATCAAGCCCGGATCGACCCGCCTATGGCAGCGTTTCGTGCAGTTTGCCAGGGATTATGAGCACCATGACTTTACCACAGGCCGCCTTCTCGCCTGTGGTATGCGCGACTGGGGAAAGGAGCCTTTCGGTGCCGCGGCGCACGGGTGGCGTCCGGGTGTAAAGTCCCGGGAGCATATCGAGTTTCTCGAGGCATTTTCTCTCGAACAAGAGGAGCAGGAAACCGGGCAAAACAACCTGCACGTTTGCGGAGAAGCGTTTTCCGACTACCAGGGATTTATTGAAGGCTCGCTGCGATCAGCACAGCGCGTTCTGGCTGTGATAGAGGAACAGCAGAAGCCGGGAAAAAACTGAGTTTTTATCCGGTCTTTTGTTTCCGCAGAAAAGACAGCACGGCAGACTCGAGCGAGTCATGCGCGGGATGCGCTGCTTCATCCAGTTCTTGCACGCAGCGATGAAGATCGCCTTTCTGCCAGGCAGAAAACACCGCCGGATTGATGTAGGATTTCCGGCAGACGGCAGGGGTATTGCGCAGATCTTCCGCGACTTGCCGTATCGCCGCGATGATGCCGGCCTTGAGTGCGCGCTTGGTCGGAAATTCAGGCAACGGCGTATTGAGCATGATCTCGAACGCCCGCAAGGTTCCGCTCCACGTTCGGAAATCCTTCGCGGTAAACTCGGCTTCCATGACTTCGTGGAGGTAGGCGTTTACCTGCTCCGCTTCGACCGACCGCCGCTTGCCGCTCTCATCCAGATACTGGAAAAGATGCTGGCCCCTCAGCTCCCGGCAAGCCCGGATAATGCTGACGATCCTCCTGTCACTGATAGTGACTTCGTGCTCGACCCCGCTCTTGCCCCGGAATTTCAGTAATGCGCGCCTGGGGTTGATGAAGGCAAGATGCCGCTTGCGCAGGGTTGTAAGCCCGAAGCTATGGTTCTCGCGCGCGTAAGACAGGTTACCGATGCGCACCTGCGTCGTATCAAGCAGTCTCACTATTGCAGCAACAACCTTTTTTTGCGGCAAACCTCGTTTTTTCAGATCCAGGTGTACGCGCTCGCGCAGTTGAGGTAAAGCTTCGCCGAATTCCACCATCCGGTCAAATTTGATAGTGTCTCGCACCGCGCGCCAATCGGAATGGTAGCGGTACTGCTTGCGGCTGCGCGCATCCAGTCCCGTGGCCTGCAAGTGACCCAGGGGATGGGGACAAATCCAGACGTCGGTATAAGCGGGAGGAATGGCGAGCCGGGCAATGCGCTCAAGCTCATCCTTGTCACTCAAGGGCTTTTCATCCGGACCGACATAAAGAAATCCCTCGCCGGAGACTAACCTTCTGATCCCGGGCTCATCGCCGGAGACATAGAGCAATCCCGCGGCCGCCGCTTGCGCCGCCAGAATTTCCATTGCCTGCGGTCGCAACTCCTCCTTATCCGGAAAGAATGACATATGGTTACTCCTATCGCAGGCTGGTTGTAACAAAGTCAGTATGTCAAGCAGTTTGGAAAACGAAAAACAGGGAATTCGAAGGCCAGGCGCCAGGATACTGCCAAGCAGCAGACCGGACACGCTTCTATCGACAGCAATGATAGCCCTCCGGTTCCATCCTTTTGGGATGGGTAAAAATCAGGAAGAAAACTTTATCTGTCCCGACTGGTTTTCTTCATTTATGGAGATACGTAAGCGAGGCATCACCCCGGCGATTGCTCAAAGCGTTCGCACATTCTTTATTTGGTAGGTTTGGAATTTCCACAAGGAGGACGATGGGGTTAGTGCGTTGCGAATCTCAAACGGTTACCGTCCGGATCTGTTACCACCATTTCTCGAGTCCCCCACGGGGTGTCTTGGGGTGCTTCAATAGTGGTAATGCCTTGACCAGTAAATTCACCATAGCAGTTGTCAACATTGGGAACTATGAAGTAGATCGCGCCGCCCACCTGACAGTCTCCAGTATGCTCCGTCAGAAAAATAACCTGATCTTTCCTGGTCAATTGTATAAATAGAGGAAAGCCTGGCTCGAACTGATGCTTCCAATCAACGCTGAAGCCCAAGCCCTCGACATAAAACGGCAGGCTAACAGTGGCGCTGATTATTCGCAGTTGCGGTATAACTGTCTGGTTCAACATAAATTCCTTTGTTGTTTCTGACACACACTTGAATCACGCTATTGCTTCTCACTCTCTTATGTTGCGTCAGAGACTCCATAACAGTGGCGAGAAAGACGGGGCGGATAGCAAGCGGTTCTCTAAGATAACCCGAGAGTATTCTTGAAATACCTGCTGGATGTTATTTAAAAGATACCGTCCAGATGGTATCATTTTAAGATGACCGATGCTAATCAACGCAATCAACGCAAGAAGCAGCCTGCTCTCGTTCGTCGCAGGTTATTGGATAACGGTGCCCGTCTCTGTGTGGAGCAAGGTGTGGCGGGTTTGACGCTACAAGCTGTGGCTGATGCGGCAGACGTGACCAAGGGAGGTTTGCTGCATCATTTTTCGACTAAACAGGCGCTTATCGAGGAAATCTTCAACGAGCGCCTGCAAGCTTTCGATACGGGCATCAAGCAGGCCATGAAGCTCGACCCTGAACCATCCGGCTGTTTTACCCGCGCTTACATCACAGCGACGCTGGAGCTGATTGAGAAGGATGATTTCATTCAGTGGGCGGCCCTCATGATGGCGATGCTGACCGAGCCCGGCTTGAAGAAACGGTGGACGCAGTGGCTGGAACAGCGCCTGGAACACCACCAGGATACTGATTCTGGTCCCGAAATGCAGCTGGCCCGTTATGCCGTTGACGGACTCTGGTTGGCAGGCCTGCTCGATGAGGAGGAACGAGTGGCGACCAAACACGAAGCGCTGCATCTGCATTCCCAATTGATCGAGATGACAAGAAAACTATAAATCAGTCATTGCAACTTCAGGCCTCGGATCCGCCATTATTCCGGACTCCGGTAAAGCCGTTTCTTCAGTATGCAAGCCAAACCCGTCAAGTTATTTGAAGCAGGTACTGTCAGGCGTACGTGCTAAAAGCCGTCGAAGAAGGCGGGATCAACTTTCTTTTCCCCGGAGATATGCGTTTCAGAAACCTTATTACGACCATTTTCATTGCTCTCTCGACAATCTTCCTTGCCGCATGCAGCAATACGGAATCCAGCACTTCGGTCGAGCCGCCTCCACCCGATGTTACGGTTGCGGAGGTGCTGTCGCGCTCCGTGCAAGCATGGGACGAATTCAATGGGCGTGTCCGTGCGGTTCCGACTGTAGAGTTGCGTCCTCGCGTCAGTGGCTACATCGATCGGGTTGCCTATAAGGAGGGTAGCGAGGTCAAACCTGGCGACCTTCTCTTTGTCATCGATCCCCGTCCATACCGCAATGCACTCCATAGTGCACAGGCGCAGCTCGAACATGCGCGGGCGGCTGCAAATCTCGCACAAAGCAAGACTGAGCACGCGCAGGCACTGTTCGCAGCACAGGCCATGTCGCGCGAAGAATTCAACGGCAGGCAAACGGAGTTGAACCAAACGGTCGCCGAGGCGCGTGCAGCGGAAGCCGCTGTGGCCACAGCCAAACTCAACCTCAATTTTACCGAGGTTCGAGCACCGATCGCAGGTCGCGTGGGTCGAGCATACCTCACTGCCGGCAATCTTGCCCAGGCTGACCAGTCAATACTGACAACCCTAGTCTCGCAGGATCCAATGTACGTGTACTTCGACTGCGATGAGCATAGCTTCCTGCGCTATAAGGAATTCGCTCGCAAGAACGATCGCGAGAGCAATGTTTATCAGGTCCGCATCCGTCTGGCCAATGAGGAAGCCTTTTCGCATCTCGGAACTGTAGATTTCTTCGACAACCAACTCAATCCCACAACAGGGACAATTCGTGTCCGCGCTGTCGTTGCAAACGCCGACCGCGCGCTGACACCCGGCCTTCACGCTCGGGTGCAGCTGCAAGGCGGCGATGAGCTGCATGCACTCCTGATCGACGAGAAAGCCATTCTGACCGACCAGGACCGCAAATATGTCTATGTATTGGGGGAGGGCAACAAGGCGCTCCGCAAGAACATCACATTGGGTCGGCAGGTCGATGGCCTCCGTATCGTGCAGTCCGGCCTCGATACGACGGACAAGATCATCGTCATCGGGGCACAGAAGATCTTTCACGACGGGATGACCGTAAAGCCCCAGCACGTCGCCATGGAAACGCGAGCGCCTATTCCCTCCTCTACACTCCTGAAAGCAACGGAATAAGGGAACGGTATGGACTTTTCCAAGTTTTTCATCGACCGTCCCATATTTGCCATCGTTCTTTCGATCGTTATTTTCGCAGCGGGACTCATCGCCATCCCGCTCCTGCCTGCGGGCGAGTACCCGGAAGTGGTGCCTCCAAGCGTGGTCGTGCGTGCAATGTACCATGGCGCCAATCCCAAAGAGATCGCGGATTCAATCGCCGTTCCGCTGGAAGAAGCGATCAACAGCGTCGAAGGCATCATGTATATGAAGTCCGTTGCGGGCTCCGATGGAAGCCTGCAAGTGACGATCACCTTCACGCCCGGCATCGATCCCGATACCGCGGCCGTCCGTGTACAGAATCGCGTCGCCCAAGCCCTGTCCCGCCTGCCCAACGATGTACGCCAGTACGGCGTAACCACGCAGAAGCAATCGCCGACTCCGCTCATGTACGTGAATCTTTCTTCACCCGACGGTCGATACGACGCGGTCTATCTGCGCAACTATATGACGCTGAATATCAAGGACCCGCTTTCACGCCTGAAGGGTGTTGGCAACGTCGGATTGTACGGGGAAGGCGATTATGCAATGCGCCTGTGGCTCAACCCGAACAAGCTCGCCGCACGTGGCTTGACAGCCAGCGACGTGGTGGATGCCGTTCGCGAGCAGAACGTTCAGGTATCCGCGGGTCAACTGGGCGCCGAGCCATCACCCGGGAGCGCGGATTTCCTCGTTCCGATCAATGTGCGTGGACGGCTTCGCAGCGAGCAGGAATTCGGGGACATCGTCCTGAAAAGTGCCGACGATGGCCAATTGGTCCACCTATCGGATGTTGGGCGCGTCGAGCTCGGCTCCAGCGATTACACGCTCCATGCAATGATCGATAACAGGGGCAGCACTAGCGCCGGAATTTTTCTTACTCCCGGCGCGAACTCTCTGGAGGTGGCCAGGACGGTCTATGCCAAGTTTGAAGAACTTGCAGCAAGCTTCCCCCCGGGTATCGAGTATCGGGTAGTGTGGGACCCCAATGTTTTTGTCCGGGATTCCATTCGGGCCGTGGGTCAAACACTGATCGAAGCGGTTTTCCTGGTCGTGCTGGTGGTCATTCTCTTTCTGCAGACTTGGCGTGCATCGATCATCCCTCTGATTGCGGTGCCGGTCTCGATTATCGGCACGTTTGCCTGGCTCTACCTTCTCGGGTATTCCATCAATACGCTGACATTGTTCGGACTGGTCCTGGCAGTGGGTATTGTCGTCGACGATGCGATCGTCGTCGTGGAGAACGTTGAGCGCAACATCGAGGAAGGTCTGAGTCCTCTCGCGGCAGCACATCAGGCCATGAAGGAGGTCTCCGGTCCGATCATCGCCATTGCGCTGGTGCTATGCGCCGTGTTCGTGCCCATGGCATTCCTGAGCGGTGTCACCGGAGAGTTCTACAAGCAGTTTGCCGTCACCATCGCTATATCCACCGTCATTTCCGCGATCAATTCGCTCACACTGTCGCCGGCACTGGCGGCAAAACTGCTCAGAGGACATGATGCTCCGAAGGATGCGCCTACCCGGGTGCTCGAGCGCAGCCTGGGATGGCTATTCCGTCCGTTCAATCGGCTGTTTCTTCGCAGCTCCGACAAATACCACGGCACGGTAGCCCGAACACTGGGCCGGCGCGGCATCGTGTTTACCCTCTATGCAGGACTATTGCTCGCAACAGTCATGCTATTCCATATCGTACCGACCGGCTTTATTCCAAATCAGGACAAGCTCTATCTCTTCGCCGGTGCCAAATTGCCGGAGGGCGCTTCACTTGCCCGTACTGACGCCGTCACACGTCAATTAAACGACATTGCCAGCAGTATCGAAGGCGTGGAAATGACCGAAAGCTATGTTGGCATGAATGCGTTGCAGTCAGTCAACACGCCCAATCAGGCTGCCTCCTACGTCATCCTCAAGCCTTTCGATCAACGCCAGCGTTCCGCGGAATCCATCACGGCTGAACTGAATGCCAGGCTTGTCGACATCAAGGACGGGCAAGCCTATGCATTACTGCCTCCGCCTATTCAAGGATTGGGCAATGGGTCGGGCTATTCGCTCTATTTGGTCGATCGCGGCGGTCTGGGATATGGGGCATTGCAAAGCGCAACCACAAAATTCCAGAACGCGATCGCGCAGACGCCAGGCATGACTTTTCCCGTCAGCTCATACCAAGCCAACGTCCCGCAACTCGAGGTCAAGGTGGATCGGGTCAAAGCCAAGGCCCAAGGAGTAAATTTGACGGACCTCTTCAATACGTTGCAGGTCTACCTTGGATCCTTCTACATCAACGATTTCAATCTATATGGTCGTGTCTATCGGGTGATGGCACAGGCGGACGCGGCTTTCCGCCAGAATGCTGAAGACATCAACAATCTTTATACACGCAATAGTCGAGGAGAAATGGTTCCGCTAGGCTCGATGGTAACGATTCAACATACCTTTGGCCCGGATCCCGTCATCCGCTACAACGGTTATCCCGCCGCCGACCTTATCGGTGATGCCGACCCCCGCGTGCTCTCCTCGGGACAAGTCATCGCCAGGCTGTCGCAGATTGCCACAGAGGTGCTGCCCCGCGGCATTACCCTGGAATGGACCGACCTGAGCTACCAGCAGGTCACCCAGGGCAGCGCGGCGACCATCGTATTCCCCTTATCGATCATGCTGGCCTTTCTGGTGCTGGCTGCCCTCTATGAGAGCTGGACATTACCCTTGGCGGTCATCCTGATCGTGCCGGTATGCATGTGCGCCGCGCTTTTCGGCATTTGGCTCACAGGCGGGGACAACAATATATTCGTGCAGGTGGGACTGGTCGTACTGATGGGTCTGGCATGCAAGAATGCCATCCTGATCGTTGAGTTCGCACGAGAACTGGAGATTCAGGGCAAGGATACCATCGAAGCCGCACTGGAAGCCTGCCGCCTTCGACTTCGGCCGATTGTGATGACTTCCATCGCCTTCATCGCTGGATCTGTTCCCTTAGTGCTCAGTCACGGTGCGGGTAGCGAGGTGCGCTACGCAACGGGTATAACTGTCTTTGCCGGGATGCTCGGTGTGACTCTATTCGGATTGTTCCTTACCCCTGTCTTCTACGTGGCTTTGCGCAAGCTGGGCCGCCCCAAGCTGTAGGGTGAATTTGGCCTTGAATCAACATTCTAACTTTTGCTCGTCAAGAAACGAAAGATATTGGTATAGGACAGGATTTGACCGCGCTTCCCCCTGACCGTGCCCCCTCACACTGTATACCGCTGCGGAGTTCATCGGTAAAGATAATGAGGTTGATCAGGGGGTCGCAACTAACCGTTATATGAACGTTGATAAGTAAGCTGTAAGCTGCCTTGGTTACGCAGTTGCGTATGTCTGTTTATGCCGGCGAGTCATAAAAATACCTAACATGCCAACCATGACAAGCGCAAGAACTGTGGGCTCCGAGACTGTGTTATTCGGTAGCTCCGCCGCTGGCAGCGACGGTTCAAAATATGTCTGGCTCGTCAGCCCCTGATTACCCACGTTCAGGTACCCTGACGCAACAAGCTGCGAAGAGGAATTGCTTTTTAACCAATTCATGGTCCAGTTCGCACCCTGCATGTTGATTTCATAGGTTTTTCCATCGACCACAAAATCTTTCACGAAGAAAAACCCATTGAATACACCATTATTGAATTGTATGGATGGGCCACCCAGCACATCCCCATCTCCGAACTCGAAACCCAAAGGTCGACTTCCAAAGTCTATGTCGAAAATGGTGCTGTTTGAGGCGCCGGTAACTGCTGCGAGCGCAATGGTCACGGTACCGGTACCACTCCCGGGGATGAGGCTTTGATCGAATAATACATTTCCGCTAACGCTGCCGGCAGCGCAACCACTGCATGTACTGGTCTGCTGCAAGCCCAGGCTATTAGCCAACCCGTCAGTGGTGAGAATTCCACCAGAGAAATCGGCGGTCATATAAATAGGTGTTGCCTGAACAGCCGATATTGCAGAGAGCAATACTCCAGATGCAATTGCGTCGCGAAAAAATCTATTCACCTTACCCCCATGGATAGTGAAAAAATAGAACCTGATGCCATCTTATCTACATCACATCAGATTCCTATTGGACTTAAGTACACCCTGTACTTCGGTACAAGGCGATGAGCGATGAGAGTGGGGAGACAGCCTTTGCTCTAATACCCGTCGAATGACGTTCCGCTCCATCGAATCCACGCCTCATCCAGACAGAAGCTGCCATTGACGCTATCAAGACACGCTTCTCAGCCGGTTGGTTGTCAGGAGTCTGTCGGAGGGAATGGTGGATAAGGGCATGATAGAATCCAAGCTCCACCTGAACCCTGGTATTGCCATGAACGAACACCCTCGCATCAAATTACTGGAAGATCTGCTGGCCCGCCGCATTCTGCTGCTCGACGGTGCGATGGGGACCATGATCCAGAGCCACAAGCTTGGCGAAAAGGACTATCGCGGGGAGCGCTTTGCCGATTTTCCGCATGACCTCCGGGGCAACAACGATCTCCTGACGCTCACCCAGCCGCAGGTGATCCGTTCCATTCATGAAGCCTATCTGGAGGCAGGCGCAGACATCGTCGAAACCAACACTTTCAATTCCACCTCGGCCTCGATGGGCGACTACCACATGCAGGACCTGGTGTATGAGCTCAACTTTGCCGGGGCCAGGCTGGCAAAGGAAGCAGCTCAAGCGATGGAGGCAAAGACGCCCGAGAAGCCGCGCTTTGTCGCGGGCGTGCTGGGCCCGACCACCAAAACCGCTTCGATTTCCCCCGACGTGAACGACCCCGGCTTTCGCGGCATCACATTCGACCAACTGGTGGAGGATTATTCCGAATCCATTCGCGGGCTGCTCGACGGTGGAGCTGATATCCTGCTGGTGGAAACCATATTCGATACCCTCAATGCGAAGGCGGCGCTGTTTGCCATAGACCGGTATTTCGAAACGCATCAGGTGCGTGTTCCCATCATGATTTCGGCCACGATAACGGATGCTTCGGGGCGCACGCTTTCCGGCCAGACGCCGGAAGCATTCTGGAACTCCGTATCTCATGCCCGTCCGTTGTCCGTAGGACTCAACTGCGCTTTGGGGGCGGAACTGATGCGCCCTTATGTCGAGGAGCTTTCCAGGGTAGCAGGCGTGTATGTGAGTGCTCACCCTAATGCAGGCCTGCCTAATCCGCTGGCGGAGACGGGCTATGACGAATCCCCGGAATATACTGCAGGGTTGATCAAAGGGTATGCGCAATCCGGTTTTGTGAATATCGTGGGCGGTTGCTGCGGCACCACGCCTGCGCATATCAAAGCCATTGCAGACGCCGTTGGGAGTATCCCCCCTCGGGCCGTGCCGGATATTCCAAAGAAGCTTCGTCTTTCCGGTCTTGAACCGCTCAACATCGGTGACGACTCCCTGTTTGTAAACGTCGGGGAGCGGACCAACGTCACCGGTTCGAAAGCCTTTGCCCGCCTGATACTCGGCAACAACTATGCGGAAGCACTGAGCGTCGGACGCAGCCAGGTCGAGAATGGGGCGCAGATCATCGACATCAACATGGACGAGGCGATGCTCGATTCGCAGAAGGCGATGGTTACTTTCCTGAATCTCGTCGCCGCGGAGCCGGATATCAGCCGTGTGCCGATCATGATCGATTCCAGCAAGTGGTCGGTCATTGAAGCCGGGCTGAAGTGCGTACAGGGCAAGCCTATCATCAACTCCATCAGCCTCAAGGAAGGTGAAGCCGAATTCATCGAACATGCGAAACTCGCGCGGCGTTATGGCGCTGCGGTCATCGTGATGGCATTCGACGAGACCGGCCAGGCGGACACTCTGGCGCGTAAGGTGGAGATTTGCACGCGCTGCTACCGCATTCTCGTTGATCAGGTTGGCTTCCCTCCTGAGGACATCATCTTTGATCCGAATATCTTTGCAATCGCCACCGGCATCGACGAACATAATAATTACGGGGTGGATTTCATCGAAGCGACCCATGCCATCAAGGAGAAGCTGCCGTATGCGAAAGTGAGCGGCGGCGTTTCGAATGTTTCCTTCTCCTTCCGCGGCAATGAGCCGGTGCGGGAGGCGATCCACACCGCCTTCCTCTACCACGCCGTTCGCGCCGGGATGACGATGGGCATCGTGAACGCCGGTCAGCTCGGCGTTTATTCCGATATTCCCAAGGACCTGCTGGAACGGGTCGAGGATGTATTGCTCAACCGCACCCTTCCGGGAGACGGAGAGGCTACCGCCACCGAGCGCCTGGTGGAATTTGCCGAAAGCTTCAAGGGACAAAGCAAGGAAAGCACCGAAGACCTTGCCTGGCGGAACGGTTCGCTGCAGGAGCGGCTGACCCATGCCCTAGTCAAGGGGATTACGACCTATATTGTGGAAGACACCGAGGCAGTCCGGCAGGAAATAGCCGCACAGGGCGGACGTCCGATCCAGGTGATCGAAGGGCCCTTGATGAATGGCATGAGCGTTGTCGGCGATCTGTTCGGATCAGGCAAGATGTTCCTGCCCCAGGTGGTGAAATCGGCGCGCGTGATGAAACAGGCTGTAGCGCACCTGCTGCCGTTCATCGAGGCGGAAAAGAAGCTGCTTGGCGATTCCAAAGCCAAGGGCAAGATTGTCATCGCCACCGTCAAGGGCGATGTGCATGACATTGGCAAAAATATCGTCACCGTGGTGCTCCAGTGCAACAATTATGAAGTGGTGAACATGGGGGTGATGGTCCCCAGTGCCAAAATTCTGGAGACAGCGCGACGTGAAAACGCGGATATGATCGGGCTTTCAGGGTTGATTACGCCTTCCCTGGAAGAAATGGCGCATGTGGCAAAGGAGATGGAGCGGGAAGGTTTTACCATCCCGCTATTGATTGGCGGAGCCACCACTTCGCGCGTGCACACGGCGGTGAAGGTGGCGCCCAAATACAGCGGGGTCACCGTGTGGGTGCCGGATGCCAGCCGCGCGGTCGGCGTGTGCAGCAATCTGTTGTCGGAGGATTTACGGGCGGACTATATTCAACAAATCCAGACCGAGTATGAGAGGGTACGGGCGCAGCATAAAAACAAGAAAGGGCCCGCGCCGATGCTATCCATTGCGGACGCCCGCAAGAACGCCTTCAAAACGGATTGGAAAACCTACTCCCCTCCTTCCCCGGGTTTTACCGGTGTCCGGTCCTTGCGAAATTACCCCCTGGAAAAACTGGTCCCTTTCATAGACTGGACGCCGTTCTTTCAGGCATGGGAGCTGTCGGGACGTTTCCCAGCCATCCTGGAGGATGAGGTGGTCGGCGAGGCCGCCAGCAATCTCTACCGCGATGCGCAGGTGATGCTGAAAAAGATCGTGGAGCAGAAATGGCTTACAGCAAATGCCGTATTCGGCCTGTTTCCAGCCAATACGGTCAACAGTGACGATATCGAAATCTATACGGACAAAGCTCGCGAGCGGATAGCGATGACCTTCCACAACCTGCGCCAGCAGACCATGAAACCGGACGGCAAGCCCAACCTGTGCCTGGCGGATTTCATTGCCCCCAGGGAAAGCGGCATTGCCGACACTATCGGCGCGTTCGCGGTAACTGCGGGAATGGGCATCGAGGCAAAGTTAAAGGTGTTCGAGGAGGCGCATGACGATTACAGTGCAATTATCCTGAAAGCGCTAGCGGATCGTCTGGCGGAAGCTTTTGCGGAGCACATGCACTGGCGGATACGGCGTGAATTCTGGGGCTTTGTCAAAGATGAAAACCTGAGCAACGAGCAACTGGTTGCGGAAGAATATCAGGGCATTCGCCCCGCGCCGGGCTACCCGGCCTGTCCGGATCACACCGAGAAGGGCCCCTTGTTTGAAATGCTGAAAGCGCCTGAAAATGCGGGCATTATCGTGACTGAATCCTTTGCCATGGTACCCACGGCCGCGGTATCAGGCTTTTACTTTTCCCACCCGGAAGCCAGGTATTTCGCAGTCGGCAAGATCGCCAAGGATCAGGTGGAGGATTACGCCAGACGCAAGGGCTGGACACTGGAAGAAACGGAGACGTGGCTGGCGCCTGTTCTGGCGTATGAAAGATAGCCGTATGCTCGCAACTCTCTCATATTCTTGATCTCGTAATACACTACCTGGACTGCTTATCACCGCCCGGACGGCGTAGGCATGAAGGATCTGGATCAAGGCATGTGGGCAGGGATGATAGTGTTGCTGCTGACATCAACAGCGCCCGCCAAGCGGTAGGAGGGTTCAGCGGGAATGAGCCGTATTTTCCTCATCCCTTTATCGCCGGCCTTGATGGAGCTAACTTGACCGATCTCAATTCCACTTTCATTTACCTGATGATAATGTAATTTTTCGGGGTGGTACTGCCATCAATAACGTAGGTCAGCTTATTGCTGGCACCATTCCGGAGCCGGAGAATTATGCGCTCCTAGTCAATGACGGAGTTGATAGCTTCTCCGATAGAATCACGAGAAATCTGCCTTATCCGACCACTGATTTCTAAACTCCATTAACTCTTACGGAGAATGGGATGTTCGGCAATGCTAAACAAAGCAAAAAAAATGAAGTCATGCTTAGTAACGCCACGTCGAATACCGGTAAGACCGGCTTCTTTGATTCGGCTGAAAGCGAGAGGCTCGAACATGAACGCTGGAAGGTTGCCATGGATGCAAACTCGGTGTTGGGCGCGATTACGAAAGGCACTCTTGAACAACTGGGTCAATTGATTCGGAACATCGAAAGATTGGTCGGGTTATTGGATGAGTGCCCAATCTCAGCAGGTTTGGAGTCTGAGTGGAATGATGAGTACTATGAAAAAGTATCCGAGCTGGCGCGAGAAATAGAAGCGCTTGCGTACAGTACTCGAATTCCGCAGCCCCTTATTCCATTTACCGGATTCTACGATACGCTCGGGATTAAAACATATGCCTATGTATCGTTTCTTCATAGTCTTCGTGCAGATCGCTCGACGTGGCTCCCCCGTCCTGAAGGTTATTTCGGAAACATCGAAGCATTAAAGTTTCCGGATCAGCTCATTACTTTCCATCAAAGAGTGTACGAGATTTATGATCGCTGGACGATGGTTGGGGATTTACGCCAAGCAGCGGGCAAGCCGAGTGGATATACGCTATCAAAACGGTTTGATGAGCATCAGGTTGAAGAACTCAGTAAGACTCCCCGGCTTCGCAGAATGCTTGAAAGTGCTCTTAAAGAGGCGTTTACCGATGCTGATCAAAAGGAACTTCTAGGGGAAATAACGAATGCAGCGGTTGTGTACGCAAAGGATTTTCGCTTGGAACTCCATGGCATCGCCTCGGTTCTGGTATGGATCGAGGCTGCTAAGCATTATGCCCATACCGGCGATAATGCGCCCAGAATGCAGCATTTTGCTTTGGAGCATGAGCTTGCGAAGGTGTGGGATGCAGGAAGAGTTCAGGAAATCCATTCTCAATCATGCAAGAGTCGATAATCTGATTGTCTTTAATTTTAATTTGTGCCAAAAAAGTCTCCCTCTTGTTCTGAAATCAACGGACGAAACAATTCCTCCCCCTGATTCACTACCTTACCCACCGCCTGTGTTACAGGCCATGCTTGTATCCTGTTCTCATCACAGGGCTTGAGCAGGGATAGCAGGATCTCATCCGTCCTCAGGTCCGGGTCAAGCCATGTATCCCAGGCATCCTTTGAAAGTATGACTGGCATCCGATCATGGATCGGTTGCATCAGCGCATTGCACTCGGTCGTGATGATGGCGCAACTCTCTTTTGCTTCTCCCGTATCGGTGACCCAGGTTTCGTATATGCCGGCAAACGAAAATGGTGTGCCGTCCCGGCTGGATATAAAATACGGCTGCTTGCGCCGGCCCTCCGTTTTCCATTCGAAGAACCCGGAAGCGGGGATCAAGCAACGCCTCTGGCGGAAGGACTGTCTGAATGCAGGTTTTTCGGCCACCGTTTCTGCCCTGGCATTATTCAATACCGGCAGCTTCTTCACATCCTTGATCCAGTAAGGAATGAGGCCCCAGCGCATCATGGAGCCCATGCGGCCACTGTCAGTATCGCGTATGGCGAGTATTTCCATGGTGGGCGCAATGTTGTAGCGGGGTTTCAGTTCCGGCATGAATGAAGCATGGTACCACTCCGTCAATACAGGATCAGGATGATTCAAGCCGTAGCGTCCACACATTTTCAGCTATCCTTCCGAGACAGGTTACACTTTTTTCTATTGCATCAGGCCGCATCCCATGGCAAACATTCTGCTCCTTGGGTTCATGACTTCCCCCTGCCTCGCCTTCATAGGGGCTTCAATCCCCGCTCCGTTATGCGGGTCCGGGGAGAGAAAACAAGCTTGCTCGCCGTTCTTGTCACTCCTTCACGCGGCTGATCTTTGCCACTTCAGGAATTCGCCTCAAACTGCGAATCACCTGTGCCAGATGATGGCGGTTGCGTACCTGTAAGACGAAATTCATGTTGGTATATGTGCCATCACCCTCCATGGCGACATTATCGATATTGGAATCCGCATCAGCGATGGCTGCCGCCACCCTGGCTAGTACTCCTCGCTGGTTGGCCACCATCAGCTTGATACCCACTTCGAACTGCCGGTCGATGTCCTTACCCCAGGCCACATCCAGCCAATTGTCCGAACTGCCCTTGTTTTTGGTTACTGCCGGACAGTCATCGGTGTGGATCACGAGCCCCTGATCTTTCTTGATAAACGCTATAACCGGGTCACCGGGAATGGGTCGGCAGCACCTGGCAAATTGTACGGCCATGCCCTCGGTACCGAGTATCGTGATAACATCCGTAGTTCCGCTTGCGCCGAGAGTGGATTCGCCGGGTGAAGCCGCAAGCCGCCGTGCAATCACTGCCGGTAAATGCTTGCCCAAGCCCATATCCGCCAGCAAATCGGTTCTGGATTTGGCGCCGCTTTCACGCGTCAGTTTCTCCCATTGCGCCTCGCTGATCGTCTGCGGATCGACCTTGAGCGTGGCGAATGCCTGATTCAACAGGCGCTCCCCGAGTTTCGCCGATTCATCGTATTGCATGGTCTTGAGAAAACGCCGGATATGCGAGCGTGCCTTACCGGTAACGACGTAATTCAGCCAGGCCGGATTAGGCTTGGCATGGGATGCGGTCACAATTTCCACCCGGTCTCCGCTTCTGAGCACTGTGCGCAGCGGCGCATTCTCCCCGCTTATTTTTGCCGCAACACAACAATCGCCGATGTCCGTATGCACCGCATAGGCGAAATCCACTGCGGTCGACCCCTTGGGCAGTGCCAGTATCTCGCCCTGGGGCGTAAAGACATAGACCTCACCCGGGAACAGGTCAACCTTGATGTGTTCCAGAAATTCCAGCGAATCGGTGGAATCACTCATGGTTTCGAGCAGGCTCTGCAACCACTGATGGGTTTTCATGTTCAAATCGTTCAGATCCGCATCGGAACTCTTGTAGAGCCAGTGCGAGGCAACGCCCGCCTCTGCAATCCGATGCATTTCCGGTGTCCGGATCTGGATTTCGATCGGCGTGCCGTAAGGCCCCCACAAGGTGCTGTGCAGGGACTGGTAGCCGTTGGCCTTGGGGATGGCGATGTAATCCTTGAATTTTCCGGGAATGGGATTGTAGAGGCTGTGCAGTGCGCCCAGCGCGATGTAGCACGAAGCCACGTCCTTTACGATGATGCGAAAACCATAGATATCCAGAATCTCGGAAAACGAAAGATGCTTCTCCACCATCTTCTTGTAGATGCTGTAGAGCTGTTTCTCACGGCCGGTTACTTCTGCATCCAACCCTGCGGTCTTCAGGCGCTGCTTCATGGTCTCGAGAATTTTCGTCACCATTTCGCGGCGGTTTCCGCGCGCCGCCCTGGTGGCGTTGGTCAGAACCCGATAGCGCCTCGGATACAGGTAACGGAAGCTTAAATCCTGTAATTCATGGTAAATATTGTTGAGTCCTAGCCGATTGGCGATAGGTGCGTAGATTTCCATGGTTTCACGCGCGATACGCCGCTTTTTCTCCGGCCGCATGGCCTCCAGCGTGCGCATATTGTGCAACCGATCCGCCAGCTTGATGAGGATGACGCGTACATCCCGCGCCATTGCCAGCAGCATTTTGCGGAAATTCTCCGCTTGCGCATCCGCGTGGCTCTGGAATTCGATCTTGTCCAGCTTGGAAACACCGTCCACCAGTTCCGCGACCGACTTGCCAAAGCGATCCCCGATTTCGGCTTTGGAAACATGTGTATCTTCCATTACGTCGTGCAGCAGCGCTGCCGCCAGCGTCTGGCTGTCGAGGCGCAGTTTGCCCAGAATGCTGGCTACTGCGAGGGGATGAGAGATATAAGGTTCGCCGGATTGGCGGAATTGACCCGAGTGGGCGCTCTGACTGAAGAGATAGGCGTTCTGAAGCTCGGATACGTCTTCCCGCGTGAGATAGCTGGAGAGTTCGTGAAAAAGGAAACTCGCCTCAGGCAAAGTAGCAGAAGAACTGGACAGACCTCGCGCCTGCATCGTCATTTCCTTCATTTCATTCCATCAACATACGTTTCGGAATAGCGGTATCCTCATTTGATGATTGATCGTCAGTTTACTTGTTACGCAATGAAACCGGTTTTTTTACATCCCCGGTAGCGCTTGAACGCTCTAAAGGGTTCCAGTCGTGAGGATATCCGTTCCAACCAGGCCTTGTGAAATTTCCCGCAGCGCAATCACGGTGGGTTTATCCCGCGACGGTTCCACCATCGGGCTTCCGCCCACTGAAAGCTGGCGCGCCCGAATGGTTGCAACGAGGGTCATATCGAAGCGATTGGGAATTCTTTTCAGACAATCGTCAACAGTGATGCGTGCCATGATTTCCTTTACCAGGATATAAGGAAATTACAGTATAGAGTGTCTGGTTGTGGAAAGGCAACCCGGGGAACATTTCAAGCACTTCATTTTGCACGACAAAGGTACATGCCGTTGCTACCGCTGATGGTTCTATGAAACTTCTGGGGGAGGCGGAGGTAGGGAGTCTGCGTGCTTGTCCGGTTTATAAAACGGACGTGCGGGTGAGTTGTGCCAGCAGACCATGGTGACGGACAAGCTGCTTCGCCGTTTTCAGGCGCTCCGCCTGTATGATACATTTCAGATCCTGCAACGCCCTGTCCAGCTTGTCGTTGATGATGATGTAATTATACCCTCCCGCATGACTCAACTCCTCACGCGCCGCTGCCAGCCGGCGACTGATCGCTTCGAGGCTGTCCTGGGCTCGATGGCGCAAGCGCATTTCCAGTACTTCGAGTGATGGCGGCAGAACAAAAATGCCCACCGCTACGGGGAAAACCGCGCGCACCTGACGCGCGCCCTGACTGTCTATTTCCAGCAGAATGTCGCGCCCCGACATCATGGTTTCATTGATCCACTTTTTCGAGGTGCCGTAGAAATTCCCATAGAGTTCCGCGCTTTCCAGGAACTCGTCCTCTTGCAGTTTCTGCTCGAATACTTGACGCGTTACAAAATGATAATCACGTCCGTCCATTTCTTCGGGGCGAGGCTGCCGTGAGGTATATGAAATGGACAGGCTGAGGTCGATATCCGTTTGCAGCAGTGCCTTGACCAGACTGGTCTTGCCAGCTCCCGACGGCGCGCTGATGATATATAGAGTACCCGGCGTTGTAGTCATTGGTTAGGCCTGCTGAAATCCCTCTTCAGCAATACGTGTTGTTACGGTTTTTTGTTTTTGATTGAGCTCGCGCTCTTTCCGAAGGCTTCCGGCTGGAAGGGTCGAAAGCAGAGTGTAACAGCTTCCACAACTCAAGGAGTTTCAGGATTTCACCCGCCTCTACCCCTTCAACTAGCCCAAGGCCTGGGATCGCGTCCAGCGCACGATATCCTGGGTTGTCATTGCGCCCGCCTGTCGTGCAAGCTCCCGACCGCCCTTGAACAGGATGAGTGTCGGAATACTGCGAATGCGGTACTGCGCGCCGACTGTTTGCTCCACATCGGTATTCACCTTCACGAGGCGAACATGGGGCTCAAGCAGAGCCGCCGCTTCTTTGAAGGCTGGCGCCATCATTTTGCAGGGTCCGCACCAGGGTGCCCAGAAATCGACCAGAACTGGAACATCGTTTTTATTAATGTAGCGTGCGAAGGTTGAATCGGTTAATTCCAACGGCTGGCCGGCGAATATCGGCTGGTGGCATTGTCCGCAATTGGGCTGTTCGCCGAGGCGCGCAGCGGGGACACGGTTAATCGAGTGACAATGAGGGCAGACGAGATGCAGGGAATCACTCATAAGAATTTACACATATCATCCAATAATAGCCGGTAAATCGAGTACTCTCGTTTTCAATTCAGGACGATGGCTATTTGTGTCGGGGATTCACGCGGTAGCGGCAAAAAAACATGATGCCAATGTTATTTATACATTCAACTACCGATTTTCCTGCAGCTATTCGATATTCTGCACCTGCTCCCGCATTTGCTCGATCAATACCTTGAGTTCCACCGAAATTTTCGACACTTCCGCATCCACCGATTTCGCGCCGATGGTATTGGCTTCCCGATTGAGTTCCTGCATCAGAAAATCCAACCGCTTGCCGATCGCTCCGCCTTTCTCCAGAACGCGTTCTACTTCATCGAAGTGCGCCTGAAGGCGCGATAGTTCCTCATCCACATCGATCTTGCTGGCAAACAATGTCAATTCCTGGCGGATGCGCTCGTCATCACAATTTATCATGGCTTCACACAGCCGGGCTTTGAGCTTTTCCTGAAATGTCGCCAGTAAAGCAGGAATGCGTGGACTGACTTCGGATGCGAGCCGGCGCATATTGGCCAGGCGTTCCAGCAATATGGCTTTAAGTTTTGCACCTTCACGACCACGGGCAGCAGCCAGTTCGTCCACTGCCATATGCAGCAAGTCCATGCATGGCCCGAAAAGGTTCTCAGCGGAGGAGGATTCCGTCGCCAATATTCCGGGCCAACGAAGGACATCTGCCACTGCCAGGCCCCGAGCCTCAGGTAATACCGCTCTGACGGTACGGTCCAGTTCCAGCAATTTTTGCAACAAATCCGCATTAATATGCTGCAAATCTTCCGCGGGTGTAATCCGGGAAAAACTGACGCGGCATTCGATTTTTCCACGCTTGAGGCGGGCGGTCAGAAATTCGCGCATTGCGGTTTCCAGCATGCGGAATTCGTCGGGAAGGCGAAACTGGATATCGAGATAACGGCTGTTGACCGAGCGAAGCTCGAGATTCAGCGATCCTTGTGGAAGTTCCTTCGCGACTACGGCATAGCCGGTCATGCTGTAGATCTTGGCTAACTTGTCCACTCGATCATCCACTCGAAGGTCCTTGATGCGTTAAAATTGTGGGACTAGGCATTATCGCATATCGTTGCTGCATATAAAGGAAACGAGTTGGTGTTTCCGTGCAGTCGAAAAGCGGTATGCATCGTTCGACTTATCCGGTAAATGTATCACCGCTCAGTTAATAGTGAAGGATATAGTACAACTTATGCGTCCCAGTAAACGCCGCCCAGATCAACTTCGCTCCGTTCAGATTACCCGGCATTACACTCGGCACGCGGAAGGTTCAGTGCTGATCGAATGTGGGGATACCCGCATAATCTGTACTGCGAGCGTGGATGAGAAAGTACCTCCTTTTCTACGCGGCAAGGGACAGGGCTGGCTCACAGCAGAATACGGGATGTTGCCGCGTTCCACCAATGAACGCATGCAGCGGGAAGCCGCCAAAGGCAAGCAGTCCGGCAGGACGATGGAAATTCAGCGGCTGATTGGGCGCGCCTTGCGTTCGGTAATGGATTTGACAAAACTGGGCGAGCGAACCATTCAGGTGGATTGCGATGTGATCCAGGCTGATGGTGGTACTCGCACGGCGAGCATCACGGGTGCATTTGTAGCAGTGC
Organism: Nitrosospira multiformis; assembly: GCF_900111585.1. Classification (GTDB taxonomy): domain Bacteria; phylum Pseudomonadota; class Gammaproteobacteria; order Burkholderiales; family Nitrosomonadaceae; genus Nitrosospira; species Nitrosospira multiformis_B. The sequence continues at coordinate 30,823 of NZ_FOHI01000011.1, forward strand.
ATGATGCGATAGGAACGCTGCTGCACAAGCAGGCGATAGAAGCCACGCCGATCACCGGTCATGTTGCAGCGGTTTCAGTGGGCGTCTACGAAGGCGTGCCGATGTTGGACCTCGATTATCTGGAAGATTCGCGCTGCGATACGGACATGAACATCGTCATGACGGACGACTTTGGTCTGGTGGAAATGCAGGGGACGGCCGAAGGCATGCCTTTCAGCCGGAATGATCTGGATATGATGCTGGATCTGGCACAGCAGGGAATACGGGAACTGATCGCAACTCAGAAAAACGCATTGAACAGATAAAGCCGGATATGCAAAAACTGGTCATTGCCAGCAATAATGCCGGCAAACTACGAGAAATTCGCCTCTTGCTGGAACCTCTGGGAATCGAAGTGCTGCCCCAGTCGGCATTCGATTTTCCCGAAGCTGAGGAACCTCATTGCACTTTCGTTGAGAACGCGCTTGCCAAGGCACGCCATGCCAGCAAAAATACCGGGTTGCCGGCACTCGCCGATGATTCCGGCATTTGTGTCAATATCCTTGGAGGCAAGCCCGGTATCTTATCTGCGCGTTATGCGGGAGAACCGAAATCGGATGAACGCAACAATCAGAAGCTGGTCGAGGCGCTGCAAAACCAGAGTGACCGCCGGGCGTACTATTACTGCGTTATAGCGCTGCTGCGGCATCCCGAAGATCCGCAACCCATTATTGCCGACGGAAGCTGGCATGGAGAAATTCTGCTGAATCCCCGCGGTAACGGCGGCTTCGGCTACGATCCCTATTTTTTTCTGCCAAACCTCGGCAAAACAGCCGCGGAACTGCCGATGGAGCAAAAAAACCGGATCAGCCACCGGGGAAAAGCACTCGCGCAACTCGTCAAGAGGATCAGACAGGAACAGCCCTGATTTGACCGCTTGCCGCTTATTCAGCCGTTGCAAGGAGAAGAGAAAGACAATTTCAATCATTGCTGAAACAATGGCTCCTTTTGCTTGTCTCTTCAATTCATCATGACAGCAATTATTTCTCCCGCAGCGATTCTCGGTTCCCAGACCCTCCAGCTGAAGTCTCTGCCCCCACTGAGTCTTTACATCCACCTTCCCTGGTGCATGAAAAAATGCCCCTATTGCGACTTCAACTCCTATGAAGCTCGCGACCGGAGCGGCGGCATGCCGGAGGCCGAGTATGTAGCCGCCCTCATCCGCGACCTGGAAGCTTCATTGCCACAGATATGGGGACGCAAAGTCATCAGTGTTTTTTTCGGCGGTGGAACGCCGAGTCTGTTCAGTCCTTATTCCATAGATGGAATTCTTGCCGCCGCCAGGGCCTTGCTACCGCTGGAGCACTTGGCTGAAATAACGCTGGAGGCCAATCCCGGAACGTTCGAGGCGCAAAAATTTGCGGATTTCCGGGCCGCGGGCATCAATCGCCTCTCCATCGGCATTCAGAGTTTCAACGCCCCTCACCTTGCATCACTCGGTCGCATACATGACGGCAAGGATGCCCGTCGCGCGATCGAAATCGCCCAAAAGAACTTCGACAACATTAATCTCGACCTGATGTATGGACTACCGAACCAGACGCTGGAAGAAGCGCGGGAGGATATCGAGACAGCGGTTGCTCACGGCGTGCAGCATATTTCCGCCTATCATCTGACGCTGGAACCCAATACATTGTTTCATCGTTACCCGCCCTCCTTGCCCGATGATGAGCTGACGGCGGACATGCAGGCAATGATCGAACAAACGCTCGCCCGGGAAGGTTATGCAAATTATGAAACGTCGGCCTTTGCCCGGCCCGGGGGCGAATCCCGTCATAACATGAACTACTGGCTGTTCGGAGATTATCTGGGGATCGGTGCCGGAGCGCACAGCAAAATAAGCTTTCGGGACAGGATAGTACGTCAGATGCGGTACAGGCAGCCGAAGGAGTATCTGACCAGATCGGCTCCCGAAATGACATCTGAACCCCCTATCATGGAGCAGCACGAAGTAGGACGGAATGATCGCGCGTTTGAATTCGTGATGAACGCGCTACGCCTGACCGATGGGTTTGCCCCGCAAATGTTCATTGAACGTACAGGGCTGGCTCTCACTCACATCCAGCGTCAGCTCGACGAGGCGGAACGGCGGCAGTTGATAACGCGGGATTTTCAGCGTATTGCGCCTACTTTCGCAGGCAGGCGATTTTTGAACGATTTGCTGCAGATTTTCCTTCCCGGGCAAAGCCGCGCATAACCCTCTTCAGACGGGCTGTTTTTTCCGGAATATCACATCCCAGACCTCGTGTCCGAGCCGGAGACCCCGCTGCTCGAACTTTGTGAGCGGACGATATTCCGGGCGGGGCGCATAACCAGCTGCGGTATTGGTCAAGTGCGGCTCACCGCTCAATACCTTCAGTATTTGCTCCGCATAATCCTCCCAGTCGGTCGCCACATGGATATAGCCGCCGGGTTTCAGGCGGCTGCAAAGCAGGTCAACGAATTCGGCTTGTATCAGTCGGCGCTTGTGATGGCGCGCCTTGGGCCACGGGTCGGGAAAGAAAACGTGCACCCCGTCGAGGCACTCAAGGGGCAAAGCGTGTTGCAGGACATCAACCGCATCGTGCTGGATGACGCGTATATTCGTAAGGCCCAGTTCTTCCGCTTGCTTGAGCAGGCTGCCCACCCCGGGAGTGTGGACTTCAGCGGCCAGATAATCATTTTGCGGATGCGCCTGGGCGATCAGCGCTGTGGTTTCGCCCATGCCGAAGCCGATTTCCAGGAATTTAGGCGCACTTCTGCCGAAGATAAGGGCCAAGTCAAGCAGTTTCCCGGAATAAGGGATGCCGTATTTCGGCATCAATGTTTCATGGGCGCGTCGCTGCGCGTTTGAAAGGCGTCCCTGGCGAAGAACGAAGCTGCGGATGGGACGATGGGGAGAATGTTCCATTTTGTTAAATGCCTGGAAAGGACAGGTGGGGAATGAAAAATCCTTTCCGGTCCTTATTTCCCTGACATGTTGCCGATAACCCCCTCCACCGGAGAACTGGGACTTGCACTGTACAGCTTTTTCGGCATACGGCCGGCGAGATACGCTTCACGCCCCGCTTCAACCGCTTTTTTCATCGCTGACGCCATCAGTACCGGATTTTGCGCGGCAGCAATGGCTGTGTTCATGAGCACGCCGTCGCAGCCCAGCTCCATTGCAATCGCCGCATCCGACGCCGTACCCACTCCGGCATCCACAATGACCGGGACTTTGGCATTATCGATGATGATCTGCAGATTCCATGGATTGAGGATACCCATGCCCGAACCGATCAGGGATGCCAGAGGCATGATCGCGACGCAGCCGATCTCTTCCAGCTGCCTGGCGGCAATAGGGTCATCCGAGGTATAGACCATCACCTGGAACCCCTCCTTGATCAGAATCTCGGCCGCCTTGAGGGTTTCAACGATGTTGGGATAGAGTGTTTTCGGATCACCCAGGACCTCCAGCTTCACCAAGGTATGACCGTCCAGCAATTCGCGCGCAAGGCGCAAGGTTCTTACTGCATCCTCCACCGTATAGCATCCGGCTGTATTGGGTAACAGCGTATATTGCGATGGCGGCAGCACATCCAGCAGACTGGGCTCTTCCGGATTCTGGCCGAGATTGGTTCTGCGGATAGCCACGGTAATGATTTCTGCGCCGCTGGCGTCCACGGCGGTGCGGGTCTCGTCAAAATCCCTATATTTTCCGGTCCCGACCAGGAGGCGTGAGGAATAAGCTTTATCTGCGATGACAAGTCTGTCCATGGACTACCCTCCACCTACGGCAACGACAATTTCAAGCTTGTCGCCGCTGGCAAGCATCGGCTGATCGAATTGGCTGCGCGGTACGATTTCACCGTTGCGCTCGACCGCGATCCGCTTGCCCTGCAACCCCATGTGCTCCAGTAATTGCCTGATGTTCAGCCTTGCGTCATTCGTTGTCCCTGAATCGGTTCCAGAATCTGGAGAAGGAACAAGTTGGGATTGGCCATTGACTATAAGTTGTATCATTTTCCAAAGAGTCGCTTGGCAAAAATGCCGTCTCAGCTTTTGACAATATGCGTATTTTATAATTTGAATTATACGGCGCAGCCACCTCCTAGTCGACTCCGGTGAAACCCGATGTTCACCAAGTGCCCGAGAACATCGCGGATTCCCATTCCAGGATACGCGATCAGCGATCAATCGCTTTTATACGCAATGCGTCGACGACGAGCGAGAAGGCAGGGAATGGCTGTCGTCGGCTGGGGTAATACAGGTGGTATCCAGAAAATGGTTCGCACCAGTCGTCCAGCACACGTATCAGCCGACCTTCCTCGATGTGGGGTGCGAATTCTTCCTCGGGCAGAAATGCAATACCTAGCCCCGCCAACGTAGCATCCACCATGTTGGGGGAAGTGTTGAAAATAAGCTGCCCATCCACGTGCACATTCAAATGCTGGCCCCGTCGCTGGAAGTCCCAGACATAGAGTCCGCCCGCGGTCTGCATACGCTGGTTGATGCAGTTGTGGTTCAGCAGGTCCCGCGGCTTTTTGGGGATGGGGTGCGCGACAAAGTAGGCGGGTGAGGCCGCGACAGCCATGCGTAATTGCGGCCCAATGGGTACGGCAATCATGTCCTTCTCGATGGTATCTCCCAGGCGCACTCCCGCATCGAAGCGATCTGCCACGATATCGCGGAAGCCGTAGTTCACATCGAACTCTATCCTGATGTCGGGATACTCGTGCAACAAGGGTGTCAACCTGGGCAGTAATACGGTCCGCAGGACGTGATCGCCACAGGTGATGCGCACTGTGCCAGCAGGCTTGTCGCGCAGTTCCGTCAAAACATCCAATTCCGCTTCGATCTCGTCGAAGCGATAGCCAATGGCTTGCAAAAGACGCTCCCCAGCTGCTGTGGGCGAAACGCTACGCGTCGTGCGCGTCAGTAACCGAATCTGAAGGCGGGTCTCCAGGCCGCTTATTGCCTGACTCAACGCCGATTGGGTTACACCGAGCAGCGCGGCGGCGCGCGTGAAGCTGCCTTCCCGCGCCACCGTCACGAAGGACAGGAGATCGTTGAGATTGCGTCTGACCATGGTTCAGTTTCCCATGGAAGATTGATTAGTACAACTTATATCCTCTTTAAGAATTTATTAGCTAGTCAAGCTTGCTTTCGTTTGCGAACATTTAGGCCAAATCGACCGGCAGGGCCATCCACTCCGACACGGATAACATCCAGTTCCTACACGACTGCCGTCGGCCGAAGCGACGGGGCGCATCACTGGCTTGAAGCGCGACAGACAACTAGAGCAGCGTTGCTGTGGCCGTAAGAAGAAAGCCGTCACCACCAAGCCAAATCAATCCATTCACAGAGAGGACCAGAACATGACCATCAATCAAACTCAACGTTTCGCAGGGAAAGTGGCATTTGTCACCGGTGCTACAAGTGGGCCGCAATTGCTTTCGCGCGAGAAGGTGCGAGCGTCCTCGTGGCAGACATAGCTGAAAAGGGCGCACAGGAAACAGCACGTCTGATCGAGGAACATGGAAGTCAGGCCCTCGCCGTTACGTGCGATGTGAGGCGAAACGAGGACGTACAAAGGACGCTGAACGAGGCCATCGAAACCTTCGGACGGTTGGACTTCGCGTTCAACAATGCCGGTATCGAATACACCATCAAGCCTGCGGCGGACATCATGGAGGAGGAGTGGAACCGAATCATCGACACGAGCTTCGGTGTCGGGAGCGCCATCGTTGTCGATGGTGGCCAGACGGTATAGCGACAGTCGAAGCCAAGAGTCCTGCGGCCAAGCTGCAAGGCGCTGTTGTGCCCATGAGGATACTGACCGCTGTCAGACAGAACCATAAGCAGAATATTATGATAACAATCAAAATACATGACTTTTATTTATAGTAATACTGCGTACAATGTTCCAATGTCATGGCCGCATCAGGATGGAGCGGCTTTCACTTCATCCATTTCATTGGAGTCTACCTATCATGGAAAAAGAAATAAGGAAGTTTTTAACATCCATATCCATGCTGGGCCTGCTGGCCTCCTGCACTGAGACCAGCACGCTCGAAGCAAGGAATGACAATGCGAGCATGGCCGCGCAAAGTATCAGAACTTCTATCGACCACGACGAGCTCGCCCGGCGGTATGAAAACCGCGCCAGGAAACTTCTGGAAATAGCAGCGGAACACGAGAGACGGCTCCAGTATTACGAGGACAAAAGCTACCCTTATGGGAGACACGAGCAGGATTCACAGTCGCACGCCACGCTAGTGCAAAAATACAAACGGGCGGCAGAGAAAGCCACTAAAGCTGCTTTTCACCATAGGATGGCATCGCAACCGGCGAAACGCGATTATATTGCTTCGATAGCGTTACATTGATTGGGATTGCCTCAGGGCTCGGCAGGTAACCCTGGCCGGAACTGGGGTGTTGCCGGATCTCAGCCACCCCTAAAGCTAGGCTGGGGAGGGGATGCAAGGCCACATGATCGCCTCTGCGGAATTGATTGGATTGTATCAGAAGCAGTAAGGGCTCCCAGTAAAGCGGGCTGGTATCTTAACGCTCATTTGGCGCCACCCCTTTTGCGATCTCGGTTCCAAAAGTACGGTGACACATATTATCCCTGTACACGGCGGCGTCCTGGTCGCTGCTGAACACCCATCCACCATCAACGAGCCTGCGGAACTCATTGAAATTTAGCCGCCGCGGTTCACTTGAAATCCCCTTTAAATTCCCCTTGCACCGGCAGTCCAGTAGCTCCCGCTTCAATCCCCACAACGCCCCTTAGGCTTGAGCGAAGGGAACTTGTGGGAGGATGAACGAATACGCGGGAAGCTGGTCCCGCTTATCGATTACGGAGCGGATTTACTGACGTCCGGCGCTTCTCGGATCGCGCAAGCGGCATGAGGACGACTTTCAGCCGTCTTCAAGAAATCCTATCAAGGGCGGCATACGGGACGGAGCAATCCGGACACCCTACGATAACTCGCGCTGTGGCCGGCATCGCATCCGCAGGCTATTCCGTTCCACCCTCCTCAAAACAAGGAGAGAGGGGATTGATCGAGCCAGGAAACAGGATAGTCAAGCGGAACACTCCAATGAAAACCGGTTCCCAAAGCGCAGTCAGACTGGGAGTGAGCGTGAATCATGATCATCGGATTGGCCCCGGCTGGAGGATGTACTGTCCTGGTGAGGAGCATATACCACAAGGCCAATACCTGAGCGAGCGCATAGACCCATAGCGAATCGCCGAAGAGCTGATAGCAGGCAATGCCAATGAGAGCGCCTCCAGGGTGACCGCCAAAGAGCGCCCGTGGCTGTGCCGCCGGCGCGCGGGTAAGGCCAAATAAAAATACGGCAGAGCCGCCTGGCGAAGCAAGAACGGCGAGGCAGGCGGCGAAGCAAGAACGGCGAGGCAGGCGGCGAAGCAAGGGACAAAGGCTACTGCGCCACCCACTGCAGCGCCAAGTCCGCACCACAATAGACGAGCCAAGCTGAACGTTGCACTGTTTATGTCCGCTCAAAAAGCAAATTCCCCCAATCGTCCTGAGGATTATCCTAATATAAAAGATCAGGGAAATTAAGAACACTGATCGGCTCGTTCGACCCAGACTTGGCCTAATACTCGAGCTCCTGAGAATCTATCCTCTATTTTCGGGAAAAATGACCGTCCTGATCCTTTGGTTAACACGTGTACTGCTGCTTTTTCCAGCAATTGACCCTGCTGGTCCGTTTGTCACCGTACGGACTTTTCATAGTAACAGGATCATGATTTCTCTTGCTTTTTGCTTACCCAATTTAAAGGAGGCTCCGCGATGACCCATACTACCGATCCCAAAATGCAATCATGCATCGATGCTTGTAATCGATGCCATCAAACGTGCCTGCACGAAGCGATGACCCATTGTCTGGAGTCGGGCGGCAAACACGTTTCCGCAGACCATATGCGGCTTATGTGGAACTGTGCCGAGCTCTGTCAGACCTCGGCCAATTTCATGCTGAGCAACTCCACTTTAAGCAACCAGCTCTGCGGAGTCTGCGCCGAAGCCTGCGAAGCCTGTGCCAGGAGTTGCGAACAGGTAGGTGACATGGAAGAGTGTGCCAGAGTCTGCCGCGAGTGTGCCGAGAGCTGCCGCCAGATGGCTGGCTCCTACGCTAACCAAGCCACCGGGGCGCAGGAGCGCGTTCCCGCAGATGATTTGTAGCAAGCCCGGTTTCTTCTTTCCTCGGAGGATGCCCTTCTTTAGCGCAGAACTCTGCATCATCTGCTGCGACTACTCATGACGCAAGGATCGCCAGTGCTGATCCGCTGGCGATGTCCCCTGTATATTAATCTTGATTTACGGAAAGAGGAGCGCATCCTGATTCCGTTTTATCCCACAGATATCAAATTCCCGAACCAACCGTCGTGTAGGAGATAGATGAATAATAAAAATAATCAAAAATGTCCCCGGTTGTGATACCGGCGATTCGACCAAACTCCATCTCATGCTCCACAAACATGTAGGCAACGGCAAAAACCTACACCTCCAGAAAATGTGCGATTAATAGTCCCATCATTACCCGCAACACGGCAATGCGTTTATGTACATGCTCCAATGTGAGTCTAAGAAAACGTAGTGCTTCATAATGGAGCATTACAGATCGCCACGATCATTCCTGCTGATATGCCCAAAATCACGAGATGGGCAGCATGTTCATTCATGGGTCACTCGTATGCCTAAATTTTTTATTATCCGTGAAGGGACATTGGACAAAGAGAACCGGTAACAGCTTGAGTGTCTTTTACTCTTTAAGACTTATTTATGAAAAAACAGGAACAGGAAAACGTCGCGCCGCGGCCGATCTCAAGAAGCGATATTGCCGCGTATTTCGGGAAACCGGAGTCCGGCTTTCGTGACCGTCTCTTTGTAATTATTTTCGAAGCCGAGACCCGCGCTGGGCGATGGTTCGATTTTTCGCTCATCGCTGCCATTTTGTTAAGTGTGGTCGTGGTGATGCTCGATAGCGTTTCCGAGATTAACCACCGATATGATGGAATCCTGAATGCTCTGGAGTGGTTTTTCACTGTTGCGTTTACGATCGAATACATAGCTCGGCTGTGGTGCGTAAAACATCCCTTGCGATATGCCAGGAGTTTTTTTGGGATAGTGGATCTTCTTGCAATCCTTCCAACATATGCTGCCTTTTTCATACCGGAACTGCATGCGTTAGTCGATCTTCGCCTACTGCGATTGCTGCGAATGTTTCGCCTTCTGAAGCTTACTGCGTACGTGGAGGAGTACTCGCTGCTGGGCAGCGCAATCATAGCGAGCAGGCGCAAAATCCTGATTTTCCTGTCTGTGGTAGCGATCGTGGTGATTTTGAATGGCACGCTGCTGTATGTAATAGAAGGAGGTCCCAATTCTCCGTTTAGCAGTATTCCGACATCGGTCTATTTCGCTATTACAGCGGTCACAACCGTTGGCTTTGGCGATATTACTCCTCAAACTGATCTGGGACGCGCCATTACGTCAATCACCATGCTGGTCGGGTGGAGTATCCTTGCTGTCCCAACCGGAATTATCACTTCGGAAATGACTGCTCAACGGTTCGCGATGAAACGCCCGCCAAACACTCGGACCTGCCCTGTGTGCCTGACAACAGGACTGGAAGAGAACGCAAGATTTTGCCGGAATTGTGGAGCGAAACTTCCCTTGTTTGCACGCGATCAATAGAGGGTTGGCGCGCTAGCGATTGCAGTCAGAGGGGGTTCAGTATCGTGATGAAGCGGTTTAACTGTCTTACGTAGTGTGCTTTCCGTACCCCGAACTTTGACCGGATAAACGGCATGATGGGCGATTGGAGCTGCGTGTGAAGAGGACGCAAAAGACTAACGCGAGTCCGTCAAGGCAGCCAGCGAGCCGGAGGCGGTGCATACCCCGAATGAAGAACCTGGTTTCGAATAAGGGAACGGCCCCTGCCATTTATGGCTTAGTTTCCGTATAATCCGCAGCTATGCGGCGGGTGTAGCTCAATGGCAGAGCAGAAGCTTCCCAAGCTTACGACGAGGGTTCGATTCCCTTCACCCGCTCCATTTCTCCCCGCCTATGAACCGCTACCCCCACTGTACCAGATGGGCTTTTTTCCTGTTTGCGGGCTTAACAGTTCTGCTGCTGGGCAGCATCATTTATATTGTTGTCATTTTTGATCCCAATGCATACAAGCCGGAGATCATCCGGCTCGTGAAAGAGAAAAAGGAGCGGCTGCTCAGGCTCGACGGTCCCATTACGCTCGCGTTCTTTCCCAGTCCTGGCTTGAAACTCACCGGACTTTCCCTTAGTGAACATAACAGTGACGAAGAATTCGCGACCATAGAGAAGGTTCACTTTTCTCTCGAAATCCTGCCATTGCTTCGAAAGGAGCTGGTGCTGGACGAAATCAACATCACAGGACTGAAAGCCAATCTGATCCGTTTTTCCGATGGCAGCACGAACATCGATGATCTGATCAGGAGCGAGGAGCAACGGGAACGCTTCCGATTCGATATAGGGCGGGTACATATGGAAAAAACCCTGCTCGCCTTCCGCGATGAAGGCAGCGATACGCATTTCGTATTCAGGAACATTGGGTTGGAAGCTGACCGGGCGGACGAACGAGCAGATTCGGAGGAGGATGCGATTCGCAGCAAAGTGGAATTGGCGTTTAACATAGCTCATCCTGAGCGTGCCGAAGTCGATATAACGACCCGTATACGTTTTCACCTGACTTTGAACGCAGAAAGGCAGTATTTCGCACTCAATGGGATGAAGCTCGCTGCCGAGGCGCAGCTTCCGGATACAGGCCGATTGCTCATCCAGTCGAGCGGAAATTTTTCTGCCAGCTTTCTGGAGGAAGGAGGGGAATTTGGTGCCGAGGAATTCACCTTCGATGCCGGAATAAGGAACGTTGACAGCAGTTTTAATATTGGGGTGAATGCCATCCATCTGGGCTTAAGGGGACAGAAAGTGACCGCGGATAAAGTTTTGGGAGTGGCACAAATTAACAGGTCCCATAGCCTGACCCGCGGAAAGTTTTCTCTTTCGTCGATACAGGGGACCCTGGCGGAGTTCCGGAGTGAGGTGCTCTCGGCCGATCTGGAATCAGAAAGCGAAGGCCGGGTTATAAAGGCCCATTTTTCCTCGCCAGTTGGCGGCAATATTCAGGCGCTTTGGCTGAGGCTGCCAGAATTGAAAGCAGAAATCGAGGCGAAGGGTGCAAGCCTTCCCGCGAATGGTATTCAAGGAAGCTTCTTCGGCAGCGCCTCCCTTGACAGCTCGGCTGGCAATGCGTGGACAAAGCTGAACGGAACCTTGGCAGACAGTAATATCACGGTGATATTTTCGGCAAGCGGCTTCATTCCGCCGCACCTCGCTTTTGAAGCGGATATCGATGAGCTGAATCTGGACCGTTTTTCGGCGCGACAGCAAGATGGGCAGCAGCGACAAAAAGCCAGCCACCCGCAGCGCTCATTCGAATTAAGCGTGCTGGATGATCTGGAGGGCTTGAACCTGGAAGGGTCGATTCGGGTAGGCGTATTGAAGGCGGGTGACTTCACGGCATCAAGGGTCAGAGTGGACATACGCCCCTGATGAGCGCGGGAGGAGATATTTCGGATTCTATTGCGAATTCTTTCGCCACTAGACTCATCCGCTGGCAGCGCGAGCATGGCCGCCACCATCTGCCTTGGCAGAACACGCGTGACCCCTATCCCATCTGGCTCTCGGAAATCATGCTGCAGCAAACGCAGGTGGGGACAGTTATTCCCTATTACCGGCGATTTCTGCAATGCTTCCCCGACATACAAAGTCTTGCCTCCGCATCGCTGGATGAGGTAATGGTACAGTGGAGCGGGTTGGGCTACTACTCGCGTGCGAGGAACCTGCATAAAGCGGCGCAGCGGATTGTGGGAGAGCATGGCGGGATTTTTCCCGAGGAGGTTGACATCATTCGTCAGCTTCCGGGAATCGGCCGCTCCACCGCTGCGGCAATTGCGGTATTCGCATTCGGAAAGCGAGCCGCGATTCTCGACGGCAATGTGAAACGCATTCTTTCGCGTTGCTTCGGAATCGAGGGTTACCCGGGCGAAAAGCAGGTGGAAGCGCAGTTGTGGCAAAAAGCAGAAGCATTGCTGCCAAAGAGAGATGAGAGCCCGATTGAGCGCGATATCGAGGACTATACCCAGGCGCTGATGGACTTGGGGGCAACTATCTGCATCCGTGCTCGCCCCATGTGCGGCTCATGCCCGCTTCGCCTGGAGTGTATTGCTTTCAGGGACAGCCGCGTCGGCAGCCTGCCCACTCCTCGGCCGAGGAAGATATTGCCGGAAAGGGAAGCGGTGCTGCTGCTGGTGGTGGCACAGGGCAAAATCCTGTTGGAAAAACGGCCGAGCGTGGGGATCTGGGGCGCGCTGTGGAGCCTGCCGGAGATGGGGATGAATGAGAATGTGGTTGAATACTGCATGCGGTTCGGGATAAATGTGGGCCCAATGTCACAGATGGAAGCATTCACTCACACCTTTACCCACTTCAGATTGCGAATTTATCCGCTCATCCTGCAAGTCATTTCCTGCCCGGCGGACCATTTGGCACCAGAGGCGTTATCGCAGTCCGGGAATCCCTGTGTATGGATAATGCCCGAGGACGCGCTGAAAGCTGCCATCCCCTCCCCCGTGAGGAAAGTGCTTCTACAATATACATCTCAGACAGAGCCGCTTGAAATTCCGGCTATGGCAGATAACTGACGGCGAGTATATATTCGAAAGAGTGATGAATAACTGGAAGGACTGGAGAAGGCACCAGCGCGCGGAACTGATGGCGGCCAGGGAATGCATAGGCGCAGCCGACCATCGTCGCTGGAGCGCTGCCATCACCGAGCTGCTGGAACAAGGCTTTCTCGCGCTCCGGACAAGTACTGTCGGATTTTGCTGGCCTCATCGGGGCGAATATGATCCCCGTCCGCTCATGTTTTTTTTCCAGACCCGGGGCGCCACGCTTGCGCTCCCCGAGGTAGTGAATAAACATGAGCCACTCCGGTTCCGCAAGTGGTGGCAGGAAGCGCCCATGAAAATCGGCGCTTATGATATTCCGGTACCTGACAATACCGATGTGGTAACAGTGGATGCCTTGATCATCCCCATGATCGGCTTCGATAAACTTGGCTTTCGCCTGGGGTACGGCAGCGGTTATTTCGATCGTACACTAGCCGTCATGAAGCCGCGTCCGCTCGCTATCGGTGTTGCGTTCGAAATTCTCCGCCTGGAAAATTTGCATCCCCACGCACACGATATTCCCATGGATTTCGTTGTCACCGAGGCGGGAATTTATCATGCAACCCACACGGGATTGAAACCCGTTTCTGCTGGCCAATGCGCCGATATTCTCACCGCGAGGACAGGAGAAATCAGGGAGACCGAAGGATAGTTCATCGGCACGAGAACGCGCCGCGTCGAATTCAATCGGCCGTACTTTCTTCGCCCCAGCGCGGCATGAGCGTATGGGCAACTCCCACATGGTCGAGGATACGCGCCACTACAAAATCCACCATGTCGTGGATATCCCGGGGATGGTGATAGAAGCCGGGATTGGGTGGAAGGATTATTGCGCCGCTACGCGCAAGCTTCAGCATATTTTCGAGGTGAATGGCGGAAAATGGGGTTTCCCGGGGTACGAGGATGAGCTTCCGGTTTTCCTTCAGCATTACGTCCGCTGAACGTTCGATCAGCTTTTGACTCATTCCTGCGGCAATTGCAGCAAGCGTACCCATGGTGCAGGGGCAAACCACCATTGCGTCAGCCGGGTTGGAGCCGGAGGCAACCGGAGCCAACCAATCCTCCCGTCCAAACACGCGCAACTGGTCCTGTTCAGTACTGAAACGCCGACGCAACAGCTCCTCGGCTTCCCGGGCGCGAGAAGGCAATACCAGCTGCATTTCCTGATGAGCCACGATCTGCGCTGCCTGGGAATACATCAGGTAGACGCGAGTGCCGGCTGCGAGCAACAGTTCCAGCAAACGCATGCCATAGGGCATGCCGGACGCGCCGGTAAAAGCAAGCGTGACAGTTTTCGATGTGCTGGCGCGGGAATTCAATGTCTGGAAATGGATAAGTAATCGGCGAGCGGGGATGCCCTGTTCGCCCACAGGGTTGCAATGTTGCAGGGGGCGAATGGCGTTTTATGCATTCAATTCCCGATGTCGTACCAGAACCTGGTTGTTTTCCGTAAAATAACGCGCCAACCGCTCCACGAAATAAACGGAACGGTGCCGCCCTCCTGTGCAACCGATCGCTACCGTGAGGTAATTGCGGTTATCGCGGATGAAACAGGGCAACCAGTCATCGACGAATCGGCGAATATCCTCGAACATGCGATTCACGCTGCTGTTTGCATCCATGTATTCGATCACGGCGCCATCCTTTCCCGTCAAAGGTCGCAGAAGGGCCTCATAGTGGGGATTGGGAAGGCAGCGAACATCGAACACCATGTCGGAATCCAGCGGGATGCCGTGCTTGAAGCCAAAAGATTGGAACAGCAGCGTCAGGCGCCCGGGCTCCAGTCCGATGAAATCTCTTATCCAGGCTCGCAGCGAGCTCGCGCTCAAGTCACTGGTATCGATGCGGTTTGCCAGGTCATGAATTTCACGCAACATCTCGCGTTCCATCTCTATGCATTCCGGCAGGGTGGATTGATTGTCACTGAGTGGATGACGGCGGCGAGTTTCGGAAAAACGCTTCAACAGCGTATCCGTCTTGGTGTCGAGAAACAACAGATGGATATCCATTTTCTGCCGCCTCAAGTCGGCCAACCGCTGTGGCAGGAGATGCAAGGTTTCGCTGCTTCTGGCGTCAATGCTGACGGCGACGCGCTCGTGACCGGATTGCTTCAGATAAACCGTCACCTCCAGCAGCAGGTTGGCCGGAAGATTGTCAACGCAATAGTAGCCGTTATCTTCCAGAACGGTAAGCGCGATGCTCTTGCCGGAGCCTGACAGGCCGCTGACGACGATCAATTGCATAGATTCAAATCGTACCGGATAAGAATATCCGTGAGCAGAAAGGCAGGGAAGGACGAGAAGGTTTTAACTCTGTTTTCGCCCACGTGTTTATGTTTGCCCGTTCTCGAGTTCCTGTTGATGGCGCGCGAAAAATTCCTGACCGCTGTCTATGCCGCGCAATTGCAAAACATAGTTCCGCACCGCCGCTTCTACCAGCACAGCGAGGTTTCGGCCGGCGGCAACTGGAATGATGACTTTCCGGATGTTGACATCCAGGATATTCTCAGTGACATCATTGATCGGCAGCCGTTCCATTGCATTGAGATCAGTGCTGCTGGGTTTCTGCAAGTGAACGATGAGTTTCATGTTTTTTTTGCGCCGTACCGCCGTTTCGCCAAAAATCGTTCGAATGTTCAGCATTCCAAGTCCCCGCACTTCGAGAAAATCGCGCAGCATGGGCGGGCAGCGTCCTTCGAGCATTTCCGGCGCAATGCGATAGAGCTCCACCACATCATCCGCCACCAATCCATGTCCGCGACTTACCAGTTCCAGCGCCAATTCGCTCTTGCCGACACTGCTCTCGCCGGTAATCATTACGCCGAGGCCAAGAACGTCGAGCAATACGCCATGCCTGCTGCAGGAAGGAGCAAGGACCTGCCCGAGATAGGGACGTAATATCCAGAGGATTTCGAGACTGGAGTAGGGTGTACAGAAGAGAGGGGTACGCGTGGAATCCGCCAGGGACCTTATGGAATCGGGGACACATGCGCCCGCTGTAACAATGATGCATAGCATGTCGCTTTCGGCAAGCCTGCGCATATGCTGTTCGAGGGAAGCAGGATCGAGCGCGTTGAGATATTCGGCCTCGGTTTCGCTCAGTACCTGAATCCAGTTGGGATGGATGAAATTGAGGTGTCCGATCATCCCCTGCGTCGAACGCGCGATCGCTTCATTATCGAGACTCCTGTCGCCTCCATCCCGCCCTGCTTCCCAGGTGAGATCCAGTTTCTGGCGTTTTTCCTCGAAAAGCTGTCTGGCGTCAATTCCGACCATCTGGTTGAATACCTCCTGATTATCAGGATTGGGAAAAACCACGAGCTTCTTCCCGGGAGTCCCGAAACAAATTCATGGTTTCGGAGCGAAAAGCGGTGTTGAATCTATTGATGCAGAACTCTTTATCGTTGCTACACCTGATCGTTGATTCAGATTGTCCTGATCCGGAATTCCTTAAACGGCATCCGTGCGTTGGCTTTCATTTTTCTCCTTGCGGCGGACCAACTGACGATCGAGTTTATCAACGAGATTATCTATGGAAGCGTACATATCGGTGCTGTCTGCCTCGACAAAAATATCATTGCCAGGCACCCGGACCAGCGCCTCCGCCTTCTGCTCCAGTTTTTCCACGGAAAGGGTCACAGTGATATCCACAATCTGGTCGAAACGTTGAGTGATCCGGCTCAATTTGGAAACAACATAATCGCGCAATGGAGAGGTGATTTCGACTTGCCGACCTGTGACGTGGATGTTCATTTGTGGCTCCTATGAAATGAACTGGGGTTAAAACGATTTCCGAAGATTGACGGAAGGAATTTGCAAGGACTCCCGATATTTTGCCACGGTGCGGCGAGCAACCATGATACCCTGCTGCCCCAGGACCTCCGAGATCTGATTATCGCTGAGCGGCTTCCTCGAGTTTTCTGCGCTGATCATTTGCTTGATCAGCGCGCGAATGGCGGTGGCGGAGCAGGCGCCGCCACTATCCGTTGATACGTGGCTGCCAAAAAAATACTTCAATTCGAAAATACCGCGCGGCGTACGCATGAATTTCTGCGTGGTAACCCGCGAAATGGTGGATTCATGCAGATTCAGCACATCGGCGATTTCCCGCAATACCATCGGACGCATTGCAACTGCTCCATGCTCGAAAAACTGCTGCTGGCGTTCCACAATGGCTGCCGATGCCTTGAGGATGGTGTTGAAACGCTGTTGTACGTTCTTTACCAGCCATTTTGCTTCGTGCAATTGGCTGATCAGCCGACGGGTAGAGTCATCATTGCATCCTTTCAGGATCTCGGCATAGAGGCGGTTGATCCTGAGACGCGGCATGGCTTCCGGGTTAAGGCTGGCTACCCAGGAACCGCCGATTTTGGTCACGATGACGTCGGGTACGATGTAGCAGGCAACTGCGGAGCTGAAGGCCGTGGCTGGTCTCGGATTCAACCGCGTTATCATCTGCTGGACGGAACGAAGACAGTCGTCGCTGCAGTGCAGCACCCGCTTGATGGCGCTGAAGTCCCGGGATGCCAGGCTTTCAAGATGATTGTTCACTAGCGCCAACGCCTGCTCCAGGTAGGGCGTATCGGGTGGCAGCGCCTGCAGTTGCATGATGAGGCATTCTCTCAAGTTGCGCGCACCGATCCCGGGGGGATCCAGGTGCTGCAAATGTTCGAGGGCAATGTGCAGGTCGTCGATATCTATTGACAGCTCGGCGGGCAACAGATCGACCAATTCTTCCAGATCTTGGACGAGATAGCCATCATCATCCAGGCTGTCGATCAGTAATCCGGCGATCTTTCTATCGCGCTGGGAGATTTGGCTCAGGCTGAGCTGCGAGTTGAGGTGGTCGCGCAGACTCGGAGGTTCCACCGCTTGCTGCGGAATATCACGTTCGTCCTCATCGTCCCGGTTGTGCCGAAAAACGCTGTCCTCCGGAAGCCACTCCCGCTCGTCGAGCGGCTGCTTCACATCGGTTTCTGCTTCGACGGAGAGAATAGGGATGCTTTCCTCGGCAACCTCCAGCTCATTTGGCAACGGTGCGGCCAACTCTTCCGGTATGACTTTATGATAATCCGTGCTGTCGTTACCGATGCTGTCATCAAGTTCCAGAAGGGGATTCTCCTGTACGATGCGCTCTATCTCCTGGTTCAACTCTATGGTGGAGAGTTGCAATAACCGGATGGACTGCTGCAATTGCGGCGTAAGCGCCAGATGTTGCGACAGCTTGACTTGAAGAGTTGGTTTCATATTGGAAAAACAGCGATAAAGCCGGTTTCAGGTAAAGCGAAGTTTTATTTCAAAGGCGGAAATGTTCTCCCAGATAGACTTTTCTCACGTTTTCATTATAAATGATTTCGTCTGGACTGCCGCTCGCAAGCACCCTGCCGTCGCTTATGATGTAGGCATGGTCGCAGATTCCTAATGTTTCCCGGACATTATGGTCGGTGATCAGCACACCGATGCCCCGCTCCCTCAGAAAGCGGATAATTTTCTGGATGTCCAGCACGGCAATGGGATCCACTCCGGCAAATGGCTCGTCCAGCAAGATGAAATGTGGCCCTGTCGCCAGCGCACGGGCAATTTCGACGCGCCGCCGTTCCCCGCCGGACAAACTGATGGCCGGACTGTTGCGTATATGACTGATATGCAGATCATGCAGCAAATTGTCGAGATGCTGCTGCATCTCGTCAGCCCCATGGTTTTTCAATTCCAGTACAGCGCGAATATTGTCGGCTACCGAGAGTCGCCTGAAAATCGAAGCCTCCTGCGGCAAATAGCTCAAACCAAGGCGCGCGCGCTCATGCATGGGCATCTGGCTGAGGTCAAGCTCATCGAGGACGATGCTGCCCCCATCCAGCGGCACAAGGCCCACCATCATGTAAAAACAGGTGGTCTTGCCTGCGCCATTGGGACCCAGCAAGCCGACGACTTCTCCGCTTTTAACCGAAAGGGAAACATCATGCACCACTGTGCGCGACTTGTAGCTTTTTTTCAGATTTTCCGCCCTGAATTCACTTCTCTTTCCTGAGGAAACCAGGGGAGCTTCAGGGGCTTGGGAAGCATGATCGGCGTGGCCGCGGGCTGAAGAGAGGGGAAGTTCCATAATGGTGTTTGTTTATGAATTGTCTGCCTCGGGTTTGGGCTCCTTCTTTTTGGGCTGTATCACAGCTCTCACCCTGCCCTCGGAATGGGTTTGGGTGCTCGTTCCACCCTCGCCATTTACCTGGAAGAATTCGTTGACCGCATCATAGGAAATATAGTCCCCATGAACTTCATCCTTTCCGCGTCTCAATCTTGCTTTCTTGAAAAGCTGAACCTTGTCGGCCTTGCCATCGTATTCCATACGCTCGCTCCAGCCCTCCACGTATTCATCCTTGCCATCGCGCTTCTGGCGAAAACTGGCAAGATTGCCGAATGCAGTGGCGTATTGAAAACCGTTGGCGTCTTCCTTCACTGTCATCTTATCCGCGCGAATAATCAGTGTTCCTTGGGTCAGTACGACATTGCCGATAAAGGTAGCTAGCTTGTTGGCATCCTGCACGGTGGCGCGGTCCGCCTCCAGATGCACAGGCTTCTCGCTGTCTGCCCGCTCTGCCAGAACCGGTGCGCTGAAGAGCATTACAACGAGAAAAGCGGCAGACAGGGGTTTCATGGGAGCCGTAAAAGAGAACCTAGCGTTTCTTGTCATGCACGACCTTTACTTGCGACAACAACTGTGTGTTGCCCGTACGATTGTTCATTTCCATTCCAATCGCTCTGATAGTGGCGTTCGTTTCAGTTATCTCCACGGGCTTGTCCGTTCGCGCAATGTCCTGGTCGGGAATGAGATGCAGCAGACTGGTTGTCAAGATTGTCTCACCGCGGCCTTTACCCGCGTTTCGGACGATCACCACATTGCCACTCAAATAAATGTCTTCGCCCTCGGCGGACATCTTCGCATGATCCGCCTGCAGTTGTACTGAAGGTTTACCGGGTTCGATAGTAATTAAGCGGGGTTGTTCCAGCTCAGCCGAATCATCGTCGGGATAATGCACCATTTTTTTTCCGAGAAGCATTTTGTATCCCGCGTCGTTCTCATCCGTGCGAATGGCAGAAAAATCTTCCAAAACATAATCGGGCGCCCGTACTGATACGCTCTCCGGCGCAAGCAGAGGTGTGTGCCCGTCCTGATTCAGCAGGATTAGCAATGATGCAAACAGGGCTAATATAACGAAAAGGAACCCGAAGCGAAGGTGACCAATCATGTGAGATAAGTCGCAAGATGCGCGTCCAGCGTGTCCTGTGCCTGCATTATCATTTCGCAGATCTCGCGCGCAGCACCTCGCCCTCCTTCCAGACGGGTGATATAGTGCGCGTGCTTTTTCACGAGGGCAGGTGCGGCAGGCACAGAGATGGCAAGACCGCAGCGCAGCAGGATTGGCAGATCGATCAGATCATCTCCCACGTATGCACAGGCGGATGCATCCAGGTGTTGATCCTCGAGCAAGGCCTCGAATGCGGGAAGCTTGTTTTTTGCGCCTTGATAGACGAGGGTAACGCCCCAGTCCTTTGCCTTCAAATCCACGCAGCGGGACTGACGGCCCGTGATAAGCGCCACCTTGATTCCGGTGGCCTTGAGCATTTTCAGGCCGTGGCCATCCTGGCTGTTGAACGCCTTGATCTCCTCACCTCCGTCCGTGAGATAGAGGCTCCCGTCCGTGAGCACGCCATCCACATCGAAGATAACCATCGTGATCTTTCTTGCCTTTTCGTATATGTGTTGCATTTTGCTATGGGCTGAATAGTCGGATCGAATGAACTTGTAAAAACTCTGGAACAACCTGCATTGCGTATGAATGCCGAAACTCGGTGAGAACGTAGGAGATGAATGAATGCCGCAGCTACCCGCTGTGAGGTTGCCGCGTCAGCCCGAGCGGGCACTGATGGATGGAAGCAAGGAGTTTCCGATCTAAGGGAGTAAAACTATCCGATGAAAAGCCGGGATCAGTTTCTTGGCAATGGGAACACCACTGACTCAACCACTCCTCTCAACTCTTCCACCACCACTTCCCTTTCCGCTTGCTCTGACACGATTTGTCTGAGTCGCGAGATGACTTCCTGTACAAGCACTTCCGGCGCCGATGCCCCCGCAGTAATACCGATCCGCATTTTGCCTTTCAGCCAGGTTTCCTGCAATTGTTCCGCCCGGTCCAGCATGTACGCGTCCACTCCGGCATTTCTCGCCACTTCACACAGGCGGTTTGAGTTGGAGCTATTGGGGGAGCCCACCACAATCACGAGATCGCATTGCTTGACCATCGTTTTTACCGCGTCCTGCCGGTTCTGGGTGGCGTAGCAGATATCATCCTTTTTGGGACCGAGGATGTTGGGAAAACGACCTTTCAGGGCCTGGATCACCCGATTGGCATCGTCCACGGATAAGGTGGTCTGGGTCACGTAAGCCAGGTGAGCCGGATCCTGCACCTGCAGTTTCTCGACATCTTCTTCTGTTTCCACCAGATACATGGAAGGACCATCTCCCTCGGCCTGACCCATGGTACCTTCCACCTCCGGATGTCCCGCATGGCCGATCATGATGATTTCTCTTCCCTGGTCCCGCATCTTTGCCACTTCAATGTGGACTTTGGTCACGAGCGGACACGTGGCATCGAATACCTTGAATTGTCCCGCCTCGGCTTCGCGTCGCACCGCATGGGAAACTCCGTGAGCACTGAAGATCAGAATGCTGCCGGCTGGGACTTCATCGAGGTTCTCGACAAATACTGCTCCCTTTTTTTCCAGATCCTCCACTACGAAACGGTTATGCACCACTTCGTGGCGCACGTAGATCGGCGCGCCATGCACGCTCAGTGCACGCTCGACAATTTCGATTGCCCGGTCCACGCCTGCACAGAAACCGCGAGGGTTTGCAAGCAATACCTTGATCATTTCGCCGTTTTCCATTAAATACACCTCATTCAAGCACAAATACCGCTGGCGGTACGGTTAGCATTCGACATATACCCTCAAATTTAATCCTCTGGATAACCTCTGTATGCCTGCGAGTGCCAGCCATTCTACAAACCATGAGGCATTCAATGCAGGGCGGGGAAGGCAAAAGCATAAACGCTTATTTTACCATTCATCTGTTTTCTCAAGAGAAATTCTTATCCTCCTGATTGACAAATCCGCTTCTGAGGGCCTGCCGGTGCATGTTCATGGGGGAGCACGAAAATCAGGAATCAGGCAGGCGGGCGGTTTTCCGGCGGGAACGAACGCGTTCCAGCTGTTCGCAAACCAGACGTGTCCCCTGCAACACGCGAGTCGTCTGGCGTTGGATCAGATCGGGGTGCACGAAAAATACATTGTTATTCCTCACCGCGCTGAGCGGCGAAAACTGCCGGAGGAAAGCCTTGACTTCAGCCGTCGCGCTTTCATCCTGCTCCAGTGAGACACTGCTGATGATGGCATCCGGATCCGCCTCGAGCAGGTTTTCCCCGGATACCACTGGTGTCAGGGAAGATGCCAGCGCAAACACGTTCGTGCCGCCGCATACATCGATAACATCGCTGATGAGGTGCTGGTCGTTTACCGTCATCAGCGGCTGATGCCAGATCAACTGGAATACGCTGACCCTGGGCCGGTTGCTGTAGCTGCTCTCGATCCGCTGCAATTCCTCTTCATAGGCTTTCGCTGCCCGTTCCGCTGGCCCTGATGTTCCCGCCAGCGTGCCGATGGTTCGCAGCAGGCGCGGCACATCAGCCAGCGTGACTGCTTCTGTCGCAAAGACAGTCAGGCCAAGCCTTTCCAGCTTCTCGATATCGGCTCTGGCGTTGCCACTGCGCCAGGCCAGCAGCAGATCGGGCTGTAGTGCGACAATTCTCTCAAGATCCAGACTGAATGAGTCCCCTATGTCGGGAATGGATTTTGCGGTATCCGGATAATTGCTGTGCCTGCTGACTCCAACCAGTTTTTTCCCGGCTCCAGCAGTAAATATCAGTTCAGTGATGTTGGGTGAAAGGGAAATGATGCGCATTGCAGCGTGAGTCATACGAACACTGCGACCGTCATCGTCCGTCATCGTCCCCGGAAAGCCCGATAAAGATGTTCCGGTTGCGGGAGTAGCAAAACCTGGGGAGGATGCCGGTCGAATTACGCCGCCAGCATTGCCGGAATCCATGAAAGCCGATGTAAGCAATGCGAACAGCAGCATCAGGACCTGGCGTATCACAGTCACGCTGCTCCCCTCCCGGCATGTCTATGGAGAAGGACTGGAAAGAATGAGAAAGGGGAAGCTGAGGCAGCCGGCAGTGCGGCGTGCCTGGAGTGTCTATTCGAAAAGAAGTTCAGACTGGCAATTCAGGCGCTTTGTACCGAGGAGGACAGCGCCGGTTCGGCATCCTCCTGATAACGCTGGGCAAGGGCAGCACGCTGCTCGTAGGCTTTCCGCGCAATGGCCACGTCTTCCAGGAAAAGCGGCAATTCCCTCATCAACAACGCCTGAGGTCCATCCACCAGCGCTTTCCCCGGCGCAGGGTGAAAATCCACCAGTATCATATTGGCGCCGGCGATGACGCCTTGCGCAGTTGCATGCATGATATCGAGTATGCCATCTGGGGACGCGGCTCTCATTCCGACAGAATGCGACGGATCAATGCAGACCGGCATGCGTGTCAGCCGTTTGACCACTGGCACATGGGCAAAATCGACAAAATTGCGATGCGGATCGCCCATGTTGGTTTTCATGCCGCGCAGACCGAAAACGACTTTGCGGTTACCCTCGGATGCTAGATATTCTGCAGCGTTGAGAGATTCATCCAGGGTAATACCAAAACCACGCTTGAGCAGCACCGGAAAATCCTGCTGGCGTCCCACTATTTTCAGTAACTCGAAATTCTGTGTGTTGCGCGTGCCGATCTGCAGCATGACCCCGGTGGCATTGCCCGTGCGATAAAGCGCATCACAGATTTCCTCAAGATGGGATTCGTGGGTGATTTCCATGGCTATCACCCTGATCCCGTATTTTCCGGCCAGTTCGAATACGTAGGGTAAACAGGCCTTGCCGTGGCCCTGAAACGAGTAGGGGCTGGTACGGGGCTTGTAGGCTCCCATGCGGGTGCACACTTGTCCGTTGTCCCGCAGCGCCTGCATCATCAGTTCGACGTGCTCGAGCGTATCCACTGCGCACAGTCCGGCAAAAACGTTCAGCGTATCCTGACCGAAACGCACTCCGTTATAATCGAAATGGGTAGGCCGGTGATCATCCTTGTGTCGACCAAGAACACGATACTCCTCCGAGATCCGGACAACCTGCTCTACACATGGCAGGTTTTGCATATCCTCGACCAGCAGCGCCTTCGTGTTCCCGATCAGATACACTTCGGTGAGCGTCTGCTCGCTGCCGACCTCGGTGCGCACTCGAGTGGATATTCCCGGCATATTGGCAAGATACGCCAGTAACTGTTTGTAGTCGGGACTTTCAGGTCCGGTATCCGGGCTAAGTACAAGAATCATAAAATAGAATTGGTTTGGGCAAACGCGGCGGGCTTGGGCGCCCAGTCAAGGAATGGATTCTAACCGAAAAAACCAATGCTTGTCATTCAATCGAATATCGCGTTTAATCCCTTGAATAAAACAGATTTCAATCCCGGACCACTCGCAACACAAACCGGGAACCATCCGAAGCGCTTTGGCGAAAATATAGAGGTTGATCCACGAGGCAGGCAATTACCATAGGCATAGCCTTTTCCCCGCTACCGTGACTGAACAGGGCAGAAGAATCCGGAATGAAAAAAAAGCGGACTATTCCCCCTATCCGTCCGCAATTTTTCTGATGGGGCCGACGGCAAGCGGGAAAAGCGGGCTCGCGCTGCATATCGCACGTTATCTTCCGGTGGAGATCATCAGCGTGGATTCGGCGCAGGTCTATCGCCACATGAATATCGGCACTGCGAAACCAGACGCGGAAGCGCTGGCGGCCACGCCTCATCATCTCATCGATCTGATCGATCCGCCTGAGCATTATTCTGCTGCCCGGTTCCGCACTGACGCACTGCGCACCATGCGGCAGATTACGGATCGGGGCAATATTCCGCTTCTGGCAGGCGGCACGATGCTCTATTTCAAGACGCTCCTCGAGGGACTTTCGGAACTTCCTTCCGCGGACAGCGAGTTGCGCGCTGCGATTGAAGCCAAAGCTCGAAAAAGCGGCTGGCCCGCGATGCACCAGGAGTTGTTCCGGCTGGACTCCGCCAGCGCAGAACGCATCAAACCAACCGACAGCCAGCGCATACAGCGCGCCCTGGAAGTGTTCTATCTCACCGGCAAACCCATGTCGGAAACACTGAGCAAGCCGAAAAATGTTTCACTACCCTACGAGGTGGTCAAGATTGCGCTCGTTCCCGGCAACCGTCAGGCACTGCACCAGCGCATCGCAGCCCGCTTCGAGCAGATGCTGAAGCATGGATTAATTGATGAGGTGCGGGCAATCCGTGATAAATTCTATCTCAGTGACGAAAACCCTTCGATGCGGTGCGTGGGTTACCGGCAAGTATGGATGCATCTGGAAAAAGAAACCGACGCATTGCGAATGCGGGAAATGGCGTTGGCCGCAACCCGGCAATTGGCGAAACGCCAACTCACCTGGCTTCGTTCTATGAAAGAAACCAGAGAATTCGACTGCCTGCAAGAAAATCTGCCTGAACAGGTGAAAACCTACCTCCTCAATACTGGATTGAAGTTTACAGAGGTTTCATAATCGGTAATTATTTGATCAGCGCGAGATTGGCATTTTTTATTCTGACCAGGAAAAATAAAATGATCGATAGATATAAACCCGTAGTTTTAGCCGTCGCCCTCGCAGGTGCCCTCTTCCTGGCGAGTTGCGGAAAAGAAGAGAAGGTGCATGAATCATGGAAGACGCCGGATCCCCAGGCGATTGTGGATGATAGCACGCTCAACAGTTCGATACAGGGCGCCTTGAAGGCGGATCCGGATGTCCGGCATCTCGACGTCCGGGTGGAATCGCATAATGGAACGGTAATGCTGAGCGGTTTTGCGGATAATCAGGCTCAACTGGATCGTGTCAACATGCTCACGTGGATGGTTGAAGGAGTAAAGAAAGTGGATAACAAGATGAATGTCCGCGGCGCCCCCGCTCCGGCTGACGGCTGAGAAGCCGCACCCGTATAGAGAGCCGGTTTTTTACAGGTGTCACAAATCTACCAAGGAAAATTACCTTGATCTCATCTCTGCTTCTGACGCTGATTTTAGTTGCCAGCGTCATCATTTTCGTACCGCAGGTGCGCCGCATCCTCATTTCCAGCCGCCTGCTGAAAATCTTCCGTAAGATTCTGCCCCATATCTCGCAAACCGAGCAGGAAGCGCTGGATGCCGGCACAGTATGGTGGGAGGCAGAACTGTTCAGCGGCAGACCGGACTGGAGCAAGCTGTTGGCATTTCCCAAGCCCAAGCTGCAGGCGGAAGAAAAAGCCTTTCTAGACGGTCCTGTGGAAGAACTGTGCGCGATGCTGGATGAATGGCAGATCACGCGGGAATTGCACGATCTGCCGCCCCATGTATGGCAGTTCATCAAGGACAAGGGTTTTTTTGGCATGATTATTCCCAGGGAGTACGGGGGGCTCGGCTTTTCCGCGTTCGCGCACTCCGAGGTCATCATGAAAATCAGTTCACGCAGCGGCACCGCTGCAGTGACTGTAATGGTGCCAAATTCGCTGGGCCCCTCTGAACTGCTGCTGCAATATGGCACGGAAGAGCAGAAGAGCTACTATCTTCCGCGGTTGGCGAAGGGATTGGAGGTGCCGTGTTTCGGGCTCACTGGACCTGAGGCAGGTTCGGATGCAAGCGCCATTCCCGATTCGGCCATTATATGTTATGGCACGTTCAACGGTAATGAGAAGGTGCTGGGCATGCGCGTGACCTGGGAGAAGCGCTACATCACGCTTGGCCCGGTCGCGACCCTCCTCGGACTTGCATTCAAGCTCCATGATCCGGATGGACTTCTGGGCGGCCAGAAGGATCTGGGCATCACCCTGGCGCTGATTCCCACTGATACGCCGGGTGTTGAGATCG
Source organism: Nitrosospira multiformis (assembly GCF_900111585.1). GTDB lineage: Bacteria > Pseudomonadota > Gammaproteobacteria > Burkholderiales > Nitrosomonadaceae > Nitrosospira > Nitrosospira multiformis_B. Next base: position 57,688 of record NZ_FOHI01000011.1, read on the forward strand.
GTCGCCGTCATTTTCCGCTCGATGCCGCGTTTCAGAACGGGCCCAATTCGGGAAAGGACGTTTTCATCCCCATGGAGTATGTGATCGGAGGAATCGAAGGGGTAGGACGGGGGTGGCGCATGCTGATGAACTGTCTTGCCGCGGGCCGCTCCATCTCCCTGCCCGCCACCAGCACTGGCGGAGCCAAGCTGGCCACACGCGCAACGGGCGCTTACAGCAGAGTGCGTGTGCAGTTCAAGCAGCCTATCGGATTTTTTGAGGGTGTTGAAGAAGCACTTGCACGCATCGGAGGCCATACCTACATGATGGATGCGGCGCGAATGATGACTGCGGGGGCAGTGGATCTCGGGCAAAAGCCTTCCGTGATCTCCGCCATTGTCAAATACCATCTCACTGAGCGGGGACGCGAGGTGATCAATGATGCAATGGATGTGCATGGAGGCAAGGGCATCTGCCTGGGACCCGGCAACTACCTGGGACGCAGCTATCAGCAGATTCCTGTCAGCATCACTGTGGAAGGCGCCAACATCCTCACGCGAAACATGATCATTTTCGGCCAGGGCGCGATACGCTGCCACCCGTACCTGTTGAAGGAAATCCGCGCCGCCGGGGACTCCGACACGAAGCGGGGGCTGGTGGAATTCGACAAGGCTCTGGCTGGGCATTTTGTCTTTACGGTCGGCAATGGCTTACGATCGCTCATGCACGGGCTTACCGGCGGCAGGTTTGCGAAGGAGCCGCTCAACACAGATCCGGAAGTACAGGGTTACTACAGCCAGCTGGCGTGTTGCTCGGCCGCTTTCGCCTTTCTCGCCGATATCTCCCTTCTGGTTCTGGGTGGGTCGCTCAAACGCAGGGAGCGTTTGTCTGGGCGCCTGGGCGATATTCTAAGCCTTCTCTATTTATGCTCCGCTGTGCTGAAACGCTTTAATGACGATAGCAGACCCCCTTCTGACTTGCCGCTGCTGCATTGGTCCATGCAGGATGCGTTGTATCGCGTGCAACAGGCATTCGATGGGGTACTGGATAATTTTCCCGCTACCGGATTTACACGACGCGTACTGCGATTCATGGTGTTTCCGCTGGGTAAACCGTTCTCTCCGCCCCCGGACGAACTGGAACACAAAATTGCGACATTGATGCTGGCGCCCAGCGACGCACGTGATCGCCTCACTGCCGGTATTTACATACCCACAGCGAAAGACGAGCCGCTGAATATTCTGGAACAGGCACTGCAGCATGCAGTGTCCTGTGAGGCAACGGAAGCCAAGCTGCGTACGGCGATAAAGAGCGGGCAGATTCCCGCCCAGGAAGAAGAGAGTATCGCGGCTGCCCTCAAGCAAAGAGTCATTACGTCTACGGAACTGGAAATATTGAAAAAAATGGGAGCCTTGCGGCGCCGCGTGATCATGGTGGATGATTTTCCTTCTGACTTTGGCTCCAGGTCGGACAAGGCAACTGAGGCTGCTTCGTTAACCAACGCATGAGCAATATATGAACAATGCCTCCGCCAGCCGGCAGCAGGTTCGATCGGCGTTATCTCCGGCAACAACGCCAAGCGAAGCGGAAATCCCTACAACATCTGGAAGAAAGGACATGGCGGGCATCATTCCGGTGGAAACTGCGGGAACTCTGGATGGATTGTTCCGCGAGCGGGTACGCCGCACGCCCGAAGCGATAGCCTATCGGGATTATGACCGCTCAAGCGGCAAGTGGCGTGACCTTACCTGGTCGCGAATGGATGAGCGCATTGCACACTGGGTGATTGCGCTATCGAAGGAAAAGCTCAAACCGGGTGACCGCGTCGGGATAATGTTAAGAAACTGCCCGGAATGGGTAATGTTCGAACAGGCTGCGCTGAGGCTTGGGCTGGTGGTAGTGCCGCTCTATCCCACTGATCGCCCGGATAATGCGGCCTATATCCTTCAGGATGCGGGCGTCAAGATACTTCTGCTGGAGGAACTGGGGCAGTGGCTCGCTTTCTCCGAAGTGCGTGACCAGATGGCAGGGCTTGTGCGCGTCATCATTATCCAGGGCAGCGTCAGGCAGGGCCATAGAGGGAACGAGCTCGTACTTGCGCTGCATGACTGGCTACCAGAGTGGTTCCCCGGCGAGAGACCGACCCAGTCGTTGCCAAGCGTGGAACCCGTCTATCAGCTTCCTGCGGAGCCGGACCATCAAGCTTCGGAAGAAGCCGCGCTAAGTCGTGTCCTCGCTCGTGACCCGCATCAGCTGGCTACCATCATTTATACGTCGGGCACATCCGGGCACCCCAAGGGCGTGATGCTCAGTCATCATAATATACTGACCAATGCGCATAGCTGCCTGCAGGTCGTACCGATCGAAGAAAGCGATGTGCTACTCTCCTTTTTGCCGCTGTCTCACACGTTTGAGCGAACTGCCGGTTATTATGTGCCGATGATGCGGGGTTCGACAGTGGCGTATGCGCGCTCGATTCCCCAGCTGCAGGAGGATTTGCTGATCATCCGGCCGACCATCCTCGTTTCGGTGCCCCGAATCTATGAGCGCATATATGCCGGCATTCGCGCCAAGCTGGCGGAGGGTCCCCTGCTGAGCCGCAGGCTGTTCGACCTTGCAGTCGAGATCGGGTATAACCGGTTCGAGTATCAGCAGGGGCGCGCCGAGAAGCATTTTTCCCATGCGCTGTGGCCATTGCTGGAAATACTGGTGGCAAAGAAGGTGATGAGCAAACTGGGAGGGCGGCTACGCGCAGCAATGAGTGGCGGAGCCGCATTATCGAGCGAGGTTTCCCGCGTATTTATCGGCTTGGGCCTACCCATCCTCCAGGGCTACGGTATGACGGAAAGCAGCCCGGTGGTTTGCTGCAATACGATCGAGGACAATGCTCCAGCGAGTGTCGGACGGCCTATTCCAGGGGTGGAGGTGAAGCTCGGCGAGCAGAATGCCTTGCTTATTCGCGGACCCAACGTCATGCTCGGTTACTGGAACAATGAGGAGGCCACTCGAGCGGTAATGACCCCGGACGGGTGGCTCAATTCGGGCGATATCGCGGAAATCGATGAGTCCGGGCATATCACCATTACCGGTCGGGTAAAGGAAATCATTGTCATGTCGACCGGGGAAAAGATCCCGCCTGCCAACATGGAAGCAGCGATTCTGCGCGATCCGTTATTTGAACAGGTCATAGTGGTTGGCGAGGGACGTCCTCATTTAGCGGTGCTGGCAGTTCTCAATTCCAGAAATTGGGAAAGCATGGCAGATGAATACCATCTCGATCGGAACTGGCGCCGTCTGGGGGGCGATCCGAAGTTCGAAGAAATCCTGCTGGAACGGATCGCTTATCAGATCAAAGGATTTCCGGGTTATGCCAAGATATATCGCATTGCCGTGGTGACCGAGCCGTGGACAGTCGAGAACCAGATGTTGACACCGACGTTGAAACTGCGGCGTACTTATGTGCTGAACCACTACAAAAGCGAGGTGGACAGGCTCTACACGAAGTAATGAGCAGATAATTGCCTTCATGCCGAAAAATTCGCGGGAGAGAGTGAGTAGTTGAATCTGCTTCCCTCCAGCGTATACCTTATCCTGTGAAATCATAAAAAATGACAGACAGTGACGCTGAATCTCAGGTATCGCTGCCTGAGGATTCCGACCCGGTGCTGCGGCTGGTGCCGATGCCCACGGATACGAATTATGCGGGAGACGTATTCGGGGGCTGGATCATGGCGCAAGTGGATATTGCCGGCAGCCTTCCCGCCATCCGCCGGGCTCGCGGTCGTGTCGTAACCGTGGCCGTGAATTCCTTCGTATTCAAGCAACCGGTATTCGTCGGCGATGTCGTAAGCTTCTATGCCAATATCGTCCGAATTGGGCGGACTTCCATTACGGTGGATGTGGCCGTGTATGCGCAGCGCGGATTACGGCAGGGCGACAAGGAAATATGCTATCGGGTGACGGAAGCGGTGCTAACCTATGTTGCGGTCGATGAGCATCGCAAGCCGCGCGTGGTTCCTCCCGGGTGATGTGGACATATCGTATTGGAGGTAAAAGTGAATAATTCTGGATTCACCGTGCGCAAGGCCGCCGTTCTCGGCGCAGGAGTAATGGGAGCGCAGATTGCAGCGCATCTGATCAATGCGAACGTTGAAACCCTCTTATTCGAGCTTTCCGCCGGAGAGGATCCCAATGCGAATGTAGTCAAGGCAATCGAAAATCTTAAAAAGCAGGACCCCCAACCTCTGTCGAGCACAGCCAGAGCAACATTCATACAGCCTGCGAACTACGACCAGAACCTTGAACTGCTCGGGGAGTGCGATCTCGTAATCGAAGCGATTGCGGAGCGCATGGATCTGAAAACGGGGCTGTACGCAAAAATAGCGCCGTATCTGGGGGAACGCACAATTTTTGCCAGCAACACATCGGGACTGTCCATCAATCAACTGGCGCAGGTGTTCCCGGAAACCCTGCGCCACCGTTTCTGCGGTATCCATTTTTTCAATCCGCCGCGCTATATGCACCTGGTGGAATTGATACCCTGTACAACCAGTGATAGCGCCATGCTCGACGACCTGGAAGCCTTCCTGGTTACTTACCTGGGCAAGGGTGTCGTCCGCGCGAAAGATACGCCCAATTTTATTGCCAACCGGATTGGTGTATTTTCCATGCTCGCCACCATGCATCACGCAAGCGAGTTCGGACTTGGATTCGACGTGGTGGATGCTTTGACCGGTTCCCTCATTGGGCGCCCGAAAAGTGCGACTTTCCGTACTGCCGACCTGGTGGGACTGGATATTCTTGCCCACGTGATCAATACCATGCGCCAAATGCTGCCGGGTGACCCCTGGCACGAATACTATGCGGTGCCACCCTGGTTGCAAGCCCTGATAGACAAAGGCGCGCTCGGTCAGAAGACGAAGCGGGGGGTATATCAGAAAACAGGCAAGGACATTCACGTGCTGGATATTGCGCGAAACGAATATGTGCTCTCGGCGGGCAAGGCGGACCCTGACATAGCGGAACTGCTCAAAGACAAAAGCCCTGCCGGCAAACTGGGAGCCCTACGCGCCAGTCCTCATCCGCAAGCTCAGTTCCTGTGGGCGGTGTTTCGCGATCTATTTCATTACTGCGCGGTGCATCTCGAGGAAATAGCGGACAATGCCCGTGACCTCGATTTTGCCATGCGCTGGGGCTTCGGCTGGACGCAGGGTCCGTTTGAAACCTGGCAGGCCGCCGGATGGGGCGAGATCAGCGGATGGATCAGCGAAGACATCGCTGCTGGAAAGAGTATGAGCAATGCTCCGCTGCCGGAGTGGGTGCACGAATTGGGACAAAGCCCGGCGCAGGCAGTCAACCCGGACATACAGGGGGTACACAGGAAGCCGGGCTCTTACGCGCCTTCCAGCAAGAGTTTTCGGCTACGCTCCTCGCTACCGGTATACCGGCGGCAATTGTTTACCGACCGGCTGCTGAGCGAAGAACCCCGGTATGGCCAGACCGTATTTGAAACCCAGGCGGTGAGGATGTGGAGCATGCCGGAAAAGGCTGAAGCAGGTGGTCGCATGGAAAAGGGCGACGACGGCATTGCCATACTCAGCTTCAAGAGCAAGATGCACACTATCGGTAGTGACGTGCTGGATGGAATTCAACAGGCGATAGACGAAGCTGAACGTAACTGGGGTGCCCTGATAATCTGGCAGACCGACCCTCCCTTTTCTGCTGGCGCCAATCTGAAGAAGGCAACCGAGCGCTTGAAGAACGAAGAACCTCCTTCAGCTCTCAACGTGCTGGCGAAGAAATTCAAGAAAACGGCGCAATCCGCCGTACTCAAGGCCGCGCGCAAGCTCAATCTTGCGGATGCCCTGATGGCGGGCAAGCTGGCGGAAGTGGAGGCAATGATTGCGCAATTCCAGCAGACTTCGCAGGCGTTGCGCTATTCGATGATTCCAACGATTGCGGCGGTGGATGGACTTGCGCTCGGTGGCGGATGCGAATTCGTCATGCATTGTGACCGTGCGGTCGCTACCTTAGAAAGTTATATCGGACTGGTGGAAGCCGGCGTGGGATTGTTGCCAGCGGGAGGAGGCTGCAAGGAGCTGGCGCTGCGCGCAGCGCAGAAGGCGAAAGACGGCGATCCTTTTCCCGTACTGAAAAATTACTTTCAAAGCGTGGCCACGGCCCAAGTGTCGAAAAGTGCGGAGGAAGCCAAAGAGCTGGGATATCTGCGGCGTGCCGACGAAATCGTGATGAACCGGTTTGAACTGCTTTATATTGCCAAGGCGCTAGCGGCGGCAATGGCGGAGGCGGGCTATCGCCCTCCGCTGAGAGCGCGCCGTATCCCCGTTGCCGGTGCAACCGGCATCGCGAACATCAAAGGCATGCTGGTTAACATGCACGAAGGCAATTTTATCTCGGATCATGACTTTCTGATCGGCACCAAGATTGCCTCTGTGATGTGTGGCGGAGAACTCACACCCGGAAGCCTGGTCGATGAGGAATGGTTCCTGGAACTCGAACGGGATGCGTTTATCGAACTACTGGCAACCGAAAAGACCCAGGCACGCATCGAGCATACCTTGAAAACGGGAAAACCCCTCAGGAACTGAGGAAAGCTGGCAACTTAACGACTTACCGCTGATCAGGAAGAACAAGCGCAGATAAGAACGAAAAAGGCAATGAAAGCAGTTTTCAGTAGTGCGACAGGGAAGCCGAAGGCGGTCAAAGCCATCATCGTTTTTATTGTGAATCAGCGTAAAGGAAATTCATCATGACAACGAAGCAAACCAGCGATGCTTACATCGTATCTGCCGTCCGCACACCGGTAGGCAAGGCGCCGCGCGGAATGTTCAAGACCGTGCGTCCCGACGACCTGCTCGCCCACGTATTGAGGACTGCCGTCAATCAGTGCGAAGGTCTCGACCCTGCTGCCATCGATGATGTGATAGCAGGTTGCGCCATGCCGGAGGCGGAGCAGGGATTGAACGTCGCACGCATCTCGCTTCTGCTGGCGGGGTTGCCGAACAGCGTACCCGGAATGACAGTGAACCGTTTCTGCGCATCAGGACTGCAGACCGTGGCGCTTGCCGCCGACCGTATCCGGCTGGGAGAGGCCGATGTGATCATAGCGGCCGGCACCGAGAGCATGAGCATGGTACCGATGTCAGGCAACAAGCCGGCTTTGGACCCGGCCATATTCCTGCGCGATGAAAACGTGGCGATCGCCTATGGCATGGGTATTACCGGTGAAAAAGTCGCTCAGCGGTGGCAGGTCAGCCGTGAGGCTCAGGACGAGTTTGCGACGACGAGCCACACAAGGGCGCTGAAAGCAATCGAGACAGGGGAATTCGAGCAGGAAATTGCCCCCTATACTGTAGTGGAAAAGCGACCCGATATTGCTTCCCATGAAATACGAGATGTGGCAGTAGTTCGGGATACCGATGAAGGCCCCCGACCGGGCACGAACCCGGAAGTTCTTTCCAGGCTCAAGCCGGTGTTTGCAGCCCAGGGTACGGTGACAGCGGGTAACAGTTCGCAGATGTCTGATGGCGCAGGTGCGGTGGTGCTGGCAAGCGAAGGCGCATTGAAGCGGTTCAACCTGACGCCGATGGGACGCTTTCTCGGCTATTCGGTAGCGGGCGTGCCGCCGGAAATCATGGGCATCGGTCCAGTGAAGGCAATACCGAAGGCGCTAAAGCAGGTGGGCCTGAAACAGGACGATCTCGACTGGATTGAACTGAACGAGGCTTTTGCCGCGCAAAGCCTTGCAGTCATCAATGATCTCGGATTGGACCGGCAGAAGATTAATCCCCTCGGGGGAGCCATTGCGCTCGGCCATCCGTTGGGGGCCACCGGCGCCATTCGCGTCGCGACGCTGCTGCATGGCTTGCGCCGGCACCATCAGAAGTATGGCATGGTCACCATGTGCGTAGGCACCGGAATGGGTGCAGCAGGGGTGTTTGAAGCCATGTAACGTGTTTCAACCGCTTTCGGTCGCTTCCGTCGTACTGGAAAATTTCCGGACGTGGGGATAGTGCCCGGAAAAGCTTCCAGGCTCCCAGGCAGGACGTCTATTTTCCGAAATAGACGTAAGCCTTTTGCGGCATCGCGGATTCCTTGAAACGCCGGCGCTCTTCCGGGTCCAGCTTTTTGTCCCACCAGATTGCGCGCGCTTCCCTCTGGTCCTCCGGCAATTTCGGATTTTTCTCGAACAGTTCACGCATGAACCGGGTGTGATCGGATTCGTAAAATTTCGCCATGATCCTTCCTTACTTTTTCCTTCCATTCTCCAGTTACAACTACCTGAAAACTTTACCACAAATCCCGCCGCTTCGCATCAGTGAAGACCTATGTAAGACGGATAAAACGTGATGATAAATGGTGGATAGTAGATCGATATTACAGCTACGCCTACCTTCCGACACTATATTGAACGCCCGGTAATACGGAGAGCCGTAATTCAGTAAATAAGAAATGACGCAAAGCCGCCTTGTTCACTGCGTATCGCTTTTTTCGATTGGCGTACCGTTTCGCCTATTAGACTCTGTGCCGGATATGTAACTCCTGATACGCTTGTCGGTCTGCCGGTTGGCGGTATTGGCGAACCGCCCGATCTCGGGCGGGACATTAGTGAGCGCGAGTATCAGCAGGAGCTGGTGGATCGGTACATTCTTTTGATTCTTTTTTATCGGCAGAAGCACCGGTTGGTCACTATATTGCTGGTGTAACCCAGTGTTGCAGCGAGGCACTGGATACCGGTTGGAGTCCTGGGTCCAATATTATGCCGAACGGTGGCGAATATACGCTCCAGGTTCAAATAGGAAAAGTAGAAGTAACAGCTTAGATTCCCCAACCGAAGCTTATCCCATGCTGCTGGCCGGGCTTGGTTTACTCGGCTTTATGGCGCGGCAAAAGAATAACGCTACGTAAGAGAATGCCCTTTACTCTTCCTCCTAAGCAATTTTTGGATTGCTTGCTATAAAAATAGTAGCGGTATTGCGCCATTTTTCGCCGATAAACACCGCGGCAAAGCTTATGTTGCGCAAGCAGTTGTTAATTAGGCAAAGGTATCCGAGTTGGGGTCGTAGGGACAGGTACTCAAATTACCCAGGTATTTACCCGTTTCGCGGTCTCTGAGATGCGGGGGCTCTGCTTGGGTAATACCTGGTGCGGGACAGCCCGGGCATGAAAATCGGCTGACCGATTCTCCTCGTGAGATACCACAGCTGCTTCTTGCCGCCCAGCGGCGGCGGTGGGGAGATCGCCCTTGCGGGTTTGCCACCTCCGAGCATCTACAGATCTATGAGGAGACACGATGCCTAAACTGACGGATTACGTGAAGATGGCAGCAGAGACGTATTTAGAAGAAACGGGAAACACCGAACTTAATGCTCATTGGATTGCTGAATTCTTTCAAGATTGTGGTGTGCAGGACGCTTATCCCCGACAGGACTTAATCGCTTTCGCGGAGATGGTACAGAAAGAGTTGACGAAAAAAGACGAGCGAGCCGCCAAAAAAACGCGTTTTCTACTAGACAAAGCCATCCGCACGATAAAGAGTCCACGCAAATCTTACGGGCCTTAATAGCTATTTGGAATATTGACTCTCCAGATAAAAAGGTAATTCATGAATGAACTCTCAGTTATCGCGTTTAACGCGTTATAACTGGATATCAGGCTATCCCAATGAGAAGAAATTGAGGGGGCTCCAACTGACCGGAAGTGCCGGCTTCCTTTCCCCTGCCTTCGGGCAGGTTTTCAATGCCTCGTACCTCCTCGTACCTTATCGAAACTTGTTGAGATGACAGCAATCAAGAATAGATTTTCAAGAACTGTTTTCGAGAAAAACACACTGCAACAAATCTGACCAATTTTATTAGATCTAGCTGAAACAGAGTCTTAAGAGACTTATCCACAGTCCTATCCCCGCTCTATCCCCGGTAACAGGGGAAAACCTCATTAATAATTTCTTGGTTCAGGTTACCAGCAATTTGAAGCGAAATATCCTCTTGAAATGCTTCTTCCGTTAATTTTATTGGTCATCGCGCTTCAACATCAGCCACGGCATCAATTTGCAAACATTCTACTGAACTATGTTGATAACCGAGCAGATCAGTCTGAAAGATGCGTGGTATTGAATAGGCTGGGCTAGCACACTAGCTGATTGATAGCCATTCCATAGGAGCAAAAAATGACTGCGACCAACAAGAAAAATCATCCGCATGAACTTTTTCGCCCTCGCTTGTCATTAAAGTTAATAAGGAGGTTGTTTTTGGTATGAGTACATGAGCTTAAGAATTCTCCATGATGGAGGTAAGGAGATAACGATGCAACGATTCTGGCAAGTGGCTGTGCTGTACAGCGCCATTGCACTTGGGGGAGCACTAGTGACCTCCACCGCCTCCGCCACGGCCATCGGCGCCGAACCAGTGGGGGGATTTGAAATGGACACCCCCGCCGGGGTCACCGTCCGTGTTCCCGAGTGTCAACTCAATCACGAAATTCACGGAAGTGGCAAGAAGATCACGGACCAGATAGCATATCTCGGGTGTGCCGTCCCTCAATTCAGTCTCTGCAACTGGCGCATCGACTTTCACTATGCGGACACGAACGGCAAGACGTACAAGATTGACAAAGGAAGGACACACCACAGCTGCGACCTCTCCGCCAAACGCGAGATCAAGGAGAACCGCACACTGAAGCACTACGGGAAGGCGTGCGCGCACCTAGTGGTCAACGGCAAGCGCCGTGGGGTCCAGTGCCACTACATTACAGAGGAGTAGCGAGTCGCGGGGCCTTGGGTTGTGACTCCAACCGAAGGTGCTCGAGGATCATCTCGATCACCGGCCGTTCCAGGATCACCGCAATGAGCTGCAACTCCCCACCGCAGCTCGGACAGTGCTCCATGTCGATGTCGAAGACTCGCTTGAGCAACCTCGCCCAGTTGAGGCGGCCGCCAGCCTTGGCATTTAAAGCTGCTGCGCTAGTCGCAAGGATGGTGCCAACTCAGCATTTGAACTGCAGACCCATTAGAGTGGCCGCGACCAATAGCTGGAGCGCTGGCCCATTATTCTCAGGAGAGATTTATGGAAGATATTATCGCGGGAAGATTTGAAACAGATGATAAGGCTAGAGCAGCGGCAGCATCACTGCCCGATTCTGTTAGCAAGAATGATGTTTTCATTTTTTTTTAACAATCAGCTAGGTGCTCACGATTCCGATCAGAATGCGACCAGAACCAGCGATCAAGGTGCGGCAAAAGGGGCGACCGCCGGCGCAATCGGCGGAGGCATTGCAGCAGGTGCTGCCGGCACGGTGATTGGAGGACCGGCAGTGGGTGCAGTAGCGGCTGCCGTGGGCGGGTATACCGGCTCCCTTGCAGGTACAGCAGGAGGTTTACCCGGGGAGGGCGAAGGTACAAACAAAATGCATCCGCGACAGGCTGGATTGATGCTGGCGGTGCGTATGGCGAATGCCAATGACAAACAGCAGATAATTGATTGTTTGAGACAGCACGGGGCCGAGGACATCGAAATAGCCAAAGGCCAGTGGGAGAATGGGGAGTGGAGAGACTTCGATCCAGTGGCTTCTCCACACCTAGTTGATTGATTTCCTCTTTTTTTCATTTCTTATAGCGGTTAATCAATACTGGGAAACGGAAGCAGCAGGTGAGACGGGGGCTGCAAAACGTGCCTTGTGGGGTAGGAGCCACATAAGAGCATCGGGAGAGAAGGCCGCAGTGGGTTCATCATCAAGTTGTCTTGTTCCCAGTGGATGACGTCCTCATAAGAAAACCCCAGGAGATACTCCAATCATTCTCTATGCAAATTTCAGCTGAATTAAATAGATCGCGGCATGCCCGGCTCAATCCCATGATCCCTCCCTTATTTTCTGGGGACTTTTGAAGTTGCCCTATCTACCACTTGAACAGCGCCTCCACCTAAACCTGTGCTGACTGTCTGGGCAACCATTCGACCAGGGTCAGTGTTTAAATTTAGATTTGCTGGAGTCTTAGAAAGCGGAATATCTATATTTTTAACTACCGATGGGATTGCCGCCCCTGCTATCTTTCCCTAATACGGCCCCAGCGACAACTGATTTTATGACCCCAGTTGGAGAATCGGGCAATTTGCCGTTCAATCCCACTTTGATTACTTCGTCTACTACTCCACCAATCGCCTCGGCTGTCGCAGCATTTCTGGTGACAAGCCAAGCAGCAGTTACCGCAAAGCCGGATATAAAACCTTTCCCCGCTGCCGCAGCTATCTCGTATGCGCTTGTTTCGTGGATGTGAAACGGGACTGGGGCCAGCAAAAAAAGATGCTGACCCCTTCTCCTGGTTATTTCAGCTTTCTCATTTCTTCGGCTAGTATCCACAAGGCGCGGTTGAGCTTCACGTTCTGGTCGATGCCATTCACAGCGTGGGTGGGCAGGGAGCTTCCGGATTTACTCCGCCTCCGTATGCCGCCCTTAATCAGGCTCTCCTGAACACGGCTGAAGGTCGTCCACATATTGCTTGCACGATCCGAGAAACGCCGCGGCATCAGTAAATCCCGCTCCGTGATCGGTACCGGTTCCGAATCTTCATATTGAGGGTCAAGGCGGCGCGTGCGAAAGCCTTTTGCTCGCCTTCATTCAGGGGGGAGTGATTTCATCTCTTCGAGCTGTTCACCCACTGTCCGTCATGGCTGTTGAGCAGGATGATCTCGTTTGCTTCCTCGCCGTTGATCTGGCTTGCATGGCGCAGGCCCGCAGAATTTGGCAGGTAGGAATGTAGGCGTACCGAGGGGAGCAGCTGTGAGAATCACATCCTCTCATTCGGACTTTCCTCGGCTCGCCCCTGGGGGACAGGAGTGGGGAGACAGCCCTTGCCCTCATGGGCAAGGGTTGGATTGGGTGGGGTAAAAAGGCAGGCAAATAGCGGCCTATGACTTCCCGCGTATTCATTTATCCCCCCACAAGTCCCCCTCGTAGAGGGTGGGGCGTTGTGGGGGATTGGCGCGGGAAGCATGGGGCCTGCCGACGAGGTTGGCATTCAAGTGCGGCGCGGCCGCAAAGCTTTGCGGATCATAGGCCATGACAGGAAAGCAAAGCGGCGGGAATGGCCCGTGACAGACGGCAAACGGGGAATGGGAAATTTTTGGGGATGCGAAAATGGACTACAGATACGAGGTCTGCCTTTGACAGCTTGAATTCCATCACCTAGTTTAAGTAATAGACTCTTCATTACTTTAAAGCGCCCTGTCGTGGAGCACGCAATGATAATTAACGATTGCTTCAAAATTCGCAATCTCATTCTGGCCGCAACCTTAGGTATAGGTCTCACCCTTGTTAATCATGCCACTGCCCAGCGACGCGTGCTCCCTGACCTGGTCGTAACTGATCTTACAGGGCCTACCACTATCATTCATACACGTGGGGTTGAAATAAGAATACCTATTGAGTTTGTTGTAAAAAATCGAAGTACAACACCTGCACCGTCTTTTGAAACAGGTATTCAATACAACTACAACTCCGAGACTCCCTCCGTGGCTCCCTTTAATGCCTTTCCCGAATTCGGGCCGCGAAAATTGGGGCCACGAATTCTGGGAGCTCCGGAACCTCCGTTAATGTTTAAAGGAACAGTAAGGGTCCCTTCTCGCCTGAATGAGGTCATCTTTCTGCGTGTAATTGCAGACTACTGCCCTATACCCGTGAGACCAAAGGGCTGCCGGGTGGCTGAAAGTAATGAAACAAACAATAAATCAGAGCCGATATCAACCTATATCTGCAAACCTGGTCCGCTGCCGCCTAGCAACCTAGTTCAGGGCATATCGGATCTGGGGCCGCTACCCGAGGGAATGCCAATTGCTTGGCCGACGCCTCCCTCAATCCCAAGCAGAAGAGATGTCATTATCGACTCCGGTAATTTCCAGGATAGCTACGCCGGGAGTGACAAATCGGGAACCCGCTTCCTCTTTCAAGACAACATTGATGAGCCAGTTTCCGTAGATGCCTCTGACGTTGAAATCGTCATTATGCCGGGATTCAAACTGCGAAACATCGAGCTTGTTGGCCCTGTCCACCGCGTGAAAATCACCGGCGGCGGCGAAGTCGGTCGAATTCGCGCCACCATGGCCAATACTCCCGAAACTGCAATTGCAACAAACGAGGACAGTGGGTATATCACGGATGTCCTGATTGACGGCATTACCCTAAACAACAGTCAAGAAGACCCACTATGCGAGACCGACGGCAATGATTGCGATGGCGTTACGTTTCGGGGGGTGCGCCGGGGTGCAGTCATCAATAGCACGATAAGCAGCCTGGTTTATCCGATGGCGGCCTGGAATCCCTTAAGCACTCCACCTATCGCTGCCCAGAATAAGGACATCATCATCGCCAACAACCGTTTGCATTCAAAAGGCTACACGCGCGATGATTCAACACCTGTTAGTGAAGCGACAGTACGTATGCATGACTCGGTGAACACCGTGACTGTGCATAACCGCCTTCAAAACGGTAGTTCAGATTCAGCAGGAGGAAAACACAACTACCGTATTCACGGTCATCCCAGCAAGGGTGGAGCCAGTTATGCCTATGCGGCCTGCAATTTGTTTGTAAACACCGGCGCCATGATCGGTGAAGGTGGCTATGATCCAGCTCCTCCTCACGAAGACGTGCGCCACTACTGGTTCAACAGCAACCTATTCTACCAACGCGCCGATAGTCTCTATCAGATGGGCCTCACTCCTGATGTCGCTGTGCATGACGCCGAAACCAGAGGCAACCGGGCGTACTCAAACTTACACACCCGCTTCTACTCCCCAGACAACCGGCCTGCCGACTGGATTATCAGGGACAACGTGGTAAAACGTTACGGTGATGATGTACGGCCACCTGATTAGTCCGGGACATGCCCCCCAAGCATACCTGGTGGGGCGAGCAACTCGGTGTTCCCTTGCGGCAGTTGCCGCAGAAGCCGGCCTCAGTCGCGAATCTCTATATCGCACGTTATCGCCAAAAGGGAATCCGGCTCTCAAAACTCTGCTCGCAGTCCTCAAGACAGTCGGACTGCGATTGTCCGTTGAGCCTGAGCATCACGTGCACGGTTAAAAACTCTGAATTATCTTTTCTACGTCACCACTCCCTTTTTCTTGACCCCTTGAGCCGTTTCTCAGTAACTGTAGGTGAACGGCAAAATTTCAGTATGACTGATCTTGTCATCCGTACCCCTCTTGTAGGGTGAAGGTACCGTTTATCGGATTCTCTCGGCAGCCTCAAAGCAAAAGTTCTCCCATTAAAAACTGTCCTATGTGGTAGCGGGAGAAGCCGAGGGAAAGCAATTTATTGAAGATAGATTTGTTGGACATCTGGTTGCAGATAATCCGAGCGGGAAGCCGGTGATTGCACGCTCCATTGCAGATAAAGTGATTGGATGGGACCGATAGAATCAGTTACTTTCGGCCGAAAATGGCCTCGATTGCAAGCCGCTATAATTAGCCGCCATGAGGACTTCACCACCTGTCGAAATTGCACGGCAACTGTCAAGTGCATGCGAAGTGATTGAACGAAACCTGGCCGGAACACTGCAAGCAATTCATTTGTTTGGATCGGCAGTCGATGGGGGGCTCAAGCTGTATAGCGATATCGACTTGCTCGTAACCATAAACGGTCCGCTCGCCGAATCAGTTCAGCGCTCGCTGATGATGGACCTACTGTCAGTCTCCGCCTGGCCTGGAACCAGTGAAGCTTATCGCGCACTCGAAGTGACGGTTATCGTCCGGGAAGAAGTGGTTCCCTGGCGATATCCACCGATGCGGGAGTTCCAGTTCGGTGAATGGCTTCGCGAACAGCTGGGGACTGGAATTATTCAGTCCGCCATCCCAGACCACGACCTTGCGATTCTGCTAACAACGGTGAGACAACGCAGTGTCTGCCTCGTAGGAACGCCTGCATCAGAACTGTTCGATCCAGTTCCGAAGGAAAGCTTTGTGAAGGCGCTTTCTGACACTACTGCACAGTGGAACGAAGAGTCTGACTGGCAAGGTGATGAACGGAATGTTGTGCTTGCTCTTGCACGCATCTGGTTTAGCATATCCACGGGTGAAATCGCGCCCAAGGACGTAGCCGCCTCATGGGTGCTTGAGCGCCTACCACATGAGTATCGAGCGGTCCTGATGGTGGCGCAGGCAGCTTACCTGGGTACCGTACGAGACGACTTGGCCGGGCGTACGAAACAAGTAGCCTCGTTTGTGTGCTACGCCAAAGCGATGATTGAGCGTATTTGCGCATCATATTAAGCATCGATGCAAGGGGAACCAGATTGCCCCCACCCCTCAAGGTCAAACTACATCCATATGATCCAAGCTGGGTTGAAAATGCTCTTGTTGAAAGCAAGGTGCTTGCATCTGCCTTGGGGAGAATCCTGTTGTTCGTCCATCATGTCGGATCAACCGCAATACCAGGCATTCGTGCAAAACCGGTTCTCGACCTCATGCCAGTGGTCACAAGTCTGCCTGAGCTGGATCGCCATCAGGCCGATCTTGAAGTGCTGGGCTATGAAGGGTGGGGTGAACTTGGTTTGCCTGAGTCACGCTACTGCACGGAGAGCGATCCTGTGACGAATCGCAGGTTAATTCAGCTTCAATGTTATGCCGAAGCTTCACCGGAGATCATGCGACATCTCGCATTTCGTGACTATCTTCGCGAGAATCCCCAGCATTGCTGCTGCCTATGATCAGGAGAAATCCCGCTGTCAGAGCCTGCACGCTGACACCTGACACCTCTACGACTCCTCGTTGTTAAGAAGCTCTCGCTCCTGCCGCTCCTTCGATTTCGATGGCCAGGCGAACTTGTTCGTGAATCTGATTGTGAGGACTGCTATACAAGTCGGAGACACGAGTATGAATGTCCACCACCGTGTTGACTGCACTCAGATAGTATTCCCGGCCCCATTCCTCGTAATCCACTTCCTCCTCAAGATAGACCGATTCCCCTTTGCCAGATGGACAACCTACTTGGGAACGCTCTTATTTTGATAAGCAATTCTTTTTTTATTGGTTCTGATAAGCAGATGATGATGCTAAATTTCCTTCCTTGATTATTATTTCTGGAGGAAATGAAAATGACGTTCGATAATTTCCTGTTCTCGCTACTCACAGGCCAGGACCCGTAACCCGATCAGAAACGGTGGCCGCCTATATAAAGGCTGTAACAAATTCCCAGTACCATATGCAAAGCAAGTCCTATTAGACAGGAGTGATCCATGTTCGAATACGCCGTGTATATACGAACC
This sequence comes from Nitrosospira multiformis, assembly GCF_900111585.1. Classification (GTDB taxonomy): domain Bacteria; phylum Pseudomonadota; class Gammaproteobacteria; order Burkholderiales; family Nitrosomonadaceae; genus Nitrosospira; species Nitrosospira multiformis_B. Next base: position 74,942 of record NZ_FOHI01000011.1, read on the forward strand.
AAAGAGGGTTACATCACGCGCATGGATAACGTTATTTCCAACCTGGCTTACGATCCTCGGGAAACCTACGGTTCTTTAGCCCCTTACGTGCACGAAGAAGAACTCGTTGGTTTTCCTGAATCCGTAGTGCTTTGGGAAAACAGTACCGGACCAAGCGTGGGCATAGCCCCCATTAATCCTCATTCTCGCCCTGCTGGTATTACCCTGCCCCCCGCCTTATCGGTGTGTTAGAGCCAAAACTGCCTGGACAACTGGCTTGACTTAAAGCCAGGTAATGCCAATTCCTGCGTCTGTTCTGATGGAGGAGGCGGTGAACAAGCACCAATTTGTGCTCGATCCATTATGTGTCACTTGGAGGAAATGAAAAATGACAACCGATAGTTCCCGTTTTGCTGTAGGTATATTCATAGCGCTGGTGAGCCTGGCTGCCTACGCCACCCTGAATAATTTTCCCGATCGTCCTGCTACCGGCGCTGCCGGGCAGTTATATGAGGAATTGAATGCTGCTTTTGCCTCCCACTGGAAAGCCCGCACCGGCTTGGATATCAGAGTTGAGCCGGCGAGGAATAAGTCGGGCAAGCCCACGCAGATTACGCTCCATGGGCTCGACGTTCCTGCTCTTGCGCTGTCCTACGATGCGGACAAGCTGCATGACAAGGAAAGATTTATTGCGCCTGACTTCCGTCAGCTTTTAGCGCAGGATTTTCGGAATGAATCTTATCCTTCAGCCTATACCTCGACCATCGTGTTTCTGGTAAGGAAAGGCAATCCCAAGGAACTCAAGGACTGGAGCGATCTGGTACGTCCGGATATAAAAATAGTTACCGCAAACCCAAAGCGGTCTGAAAGCGGGCGCTGGAATTATCTTGCTGCTTGGGGATACGCGATGAGGCAATCAGGCGGCAATGAACAAGCGGCGCGCGAATTTGTCAGCCAATTGTTTGCCAACGCCCAGCCGCTGGATTACGAGGGTAAAAAGTCGGGAAACCTCGCTACTGCCTTTGTCTTTCTCAACACAGGCGATGTACTCCTCACCTGGGAAAATGAAGCACACCTGATCGTTCAAAATAACGGAAATGATGAGTTTGAAATCGTCACCCCATCCATATCAATAGTGGCCGAACCCACTATAAGCGTAGTGGATACGGCCGCATACGGGAAAGGTACCCGGAGTGTGGCGGCTTCCTACATCGAATACCTCCATACATCCCAGGCGCAGCATATCGCCGCCAAGCACTATTACCGACCTCGCGATCCGGCCGTTGCCGCTAGGTATGAGGACCGGTTTCCTCGCCTTGAGCTGTTTACCATTGACGAGATGTCCGGGGGCTGGCAGAGAGCTCAGAAGATACATTTTGCCAGGGGCGGCATTTTTGACCAGATCACCGTTGATGTTCCGGATTCTGTTGCCGTGAAGGGTGCTGTCAATGCCGTTTTACAGCTAAGCGCGATGGATAATTTATTCATCCGCAAAAATTAGTGCTTTCAAGCGCTTTCAGACGCTTTCAAGCGACAAGCAGCAAAGCGAGAGGAATTGAAGATTGTCACATCAAGGGGTTGCCTCATTGAAGCCGGTGCAACGTTAAAGGCTTTGAACGGCGAATGATAAGGAAAAACGGGAAGCCAGCTGACAAAGGCAATGATGGACTTTCCCGTGCACGAAAATTCCCCTTTATCCAGCTACAGGCCCTTTTTCAGGGCCTGTAGCTCATGGTTACTTAGCGGCAGGAATACATTTCACCTTTAAATCACCCGGCAACCATCCCAGAGAGTTCTTCATCCGCTTTTTGCACCTGCCCCGCCACATCGATTTTCTCCTTCCAGTACTGGTATTTCTCCTCGATTGCCACGCCTGCCCGACTCTGTCCTGCAACTTGGCGGGACAGCCTCAAGCCACCCAACTCTGCTTACTTAGGCGGCCGTAGTAAAGCGCAATGCAAATTTTCGGCAATGCTCGAGATAGCCGCCTTCGTGGTTTTTTATTAATTCCACAATACTAGACCATAGCCAGGAAGGAGCATTCAGTGATTTAGAGCGATTGTGGCGAAGTTCTTTTAACCAGAGCCTCCGAGTTGAGGAATCCAGGAGCGGGGGGTTGGGAACGAGCAGGGAGCGAAGGCGGGAATGATTGTTCAATACGAGCAGAAAACTGTTCGTTCCATGGGGGCCGGCTGGTGGAAGCGGAAAGGAGAGGCGGTAACGGTAACAGAATTACCTTTGGTGGGCTCTTGCCCATTCATCCGCCTCGCGTCGCGCATCGCCGATTTGCATCGGTGTCATCAGCCTTTCCATCAGTTCGCGATTCTCTTTGGCATCCTCGTAGCCGCCGGCGCTGGCGATGCTGAACCACTTGTCGGCTTCCACATAGTCCTGTTTCACGCCATTGCCGTTGTAATACAGCACGCCGAGATTGGTCTGGGCGCCCGCATGCCCTTGCTCCGCCGCCTTCAGGTACCAGGCTAGCGCCTGCGCGTAATCGTGCGGCACTCCCTGCCCGCTGTCATACTTCACACCCACGCTGTATTGCGCCCGCGCATAGCCTTGCTCGGCCGCCTTGCGATACCAGGCTACTGCCTGTTGTGTATCCTTTTCGATGCCCCGCCCGGTGTCATACCTTACCCCGAGGTTATATTGCGCATCCGGATCTCCTTGCTCGGCCGCCTGTCGATACCATGACACCGCCTGGCGATCATCCTGAATGACGCCTTTACCCGTCGCATACATCACGCCGAGATTGAACTGTGCAGGAGCATAGCCCTGCTCGGCCGCCTTGCGATACCATGCCGCTGCCTCGTAAGCGTCCTCAGGAACGCCGCGCCCTCTGGCATTTGCCACCCCCAGCTTGAACTGGGCACGCGCATATCCCTGATCCGCCGCCTGACGATACAAGGACGCCGCCTGACGATAATCCTGAACGACTCCTTCTCCCACAGCGAACATCATGCCGAGATTGAACTGTGCATCCGCGTTCCCCTGCTCAGCAGCCTTGCGATACCAAGAGGCGGCTTCCTGGTTGCTCTGCTCTACTCCGCGGCCCTTGGCGTAGAGCACGCCAAGAGCATATTGTGCTTCTGCGTACCCTTGCTCGGCTGCCTTGCGATACCAGGATACGGCCTGCTGATCATCCTGCTCGACCCCCTGCCCCTTGAGATACATGAACCCCATGATTGCCTGCGCAGGTGCGTGTCCCTGTTCCGCGGCTTTCAGATACCAGGAGAGGGCGTGCCGATAATCCTTTTCCACACCCTGGCCTTTCGCATACATCACCCCGAGATTGTATTGCGCCACGGCGTACCCGCTGTCGGCCGCCCGGAAATACCAGAACATTGCCTGTTGATAATCCTGCGGGACGCCCTGACCTTTCAGATACATATACCCCAGCATGGATTGTGCGGGTGCGTCCCCTTGCTCCGCCGCCCTGCGATACCACTTGGCGGCCTGTTCATGATCCTGCGGCACGCCGCGGCCCCGTGAATACAGCACGCCCAGATTGAACTGCGCGTCGGCGTTCCCTTCGTTGGCCGCTTTCCGGAAAGATTGCATAGCCTTGGTGTAGTCCTTGCTGAGGACGAACTTCATTCCATCTTCGAAGTCCCCCGCCATAGCCAGGGAGACGAACAACATCAACACCGGGCCGGCTATTGCGAACCTGGATGTTGCCACTGATTTGGATAGACGCATCATTTTCACTTTCAATTCCCGACTCCATATTGCCCGCGCATTCTACCCGGCACGCCCCTGAAGTTACAGGTGTTACGGCATCTGCAATTTTTTATTCGCGAGGTTGTTTTTTTCTTACGCGCGTTTCGAGGGAAAAATCAAGAAAGCCGGCTTTATGTTTTTTACATTTTATGCGGCCATCCCCCAGCTTTTTTCAGCAGGAGTTATTCGGGAGCCGAGCAGGTTTCCAGCGTGTCCCACGCAATCCGGCTTTCATATTTCCTTCCACTGACGGTGGCAAATGTCGTAGCATTATCCGTTCGTTTCAAGGTGAGAACGAAAGAATAATCGCGATCCACTTCCTTGTCAGCATTGCTGCCGGGTTTGCCGGGATGGATCATGGGGGTGGGCAGACCGTATCTGATCACTGCATCGGGATTGGAAGGCGAGTTGCGCGCATAGGTGCCTGCGAGTGCACCTTCAGGATAGGCGTAGATTTCCATTGCCGCAATATCCGGGTAGCTGAAAACCTGATATTGCAGGGTGCGGATCATCCATCGACTATCGGATTGAAGCTGGTCGACGGTGCAGTGGGCAAGTACAGCGAGATTTCCGCTGACCTTTCCTCCGTGAGTAAACGAGGACTCCTCCCAGCCGATGGCTGCGCATGCCGCAAGCAGGGTCCCGCAGAAAGAGAAGACCAGAACCTTAATCAATTTGATGCCTGCCTGCAAAACTCTGCCTCCCCTTCGACAGGAACCCGGGCTGAATTACATCACGCCGGTATCCGCTCAATCTAAACCTAGGCCAAAAAGAACGACTTGTAAAGCTTGTCCGCGGGAACGGCAGGGGCAACAGCAACGGGATAAGGAAAAGCTCCTTTCATGAATCGATTTCTGAAACGCCGTGAACGGCAGGCAAACGTCAGCAGAAATCCACCCCTCGCAGACGCCGGGCTCGTTCACCTGAGCGAAGAGTACGGTATCCGCTCACTTCATCTGGGAAGCAGCATGGTACAGAGCGCAATGCGTATCGCTGCCCCGAATGAATTGCAGCTTGCCTATACCCAGTGCATGATGTGTTTTCTGCTGTTTCGCCCACGACCCAAAAATGTTCTCATGATCGGTTTGGGAGGAGGCTCACTGACGAAATTTGTTTACTGGCAACTGCCAACGGTCAATACGACCGTGATCGAAATCAACCCCCAGGTGGTTTCGGTCGCGCGCAGTCAATTCTACGTGCCGGCTGATGATGAGCGCCTGGAAGTGCTGATCGCAGAAGGCAGTGAATATATTGCTGCCCATCCAGACAGCACAGATATTCTGATGGTCGATGGTTTCGACGATGGCAGGCAGGTGGCTTCTCTATGCACGCAGGCTTTTTATGATCAGGCAAGTGAAGCATTGACGAGAAATGGCGTGCTGGTTGTCAACCTGCTCAGCCGGGACGGAAGAGTTCACGAATATCTCGCGCGTCTTGAAAACAGCTTTGCGGGGCGTATTGCCACCATACTGGCAGAGCCTTACGGCAATCTGATCGTGTTTGCCTTCAAGCACCCGCCGACAAGAGCCGTCTGGGAAGAACTGCCAGCAACGGCAAAGGTGCTGGAAAAAGAATTTTCCCTGCCATTCTCAAAGTTCGCCCAAAAACTGCCCCATCGCAGACCTTTTTAAACCTGGATGGCATTTCCTTATCTGAGGAGAGGCATGAATGAAAGGACGGTTAAAGGATGATCGCGTCATTCTGGATTGAGCGGACCCGTGTCAGGAGATTTTCCGTGTGTACCGGAGTGTGTACCCTTGTGCACCAAAGTTACCCGAACGCAGTGATTAGCAAAACCTGCATCAAGAATAGAAGGAGGTTCATAATCTCCCCTCTGACTCTGATAGCCTTTCGGCAAAGGTGCACATTGCCCGTGATAATCTGCACCGGGCTTTGTCTTACATTAATGAAATCCCCGAGCATTGCAGCAAGATTTTGACATTTCCCAAAGCCTTCCCGCTGCGCGAAGAGCTGGGTGAAGGCATCCGCGCCATTCCTTTTGGCCGCTACCTGATTTTCTATACCCAGGATTCCAATAAAGTGCGGATAGAACGCATCCTGTCTGGCTCCAGACTTTTATCGAGTGATTACTTTGGAAGCTGAAGGGCTTATAAGCGCCGCTGCAGTGGTTGTAATGGCTGTTACCGAGTAATAGTGCTGCGTTCAACAATAATGAGCGTTCGGAACTTCCAGTTGGTAAAGCAGTTTCTTATCTCGAAAACTTCATCTGAAGCCGCACTGCCCAGGCGAAGATTCGCGCGCCTAATAGCCATCTCGCAATAACGGACATCTTGGAATCGAGAGGCAGCGCGTGTCTTACAGGAGGAGACGCGGTGACAGCGTCCAGTACGGCCTTTGCAATGATCTCAGGTCCAGGCGCCTCGGGCTCGTCAGCTACGAGGTTTCGTATGCCTGAAAGGAGATTTTTGTATGCAGGAGGATGAGAGATGGTCTCCAGCAATCTGAGCTCTTTGGGAACAAACTCCGTCTTAATCAAGCCAGGTGCAATCAGCACCACATCGATTCCAAACTCCATGACCTCTCCCCGGACCGCATCGGTTAGCGCTTCAATAGCATATTTTGACGCCGAATACCAACCAAAACCGGGCACGGATATCCTGCTCAATACCGAAACAATGTTGACGATGCAGCCAGATTTCTGGTTTCTCATGTGCGGCAGCACTGCCTGCATAAACCGGGCATAGCCGAAAAGATTGACTTCGAGCTGATAGCGGGCAGCTTCTAGGGGAACGCACTCCACTGCGCCAAGTTGGCTAATCCCAGCATTATTTACCAGCACGTCGATCCGGCTCTTGGTCGATATAACGTACGCTACGGCCTTTCGAACAGCTTCATCATCCGTAACATCCAGGATGATTGGTTCAATCCGATCAGAGCGGATCTGTTCCAGTCTGTACTTCCGCCGCGCTATGGCAAATACATAATATCCATTTTGAGCAAGAAGCTCCGCTGTTGCTCTTCCGATACCGCTGGATGCGCCAGTTACCAATGCAATCCCCTGGTTCATGATTCGCTCCTATCGATTTTTCGGTATTCCTATGTGCGGCTCTGCACGGTTGTTTAGTTAAGTCTACTTTAATCTTCGCGTCAGCTAAAACCATAGAAATCGCCAGTTTATATATGAGTTCTCATTTTATGAAGGAAAAGACAGGAATACCGAATCCACAGGAAAGAAATGCCTTACTGAGTGAAAGGCGTAATCTGAAAATGACGCGGTCAGCACATGCGTATGTTCGTGGCAATACCGCTCAGTTTTATGAATGGCTAGAAGAGAATCCTACCAATAATTTGCCATGTGGTCCTTCAATCTGGATTTGTGGGGACTGCCATGTAGGAAATCTTGGGCCTATTGCTAATCTTCAAGGGAAAATCGATATTCAAATAAGGGACCTGGACCAAACGATTATCGGAAACCCAGCTCATGATTTGATCCGGCTCGGATTATCGCTTTCAATGGCGGCCCGCAGTTCGGCTCTTCCTGGTGTTATAACTGCTCAGATGATGGAACAACTTATGGTCGGGTATGAGCAGGCTTTTGACAGCGAAGAGATAGATAAGGATTTGATAACCATTCCCGCACCGATAAAAATGATCATGAGAAAAGCTGGCAAGCGGACTTGGAATGCTCTGGCCAAAGAGCGCATTTCCGGCACGGCACCGTGTATACCCCTGGGAAAATGCTTCTGGCCTCTTTCCGCGGAAGAAAAAGCTGGCATCATCGCATTATTCGAGAGAAAAGCCATTTCGTATTTAGTAACTTCCTTGAGTCGCCGCGATGAAAGCACGGAAGTGAGTGTCATAGATGCAGCTTATTGGCTGAAAGGGTGCAGTTCACTTGGGAAACTACGCTATGCAGTTCTGCTTAATGTAGGGAGCAGCACTTCCAACGAGAATTTATGTTTAATAGATATCAAGGAAGCCTCGGTGGCTGCGGCTCCACGCTATGCGACTGCAAAAATGCCGCTAGAGCATGGTGAGCGCGTAGTAGAGGGAGCTCGCCACTTATCCCCATATTTAGGGGAAAGGATGGCCGCGGCTCGTCTCCTTGAGCGTTCGGTGTTTATTCGAGAGCTTCTGCCTCAGGACATGAAAATTGAGATTGATCAGGTGACACAGGAAGAGGCACAAAAAGTTGCACGTTATCTGGCTTTGGTTCTCGGCAAAGCGCATATGCGCCAAATGGTTCCCTTCGCTCTGGAGATCCGGCCGCGATCAGCTGTCACCACGAGGAGCGGGAGGCAAGATGGGAGCAAAGGCGACGGGAGCACTTGTCTGAAACATCCTTAACTCCTTCTGCACGCAGGAGGATGCCGCGCACCCTGCTGACTGGGTTGTCCCGATATCGACCCCCTCCTGCGGCTGTGTTTACCGTCGCTCTCACCGGGTATGGCAAAAAACGTCTTGACCACTGCAATGGGTAAAGTGTACTTTGGACTCAAGCTGACTCAGAAAGCGCTTTGAAAACACGACTTTTATAATCTCCAGCCATCGATCGGGTGCATCCGTTGGAATCGCCAGCCGGGAATCAGGAAATGCGGCCTGTAGAGCCAGTGGTGGCCAATAACCGGATGCGGCGCCTGGCGACGGCGCTGCTGATGGTGATGCTTGCGGTTCTCGTTCTGGCCAACGTATTTCTTCCGCTTCATCCCTC
>NZ_FOHI01000008.1 GCF_900111585.1 Nitrosospira multiformis
ACAGCACCCCACACGCAAGCGTAACCAGCCTCAGCCAAGGCTTCATTAACATCTGCTTCTCTCCTTTACTCCGTAATGATGTTGTTGTGTCTGGATACCGCGTCACCGCATCATTCCGATACGGCCTTCCCTCGCTACACATATCCATGTCTCAGCCAAAATCCCGCGCAATTCCCGGGCCAGACTAAAACAGCGCGTAGCCTAACTGGACAGATACCCTGTGTCAAGGAAATTGAGCATCGCGACGCCAAGCGCCGCGACGTTTCGGAGATATTTCTTTAAGGTGCCGTGCGCGTCGCGCCGCTCACCGGCTTTTCTTCTGTGGTGGCAGGATAAGGAGCAGACTTATTGACGTAATGCAGCACCATGCCTGTCAATACTGCACCCCCCACGATATTACCGAGCGTTACCGGAACCTGGTTCCAGAACAGCCATTGTCCGACAGTGATGTCAGCGCCGAGGAGAATAGCCGTGGGCATGACAAACATGTTTACGATGGAGTGCTCGAAGGCCAAGGCAAAAAAGGTTGAAACCGGCAACCAGATGGCAACCACCTTGCCAGTAGCGGATGTGGAAATCATGCCCAGGATGGTACCCATCGCCACCATCCAGTTGCACAATATGCCTTTGACGAAGGCGGTCAACCAGCCGTTCGCGCCCGCGTGCTCATATACCAGTGTTTTGGATTTGGCTACGGCGATGATCTTTTCCCCAAGTGCGCCATGTCCCTCGACAAACGCTTCGGTCAAGGCGATAGCGAGCAGCAACCCGACAAAGACACAACCAAAAAAATTACCGATATATACCCAAGTCCAGTTGCGGAACAGCTTATCGAGTGTGGTTTTACCCCGCAGCACACCGATGGGCAGCACTGCGAAATTGCCGGTGGCAAGCTCCATGCCGAGCAATATGATCATGGCAAAACCGACCGGGAAGACGGCGCCTGAAACCAGTGCACCAACGTTTTCAGGAAGACCGGCGGAAACCTTGAACGCAAGGGCAGTCCCGTACGCCAGAAGCGCGCCTGACATGAAGCCTTTGACCAACATCGTGCCCACGTCCAGTCCCGCCTTTTTCTTGCTGGCAGCTTCCACCTCTTCCATGAGTTTCAATGGCGGATGATAGTCCATACTTTTCTCTCAATTCTCCTAACGGAAAGTTTACGATTTATGCGAATGTTCGGCCTGACCCGCCTTGATCGGGTTTATCCGGACCAACACCGCCACCTACTAGCAAAGTCCCGAGCCACCAAAAGAAAAGCAGCACCGAAGCTATGACCATATACCACCCGGCATTCTCCTGATCATTCACCAGGTAACTGTTGCAGACACGCACAGGTGCAACAATATATAACCATCCGAGTACCGCCAGCATACTGAAAAAATTGGTCCAGACAAAGCCCCGGCCAATAAGGGTGAGGCGCCTCCAGGCCAAAACCAGAAGAAATCCGACGAGAAATGGTAGGCTCAGGAATTTTGCCACTTCGGCCCATGGATCTGTCAATGCTGCATCCAGTGCCCGAGGAAGCATCCAGTAACTTGAAGCAAACAAGGCCGCTATTACACAAGGCCAAGCGCCACCGAACCGGATCAGGAGAGAGTCCTGCATACGCCCAGGTACCAGGCGGGCAGCAATGATTCCGATTACTACAAGCAAAGGCATCTGCACCAGCATATGCCTGCTCATGGAGGCTTCCAGCCAATCTCGTGCAATAGGTGTGGCAAGGAGCAGGTAGAACACTCCAAGCGCAAGCGCGCTTCTGCCGGGATGATGAGATAGGGTTCCAATCATAGCAACGCTACGACTTGCTCGGCGAATGGGACCGCTTTATCGATATCGCTGATCAGCCTGAGTCTTCCATCCCGCCCAACGAGATGGAGAGCGGTGTTATGCTCAAATCCGCCAAACTGGTCCGGTATCACGATAATGCCAAACGCATCCAGCAGCGATTGAAGCTCCGCCTTATCGCGTACTCTTGCGATACGCCAGATCTCGCCGTCGGCACCATAGGCTTCGCCATACTTCTTCAAACTGGCGGGATCGTCGTGCTCAGGATCAAAGCTGATGCTAAGCAGGGCAAAATCGCGCCCCAACGACTCCTCTGGTATCAGGTCCCGAATCTGCTTGAAGATCATGCCCATGCTCCGACACAAGGTGGTGCAGCGCGTGAAAATGAAGTCTACCGCAAGCAACTTTCCCTGGTAATCTTTCAGGCGAAAGATTTTTCCGTTCTGATCTTCAAGTGTAACATCCGGCAGCGCACGCGGAGAGCGAAGTATTTCCACGCGTCTTGCCGTTTCGGCCGTAAATGCCGTGAATCCGTCAGTCCCCCACCAAAAAACCCATGTGCCCAGCGAAGTCACCAGCGCTGAAATAAGTACGCTGCGTTTTGCCAGGCTCATGGGTTATGTCACGCCCTTACCATGTAGGTGTTATGTAGCCATACTTCGCGCAAGGGAGGCACGTTGATAATCGCGGCTTGCCAGCCCCAACCGCGTAAGAAAGCGGAAGATGAATACTAGCACAGAAGCGATCAACAGCATTGCGAAATATGAAGCAATTTTGTCGTAAGGCACCCATTCCGGAAGATGTTCCGCGTAGCGGCGCGCCGCGCTGATTTTCCCGGAATAGAGGAAGCTCATGGTGAAACCCATCGTGCCGATAACGAATCCCCAGAAAGCAGCGACGTCAAGGGCGCTATCCGGCGCATTCTCGTTCGGCTTGCCAAGGTAATACATGAACCCGAAGACCATCGCAACCATGCCGAGCAACAGATAGGTATGGAAGTGTCCCGGCACCCACAACGTGTTGTGCATGACATAGTTGACCGTGATGGTGCCGTCGATGAACGCGGGCATGGCGCCGACTGCCCAACCGAAGAGCGACACGAACAGCAGCCGTGAGCACATATCCCAGCGAATACCCGAACGGTACACGATCATCATGGCGCCATAACCCGTCACGATCAGGATCGGGAAGGTATTGAGATAGCCGATGATGTGACCCATGATCAGGAACCACTTGGGATAGGCATAATCCATCAACAGGTGATGCGGGAAGATGAACATGACCATTATTGTGGAAGCGGTCCAGGAGGCAAGAAACACCTTGTTCGACTTCCAGGGACGTTGCGTATAGCGCGGCAGGATTTCATAGACCGCGATCACAGCCATGTAGATAACGGCATTGATGAATACGTGTCCGAAGAAGTAGATCATGCCCTTGGCCAGCAGCGGATCGATTTCGAAAGTCGGAACGTAAACATTGATCAGCATCATAACCAAGATGCTGGCGCCTACCACCAGGCCAATCAGGTTGACGATGGTGACCATAGTGCTGGCAACCACAGCCGGCGGCGGTGCGTTGCCGTCATCAGGACCGAAAAGCTGGGGCCAGCCAAGCCCGCGACCCAGACCGCCGTAGCGGCTGATGATGGCGCGAGCGATATCCAGATGCAGCAGCACGAAACCGACGCCGATGACCAGCAGTCCGCCCATGAACAGCGCGGCGGCTCCCGGACTCCACATACCCATGGAAGTGCTTGGCAATGGGAAGAGGAAGGTCCAGGCGGCGTGGAAATCGCCAAGCAGGACACTTGCCAGGATCATGACGACACCTGTCAGAAACAGGATCAGGTTGGCCATGAATATACCTGTCGACAGATCGACATACTGACGCAGAAAATGCCACATGACGGCCGCTCCGGCCAGCGCGACGATACCCACCATTCCGGCACCGTGCAACGTCATGATTTTATAAAACCAGAGTGCCCCGATAGAGATCATTTGCGCCTGCTCCATCCTCATAAGCAGGCCGAAAAGCATCATCAGTAGCAATACCACACAGGAGATGACCAGATAGGCCAGCACCCCCGCCTTGGCTCCCTGATCGGGAACCGGGGTATAAGTATAAGTTGCCATGCTTATTCCTTTTTAAGATTTCCCAACTTTGATTTCGGTCATCATATTGTGATGAGCAACACCGCAATACTCCATGCACAATACCCGGTAGGTACCCTCCTTGGGGAAGGTGATGTGGATTACGTTGGTGTAGCCGGGCATTGCCTGGGCCTGCGCAATCAGACGCAAGTCAGGATCATAAATGCCGAAGCCATGGTTCACGTCGGCGCTGGTGACACGTATGTCGACCGGCTGATTGGGCTCGACCTGGTCGCGGTCCATTTCCCAGTACCACATATGACCGGTAACATTGATAACCTGGGCAGGACCACTACTGGCCACGGCCTTGGGACTATAAGGCAAGCCCATCAGGTTGTAGATCATCGCCGGGAAGAAGACCAGCGCGACCACCCAGAACAATTTGGTGCGAAAACTGTATGCACGCTTCACCAGCGGCCCATATTCTTCTTCGCGCTTTCCGGAATTGATGGCGACGAACACGACACCAAACGTGATCATCAGCATCAATACAAGGGAAACCTGCCACGCGGTTTCTTGCATTATATTCTCCTTCTTTCTGTATATTTCATCTTTAATGCCCAGTTAAATCATGGAATATCGGCCGACAGGGAGCCCGGGTGCATGCGATGATCCTGGCGCGATTGACAATGTGCTCTTTTCAGATGATTTTCCAGATTGCATGAGAATCCGTTCAGGAACACAGACAATCCGCTGAAACGTTCACACAGCCGCGATGCATCCGAAACTATTCATACCCACTTTATTCCGATCTGGAATCGACGTATTGGCATGCATCAGAATATCCTACCCGGTCGATACCGTCAGAAAAAAGATAAAGAAAATTATCGAATGGCTGAGCCTGCAATCTCCACGCCTCTTACCTCTGACCCCGCACTTTTTACCTCTTGTCGTGGCCTATCATGCGGTTGTATGCAGGCGAAAAAAGCAGTATTTCCAAACTTCTTTCGCGACCATTGAACAGCTGACTTGAACCGTTCCACCCCTCTTGCCGGAAATAATCCTTTCCGATCCCACACCGACAATATCATACCTGCAATACCCATACTTGCTACGCTGGTATGCATATTGATTACTGCGTGAGGGCTGGAGTATGCTGGATGAAGAGTTCGATGTCAAGCGCGACATATAGACGGCCTAAATTCGTAACCATAGGAAATGTAGGGTTAAATTCTCTCGAAAGAGGTCATGGGCAATGCGGTTTCAATCGCTGCAGGAGTCTTTTCCGGGCCTAGACGGGGCGCCCTTTCCATCTTTCAGCCGCACCGCAGGCATGGTACTTTCCACCCAATGCAGCAGATGGGAAGGCAGATAAGCGCGTCTCCATTCATCTGCCGCATATTTGCCGGCCCCGGGTAGGTCGGATAAGTATGAATGGTGCCCAGTATCTTGTTCAGAACCAGACCCTGTTTCATTGCCGGCACGAATTCCACCAGCAGGTCGCCGGCGCGTTCGGATACGATCGTTACGCCCAGAATACGATTCTTACATGATGGTAGCTATCATTTGCCTGCCAGGTACAGGAATTTTGGCTGGAAATCTGGTTGATGCGAGTGAAGGGATGTTCGAAGAGATAGAGATCGAAGCGAGTCACAAGGCGATATCCCGCGGAGCGAGCCGTCAGGGCAAGGGATATTCAGGGTGCCTGCTCTCTTATTCTGCACTTCTTGTGCCTGCAATCCTCCTGCCTGCGAATAGCGCGGATGAAAGTTCCAACCTCAGACATCCAGGCTATGATCGGAGGACTACAGGAGAAGCGTTTCGTGCCTGGAAACGCAACTGATCATCTGTTACTTATCCCGGTTCTCATGCCTGAGAATGTATTGCACTTCGAGAGTCCTGTCGCTGCCTGTACCATTGCTCCAGCATCATGAGCACCCATACCATGGTGCCGTGATATCCGGCATGCTCCTCCAGGTGCTGCTGCAGCAGCTTCTCGATAAAGTCACCGCGGATGATATTTCTCGATTTGAGATCGCTCAGGCTATCCCATGCCAGGTCCTGCAGGTTTTTGTGGGTTTGAAGCCACACTCCGAAAGGTAACCCAAAACCATGTTTTTGCTTGGCAATAATATCGTCCGGCAAAAATCCCCGCAGGGCTTCCTTGAAGAAGTAGCGCAACTTCGTCCCCTTGAGCTTCAGGTGAGGTTCGAGCCGCAGGGAAAAAGCAACAATCTCATCGCTGATAAGCGGAAACGCAACGTCCATTCCCGCCAACTCGCACGCCTTGGCGACCTTGGGCAAGTCGTTATCGGCGAGCGTGAATTTGCGGTCAAATGCAAGCATTTGATTAATCAAGCTTCTAGCATCATTCTCATGATAGGTCTCGTCCAGCAGCCGGGCCGGATAACCCGGATTTACCGCATCGAGAAATTCAGGGGTAAAGATAGCGTCGCGTCCGTAACGTTCAAGAAGATTGTAGGTCTCTGTGCGCGCGGGCATGGGGATGGACGCCTGTTCAACATAACTGCGCGCTTTCCGTATCAAGGGAAGCGCCCCTCCTCCAGGAAGACCAAAAACAACCGGTTCGATGAGTCCCTTGCGCAATAACAAGGGAGTCTGCTCATACAGCGAGAAAATGTGTTGCTTGGCATAACGTACGTTACCGCCAAAAAGCTCATCGCCCCCATCTCCGCCGAGCATTCTGCTGAGGCCGTCGGATTTTGCCATCTGCGCGCAGTAATAGGCGGGTAACGCGGAAGAGTTGCCGAAGGGCTGGTCGAATACCGCTGCAACCTGGGGAATGGCGGAGACGATATCCTCCGGGGTAACGTAGTACTCCTGATGACGGGTGCCAAAATGCTTGGCTGCGATCCGGGCATATCCCATTTCATCATAACCCGTTGCATCGAAACCAATGGAATAGGTGCGTGCCGGTTGCCCGCTCACCTCACCCAATATCCCGGCAATCGTCGAACTGTCGGTTCCGCCACTGAGAAAGGCACCTGTTTCGTCATCGCCAATGGCGGTCCGCACACTGGAATGCAATACTTCGAGAAACTCCTGCTTGAGTTCCGAGAAAGGGCGTCTTTCATCTTCCCGAAACCGCATCTCCCAGTATTTTCCGGTCTTGATGCCGCCCTTACTGTAGACGAGATATTCGCCCGGCAGAAGGCGTTTCTGCCCCTGATAAATGGTGTCAGGACTAGGCACCATATGAAAGTAGATGTAGTTATACAGACTCTGGAGGTCGATTTCCGAGCTGATCGAAGGATGCAGGCGTATGGCATCTGATGACGACGCAAATACCAAGCCTCCGGCCACAGCCTGGTAGGAGAGTGGGTAAGTGCCCATCCGGTCTGTCGCCAGAACGACCTCATTCGCATTCTCATCAACAATACAGCATGCAAACGCACCGCTCAGGCTCTCGAAAATCTTTGCGCCTCTTCCGTCTCCTCCACTCCTTCCCCGCCAATTTTCAGCCAGCGTTCTCGCTATGCCTTCGCGTTGCGCCTGTTCATCCAGGCGAGGTTCCAGAAAATTTCCCCGCCCCCACAACGCGGCAAAAAGCCCATCCCTCTGATAAATGTGAGCGCGCCCGTCCGGAGCAGCGGTTGCCAAAGCACTATTCCCGCTCGCGCACGCATGCAACTTACAACTGTCAAACCGTACGAGCGGGCTTGCCATTTGCCGGAGCAGCGCCAGGTTTTCAGTAACAGAATGGCCATATCCCAGCCAGCCGCATAGTCCACTCACAGAAATTCTCCACGTTTTCTTGGCATTGTGCTTCTCGTTATCTGATGGATTCTTTGTGGATTATTTGCTTTTTGCCGTCCTCTTGGTCAAAAGGCATAACGGTCCTCATGCATGACGGTGCTGAATTTGCTAGACCAGCACTTCCATGGGCGGCGGATGACTGAGAAACGCCGTAGGACTGGCGGTCAAGCCGTATGCGCCGGATTGAAACACGACGATAAGATCACCCGCTTCCGCCCTGCTCATCTCCATGCGGTCGGCCAGAAGATCCAGCGGCGTGCAAAGCGGTCCCACCACCGAAACAATTTCTCTGTCGGTTCCCTGTACCCGATTTCCCACTACGACCGGATAATTCTTGCGTATCACTTGACCGAAATTGCCGGAAGCCGCCAGATGATGATGCAATCCTCCATCCGTGATCAGGAATATCTGCCCTCTGGATTCCTTGCGTTCGAGCACCCGGCAAACGTAGATGCCCGCCTCCGCCACGAGGTATCGGCCAAGCTCGATGACGATGCGCCCTTCCGGTAGCGCCTGTCTCACTCCGGGTATGAGGCGCCGCAGATTCTCGCCAACCGCCGCCAGATCCAACGCTTCATCCCCGGGAAAATAAGGCGTACCGAAACCACCGCCTATGTTCAGCATGCGGACGGGAGCGGGAGCATGTTTCGCGAGCGCAATGCCCAACTGGAAGGTCTTTTCATGCGCTTCCTGCAGGGCGGCTACTCTCAGGTTCTGAGAGCCGCTGAAAATATGAAATCCTTCGAAATCGAGCGCCAGTCTTCCCAGTCGGGCCAGCATGGCAGGAACGCGTTCGGCATCCACCCCAAACTGCTTGGGACCACCACCCATTTTCATGCTGGATGATTTAAGTTCAAAATCCGGATTGACGCGAACAGCCACTTTTGGGCGTACCCCAAGATAATCACCCAGGGTGGCGATTCGCTCCATTTCCTGCTCGGATTCCATATTGAGAACGATGCCGGCGGCAATGGCGCAGGAAAGTTCGCTGTCGCTCTTGCCCGGCCCGGCGAAGCTGATTTCACCGGGTGGCATAGGGGTATCGAGCGCAACCTTCATTTCCCCCGCTGAAGCGACGTCCAATCCATCCACCAATCGAGCCATATGCTGCACGACAGCCGGCATGGGATTGGCTTTCATCGCATAGTGCAAGTGAATTTCCGCAGGCAGATGCTGGCGCAGGAACGCCACGCGATCCGTCAGCCTTTGCCGGTCATACGCGTAGAAAGGTGTCTTTCCCGCGCGCTGCGCCAGGCGTGTGAGAGACAGCCCTCCGATCTCGAGGCAATCATCGTTTATGGAAAATTGAATGGGGGCGTGTCTTGGCCGAGAATCCGTCATGCGCCGGGTTCCATGAAAATATCGTGCAATTCCTGAGCAAGACGCTTGCGATCTATCTTGCCATTGGGGTTGCGCGGCAAACTGCCCTCTCTGTACTCGATCCGGCTGGGTAGCATGAAGGCGGGAAGATGAGTCTTGCACGCAGCGAGCAACGCATCGTCGGCTGCCTTCAAACCCGCCCTCGGGGTCGCAATCAGGACAATAGCATGACCCAGCACAGGGTGGGGCACTCCCACCGCGGCGACTTCTCCCACCAGTTCCGTGCCATAAACGACTTCTTCGACCTCTGTCGGACTGACACGATAACCAGATGTCTTGATCATTTCATCGCGACGACCGATAAAATAAAGAAAGCCTGCTTCATCCATGCGAACCGTATCTCCCGACCATACTGCCAGTTCGGGGATAGTCAGACCTGACTCCCGGTAAGGAACGGGCCTGAAGCGCTCAGCGGTTTTTTCCTTGTCATTCCAATACCCCATGGAAACAAGAGGACCTCTATGCACCAGTTCGCCCGGTTCGCCGGGAGCGCAAGGCGACCCGTCCTCCCGTACCACCAGGACCTCAGCATTAGGAATTGCTTTGCCGATGGAGTCCGGACGGGTATCGACTTCTTCAGGCGGAAGAAAAGTGGAGCGAAAGGCTTCGGTAAGCCCATACATGAGAAACACGGCGGCATTGGGCAACACATTTCGCAGCAGATCAAGCGTCGCCCTCGGCATCGCCCCGCCGGAATTGGTGATATAACGTAACGAAATACCCTTCGGCCAGCTTAATTGCGCCAGTTGAATCCACAGAGGCGGAACCGCCGCCAGCCCGGTAATCTTTTCTTCCTTCAATGCATCGATGATATCGCGCGGGAGCAGATAGTTCATCAGAACGCCAGTCGCTCCGACGCGAAACGCGGTAGTAAGCTGACTCAGTCCATAATCGAAACTGAGCGGCAACACGGACAGAATACGGTCGTCCGGACTGTTCTTCAAATATTGAGATACGCTTGCCGCGCCGGCTACGAGATTACGATGGGAAAGAACGACTCCTTTCGGCTTCCCCGTGCTTCCTGAGGTGTAGAGGATAGCAGCCATGTCAGCATCGGTGGCATGGTGCGGAACTGCCCGCCCATCAGGTTTGCCGGCGGTGACAACGTCATTCCAGGATACGACAGTCAGACCGGGAACAGACATGGTGGCTTCTGCCCGATCGGTTACGATCACCGCATGGAGATCATGACACTGAGGCAGCGCTTCGACAAGCAACTTCAACCGCTCGACCGAAGTCACGAGAATTCTTACGTTACAGTCGCGCAGGATGTAGGCCACCTGTTCCGGTTTCAGAAGCGGATTGACTGGCACGAAGGCGCCTCCCGCGGCCGCTGCCCCAAACAGACTCGTCACTGCCTCTATACGTTTCTCCAGGTAGACCGCGACACGCTCGCCTCGATCCAGCCCCAGTGCCAGCAGACCCGCTCGCACCAAGCCGATTTCGCGCGCAAGATCAGCGTAACTCAGTCTGTTTCGCTGGTAAACCAGCGCTTCCTTATCTGAAAAACGATTGGCAGATTCGAAAACGAGATCCTGGATAAGGTGCGTCATTGGAAGCGAGCCTGTTGACTGTAATTTTGATATGGAATGCGTGTCTGCATGGAATTACTTCAAGCCGTGGCGATTCATCAGATCATAAATGGTGGGACGGCTGACGCCCAGTAATTCAGCCGCCTTCACCACGTTCCCATCCACTCTCGCCAATGCTTTCATCAGCGCACTGCATTCTGCCCTGTCCCGTATCTGGCGAAGATTGATAGGTTCAGCTGCGCTTGTGCCGTATAGGCCGAGATCATCCGCGCCGATTACCGAGCCCTCTGCCATGATGACCGCGCGCTTGATACAATTCTCCATTTCACGCACGTTGCCTGGCCATGAATGATTTTCAATGGCAGCCAGCGCTTCCTGGCTGAAATTCAGAGAGGAACGTTTCTCCTGCATGCAAAACTTGTTCTTGAAATGATGGGCAAGTAGCGCGGCATCCCCCACCCGCTGTCGCAAGGGAGGAATGGTTATCACAATTTCACTCAAGCGGTAATACAAATCTTCGCGAAAACGTCCATCCTCGATCAGTTTCTTGAGATTCTGATGCGTGGCACATACCACGCGCACGTCCACGGGTATTTCCTTCCGACCCCCTATTCGCTCGATCACCCTTTCCTGCAAAAAACGGAGAAGCTTGGCCTGCAAGGGCATGGGCAGATCGCCCACTTCGTCAAGAAAAAAAGTGCCTTCGTGCGCGAGCTCGATTTTTCCGGGCGTCTGCTTGATGGCTCCCGTATAAGCACCCTTTTCATAGCCGAACAATTCACTTTCCAGCAACGCCTCCGGGATGGCTGCACAATTAATGGCCATGAAGCGCTTCTCCCGCCTGGCGCTCAACTGATGGAGCGCCCGCGCCAGAATTTCCTTGCCGGTACCACTCTCACCCAGCAGTATAACCGTAGCATCCGAGGGTGCGACTTTTTCCACGTTGCGGCATACCTTGCTCAAAACGGGATCGCGGGTTATGAGGCCGCTGATGGGAGAGTTCATCTGGGCCTGCAACAGCTTGCGATTCTCCTGCTGCAGAGCATAGAGATAGTATGCCCGTTCTATCACCAGGCTCAGGATATTGGGATCAAAAGGCTTCTGATGAAAGTCATAAGCCCCTGCAGCGATAGCCTTGAGAGCATTTCCATGGTCCTGATTCCCGGTGAGGACAATTACCTTCGTATCTGGCACGAGTTCAAGTATCTGTTCCAACGTAGCCAGGCCTTCCGAAGCACCATCCGCATCGGGAGGAAGCCCCAGGTCCATGGTAACAACGGCGGGCTCATGCCGTCTGACCAGAGCAAGCGCGCTTTCGCGGTCGCTTGCCACCAACACTTCATAAGCATCGAAGCTCCAGCGCAATTGGCGTTGCAATCCGGGATCATCCTCGATCACCAACAAACTCTTCTTATCCTGACTCATTCAGTCCTCTTATTACCGGTATTACGGTCCCTCGAATTCATTAAATCAGCCCGCCTTCTGAATGCCCGCAGTCCGCACTCCATAAAGAGGCAGAATGATCCGGAAAATCGTACCACTCGAGGCGCTGCTGCTGACTTCCACCTCTCCGCCCAATTCGGAAACGTATTCCCTGCTTTCAAAAACACCTATTCCCATGCCTGCCGACTTGGTGGATTCGAAAGGTTTGAACAGCTTTTCACGAATGAATTTCTCGCTCATGCCATGTCCTGTGTCTTTTATTTCTATTACGGCAAAATCATTCTTTCGCATTAGCCGAACCCATACTTGTCCATTGCGTGCAGTGGCTTCAATTGCATTTTGAATGAGATGGCCCACTACGCGCTCCAGTCGTGCAGCGTTTGCATATACGGAAAGATCGGGATCCAGTATCTCGAGAACAGGTTTGAGCTCGGTAATGGATTTGCTTTTCACTACCGCCTGCAGCAACTCGGCAATAACGAGGGGGGCGGGCTTCTCCGGCGAATCGCCACTGCTCAATTTTTCCAGGAGACGCTTCATCTTTTGCACCGAGAGATATACGGTTTCTATCATGTCCTGCTGAAATTCGGGATTTTTCCTGTGCTTCTCAGCATTCGAGAGCAAGAGGGACAACTGTGAAACGAGATTCTTCAGATCATGCACGACGAAAGTCGACATGCGGTTGAAAGACTCGAATTGGCGGGCAACCATCAGGGCATTCGCAGCCTCGTGCTGCGCCAGATAGCTTGCTGCCTGTTTCCCGGCGACCTTGAGCAGATCGCTTACTTCCCAGTTCAGCTTAACCTTGCTCCGCGGTTGGACCAGCACTACGAAGCCGAACAATTTTCGATGCTGAATCAGCGGCACGACCAGCCATGCCCTGGAAATTGCTTGCAGCCATTGGGGCAGAGGAATTGCGTACTTTTCGGGACCTGCCGCATATTCTCCCAGATCGATTACCCACTCCTTGTTTTCCAGAAATTGACAGAAGGGGCTGCTTGAGGACTCCACCCCACCTACTGGCGGTATATTCAAATGCGCGACGGGTTCGAAGCTCCCCGATTCCTTTCGGATCCACAAGCTTCCGCCCGGGCTTTCCACCAATTGCGCCAGAGCCTGGATTACGCGCTCCTCCAGCCCATGCTCGCCTTCAGCGAGAGTGCGGGTAAAATGCAGCCATTCTTCCCGATAGTCATAGTTGTAACTGAAAAAATGCTTACTGATGAAGACCCTGAGCCAGGAGCGCAGCGTTCCGGAGAATAGCACCGCCAGAAGAAGAACGATTGCGCCAAACAGGAAACTGACCTGCATGACGGTACCCCAGCTTCCTCCGAAAAATCGAAGGTAGTAACCGGTGGCCGCCATTGCCAGCAAATAAGCGGCGGCGCCGAACAGCGCAGCCGAATAGAAAAGAATTCGGCGCGACACCGCAATCCCCAGCGACCAGTCGGGATTGCGTGCAGCAGAAACCGCGATAAGCGGAATGACCAGGGCATTGATTATTCCACGTGCTGCCCATATCTCGGGATTGATCTGCTTGAGAAGCAAAGCATCACTGTAGAGATAAAAATCGTAAGCAAAGATACCGCCGATGCCGAGACACGCAAACTTTATGCCCCATCGTTGTCGTAGAGGAGTGTTACGATAAACCTGCTCGACGAGGATCATACCCAGTATGGCCATGGCAAGACTTCCGACTATAGTGCTCGTGAAATCAGCCGTGGCGTGGAACGCATGGTCATCTTTCCCGTGCGAATACGCCGTTACAAAAAGACAACCGGTGTATAGCAATGCAATGGCCGTGAGAGCCGGGGAAGTTCTTGCACCGGAGGAATTTTTTTCCTGCTGGTGGAGTCCCAGCAGCACGATCAGAAAACCTGTCCATCCAGCATTTCTCAGAATCTCCAGCACATCCGATGAAAGGGAAAGAGGAGCATTCTGGTTTGCCTGATAAGCAAAGAAGGCGGCCCACAGTACCGAAAGCAGGCACGCGACAAGGAGCATCATGCCATGCAGCCGCCCTCGCCAGCTTGTAAGCAGGAGCGCAGCCAAGACCAGATGCGCCATTCCAGCCATTGCATAGCTGGCGGTGGCTACCGTCGTCAGCATCTCGGACTAGAGTTCCTCAAAATCATCTTCCACCCTTGCCTAACAGGACAACCTCGATGGTTTCTATCAGGATAATGACATCAAGGAACAAACTGTGGTTCTTCACATAGTAGAGATCGTACTGAAGCTTTTCGATCGCGTCTTCCACTGAGGCCCCATATTGATAGCGAACTTGCGCCCATCCCGTTATTCCCGGTTTTACGCTGTGCCTGACGTTGTAATAGGGAATTTCCGCAATCAACTGGTTCACGAAATAAGGTCTCTCCGGACGTGGCCCGACGAAGCTCATATCCCCGTTAAGCACGTTGAATATCTGGGGAAGCTCATCAATCCGCAGTTTGCGGATAATTCTACCGACACGTGTCACTCGCGGATCATTTGTCAGCGCCCACTGCGGCTTCCCCCCCCTCTCGGCATCATTCCGCATGCTGCGAAATTTGGCGACCATAAAGGTCTTACCACCCTTTCCTACCCTTTCCTGGCGGTAAAAAATCGGACTGCCATCCTCCAGAAGAATACAAAGCGCAGTGACGACCATGACGGGTAACGTAATAATCAACAGTATGCTGCTCGCAACCACATCGAAAACACGCTTGATGGCGGTTCGAAGAAGGCTCTGATCAAATCCCCCGCCAAAAATCAGCCAACTCGGGTAAAGGGAATTGACACGAATCTTGCCTTGCTCACGCTCGAAAAAAGCGGCTGAATCGGTAACCTTGACACCGTTCAGCTTGCATTCCAGCAAATCCTGTATCGGGAAGCATCCTCCTCTTCGTTCTTGGATCGCGATGATGATCTCCCTCACCTTGAGACGGTTCACCAGGGACATCAGGGAATCCACTCTGGGCAATACCGAGGAGGCCGGGACCTGCAGCTCTTCATCGGCTAGGGGAACGAAACCGACGATCTTCAGGCCCCTGTGTCTGGAACCATCTTTCGCCCGCTCGACGAACTCTCTGGCCCTTCCGCCTATTCCCAGCACAATGGCCTGGGATTCGAGAAGCCGCAGGCTCGACCATTTAAGAAAAGCCGCGCGCGTCATGAGAATGCCGGAAAAGGCAAGGAGCATTACCAGTCCCAATATGCCTCGCCCGAGATAGAGATCGGGCACCAGATAGAATATCAGGGTCATGATCCCGAATCCGGCCAGTAAGGATGGCATCAGGCGGAACAGGGTATCCTTGATATCCAGCCGCGAATCGAGCTGATACAGTCCCATCGCGGCCATGCACAGAATCATGACAAAAGCAAAGGTGCCAGCTTCCGGAAGCAAGGAAGAGAGAGAAAATGGCTCAACGTAGTTAAAAAAACGAAGGCCTGTTCCAAGATACACTACGAACATCAGTACGAATACTTCCGCGCCGATGAGCAGGACTACCGTTCTTGATATGTAATGATTAGAAATACGAAACAATTTTCACCCCTCATCCTATGCCGCAACGGGCAACAATGAGCAAGACAGCTCGCGCCGCCTCTTTCAGCCGTCTCTTTCCTTTTGTCGAACCGAAGATCTGGCAGAGAGACTTCAGGTCCGACACGTGCGAAAAATTATCTGCCGGATTAAACACACTGCTTAAAGTACTGCTGGGCCGCCCATTCAATTCTCCGATGCCAGTGTGACGCATGGCGCCATTCCTGCACTCATAAGTATCTAACTTCCTGGATTATATGAGACATTCTTCGAATGAGGATCCGTTTTCCGAACTGGATCGCTACATCATATCAATTTCTACAGCAGGGACAATTGGACTTTAGTACGCCAAGAATCGGAAAGGGGCGTCGTCCGGAGCACTGGGCAGTCTTCCGCATCAAACACTACGAAAACATGAAAAGGAGAAGGGGAACAGAAACCAGCAGGAACCAGAGGTGAAAAGGATATTGGGCTGAAGTATTGGACGGACTATTGGCTATTGAGCGAAATCTTTTTTGAATACTCTAGCGAACCTTCCAGGCTTTCATGCTGAAGAGCTGGGTGATGTCAGGGAAGCCTGCCGCGGATGCGAAACACTCAATGGCTCATTTTCGAGGAGTCCCCGGGGTAGATGGATCCCTTGACAATCAAAGCCAGCTTGAGCCGGTCGGCAATATCCAGCTTGCGAAAGACTTCCGTCAGGTGAGCTTTTACCGTGCGCTCCGTAATATCCAACCGACGGGCAATCTGCTTGTTCGATTCACCGTTTCCCACAAGCGTTGCAATTTCATATTCACGTTGAGTCAAATTGGCAAGCAGCTCTCCAATCGCCTGTTTGATTTTGGTCTTTTCCTGGGTGATCGTAACAAGCTCATTCAGCAGATGCCAGCTGAGCGTTCTTCGAATCCAGAGTTCGCCGCGTTGCACCGCTGTCACCACACTGTGTAGCTGCTCTCCATCGATATCGCGCCGGCAAACTCCCTTGACACCGGTTCTGAACAACGCCCACTCAGCCTCGTCCGGAAGGGAGTGACTCAAGATTATCACTTTAGCCTCTGGATGCAATTTTATAAGTGCCGAAATTCCACCTGGAGCATTCAATTGCGGCAAATCATAATCCAGCAGCAGAACTGAAGGCTTTAAACGAGCCAGTTCAACCTTGAGAGATTCAAGATTGGTCGAGCAGAATATCGGAGACAGGGTGCGCACCCCCTGCTCCCAATGATACAGATCGTCCTGAGAAGCGCTAGCCAGCAGGATCAAGGAGTTCTCCCGGAAAAAAACAAGTCATCAGTGCAGCACTCTATCCATTATTTTGCCCAGCATCTGCCGTGTCACCCAGATCTCACCACGGTCCACGACACGAACAGCCTTCAAAAAATAAAAAGGATCAGTCTCGTGGCTGAGACAGCCGCGCGCCCCATTCGCCAGGGCCTGGATGATCTGCTCCTCCTGAACTGATTTATCGGTCAGCAGTAACACGAGCGTTTCGGGGCATGTCCGGTGTAAAGCTTCCAGCAGCGCGCATTCCCTTTCAATGGATAAATCGAGATTGACAAAAAGAATACGCGGCTTGAGTTGGGTAATCCTGGCAACCACATCTTCAATTGATACAAGGTTTTTATCAGGCTCAGGCTCATGGGCTGCAGGAATGCCGTCCCCGTCGGACATCACATCTGTCAACACCTCGATACCCGACCCTTCCTGCAAAGACTGCTCCAATTTCGAACGCCTGCCGGCGTCAGTGTCCGCTATTGCCACGGTAACGGTTTGCATTGTTTCTCCTTCCAATTACTTCTCAATATCCAAAAATCAGTCGAGTTGCGGGTATGAGCAGATTTTCAATCACGTCTTTACTCCGGTTCGATGCGACGCAGCAGTTCCTGGATATAAGTCGCAGGGATAGCATAGGTTATGCCGCTCGGATTGCTGAGCGCCGCCTCCTTCTTCCCCTTCACGAATACCATGTTGATTACGCCATAGACTACCCCGGACTCGGGATCATAAAGCGGACTCCCGCTATTGCCCGGATACGCAGTGCCGTCGAGCTGAAAAACCGCATAAATGGGCTTTTGTAACTGATTGATCATCTTCGCGTCGAGTTGCCGCGAATTATGCGCGGGCAAAATAATCGGCGTGATGGATGAAACCATGGCACGATGGGTAACCGGGTAAAACCCAAGGACCATCCCGATCGGGAAACCGGTGAAAGCCAGATTCTGCCCTTCACGCACTTTGCGGGCATCTCCCAGTTCCATGGCTGGCAGAGCCTCGCCGGAAATTCTGAGCACCGCCAGATCGTGCTCCTTGTCGATTGCAGCAATATTGGCAGACCTGAGTTCACCCTGTTTTCCCTTGCCGGTAATGACGGTATATGACTCATGATTGGCAACGTCCAGCACCTCGGGAACAACATGAGCATTCGTAACCACATGGAGGCCATCATTCAATACAAAACCGGTTCCGAGGAAATTCAGAGCGGGCGAACGTGTTTTCTGGAAAGTACCCACCCCTACGATCGAGGGCTTGACACGTTCAATGGTTTTGACGAGATCGCTACCCCAGAGCGGGGTAACGAACATGAGCGCCAAAACGCTGAGGTATTGAACAGAGCCGATGTGGAGAACCAGCAAGGCTTTGCGGATGCGTATCATCCCTCGAATTCATTTACAACTTCAACCGATCCCCTGAGACCCCCTCCAATTTCTTCCTGTATTATTCGCGCAGCGGCCCGCAGGCTCACCTGCACCCTTCCATCTTGTAGATGAAGTAACCGTCCTTGCTGATTGCTTCCTCGACATTGGCAGGGGCCTTTTCGCTGTGGCAGAACCTGCACTCCCTGCTGCTAACCGTTGCATCGCCTTCACCAACAGAAGTCAGCCACTGCTTCGCATACTCGATCGCTTTCTTGTCGTCTCTCGTGTTTGTGAACACGTCAAAGTGCATCGTGCGGCCATCCTTGGCTTTCACCCAAGTATCATATACATGCATTTCCATAAACTTTCCTCTTCGATGGTTTCAAGTCTTACCGGAGTTGGTAATTCAATAACAGCACATAGACTATCACGGCAAAAGAAAAAGTGAAATGTAGCGCATGCCGAGCCATTGTTTTTCTATGTCACTTCATTATATTGCCCCTCTCTGCGCCTGCTTCCGATTCAAAACGATGCACGGTTGACATGACGTCAAACCCTTTTCAGGCGCGCCGATCTGGCCCGAAATCATCAGGTTTGTCATAAAACTGTGACAAAACTGCAATGAAACAGACATCTGCCGGAATTATTCTCCCCTCGGTTTTTATCAAACATCCGAAAAGAGAATACACCGATGAAATTACGCAAGCTTACACTGGCACTCGCTACCGCTCTGGGTTCAAGCTTATCGTCCGCAGCTTTCGCCCTTGATCTTTATGTCGATACTAAAACCGAGCAAATCTATGCGAAACCGGGACCCGGACGTGTGCATATCGGTTCTTTCGTTAGGGAAGAGGATGCTGCGACAAAAACTGCCGGTAAAACCAGTAAAACCGCTGATGCACCGGTGGAAAACTCCGACAGCCGGATAGCAGAAAGGGCAACCGAAAAAACAGATCCGGCAGAACTGATGGCAGCCCGTAGAGACATCGAAATGAAGGCGAAGATGCGGGAAGCGCGTCTCGTCAGCGATATGGCATCATTGGAAGAGCGGGTCAAGCAAACTGAAAAAACCAAGATGAAATATGGACCTGGATTGCATTTTGAAAGTGCTGATGGAAACTTTACGGCGGAAGTCGACGGACGAATGCAAGTAGATTCGCAATATAACATTACCAACGACGTCCTGCCGCCCGCACCCAATGATCGTCCTTATGAGCTGAACAGTGGCGCCAATATCCGGCGTGCCCGTCTCGGCGTGGAAGGCACGATGTTCAAAAAATGGGACTACAAGTTCGAGTTCGACTTCAGCCGCGGAAACGGATCGGTGGCATCGGGGATCACGGACGCATTCATCCGTTATAACTTCAATAGTCCGTTATCCGTAAAGGTAGGGTCGTTCAAGGAGCCGTTTAGCATGGAGGAAGCGACCAGCAATCGCTTTCTGACGTTTATCGAACGGAATATGGCCGTGAACACATTTCTCGATAATCCCAACGTCTACAAGACCGGGATAGGCGTCAACTATGCCGTGCCGCGCTGGCAAACTGGAATCTCCTTCCAGACCGAGCCGGTGGGAAGCTGGTCCAGCGCCTCGACGTCAGTCAATCCCAATGGCAACAACAGCCGCAATAATGGCTCGGGCGACACCAGCTGGGAAGGAGTCGGTCGTATCTCCGGCAGGCCCTGGATGGAGAGCGAGACCAAGTTCTGGCATGTAGGAGCGTCAGCAGCATACACCAGGGTCAATACGCAGTACGAAGGAGATGGCGACTTCGCCAACGGCGGGATGAGCTTCGCATCTTTTCCCGGCGCCAACGTTGACCGAACCAATGTGCTGAATACCAGCAATCTGAGCATCGGCAACAAGAACGATCCAAACTCGCGCCGCGTGGAAAGCTATACTCGCTGGGGTGCGGAAACTGCCCTAGTCTATGGTCCGTTCTCGGCACAGGGAGAGTATCTGCAAACCCATGTAAATGGCCATGGCTACAGCGGGGAATCGCTGTTCGGCTTCTACGGTTACTTAAGCTACTTCCTGACCGGCGAATCCCGTGTTTACCATGTCAAGAATGGAGCATGGAACAGAATAAAACCCCTCCAGGCTTTTCAGCTCAATGGCCCGGGTTGGGGAGCCTGGGAAATTGCCGCGGGGTACGATTACATGAATATGAACGACGGGGTCATCAGGGGCGGAAAGGCCGACCTCATCAAGTTCGGTCTGAACTGGTATCCTCATTCCAATGTTCGCGTCATGACCAATTATATTCATGTCCTCGATGTAAACACGGCGGGGGTGACGGATCGCCGCAGTGCCGGCTTTAACAATGCCAATCTCGATATGTGGTTGACACGCTTTCAGGTGGATTTTTAAAGTCGCCGGAAGATACAGTAGCTTAAAAGCATACGGCAGACAGCGGACATTTCCGTAGCTGACAAGGGCGGAAATGCCGCTTCTGCCGGGGACTTACCTGAGTGAGAACTCCACGCGATTACCCGCCTTCTCGCGGTTCGTCCCTGCTTCAACTTTCGGTGAAAGTACGAAAATTCGAGCATCAGGGATTCCCCCATGCTCGATCAGCCAGTCTCGTGCACTCATCGCCCGGCTTTCGGCAAGCTCCTGCAGTTCTGCATCGCCCGCGTCGATGTTGGCAAGCATCAGCTTCTCCATCTCTTCCGCAGGCAAGCTTTTTGACAGACCGATGAAGTTTTTCGGCTTCTCGAACTTGGCATCCTTGTAAATCTGCTCCAGGTATTTTTCATATTCCTCCGGTGTCAGCGTTACATCTTCCAGAGAATCGTAAGATTTTCCTTTTTTGATATCCACTGACAATTTTTCCGCCTTGATTTTGCGTTCAAGTACACCCCGCTTCAAAGGCTCCGGATCACTTGAGGCATCGGCATGACCGATGATCTCGAGATTGAGCGCTGGCCGATCTGTCAGTGCCTGGGCTAACTTCTGGAGTCTTTCTTCTGCCTCTGGCGGAATCTTTACCTCACCTGCGGGAAAATTGATCTCCGATAGTTCTTCTCCCCCGAAAAGCGATCCGAGCACCGTGAAAGGCGCCGTAGCTGCTTTGGTCAGCAAGTTGAGGATGGCTTTGACAATTATGCCTCCCAGGCTGAATTTCGGATCGTTGATGGAACCGCTTACAGGAAGGCGAATATCTATTTCTCCGCGTCGGTTTTTTAGCAACGCCAATGCCAGGTTGACCGGAATCGAGATCGCATCCGGACTTTCGATTTTCTCACCGAAAGTCAGTTGATCCAGGAAGATACTGTTTTCCGCTGTTAACTCGCCATGTTCAACATGATAGTGGACGTCGACCGATAGTTTGCCTTTCTCGATTGCGTATCCGATATATTTTCCGGAATAGGGGCTGAACGTAGGCATATCGATACCTTTGGCCGAGGCCGTAATATCAAGGTTGAGTTCTCTGCCGAAGGCATCGACCGACCCGCTGATTTTCAATGGGGCCGTTTTATCTACCGCGCCGCGAATATCCACTTCTCCGGTTTTTCGGGGATTGAGCGGTCCTATGCGTCCCGCCAGGTCGGTCAAGTAGGCGCGATAGTTGGGCTGGATGAACTGGTCCTGAAAATTGACGTGTCCTCCCTGCATCACGATACGACCTATGCGGACGGGTAGATTCTTGCGCGGAGAGGGCTGTGAAGGAACAGGCGCAGCTCGTGATATTTCGGGAGATGTGCTCGCTGGTTCCGGCTCGGGCGTCGGTGCCGGCGCAGCAGCAGCCTGCGAGGGAGAAACCGCTGTTTCCTCCTGCCGCACGATGTATTTGAGATTCAACTCGCCTTGAGGAGTAATGACGACATGGGCAAAAAAGTCGGTAAGCGTGATCGCAGCGGCGTTGATGCTGAGAGGCTCATTGGCAAACTCGATGCCCTTGATATCGACACTTCGCCAACGCATGAGGTTGGTGGCATCCGCCTTGTCCAGCATGTTGAAATTAGTGAGCCTTCCATCCCCGCGCACCGCTACTTTTAACGGCGATGCCTTTTCTCCCGGCTCCTGCCCCTTGCCCCCATCCGCTTTGATCTTGCCGCGGAAGGATAATGCACCGCGCGAGAACAGCACATTCAACCGGTCTCCAGCCCAGCCTTGCAATGCAACAAGATCAACATCCTTGGCATTGACTGCCAGATCCGCGGCGACCGGTGCCCAGGCAAGGGTACCTTTTGTTTCCAGGCTGCCTGTTTTGTTTACTTCCGCCTTTAGCTCAAGTTGGGATGGCGTTGCGCCGCTGAAGTCGATCTGATTGACTGCCAGGTCCAGGGTATTGACCACCATGGGGGCTACGTCCGGCAAAGTGGCATCTTCAAAGCGCAGCGCGGCATCCGCCAGCTTGAAGCTTCCAAGTTTTACCGTCCATGGCTTGCCTGTGTCCGCTTTGAGAGAAGGAGGGGCAGAGGATTGGGATGCCTTTTCCGCCCTGTTTATCGGGGTAAAAAGCTTGGCAAGATCGAGCCGACCATCTTTAAGGCGTCGCAATGAGGCATTGAAGCGATCCAGAGTTGCAGCGCCGAGACTAACATTCTTCTGTCCGGTATCAGCCACGATCTCATCCAGCGTAAGCTTCGGCAGGTTGAGTGTGGGTTCAGCGCTGCCTTCTGGCGTCACCGCAATTTCCGTCAGGACTACGGCAGCTCGCGAAGGCTTCACCGCATTCAGGTTTATTTCAGTCAATTGGACGTTGAATTCGCCCAGCGTGGCAGCATATGGCGCCTCCACCGAATGATTCTCGACTTTCAGCTTCTTTAAGGCGGCATTGCCTGTGAGAACCAAGGCAGGCGATTGGCCGTCGACTTGGGTAAACGTCAACAAGAGTTCGCTGTCGAAATACCCGGAGAGAAGGTGAATACCGACTGGAATGGGGGAATACTCGTCTATACGCGTCAGATCCACATCGCTCAACTTGATCTCAAGTGTCGCTTCACGGTTTGTGGTGAAAGGCCGCAGCTTCCCGGTGAGATTGAACGGGGCACCGTTCACCTTGGCGCTGAAGCGCGGTTCCACCCATGTTTCCTCCGCGCTTTCGAAATTGGCGATAAAAGGTACACCGATTTGAATGTCGGATATCTCCTGCTGACTTTTTTTCACATGGTCGACGAATTCGAAGCGCCCGTCTTCGATAACAATATTCTGTACCGAGAACATGCTCTTGCCGCCCTCTTCCTCCTCTTCTTTCGGCCGTTTCATGAAGTCTTCTATCAGATCGGTGATATTGAACTGCTGCTGCGCTTCGCGAACGAGGCGCACAGCCGGTCCTTTGAGCGAAACCGAACTGATCACGGGCGCACGATGAGCAATAGAGGCAATACTCAGATCGAGGTAAAGTTCATCAAAGGAAAAAAGATTCCTGTCTGCGTCTACGCTTGTCTCTTTTTCGCCTATTCGAAAACCACGAACCGTCAACTCCAGCGTATAGGGCTGAATGTCGATCGACTGTACAGTAACTGGGCGATGCAGAACGTCCGATAAAGCGTCTTCCAGTTTTGCCTTGGCATATCCGGGCAACCAGAAATAGCCGAGCAGACCAAACAGGATAATTATCCCGGCGAAAACGCTCAGACCGATCATGAAACGGCGGTGACGGATGAAGCGATGCAAGAACGTTGTGAGGGAAGACATGATGAGAGTTTTCGGAAAGTAGCTGCCGGTGCGCAAAAGGGTAAAAGGGTGTAGAGGCTTCAACCTCTCTGTAGATGAACTTCTTTCTATGCATGACTTTACGCTGTGCAGAAAAACGGGTCAATTACGACCGGAAATCATTGCGAGGAGCGGCGCGGCTGCGGCGGAATGAGTCGGAAAGTAATGACCACCAGGAGCGCGAACAGTACATACGCTACCAGAAATACCCATTCCGGAAGATCATGGAAGAGGATGAGGTGCAGCCAGCGCTCGATGAAACCTGTTTCGGTTGCCCTCCCACGCAACGCGTCTTCCAGCCATGTCAGCGGACATACCACGCCAAGAAGGGACTCGGCGGTAACGTACAGGATAGCGGCAAGATGGGCAAACCGGAACCTTCGATTTCGCACAAAGCTCAACCCTATCCAGTTACCCACCCAGATCAGGGGCAGACCGCCGACGACAAACAGCACGAACAGAAGATGAATAACTAGGATGATATCGGCCATCTGTCGAACAAGTGTGTGGATTGGTCCGTTCGCGGAAATAACAAAAGAATAAACATATTCTATTAGGTTATTTCTGGATATTCATGCCTGTCGGTATAGTGTTGCGCTTATAGAAGAGGCAGGAATAAGGTATGAAGATTCGCAACCTGGATCTGTCAGGCAACCCGATCAATATCGAACATCAGCAATTGGGGATTCCTCCCGTCGAGGAACCGGTCTCCCATCCCGGCACTCACCCGCTCCTTCACGCGGCGGCCTGGTTTGCCGTGGCAGTATTGATCTTATTGATCCTTTTTCTGGCCGGTCGTTTTTTTATTTCCAATAACTGGTTAGGGGGCTGGCAGATCATTGGCGAAACCCTGAGCAGCAGTATTTTCTGGAATGCTGCGATAGTCGGGTTCTTCGCCCAGGTCGTGGATGGCGCTCTGGGAATGGCTTATGGGGTGACAGCCACTACCTTCCTGCTTGCTTCGGGCGCCACACCCGGGGTGGCCAGCGCCAGCGTCCATATCGCCGAGATTTTTACCACCGGCGTTTCCGGCATTTCGCATGTCAAGTTCGGCAACGTGAACAAGGATTTGTTCGTCCGACTGCTCGTTCCCGGCATCCTTGGCGGTATCCTGGGAGCAGTGCTGGTGACGCAGGTCGATGGCGCCCTCTTCAAGCCCTATGTTTCCGCGTATCTGTTGCTGCTGGGAATTTACATTCTGAGCAAAGCGTTCCGGTCTTTGCGTCTGCGCAAGAATCCACCGAAGCATGTGGGAAAGCTCGCCCTGTTTGGCGGATTCGTCGATGCGGCAGGAGGCGGCGGATGGGGACCGGTGGTAACATCCACGCTGGTCAGTACGGGAAACGATCCGCGCACGACCATAGGCTCCGTCAATTTCGCCGAATTCTTCCTGACGCTGACCGGCGCCGCCGTTTTCACCTTGCTGATGGAAACCAATACATGGCCCATCATTGCGGGATTGGTCTTCGGCGGTTTGTTCGCCGCGCCGTTTGCGGCAGTTCTATGCAAAAAGCTGCACGCGAAGACCCTGCTCATACTCGTGGGTTCCCTGATCATTATAACCAGTCTTTATAACCTGTACAGGGCGCTCGGGAGCTAGCGCAGAAGCCGAAGGAATATAATCGAAATGCGATCTTCCGCGCCTGCGACGGATTTTTTCAGCGATTCCCTAGAGTAAAGGTCCGATCATGGATTCGAGCTTGCTCTCACTCAGCCGACCGAGTTTGCTACCGATCATTTTACCGTTCCGGTCAATCACGACGGTAAAAGGCAGCGCACCCTGGATATTTCCCGCAGCACCCGCGATCTGCATCGCTTTCATATCTCCCACGAGCACCGGATAATTGATGCCCATTTCCTTGCTGAATGCTGCCGCCCTTTCTTTCTGATCCACCGCAATGCCTATGAAGACCAGTCCCTTATCACGAAATTTGTCCTGAAAGGAGATAAACTCGGGTATTTCCTCGCGGCATGGCGCGCACCAACTCGCCCAGAAATTCACCACCATGACTTTTCCCCGCCACTGGGAAACAGGCTGGATATTTCCCTCGAGATCAGGAAAACTCGCCGCCAGTATCGCTTCAGCACCTTTAGTAGCGACGGCGGCATCAGGAGGGGATGCCACATCATTGCTCGCCAACTGGCCGCGCAATAAGACTCCTGCTGCCACCGCAAGTATGGCAACACCCGTGTACAACAATACCTGTCGCAATTTTGTCATTGTTATTCCTGAGAAAAATAAGCTTCAAATCCTGACTCGGCGACCGCAACTCACGAGTTCGGCTTGCCTGTGCGCACTCCGGATCAATTAAATTACGCTGCTGGGGGAAAGCTAGATCAGCACCGCGTTGAGTATTTTCAGAAAAGCCGGCGTATCCTGATAGCCGATGATTTTGACGTTGGGAACTTGACGCCCCTCTTTGTCCATGAAGAGAATGGCCGGAGGCCCGAACAGCTTGAAGCGCTTGAGAAGCTCCATGTCCTCAGGCGTACCTGCTGTCACATCAACCTGCAGCAGCACAACGTCTTTCAATCGTGCCTGGACAGCTGGGTCGGTAAAGGTGAAACGCTCCATTTCCTTGCAGGAGATGCACCAGTCTGCATAAAAATCCAGCATTACGTATTTGTTTCTCGACTGGAGGATCTGCTGATTCAGTTCCGCTACCGACTTTACTCTCTGGAACGGCAAATGCTCGTTTGAGTTGATACCGTCCTTTTTTACGCCTTCCATGTCAGCCGCTGAAATATTCAGCTTTGAAAGAGGTTGCAGGATATCGCGGCTGCCGGAAAACACGCCGATGAGCAAGGCGATGCCTGTCAGCAGGGCAATCATGCCCACCCCCTTGAGGAATTTCTGAAAACCGGGAGCACCCGGCCCCAGCGGGTCAACCGCATGCAGGTAAATGGCCGACACGATCAGCAGGGCGGCCCATAGCAGCATGTGTACCACGGCAGGAATCACCGGCGATATCAGCCATATTGCCACCCCCAGCAGCAATACCCCGAACGACTGCTTGACTCCTTCCATCCATGCACCTGCTTTCGGCAAGAGGGCGCCGGCGGAAGCACCCAGCAACAGCAAGGGCAAGCCCATGCCCAGTGCCATGGCAAAGAGCGCCGAACCCCCGAGCACTACATCCCGGGTCTGGCTGATATACAGCAGCGCGCCTGCAAGAGGCGCTGCCACACACGGTCCGACAATCAGTGCGGACAAGGCACCCATGCCGAATACACTGGTCAGGTGCCCCCCTTTGAGATGTCCAGCCTCTTCCGAAATCTTGCTCTGGAAAAAGGTGGGGAGCTGCAGCTCATAGAACCCGAACATGGAAAATGCGAGTGTTACAAAGATCAGTGCGAATGCGCCAAGTACCCAGGCGTTCTGAAGGGTTGCCGACAGCATTGCTCCGGAGAGTCCCGCTGCCACCCCGGCGATAGCATAGGTAATGGCCATTCCAAGTACGTAGGCCAGGGCCAGGATGAAGCCGCGCTGCTTGGTAACGTGCTGTCCCCCTTTGGCGATAATGCCGGACAGAATGGGGAACATGGGAAATACACAGGGAGTAAAGGAGAGAAGCAGGCCAATACCGAAGAAGCCGGTGAGAATCAGCCAGAAGTTGCCGGTCTGGAACATTCTCTCGATTTCCACCGATTCTGTCTCAATGGCAGCCGAACCGTCCTTCGACTGGAACAACTCGTCAGTTGCGTCAACTCGTACTCCAGCGGTACCTGTTGCGGCGGATGCATCGGTGCTCATTGCATTGGCGACCGCCCCCGCTGCCTTTGCAACCGGCAGCGTCAGATCGATTACCTTGCTTATGGGCGCATAGCAGACACCGATGGGCTCGTTGCAACCCTGATAAGTGGCAACAAGAGTCACCTTGTTGTCAGAAGACGCATTCCGCTTCAGGGAAATCAGCGCTTCAAACGGCTCGTGAAAAACCTCGACCTCCCCAAAGGTCACATCGCTTTTCATCTCTCCCTGTGGCAGGGAGATGTTTTCGACGGTGGTTCCGGGGGTCTGCGGTTTGAACGCAACTTTATCCTTGTAAAGATAGTAGTTCTTCGCCGGCTCGAAGTGCGCCACAAGCGTATTTGCGTCCCGTACCTTAACCTTCAGCTTGAAAGCCTCGTCAGGGGGCAGCAATTCCTGCTCCTCCTGATCCTGGCCAAGGGTCGAGCGCAGTTGCTGCAAACCCGAAAGAAATCCGGAAGTTTTTCCTTCTTCCGAAAAGACGCTTGTGCTGAAAAGGCAGAGAAACAGCAGGAAATATCGGCTATATCGGTTCAGGGGCATGACAACCAGATTCTCTTCAATTTTTATCCGGATTCGACGTTTCGCCGGAAATCCAATGCAGATATGCGGGCAATCCGCTGCTTATTGGGACAGCAACGATTTCAGGGAGTTCGTAGGGGTGCATGGACTTTATCAGACGCTCCACTGCAGAATAATGCTGCGCAACCGTTTTAATAAAGACCGGTACCTCGACCCCGCTTTCCATTTTGCCTTGCCAGCGGTAGATGGAAGTGCACTCGCCCTGTATGTTGACGCAGGCGGCCAAGCGCTCTTCGATCAGCTTATGCGCAAGCGAGACCGCCTGCGCCTTGTCGGGAAGACCGGTAATGACAAGTATGTATCCCGTTTCCGGATCGGAGGGGGGTTGGAGCGGTTGGGGCATCTGTTTGCTTCCATCGAAAATGGATTTATTTTACCTGCTTTACGGTCTATCCCGCCGCGTACAGGCACTCCGCGACTGTGGGATAGCGCAGATGTACGCGCAACTCCTGCTTGATCCGCATATTGGTCAGCCGTCGCGACTCCTGCATGAATGAGAGAATGCCGGGCGCGATGCAGCCTTCTGCTTCGGCACGACGAACGCGCGAAGGACGCGGCAAAGTAAATCGGTCCGCTACCAGATCGAAATATTCGCCCATTTTCAGGTTTGAATCGTCGCACGCATGGTAAACCCTGCCCGGCCGCGCATATCGGAGCGCAGCAACGACGATGCGCGCAAGATCGTCCGCATGAATATGATTCGTATAACCATCATCTTCCGACACCAGCACTGGCGCTCCCTCACGCAGGCGCGCGAGCGGCAAGCGATCGCCGGCATAAATCCCGGGTACACGAAGAATCGAAACATTCACACCGTTGCGCAACCCCCAGTTGCGAACACGCCTTTCCGCATCCGCCCGGCGCACTGCACGTTCCGTCAGAGGATTGATCGCCCGCGTCTCGTTTACCAGGGCCCCCTTGCAATCCCCATATACCCCGCTGGTGCTGATGTAAATAAAGCGTTGTGGTAACATTGAGCGCTTCATTTTTGGTCGCCTTGTCAGGGCCGCCAGAAGATGTGCGGTACGGGTGTCAGTGCGACCGCGGGCAGGAGGCGGAGCAAGATGTAAAACGGCATCTGCCGCACCCGCAAGTTTATCAAGGCTGTCGGGTATGTCGAGATCGCCGGATACAGGCGTAATCCCCAGCGAACGCAGCGAAGCACATTGCTCGGGCTTCCGGTACAGGCCCAGCAATCGGTAATGTGTTAGCAGCAGGGGAGCCGCACGCAGAGCGATATCACCACAACCCACGATCAAGAGTGTTCGCTTTATCGTTTTCATGTTAGTT
The DNA here is from genome assembly GCF_900111585.1 of Nitrosospira multiformis. Lineage (GTDB taxonomy): Bacteria > Pseudomonadota > Gammaproteobacteria > Burkholderiales > Nitrosomonadaceae > Nitrosospira > Nitrosospira multiformis_B. The sequence goes on from NZ_FOHI01000008.1 coordinate 29,455, forward strand.
ACCGACATTCCATTTTTATTTTTGCTGGATCATCCGTAATCGTAATCAGATGTCTCATCAAATTACCATCCAGCCGAGCGGACACAGGTTTTTCGCCCAACCCGGCGAGACTGTTCTCCAGGCTGCGCTCCGGGAAGGTTTTCCGCTCCCCTATGGCTGCCGCAATGGCGCTTGCGGAACCTGCAAGGGCAAAATCATACAGGGAACAGTGGATTTCGGCAGCTATAACGAGAGCGCGCTGACGGAAACGGAAAAACAGGCGGGAATGGCATTGTTTTGCCGGGCTGTACCCCTCTCGGAACTTGTCATTGAATGCCGCGAAATCGGCGCCATAAAGGATATCAAGATCAAAACCCTTCCATGCCGGGTGCAGAAGCTCGAACGGGTCGCACCCGATGTGATGATCATCTCCCTCAAGCTTCCCACCAACGAACGGCTGCAATTTCTGGCGGGGCAGTATATCGACATCCTGATGAAAAATGGCAAGCGCCGCAGTTTTTCACTGGCCAATGCGCCCCATGACGATGAGCTGCTTCAGTTACATGTGCGTAATTATCCGGGCGGTGCATTCGCCGAGCATGTGTTCATGCAGATGAAGGAGAGGGATATTCTCCGCTTTGAAGGACCGCTCGGCACGTTCTTTCTGCGCGAGGACTCGGATAAGCCGATCATCTTTGTCGCCAGCGGCACAGGATTTGCACCGGTCAAGAGCATTCTCGAGCATGTATTTCACGGGCGCAGTCCCCGCGGCCATGAGCGGCAGATCGTGCTCTATTGGGGAAACCGTACCAGAGCTGACTTGTATGCACCCGAACTGGCAGGAAGCTGGCAACAGGAACATGACAATTTTACTTTTATTCCTGTGCTGTCGGAGCCGCTACCCTCTGACAACTGGAACGGAAGGACCGGCCTGGTGCATCAGGCTGTGCTGCAGGATTTCGACGATCTCAGCGGCTATCAGGTGTATGCTTGCGGCACGCCGGCAATGGTCGAGGCCGCTCACAGGGATTTCACGCGCTTGCGCGGCCTTCCGGAAGAAGAATTCTTTTCGGATGCATTCACCACTTCAATCACTTCAACCACTTCAGCAAGTCCGGCAAAAGCGTGACGTTTTCTTCCTTGCGTCCTCTTCCCAGCTCTCCGAAGCGACATCGAGAATGGAACCGAAGCTGAACGGCTTCCGGCACTATTCCATGGCATTATTCGGCCCTTGCGGCCGTTCCAGCTGCCTTACAGCCAGCTCCAATCCTTTGCCGTAGTGCTCCCTTGCCAGTTCGGGCTGCCCGAGCTTTTCATTCAGCTGTCCCAACGCGAGGTGCGCCGCATATCCCGGTTTGACCGATAGACTGGCTTCAAGATAGCTCTGAGCCTTGCCCCACAGTTCCGCATTGACGCAGAGCTTTCCCAGAGCAAGCAGCAGGAATGCATCACTGGGATGCCCTTCAAGCCATGCCTCGGCACGTTCTATCTGCCGCAAGGGATCGCTGCCGATGCATTCCGCATAGAGCTTTGCCAATTCCGAATCCCATTGACTCTCCAGGCTCTGCTCGACCAGATGATGAACCATGGCGCAGTCTCCTGTTGCAGAAAACGCGCGCGCGGCAGCAGCAGCGACTTTGCCATCCTTTTTTTCCGACGGGGATAGGTTCTCCCAATACTCCTTCAGCGCCTGCGGATTCAACATTCTGCTTCTGAGATTCTCTATGTGCGCTCTGCACCGCAGTTGTTTTATGAGGTCGGCCTCAGGACCATCGCGCTGTTCCAGCTGGCCGATCAGTTCAAGCACGACATCCCAGTTTCCAACATTCTGCTGGGCTTCCAGCTCCAACCTCAGCGCACCCGGATGTCGGCGCAACTCGCCGGAGGGCAGCTGGTGCAGCAGATCGAGCGCTTCTTCAGGTCGATGTTCGTCCAGAAGCAATTCAGCCTGCGTCATCAGCCGCAATGCCACTTCTTGCGGCGCGCTGGTTTCGGCCTGGGCAATGAACTCGTCCCGCCGGGAATAATTTCGCAATCCATGGGCCGAGCGCGCGGCAACGATGGCATTGATGGCGCTGAAAGCGGTGGAATCCTCCATTTTCAGGGCGGTGGCGGCGGATTTCTCCGCCTTCGCATACCGCCGCTCGAAAAACGCCTTGAGACCGTCCAGCGTTCCTTCCAGAGCCTTTTCCCGACGTCTGCGGGTGCGAAATTCACTCAGTTCGGCAGGCAGCCGAGCGGTAAATGCAATAAGCCGCATCCCCAGGTAACCCATCAAAATGATGGCCAGCAGCAATAACACCAGCAGGTTGAGCGACAGCTCTATACGATAAGGTTGGGCGACAATCAGCACATAGCCGCTGTTATAAGTGGCAGCGATGGTAACCGCCACGGCAATCATGAACAGGGCCAGAAGCCAGAACGCCCCCTTCACCTGTTTCCCCGGTCTCGCGTCAACCTGTAGTTACGAACCGCATCAAGACTTGCCGAGATGCGCGGCAACTCAGCGCCGATATCAGTCTCGCCCAATTGCTGCAATGCTTCCCGGAAATCGACGACGGGTTGGGCTTGAGTGTTGTAATAACGCCTGATCTGCTCCCTGGACGCATCGAGGTCAGCCTTGAAGCTGGGTCCGTTGTGCGCAAGCAGCGCATACCGCGCGGATAACAGCCGCAACTTCAAATTCTCGCGCAGAAAATACGCTTGCGATGGCGACAGCAGGGCGACATCCGGGCTGTCCATATGCTGTATCCGCACCAGTTGTTTGAAATCCTCCCATACTTGACGCAGAAAACGCAGCCATACATTTTCAGAGATGGGAACGGAAAGCGGGGAAGAGGCACTCTCAGGGGGTCGAAACTCCATTGCCAGCGGCAGCGTATCGACGGAGGCGGCAAGATTATCCAGGCGCAGGCTGATTTCCGTGGTGTCAACATACGGCACCGATTTCAGCAGATCCATATCCTTTGCAATGGTTTTTCGCAAAGAAGCCAGTTGCGGACGATCAGTGCGCTGGAGCCGGCTATCCGCCTCCTGCATTGCAATCAGTGCGGATTTGACGTTGCTTGCCAGTTGCAGTTGCTGATTGGCGATAAGCAGTAATTGCTCCACTTCTTCCAGCATTGCTTCATCGCGGCTTCGCGTAAGTTCCTGGTAAAGCGCTTCCAGGGCAACTTGCTGGCTCTGCGATTCAGCCAGTTTGTCTTCAAGGAGGTCGAGCTTCGTTTCCGCACGGCGTCCCGCTTCGACTGCATCAGCTGCGGTATTACGCGCCTCCTTGCCTGAAGTATCTGCCTCGGCTAGCCGTCTTGCCAGCTCATGCCGCAGCCCTGCGATTTCGCTGCGCGTGTCGTACCACTGCCAAGCGAAAACCAGGATCAGAATCAAAGCAAAAACCAGCAGGGGGTTGGCGTGCGCAAGCCATCTCGCCCCTGCTTTCTGCGGTCGATCGATATCAGCAGACTGAGTTTCCACGCTCATGATTGCGTAGGAGCAACAATATGGCCGGAAAAATAATCCTGCAAACCCGCCACCAGCCCATCGTCTCCGGCAGCAGTAACAATCACGCGGTTAAATCCCAATTTCCGCGCCACCCCCGCGATGCGCTCATGGGAAACGAACAAGGGCATGTTTTCAAGCCATGTTCTACCTGAGTCGCCCACCATCTCCCATAAATTGCGCAACCCTTCACTGCTGGTAACGGTAACCGCATTCATCTCACCACGCGCCCAGGCTGCGAGAAGCGGTGCAACTTCCACTTCCGGCCGTATCCGGCGATAACACTCCGCGTATTCGACAAAAGCGCCGCGTTTCCTCAGCGTTTCCCCCAGCAGTTCGCGTCCGTTGTCGCCCCGAAAAATGATGATGCGCTTGCCCGCTACATGGATATGATTCAATTCTGCCATATCGAGCAAGGCTTCGCTGTCGAATCGCACCGCAGGCACGATTACTCCGCTCACCCCGAATCGTTGCAATGTTCTGGCAGTGCCCTGACCGACTGTCGCAATTTTGAGATCGAACGGCAATGCACGTTTCGCGCATATAACGTTCATCGCCTTATTGACGGCGTTGGGGCTGACAAAAATCGCCAGATAGAATTCGTCCAGGCGCTCGATCAATTCGAGCAATGGACGCGGGTCGGAGATATCCTGAATCTCCAGGACCGGAAACAGGTAGGGTTCTCCACCTGCTGCTCGTATTTTCTCAGCAAGCTCCCCCGCCTGATGGGAAGGACGCGTGACCAGGATATGGATCCCGGTCAGCGGCTTGCTCACGGATGGCTCACGGGTTCAACCGCTTTCGATTCCAGCGCTACCAGAATCTCTTCCGCACCCTTTGCCTTCAGGTTCTTTGCCAGCTGCGCTCCCATCGAAGCGCAATCATCGGGACTCCCGTTCAGTTCATCGCTTATCATGCGTATTCCGTCCTGGCTGGCGACAAATCCACGCAGCCTAAGCACATTTCCCTTGATTTCGGCAAAGCCTCCCAATGGCACTTCGCAACTGCCACCTAGGGCGCGACTCATGGCGCGCTCGGCTTCGACGCAGCGCGCAGTGGGAATATGATGCAGCGGTTCCATGAGCTTGATCAAATCCGAGCGATCTGCACGGCACTCAATACCCAAAGCGCCTTGCCCTACTGCGGGCAGGCTGAGATCGGGGCTTAGCAGCGCCGTGATACGATCCGCAAGTCCCAGTCGTTTCAATCCCGCTGCCGCCAGAATGATCGCTGCGAATTGGCCCTCATCCAGCTTGCGCAAACGCGTCTGGACGTTGCCCCGCAGCGGCTGCACCTGCAAATGAGGAAAGCGCGCGCGCAACTGGCTTTCACGCCGAAGACTGGAAGTGCCCACCACGCTCCCCGGCGGAAGCGCATCCAGCGTCGCATACTTGTTGGAGACAAATGCATCCCGCGGATCTTCACGCTCCGTGATCGCTGCCAGCGCGAATCCGATCGGCATATCCATCGGCACATCCTTCATCGAATGCACGGCGATGTCAGCGCGCCCGTCCTCCAGCGCCTGTTCCAGTTCTTTGATGAACAAACCTTTTCCACCAATTTTGGATAGCGTCACATCAAGAATCTGATCACCCCGGGTTGTCATTCCGGATATTTGAAATTCCGTTTGCGGGTATAATTCTGCCAGTCGATCCCGGATGAAATTGGCCTGCCACAGGGCAAGGGCGCTTTCCCGTGTCGCGATAACTATTTTAGTGAGTGCGGATGAATTAGGCATTCCTATTAAAATAAACAAAAGTTTGGAAATCCTGCCGGCGCTTATTTTACCATGGTGGATGCCAAAGCCGGACTGAAGTAGCAAACTGAAGTGCCAAACTAAGTAAGTACTTAGGGCATGAGCCCCCATCTTCCAGAGAAGAGGTTGTTTATGGCATCGCTCGCTTCCCCAAGCGAAAGTATTGATACTAATCCTAATTACATCCATGACAAGGAGCCGAAGGATGATCCTCTACGGGAGGACATCCGCCTGCTCGGACGCATGCTGGGCGATACCCTGCGTGAACAGGAGGGCGAGCCTACTTTTGATCTGGTGGAAAACATTCGCCAGACAGCCATCCGGTTTCGCCGCGACCAGGATCCGAAGGCGCGGCAGGAACTGGACAGGCTGCTTAATCAGTTGAGCAACAAGGCTACCGAAGCAGTGGTTCGCGCATTCAGCCAGTTCTCGCAGCTATCGAACATAGCCGAGGATATGCATCACAACCGCCGGCGGCGCAGCTACCTTCTAGCCCGGTCGCAACCGCAGGCAGGCAGTGTGGCGCGCGCGCTCGATCTGGTTTTCTCCAAGGAAACAAGCAGCGTAACTCTTGGCCGGTTCTTTGACAAAGCGCTCGTTTCGCCGGTGTTGACGGCCCATCCGACGGAAGTGCAGCGGAGAAGCATACTTGATTGCCAATTGGCAATTGCTCGCCTGTTGAACGAGCGCGACCGGGTGCAGCTCACGCCGGATGAGCTAAGCAAGAACGAAGAAGGATTGCGCACCAACATTCAGATATTATGGCAGACTCGCATGCTGCGCTCGGCGCGCCTGTCCGTATATGACGAAATCAAAAATGGCCTGGCCTATTATCACTACACTTTTCTTACAGAAGTGCCGCATCTGTATGCGGAAATCGAAGATCTGCTTGAACGCCGGATGGGCGATAAAGCCCCCCGTGTTCCTCCGTTTCTTCGTATTGGCAGCTGGATAGGCGGCGATCGCGACGGCAATCCCTTCGTTACTCATGAGGTATTACTGCACGCCGCTGAGCGGCAATCCGCCCTGGCACTGGATTTTTACATGGGCGAGGTCCACCGGATCGGCCGCCGGTTAAGCCTGACTGATCGCCTGGTCGACGTGGATGATGCCTTGGCGGCGCTGGCTGAGGCTTCGCCGGATCGGGCGCCAAGTCGCGCTGATGAGCCTTATCGACGCGCCCTGATCGGTATTTACGCGCGGCTCGCTGCCACCAGCATGGGGCTTGGTCATGCAATCAGGCAACGGCGTCCGGTCGGTCCGGCGGAGCCTTACATTGACAGCCTGGAACTCGTTCGCGATCTCGATATCGTCATCCATTCGCTCGAACAGCATAAGTCGGAGTTACTGGCGCGGGGCGATCTGCGCCGCGTGCGGCGGGCGGCCGAAGTATTCGGTTTTCATCTCGCGCCGTTGGATATGCGTCAGCACAGCCACATTCATGAGCAGGTCGTGGCCGAACTGTTCGAACGCGGCGCCAACCTGAAAGGCTATTCAGACTTGCCGGAAGCGGAACGTGTGCGCTGCCTCCTGACCGAGGTCAGCAGTCCGCGTCTCCTGCGCTCGCCTTACCTCGACTATTCGGAGCTTGCCCAGAGTGAATTGCATATCGTGGAGACGGCGGCCGAAATCCATCGACGCTTTGGTCCGGCGGCATTGCCCAATTACGTCATTTCCAAGGCTGATGGCATATCCGATATCCTGGAAGTTGCGCTGCTGTTGAAAGAAGTAGGGCTGCTGCGCGCAGGAGAAAAACCCTGCCTGCATGTCAATATTGTTCCGTTGTTCGAAACCATTGCCGACCTGCGTGGCTGTGCCCGCATCATGGATGAGTTGTTCTCGATCCCTTATTACCGCAAGCTGGTGGATTCGCGCAATGACGTTCAGGAGGTGATGCTCGGCTACTCCGATAGCAACAAGGATGGCGGATTTCTCGCAGCCAACTGGGAACTTTACAAGGCCGAAACCGAACTCACAAAGGTCTTTGCCAAGCATAAAGTCGAGCTGCGGCTGTTCCATGGACGCGGCGGCACAGTCGGCCGCGGCGGCGGACCCAGTTATCAGGCAATACTGGCGCAGCCGCCGGGGAGCGTCAACGGACAGATACGCATCACCGAGCAGGGCGAGGTCATCGGCAGCAAATATTCCGATCCGGAGATCGGACGGCGTAATCTGGAAACACTGGTCGCAGCAACCATCGAGGCAACGCTGCTGAGCCATGATACGCTTGGCCAATGCGCGGATGAATATTATGGGGTCATGGAAGTACTGGCAGGCGATGCCCTGCGGGCTTATCGCAGCCTAGTATATGAAACCCCTGGATTTAACCGGTATTTTCAGGAATCGACTCCGATAAAGGAAATTGCGGGACTCAATATCGGCAGCCGTCCTCCTTCCCGCAAAAAATCCGACCTGATAGAGGATCTGCGCGCCATTCCATGGACGTTCAGCTGGGGTGTCAACCGCGCGATGATTACCGGCTGGTATGGTTTCGGCACAGCCGTGGAAATGTTCGTGCAACGCGAAGGCAGGGGCGACAACGGACTGGGACTCCTGCAGAAAATGTATCAGGCCTGGCCGTTCCTGCAGACATTGCTGTCGAATATGGACATGGTACTGGCCAAAACTGACATGGGTATTGCTTCGCGCTACGCTGAACTGGTTACGGATGTGGAACTGCGGCGTGAAGTTTTCGGGCGGATACAAAAAGAATGGGAACTTAGCGTGAAATGGCTTTTTGCCGTGACCGGCCGAACTGAACTATTGCAGGATAATCCCACGCTTGCGCGCAGCATTCGCAATCGTACCCCTTATATCGATCCACTCAATCATTTGCAGGTGGAGCTGTTGCGCCGATACCGGTCCGGAGACGCTACAGATGCGGTAACACGCGCCATCCAGCTTACTATCAATGGAGTTGCCGCCGGACTGAGGAACAGCGGGTAACTCCGGTCAGGAACGATATCGCCCGGACACTTCTAAATTGCAAATTGCCTTGGCGCTCATCATGATTTACTGAAACAGCAAGTAAGGTCGTGGCAAAAAAACTTTACATCAAAACATTTGGCTGCCAGATGAACGAGTATGACTCGGAAAAGATGGCGGACGTGCTGCGTGATGCGGAGCACATGGAAAAAACGGATGATCCCACCGAGGCTGACGTAATTCTTTTCAATACTTGCTCGGTGCGGGAAAAAGCGCAGGAAAAGGTGTTTCATGACCTTGGGCGCGTGAGACATCTCAAGACGGCCAATCCCGATCTGTTGATAGGCGTGGGCGGATGCGTGGCCAGCCAGGAAGGGGCGGAAATCGTCAAACGCGCGCCCTATGTAGACCTGGTATTTGGTCCGCAGACGCTGCACCGGTTGCCACAGATGATTTCGACGCGTCAGATTACGGGCCAGCCGCAGGTGGATATTTCTTTTCCCGAGATCGAGAAATTCGATCATCTGCCGCCAGCGCGCACGGAGGGCGTGACCGCCTTCGTGTCCATTATGGAAGGGTGCAGCAAGTATTGCAGCTTTTGCGTGGTTCCTTATACACGCGGTGAGGAAATCTCACGTCCGCTCGACGATATCCTGACGGAAATCGCGAGTCTGGCAGATCTGGGTGTCAAGGAAGTAACTCTGCTGGGACAAAACGTCAACGCCTATCGCGGCAGGATGCAATATGCAAAAGAGGGCGAATTAGCCGACTTTGCGCTGTTGCTGGAATATCTCCATGAAATCCCGGGTCTCGAACGCATTCGTTATACCACCTCTCATCCGAGGGAATTCACACCTCGCCTCATCGAGGCTTACAAGACTTCTCCCAAGCTGGTAAGTCACGTGCATTTGCCGGTTCAGTCTGGTTCGGATCGCATCCTGGCGGCCATGAAGCGAGGCTACACTTCGCTGGAATACAAATCGATCATTCGCCGGTTGCGTGCTGCCCGGGCAGACATTTCGATTACCTCTGATTTCATTGTCGGTTTTCCTGGGGAAACCGAAGCAGACTTTGAGGCAACGATGAAACTGATCGAGGCGCTGAACTTCGATGGTTCCTTCAGCTTTATTTACAGTTCCCGTCCGGGGACCCCAGCAGCCGGATTGGAAGATACTACGCCGCAGCAGGTCAAACTGGAGCGGCTGCAGCGGTTGCAGGAAAAAGTGGAGCTACAGGCGCAAGCGATCAGCGTCAGGATGGTTGGGACAATACAACGCGTTCTGGTGGAAGGCTTGTCCAGAAAAGATCCCGGCGAATTGAGCGGGCGCACCGATAATAACCGGGTGGTCAATTTTCCCGGTCCGCCCGAAATGATAGGAAAATTTGCAGATCTAAAAATTACCGCAGCCCTGTCCCACACTCTACGTGGCGAAAGCGTGGAAGCTGATATAACCCCTCAATAGAAGCGGCAGGCGAAGGGGTTTTCAGGAAAAAATCATCCTGGCAAGGTATAAAAAATAGAGAAGAACGACTTGTCTTCGACGATCCATGTGCTTCTCAAGCGCGAAGGCTGGCAACTGGGTAAATACCTGGCGTAGCTTTTTAGCAAAGAGCAGCTGCGGCTTCGCTCAAAATTGCCCAGACGGCGCAAGATGGTCGTGAGGCGGCAGGTCAGAATCAAGCCGACCGAACCCAACGAGGCCCCAAGCAGGCACCAAGCGGATTAGGGACAAACTACAGAGGGGGTCTAACCCTAAGCTCTGGTTCCGGCTTGGGAATTGGTTTGAATGGAATATTATTCTCCACCTCGAGCATTTCCGTCGCCAAGGCATTTAAAGCAGCTACTAACCTTTTATATGCATCCTTTTCTTTCTGAGTCATTGGTTCTTCATAACCAGGTGGAGGAGTCAGCATCCCACTTTCATCCGTGGCACAACTGAATTTTTGAAGCAAATCCTCCAGCTTTGTTGCGTACCTGCAGTCGTTACCAAGTGCTTCCACTAAACCGGGGGTCCTCGCTTTCATCATCATGAGAAGATTATTGAATCGAACAAAACGATGCTGGTCCCAACCTGGTGCTTCCTCTCCCTGGGAGGGTTGAATTGCATAGCATTGGATGAGCTTATTAGCGGCGGCCTTACCGCGCTCAGCAAGCGTGTCGATTATAGGGGGTTCCATGTCCAGGTTCATGCCTCCCTCTCCTTCCTTAAGCCTTACGCGGGCGACACGATCCCTGAAGCCGGGCATAAGCCTGACGGTATTGTCGTTCCAGTTCTGCATGGCATTAACGATCGCGCTGATGAATCCCCCTAACCTGCCAGCGGGCTCAACCTTCTCCGCAAACAGACTCCAGGATTCCGCATAACCTTCATCATATATAGATGGTAAATAAGATTCCTCCTGGCCATCTATTGCGGGTTCTAAATGGATCCCAAATGTAGGCCAAATTGGAACCAAGCCATCAAAAAGATGGATAGGAAAATTTGAACTGATTCCTCCATCTGAAAACCAGCACCGGTGAAACTTCCGCTCCTCTGGTGAGAGATCAGGATCTAGAGCATATAGGGGAATGGCCGAGATTAAGAATGGAAAAGCAAGGCTCATTCGCGTAGCCAGCAGCACGGGAAAATTCTTTGGTTCTGGCAACTCGAGCATGTCCTTTCCGTCTTCTACTGACAGTGTCTTTTCCTTTGTCTCTTCCCCCGGAGTTGATTTTTCCTTTCTTTTTCTCTCTATCTCCGTAGGAGAATGATCCACCATCCACTTCACGACTTCAGGAGGAAAATACTGCCGCATTTCCGCTTCAGTAAAATACAATCGCTCGTGGCCTTTGAAGCGACTCTCTCCAGTTTCTGGTTCGGCTAATGGAAAAACGTATGGCCGTCCGTGAGCAAGATTGGTTGAAAACATCTGGAGATCAATGGAACGCTTTGTTACCCCTTCTGGTATCTTGATCCAAGTAGGTGGAAATCCTTTTGCATTCCATAGGTCACCAAACGTTAAAGGGTCATCCTCCTTGCCCAGTCCCGCTGCCTTCTGAATCATGTCGTGCAACCAGGGTGTAAGAGCGTCAACATCTTTTTCCTCGGACATTCCGTTGCACAATCCGAATCCATTGGCAACCATTTTCTCCGTAATGTCCAAGTAAACCCAAGTGCCTATGCTCAGCGGCAGTGCAATGACCAGTAGTAAAAATGCAGCAAACCATGCTCCGCTTTGAGCAATTGCCCACGTTACTATTATCGAAAGTACGGTCGCAGGCCAATACGCTATCAGCAATCCCTTGAATACACTGAACCACCGGCTTTTTGTGCTGCCCTTGTTTAGGGTTCTGACTAATACTGCAAATAACCGACGTGTACTTGGCTGCGGCTGAAACAGGCTGAGAAGCTTGCGTTTCCCCTTTTTTGCCTCGCTTCCCAGTTGCCTAGGAAGATTCTCAAGAAGATTGAAACCTTTGCGAGAGCCATTTTTTTCTCGGCGTTGATATTCAGCAGCTGCGGTAATTGCAGCTGCTATTGCACCGGCTGAGGTGCCCCCGATACCCCTGAAGCGATAATGATGTGATAACAAACTGATGGCACGCGGATATACCACCCCACTCGTGATCCCCCCCTTCATTACCAAATCGCAGAAACGATCATCTGGCGGCTCGGAGCTCCCGAGTGTTGACACTTTCTCTCTAGTGACGCCAACAATATTCTCTGCACTCATTATGCACCTCTGATTTTTAGTACTTTATTAAATAGGGCGGCTATTAGCATTAATTAAATAGGAACTCGATTCAATGCTATTCATATTTCATTTATAGATTAGAAAATGGAGAAAACAATATATCCTCTTCTGGTCTCTTTGCACCAATTGGCTGGCAAACTGAAAACCTTCAAGCTCGATTCAGTCTATAAATAACTGTGTCACATTCAAAAAAGTTAGATTGAGATCGATATCCCCATAGAAATGGCGATATCCCGATACCCCTCTCTAGAAGAGAATCTAGCATTAAAAGAGCCATTCTTTTCTCTGCGCTACCTTAATGCACGATGCTCCTTTCGCTGGCTATTTGTGAAGGATCATCAATCATGTTGAAGTCGGTAAATAAAAGGACAGCCAAGGGGAAATATGGCTCTACCTACTCGGGATCGCCTTCCTTTAATTCTCATTCAGGGATTTGGAGGACTCGATGTTGAAGACGAAAAGCGGATTGCTTACCAAGGCTTCAACGACGGCACCGTCTATCTCAGGAGAGTTTGGTCCCACCTAAAACCGTAGTGATGGGCTTGTAAAACAACAGTACGCGCAGATTCCCAAAGCGCCCCGTACTTTTATTCACAAGTGCCATGGAGAATTTGACTCACTTGTAACCGCTCGTGAATCTTTTGAAGTGGCGATACGCTTCTTCTTCGGCAATGTCCGAGCGAGGCTCCGCCTTGTAAAGGCAAAAATCCTTCGCGGTCAGGATTTTTTCGGCAAAAGCGAATTCTTCTTCGGGGTTTCGATCAAACCACGCCGTGTCAACTTCGAACTATTCACCAAAGTGCCGAAGCTGAGAATTGCTACGGCCTGTTCCACAAAGATAACCTGAGCGATGACAAGTCGCTTTTTCGTGGGCCGGGCCTGATCGCCTGATCTGGAAGGGTATCTTGATACCAGTTCAATCCTGGAAGACAAGAGCATTACAGTAAAAGATATGGTTATGCGCTTGGACGTCTACCTGGGCGAACGAGATATCTACGGGGTGGGATTTTCGGACAACGTGATTTTCCGAAAACAATACTACTTGCGCGCGCTCTTGAACAACCCCTTCACTATGTACATCCATGCTGACGAGCCGTTCGCTCAACCTGATTTCCAGGCTTCACATCGGACGAGATGAGAAAAGTACGTGGCGGGTGGGAATTCAAAGTTAAGGGGACCGGATTTGAGGCTACGCGAGGGTGGAGTTCGACCAAATACCTATAGGAGGACTCCCGGTGTGAGTTTCGGGAGAGAACTACAGAGAATTGATAAGCTCTGCTACAGTTTTATTAAAAACCAGAGAAACAAGAGCCGGAGGCGGCAACTTTTCGGCGCTATGTCCTGGGTCTTGATTCAGTCGTCAGCCGTGACAATTCAACGCGATTACGCCCAGCCTCTTTTGCTTGATAGAGAGCTTGATCGGCGGCTGCGATAAGCTCACTTATATCATTAACCTGTCCACAACTCGTCGCGATACCTATGCTCACAGTCATGTCAATTTGTCCTGCACGGCTGTTGACAGGCTCGCTCCTGATGGAGCTACAGATTCTTTCGCCCAGGGCCATGGCCTCGCTCCTGTCACAACCCGATGCCGTAATGAGAAATTCCTCGCCTCCATAGCGTCCGATCCGGTCATAACCCCGCAATACACCTGACATACGGCGGGCTGCCTCTTGCAGTATTTCGTCGCCCGTTAGATGCCCATAGGTATCGTTGATTCGCTTGAAGTGATCGAGATCCGCCATCATCACGCTCGTGCAGATATCCTGACGCGCTCCTCGCTTCAACTCCTTCTGCAGATAATCCATGATAGAGGCTCGGTTCCATACGCCCGTCAGATAATCCCGCGTGGCCTGGATATGTAGCTTTTGATGCAGGCCAAGTATTCGTTCAGCCACCCGTAGCCGAGCTGCCAGCTGTTCTTCATCGAACGGTTTGGTAATGAAATCATCCGCCCCTGCGTCCATGCCTTCGAGATAGCTGCCCTTGCTGTCCAGCGCCGTAAGAAGGATGATGTAGGTATATTGCAGGCTAGGTTCGCTGCGAATCATTCTGCATAACTGCAGACCATCGATATCAGGCATCATCCAGTCGGAGATGAGCAGCGGATATTCGTCCTTTTGCCAGGCTTCCCATGCCTTACGCCCATCCTCTACTGCCGTTACGGCATGGCCCAATTTCCTGAGGGTGGCGGCAAACAACAGGCGCGAGGTCGTGTCGTCTTCGGCAATAAGTATCTTCATGACCGAGTTGCCTCCGGCAGCGCTACGCAATGGGGATCTGCCTGGGTAATTTCATGCTGCACGCGTCCAAATTCCATTTCAATTTGCTCAATCAAAGTGACTGCTCCAGTCATGTCGCCGGCTTTGCCTGCAAGCTCCAGCTTTTGAGCCATATCCGCCATGGAATGCGCACCGATATTGGCGCTGGCGCCTTTGATGGCATGAGCAGTCTTGTACAGAAGTTCCATATTTCTTCCTGCCAGGGCCTCCTTCAGCGCATCGATGCGCTCCGCCCCATCGCTCAGAAACGATGCGAATATCTGGGTAATCAAGGATGGGTCCGTCGCTTCCGCGAGCGATCGAAGTCTCGCAACGACTTCCGCATTCAATGCAGAGGATGCGGAAGACATCGAAAGGGATGAAGAAACAGGTAGAGAGGAAGAGACTATTGGTGGGGAATGATTCGGGGTGCTGCCTGCCATCGACTTTTCATGCCTTGCCGTGGGAGGAGGTGTTTCACTTTTCTGCCCCTGTTCCCTGCCCGGCATCCAGCGCTTCAACGCTGCCGCAAAGTCCTCCAGCTTTACCGGTTTGCTGATGTAATCGTCCATGCCCGCGCGCAGGCAACGTTCTCGATCACCCTGCATGGCTTGTGCCGTTACCGCAATGACGGGAAGCCGCGATTTGCTGTCGAGCCGCCGGCGAAGTGCGGCAGTGGCTTCAAAACCATCCATCTCTGGCATCTCGCAATCCATAAACACCATATCATAGAGGAATGCATCCACCATCTCCATGGCTTCCCGCCCATTAGCGGCAACATCCACCACACAGCCCAGATTGCGCAATATCATCGCTCCGACGATCTGATTAGTAGCATTGTCCTCAGCAAGCAGCACGCGGGTACCGGCAAACAGACAATTCGAGTCGGCGGCCTGCATCTCGGGATTCACCGGGAAGAAAGGCTGACTGATGAGATTTATAGTTCGCTGATGGCGTTGCGCGTCCCAGATATTTACCAGAGTCGACAGCAATTCCGATTGCCGCGCCGGCTTGACCAGATAGGCCGCGAAGCCGATCTTCTGAAGCCGCTCTCTGAGATCGCCTTCTTGTCCCAGGGAACTCAACATCACCAGATGAATGCTGCGGAGCAAGGGGTCCGCCTTGATGGTCCGGCCCAGCATTTCTCCGTCCATATCTGGCATCTGATGATCAAGGATTGCAATCCTGTAGGGATCGCCGGAGGCGTGAGATGTGTGCAAAGCCCGCAAGGCTTCTGCCCCGGACGCGCAGCTGCCGATACGCATCCTCCAGCTGCGCAGCTGCTCTTGCAGGACCAGGCGATTAGCTGAGTTATCATCCACAATCAGCACCCGAACATGTGTCAGGTCCACGTGCAGACCCACATCCGTCGGCCAATCTTTCTGCAAGACCAAAGGCAGCGTAAACCAGAACGTTGATCCAGCGCCCACCCGGCTCTTCGCAGCGATGGCACCCCCCATTAGCTGGACCAGCTGCTTGCTGATAGCCAGTCCCAGGCCTGTCCCCCCATAACGCCGCGTGGTAGAGGCATCTGCCTGCGTGAATTTGTCGAAGATGCTTTGCAGCTTATCTGGCGCGATTCCCAGTCCGCTATCTTCGATGCTGATGCGGAGTGATACTTCATCTTCACTGAGAGCCTCGGCTTCTACATCGATGAGTACGTGGCCCTTGTCTGTAAACTTGATTGCATTGTTGGTCAAGTTTATCAGTACCTGGCGAATGCGTCCCAGGTCGCCGAATACATAACGCGGCACATTCGGCAGGTAACGTACTATTACATTCACATTTGCCTTTCTTGCCGGCTGCATGGCAACCATGCTGGCTACTTCTTCAACGGCCTGAAGCAGATCAAAAGGAACCGGTGAAATAACGAGTTTACCGGCCTCGATTTTGGAGAAATCGAGAATGTCATTGATTATGGAAAGCAGCGTCTCGCCACTCGCGCGCGCCAGTCCCGCCAGCTCGCGCTGTGATGCGGTTAGCGTGGTGTTCAAAAGCAGCCCGACTGCGCCAAGCACGCCATTCATCGGTGTGCGGATCTCGTGACTCATATTTGCCAGAAACTCGCTTTTGGCCCGGTTGGCAGCCTCTGCCGCTTTTCGGGCATTATGGAGCTCTCTCTCGATATTCTTCCTTGCGGTGATATCCTGGCCCGAAAAATAGAATTCACGGACATCCTGCGCAGCAGCTATATTCCACAAGACCCAGCGGAAGGAGCCATCCTTACAGCGCATCTGGCTTTCAAAGGAAACATTGCTACCCATGACAAGCTTGTCCAGCTCTGCCGTCGTATCTGCGCGTGAACCGGAGAAGACAAGGTCCATAAAAGGTTTGGACAGCAGTTCTTCCTCCGAATAGCCAAAAACTTTGGTCCAGGCTGCATTCACCCGCTTGAAACGATTATCGAACCCGGAAATCGCAAGAAAGTTGAGAGACTGATTAAAATAGCGATCACGTTCAGCCTGAGCTACGATGAAGGCGCGGGAAAGGCTGCCTATCTCGTCGTTCGAATCAATGTAGAAACTGGGCGAGCTGCTCGCCTCTCCGATATTCCTGGCTTTATCTTCGAGCCATGCAAGATTCTGCACCTTCCGACGCACGACACGATACGAAAAGGCGAACCAGGCCATGAGAAAGGCAAGCATGAAGAACACGCCGGATATGTAGAGATTGGCGCGGTTTTGGGCGAGGGTCGCGGTATTGCGGGTACGCTTGTCGAGCAATTCATGAAACTCGTTCAACAAACGCATGATCTCAGCCTTGGCCGTATGGTAGCTCTCATCATGCAGCAGGCTGTTGGCCAATGCAGCGTCGGGAGCCCCCTTCACGTTGAATTCTCCGGCTGAATCCTGAAATAGCCCTTTCATTGCATTGAATGCCTTGTGCTCTCGCTCCGTCAACTGGTTTGAGCGACTCTCGGCTTTCGTAAGTTTCGCAAGCTCAGCCGCCGTAAATCCGAGTTTCTTTATTTGCGATCTCAAGGAAATCCTGCGCCCGGGCGCGGACTCCGGGGTCAAATGACCGAGGATCAAATCCCAGTGGCCGCGCTCGTAATGCAGCGGGCGTTCCTTGTCGCCGTTGCGGATGGCCAGTATATCGAAGTAGATTTGCTCAAACTTTGGGTTGCCTGTGGCGACATAGGCACGAGCCGTGCGGGTCAAGTCATCGGAAGATTGGCGCAGCTCATCCACTGCAAGGAAGGCGGCATAGCGCACGTTTTCGGCCTCATTCAGTTTCCGGAGCTCGAAGAAACGAAGCGCAACAAACAGGGTAAGCAGGGAAATAAGTACTCCGGTTACGAAGTAAAAAATATAACTCATTTTCCGAATTGTCATCGATCTCCTTCCTTGGGAACCGCTGAATAAATCCCTCGCAGGCGCAACGGAGGGCTTTGCGGGATGAGATGCACGAGAGGCGAGGACCTCGGAGAGAGGAGCAGTGTCTTGCCAGGAAGATGCAGCCTCGCAGCAGGATGCTGGCGCTCCAGCTTCGGTCTTGCGCGGTCGTTACACCACTGCCCCATCCGCTTCGCGGAATCCTCGGGCTCGCTTTGGGGCGCCACTTCCCAGCGCTCCTTGGCATCGCTATAACACTTAAATGCGCAAGCTGCGACCTTCTTCGCGCGCCTCGTGATCATCGCGATTTTAACAGCAACGCGCACTGCGGAGGATTTGTTCAGTGATTCCTTAGATTTCGTCCCGGCTGGAATTGCCCGTTCCGGCCTTGAATGGAGCTGGCGTGCGCATCAAAGGGAACTGAGCTTTTTAGCGGAGGTCGAACTCGAATCTCAAAAAAATTCATGGACTCCCTGTTCAATCAACACCTGAGGCAATGATCTTCTTTCCGCGCGCCTGGTCTGGTCTGTACCTGGCTTTTCAAGCCGCCTCTTAATACCGCTATCAGATAACAAAAGCAAGTTCCAAGCAACTGGAGTATCTTACAGGTGCATAGTGATAATGAGGCGGAGGAGCATAGTGCCAAATGAATGATCCTTGAGGCAACAAGATTTGCCCGCTCTTCCCAACCGTGCCTCTACTGACTATCATCTCACCTCCGCTGCCTTCTCTTCCCCCATTTCCTTGCCGGAGCAGAGGATCAACCAATAGGCAAGGCGATTTCCAACCTTTCCTGAATAGGATGAGTTGCAAAGAAGGTCGGTCGCTGCCAGAATTAAGAACTCACTTCCATATTGTGTCGCTTTACCGCGCCATTGAAGCCCAAACCCGTAGAAATTTCCTTTTCCCCCGCTGACAACCAGCGTCTGGCGAACCTGTGTGGTGTGCTGGATGAAAACCTGAGGCAGATCGAGACGGTTCTTGATGTCGCGATTGCAAGGCGGGGAGAACATTTCAGTATCCGCGGGAAACCAGCTCAGACTTCACTTGCCGCGGAAGCTCTGCAGAACTTCTACGATCAGTCACACCATCATCTCGGTATCGAACAGATTCAATTGGGCCTGATCGAGGGGATGAATCCCTATCACCAGAAGAAACAGGGGCCAGATGACAAGGAAATAGTGGAGCCCGCCCTGTATACGCGGCGTAGCGATCTGCGCGGGCGCACACCCCGTCAGGTGGAGTATCTGCACCAGATCCAGACACATGACATCACTTTTTCCATCGGCCCCGCAGGCACCGGGAAAACGTATCTTGCGGTTGCAAGCGCAGTGGATGCACTTGAGCGGGATATCGTGGCGCGTATCATACTGGTGCGGCCGGCGGTGGAAGCGGGCGAACGCCTGGGGTTTTTACCGGGCGATATGGTGCAGAAAGTGGACCCTTATTTGCGCCCCCTTTACGATGCACTCTACGATCTGATGGGGTTCGATAAAACCAGCAAACAGTTTGAACGGAACGCAATCGAGGTGGCGCCGCTCGCGTTCATGCGCGGACGAACGCTGAACCAGTCTTTCATCATTCTGGATGAGGCGCAGAATACCACGCCGGAACAGATGAAAATGTTCCTGACCCGCATCGGCTTTGGCTCCAAGGCCGTGGTGACAGGGGATGTCACGCAGATTGACTTGGCAAAACATCAGAAAAGCGGCCTGGTGGAAGCTCAGCAGGTCCTTGAAAAAGTACGGGGGATCGCGTTTACCCGATTCGATGCGGAGGATGTGGTGCGGCATCCGCTGGTGCAAAGAATTGTCAACGCATACGAAAAATATGAAAGAAAGGAGTAATTCTACGGGGACCCCCGATAGCATTGTGCACCCCAAGCCGAAACCGGCGAAATTGAAAATGACTGTCCAATATGCGACTTCCACACGAGAGCCGCTTCCTCCCAGAGCCTTGCTTCGTAAATGGGTCAAAGCGGCTCTGGCGCATGATGCGGAAATCGCATTACGCATCGTGGACGAAGAGGAAGGCCGCCGCCTCAACCGGGACTTTCGCAACAAGGATTATGCAACCAATGTCCTGACCTTCGTTTACAGGGATGGGCAAATTGATCCTGAGGTTCCACTCGGAGAAAAGCAAGATGCTTACCCTCTGACCGGCGATATCGTACTCTGTGCGCCGGTAGTGGAAAATGAAGCAGGTCAGCAGCAAAAGGATCTGATGGCGCATTATGCGCATTTGACAGTGCATGGAGTCCTGCATCTGCAGGGCTATGATCATCAGGAGGATGAGGATGCCAAAAACATGGAGGAAACGGAAACCCGGATTCTCGCGTGGTTGGGATATGAGGATCCTTATGCAGGCTATCAGTCGGCGGAAGCGGTGGATTGTGGATAATGCGAGCACAGTTGATGGCTGACCGCGAGATTTCAACGGATTGGATTTTTATGGCTATGTTAACTTTTACAAATGGATGATCCTCCCCAACCTGGCTGGCTGGAACGCATAAGTGGCATGCTCATGCGCGAACCGGGAAACCGGGTCCAATTGATGTCCCTGCTGCATGCCGCGTACGAACGCAATTTATTCGATTCCGATGCGTTGAGCATGATAGAAGGTGTAATACAGGTATCAGAGATCCAGGCACGCGACATCATGGTTCCCCGCTCGCAGATGGATGTCATCGACATCAGCGATCCGCCCGAGAAATTCATTCCCGACGTGATCGAGAAAGCGCATTCGCGTTTTCCGGTTACCGAAAATGACAAAAACAATGTTATCGGTATATTGCTGGCAAAGGACCTGTTGCGGTATTACGCGGCAGAGGAAGAGTTTGACGTGCGCGACATGTTGCGGCCAGTGGTATTCATTCCTGAATCCAAGCGCCTCAATGTCCTGCTTCGCGACTTTCGTACCAATCGCAATCACATCGCAATCGTCGTGGACGAGTATGGCGGAGTTGCAGGATTGCTGACGATCGAGGACGTGCTGGAGCAGATTGTCGGCGATATCGAGGACGAACATGATTTCGATGAGGTGGAAGACAACATTGTGCAGACGCCAAGCGGCCATTATCGGGTCAAGGCGATTACCGAGATCGCGGATTTCAATGAAAGGCTTGGAACGGAATTAAACGAAGCCGATTACGACACGATCGGAGGTCTGGTACTGCACGAATTTGGGCGTCTGCCGAAACGGGGAGAATCAGTCATTGTCGGAGGTTTCAAGTTTACGGTGCTTCGCGCGGACAGCCGCAGATTGCATACGTTGCTGGTGGAAAGAAGCAACGGCCAACTCGAGCAGTAGGATGCGGCAGGGTTTCAAAAAAATGGTTGAGATCAGACTGGACAGGAATAAGTCAGGAATGCAGGACAACCTTGAAGCAAGCAGTACAAACCCGGACCGACGCCTGGTCAGTGAGATGCAACGAGAGCCGCCGCTGGTGGAAGTGATCATCGAGATTCCTCGCGGCAGTTTTATCAAACGCGACTCCACCGGAAAAATGGATTTTATCTCACCCCTCCCGTGCCCGTTCAACTACGGCTCACTCCCGGACTATCTCGGTCTCGATGGAGATCTCCTGGATGCACTGGTGCTCGGTCCCCGTTTGCCTGCCGGTACCCGCATACGGGCAAAGGCTTGGGGCGCTGTTCGCATGGTGGATCACGGCATGCTGGATGACAAGCTTATCTGTAGCGACTTGCCACCGGACCTATTGCAGCGCCAAAAAGTACTGCGATTTTTTCGGTTCTATGCAAAATGCAAAGGACTGCTCAATGTGGCGCGTGGCCGCTTAGGACGAAACGCGTGCGAAGGGTGGCGTGATGCGACTCAAGCGATAGCACGGGCACGGCCGCTTGGCAGTTCCTCGCGGACACCCTCATCCAGTTGATCGCAGCTCCCTTGCTGATTTTGCCAAGCCGGTATGAACGTGGCAGAATTGCGCCCCTTATAAATTACCCTGTTTGCCATTTTTCCCCTTATTTCCCTTTATTTCCCCTTATGCCTCTGCTCACGCTTGAAAAAACAAGTCTGGCCTTCGGTCATCATGCCTTGCTCGATCAGGTGGATCTACAGCTTGATTCCGGTGAGCGCATCGGGCTCATCGGTCGGAACGGCGGGGGCAAGTCGAGTCTGCTGCGCGTGCTGGCAGGTGAGGCCCAGCCTGACGATGGCAGAGTGTGGTATGCGCCGGGACTGAAACTGGCTTATGTCGCGCAGGAACCGGAACTGGACACCGAGCTCACCGTGTTTCAGGAAGTATCCAAAGGGCTAGGTTCGGTCAGCCGGGTACTGATCCAGTACCACGAAGCATCTCACCTCCTGGGCGATGGTGCAGATGACACAGACGCTCTTCTGTTGCGCCTGGAGAAACTGCAGGCCGAGCTGGAAGCTCAGGATGGCTGGCGTATCCAGGCGAAGGTGGAAACGGCTATCGATAAGCTTAACCTTCCTGCCGATGCCCTGATCGGACAGCTTTCCGGGGGACAAAAAAAACGGGTGGCACTGGCGCGCGCCCTGGTGATATCACCCGAGGTGCTGTTGCTGGATGAGCCAACCAACCATCTGGATTTTCTGGCAATCGAATGGCTGGAAGGATTGCTCAAGGATTTTTCGGGGAGTGTCGTATTCGTCACTCATGATCGCCGCTTCCTCACCCGTGTGGCTACCCGCATCGTCGAACTCGATCGGGGAAAACTGACGAGCTTTCCAGGCGATTTTTCCGCGTACCAGCGAAAGAAGATGGAAATGCTCGAAATCGAGGCGACCCATAACCAGAAGTTCGATAAGGTGCTGGCACAGGAAGAAGTATGGATACGTAAGGGGGTGCAGGCGCGTTGCACGCGTAACGAGGGACGGGTACGACGGCTCGAAGCACTGCGGCAGGAGCGTGCCGCCCGGCGCGAGCAGGCGGGAAAGGTTAGCTTAAGCCTGGAAGAAGGCATTAAATCCGGGGGGATGGTGGCTGAACTGGAGCATGTCAGCAAAAGCTACGGAAGCAAAGCGGTTATCAAGGATTTTTCATGCCGGATCATGCGGGGAGACCGCGTGGGATTGCTCGGACCCAATGGCGCCGGAAAATCCACGCTGCTCAAACTGATCCTGGGCGAGTTGCAGCCGGACAGCGGTAGCGTCCGGCTAGGCACGAAAGTAGCCGTTGCCTATTTCGACCAGATGCGGGAGCAACTCAATGAGGATGCAACGCTGGTCGATACCATCAGTCAAGGCTCGGATTTCATCGATATCGGTGGCAGCAGAAAGCATGTCATCAGCTACCTGGAAGATTTCCTGTTCGCTCCGCAGCGGGCACGCTCGCCCGTAAAATCGCTCTCCGGCGGCGAACGCAACCGGTTGCTGCTGGCAAGGTTGTTCACTCGTCCCGCCAACGTACTGGTTCTGGACGAGCCAACCAACGATCTTGATATCGAAACGCTGGAACTGCTTGAAGCATTGCTGCAGAATTACTCGGGAACGCTGTTCCTGGTAAGCCACGATCGAGAATTTCTCGACAATGTAGTGACCCAGGTAATTGCTTTCGAAGGGGCCGGTATATTGCGGGAACATGTAGGTGGTTATGAAGATTGGGTGCGCACCAGAAATTTCCAGAAGGTGGCGGCCAAACAACCGACTCCCAAACCATGTCAACCGATGCCCCTTAAAACACATGGGTCCAAACCTTCCGTTAAACTGGGTTACAAGGAAAGCCGCGAACTTGAGGAATTGCCTGGAAAAGTCGAACTCCTGGAGAAGGAGCAGACGGAGGTTACCCGTCAGTTATGCTTGCCGGATATCTACCGCGATTCCCCGGAAAAAGCTGCTGTTTTGCAGCGGCGTTTTACTGCGATTGAAGAGGAGCTGACGAACTGTCTTACCCGGTGGGAGGAACTCGAAGTGAAAAACTCTGCCGCAGGACAGAAAAAATAACGGTAAGTTCCCGTTATTCTAGCGTTTTATTCATTGACCAGAAATGGCACATCGTTTAGAGTCGCTCTTTTTGTAAAGAGGGACTGATAATGAAAAGACCTGCAATAGTCAGTTTACTTGCATGCGGATTGCTTCTCGCGCTGGCGGGCACTGCTCAGGCAGTAGGTAATCCGGAGGCAGGAAAGCAGAAGAATGCCATGTGCATCGGCTGCCATGGAATAGAAGGATACCGGACATCCTATCCTAGTGTATATCACGTGCCGAGACTCGGCGGTCAGCATGCTGAATATCTGGTAAAAGCCCTGCAAGCATACAAGACCGGGGCACGTAATCACCCCAGCATGAAGGGGATAGCCGCCACATTGTCTCAACAGGATATGGAAGATCTGGCCGCGTACTATGCCGGCGCTGGCAAATAACAACCACTGACCAAGCAAGGAAAGCCTCATGAAACATCTTATTATTGGCGCTGCAAGCGCAGCCTTAATGCTGATTTCCAGCCAGGGAATGGCAACGGATATAGAAGCGGGAAAGAAAAAAGCGGCCGAGGTGTGTGCCGCCTGTCATGGTCCGGATGGCAATAGTCCTGCGCCGGCGTTTCCGATACTGGCCGGGCAACAGGCGAGTTACCTCGCAAAGACCTTGAATGAGTATAAATCCGGGGTTCGGCAAGACCCTGTGATGGCAGGTATGGCGGCAGCTCTGAGCAAGGAAGACATCGAAAACGTGGCTGCGTACTTTGCCACCCAAAAAGGCCTCAAAACGAAGTATTGATTGGAGTCTCTGAATAAAGTCCCGCGGGTGCTTCAATGCGCTCCGCGGAGAACTTGTTCGGAGGACTTGCCCAAAGGCCTTCAGGACGGAAGGCCCGGGTGGAAAAAAGCAGGTAACTTTCTTGCCCGCTTGTCTGACACTCGAATAACCCGCCGAAGCATCCGAAAAAGTCGCTTCGAATATCAAATTCCCTGTCTATCCAGGCATTCGAAATAAACCATGACATCATACGTGGTGTGGTTTCGTTGTGCCTGCCAGATCATTTCCGCCAGGCATTCCATGGCTTGGTGCATGGCTGTATGCTCATTGCCGGTTTTCTTCAGCAGACGCTCGAACCGCGCGCGGATTCCTGCCGGTTGATCTATTGAAAGCTGCTCCTTGATTGCAATATGCATCCC
The DNA here is from genome assembly GCF_900111585.1 of Nitrosospira multiformis. Taxonomy (GTDB): domain Bacteria; phylum Pseudomonadota; class Gammaproteobacteria; order Burkholderiales; family Nitrosomonadaceae; genus Nitrosospira; species Nitrosospira multiformis_B. The sequence continues at coordinate 54,044 of NZ_FOHI01000008.1, forward strand.
CATGTGCAGAAACGGGTTGGTTTCGCCCATTTCAGGCAGATAATCCTTATCCTGATGATGTTCCACATCATCAAGCAGCGCATGGTATTCCGGGTGCTGCAAAATCACCTCAAGCGCCATGTCCTCCATCGCGCTGAGCATTTCCCGTTGCTTGTATTTGCGCCAGGTCTCGAAAAAAAATTGACGCGCCTGGTCTCTGGAAGGATTGAATATCAAGTTTTTTAACGAGGAGTATCCTCAAAGTTTTTTGACTCGTATTCACATAGGTCGTTTATCAGGCAGATCGCGCATTTTGGTTTTCTTGCCACGCAGATGTAGCGCCCATGCAAAATCAACCAGTGGTGGGCATCCTGGCGGAATTCTTTAGGGACGCACTTGAGGAGCTTTGACTCCACTTCCAGCACGTTCTTTCCCCTTGCAATTCCCGTACGATTAGCCACGCGGAAAATATGGGTATCCACCGCAATAGTGGGCTGACCAAAGGCAGTATTCAATAACACATTTGCGGTCTTACGCCCTACGCCGGGCAGTTTTTCCAGCTGCTCCCGCGTTTCGGGTACTTTTCCGCCATACTGATCAATGAGTATGCGGCATGTCGCAAGGATGTTCCTTGCCTTTGTTTTGTACAAACCGATGCTCTTGATGTGTTCCCTCAACGCTTCTTCCCCCATTGCAAGTATTGCCTCGGGTGTATTGGCCTTGGGAAAGAGCTTCCGGGTGGCAAGGTTCACGCTTTTGTCGGTCGCCTGGGCGGAGAGCGCCACTGCTACCAGCAGTTCAAATGGGGAGTTGTACTCCAGCTCAGTGGTAGGATGAGGATTAGCAGCCCTGAAGCGGGTAAAAATCTCACGCCGTATGCTTGAATTCATGAATCAGCGGGAAGAAATGTCTGACGTTCTGTCACTCCAGTCCTCCTTTTTTGATATTCCGGGCGATGCCTGCGCCTTGGCACCTCTTGCGCGCTCCAGCGCCGCCTGAATGGTGACTTTTTTCAGACTGGCCGCGGATGATAAACGCGCCATGGTGACTGTTGCTTCGGTTCTTTTTGCCAGCCTTTCCTCCCTTCCCTGTTTCTCGCGTTCCAGCCGCTGCAACCGCAACTGGTAGCGCGCGCGTGCACGGTCGGCTGCTTTCTTTTTTTCCACCTTTTCCACTGCGTAGTCTTGATGGTCCGGTTCAGTCCACGCAACGTGAACGCCGATCTCTGCGCTCGATGAACGCTCCTTCGGGAGAACCATCTGGATACAGTCTACTGGGCAGGGTTCCAGGCATAACGAGCAGCCGGTGCACTCCCCGGAAATAACCGTATGCATTTGTCTCGCCGCCCCCACAATCGCATCCACCGGGCAGACCTGTATGCATAAGGTACAACCTATGCACGCTTGCTCATCAATCAATGCCACCTCCTTCGGTTTGAACACGCCATGAGCTGTATTCAAAGGAAGGGGCTCTACCCCCAGCAGTCGAGCCAGTTGATGGATGCCGTCTTCTCCACCCGGGGGACATTGGTTGATCTGTGCCCGCTCCTCTGCAATTGCTTCGGCGTAAGGCCTGCAACCCGAAAACCCGCACTGTCGGCATTGGGTTTGCGGAAGGATGGCGTCAATTTCCTCTGCCAGAGAAATGTCTTTCATGTCGAACTGGCGACATCGAGACGTCCCCCATCTGCATTGCACAGTACCTGTGCAATCTCACGTACGAGATGAGGGCCGCGATAAACGAGGCCGCTGTATACCTGTATCAGGCTAGCGCCGGCCTCGATTTTTTCGGTAGCGCCGGCCGCATCCATGATGCCGCCCACCCCGATAATGGGCAGAGTCCCTTGCAGGGCATGGTGGAGGCGCGCGACGACTGATGTCGCGCGTTTTGCAAGCGGCGCGCCGCTCAATCCGCCCGCTTCCCGTCCATGGGAAAGTGTTTCCACACCTGCCCGGGAGAGGGTGGTATTGGTGGCAATAACACCGTCAATCCGATGCTTCATCAACAGTGCGGCGATGGAATCGATTTCCGGCAACTCGAGATCAGGAGCGATTTTCACCAGAAATGGCGTGTATTTCCCATGTTCGTCAGCCAGACGCTGCTGATTCAGTTTCAGCGTGGCGAGCAAGGAGTCCAGTTCGGTGGCCTGTTGCAGTTGCCGAAGATTAGGGGTATTTGGAGAAGAAATGTTGACGGTGATATAACTGGCGTAGCGATACGCCTTTTGCAGGCATATCAGATAGTCATCCACGGCTTTTTCTACCGGCGTGTCGAAGTTTTTCCCGATGTTGATTCCCAGAATGCCTTTGTAGTCCATCGTCTTCACGTTTGCGACAAGACGCTCAATACCGTTATTATTGAAGCCCATGCGGTTGATAATGGAATTTGCCTGCGGTAGGCGAAACAATCGGGGCTTCGGATTTCCCGGCTGGGGGCGGGGCGTGACTGTGCCAATTTCGATAAATCCGAATCCAAGGGCCGCCAGCGCGTCTATATGTTCGCCATTCTTGTCCAATCCCGCTGCCAGGCCGACAGGGTTGGGAAAAGTCAGCCCCATTATGCTGCGAGAATGGCAGGGCACGGGATGGCCATGGTAGAGCCCAAGTCGATGTGCCGTCTCCATCGCATTGAAGGCAATACGATGCGCGGTTTCGGGTTCGAGGGCAAATACCAGCGGACGGAGCAATGAGTAAAGCATTATTCATTTTACCATTGCCGCCGGGGTGAACGCTTGTTACCTGATCCGGTCTATACCGAGTTGTGATCCATGATAACAGGCGGCAGGCGAGGTTCAGACGCCATGCCTGTCATATTGAAGACCCTACCCGGTGATATCGGTTACATCAGTCTTGAACAGGAGCATTCATGAAGTTGCAGCACCTTTCTCTGATCCTGGTTCTCATTTTATTTTCGGGAACTGCTCGCGCCGCCACATTATGGGACAAATTCAATGATGAGGTGGAAACACTTTATCAGCAGGGAGACTATAAAGGAGCGGCGGTAGCGGCGAAGAAGGCGCTGCAAGCAGCAGAACAGGGATTGGAGCTGGATCATCCGGATATCGCTACCAGCCTCAACAGCCTTGCCATGATCCATAGTGCTCAGGGGCACTATAAGGAGGCGGAGCCGCTTCTCAAGCGTGCGCAGGCAATTTTTGAAAAATCATTGGGCGCAGAAAGCCCGGAAGTGGCGGCAACGCTGAATAACCTGGCCATGCTGTACCGGAACAAAGGGGATTATGCGGAAGCCGAGTCGCTTTATAAGCGCGCGCTGGCGATCGATGAGAAAGCTTTCGGAGGGGAGCATCCCAACGTCGCTGCAAGCTTGAACAATCTGGCGCAGTTATATCAGGCGGAGAGACAATATCCTCAGGCCGAACCCCTCCTTAAACGGGCAGTGACAATATTGGAAAAAACGGGAGGCCCCCACCATCCCAACCTGGCCATGAGTCTCAACAATCTCGCCTTGCTTTACAATGCTCAGAAGCAGTATGTGAAAGCTGAACCGTTATACAAGCGTGTATTTGCAATCACGAAAAGAGCTTTCGGACCGAATCATCCCAATGTCGCCTTGAGTTTGAATAATCTCGGCGGACTATATAAGGACCAGGGTAAATATCCTCACGCTGAACCGCTGTTTCGCCGTGCGCTACTCATCTCGGAAGAAACGCTCGGCCCGGATCACCCGCACGTGGCGACGAGCCTGGAAAACCTGGCGCAGCTGTATAGGGAAATTGGTTATCCCCATAAGGCTGAGCCGCTGGCTAAACGGGCAGCGGCTATCCGGGCGGCAACGCGGTAAATTAAGCGGTGAATAAAGCGGTGTTTCAGGGGAAAGTGCAGGCAGGGTAATCGGAGATATTTTCCAGAGGCTCCCATTGGCCATTGATTAACGCTTGCAATGGCCTGAATGCCGCTTTGTACGCCATTTTTCGACTATCCTTGATCCAGTAGCCGAGGTAAAGATAAGGGAGCTTCAATTCACGGCACTGGCGCGCCTGCCACAAAATATTATAGGTACCAAAACTCGCGCCCGGCACATCCGGGTCGAAAAATGTATAGACCGACGATATTCCGTCAGGCAGCTCATCGATGATGCTGACCATCCGTAAAACGCCGTTTTCCCGGAATTCCACTAGTTTCGAATCGACGTTGCTGGGCAGCAGAAAATGCCGGTACTGCTCACGACTATCCCGATCCATGCCGCCCCCCGAGTGGCGTTGAGCCTGATAACGGAGATACAATGCATAGTGATCGGGGTGATAATATAAATCATGCTGAGTCGCAACCAGATGCCGATGTCGATCCCAGGAACGGCGCTGGCTTCGGCGGAGCGCCAAGCTGTCAACTACCACACGCACCGGAAGGCAGGCGCGGCAATTGTCGCAAAAAGGACGATAAGTAAAAGCCCCGCTGCGACGAAAACCAGCTTGCACGAGGCCGCCATAAACAATGGTGTCAATCAGATGACTGGGAGTTGCTACCTGCGAGCGCGCCAGCTGCTCAGGAAGATAGCTGCATGGATAAGACGCGGTAGTGTAGAACTGCAGCGTGGATGCAGGAAGATCATTCAACTTGCTCATGATCGAAACACCATTTTTCGCCTCGTTCCATATAGTTTACCAATTCTTTCAATCTTTGACTAAATTCCTTGCGAGGGACTTCACGCGCGCCGAGGGACGCAAGATGGGCGGTTTTCATCTGGCAATCGATCATTTCAAATCCCCATCGCTCCAGTTGCCGCACCAGATGCACAAATGCAATTTTGGAAGCATCGGAAACGCGTGAGAACATGGACTCACCGAAGAATACTCGTCCCAGCGCAACTCCATATAGTCCTCCTACCAATTTGCCGTCCATCCAGGTTTCCACGGAATGGGCGAAGCCCATTTCATGCAACACGCTATAGGCGAAAATCATTTCATCCTGTATCCAGGTTCCGCAACCGTCTCGCCGCGGTGCAGCACAGGCCTGCATGACCTGGGTGAAATTCCTGTCGGTACGGATTTCATAATTACCCTTTCGCAGCGATTTTTGCAGCGAACGAGATACTTTAAGCTCCCCCGGAAACAGCACCATCCGCGGATCGGGACTCCACCACAGAAGGGGATCGCCATCGTTGAACCATGGAAAAATTCCCTGGCTGTATGCCTCGATAAGCCGACGCGGCGAGAGATCGCCTCCTACTGCCAGCAGGCCATTGGGCTGAATGAGCGCGGTGTGCAGGGGAGGGAAAGGTGAATCAGACGAGAGCCAGGGAATCATGAAACAAGCAAGGTGTTGAATACCTTCTGTTTGAGTATCAGGGAGCAGTCGCCCGCTGGAAACCTGCATGATAACGCGTTACGTCAGGGACATTCGCCGATTCAAAGCCCGCCCGTCGCAACCGGCAGGAATCACATACGCCGCAAGCCAGTCCGGCATCGTCCGCCTGATAGCAGGAGACGGTCATACTGTAGTCAACGTCCAGCAAGCATCCCCTCTTTATGATCTCCGCCTTCGATAAGTTCATGAGAGGCGCGTGAATAGTGAAGCGCGCCCCTTCAGTCCCGGCTTTTGTCGCGATGTTCGCCATCGTCTCAAAGGCTTCGATATATTCAGGGCGGCAATCGGGGTAGCCAGAATAGTCAATTGCGTTAACCCCGATGAAAATATCCCCGCTCCCCAGCACTTCGGCCCAGGCCAGGGCAAGGGAAAGCATGATGGTATTACGCGCGGGTACGTAAGTGCTGGGGATGCCGGGCGTAACCCCACCCGTTGGAATTTCACGCTCTTTGTCGATAAGCGCGGAGCCCCCAAATGTGGAAAGATCCAATTGAATGACTTTATGGGCGGCGGCACCCAAGGAGTGGGCAAGATTTTTTGCCGCTGCGAGCTCCGCGCCGTGGCGTTGGCCGTAGCTCACACTCAAGGCATAACACTCATATCCTTGCTGGCGAGCGATAGCAAGGACGGTGGCCGAGTCCAGACCCCCTGACAGCAGCACGACTCCCTTAACCATAAAGTTGTAAAAAACGAGTCACGACGCAGTCTATTTTACCCCGTTTAGTACCTGTTATCGTCCCGGCCCTTCCCCCCACAGCAATTTGTGCAACTGAACCTGCATGCGTACGGGCAACCGATCCCGTAAGATCCATTCCGCAAGGACAATCGGGTCCAGTTCGCCATGGACGGGAGAAAACAATACAGGATAAGTACGGTCCAACCGATGCTTACCCATCATCTCGACCGCCCACCGGTAATCGCCTTCGTCACAGAGCACAAACTTTACCTCGTCATGGCTTGTAAGGTACTGAATGTTGCTCCAGAGATTTTTTTCCGCCTCTCCGGAACCGGGTGTTTTGAGGTCCAGGATTCTGGACACGCGCTCATCCACTTTGGATATATCCAGGGCACCACTGGTTTCCAGCGATACCGAATAACCCGCATCACACAGCAACCGAAGCAAAGTCAAGCACTCTTTTTGAGCCAGAGGCTCGCCCCCTGTTACGGTAACATGATGCGCCCCGTGCCTTGCCACCTCCAACAGAATAGTGGCAAGGGAGATGCGCTCGCCCTCATGGAATGCATAAGCAGTATCACAGTAGCCGCAACGCAGGGGACAACCGGTGAGCCGGACGAAAACAGTCGGCAGTCCTACACGACTGGTTTCTCCCTGCAGGGATAGAAAAATCTCGTTGACCCGCAGGCTTGCCGCTTCCGCGGAAGATGGAATCTTCCTGGACAGATGTGGGAAATCCGGAGACAGGGTCTGAACCATATATACAGGACGGAAGTCGGCAGGAAAATGTCCTGCCGGCACACACCGCTATTTGATACTGGTTAACCGCCGTTTGGCTTTGTCTGCTGCGTCGCTGCCGGGATATTTGACGATGACGCTTTCCAGAGTTGTCCGGGCGGCATCTTTTTTATTCAACTCCAACTGGCTGCTGGCTATGTTGAGCATCGCATCCGGTACTTTGGAACTGTCCGGGTAGATTTTGATCAGCGTTTCCTGTGCGGCAACAGCATTCTTGAACTCGCGCAATGCATAAAAGGAATTTCCGATCCAGTAGTGGGCGCTGGCAGCAAAACTTGATTCGGGATAAGACCTGAGAAAACTGTTGAAACTGGATATGGCTTCCTTGTACTTGCCTGTCTTGAACAGATCGTATCCGCTCTCATAGGCGCGGCCATCGGAGCCATCGGCGACAGGATTCCTGTTGGCAGGCGTACCGTATTCGGACGAAACGGCAGGGGCAGCAGCGGACGCAGTTGCTTTCACTCCCTGACTGGAATTCGGAGCTGCGTTGGAATCAATGGCGGAGCTGGATGCAGCGGGGGAGGATACTCCCGACCTGGGCGCGGTCATCCCATCGGCTCCTTCCGCCTGCTCCAACCGCCTGAGCCGGTTATCGAGATCAACGTAGAAATCCCGCTGCCGCTTCTGCGCCAGTTCATTTTCATTGACCAGCACTTCTATCTGGCCCTGTAATCTGTTCATATCGAGCCGCAGGCTTTCTATCTGGTTGTGAAGTTCCAGTAATGGCCGGCTACCGAGATCTTCTTCGAGCCTGCTAACACGAGATTCCAACGTTTGTCCCTGATTCCTCAGTTCGCCCATCGCCTGCTGTGCGACCATGCGGCGCGGCGCCCTGTCATCATCGAAGGTTCTCGCATGAACCGAACCACAGACAATCAGAACCGACAGCAGGAAAGTGCGCTGGAGCATGGTTATTCACCCTGATAACGGATATCCACGCGGCGATTTTCAGCCCATGCAGCCTCGTCATGGCCCATTGCATGGGGTTTTTCCTCGCCGAGGCTCACGGCTTCAATCTGCCCCTCCTGGGCACCTGATAGCGTCATTGCATACTTGACCGCGTCCGCGCGGCGCTGACCCAACGCCAGGTTATACTCGCGGCTCCCGCGCTCGTCCGTGTGTCCCTGCAGCAACACCCTGGCATTGGGATGCTCACGCAGATACTTCGCATGTGCCGCGACCAGAGATCTGAATTCATCCTTTACTACATAGCTGTCGAAATCGAAATAAATGCTGCGCTTGGAAAGAATGCTATTCGGATCGGTAAGCGGATTGAGGGTTGGGGATGTGTAATCCTCAGCCTGCATGCCCTCCCTTTGCGTGGCAGCAGCATCCCTGGATCGATCCCTATCTTCCATATCCGCGTCGCCGGGTTGCTTTGTCTGGCTGGCGCATGCCGTCAACAGGCTGATCAATAACACGCCCAAAACTTTTTTCATTTCTATTCCCTTTTAGGTTAGCCAAAAATACACTGGAATTACTGCAGACGCCTTAGCGGACCCCACGCCGGTTCTCTTATATCACCCGTCTGCGTTGAAAGCTGTTGTCGCGTTCTCCCGTCACTCGAAACCGCGGATAATATACCATGACCTCGTATTTCAGTTGCATAAAGAACCATTCTGCCGTTAGGGGCAAAGCTTGGCGATTCGTCGAATTTCGAATCCGTGAGCAACCGCACCTGGCCGGTCGTAAAGTCCTGAATCGCGACGTTGAATCTATCGCCGCCGCGATGGATAAAAGTAAAACCTTTTCCATCAGGACTGTAACGCGGGCTCACGTTGTAGCTTCCTTCGAAAGTAAGACGTTCCGCAACCTTGGATACGCCTCCTGTGACAGGCATCCGATAAATTTGAGGGCTGCCTCCACGGTCAGAGGTGAAAATGATATAACGGCCGTCCGGCGAAAAACTTGGCTCGGTATCGATGCCGGAACTTTGAGTAAGGCGCTGGAGTCCTCCGCCATCGGAGTTGATCAGAAAGATTTGCGACCCACCCATTACAGATAGCACAACCGCAAGCTTCTTACCATCGGGGGACCATGCCGGCGCACTATTGCTTCCCCTGAAATTTGCGACCGCCTTGCGTGTCCGGGTCGCAAGGGTCTGAACGTAAACCACCGGCTTCTTGTTCTCGAAAGATACATATGCAAGCCGGGTGCCGTCCGGGGACCAGGACGGCGATATGATCGGCTCCGTATATTCGATGACTGGCTGGGCATTGAACCCGTCCGCATCTGCCACCTGGAGGGAGTATTTCTTTCCCTGTTTGATCACGTAGGCAATGCGAGTGCTGAACACGCCGACGTCACCGGTCAGCTTTTCGTAGATCATGTCGGCAATGCGGTGGGCGGCAGCGCGCAGCTGCTCCGGTGGCACTGTCTCGACATAACTTCCCAATTCTGCCTGCCTTGCCACATCCAGCAACCGCACGCGGATCGATATCTGTCCTCCGGAGACGGGTATCGCGGTACCAATGGCGAGCGCGCTTGCACCCCGATTGATCCAATCCGGGAACGAAACCTCGACCGGTTCATGCGGTCGCAGTCCCCCGGTATCGACCAGCTTAAATAATCCTGTACGTTGCAGATCCGCCGAAATGACGGGTGTAAGGCTTTGCGCACCCAGTCTCTCCTCTCCCGAAAGGGGAACTATCGCGACAGGAATCTGGTTGGCGCCTCCACCGAAAATTTCGATGTTGAGAGCGGCCTGCACTGGCGAGCAGACCAGCCACAAAAAGAACAAAACGGCAGCATAGCCGGAAAGTTTATGCGAGCAGGACGGCATGGGCAGCATAGCAATGACCATAAGTTAATTTCGAAACAATAGATTATACCAGTCATTCAAGGTAATGCACCTTGACACTCAAGTTGCGGAACTTCGGAAAAAGCGCGGGATCGGGCGGCAGCGGCAGCGGCTTGGACAAAGCAATAGCCCGCTCTACCGCACTATCGAAAGCGGTGAATCCACTGCTCTTGCGCAGCCTGACATCGAGGATATCACCCCCCGGAAGCACAGTAACATCGAACTCGACAACCGGATTTCCAGGCAGATCCTGCGGCATTACGATATTCCTTCTTATCTTGGCCAGGATTCTCGCTTTATATTCGTCAATCTCCTTCGCCAGTCGCGCTTGCGCTGCCGCCTCAGCCTGAAGCCTGTCGCGTTCTTCCTGTTCGCGCCGAAGTTGCTCCACTTCTGCTGCAACCCGCGCCTGCTGTTCTTTCTCCTTCCGTTCCTTCTCGGCTTTTTCCTTTCGTTCTTTCTCCTTCTGCTCCTTCTCTTTCCGTTCCTTTTCTCTTTGTTCTTCTTCCTTGCGCTCCTTCTCTTTCCGTTCCTTCTCAGCTTTTTCCTTCCGTTCCTTCTCCTTCTGTTCCTTCTCTTTCCGCTCCTTTTCTCTTTGTTCTTCTTCCTTGCGCTCCTTTTCTTTCTGCTCCTTCTCGGCTTTTTCCTTCCGTTCTTTTTCCCTCTGCTCCTGTTCCTTTTTCTCCTGCAGTTCTTTTTCCTTACGCTCTTTCTCCAGTTGCTGCTTGTTTTCTAACGGTTTTTTTTCCGGCTTGGGTTTCTCGGTTTTTTCCTTTATGGCGATATCAGGTTTAGAGGGAGGCGGTGTTTCCGGCTTTGGCAGGGGTTCCGGTTGGGGCAGCGGTTTTGTTTCAGGTGGCTTTACCTCCGGAGCCGGCTCAATCGGCTTGGGCGGCGGGGGAGGCGCTGTCTTTGCCGGTGCAGGTGGAAGGCTGCTCCATAAATCTACCATCATCCCTTCCGGTGACTCGGTTTTCCAATTGAGGCCGAAAATCAGGAAAGCGAAAAAAACGAGGTGAACCAGCACTGCCAGCACTGCCGCCGGCACTCGCCCTGGTTCAGGTCGAACGAATTTTCTCAACGCCATGGCATTCGTATTCGTTGTGGGCGTCTAACTCAAACTTACAAGCGCGCTCATTCAGCAATCTGGGGGGAAACACAAGTTCCAGCGTCGAAATACGCTGAATGAGCAGAAGCACGTCCAGAAACACGTCTTTTGCGAGCAACGAAAGCTTGCAACGGGCGACTGCAAAGATAACTACAAATTCGAATTTTCAGAGGTGTGCTCATTTCGACCTGGCCAGCAGTCCCACCTTCTTCACCTGCTGCTGCTGCAGAATATCCATTACGTTCATCACTTCCTCGTAGCGCACATTTTTGTCGCCGGCAATCACCACCGGCTGCTCGGCATTTGCCGCCTGTTTCTGTTTGATCACCTCAACAAGCTCCTTACGACTGACCTGCTTCTCGCCCTCTCTGGCAGAGCGATCATTCAGTGCCAGAACACCGTTGGCCTTGACAATCACCTCGAGCGGGGCAACCGGCGGGGACAGCGACTTGCCAACCTGCGGCAGCTCAATCTCGCCCGGAGTGATAAGGGGCGCCGTGATCATGAAAATGACGAGCAGCACCAGCATCACGTCAATGTAGGGTACTACGTTTATCTCATTCATCAGGCGCCTTCTGGCGCGCCGCTCAGTCACAGTCTCCGCTCTCCAAAATTATCCTATTCACGTTCCTAACCGCCGGCCTGGCGCTGCAGAACATTCGACATTTCTTCCATGAAGCTCTCGAACCGCGTGGCCAGCCTGTCCATACTGCTGGCGTAGCGGTTATAAGCGATAACCGCGGGGATCGCGGCAAACAGGCCCATGGCGGTGGCAATCAGCGCCTCGGCAATCCCCGGCGCAACATGGGCGATGGTGGCTTGAGCGACATTGGACAAACCGCGAAATGAATTCATGATGCCCCAGACGGTACCGAACAATCCCACATACGGGCTCACGGAGCCGACCGTCGCAAGGAACGAGAGATGCGATTCAAGACGATCCATTTCGCGCTGATAGGTCGCGCGCATGGCACGACGGGTACTGTCCATGGCCGTGCCGGTATCCATTCCCGGCTGACGCCTGTGCTTCATGAATTCCCGGAAACCCGCCTCGAAGATCCGTTCCATGCTGCCTGCGGTATGACGGGAAGCAGCAGCGCTCTGGAAAAGCGCGTTGAGATCGGTTCCTTTCCAGAAAACATTCTCGAATTCATCGCACTGTCTCTCCGCCTCGCGGATGACAAACAGTTTGCGAAAGATGTACCACCATGACATCAGTGAAGCGATCACCAGCAACAGCATCACCAGCTGCACCGGCAAGCTCGCGCTGCCGACGAGCTGAAAAAGGGACATATCCTGGCTAACAGTCGGACTCATGATAATTTTCCAAGCTTGAGGCGCAAGGCAGCAGGGACGCTCACCGGTTTCAGACTATCCACTCCTACGCACACCGCCTGCACGGTAGCGGCAGCTAGCGTAACATCGCCCCGCAAGACCCGTTGCCCGATCGTGATGCGGCTTCTGCCCAATTCCGCTGCGTGCGTCGTAATGTGCAGCAGGTCATCCAGCAGGGCCGGCTTAAAGTATTCAATGCCAAGCGAACGTACCATGAAAATCACCTTATGAATCTGACTTAATGAATGAATATTGAACCCCAATTCGCGTAACCACTCGTAGCGGGCACGCTCCATGAAATCGAGATAAGTTGAATGATAAACCACACCACCTGCGTCGGTATCCTGATAATAGACGCGGACGGGTAAAGAAAAGGGAATCTCGGGACCTGAGTAAGCCATCTCTATCTGATCAATTGAGAAATCAATGCCGACATTGCGACCAGTTTGCCGGCTGCCACGATTGCATCACGGGAAATTTACTACTGATTCTCATCCCACAAATCCCCGCTGAGTCCATTCCTTGGCAGGGCCAGACCAAAATGCTGATACGCGATGGACGTCGCCATCCGTCCGCGCGGCGTACGCTTCATATACCCTTGCTGGATCAGGTAAGGCTCGAGTACGTCTTCTATGGTTCCGCGCTCTTCGCTGATGGCGGCGGCGAGGTTATCGACACCGACCGGACCGCCGCCGAATTTTTCCATTACGGTGAGGAGCAGCTTTCTATCCATCACATCGAGTCCGATTGCATCCACGTCCAGCATGAGCAGGGCAGCGTCGGCCACCTGCCGGTTGATACGGCCCTCCGCCTTGACTTCTGCGAAGTCACGCACACGTCGTAGAAGACGATTGACAACGCGAGGCGTTCCACGCGAACGGCGCGCAATTTCAGTGGCGCCATCGGAAGAGATGTCTGCTCCCAACAAGGCAGCGGAGCGCATAACGATCTGGGTGAGTTCTTCGACAGAGTAAAATTCGAGGCGCGAGATGATGCCAAAACGATCACGCAGCGGATTTGTCAACATGCCAGCGCGGGTCGTCGCGCCGACCAGGGTAAAAGGGGGCAAATCAAGCTTGACCGAACGGGCCGCAGGGCCTTCGCCGATCATGATGTCTAGCTGGTAATCCTCCAGGGCCGGATAGAGAATTTCCTCCACGACCGCAGAGAGACGATGGATTTCATCTATGAACAAAACATCGTTGGGTTCGAGATTGGTCAGCAGAGCGGCAAGATCGCCTGGACGTTCCAACACCGGGCCGGAGGTCTGGCGCAGCCCCACGCCCATCTCCTTGGCAATGATGTGCGCAAGGGTGGTTTTACCAAGACCGGGCGGACCAAACAGCAGTACATGATCGAGCGCTTCCCTGCGCCGCCTGGCCGCCTCGATGAATATCTGCAACTGTCCGCGAATTTTTTCCTGGCCTATGTATTCGGCCAGATGCTTCGGCCGCAGCGCCCGCTCCAGATCCTCTTCTTTGAAGGAGAGAGGCGCGGGGGTGATCAAGCGGTCTGTTTCTATCATTCCCAATTCAAAAAGCGGCTATCTCCGCCAGGTTTTCTGCTGATCGTATTGAAAGGGCAAATTCATATCAGGAAATCGGCGACCGGAGCGGTAATAAGGATGGGATTTCTCCACTGCCGACAAAGACGTTATTTCTCTTTTGACAAGAGCTTCAATGCCTGTCTTATGCCGTCCGAAACGGAAAGATCCACGGATAGCTGACTGACCGCCCAATTGGCCTCACGATCATTATACCCTAGAGACAACAGGGCATTCAGCACATCGCTTCCCATCGTTGAGGGCCGCCGGGCTCCCGCTGCGCCCGGAATCGCGGACACGGCCAGGTCAAGTTTGTCGCGCAATTCCAGTAGCAAACGCTCGGCTGTCTTCTTGCCAATGCCGGGAATCCTGATCAGACGGGCAGGATCCTGATCGGACACAGCCTGATGCAAGTCAGCCACGCTCAAACCGGATAGCAAAGCAAGCGCGGTTCTCGCCCCAACACCGGAAATTTTTACGAGCTGGCGAAAAGCCTGCCGCTCTCCTTCCGTAGCGAAACCGAAAAGCAAATGCACGTCTTCGCGCACGACGAAATGAGTGTGGAGCGTGATTTGCGTCCCGACGGCCGGCAGGTTGTAGAACGTGCTCATGGGTACGTCGATCTCATAGCCCACCCCCTGGACGTCAACCAGCACCAGCGGGGGAAATTTTTCCAGCAGGAGTCCGCTTATTCTGCCGATCATATGAGGCGCCCCCGTTTTACCCGGTAACCGGCGGTCGACAGGGTACCCAGTCCCAGCCCCCCATGGGCATGGCAAATAGCACAGGCAAGGGCGTCGGCGGCATCCGTCGCAGGCTGGCCGGTGAGGCGCAATAGCCGTCTTACCATTTCCTGCACCTGTTCTTTCCGGGCATGGCCTTCGCCGACCACCGCCTGCTTGATCTGTAGCGCCGTATACTCTGCAACGGACAGGTTATTCAGCACTGCCGTGCATATCGCCGCTCCGCGCGCCTGCCCGAGCATCAAGGTAGATTTGGGATTGACATTGACAAACACCTGCTCGATCGCGACATGGTCAGGCTTGTGCTCTGCGATGACTTCGTTGAGGTGATCCATGATGGATTTGAGGCGCACCGGCAATTCACCCTCAACTGTCCTGATGCGGCCACTGCTGACGTAGACCAGTTTGCCACCGGTCTTGTCGATGATTCCAAAACCGGTTAGCCGCAGGCCTGGGTCTATGCCTAATATACGGATTTTATTGCCTTTTTATTTTCCTGGCAAAAAAAAGCCTGCTCAGTCGATCACCGCGGTTGTATAGACTTCCTGTACATCGTCGATGCTTTCCAAAGCATCGAGCAGCTTTTGCATTTTTACCGAATCGTCCCCGGTCAATTCGGTTTCATTGACGGGCTTCATGGTCACTTCGGCGAGTTCTGCCTTGAACCCTGCTTTTTCCAACGCTTCCTTCACCGCAACAAATTCATACGGCGCGGTGATGACTTCGATGCTGCCATCATCATTGGCGATAATGTCCTCGGCCCCGGCTTCCAGGGCTACTTCCATCAGCTTGTCTTCGTCCGTGCCCGGGGCAAACAGCAACTGGCCACAGTGCTTGAAAAGAAAACCTACCGAACCATCCGTGCCGAGATTACCGCCGTATTTGGTAAAAGCGTGACGCACGTCTGCCACGGTACGCACGCGATTGTCAGTCATGCAATCGACCAGCACAGCCGCACCGGCAATGCCGTAACCTTCGTAACGTATTTCTTCGTAATTCACCCCCTCCAGATCGCCACTGCCGCGCTTGATCGCACGCTCGATGTTTTCCTTGGGCATGTTCTGTTCATAAGCCTTATCGACAGCCAGTCGCAATCGAGGATTGCTGTTCGGATCTCCGCCGCCGAGTCTCGCGGCAACGGTAATTTCCTTGATGAGACGGGTGAAAATCTTGCCACGCTTCGCATCCTGCGCGGCTTTCTTGTGCTTGATATTAGCCCACTTGCTGTGACCAGCCATAATTCTATGCCCTGAGTTCTTTGTTAAGTCCTTTACTGAAGTGGTGCAATGTTATCACCCCCCGTCTCCAGCATAAAGCCGACAAGAATGAGTTCCGCAGCGGCTTCCCTGGTCGATAATCGGACTTATTGGATTCAAGCTTACTGGGTTCAAATCGGCCACCGATAGGACGCCACATCGAGCGGCTGGAGTTTGCCCAGAATCATGTTCGCGATAAGCTGCGCGCTGCCGGGCGCCATGGTGACACCATAGCGATAATGACCGCTGTTGAGATACAGGTTGGAGATCGCTGGATGCACGGAAATCACAGGTATGTTATGAGGTGAAGCTGGCCGCAGACCTGCCCAATGCGCGACGATCCTCTCTTCAGCAAGAACAGGAACCAGGGCTTGCGCCCTTGCAAGTAATGTTTCCCGCGCTTGGGGCGTCGTACTTTTGTCGAAACCGGCTTCCTCCAGGGTGCTGCCTGCAAGTATGTGTCCGTCCCGGCGGGGAATGAGATAAAAATTGTCCCGCTCGTCGAGCACCATCGGCTCGAGCAATCCTGGCTGAGCCTTGAACAACAGAATCTGGCCGCGGACCGGCCAAGCTTCCAGCGCTGCCGCATGCTCGGCCAGAAGCCGCCTGCTCCATGCTCCCGCGGCAACCACATACTGCCCTGCGGAATGACGCTCGCCTGCCACGGTACTGATGGATTGGACGTATCCGCGCTCGATCTTCCAGCCGGCAGCTTCGGCATGCTCGACGACTTTACCGCCAAGCACCTTCACCGCCTTTATCAACGCCTGCAGCAAACGTGGATTTCTTACCTGGCATACTTCGGGCAGCCAGAGCGCAGCCGTGTCGCGTATGAGCGAAGGGGCTATTTGCCGGGATTGAACCTCCTGCACGGGTATGGCGTGACGAGCGCACCAGCGCTTGGCCAGAAGCAGCCGGCTGTACTTATCAAACGTCCCCGCTTCGACATAGGCTTGGGAGGAAGAATCGGGCAGCACCAGCATGCCGCTGGCCTGATATTCCGGATTGACACCCGTTTCCACCTGCAACGCTTCAACAAATCGGGGAAACAGGTGAGCACTAAACTGTGTAAGCTGTGTAACCGCTTCCGGATAGTCCCATGGCAACAACGGCGAGAGTATGCCGGCACCCGCCCAGGATGCTTCCTGACCGCAAAGATTGCGCTCAAGTACGGTAACTGTCGCGCCCGAACGCAATAATTCCCACGCGGTGGCAAGTCCGGCAATTCCGCCACCCATCACGATCACATCGCTGCTCAAAAATTATTTCCTTCAACAAGCCTCCGCACAGAATAACAAAAGCGGTTCTGTGATGAAACGCAATTCGAGCAGCTGTTTACAAGACCGATTGCTCTACAAGGCGGTCAAAAAACTTTATATCGGGAGAGGGAGTCGGTATAATGCACGTCCCCTCGCACCTGTGGGCCGTTAGCTCAGCCGGTAGAGCAGCGGACTTTTAATCCGTTGGTCGGCAGTTCGAATCTGCCACGGCCTACCAATCATTCAAAGACTTAATTCAAGATCTAGTCGTTCCTCTTGTTTCGTTGCTACCATATTGCTACTTTATCCGTTAGGAGGGTATGCCTTTAGGTAGGCAATTTGTGAGCCAGTGTCTTTTTCACCGCACTTTAACCCCTTGGGCACGTAGGGTGCAGGATCTGGACGTTATTTCCATTTGCACTGGGTTGGTGTAATCTGGTACATCAGTCGCAACGCGACTCCCTCTCCCACTCGTGTGTCAAGTGCGTCAATTACGTTTCTGGCGGACCTTTATGCTGAACTCGAGCGTATAGCAATAGAGAAGAAAGTATCCGTGGCCTGCGTGGTCCGAGACGCGGTAGAGAAGTACGTCTCGGACTTATATCCAATTTTTTCGCGGAAATGAGGTACTTTGGAAACTGCAATGAAAAGTGTAAGGAGACTGACTCGAATAAGGGGGTTTGCACTGGCACAGGGCGAGGTGAATAATTACGTCGTCCAGCAGAAAATCGCGCGTCTCCAAAAGGGGGGAAACTAGCATTTTTCTTCCCAATCAGTCCCAGGACTGGGGCGCACGTCAATGCTTACCGACTTCCAGTATTCATTTTGCCTGCCATCGGACCTCGGTATATTCTCTGTTCTAACTTCTATCGAATTAACAAAGAAGCCCGTGTCCTTTTCCAGTTGAATTAGAATTCGAGCGATCTGCGCCTGTGCGTTGCGCACTAGTTGGCCATTGCTCAGGCCATTGAAACTGGCGGTTACTACACCTGCAACCCAACCTTCGGCCTTCCCTAACAACTCTACTGTTACAAATTTGGGATCGCACCATGCATTCTTGTACCATTCACTTCCACTGGTCGGATCTATGAGCCGAGCCTCTTCCTCGGAGTCTGCAATGACAACAGCGCTATCGAATGAGCCGTCACTCACATTCTCTTCTTGTCGTATCAGGTAAATATTCACGTGACTTCCACCCTCCAGTTCCAACAGTACTGTCCACTCATACCATCTTCCCGCACTTTTGCATTCCCAATGCGAAGTAGGCGAGAAATTCGTCCATAGCCACCCCTCTAATAGTCCTAGAGATCTATTGGATAGTCCGAGAGATCCATTGTTTTACGCACTCCTTGTTCTATAGTACTAAGGCATTGCTTATTTTCTGGGGAGGGTCGAAACATGTATAAATCGAGTATAGCGAAGCAGATCGGGGGTGCGGTAGTAGCGACGTTTATTGCGTCTGGCACTGTATCAGCGGCAACGGTACTTTCCAATTCGCACAATTATGGTGGTCTTATCACTATCAATGTAACTGTGGAGGATAATTACCTGGGTGACTTTAGTAAATACTTCTGGAAATATGATGTAACGAATCACACATACGATCCTAACCCAGGTACCAGCAACGGATTCTCCGGTTTCGAACTCGGCATACAAAGTGGGGAGGGTCTGGGTCTGGCTGACATGAAAGCACCAAACGCAGGGTGGGATTTTAATTGCTGTTCTGGGGATGCCGTCGAGTACGACATTCGGAATAGTGCGGGGCTTGGAATCATGCCAGGAGAGTCCGGTTCATTTAGTTTCACATCTTTGCCGGTATCCATTACCAACAGCACGAATGGTTGGTGGCATTCCTGGGAAAATGACTCCCAGACGGCTATTAGAAACTTTTCAGAGTTTACCGGTGCTACTGGACCGGAGATCCCTGTAATCCCCGAGCCAGAGACCTACACTATGCTGATGGTTGGCCTCGGACTCGTCGGTTTTATCGTGCGCCGTAAGCAGGTGACGAGCAGAGCCTGATCCATGCACAGAAGCGGAAACTCCTTTCTGCCAGCACAAGGGGGACACGTGGTGGTTTGAAAGATTGGCCGCCCCGCCCGTTCCATGAAGCAGCTTATTGAAACCATCGAATCGTTTCAGGAACAAGACATAGGATTTAAGTCCCTCTAGGACCCGATTGGTACCAGTTCACCCAGCGGTAAACTTGTCTTTCATATTTTCGCAGCCTTGGCCGAATTCGAATGCGGCGTTATCCAGGAGCGAATCATGGCAGGGTTAAGAGCCGCCTGGAAACGCGGACGTGTGGGCGGGAGACCGCCAGGCTTTCAGCCAAGGACCTTCAAGTAGCCAGAGCGATGCTGAAAGATTCAAATATCACAGTTGCCGCCGTCGCTCGTCGGCTGAATGTAGCTGCTCTCGACTTTACGTATCAAGGGTTAAGGGTTGATGATTTCACCTGCTCTCATAGTTACGCCTTGCAATAAGGTAAAGGCCTTACATAACTCCCTGTCTCTTCTCTATATTGACGCTAGGGTTATTCCAACCTCCTGCATCCGGCATCCAGCTCGCCCGAAGGTTCGGGATTGCGAAGATGAGCCGTGGTATCTACAATTGCCCAGTCAAGGGCCGCTTTGACTTGAGGCTGCCGCGAATTGGACGCGGCTGAGTCCTCAAGCCAATTCGGCCTTTGCGCTTTTGTTGTTGGCAGCACCCCTTTCCAACCTTGGCAGTATTTCAATATCAGTTCATCGCTAGCAGCCAGGACTCTTTAAGCTGGGCATATTGATCACCTCGGCCAACTCCCTTGTGCTCTGGAATGAGTTTCTATTGCCGATATTTTTCCGAATTTTAAGGATGCCAGACAATAAGCGCGATACGGCAACATTTACTTACCCGCCTAGAATAAACTTGCTAAACCACTTTCCGATCCAGGCGAACACGTCCCAAAACGGTAACGGTCTCTTCTCTTGTAATACCCCATGAGAAACGCTTCCTTCTTGCTATTTCTGTGGTCAATGCCATTTATGGCAGGATCATCAGCAGATTCGCTCACGGGTAGGGACATTGAAGTTCAGGTTAATATGGCCGGGGAAAGCATTATTATTGATCTTAGTTTTGCTGTGTCAGCAACCCAGCAGGAAGTCTGGGACGTGCTCACCGACTTCGACGGTATGGCTGATTTTGTCTCCAATTTGAAGGAAAGCAAGGTTGTCAGTGTTTTTGAAGACAAATTTACTATTTTCCAAAGCGGCACTGCCACTTACGGCCCCATCCGCTATCCGTTCGAGTCAACACGGGAAGTAAGATTGCTTCCTTACCATAAAATACTGACGCACCTCATCAGTGGCAACATGCGCAAATTGGAAGGTACTACTTATCTGATTCACGACGGCGGGCAGACTCGCGTAATCCATCATACTGAGGCCATTCCGAAAGTCTGGATTCCTGCGGCAGTGGGAAAGATTTTCATCGAGCATGAAATGCGCGAGCAATTCAATGAAATGAGAAATGAAATAATCAGGAGGAAGAGGACGGTCCTTGAGGAAAGGGCAGAGAGAAACACGGTGAACGATGCTCAATGAACGCAACTGGTGAATGTGATTGCGTGTAGGGGCCGAAGTAAGTCTGCACTTATGGGGAGGCGAAGTGGAAGAATTGCGGGAATGAGGATAATAGCGAGCGGCGGATCAAGTAAGGCAGTAACCTAGGCCATCGCTAAATGAAGAAGCCGGCGCACCTGATGCCCACGCAGAGGGCGAGTTACAAGCACACCGGCCGTTGAGTCACTTGCTCTGAGTTCCATGCAGTTGGAAATACATACTCCCAGAGCTCTGCTCAGATTCTAGGAAAACGGAAAACCGGTTTTTATTCTTTCCGTCCGTCTTTGCTGAGAAAAAACCAAAGAGCGACCGCACCTATACCGGCTACAAGAATTGCCATTTCCATGATTACCTCCTGTACGGATTAGATGTCAAGAATATAACCTGCTTGCTGACTCTGTACTGCTTTATCAGGGACAGCAAACGCGTGCGAAAAACTTCGCTCGCACAGTCTTAGTGCGCGAGTCATTGAAAAAATTCCTTGCGCAAACAAAAATCTTGCGCTGAGCTTGAATTTGTTGCGGGAATGTCCGCGCAGTCCTACTTATGTCCGGATTTTTACAGGAATAGCGGAAATGGAAACTGGACCGGATGCCACTAAAATTTTATGCGGGAACTGATTGTCTCGTATATCTTTGAACTGAATGCGGTCGCCTGCTGGATAATCTCCCGCTCGGATGGGTCCTTGATCTTTCCCGTCTTCGTTAGCTTTTCGCCGACTCTGTAACCGTTCGCCCACGCCGCGTCGCAAATGGGATCACCAAAAACGTGCTTCTTTTCGGCAATATGTGCGGCTAATCCGCTCAGGAATTTGTCGTTTGTGCCTGAAAAATAACCCCCTATCGTACACAGCTTGTAATCCTCTTCGTTAGCGGTAACGGTGCTGGAAAAAACCGCCAAAAACAATAACAAAAACAGGTTTTTCATGCTGCTCCTTAAAGATTCAGATCCGTGATTTGTCGTTCAGCGGGGCTTGAGGGACGAAGATCAACCGAGATGGACGAAATATTGTTTCTCTTCCCGGCGTCCCGGCAACTTCAAAATAGGCAACTGCAAAATGGAAGTGCGGAGGTACATCTATTATAGTACTGCTGTCCCGCTGTGCGATACAGATCGTCCCGCCTTCAGTCGATCATGGAGCTGGACTCTTGTCTGTAATGGGATGCAGCAACGATCAGGAGCACAAGGAAATCTTCAGCTGGACCACCGGCTTTTTTTATTGCTATATTTAAAACGTGTCGAGCGTGGCAGTTCCGTCATTCCGAGATGGCAAGAATCATAAGACCTGATGTGAAAACATTCCTTTCCTCCATATCCATTCAACCAGCAAGACCTTATGTCGCCCCGATGTGGCTGCGGGGCGGACACGCCCAAACCATCTATCCCTATTTTCTTGCCCGCCCTTCGATTCCCTACCGGCGCGAGCGCTGGGAACTGGACGATGGGGATTTCATCGACATCGACTGGCTGGAGGGCGCGATGGACGCGCCTCTGATAGTGCTGTTTCATGGTCTCGAAGGAAGCTCGAACAGCCACTATGTCGTAAGCACCATGACCCTGTTTCGCGAGATAGGCTGGCGCGCGGCAGTGGTACATTTTCGGGGCTGCTCCGGTTCACCGAATCGGCTGCCACGTGCCTATCATGCGGGCGATTCGGCAGAGATCCAATGGATATTGGAACGCATCAACATCAGAGAAAGGCAGTCCGGCAGGCAACACTCTTCGGTTTATGCGGTCGGGGTGTCGCTGGGAGGCAACGCGCTGCTGAAATGGCTGGGTGAGCAGGGCAGGCAGGCGTGCCGGTTGATCGATGGAGTCGTGGCCGTTTCCGTGCCCCTCGATCTTGCTGCGGCGGGAAATGCTCTCGCTTCCGGCTTCAATCTGCTCTACACCCGCCATTTTCTTGATACGCTCAAGCGCAAGGCGGTTGGAAAACTTGACCTCTTTCCGGATTTGTTCGATCCGGCCGCAGTCGGCGCCTGCACTACGCTGTATGAGTTCGATAATCTCGTAACCGCACCGCTCCATGGTTTTCGTAATGCGGAGGACTATTGGAATCAATCGAGCAGCAAACCATGGCTCAAGTACATTGAGGTGCCTACCCTCATTGTAAATGCGATCAACGACCCGTTCATGCCGCCGCATGCCTTGCCCACGGGTGCAGATGTTTCTTCCATGGTCGTCCTGGAATATCCGGACGAGGGGGGACATGTAGGCTTCCTCGATTCTCCGTTTCCCGGCAGGCTGACCTGGTTGCCGGAAAGAATCGTCAGCTTTTTTGGCGAGCAAGGGAGTCGGGTCGTCCTGCAAACGGGCGAAGCAATGCCGGCAACCCAGATTTCCTGACCACGATTTTCGTCGCAGATTTTCGTCGCAGTTTTTCGTCGCACCTTCCAGACTTCCCCCTTCAGAAATACTGCCGTGCTGGTACCCGGCTCGGAATCCGAAATGGCACCCGATCAGAAACTGTTGTCCTCGGCGGGGACCTTAATGCGGGTTAACTGGTGTAAAATACTCCATGAAATTTAGCCGGCTTCCCGCCAGTCGGCTTACTGCCACAGTCCCTAACCTTTCACCGCATCAGTCCTCCAGTGTCTGCTCCGACAACGTTTATTCATCTACGGTTGCACAGTGAGTATTCCGTAGTAGACGGCATCGTCCGCATAGACGAGGCAGTGGCCAAAGCCGTTGCCGAGGGAATGCCGGCCCTGGCTCTGACCGATCTCTCGAACCTGTTCGGCCTCATCAAGTTTTACCAGGAGGCGCGCAATAAAGGACTAAAGCCGATTGTCGGCTGCGATGTGTGGATCAGTAACGACATCGATCGGGACAAATCCTCTCGAATACTGCTGCTGTGTCAATCCTATCCCGGCTATCTCGCGCTGTGCCGCCTGCTATCGCGCGCCTACCGGGAAAATCAGTATCGGGGGCGGGCGGAAATCAGGAAATCCTGGTTAAGCGACAGCGACCTCGGAACGGAAGGCCTGATTGCTCTGTCAGGCGCCAATCTGGGCGACATAGGTCTGGCGCTTATACACAACGACCTGGATCAGGCCCGTACCCTTGCACAAGAGTGGGCGGACCTCTTCTCCGGTCGCTTTTATATCGAAGTGCAACGGGCAGGGCACGCCAACACTGAAGCGCTGGTGCAACGTTCCCTTGCTTTGGCGGCGTCCTTGCGCATCCCCGTGGTGGCAACGCACCCGGTGCAATACCTGAATCCGGAAGACTACCGCGCCCACGAGGCCCGGGTCTGCATTTCGCAGGGCTACGTGCTGGGCGATCGCCGCCGGGCAAAGCATTGCACCGAGGAGCAATATTTCAAAACCCAGGCGGAAATGGGCGCTTTATTTGCCGACATACCTTCGGCACTTGCCAATACCGTGGAAGTTGCCAGGCGATGCAATCTTGCCCTGGAATTGGGAACCAATCGCCTTCCCCAGTTTCCGACGCCGAATAACGAAAGCCTGGATTTGTACTTGCGCAATCAGGCCGGCGCAGGTCTGGAAAAACGCATGCGAGCACTTTTTCCTGATCCCGATCGACGCGCTGCGGAGATGCCGAAGTATCGCGCCCGCCTGGATTTCGAAGCCGATACTATCGTGCAAATGGGTTTTGCCGGATATTTTCTGATCGTGGCTGATTTTATCAACTGGGCTAAGCAGAACGATGTGCCGGTCGGACCGGGACGGGGTTCCGGAGCGGGTTCGCTGGTTGCTTATTCCCTCGGCATTACCGATCTGGACCCGCTCCGCTATGATCTGTTGTTCGAGCGCTTTCTCAATCCCGAACGCGTCTCCATGCCCGACTTCGATATCGACTTCTGCCAGGACGGGCGCGAACATGTCATCGAATACGTGAAACAGAAATACGGGGCCGAGAGCGTTTCGCAGATCGCCACTTTCGGCACCATGGCGGCCAAGGCGGTGGTAAGGGATGTGGGTCGGGTGCTGGACCTGCCTTATAACTTTGTCGATCAACTGGCAAAGCTGGTTCCTTTCGAACTGGGCATGACCCTGAAAAAAGCGCGGGAGGAAGAGCCGCAATTGAATCAACGGGCAGAAGCGGAGGAGGAGGTTCGCAATCTGCTCGAGTTGGCCGAACGGCTGGAGGGACTGACGCGCAATGTGGGCATGCACGCGGGAGGCGTGCTGATTGCCGCGGGAAAGATTACCGATTTTTGTCCCGTATATTGCGCGGACGGGGGAGAATCGGTCGTAAGCCAGCTTGATAAAGATGATGTGGAGAAAATTGGCCTGGTGAAGTTCGATTTTCTAGGATTGAGGACTTTAACCATACTCGACTGGAGCGTACGGTATATCAGGCAGCGCGAGTCGGGCAAGACAGAGAACGGTTCCGAAACTCAATCGTTCTCGCTTGAGAGCCTCCCGCTGGATGACCCCGATACCTACGCACTGATGCGACAAGGCAACGCGGTGGGAATCTTCCAGTTCGAATCACGCGGCATGAAGGACCTTTTGCAGAAAGCTAGGCCGGACCGGTTCGAAGACATCATCGCCCTGGTAGCCCTGTACCGTCCCGGACCGATGTCGCTGATCCCGGAGTTTATCGAACGCAAGCATGGCAAGCGGGTAGTGGAATATCTCGACCCTCGCCTGAAACCGATACTCGAGCCCACCTACGGGATCATGGTTTATCAGGAACAGGTAATGCAGATCGCACAGGTGATAGGCGGGTACAGTCTCGGCAGCGCCGATCTGCTGCGCCGGGCGATGGGCAAGAAAAAGCCCGAGGAAATGGCTTTGCAGCGCGATATCTTTGTGTCAGGAGCAGTGAAGAATGGGCTGACAGAGGGCGACGCGGCTGAATTGTTCGACCTGATGGAAAAATTCGCCGGCTATGGATTCAATAAATCCCATGCAGCCGCTTATGCACTGATAGCCTTCCAGACCGCCTACCTGAAAGCGCATTATCCATCTGAATTCATGTCGGCTACCTTGTCCGCCGATATGGATGATACAGACAAGGTACACATATTTTTTGAGGACAGCATTGCCAATGGGCTGGTTATCCTGCCTCCCGATATCAACCTGTCCAGTTATCGCTTTGTCCCGGTAGACGAGAAGACCATACGGTATGGCCTGGGGGCAATAAAAGGAACAGGAGAATCGGCAATAGCTGCTATCGTTCAGGCTCGTGAGCAGGAAGGGCCGTTCAGCGACTTGTTCGATTTCTGTCATCGGGTAGACAAACGTATTGTTAATCGGCGCGTGGTGGAATCGCTTATACGCGCGGGCGCATTCGATGCCATCGACAACCATCGTGCAGCCTTGCTGGCATCGGTTGGAATCGCCCTCGAATCGGCGGAGCAGGCGGAACGCTCGGTTAACCAGGTAAGCTTGTTTGGGGAGGAAATGGGCGTCATCGAGCGTCCGGCCCTAGTCAAGGTGCCCGTATGGCCGGAAAAGGAAACGCTGAAAAATGAAAAACTGGCCCTCGGGCTCTATTTGAGCGGTCATCCCTTCAATGCCTACAGGGAGGAATTGAATCATTTTGTGCGCACCCGACTGAATCGGCTGGTTCCTCAGCGGGAACCACAGCTCCTCGCAGGCATCGTATATGCAATACGCACGCAGGTAACCCGGAGGGGCAGAATGGGCGTGATCGTGCTGGATGACGGAAGTCATCAGGTGGAACTGGTTGCATACAGCGAGCTGTTCGAGTCTGCCCGCAACTGGTTGAAGGAAGATCAGGTTGTGATCGCGGAAGCAAGAGTCAGTAACAGGATGGGCGATGATGAGTATGGAAACGGACTGCGGATAACCGCCGATGTGCTGTATGATCTGGATAGCGCCCGCTCCCGTTTCGCCAAGCGAGTGGAGGTACATTGCAATGGATCCTCCAGCGCTACCAGATTGAAAGAACTGCTTGCGCCCTATCGGCTCGATGCCGGTAGCGCCGGCACAAAAAAAGGATCTGCCGGTCATTCGAGCGGCGTCAATGCCGAAGTTTGTCCTGTGCGCATCGTCTACCGAAACCAGAATGCCGCCTGTGAGCTCGAACTGGGCGATGCATGGCGTATCCGCCTGCATGAGCCGGCGCTGCAATCTCTGACCGCGCATTTCAAGATGGAAAATGTCAGAATCGTATACTGATGAGCATGCCAGACTATTCCTGGAGAAGATTCGAATGGGAAGCGTTCTTGACCCCAGGGATGAGTAGTTCTACTATGCTCACGCACACCCTCAACTATCGTTCCACCCGTACGGACCAAGTTGTCCGGAGCGGCTGGTAAAAGGCAGAAAATTGGAACCGAATACATCAACCGTCGCGGCTGGATTGAAAAAAGTAAGAGCCCATATCACAGAGATCGCAGGGAAGGCAGGCCGGCAAGCTGGGGAAATCACACTTTTGGCCGCGAGCAAAACCAATCCCGCAGAGCGTTTGCGGGAAGCGTTTGTCGCAGGACAAACCATTTTCGGCGAAAACTATTTGCAGGAAGCGCTGGTTAAAATCGAGGCTCTTAACGATTTACCGATCGAGTGGCATTTCATCGGTCCTATACAGAGCAACAAGACCCGACGCATCGCAGAAAACTTTGCGTGGGTGCACAGTGTAGACCGCAAAAAAATTGCCGAGCGTTTGTCGAAGGACAGGCCCGAAGCGCTTCCACCGCTTCAGATATGCTTGCAAGTCAATGTAAGCGGGGAAGACAGCAAAAGCGGTGTGGCACCGGAAGAGGTAGCCGATCTGGCAGCGCATGTTGCCGAATTGCCGCGATTAAGGTTGCGGGGAGTAATGGCAATCCCGGAGCTTACCAAATTCACCGCTTTGCAGCGCAGCCAGTTTCAAATGCTGAAAGAAGCCTACGACCAGCTCAAGCAGAGCGGATATGATGTGGACACCATCTCGATGGGGATGTCGGAAGACCTCGAACTCGCCATTCAGGAAGGAGCAACGATGGTGCGGGTCGGTACAGCCATTTTTGGACCGAGGCGCTATCCTATTCCGGAGGAGCTTGTCCGGCAAGCACAGCCCTGAACAACCTTTCTCATTCGTCATTCCCTCGAAAGAGGGAATCCAGCAGTTTTGAAATAGGGATTTCCATCACGGAAATAACCGGTTGCTGGCTATTCTTCCCCCCAATCCACCTACCGCACTACGTCCATTCAACCCTTTGACAAGTCCAGGGCGAAGGGAAGAAGGATAAGGGGGAACGGCAC
Source organism: Nitrosospira multiformis (assembly GCF_900111585.1). Lineage (GTDB taxonomy): Bacteria > Pseudomonadota > Gammaproteobacteria > Burkholderiales > Nitrosomonadaceae > Nitrosospira > Nitrosospira multiformis_B. The sequence goes on from NZ_FOHI01000008.1 coordinate 81,654, forward strand.
GCCCTCTTTTACTTCTCTCGCTCGCTATCGGCTACCCCTGAATCGCTTGCCCGGTAAGATCAAGGTATTTTTTGTATAGCTGCTCTCGGGTTTCAGCGATGTCCGGGTTGAGAACGATGCAGTCTACAGGACATACTTCCACGCATTGCGATTCTTCGTGGTGTCCTACGCATTCCGTGCATAGATCAGGGTTTATTTCATAGTACTCCTCGCCGGGCGAAATGGCACTGTTCGGGCACTCCGGCTGGCACACGTCGCAATTGATGCATTCATCGGTGATCATTAAAGCCATGGCTACCTCGATGATTTATCCTTCGACTCGATCTTCATTCTAAGTTGCGTCGAAATAAGGGGATGTACGAACTTTTCTATATTGCCGCCGAATAAAGCGATTTCGCGCACGATAGTGGCGGATATAAACATGTATTGCTCGGAGGGCGTAAGAAACAAAGTCTCGACGTCCGGATAAAGCGTACGATTCATTCCTGCCATCTGGAATTCATATTCGAAATCCGAGACAGCACGCAAACCGCGCACGATTACCCTGGCATGCTGTTGTTGCGCGAACTCCATCAGCAAGCCTGAAAACGGCATGACTTTAACGTTGGGATAATCCATCAGCACCTGGCGCACCATCGCCACCCGCTCATCCTGCGTAAAGAATGGTTTTTTTCCGCTGCTTGCAGCGACCGCTACCACCACCTCCCTGAACAAACCGGAGGCACGTCTTACCAGATCTTCATGGCCCCGGGTAATGGGATCGAAAGTACCGGGGTATATCGCTTTATCCATTTAATTTATTGTGGAGCTTAACAAGTGATAGCACACCTTTCCCGCATGTCCCCTGCGCCACACCGCCCATCCCTCAAACTCCGCAGGGCAATCGTCTTCCAGATAGACCAGTCCTCCGGCGGCAAGATGCGCGTGCAATTTGGGCAGTAGCCTGGGCAACAAATCGAGACGATAGGGTGGATCGAGAAATATCACATCGAAGCGGCGTAGATCGGAATCAATAAAATTCAGGGCATCGACTCCCGCCAGCTCAATGCGCGTTGCTCCCAGTTTCTGTGCTGTGGCTTGAAGCGCTTTCAATACCACAGGGCTGGATTCCACCATCACGACTTCCGCGGCTCCGCGCGAAGCTGCTTCGAAACCCATTGCCCCGCTACCTGCGAACAGATCGAGGCAGCGCTTGTGGCTCATATCCTGCCCTAACCAATTGAAGACCGTCTCGCGAACCCGGTCAGGGGTGGGACGCAGGTCCATATCATTCGGGAAAGTCAGGATGCGGCTGCGCCACTCACCTCCTATGATTCGAACTCTATTTTTCATCGTGCGCGCAATGAAAAAAGAGAAAAACTTCTGTCAGGAGGTAGCGGCTTGCAAAAAGTTTTTTACTTTCCACTCGTGTCCGGAAGGCCCACCACCACCGTTACCATGCCGGATGGATTGATGCGTCGCTGGAAAGCCTGGGTTACCTGGGGAATGGTTACCTTCGATACCGCCTTTACGTAATCATTCAGATAGGTCAGGGGCAGATCGTAAAAACCGATCATGGCAAGGTATCCGAGTATCTTCTTGTTACTGTCGATGCGCAGCGGGAAGCTGCCGATGATATTTTTTTTGGCTTCGATCAGTTCTTTTTCCGTTGGTCCTCCGGCAATAAAATCAGCCAGGACTTTCCGGGTTATGGAAAGCGCTTCTTCAGACTGTTCTTTCTGGGTTTGCAATGCGATCTCGAAGGGCCCTTCTTCTTTCAGGGGGGTAAACGAACTGTGAACACTGTAGGCCAACCCATGTTTCTGGCGGATTTCCTCCATCAGGCGTGAGGTGAATCCGCCTCCGCCAAGGATGTGATTCCCCACAATGAGAGGAAAATAATCGGGATCATCGCGTTTGATCCCGGGATAGGCGAGCTGGATATGACTCTGGGTAGCCGGATGGGCGATCCGCTGGGTGCCCGGTGCGGGTGGCGTCACTTCCGGAATGCTTTGTCCTCGTCTCTCACGTGGCAGATCCCTGGTCAGGGATTCGGCAATCGCTGCGGCTTCGTCACGGCTTACATCTCCCATTATGGACACAACCGCATCTCCCGCCGTATAGCGAAACCGGTGAAAATCGATCATATCCTGACGCCCCAGTTTACTCACGCTCTCGATCTCACCCGAACCTCTCAGTCCATAAGGATGGGTACCGTAGAGCATTTTCATCAGCGATCGGTCGGCAATATTGCCGGGTTTGGTATCCGCTTCCTTGAGCCCTGCAATTACACGCGCTTTTTCCCGCCCCAGGACGTATTCAGGAAAATCCGGGTGCTGGATGACCTTGCCGAACAATTCCAGTGCACGGCTACGCTCGCGCGCGCTGCTCAATGTTCTGAGCGTAATCCCCGCCCGATCCTGATCGAAATGGGCGCCCAGTTGCGCGCCGACATCAGCGAACCCCTTGGTGAGCTGATCTTCGGTCAATCCTCCCGCTCCCAGATTCACGAGATGCAGGGCCATCGCCGCGCGGCCTGATTTATCGGGTGTGTCGGTGCTGCTACCCGCACTGAAATCCACACTCACATCAAGAATAGGCAAGTCGCGGCTTTCAATGAAGTAAACGCGGGCACCCGAGTCTGCCTGCCAGTACTGGATTGGCAGAGTAGCGTACGCCCATTGGGAATAAAAGCCCAGCAAAAGGAAAAACAGGTGACGGAGCATCTCTCAACCTCGCCGCTTAATGTCGCAACCCCGCCGGTACTGCCGCGGGTGCTTTCTGTTCCAGGGGCTGCGGATCAAGGACTGCAATCGTCAGATTATCGTCCTTCAAGTATTTTTTTGCCACCTCGCGCACCTGTTCGGCGGTAACAGCCTGCAATTTACGCAATATGGTGTCTACATCGCGATAGGACAAACCTATACTTTCGAGCTGGCCGATCTGCATTGCCTGGAAAAACATGGAATCGAGCTGAAAAACGTGTCCCGCTACCACCTGTGCCTTCACGCGCGCAAGCTCCTCCTCTGTCACACCGTCACGTACGAGCTTTTCGATCTCGGCACGCAACGCCGCTTCCACATCAACCACTGTTTTGCCTTCGCTCGGTGTGCCATCGAGATAAAACACTGCGGGACCCCGCGTGGTGGAATCATAGCTGGCTCCTGCCGTGCTGGCGATGCGCTGCTCGCGCACCAGGACTTTATTGAGCCGCGCCGATTCGTTCCCATCCAGCACGCCCGCCAGCATTTCGAGTGCGTACGGCTCCCAGTCCGTTTCCGGCTTGCTCAGCGATAGAGCATGATAAGCCATTGCAACGTAGGGCAGCTGCGCCGGCGCTTTTACCGTCAGCCGCTTGACGCCGAGCTGCTTCGGCTCGATCTGGGGCTTGCGTTGATCCAGGGACAGCACGGGCTTCGCCTTTATCTGTCCATAGTATTTTCGCGCCAGATTGAAGGTCTGCCGGGGGTCTACATCCCCGACCACCACAAGCACAGCATTGTTGGGCGCATACCAGCGTTCATACCATTGCCGAGCGTCCTCCACAGTCATATTCTGCAGATCGTTCATCCAGCCTATCACCGGATGCCGATAAGGGTGCGACTGATAGGAGGTCGCCATAAGTGTCTCATGTACCAGTGCACGCGCCTGATCATCCGTACGTAACCGCCGTTCTTCCATCACGACCTTGATTTCCTTGGAAAACTCCTCTTCTGTCAGCACCAGATTGCGCATCCTGTCCGATTCCAGTTCCATCGCCAGCGGCAGCCGGGATTTATGCAATTGCTGAAAATAGGCCGTATAATCCTGTCCCGTGAAAGCGTTTTCACGTCCCCCCGCCGCTGCGATAAGGCGGGAAAACTCGCCGCCTGGTACTTTCTTCGTGCCCTTGAACATCATGTGTTCAAGCACGTGGGCGACCCCAGTCCTGCCGTTTACCTCGTCGATGCTCCCGGCCTTGTACCAGATTTGCGAGATGACGACGGGGGAACGATGATCTTCCTTAACGATGAGCCTCAAGCCGTTACCCAGAGTGAATTCATGCGTGCTGGCAAGAGCGGTGGAGGAGAACAGCGAGATGGGGATTACGAGAGCTGCCCATAGGCAAGTCGGCAAAAAGCGAAAACACGGATAAGTCATCTTCTTTTTTAATTAATACCTGAATCCGGATAAACAGAATAAAATCCAGAATAAGATTTGCGTGAGATTTACTTCGAGGTCTCAAATACTGACAGCCTACCAGAATGGCAAGTTTCTTCAAATCCAAAAATGATTCCACGACGAGCGAACCCCCGAATTCGAATTGGGGAGTAAGGGTTCGGCAAGGTCTATCCCGCACGCGCGACAATCTCGGCAAGCGCCTTTCGGGTCTCTTCGGTGGCGGAGCGATCGATGAAGACCTCTACGAGGAGATGGAAACCATATTGCTCACGGCGGATGCGGGTGTCAGTGCCACCACCTGGCTGCTGGAGGAGTTGCGCAGAAAAGTCAAACGTAACGGTCTGACGGATGCATCGCAGCTCAAAGATGCGTTGCAGGACGCGCTGGTCGATCTGCTGGAGCCGCTTGCGCAACCCCTCGATACCAGCGCTCACCAGCCTTTCATCATCATGCTGACCGGGGTGAACGGTGCTGGAAAAACCACTTCCATCGGAAAACTCGCGCATTATTATCAACTGCAGGGCAAGTCCGTGCTGCTCGCCGCGGGCGATACCTTTCGTGCCGCAGCGCGCGAGCAACTGATGGCGTGGGGGGAACGCAATCGCGTCGCGGTGATTGCACAGGAAAGCAACGGTCAACAAAGAGGTGATCCGGCGGCGGTCATATTCGATGCCGTCAACGCGGCGAAAGCGCGTGGCATCGACATCGTACTGGCGGACACTGCCGGAAGGCTGGCCACACAACTGCACCTTATGGAGGAAATAAAAAAGGTGAAGCGCGTCATTGCCAAAACCGAGCCCGGCGCGCCTCACGAAACGTTACTGGTTCTGGATGCGAATACCGGGCAGAATGCAGTCAATCAGGTACAGGCATTCGACGATGCCCTTGGTCTGACAGGTCTTATTGTCACCAAGCTGGATGGAACTGCAAAAGGAGGCGTGCTTGCCGCCATCGCGCGCCAACGCCAGCAAAAGGTCCCGTTGCCGGTCCGGTTTATCGGTGTAGGCGAGGGTCTGGACGATTTGAGGCCTTTCGTCGCACGCGAATTTGTCGGGGCGTTGTTTGATTGAGGGAATATACGAAAAGGATGGAGTTGAGATGAAGTTGACTCGCCCAGCTCGCCGTACCAATAAATGATCAGCTTCAGTGAGGTTTCCAAGCGCTACCCCAACGGTTTCGAGGCACTCCGGAATGTCAGTTTCACAGTAGAAACAGGCGAGATGGCCTTGATCCACGGCCATTCGGGAGCGGGGAAGACGACGTTGCTGCGGCTCATTGCCGCGATCGAGCGTTCCACCACCGGCAGCGTTATCGTCAATGGCCAGGATGTCGGCAGACTCAATGACGCCGCTGTTCCTTTCCTGCGCCGCAACTTCGGATTGGTGTTTCAGGATCAGAAGCTGCTGTTCGACCGCAGCGTTTTTGAGAATGTTCTGCTTCCCCTGCAGATCAGCGGTTTCGAGTCGAAAGCGGCTGTCAGGCGGGTGCGCGCCGCGCTCGATAAGGTGGGACTGCTGGATAAGGAGAAAGCGCGTCCCATCACGCTTTCGGGTGGAGAACAGCAGCGGCTGTGCATCGCGCGCGCCATTGTCAGCAGGCCTTCGATACTCATCGCCGATGAGCCAACGAGCAATCTGGATATGGAGTATGCAAAGGATATCATGGCTATTTTCAAATCTTTTCATCAGGTAGGCGTTACCGTACTTATATCTACCCACGACGTTGAACTGCTCGGTGGCACCCCGCAACGTATTCTCACTCTCAGTCACGGCGAGTTGACTGGATGAACATCTGGCTTTCGTATCACTGGCATGCTTTGGCGCTCGCCTTCAAGCGGCTGGCCTTGATCCCGTTCAGCACACTGCTGACCCTGGGAGTGATTGGTATTGCCTTCAGTCTGCCAGCAGGAATTTATGTGTTTCTCGAGAATGTCGAGACACTTTCCGGCCAGTTTTCGAGCGGTCCTCAGTTGAGTCTTTTTTTAAAACTGAATGCGACTCAGAGTGAGGTAGGCAAAACTGAATCTTTTCTGAAAGAAAATCCGCACGTAGCGAGTTTCAGGTTCATTCCCAAGGCCAGCGCCCTCGAGCAGTTCAAGGAGAGCCCCGGACTGGCCGGAGTGATGGATGGCCTCGAAGGAAACCCGCTGCCGGATGCGTTCGTTGTTACCGCCAAGGATGTCTCAACAGAGACACTGAAAACATTGAGCAGGGCCTTGTCGGAACTCCGGCAGGTCGAACATGTGCAACTGGACTCTGCCTGGACGCAGCGTCTGGATGCGCTGCTCAAACTGGGGCGGCTTGCGGCCTGGATGCTCAGCGTGCTGCTCAGCCTTCTGGTCATCGCTGTTGTATTCAACACCATACGCCTCCAGATCCTGACCATGCGGGACGAAATAGAAGTGGCAAAGCTGATTGGCGCAACCAACGGCTTTATCTGTCGCCCTTTTTTATATTTCGGGACAATACAGGGACTGGTAGGCGGCATCGTGGCATGGCTCATCATCTCTCTGGGGATCCACCTCACTGACGAGCCAGTAAAGCATCTCATGCAATTGTATGAAACGGATTTCCGCCTTTATCATCTTTCCATGGGAGATAGCCTGATCATGTTTCTGTTTTCGGCTGGCCTTGGCTGGCTCGGCGCCTGGTTGTCTGTCGTTAGTCATCTTCTGAAAATAGAACCCCGATAATTCATAAGGTTAAGGCATTTTGCAATGGATAGCGGGGGGGAACTTTCAAAAATGTTGACGCTCTTAACGGTTAACGGAAAAAGGTTAACGTTCACAGGAAACCAAGGAGGATAAATGACTTTCGCTTTAACTGTACCTTCAGCAGACAGCCTCGAAAGCTACATTCAGTCCGTCAATCAGTTCCGCATTCTTACTCAGGAAGAGGAACTGCAACTGGCCCGATCGCTGCGTGATGAAGGCAGCATAGATGCTGCGCGCCAACTCGTGCTGTCGCATCTGCGCCTAGTCGTCGCCATCGCGCGGGGTTACAAAGGCTATGGCTTGCCTCAGGCTGACCTGATACAGGAAGGAAATATCGGATTGATGAAAGCCGTTAAGCGCTTTGACCCTGAGCGCGGCGTCCGGCTGGTTTCATTTGCAGTACACTGGATCAAGGCTGAAATCCACGAATTCATACTGCGCAACTGGCGGCTGGTTAAAATTGCCACGACAAAGGCTCAGCGCAAGCTCTTTTTCAATTTGCGCAGCATGAAACAGGCTCTCGATACCATGAGCCAGGAGGAAGTTGCGGAGGTTGCAGAACAACTGGGTGTGAAACCCGAAGAAGTGGTGGAAATGGAAACCCGCTTCAGCGGCCGCGATATTTCACTCGAACCCCTGTCGGAAGACGACGATGAGGAAACCTTCAGCCCCATTGCTTACCTGACCGATGGTTCCGAACCCTCGCACGTGCTGGAGGACGAGCAAACCATGCGTCTGCGGGGTGAAGGACTGGAGCAGGCGCTCAAGAGCCTGGATACTCGCAGCCGCCACATCATCGAGGCCCGCTGGCTGCGGGAAAAAGACACGGCAACGCTGCATGAGCTCGCCGATGAGTTGGGGGTATCCGCCGAGCGTGTTCGCCAGATCGAAGCCAAGGCCATGCAGAAGCTGCGTGCGGTCATGGCTCCTGCCGCCTGATACCCGGTGGGAGTCTCTGTTCTCGAATCCACATTGCGCAGCCTCAGGGAAGCTCAGTTCTGGTTGCTTTCCGCCCACTGCTCCGGCGTCATGGTTTTCATGGACAGTGCGTGAATCTCCTGTTTCATTCTGTCGCCGAGTGCCCGGTAAACCAGCTGGTGCTGCTGCACCATATTTTTTCCACGGAATTCCGGGCTGACGATGAGGGCGCTGAAATGGTAGCCGTCATCCCCTTCCACATGCACCAGTTCGCAAGACATGGAAGTCTCGATATGAGTTTTTATGCTGTCCGCTGTAACCATCTGTAGTTTCCCTTACTTTCATATACGTTGCTGGCAATTGCCATAAAAACGAGAATGGGCACGGATGTATCCCGTTCCACCTAAAAACCGCAATCAGTGCCTGATCTTGTAGCCTCTTTTGAGCATTTGCAGCGTCAGCCATGATACCGCCACAAAGCACGCGGCTACAATGCCAAGACTGAAATAGGGTGAGATATCGGATGCGTGGAAAAAACCGTAGCGGAAACCATCGATCATGTAGAAAAACGGATTCAGGTGAGACAGGCCTTGCCAAAAGGGTGGCAATGAGGGAATTGTGTAGAACACGCCGGATAAAAACGTCAGCGGCAGAATGACAAAATTCTGAAACGCGGCGAGTTGATCGAATTTTTCCGCCCAGATACCGGCAATGACGCCGATAGCTCCCAGCAATGCGCTGCCCATCAAGGCAAACATCAGCACCCAGAGGAACGAGGACAGGGGCACATCGAAGAACACCAGGGTAACCAGGTAGACCCCGAGGCCCACTGCCAGACCTCGCACGACCGACGCAGTGACGTAGGCGAAAAATATTTCGCGATACGAAAGCGGCGACAACAGGATAAAAATCAGATTACCGGTGATCTTGGACTGGATCAGGCTCGATGAGGAGTTGGCGAAAGCGTTTTGCAGCATCGCCATCATCACCAGGCCAGGCACGAGAAAAACAGTATACGCAACACCGGGGTACGCCTGTACATGCTCTTCCAGCACATGCGAAAAAATCAGGAGATATAGCAGGGTGGATACCATGGGCGCGAATACCGTCTGGAATCCGACTTTCCAGAATCGCAGCAACTCCTTGTAGAGTAGTGTAAGAAATCCGGTCATATGGGTAGGGTTCCGGGCTGCCTGATTTTGTGTGTGCCCATGATCCGTATGAATACCTCTTCCAGATCAGGCTGCAACACCTGCATCTCGAGCACTTGTAGTGCTGCTTTGCGCAACGCGGCCATGACCTGCTCGATCTGGGAATACTCCGCCAGGGTCAGAATGTAGCAACCCTCTTCGCGGCTGCTCATTAGCGACTGTAGCGCCGGAGGCAGCGTGTCGGGCGACAGCCGCAGCCGCACAGAACATCCCGATACGCTGCTGATCAGGTTTCTGACGCTGTCCAGGGCAACGACATTGCCTTGCTTCATCATTGCCACGCGGCTGCACAGCGCCTCCGCTTCCTCGAGATAATGAGTGGTCAATACGATGGTGTGGCCTTCCCGATTCAGCTGCTTGATGAAGCGCCAGAGTCCCTGGCGCAGCTCGACATCCACCCCCGCGGTCGGCTCATCCAGCACGATGACCGGTGGCTTGTGCACCAGTGCCTGGGCTACCAGTACGCGCCGCTTCATTCCCCCGGACAGCGCTCGCATGTTGGTGTCGGCTTTATCCGAGAGATCGAGGTGATGGATGATTTCCTCTATCCACGCGCCATTGTTCTTCAATCCGTAATACCCCGATTGAATGACCAGTGTTTCGCGCACAGTAAAAAATGGATCGAAAACCAGCTCCTGGGGAACCACGCCCAACATGCGTCGCGCTTCGCGGTAATGGGAAACCACATCGTATCCCATTACCCGCGCCCGGCCGCTGGTTGCTCGCGTGAGCCCTGCCATGATATTGATAAGCGTGGTCTTGCCCGCGCCGTTGGGGCCCAGCAAGGCAAAAAACTCGCCTGGCTCTATCTTGAGATCGATGCCCGCCAGAACTCGCAGTGCACCATAACGTTTGTGCATCTGCTCGACTTCTAAGGCGGGTGTCATGTGGAGGTAAAGTAGGAAGGAACCAAAACGAAACTGTAGTGCATTCGCCAGAAGCCGGGGTGCAGGTGAGCAGGGAACATGCCGTTACGCGATTCCTGGGCGACAGCTGATCTGCAAGCGGCAGCCTGATTTCTGCGAATTATGCCCCGCTCATCAATTCGGATACCCCGTACAGTTGCACGAGACTCTGCAGATTCTGGGATATATTGAGAAAGCGTATCTTGCGATGGTGGCGTGCTGCCTCGCGCCGCCATTCCAGCATCAAGCTGACGGCAGCGGAATCGGCTTCGGTAACCCGCCCCAGATCGATTATCACCTCTTCCCCGTCAAACAAAGCAACGCCGTTCGCAACCACCGAAACGACGTTATCGATCGTAATTGATCCTTCGACGCTGAGTTTCCCGCCTTCACGCCGGACGACAGTGGCTGTCATCGGCTACTGCGTGGCTACCGTCTTTAATTCGCCAGCTGCTTTTTTATCGTTAGCGGCCAGCGCGCGGTTCTTGTCCCCGAGGGTTTTCAGTAATTTTTCCACACCACCTTCGCGCACTTGGCTGTTGAACGTGCTGCGGTAATTTGTGACCAGGCTTACGCCAGCCACCGTCACATCGTAGACTTTCCACCCATCCCCTGTTTTTTCCATGCTGTAGTCGATATCCACGGGTTGCCCGCTATCCTGCATGACTTTCGTTTTGACGGTGGTATCCACGTCCCCTGCCTTGCTCCTGACCGGCTCAACCTTGATCTTGTAGTCACTGTAGGTACTGAGGGCGTTGGAGTAAGTCCTCACCAACAAGGTGCGGAACTCTTTCACCAATTCCTCCTGTTGCTGTGGGGTTGCCTTATTCCAGTTCTTGCCCATGGCAAGCCGGGTCATACGGGTGAAGTTGAAATGCGGCAGAACCTTGGCTTCGACCAGATCAAGAATCTTGGCCATATTGCCCGCACGCAGTTCCTTATCCTGCCGAACGATCGACAATACTTCCTGGGCGGTGTTATCCACCAGCGTATCAGGACTGATTTCTGCGGCAGCAGGAAATGCAACCAGCCAGGCTGCCAGCAGACCTGAGATACCAAGATATTTTTTCATGATTTCCTCGCTTGATTAGACTGCTCAACACACGAAATGCTTAGGCTGTTGACGCTTCCGGCGCCCGCATCAACTGCTTCCTGCCTGCAGGCCCTTATCCGTGAAATTCGGACGCTGCCGCAGGCGTTGGACTTATTACTGCCCTTTCTAGTTCTTGCCGGAATTTTCATTGCTGCCTCCTTCTGAAGCTTTATTGAACAAAAATTTCCCGATCATTTCTTCCAGAACAAGGGCAGAATTGGTTTTCATGATGGTGTCGCCATCCTTGAGCGTCGCTTCATCACCCCCGGCCGCCAGGCCGATATATTGCTCCCCGATCAAACCGGAGGTAAGAATGCTGGCAAAAGTATCCTTGGGAAATTTATAACGGGTGTCAATATTCATGATCACCAGAGCGTCATATGTCTCTGTGCTGAACTGGATGTCCGTCACCCGGCCGACGACGACACCGGCACTCTTTACCGGCGCCCGCACTTTCAACCCTCCGATGTTTTCGAAGTTGCCTGTCACCTGATAGCTGTCATTCGCGCTATAAGTGCCAAGATTGCCGACTTTCAACGCCAGCACAAGCAATGCGCCGATACCTGCCATGACGAACAGTCCTACCCACAAATCCATTGTTGCGCGCTGCATCAGCCCATTCCCCTGAACATGAACGAGGTCAAGATAAAATCGAGTCCAAGAATTGCGAGTGAAGAAGTCACCACGGTGCGGGTTGTCGCACCGGATACCCCTTCGGCCGTGGGCGCCGCATCATACCCCTCAAACACCGCGATTGCCGTCACCGCGACGCCGAAAACACAGGTTTTTATGATGCCGTTGACCACGTCGTAGCGGAAATCGACAGCACTTTGCATTTGCGACCAGAACGAACCTTCATCCACTCCGATAAGTACGACAGCCACCAGATAGCCGCCATAGATGCCTATGGCTGAAAACAGCGCCGCCAGCAACGGCATTGAAATTACGCCCGCCCAGAACCGGGGCGCGACTACACGCGCAATCGGATCTACAGCCATCATTTCCATTGCCGCCAGTTGCTCGGTCGCTTTCATCAGGCCGATTTCCGCTGTGATTGCCGAACCGGCGCGGCTGGCGAACAACAACGCCGATACCACCGGTCCCAATTCGCGTAACAATGACAAGGCCACCATGGTGCCTACCGCAGATTCTGCCCCATACCGCTGCAAAGTTTCGAAGCCTTGCAAGCCGAGCACCATGCCGACAAAAAGTCCTGACACGAGGATGATGATGAGCGACTGTACCCCGGTAAAATAAAGCTCCCGTATCACCAGGGTGAAGCGGTGCAGGCTGGTGCCAGACTTGATCAAGGTCAGCAGGAAGAAACGGCTGGCGTAGCCCAGGCGCCAGATACTGTCTATGACGCGATGACCGACGCTCTGGATACCAGTTACGATACGCCTAGGCAAAACTGCCCTCCAGTTTCAAATCCTGCGCATAGGGTCCGGCGGGATAGTGAAACGAGACGGGACCGTCTTCTTCCCCATGAACAAACTGATGTACAAACGGTGCAACCGATCGGCGCACCTCGTCCGGCGTACCATGGGCTGCAATCACTCCGTCCGCGATGAAATAAACGTAGTCGACAATTTTCAAGGATTCCTGCACGTCGTGAGTTACAACGATGGAGGTCATGCCTAAGGCATCGGTCAGGCGTCGAATCAGGTTTCCGATCACGGTGAGTGAAATGGGATCGAGTCCGGTGAAAGGCTCGTCGTACATGATAAGCAGAGGATCAAGCGCAATCGAGCGCGCCAGTGCGACGCGGCGCGCCATGCCGCCGGAAAGCTGGTTGGGCATCAACTCGTGTGCGCCGCGCAAACCCACAGCCTGGAGTTTCATTAACACAAGGTCCCGTATCATGGACTCTGGCAAGTCCGTATGTTCCCGCATCTGGAAAGCCACGTTGTCGAATACCGAGAGATCGGTAAACAATGCGCCGAACTGAAATAGCATGCTCATTTTTCGACGCATGCGAAAAAGCTCATCCCGCTTCAGTTTATGCACTACCTGGCCTGCAACTTTCACATAGCCGGAAGTCGGGCGCACCGCGCCTCCGATGAGGCGCAACAAGGTTGTTTTCCCGCTGCCGCTACCCCCCATTATGGCAATGACTTTCCCTCGTCCCATCGTCATGTCGATTCCCTTGAGAATCGGACGCTGTCCATAAGAGAAATTCAGGCCTTCGATTTCGATCAGGCTTTCAGACGCCATCTTCCAAAAGAGGAATACCTAATTTAACGGGACATCGATTTTACCCCAAATCGGGTAGCCAGAGGGCGGGCAGGAGCCTGAGACAGGTAGTGAGGAATGGCGAAGTCAGCCAACTCGCCCTGTCGGGGAAGGTGAGTGGACGCGGCGATAATGACCGAAAACAGATGACTGCTTGTCAGCGGAGGCAGCAAGACCAATAGACGGCCTCGCGCTCATCCCGGATGATGCTGTATTTTCCGAACCGGTGGATGGCGGCAAAGAAACAGTACATTGCAAAACTTTGCAATATTGCTCCAGAAAGGGTCTGGTGCTCGGCATGTGAACCGCCAGGTCACTGCGAAATGCATAGATGATCTGCGCCACGAGCACGATGAGCATAAAAAGATTGGCAACGGCCCACGCAGCCGTGATCTCCGGCAGTTGCCCTCTCCTGGAAACGTAGTGCTCCGGCAAATAATTATCCAGCATGTCATCTTCCAATCCGGCACACATCGCGTCACCCGTTTGCGGAATTTTTTCTCTCGCAACCCGCCTGTCCCGTGCTTTGTCTGCTTTTTTCGCGGCCCTGGCGTCAGGTTTCCCCCTTGCAGGCGTTTCAGGAGCGCGAGCCTCTGCTGCCTCTGGCTTGACAGGTGCTGAGCTGGCCGGCTCTGCTGGGCGCGATCCCGCCGGATTTTGTGCTGATGAGATGGGTTTCGGAACTGGTGGCTCCGATACTTCCCCCTCCTGCAGGGCTTCCGCATGAGGCATCGCTACATCGGGGGAAAGCTGTGAAGTATTTTCCGACGCTTTCGCCGCTTCCCCGGTCTTCGCCGGTTCTATGATTTCCGGCTCCTCCATGGTCAGCAGCGCAGCGAAACCATTAAATATGTGGTTGCACTGCCCGCAGCGCACTTCGCCCCCGTGCGCCTGCAAATGCAGGGGTGTGACGCGAAAGACCGTTAAGCAGTTAGGACATCGAGTTACAAGTGCCATACCGGTTCTGGTTTTTGTTTAATCTGTTCATTTTCTCGTACCTGCCAGCAAGACCCATCCCTCACGATTTCGTGCAATATGCATATCATGTGATTGCCGATAAGCTTGCATCACCTCTTCTGCCTGTTCCGCGAGTATACCGGATAGCACAATGCGTCCTCCCGATCGGGCAGCATGCGTTAATATGGGAGCCAGCATGATAAGCGGATTGGCAAGGATATTGGCGACAATCACATCCGCCCAGCCTCCCCGTTCTATGCCCGCCTGACCCACCATCTGCGTATGAAACGCTATTTCGGTTTCTGCGCACTGGTTAAGCCTTGCGTTCTGGCGGCTTGCTTCCACCGCTTGCGGATCTATGTCGATTCCGACAACATGGCGGGCGCCCATCTTGAGCGCGGCAATTGCCAATATGCCTGAACCACAACCGTAATCAAGAACATCTTCGCCTCCTCCGAGATTTTCGTCAAGCCATTCAAGGCATAGCTGCGTAGAAGGATGAGTTCCTGTTCCAAAGGCGAGTCCGGGATCGAGGATCAGGTTGATGGCATTCGGATCGGGTGTTTCATGCCAGCTCGGCACGACCCACAAGCGCGAGGATATGCGGATCGGATTGAACTGCGACTGGGTTACCCGTACCCAATCCTGCTCTTCCACATACTCGATCCGATGGATCGGAGGGGCAGGCAGGCCGACCGCTTCGGCCGCAGCGCGCATTACGGTGGAAATATCGGTGTCCCCCTTGAATAGCGCGGTAAGTTCCGGTGCAAGCCAGATGTCTGCGATGGGCTCCCCTGGTTCGCCAAACAGGGGTTGCTCATGCTCGGTCCCGGCTGCGGAATCATGGATGTCGGTTGACAGCGCACCCAAAGCCAGCATTGCATCGCTTAGCGCCTCGACATGCATGCTGTCCATTTTTATGATGACAGAAATCCAGGGCATGATGGTACGTACCTCGCACTTGGCTGCCTAAGCAGGCGGGCAGAACGTTCCAGGCCCGTTTCCCGAAAAACTCCTACCTCAAAAACTCTCCGTCCGTTACTGAAGTTTCAGTAGTGAGGCCGATAGAGCTTCAGCCGGACTTATTATTGTAATTGGCGAGCTTTTGCTCGAGATAATGGATGCTCGTGCCGCCATTCAGAAAAGCGGCATCGGACAACAGGTCAAGGTGGAGCGGCGTATTGGTTTTGATGCCGCCGATAACCATTTCCGACAGTGCGATACGCATGCGTGCTATCGCCTGATCGCGGTTGTCTCCATACGCGATTATTTTGCCTATCATGGAATCGTAATAGGGCGGCACGAAATAGTTATGATATATATGGGAATCCACGCGAATGCCAGGACCGCCAGGAGCATGATACTGGGTGATACGCCCCGCCGACGGGGTGAGCTTGTACGGGTCTTCGGCAGCGATACGGCATTCGATGGCATGACCCTTCAACACGACGTCGCGCTGCCTCAGAGTGAGCTTTTCGCCGGCTGCCACGCGGATCTGCGCTTGCACCAGATCGATCCCGGTGATGGCCTCGGTAATGGTATGCTCGACTTGCAGGCGTGTATTCATTTCAATGAAATAGAATTCGTTTTTTTCGAACAGAAACTCGAATGTGCCCACACCCCGGTAGCCGATGCGCTTGCATGCGTCGACGCAGCGGGTTCCCATTCTGTCGCGCAATCTCGGCGGAATGCCCAAGGCAGGTGCTTCCTCGATAATTTTCTGATGGCGGCGCTGCGTGGAGCAATCCCGTTCCCCAAGATAGATGGCGTTGCGATGTTCATCCGCCAATACCTGAAATTCGATGTGGCGCGGGTTCTCCAGATATTTTTCCGCGTAGACCGTCGGGTTGCCGAATGCGGCCTGAGCTTCGTTGCGCGTAATGATAACCGCGTTCGATAACGCTGCTTCGGTGTGCACCACGCGCATGCCACGACCGCCTCCACCTGCCGCGGCCTTGATAATGATAGGGTAGCCGATGGCGCGAGCGATGGCTCTGATTTCGTCCACGGATTCGGGGAGACCACCGTCCGAGCCCGGGACACAAGGCACACCAGCCTTTTTCATGGCGTTCTTGGCACTGACCTTGTCGCCCATCAGCCGAATCGTCTCAGGCCGCGGGCCGATAAAGACGAAGCCGCTTTTTTCTACACGTTCGGCAAAATCGGCATTTTCCGACAAAAATCCGTAACCCGGATGAATGGCTTCGGCGTCAGTGACCTCGGCGGCACTGATGATGGCGGGAATATTGAGGTAGCTTTGTGCCGAAGGAGGAGGTCCGATGCATACGGACTCATCAGCGAGTTTTACATATTTTGCCTCGGCGTCGGCCTGGGAGTGCACCGCTACTGTCTTGATACCCATCTCACGGCATGCACGTTGTATCCGCAAGGCAATCTCGCCGCGGTTTGCTATCAGTATTTTTTCAAACATGTCTGCCGCTCGTATCTCGTTTCATGATGGAGGTGATTTCCTCTTCTATTGATGCGGGTATCCGTCAAGTTAGCGTGTAACGCGCTAAAAGCCGAAATTATTCAATCACGAATAGCGGTTCACCATACTCGACAGGTTGACCGTTCTCCACCAGCACCGCCTTGATCACACCGCTCTTGTCCGACTCGATTTCATTGAGCAGCTTCATTGCCTCTATGATGCAGAGCGTGTCACCCTCCTTGACTGTCTGACCCACCTCAGCGAACGGATTGCTGCCGGGGGCGGAACTACGATAGAACGTGCCCACCATAGGCGATTTGACCATATGACCTTGCGGCAGTATCTCGGCGGCGGCTGTTGCGGGGGTGACTGGTGCAGCTTGCGGAATGATGGCTGCTGCTGGCGCGGGTTGCGGAGGAGGCATTGCGATTGCGGGCATCTGCATCGAAGGCGTGGATCTGCTGATGCGAACCTTTTCTTCGCCCTCCGTTATCTCTAACTCGGCAATGCCGGATTCCTCCACCAGGTCAATCAGTTTTTTAAGCTTTCTCAGGTCCATATAGGATCTCCCGATCGGTTCCTTTTGCGTTATGTTCTGTCAAAACCTCTAACCATCTGCCAGCGCTCGAAGACGCGGACTTTGTGCTTTTGTCTTTTTGAAAAATACCCCTGTTTCAAAACACCCAAGGGGTGAGATGAGCCAACACTGCATTGGCTTATCAAAAGGAATTCTCAGCTCCTCAATGGTATCCGATCACTTCGTTGCTATCCTTGACGCTCATCAGTTGCGGCCCAGCACATAATTGAAGGCGAGTTCGTATCCCTTTGCTCCCAGACCGCTTATGACACCCACCGCCATATCGGAAAAAAAAGATTTCTGGCGGAAAGATTCGCGAGCAAAAATATTGGAAAGGTGAATTTCAATGAAAGGTATCCGGGTCGCCGCAAGTGCATCACGCAAGGCAATACTGGTATGCGTATAAGCGGCAGGATTGATGATAATGAAGTCTATTTTTTCAGCGCCCGCCTGCTGGATTCGGTCTATCAGCTCTCCCTCGGTGTTACTTTGAAAGCAATTAAGACTAATGCCCTCTTTTTCGGCTAATTTCGCCAAATTTCCGTTAATTTCTTCTAATGTGACAGTTCCGTAAATCGAAGGTTCCCTGATTCCTAGCAAATTCAGGTTCGGCCCATGGATGACCAGGATATTTTGGCAGCGGTTTGAGCCATTTATCATGGCGGCAAGTTTGACCCAATCGCAGGAAATTGTCTAGTGATTCTCGGCCATTCGGCGAATATGTTGGAATTTACGTTTTTTTATCTCAATGAGGAATTCAAGGGTTCCAGATGAGCTCTTTCTGGAGAAAAACAGAGTCCCATCTGGGATTGGTTGGAGGTTTTGTGGAAGCAGAATTTTGCTGGAGTAGAAGGTTGAGTTGAAAGATTTATGAGGGAGTGGGTTATGTGAGCTCGCGCCTATTGCACTGGCACAGCGACTTCCCTGCTTTCTTTTATTTCTTTCATCTATGGCGGTGTCCTCAAATAGGAACGTTTGCTCGGCGTTTTCCAAAAGACTATAATTGATATGGTTTATTCTGATCCCTTCCCAGGCTGTTGTAGCTCAGTTGGTAGAGCAACTGATTCGTAATCAGTAGGTCGGAGGTTCGACTCCTCTCAACAGCACCATTAAGTTCAAGTAGTTATCCCGCATTATCCGATGGCTTTGGGCTCTGGGGGCACACCGGGGCCACGTTGATGGAATTTGCCGGTTGATTTGGTACTATCACGCAGCCATTAATGACTGGTGATGTTTGACCTAGTGCTCCACTTGAATGCAACAAAGGAGAGTGCGGTCAATCGGTGGTAGCTACAAGAATTGTGGTAGTTGAGAAGAGGGGATGGGACCAAGGCTTGTGGGGAGGAAGTGCTCCTTAAGTATTGCGCTCATAGCAAAAGGCATTTTTAGAAAAACGTGTTAGCTACTTAACAAACGCAAAATTCTGAATTAATTTTTATTTAGGTATTTAGATGAATTGGTCGGAAGTTATTACGATTCCGCCAAAATGGTACGTTCCCTTCCCCCACTCTTGAGTCAGAGGCATATGCAAAAACGTCTTCGCCCAAGATGGGGTTCTCACAGCCTCTCTTAATGAACGTGTAGCGGTGAGGAAGATGTAGTGATGAGAGCCAAGGAAAACACCACTTATGCAAGAGCCTCTACTATCCTAAATCCCCACAGACGATTTTTCACGGCTTAAGCTATATTAAATGAACTATTCCTCGTGTTCTCGAATGTCTTTATCAGATAACCCTTCTATTTGACTACAACGAATCGCACGCAGTCTCGTCATAACCTCATCTCCATAAGGAGTTAGCGTCCAATAGGTTCTGGAGTCCTTAACACTGCGCGATTTCTCGCTTTTCGCAATTAACCCGAGAGCCCTAAGCTGTATCTTTATAGTTTGAAAATCTTCTTCATGGAGAGAAAAATTTCTGAAATTGCACTGCTCGAATCTTTTTTTCTTACGCAGCCATTCTATGTTTTTTTCTTCGACTGTCGCATCAAGCGTAGATTTTACTTGTAACTCAGACGCCTCATTAATCATTATCGGAGCTACTACGGCAAATATTTCGTCCCACGTTAAGGTGAAACTACCGTTATGAGCGAAATATCCCTTGGAAGAGAGTGTCTCGAACGTGAATCTAAGGGAATGAGGGTCATCTCCCTGAGACAGATTCTCCACTCCTTTAGGCGCAGATGTTCTGGCTTTTGCCAATTCTGATTGGAGCTCATCAACTTTTCGGCGCAACCGCAGCAATTCCATCGTAGCATCTCGATCGGCAAGTTCAGTGGCTCGCACCCAACCCACTGCAGGGTTTGCTTTTATTAGCTGTACTAAGCTCCGACTTACAACGGAACCGAGCTCTTGCGGCGTATCCCAATACTTGCACAATTTCTTTTCAACCAACGTCTGAAAATTAGCAAGTTTGGCTTTACCTTCCATCGAAGGTTCTGTCTTATCGGCAATGATTTTTCCAGGGTCGCGATGGATGAAGGCGATAATGGGCTTATTTGTTGATAACGCGTAGCGATACTCCATTTCCGTGTAACTCATGCCCTCAGGACTAATTGACCCGTAACGACCGGCAAGAATCAAGATGTAATAGTCACAATCGTCAATTACCTTTTTTATCAGGTTCCACTGACTCTCGTTCGCAGCAGGAAAAATTTCCATCCCCGCAGGAATGCAATCCAGCTCAAGAAGCGCATGCATAACCTCTTGGCGCTCGATTTCAAGATCTTTGAATGTACTACTTACAAATACCTGAAACCTTTTTTCCACTACAATTTCCTTTGAACTAGGCCAACTCTACGACGAAAGCTGCGGCAGCACGAGTCCACGACCTCTACGTCTTCAGTAAATCCCCCCCAGGCGGAAGCTTGCACTTACCCGAGGCTTGGAAGCTTGCGTTTACCTTTAGTATCCCGGGGATACTCGTAGTAAAAGTACTGAGCTTCTTATAGGTTCTGCGAACCATGCAGCAGGTTAGTCCCGGTGCTTTACTTTAGGCTTGACCATTATTTGACCTTGGAGAAATCAGGTTCCAGTCCTCTTACGTGCCGTGTGAAGGTATCAACATTAGCCCTCAAGTACCACCGGGTTGTTTGCAGCCTTAAGTTAAAATACCCAGCAGTTCTGTATCAACCAATTGATTGTTCCGCACGGTCGCACGGTCGGGCACGACCCACCCCATCTTTAGTAAGGATTTCTTCGTATCCTTTCGGTATTTCTATTCCACTTTCAAAACGTTCTAGAGCATCGCTCGTTGTAAGTCTTTCTACTTTTATTCCCCACGCATAAAATAGTTGGTTTCCCCTGGTAGCAGATCAGCTTCAACTTGCCCACGCTTACATTTCATTGTTTAAGACGTTGCTGCTGTAATTGATGACCCTTCGTACATGAATCTTTAATACCTAATACTTCGAAGAACTTCAGCTCTTTCTTCCTCTTGTTTAATCCTCCGCTGTATTTCTTCCCTTTGCTTGCGATCAGCTTCATCCAAACCTTGTTTTATTTTTCTTATATATAAGGTGTTCGCCACTGGGAGCCACACGTTAAAGTAATCGATAACCTGCTGAACTTCATTTTTATTAGCTGGTATCTTTGCATAACCGCCTCCAAAATCACCGGAAAATATAAAGCTGTCAGGCCCTTTCCCCGCCACTGATATATAGCTCCCCATATTCCTAAGTGCTGAAATCCACGTGGGATTGGGGTAGTGATTCAAACGGATAGAAAGATGGCCGCCATCCCAATCGACACCTACAATTTTCATGGGGTCAATAGCGAGTGGATAATCAATGTCACTTACAGGTATGACCGTCTTTTTTAGCACGCTTAATTTCTGCATTGAAACATGCTCAGCTCCCCTTACAATAAGCTCTTTCTTAAGCTCATCAATATCGCTATACCGGGAATGTGGACTTGGTGCAACATTTTTTCAACGATAAGATCGAGGTACGAATATTCTTCCGATACGGATTTAATCGTTTTGTAGCCTGTACCGTGTGCTATCTCGGTTGTGAATAGTTCGTTTAGTATTAGCCCGAGCGCGTAAATATCAGCTCTTTTATCGATTTTTTTCCCTTTAGCTTTTTGCTCAGGTGCTGCATATTGAAAATTCGCCAAACGGGTCCCATCTTTTGTTTCAACAGCTGTGTAAATCTCATCTTCCTCAAACTCGGCGATTCCAAAGTCAGCAATTACTACATCGTTATCTGCACCGTTCCCATTCGTTAGTATATTTTCTGGTTTTAAGTCTCGATGTGTTATTCCCAGTTTGTGAGCAGCATCAAGGCCATTCAATACCTTTTGAAACACCTCAAACGACCGCGCTGGGGATAATTTTCCTACTAACCTGCGAATTGATCCGCTGTAAAGCGGCATTACGAAGAATGGTGCACCTTCCTCAGTTAACCCATGATCCACTACGGTGATTATGTTGGGATGCGTATTACGACTGCAGAAAGTATATTCATTTTTAAACCGCTTCAGTTTTTCTGCGTTTGCTTTACTCGGGTCGAGCACCTTAATTGCTACTAGCGCCCCTCCCTCTGTTTCTGCCCGATAAACTATGCCCGCGCCTCCTTCACCGATACAATCTCTAACCGTATAGGAAGCAAACGCAGTTCTTACTTGTTTTAGTTTCTTCATGTATTCATCTCTGCCGCATCTAGAAATGCGATTGCTGGAAATTCTTTTCATTGACGGTTGCAGCCTGGACGTGACCTGCATCTGCTAGTAACGCAATCAGCTCGTCAAACCAATGCGAAAAAGACAAATTCGGACTACCGCACACTGTGGCATGTTGATAGTTGTTAGTAAGCTATTGAGTGATCCTGCACGATTTACCGAAGTTGTTGATTTTGACTACTTGTGCTTGTTATCTTTTGGTTTTGACTCTCTCTGGTAAGCCTCAATCGCTTCAACAGCCTCCTTCAGCTCAGCCAGCGTAACGCTTGGATTTTTGGCGGCCATAGCGAGGAGAATCTCTCCGTCTCGAAGGAAGAGACGCGCGAAAAATCCCTTTTCAACCCCCTGATTAGAATGCCGCAAATCCCGCCTGACTGCTAGGAGGAAGTCCTCTGATTAAAGAGACTTGAGCTACTCTGGATTTATTTTGATCTAATAGGAAACTATGGAAAGCCAAATAAGAACAATACCCTCCCGGACTTCACCAATCCAGTCATAGCAGCTAGAGCGTGGGCCGATGAGGTAGAAGCAAAACAAGCCGCATTGGTTCAACTTGAAGCAGCCAAGCCTTCAGTGGAGTTCGTCCAGAAATATGCTGAGGCTGAGTCAACCAAGTGCCTTGGGGATGTAGCCAAGGTACTCGGCCATAAACCCCATTCGTTCTCCAAGATGCTGGCCTCCGATGGGGTCATCTTCAAGCGGGACGAGTGGGGATTCCTACGCAAGCTCACCTCGATGCTGGACGGTTCGTGGTTAGGGTCGGGGTGAGACATAGGTTCGCCTTCAATCAAATCAGGGTGACACCTAAGGGAGTTATCTGGCTTGCCAAGCGGTATGGCGGGTGGTTTTTGATCGATGAAAAACTTCAAGATGCCCTGAGACTCAATTAGATACCCTACAGTTAATTATCAGCTCTTTCCCATACCCTTGCCTAGGAAGACTCAATATCGTTTATCCTAGAGATTCCTGGAGAGTCACTTCTGAGAAAGAAGCTCCCGTGTGGTACTTTCTTTAATCTTCCACCCCAAGAACTAGCATCAATGCGGGATTTTAGTGACAGTTAGAGTGCCTTATGCCTCTCAACAACACCAATATTTTATTCGGTAGTCTTCGCGCGGGGGATCGTGCTTCCTCTTGCTGCCTTTCAGCAATCTGTGTCGAAAGGCCGTACCAAGGTCCAATAGTAAAACGCTCTGATGCGATTATCATGGAGCACTGGAAACTCTTGCTGGCGTGAGGAATTAGGCTGTATCGGGCCAAGAGGGAAGAGTTTTACCTGGACCTGCTCCTATCACTAACAGGCCCTGGCCCAGGAGACTTTGCTTGATAAACCAATAATAGGCAGCTGAAGATGAATGACCTGATAACTTACGATCAAGCGTACGATCTCGCGAATATACTGATCAAGAAGGCGACCAAAGAGGAATTGGCGGAGTGCGCGCGACTGCTTGCATTAAACCTTGCTCACCATCAGGTGAAACACGGAGAGATAGCAGTAATAGATACCTTAACCTTGCTGCGCTCATTTGAGTGTACCGAGGAACACCTGAATGTGTTAATGGAAGGCATGTTGAATCTGATAGGCGTGCTGGTAAACGTCTGCGGTGGGGTAGGGCAGGCGAAACATTGACGTTTGTGCTCAGTAAGCGCTTACTTCACATGAATAGCGGCTGCTGAACCCTGCTATGGCTGAGTATTTCCAGAATACTCGGGTATCATGTGAGCCACATCTATCCCCAGGTAATTAGGGGGCTGAACGAGAGCGAATCAGGCCCGCAAGGGTATCACACCATATTGGATTTCATGCAGGTACAAGATAAGTCCCGATACCTCGCTCCTGGGGTAAGCCGACGTGAAGTCTGGTCATGGGCAATGTTCGACTTCGCGAATTCAGGCTACACCACCGTTGTGATTACCGCCATTTTTAACGCCTATTTTGTGGCGGTGGTGGCGAATAATGAAGCGTGGGGAACGTTTGCCTGGACAGCAGCGTTGGCGGTGTCTTATGCGCTTATTATGGTGACTGCGCCAGTGATAGGCGCTTATGCTGATGCATATGCGATGAAGAAGCCTTTGCTGCTGGTGAGCACAATCGGTTGCGTGCTTTTTACCGCATTGCTTTACTTTGTCGGTCCGGGCGATCTGATGCTGGCCGTGGTATTGATCGTGCTAAGTAACTTTTTCTTCAGCAGCGGCACGAATTTGATTTCAGCTTTTCTGCCGGAGCTCGCCCACGGCGAGGCATTGGGAAAGGTTTCCGGGTGGGGCTGGAGTTTCGGCTATATTGGCGGGCTGATCAGCCTGGGAGTGTCGTTGGCTTACGTGACTTGGGCACAAGGCCAGGGCAGGCCTGCAGAGCAGTTCGTTCCGGGCGCAATGCTTATAACGGCCGGCCTTTTCGCGATTTCAAGCATACCGACTTTTCTCTTTCTCAAGGAACGTGGGCTGCCGCAGTCGCATCCAGCGGAACGCCATGTCGTCCGCGAAGCATTTGCCCGCTTGCTTGTCACATTCCATCATGTGCGCGATTTTCGCGACCTCGTACGCTTTCTCGCATGTATCGTGTTTTACCAGGCGGGCATTCAGACCGTGATTACTTTAGCCGCCATCTATGCGCAGCAGGTAATGGGCTTTGATACCGGCGATACCATGTTTCTGGTTCTGGTTGTCAACATTACGGCATCGATCGGTGCGTTCGCCTTTGGCAATATCCAGGACAGAATCGGCCATATTCCCACCATCGCGCTGACCCTCGGAGGCTGGATTGTAATGGTGTTGCTGGCATGGATGGCTGCGACACGCCCCATGTTCTGGCTTGCTGCCAATGTCGCCGGCCTTTGCCTGGGAGCGTCACAATCGGCAGGGCGCGCACTGATAGGCTATCTCAGTCCGGATGCGAGACGCGCCGAATTTTTCGGACTGTGGGGACTTGCAGTCAATTTATCCTCGATACTCGGTCCGATCACGTATGGGATCGTGAGCTGGATTTCCGGGGGCGACCACCGGCTGGCCATGTTGATTACCGGCAGCTATTTTATTATTGGCTTGATGATATTGATGAGCATCGATATACAGCGGGGACGGCAAGCCGCACTGAGCATCAGTCCTCCAGGGGAGAGCCTTACAGGGAATCACTGATAAGCAATCACCCTGCAGGCTCCACGCAGCCAGACTTTCCATTTCAGCTGCCTGTTATCTCTTTTTTGAGTCTGGCGCCATTGTCGCCGGTTTATCTGCGTTTATTCTATATAAACGCAGATATCCGTCGTTCCATCCCTTGCTGACCTCGCGGCTGGATAATCAGTGATGCATGTGGTGATTATGATCGCCGCCCTGGTTCCCGCTTTGGCCGTGCGACCCATGGCCGCTGTGATTTCCGTGGCCGGCGTGGTCGCCATGACCCTCTTCTGATTTTTTATCGCTCTTTTTCTGCGAATCCTTTGCCGCAGCCTTCAATGGAGTGAACCGGGCGGATTGCGCCTCTTGTTCCGGCAATTTGACAAATACGACGACTACCGTGTCCGGGGTCAGGACGAAATCTCCCGTTCCTTTCATCATGTTATTTCCCGCCGGTTCGAGCTTTATGGAAATTTTCGGCTTGGCTTTACCGACCTGAAATGCCGCCTTGCCCACGCCTCCTTCTGTGTTGATCTGAGCATCTGCATGATCTGTTACATAAACCGTCAATTCTTTATCTTTGGTTACAAGCTCCAGATGATAGGGTCCCGCCATACGCATCTGCCCGCCGTGGGGCGCGGCATGAGTCTCGAAATATTCGTCGGTATGCGCCGAGGCGGGCAATGACACGGCCAGAACAGCACTCGTCAAGACCATGACCATCGATTTAATCATTTGCTCTACTCCTTGTAGGTACGAATTGAAGAATTGTAATGCGTGCCCCATCTCGGGAACCGTATTGCTGCTTGCTTCTCTTACTTGAATTGCTCTTACTTCTCTTCCTCAAAGTTTTCCGGAATCCCCCTCGGCGTATTTTTGCTTTCCGGGTGTATTGCCCCGGTTTTCCATGCGCCTGAGCCTGAAGGGCTGGTACATGCCTGTCGAAGGGAAGT
>NZ_FOHI01000021.1 GCF_900111585.1 Nitrosospira multiformis
GCCAATAACCGGATGCGGCGCCTGGCGACGGCGCTGCTGATGGTGATGCTTGCGGTTCTCGTTCTGGCCAACGTATTTCTTCCGCTTCATCCCTCGATTGGCTACGTTCGCGCTTTTGCCGAAGCCGCGGTAGTGGGCGCGCTGGCGGACTGGTTTGCCATAACAGCCTTATTCCGCCAGCCCCTCGGCCTGCCGATCCCCCACACCGCAATCATTCCGCGTAACAAGGATCGAATCGGTGAATCGCTGGGACGCTTCGTGGAGAGCAACTTTGCTTCCCCTGAAGTGGTTGCCGCCAAACTCGCGCCTGTGGATTTGTCCGGGAAACTGGCAACGTGGCTGTCCGAGCAGGAGCGTACCGACCAGCTCGCGGATTATGTGACGCGCCTGATTCCGGAATTGCTGGATTCGGTGGACGAGCGCCACGTGCAGCATTTCGTTTCGGCCGGGCTGCTGGAAAAAGCGGCCCGCATCGATCTTGGCCCTCTGCTCGGCGAGGCGGTGACGATGCTCACTGCGGAAAAGCGGCACCAGCGACTGCTGGACAAGCTGTTGCGCGAGGCTGATGAATATGTAACTGCGAACGAATCCCGTATCCGTCAGCGGGTACGTAAAAACACAGCCTGGTTCTGGCAGCGGCTTTCGATGGATGAGAAGGTGGGGGAAAGCGTGGTGGCGGCACTGCGCGAGGTTGTGGCCGAGATCGCGCGCGACCCTGCCCACCCCTTGCGCTTGCGGCTGGATGCTGCCATCGGCAAGCTCGCCTCCGACCTGGCTACTTCCCCCCAGTATCGCGAGCAGGTTGCCGCCCACACCCGCAAACTGCTGGAGCATCCGGCCTTGCGGGACTACGCGGACGGAGTCTGGCGCGACATCCGCAACGGGATGCGCGAGGACATCGACAGCGGGGAATCGGCAATCAGGGCGTGGATGCGGAGCCTCATACAGTCGGGCACCGATACTGTCCTCCAGGACCGCGGTCTGCGAGAGCGGCTCAATAACTGGATGCGGGAGGTGCTGGTGGAGGCGGTGCAGTCTCACCAGCGCGATGTGGGCAGGCTCATTGCCGACACCGTGCGGGAGTGGGACACGGAGACAGTGACTCGCCGCATCGAGCGGCAGGTGGGCGAGGACCTGCAGTACATTCGCATCAATGGCACCCTGATAGGCGGGTTGGCAGGCCTGACGATCTACACCATCGCCCATGCATTCGCTTGACCTCCAGCCTCCGCGAACATGCTTCC
>NZ_FOHI01000009.1 GCF_900111585.1 Nitrosospira multiformis
CGAAAGTTGCCACCGGGCCCAAGGATGGCCACATCAACATCGTCATGAATGGCAAGAGCGGCACGGCAATGGCGCCATTCAAGCATCTGTCGGACATGGATATTGCCTCGGTGATCACCTACCAGCGCAATTCCTTCGGCAATTCGACAGGCGATGCCGTCCAGCCATCCGAAATCAATCAACTCAAGTAATAGTTAAGGAGAAATCATGAACCTGCGTATTCGATGTTGCCCAACAGGGCATTGCAGCAGGATGACAGAGCGATCGCTATCCTCCTTTGATGAGTTGGGATAACAGTCGACAGAGATATCAAAAATATTCAAGAAACAGCATCCAGGAGAAACCATGGCAGCAATACCTGATCACGATGTCGTGCATGGCGCCGATCACGCGCACGACCACCACCTCACCGGCCTGATGCGGTGGCTGACCACCACGAATCACAAGGATATCGGTACGCTTTATCTCTGGTTCAGTTTCATCATGTTCCTGACAGGGGGCGTGATGGCGCTGACCATTCGGGCCGAACTTTTTCAGCCGGGCTTGCAGATCGTCAATCCCGAATTTTTCAACCAGCTCACCACCATGCACGGATTGATAATGGTATTCGGCGCCATCATGCCGGCCTTCGTCGGTTTTGCCAACTGGCAGATACCGATGATGATCGGCGCCCCGGACATGGCCTTTGCGCGAATGAATAACTGGAGCTTCTGGCTGCTTCCTCCCGCAGCATTGTTGCTCATCACTTCTTTCTTCGCGCCCGGCGGCGCTGCTGCCGGGGGCTGGACTTTTTATCCTCCGCTGTCAGTGCAAATGGGCATCGGGATGGACATGATGATTTTTGCCATCCATATACTCGGTGCTTCCTCCATCATGGGCTCGATCAACATCATCACCACCATTCTCAACATGCGCGCGCCTGGCATGACGCTGATGAAGATGCCCATGTTCGTGTGGACCTGGCTGATTACCGCTTATCTGCTGGTGCTGGTCATGCCGGTGCTGGCGGGTGTGGTGACCATGCTGCTGACCGACCGCAATTTTGGTACCAATTTCTTCAATGCGGCGGGCGGGGGTGATCCAGTGCTGTTCCAGCATGTTTTCTGGTTCTTCGGGCACCCGGAAGTCTACATCATGATCCTGCCGTCATTCGGCATTGTCTCCGAGGTGATTCCCACTTTTTCCCGCAAGCCGCTGTTCGGTTATTCCTCGATGGTGTATGCAACTGCTTCCATCGCCATTCTTTCCTGCATCGTCTGGGCGCATCATATGTTCACTGCGGGCATGCCGGCGGTAGGACAGCTGTTTTTCATGTATGGCACCATGCTGATCGCGGTGCCGACTGGCGTGAAAGTGTTCAACTGGACCGCCACGATGTGGCGCGGCTCCATGACTTTCGAGACGCCCATGCTGTTTTCCATCGGCTTCATTTTCCTGTTCGTCATCGGGGGTTTCAGCGGCGTGGTCTGCGCCATTGTCCCGATCGATGTGCAGGTGCAGGATACCTACTATGTAATCGCGCACTTCCACTACGTGCTGGTATCCGGTTCGCTCTTTGCCATCTTCGCCGGGGCGTACTACTGGCTGCCGAAGTGGACGGGTCACATGTATGACGAGACGCTGGGCAAATGGCATTTCTGGCTGTCGATGTTCTTCTTCAACCTCACCTTCTTCGTGCAGCACTTCCTCGGACTCGCCGGCATGCCGCGCCGTATTCCCGACTATGCGCTGCAATTTGCGGACTTCAACATGATTTCCAGCATTGGAGCATTCGGATTCGGTACGACCCAGTTGTTGTTCCTGTATGTGGTGCTGAAGTGCATTTGTGGGGGGGCGAAGGCGCCGCAAAGACCATGGGAGGGTGCAAAAACACTGGAGTGGACCTTGCCCTCGCCGGCGCCGTATCACACTTTTGAAACGCCGCCGCTCGTGAAATAACCCGCTAATCGATAAACAGGAGATCGTCATGTCGAAAAATATGGATATGTCGCAGCCCCTAAGCCTGTCGGAAGACGAGGAGATCGAGAGGAAGCTTGCAGCAATCAGAACGGCTTTATATGCGCTGGCTTTCTCTCTGGTGGTGCCCCTTATGCAATATTTTTGGCAATAGCTGCTGTCGAAACCATTCGGCATCCTATCGATTAACTATAAAGAGAGAAAAAAGTGAGTCAAGAAGCGAGTCATTACTACGTTCCGGCGCCGTCACCCTGGCCGATAACCGGTGCGATCGCACTGTTATTCATGGGCTTCGGCGCTGCATTTTCCGTCAACCGGCTTCCCCTGGGTTACGGATTGCTGGCAACGGGCTTTGCCATACTCGTCTACATGATGTTTGGCTGGTTTGGCACCGTGGCCGGTGAAAGCGAGAGCGGCAAATTCAACAAGCAGGTCGATAAATCCTTCCGCTGGGGGATGAGCTGGTTCATCTTCTCGGAAGTCATGTTTTTCGGGGCTTTTTTTGGCGCGCTGTACTACATGCGCCTGCATTCCATACCGGATCTTGCCGACCTGGACAACAAAATACTGTGGCCGGACTTCACCGCCGACTGGCCCACTGCCGGTCCCGGCATCCAGGAGAAATTCATGCCCATGGGCCCCTGGGGTCTCCCCGCGCTCAATACCCTGATCCTGCTGACCTCGGGCGTGACAGTCACTTGGGCGCACTGGGCACTGAAGCTGAACAAGCGCGGGCAGCTCAAATTAGGGTTGTTCCTCACGTTCGCCCTGGGATTCCTGTTCGTGGGCCTGCAGGCTTACGAATACAGCCACGCCTACTCGGAGATGAACCTCAAGCTCTCCACCGGAGCCTATGGCGCCTCGTTTTTCATGCTGACCGGCTTCCACGGTTTTCATGTAACGTTGGGTTCCATCATGCTGTTCGTCATCTGGTGCCGTGTGCTGAAGGGCCACTTTTCACCCGAGAATCACTTCGGCTTTGAAGGCGTCGCCTGGTACTGGCACTTCGTGGACGTCGTCTGGCTGGGCCTGTTCATATTTGTTTACTGGCTGATATAGGAATTAGTCTTAAAAAAATTCTAAATATTCGCCGTATTTTCTCCGGTTCTCGATGATTCTTTCGCGTACGACCCAATATGCCATTCAGGCGCATATCTACATGGCAACCCAGCCTCCCGGGGTGGCTGTGCTGAATCGCACAATAGCGGAATACCTGAGGTCGCCGCCTACTTATCTCGCAAAGATTCTGCAGGAGTTATGCAAGGGCAACCTTTTGTATTCTTTTCGCGGAAAGCAGGGGGGGTTCTGCTTGCGGGAAAGCAGTGACAAGATTAACCTGATGCAGATTGTCAGGATCACCGAGGGCCCGGGATTTACGGAGGAGTGCGTTCTGGGGCTGAAAGTTTGCAGCGACACCACCGCTTGTCCCATGCACGCAAAATGGTGGCCAATCAAGCAGGAAATCGTGAAACTTCTGCAAGGCCAGACGCTGGATACCCTAGCTGCGATGGTGGTAAGCGGCAAGTATCAGTTAACGGATTTTCCCGGAGCGGTTCTCGGCAACATCGAGTTGCCGGCATAGCCATCCAATTTATTGCCTATAGGTTCTTACATGTCAAAACACGCACTCAAGCTGATCCCTTCCTCCACGGAGCACGCGGATGTACCCAGTGATTGCAAGAATTGCGGGGCGTATCACCTTTGTATGTCCCTCTGGCTCAAAACCGGCGATTCATCCCTGCTTGAGCGCGTGGTAAAAAAGAAACAGGTATTCAAGCGTGGAGAGGTGCTTTACCGTATGGGCCAGCCGCTGGAGTATATCTATGTCATTCGCGGCGGATCGGTCAAAACCTGCGTGAGCACCGAGGATGGAGAGGTTCAGGTGATGGGTTTTCATACAGCCGGGGAACTGCTGGGACTGAATGCCATCAGTAATCGGGAGCATAAATGCGAAGCGAGGGCGATGGGAGTGACCTCCGTATGTGAGGTTTCTGTCGAGCGTTTCGAAGAACTGGCCAAGAAGGATCCGGCCATTCAGTATGAAATTCTCAAAATCATGAGTGCCGAAATCCATCACGGTCAGGAATTGCTGCTCCTGCTCGGTAAACACAATGCCGAGGAGCGGATCGCCATCTTTCTGCTCAACTTGTCCAGGCAATTTGAAAAGCGGCATTGTTCGGCCACCGAATTCACCTTGTGCATGTCCCGTAGCGATATCGGTAATTATCTCGGCATTGCGGAAGAGACGGTCTGTCGCATATTTGCCCGGTTTCAGGACGACGGCCTCATCAGCAGTGAATACCGTAATGTCAAACTCAAGGATATCAAGCGGCTTGAGCAGATTGCCAACCAAAGACCCTTGAGGCAAACCAACGTCGCCTCTCTTTACTCGTGAAGTGAAGTGACCCCAGGCAGGTTGGCCGGGTTTTGCAGAGTTGACCCTGCCAGTCCCCCGCTCGGCGGAGATCACCTTCTTTCCGCTTTTTTCTGATTCACCATCAATACCACCGGGCAACTCCACCATTTGTTCAAGCTGATTCCGGGTTGATGGCCGGGGGCGATACCGTTTCCAGTCATCTCGTCTCCAGCCCCGGAAGCTCCTGCGCTTCTTCTGTCTTCCCGTTTGGGATTCCCGTTTGGGATTCCTGCTTGGGATTCCCGTTTGCCTGCCTCATTTAGAGGCAGAACATTTTTCTGCCCGATTCAGTCCGTTCCGGCCCGGATATCTTTTTATCATGATGACGAAAGCATTATTGGTTCTGCGAAGGCAGAGCCCAAAGGCGGATACAGCCATGTGAAAAGGTAGTGAGCGGTAGTGAGGGCAACGAGAAAGAAACCTAATGGCATAGAGGTTCCGGGAAAACAACCAGAACATGACATTCATCAACTTTTTTTTGGAGGGCAAGACATATCATGCTTTCGCGATATGAAATCCGATTATCCATATTTCCTGACTCGAAGCTCAGATAACCCGTCCGATGCGGTTGTCCGTCCTCTTTCCTGCATTCTCATCCAGTCTTCCCCGGAATCACCGCGAGAGTCTGTTGCTATCGTCAGGAGCGCGATCCGCATCGCAGCGGAGGGTAGATGGCAGAGCGCAGCGCAGGAGTGTCCACCGCTCCCCCGGACCTTCCGCGCATCTTTTCCTGCTTCCGGGAAACGGGGAGTCAGCAAAATTCGACAACAACCATGGAGGAAATTAGATGAAATATTTTTTTGACAAGATGCAAACGACTGCTGCCGTTTCTGCTGCTTCGATTGCTATTGTCATATCTGTGGCTGCACCCGCGGCTTCCGCCCAGGATGCGAGAACGCAAGCATTGGAGCAGCAACTCAGACAGCTGGAGGCGAGTCTGCAAGCCGTTCGAAAAGAGCTGAACCAGGTGAAAGCGGAATCCGCGCGAGAAGCGCAGAGGCTGATGCAGATCGAGCAGAAATCGACGTCGATAGAAAAACGCCAGGCGGTGGACGCGCAAAAGATTGCGAAAATCGAAGAGAGTGGGTCCTCATTCGAAAGAACTCCAGATCAAAAAGCCCACATGGTTTTTTTTCGGGGTGGCTATGGGCGCAGCAACGATCTTCGTAACGGAGTATCCATTCAAAGCGGTGGAGCTGGTGGCCCCGGAGGGCAGGCGGACCGGGATGCCTGGTATATCGGCGCGGGGCTGGATTTCAATCTGACAAACGATGTCTGGGGTCTGATGCCAAACACCAGTGTCCTCTCGGAAGTCATGTTCGAATACAAGGAATTCGGCAGCAAGGTAGCCAGTAGTGCGCTTCCTCCCCCCGGCTCCGGCGTGAATATCAGTCAGTTCACCTTGACGGCGGCACCCAAGATCAAGTTTTTCGAGGGCTCCCGCTTCAGGCCCTGGATCATTCCCGCAGGTCTCGGCCTCCATGTGATCAGTCCGCCTTCCGAATCCATCACGGTATTGATTCCCGGCGTCATGTTCGGTGTCGGGGCCGACTATCAGATTTGGAAAAACTTCTTTGTCGGTATCGATGGCCGCTATCACCTGACCAGTGGCAGAACCGATGGCGTCAAGATCGATGGCATGACTGGCGGGGGCTACATTGGAATGGGTTTCTAGGGAGGTCGATTGTCAGCCTCAATATCGTACGGGTTTAAACCTGCCTCCTGCCAGATCGGGGTGTTGAAAAAATTCGGGCAGTCTACCCGAATGTCGTGCAACCGCAGTTCATTCATACAAAGAGGAGAAAACCATGCGCAAACTGCTCATCATTATTTCAGCACCGCTGATCTTCGCAGGCAGTGTTCATGCCGCTGTCAATATCAATACCGCTACCCAGCAAGAGCTTCAGACCTTGAGCGGTATTACTTCCGCCAAAGCCAGGGCGATCATCGAATACCGGTCGAAGGCGGGCAAATTCAGGACGGCGGAGGACCTGACAAAGGTAGATGGCATCAATCCCCGTTATCTGGATATGAAGCAGCTCTACAAGGATGTTTCAGTCGCCGGACCGACCGTTCTGAAGGTGGGAGCAAAGCCTGCGGGTAAGTAATGTTGCCGCAATATTAGATTGCGATAATGCGATAGATAATGGAGATGGCTGGTAGGAAGGACAGGCAGCAGGGCATAGCCGTACTGGAAATGCATAAACCTGCCGGCACGATCGCTGCTTGACAAAGACCCGCTCGCGCGGGTTTTTGTTTATCTCCCGCCTGCTTTTTACATCTGGATTCAAGGCATGAAAATTTTCCAGGGTAGCGACACCTTGGAACTTCATGAGCACCCCGATGTCAGCATGCATGTCACTCATCGACCTGTTATAATTCCGCCCCTTTTGACATTGTAAGCCTACGAACCTTTATGTCTCGTTCCCTCCGCAATATCGCCATAATCGCTCACGTCGATCATGGAAAGACGACACTGGTGGACAAACTGCTGCATCAGGCCGGCTCCTTCGCGGCACATCAGCACATCGCCGAACGCGTGATGGATTCCAATGATATCGAGCGCGAGCGCGGCATCACTATCCTTGCAAAGAATTGCGCAGCCGATTACGAAGGCGTGCATATCAATATCGTGGATACGCCGGGTCATGCCGATTTCGGGGGTGAAGTGGAGCGTGTCTTATCCATGGTGGATGGAGTGCTGTTGCTGGTGGATGCAGTGGAAGGTCCGATGCCGCAGACGCGCTTTGTTACCAGGAAGGCGCTTTCGCTGGGATTGCGTCCGATCGTCGTCATCAACAAGGTCGATCGGCCCGGCGCACGGCCGGATTGGGTGGTAAACCAGACCTTCGATCTGTTCGACAAGCTTGGCGCAAGTGAAGAACAGCTTGATTTTCCGGTTGTGTATGCTTCGGCACTCAACGGTTACGCCACGCTTGACCTGAAACAGCCGGGCATCAATATGCGCCCGCTTTTCGACACGATCCTCAGTCATGTCAGAGCGCCGGTGGAGGATATCGATGGTCCACTGCAATTACAGATCAGCGCGCTGGATTATTCCAGTTTCGTGGGACGCATCGGTATTGGACGCATCAATCGTGGAAGACTTAAACCCGGTCAGGATGTCACTGTGTTGGCGGGGAGCAATCCGCCCAGGAAAGCTCGGGTCAACCAGGTTCTGGGCTTCCGGGGCATTGAACGCGTCCAGCTCGCCGAGGCGTTGGCGGGTGACATCGTCCTCATCAATGGTGTCGAAGAGCTGAGTATCGGCGCGACGCTTGCCGATATCGACGAGCCTGAGGCATTGCCCATGCTTGCCGTGGACGAGCCTACGCTCACAATGAATTTTCAGGTGAATACTTCACCTTTTGCAGG
Organism: Nitrosospira multiformis; assembly: GCF_900111585.1. Classification (GTDB taxonomy): domain Bacteria; phylum Pseudomonadota; class Gammaproteobacteria; order Burkholderiales; family Nitrosomonadaceae; genus Nitrosospira; species Nitrosospira multiformis_B. The sequence goes on from NZ_FOHI01000009.1 coordinate 7,748, forward strand.
AAAGGAAGGGAAATTTGTCACCAGCCGGCAACTGCGCGAACGCCTGGAAAAGGAGTTGCTGACCAATGTTGCCATGAAGTTGGAGGAAACCAAGGATACCGACTCTTTCCTGGTTTCAGGCCGGGGCGAATTGCATCTCACCATTCTGCTGGAGAACATGCGGCGCGAAGGCTATGAACTGGCGGTGTCGCGGCCCCATGTCGTGATTCGCGAGATTGACGGCGTCAAATGCGAGCCCTTTGAGATGCTTACGGTTGATGTTGAGGAGGCGCATCAGGGCGGGGTGATGGAGGCGCTGGGTGCGCGGCGTGGCGATCTGCAGGATATGGTTTCCGATGAGCGCGGGAGAGTGAGACTCGATTACCGCATTCCTGCCCGAGGCCTGATCGGCTTTCAATCCGAATTCATGACCATGACGCGGGGCACGGGTCTCATGAGTCATGTATTCGACGAATACGCGCCCATGCGGCCTGAAATAACCGCACGTCGCAATGGGGTTCTGATATCCGCCGAGCAGGGTGAAGCGGTGGCGTACGCTCTGTGGAAATTGCAGGAACGTGGACGCATGTTTGTCAGCCCGGGCGAGCGCCTGTATGAAGGAATGGTGATCGGTATTCACAGCCGCGACAACGATCTGGTGGTCAATCCTATCAAAGGCAAGCAACTCACGAATATACGAGCATCGGGAACTGATGAAGCCGTCGTTCTGACGCCGCCCATCCAGCTCACCCTGGAATCGGCTATCGAATTCATCGCGGATGATGAACTCGTGGAGATTACGCCTAAAACCATTCGCATCCGCAAGCGCCTGTTGCAGGAGCACGAACGCAGGAAAGCGGCTCGCGCGGCGTAAGCCGGTTTCTTTCTCCGTTTTCTTCCGGTGAGTGACGTTCAACCGGAAAAAGACGCGCGGCGGTTCAGAGCGCGACTAGAACATTGCTTTCCTGAACCCGATCAGTCGAAGCGATCTCGGGTGTTACCCTCATGAACGAAAAAATCCTCTGGTATATCGCCGATCCGATGTGTTCCTGGTGCTGGGGATTTTCGCCGGTGATCGAGAGAACCCGACAGGAGTATGGCGATCGCCTGAGGATGGAGTTATTGCTGGGCGGATTGCGCGCCGGGACCAAAACTCCCCTGCCTCCTCAACAGCGTGAGGAAATACTCCATCACTGGCATGCCGTGCAGCGTGCAACAGGACAGCCGTTCAGCTTCGAAGGCGCGATGCCGGAAGGCTTTATCTACGATACGGAGCCTGCAAGCCGTGCAGTTATCGCCGCTTCCCGGATCAGTCACGATGCCGTATTCCCATTTTTCAAGATCATTCAGTCTGCGTTTTATGTCGATCAACAGGATGTGACCCGGCAAGAGGTACTGGAACGATTGGCTGTTGTTGCAGGACTGGATGCACGGCTTTTCTCTCAGGTATTCGAATCCGAAGCCGTAAAGGAATTGACGCTTGTCCATTTTCAAAAGGTCCGCCAGTGGGGCGTGCACGGGTTTCCCGCTGTGGTCGGGCAGGAGAACACGGATTACGCGGTATTGACCAGAGGCTATTGTTCATTTGAAGATTTCCGCCCGAGACTGGACAGTTGGCTCGAGAATTGATCGTTGCGAGCCTTCGCGCCGCAAAACTTATGATTTCCCCGGATAATTATGCAAAAAATACTTCTGGCATTCCTGGCTCCGGCTTTTGCTCTCTCGATGTTTTTGATCTCCCCGCCTGTATTGGCTGATAAGTGGAGAGATGACGATCATCCTGGTCGGCACGGTCACGAAGGAAAAAAGTGGAACAAAGGCAAGGACGGGAAAAACCACAGAGGTGGCAACAGCCACGGCCATTACTATTTTGATGACCGGCAACGCGCCATTGCTCACAACTATTATGCACCGCGTTTTCAACATGGCCACTGTCCGCCCGGTTTGGCAAAAAAATATAACGGTTGCATGCCGCCGGGACAGGCGAAGAGATGGAGAACGGGTTATCCGTTACCCCGCGAGGTTATTTTTTATGACTTGCCTCCCGTTTTGCTGCAGCAACTGGGCTATCCTGCTCCGGGCTACCGTTACGTTCGGGTGGGAATCGACATACTCCTGATTGCGGTGGGAACCGGAATGGTCATCGATGCAATCCAGGATTTGAATGCAATGTAGCAGCGCTTGCAGTTCGAGGGGGATCGATATCGCTCGGGATTGCTCCGGTTATGTAGGATTCCGTCGGCTATTTTTCACATCCCCGACCCGGTAGACCAGCCAAAGCGCTCCAATAGCGCTCTAAACGCCTCGCTGGCAATGATGAAGGCGATAAGATATGACGTCAAGCTTAGCAGGACGATTGTCCAGATTGCTCGCCAGGGACTCAGAGTCGAGTATTGTTTCCATTGCGAGAGAAAAGCGGCATCGTCCTCCTTGCTTGCGCGGTTCAAGCTCAGTTCGGCGAGAACGTTCTCCCGCGCTCGCCGCAGCGCATTCTCGATCCCCGTTCGATAAGTGGTATCGATAAGATCCAGGCGCTTTGCTTGCGCTTGCGAAGTTTCCGAAACTGTTTCCCCAGCCGCCTGTGCATAAAACTCGCGCATGCGTGCGAGGTATCGTTCATCCGCCAATAGATCATTGATTGCTTTCTCCACAGACTTCGCTCCCCCGGCCGAGTCCATAGATTTCCCATCGATCTTCTTCTGTTTCGCAGTCCTTATTTCCTGTATGAACTCCTGCTCCTTGCATCCGATCAGCCTGAGCCAGATCGCTTCCGCAGCTTGAGGAGATGGACCGCGTGAAGTTGAACCGGTGGAAGGCCCCGTCTCGAATAGTCTGTCAAGTTCCGCTTTAGCTGCTCTTTCGCAATCCGCATCGATTGCTTCGAGCCTGCTGTTGAGATCGTCATTCATGATGTCTGGAGGCTGAAGGATTGAACTGCTGCCCTGAGTGCAGACAGTGTAACGTAAATTTCCAGAGACAAGGGAGCGGCAAAAGTGAAATTGCAATATGCAGAGTTTCCGGTTATAGCGCTCTGCTGCCGGACTAAGTTAGCAGTCAAGGCTCTAAAAGATTGCTACCATTGGTTTAAGGAATTAAAACTTCATTTACCAACTTCTTTCAGTTCTTCCATGGGTTATTCCTGAACTCCCCCTCTGCGAACGCTGGGGCGGGAATTATGGTGTCGGGCCTATCAAGACATCGTCATGCCCGCAAAAATAGGTATCCAGATTTTTCAAGGCAATAATATTATAAATCAACGTATTTCCAATCTTGGAGAAATGACATCGAGGTTTTCCTCAAGAACTCTTCGTTATTACAGAACGACCGTCTTTTGCCTATGCAGTTCTCTGGATGCCACTAATTTTATTCCAGACAGCAGGGGGTTATAGCGGGATTGCCGCAAAAGCATCGAGGTCGTTCACAGCGGTGGCGACGCGACGAATCAATTCGCGGTTGGTTTCCGGTTTTATCATTCCGCCGACAGCAAGCGACACCACCATTGCTTCGAACGGATAAACGAGGTGAGCACGGTATCTCTGCTTCAATATCTCGCTGTCAATGTTTTCGATACCACTGTTGGTGAGCTCTTCGGCATAGATAGTCAACAGATTTGCCTCATGATTTCGCCGCACCTCGGGCGTAAGAGCGGTAGCAAGAAAATAAGCGACATCGCTAATGCCTTCGCCAAAACGCACGAGTTGCCAGTCAAGAAGACCCGGTTGAGATTGGCTCCAGAACAGGTTGCCGGGGTGACAATCATGATGAACGAGTGTTTGCGGTCGCCCCGAAAGAAAGCGCATGGCGCGCCGGCGCTGGCGAGCATAATTTATAGCGGGTGCATGAAGCAGCGAAGGTATGAGTTTTTCCGCCTGCCGGAGCCCCCGCTTCATTAACGGAACGGCAAGCGCAGTCCCCAGGTGATCTTCGAGTTGGCGTATGGGACCCGCCAGCCAGGCATATTTCTGCATGAGATCGAATTTGTTCCAGAAGCGGGCATGCAGCCGGGCCAACTGCTTGATGACAAGTGCGGCGCGATCAGGCGTCAGTGCATCGTCGGGGTTGCCGGCAGTAGCGCCGGATTCAGTCACATCATTCAAAACCAGCGTCGCACCCTTACCAGGTTTACTCTGACCCGCGAGAAAACCGGGTACGGCAATAGGCACCGCCTGCGCCGTTTCATTGTAGAAGCGGGTTTCAGTATGAAGCAACCCTGGCAACGCAGTAATCAGCCTTGGCCGCCAGGCCAGCGAAGGTAATTTTACAAACCACTTGCGTGAGATCGTCCTCGGACCATCATGTTCAACCGCAATACGAACCCGTGTCGTCGTTCCTATATCCACGGAAACCAGATCTACCCTGGATACCGTTACATGGGAACAATGACAATTCACTACCCGTTGCGCCCAGCCGGCATTCAAATCGCTGAGTTGGCGAGCGAGAATATTATGCTTCATTTACAGGCTGGAGCGGGGACTGAACCCGACGAAGTTGAATCGGGGGGGTACACTCGGATTTTCTTTTGGGAGGTTGCTGAGGCGCATCAGAGAGACTGCGGTCGATCAGGAATTGCAGTATGCACATTCATTTATTTAGAAATACATTGGTTCCCATAGAAAAGGGAGCCGAAGCTCCCTTTTCTATGGAATGCGACAGCAGCAGGAATTACTGATAACGTTGATCCGCAGGTGGCTGCTGCTCATAAGACCCGGCGGGCTGGCGATAGGATTTTTCCTTGGGTTCATCCGTGCTCAATTTCCAGTCAGGATGATAGTGTGTCTCTCTATCCCAGTCTTTCCAGATATAGTCGGGATAGATAAGGGGTTTGGTTGGAATGACAAATGTGACCAGGTCTACCGCACCCGTCAATGTGCGGCCGATACCGTGCACGATACCTGTAAGCAGGCCAGCGGTAAGTCCGTAGCCAAGTCCCTTCTCGTTGGTTCCTATCATGATGTTCTTCGGCACTTCGCCTATGCCTGTGACTGTGTTGGCAAGGCCATGCGCAAGCTTGTCGCCCACGCCTTCCGCATAGCTGTGTGCAAACGCTGCTTGTGGCGAAACGAATAATAATGCAGACAGTATCATTAGCGTTTTCAACATATTTTTCATCGATACCTCCCTTAATAGATTAAATAAAAATTTAATTCCAACTTAATACTAGCATACCGCTAAGAAATATGGAAAAGGCATGTAAAATTCGTAGGCTCGGCGTCGTATCTGCCGCGTGGTCAAATTGGTTAAAGGCGGGAATTTTTGTGGATATCAGCACCTGCAGCGAATGTACCGGCTTCACGCAGCGCGGCAGTCCGCTTCAAAATGCGGTCGAACCAGCAAATGTGATTCTTATCGGTATTTGTGCTTCCCGGTCATCTTAATCATTCAGCATTCAGGCGTTCTTGCACGAATTGTGCTACGCTTCCGCATGTTTCGTAATTGTGAAACCATCATCTGACGGATTGCAAGCAGAAACTGTGGCCCGTCCCCGTACAAGAAAAGCAGCTACGTGAGTTCTTTACCTAAATCACCGGAAGCATCCGGCTTCCTGTCTTTGCGTTCGTTTTCCTCGGCATCACTCCATCCTTCAAGCATCCGCCTGGCAGGTTCCATCCAGTTTTCGGTAATCGTTCCCACACTCAACGAGGCCGACAACATCGACCCGTTACTGACCAGGCTATCCGCGCTTGATTTGCCGGAGGGAAGTTTCGAAGTCATCTTTGTGGACGATGGCTCATGCGATGGAACGCCGGAAAAAGTCCGCGAATGGGAAAGTTGCGGCAACATAAGACTGATCGAACGCCGGGAAAAACCCGATCTCACGCGTTCAATTCTGGCGGGAGCGGTATCGGCGCGAGGAGATGTTATTGTCGTGATGGATGCGGACTTGAGTCATCCGCCCGAGCGATTGCCCGCCCTGATCGCGCCGATATTGGATGGGAGTCATGACGTCGCAGTCGGGAGTCGTTATGTACCTGGCGGCAGTACAGAGGGCTGGCCGCTGCACCGGCAGTGGCTGTCCCGCCTCGGCAACTGGCTTGCCCGTTCCCTGTGTGACATCAATGATGCGACCTCCGGATTTTTCGCATTCCGCCATGAATTGTCAGGAACTGTTGCGGAACGTGCGGGCGGATACAAGATATTGCTCGAACTGCTCATGGCAGGGCAGGGCAAGCTTCGGGTGGTGGAAGTGCCGATCTGCTTTCGCGATCGGATTCACGGGGCGTCGAAGCTGTCGTTTTCACATCGATGGACATATTTGCAGCGCCTGATGACCCTGGCTGGCGGCACGATTTCAATGGGCATAACCAGCCGCTCCGCAGCAGCAGGATTATTTGGCGTTTTTGTCGATGCGCTGCTGTTCCAATGGTTGTTGAGCAGCGGAGCAAGGCTTGCGCTGGCACATATCCTGAGTTTTTTTGTCGCTACCTCGGTAAGTTATTCGCTCAATTCCAAATGGTCTTTTCATCTAAACCATGAAGGATACTTGCGGTGGTCGCAATTCGGGCGTTTTCTGACGGTCGGGTTGTTCGCATTGTTGATGCGTGGAGGCGTGCTGGCTCTCCTCGTTCACGGCTGGCATATGCCGCCACTGCTGGCGATATTTCCCGCTATTGCGGCCGCGGCTGCCGTTATTCATATGGGCTCGGTTTTCTACGTATTTCCGGTAAAACAGAATCCGCCCTCCCTGGATGTCCGGTGGCGCGTCGCCTCGTTTGGAATCGTCGCGTTTGCGGTACTGCTGCGCCTGATCTATATCGGTATAGCGCAGCTGATTCCGGATGAAGCGTACTACTGGAATTACGCGCAGCACATGGACCTGAGCTTTTTCGATCATCCGCCCATGGTGGCCTGGCTGATCTGGTTCGGGACCTCGATCTTCGGTGACAACGAGTTCGGAGTACGGATAGGCGCCTTCATCTGCGGGCTGATTACAATAGGTTATCTGTACGCCCTCTCGCGGAATCTCTACGACAAATCGACCGGTATCCGCGCTGTCCTGCTGCTGACCGTGCTGCCCCTTGGCTTTGTTACCGCAACGCTCATGACGCCGGATGCTCCGTTAATGGCTGCCTGGGCTGCTACCTTGTACTACATGGAGCGGGCATTGATAGCGGACCAGCGATGGGCCTGGCTGGGCATGGGCATTGCATTCGGACTGGGTATTCTGTCCAAATACACGCTGGGACTGCTGGGTCTTGCAGCACTGCTGTTTGTAGTGATCGACCCGGGCTTGCGTCGCTGGTTGCGTCGGCCGGAGCCCTATCTTGCGGCAGCGCTTGCACTATTGCTGTTTACACCCGTTATTGCCTGGAATATGGAGAACGACTGGGCATCCATTATGTACCAGTCCCAGCGCGCGACGGGAATAGGCAGCAAGTTTTCCTTGCACCTGCTTTTCTTTCATATGCTGCTTGTCCTGACGCCGGTTGGTTTGGTTGCAGCATTCATGGCGCTGGTTGTGCGCCATGAGCGAACGGTCAACCCCCTGATACGCAGACGCCGCCTGTTCATGCAGGTGTTCACGATTGCGCCGCTCGCGGTATTTTTCTGGCTCAGCCTGTTCGGCTGGCCGAAATTCCACTGGACTGCGCCCGTCTGGCTGGCGATTCTGCCGGCAATGGGGTGGATGTTGGGCCAGACGGATAGCTGGAGCAAGGTGGCAAGCCGTTTGCGCGCAGCATGGAAACCAACCATAGGAGTCTGTATGTTTCTCTATGCATTGGCACTACATTACGTCGTCCTGGGCATCCCTGGCATTCCCTACGTGGGTTTCAGCGAACACTACTTCTGGCGCGAAACCACGCGTGAAGTCGAACGGCTTGCGGCAGAAGTTGCGCAGCAGACCGGAAAAAAACCGCTTATAGTGGGGATGAGTAAATGGTCAGTCGCGAGTTCCTTGTCGTTTTATAACGATAAAAGCGAACCGCTGGATATTCGCGGACGCAACATGTTCCTGCAGAGCGCGGCCATGTATGATTTCTGGTATCCCTCGGAATCCCCGACGAATCGTCCCATTATTCTGTTTGGAATGAAAACGCATCAGCTCGAGCATGACATCGATGGCAACGATAACATTACTCCGCTGCTGGTGCAGCCTGGCCCGATCAGGGAATTGAAGATCGAGCGGGAAGGGAAGACGCTGCGCGGGATATATTACCGGGTTGCACAAGGTTATCTCGGTCTCCCGGCAACCGGTTCTCAGGTACGTTAGCCTCTCGCCTTCCATTTTCCCTGGCGTTGCGCCTTACCCCTTACCCCATTAACAGGCCCTATGTAAGAGTGCCTCCTTTCTCCATTTCCTACCATGACAATTTATGCCAAAAACATAATGCGGAAAATATTAATGGATCATATGATGTCGCTTGCGTGCGGATTGATCTTTATCCTGTTCTCTACGTACAGCATGGCGGGGCTACCTGCCGGGAAAGATGAAAGAATTGCTGATACTTCGCAACAGAAAGAGGTTGCCATCACGATTTATGGCAATAACCTGGGTTTGATAAAAGATACGCGCCACCTTGGTCTCGCGCGTGATTTCAATCAACTCATCTGGCTTGATGTTGCAAAGCAGATACGTCCGGAAACGGCACGATTGCGTAATCCTGCTCATTTCCGTGGATTTCGCGTACAGGAACTGAGTTTCGACCTCGATCTGTTAACCCCTGGAAAACTGCTGGAGCGATACATCGGCAAGGAAGTAACGGTCATTCATGCGAATCCAGCGACAGGGAAGGAGAGTAGAGAGACCGCTATAGTACTTTCCGCACATGACGGCGGAGTGTTCAAGTATGCGGACCGCGTTGAAATCGGCAACCCCCATCTGGACCGATTGGCTTTCCCCGCTGTTCCCGCGAGATTACAGGACAAGCCCAGTCTGGCTATTTCCTTTGTCAATCCGGTTGCCGGCGAACAGGACCTGGAACTTTCCTATTTGACAACGGGGTTATCCTGGCGAGCGGATTATGCAGTGGAATTGAATGAGCGCGAGGATCATGCGGATATTCAGGGCTGGGCGACCATAACCAATCAAAGTGGAACAGCCTACCTGAACGCTGCCTTGCAACTGGTTGCAGGGGATGTCAACCAGGTGCGTCAAGGCGCGCCTGTACCGCGCCATGTCATGGCCATGGCAAAAATGGCCGAGGCGACCGACCTGAAACAGGAGCCGCTGCTTGAATATCACCTCTATACCCTCGATCGCCCCATAACGCTGGCGGAGAACCAGATCAGGCAGGTAGAGCTGATGTCTGCAACCCGCATACCGGTGAAGAAGGAACTGGTCTTGATGGGTTCCGATTATTACTACTCCGGGAAATATGCTGATATAGGGCAGAAGCTGAAGCCGGCGGTATTCCTCGAATTCAGGAACAAGGGAGAAGGACTGGGAATTCCCCTGCCTGCAGGAATAGCACGAATATATAAAAAAGACTTACGCGGCCATATCCAGTTTGTGGGTGAGGATCAGGTGGATCATTCGGCTGCAGGTGAAATTGTCCGGCTGAAACCGGGAAATGCATTCGATGTAACAGTGGAAAGAAAACAGACGGACTTCCTGAAGTTGGCGGGAGAAGGACTGAAAGACTCGCGGGAGGGGAACACGTTCGAAAGCGCATTTGAGATTCTTTTGCGCAATGCCCGCAAAGAAACTGTCACAGTGACGGTGCGGGAACCAATACCCGGGGATTGGCAGGTCGTATCCGAATCGCAAGCACACAACAAGGTTTCTTCGAATATGGCGGAATGGAAAGTGGTTGTTCCTCCCGCCGGCCATAATGTTCTGAACTACCGGGTTCGTGTAAAAAACTTCTGAAAAAGTCCCTATAGTCTTTAGCCTCTACGCCTTATCCCCTATCTCCTTATCCCTTTCGAGCAGCTGGAAACAGGCTGAGGGATGAGGTGAGGGGTGAGGACCAAGTGGAAAGAACGTCGATCCAAAAAAGGAAACCCGGTGGAGCTTCGCTTCCACCGGGCTCTGTCAGCCGGTTTAATACTCTTATTGAACGGTCACGTTGATCTTTTTCGGCTGGACCGGTTCGCGTTTGGGGATGATAATTTCCAGAACGCCCAGGTTGGACTTGGCGGATATCGCGTCCGCGTTGGCAGTGTCCGGCAAGCTGAAACGGCGGTGGAAGGAGCCATAGGCGCGCTCGACACGCTTGTAGCCTTCCTTCTCGGTGGTGGCCTCGGTTTTCTTTTCGCCTTTGATCGTGAGCATGCTTTCTTCCATGCTGATATCGATATCTTCGGGTTTTACGCCGGGAAGATCAGCCTGAAGAACGAACTTGTCCGCTTCTTCCTTGATATCCACTGCTGGCGCCCATTCAGCGGTCGCGGCGGAGCCATCGCCGGCAACGTTCTCCCGCGCACGATCCAGTTCCCGATGTAATTGGTGGAGCAAGCTCCACGGTTCATACCGACTAATAGCCATAATATCTCCTTTGAAATAAATGTCTGACATCAAGCTGATGCTGTGAATCAGCACTTATTAATCAATATAGGTTCGTTTGGCTATTTTTCAACCGATCCCCTCGATTTTTTTGCCACCCTCAGCCTCGGGATTTGTTCAGCAGCTTCCTAGGTGCGGTCGTATAGTGAAAAGTGGCAGAGAACGCTGGAGCTGCTGCTGCGGATGAGAGTCGCAAAACAGAGGAAACCCGCCGTGGCAGGATGAGCGGGGATATGGAAGGTGAGTTTCAGATTTTGCTACACCAGCGGCAACTCACCGCTGCGAACGCCGATACCTGCAATTTTTTCCACGGCACTGACGAAGTTCGGGTTTTCGTGCAGTTTCACCAGCGAATCCGGGTTTGGCCGTCCACGCATGCGGGCGAGACGAATCACCCCGAGGGCGGGCAGGTCCCAGTGTAGATCCGCGAGCAGCATTTCGGCTGCTTCCGGGTTATTACACAGCAGCACCATGTCGCATCCCGCATGCAATGCTTTCTGGGCCCGCTCCACCGGATTGCCTGCAAAAGCTGCTCCCGCCATATTCAGATCATCGCTGAAGATACACCCTTCGAAACCCAGCTCACCCCGCAAAACCTTTTTGAGCCATACTTCGGAAAAACCGGCCGGTAATGCATCCACCTTTGGATAAATGACGTGGGCAGGCATCATCCCGGTAAGGCCGAAACCGATCATTTTACGGAATGGAATGAGATCATCCATTTCAATCTGTGCGTAAGTTCGTTCGTCCACCGGCATTTCGAAATGGGAATCGGCCTCGATATAACCATGACCAGGGAAATGTTTGCCCACCGCTGCCATTCCGGCTGATTTCAACCCGCTCATCAGACTATGGGCCAGATCGGCAATGGCTTGCGGGTCACGGTGAAAAGCACGGTCGCGGATGACGCTGCTTTGGCCATAATCCATATCCAGGACTGGTGTAAAACTGAAATCCACGCCCGCAGCCCGTAGTTCCGCCGCCAGGACATATCCCGCCTGATGCGCCAGATGCCGCGCCCGGGCAGGATGCTCATCCCAGATCCTGCCGAGTTCTCGCATGGGGGGCAGGCGCGTGAAATCTTCCCGGAAACGTTGAACCCTGCCTCCTTCGTGATCGACTGCGACCAAGAGCGGCGGCGTTCGCAGCGCATGGATTTCAGCAGTCAGATGCAGGAGTTGCGCAAGCGAGGAATAGTTGCGCGTGAACAGGATCACCCCTCCAACCAGCGGGTGCCGGAGTTTTTTCTTATCGTTGGCGGTGAGTTGCGTGCCTTCGATATCGAGCATGACGGGACCGAGCGACATTTATTTTTCCAATATGACAAAAGCGCATGCGAGGTTCAATTCGTCACTGATGGAGAGATGGTGACGGGTGATGCCTTCGTTTTGGGCGAGGGTATGCAATTCAGGGTGGAATTTGAAATAAGGTTTGCCCAAGGTATCATGAGTTACTCCGATATGGCTCAGGCTGACAGGATGACGAATACCCGTGCCAAAGGCTTTGGCGAGGGCTTCCTTGGCGGCAAAACGCTTCGCCAGGAACATTGCGGGCTGCATGCTTTTTGCATATTCCGGCCACTCCTCGTCTGTCAGCAGGCGCCGAGCGAAACGCTCTCCGTATTTTTCCAGCAGGTGCGCAATACGCGAGGTTTCAACCAGATCGGTTCCGATCCCATAGATCATTTACATGCTTCCAGCATCAGGTTTTTCATTTCCCGGACTGCCTGCTCGAAGCCTACGAACAATGCGCGAGCCACGATCGCGTGGCCGATGTTGAGCTCCGACACGCCGGGGATTGCTGCAATTGCCTGAACATTCAGGTAATGCAATCCGTGCCCTGCGTTGACCGTGAGCCCTTGGCCCAAGCCCTTGCTTACCGCCGCCCGGACCCGCTCCAGCTCGCCTTGCTGCTCGTCTGCCGTTTGGGCATCGGCGTAATGTCCCGTGTGAATTTCGATGACCGGTGCGCCGGCCTCGACGGACGCATCGATCTGCGCGGGTTCGGCATCGACGAAGAGTGAAACCCGGATGGCGGCTTCAGCCAGCCTGCGGCATGCGCGTTGCACTTGCTCGAAATGCCCTACCACATCGAGTCCGCCTTCGGTTGTCAATTCTTCGCGCCGTTCCGGCACAAGGCAGATATCGTGGGGTTTGATGCGGAGCGCAAATCCGATCATTTCATCCGTGACCGCGCTCTCCAGATTCATGGGGGTCTTGAGCGCGCCGCGCAGGATTTCCACGTCTCTATCCTGTATGTGGCGCCGGTCTTCCCGCAAGTGCAAGGTGATGGCATCTGCTCCGGCCGATTCAGCAATGAGTGCCGCCTCTATTGGATCGGGATAGGTTGTACCGCGCGCTTGGCGCAAGGTGGCGACGTGATCGATATTAACGCCGAGTTTGATCATGATAGTGGCGAGAGTTTTCCTGATTCGGCTTTTTTCAACGATTGCCTGAATGATATTTGCTCTCCCGCACATCTGGAAGAGGCAAGAGAGATCGGGCAAAAAATGACTATATTATAATAGCGTATGCGGCGAAGACAGTATGTACATAAAAGCGGATCGCCAAGTTGATTGCCTTGGGGACTTTACTCTTTGGGTCGTTACTCCTGGCTGGTCCGTATTTGATTGAAGAGGGCGACTATAAATCCCGCGTCTGAAAACCTGCGAGGAGGAAAGGGGGATCTGGAGAAAATGTCGGACCCGCGCGTTTTCTTCGCGGCGGAGCGGACACTTCTGGCATGGGTGCGCACGGGGCTAACGATCATCGCACTTGGTTTCGTCGTCGCCCGCTTCGGTCTGTTTCTGAATCTTCTTGTGGTTTCCGGGGAAATTTCCAAAAATGGAGGTACTGCCAGCGCTCATGGAATCTCCGGTGTGTTCGGCATTATTCTTGTGCTCTCAGGCACCGCGACCATTCTCGGCGCATTGCTCAATCACAGACATTATGTAAGCTCATTGCCGCCTGAGGATTTGCCCAAGCTGTCCTTACCCTGGCTCTCATCGTTCCTGTCTTTATCGGTTGCTACCATAGGATTTCTGCTGGCGGCTTACCTCTTGTTTACATGAAACATATAGGGAGTTGATCATGTCAGAAAGGGGTTAACAGGCCCTAGCTCCTGAATCGGCTGCCGCCATTTCTGCCGTCTCTGACAGGTGTGTAATGGCTCAGATGACGTTCAACGGTATTTTGAGATACGAAATACCGTTATTCTCGGGCGGCGGCATGAGGCCCGCGCGCACATTCACTTGGATCGACGGCAGCAGCAGCGTGGGCATTTCGAGCGTCCGATCGCGCGCTTCACGCATCGCGACGAATCGGTCTTCGTCAATGGCGTCGCGCGCATGTACGTTATTTGCACGCTGTTCCCCTACACTCGTTTCCCACCGAGGGGACCGGCCTTGCGGCGGATAATCATGGCACATGAACAGTCGGGTATCCGCGGGATAATCCAGTATTTTCCTTATTGACCGGAATAGTCTGCGTGCATTCCCTCCCGGAAAATCGGCGCGCGCCGTACCGACGTCCGGCATGAACAGGGTATCGCCGACAAAGATCGCTTCCTCTACCTGATAGGACAAGTCCGCCGGCGTATGACCCGGTGTCGAGAGCGCTTTCACGTTCAGTTTGCCTACGCTGAAAACTTCGTTATCGGCGAATAAATGGTCAAACTGTTTGCCATCCGGCGTGAAGTCTGCTTCAAGGTTGAATATTTCCTTGAAGGTTTCCTGCACGAGGGGAATCTCCTTCCCGATCGCCGTCTTGCCCCCCAATCTTCCCTTAAGATAGTGTGCTGCTGTGAGATGATCGGCGTGCGCATGAGTCTCCAGAATCCATTCTGTCGCCAGATTCTTTTCCTCGATAAAGGCGATCAGTTTATTGGCGGAGGTAGTGCGCGTTCTGCCTGATTTGGGATCGTAGTCCAGTACTGGATCGATGATTGCACAATATCCATTCGGTTCATCGAAAACTACGTAGCTTACTGTCCAGGTCGCGCCGTCAAAAAAAGCTTCAATATTCGGTTTCATTTTCTCTCTCTTCAAAGGCTTGATTGGGATATCCGGAAGCAAGGCGATCTAAATAAAGTCTGGGAATTCTACGCTGAACACAGCGCTGCACTCTTCCGTGAGGAAGGCTTACTCTCATGCCGCCTGCTGACCCTCGCCCTACTCCGCAGGGACGAGCGTTACAATTGCTGAAACTCTTTCAGTAACTGGCGTGTATGCAATGGCTTATCTCCCAGATAGTGGCTGAGCAGGTGGCGCATCAGGATCCTGCTCTGCAGACGGGTCAAAGGGGCTGAATAGTCTCCCTGACTCATATCCAGCAGTGTTTTTCCGCTTAACTGGAGATTAAAAGGACAGCCGCCGTTGCTCGACGCAACGGGTCCTCGCTCGATTTCGTAGCAGTACGTCTGGGTTGGTTTAATCAGTTTTCCCGATGAAACATCGCGATCGAGCGTCAAGGCATAGCCCATCTCCTCCAGGAGACGCTGCTCGAAGCTGCGTAGTATGGGAATGTAGTCGCTTGCCGTACTCAGATCGGACAAGGCCTCCTGATAGCAGGCAAATAATCGTTCGTGCGGATCATTACGGTGCAATAGCCGTATCAAAAGTTCATTGAGATAAAATCCGCAGATCAGGGCAGTTCCCTGTAAGGGTAATTGCCCACCCTGCCATTCCGCCTTGTGCAAAGTGCGTAATTCGGACTTTCCTCCCCAGCTCAGCAGGAGAGGCTGGAATGCGCGCAGCAATCCCCGTAGTGCAGATGTCGGACGCTTGGCGCCTTTCGCAACCACGGCAATGCGTCCGGAATTTTGCGTGAAAACTTCCACGATAAGGCTGGTTTCAAGATAAGGATAGCTATGCAACACAAAAGCGGGTTGTGCTTCTTGACGCTGTTTATCTACGCTCATGTTTTAGCGAGCACCGGCTACGATCTTCGCTTATGCGGTTTCTCGCAACCCGCTCCGGGGTCGCATCTTCCTTCGGAAGACACTGCTCCCCCTCCGCGCTAGCGCCCCAAATCGTTGTATACGGGATTCCAGAAAAGTGATCGAGCGGTGCAGAAACTTAATACTCATGGGGCCAGTAACCCGCTCCAGAGTCGCACCTTCCTTCGGAAGGCACTGCTCCACCCTCCAAGGGTTACTCATACCCGAGCGTCTTCAGCATCCGTGCATCTTCGGCCCAGCCGCTTTTGATCTTTACCCAGACCTTGAGATAAACCTTGCCACCGAAGCTTTCTTCCATGTCCTTGCGCGCCTGGGTAGCGATCAGCTTCAATTTTTCTCCGTCCTTGCCGATGACAATCGCTTTCTGGCTGGATTTGTCCACCACAATGGAAGCGTGAATCCTGCGCAACTCGCCTTCCATCACAAACTGATCAATGATGACGCTGGTGGAATAAGGAATCTCTTCTCCCAACAGCCGGAACAATTTTTCGCGAACCAGTTCCGCGGCTATGAAGCGTTCATCCCGGTCGGTTACTTCATCTTCCAGGAATAGTGGCGGATTTTGCGGCAGGTGCGGCTGTATCGCAGCTCTCAATTCGGGCAACTGCTCTCCATTCTCGGCACTTACCGGCACCATGGCTGCGAAATCAAATTCCTTTGACATCTTTTCGAGGAAGGGAAGCAGTTGGGATTTATCCGTCAGGCGGTCTATTTTGTTGAGGGCAAGAACCACAGGCTTGTTCTTTGGCAGGAGTTTCACCACCAGTTTGTCGCGATCGTCGAAGCGCATCGCTTCAATCACCAGTATCACGACATCCACATCCCGCAGCGTCTGGGTAACCAGACGATTCATTCCGCTGTTCAAACGGCTTGTATGCCGCGTCTGGAAGCCCGGGGTGTCGACAAAAACAAACTGGGAGCATGCATCAGTGAAAATCCCGTGTATGCGATGCCGAGTCGTCTGGGATTTTTTTGATGTAATACTGATCTTTTGGCCGACCAGCCTGTTCAACAGGGTGGATTTTCCCACGTTGGGACGGCCAACGATGGCAATATAACCGCTGCGATAAACGGGGTCTGCAAGGGGAGCTTCAGTGTTCATCAGAAAAGGTTTTGCGCCATATACAGTTGGGTAAATCCCTCGCAGCCTTGCTGTTGGAATATTTTGGCTCTGCCAGGAAGTGCTTCACAGTCTAGGAAAGCACGAAAGGTGTTTCTAATGCGACTGGAGTTGCTCATAAGCTTGCCTGGCCGCGTCCTGTTCCGCACTGCGACGGCTCGCGCCTTCGCCCAGAGTGCGGATTTCAGGCCGGGAAATCACGCATTCCACCTGAAACTGCTGCTGGTGAGCTTCGCCTCGGGTAGCAACGACAGCATACCGGGGCAGCGCCAGCTTGCGGCTCTGGAGATATTCCTGCAAAAGGGTTTTGGGATCCTTGCCGAGGGCATGGGTGTTCAGCTCCCCCAGGGAGGGAATGAAAAGATTTTCAACTGTCTTCTCGGCCTGCTCAAAACCTGCGTCGAGATATATGGCGCCAATCACAGCTTCCAGCGCATCCGCAAGAATCGAAGGCCGCTTGTCTCCTCCACTTTTGAGCTCACCCTCGCCAAATCGGATAAGCTTTCCCAGCTCAAGCGTTTGCGCCAGTTCGGCCAGCATCTTCTGGTTTACGAGGTTCGCCCGTATCCGGGACAAACTACCTTCGCTGAGATCAGGAAAATGATGGAATATCAATCCGGCGACGGCGCAGTTGAGGACGGCGTCACCCAGAAATTCAAGCCGTTCGTTGTGAGGTAGGCTGTGGCTGCGGTGCGTCAGCGCTTGCCGCAGCAGTTCGGGCCGATGGAAGGTGTGACCGAGTTTCCGACACAGTGCCGCACTCTCCGTATTCCGGTAAGCTGTCCCCAATTTTGCGCGTTCCCTCCGACCAATTGTGGCGAGCTGATCAGCCACATGCTCAAGGTCCTGATTACCGCCCGAATTACTTGATCGATAATCCGATGCGTTTCAGGTCGCTGAAATTCCACCAGATCATGAAAGCCTTGCCGACAATGTTCTGGTCGGGTACGAATCCCCAATAACGACTGTCACTGCTGCTGTCCCGGTTGTCTCCCATTGCAAAGTAGTTGCCGGGAGGAACCTTGCAGGTAAATCCACGATCGTTATAGCTGCAATTTTCATGATGAGGGAAGGGGAGCACACCCCCTAGCTGGATACTATGCTCCTCTTGGGGATTGATAAGGACATTATAGCGGTGATTTCCGAGTGACTCCGTGTAGCTGCGGCTGTAAACGAATTTCAGGCCTGATTCCACATAGGTATATTCCCCGTTCGGCTCCATTCTCACCGGTACGTTGTTGACGCTCAGTTGCTTGTCGCGATAGGTGATGATATCTCCCGGTACCCCCACGATACGCTTGATGTAATCCATGGAGGGATCCACCGGGTAGCGGAAAACCATGACCTCCCCACGCTGAGGGGTGTTTATATCCATCAACTTGACGTTGGCGACCGGCAACCGGATACCATAAGTATATTTATTGACGAGAATGAAGTCTCCTACCAGCAGAGTCGGAATCATCGAGCCCGAGGGGATTTTGAAAGGCTCAACCAGGAAAGAACGCAGGCAGAACACGACAAGAATCACCGGGAAAAAGCTTTTCGGATACTCCACCCACCATGGCCCCTGGTCTCCCGGCGCGCGGTGTCGTTGCAGCACGGTACGATCGAGCAGGGCGATACTGCCGGTGATTAACAGCAATATCAGCATAATGAGCGGAAAGTTCATTCTTATTCCTTATTCCCTTCGGGTGAACAGTCCATTGCTCGCGCGGAAACGGGATTTTCCCGGTGAGCATGTGCCCCTTGTTGAAGGCGAGCCATCGTATTGTTTGAACTACTTTTCTCCAACCTGCAGAATAGCGAGAAACGCTTCCTGCGGAATTTCGACGTTACCGACTTGCTTCATGCGTTTTTTACCGGCTTTCTGTTTTTCCAGAAGCTTGCGTTTACGGGTGATATCGCCGCCATAGCATTTGGCCAGCACATTCTTGCGCAAAGCCTTGATACTTTCCCTGGCGATAATGTGCGAGCCTATGGCGGCTTGAACAGCAATATCGAACATCTGCCGGGGAATCAGTTCACGCATCTTCTGAGCGAGTTCCCGTCCGCGGTACTGGCTGCTCGCACGATGCACAATCAGCGACAAGGCGTCCACACGCTCGCCATTGATGAGGATATCCAGCTTGACGAGATCGGAAGCCCTGAACTCCTTGAATTCATAATCAAGTGAAGCGTAACCGCGGCTGGTCGATTTTAACCTGTCGAAGAAATCCATGACGACTTCATTGAGCGGGATTTCATAGGTCAGCATGACCTGCCTCCCCATATATTGCATATTCTTCTGGATTCCCCGCTTGCTGATGCAAAGCGTAATGACCGATCCGACATATTCCTGCGGGACGAGGATGGTTGCCGTAATGATCGGCTCCCGAATCTGCTCTATTTTTGAGAGATCAGGCAATCTGGATGGGTTTTCGATTTCAATGACTGATCCATCGCGCAGCACCACCTGATACACCACCGTTGGCGCGGTGGTGATGAGGTTCATGTCGTATTCCCGCTCCAGTCTTTCCTGTACGATGTCGAGATGAAGGAGCCCGAGAAAGCCGCAGCGAAAACCGAACCCCAGCGCCTGCGACGTTTCCGGTTCGTATTGCAATGAAGAATCATTGAGTTTCAACTTCTCCAGCGCATCGCGCAGGGCGTCGTACTGGTTGGATTCAACGGGGTAGAGCCCGGCGAACACCTGCGGTTTGATCTCCTTGAAGCCGAGCAGCGGTTGGGGGGCGGGGCGGTCAGCGAGTGTTACGGTATCGCCGACCTTGGCAGATTTCAACTCCTTGATTCCGGAAATAATGAAGCCCACTTCACCGGCGCTGAGAGATCCCCGGTTTCTGGATTTGGGCGTAAATACGCCCACCTGTTCACACAAATGGGTAGTTTTACTGGCCATCAGCAATATTCTGTCCTTGGGCTTCAATACCCCATCCATTACCCGCACCAGCATTACCACGCCCACATAGTTGTCGAACCAGGAATCGATGATAAGGGCTTTCAGGGGTGCTTCCGGATTCCCTTTCGGTGGGGGAATACGCGAAATGACCGCTTCCAGGATATCCTCCACACCGAAACCGGTTTTTGCGCTTGCCCGCACGGCATCCTGCGCTTCTATGCCGATGATATCTTCAATTTCCTTGATGACGCGTTCCGGTTCGGCAGCGGGCAGATCGATCTTGTTCAATACCGGTATGACTTCTACGCCCTGTTCGATTGCGGTGTAGCAATTTGCAACGGTTTGGGCTTCCACGCCCTGGGAAGCATCAACCACCAGAAGGGCTCCCTCGCAGGCTGCGAGCGAGCGCGATACTTCATAGGAGAAGTCGACGTGGCCGGGCGTATCGATCAGATTCAGGAGATAGCTACTGCCGTCACGGGACTTGTATTCCAGAGCCGCCGTCTGCGCCTTGATGGTGATTCCGCGCTCGCGCTCCAGTTCCATCGAGTCCAGCACCTGTTCTTCCATTTCCCGGTCGGATAACCCTCCGCATAAATGGATGATGCGGTCCGCGAGCGTGGACTTGCCGTGATCGATATGGGCGATGATGGAAAAGTTGCGGATGTGCTGCATCAGGGATCGGGATAGCAAGGGAAGAGGGTGATAACAGGACGATGCCGGAATTCACCGGCAATCAAAAAAGGGCACATGGTGTGCCCTCTCATGGCGTGGCCCTCTGGTCGCACGTATATCCGGTCCCTGCAAATTCTTGTTCAAGACGGACATTTTATCGAATTTTGAGGAAATAAGCACCTGCCGAGTCGCCTCCTTCCCCGATGATAAAGGGGAAGGAGGCGGCCCCCGTTTCCACAAAAGAACAGGAGTGCTATTTTTCGATTCGCTGAAATATCCGGCCAAACGCATTCAGGTCGAGGTGATAGTGGCAAATTTCCCTGTTCCCGGCCATCAACACCGGAACGCGTTGCCCGTAGCGCGATTGCAGATCGCTGTCGCTATCCACATCCACGACCTCGAGCTGAAAAGGATAGCTTGCTTTCAATTCCTGCAGGGTTGCGAGCATGTCCTGGCAGAGGTGGCAGTGCTCCCGGCCATAGACTGTCAACAAGACAGGGAGATCAGGATCGGGAGCAGTCATTTATTTGTGTTCACCATTCATCTTCATGGTGATGAAGGTGGCTGTATCACCGCGTTTGACCAGCAGGGCGATATTGCGTCCTTTCTCGACCTTGTTGAGCAACTGGTTGAATTGATTAACCGTTTTGACATCCTGATTATTGATGCTCAGAATGACATCGCCGGGTCTGACCCCCGCGCGGCTTGCGATACCAGGCACCATATCCTCGACCAGAAGCCCGCTCTCAGTTTCCAGTTCCTTCTTCTGATCCGGAGTCAACTCGATCAGGCTCAAGCCGATGCGATTTGCCGTATCCGGCATCTTGCCCCGCTTTCCAGAACGCGCCGCTGGTTTTTCATCCTCCGGAAGCTCATCCACTGTAATCGTAAACTCCTTGGTCGACCCATTCCGCCACACCTGCATCTGCACTTTCGTGCCTGGCTTGGTCGAGCCAACTATGCGCGGGAGGTCGCCCGAGGAATTCACGGTCTTGCCGTCGAACTTGAGAATGACATCCCGTGCTTGAATACCTGCCTTGTCTGCCGGACCGCCTTTCTGGACAGAAGCTACCAGCGCGCCGGCTGGCTTGGGTAAACCGAACGATTCCGCCAGTTCCTTTGTGATTTCCTGAATCAGCACGCCGATTCTGCCTCGGCTTACCTTGCCGCTCGCAATCAGCTGATTCGATATATCGCGGGCAACATCGATGGGAATGGCGAATGACAAACCCATAAATCCGCCAGTGCGGCTGTAGATCTGGGAATTGACACCGACCACCTCACCGTTCATATTGAATAGCGGTCCACCGGAATTCCCGGGATTGATCGCGACATCCGTCTGGATGAAGGGTACGAAATTCTCCTGTGCCAGAGAGCGTCCTTTGGCGCTGACAATCCCGGCAGTGACGCTGTTTTCAAAGCCGAAGGGTGATCCGATCGCTACCACCCATTCTCCCACCTTCATTTTGTTGGGATCCCCCTGGGTAACTTTCGGCAGTTCCATAGCATCGATCTTGAGGAGGGCGATGTCCGTCTTGCGATCCGCGCCGATCAGCTTTGCCCGGAACTCCCGCTTGTCCGTAAGCTTCACATTGATTTCATCGGCTCCATCCACCAGATGGGTATTTGTCAGAATATAGCCGTCCGAACTGATAATAAAGCCGGAACCTACCGATTTGGATTCGAAATCTCGTGGCATTCCTCCATGCGGCTGCATGTGTCTCCGGAAAAACTCGAAAAACGGATCATCCTCGGGTATGTTCGGCATTCCCGGGAAAGCCCGTTCCGTGGTTGCGTTGCCTGACTGAACGGTGCTGATATTTACGACCGAAGGTCCTTCTCTTTCGACCAACCCGGTAAAATCCGGCAATTCGCGCGCTGGCGTCTCCGCGAACGCGCTCGTAGATAATCCAAGCAGCACCATCAGTAAAAATTTAGCAATCATACTTTTTCTTCCATGGAGTAAAAACGGGTGAACCCTTCATCCATCTGCCCAAAATCATGGGATAGTAGTACCTAGTACCAGATCCGCATTCAGACCGGGCCGCGATCGGACTGTCTTGATGACCTAACGACTGGTAACAGAATTGCCGATTTGCATTACGGTGGCTGGCGGTACTTCACCTATGGCAGTTACCCTATTGTCACCGAGAGTACGTGTATAGATATTGATCGCGCCGCGGCTGTGGTAGAGACCCTCGACAGGAGAGGAAGCCTCTCCCGAACTCGGCTCGATAAATACCGAGACGGCGGCAAGACCATCCGAGAGAGCAATATGCGCAACAGGACGTGATTTACCGGAGAGATTACGTTTCATTTCCACAATCTTTTTGAATCCTGGAGGCGGGTCTTTGACTTGCCAGCCAAGTTTTCCGCTCCCCTGTGTCGAGGAGATAAGATTTGTCTTGCGCCATTCGGCAGCTTGGCCCAAATATTGGGATTTCAACAGATCTTTGTCTATTTCACCGCCAATTTTCAGGTCGGTGAATACAAATTGTTCCACCACCCGGCCCTTATCCATTACGGCGGCTTTCAGCAACAGGCCGGTATTGGGGTCCATCCATAATTTCTGACCATAACGCTTGTCATCCCTGGGCTCCAACTCGATGACCTGGCTGACATAATCGCTGACCCGCTCCTGCTTGCCCTTTTTGACGATATAGTTGTCGTCGAGATTGATCAGCGGTTGAGGCAGCAGTGCGGGAAAAACTTTTCGCAACCATCGTTTTTCCGTCACCACGGTCTTGTTTTCCGGAAGATAACATCTCATTTCGTCGTTGTTGCGGATAATCTCACGGGGAGGACCATCCAGCACCATGCTTTTTTCCTGCTCACCTTCCTCATTCACCAGATGGATGATGCGGGATGTTTCTATCTGATCCTCGGACGAATAGACGAATGTCCCGACATAGTTGTAATGGCGGGGCGCGGCGGCAATCTTTTGCAGCCAGTTAAGCGCCTCGGGGGATGAGGGAGGAGATGAACTGGAGGGATTCTGCGCGAATGCGGATTGAACGATAACTGTCAGCAACAGGGAAGACAGTGAAACCTGTGTCATCTGTGAACGTTATCGCGCGCTTTCCGCCGCTGTACGCATGAAAGGAATTGCCCCGTGCATGGTGGTGCTAGGCGAGAATTGCTGATGCGCCAGGAGATAGTCGTTGATTTGCGCAGATTCGGACGCAGCGATGGAAGCTTTGGCAGGAATTGCAGGATAAGTGGCAACAGGCGCCATAGTGGCTGCAGAAGTCGAGGGCGACGTCCTGTTGGTGGCCAGATTCTGCCTCAGAAGATCCGATTCGTGCGTCGTTTGCAGAATTATCCACCCACCCACCATTGCTGCCGCGATGGAGGCCGCGGCAGCATAGGCGCCTGGCCTGCGCTTCGGTGCCGGATAACGCAATGTTGCGCTTGATACTGCGAATACCGTAGGTTCCGCTACCAGTCTTGCGTTAACTCGTCGCGTAATGTCGAGTGGTTTGACCTCCGATTGACCCAACGCATCGCTGATCAGGTGGTAAGCAATCCAGTGTTCCCGTAATTCCTCCCCGTTCTTGAATTGCTCGATCAGTACCGACGCATCGTCCGCGTCCAGTTCACCATCCATCAATGCCGATATTTTTTCTTGCATATTACCACCTCTTATCTTTACCAGTCCCCAGCAAGGGGCGCAATTTTTCCGCTATTGCTTCCCGTGCACGAAATATTCGCGAACGCACCGTGCCGATAGGACAATTCATGATCGCTGCGATTTCCTCGTAGCTCAGTCCCTCAATTTCTCTCAACGTAATTGCCGTTCGCAGTTCTTCAGGCAATTCTTCCAGCGTTTGGTTCACCGTTTGAGCGATCTGTTTACTTGTCAGTTCGCTCTCGGGCGTATTCATTTCGCGCAGTTGGCTCGCTTCTTCAAAACCTTCGGCCTCTTCGCTATCGAATCCTGTCGTGGTGGTAGGCGCCCGTCGTCCTTGAGCCACCAGAAAATTCTTGGCAGTATTGATGCCGATCCTGTACAACCATGTATAAAACGCACTGTCTCCACGGAACGACGGTAGTGCGCGGTAAGCCTTAATGAAGGCCTCCTGGGTCACATCCTCTACTTCTGACGGATCGCGGATGAATTGCGAAAGAAGACGTGCAAGCTTGCGCTGGTACTTGATCACCAGAAGATCGAAGGCCTGCTTGTCGCCGTGTTGCGCACGTTCCACCAGTTGCTGATCGATTTCCCGGTCACCCATGCCACCTAATTCCTGAATTGACGAATCTCTTACTTGTAACTGCTTTGTTATAAGGCAGCTCAGCCAAGTATACCCGTTCAGGAGCCCATCGGGAATTACGCACCGGTCTATCATCCGCGGTCTGAGTGAACAGACACGCGTAGTATAAATTAGTTCAGTTGAAAACGTGGTTATTCCAACAGATGGAGTACATGTCAGATTCAGGGTCTGTTAGCACTTGTTTCATGCTCCGAAGAAGACGGATTTTATTCGCCGCAGGGCAAAGCTCTGTAAGCGGCAAATAACGATGGACTGGGTAAAATCCATCCCTTCGGAGGGCGCCCGAAAAACGTGAATGCTGCGTTGCAAAGCTCGACCCAGGTTCATTACGCCTTCGCTTGCGCCTTGGTTAGGTTTTTCCGTGCAGCAACGCGCGCCGCGAAACAAGTGCTAACATACTTCGTATGTTTTTATGCTGCCATCTTGTGGCAGTGCTCCGCGCACTGGCGGCAAGCTTGCACACACTCTTCCATTCCATCCAGCTGTTCGCAACTTTTAGCACAAGCGTCGCAAATTTCGGCACAGACGCCACAGACCTTGGGACTGAATCTGGAGGCGCTGAGCATGAAATTCAGCGACGTGTGGCAGATTTCCGCGCAATTCATCATCAATCGGAGGTGATCGGCCTCAACATGTTTGCCGCCTGATTCGAGGCAATGGTTCATGGCCATTTGCAAGCAGGTGCGATAACAATGGTTACATGCATCGATACAGGCTTGCAGATCCTGATCGGTTTCCGTATATAAAAACATGGTCATCTCCTTTTCCGTTTTGGGAAATTCTTCGGGTCGATGGAGCTTCCTCAAACCCGCTAGCGCATAATGTGCGCCCGCCCCACCTCACATTCTGTACGGTAGCAGACATAAATTCAGGGGCGGGAAAGAGACTGGCGATGGCGGAGCAGGAATAGGGATAGATTGTTGCTATCATTGTTCGGATTACGCGTCTTCCATTCAGATTGAGGCAAATGGCAAATCATCACAGTCGCGGACACGGTTTTTCCAACATGCCATCTCATATCGACCACCCTGGACACCACAACCATTCTCCCGCACGCGATCATGGACGTGCCTTCGTTATTGCTATCGCCTTAAACGCCGGCTTTGTCGTAGTTGAATTCGGTTACGGCTTTGCCGCCAACTCAACGGCACTCATGGCGGATGCAGGGCATAATTTATCGGATGTGCTCGGGCTCGCGTTAGCCTGGGGCGCGGCGATTTTGAGCCACAAGGCTCCGAGCGAACGTTATACCTATGGTTTGCGCAGCACTTCCATACTCGCCGCGCTGGCAAATGCTGTTCTGCTTCTGGTGGCGTGCGGGGCAATCGCTTGGGAAGCTTTTCAGCGGTTTTCACAACCGCCGCTGGTAGCGGGCCTCACCGTTGCTTCCGTCGCGACCGCTGGTCTTCTGATCAACGGTCTGTCTGCCTGGCTGTTTTTGAAGGGGAGCAAGGAGGACCTGAATATTCGCGGTGCTTTCCTGCACATGGCGACAGATGCCGCGGTTTCGGCGGGCGTGCTGGTGTCGGGAGTGGCGATCCTTTTTACGCACTGGTATTGGCTCGACCCGGTGATCAGCCTGATGGTCGTTACCGTCATTATGTTCAATACATGGGGTCTTCTGCGCGACTCGGTTCAGCTTGCGCTGAGCGCCGTGCCCCCGCATATTGACATTGTTGCGATCGAAGCTTTTCTGCGCAACCAGCCGGGTGTGACGGACGTACATGACCTGCATATATGGGGCTTGAGTACGACCGAGAGCGCACTCACTGTCCACCTCGTCATGCCGGACGGTTACCCCGGCGATGCGTTCATGGACAATATCAGGAACAACCTTGAATCGCACTACGCAATCCACCACAGTACCCTGGAGATCGAACAGGGAACCATCAGTCATTATTGCCCGGTATCGACGGGATCGGAGTCGATTGATCTTCGTTGATTGGAGTTAAAATCGCCCAGCGTCCACGGAAAGAATGAAGTGAGGCGGAAGATCAATCGCCTCTGACCCTATTGACTTTGCTGCCGTAAAAGCATCCGTCAGGTCTGTTATCATTCCCTGCTCACAAGAACAAAATAACGACGACCAGTGCCACAGCTTACTTTCGATACTCTGATAATTGGCAGCGGCCTGGCCGGGCTCACTCTTGCGCTCAATCTGGCCCAAAACAGGAAAGTGGGCCTCATCACCAAGCGTGCCTTGCTTGATGGGGCAAGCGGGTGGGCGCAGGGAGGAATCGCCGCAACATTATCGGAAGAAGATTCGCCCGAAGCTCACTTCCACGATACTCTTGTCGCAGGCGCAGGTCTCTGCAATGAAGATGTGACGCGATATGTAGTGGAAAATGGTCCTCAAGCTGTCCAATGGCTGATCGACCAGGGCGTACCTTTCACGCGCGATGGCGGTAACGGAACCGGCTATCATCTGACGCGTGAGGGAGGTCATAGCGTTCGCCGCGTCATTCACGCGGCGGACGCGACCGGCAAGGCAGTGCAATTGACATTGATCGAAAGAGCGCATGCCCACCCGAATATCACCGTGCTCGAGTATCACGTTGCAATCGACCTCATAACAAGCGTCAAATTAGCCGGCCGTATCGAGCATCCTTACAAGAAGGGCAATCGCTGCCTGGGCGCTTATGTGCTGGACAGCAGGGAAGGGAGGGTACGCACCATAGCGGCGAATAACACCGTGCTGGCGACAGGTGGGGCGGGCAAGGTCTATCTTTACACTACCAACCCGGATACTGCGACCGGCGATGGCATCGCCATGGGCTGGCGCGCCGGTTGCCGCATAGCGAATATGGAGTTTATCCAGTTTCATCCAACCTGCCTTTATCATCCTCACGCCAAATCGTTCCTCATCAGCGAAGCGGTGCGAGGCGAGGGCGGGCTGCTGAAACTGCCCGATGGCACGCGTTTCATGCCCGCGCATGATGAACGTGCGGAACTTGCGCCGCGTGATATCGTTGGGCGCGCAATCGACTTCGAAATGAAGAAGCGCGGGCTCGACTGTGTGTACCTGGATATCTCGCACAAGCCGGGAAACTTCCTGAAGGAGCATTTTCCGACCATTTACCAGCGCTGCCTGGAATTCGGGATCGATATCACCAAAGAACCGATACCTGTGGTGCCTGCGGCTCACTATACATGTGGCGGTGTCGTCACCGATTGGAACGGAAAGACTGATCTGGACAATCTTTACGCGATTGGCGAAACCGCGCACACGGGTCTGCACGGAGCCAACCGTCTGGCAAGTAATTCACTGCTCGAATGCCTGGTATTCGGCCAAGCCGCGGCACGGGATATCAAGCAGCAGGCACCTGAGCCCATCACCGCGTTGCCGCAATGGGATGAAAGCCGCGTGACCAATGCCGATGAGGAAATTGTCATTTCCCATAACTGGGATGAATTGCGGCGCTTCATGTGGAGCTACGTTGGCATTGTTCGCACCACTAAACGTTTACAGCGCGCGCAGCACCGCATCAATCTTTTGCGTGAAGAGATCAACGAATACTACGCGAATTTCCACGTCACCAACGATCTGCTGGAATTGCGCAACCTGGTGGATACCGCGGGTCTGATCGTGCAAAGCGCCATGCTGCGGCATGAAAGCCGGGGGCTACACTACAGCAAGGATTATCCGGACTTGCTGCCGGAGGCAAGGGATACGGTGTTGAAGCGGGGACAGTAAGGATGGATCTGCTGTACTGACAGAGTGGCAGCGAAGTTCATCAATTTCTTGTGCACACTTCTTTCGTATCGATCGAAAACTCGCATGGCTGTGGCTTGCCCATCCAGCGGTGACGATCCATGCGCCCGGAACATCCTGCGTCTTCGAGAAGGGCGCGCTGCCCGGAGGCATCGCAAACCAGCACGACGGAGTGCTTGTTCTGGCGCAGCACTCTCACCTTATAGCCTTTAAAGTTTCGCAGCAGTGCCGGATCATGTTGCGTCGCCCGCATGAGCAACTCCTTTTCATCGAGCCCGGACGGGGGATTCTTGTAGCGGACCGTGGATTCTACTGCGGTGGCGAGCTTGGTCAGTGCAGAAGCCTTGATAAACATCTCTTCGCTGTAAGGAAGTTTTGGGGTGGGGGCGCAACCTGCAACGAGCGATAGCACAAGCGTGACAGTTATGCTGAGACGGATACCGGCAGGACGTATGCTCACGAGACACCCTTTTTCCAATAGATGTGGTTGCCCTGCTCATCTTTTCCTGTATCCAGATTGCAATTCACCACGGCCGTCGCGTAGCTATTATCGTTTTCGAAGACGGCCTTGGCGATGAGCGACCCGGTAGCAAGAACATTCTCCAGGGCACGATCAAATATCGCATCATAGCTCATCGCTTCAAGCGGGGTCGCAAGGCTTTCCAGATATTGGGGGTCGAGATCGGCAACCGCGGGGTAGGTCAAACCGAGGTTGGCGGCGACATGTCGCGCAAAAGGAGGAAGCACATGGCCTTCTTCCGCTTTGTCGACAACGAACTTGAATGCGCCGTGCCAGTTGTCGATGAGGGGAGGGTCGGTTTGGTAAGCGCCGGCATAGCAGGTTTCAAGCATACTCTGCCACGTACGTGTGATGACGGAATCGAGTTTTCCGCTGCCAGGCTTATCGCAGCAGCCCCATATTCCGGAATCCAGATGTTCCGCCAGGCCTATCTCACCGAGATTCAATCGCTGGAAAATATAGGCATCCTGATGCATCTCGCATATCCGGTGCTTATCCTTGTTCTTCTGGTATTCACCCACCTTGAGTTCGATGACGGGATGAATGGTCGTATCAGTAACGACATGGCTGGTGTATCCCAGCAGCCATGAAAATGCTTTTTGCCGGGATGCTTCATTGAGTCTTCTGATCCATTCGACCCCCGCTTTGATCATGTCCCCGGTTCTCTGATAGTGCATTCGATCCGCCCACTGGCCAGCACTGGAGTGAGCAATGTCCAGATAGGGATAATCAGGGCTCACGGCGCCAAGCTCACAGAAACGGAAGTAATCCAATACCGAGACAATTGCTTCCGGAGGAAACCCCTGCTTTTCAAGCCGGTCCGGTTCCTTGACCAGGTTCACCATGGTGAGGTGTGCATAAGCGCCAGGCATGGATAGTCGCAAAGAGTGATTGATCGAGAATGCAATGGAGAACAATGTTATTGTATATCTTGCCTCGTTTTCGGGAAGTATTCAGACAGCAGGCGGAATATCTCCTTCCCACGGTGGTCATACGGCCCACCAAAGATCGAATCTGATCACACCAGATTTGGCATGATTCGCTATAGATTCCTACAATGGTTTAAATGCTCAGCTATTTCGAGAAACTGATTTACCCCTATCCCGATCCCATCGACAGGATTCCCCCAAAAGGTTTTTTTACCTTTATCTGGGAAGCAACCGAGGGTGTAAGACGATACTTGGTGGCGATGACGCTGCTTACCGCATCAATAGGTGCGTTTGAAGCTTTGTTGTTCGCGATGCTGGGAAAAGTCGTCGACTGGCTCAACCAGATCCCGCCCTCTCTTCTATGGGAACAGGAGCGGAACACGCTTCTTCTGTTTGCTGGACTGCTGGTTGCAAGCCCCCTGTTGGTCGGTATACAAAACCTCGTCAAGCATCAGGTGTTGGGCGGGAATTTTCCGATGCGCCTGCGCTGGAATTTCCATCGCCTGATGCTGAACCAGAGTATGCACTTCTATCAGGATGAGTTTGCAGGGCGGGTGGCGGCCAAGGTGATGCAAACCGCTCTCGCGCTGCGCGATGTCTGCTTTATTCTCGGCGATATACTCGTCTATGTAACGATTTACTTTTTTACCCTGGTTGCCGTGGTGGGGACATTCAATCCCTGGATATTGGTGCCTTTCGCAGGCTGGTTTGCTCTCTACCTTTGCGCACTGCGCTATTTCGTGCCCAGACTCAGCAGGGTATCCCAATCTCAGGCGGATGCGCGCGCCTTGATGACAGGACGCATCAGTGATGCTTATACCAATATCGCCACCGTAAAACTCTTCTCTCACGCTGGCAGGGAGGCCGGTTATGCCAAACTGGCGATGCAGGAGTTTCTCGGGACAGTACATAGTCAGATGAGGTTGATCACCTGGTTTGAAACCGTGAACCAGGTGATGGGGGCAAGTCTCATCATCAGCGCAATTGCGGTTGCCTTGCTGTTGTGGATGGATGGGCAGATCGGCGTGGGCGCGGTGGCAGCCGTCGGCGCCATGTCGTTGCGGCTTAACGGGATGTCGCATTGGGTCATGTGGGAAATGACTTCATTGTTCGAACAGGTCGGTACCGTACGCGATGGAATCACCACCTTGTCACGTCCCCACCTGGTGACCGATCATCCCGATGCAAAACGTCTTCAGATTAAAACCGCCGAGATACGATTTGAGAATGTGGTTTTCTGTTACGGAAGTGACGTTCCCGTAATAGATCATCTTTCGTTGCATATCAGGCCGGGCGAAAAAATCGGCCTGGTCGGACGCTCGGGCGCGGGTAAATCCACTCTCGTCAACTTGCTGCTTCGTTTTTATGATGTGGAGGAGGGGCGCATACTGATCGACGGGCAGGATATCCGGTATGTTACTCAGGACAGTTTGCGTGCCAATATCGGCATGGTTACGCAGGATACCTCCCTCATGCATCGTTCGGTAAGGGACAACATCGCTTATGGCCGACCTGACGCAACCGATGCGGAAACGACCGCCGCTGCAAAGAAGGCGGAGGCGCACGATTTCATTATGGGCCTGACAGACCCGGGGGGACGCTATGGCTACGATGCGCATGTGGGGGAGCGAGGGATAAAGCTTTCGGGCGGCCAGCGCCAGCGGATCGCCATAGCGAGAGTAATGCTGAAAAACGCACCGATTCTTCTGCTTGATGAAGCGACCAGCGCGCTGGACTCTGAAGTGGAGTCAGTCATCCAGTCCAGTCTCTACCGCCTGATGGAGGGCAAGACGGTGATCGCCATAGCGCATCGCCTATCGACCATTGCTGCCATGGATCGATTGATCGTGATCGACAAGGGGCGGATCGTAGAGGAAGGAACACATCAAAGCTTGATCGCAATGAACAGCCTCTATGCCCGGCTCTGGGAGCATCAGAGTGGCGGGTTTCTGGGGGAAGACGTATAGAAATACTGCTTGAGAAAGCGATATCTCCTGCGGTTCAAACGGTTTTCGATCGTTTCTGCAGTCAGTCGCCGAGTTCCACTCCTGCTCGCGGCCTCACACCCGCCCGGATAGCGGCTTCCGTCAGGGAAGGAAGGCAAAGCTCGATGAATCGGTAGGCGTATCCCCGCAGGTAATGACCACGGCGGATCGAGATGTTGGTGGTGTTTTGCCCGAACAGATGTGAACTGTCCAGCAGAGTCAGCCGGGTGTCCCGCACGGGATTGAAGGCCATTGACGCAACAAGACCCACCCCCAGCTCCAGTTCCACGTACGTTTTAATGACATCTGCATCGAGTGCGGACATGGCGATGTCCAGCACTAATCCTGCCCTGGCAAACGTCTGATCAATTCCTGTCCGGCCGGTAAAGCCTTCGTGATAAGTGATGATCGGGAACTCTGCAATGCCTTCAAGCGTGAGCGGCTGTATTGCTTCCAGTGGGTGTCCGTGCGGCACAATGACAGCGTGATGCCACGAGTAATAAGGAAAAGAGACCAGTTCTGCAACGCTCTCCAATGCTTCGGTGGCAATGCCGAGATCGGCCACCCCGTCCAGCAGCATCGATACGATTTCGCCAGGGCTGGCCTGGTGCAGGACGAGATGCACCTGGGGAAAGGTTTTCTTGAATTGCGTGACCACCGTAGGGAGTGCGTACTGCGCCTGCGTGTGCGTAGTGGCGATGGTCAGGCGTCCCTTATCCCGCTTGCTGAACTGTTCAGCCAGGCGCTTGACATTCTTTGCATCCAGAAGGATGCGCTCGACAATCTCTATCAATTCCTTGCCCGGATTGGTCAGGCCGAGCAGTCGTTTGCCTTTGCGCACGAATAATTCGACGCCCAATTCATCTTCAAGATCCTTGATGTGTTTGCTGACACCGGACTGGGAGGTGAACAGGGCATTGGCCGCTTCGGTCAGGTTATAGTTCTGGCGGACTGTCTCATGGATGATGCGCAATTGTTGAAAGTTCATATTTATAAGCCGTAGCCTGTTATTGTCGTGATCGGTTTCGAGTAATGATGGAGGTGGAATGCTCATTCAAAAATCATTATGGCTTCCCAGGGGTGTGATAAAGAAAAGGCGCGAGCCGATGGCCAGCGCCTTGAAAATAACAACAACAACGGAGAATAACCACATCCGAAAGTTATCAGTTCTGTTTTCCCCAGTGAACCAATATTAATTCATTTGTTTATACGTTTTTATGCATAACCCGCGGGAAAGAGCGCCCGACGCTCACGGGCAGGAAGGACAGGAGACGTAAACGAGCAGGATGGCGCCGATGCTAAATTCCCTTGATCCTTTATATTGGATGGAGAAATAAAAAATGTCTTTCCATAACTCTCCCCGCCTTGCTGTCAGTCTGTTCATCTCACTGATCAGTCTCGAGGGCGCCTGCGCGACACTGAACAGCGGCTATTCAAGCCGCTCAATTCACCTCCGCTTCTCCATCTCCATCGCAACAGCACCCGTAACTGCCTGAATTCTTCCGGGTTTATTCCATCTGGAAGGATTACAATACTGCGCGAAAAGTACCGGCTCCACTGTCGTGGAGAGGCGTCTGTTTTATCGATTTTCAGGGGTCTCAAGTCGAGCACCGTCAGATAGGGGGCGACGAAACTGCTGCCAAGCAAGGCACAGGCGATCTGCCTTCCATCCTGGGTATTCAGGGTGAACACCATTTCATCGGTTACTTCGAGGCCGGAAACGGAATCCGGCGAGCGCAACAAGGCGTAGCGCTTCAGGTAGAAAACAAGGCTGATGATGAGCAAAGCGGAGCCCGTCAATTTGGCTGAAAGGGGCAACATCAGGGGCCACAACAATACAATAGCCACAAAGTGCGCGAAGCTGAGGACTATTCCTAATCTACGGGAGGGTTTCAGGTGGACGACGAGGGAAGGCGCGGGGCGTTGCACAACGGGTTGCATGTTCTAAAATATTGATGAGTTTGTTATCTCAATGCGGGCAATTTGCCGCCCAGTTGGAGTGTATGCTTTATAATTAACTTTTTTCGCGCATTCTTCGAGCAATATCTGCCTTTACATGAATCCTGTCTGGCACTCCTACCTGCAACGCCGTGGTGCGATTTTTCGGGAAGACTGCATTGTCAGCTACGGCAATGCTGCTGCCGAACTTGAGAGTACCCGATCTGCCAACGTGCTGAGTGATCTTTCTCATTTTGGCCTGATTCACTTTTGGGGAGAGGATGCGGAAACTTTTCTGCAAGGACAATTGAGTTGCGACATAAGGCATGCCACTGCTTCGGCAGCTTCCTATGGAAGTTATTGCAATCCCAAAGGCAGAATCCTCGCGACTTTTCTGATTTGGCGCGCGACCGATGACAGTTATCTCATGCAGTTGCCTGCAATCTTGCTCGCGGGGATCCAGAAGCGCCTTGCCATGTATGTGCTGCGGGCCAAGGTCAAATTGGCGGACAGCAGTGGAGCGTGGGTCCGCATAGGTGTTGCGGGCTGTCATGCTGCTGCCCTGTTAAGGAAAATCCTGGGGGAAATTCCTGTCGTGCCTCTGGGAGTGAGGCATGGCGAAAGAGGAAGCATCATTCGTCTTGCAGAGGATCGCTTTCAACTCCTCATTCTTCCGGAGCAGGCGCCCACCATATGGGAAGATTTGAGCAGGAATGCGACCCAGGTAGGGAAGCCCTGTTGGGACTGGCTGGAAATCCGGGCAGGTATTCCCCACATCCTGCCGGCAACTCAGGAACAATTCGTGCCACAGATGGTGAACCTGGATGCTCTCGGGGGGATAAGCTTTCAGAAAGGCTGTTATCCCGGCCAGGAAATCGTTGCCCGCACGCAGTATCTCGGCAAAATAAAGCGGCGCATGTATCTTGCAAATGTTCGTCCGGCAACGGGTGATCTGCCAATCGAAGCGGGGGATGAGTTATTCAGCGCCGACTTGGGGGAACAATCTGCGGGTATGGTAGTCAACCCAGCATCGTCCTCCGACGGAGGAACTGATCTACTGGCTGTCATTCAAACTAGCAGTGTCGAGGCAGGTGAAATTCACTGGAAATCGCTGGAGGGTCCCGCACTGGGAATTATGCCGCTACCTTATTCCGCGAATCAGTAAAGAGTAAAAAAGGTATGTGCTCGATTTTGTCATTATCAAATAGCAGCCTTTCTCTTGATGAAGCCCGCCTTGACGGTCAAACTCCCCATCAAAAAACCAGGCAGAAAGAACATTTCCTGTTACCTTGCGAAGCACCTTAGTACAAAATGCATTCCGGTACGCCCCACTGGCTTCCGGAGCAGAAAGGATATCTCGACAAGTTTTGCAAACTGCTACACCCAATCCCATTATTCCCGGCATTGACATCGGAGACGGGGGTGCCCTGCGTATCTGTAAAGGCCGCAAAGACCGTGGCGGCCTCCATGGCAACCTGCTTCAACTATCAGGATTCCGCCTCCTGTTCCATTTTTCCGGTTCGATTTGGAGCAAAGTATCGTCGCTCTGTTCAGGTATCTGGCAACTGCTTCTGTTGCTGATGCTGATGGCATCCACGGCCCACGCAGACGGGCTGGAGCTGGAGAAACGCGATATTGTTTTTTACTATGGCAGCAGGCCGCCTGTCGAAGACCTGCGCCATTTCGACCAGATCGTCATTCAGCCAAGCCAGATTCTGCCGCATGAGAAAACAGCACTGTTGAATCTGGATTCTTCACTCGTCTTCGCCTATGTCTCGTTTGGTGAAATCGCCCGCAACAGCGAAGATATGGCGCGTATCGATACGGATTGGTCGATAGGCGTCAATCCTGCCTGGAACAGCCTGGTAATGGACATGACCGATCCAGCCTGGCGCGAATATCTGCTGAAGCAGCACTTCGAACGCTTATGGCGTGACGGCTATCGCGCCTTTTTTCTCGATACGGTCGACAGTTACCTGATCGTGACCCCGGAAGGCAAACAACGCGAAGAGCAGGAAAAAGGACTGGTTTCATTGCTCGCGGAAGTCAAACAGCGTTTTCCAGGATGCAAGCTCATTCTCAACCGTGGCTTCGAAGTGTTGGACCGGGCCAGTCAGTATGCTGATGGTATGGTGGCGGAATCACTTTTTCAGGGTTTTGACCCGGTTAGCGGTAAACACGCCCCAACCAAGGAAGAAAACAGAAAGTGGCTGCTCGACCAGCTGGTGCGGGCACAAAACGAATTCAAGGTACCCATTACGGTGCTCGACTATGTCGATCCGGGAAACTGGGTAGAGGCGGAAAAAACGGCACGCAATATCCTCAAACTGGGATTCATGCCCTGGGTTGCCAATGGAGACTTGACGTGGCTGGGGCACGGGCGAATGCGCCTGGCTCCCCGCAAGCTGCTGGCTATCGTAAACGGAACACCTGCGCAGCAGATGGAGCACGATCTGTTTCGGCGCGCTGCCATGCCACTCGAATATCTTGGCATGGCGCTCGACTATTGGTACGTCGATCAGCTTCCCTTGCCGATTGAACCGCTCGTCGGGCGGTATGCCGGGATTATCGCGTGGCTGGGGAACGACAGCGCAAATGGCACCGAACGGTATGAGAGTGTCTGCGCACGGCTGCAATCAGAAGCGAATGCGGGGCTGCCGATAGTGTTCATGGGTTATCTGCCTGCGGGTGTTGCGTGCCGGAATCTGCTGGATTATCAGGGTGAATTACAGCCGACGACCGGCATACTGAAACTCGATGGCATTAACGAGCGCCTGGGACGCCCTGAGTCCGCTCCGGTTATCGGCAGCGGCACGCCCGATGTGCGGGTTCGAGATCGCAATAACGCATGGCTCACTTTGAGCAGTGCTGACAAAATATTTCATCCGATTGCGGTGACGAGCTGGGGCGGTTATGCGTTACATCCCCATATCCTGAGTGAAAGCGTCTCCGGGCGCCACGAATGGCTGCTCGATCCTTTCGTTTTTTTCCAGGCGGCGTTGCGTCTGCCGGTGCAGCCGGTTTTTGACATGACAACGGAAAACGGGCGACGCCTGGGGATTATCGAGGTGAGGGGAGACCGCCTGTTTGCAAAGGATGAGCAGGGTGTGGAGGCGATCGATCGGCTTAGGGCCTGGATGGAAAAAAATCCACTGCCGATAACATTGGGTGTCATCGAAGCGGAAGTGGCCACCGAAGAACAGCGGAGCAAGCTGCGCCAGGTAGCCAGTTTGCCTCAGGTTCGTCTGGCGAGCCATACTTACAGCCATCCCTTTTATTGGGGGGTATTCGAAGGTAAGACAGATGCGGATCAGCAACCCTACCGTTACAGTGTATTCATGAAGGATTACGCGGCGGAAATGACGCGCGAAACGGGCGGCACTCTTCCATTCCTGCATACGATGGCACCGGATTCTCCTCCGTTATTGATCTGGTCCGGGGATGGCAAGCCAGGACCCGCTGTGCTAGCAGCTGCGCAGAAAGGCGGGCTGCCGCATTATGGCGGAGGGGGGCTGCATTGGCAGAGCGGACAGATATCGCTTGCAGACCTTGATCCCGCACTTCGTCCGACTGAATGGGGTATTCAGGTGATGACGCCACTGATTGCCGAACCTCTGTTCGCGCAACTCTGGTACGGCGAAGCTCTGAATTTTGGCAAGGTTGGCGAGTGGAACCGCGAACTCGACCTTGCGCGCCGGTTGCGTGTTTCGTCCATATCAATTCATGCCGATGCATTCCTGAACGAAAGGGGGAGGGAGCTTCTGGAGCAGATGGCGGAGGCGCAGCGGAAGGAAAATGTGCTCGGCATCTGGGTCGATGAATACGTTACCCGCGTGCGCGCGTTCCAGACCGCGAGCATCGCACGCGATCTCGATGGCAATTGGTCTCTTTTCGGGGATACGCTCAGAACAGTGCGATTGCCCCCGACCGAAATGACGCCGGAAATCTCCAGCGATGTAGTCGGATATAATGACCGCAATGACAACCGCTACATCTACCTTGCCCGGAATCACGCAATCCTGAAAGCCGCCCAAGGTAAACGGAACGGAAATCCGGGACTGAGATTGATCGAGGCCAGTGCGCCCCTTAAATCCTGGCATATCAACAATGATGGTTCCGCCACGCTTTTATTTGAATCGGGGGGGCGTCTGGCTCCCTTGACTGTCACGGCTCCCGCTTCCTGCGCCTTGAGCATAAATGACACAAAATTGACGCCGCAGGCGAAGGGTACACATTCCGTTTATACAGTTCCAGGAAACCTGACAGCGGGAAAATTCCGGCTTGAGTGTTGAAACGCAACGCGAATCTCTGCTAAACGCACCCGCGTTGCTGTTCATGAGCGCGGTAGTTCTCATTGCCTTCTGGGTATTGTTTCCGCGTCAGCCCGCATTCAGAGATCCAGTCAACCTGTCAGCAAAAGATGCTTTGTCAGTAGCTTATCTTCGCGTTCTCGTGCAGTCCGATCCGCGTAACGCCCCCCTGCGCCTGTCGTTCGTACAGGTACTGACGGAAGCGGGCATGACCGATGAAGCCATTCTTGCCATGGAACCCCTGCAGAATGCTCCCGAGTCAGGGTTGACTTACGAGATTCGCCTGGCAGAGTTGAAGCTGGCGCTGCAGCAGCTTTACCGACATCCCCCCCGGGATGTCGAGACATCACTGCGAAGGCGTATCGGGGAGCTGGTCCCTGCATTGTTGCGCTTGGCTGACAATGACAAAGAGTCGAATCAGGTGGTGTTGCTGGCAGAGCAGTTTGGCGAACCCTCGGTCGTAGCGGAAACCTTCGAGCAATTGGCTGGCATGCAGAATGAAACCCGGCAGACAAAATCCCGCTGGCTGGCTTTTGCTGCCAAACAACGGCTTGCAGCCGCACAACCCAGAGTTGCAGCACGAAATTTCTGCCAGGCTCTCACTTTCGAACGAATAGCCAGGAAGAAAACAGAATTGGCGAAAGCCTGTTTAGGCGCCTATCTTCAGGCGGGTGTCGACCGGGAGGCCTTGAAAGCCGCGATACAGATCCTTTCCGCTTATAGCGGACCAGCTGATGTCGCAGGTTCCGGTAATTCCGGCGCGGTTGCCCCCTCCAGCGCGGACGCGCAGCTGCTGCTGCTAGCGGCCGACGTTGCCCAGCCGATGGGTGATCGTGATCATGCATTAGTTTGGCTGGAGCAGGCAAGTGCACATCTACCTGCGGATCAGAAGCTTGCGGAACGTATTGTCCGGTTACAGGTTTCGATGGGTCTCCTCAGCGAAGGTCTTGCCCGAGCGGACGTGCTGCGCGCTTCTCTGATTCCTGGAAGTGAACGTCAGCGACTGCTTGCCCATTTGTATGACTGGAACGGTCAGGCCGATGAAGCGCTCGCCTTGTGGTTGTCTTTTGCGCGCCATAAGGCTGATGAGGAGGCTGAAACCCGGGCCTTTGCACTGGCTCAGGCAAAGCCGGATAATGAGGCGATTGTGCAGCTTCTTGAGGCAATCATGTCCCGCCGCAAGCTGACGGCTACCGAAGCGGGAGCTTATGTCAAAGCAGGTCTCGCTGTTGCACAGCCGTCTCGTGTGGAAAAGCAGTTGCGACGTCACGCGGAGCGATTCGACAATCCTCCGCCCATACTTAACGCACTGGTGGAGGTTCTTGTTCTTCAGGGCAAACCGGATGCAGCGCTCACGTTGTATGAAGATATGCCGGAAATACAGGATGGGCGGCAGAGACTTGCATTGGCGAAGCTATATGAGGAAGCCGGCAATACGCAAAAGAGCTTTCAGTTGCTGCTTCGGGATATCGACTCGCCGGATCCCGCTTCTGCAGAAGAATACTGGCTGCTGCTGGCGAAAGTTTCCACGCAACTGGGGCAGGATGCATACGCCAGCAAAGCCTACGAAAAGGCGTTGATCCTTCGCCCGGACGACGTGGAAATTCTGGAAAACCTGCAACGTCTGGCTCTACGTCATCATGATGATAAAAAAAGCGAGCGGCTTGCGCATTATGGATGGGAAAGATTGAAGCGCATCGAGGACTTGCAGCGCCTGATGCGTTTTTCCTGGAAGCGGCGGAATTGGGAGGAACTGGATCACTGGCTCAAGGTTGCGGAAAAACTTCCTTCCGCAGGGCAGGCGCCGGATTACTGGTATTTCCAGGCGATGCGCCGAATGGCGCATGGGGAGCAAAGCGCTGCACGTGATGCGCTGCAGGAGATCCTGAGATTGCAGGCTGCAGATCCGGAAGTTACCGAAGCTATGATCTGGCTATTGCTGTCATACGAGAAAATTGATCGTGTACTGCTTGATTCCGTCGTTGCCCCCTATCGTGCCCAGTCAGCCAATCAGTCCACGGTCAATCCGGCCTTAGCCGAAGCCCTCGCGGCAGCGGAGCAAGGTTTGGGCAGGTCGGTTCAGGCAGCCGCCTGGTTTTTGCGATCGCTTTCGACCCGGCCCGGGGATTTTCTCTGGATATTGACGCTGGCGGATAATATGGAATGGGCGGGTTGTCCGGCTCACGCCAATTATGCCCGTTTGCGGGCGCTCGAAATATTCGCTTCAAAGCAGAATTCCCAAATTGAAGTGAAATATCCGCCACGCCTCGCCGAATACTTCTTCGGATCAAAGTATCTCCCAGCCAAAAGGGATGATACCGAGGATGCAAAGAAACAGGAGGAATTACAGTCGATTCGGAACCAATGGGGCTTTGGAGGAAAACTGGATAATGCCGACTATTTCGCATTGCGTAGAGAGGTGGAACGACTTGAGCTGTCACAATGGAAAAACTTTGCAAAGGCAGTCAGGAACAGGAATGAGCGTGAAGTGGCGCGGCAGTTGGCGCTCGTTTCGGAACACCTGAAGCGTCAACCTGCGGCCGCCTCACATCCGGACATGCTCCCCTTATCTATAGACGATGTGGATCGCGCGAATCGCTGGTTGGCGGGCGAACCGGAGCCCAACCCGAGCGATTTGGCGACGGAGCTGGATATCTGCCGCGAGACGCTGACCAAGATTCGGGAATTTCCTGCAAACAGTGAGCCTGTAAAGCGATGAAGAAACCCTGGCTGGAAGGTATAGAGGTTATCGATGTAAACACCCCCGTATCTGCGTGGGGCGGCTGGTTTGAAACATTCGTTATAACTGTTGTTGTAATTGCGGCATCATTCATTACCCAGCAGGCTGACCCTTTCCGGTTGAGTGGCGGATTCCCGTGGGCAGTGCTGGCGCCCCTGTTCGTGGGGTTACGGTACGGGTTTGTCTTTGGTTTTGTCAGCGCCCTGCTGACACTCGCAGTGCTTGGCGTTGCCATTGATCAGCAATGGCAGGCAGCGAAGAG
Source organism: Nitrosospira multiformis (assembly GCF_900111585.1). Classification (GTDB taxonomy): domain Bacteria; phylum Pseudomonadota; class Gammaproteobacteria; order Burkholderiales; family Nitrosomonadaceae; genus Nitrosospira; species Nitrosospira multiformis_B. Next base: position 48,488 of record NZ_FOHI01000009.1, read on the forward strand.
TTTTCCGCTGCCTTGGGCGATAGGCGTTGTGGTGGTAGCGATGGTGGCTGGGGAGTTTCGTGACATGTGGGGGCGTCGCCTGCACCGGCTGGAGGGCGCGTATCAATACCGTGCCGAGCGTCTTGAAGAATTCACGCGCAGTTACCAGTTATTGCGTCTGTCGCATGACCGTCTCGAACAGACCGTTGCCAACAGCGGCTTTTCCCTGCGTGAAGGCATCATGCACCTTCAATCCACCCTGGATGCCATCGATGGATTGACGGAAAGCTCGCTGCAAAAGCTTATTGAATTTGTGGCGGAATATGGTGCATTGACTCAGGCCTGCATCATCGGGATTACTGCCGACCGCATTGATACTTCCCACGTTCTGGCCTGCGTGGGAGAGCGATTTCCCATCGATGTGACTGATCCAGTGCTGAGAATGGCGCTCGACAGCGGCGAACTGGCCACGGTGAATCTTCTGCAGGATTCAGGGATGGATCAGGCCCAGCTTCTGGCTGCGGTACCTTTAGCCGACTCCATCGGGGAAATAAATGCCGTGCTGGCAGTGCGTTCCATGCCTTTTTTTTCGTTTCATGAAAGCAATCTCAAGCTTATCGCCGTGCTGGTGGCGCATGGCGTGGACCATCTCCGTTTCGGAACAGCGAGGCCATCGGTTCTTCGGTTTATTGCCTCATTTGAACGGGCATATCAGGATTTTTCGCGCTTCAGGCTCGATACGGCACTCCTGAGATTATCCGGAAATCCGGAGGAGATGCGGAGCATTCACGAAAAGCTGCGGTTTTCGATTCGTGCTATCGACTTTATCTGCCTTGCGCGTGAAAAGGAGCAGCATGTCGTCTGGGTAATGTTGCCCCTGACGAATATTACTGGCACACAGGCATGGGCGCAGCGAGTAACAGATATTCCCGCAACAATCGCGCAGGAATGGATGTCTATCAACGAAATTGATCCGCAAAGGATCCGTTCCCTGGAGCAGGTGTGATGCGTCGCATGTATCGCCTGCGTGCATTCTCGGGAGTGACTGCTGAAGTAGTGGCTGTTCTCCTGGTGTGGTTGAGCGCGGATGAGGCGCTTGCGGATTGGCAGGAAGGCGCGCTGCTGTTCACGGCGGCTGTATTTCACTCTGCTTCATCCTATTACCTTGCGCGCATGTTCTGGCAGTCGTTGCCGCGTCGCTACAAACTTCCTCCTCGCAGGAGTCTGGGGTTGCTGTTTACCTTTCTATGGATTCTGCCGGTTTTCGGGGCGCTGGGCGTGCTGTGGAGCATAACACGTGCATTGAAACGGCCCCGGACCCGTTCCGCGAAGAATGTAAAGATTATAGTCCTGCCTGAGCTGCCTTTTTCACCCCCTGTCATTTTCCCTGTTCCCCCTTACAGCCAGGGGGCTCTGCGCCAGATCGTCCATTTTGCCGAGCGCTCACTCAAGCGGTTGAAAGCGGTGATGGCAACACGGCACATGGCGCCGAGAGAAGCCATGGAGGTCTGGTCGAAGGCTACTCGCGATCCGATCGATGACGTAAGGCTGCTTGCCTATGCAATGAAGGATGCCCATGAAAAGAGGCTCACCGACCGTGTCCTGGCTTTAACCGAAGCACTGCCACACCTTCCTCCACGAGCACAAAATGCCTGCCGCAAAACGATCGCCGCGCTGTGCTGGGAGCTGGTATATCACAAGCTGGTACAGGGTGCTGTCAGACAGCATTGGCTGAAAAACGCCCGCGCACAAATGGAGGCTGTATTGACCTTGCCATCCATTCCGCGGCGCGACGTTCCCTCTGCATCTGTATCGGCTCCCGTGGGGACTGCATCCGAAGCATCTCTGGCATCGTCCAAACATGAGAGGAGTGAAGCGTCCTCTCTATCCGGGGGCGGGAACGCCGACAGTTGGTTGTTGTATGGTCGGATTTTATTGGAATCAGGTGAAGACGTCCTGGCGAGAAAGGCTTTTGTCAACGCACAAATCCATGGCGCGGATCAGCAACAACTGTTGCCATGGTTTGCCGAAATCGCTTTCCGGGAGCGGAAGTTTACCGAGGCAAAGCGCTGTTTATCGGCGCTTGCACGTGTTGGGGAGAAGGGGCGGGAACTGGCCCTGGTAAGAGCGTGGTGGAATAAATGAGCATGATCCAGGCAGGAGCGGAGAAGCCTGCGATGGTACGGGCAGCAGGATCGGTTGTGGAACGGGTGGCGGATATAGCCCTGCTGCTGGAAGGCACCTATCCTTATGTCCGTGGCGGGGTATCTTCATGGGTCCACCAGATCATAAACGGTTTGCCGGAATTTACCTTCGCCGTGATCTTCATAGGGGGTCAGAAGGAAATGTATGGACCGGCGCAATATCAGTTCCCGCCGAATGTGACCCATGTCGAAACGCACTATCTGCTGCACCGCAGCCTTGGGAAGCCGCATGCCCGCAAGGGCAATCGCCAGGCTTTTCAGGAAATGGAAGATCTGCATGCCATCATGCGGCAGCCTGGGAAATTGGCTGAAGGGAAAATGATTGATGCATTTGCGCGCCTGGGCGCCAAAGGCGGCATCAGCCAAGAGGATTTTCTGTATAGCGAAGCTTCCTGGGATTATATTACCCGACAGTATAAAGAGCGCTGTACCGAGCCCTCGTTTGTGGGTTATTTCTGGGCGATACGAGCAATGCATGCGCCCCTGTTCGTGCTGGCCGATATCGCGGCTGGGCTTCCGTCGGTTCGGGCAGTGCACGCCATTTCGACCGGTTATGCAGGATTGCTGGGCGCGATGATACGGCTGCGGCGAAATATTCCTTTTGTGCTCACCGAGCATGGTATTTATACCAAGGAGCGGAAAATCGATCTGGCCCAGGCTACCTGGATCCATGATCACAATGACGATGTATGCAATACGCTGCACGATGAAATGGGGTATATCCGCGGTCTCTGGATCAGGTTCTACGAGCAGCTCGGGCGTATGGCGTACGCGCAGGCCTCACCCATTATCAGCCTGTATGAGGGGAATCGGTCGAGACAGGTTGCCGATGGGGCAGCCCCGGAAAAAACACGGGTCATTACCAACGGAATCAATGTGGAACGTTATCGGGTCGCACTCGAAAAAAGACCGGAAAAGATTCCACCGGTGCTGGGACTGGTCGGGCGCGTGGTACCGATCAAGGATATCAAGACGTTCATCCGGACATTGCGGATGCTGGTCAAGGAGCGTCCTGACGCGCAAGGATGGATTGTCGGTCCGGAAGACGAGGATCCGTCGTATGTGAATGAATGCAAGGAACTGGCCGAAAGTCTCGGCCTGAGGAATCATCTCAGATTCATGGGCTTTCAAAATATGCTGGAAATTCTGCCCCAGCTTGGCCTGATGGTACTGACCTCGATCAGTGAAGCCCTGCCGCTGGTAATCCTCGAGGCTTTCGCCAGCGGTGTTCCCTGCCTTGCCACGGATGTGGGGTCCTGCCGGGAGCTCATCGAAGGAGCGGCCGAGCAGGATCGGGCACTGGGGGCAGCGGGTAGTGTAGTGCACATTGCCGATCCCGAAGGCACGGCAAAAGCAGCGCTCGAACTGCTGAACAACCCGGAGAAGTGGCGCGCTGCGCAGCAGGCGGGGCTTGCGCGCGTGAAACGCTACTATGACGATCAGCTCATGTTTTCATCTTATCGGGAAGTCTACTCGGGAGCCCTGGGCGTACCGCGGCATCCGAGTAGCGAACTGATGTAACTATATGGCCGGCATCGGTTTCGAAATCCGCAAAATCCTGGAGCGCGACAATTACTGGTCGGTGTTGCGTGCCTATGGTTATGCCGGCCTGGTCAGCGGTGGTCCCTGGGTGCTCTCAATTCTGAGCATCATGATGATAGGCGTTCTTGCCGTCATGCTGGGTGTGGAACAGCGCGAGGTCAACGCCTTTCAGATCTGCGTTACTTACATGATGGCGGGTTCGCTGATCTGGACCGGGGGTATGCAGCTCATGTTCACACGGTTCGTCGCGGACCGGACTTATGCCAATGACAAGGCAGAGGTGCTGCCCAATCTTTTCGGCGTCCTGATGTTGACCATGGCGGGTGGCTTTACGTGGGCAGCGCCCTTTATCTTCTCGCTTTTCACGGGACCATTTTTCCAGCAACTGTTGCTGCTGTGCAATTTTATTGTGCTGAGCGGGATGTGGATTGTCCTCATTTTCCTGTCGGGGATGAAGGCGTATGGGCGCATCATCTGGACCTTGGCCAAGGGTTACTCCCTGGGAATTGCAGTCGGACTCCTCGCATTTCCATGGGAACTCAACGGCCTGTTACTTGGCGTGCTGACCGGTCACGGCTATCTGCTGTTTTCATTCCTGCATCATATCGTGCGGGAATATCCCGGAAATTCTCTGCTCAAATTTGACTTTCTCGATCGAAGCCGGAGCTTTTACAGCCTGTTTGCGGTCGGCACGCTCTATTACCTGGCGGTGTGGATCGACAAATTCATCTTCTGGTTCGTGCCCTACACTTCCGAGGCAGTCATCGGTCCATTGCGCGCGTCCATCATCTACGATCTTCCCATTTTTCTGGCATATCTATTCATTCTGCCGGGGATGGCCGTATTTCTGGTGAGCATAGAAGCGGATTTTGCCGAACAGCACGAACGTTTTTACCGTGCCGTGCGTGAAGGCGACACGCTGATGCATATTGAATACAGGCGTGACCGGATGGTGTATGCTGCCCGGCAGGGTATCTACGAAATCTTCAAAGTGCAGGGTCTGACGGTGGTGCTGTGCCTTCTGTGGGGCAGGGGCCTGCTGCAAACCATTGGCATATCCCCGCTCTACATTCACTTGTTTTATATCGATGTGGTTGCAGTCAGTGTGCAGGTGCTGCTGATGGCGATACTCAACATACTTTTTTATCTCGACGCCCGGCGGGAAGTACTGATCGTTACGGCATGTTTTTTTATAACCAACCTGCTGTTCACCGTTGCCACGCTGCAACTGGGAGCCGAATCCTTCGGATACGGCTTTGCGGTATCGGTGACGCTGTCCGCATTTCTTGGTCTCTTCATCCTCTCGCACAAGTTCAACCGGCTGGAGTATGAAACATTCATGCTGCAGGGTTAGCCCGCGTCTCTCAAAAATACCAAGTGCATAGCAGCCCAAATTATGACATAGTCATTTTACGGGAATGACTCGAATCATGAAATGGAGAGTCTCGCCCGTATGGGCGCCGACGCCCAGCACCGGATTTTGCGCCATCGATAAACTCTCCTCGCGCCACGCCGTGCAATGAGCGCCTCCGCTTCGGTCAGCACTTCCCCTCCAGCACTTCCTCCTCTCATACGGACTTCTATAACTGTCCACATTTTTTGACTTGGTGATCAGGTCTGCAGTATTCACAAATTCACCACCTATCCATCATAGTTCTCTTACAACGAGTGTGGTAATTTTGATTCCACACTGGCCGTTGGCATCCCTTAAACGTATGCCGATCAGTCGAAGAAAGACCACTGTGGAAAGTGTCGCGTTTAACCGCTGAATCGATCATCCGCACTTCATAATCGCCCGTCTATCAGCCGTTGCAGCGTGATAGCACGCAGCTGACGCTCTCGGTGTGCGAGTTACCTGTTTATCTTGGAAGGGGGAAAACTTGAAAGCTCATCGCCATGCAACTCACCATCCATACGATTGACGTCGGGCAGGGAGAAAGTGCGCTCGTGGTTGCGGCAGACGTGGCAGCCGGGCGACACCGGACGATATTGATCGAGGGCGGACTACTCGGGTATGCCGAGACAGTCCACAACTTTATCGATCCCATCCTCAGGGGTTACGGTTACTCCCTCGATCACATTCTTGTCAGCCACTACGACAAGGACCATTCAGCGGAAGTCATAGGACTCCTGAATGCGGACAACATGCGCGTCGTAAGCGAAACCATTTCGAACGCGGTGGCAAATGCGGCGCAATGGGCTGCAGCAGGCACTCGCCCCCAGCAAATCGCCTGCGGAGCCGTGGCCGCATCGGCAACGATCCTCGGAGCTTGCGAACGGAACCTAACCCAAATCCTGGCAATGTGCCAGGCTGTTTTTCCCCGGGCTGCCGGGAAGACAGACGACGAAGCGGCGGAGCTTGGATTTAACTATGCGCTGGAGCATACCGACAAGGTTCAGAGCTTTCCCGCTCTTGAAGTCGGCAAAACTGGAAGACGCAGAAATATTGCAAAAATATCCGCGGTCGCTGCGGCGATTGCCATCGCGTCGGGAAACAATCCGGCTGCCGCAGCCTTCGGCGCCATCTTCCTCCTGATTGCCAAAACACTTCCCAATCAGCTGCGGCTCGATACCGGCGGCCGATACTGCAACGTCCATCTTATCGACATCGAACAGCCAATCTGGCCATTGCGATCTGCCGAGACATACGCCGGCACGGCGCTCGGGCAGCACATAACGAAGGACGAGATTTTCAGGAACAGCGGGAGCGGTACGGCTCTCTCTTCCCCCCATTCTCCCGGAATATTCTGCCGGGTGATCAGCTTCTGGGTTTGGCAAGGGATGGGCAGTAATCCTGTTCAGACTGTCTGGAGACGCAAGGCGGGAGACTGCACGTCCAACCTTGTAAGGATTTGCAAAAGAATTGCCTCATCCTTACGTGCAATATTCTAGGTAGATGAATTTTTTACCGAAGGCATAAGAGAGAACATAGTATGAACCAGATCGTAATTATGGCGCTGCGGAAACCTTACACCTTCGTGGTTCTTTCCATTCTGATCGTCCTATCTGGAATCAGGGCGATGCGGCATACGCCGACGGACGTCTTTCCCACTATCAAGACGGCATGAAAATGGTCACTAAATTATCCATCGTTCTAGGCTTAATCGCCACTCTGGTATTGAGTGGATGCCAAAAACACGAGACACATGAAGAAATGCCGCACTATGCGGCAACCACACCATTCCGTGAAGACACTTCCATCCTGGAACCCTATGTCTGTCAGATTCGTGCCATCAGACATATTGAAGTCCGCTCTTTGGAAAAGGGCTATTTAACCCATATTTTTATAGACGAAGGGCAATGGGTAAAAAAGGGACAGCCCATGTTCAAAATCATGCCCAACGTCTATCAGGCAGAACTTCTAACCGCGGAAGCCGAAGCGCAAAATATGAACATCGAATACCTCAATACCAAGGCCTTGGCTGATAAGAATATCGTATCACCCAACGAATTGGCTTTGGCAAAAGCAAAATTAGATAAGGCCAACGCGCAGGTGAACTTGGCGAAAACCCACTTGGGGTTCACCGATATCAGAGCACCTTTTGATGGGATTACGGATCATTTGGCTGTTAGGATCGGCAGCCTTCTGGATGAAGATGATTTGTTGACGGAGCTGTCTGATATCGCCCACTTGTGGGTCTATTTCAACGTCCCGGAAGCTAAATATCTGGATTTTATAAGGCGCGAAAAAGGCAAAACCAATGAAAAAGTGCAGTTAAGGATGGCAAATGGCGAGATTTACGATCATACGGGGGTTATCGAGACAATTGTAGGTGATTTTTATAATACCTCCGGCAATATTCAGTTTCGTGCCTTGTTCGAGAACCCGGACAGAGTTCTCAGGCATGGTCAGACAGGAACAATCCTAATGACCGTACCTTACCCGAACGCCATGCTCATCCCTCAAAAAGCGACGTTCGAAATCATGGATAAAATCTATCTCTACGTCGTCAACAAAGAAGAAAAAGTGGAGCAAAGGCTTCTCCAGATAGAGGCCGAATTGCCCCACATGTTTATTGTTAAAAGCGGCGTGAATGACGGCGAGAGGATTTTGATCGAGGGTATGCGCAAAGTTAGTCCTGGAGACAAGGTTATGATCGATTTAAAGCCACCCCAAGAGGTTCGCTCAGAGTTGATGAAATTGTATACCGAGTAACCTTTTAGTCAGGATTAAGCCATGTTTGGTATTTTTCTCAAAAGACCTGTGCTGGCGATCGTGTTATCGCTGTTGTTCATATTCATGGGCTTGTTGGCAATGAAATCATTGCCCGTTTCCCAGTTTCCGGATATTGCACCGCCCCGGGTCACGGTTTCAGTATCGTTTCCCGGTGCCAGCGCCCAGGTACTGGTGGAATCGTCCCTGATCCTCTTAGAACGCGCTATCAATGGCGTGCCTGGTATGAGATACATCACTTCGGATGCAACCAGCGCCGGAGAAGCGACCATTCAAGTATATTTCAATTTAGGCGTCGATCCGAATATCGCGATGGTTAACGTGAAGACGCGCGTGGATCAGATGATGAGCAGGCTACCCGTACTGGTGCAGCTGGAAGGCGTGATTGTAAACTTCGTCCAGCCCAGCATGCTCATGTATGTCAACCTCTACAGCAAAGACAAAGACGCCGATCAGAAGCTTTTGTTTAATTATGCCTATGTCAATGTTATTCCGGAGATTCAACGCATTACTGGAATTGCCCAAGCAACGATATTGGGTTCCCGCCAATATGCGATGCGGATTTGGATGAATCCGGAACGGATGAGAGCCTATGCCGTCTCGTCAGAAGAGGTGATGAAGGCACTGGCGACTCAAAGCATTATCGGACGACCTGGTCGGCTGGGCCAAAGCACAGGCATGCTCGCCCAGTCCAAAGAGTACGTGCTGGTTTATAAAGGACGCTTTAACAAGCCGGAAGAATATGGGGACATTATTCTCCGGGCTGCTCCAACAGGCGAGATTCTGCGCATTAAAGACGTTGCCAAGGTCACTCTGGACAGCGAGTTTTATAATATTTTCTCCGATAAGGACGGATTCCCTTCCGCGTCCATCGTGCTGAAGCAAAACTACGGCAGTAATGCCCAAGTAGTCATAGAGAACGTGAAGAAAAAACTGGAAGAATTGAAAAAATCCTTCCCGGAGGGCATGGACTACGAAATCAATTACGATGTGTCGCGTTTCGTTGAGGCGTCCATCGACCAAGTGCTGCACACATTGGTGGAAGCCTTCATTCTGGTCTCCTTGGTGGTTTTCATTTTCCTTGGCGACTGGCGTTCTACCCTGATTCCCGTCCTCGCGGTACCGGTTTCGCTGGTCGGAGCATTTGCCGTCATGTCTGCGTTCGGGCTTTCCATCAACCTCATCACCTTGTTTGCCTTAGTGTTGGCTATTGGTATTGTGGTCGATGATGCCATTGTGGTAGTGGAGGCAGTGCATGCAAAAATGGCAGCCGAGCATTGCACCCCTTATGAGGCCTCCCGAAAAGTGTTGCAGGAAATCGGTGGCGCCATTATAGCGATTACGCTGGTCATGGTATCAGTGTTCGTCCCTCTTGCGTTTATGCCAGGACCGGTCGGGGTGTTTTATCGACAGTTCGCTATCACTATGGCGTCGTCGATCACTATTTCAGCAATTGTGGCTTTATCGCTCACCCCGGTACTGTGTGCCATGATTCTTAAAAACACTCACGGCCAGCCGAAACGGAGAAACCCGATAAACATTTTCATCGATGGCTTTAACTCTGTTTTCGAAAAGGTCACCGGCCGCTACGTCAAATTCCTGAATGTCACGGTCACCCGGCGCCTTGTCACGCTTTTGGTATTGGTCGGGTTTGGCTTCGGCATTTTCGCGGTCGATAAAGTCTTGCCTTCCGGCTTTATTCCCGGCGAAGATCAAGGCATGATTTATGCGATTATCCAAACACCGCCCGGGTCAACCATCGAAGTGACCAACAAAGTGGCACGTGAACTGGAAATAATGGCCGCAGAAATCGAAGGCGTACAATCAATTTCTTCCTTAGCCGGCTACGAAGTACTCACCGAAGGCCGTGGATCAAATGCAGGGACTGTTGTTGTCAACCTGAAAGATTGGTCGCAACGTAAACATTCGGTAACTCAAGTCATCCACGAGTTGGAGGAAAAAGCCCATAACCTAGGTGCGACCATCGAGTTTTTTCAACCGCCCGCAGTGCCGGGATACGGTGCGGCATCGGGTCTGTCGTTTCGCTTGGTGGACAAGACGTTAGACACGGATTACTTCGAATTCGATGAACTTAATAAAAAGTTCATGGCTGCGATGCGTGAACGTAAGGAATTGACCGGCTTGTTCACTTTTTATGCGGCCAATTATCCGCAATACGAACTGGTCGTCGACAATAGGCTGGCCATGCAAAAAGGGGTTACCATCGAAGACGCGATGAATCACCTGGACATCATGATCGGCAGTACTTATGAACAGGGCTTTATTCGCTTCAATAACTTTTTTAAGGTCTACACCCAGGCCGCGCCGGAATTCAGGCGAGCCCCTGAAGATGTGTTGAAATATTTTGTGAAAAATGATAAAGGCGAGATGGTGCCGTACTCTGCCTTCATGACCATGGAGAAAAAGCAGGGGCCCAACGAGCTGACGCGTTATAACCTCTATAACACGGCGGCGATCCGGGCTGAGCCCGCACCCGGTTATACCACTGGCGCAGCTATCAAGGCAATCGAAGAGGTCGCGGAAGCCACTTTGCCGCGAGGTTTTGAAGTTGCCTGGGAAGGCTTGACATTCGACGAAGCCCTCCGGGGCAATGAAGCAGTGCTGATCTTCGCCGTCGTTATCCTGTTTGTCTATCTGGTGCTGGCCGCACAATACGAAAGCTTTGCTTTACCCTTGGTCGTGTTATGTTCGCTACCCCCTGGTATTTTCGGTGCCTTTTTATTGTTAAAAGGATTAGGGCTTGCCAATGATGTCTATTCCCAACTGGGAATGGTGATGTTAATTGGCTTGCTCGGCAAAAACGCGGTACTGATTGTCGAGTTTGCAAGCCAGAGGCAAGTCGAAGGAGGCATGACGGTCAAAGAAGCGGCGATTGCGGGCGCAAAAGAGCGTTTTCGGCCGATTTTGATGACTTCCTTTGCCTTTATAGCCGGGTTGATACCCCTAGCGATGGCTACGGGAGCTGGAGCGGTCGGCAACAGGACGATTGGTACCTCAGCACTGGGTGGGATGCTTACCGGTACCGTGTTTGGCGTCCTCGTTATTCCAGGACTTTATTATATTTTTGCGAAAATGGCAGAGGGTAAAAAATTAATTCAAGGTGAAGACCTTGATCCTCTAGCCGAAACTTATCATTACGGCCCGGATGACAATGAAAAATAAAACATTTCGGCTTATGGCTTTAGTCGTGCTGGGGCTGCTGTTGCAGGGTTGTATTCCTAAAGTAGCAATCAAAAAAGCAGATGTGCCTCTTCCTGCTACTTTTGAACCGGACGTTTTTGAAACGACCAGTACGGCGACCGTCATGCGGAAGGATTTTTTCGATGACCCTGCCTTATCAGATTTGCTAGAGATAGCTGTTGCTAATAATAAAGAAATTAATATTATGCTGCAGCGCATCACCATTGCACAAAATGAAATCCAAGCGCGTAGAGGCCAATATTTGATGCCATTGGTAGGTATTCGTGCTGGCGCAGGCGGAGACAAAGTCGGCGAGTTTACGCGCTTCGGCGCTATCGAAGAGGAACTGCCATTAGCCGGCAAACACTTTCCTACGTTTCTTGGCGATTTTCGATTTGAGCTATTTTCAACTTGGGAGGTAGATATATGGAAAAGATTGAGGAATGCGAGAGAAGCGGCTGTGCTGGAGTACATGGCATCTAAAGAAGGTCAAAATTTTTTAGTGACCAACCTGGTCGCTGACGTTGCTCATTCGTACTATGAATTGCTTGCCCTGGACAACCACCTTGAGAATTTAGAGCAAAATATCAGGATTCAGGAAAATGCGTTGGAGATGGTTAAACAACTTCTGCTGTATGCAAGAACAACTGCACTTGCGGTCAAACGTTATGAAGCAGAAGTGGCAAAAAACAAAAGCAACATATACAAAATTAAACAGGATATTACGGTTGTTGAAAACCGGATCAACTTCCTGTTAGGGAGAACGCCGCAGCCTATCCAGCGTGCTTCCAGTAGTTTTATGGAGCAAAACCCCAAAGTACTCATGACAGGTATTCCGTCGCAATTGCTACAAAACAGGCCTGATATTAGGCAAGCGGAGCTTGAGCTATCGGCAGCGGAATTAAACATAAAGGTGGCCAGGGCAAATTTCTTTCCCACCTTTAACATAAACGCCGGGGTAGGATTTGAAGCTTTCGCGGTTAAGTACCTGTTCAATACCCCACAATCATTGGCAGCCGCTGTTGCCGGAGAGCTAGTAGCTCCAGTGATCAATAGGTACGCTATCAGAGCCGAATATAAAAACGCCAGTGCCAGGCAAATTCAGGCAGCTTATGAGTATGAGCAAAGTATTATCAATGCTTATGTGGAAGTAGCGAATCAAATTTCAAACATCGATAAGCTCAAAAAAAACTATCAGTTCAAGACAAGCCAGGTGGAAGCGCTCGTCCAATCAATTGATGTCGCTAGCCAGCTATTCAAATCTGCTCGTACGGACTACCTGGATGTGCTATTGACACAAAGGGATAGCCTGGAGGCCAAACAAGATCTAATTGAAACGCAACAAAAGCAATTTGACGCAATGGTGGATCTTTATAGATCACTTGGTGGCGGTTGGCAGTAGAAGGATGAGAGGAAGGAGCGGTTCAAAAAAAGGCTCTGTTGCAAAAAATAAGAAGGGAGGTGCCCTATTGTATTTTTCAGGACAGATCCTCAAATGTCCGATTTCAAATGGCGTCATTTTCGTGGGGAGTTGATTCCGGGTTATGTCAGGTGGTATTGCAAAATGCGGGATCAGCTATCGTGATCTGGGTGGAAATGATGCTGGAACGCGGTCTTAAGGTGGATCATACGACGCTCTACCGTTGGGTTCAGCATTACGCGCCGGAAATGGAAAAGCGCCTGAGGTGGTATTGGAAATCTTCCATGGGCTACAGCTGGTGAGTGGATGAAACCTACGTGAAAGTAAAAGGGGAATGGACGTATCTCTACCGGGCACTTGATAAAAAAGGCCGTACGATTGATTTCTATCTCTCCGCTACTCGCAATACCCAGGCTGCCAAACGTTTTCTGGGCAAGGTCCTGAAATCCATGAAACCCTGGGCCCACCCCGGTGCTATCAATACCGACAAGGCACCCGCTTACAGGTCCGCCATTGCCGAATTAAAAGCGGAAGGAAAGTGTCTGCCGGATACCGTGCACCGACAAGTCAAGTACTTGAACAATATTGTCGAAGCTGATCATGGCAAGCTCAAACGCGTGATAAACCCGGTGCGGGGCTTTAAATCGATGAAAACAGCCTACGCCACCATCAAAGGTTTCGAGCTCATGCGAATGTTCAAGATAAAAGGAGGTTTTATGGAAATAACAATTCTAAGGCTTATGACTTCCATGAAGGTAATCCTAATTGTTGCCGCCGTTTGGCTCGCGGCACCCCTTGCGAAAGCTGACACATGGCGTGGCACCGCACCTTTCTGCGATGGACAATGCCTGCCAAATGAGCGAGAGGTTCAAAGAAGCGAGTGCGGTGACGGTGGATGCTGTTCGACAGGTAGTAAAGCCTTATGCGCAAATTTAGAACCTACCTGTACCCCTGCGCAGACAAATGTCTCATGCTATGGAGTTGTGCAAGTTTGCGACAATGGCTATTACTCAGCCCCTGACAGCGTTTGGCACAGTTGTTCCACCTATGCTTGTGGAGTTTGCTTTGGATTTGATTGGCCGATTGCAACAAAGCCATTATCCCGATAATAGAGCCGAATATAGTAATAGATCAGTCAACCGCCTATTTCTTTTTTCCTGCGGCTCGCGCAAATGTACCATATGAGCAGCGTGAGCAGAACTCCGACCTAGCCCGATTGAAACGACGCATCCTGCGTATCGGTTGATGCGAAGACGGGCAGCGATAATGCAAACAAACCAAGAGCTGTTATACCCATCATGTTGTAATTTCTGCTTTTAACGATGTATGGTTTATGGTGGCAGAGCGATCTGGCAATGCGGGCTTTTTCCGTATCGGATTGGTTCTCAACCCAATATTTATTGAAGTACGCCAAAATTAACACATCCTTTATTATTGATAAAATACATTATCGATAATCTGCCCACGGGTCAGCTCAGAGAATTCCCGTCCAAGTCACGATTTTTCTACCGCCTTGCAAAAGGTTGATGATTCCAGAAGAACCATCAAGAATACACCTCTTCCCTTCTTGTCATACACAGATTCTGCACCCGTCCCTGGCGGAATCCAGGATGCAAACGCAGACTCAATCCTGGGAGTCGAAGGAACTGTACAATACCTGGTGTGACTGCCACTCGAAAGGGTATAAAAAGAGGATATAAAGCATATTTATCGGGTCGGCGAACAACCGGTACAAACATACCGGCGGAAGCCGGTCCAGGGGCGTTCAAAGCGCGCCATTATTGGCTTGGCTGGATTCCGGTCTTGCCAGTTTTGTGGAAGTTTGCTCTACAGGTACAGGAATGAAAACTCTTACCAATGTTGTAACCATGAAGGAATTATCACCAAATGGTGGACAACTGAATTATCTGATCAGCGGCGGACGTGTATATGCATCGGCAAAATCATGGGGCAGGGCATTACAGGTGCCGGACGCCATGAAAGTCTGGTTTGAAACAGGTCTGATCAGAACAGCCTTGCTGAACAAGAACGTGATGGATGGCGAACTGGAAATGATCTACAAGGGTGTGCTGGTTTATCGCTGGCATATCGTGGCTGAACAGCTGCGTGTCTTCGACAGACAATGGTATCAAACCCAGTTTAAAGGCAGGCCCAAACAGGAGCAGCGGGATATTGAAAGATTTCATGATAACTACGAACGCCTGGTTCATTGGGGATATGATCTTCAGGAGCGGGCGCTAAGTCATGGAATAAGCTCCAGTACCATGCCGGGTTCACCTGTTACACAAGAAACATTGCTTGAGGTTATCAGGCAGGTTATTGCGCCGCGGTTGGGAGATCACGATAAGAAATTGCATGAACAGGATGTTGTGATTGCAGAATTGAGAGAAGCCGTGTCTGCTTTGCGTGACCAGAAGGCGTTTATTTCTGTCAAACAGGCGATTGCCGAGCAGGGTCTGGATTCAAGCCTCATGCCGTTATACCCGAACTCAAGAGAAAATCTTTCCAGTCTGGTTGGCCATTTTTTAAAGAGACGAGGAGTTGAACAGGGGCCAAACATAGTGGCGAGACTGGATGGAAAATCTTTGTCAACCGAGATGAATACCTACAGGCGCGGTGATATTTACGCGGCATTGAACGAATTCAAGGACGTCAAGCAACTAGACCTCAACATAGAATAGGACAGTAAACGTCAAGTTGGCTGCGGATATGCGGGAAGCAGCCGTGTGATCAAAATCAGTAATCGACCGATTTGATCGTCCTGACTTGGCAAAACAAGAAGGATCTGCAGAATGGGTTTACTCGTCAAAGGCAAGTGGGTGGATGAGTGGTACGATACCAGATCGACCGGCGGTCGATTCATCCGGACCAATGCGCAGTTCCGCAACTGGATAACGGCGGATGGCAGTCCGGGGCCCAGCGGGGAAGGTGGATTTCCCGCCGAGGCAGGGCGTTATCATCTATATGTCTCGCTCGCTTGCCCTTGGGCTTCCCGCACGCTGATTTTTCGGATGCTCAAAGGGCTTGAGAGCATGATCAGTATTTCCGTGGTGCATCCCTACATGGGCGAGCATGGCTGGACTTTTGATGAAGCGCCGGGAGTAATCCCTGATCCCGTGGGTGGCGCATCCTATCTTTATGAAGTCTACCTCCGGTCGGTGCCCGACTATAGTGGACGCGTGACAGTACCTGTGCTCTGGGATTTGCAGCGGAATACCATTGTCAGCAATGAATCGGCCGATATCATCCGCATGATGAACTCGGCTTTCGATGGAATAGGCGCTTTGCCCGGAAATTATGTGCCTGAGGTGTTGCTTCCGCAGATCGATGAGATCAACGCCCGCACTTACGCTGACGTCAATAATGGCGTTTATAAGGCAGGTTTTGCCACCCGGCAATCGGTGTACGAGAAGGCGGTGATGGCACTGTTCGGATGCATGGACGAGTTGGAACAACTGCTTTCACGTCAGCGTTATCTCATCGGCAACTGTATCACTGAAGCCGACTGGCGGGTATTCACCACGCTGATCCGCTTTGATCCCGTCTATCACAGCCATTTCAAGTGCAACCTCAGGCGTCTCGTGGATTATCCCAACCTCTGGGCCTACACCCGGGAGTTGTATCAATGGCCGGGCGTGGCAGAGATAGTGAACATGCAGCACATCAAGGAGCACTACTACCGCAGTCATCCCACCATTAATCCGAATCGGATTGTGCCAGCCGGGCCGATTCTGAATCTCGATGAGCCACACGATCGCACGAAGCTGGCATAGCGCCGCAGGTGCTGGTCAGAGTTCTTGTTATATCCTAACGGATTCAGGCAGGCTGTCCGATAGAAAGGGCATTGTCAAATGCTTGATTGCAGATCAGTGGGATGAGCGCGTAGCGGCTTCAATCCGCCTCAGGAAAACCCGCATGATTTCCTCGTAGAGTGCATCCCCGAGCACTGCGTCTTCGTTGCCGGCATCCACATTCGGGTTATCGTTGACTTCCATTACATAACAGCAGTCATTCGTCTGCTTGATATCCACTCCGTAGAACCCATCCCCGATGAGGTTGGCTGATTCGAGTGCGATACTGATGACCTCTTGCGGCGCTTCATCCAATGGAACAGCCGATGTAGCCCCCTCTCTCAGTTTATGCCGCTGCTCGTCTCGCTCGATAATCTGCCAATGTCCCGGGGGAAAGAAGTATTGAGCCACGAACAGCACCTTCCGGTCGAGTATGCCTACCCGCCAGTCGAACTCGGTCGGCAGCCATTGTTGTGCAATAACGAGCACGGATTTTGCAAGCAGTTCCATTACCTTGGGGATCAGCTCGCTCTCGGTCTCCACTTTCACGACTCCTCGTGAAAATGAACTATCGGGTTGCTTCAGCACGCACGGAAGACCCAGTTCAGGAATAATCCGGTCGACATTATCATGATGGATCAACAGCGTTTTCGGTATCGGCACTTTATGCAGGGCGAGAAGTTCAGCCAGATAAACCTTGTTATTGCATTTGAGGATAGAGTTGGGGTCGTCGATCAGCGCCAATTTTTCCGCGAATGCAAGCCGCGAAAAACGATAGGTGTAGTGATTGACGAAGGTGGTTTCGCGAATGAACAAGGCATCGAAATGCGACAACCGGCCGATATCCGTCCGCGTTATGAAATCCACGCGCATGTCCAGTTTTTCCGCTGCCTTCCTGAACTTTTGCAGAGCTTTTGCATTGGAGGGCGACTCAGATTCATCCGGGTTGCAGAGAATGGCAAGATCATAGCGGGGAGGAGGTTTTCTTGATTGCTGCATGCGTCCATTGAAATAAGTGGTCGCAGCAAGCATCGCGAAGGCCTGGTGTTCGACAGGAATCTCGCCAGCGCCGAGGGGACGCGCGCTGCGCAAGCTCCACCGGTCGCGGTGGCGTTCGAAGCGGACGGCCAGGAGTGGCACCTGCAACAGGTTGAAGAACTGATGACCCAGGGAGTCATAACCGGTAAGCGGATTGCGGCCAAAATAGAAGGCAAGCTGGAAGTCATCTCCCGGCAAGGGCGCCAGCACACTCTGAACGAGATCCTCCAGCTCCTCCATGAGGTGACGCATCAGATTCCGGGAATGTAAATCCTCGATAGTGCCTACTTTGGGTACCGGTTTATGTCCTCGTGCCTCGGCAAGCAATGAAACGTAATATCCAGATCCCTGATAGCGGTACGATTTGCAAAGGTTGAAAACCTTGACAGACTGCCCCGTAGCACATATGCCGCGATTGTTTTCCGCCTGAGCGGCAAAAAATGGACCGGTCAGGTAGGCTCGAGACTCAACCACGGTCACGCCTGGAATCTGAAGAGGCCAATCTTCGGATTTGTCTACGATAATCAAGATATTCACAGAAAAGCCTTTTTGGCCGGCTCGTTGCCGTTGAATTCGTGGAAGCGGTTTTGCTTCCGATGTCATCCCCCAGACTGGGGCGCGCTTTTACTGCTTTCGCCGGGCGGTGTCCCCGCGCTGCGCAGATTAACGAATTTGCTCAATGTATCGAACCAGAAGGGAGCTCCCAGCGTGACAGCAAGTATGGAAATGAGTAGGCCGAATATCTTGTAAAATGCCCACCCCGTATATTTCCACGATAACTCGGGAGGTCGAAAATAACCGGAGTCATACGGGTCCAGCGACCACCCTACCGGCAGTTTGAGATTCTCTGCTGCCTTGAGAGCCGTTTGCGCCGAAACAGCACCCGGCTGAGTCTTCACTGTATCCTCTGCAGCTGCAACAATCGACGCACGCAAAACATTGTCCTTTGAAAGCCTTTCAATAAGCATCACCGTGTCCGCATTGGAAGCAACCACGACCAGAGTCGCGAGACAAAGCAGTACGCGCTGGGTCCAGCGCTTGTACCAGCCGCCAACGCGTTCCATGGCTTTGTTGAACCAGTCTTCGAGATTTTTGCGGAAGGCTTCTGCCTGATGCTCGATCGCAGTCACTTCCCGCCGGGTCTTATCGACAAGAACGAGAAGAGTTTCCTTGGTATGACCCTCGGGTAGTCTTTTCAGCCCTTCCTGTATGTTGCCCAGAGGGTCCGGATATTCCGTAGCAAAATCCCGCGCAAAAGCCAGCGCTTCCTTCAACGTGGCGCCAGCTGTCAGGAGCAATTTAACCTCTTTTGGATTTTTTGCGGACGCGATGGCGGCATGGCGCGCATCGAGCATCTTCAGCGCTGCGCTGATACTATCGGCTTCGTGCCGGGCCTCTGCTTCTGCTTTGACAAGAGCTGTATCGTCCGGTGCGGTCTTTGCCGCTTGCACAGCCTGGCCATAGGCCACCTTTGCTTTTTCGGCAATTGCTTCAAGTGCTACCCTTGCCCTGTCACGCGCATCTTTTGCCTGGATAACGGCTGCAGCGCGTTGCGGATCACTGGGCGCAACTGCCGCTGCTTCCAGCGCTTCTTCATAAGCGTCATCCGCTGCCTCGGCATTCGCCAGAAGATCGCCGTACTTTCCCGCGATGATTCCCCGCGCCGAGAGAATGTCGAGCAAAGCCAGAGAGAAGCTTTCGCCGGACATATAGGAGGGGAGGCGAGTTCGTTTTGCCGGATCGGAAGCGTACTGGGATATTCCGCCTATCAGTCCATGATTGTAGAGTTGCTGCGCCAGCCCGGTAAACTTCGGGTCGTTCAGAAGATTCTTTATGCCCTCCACCAGATTTTTTCCGCGTTTGTCGATCAATGACGCAATTCCTTCGTTAAGGGCTGTACATACGAGGCTGAGCAGTAAATAGACGAAAATGACGGCGATTCCCACTTCCAGTATATTTGACCCTAACAACATATTCCCCTCCGATTGTGCGGAATACACGCTATTCACCCTGAAGTCTAGCAGAACAATCGACATTCGCCGGTCGTGCTCTCCAATGCCAATTTGACCAACTCTGGTTGACCGCAGCACCCCTTCTGGGTGAAACTTAAGGGCTACTGAACAAATCCCTCGCGGGCGCGAGGGAGGCCCTGTCTGGTTCCTGAATAACCTTCCTGAACAGCCTAGAAGCCTAGCACAGCCGCATCAGTGAAACTTTCTGGCAGCATCCGGTAATTCATCAATTCTCATGCGTCAATTTATTTCACTCCTGTTCATTGCTGCTGCCTTATCAGGTGTATCAGGTGTCATGGCTGCCGCTTCGGACGGAATCGCGGCGAGCAGGGCTGCGCCGGTGACCGTGCCGGATACGATGGCCGAGCGGGTCAAGCCCTGCACGGTGTGTCATGGCCAGGCAGACAGGGTGGGCAGGGATGCTTATTACCCTCGGATTGCGGGTAAGCCCGAGGGATATCTTTTCAATCAGTTGCGGGATTTTCGGGACGGACGCCGTTATTACCGGCCAATGACATTACTCCTGGCAAACGTGAGCGATGAATACCTGCGGGAAATGGCAGCCTATTTTTCGGGACTCAGGCAACCTTACCCTCCGCCGGAACAGGTGATATCTTCTCCCACTGAAATAAGACAAGCCCAGAAGCTGATTCAGCAGGGGGATGCCGCGCGGAATATACCCGCCTGCATCGAATGTCACGGCAAGCAGCTCATGGGTACCGCGCCTTTTATTCCGGGACTCCTGGGGCTCCCGCGCATCTATATCGCCGCCCAATTCGGCGCCTGGAAGAATGGTGGAGTGATGCGGGGACAAGCGAGCAACTGCATGTCCGATATTGCCAGACAACTCACGATCAAGGAGACAAATGTGGTTGCGGCGTGGCTTGCCGCTCAGCCTGTGCCGGAAAATGCAGATCCGGTGGATGTGCTGCCCCCCGAGATGGCGCAGCGCTGTGGCAGTATTGTCCAACGGAGCGCAGACCGATGAAAATTGCTGTCGTCGCTGCCGCAGTGGCAGTTCTTGCGGGTATCGGCCTGTCTCCTGAAATAGCGGGCGCAACTTCTCCGAAAAAGGAAGCAAAGGCAGAAAGGAGTGCCTCGCCGTTATCATCGGTTCTTTTGCAACAGCGGCAAGCGCGCGGAGCATATCTTGCGCGAGCCGGAAATTGCATAGGATGCCATACAGCTCAAGGTGGACGCGCCTATGCCGGCGGAAGGAAGCTTTCGACTCCATTTGGCACGTTCGTCACGTCCAATATCACGCCGGATAAGGCGACCGGAATCGGTGACTGGGATGAAGATGATTTCTGGAAAGCGCTGCATGAGGGTAAATCGCGCGATGGGAGGCTTCTTTACCCCGCGTTTCCGTATACGGAATATACGAAAATCACACGCGAGGATTCCGATGCAATTTTTGCCCATCTTCAGGCCCTCGAACCCGTCGTTCAACAGAATCCGCCAAGCCAGGTTGCTTCCCGATACGATTTCCAGCCATTGCTGACCCTTTGGCGTGCGGCTTATTTCAAGCCTGGCGTGTATCAGGCTGATCCCACCAAAAGCACTGAGTGGAACCGGGGTGCTTACCTGGTGCAGGGGCTTGGTCATTGCAGCGCTTGCCATGCCGAGCGTAATCCACTGCGCGGCATGATCAGCCGCAAGGGAGATGATAAGCTGGGGGGCGGGCAGATCATGGGCTCCAACTGGTACGCGCCATCGCTGACCTCAAGTCTGGAGGCAAGTACGGCTGGCTGGCCGGTCGAAGAAATTGTCCAGCTGCTGACCACCGGGATTTCACCGCGAGCGACGACATCAGGACCGATGGCGGAGGTTGTCAGCCAGAGCCTCCAACATCTGACAAAAGAGGATGCCAGAGCAATGGCGATCTACCTGAAATCGTTGCCTGAAACACAATCGCACCAACAGGTAAATCCTCCTGCACAGACGGAACAGGTGCAGGCCTGGTTGCGGTACGGAGCACGGATATACAAGGAACACTGCCAGGATTGCCATGGTGACTCCGGGCAGGGCGCCCCGGGAATTTATCCCCCCTTGGCCGGTAACCGAAGCGTTACCCTGACACCGCCTACGAACGTCATTCGCAGCGTGCTCAATGGAGGTTATCCCCCATCGACCGCAGGCAATCCCCGGCCTTACGGCATGCCCCCATTCGCACAGGTTTTACGCGATGGCGAGGTTGCGCTGGTTCTGTCGTATATCCGCAACGCGTGGGGCAATCGCGCCAGTCTGGTGACAACTGCTCAAGTCGACAAGAGCCGGGAAGGAATAACGGAACGCTGAGGTCGGATGCTCAATCCGGCGCATATCCGCGACTGCTTCTCTTTATCCTTATGGCAGCAGGACTGCAATTAAACTGCCATGTCTATTTTGCAGCGCTTGACAGCATAGCCATACTGGATGGGCCATTCCGGTTCTATCGCTAACGCATGTTGCGCCTTGAGGGGCCAGTAAGGCTCCCGCAGTAACTCTCGGCCTATAAAAACGAGATCCGCCTGACCGCCGGTGATGATCTCATCGGCGTATTGCGAGTCGGTGATCAGTCCCACCCCGCCTGTGTGGATTTGCGCTTCATCGCGGATGCGTTTGGCAAATTGAACCTGATAACCTCTGGCAACAGGAATTCTTGCATCCGGTATCACGCCGCCGGACGAGACATCGATCAGATCCACCCCAAGCAGCTTCAGTTCTCTGCAAAGAATAATCGATTGTTCCATATCCCAGCCTCCATCGACCCAGTCGGTTGCCGAGATTCGCACGAAGAAAGGCAGTTCGGACGGGATAATATCGCGAAGGTGCTTGGCAACCCTTAGCAAAAGCCGCATGCGATTTGCCAAGCTGCCGCCATAATTATCAGTACGATGGTTGCTTAACGGCGATAGAAATTCGTGCATGAGGTAACCGTGGGCCGCGTGAAGTTCTATCATTTTGAACCCGGCGTTCAGCGCACGTCGCGCGGCTGCTCCCCATGCCTCGATACACTCCTCGATATCTGTTTCCGGCATGGGTGTTGGGACTGGGTCATCGGCGTAAAACGGGAGGGGACTGGGCCCAATCACTGACCAGCCTCCTTCCGCCGGCGTTTTCAGGCTGCCGCCACCCTTCCAGGGAGCATCGCAACTGGCTTTACGTCCGGCGTGTGCGAGCTGGATGCCTGGAATCGCGCCCTGCATCTCCACAAACCGGGCAATGCGAGCCAGCGGCTCGATATGTTCCTTTTTCCAGATTCCCATGTCTCCCGGTGAAATGCGGCCCTCAGCCGTGATTGCAGTGGCTTCGACCACCACAAGCCCTACGCCGCCGATTGCCCGGCTGCCCAGGTGGACGAGATGGAAGTCGTTGGCAAAACCATCCTTGGCGGAATACATGCACATGGGGGACATTGCGATGCGGTTGCGGAAAGTAACGCCGCGAAGGGTAAGCGGGGACATGAGATCCACTTCCGGGATTTCCCTGTCATGCTCACTCTGACATTGTGTCTGGAGGGCGGCATTGCTTAGCCGGTGGTCACCGCTCGGAGCGGTTGCTGCCGCCCCCGCAGGGAGGGCGGCAGGATCTGCCATGCTCAAAGCGTCAGGGCTTCCGGTTGTATCGTGCTTGTTCTCGTCATAATGAGACATAATTTTTCCTCATTACCTGGTCGGTGTTTGTCCAGCACTTTTCCGGTAGCACGAGTTGCTTCATGACCGCATTGCGGTGGAACCACTAAATATAGAGAGGTACATTTAACCCTGCCAGCTGCTCCCGCTGGATTCATGTGAGGAGCGAGGAACTCCATTCCCGATCAAAGCAGGGGCTCATCCGCCGGATCGATGATAGGGTCACCCGGCGTGGGATCAGGATCGTAGGGGCGAGGATCGACAGGTTTGTCGGGATTAAAGGGTTCCGGATCTCGTCTTGGCTTATCGGGGTCGATGGGACGAGGCGGGTCCTGAATGGGGTGGTCAGGGGAAGGCCCGGGATCGGGTGCAGGACCTGGCTTGGGGCCGTCGGGTTTGTCCGGCCGGCCTGGCCCGTCCGGTTCTTTCTGCAAACGGTATTTTGGCATGAAGATGAGTCGGGTTTTTGGGCTATCGGGGCTGGGATACCGGCAGTCGTTATAAACCACCGGTCCCAGTCTGGCCTTTTCGGAACAGGAATACTGTATCAGCGTTTTAGCTGGCCGCGTATTTCCCCGTTCTTATGGGCATCGCTGTGAACGTTGATGTAAAGTCCACCTGCCTTGAAGGCGTCATACTGCGCATCTGTCAATTTCGCTCCGTCCGGTATGGACCATTCGTTATCGGAAGTTTTGTTGAGCGTAATGATATCGGGACCATTCTTGCCAACCTGGGCCTCATGGACGTGCGCACCGGTACCTTTTATATCAGAGGTCATGACTTTGCCCTTGATGGATTTGTCCTCCTCTACAGTTAAGGTGCCATGGCCCATTGCGGAAGTCTGGACCGGAGGCACTTCCTGATCGCCAGTCAGGTGCACGGTAATGTCTGTGGCGTTAGCTGCGGTGCCGCTTAAAGCCAGGACAGCCAGCAGCGCAACTGTCCATGCGGGGGGAGCGAAAGGGGTTTTGCGAACTTTATTCATTTAACTACCTCCTCTAGAAATAGAATTATGCAGTTTGGTTGTTGTGGATTGATCTGCCATTTCTTTTGACTTTTCTGGCGGAAGCGCTGTGAACGCTGTGAAAAGTGCTACGCCATACGAAGAATCTCTTTAATTTTATTTGGTATTTGCCGTGACGTCCGTACGGTAGCGTACGCAACTCTCTATTATTCAGCTTCGTTTCATCTGATTTATCAATTTTCTTTTTTACTTCCTTCATCCTTTAACTCGAAGCGATTGAGCGCAATCCCCGTTTTGAAAATGTCCAGGTTTCCGACTATTTCATTGGAATGGGATTGTTCCGGCCGACAGGAACGGCCGTAACGCTGTTTTGCGGACTGCCTTCTATAATTCTGTCAGAGTATGTCAGATAGATAAGCACGTTACGTGCCGAATCCACCACCCGGACCACGTGCAGGCGCTTGAATAAAATTGACATGCGTTCGGTAAACACGTCTTCCTGACGAGGAAGTTTGCCGTGGAACTCGATCGGGTCGCTGACCTGCCGGCAGGCGATCGACGCTTCCGCCCTGTCTTCCGCCAAACCTACGGTGCCTTTGATTCCGCCGGTACGGGCTCGGGAAACGTAGCAGGTTACACCCCGCACTTTGGGGTCGTCGTAAGCTTCTATCACTACCCGATCATCCTTTCCCAGCCATCGGAACGCGGTATCCACTTCACCGATGAGTTCTGCTTTTGCCATACCGCAAAAAACTGTGGAAAATAATGCAACTGCCGCCATTCCCACCATAAATCTTTTTCGTAACATTTTTTCTCCTTATCGATCAAAATTGAAACACTTCGTTTTATCGGCGCATAATTGGCTAAAGGCCGATATACAGGGTTGAATTTACCAAAATGACGCGGGGAGGTGTTGTACCGGTCACGATATGAGGAGGTGGGAACATACCGCTGCACTTCTTCCCGGACTGCTTCTCTTCATCACGACATTCTCCATTCTGTCCCCAGGTGGGAGTGAAGGTATCTGCGAGACACTCAGCCTCGCGATAAGCAGCTTTTGAAGAGGTGGCGCCGGCGAAACCGGATTGGAAAACTGATCTTTCGCAAGAGGAGGTCGAGACAGGGATGAATCTGAAGCTCAAAAGGGTTTACGAACCATCCGACAAGAACGATGGGACGCGCATTCTGGTTGACAGGCTTTGGCCGCGTGGGATGACAAAAGCAAAAGCGGGTGTGGATATCTGGTTGAAGGAACTGGCGCCGAGTGCCGAGCTTAGAAAATGGTTCGGACATGATCCGGGCAAGTGGACCGAGTTCAAGAAGCGTTATCGGGCCGAGCTCGAGGAGAATGATGAGCAGTTGGCGCAACTGAGGGAGGAAATAAAGAAAGGGGCTGTTACATTGCTCTATGGCGCCAAAGACGAGGAGCACAACGATGCTATTGCTCTGGCGGAATTTCTGCGTGACCAAAAGAAATAAGGCATATTCTATGCCACGTTTCTCATGCCTCTGTCACATGATTCGTATCAGGGAGAGGGTATGCACGTTCTCCATGTATTATCACCTTGCTTCTTTCATTCGATCGCGAGGTTGGTACGAGGTTGGTAGTGTTTCGTGGCGGGGAAGAGCACATCCGCTGATTTTAACGCGCTCTTCCCCCGAGCAGGCTTTCCCACTTAAAAAAACCAGTGGAAGCCTCGGAACATCGGCCAGTTTCTAGTTCAGCATTTCCTTTCTGCGCTTCACCATGAAACCCATAAGGCCGAGGCCTGCTAACAACATTGCGTAAGCATCGGCTTCCGGAACAGCCGGAATTGCATCAGCAGTGACCGCCAGTTTTGAATAGACAGGAAGAACCTCTCCGATTCCCGAGGTTCCGCCTAGATCGGCAGTTCCATCTATTTGACTTACAACGCCTATATCTGTTTGCAAGGTATCTACATCAAGTGCAGCAGATGTATCGACATTGGCAGTTGCGTCAGCCGACCCGATTAACGCAGCGATTCCGGTGGAAGTTGATGTATCCACGTCAGCGGCAAGTTTGAGTTTCGGTGTTCCCACACTTACACTGCTGATTGCATCAACGGCCGGCCCGCCTACAGTGATCATACTCGTGGTCCCCAACGCCTGGGTGGGGGCTACCTTACCCGTAATTTCAAGTGCGGGTGCATCGATCGTTACCTTGCTCGTTCCGAGTGTGGGAGTGGAAGCTACTATATCTACCCCACTGTTAGCACCGAATGCCGTTAAGCTTGAGGTGGGGGCAGCGACGCTCGTGCTCCCAGCGATTCCCAGATCCGTAGAAACCCCTATGGCTGTGGAAGTTCCCAATCCCGGAGAAATCCCCAGGTCCGTAGAAGTTCCCAATCCAATGGAAGCTCCAGATCGCGTAGAAATACCTAGATCAGTGGAGGTTGCTGAATCAGTAGAAGCTTCCAGGCTGGAAGAAACTCCTGATTCCGTAGAAGCGAGTCCTACGGAGGCTCCTAATCCGACTCCCAATCCCGCAGAAACTCCTGATGCGCCAGCTGCGGAAGACTCCGCGACCAGTCCCAATACTGCCAACAGAATAGGTACGACCTCTTTCTTTTTTAACATGCCAATTCTCCAATTTTTCTATTATTTTATAAACGTCAAAGCCGGCCAGAATGGAAACTGCCAGAGACAGCCCAGCAATAGCGCGGCTTTAAGGGAATAAGCAATTTGTATGCCAGAAATAATAATTGTTTTGAATCATGGAATTAAAATAGTTTGACCGGTTTTAATCGGAATAGTCGTCCCCCCGCAGAGACGTTTATCACGCTATTTCAGCCAAATGCATGAGCTTAAAGTGTTTTTCCTGTCGTTGAATCAAGACAAGTTTTCTGGTTGCCAAGATATCCAAGCGCGGGGAGCAGGTAAGAGATGATGAAGGACTTCTGGATCCGTGCATGCAGGTACTTCTGGCAGGAAGAGAATCTTCTGGGATCAAGAAAAAGGATTTGCTGGGGAACAGCTTGAAGCCGATTGAAATCAGAAGAAACTCAATTCCATCTGTGTACCAACAGTTCTTCTCAGCGTTGCCTGAGTGCTTTCTGAATTTCCTGTGTTTCCTGGGCTTCTTTCCGGATATCTTCGGGCTGCTGGCCTTCGCGCACGGAGTTGGGAAGCTCGATCACCTTATCCTGAGCCTCATCGGATGCAATACTGGCACTCTGGGCTGCGGCATCATTCTGCCCGTTCCTGTGCAGTCTGTGAGCCTGTATCAACAGTGAAACGCCGATCCATCCCGCAAGCAGCGAGAAAGGGATTACCATGAGCAGGGGCTCCAACAATGCAATGGCAGTCAAAGCAAGCAGCGTAACACCCCCGAAAAACATGATTTTTGCCTCGGCAGCTCCCAGGACGAGTCGACTGGTGATAGCCGCTCCAACAGTGTTGCCTACACGCAAGGCGCCCGCTGTCAGCCTGCTGGCGCTTCCAGACCGGCGCCTGACAGCCCCGTACTGACGGCGAGTGGGGTGGGGAAATTGATCCGCTACGGGGCGAACCCGGTTCTTTTTATTGAGAACGATTTCGGTCGAATTTTCCAGATCCTCCAGGTACATTTGCTCCATTTTCTGCGCAAAATCCAGGTTTTCCACCGCAACGTCCAGTTCCCAATTTCCCAGCCAGCTCGCCATATTGAGATTGCTTGAACCGACGCGGGCCCAACGTCCATCGGCAACGGCTGTCTTGGCATGCAGCATCGAGCCATTCCACTCGAACACGCGTACGCCGGCTTCCAGCAACGGACGATAACCGGCGCGCGAAATCGGCCTTAGAAACTTGAGATCTCCACTCGATCCGGGAACAAGCAAGCGGACATCTACATCGTCCATTGCCGCGCCTCTCAATGCTTGCACATAACTTGTGGTCCCAACGAAATAGGCATCGGTAAGCCAAAGCGTTTTTTGCGCCAGCACGGTGATCAGCTGCTCCAGGCGGTATAAGCCCGCGGTTGCAGCAAAATTTCCCAGTACTCTCACATCGATGTGACCCGCAATCGGAATTGAATCGGGAGCAGGCAGTTCATCCGCAGGTATTTCCGGTCCCGTCTCCGCCCATGCACGCGCAAAGGAATTAATGACATCCGCTACCACCGGTCCCCGCAGCTCGACCCCCGTATCCCGCCAGGGCGCAATATTCCGCTCGGGGTATCCATCCCACATCTGACCGACGCATAATCCACTGACAAATGCAACACGATCATCCACGCAGACCGATTTGCGATGCAGCCTGCTCAGCCAGGCCAGGGGACTGTCGAAGCGCATCGGATTGAAGCATCGAACTTCCACACCTCCGTCGCTCAGGCCACGCCAGAAATTGGATGACGTTTCAGTCAGCCCTCCAAGCCAGTCATAGAGTAATCTTACTCGTATGCCTTCTTTTGCTTTCGCAATGAGGGCGTCCGCAAATCGCTGGCCAACGATGTCATCACGAATAATATAATTTTCAAAATAGACGTTCTTTTCAGCCGACCGAATCGCCTCGAGCCATGCAGGATAATTCTCGCTTGCATCCTTGAGGAGACGGATGTTGTTGCCATGCACCAGAGGTGCGCCTGCGGCCCGCGAAAACGCCTGGGCTGCCATGATTCTGGCAGAAGCATCCTCCCGCGGGGTTTCGTGTGGAATCTCGCGCAGCAGGTTTGTCAGCTTGAACTTGGCCATACGCTATTCGATCCGTTCTCTCTCACGTATGTTCCCTGACAGATCTTTCTTTTTCCCCACCTTTTTATATTTCCCCAATCCTAGTCCGTAACCTCTTCTCCAAACTTGGAATCTACATAGCAGCGCATTGCGGCAATCAGGGGAGTAAGCCCCTTTTGCCGGTTTCTGCCCGATCGCATGAACGCCGTGCAATGCTCGGAATCCGGTTCCAGGCTGTGACTGAGATTTATTCCTTCTCTTTCGATGATCGGTCCTCCTTGAGACCAGTCTACCGAGGGTTCCCAGCGTTGATGGTTGATCACGCAGTGGGAATCGATAACATGCACTTCTTCCACATCGTTGGCTTTTGCCACCCAGTAGTCGAGCAGTTCGTCCTTAAGCTCGGAAACTCTCATGACTGTTCTCCCTGTGAATTTTGAGGCAAGGTTACAGCTTTTCCGATCCAAGAGTATTGCAATCCGTCATGTTTCCCGTTTGCAATCCCCGCTTAAACCAGCCAGTACGCTGGGCGCTCGTGCCATGCGTGAAGCTTTCCGGCACGATCGTGCCCCGTGTCCTGCGTTGCAATGTATCATCCCCGATTTGCGTTGCCGCGTTCATTGCTTCTTCGATATCACCTTGCTCCAGCCATCCCTTGGAACGTTGCGAATGGTAGGCCCAGACCCCAGCCAGACAGTCCGCCTGCAATTCGACACGTACCGACAAGGAATTCGCCTGTGAGCGCGGCAAACCAGCGCGAGCGGCATTCACCCGATCGGAGATGCCAAGGAGATTCTGTACATGATGCCCGACTTCGTGCGAAATGACATATGCCTGAGCGAAGTCGCCTCCTGCTCCAAGCTGGTTTGCCATCGTATTGAAGAAGTTCAGATCGATATAGATGCGCTGGTCCTCCGGACAGTAGAAGGGACCCATTGCCGCACTTCCCTGGCCGCACGCCGTTAGAGCAGCACCTCGAAAGAGCACAAGCTTGGGTGGCTCATAAGTTTTGTTTTCCTGCTTCATCAAGCCCGTCCATACATCCTCGGTATCGGCGAGGACCGTCGAAACGAAGACTGCCTGCATGTCCCCTGGGGGCGCAGCGGGTGCAGGGCCTTGTTCCTGAACCATGCTGCCTCCGCCGGTGATCACGCTGAGCATGGTGAAAGGATCGATGCCGAACAACAACCCACCGATCAACGCTATGACAATCGCACCGGCGCTGATTCTGCCGCCACCCAGTCCAAATCCGCTGCCCGAACCTCGGCGATCCTCGACGTTACTACTTTGGCGATAACCTTCCCACTTCATTTTCGGCTCCAGGTATAATCAGTTCTTCTTGTGTAATCCCTTGCGCGGCTTCCAGAAGCTTTGCCTCCAGCCTATTTCCATCGAAGACCGCTCGCGGTCTGCTAGTTGTCAGCCCGAGCTTAAGCTATCGCACTTCTGTGGCTGGTGCAGCGCTCGGGCCGCCTGCCGCCCTGAAACTTTGCAATTTCAGTATACTATGTTCGCATGATGACAAATGTCTGAGATCGTACAGACTTCGTGATTACCATGAGATATTGTTTTTCTTTCCCTGATTTCGATGACTACCACAGGAGATAGCGTGAAGAGAGTTCGAAAACTGTTCTATCTAGCGATATTCTTATTGGCGGCGCCGGCCCTGTCGGGCTGCCTGCTACTCGCGGCGGGCGGCGCGGGGGCCTACGGGGGTTATAAAATGAAAGAGGAAGGGTATACGGTACAAAATCCGGTCACGAAGGAGAAAAGCAGGTAATCAGAAGGACTGAAAGTCAAAACCCGGCGTCCTTTTGAGTGCCGCTTTCGGACATCCCAGCTAGGACGTGGTTCCCACCCGGTTTTGCCATGCGGCTATCCATGCCTCAAACTCATCGGCAGTCATGGGCCACGCAAAGAGATAACCCTGGCCTTCCTTGCATAAGACACTTTGGAGAAATTTCGCTTGCGCTTCCGTTTCTACGCCTTCGGCAATGATACGGAAGCCTAGGTTGAGACCCATTGCCACGATTGCCGCTGCGATGGCTTCGGCATCATTATTACCCGGCACATCTCGTACGAATGATTGATCAATTTTCAGGCGGTCAACGGTAAACTGCCGTAAATAGGCGAGACTTGAGTAACCTGTGCCAAAATCGTCGATGGCGACTTTCACCCCAAGCGCATCCAGTTCGCGCAGCTTGCTCAGCGCGGGTTCCGCGCCCTGCATCACTGCGCTTTCAGTAAGTTCCAGTTCCAGGTTAGTGGGGGGCAAACCGGACTCCTGAAGCGCATTTTCAACGATTCCGACAAAATCAGTCTGGCGGAATTGCACTGCCGAAACATTGACCGAGATACACGCATTCAGTAGTCCGCGTTCATACCACAGCCGCGCCTGCCTGCACGATTCGCGCAAACCCCATTCACCGATCGAGAGAATCAGTCCCGTATCTTCCGCAACGGGAATAAAGCGAACAGGGGAGATCAATCCACGTGCGGGATGACGCCAGCGCATCAGCACTTCCACCCCGATAATACGGCCGGTCGCAAGCTCGATCTGGGGCTGATAAACCAAGAACATTTCACTGCGTTCGACCGCCCCACGGAGATCATGTTCCAGACTGAGCCGCTCGATCGCCCGCGCTGTCATGTCTTCCGAATAGAACTGGTAACGGTTGTGTCCAGCTTCCTTTGCTGTATACATGGATGCATCCGCATTGCGCAGGAGGATATTCGGTTCCTTGCCGTTATCGGGATAGATGCAAATGCCAATGCTTCCGGTCAGCAGCAGCTCATGTTTTTCGATCTGGTACGGTTGTGAAAGACCATCTATGATTTTTTGCGCTACACGCGCTGCATCCTCCGCGGTTTCGATCTCGTTCAGGAGCACAACAAATTCGTCGCCTCCCACCCGGCTTACCGTATCTACGCTGCGGATCGAGGTTTGCATTCGTTCGGCCACAGCCTTGAGAAGATGGTCGCCAACGTCATGACCAAGCGAATCATTGATTGCCTTGAAACGATCCAGGTCTACGAACAGTACAGCGAGGCGTTTGGCTTGCCGCGCTGCACGATTGATGGCCACCCTCATCCGGTCGGCCAGCAGAGCGCGATTTGGCAGGCCGGTGAGCGAATCGTAATGCGCCAGATGCAGTATTCTTTGTTCTGACGCCTTGCGTTCCGTAATATCACGCGCAAGAACGATAAAACGGGGGCCCGTTGCGGAATCGACATGTTTGCGCGAAACGGAAAGCTCGAACCACCACTTGTCTTCCCGGCCGGGAAGGCGAAGTTCCAATTGTTTCCCCGAGGAGAGCCCTTTCTCCTGTGCCTCCGCCAATGCCGACAGGATAATATCTACTGCCCCGGCCGGGAGAACATCCGCAACCTTTTTGCCTACAAGGCTTTCACCGGACACCGTCGGAAACTCGGTACGCCGGACCGAATGCCACGCATGGACACAACCGTCTGCATCAAGCTCGAACAGTAAATCGGGAATGGCGTCGAGCGTGGCCTGGAGTTGGCGTCGCGCCGCCAGAATCTCAGTTTTCCGACGTTCCTGCTCGGTAATATCCCGGATCATGGCAACAAAATAATGTACCGTGCCATCGTCGTTGCGGACACATTTGACATCCACATTGGCGAAGATTACTGAGCCGTCTTTACGAATGAAGCGCTTGTTCATCGCATAGCCTTCAGACTCACCTTTCATGATGCGCTCGCGCTCGGCATTACCTTTAGTGACATCGTCCGGATGAGTTACCTCAACCCAGGTTTTTTTTGCCAACTCCTCACCTGAGTATCCCATCATCTCGCAAAACTGATTATTGAACCGCAGCCAGCGTTTGGTATCGGGGGAAGTAATCGCCATGCCGATGAATGGCAGGTCATAGAAATACTTGAGAAGACGATCCTGCTCGGCGGTGTGAATGATCAGTGCCAGTTGGTGCGCGCGTTGCTGTTGACGCCATAGCAGCAGCAGCACGACGCTTACCGCAGTAACCGCAATGAGAATGACGGCACTCATCCAGAATACAAGAGTCCATAACTGCGCCAATACTTCATTCTGGTCGATTTTTGCGAGTAAGAGCCAACCGGTACCGGTAAGGGGGCGATAGGCCACGAGCACCCGCTCTCCCCGGTAGTCGATTCCATGCACTGTCCCCTGTTTTTCGTCCCGGGTGGCAATGACGCTAGCAAGTTCATCCCTGGCGATGAGCGCATGATATCCATGCGTGCTGTGTGTCCCCTGAAAGCGGTGCAATTTATTAAGATAATTGACGGTTTCATTCTTCTGGGCGATAAGCAGTATCTCTCCGCTGCGACTGATACGCGGCCACTTCTCGACGAGTGGAAGAAGGAATTGCTCCAGATCCGCCCGTAAGAGCACAACGGCAACAGGGTCCTTGTTTGTTGTCTCTGCTACCAGAGGCACTGCAATATCCAGCAGAGGTTTTCCGTTTTCATCCAGAAAGAAATCGGTACTCTGTATCTGGCGCGAACGTAACGCGGTAGATAGTAATTCGTGGGTAACGGGTGGCAGTTCATGCTTTTCGCCTAACACGAGCAGAGGTTGGCTTTCAACATCAAGCAATACCACTGACTCATAGCTGTAGGCTTGCCGCACTGCCTCCAGGCGATTACGGATAAGCTCCAGTTCGTGCGCGTTTCTTCTTCGTTTGAGATCGACCACTCGCTCGATAAGCGCCTGACTCGCCAGCAATGCCTCCGCGTCGTTATGCCGTTCAGCAAGCCAGAGTTCGATCTGCTCCGCCTTAAGATCGACGATGGTTTGCAGATCAGCATAGGCACCTTGCTCTATCTCCGGGCCATACACTTTTACAATCATTATGCTGATAATGGGCGCCACCATCGCCAGCGAGAAGAACGCCAACATCAACCGGTTCAGCCGGAAACCTGGCGGAGCCGAAGCTGTAGCATTCCCTTCGCGAATGGAGGTGTCCCGGCTCAGTTTAAGCAGCACATAAAAGAGGATACTGCTAATGGCAATAAGAACCAGTTCCTTTGCCAGATCGGCGCGACCCCACAAAACCGGATCTTCGAGCATGAGTGATATCAGATAGCCCGCAACGGCCATCCAGAGGGTCGATAAAGCGACGTAAAGCAAGACGATAAGCCAGGGAGAACGACTCATCGTATAACGGTTGAGCAACGGAGAAACTTTATCATCGGAATTCGGAAACCCGGTATCAATGAGGGGATAAAGTATCTCCCGGTTATTTGTTTATTTATTGGCAGAGCCTGAGTTCAGGCCCAGTTCAGCATAAAGTTAGACAATTGTCTGTGTGATTGATCACAATGGGTGGGTTTTCTGATTGTCGAATCTTCCTTGAGGCAAAGCCTTCTTCTGGCCTAGTAACATCTTATATATAATATGCTTGCCTTCTGGAGGAGCATCATGAAAAAGGAATATATTTCCGCTCTCACGCTTATTCTGTCTGTCGCGCTGATCTGGCCAATTCTGCCGGGGAATGTGTTTGCCAGCGAAACGTGCCATAGCACTCTGGCAAATGGATTTTATGATGAATACCAGAGGATTACGCCGCCCCTGAGAGATCGGGCAATGTATGCAGAATTGTGCGCACTGAGGTACGAGGACGCGCAAAAGGCGATCAAGCGTGCCCAGCAGTTCGGCAAGGATAAATCACTGGGACTGACGTATGGGCTTGTCAATCTGGATGATCTGCCGCCTGCCAACAGTCCGGATTCGGACTCAACTCCGGCAGATACGATGAGCGACATGCGATTCGGGCAATGGAAGGGTGGATATTGCGCTCAAAATGCAACGCTCGATCCTTCCCAGGCTTCGGAGTTTTTCATGCAACGGGCAGTGGCCGTCAATAGCGATGCATCCCGGGCAGTCCAAAACTGGTCAGCATGTCTGCGCAAGCGCCCGGGGCTGACCTGTTGGGCAACTCCAGCCAAGATATCTTCCGCAGAACAAGGAGAAGAGTTCGTGCTCAATGTCAACTGGGCATCAGGCGGCGTTTCCGAATCCCAGGTTCAGCCCGAGGTCGAATACTCCTATCTGACGAGAGGCGGGGTCGCGAAGTTCGAAGGTGTGCCGGCGTCCCGAATATTGCCTGACCGTTATAAGTTGAAAGCAGGAACGCTGCAAATCCCTGTTACCCGACCCGCAGATAAGGGTGTGTTTGCAACCCTCAAGGTGAGCCATGCCGGAACGGAACACAGCTGCAAGGTTTTCGTACCGGGCGACAGGGACTTTTCGTTGTCTGAGCCATTTATTAACCGATTGAAGATTAAATATCCGGGTTGAGAGCAACTTTCCCCAGCTATCCTTTCTTTCATCTCCTTTTTCATAGGGGCGGGAGAATCGATTCTCCGCGCTGCGGTCGACGTTACCGTTGCGCCAGTTGAGCTATGCCAGTGAGGATATCCTCGAATTGTTGGGCCCGATACGCGGGTACAACATTCTCGTAAGTTTTGGTGCCCTGATTGGAGTCAAAAAAAATCGTCCTGATATCGAGAAGCTGAGCTCCATATATGTCCCGGAACATATCATTTCCGATCGCGATTACCTCTGAGCGCGAGATACCCATTTTATCGAGCGCTTTGTTGAAGAGACGGGAATCGGGCTTTCTGAAACCGTAATAACTGGAAATGATGACAGGATTGAAATAACTCTCAAGACCCACCGCCCGAATTTCGGGCAGTGCAAAACAAGGTTGCGCGTCGGACACCAGCGCGAGTTGGTAGCGCGTCTGAAGTTCATTCAATACTTCTTTTACGTTTGGATAGAGTCGAAGACGTTTGCGGGAGATGCCGCGATAAATATGAGCGATCACTTTTGCTTGCTGTCCCCGGACGTAGCTTGACTTGATGCCTTGCTGGAGGAGCAGTTCGTTCCATATGGCTTCCACATCGATTTCCGGGTATTCCTCATCCTTCGCATCCTTCTGTTGTCTCATGATGGCATAGTAGCGCTCCCGCACCTGTCCACGATGAAGATATACACCCTGGTAAACCAGGTAGTGCGCGATGGCGCGATAGATTTCATCGATGGATTCATCGGTTTCGATGTCGATCAGCGTGCCGTAGAGGTCAAACAGGATGCCTTTTATTGTCATAACGCATGTACCCCGCTGTTATTACTTGTTACTACTCCAATGTCCTCCTGGCCTCATCCAGTAATCGCTTCCGATAAGCTGCGCCGATCCACGCATTGCGGCTGATGCGCAGGAGAGTGAGCGCGGCATAGAAGGGAAGGCGGTGGGTTATCGCAGCGAAGGCTGCATCGCGATCGGGAAAATGACAACTGTATTCCCATAGAAAATGCCCGATAAAGGGTTCAGCGCGCCACTTGTCGCCCGCCTGCTGCAGGAAGAAATGCTGAAGTTCGCCTACGATGCGGCCCAGATCAAATACCCTGTCAGATGATTTCATCCGCTCCAGGTCGAGCATGATGACCCAAAGGCCATCGCCAAAAAGAACATTATCCGGAGTAACATCGCCATGGATCAGAACCTTGCAGTCTTCCCACATGCAGGCTTTGTCCCTCCATCGGTTTTTTAGCCGATACAAGTCCTGAGCCTGATCCCCTCCAATCCATGCTGCGCTTAGCAAGCGGTTCATGACCTGGTCAAAGTAATCGCATTCTTTGTTGAAATCCACCTTGCTCTCGTGCGCTGTCCGGTTATGCAGCGTGGCAAGAAAATAAGCGAGCGCGGTAAGCTTCTGGAAAAGAACGTCGCGCACATTTTCTCGGATTGCCTTGAGAATGACATGTTTAAAATGTGTGCCATAGCAATATTCTTCCACAACCACACGGTTAAGGCTGGCGTTGCGGCCGAGAGGGCGCGCCACATAGTGGGGATAGGCATTGAAGCCGATTCTGCGCAGATAGTTCAAATTATTGAACTCCTGCTCCATGTGACGTAACGCAGCGTCAGGGCCGATATGCGGAACACCTCCGAAGAATTTTCCAATAACCCGCGCTCCGCTGTCCCGTTCTTCGTAAAGGTAAACATGGTTGGAGGCCCGCAACTCATAAACCCTGAAATCCGGATGATTCACGGAGTGCAGCGCCGGGAGGATGTCGTACCGGAGGTATTCATAAAAGGGGTCATCTGTCGAAAGATGGCCTAGGTATTTCATTAACCTCTACGATGCCTCCGGTTTTTTAGTGTGCCTACAGGATCATTTGCATTGAGCAGTTAACCTCTGAAGGCAATATCGAATATCGCGACCTTTGCTAGCACGCATGGTTGATATCCTCTTTTAGCCGTGCCTGGTCCCGATTCTATGGATACAGGAAGGGAAACGTGAACCAGCAAGCCTATCCTTTCGGCATCACTATCCAGTTCTTCCCTATAGAGTGACAGTAGTACAGAATAGTCCTGTTTGCCAGGAAAAAGGACCGATAGCAGCAAATGTTTCCCGACGGAGAGATATCGGATGTAGTTGTCATAGGCGGCGGACCGGCGGGCGCCATCTGCGCGCTCGCGCTCGCGCGCGCGGGTGTCGATGTAAAGCTTATGTACTGGGGAGGTTACGCTCCGGGCGGCATCGAATTCGTATCGGGTCGAGGGCGCCATTTTATCGAACAGTACTCTCCCGATTTTTTTTCAGAGGTAGTGCATGGAATAGAGATTCATGAAACCGTCTCGCTATGGGATACGGCCGAGCCGGTAATATTCAATGCAATGTTTAATCCATGGGGCGCTGGGGTAGCGGTTGAGCGTCCGCTTCTGGATGACGCTTTGCGAAATCTTGCTTCCGGCGCGGGCGGCACTATAATCCCCGACGCCAAGGTAGTGGGCGTAGAGCGCCAGCATGACAGATGGCGGCTGATCGCGCGCTCTTCCCAGGATGCGTCTTCCAATGAAACCACTTCCGGTGCAGGCGAATGCGCTATCTATGCGCGTTTTATAGTGCTTGCGACAGGGCGCGTGCCGCTGCCGTTTTTCGATCATGCACCCGTAGCAGAGTCCTCGCAAATTGCCCTGATGACTTCCCTCCAGGCGCGGATAGCGCCTGGTCATACTCTCTATATCGAGCGTACACGCAGTGGCTGGTGGTACGCTTTGCCCGCCGAAAAAGGCTATTTCGCCGGTTTTTGTATCGAACGGAATGAACTCAAGCAGCGGCAGTCGCGCTTGAAGGATTTTTTCTTTCAGGAATTGCAGTGTACCCATCTTCTCGCGCCATTGTCGGCAGGAGCTTTCAATCAGCGGCCGATATCCGGACGGATGGCTGGCGCGACGATGTTTCCAGCAATGGGTGGAGATGCCTGGATAGCAGTCGGAGATGCAACAGCAGCGCCGGACCCTCTCAGCGGAACGGGGATCGAGTGGGCAATCGAATCCGCGCAACTCGGCGCAGATATATTACTGGAAGCTTTGCAGAAATCTGAAGGCAATGTTCTTTTCGATCTCCCGCGCTATGAAAATGCGATACGCCAACGCGTCGCCGCTCAGAAAAAGACAGCCGCTTACCATTATCATAGGTTAAAAGAGATAAAGGAAACAAAGGAAACGTGAGGAAGGAGAAGGGTTTTCGTGGAGATACGCGAGGTTCCAATCTTTGCCTCAGATAAGCGGGCCTTATACCCCGATCTGGACTGCCGTCATGGAAATTGATCCATCATCAAATCCTTCCACCGGAAAACTGATTTCCTCGTTGTACTGCCTCTGAGCAAGAATATAGAGAAACGGAAGGTAATGATCGGGGGTTGGCACCGATAGCAACGCGTCCTTTCCCAGTTTTTCATATGCGATGAGGGATTCGACATTGTCTGATCTCAACGCCGCACGTACCATTTTTTCGAACCTCAGAGCCCAGTCATAGGGCTCTGCATCATGCTTTCCCCATGAATAGGTGTGCAGATTATGGACGATATTACCGCTTCCCAGGATAAGCACCCCACGATCCCGCAACGGGGCCAGATTTCGCGCCATCTCATAATGCCATGCGGCCTCTTTGGTTTCATCTATACTCAATTGGATGACGGGAATATCCGCATCCGGAAACATATGGACGAGGACCGACCAAGTACCATGATCGAGCCCCCAAGTTGTGTCCATGACCGCATCCGGCAGGAGTAAATCCGCGACTTCCGCTGCAAGTTCCAGGGATCCGGGCGCCGGGTACTGGACCCGATACAATTCCTGCGGGAATCCGCCGAAATCATGAATCGTGGGAGGATTTTCCTGTGCAGTTACCGCTGTTTTCGGAATGTACCAATGAGCGGAGACACAAAGGATAGCTTTAGGTTTGGCGGGAAGGCCCGTGCCAATAGCGGACCAGGCTTCAGTATACGCGTTGCGGGACAGGGCATTCATAGGGTTGCCATGACCTACGAAGACTGCGGGCATTGCGGTCATCAGATTGAGCAGGAGCTATGGAAGTGAGGAAAGTTGGAGGAGCGTTGCCGGGCTTATTGGATCGCCATGATTGTCGAAGCCACGTCCGGAAAGCATTTTGGCAATCGCAGGAAAGCGTGTAGAGAGAGCGGTACACTCCTAGTCGGACGGGAGCTTCTTACACACTTTCTCTGAAGTATATCACACCATGATTTTTTCCCGCTTCCGGTAATCCTTCAACCGTTTTCCACTGCCTGCGTTTGTTCGTTTGAAAATGTTCAAACATTTTTTGCCGGAATGCCGCCGATCGATGATCGAACGAAGCAAAGGCATTACCGAACAGAACCTGATCAAGATGTTTTTTCATTTTCGGTTTCCTGAAAGGATTAAGATGCTGATTTAATTTCAATTTGGTATAAACCCGCCGCTTGCTCTGTGTGCGATTGCTAACCGTGAAGTTAAAGCAAGCGTTTTACAATAATATGAATATGCCGCTTTTTAGTTGGCACATTGTCAGAGGATGAACCCTTTCTCGTTTGTGCGGCACCGTACAGAGGCTTCATTTATCTCGTGACATTTGTATCGAATCAGTGGAAGAATTGCGCGGAGGAGTGTGGGTGATAGATGGCATGGCAGCGGCTGGCGCAGGGGAATTGCAGGCATGATGAAAAACAGAGTCAACTTGCATCTTGGGGGCAACTCACACCAAATGGGGCGGATTGCCGATAAGAGTGAATTCCCTTGGTACCAATCTCGCAGGTTCAACATTTTTGGACTTGTATTTCTGACGAGCGCTGCTATCAGTCTCGCTTACGTCTACAGCCAGCCGGCAATTTATCGCAGCAGCGCGACATTGCTTACCTCGGCCATGACACCGATCGACCAGCAGAGCGATGATGCCGATGTCCAGCACGTTGCAATCCAGCGCCAAATCCTGCTTGGGCGGGAGCTTGCCGCCGAAACCCTGAGGAAATTGAAGGCTTCTTCCGCCGGCAAATCTCTGAATCGATTGACTGAATCTGATATTCAGACTTTGTTGGCCGTCGAGCCCGTTCCCGAAACCAACCTCGTCGAGGTCACGGCGGAAGGCACGGATCCCCGCTTTTTGCCTTTGCTCATCAATACATGGATAGACGTCTACCTGGAAGCGCGAAGTGAAGAAGTAAAACGTTTGAAGAGCAATACTGAACGTATTGTCGAGGATGAGCTGGAAGGGTTGGCTGATAAGGTTGCTGCCGCGAGGGCGGCGCTGGAGAATTTCCGTGAAAACAATAACATTCTATCGACAGAGCGCGATGAGAATGAACCATCGGCCCGGCTGAAGGGGCTGAACGAGTCGCTTAACAAGGCTTCCGAGGCTGAGGTCAAGGCGAAAGCGGAACTGGACGCCATCAGAGCTGCAATTGCCCGGGGAAAGGCAGTGGTTCCGGATGATGAGAAAATCAGCCTGGCCGACCTCGAGAAGCGTCTGCATGATTCACGTGAAAAACTGGCGGAATTCGATAAAAAATTTACTCGCGAGTACTTAAACCTGCAACCCGACCTGAAGTCTCTTCCTGAGCAGATCAAGGAACTCGAGACTGCTATCAACAATAAGCGGTTGCGTGGTCAAAATGTAGTTTTGAATGAAGCCGAGGTGAATTATGCGGCCGCACGACAGACCGTCAGGGATATTCGCGAGCAATTGGGCGAGCACAGGCAGCAGGCATCGGTCTTCGCAACAAAATTTACCCAGCACGAGGCGTTGAAGACCGATCTGGAAGGACTGGAAAAGCTGTATCGGGATACGCAGGAACGGCTGGTACAGGTGAAAACCGGCCGCAAGGACAAATATCCGCAGGTCGATGTGATCAGCAGGGCATATGAATCAAGGGAGCCAGTAAGGCCGAACTACAGTCGTGAAGCCTTGATAGCGCTCGCCGGCTCCCTGCTTCTGGGATTGATCAGCGTGTGGGTTTTTGAGTATCTGACCCAAAAGAAGGAACAACAGCCTTCCATTGCAGTATTCGGTGTGGAGAGATATACCCCGCCTGCTACCGAGCTGATTGATCATCCTCACGCCGCGCTCGGGGCCCAAGCCGAACCGTTAGAGCAGAAAACCAACTTTGCCTTGCCAAAACCGGTGCACCGGGAACTTTCGAGTCATCAGTTACGGACCCTGATCAATGCTGCCAACCTGAAGGGGAAGCAGCTTATCGGTTTGCTGCTCAGTGGCCTCGACATCGATGAAGCGGCATCATTGAAGGCGAATCAGATCAACGAGCGTGCCAATCTCATCACCCTCGAAGGAAGAACTCCGAGGGCGGTGCCGCTCAACAATCCGCTCAAATCCTTGCTCCAGCAGTCTGGTAACCGCCCGGTATGGGACCCGGATGATTCGCAGACACGCGTCGATCTGTCAACAGCGCTGGTTTGCGCCGCAATCGATTCGGGATTGCCTGATCCCCAGGAAATCACCGCCGAGACGATCCGGCACAGCTACATTACTTATCTTGTACGCCAGGGCTTGCGGCTTTCCGATCTGGAGCAGGTCGTCGGTCATCTGGACCCTTCGGTGATTTCGAGTTATGGCGCTTATTCGCCGCCACAGCAGGGGCGGCCTCTGTACGAGATCGAGGTGCT
The DNA here is from genome assembly GCF_900111585.1 of Nitrosospira multiformis. Classification (GTDB taxonomy): domain Bacteria; phylum Pseudomonadota; class Gammaproteobacteria; order Burkholderiales; family Nitrosomonadaceae; genus Nitrosospira; species Nitrosospira multiformis_B. The sequence goes on from NZ_FOHI01000009.1 coordinate 90,062, forward strand.
GCATCCTGCGTTGCTCGTAATCTGAGCAGAATACCTCACGCAAGCAATAGTACGCTGCCCTTCCTCTAAACCAGTCAACCTCTTTGGCTTGGGGGAAGCTCTCCGAAGGAATGCCTGGAGACAGGATCACCCCACTGTCTTCACCGGACCATGATCGTCGCAATGGTCATCATGGGGATGGTGAAGATGGCCTCCGACCAGATAATCCACATGATCTCCGTGAGGCACGGCTTCGTGCCCGCAGTTGGGGCCATGTACATGCCCTTGCGCGTGACCTTCGCATTCATGTCCCGGAGTACAGTTCTGCGGATTGATCTCACTGACGTCTATGACATGCTCATCGATATGGTTGCCGTGCGGGTAATGCAGATGGCCTTCGTGAAGATAGCAGACATGGTCATCGTGCGCGACGCCCGTGTGGCCGCATTCCGGGCCGTGGGGATGGGTATGATTTTCATGCTGCGGCAGGATACAATTAGAATTCGTCATAGCGCTTTTCCTTAAGCCTCAATAAGGTGAATCAGTTCAAAAGCTACTGCATCCATAACAATAAAAATGAAACCGCCATAACACTCTTGCACTCGAACCCACCCGTTTTTCTTCCTTTTGACTTCCGTTACCGGTTACCCTTGATGATGACGAGGTCACGCCCGCATTCGGCAGGGTCGCATGCAATTTGAAGGGTATATTAAAATAATAATAATTTGACCATTGTTTGACTCCATCGGTTCCTGCTCGAGGAAAATCCATGCCGGAAAGACCGGCGGGAGGAGTATTTGCAAGGGGACGTTTCAATCCTGGTTTGGCGGCAGTTAAAAGTGGAGCGTGAGTACCGGCAGGAGCCAAGCAATCTCAAGGATTCTATCTGCCATAAATATCAGTGATACCAGTGTGGATGATATGTGGATCGAAATTGGGAAATTATGGGATGGAAACTGATTGGCAATTGGAAAAGGCAGTGATGGCAGTGACCAGTAATAAGAAGGAGGGTTAATTTCGATATGGAAATGAAAGCGCACAAGCAGGCAAATACCAAACACGCGCATCTGCAGGGGAATTTGATAATAGTGGGTTTTGGCAGCGTAGGCCAGGCTTTGCTTTCGTTATTGTTTCAGAATATCGAGATTCGCTCCGATCAGGTGAGGATAATCGCAGCTGATGAACATGGCAGTGAAATCGCTCGCAAATTTGGCGTCTCATTCACACCCCATTCGCTGACCCAGGAAAATTATCTCGCTGTGCTGGAGCCTTGGCTCGATGAGGGAGATTTCCTGCTTAATCTCGCAGTAGACGTTTCCAGCCTTGCCCTGATGGAATTGTGCTGGCGGCGAGGCGCATTGTATCTGGACACTTGCATTGAACCCTGGGCCGGCGGATATGTTGACCGATCCGTTTCTCCGTCTTTGCGTTCCAATTACGCGCTGCGTGAGCAAGCGCTCGCTTTTGCGCGGGAAAAGGGGGAAGGCCCCACCGCGCTTCTGTCGCATGGTGCGAATCCGGGTCTTGCCTCGACGTTTGCGAAACAGGCATTACTGAACATTGCTGCTGACACCGGTCTGGCAGTGAAAAAACCGACAAACTCCTGCGAATGGGCGCACCTTGCGCATCAGCTCAATATAAAAGCAATCCACATTGCAGAGCGTGATACCCAGGTTGCTTCCCAACGCAAACAGCCCAATGAGTTTGTCAACACCTGGTCAGTGGATGGTTTTGTCGGTGAAGGTCTTCAGCCATCGGAACTGGGATGGGGTAGTCATGAACGCCATTGGCCGGTGGATGGAGCGCGTCATGGATTCGGATGCGATGCCGCCATCTATCTCAGCCGCCCCGGCGCTGCTACCCGTGTGCGCAGTTGGACACCCCTCGGCGGCTCGTATCATGGTTTTCTGATAACCCATAACGAATCCATTTCGATAGCCGACCATCTGACATTGAGAGAAAAGGGAGAAGTAATTTACCGTCCAACGGTGCATTACGCTTATCTTCCCTGTGACGATGCTGTACTTTCAGTTCACGAGCTTGCGGGCAGAAATTGGCAAATACAGGCGAAAAAGCGCATTCTTCGGGATGAACTGATGGAGGGAACGGACGAGCTTGGTGTGCTGCTCATGGGCCATGCAAAATGTGCTTACTGGTATGGATCCCGGTTATCCATAGGGGAAGCGCGCCGGCTTGCCCGGTTCAATAGTGCTACCAGCTTGCAGGTCGTGGCTGGCATTCTTGCCGGAATGATATGGGCTCTGCAGAATCCGAGATCGGGGGTAGTGGAACCTGAAGTGATCGACCACGAGCTTGTCCTGGAGGTAGCCAGGCCCTATCTGGGAGAGCTTGTGGGAGTCTATTCGGACTGGACTCCGTTGCAGGATCGAGGATGGTTATTTGACGAGGATATCGACAGGGGTGATCCCTGGCAATTCAAGAATGTCCGCGTAACATAAGATCTGCTGCTTTAATCTTTGAAGTTTCGCGACTGGGACAACTGGGAGTTCACTTTTCAGTGACAGCCCGAGATGCACTGCCATTGCTGCTGTATGGGACACAACTGCGGCAACAGGTGCTGCCGCCGCATTCCTGAGTTTTGGAACTGCTAAACTTTTTCTTTTCCTTCCCGCAAAGATTGGGATCTGCTGGCAGACTTTGGAGCTGGCGAATTTTTTCCCATGCTATCAGGGGTGTCGGCCTTCGATCGAGAATGTTCGAGTTTTTTCTTGGTAAAGATTTCGGCTCCTTTATCGAGCAAGTCAGAAAAAAGGATATATTTGTGCAAAGTGACATGCTGTTTCACGTTCGACCTCCTAAAGTCCGTTAGAACAACCCGCTACACGCTTAAACTCAAACAACAAGCGGCAAAACGTCGCTATAAAAGTTTTAGGCACGGTCCCAACGCTTTTGTTCCCAGACATGTTCATTTCGTCGTTTCTTGTCGATTCCACGTCATGCTTCATTCATGCCTGTCAAGATCTTGTTTTCCACAATAACTGTGGATAACTTTGTTGATAAGGTATGAGCACACTTGATAAGTGACGTTTCCATAACGGATTTTTTTATTCGGCCATTTTTTGTCTTCAAAAAAACAGATTTATTTTCAGTTGCTTATAAATAAGCCTTATATCCAGAAAGTCTTGCAAAAGAGATTTTTCGAAAATATGGCACTTTTATGAAGTTGTGGATTAGTTCAATTTGTCAAGCCCATTTTGAACACTGGTTGCCTCATTTACTGCGGTTGATATCGTCGTGAATGTGGAAAAGCGCTGGCACGAAACCGCAGGGGATCGTGCGCACCGTGCGTAAGGCCGGCGCTCAGGGAGAGTTTCTGAGGGCACTAAAAGCTTACTGGTCAGTGCGGAAATATTTCATAACTGCCAGCTCGGCAATTCGCCTGCCCATGGCGGTGCCTACCTCACCGGAGTTGCGGTAGTGTACTCCATCATATATGCGCGCATTGGCCACTTCCTGGACGATCTCATCGATATTTTTCCAACTGCGTATCACGCCGCCTGCGGCGCGGCTGGTAGTAGCCAGAGGCGGTACGGGATCTGCGCCAATCTCAGCTTTCAGTACTGTTCCTACCGCGCCTGCGACGATGCAGTGAGCGCACGGGTATTCAGGATGCATGGGCGTGTCGATAAAGGGAAGCCATGAAGGATTCCGCTCTGTTGCGTTGTTTCCATCAACATCACCATTGCGAATGGCGGTAACCGGGCGCCAGAAGCCGTAATGATACTTGGCGTCAAATACCGCTATAAGTGCATCGGTCGAAGCCTGGGTTGCCGCCGCAAAGAGGCGTGCATTTCGGGTGATCTCCCTTCCTGGCGCTTCGGCAACCGAACGTATCACTCCATGGTAGATCGGAGGCATTACTTCTTCCCAAAAACGGGCAATTTCGGTCTGAGCAGTGGTGCGGTGCTGGCTGTACTTTCCACCCAGCGCCTTGACTTCATTGTAGTCGCGTGCCCATAACTCGCTTTCGAGGGGGGGAGGAGGGCCGGGACGAAATTGCGCAGGGTTGTCCATAAGCCAAGGCTTGATTTGCAACCAGTGTGGCGCTTCCGGTATTACAGTAGGTACATAGAGTCCGGGAGAGGTGTGCGGGCGGTATGATTCTCCTGCATCGGCACCGTCTTGTGCTCGCTGCGACAGAATTCCCGCTGCGGCTTTTTCGCCAATCGCAAGGCCATCGCTTCTTGCGATGTCGTCCGGGATCGCGGCAAGCGCCTGGCGATAGGCAGTATCGATGGCTGTCCGTTGCACCGGTACCAGGGCTGTAAGCGTAGCGCGATTTGCCGCTGCAATGGCGGCCTCAACCGAGGCTTCCGGCTTACCTTTCAGCTTGAGATCGCTGGCCGGATATTGCTGGGTAATTGCGTTTGTTGCCTCATATACCGCGGTTTGCACGATCGCGAGAGCACGATCTGCCGGTAGCGGGCCCAATCCCGAGTCCATGATAATATCGCCTGCCACGCGGTTCCAGTGCGTCACTGCGTCGGCTCGCGCCGCGGAACTGACAAGAATAGATATAACGACTATTGCCAGTACCGGTAACCGATTTTTCTTTACATCTTGAGTCATTGTTTTTTCCTTGCTGACGATTGGCAGGATAGGATATATGAATCCACATAAAAGCCTCCTTCCTGCCGAGGTGCATGCTGCTGAACGTTATCCCGATAGGGCAACGGACTATGAAACAGGCGGGGGATTGAGGAGGACGAACATCGCTCGTAGTATTTCTGGCTTTGCCGGCTAACCAGCGCTTGCAGGCTAACCAGCGCTTGCAGGCATTCACTCAATTAGTGCTGGCTGGCTCAGGACGAGTGCAGAATGAAGCAATTGGTATTAGTATGAAAGTATAACTGCTACAGTCTGAGTTTGATCGGTTATATTAACATTTCCAGATGCTGAGGAGGCTTAACGATGGATATTGAATGGAAGATAGTTGATGAGCATCATCAGGAGGTATTCGTAGAACAGCATGTAAGAGGGTTATTGTGGATCACGACCGCAGGGTTTTCTTTCTGGCACAGCTATCCCAACCCGGGAATCGATTTGTCGCACGTAAAGAACATTGAGGAGGCCAAGGAAGTCGTGGAAGCGGCATTGCGACAAGAGGAGTATGAAAAGCCCGTACGGTAGAAACAGACGGACGTTTAATACTGTTTGATACTTTGACCAGGCTTCAAAAAGTGTCTTTCAATCAGGAATCTTAAATGCTGAAGCAAGCGAAAGTGACAAGGATTCCTGACGCGTAAGTGTCCGTCTGAATTCCCTCGTATGCGGCACCTTTTGCATCTCCTGACACCGTTACATCCGACGTTTTATTTTCCACAATTGCTGTGGATAAGTTTGTTGATAAGCTGATGAAAGGAAGAGTAAGTCGCCCTCCTGTAACAGCTTTTTCTTATCTGGCTATTTTTTGAACATTTCTAAAAAGGCTTTACTATCAATAAATTAAAATAAAGTCAAGCTTTGTTGCAACCTCCGAAGAGCACAGCAATTTTCGGTCCTGAACTCAGAACGGAACTGTGGATTATTCTAAATGTCAAGAGAAATCTTCCCGGTAGATATGCTCTTCCGCTGGTTCTCGTACGGATACAAAGAAAACTTGCTCGTCAATAATGTGTGCTAACGAACGGTTTTGATTACAACTTTAGCCTATTGTAATAACTCGGCCCATTCATTTACTTCATGCCGAATTACAAAAGGATCATTCCTATGAAAATACTAAAATTGTTTACAGCGACGTTATTGCTCGCTCAAATCGCAGGGTGTGTATCCGTAGAGCGTCCTGCAGAAAAAGAAAAAGAGAAGGAAAAAATTATTGTCGTGCCCGAGAAAGATTCGGAGAGAAACTATTGATCGGTTCAGAAAATTACCGGCGCCTATGCGTCGGCCAATCGCGCAACCAAATACTTCATTAAATGTGGATCGTCCAATATTAAACGTGATCCCTTGCGGGAAATTTAATATTGGACGCGAGCAAGAAGTGGCCTGGACTAGGGGCCGGCATAACTTTTCTGCGCTGTGCTACTTGCAAGTCGATTTCCCTCTTTTGTTGAGATACAAGGCCACGGCATTTCAGTTCCATCAGCCTTAATGGCTTCTGTCAAGGCCAATAACTCGTCCCCCCTGATTGACCAGCTTGGCTTAAGCTATTAGTATATGCACCTCTCCAATTCCCCGATAGCTCAGTCGGTAGAGCGACGGACTGTTAATCCGCAGGTCCCAGGTTCGAGCCCTGGTCGGGGAGCCAAAGAATCAGTGGGTTAGGAAGAGTCGTGCTGCCAAACCTCGTCCCATTGCTACCATATTGCTACTTTATCCTCTACTAAGGTAGCTGTTTATGTAAACCATCTGTTGATCTCCTGGTGGAATCACGAATTGATGGGCACCCTTCGCCTGAACCTCAGGCTACCAACCAAGGTTCGAATCCTGCCGGACACAAGCTCGTCCAGTATTCCTCTAAAAATTAACGACAAATGTTCTTGCCGTCTACATTTAACGAGTTCATTCAGCTTGTCGGTGTTGGTGGCGCGATCGCAAGCTTCCTTTGGGGCGTGTGGGTGTGGAAAGACAAATCGAAAAAAGAACTGGCTCAGCAGCGTGCGGAGGCTCAGCGGCTTGCTGATAATCGGCGGATCGAAGCGACGAAACCATTTCTAGAGAGACAACTTAGACTATACACCGAGGCTTCAGAGGTGGCAGCGTGTATTGCAACCGGGACAAATGCTGTTGTCGACCATATTGAAATTCAGACGGCTAAAAAAAGGTTTTGGCAGCTGTATTACGGTGAGCTTGCCCTTGTCGAGAATGTGGAAGTGGAGGAAGCGATGGTCCAGTTGGGCGAGGCGATAAGCAATGGAATGGATCAGTCCGAACTCCGTAGGGCCTCCTTAAACCTCGCATCTGCATGTCGGCGATCATTGGCCACCTCATGGGGTATTCAAGCGTGGGAAAATCCAGATGGGGATTCTTTGAATAATATTCAATTGCTGACAGAGAGAGCAACGCGATGAAGGGTAATGGATATTCCCGCCTGACCTTCGTATTCCCCACTTCTCCCTAAGTGGAGCATAAGCAACTCTTCGGTATCGACCCCCTGAAAGGCCTCAACGGAGCGAAACGTCCATCCATTCGAAACGCAGTTTTTTTCCGTTGTCACCGGCAAATGTAAATTGATACAGGGTGGCAAGTGAGAATTGATACACCTCGACATAGGGATAATTGCCGCTTTTTGAGCGGCGATGTTTT
>NZ_FOHI01000010.1 GCF_900111585.1 Nitrosospira multiformis
AATCATCGGCAATACCATTAATACCACAGATGGGTGTATCAAATTTCAATTGCCGATGTCGAAAAAACTGTATCAGTTTTAAATTGCCGTTGACACCGTACGCTATGGATGAGCCTTATTGCAACATATTCAATATAATTGTTATGTATGAACCTCGCAATCGGTATTGTTTTTAGATAATAATTTGATGGCTATGCCTACGGTTGCGCTTCAACAAGTTACAAATCCTTTCGCTAGAAGGAATGCGAAAGGTACTTTAGAAAAACCAATCCACTTAAAGTACATCCAACGATTCCTGGTCGACGTAGAAATTCGTCAAGCACTTGAGCTGGTTTGCGAGAAAGGAACGGTATATATATGGGGCGCTAAGCTTGAACGGTTGAGTCAGTCATTCAAGATGTTTCCGCGTCAATGCCTATTCCTATTCAGACAAGGTGGACAGATTAACAGGGTAGGTGTTCTCAGTGAATCTATTGTTAGCCTGGAATTGGCCGAGAAACTTTGGGGTATGGATGGGGATGGCGAAACGTGGGGATTGATATTCTTTTTCCGCGAGATGATAGAGCTTTCAATACCTGCATCAGAGATTAATAGCATCCTTGGCTTCCGTGAAAATAATCATTGGCAGGGCTTGATAGCGAAATCATCCCCCGAGGCAGATGAAGTAATTAAGTACATCAAGGGCGAGCGGGCAAGGCAATTAGGTAGAATGACCCTCGGAAATAGAGATTGATAATGATCCCGCACGTCCCTCAGCATAAACACTTCGGGTGATCCGAGTCCTAAGCACAATTCATAATCTTAAACTCCTCTAACATTCAATGCTTATATCCACTGATTTTGTTCAATTTCGAATAAAACTCTGCCAATTCAGATAACCCCATACGTTGTAATCCCGCAATCTCTCTTTTTCCTGTCACTGTATCAACCATTTCGTTGTAACGCTCCCGCATCCAAGAATATTTGATTCGTATATCTGCTTTGAAATGATGCGTAGAACTCATTAATCCCTTCCGAATGATCTTTCCAAGATTATCAATATAAGCGGGAAAATCGTAATCTGGATCATCAAGCTCTTGATGAGCTTTAAAAAAATAGTCCACGTAATACATCCCATCAGAGTCCATTTCGAGTAATGATTCAACATATTTACGTTCTTCGCTAAGGATGTGACCCGGGCTGCGATGCTTTGCTCCAATTTCCACGATCTTACGCTCTAGAATTACCCGAGGGTACAGAGCTGCCTTGGTTTCCAACATATAGGCCTCAACAAGGGCAGGCCCAAATATATATTCATTTTTGTGAATCAACTTACCTTTAGTCACAGCACCCCGGCAGAGTAATCCTAAATTTAGCAATCCCATGATGATGTGCTTGATTTGTAGCAATGTATAAAAAACCTCACCCGGCTCATTTGCTTTGAAAGAAATAACAATCAAATCAGAAAATATAGTTACCTGTCTTGAACTCTTGTTAGCTAATAATTTATTAAGCTCAGCATCCTCTTCCAATATCTCCTTGATCAAGTCATAAGCACGGATAATCTGTTTTATTTTCTCAATATCGTCTTGGTTATCTTTAACTGTTTGATCAAGTAGTGACTTAAAACCAATAATATCAATGTAGGCTACTACTCTGTTTTCATAATTCATATGAATACCTAAGGTAACGGTACGGGCGTAGATTTTCCAGCGATCCAAAGCTGGCTATCCTTGCAGCTTGGGCGGCCGGTGGTCGGCATCGAGCTCCACCTGCTTGGCCATGACTTCGCCAGCGTGGTACCAGGACAGTGTCAATAAAGTATTCGCGCGTAGAAGCTGCATCGATCTGCTCGTTGATATCCTCCAACAGTTGATGGACTTCTTTGTCCGTCCAGACGTACTCGCGCTGATAGTCCCGAAAGATGCAGAAGCACTCCCTGAAGGCTTCCTCTATGTGCTGTACTTGTGGGTTTTCTATCTGCCATACCCGTTTTTCCTTGATTCCTGAATCCAGCTCGATCATGCTTGCCACCAGTGGGGCGGCGTCTCGTCTCGAATAATCCAGCCATCGACAGCTTTGGTTCCGTAGCGGTAGGTGGCCATAGGAACCAGCGCTTCAGCCGGCGCGCAGCCGCCGTGGTACCCATTTCGCTTGCTGGCGTAACGCAACTTGTTGTTCCAAGCCAACACAACCTCGTCCAGGCCACTGGCAGTCTTGATTCGCTTGCCCTTCAGGGCAATCTCGCCGGGATAAGACTCCAGATTCGGTTCGCGCCATCGAGCGTTCGGACTGGCTCCCTGCATCATCGTGTCTTGGTCAAGCACGTGGCCGTGGTCGCTAGTGAATGTCACGGACCTGTCGGAGGACCGTGCTTCCGCCAACAGCGCATCCAGCCCCTTGAACTGGGCAATGTCCCAGCGAAGGCGAAGTTGGTCAGACTTCATCAAGTGATCGTCCACCGCATTGATCACAACGGCTACGACCCGTTGCCGCGTGTCGCTCAGCGCCGTTCTCAGATCATCCGAAAGGGTGACGCCAGAACTGTCGAGCAAGTCTCGCTTGTGAAAAATGGCCGGCGGCTTGCCCGCAACAGACAGGGCCACGAGCGACGGGTAGGCACTGAATGCTGACCTCTCCGTCGATGCCGAACCGGCACAAGGGGTACCGCAAAGCAGAGAAGTCCTCGATGCCTCTGTCGTGGAAGGCAGCATGGCCAACAAGGTTGAGCATGACTCCTCGGCACGTTCGAACTGAACCCAACCATGTTCGGACAGGCTGTGGTGCAGCTCCAAGAAAACGGGGATGCTCATACCGTCCACCACGATGAGCAAGCTGCGACCAGCCGCAGCAACCGGTGCGACGCATTTGTCGAGCGCGTCCTCGATCGGAATCAACGATGTCCCGTTTGGCTGATCGGCCGACAGCGATTCGGCGAATCGCCGATCAAATAAGTCCCTTCGAACGCGCGTGTTCTCTCGCAGCAGTCCGTAGGCGTTTGCCAAGTCAGCGGAGTCATCGCCTTCCAGCAGTACCGTTTGCGCCCAGTCCACCCAGGCAATCTCGTTACGATATTGCTCAGCAAGCGCGTTCAACGCTGAGGGAAAGGCAGTGGCAGTTTGCGTGAGCCAGCTCACCAAGCGCACCGCCATCTTGCACCTAAGCTCCGAGCGGCTGTTCAGAACTGGCCCGCGATGGGCCATCAGACGACCAAATCGCGAAATGGCCTGGGACAGGTTGAGTTCGTTCAGGGCGCTGGCGAATGCCTTCGTCTTTTCGCGCAGTGCTGCGCTTCCGTACCGTGCGTGCGCCGCCAGTGACTCTGCTTTCAGCTGCGTCACCAAGGACTCGTACCGTGCGACCTGCTGCTGTTTGGCAGCCTCCGTGGCGCGCTCGAACCAAGCGTCGGCGGCTCCTGCCAGTTGGTGCGTCGTGTGCGACGAGATCGTCAGACCATCAAACAGGACTTCCAGGCGCGCGGCGACTTTCGCCCGATTCGCTTCTGTGCCAGCGGTCTTATCCTCCAAGGCTTCACAAAGCATCGCAATGGCAACCAGCTCGTCGGCACTGCCCGTGTCGATGGCCGCAAAGACGAAGCTCACCAAGTCGCCCAGCGTTTCACGCAGCCGTTGGACTGTCTCCTGACGGGCGGTGTCCTCCAGGCTCTTGAACTGATCTCGCCGTTGGGCATCACCAGCCCACTTCAACAGGTCAAGTTCGGTCGGCGGATAGGACTCGAAGCCCAGGACAACACGAAATAGCTCTTTCCAGGCGCGGTCCTGATCCAAGACGAGTGACCGAACTGGGGCATATCCCTCTGCTGGCATGTATCGCACGAGCAGCTCAGCCAACCATCGGTGGCGGGCCAATCGCGGATCAATGTGCGCCGCCCGAAACAGCGCCAAGACGGTCTGCCAAAGGTCGTGTGTGATGGCGCGCCGCTTGGCGCAGCGAGCCAACACGTCAGCGCCCAAGCCACCCTCGTCGCCGGAGAAGAGCAGGACAACGGGTGTCGTGCTGATCGAATGACGTCGCATGGCGTCGCGAACGGACAGTGGCGAGCTGCAGGCCGAGACTGGCCAGCTCTCGGCGTTCACATCCACCGCTGCACCTTCAAAGGCATCTGGCGGCAGTCGCAGCAGGATGAACCTTGCCGGCGGGTCCGCCTCGTGGGCCTGCTTGGCCTGAAGACTGATCTGATGCGCTGGGACCTTCATTCCTGTTCCCGGATCACGATCTGAATATCCACACTGACCTCGCCCAGCCCTTCAAGCAGCGCGCGTGCATCGGCCAATGCTTGCAGGGCATCGGTCTTGACCAGCCTGGCGCGCTCCATTCGCTGCGGTGCTTTCATGCCGGGTTCCGGCTCTGGCTCCGGTGTGGGCTGAGCCTGCGGGGTCGGTGGCGTTGCCCGGTTGGCAACATCAGCCAGCAGGGTTCCCGCATCGCGTTCGAACTGGGCGACGGCGGTTTGGAGTCCGTCGACGTATTCGTAGCGGAGAACAGCGTGCGCAAGACCCTCCAGAATCTGATTGGCACGCGGTGCGAATTCACCGCTGCCGCCCGCGATCGAGCGCAGGCTGTTGATCAGATAGTGCTTGGCCTCAACACGCGCCAGCGCCTGCACACCACCGAGAACCGCCTTGGCTTCGGCGACTTCCTCGGTGCTGAAATCCAGTCTCGACACGATGTTGACGAGGTCAATCTCAAAGCTGCTGGACTCCATGGCGACAAACCAGTCGCGCAGACGTGTCGCACCTGTCTTGCGCAGGGCAGGCTCGCCCCTGGCGACGACATCGGTCTGCACCAATGTCATCAACTGCTCGACCACGCGCAGGTAGTTCGGCAAATGAGCTGCAGTGTCAGTCACGCGCTTGCGTGCCGCGCGTGAAAATTCAACCAGCCCTGGCGCTGATCGATACAGCGCCGCCATGGCGGGGTCCAGCATTTCGCCAGCGAGCTTGGTGGCCTTGTCCCACTCTGCCGTTGTCGGCAAGGGCTGCTCGCGCACCTCGCATTCGTTGGGCACGTTGCCGATTTCGCCCTTGAACGGTTGGCCGAAGTGGTACAGGGAGCGATTGCTCTTGGCCAGCCAGGTCAGGATCACCAGATCTTGCAGGTCGTCGCGCAGGCCGCGCCGGTCGGGAAGGTCGAGCCAGCGGCGCAGGTCAGTCACGGTGGGCTCGCGGCCCGACTGCTGGGCGATTTGTCGGGCAAAGTGCTGCGACCAGTCATCGCGCAACTGCAGCGCTGCTTCGCCCACCTCGGCCAGATCAAGCTTGGGAGCAATGCGCTTGGCGTCGTCCCGAAGCGAGGCTTCGAGCTCGACCCGATGGGCCGGCTTTTGGGCTGCCAGCACCATCAGATCAGCGAGGCGTTTCACCGCAATCGGCCTGGGCTCGGCGTCAAAGTGCGGGTGGGCCGGAAACTCGTAGTCGAGGGCTTGCTCGGCCAATTTTTCGAACGCGTCTTTGAAGTTGGCCGCTACAGGTGGGCGCAACACCAAAGACGGATCGAGGCTGAAATAGTGTTCGTCGACGGTTTGTGCGGGGTCCAGCGCCTCCTGAGCCACACTGTTGAGTCCATAGGCCGTGTAGAGGCAATTGTGAATGAACTGGCGCAGTTGGTCCCGCTGGTTGGTCAGCAGTACGCGTGCCTGCTCACGGTCGGCTTGCGACAGTTGGCTGGCGTACTGGTCCAGGTTGTTGCCACGCAGGACGAAATTGATGACCACCAGTCGCCCCAACTGGTCCTGGGTGTTGGGGGACAGGAAGGACGGCAGCCAGGCCATCGATCGACCGACCCGGCCGTCGTTAAGAAAACCGTTGATCTTGGCCACATCGTCTTGTGGTCCGTGTTCGGGTTGGTGGTCGAACGGGAAGTCGATCAGGATGCGCCACGTCCCCTCACGGCCCTTGAGGGTGTCGAAAGACTGCTCACGGACATTGCCAAACAGGATCTCTGCGTTGCGGCGCGAGCCGCGCCAGCTGATCTCCATCTCGGGCGGCAGCAGGCTGGAGCCGACATCGGCCAAGCCCAAACCGTCGGTGATCAACTGCCTGACTTCCGCCTGCCGGTTGCCCTGCGTGTCGAAAGACATCGCGTTGGCCAGGATGGCGTCGGTATCGACCTTGGCGACTTCCACCGACAAGGTCGGGTTCGGCGAGTCGTCGGCAATCTTGATCTCACCCGCCTGACCAGCCCAGCGCTTGAGCTTGGTCAGTACCGTGATGCCCTCACTACCGGGAACCGGCGTGCGGATCGTGCCGTGGTTCAGTGCAGCCAGCTTGGTCGGTGTCAGGTTCTTCAGCGCTTCAACTTCGGGCGCCAGTGCCGCCAACACCAGGGTCTTGAGCAGACGGGCGTCGTTTTGCAGCGCGGCCGCCTTCTTGGGATCGGCCTTGCCTGACTCGATGTCTTCCCTGGTCACACCGTGCTGGGTTTCCAGAATCGGCAGCAAGCGACGACGCCAGAGCTGCTTGGCCTGCTCAAAGAAGAGCTTGATGCCGTGGGTGAAGGGCTCGTCGCCGTCGGCGATCACGTCGAATAGATCGCCCACCGGGATGACGTCGCCAATCTCCAGCGTGTCGGACTTGTCCACCAGCATCTGCTGCATCAGCTTGAGCGCGGTGCGTTCGCGCTGCAGCATCGACGACACGGTGATCAAGGTTTGAACCAGCGCCGGCGTGAAGGGGTACAGGTCCTGCAACATCTGCTGATCGCCGTCGCGTGTCAGCAGGGTCTGCAGCACCTCGGGCTGGCTGCTGAGCAGCTTGTTGATGGCACCTTTAAGCAGTGTCTCCTCAGCGGGGCCGCGCGTGCGCAGCAGGCGCTTTTTGGCGATCTCAGGAAGGTTGCGGTCTTCCAAGTTCACCTTGTCGAAGCGAGCCTCCCAATACTGCAGGGTGTCGGCAAACGACAACTGCTCCGCACCGGGCATGTGTTCGCCCACCAGTTCTCGCAGATCGCGCTGGCGGGCCATGAAACTGATGATGGGCGTTGGGCGGTCAGCGTTGCTCGACTCCACCAGCTTCGCGACCTTTTGTCCTTCGCGGGCAATCCAGGCCACGTCGGCGGCTCGGCTGGCCAGCCAAAGGATGAACTCGTCCAGGAACAGGATGATGCCGTCGTAGCCCAGGTCTTTGGCGTGATGTGACATCGCCGACAACCCCTCGTCGAGCGAGGTGTACATCTCACGCTGCGAGGAAGACAGGTGGCTCACGCTGCCGTAGAAGGCGCGGGTCAGCGCCCCGACCAGTTGGAAGCGCTCTGGGCTGCCGGGAGGCACTTTCAGCGTGACCTCGAAGCGTGCGGCGGCCCAGGTCTGCGCGACACGACCCCAGCCGCCGCCCCCTGTGGCCGCACCGGTCGCACCGTTCAGGGTGCGGAAAAAGGCCTCGTCTCCCATCTGCGTGCGCAGCTTCTGCGCGTCGTTGAGCATGCCCTCGCTCTGGTAGAAGCCAGGGCTCGGTGCGTTCGGGTGCAGGCGTGCGGTCAGCTCGGCATAGCCCGAGAACAGTGCCGATTCCAGCGTTTCGGCATTGATCATGTGGTACGGCACGACCAGGAACTTTTTGCCCTGCGTCCAGCCGTTGTGCTTGGACACCACCGAGGCCAACTCGGGCTTGCCACGGGCGGTGGTGTCACCACGCAACAGCAGCGACAGGATGGCCATGAAGTGGCTCTTACCCGAGCCGAAACTGCCGTGCAGGTACGCGCCCTTGCTCATTCGGCTGTCGATCGCGCCCTTGACCACCCCGAGAGCCTGGTCAAAACACCTCACCAATTGGGGGGTGGCGATGTAGTCGCGCACGGTTTCCGCAGGGGCATTCAAGCCGTCCGTCAGGCGAAGAACAAAGTCGCCCTGGTGGACCTGTTCGGGCAGGTCAAATATCTCGCGTAGTTTTGGCATGTTGTTGTATCCCTCGTGATTCGTGTCAGGGCTGCACGGCTGCGCTGGAACGCCTGCCTCGTGTGTGGCGTACGGGCGCAGGGGCGCGCCAGGTGCGCACTGCCTCCAGCGTCAATCCGTGCTGAGCCAGCTGTGCATCGAGCAAGCCCTGCAGGTAGTCGCCTGTGCTCATGCTCAGGTCGTCGTCAATCTCTGGGTGCCATTGGTGTACCCAAGGCAGCAGTTCGTCCAGGCCAGCCAAGGCAGGCGTCAAGCGGGCGGCGTCGACGCCTTCGCGTTGCAGCATCTCGTATAGGTAGCTGGTTAGCGCTAGCGCGCGGGCCTTGGCGTCGTAGCCGGCCCATAGCAGCATTGGGCTTCCGGCGTCGTTGCCTCGTTCCAGACCCGGAAAGTTCACAAAACGCTCTTTAGGAACATCGAGTGCGCCACGCGATTTCCAGTAGGCCCCCTCACGAAAGTCTTCCGGCTTGTATTTCGGTGGAACAGCAATCGCGCCGACCTCCGCCTTCTTGCGCCGCTCTTGCTCGTTCGAGATGTCTTCAGCTGCGGCGCCAGCCATCTGTCGAACAACCTCCGCATCAATCGCATCCTCACGCCGCTGCAATGCCCAGGTCTTTTGCCAGACTGCATGCTTGCGTAAACCGCTTTCGCTGTAGCGCATTGCGCTCAGATAGGGCACGCAAGACTGCTGGATGAGTGCAGCCAAAGTGGCGTGTGCGTCACTCCCCCATCCTGCGTAAAGATCAATAGCCCGTCGGAACTCATCGTTGCCAGAAAGTGCATCCACCAACTCGCGTACCGAGCGCAGTCTGGGGGCGGGACTTGCGTCGCGTGGCCAAAGGTCGGGAGCTTCCAGACGGGTGAGCAGCCAATTCTCCAACGCAGCCTTCTCCAATGTCTCCCACGGTTCAGCGGCCCAGCGTCGCTTGCATTCAGGTCGTTCAATCAATGCAAGATCTCGATTGCGCCGAATGCCAGCAATGCGGCGCTCAACCAAATCCTGGTAGTCCTGCGGCCAGTGACTCGGTACTGTCGTAGTGGGGATGCCGTTGTGTCGCTCGAACCAAATGGTGGTCTTGCTGCCTGCCGCGCAGTCTTGAGCCAGGACAATTTCAAACGCACGCTCACCAAATTTAACTTCTGGCGGGTTACCGCTATACGTAAGGTCTTGGTCCAGTACGCCGTAGTACTGGTAGATCTCCCAATCCAATTCCTCCTGCCACGAAATCATTTCGTTCCTCACCCGCGTCGCCTGGGTACGTGATTGAGCAATTTCTAATTGACCTGGCACAGATGTCTTTAGTAACTGGTTAGGAAGTAGGCTGGAGTATTGCGTCGTAAGTCGATCGATTTCACGCGCTTTGACAGTTGGTCGCTGCGCAGCGACCGGAAACTGCCCAACTTTCGTGCCGTCAAAGGCATATCGCTCGTCCCATCCATTTTTGGTGTCTTTTTGAAAGCAAACTTGCTTGAACCAAAAACACGCCGTCGATGAATTCAATAAGCCAAGCAAACCATAATGGTCGTTCAAGCTAGCTTGTGAAGATAGCTTGATCACAGGTGCCGTTTGCTTAAATACATTGCCACCAGAGTCATGCGCAAAATGGTTATTCGTAGCAACTTCGGCAAATGAAATCACGTTTGTGTATTCAAGCCTGCTAACCGTAATTTGGTGCCAACTCCACCACTGTTTTCCATCAGAAAAGTATGTCCCCTGACCAAAAGTGGCGCGATTTCCAAGAAAAGTCCTGTTCGGCCACAAATAGCGATGTAGGTTGGGTGTATTTGAAATGGCTAGGCAATTTCCATTTACATACGGAACAATACCTTCCGTCTGACAGCGAATACTCCAATCCCTGACGTTGTCCCCTTCAATCAATGGGCGCACTGCTATTGATTCAATTTGAAATCTACTGAATGTCCCTTGCTCAGCAATAAAGGCATCGTCAGCGCTTGTACGGCCAGTTCCGCCCCAAACATCGGCTAAAGATGATAGGGATGTACTGCCAACATGATTCATTTTGTCTAGGAGTTCTGTTGCGCCACCGCCTTTAAGTGACCAGGGATGCACATGAAATTTTTCGCGTGATTGGTCACTGACGCTAATCCACTCTGTAACGGAATCTCGCAGGTCTATTTGATGAACAATCGATTGCCAAACACTACCAAGTGCGGGATATGTTGGTATGCCTGGGTCGCCCTTTATGCCTAATGCAGCTCTCACCGTTCCGCTGGTTGGGCCTCTTGCCCGACCGAACATGATGACGGTGTCTTTCTGATGGCCAGGAATCGTGGCGCCCGACGAATCGATGACATGCGTCAAATCAATTTTTGGAAAAAAACCTTCGACCAGCTTCTTGCCGAATTCTCGTTTCATGAACGAGTTAGAGGCGATCAATCCCACAAAGCCACAACGTTGGCTCTGGTTTTGATAACGGCACAATGCCCAAAATCGTTCGCAAAAAGGCGCAACTAAAGCGTATTGTCGGTAACAACTTTCGTATCTCTCGCGATAAAGGGAAGAAACGGCAGCATCACCGACATTGATGTACGGCGGGTTACCGACAACCACTGCGTACTTGCGGCCAAGGATCGAGTTTGTTGCCGCCAAATCTTCCGCCGCAAAGGCGTGCTGATACAGGTGGTCAGCCCCCATTGCCAGATTTTCTTGCGGCGTATTCAACGCGAGTGAAACTTGAGCCCGCGTGTAGTCACGTTGATCGAATCCGTGCAGCAGGCTGTCGCCTGTCTCGATATGAAGATGGAAGTCCGGGGCGAGCCGCAGCTTGTGCACCTGTGCCATCTTGAGCGCAGCCACCAGCAGTCGGAACCGGGCGATCACCACCGCATAAGGGTTCAGGTCGATGCCCGCAATACGGTCCAGCGCCTCCTGCAAGGCCATATTGACGTTGTCCGGTCGCTTGCGCAGCCATAGCGGGGCCAGGCATTCAAAGGCGCCAAGCAAGAAGTGGCCCGAACCACAGGTTGGGTCGATCAGATCGACTTCTTCCAGTGTGTAGATGTCGAGCGCACGCGTGAGCGTGCGGTCCAGGATGAAGGACTCGATGAACTCTGGCGTTTGCAGCAGGGCATAGCGTTCCCGCGCTGCTTCGGACAGGTCCTGGTACAGATCGCCCAGGAATCGCGTGTTCCAGTCAGGGTCTGCAAAGTCGTGAACCAGTGCCCCGCTGTCGGCATTGCTGGCGCGGAAGAACCGAACCAGTTGCTTGCCCATATCGGCAGAGACCGGTGCTGTCAGCAACGCGCGCTGGACCTTCATGACGTCCGACAGGCCAGGCAGGCGGCTCGCCACCGCGAAAACGTCGCGCAGGTAGTCGTTGTCCGATGCGGTCGGGTTTTGAAGGTAGAAGGCCTCTTGTCGCGCCACGGCGGATTGCCCTCGGGTATCCGTGCGGGCGATCAGCGGCGCGTCGAGGAGGTCGTTGTCTTCGCAGAAGCGAACGAACAGGCATGCCAGAACCCAAGCCACGGCGGACTGGGTGAACTGCGCTTCAGCCCACGTCTCCAGGGCCTCAGACATGCGCCCAGCGTCACGCGCCGCTTGCCAGTCCGCTGTAAGGCGGTTTTTGTACTCCGCATGAGTGGCAAAGCGTGCACGTAGATTGCTCTCCAGGTCTCGGACCTGGACCTTCAGGTCTGCCAGCAGTTTGGTGCGATTGATCATGTTTGTTTTGACTTCGTGCTAGTCTTGGCGGCTGGACTGCCGTCCGTGCGGTGGGCGTTTTCGAGCCAAGCGCGCGGGATGCGACCGTAGTCTGTTGTGTTGATGGTAACCGGAACGGCTTCGCCATCCAGCACGGGGCGGTTGTCAGGCGTCAGCGGGCTGGCAATCAAGGCAATCAGCGGCGGGCGCTTGCCGAACATGCAGGCATCGGCCAGCTTGGCAAATAGCGGCATCCGCTGCCAGCGTGCGGCCAGGCCGAGATTGACCAACAGGCCCGGTTGATCGTCCTGCAGAAGTTGCGCTTCGACCTTGGGCCAGACTTCGCCGAGCACGGTCGCGAAGTTCTGGGCATCCACCGAACCAGCGGGCGCGGCATCGGCGGCCAGCAGGATGTTCCAGTCAACATCCCATTCCTTGGCTTGTGCCTCGAGCAGAGTGAGCACGACCTCGTCGAAGTCAATAACCTTCAGACCAAAACGCAGCGACAGTTCGCGCTGGGCGATAGCGAGGCCCTTGGGATCGACAGACAAGGTAAGCAATTTGCCGCTGCTCAAGGCGTGCTTGATGCGCTCGTCGATCTGCAGAGCGGCCTGTACATCCGGTGCGGTTGCGGTGCGTGGCCGGTGATTGGTGCTGAAGCGCGTAATCTGTGTGGTGCCCGAAATGATGCTCGCTGAGTCGAGCGTGACAAAAGCGCGCTTGGCACCGTCCCACTTCACTTCCAGCCCAGCATGCTTGAGCAGTTGCTCCAGCTCTGTGGGGCCGGGCAACGGCGCTGCCTCGGGGTAGCGGGCAAAGATCCGACGCCTGATGGTCTCCAGGTCGAACTGACGCAATCCGAGCAGCGAATTGGTGGCCAGCTTGACGGCCCGCGCGGCAGACAAGCGGGCTGGGTAAAACTCGAGGCGTGAAGACAAAGCGGCCTGTTGGGCGCACGCGGCCGCCAGACGGATCAGTCGATCAGAGCTCAGGCCTGCGTCGCCCGCTGGGGGCGAAACACGCGACAAGGTGTCTGTCACTTGTTGTGAAGATGGCAGCGGGTCTTGTTGCGCCAGGCGGTCGGCTGCATTACCTAGCTCCACGGCATAGCTGGCTCGGACCTCGGGAGATGAGGGAAACAGTCCCGTTGCTCCGCTGCTGGCGAGGGTGGCGACCACCAGGTCATCGACTTGCGGTGCCTCGGTGAGCGGACGAATGTTGGCATCGCGCTTGACCAACTGCCACCGGGCTGCTTGCTTGGTGCGCTCGACGGTGATGACGGCGCGCGTTAGCGCTTCGGCCTCGCTGTGTCGTGCTGGCCCCGTTTGAACGCTGCCGCGCCGGGCCAGCAGTACGGTGGCGATTTCGCCAACCGTCGCGATGCCGCCCAATCCTGCCAAAACAAGGGCCACATCGTCTCGCAGGTGCGTGACTTCTGGCTGGCGTGACATGCGCTCGGCCATCGACTGCAACAGGTCCTCGGCCAGGGGTGAGGTGTCTGCCTGAGTGCTCAAGCCCAGCCAAGCTTCCAGAGCCTGGAGTTGTACGTCGTCGCCTTTTTTGGGCACGAGCAAGGCGGCTGCAGCATCCACCGACAGCTTGGCCACCGTGGTGTCGGCGGGGTGCTCGTCCTTGGCCGCGCCGCCGCTAAACTGTTGCCGCAGCCGGTCAGCAATTTGGTGCAGTTCGCGTGCCACTGCCAAGGCGATGCCACGGTGACGATAAAGCCTGTTGCGTGGCAAGTCGGCCAGATCACCTGCGGTGGCCAGTTCATCGTAGCCAATCCGATCGAGCAATTCGAGGTGGCGAGAATCCAGTTCCAGCGCACTGAGTGGCGTACTCGGCGTGATGGCGCCTTCGATGGCTGTTGGCTCGTCACCGAAGGGCAGGTCGCTTTGGGGTGTTTGAGTGGTATGGGTGGTGACAGGTCGCGAGACGTTCTCGAATACTTTGCGCCACTCGCGCAACATCTGCTCTGCATTGTCGAAGCGCTTGCGGTGGTCGCGGGCCAGTGCCCGGACAAAAAAGTCCAGCGCCTGTTTGCGAATCGACGCATCAAAGCGCTCTGAGTCAAGAGCGATCTCGGTTTTCAGGGTCGCGGGGTCGGCGCTGCCATCGCCCCATTCGGGCAAGGTGCCGGTGGCCATTTCGTGCAGGGTCAGCGCACACGAATAGCGCTCGGCGTACCCGTCCCACATGCCGCGCTTGCGCAAGAACGGGTCCATGTAGACCCGTGTGCCCGCGTTCAGATCGGTGGCCGGAACACCCGCCAGCGAGAAGTCAAACAGCGTGAGGGTGAGTCGTTTGCCGGTTCCCGGGCGGATACCGATGTTGTCTGGCTTGATGTCGCGGTGGGGCACGCCCTCGCGCTCCAGGTACTCCACAACCGAAATCAGCTCCTCACCGAACCGCTGCAGCAGGTCCAAACCCAGCCGACCTTCTTGCCGCAGACGTTCACCTAGCGTTTCCTCGCCCGCAGAGGAGAGGAACAAGGTCGCCAGCCCCGCGATCTCGAAGCGCTCAAAGCACTGAACGATGTTCTGGTGTGGCTGCAGGCGCACCAGCGTCTCGGCTTCGCGCTTGAGTCGCTCGTTGTAGTCTGGCTCCAACGCAATCTTGAAAACACCCTGGCGCGGTTGTCCTACGCTCTTGCGCCGTACCTCAAGGGCCAGACTGGTACCGCCCTTGCCGAGTCGCCGAATGACTTCGAAGCCGTTGAGCTCATTGCCGGTGTTGGCCTCCAGCGGCGACGCCAGCGGTGATGCGGGCGCGGTCATGGCGTCTTCGAGGGCTTCTTCTGCCTTGTCGAGGGCGGCCAGGAATTCGTTGGTCGAGCTGAACCGGTCATCAGGCGAGGGCCAAGTGGCAAACTGGATGAGTTCTTCGATCTCGGCCAGGCAGCCGTTGACCATGGCCGACAACGTGAGTCCAGGCCCTTGTTCGCACTTGGTGACGAGCTCATCACCGCTGATGGCAGGCGGCTCACCCGCGAGCACGAAATACGAGATGGCTCCCAGCGAGAAAAGGTCCAGCTTGATGGAGTCGGGCCGGGGCGCGATGCGCGCTTCAGGGGCGAGGTAGATCTCCTGAGCCACACGGTCCGAGAGCATTTCGACGTGCAGCGTTCCGGTCGTTTCGCCTTCGGCTTCTTGCAATTGGCGCGTGGCGATCTGCCAGTCGAAGATGGTGACATCGAACGAGCTGGCACCCACCGTCCTGACCATGATGGTCTGCGGCGACAAACCTCGGTGGTAGAGGCGGTAGCGGTGCGCAGCATCCAGCGCTTCGGCAATGGCGCGGACGAGCTTCAACCGCTGCCAGAGATCGAGGTGTTCCCCTTGCGCCCGGATAAAGTGGTCGAGTCGCTGCAGTCCTTCGTCGTACTCAAAGATCAGGGCGGGCCCGTGTTCACTGTCGATGAAGTCTGAGGCGCGCAGGATGCCCGGATGGCGTATGCCTTCCAGCAACTGAAACTCGCGCCGAGCTGCGTCGGCGAGCATCGAGCGCTGGGCGGCAGTGAGCGTGCGCTTGGCGGTGTAAAGACGAACACGACGGCGCAGGTTGGTCAGCGATATGTGCTTGGCCAGCCAGTCCTGGTGAAAGTCTGTTTCAGCGAGGACTTGCTCGAGTTGGTAGTCGCCAACACGCCGGCTCTGCTGCGGCGGTCGAATGCCGATGGTCTCCAGAGCCCGGTTCAACGACGTCGCCAGATCACGGTCAATTGGCTGCCCGCTGGCAACCGGGGCCATTTCATCAAACAGCTTGTTGGCGATGTCGGACCGCAGGTGGATATTTTCCCGAGCAGGACCGGTGAGCTTGCACCGTTGTGCAGAGTCGGACAGGAAGACCAGGGACTGGATGTAGGGAGTGCGACGTTTCTGAACGGTCAGTTGCTTGCGCAGCAGCGATGCGAGCTTCTTTGCCTTGCGGTTTGTGAGCAGCAAGGGGTTATCGTCAAAGTATTCACGGGCGCCGTCTCGCCAGATCCAGGTGTGCGAATCGCCACTGACTTCCCCAGGGCGACTCTTGATCTCAACGAGGAAGATGCTGTAGCGCGAAATGATCAGCAGGTCGACTTCGTTGATGCTCCCGTCGTCGGCAACAAACTCGAAGTTGCTATAGGCCCTGAACGGTTCACGGTTAGGCAGCGCGCGCTGCACAAAGTCGAGTGCATCTTGCTCCCACGGAAACTGGGACGGCGAAATCGTCTTCCAGCGCCCGCTCATCGGCAACCTCCGATCGTAGTGACGCCGTGAGTACGACCTCGAACGGTCGGCCCCATCTTTCCTCTGTTGTTTGGTTGAGGGTTCATGTCAGTCGCAATCTTGTTCTGGCTCGACGGGCTCTGGGCTTTCATAGCCGGGAGCCAATACCGCGCTTCCGACGCCATACAGCGCTAAGTGATTTCTGAGCCAGAGCCTGTGTTTGGACCATTCAATTTGTGGGCCGGTGAGCAGTCCACGCTCCATTTGCGCAGGATGTAGCCAGCCATCGCGGCGCACAGCTTCATCTTCAATATGCCCCGCTCCATGCCGTAGCCCATCTCAGGTTATCTGCCAAGAAATACCAAGCTCAACAGTTGATTACACAGTTTATACAAAAGAGCTGGATCTCGCATGGGTCTTCCTACCATCGCGGTCCGAGGTCTTCTATCAATGTGACGTCTTTATCTTTCAATATTGGTAAGGGTGCACTACCTAGGTCGCGAAGGAGGCAAAAGCAGTAAACAAGCGAGGAGCGAGCAAATTCTGTCAGGGCGCACGACAGTGCATTTCCGCTGCTATTTTTTCTTTCTATTACTCTGCTAACAATTGGACTTAAGTACACCGATCTTCGAGGTATTCCTACCGGTCTCCCACGTGCTTCCTTAATTGTTCGTATTCCTTAAAACGGTCGTTTTTCGGAGATAGGGAAGAGCGCGGTGATGGCTGATTTTGTCATCTGCTCTCTGTCTGGCGGCGCGATTACAACGAACATCGACCACACAGCGCATTAAATTACCGAACTCCAGCAGAGTTCGCAGCCAACTGCCGTATGTTGTCCATAACCTATTCCTAAGTTAATAGGAGAATTCTTATAAGGTATCCCCGTCTCTTAAAAAGAAGTAAATTCGCAACAATTCATATTGATAAAAGGAAAGATTGATTGAACTATCAATATCACGCCTTTATCTCCCACAACAGTGCCGATAAACCTGCTGTCGAATCCATCGCCGCCGCATTGGTAGCCCAGGGCCTGCACTGTTTTCTGGATAAATGGGACATCCTGCCTCGTGACCAATGGCTGAGAAATCTCGAAAATGGATTAACTGAAAGCCAGACGATCCTCATCTTCATTGGTACACAAGGCGTTGGTCCTTACCAACAAGCAGAGGCGGACGCAGCTCTGCGACGTCAAATCCAGCAACGTCAGGATTGCGTTATTCCGGTACTCCTCCCGGGCGCATCTCCCGAGGACCTTGCCAAACTCTCCATTTTTCTACAGGGTACAAATGCGCTGCGATTTCATGATCTAAAGGACCCGCTGCCCTTTCGTATCCTAGCCGCGTTGGTTCGAGGAGAAGAACCTGGCAATTTGCGCCAGTTGCTCCGTGAACAGGTGCATCCCTCCGTCGATTTGCTGCAAACACTCAATGACTGGCTCAGCGGTTTGCATATCGAGTGGCGGGAGAAAGAAGAAGAGTATCAAATTAGGGAGGGGCAAGGAAAATCTTGCCTCTGTATTCCCGATCTCAGCGCCAGTCCCAATCCTGACAGTATCGAATATCTGTTGAACTGGAAGAGTCGCCTTACTCCTCTGTTTGGGCGGGAACAGGAACTGAAAGTCCTGCATGACTGGGCGGATGCTCACGGCAGAATTAGTATCCGCATGGTAATAGGAGAAGCTGGGGTGGGTAAAACCCGCTTGGCTTTTGAATTCGGTACCCGATTGAGGGAAAAAGGATGGCAAGCAGGTGAAGCCCAAGGATTGGAAGGGCGCTGGTACACAGGTAGGTCAGGAACCTTGCTAATTATTGATTATCCGGAGCACCGTCCAGAAAAAGTAACTGCCCTCCTGGAAGCCTTTGCGGTTATGCCGCCACCTCAACGTAAGCTGCGAGTATTACTGCTGGGGCGAAATGGAGATTTTCTGCGAAAACTCCCGCAAACTGCACAAAGCCTTGTTGCTCCTCACATTGCGTTATCAAGCTTGGCTATGGATGAATCAGCTGCGTGGTGTTTATTTCAGCAATCCTGGCAGCGAATACATCAACTCAGACACGTGTCCCCGCCATCGCTTCCCATGTCGGCAGAAGGTTTTAAGGAATGGGGGTGCCAAGCCGAGCTGCGCAGTCGCCCGCTATTTATCCTGGCATTGACCATCCGCTTAATGCTCGACCCATCTGCAAGAGAACTGAATGGAAACGTTATCATTCGCGTACTAACTCAACAGTACGAAGTTAGTCGACTAAGGAAAGAAGCGAAGAAACGGAATATCGATGAAAACAGCCTAGTCATGCTGCGCGCCCTGGCTGTGATACCAGGGCAGCTTGAGGGCCAGGTGTTACGCCAGTTGATTGAGGAAAGTACAAGGCTGAAGCTGGACATTCAGCTTCCCGCCTTACGTCAACTTATAGATACCAGCCTATGGGTACAGGGCGCTATCCCTGCACTACAACCCGACCTGCTCGCCGCCGATCTGCTGCATTACGCATTAACCGAACTGGCAGAAGATCAGTCCGGTCAGTGGCAATACGTGGGACTAGAAGCTGCGGTGGATATTGCAGAGGCCAGTTCGATATTCGGACGGCTGATTCACGATGCACAGAACGTATTGGGCCAGCGGTGGCCTTTGTCGAGCCTGATTGATTGGGTGTGCGAAGAACGAATGCGATGCGAAAGGTTGAGTTTCGCTCTGAATCGAAACTACCTGGAACGTACGCTGTTACCTTTGGCAATAGCAGTTGAACGAGTATTGTTGGTGCACGCTGATTTGCCACAAACGCAAGCGTTACACCTGCGCAGCCTGTCGCTACGTCTAGGCGAGACCGGGGAGCGGGAGGCGAGTTTACGGGCTAGTCAGCGGGCTGTCGCGATTTATGAGCAGTTGGCGGCGGACAACTTCTCCGCCTACGGACCCGATCTGGCATCGAGCCTGAGTAGCCTCTCGATTAGCCTGGCCGAGATCGGGGAACGGGAGGCGGGCTTACAGATCATTCGGCGAGCGGTGACGATTCATGAGCAGTTGGCGCAGGAAAACTTTGCTGTTTATGGGTCCGGTCTCGCAATGAGCCTGAACAATCTATCGAATCATTTAGCCGGCAGTGGGGCTCGAAAGGAAAGCTTGCAAGCCATCCAGGCTGCGGCGGAGATCCATGAACGACTGGCTAAGGAAAACCTCGCCGCCTTCGGACCCGATCTGGCAACGAGCCTGCATAACCTGTCAAATCGCCTAGCCAACAACGGCGAGTCTGGTGCGGCTTTGGATGCCTGTCTGCGGGCGGTGGAAATACGCGAGCAGTTGGCTCAAGATAACTTTGCTGCCCATGGGTACGGTCTTGGAACAAGTCTGCATAGCCTGGCGAATCACCTGCGTGGGAGTGGGAAGCATAGTGCGGCCTTACAGGCCATCCAGCAGGCGGTGGCAATTTATGAGCAGTTAGCGAAGGAAAATTTCGCCGCATATGGATCCGACTGGGCAGGAGGTCTGACCAACCTCTCCGTTCACTTAGCCAACAACGGAGAGCATAGCGCAGCCTTGCAGGCTATTCAGCGGGCGGTGGCAATTTATGAGCGGCTGGCGCAGGAAAACTCTGCTGTCCACAGACCCGCTCTGGCACTAAGCCTGAACAACCTGTCGAATCGTCTGGCCGAGAGCGGAGAGCATGGCGCAGCCTTGCAAGCCATCCAGCGGGCGATTGCGATTCGCGAGCAGTTGGCGCAGGAAAACTTTGCTGCTTATGGGTCCGATCTCGCAATGAGCCTAATCAACCTCTGCACTGACTTGAGTAACAGCGGGGAGTGGAACGCGGCCTTGCAGGCATGCCTGCGGGCCGTGGAGATTTATGAGCAGCTGGCGGCAGACAACTTTGCCGCCTACGCACCTGATCTGGCAGGGAGCTTGCACATCCTGTCAATTCGCCTCGCCGAGAGCGGGGAGCGAAAGAGGGCGACGCACGCTTGCCTGCGAGGGGTGGAAATCTATGAGCAGCTGGCAGCGGACAACTTCGCCGCCCACGGGCCTGCTCTGGCAGGGGCCCTGAACATTCTATCGAGTCGCTTGGCCGAGAGCGGGGAGCAAAAGGCTGGTTTGCATGTTTGTCTGCGAGCGGTGGAAATTTATGAGCAGCTGGCGGCGGATAATTTCGCCACCTACGGACCCCAATTGACGGGCGGCTTGAACAACTTGGCAAGTCGCTTAGCTGAGAGCGGACAACGGGATACGGCCTTACAGATCAGTCGACGAGCCGTTGCAATTGTTGAGAAGTTGGCGGCAGACAACTTTGCAGTTTACGGATCCGTTCTAGCAATGAATCTGCACAACCTGTCACTTCGTTTAGCTGACAATGGGGAACATGACGAAGGTTTAAAAGCTAACTTACGGGTGGTAGAGATATATGAGCGACTGGCGACGGGCCACTTCCCCACCTACGGTGCCGAGCTGGCATCCAGTTTGAATAACCTGTCAAATCGCTTAGTCGAGAAAGGGGAGCTTGGCCCTGCCTTGCAGGCTTCCCTAAGGGCGGTTGAGATTTATGAGCAACTGGTGAAAAAAAACTTCGCCGTCCATGGACCCAATTTGGGTGTTAGCTTGAACAACTTGTCAGCCAATTTGCGCAGCAGCGGGGATCAGTGCGGAGCCCTGCGAGTCATCCATCACGCAGTGGAGATTTATGAGAAACTAGCCGGCGATAATTTTGCTGCCCACGGCCCTGTTCTGGCAGTTAGCCTGTACAACCTGGCAGTTTACCTTGATGCACTCGACACAAGCCAGGCAGCGGAAACCAGAGCCAAGCTACAAATAATCAAGCAGCGGATTTTGAATGAACAGGTTCAAGTGCCTGCCTGGCTTGCTCCCCTGTTTGAATAATGTCTTTCAAGGTGGGGCGTTATTCGAAGAGCTCGCCGATGAGCTTGGTCTAATCAGAAAACCTGGAGAGCCAATGGCATGGCAGCGGCATCCGTTAGCTTTTCTCGTTGAGGCTGCCGACGATATCTGTTACCACGTCATGGATGTGGAAGATGGTTTTAAGGCAGGATTTCTTGCCTATGAAGAGCTCCACTTGCTGCATAAGCCTTGGTTAACAGCGGAACAGTCGCGAAAGGCTGAGGAAATAAAAGACGTCCAACGTCGTGCAGAATACTTTCGCGCCGTCACAGTAAGCACAATGGTGGTAGCGTCGTACGCCGCGTTCCCAATTGTTCAAAATACCCGTGCGCACGGTACCCGAGTAGCCTTGCCCGCCAGGTCTCTCATATTCTGAACCTCGTGACTACACTATTTAGGCTTTCTAAACTCCCAAGGAGGAGTAGGGGAGGGATGGGACCATAAACCACGCCTTGCTGTCATCGCCTCGGACTGCAGGCGATAGAGATTTTGATCCCTGGCATAAGTCTTATACACCCATGCCATTCCGCGGCTCACTTGCTCGGCGTTCGCATCAATACCGTCGCAGCTTACCCGAGCGACAGTTCTTTTATATTGATCCTTCGTATGCGGGATAACATTAGCGCGCTTGCCGAAACAGAGGTCCGAGAGGGATTGCTTTGAGCGGGTCCCGAAAGGTTGATTCTTCTCGGGCGCGTCGATTTCGGCGAGTCTTATTTTGACCTGCTGTTTGTCCTGCTTCAGAACGGTGAGAGTGTCGCCATCAGAAATGCCGACAACCGTCGCCAAGAAGACCGCAGAGAGCATGAATGCTGATTTTAGTAGCTATAGCCATCGCCGCCGTATATTCCGGGGGCGTTCGTAGCGTAGGGATTATTGGCGCTATCATTGCTGTATTGGCTTCCGTATTGGCCATACGGATTATTGACAGAATCAGGACTATATTGACTTCCATACTGCCCATATGGGTTGTTGACAGAGTTCGGATCGTATGGATTTGCGCTCAGATTGCCAAGATACTTTCCGGTTTCCCGATCTCTTAAATGAGGCGGCTCAGCCTGGGCGATGTCGGCTAGAAGTGAGGCGAGGAGGGCGGTGATTATGAGTCTCATTTCGTGATTCCTATGTTGATTATCGCTTTGATGCGATCGTCGTATCACTTCTTTAGCGCAATTACTTCGTCAATTCGATTATCTTTATCGTAGCTCACCTCGTAGGCCATCTCGTCACCACTAAAGACGCCTTCCGCCGGCGTTCCAACCACTTCCCACAAACCGAGTGTCAACACATCGGCGGCACCATGGAATACTGCTCTTCCGGCCTTGGCTCCCGCAGAATAACCCTGAACGAATTTGTAAATTTCATATTTCTTTCCGTCTCTCATTTCGCTCACTGCCGGGGGCCCAAACTCAGCAAGCAGCATGCTTCTCGGGGTTCCCAGGGCAAATAGCTCCACATTCTTTTTATCTGGTTGTTTTGCTGCCATGAATACCGAACAGCCGGAAAGCATAACTGCGATGATTGTTAAGGCGGCGGATCTTGCCATCGTCACGAGTATTTCCCTCTTGAGCGCGACATCGAACGCTGTCGCCTGCGTATTGTTATTGTTATTCAGCGCAGACTAGTTGCCTATTGGACTAAAGTACATCCTCTCAAAATTTCCTCAGTTCCTTGCGCTTCATCACACCCTATGAAATGCTGCATCGTGAGAAAGCAAATTTTGTACTACCCAATCACGCGTAAAAAGAGCGTGCTTCATTTTATTCACCCTTTTAATTGGCGTTGCTGGTCCAGCGTCATTGCGCGCCAAATATCAACGTCCTTCACCTTGAACCGATCAAGCAGGGTTTGCATGCCCTGCCGGATCGTGACAGGTGCATCCGGGCGAGCACTCATCACCTCCAGGGTTGGCCGCACCTTGACCCAATCGTGCTGCGAGAGTATTTTTACATGTACGCCCGCAAGCAGGCGCCCTGTTGGGAATTAGCTCCAAGCCCTTGTACTGAAAAATAACGTGTGCTGCTTCAATGTTTCGGGAATCAAGTTGCCGATTGATCGACGGTGATTCAATAGTCGTAAAACATTTTCAGGAGCCATCGTCCCAGCCGCGCTACAAATGCGCAAGTCTTCCCAAACATCTATAAGCGTGCGGGGGGAGTTTTGCCATCAGAATGGGTTGACGCCTTGTTTCACTCCCTGCCTTGATGACCTCATGCATCTTTCGGTGAAGGCTGCCATGGCATCAATTCCAGTCCGGCCACCCTCTCCACGACTGAACGCGGCTTCGAAGGTCGGGGTATCAGGTTGCGAACCTGCGTGGTAAAGCATGCGGTAGTTATTGCGATACTTGACCAGAGCGGCATCCCGATATATCTTTCCCTTCGAGCTTCGGGCTTGCGACAGCCCGGCCATGTAGAGGCCGGAACGATCGACAAGCACGAGGCTTTTGTCTTTGTCGTAGTAGCGCAGCAATCCTTTATCAATCCACCTGCCTAACGGCATCTTCCCACTGCTCTTGTCGCAAGCGGTGACAAGCAAGGCAGCGCTGATTTCCTTCTTCTCCGGCCCGACAATCATCTCAATAGACATGCGTTGGGCTGCTTTGGCGCCAGAAATACCAGTCTCCAAAGAGCCATCTAGTCGAAAACCAGTGAACCGAGCACGGGTTCCACTGCGACAGCGAATGCTGTAATCTGCCTGAGCATCTTGCTCGTAACGCTCCTTATCCCAGGCTATTTAAAACAGATCAGGTTTCTCCAGCTTTTCTGTGATCGGAGAACGGCACCACTTCGCCATCCGGCGAGACAAAGACCACCTTCATCTTGCGGGGTGATTGTTGAGGCGCATGTTCTTTACGAAACAACCCCATGTGCCTGAACAGCCGATCCTGAGCACTGTTCTTATCCCAGAACCTTATTCTGCACGTTCTCCCTGTCACCTTGCCATCCGTAATGGTCTGGCCGACTTCGATGTTTGAGATAGCAGCAGCCGTGGTATCGTCCATTTCATGAATGGCTTTCGGTGATCCATCAGGGTTGAAGAGCTTCCGAATGTCCGAGAACGCGACGGCTGCGGCCTCCCGGAGGATATTCTCGGTGGTCAGTTCGCAGCGCTTGGCGACCTCCCTTTGCTTCTGCTCGATGGCTTCCTGAACCTTAACATTACTTAACAATCGAGAGGCGGCGGCTTCAGCCGAATTACCACGAGCGGTATAGCCAGCACGAAGATAAGCGGCGGTGGCATTCAGGTCGATAACGTACTCTTCCGTGAATCTCCGTTGCTTTGAGGTTAATTCCGATCTTTCGCGCTTGCTCATTTCAATATCCCCCCATGGTCCTAAGCTTGTCTGCCGCTTCCAAATAGGAACGCCTCGCTGCCGCATCGGTATTGCATTGGTCGAGC
This sequence comes from Nitrosospira multiformis, assembly GCF_900111585.1. GTDB lineage: Bacteria > Pseudomonadota > Gammaproteobacteria > Burkholderiales > Nitrosomonadaceae > Nitrosospira > Nitrosospira multiformis_B. The sequence continues at coordinate 24,045 of NZ_FOHI01000010.1, forward strand.
GCGTCACGAATCATGTCCTCATCAGTTTCACCGATGTGTCGCAACCATGCTCGAACCAGGACTTCTTGCTCCACTGTCAAAGGTTCATCCGGCTTCTGTCGGACCGGTTCAAAAGGCTCGACCTTTATCGCCTCCGGTTCCCATTCGAGAATCTGAGCCTGCGTGGCAAGAGGGCTATAGACCACTTCCATAGGCTTCCGGTCTTGGTAATGAATCCGCCACCAGCGAGAGGTGACTGCTTCTCTCTGGCTGGTGTCTCTTCCATCATTTGCATCATCATTGTTTTCAGAGGTAACAGAGGTGGCAGGGGTGCAAGCCTTTACTGGCGCGGGTTTCACTGATACCTCTGCTGGCTCAATAGAGGTGGCAGAGGTAGCACTTCCCCTGCTTTCAAGTATTGCCAATAGGTCATCAAGCCGCCCCATAATCATCTCCCAGTTTGCTCAGGTCTATGGGGTACAATCTTTTTGATTCCCCATTGACACGGGAAGTCCTGGAGTGCTTCCCCTGCGCATCCCTAGGCGGCAACACCCCGACTTCCGCCAAGAGGTCTTGTGCCCGGCCATAATCAAATCCCTTGAGCGCCTCACGCAGTCCTCCGGCTGTAAAAAGATAAATACGGTCGTCTGGAGTATCCTCCCACCACCCCGCACGATCACGGATCGGAATATCGGTTTTGGCATCCTTGTCGGAAAAACGCGAATCACCATGCCGGTCTATGAAGTCCCGAAGTCGTTCGAGAACTTGTATCCGCTCGCTATTACCGTGTCCACGAGAAGCTCGCCATGCCTTGAAACTTAAGGCTGCTGCCTGGATTGCATCCCCTGGTGACCACCCTGTTAGGCCGTATTCGGTTGCCAGTTCACCGCCTAGGGCGATGAGGGCGAAGCGTGCCGCAGCCCTTTTTTCCTGTCCTTCGCTTCCCTCGACAGAGAATTCCCGCAGCCCCTTGATGCGTTCGAGAAGAGCGCAAAAATCGCTATTGTCGCGGGTGAGCTTTTCAAGGAAGGCACGACCTGCATGTCCATGATGTGTGGCCGCTGCCCGCTTGATTGCATCAGAAAAGGTCGTGCCACTCGGTAGATCATGCAGGTTATCCCATGCACCAAAGGTGCGTGCTACCTGGAGGTCAAGCAACCGTACGGCCTGCCCAGCCTTAGACCTGTTTCCACCTTCCTGCATGGTGGTTTCAATGGTGCGCTCACCACTTGATAAGACCATGCAGCGCCATCGCGTCAATGCTCGAGGGCTTCCAGTACGACTGGCGCGCTGCTTGCCGCGCCCGTTGCCCAAGGCATAGACAATGTTCCCGACCTCGTTGGGATTACACTCGCTGATTTCATCCAACGCGAGAAGGCAGTCATTGAATAGGGCCGCCGCGCCTTCCATGCCGTTGGCAGTTGCTCGCCAGCTTCTGCGGTAATTCGCGCCACCCCAGACAGAACAGGCAGCTTCAAGGAGCGTTGTCTTGCCTGTGGAGGAGTCACCAACAAAATGCAATCCACCGCCTTCCGCATTGCATTTGGCGAGCAGCGGGCCGGAAAATGCAGCGGACAGGGTAAGCAGCAATAAGGGGTTGCCCACTGCCCGAGCAGCTATCTCGCTTTGCCAGCCAGCAAGCGTTCCCCCTATTGTATGTTCATCGTGGACACCCTCCCCACTTTGGAAGATCAGTCCTGATGCCTTCGGTCCTATGACCGTATCAGGCAACACGAACGAATCCTCGCACCACCCAACCTGCAAGGCACAGCGGATACGCCGTTTCGGGGGTTTGGCTTGCAGATAGGTGGAGAGCAGACGGCGTGCGTTGGGGGAGGGGTCGATTTCCACACCCATTGACAGCAGTTCCCCACGCAGTTCATCCCCCGTTCCAGCGAGCATTTGCATGGGCATCGCCCACTCGCGCCACCCACCAATCGTGTTTTTGAAGCGCAACATGCGCCCGAAGTGATTGTCCTTCCCGTCATAGGTGACGGCCTCGACATAGAGCGGAGAAGAAATCCAGGTTTGAATTGGATGTCCCTCCTTGTCAGTGCCAAAATGCCACACGCCTGGCCGTAGTTTCTTGCCACCGTGCTCCAACCACTCATTGAAAACGCGGAAGGTGGGTCGATCAGCAATGTCTGGAATGGGGTTGGCTGTACTGACTGTGCTATCTGCTACCTGTGCTACCTCAGCACTACTGGCAGGGGTAACAGCGTAAGCCTCGTCCCCATTGGCTTGCACCTCTGCTACCCGTGATACCTCGGTATCCGGTGAGGCAGAAGAGAGACTCAAACTCTGGAAATCCACTGCCACCTTTTGCTCGTCACCTCCTTGCTCGCCACCACTGCCTTGGTCCCCTACTGAAGCTGCCACACCCATTATTGCCAGCTTGACAGCTTCCAGTCCGCGCAGTCTTTCCATATCGTTGAAATCTGTCATCCCGTCCCGTCTGTCAGGGCCAAAATCAGGTATAGCAAGGAGTCCTCCCACAGCTCGTGCTGTCTCAGTGCCCTTGGTCAGCCCGGGATTGCCTTCAGTTGAGAAGTCATCGTCAGCACAAATGATCAGGGGCAGCTCAGGGAATTTCTCAGCTAGTCCTCTTGCTACAGATTCCAGGTTCCCCGCGTTAAAGGCCACCGCTACCGGAAGGCCTGTTGCTTCGTGAATGCTGGCACCGGTAGCAAATCCTTCGGCAATGCATAGTGCATCCTTGCCGTCCGAGTTGCCAATTCGGAAATAGCAGCCTGAAACACGTCCACCTGGCAAGAACCTCTTGTCGCCATTGGGGCTGATGAACTGGAGGGAATGCAGCTCATTTCCTTCCTTAAGGGGTATCACAAGCTCATCACCGAATAATCGGGTTTTGTTCGGCCCAATGCCCTTGGCGGCGAGGTAGGAGTGATTTGCGCACGGTATCGCGTCGGCCCAAATAAGATTTGCCTGCTCCCGCGCCTTTGCTCTACGCTTGTTTTGCTCCACCTCACGCAAATGCTTCATTGCTTCCAATTTGGTGCGGTGTTCTTCTTCCTCGATGCGGGTGAGGGCGCGATCTATGTCAGCTCGCCACTTGTAGTCGACCCCCAGGCGCCAGTCTCCAAAGGCGCCCGCCGGTATGCCGTCGTTGTAAAACACATACCACCCCGCATCATCGTCGGGCTTGCCGTTAGTGGGAAAACGATGAAGGACGCCATCTGCCTTGATCACGTCCGGCGGAGTAATGCCCGCAGCCTCCATTGCATTCCGGAATTGGGAGTAGATATCGAACATGACGTCTAGATTCCAATAAACCCAGGGAAGAGATTAGCTACAGCGTCTCAACGCTTGCAGTAAAGTCTTAGGTGATTTTTTCCTGTAGAAGGACCCGTCCAATAGGGATCGCCCTGATTGCTCAGGGATCACGGGTTCTGCGATGGAGGAATGCATCGAGAGCGGATTTGCGGTATCTGACAAGTCGGCCAACTTTTATATAGGGAATGTCATAGCGTCCGGTACATCTCCAGACGCTAAGCGTGCTTTCGGTCACCCCGATATATTCAGCTGCTTCAGCGGGCTTGAGTAACGGATCAGAAGCTTGGGACTTAACGAGTGGATCGTTTGGCGCCGGTATCAAAACCCGAAGTGGGCGATCAGGACTAGATTCGCTCCAGATGGGCATTAAGGATATCGCTTCCGAAGGAATGGCTAAGGAAGCAGCAAGCTGGAGCTTTAGGAGCTGTGCAAGTAGAGTTCGACCATCCATGATATTCCCCCGAGTTACGCTGTAAATATCCAGCAACCAGGGGAATATTAGGGAAGTTCAGCTTGATATTACCAGGGGTGTTTTTTGATGAATTACAGTGGAAAACCTACCCGTAGGTTAAATGCCAAATTAACTACAAAAAGCTACGGGGTATCGCCGAACTAGTTCCCGGACGTAATCTGAACTGATATTTTGGCGATCAAATACAACCTCTGTAGTCGCAGCTACAACTTCATAAAGAGGTCGGTTATATTTTTCTTGCAAATATTGATAGAGTTTACGCACGAAGTAATGAATATCCGCGTTTTCTGAGTTCGGTTTCTTAACTGGATGTTCTTCCTCACCGTATTGCTTTGCGCGTCTGGATATATCCTTCAATATGTCGGAGATTGTCGGAAAACGCGCACCGATGACCAAACCGCCAGAACTGACGTTCTCAGAGGATTCCAAATCTTTTCGCGCGGTCCTGATTTCGACGTCACTAAAAAGGTGGTGAATGTCATAGTAATCAAAGCAGGGAGTTTTCGTTATTAGGGCATCCAGCTTGGTGACGGTATCTTGGATTTCCTGGGCAATTGCTTTTCGCTCTGAAGCTTTTAACTTTAAATCCCCCCGCCATTCGTCTAGCGCTCTGTTGCATGTGAGTACGAATGAGACAAATTCTTCGTCGTCACAAACGCGCCTCCGAAGCGCACCCCACACATTTTTCATTCGAGGATCCGTTAAAAGCTTCTCCAGCCGTATCACACTCCGGTCGTCAGGAAGAAGGAACAACGGCAAATAACGCTTATTAAAGCAAACTTTTATCCTCATGTTCTTAAATCTTGCCAGGCTATTAACTCCCGTATCAGAGACGCTCTCAGCATCGATACTCCTCCTGTCTTCAAGATATTTCACGAGTATATTGGGTGCCCAGTCTGGATATTTCATACACAGTCTCCTCGTCGATGTTCACTCAAGCGTTACCTTGTTGCGATTAAACTTGACAACATTCACGTCCGCCTTTAACCCGCCAGCTACCAACATTGCATTTGTTGCAGCGTTCACACTGTCCCGCACCGGATCGAGGTCCAGCCGTGCATAGATTGCTGTGGTATTCTGATTTTTGTGATTGAGGCTTTTGCCGATAATGGCGAGGCTTGCACCCTGCTTGGCCTGCCAGCTTCCGAGAGTACGGCGCAAGTCATGGATGCGCAGATCACTGAGACCAGCACGGTGGAGAACCCTTGCCCATCCCTTTTTTGGTTCCGTCAAATGCCCAGTCTGGCCCTTTCCAGGAAATACAAAACCTGAGGGATCTGGAGGCATCCGATTACGTAAAACTTCCACAGCTTGAGGCGACAGGGTAACCGTTTGGGGCGTCTCATTCTTGGTGGTCTTCAAGCGCCATTCAGCCCGCTCGAGGTTAATGTCCGCCCAACACATAGCCAGCATGTTTGCGCGTCTGGCCCCCGTTAACAGGGATAGCAGGAAATAATCGCGCATCGTCTCATTCGTTTCCTCGCCAAGCGCCTGGAAGAAACGGGGTAGCTCATCTCCCTGGAGAAACCGGTCGCGAGACCTCTCTTTATTCCTTTTTATGCCTTTTACCGGATTAGCCTCCAATAGCCCGGCTGAAACCGCCCAACCGTAAATACTGGAAATCAACGCCAGTACTCGGTTAGCCACTACCGGGTGACCCGCCAAGGTGATGTCGCTGTGGATCGAAGCTACGATTTGCCGGTTGATCTGGCTTATTTTTTTCCTGGAGAGAGGGCCTTCCAGATATTGCCTGAAGCGCTGCTGATCTTCTTGCCAAGTGCTCTTGTTCTGCTTTGCGTGACGCTCGATGTACTGATTGAACAGTTCGCCAAAGGTAAGCTCAGCGTCCCGCCCGCGTTTGACTTCGGCAGGATTTGCTCCGTTGGCAATGGCGGCATTCATTTCAGATGCCTTTCCCCTGGCTTGTTCTATGGTCAAGCCGGGATAGGGGCCTAGCGTTACACGTTCGGGCCTGCCATTGATTTTGCGGTAGAGGATGAATGTTTTTTTACCACTTTTACCTATCCCAATGCCCAAGCCTTGAACCTTGAGGTCGTAGTGATAGGACCAACCCTTATCCGGAACTGGCAGTCGATCTATTGCTGCCTTTGTGAAATTAAATTTAGCCATGCTCTCGCCTTAATCGTTGCTACTCTATTGCTACCTTTTTTATAAAAATAGGTAAAATTCAGTGTAGCAGCGTAAATGTGATTATTCGTGAAGAATGGCTAATTGTAAGGGTTTATAAAGATTTATTAAAGATGAGAAATTTTCAGAAATAGGAAGGACTTGGGACTGTTAATCCGCAGGTCCCAGGTTCGAGCCCTGGTCGGGGAGCCAAATGCAGCGGATTATCTTCTTAGTTATCAGCTACTTATCCAGCGTATAGCTTTCTTGTGGTGGTACTTTTGTGGTACCCTCTAATGAAGCTATTGCTAGGTCACATCTTCAGCGTGTCAATCAAGTACGTCTATCAGCGCGGTAATACCTATTATTACCAAAGGAAGATTCCCCAAGACTTACTCCCGCGTTACCCCGGTACAACGCATATCAAAGTCAATCTCAAGACCAATGAACCCGCTCAGGTTGCCAAGAAGGTACGAGACCTCAATAGACAATACGAGTCTACCTGGGCTGCAATGCGGGGCAACTCTGATTTACAGCCATTAAGCATTCGGCAAGCGGCAGTAAAGCTGCTTGACCAGTACGGCCTCAAGCCTCAGCCAGCGGACAATGATGAGCATGGAGTTGACTCTTTCATAGGACTTCTCCAAAGGAAACATGAAGCATATGCCCAGGGCGACCCTGAGATGTACGAGAGCGCGGACCCTGAGGAATACCTGGACCCTACTGAACTGGAAGCACTGCGGTTACTGAATGAGGAGCCTAAGTTTCGCCTTAGTGATGCCCTCCAGCTTTACCTTCATGGGCACAAGAATAAAGATAAAAAGAAGTTCCGAGCGGATACCGAGAGGGTTTGGGGAAGACTAATAACGCTAATTGGGGATAAGGAACTTGAACAAGTAACCCGAGCAGATGCAAATGAGTTTGTCTCTAGGGGGATTGCAGAAGGCGCTAAGACTACAACGATAGAACGACACATAAGTATTCTCAGGGCAATATTCAATGTAGCCCTCGTAGAAAGGGAGATAGCGAAGCAGAATCCTTTCTTGCGCTTGAGAATCCCCAGACTAGGTGAGGATTCAAAGACTAGAGAGCCTTTCGATAATGACCAGTTAATCATCCTCGCCCAGGAATGCAGGAAAGAGGATGATGATATACGTTGGTTGCTAGCCCTACAGATAGACCTAGGATGCCGCATAGCTGAAGCTGCGGGACTGACATTGGAGGACTTACACCTGGACGCTCCTATCCCGTACGTCTCCATTCGCCCTCATCCTTGGCGCACCCTTAAGACTAAATCTAGCAAGAGAAATGTACCCCTAGTGGGGGTTTCCCTGTGGGCGGCACAAAGAGTTATCCAGGCAGCACAGCCGGGTCAACTCTTTGCTTTCCCTAGGTACACCGATAAGAACGAATGCAAGGCGACTCACGCCTCCAATACGCTCAATAAGTGGATTGAGTCCCGTCTGGGTGTCAAGAAGACAACCCATGCATTTCGCCACACCATCCGGGACCGCTTGCGTAATGTGGGAGCACCAAAGGATATTCAGGATGCAGTAGGGGGGTGGGGTAAGGAAGACATTGGGGACAAGTACGGACTGGGATACGGGTTACAGCAGTTGAAGATGTGGATGGACAAAGTAGTATTGTCAGCCTTCTAAGGCTAATTATTCGAATCAACTATGCCTCTGCCTGATGACACTCTTGGACGCTGGTGGATAGAACTAGCGGGGATGAATCCAAATTTAGTTGATGATTTTAGGCCATGCCTAGTTGCTTTTGTGGCTTTTGATCATGGAAACAAACCGGGGCTGGCCGGGACAGGTTTCATTATCGGAACTGGGGAGAACATAGCTCTGGTAATCACCGCCAAGCATGTCTTAACGGAGGGGGTGTTAAATATTCAAAGACCCGTACCTAGATATGCTCCGTCTGCTATTTTTGTTCCGGCTAGCTCCTTAGCTCCCGCTATCGAGAAAGAAAAACTCAGGGCGATGTGGCTTGATGGCACACGAGGTGAGGCGATGACTATTCCACATTGTTCCTATAATGATGTGTTGGATATCGCATGCTGTATTTTGCTACCCCAAGAGATTACTGAAACTCCATTCATGTTCAGAGGGGTTATTCCGCTCGATACTGCGCGGCCTTCAGTTGGCGACATAGTTCATACGGTATCCCTAGATGCAATGGATGTAATTGATCATGCGCACTCTGCCCCCTTCAGTGGCCCAAGACCATTCACGGCGTCTCAACGTATCAGCATACGTAGAGGTCTTGTTACGGGGGTTTATCCAGATGGATTTCGTCAGTATAGGTGGCCTTGCTTTACCACCTCTATACCTGTTGAACCTGGGATGAGTGGGGGATTTGTGTATTTTCCTCGTGAAGCATATACGATTTCGGCTTGTGGAATTGTGTGTGCTGACAACTCCCCATCTGAGGCCCGTTCTAACCAGATGATATCCGGCGAGTCAGTGATAGCTTATTCTTGGCCAGCCTTGGCTCTAAGTCTCCCCGAGCGCCTACCGCTCCCTGCACCTTCGTATTCACTACATGAAATGATGAGAAAAGGAGCAATGCCTATGGCAATTGGGGGAATAGATCATATAGAGATAAGTAACCGAGAACCGAACGGAGACTGCACAATTGAATATAAGATGTTACAGCGTCCTTAAGTTTTTTACCGACTCCAAATAGTTTCACTAAAAATTTGTCTCAGGGCACCCTACGTTACAGCGTTAGGATTTATCCCCCCCTCTACCCCCCCTTTGATCTAATGAAAGCTCCATCAAAAGACTTTTGATCTAATAGAAGCCCCCTGGACAACTTGTCCTAATCAATGAGAAGCCCAATAACAACAATACTGTTTAATCGAGAGAGCCTATGGATACAACCACATTGACATTGCCTACACCAGATGAGATTAGAAATGTACTGAAGAAACATGAGATAACCAGGGAGACAGCAGCAGGGTTAGTACATGTATCCCTAAGGGCATTCCATAATTGGATGGCTCCTGAGGGTAGCCCGCACCATAGAGCTATGCCCTTATCTGCCTGGGAACTACTCCTGATTAAGCTAGGGGAGATTGAAGTTGACAGATACGGCCAATGAGGGTATAGTACCCCACATGGTGACTAATAAATCACCTGTGTAACACCAGAAAGGTCAACAGTAAGTCGTAAGCGCATGTTGATATAAATCGAGTTCAATTGATTAGTTTCCTGTGTGTGGCAATAGTGCTGCGCCAGATAAATGAGGAGAAATATCATGGCAACATTCACCATCACCTTCCGCAAATCCGTTATTGAGTTCTACGGCCTTTCCGCTATCTATATCCGAGTCGGTTCCTTCGAGCGCTTCTGGAATACTGAGGGCTATCCCTCACACTAACTTTTAAGAGGGCCTGATTAGGCTACTACTGGGGAACTACCGGTTATCTATGGAGCACTCCTGGTTTACCTATAGTTATCCTCTTATATGAATGTTTAACGGCTTCTGCTAGGGGCTTTGGTCACACTACTTTTAGGGGGTCAACGGGGGAATACTGCTGAAAATTACTTGAGGGGATTTGGAGATTACGATTGGAGGAGTGCTGAGGGGTGCTCCTCCTTTCTATTTATTATCTCCCTGCTTATAGCCCGATGCCCCTTGGAGTACAAAGAGTTCCTTTAATACGTCCCTTTCATACTTAGGTTTTCCCCGCAAGTTACACTTCCTACCTTTCCATATTCCGTATCGGTAAATAACGTCCTACAAAGTTGAACCATACCAGTATGCGAATCAAGCTTAATCGCTAATCCAGCCACAGTAGCAGTCAGTGTAAAGCGATTGCTTCTACCGTTCTCTAAAAGAGCGTAGCCGATAATTAAAGAGCTAATGATTAACGCGGTTGGAAGTGTCAGCCGGTTCAGAAATGACATGTCTATTCCCTGGAGATTAATCGGGTGGGGCAAAGCCGGGTTTCCCAATCATCAAATAATCTACAAACTCCCACCATTGGACCAAGGTACTAGGAGCCTGGAGTGTAACGTTAGGGTGTACCCAAAACTGACAGAATGGGCCTGACACTTTTACCCCTAATTTATGTCAGATTAGGATTTCTTCTTTAATTAATTGACAGAGCTATACGGAGGTCTTAGACTTCAATCTGACAATTATTTGAAGAGGGAGGTAGGAGTGTCAGCACAGCGAGTAGGGTACATTCGGGTAAGCACGCTAGACCAGAATACACAGAGGCAACTTGATGGAATCCCCCTGGACAAGACATTTACCGATAAGGTATCAGGTAAGGATATTAACCGACCACAACTCCAGGCAGCCCTTAATCATGTCCGGGCCGGGGATACCCTGGTAGTGCATTCTATGGACAGACTAGCGCGGAATGTCGAGGACATGCTAAGACTAGTCCGGGAACTCAATGAGAAGGGTGTATCTGTTGAGTTCGTTAAGGAGAACATGGTGTTCACTGCTGGCAAGGAGGACCCTAGGAGCGCACTCATGTTCACCATGCTTTCAGCCTTTGCTCAATTCGAGAGAGCACTCATCAAGGAGCGACAAAGAGAGGGCATAGCGTTAGCGAAAGCTGAGGGGAAATACCGGGGGAGAAAGCCAATGCTAAGCCCGGAAAGGGTTGCGCTACTCCGCCAGCGTGCTACAGAGAAGACCAATAAATCAAAGCTGGCAGAAGAGTTCGGTATCAGTAGGGAAACGCTGTACCAATATTTGAGGGAAGGTAAGGTAGCTGGCGCGGCTTCTTGAAGCTTTGAGCCCTCCTCCTCCTTATGTATTAAGAGAACACATAAACCAGCAGTAATCTTAACCACGAGGCCCCCTGGAGGAATCCACTGGGGCCTCTTCTTATTGTCACGGCTGACTTCTAAGCGGTGCCCTCGATTGCTCTCTGCTACCTGCTCCCGCCCTCTAGCAGCAGTACCGAGAATATCCACGCCAGCAGCAGCTTCGTGTTCACCATCATTTGAGAACAAACTAAATGCAGAGAGTAGTACAGCCGCTAGGCCAAACGGTAGGGCTTTTCCCATTCAATCCCGAACTCCAGCAACAGGTCATTCAGACAGTAGAGTCTGATGCAATGAAGAGGCTGGATAGCCACATTCGTCCTTTTGTGGAACGGGGAGAAGCAATACCGGACGAAGGTATAGACCAGATAAGAGGAGAGCTAAGGGTGTCCTTCAAAGTATCGGGGACCCGCTTTAATGACCTCCTGTTCACAGCAATCAAACGTATTGGGGACGAGGGCAACCCGAGGATTTATGAGTTCTTCAAGAAGCGCCGTCCTGATGGTACTCCAGGTATGTACTTCATTCCCGCCTGGAAGGAGAAGATAGGGCAAGCTCAGCGTTATGCTCGAAAGGTGGCTAGCGCAAAAGGCTAAAGGCTAAAGGCTTAGCCGGGGTTCACATCAGTATCTCCAGTGGGTTCCTATGGGAAGCCGAGGATGTGAAGCAGCTCCGCAAGTTCCTGAAGAAGGTACAGCGGGAGCTAGAGTTACGGGAGGACCTATATGGCCGCTAAGGTTAAGGCCGTATTCAAGGCGAGTGATGTTCAAGGACTTGTCAATGTGTACGAGGAGACCAGCGGTTACTACGTGACCCTCGGTATCCCTCAGCAGTCCTTCACCAAGTCCGACCTTGGGGAGGTAATTGCTTTCCTGAGTGGACTTAAGGAACAGATAGAGGAGAGTTAGGTTGAATGAACTCATCAAGGTTGAAGGCTGCACAGTAGGAAACGAAGCGGTACAGACGGTGAACGCTCGGGAACTCCATGGGTTCCTGGGTGTGGGTAAGGACTTCTCAACGTGGATTAGAGACAGAGTGGAGCAATACAGTTTCCTGGAAAATCAGGACTTTGTTTGCTCCCCCGTTTTGGGGAGCGAAGGTAGGGGTGGACATAACCGTAAGGATTACCACCTTACCTTGGACATGGCGAAAGAACTCTCCATGGTCGAACGCAACGAGAAAGGTAAGCAAGCACGGCAATACTTTCTCGCATGCGAGAAACGGCTGAAGTCCCTCACCGTAGTCCCCACCCTCCCTGACTTCACTAACCCTGCCATAGCAGCTAGAGCATGGGCCGATGAGGTAGAAGCAAAGCAAGCGGCCCTGGTCCAACTCGAAGCAGCCAAACCTTCAGTAGAGTTCGTCCAGAAGTACGCCGAGGCTGAGTCAACCAAGTGCCTTGGGGATGTAGCCAAGGTGCTCGGGCAGAAGCCCCATGCTTTCTCTAAGAGACTGGCTGAGGATAAGGTCATCTTCAAGCGGGACGGTGTGTGGATTCCTACTCAAGCTCACGTAGATGCAGGTAGGTTCGTGGTTAGGGTAGGGGTGAGTAGTTGTTGATCGAGTAAAGACCTTAAGATATCCCCAAGACTCAACCAGAGGCCCTACAGTTAATTATTTTCTCTTTCCTATATCATTCCTAGGCAGACCCAATATCGCTCGTCCTAGGGCCTCCTAGAGAGTCACCGCTGAGAAAGAGGCTCCCTAGTTAAGGATGACCGGTCTGATGTTCTCTCCATGGCTGTCCAGTATTGGGTAGACCAGATGGACAAGGACGTTAGGAAGGCTGAAGAGGAGCATAGACAGGCCCTCCTTGAGTAAGAACTGGAGAGGTTCAGACACCATGTATTCGGGGGTACTCCTCATGCCAATAGCAACTGGCTAGGAAACAGGTTATTCTACTTTCTTTTCAGTGCCTTACAATAGAAACGGTGGGTAAAACCACCCTATAGCAGAATCCCCCTCCGGGGTCAGATAGTTCATATACTTATTAGTTAACTATTAGTGTACCTATAGGTGTACCTATAGTGTGTCACTGGAGGGGATGCTAGGTGATCTATGGTTGAGTATGTACTGAGTACTACCACCCAGGAGAGACCCCAAAGCCATAATCCCAAGTATCCCTGTAGGCTCCTCTCGTCCCCCTAACGTCCATCCTCATACTGATACCGAGAGGGAGTTACAGGGCAAATCTCTATGCCAATAGCAACTGGCTAGGAAACAGGTAGTTTTCCATTTGGAGTCATGGTCTTACAGCAGAATGAGGGGGTAAAACCCACCTTATGCAGAAGAGGAGAAGACCCCCCTCCGGGGTCAGATAGTTCATATACTTATTAGTTAACTATAGGTGTACCTATTGGTTAACCTATTAGTGTAACCACTGGTATGTCCCTAAGGTTTCTCTATGGTGGGTATGTCCTATGTACTCCCTACCCAAGAGAAACCTATCCTTGGTTAACCCACTGGCTCCCCTCCAGTAGAACCCATTCATGTCCCTTCTTGGATGGACTGGAGGAGGACCAGTGGGAATGCCCTTAGTGTCCCCCCCCCCAGGCTTACCCTATGGTGAATGTCTACTGAAGACATACTCCAGAGAGAAACACCATCATTGTGTAACCCTTAGAGTCCCTCTCGCCCTCCTATAGATGCCTTCCTCATCTACCGAGAGGCTGCCCCTAAAGAGCATTACCTTATCGAAGTCCTACTCTGTTGGGATGTACACCCTTCACTGTAGGCCACTGGGTCTCCTCCCTGCCCAGTGCTGTTGATGTGGACCCCCTAGGTATTCCAAGGCTGAAGCCCTAAGACATAGCTCATGGTATTGCTATGTGCCTAGGGGGTCCCCCTGAGTAGCAATATAGAAATAACTGTTTAGTCCCCGAGGGGGCGAGTGGTCTGAGGACTACTGTTATAGGCTCACGTAGTAAGCCCATATCAAGTAGAACCTCTTGCCCCCGCAATTGCCCCCTAGCTGAGGGCACATGCCAATATTCCTGGTGTGTGTCTTCGATTAGGGGGCTTTTGCGTTATGGCTGTCATCGGCTTACCACACCTCACCCTTTCCTTTTTTACTTTACCTTCAAAGGCACTCACCACCATGTTTACTGCAATAACAATTCTCTCTAGCGCACTCTCCGCATTCAAAGAATTCACTGGGGACTCTGATGTTCAAGTCCAGACAGTCCAAACCTTCCTTATAGTCGCCACTTCAAGAAACCCCAGTATGGAGGACATAACCCGAATCATCGGACTTAGCCAAGCTGCCACTAGCCGAAACATCAAGAAACTGGCTGAGGGTCCTAAGGCGCAAGAGGGGTACGGGTTAATCACGCTGAACCTGGACCCGTACGATGGACGTAAAAGAGTTACTAGCTTGAGTGCCAGGGGATATGAGCTTGTTCGCTTCATTGAGAACAGGACTATGCCCCAACTCTGGCAGCACTTCATTCAACTGGCGGTGAAACCGTAACCCATTCAGAAGCCCCCTTCCATCAATTCTATAAACTCAATCCATTCCTATGTGTGACCCAATCTCTATCGGGGTAGCTTCCCTGGCAATCGGTACAGCCTCTGCCGGTATGGGCTTTATGCAGCAAAGCTCTCAAGCCAAGATGCAGCGCAAGGCCGTACAGGAAGACTACACTCAGCAAATGCAAGCCCTCAATCTCCAGTATGACCAGACCAACAAACAGGCCATTGATGAAATGTCTGCACGTGCCAGAGAAGCCATGATCGAATCAGCAAGGCTTCGGGCATTCTCGGGGGAATCTGGTCTTGCTGGTATCAGTAATGAGCGGATAAAGAACGAGAGTGCCTTCAATCTCGGGACCGATATTTCATCTATTGAATCCAATCGGCAAGCCTCATTACGGCAACTGCATCAAGAAGGCAAGGGGGTCCGAGCGCAAACTACCTCAAAGATTAATGAGGTTGTGAAGAACCGTCCTAGCCTAATCGGTACTGGGCTACAGATAGCTGGTGTTGCTGCGAACACAGCATCCAACTATCAAGCAGCTAAAGCCAAACTTCCTGCCCACGTAAGAGGGTAACAGTTCGCACACTAGCTGGCCCCTGATTAGTCTTCCTGGCATCCAAGACCGTACCAGGAATTATGCTTTCTTGTTATGGATATTCTGTGGTACCCTTGTGGTACTTTCTTTAATTCCCCATCACAAGAGCTAATACTGGTGCGGTTCTAGGACGATAGTAAGAGTGCCCTGTTCCTGGTCGGGGAGCCAGATAACTCAAAGAGTTATGGCGATAAAAAGAAAACTAGCGAAACTCTAAGAATCAATGTAAGTGCAGGTGTAAGTGCCTAAGCACTACTGTAAGAGGCAGAAATGCCCGCATCGCGCTCCCAACGCGGGCGCAAGAATCAACGCGCTCCTGATAACTCTCTGCCTACCGTATCACTTCCGCCGCCTTCCATAGCGGCCGTCCTCTACCGCCGGTTGCCGAGGGTAAACGTATTGCTTTTGGAAAGCTCGGAAGACATACAACCCTACCCATTACCGTACCTCGGTCTCGTCTGAGAGAGACGGCGATATCATCCGTATTCCATAGAGCGATTTTGGCAAGGGCAGGTGGGCTCAGCTTCTGCTCAATCCGTTCCAGTATCTGGAAAAGCCTTTCCTCATTTGAAATGGTTTGCATAGCGTAATCCTCTTTCTCATGGTGTCGAGAGATACGATACGCTATGCCTAATTTCAATGAATATCAGTGCGTCCGCCCACTCCATTACTTCTTTGGCTTTCCATAGCAGTTGATCCTTTCCGCCAGTTGCGGAGGGCAGCTGTATTGAGTTCGGGAAGTCAGCTCGACGTAAGATTTCTTTCATTACCGTACGGGGATCCCGTTTCAGGTACGTTGCTATCTCGTTACCAGACCAGAGTCCAATATCAGAAGGCACCTTTGCATCCAGTTTGCGGGCGATGCTTTCCAGGATCATGAATAACATCATGTTGTCTGGAATCAGATTTGTAACATTCGTATGGACTGCCATTTTCTTTCCTCTTTTGACGTAAAAATACAGTCGAATATTAGCTGCCGATCGGCAGCTTTCAATTACTGAGGAATGCCTGATTTCTCAAGTTTTCCCCATTTCATTTTTAGAGTGTTACCATTTGTATACTCATACAACAATAAAATGAGCATATGGGTACATAATGTATCCATTTGGATACATTATCAAGGGAAAAACATGAATACTATCGCCTCTCGACTGCGCGAAGAACGCGAACGTCTGAAAATGACACAGGAAGCATTTGCCGCGGCGTGCGGAGTGAGCCGCATCGCTCAGGTACGCTACGAAACTAACATCCGGTCGCCTGATGCGAATTATCTAGCTGCAGCTGCGGAAATAGGCGTAGACGTTGCCTATGTAATTCGCGGGAATGAAACCGGCGATGGAGGTAATGCGCAACTGCGGCCGATTACGACATTACCCCTTGAAATCGATCTATGGTCAGAGGATGAGATCGCAGCCTATCTCAAGCGGGACCGGCGTACCGTAATGGAATCCATCACCTGTCACCCGGATTTTCCGGAGACAATACGGCTGCCCTCAGCAACCGGCGGTCACGGGCAGCCCCTATGGAAAGCCCGTGAAGTAGTGAAATGGGCGGAAAGCTACCAGGGTCGGTAATAGCTTACTGCCTGGCTTTCCTCGTCCCCGCTCCCCGCGCCAAATCCGCTGCGTTCTCAGGATCGGCCTTGCCCTCTGACACATCAGACAGATAGCCAAGTGTCCTTACCAGCGGTGCAGGAGGAGCAATCAGCTGTGAAATGCTTATGATATGGCAACAAGAAATAAAAAAGCCCGGCGGAGGCCGGGCCAGGAGTGAGTTTGCCACAATCGCTTTCCTGTTTTGGGAGGAGAAGCGAGTAGGTAGATTAACAATATAAGGAAAGCTCTACCGTTAAATACTTAACGTATAAGAATAGAAACTTCCCGAATTCGGGAATTTCATGCGACAAAAAACCCGCCGAAGCGGGTTTTTTGTGGTGATGCAAGTTATCAACTCCTCAAATGAGATTCAAATCTATTTGTGTCCCACCAAGTTGTGAAGCACGTCTGACACGTACTTCAAACCATTGAAAGCATAACTTGGATTCTCGAGGAGAATGCATGCCTCAGTAGCCTTTAGCACTTCTTTTTCGAATGCGTTTAACAACGATTGTTGGACGTGTAATGGTTGAGTTCTTGCAAGACAAGCAAGGAATGCACAAACAGCCAGAGTCTGGCCCTCGAGTTGGTCTAATCTCTTACGTGTATCTTCCAATGTGTTCATAAATATCCCTCTTGTTATGGTTGATGGGGAAATCAAATCTTAACATGAAGGATTCTTTTTTATTCCCTCCATCATTAGCTGTTCCTTGAGTCTTGAGCAGTTGCGTGTCGTTGATCTGTTTCTGCGAAGCTTGGTGAAGGCGCTCTGCTTCTCTTCTTGATTACGGCACGATAGCGTATCTGAGCAATATCTTCGTCGTGTTTGCTGGTCGCCTGCGTCTTTTTGTGAAAGCAGTGCAGAACATATATCGCTTCCTCAAATTTGGCGATACACCGCCCGCAGGCTCCATGTTCCTGAAATAGCCACGACGGATACGCATAAATGTTTCTCCACTTTCCCGTTTCCAGTTCTCATAACCCCCAAGAAAAACTCCGGCGCGCCTCGCGTGGGTGAGCAGATTTCAAGCGGCAGCAGAGTGCCTACTAAAGTTGGGGAGTCACATCGTCATCTTCGCCCAGCAAAAGTCTCATAGAAAATACACTCGTTGAAGAACATTTGATTATCATATGACATACTAGGCTGTGCTCTTTCAGTTGTACCTGATCCTCCCCAGATGGGCGTTATTCCATCGGTACCAGAGGCTGTCACGTATCATCTCGTAGGAGTTTTGAACATGCTTGAAGGCGTACGAAAGGCATTTTCGTAGTACAAGAATTATCCGGACCGAAAGACCGTCACCTTGCTTAGGTAATACTCAGCGGTTAAAGATATGTCTCCCGGAGTACAAGTTGATTGTGAGCGAGTTGATGTGCTTAATCTTCTGAGCAATGTGTTGCCTGTAGTACGAATTGTTCTGGGGATCATGCTGTTTTCGAGTATATCGGCAATGCTTCACGCAGCTTCTTTCACGGTTCAGCCAGAATCTGCAAAAGAGGGATTTTCCATCACCGAACAACAGGCGATCGCACTGTTCTATCAGAGAAACCTTCACCTGATTGCAGCAAGTCTCAATATCGACAATGCCGAGGCTCAGGAAATCATCGCTGGAGCCATTCCCAACCCTGTTTTCAGCTTTACTCTTCAGGAATTAACCCCGAAGGCATTTGCACGAGAGAGCCGTCATTTGGCGGTACCTGCACAGGTACCCCAAATTCAGCAGCTCATAGAAACCGCCGGTAAACGCCGCTTACGGATAGAAAGCAGTGAACTTGCTACTGAGGCAGTAAATTTTGATGTGCAAGATGTTGCACGCCTGCTCACCAATGCTGTCCGGCATAACTTCTACAATCTTTTACTAGCTCAGAAGACAGTTAGCGTCGCAAACAATAATCTGGAACATTATCTGGAACTCGTCAGGGTCAATGAAATAAGACTCAAAGCAGGCGATATCCCGCCAATGGAGGTCGTTCGTATTGAAGTTGAAAGCATAAAAGCACAAGCGGACCGAGATAGAGCTCAGGCCGAATTGAATCAGGCTCAGGCGGATCTTTTACTGCTATTGGGCTGGCCAGAAGACAGTCCCGAAATCAGTGCAGTTGAGGCATGGCCCGAAGCAATTCCGGAAATTGCAATGATTGGGCAGGAGGAATTGGTTAGAGGCGCGCTGGACCGTCGCCCTGATATGCGCGCCGCGAGAGTACGTATCGCTCAAGCCAGAAAAATGCTTACCCTGGCGCAGCGACAAATCATTCCAGATGTAACCATAAGCGCCTTTTATGCGCGCGATCAGGGCAATCAATTCGCGAATACGGGAGGGGTTGGAATCAGCGTTCCCATCCCCCTGTTTTATCAGCAAAAGGGTGAGATTTCCCAAGCTCGTGTGGGATTGAATTCATCCGAGCTGGCATTGAGGCAGATCGAGCAAAGCGTGCGGACAGAGGTAATGAAAGCCGCTGCAGCCTGGCGAAGTGCGGATACCATTGCCCGTCGCTTCGAAGCATCGGTAACGGGCAAAGTCGAAGTCTTACGCAAATCGCAGGAAACCGCTTACCGGAAAGGTGCTGTAGGCGTGCTGGAGTTGATTGACAGTCAGCGCAGCTATCGGGCGATCATGCTGGATTATTACACCGCGCTGGCCAACCGCAGCAAGGCCTGGGCAGATTTATTGATGGCGTACGGGGAGGAAGTAAAGGAAGTAAGGAACTCTCCTCGCTACTTGACGGACCAGTTTGCCCAGTTCCCCGAAGATCGTCCAGAATTCAGACAGGCGCCTGGGAATCAATAAATCATGATCGTGCAGTCGCTACCCGTAGCCGCCCTGGCGGGCTTATTAGTACTGGGTTGCCAATCTCAAGACTCCGATGCGTTCAAGCAGGATATTGCGCACAGGGGGGATGAAATCATATTCAGTCCCGATTCGCCCAAACTCCAACATATCAGGGAAGAAAAGGTTGAATTGACTCTACGGCCGTTGATGGATCCCATTCCCGGTAAAGTGACTTACGACGAAACGCGCACTGCGCGTGTTACTTCCCCGATTGCCGGGCGAGTGGTGGGCTCTATCGTTCCGCTGGGCGAACAGGTTCGCTCAGGCACTCCGCTGGTCGAATTGGATAGTCCGGAATTGGGACAGGCGCGTTCGGATCATGCCAACGCGGTTTCCGATCTGAATCTTGCCAACCAGACTTTTCACCGAATAGAGGAGTTGTATGGTGACGGTATTGCGCCGCGCAAGGATCGGGAGCAAGCGGAAGACAATCTCAGTCGAGCTCGCAGCGAAGCCGAGCGAACCCGGTTGAAACTGGCTAATCTGCGGGTGCACGCCCAGAAAATGGACAATCGCTTTGTTCTGCAGTCGCCCATTTCCGGAACAGTTACAGAACGTGAGATCAATCCCGGCATGGAGGTCAGGCCAGATGTGGCAACACCGCTGTTCGTGATTTCCGACTTGGACCAGCTTTGGGTGCAGGCCGATGTTTTCGAGAAGGATATTGGGCTGATTCAGGCAGGCAAAAGTGTGCGAGTACGTGTCCCGGCTTACCCCGGTGAAAGCTTCACGGCCACCATAAGCTATATCAGCCAGATCGTCGACGAAACCACGCGCACGGTGAAGGTTCGTTGCACTCTACCCAATGCGGACGGGCGGCTGCTGCCTTCAATGTATGCCGCGGTCGAGGTGTTGAGCGACCCGGACGATCTGGTGATAGCAATTCCCCTCTCCGCGCTGGTAACCGGAAAAACCTCTGACTGGGTATATGTGAACATGGGCAATCACCACTACCAGAAACGCCCGGTCAAGGTGGGCCCTCGCCTGAAGGATCGGGTCGTCATTCATGAGGGCCTGAACCCGGGTGAACATGTCGTGATTGAAGGTGCGCTGTTGCTGCGCGCCGAGCAAGGCAGCGCCCTACAAAAAAGGCAAGACAAGCGGTGATTGGCAAGCTCATCGCTTTTTGCCTGCAGCAGCGGCTGTTAATCATCAGCACGTCGATAGTGCTGGCGGTGATAGGCGTTCTCTCATTCGAGCATCTCCCTGTTCAGGCTTTTCCCGATGTGCAGAATGTGTTTGTCCAGGTTGTAACCCAATATCCCGGCCAAGCTCCCGAGGAGGTGGAAAAGCTCATCAGCCTGCCGATAGAAAAGGAAATGAACGGGTTGCCGCATATGATCAACATGCGGTCCATATCCATCTTTGGCCTATCGGTGGTAACGCTCACCTTCGATGATGACGCCGAAGACTACTTTTCCCGCCAGCAGGTACTGGAGCGGCTTAAAGCAGTCAGCCTGCCTGCAGGCGTAAAGCCCACTTTAGGCCCATTGACAACGGGCATCGGCGAAATCTACCGCTACCGGATAGAGGCAGCCAGGATGCCACTGGTAGAGCAACGGGCTTTACAGGACTGGCTGATCGAGCCCACGCTCCGCTCGGTCCAGGGGGTGGCGGACGTCGTCGCGTTTGGAGGAGGAATCAAGCAATACCAGGTCCAGGTTGATTCCGGCAAGCTCAGGAATTATAACCTGACGCTATCGGACGTATACGAGGCTATATCCTCCAACAATGCGAATACTGGCGGTGGCTATATCGAGCACGGCAGCGAAGCAATGATTGTGCGGGGAACCGGTTTATTAAAATCGATAGATGAGATTGAAAATATCGTCATTGTCACCCGTGAAGGTATTCCTGTCTTTGTGAAGAATGTCGCCGCGGTCGCTATTGGGCCGCAGCCACGCACCGGCATAGTGAGCTTCAACGAGTTCGACGACGTGGTGCAAGGCATCGTGTTGCTGATCAAAGGCAAGAATGCAACTGTTGTATTGAACGGAGTAAAGGAAAAGATCGAATATCTCAACAATTATGGGCTGCCTCCCGGGGTGAGGATAATTCCCATTTATGACCGCACTGATCTGATCCGGCATACCGTCAATACGGTCGGGCACAACATGATAGAGGGAATAGTGCTCATCCTTCTCGTGCTGATCATCTTTCTTCGCCGATTCTGGGCGTCTCTGGTAGTCATCACGGTCGTGCCGCTTTCGCTGCTGGTTGCATTCATACTGATCGACATGATGCATGTCTCCGCGAACCTCATTTCCTTGGGAGCGGTGGACTTCGGCATCATTGTGGATAGCGCCGTAGTCCTGGTCGAAGCCATTATGGTCAAGGTGAGCCTGGACATGCATCAGGAAGCAAGCAAGGCGCACATGCGCCAGTCCATGCTGATAACGACGGCGGAGATGGCTCGTCCCATCCTTTTCTCGAAGGCTATTCTTATCATCGCCTTCATACCCATCTTTACCTTCCAGCAGGTGGAGGAGAAAATTTTTTCTCCCATGGCGTTCACGCTGACCTTTGCGCTTCTCGGTTCACTGATCATCAGCATGACGCTGGTCCCCGTACTGCTGAGCTATTTGCTCGGGCCGCATCTCGTGGAGTTACCCAATCCGCTCATCCAGAAAATGGAAGAGTGGTATCTGCGCATCCTGCAAGCAGCGCTTCGCCATCCCTACAAGCTGTTTTCCAGCGCGGGTATCATGCTGGCCCTCTCCCTGGCTACATGGCCACTGATAGGCACCGAATTCATGCCTAAACTGGATGAGGGGAATGTCTGGCTGACCATCACTTTGCCAACATCAGTGTCATTGAACAAAGCGAAAGAATTGGAAAGGGATATACGCGCTCGCCTCTCCGAGCTCCCGGAGGTGAAATCCATCGTCACGCAATTGGGCCGTCCCGAGGACGGAACCGATCCCAAGGGCTTCAACAATCTTGAAATTCTGATTGATCTCAAACCCAGGGAAACCTGGCGCTATCGCAACAAGGATGAGCTGATAGCCGTCATGGAGAAAAAACTGGCAGCATTTCCGGGACTGCAGCTTAATTTTTCCCAGATCATCCAGGATAACGTGGAAGAGGCGATTTCCGGCGTAAAAGGCGAGATCTCCATCAAGATATTCGGAAGCAATCTCGACATACTTCAGGAAAAAGCGGATCAGGTTACTGGCATCCTCCGCTCCATCGAAGGGGCCACAGATGTGGCGGCGGAGCAGCAGTCCGGATTGACTCAGCTGGTCATTTCGATCGACAGGGAAAAGATTGCGCGTTACGGCATGAATATCACGCAAGTGGAAGATGTAATCGCCATGGCCGTGGGCGGCCTACCCGCCACGCAGATGCTTGAGGGTGAGCGCCGCTTCGACGTTACAGTCCGGCTGGACAAATCGGCGCGTGAATCGGTGAGCACAATCGAGGACATCACCGTTCTATCCTCGAATGGCAGTCGCATTCCACTGGCCGAGCTGGCAGATATCAAAATAAATCAGGGGGCAGCCAGAATCACGCGCGAGAACAACATGCGCCGCATTGCCATCAAGTGCAATCTGATCGGCCGTGATCTGGGAAGCTTTGTTGCCGAAGCGCAACAGGAAATTGCCCGCCAGGTGGTGCTCGAGCCGAGCTATCGCATGGTCTGGAGTGGCCAGTTCGAAAATCAGCAACGTGCAATGAAGCGGCTTTCCATCATCGTTCCGGTAAGCTTTGCCCTGATTTTTGTACTGCTGTTCTGGACTTTCCGTTCGGTCAGAAATGCTTCGTTGATTGTACTCAATGTCCCGTTTTCGCTGATCGGGGGTTTGATCGCCCTGTTGCTCACCGGCATTCACCTGAGCGTTTCCGCAGCGGTCGGGTTTATCGCTCTGTTCGGTATTGCCGTACAGAATGGCGTCATTCTGCTCTCACAGATCAACTCGCTCAGGCGCGAAGGAGTTCCGATAGCTGAAGCGGTTGTTCAAGGTTCCGTCAGACGGCTCCGACCAGTCGTAATGACTGCTCTCATGGCAATGCTCGGTCTCTTGCCCGCTGCGTTGTCCACCAGTGTCGGCTCGGAAACAGTCAAGCCTTTTGCAGTGGTCATCATCGGAGGATTGATCAGTGCGACTCTTTTGACCCTGACCATGCTCCCCGTACTTTACCGCACCTCCGAAGAGTGGGTTAAAACCAAGGTGATTCCGTGAAAGAAATCCGCGCGTATATTGAACCCTTCATGTTATCCAAGGTAACGCAGGCGTTACTTGAAATTCCAGATTTCCCGGGCATGAGCGTCTCGGATTGCTACGGGTTTGGCGGAGAGCGGATCGCCGATAGCAGTTTCGATCCTTATATGCCGAAAAAACGCATCGAAATTTTTGCTTCCGATGAGCAAGTGGACGATATTTTCAGCACGATCGTGCAGGCCGCCAATACCTATCAGCGCGGCGCAGGCAAAATTTATATCATAGACGTAAGCGGAAGCGGGAATATCAGCAGTGGAGAACGTTATCAGAAAGATTCCCCTTCCAGACCCAAGTAACGATCATCAGAAGATGTTGTTTCATGTCCGATAATTAATTATTTCGACATATAACCACCCTCAAGCACAGCCTGAAGTACCAAAATCCTCATCCTTTTCAGTTCGAGGATCTATGCAATGTGTAGTGTGACTTTTAGCAGTTTGGCCATGCCGGACATTGTTTCCTGCTCTTCCTCAATCATCCTGGTTACCAACAATGAGACGACGTATCGATGAGACGACATATCGGTTTTGGTTTGCTCTTTGCCTTTACCGTCACGGCAGCTTACGCGACTGATGACTGTCACGTCATCAAGAAACTCGCGTTGCCAAAGCAGCAACTCACCGTCGTTGTCTCAAATGGCGAACTGGAGGCATGTTCATTGGGTAGCTATGCTGTGCGGATCTATTCGACCCGAGATGCGCAACCCGGGGATGACACGGCTTTTTACGTTGCCGGGATTCTGCATGAACGGGATGGCACGATTGAAGATGTCTTCACGGATAATTTGGGGGATAGGGCACATAACGCACTCATCATTACGACGAGATCCGCAGGAACTGGAAGCTATATCAGCGCGCAAGCATATATCGTTGGGAAGCAGGATATTCATTTCTTGATTGCAGTCGATGGAATGGATGGAACAAGCAATAGAGCCAAGATCGTTTCGGCACTTACCCAAAAACTTACTACATCCGATACCCAGTGACCTGATACTGGACATCGTGGTATCCAGCATCACTCCAGTCCTCCGCGCTTTAGAGAGTGCAATTGTCTCTTGCGCTCCAGGCATGAGGTGCTATATCTAAATAAACCCTGAAAGCCATAGCTTGGCTATAAGTTTTTGAATAATTGATAAATCTTCATATAAGAGAGGGAAAAGGAGTTTTATCATGAAGACTGCAAAGGCGGTATTAGCAGGAATCGGCGCGGCTATATTGTTCAGTATGGGGCCAAATACAATTGTTCAGGCGCAGCCTGGCCTGATCAGTGTGGATCTCAGAAACGTTGCGAACGATATTGCGAAAGACATCAATGTTGATGTCAATCAGATCCCAGCCACTGTGCAAGCACCTGTTTCTGTAGCCACCCTCGTATGCGGCATTGCCGCAGATGTTCTGGGCACCCAAGCTGCCAGCGGGACTGGAAGCTGTATGGCGATGGGCACTTCTAGTGCTCTGGATCAGATCGTGCTCGAACAAATAAAGCGAATGAGGAAAATGTAAGTTGTTGCACTACATTAAGGAACGGCTGTGATCGGATCATGAAGAATGCCACAGGAATTTCCATGAGCAGCTTGATTGAAAAGTTTTTGAGGTAACTCCAGGAATGACCTCGTCGTTCCTGATGAACAAGACTCTTACCGGATCGAATTCCTCTTGATCCCTCGGTAATCCCCGTTTCCGCGCTTATAAATCTCTGGTCGCGACCGGACAGGAGATTTTCGCCTTCAGGAATTATTCCCATCTGATTACAGGCTGCCAGAGGGAAGGGGAAGGATATCTTGTCGAAAGCATCGACGGATCTTTTGTTCTATAAATAGGCTTCATGCAATGAAAGGGGATCGCAGGATTCTCCAAATTGCGATTTATGGAAAAGCTCTTTAAAGGAGTTCATATATAGGAGAGGAAACGACATGGAAAAGCTCAGGATAACGCTGGCCATCGGGATAGGAACTACGGTGATCATCCTCCTCTTAGTCAGTACAGCCCCCGCCATAGAGGCTGCAAATGAATCAGCCGCACCCCAAGATGCCTATACGGCCGCCGAAGATCAAGAAAAACGCCACTTCACTGTCTCATGCGAGATACCCGGAGATACAGCCAATTTCTCATGGGTGGAAGGCAATCTCGCCACCACCGTCTACTACAACAACCACTGCTCGCATGCGGTGAAGGTCACGGCCCACCTGCGTGATCTCGCAGATTTTACGAAATGCGTCACGGTTAAGGCCGGTATGAAAGACAAGAGGGTTTATCGGCTGAGTGAGAACGGGAAGCTCTACAAGCTCACCAGAGGTTGCTGACCGTATCGCTGGCTCGGACAGCACACGCTAACAAATCGTTCCACATGTAGCTCATCGCCGATCACGCGAAGAAGCCTTCCCCATTCCGCCCAGCTGCAGTTACAGGCCCTTCTCAGGGCCTGTAGTTAACATTCAGCGTCTACTCTCCGGTACCGGTGGGCAGGCCTATGAAGCCGGAATTTTCCACTTTAGATCGGTACTGATTCCGGAGTAGGTCCGGGGGAGGGCGAACCTTCTTTCGAGGCTAAAAAACAGTACCACCCAGACCCAGATCGAGAATAGGTGAGGGTTCATCAAAAGTTCTTTTCTTCTTATTGGAAGTAAACCTGTCATTCTCAGAGTAGCAGACAGGGCGAACAGAGCAGGATGGCCTCCAGGAAACCGCTTGCATTTCTCGGAAGCGCTGATGGAAGTATTCCGATCGACCGAGCAATGCTCATTTTGAAACCAGTTCCTAACTCGGCTGGTTTTTTGTTTCCGCCTTTTCTTAATCAGCTGTTTTTTGTACTTCGAGGCGCGGCGCAAAGCCGATGCTAGGGCCTTCAGGGTTTATCCAAAATACGGTATTTTCTGGAAAACCCGTGAGCGATCCTTGATGGAAATGGCGCCTCAAAAGATCGTGGGGATAATTGCTGGAAAAACTTCTTACTCGTTTGACATGTCCTGTATGAGTTCTCGCATAGACGGCGTATTTAGGCATAACTCCTTCCCGGTTATATCGAAGCTTCTATTTTGACCGCGGTTTATTGCAGTATCAATGCAGCTAGTGAAGCTTGCATCTTGCTCGCTCTCAGAGTTATTAACAGCAGATAAAGACAGCTCATTTTGCAATCACTTTCCCTGATGAGCTACAGGGGCCTCGAAAGCTTCAACCGCAATGACCTGCCGTAGCTTCCATTCTCACCCCGGAATAGCTTCATGCAATGCTCGCAAGGCATGCAACTGGGCGACCACGGCGGCGCCTTCGCCTACAGCGGCAGCGACCCGTTTGATTGAGCTGGCACGTACATCGCCAATGGCGAATACCCCTGGTACTGAAGTTTCGAGCGGCAGCGGTTGACGGTGATTTTCCGGATATGCCGACTGCTCATGGTCGGCAGGCGAGAGATCCAGGCCGGTGCAGACAAACCCCTTGTCGTTTAATTCAACACCGCAGTTCTCAAGCCATCCGGTGTTTGGATCAGCCCCCACGAACAGGAAAATATGCTGAGTCGGTTTCCTTTGCATGTTGCCGTTCTGGCGATTACGCCAATGAACGGCGCTCACGCCTTCTTCACTGCCTTCGATGGCAACGATCTCGGATTGCGTATGCACGGTAACGTTCGCCAGCGACCCGATACGATCGATGAGATATTTCGACATGCTCTTTGCCAGATCGGCTCCGCGGATCAGGTGATGTACATGGGCCGCGTGGCTAGCCAGGAATACTATGGCTTGGCCAGCCGAGTTGCCGCCTCCGACCAGCACCACTTCTTCCTGCCGGCATAGCGCTGCCTCAATCGGCGAAGCCCAGTAATGAATGCCGCGACCTTCGTATTTATCCAGTTCGGATATGGCGGGACGGCGATATCTTGCACCTGTGGCGATAACCACCGTTTTTGCAGAAACCTTGACACCGCAATCCAGTTTGAGCGCGAGTGGAAAGCGGGTGCAATCGAGCGACGTCACTTCGACCGGAACCACCATGTCGGCTCCGAATTTCTGCGCCTGAACATAAGCGCGTCCCGCGAGCGCCTGACCGGAGATACCGGTCGGGAAACCGAGGTAATTTTCGATTCTTGCACTTGCGCCCGCCTGGCCGCCGAATGCATGGGTGTCGAGCACCAGTACGGAAAGCCCTTCCGATGCGGCATATACCGCGGCGGCAAGACCGGCGGGACCGGCGCCAACGATCGCAACGTCGTAGATACGGTCCGCGCTCAGCTCGATGTACAAGCCGAGGCGATGCGCCAGCTCCCTTTCGCTCGGGCATTTAAGGATTGTTCCATCGGGACAGACAACCAGCGGCAATTCCTCTGGACGCGGCCGGTGCAGCTTCATCACATCTTCCGCAACACTGTCGAGGGCCGGATCCAGTACCGAATGGGGATGACCATTCCTTGAAAGAAATCCCTGCAACCGGACCATATCCGCTCCGCCGGGAGGACCGATCAGCAGCGGACCACCTCCGCCGATTTCGATCAGTCCCACGCGTCTCAGAATCAGGGCCCTCATGATACGTTCCCCAAGCTCGGCCTCGGCCACGACCACTGCCCGCAAAGAGGACGGATCTATCACCAATGCCTCGACCATCTCAAGGGCACGCCCATAGGCAAGCGGAGGGTGGCCCGACAGCTGGCTAACTTCGCCCGTGAAATCGCCCGGTCCGCCTTCAATTATGGGAATCTCGATGCCGAGGCCATTTTTGCGTGTGACCAGAATGCGTCCGCGTAGCAAAACGAACATGCCGGTCCCGCGCCTGCCGGGTTCGAATAATAGTTCACCTGGCTGCCAGGTGCGCACCGTGCCGAAACGCTGCAACCGGGTAATTTCATCGGGAGCAAGCTTGGGAAACATCTGGTGGCGGCGCGATTCTAGGCTTGGCGGCAACGGAAAATCCGCCGTGTCGGGTGGAATTTCGCCCGCTTGATCAGACCCTTGCGGGAGCAAACTGTCAGGAATCTTTTTCATCGTAATACCGGATCCTTCTTGAAAACCATGATCCCCCAGTTATCCGCCAGTTTTACCATGTCATAAGAAGCATTATAGTCCGTGAGCTATGTGCCGCGATTTTGCTCGCGCCGGCCGTCCGCGTTCCATAGGATCGCCACCCCGAGGATCGCGGATGCTATTGAGGCGGCAAACACTGCGATCTTTGCTGCGGCAAAATCAGCCGCTATCGGAAAGGCCTGGCTCGAGATAAACAGCGACATGGTGAAGCCGATTCCTGCAAGCGCCCCCGCGCCGGTTAATTGTCGCCACGAATATTCGCCGGGCTTGGTGGCGATTCCAAGCCGCACGGCGATAGCCGATGCCGATACCAATCCCAGGGGTTTGCCGATCACCAATCCGAAAATAATCGCAAGCATAAGAGGTTCATGGCCCATGAGGCTATCCGGCATAATCGTGACTCCCGCATTGGCCAAGGCGAACAGCGGCAGCACAAGGTAGCTCGACTTGGCACCGGCATTGCGCAGCAGGCGGTCGGCTGGGGATTCCAGGCGGGCATGGATCGCATCGAGCGCCCGTAGCGCCGGAAGCGAAGGGCCATGCCGCAAGACCTCACCGCTACGTCGCGCCTCGGTGGTGAGGATCGCATCCGCCTGAACCATTATCGCCGTCAGATTCGGGGGCGGTCTCGTCGGAATGAATAGCGCCAGAATCACCCCCGCGATGGTGGCGTGAAGCCCGCTTGCAAGCACACAGCCCCAAAGCAGGAAGCCCAGAAAGACATAGGGTGTGACACTGAAAATACGGGAGCGGTTGAGAAGAGCCAGCGCCCCGACAATGGCCGCCGCACCCGCAAGATAGCCGAAATTCATCGCCCCGGAGTAAAAGATCGCCACGAGGACGATTGCTCCAATATCATCGACGATAGCCGCCGCTGTCAGGAAGATGCGTAACTCAGCCGGGACGCGATTTCCCATCATTACGATCAGCGCCACGGCGAACGCCGTATCGGTTGTCGTCGGAACCCCCCAACCTTGGGACCAGGCTCCTGCAGGAATCAATAGCAGATAAACGATCGCCGGCACCACCATGCCGCCGATAGCCGCAGCAACCGGCAAGGCCCCCGATCGTACGCTGGCGAGGCGGCCCACGGTGAATTCTCGCTTGATTTCCAGTCCCACGACCAGGAAGAAGATCATGAGCAGACCGTCATTGATCCAATGGAGTAACGACATCTTGAACTCGGCGCTACCAAGTGAAACGCCCAGATACAGCTCCCACAGTGCCGCGAAGGAGGGCCCAAGGCCGGAATTCGTAAGAATCACAGCAAGGATCGTTGCCAGTAAGAGCAGGATACCTGCGGAAGGCGCCCAGTCGGCAAAGTCGAGGGCGGCACCCCGTAACCGGTGCCCTGGCGAACCAAGCATCGCATCGGCGAAAGAGCTTTCATCCCATGGGTCATCATAGCGCCGACCATTGATAAAGAATGTCGGCGTGACCAGAGCGTGACTGACCTGGGCGCTCTTTACGTCCGCCTGGACGCGCGCCTTGGCGCGCTCATCGGCTTCTCCGGCTTTGACAGGATCTGGCAAGGGCACTCCCAGATCGCGGGCAACCGCAACCAAATCCTCCTCCGTCAACGTCTCGGAACGTGTCATCAACGCGATGTGGGCATCCCAAAAGCTTTTGGTGTCTTTCGCATGCTCCACCAGCTCGGCAGCGCGGAGAGCAATATCGCTTCCAGCCAGGGGGTAATGCCGGAATACATAACGAAGGCGATCGCCCAGCTGATCACGAACCTGAGCGATTCTTTCATTCGCAGCACGGCAATACGAGCATGCGTAGCTTCCGTACTCCACCAGGGTTATTTCAGCGTTCGCTGGCCCGAGCGTATGGTCGTAATCGTTATGGACCGGGCGATCGAGCTTGTTGCTTAATTTCACCTGCGACACTGAATGGCCTCGCTCAATGGACAATATTTGCAATCACTTCGTCTTTGACTGAGTAGCTAATGAAAATATTATAGTAGTGGCTCCGGGAAACCGGATGCCATGGCATACTCAGCGTACTCAAGATGATTCTGAGGAATTGACCGGTCATCCCGGATAAAAGCCAGCGTGATTTATCATCCGGCACGCTCGTTCGACCCCCTCGTCTGTATCGATGCAAGTCATCATATTAACTACTACAGTATATAAATAGGGGATGTCGACTCCGAGAAGCCATCATTCAGGGGAATGCCGTTTGGAGCCACATTGTATGAGTGAAAGACAATCTTCAATAAATTAACCATGCGGGAAGTGCCTGACTTGATTGCTTGTGAAGAATGCGATGCGGTTTACCGCAGATTAACGCTGGGCCGCAGCGAAGTCGCATTCTGCCGCCGTTGCGGCGCCGAGTTGGAACGCGACAGGCGTGCTCAGCGCAAGCATGTCTTACCACTGGCAATTGCCGGCTTATGTATGTATCTCATTGCACACGTCTTTCCAATCCTTGAATTGGAGCTGCGGAGTGGTTTGTTCAGCCACGCAACGCTCATAGGCTCGGTCCGTTCTTTGAGAGGTGAGGGGATGCTCTTCGTGGCATTGCTGGTGTTGGCTACAACAATTCTGTTTCCCTTGATTCAACTTCTGGCTTTGATTTATTTGCTTACCTTCCCAATCAGATTTAGAAGATTCGGACACCCAACAACGTTTAATTTATCGGGACGCCTGATCCAGGTCTTGCGACCATGGGTAATGGTGGAGGTATTTCTGCTCGGTGTCATCGTTGCGTTCGTCAAACTGACGAGTATGGCAACCGTACTGCCTGGCATTGCGCTGTGGGCATTTGGTGCTCTTGCTTTCCTGCTGACGGCGGTGTTTTCGTTTGACCCGCGCTGTCTCTATATCAGCAGATATGGTTACAAGAAACAAGGGAAATAAAGCGTGCCAGCAAATAGAACCGTTCAACCAGCCAGCCAGTCGCCGGGGAGCGGAGTGCCCGTAAAGACTGCAGCGAAGCTGGGCATGGTCTCATGTCCTCATTGTGCGACCTTATGGGAAGATGTAAAGGCTCATGACCGCTGCAGGCGCTGCGGTGCAGGATTGCATCTGCGTAAACCTGACAGTCTCCGCCGCACCTGGGCTTTAGTGATCGCCGCCTACATAATGTATGTCCCGGCCAATATATTACCGGTCATGATCACTGTTCCTTTCCTCGGAAAGGAACAGCAAGACACGATCATGAGCGGCATCATTTATTTCTGGAATTCCGGTTCCTGGGGATTGGCGCTTATTGTTTTTACTGCGAGCTTTCTCGTGCCTCTATTCAAGCTGGCGGTCCTTACTCAGCTATTGATCGCGGTACAAGACCACAGTAAGCGGCACCTCTTGCTACGAGCGAAACTTTATCGCGTTGTCGCGGTAATTGGCCGCTGGTCGATGCTGGATGTTTTTGTAGTAACGCTGATGACTGGACTCATACAGATCAAAGGCTTTGCCACGGTGCACCCGGGGGAGGGTATCGCTGCCTTTGCCGCAGTGGTGGTACTGACCATGCTTGCTTCGATCAGCTTTGACCCCCGTTTGATGTGGGACGTGACCGAACATGAGCCCGGAAGATCACATGAATCAAGACGAGGCGGGTGATCCCGCGCAAGGCGTTCCTTTGCCAAAGAAGGTGGGTCAGCGAAACTGGGTTTCCTCGTTAATCTGGCTGGTTCCGATACTTGCCGCGGTTATCGGGGTTTCGCTTCTGGTTCAGGCCTGGGTTCAGCGTGGCCCCGAGATCACCATTACATTCCTCTCCGGCGAAGGAATCGAGGCTGGCAAAACCAAGGTCAAGTATAAAGAAGTCGAGATCGGCACAGTTCAGTCAATCGCGCTCAGCGAAGATCGCACTCACGTTTCGGTAACCGTGGGATTGAAGAAGGAAGCCCAAAGTTTCACCGCAGCCGACAGCCGTTTCTGGGTCGTGCGTACACGTGTCTCAGGTTTGCAAGTGTCCGGGCTTGCCACCTTGCTATTGGGCCCTTACATTGGAGCGGATGCGGGCATTTCAACCGAGCAGACAAACAAATTTGTGGGACTTGAGACGCCGCCAATAGTCACCCACGATGTTTCCGGAAAGCAGTATTTTTTACATGGGGCCGATATCGGCTCGCTGGATATAGGTTCGCCTGTCTATTTCCATCGGATCAAGGTGGGGCAAGTCACCGCATATGATCTGGATGAAAATGGCAAAGGCATTATCATGCGGATATTCATTAACTCGCCCTATGACAGATTTGTGGGTATCAATACCCGCTTCTGGCATGCCAGCGGCTTCGACGTGCAACTTAATGCAGATGGGCTAAAGTTCAGGTCGCAATCACTGGCTACTGTTCTGTTTGGTGGTCTTTCTTTCCAATCCCCCGATGATAGTCCCGGCACTCTCGCTAAAGAGGACACGGCCTTTATCCTGGCTGAGAATCAGAATGAAGCATTAAAGGAGCCGGATGGCGACGCGCAAATAATATTGCTTAATTTCAAACAATCCCTGCGTGGTCTAAGACCGGGTGCAGAAGTGAGTTTCCGGGGGTTGATATTGGGACAGGTTAAATCGATAGGCATTGATTATGACCCCAAGCTGCGCGAATTCACTATGCCAGTTCTGGTTCAGGTTTATCCGGAGCGTCTGGGCCGGAGATATGCACAGTTTCGAAAAGAAGCAACGTATACAGCCCAACAGCGTTTGCAGTTCATGATCGATCGTGGCTTGCGCGCGCAGTTGCGAAGCGCTGATCTTCTTACCGGACAACTTTATGTTGCCTTCGATTTCTTTCCTAACGTCGTCACAAAAAAAGGAGATGTTTCGAAGCGCAAAGCCGATGTAGCTGCTTCCCAGGCGCTGTTGGCAATACCCACCATTCCCAATACGGCAGAGGAAACTCAAACGCAGATTTCCGAGATAGCGCGAAAGTTGAACAAGGTACCTTTCGATCAAATTGGCAGCGAATTACAGGAGTCGTTAAAAACCCTCCAAAGGACGCTGAATAGCGCCGGACAGTTGACGGAGACATTGAATAATGATGTGGCGCCCGAAATAGCCGTGGCAATGAAGGACGTGCACGAGACTCTAAATGCTGCGGGGCGCACATTGTCCGAAGAGGCACCTCTGCAGCAGGATTTACGTCAGACATTGCAGGAATTATCGCGCGCGGCGATTTCACTCAGGGTTGTGACGGACTATCTGGAGCGTCATCCTGAATCGATAATTCGCGGCAAGCGGGAAGATAAACAATGACGAGCCTGGGGCGAAGTGCATTTTTTATGATGATAACATTATGGGCCGCTGGCTGTGTATCGGTTCCGGAGACGCGGTTTTATACGCTGTCCGAGCCTCCCGAGATAAAGGTCCGGCCACGAGATCTGTCCACCCCGATTTTCATTGACATATTGCCAGTCAATGTTCCAGAACGGCTTGCGCGTCCGCAATTGGTTGTACGTTACGAAGATTCTGGTCCCGAAACACAGCTTTTCATCCTTGAACAAGATCGCTGGTCATCACCCTTCAACTATGAACTGCGAGATGCGTTCGCCTCTGGTATTGCTAACTGGACCGGGGCCGTAAACAAGGCACACAGGAGCCGTACTTCCGATCAAATCGTCTACAGAATCGCAATTGAGCTTAGCCAGTTCGACGCAATAATCGATGACAGCGTAAAGGCAAGATTCAGTTGGACGATTACGCGTCCTGCCGATGCTCGTAGCGTCGCCTGTTATGCGGTGATTACGGAGCCCGTCTCTGCAGGGGTCGAAGGTGTTGTAGGGGGTGTGCAACGCGCAGTAACAAGCGTGGTCACAAGCATTTCAAAGAACGTGCTCGAGCTGGATATGGGCCGTGTTCCAACGTGCGCTGCGCAGAAATAAGCGCTTTGACTTTGCGCTTTGCCTTTGATACGACCACTGTTCTGTTACAACTCTTCCCCATATTGGGGGACTGGAGGTTGGGGCGGCCAAGCGGTTCTGGTGCCTGGCCGTCAAGACTCCATGAATATCGAGCTAATTGATATAGATCTGCATTTCTCCGCCGTTGCAGATGAAGCCCCCGTTTATGCTTTAGCCCTTACCATGATGCCTGTTCTTCTCACGCATTTGTTTCATCTGTTCTTGTTGGGCATCAGTTAATATCTGGTTGATGGCATGGCGCGTTCTCGTGCGCTCCGTTACCAATTCGGCTACCAGATTTCCTCGTTCACGTGCCAATTGTTGTACTCGACTATCGTCAATCTGGGCATTTCTTGCCAGTTCCCGTAATTCCCTTCGATTTGTTCGTATTTTTTCCCTTATAGCTGCTGTTTGCGGTTTTGATTTTTCCATAATCGCTCCAATCGATGCGCGTTGCTCCGTAGTAAGCTGGAGGCGATCAGCCATTTTGTCCCAGAATGCCTTTTTACCTTCCATACCTTGCCCCTCGGATCGAGAGCCTGCACTGTGATGGTGGTCTGATGATGCATATTTCTGATAAGCATCAGAATGTGGATCAGCCAAAACAATGCCACTTGCTAATAACCCGCTGATCAATGAAAGTTTCATGATTGTTTTCATTTAGCCAACTCCTCTTGATGGTGATGTTTGAGAATGCCACCGTGAATGTGCACGGCTTGGAAAAGAATAAGGCCAAGCAATGTCAATTAGGGTTATGGGAATGTAAAGTTATGTAAAAAAACCAGAAGTTCCTATATTTGATTGTTTTGATTTGGCAATATCGGTAGCAGGCAAATGCGCCGCATTTGGAACTCTGCAAAATTCTGACCTGGGGAAATGATGGCGCGGATATTACTGGCGGATGACGATATTGAATTGAGTGGGATGCTGGTGGATTACTTCACTGACGAGGGCTTCGACGTCGATGTGGCTTATGACGGCGTCACAACCTTGAACAAGATATCGGTGAACCGGTATGACCTGTTGATACTTGATGTGATGATGCCGCATCGGAATGGTTTCGATGTATTACGTGAGCTGCGCATGCAATCTCTGCTTCCCGTATTGATGCTGACGGCGAGAGGGAACGACATCGACAGTATTGTCGGTCTTGAGCTCGGGGCGGATGACTATCTGGCGAAACCATCCAATCCCCGTGTAATGGTGGCACGGATTCGCGCAATTTTAAGAAGAGCAGAGATACAAGGGGATCGGCGCAATGGAAGCGGTGAGCCTGATAAGATTATATTGGACGATCTAGTTATGCATATAGGTTCACGTACTGTTACCTGTGGCAACAATCCCGTATTTGTGACGAGCACTGAATTCAGCTTGCTGGATGTGTTGTTGCGAGAAGCCGGTAATGTCGTATCGAAGGCGGATTTGTCCGAGCGCGCGCTTGGCCGGAAATTGAGCCGCTATGACCGCAGCCTGGACGTGCATGTAAGCAGTCTTCGTAAAAAACTGGGGCCAATGCCCGATGGGCAGGAGCGCATCAAGACGGTCCGGGGCGTCGGTTATATTTATTCACGAAACTGACATGGACAGGCTCTTCTGGAAAATATTCCTGTCTTTCTGGTTCACGCTGATCATTTTCACTGCGCTACTTCTGTTTGCTGCTTCCACTTATCTTGAACATAATCGGGTACAGCAGGATGCCGGGAATATGCGTGAGCGTCTATCGGGATATTTTGATCAGGGGCGAACGGCCGCCAGGGAGAAGGGTGTTGAAGGCCTCAAGGAATGGCTCGACTACCTGGATCGGAGTGAAGCAATTCCTATTTTCCTGATCGATGAGACAGGTCGCGATCTGCTCGATCGGGAAATTCCTCTTGATATCGCATCAAGGCTGGAGCGGAGGCGACAATACCCCAATCGCATGAACAGGAGAGGATATTCGCATCATCAGCCCATACGCCTTGCAGATGGAAGTCTTTATTACATGGTTCCCGATTTCCAAAGCATCACCTTGCGCAGGATATTGCAGCGCCCGCGAGTGATTGCGCTTCCCGTAGCTATCGCCGCGCTGCTAAGTGCATTGATCTGCCTGCTGCTTAGTCGCTACCTCACTTTTCCGCTCGAATGTTTACGGTATGCTGCGCAGCATATTGCAAACGGCGATCTGGCACAGCGCGTCGTTCCCTCCATGGCTGGCCGGCGCGACGAGATCGGGGAACTGGCAAGTGCATTTGACAAGATGACCGAGCGACTCGAGAGGGTATTTGGGGCGCAGCGGCAATTGCTGAGCGACGCCTCACATGAGCTTCGTTCTCCTCTCGCAAGGTTACAGGCTGCGCTGGAGCTTGCGCGGCAGCGGTCAGGCGGGCAGGCTGAAAAGGAATTGAACCGCATGGAGACGGAAATAGAACGCTTGAATGAGCTCATCGGGCGTCTACTCGAACTCTCCCGTCTGGAAGCAGGGGTGGATTCCGCTCATGCCGAAAAGGTGGACATACGGGAACTACTTGAAGAACTCGTGGAGGATGCGCAATTCGAAGCATCAGCGATGGGCTGCCGGATAGAATTACGGGATACTTTCTCAGCGGTCGTATGGGCAAATCCCGGGCTTCTGCACAGTGCGATAGAAAACGTTGTACGCAATGCCATCAAATATACAAAACCCGCTACGGCGGTTGAAATAAGCATGCTGACAGACCCCGCCTGTCGTGATGGAATTGTTGTTCAGGTTCGGGATCACGGACCTGGCGCCCCCGAAAACATGCTGCCCCATCTTTTTCAACCCTTCGTCAGGTTGGAAGAAGCCCGGGCTCGCTCAACAGGTGGACACGGGCTTGGGCTCGCCATCGCTGATCGGGCTGTTCGACTACATGGTGGAAAAATCGTAGCGAGAAACGAATCGGATGAAGGACTCAGTATCCAGATTCACTTGCCGTCCATGAGATCTGATGAAAATTTGAATCAAGGCAATGACAGTAATGGTAGAGAATAAGGGCAAAACACTGAATTTCCCTGACTCATGACTTCCCTTTCAGTGCGTCGCGGAGATTTTCAATAGCGCCTTCAAGTAGCTTCAATCCATCTACGAGCTGCTCCTCGTTGACGTCCATATCCAGGAAGTTAACAACTTCCTCAGCTGCTCTCCTGAGTTTGTCATTAGCATCACTAGCATTCAACCCATTATGAGAAGCAACGTGTCTTAGCATGTGCTCGTGAGGAGCAATCTCCTGAGCTGGCATTTCGCAATAATCCAGCGCTCTCTGCCATGGATTGCTTGCGTTGCTGAGTTCGCCAATATCAATACCAAGACGTTCCGCTATCGCATGAGCCAGTTTATCGGCCCATTCAGTAGCGCTGTCACGCTCGCTTGCAAGCTGCCACATTTCATGCCCGCTATTTTCACCCTCGCTGTTCTGTGTTTGCAGTGTCGAAGCGTTCTCCACCCGTTCCTGATAATGCTCGTGCGCAGCCCCCAATGCATTTTTGATGGTATCTTGCCACCAATCCATACTCTGGTCCTCCTGATCAAGAAGGCTCTCGACGTGGAATGGTTTGGGTGCAATTGAATGTGCGGGGGGCATCGGGGCATCGGCAATGACAGCCCGGATAAAGCGAGCCGCCTGCGCAGGGGCGCTCTCTGGATGGCATGGATAATCTGTCGCATTATCCACTTCAACAGTTTTTGATTCTGTTTCAAGAGCATCGGCTACGTATCGCAAAGCTTCTTTATTGAATCCCGCTGGTATGTTCATTCCATTTCCTCGTAATCAAGAAAGTGACGCCTCCCGCAGACTTTGCACTCGTAGTGTTCGCCACTCATATCCAGGCGTTCGTACTCTCTGTCCTATTTGGGAGACTCCAAATTCCCTATCGATCTTACATGCATTTTGGTATGGGACACCCTGGAGGACTCATTTCGCCTCCCTATTGTGGTTTTATCGCAGGTTCCCACCATATTGTAGTAAAAAACGCGGGGCGTATGAGCGTGCCAGGTGCAAAGGCCTCTTGTCTTATCAATGAGTTGATCGTCGCCAACACATTTTCAAAAGGTTAAAATAAAGGAATTCTCCCGTCTATTGTGAAAATCGGTCAAAATTTTACCATCGTAATGAATGCCTTCCCGATTCATGCTATCCGCTGAACCTGTTGCCATCTTCACCCGGTCCTGGTCGCTCTATGATCTGATCACGGAGCACAACTACATGTTTCACCGGGAGATCTATGCCGGAATTGAGGAGCTTTTGAGGTCGCGTGCTGATCGGGGAGAGTATCGCCTGCTGGATCTGGGATGTGGCAACGCCCGCTATCTTGCGCCTTGCCTGAAACGCTTTCCTCCTTTGATATACGAAGGCGTGGACTTGTCCGCGGCTGCGTTGAAGGAGGCGAGGGAATACCTCGCAGGATTGCCAGGCGAAGCCAGCCTGACCCAAGGGGAGCTCCTGCAGACCATGGAGTCTATGAATCAGACGTGGGATGTTATTTTCTCCGGGTTTGCCATTCATCATCTGAGTCTGGATGAAAAGGCGCGGTTTTTCCGGGCAGCGGGACGCTGCCTCTCAAAAGAAGGCTGGTTGATACTAGTGGATGTGGTGCGTGAAGAAAATGAGGCGCGGGAGGATTTTCTGGACGGTTATCTCAATTTCATGCGGGAAAAGTGGACGAGCGTGCCGCCGGAGCAACTGGAAGAAGCATGCGCGCACGTTCGCGATCATGATTATCCTGAATGCCTTTCCACCCTGCGAAGAATGGCCGGGGAAGCCGGGCTTCGTTCTACCCGCGTGATCAGCCGTCATGCGCAGCATCATACGCTTCTATTTTCGCGAAACGACTGATAGCAGCT
This sequence comes from Nitrosospira multiformis, assembly GCF_900111585.1. Classification (GTDB taxonomy): domain Bacteria; phylum Pseudomonadota; class Gammaproteobacteria; order Burkholderiales; family Nitrosomonadaceae; genus Nitrosospira; species Nitrosospira multiformis_B. The sequence goes on from NZ_FOHI01000010.1 coordinate 63,132, forward strand.
ATAAGCAGCTATACCAGGATACCCAGCTCCATGTTGCAGAAGTTGACCCTCCTGTTCCCCCTCTGGATGATTCTCTCGGGGCTGTTTGCCTTGTATGCACCGGAGTCACTGGCTTCGTTCAACCAGGGCCCCCTGATGGTGGCGGTTCTTGCCTGCATTATGCTGGGCATGGGGCTCACACTATCCGTAGAGGATTTTCGCCGCATCGGGCGGAGCCCGCGAGGGGTAGCCATCGGCTTCGCCGCGCAGTATTCCATCATGCCTTTGACAGCCTGGATAGTAGCCCAAGCGTTGAGCCTGCCTCCTCATTTCGCGGTGGGACTCATCCTGGTGGGGTGCGCTCCGGGTGGTACCGCTTCAAACCTGATCAGCTACATCGCCGGCGCCGATGTCGCACTTTCAGTCGTCATGACGGTCTGCTCCACGCTCGCAGCCGTTGTGCTCACACCCTTGCTGACCCAGCTTTTCGCGGGCGCTCTCGTGCCGGTCGATGCCTGGTTGTTGTTCAAGCAGACCTTTCAAGTCGTGATTATTCCTGTCTTTCTGGGGGTGCTGCTCAACCGGTGGGCACCCCGCCTGGTCAGGTGGGTTCTGCCTGTTGCTCCGCTGATTTCAGTGGCAGGCGTGGTTTTTATCTGTACGGTGATATTTGCCGCCAATGCAGAGGCTATTCTTGCCTATAGCAGAGAGCTTATCCTGGCGACTGCGCTATTGCATGGAGCAGGCTTTCTGTTCGGTTATTGCTTTGCCCGCTTGTTTGGCTGTTACGGTAACAGTGCCCGCACGATTGCAATCGAGGTGGGGATGCAAAACTCGGGACTTGCCGTCGTGCTGGCCAAACAGGCTTTTCCATTATTGCCGCTTGCACCCGTCGTTGGCGCGGTTTCCGCCGTTATGCATTCGCTATTGGGCAGTGTGCTCGCGGCATTGTTGCGCCAAAACCCCGCTCCAGTTCAGGAGGGGTTCATTTCGCCTGTACCGCTGACAATCTCCGTGCGGCAGGAGGAATAGTGCTGTTTTCGTGACTGCAGGAAATTGCAGTAATATAGCGCTCATCAAGTGCAGACAGAGCGAGCTGAGGGGGCAGTGATAGATGGATAGCGGCTTTGTAACGATCAGCATCCTCGTTCTGGCAGGTTTCTTTCTACTGGTCGTGTGGTTCTTTCGAAAAATGGCGCGGGGAGAAATCAGCATGGGCAGCCATATCGCGCTTCTGGTGCTGCTCGCCGCCATGCTGCTCGTGCCTTTCGCCATGAATTTTTCCGCTCATCTGATATCCAGTATTGAACATCGTTCCGACCACTCGGAAGAGGTGTCTTCCCAGCGGGGTGATTATTAGCTTGCGGCGATTTACTTTCGTCTCACAGCTAGATGATCGCACATGACGACCGGCGAACCGATATGCCTCATATCACAAAAGTCTGGCCGCTGTTGACGGGAACAATCCGTTATGAAAGACCATTTCGACCCGTAACCGTGGGCATGGGGAATTTATCGCGGCGCCAATTCTTGCTTATTTGATCGAAACGTCGAACGGACGCATCTTATATGATACGGGTTGCGACTATCGCAAGATTTCCAATCCCATCTTGCGCGCACGTCATTTCGATCCCATGCGTCCTCTGGTTGAGCCGCCCAACATGCAGGAAGGGCAGCGCATTCCCCGTTATCTGGAGAAACTGGGCTTCGGGCCACGGGATGTGGACATCGTGTTTATAGGCCATTTGCATTTCGATCACGTTGGGGGGCTCCATGATTTGCCAGGCTGCACTGTCCATGTCCAGGCGGATGAGGTTGCCGCGGCGCGCACTGGACCGGACGGAAGCGTTTTTGCCGACGAGTTGGCCAACTCAAATCAGTGGGAAATCAAGACAGGCGAATATCTCGTCGCCCCGGGAGTGCATGCGATCAGCAGTCCTGGGCACACGGCTGGACATATGTCGCTCTTCATCGAGCTTCAAAAGGGACCGCCGGTTATCCTGTGTGGAGACGCTGCCGATCTGAGGGAGAATCTGGTGGAGGAAATTGCGCCGGGATACTGCTGGCAGGATAACGCGTCCCTGGCGCTGGGCAGCATCCGCAAGTTAAAGGCGCTGGAGAGCAGGGAAAAGTGCGAGCTCTGGCCTAACCACGATATGGATTTTTTCATGAGCTTGCCACGTTTCCCTGCTTGGAGAGACTGAAAAAGACGGTTGATGGACCGCGGCAAGAGGATTCCTGATATTTTTACTGCGCCTTCTGCTTACTTCGAGGAGTGAGCGCGGCTCTCCGCGTTCACAATCTGTCCTTCACGTATGGCATATTCACGTTTCGCCTGCTCTAACGCCATTTGCCGGTGGGTGGCGGCTGCCCTGATGTTCTCATCTACATTTGCTTCGTATTTGTGAAGGAGAGCTGCGGTATGCGACTTCAAATCCTGCGCCTGGCGTCCGTAGAGATAGCCCTTCTCTTCATAATGCTCGAGTAATTTTTTTTGCTCATCAGCCTTGGTTTGCATTTCCTTGGCCGCGTTCTCAAAATAGTTACTCAACGCATCATGATCGCTGGGAGTTCTGGCATTCTGCGCTGCCCTGCGAATATTCGTGTTCTGAACAGCCTCATGCGGGCTCATTTGGGCACATGCAGCCAGTAAACTGAAGGATAAAATCGCGAAAATTCTCCTTGTTTTCATGTTGCGCTTTCCTTTAAAATCAATGCGGTTAATGCCAAAAGATACCGAAAAGATTACAAAAAACAGTGGAGTAGAATAAATCACAATTCCAGGATAACTCTGCCTGAAAATCAGGAGCAGGGTTGGGTGAAAGCAGAATCAAGGCGGATCAAACCCCGATTATTCTTTATTTGTGAAGGAATTGTAAGAAATCATAGCTATTTTGTCAACTATTTTATGTTTAAAGTGTCTAAAGAAAAGGCGCAGGCTGTCAGTGGTCTATAATGAAGCCGGTAATTCTTATATGACGGGGGTGGAAGGGGGTATATCAGATGCTAAATACGATAGGTGAACGGCAGAAGCAATTGCTTAAGCTTTTGCGTGGAAGCAGGCCAGGCCTGAGTGTGGATGAACTTTCAAAAGGTCTGGAGATTACAAGAAATGCAGTTCGGCAACATCTTTCTTCTCTGGAGGGTGCCGGTCTGGTAACGGCTGGAAATACGCGCCCGTCAGGAGGCGGAAGACCTCAACAGCTTTATGTTCTTACCGAACTTGGCAAGGAGAGTTTTCCCCGTCAGTATTCCTGGCTGGCACAATTGGTATTGGCCTCGGTTCGGCGCGAAGAAGGCGTTGAAAACATGGGTAAGCGCTTGTCTGAAATCGGTGCAGGTATCGCAGAGCAGATACGCGGCCAATATCCGGACTTGAATACCAAGGAGGAAAAAATTGACAAGCTGACAGAAGTAATGGATCAGCTTGGCTACAACGCGAAAAGTGCTACCTTACCAAACGGCGAAAAGGTGATTGAAGCGGATAATTGCGTATTTCACCAGATGGCGGCAAAAGACATGGAAATCTGCCATCTGGACCGCGGACTCATGGAAACTTTTACCGACAGCAAGGTTGAGCAACATGAATGTATGGCTCGCGGGGGAGAATTATGTCGATTCAGGTTTGTATCCAAAAAGGAGTAGTTTCTACTCCTTTTTTTTGCCTCCATTTTCTGTTTTTCCTTTATTGATTTAAATCCCATCACCCCTTCGACAGTAACAGTAATGTCGATTCCACCAGTATATCCACACCGTTTTCCCCCATTATAGCCTTGGCCGGTATATTTTCCCCGGCGCGCCATCTTGCTACTGCATTATGCTTTGATTCGCCGCTCACCAGAAATATTATCCTTCGCGAACGATTTAAACGTGTCGCACTCAGTGACACGCGCTGTGGGGGACGCTTGGGAGAGTTGAATATTGCCAGTGTATCAGGCGAATCCGGCGCCATTCCCCAATCATTACCCGGGAACAGGCTTGCGGTATGGCCATCCGAACCGAGTCCGAGCAGTGTCAAGTCGAAATAACCCACACCGCGCAATGTTTGTGCATACGCTTCCGCAGCTTTATCTGCGCGGGGACCATTGGGGATGGCATGAATCTGGGCCGGAGGAATGGGCACATGGCTAAGCCATGCTTCTTCTGCCATATGGGAATTCAGTTCTTCCTGAGTGGGCGGCATGCAGCGTTCGTCTCCATAATAGATATGCCAGAGAGACCAATCTGCTGGCGCGCTGCATAATCTCCGATAGATTTCGCGCGGCGATTCACCCCCGGCAAGAACGAGATTAAAGCGTCCACGCTCCTGAATGGCAGAGGCGGCGCTATCCAGGATAGCAGCCACGGCTGCATCCTGGAGGGCGGTCAGGTCGGCGTATTCATGCCATCTGTATTGTTGGAGATCGGTTGATTCCATCAGTAGAAATTCCTTTGTTATTTTGATGTGTAACCATAATGAACATTGACGCGGGTTGCTTCGTCAGTCTTGCCGTATGGCCCATCTTCCGCTACCCAGGAAAAATATCGTAAGACCCGAAAATAAATAAAACCCTTGCAATTCAAGCGCCCACCCTCCCGTGTTGGTGAATGTAAATAACTGATCAGAGTGGGCCAATAGAAGCGCAAAAATCATGTTACCGAAGATCAGCAAACCGCCGAGACGCGAGAAAAAACCGAAGATCACCATTAGCGCCGCGACGACTTCACCGAGGTAAACTCCGTAAGCCAGTATGGGCGGTAAATCGATGCCGGTCAGTTGCTTGCTGATGAAATCAAGGGATGCCGGGTTAAGTATTTTGTGCAACCCGTGAAATAGTATCAATACTCCTACAGTCAAGCGCAGAATCAATTTGCCTAAATCATCATTTCGGAGGAAATTTTGCATAAGTATCCTTGAGAAGTTGGATATCGAAGGCCCAAATCCATTCGCTTCTTATTTATCTGGACTTCACCGCTTCACAAATTATTGTGGACCCATCCGGGTAATTATTTGTGACGGTCATATTCCAGATAACCCGTTCAGCATATCATGGCTGGAAGCCGGATCGGCAGTTGACAGGACAAACAACCAAGTTTTAGCGGGTATCGGTAGCCCCCAGGTCATCATTATTTAGCGGAATTTCAGCTAACTCCAATGAGTCGTCAGTAAAGAAATCTGGGAAAGTATCGTATCTTGAGGGACTGGAGCAGGACTGCTTGCCGTCCGTGAGGATGAAGGGAAAAAGTGGGAGTTTGGCTATATCGCTGTGGAATTTCTCCGTATGCTCTTACCTCCCCCCCTTGCTCTTATTTCGGTAAAACAGTTGAGTCATAGGATTCAACAACGCTCAACCTTTGAGTTTTTGACGCAGGGCGATTTTTTTCTTTAAATGTCAAAGCAATTTGACGGTGAGAGGCAGCTTCTCTTGCATCTGCCTTTGCAGCCTCTTCATATTTTCTTACCAGGGCTTCAGTATGCGCTTGCAGGTCCTGCGCTTTTTTTCCGTACAGGTAGCTTTTTTCCTCGTAATGCGCAAGCATCACCTGCAGTTCCTTTATCTTCGCCCGTGATTTTCTTGCTTCATCTTCGTAGTATTTGGCAACCGTCTCATGTTTTTTCATGAGCTCATCTTCGAAATGACTCTCGGCTGCCGCGTGTGCATTTGAGTTCTGCTCATCATTCTGCGCAAGGGTCTGGGTGATCCGGGTATCAGAATGATCAGCCGCCTGGGCGATTGGTGCTAGTAAAATCAACATGATAAGCAGAGTGCCAGTCTGTCTCATTGTTTTACCGGAGCAGAGTATCAAATGGCGTTGCCTTAGCAGGTAAAAAAACGGTGAACGTACTTAATGCTAGTTTATGTAAGTTACTTCGTCAATTTTTTATGTTTAAAGTGGTTCAGGCAAGGGACAGAGGTTGCAGTTGTGCTCAGGGCACCGGAGCAGATAGGGAATAGATCCGAATGCCCGCATCGGTTGCCTGAATGAAATATGCGCATCCTGCGGCAAGAGCGCACGGATTTTTATTGAAGAGGGATGTTACCAGGAGCGGCGCCGATGCAATGGGCAGAAAAATACACTCAACATTGCATCGGCTGCGTTTGTTGCTATTTTGAAAAAATGTTAGCGAACTTCTGTAAGTACAGCGGGTTTTTGTAAGGCGGCTACTCTGTAATTGCTCTTATCGATAGTTGCGATGGAATAGCTGTTTTCTTTGGCAGTGGCGACACCCGCAGCATTAAACCCAGCAAAAACCAGCGCAACGGCCAGGCTCATCGAATAGAAAATGCCCACTGTTCTGCCTTTAATCATCATACCCTCCACGAAATCAATAGCGAAAAAAGCTACTTTTTGAAGCTACGTTTGTTACTTCTTACTACGTTTGTGAAGCATGTGTGAAGAATATGTGAAGAAATCACATTTGTAAAGTATTTTCGATAAAAACTTGCTTTAGTTGAGCCCCCTCAATCTTGCGTTAATTTCCGTTTTTCGATCAGTTGAAGAATGATTGATCCAGCATGAATCTTTCTGCTTGATTAGAAAAGCGTTTGTGAGGACGTTATTTCAGAGCGGCATAAAACCGATTTTATTGGGGAATACGCAGCGAGTTTTGTTACGGTTGAGATTCCGCAACAATTTAGAAAAGAGGGAAGATATCCTCGGAACCGAGGGATAAGATAGCCTGAAGGTATGAAATATTGGTGGCAATATACAGATGTTCATCCATACATTGCTGTTTCTGATTACATCACTCTGAGATTAACTCAGGCAGGAACAGATCCTAATGCAAGTCGAAAATCGTACTCAGCTTTTGAAGGCTGCCACTGGGAGTGAGGGAGGTGGGGTCGTTTTCTTCAAGCTGCGAAGCCATTTGCCGGTGCAGTGCCGCTTCCCTGGTATTGGCTTGCGTCTCCTTCTCATACTTGCGTGCTAATGCGTAAGTATGGGCCAGCATGTCCTGAGCTTCTCTACCGTAGAGATAGCTTTTATCCTCATACTGCTCGAGCAGGTGTTCCTGCTCCTGTGCTTTTGCCTGCGTCTCCACGGCCGCGTTGTCGTAATATCCGGCGACGACTTCGTGATCACTTCTGGTCACCGCGTTACGCGATGCGGCCTCGACATCAAAACTTTCCACCTCGGCCGTTGCCTGGACGGGCAAGCTCATTGCGACTATAAGGCTGAACAGGAAGAATGTAGCGATAATTTTATCGATCTTCATCATCACACCTCTTCAGCATTTTGGAATAACCGAATCAATCACGTTAATAACAGCCAGCTTCTATATGTGAAGAATATGTGAATTTCCAAACTTTGTCAACTTGTTTATGTTTTAAGTGTGATTAGAATGACATCCGTCAACTTTTGCTGATTTGTCATCGCGTTGTTTTTCTTTCCATATTGTAGGGAAGAGTCTCACCTTTCATGTTCTGGGCTTCATTCCCGCTGAGCTGCTTCACATTTTGATATTGAACTATTGATGCTTCTCACGGATCTATAGGGGGCTGGGCAATCGGTAGAAGGAGGGGGAAAACCAGCCAGGCCTGGAGCCGATGATCTTCACCTGATACGTTAATGGACGCGGTTAGGAGCATGTGATGGCTAGCCATCGTTGTGCGAGAGCGCGCCTATGAATGGTTTTCCAGACCTGCTGGAAGGCGCAGTCGCAACTTCCCTAGAAATTGCCAGTATCCACCAGGCAAATAATCGGACCTGTTTCAAGAAACTGTCGCTGTTGAAGATAGCGCTGTTTTTGTTCAGCAAAGCTGTAGGATGGTTTTCCCCTCACGAAGAATGCCGCACAGGTACAATGTGGCACATGCAAAGAAAATATCGTGAGAAGCGAAGTTCCTCGCTCGTTCTGACAGCATCCTTGGATGCTTCCACCAAAGTGGGTCTCCCGAATTGGTTTTCGGGATGTTTTTAGCGCTACTTGCGCTGGGTCTTCCATCAATTTAATTCTTCATTAAATTCTGCAATAAGAAAAAACAGCGGAACTGGATTACTCGCAATGGAACCTTCTCCTGTTTCTATCGAGTCATACGCTGAATCAGAACGCTTTCAGCTCTTTGTTGCCAGCGTCACTGACTACGCGCTTTACATGCTCAGCCCCGAAGGCCGCGTCTGCAGTTGGAATGCGGGTGCGCAGAGGTTTAAAGGCTATACGGCTGAAGAAATCATAGGTCAGCACTTTTCCCGGTTTTATACAGAGGAAGATAGGGCAGCCAACATTCCATTCAAGGCCTTGCAAACGGCAATCAACGAGGGAAGATTCGAAGATGAAGGCTGGCGCGTACGCAAGGATGGCAATCGGTTCTGGGCCAGCATCGTCATTGATCCAATTCGGGATACCAAGGGCACGCTGATTGGCTTCGCTAAAATCACCCGTGACATTACCGAGCGCAAGAAGGCAACCGAGGCTCTGCATGCCAGTGAAGAGCAATTCCGGTTACTGGTCGAGAGCGTGACAGACTACGCGATCTACATGCTGTCGGTGGATGGCACCATTACCAATTGGAATCCAGGGGCACGCCGGATCACTGGTTTCACCCAAACTGAAGCCGTTGGCACTCATTTCTCCCGCTTTTATATAGAGGAAGACAAGGCCGAGGGCTTGCCATTGGTGGCATTACAGACCGCGGAAGCGGAGGGTCGCTTTGAAGGCGAAGGCTGGCGGGTACGGAAAGATGGCTCCAGGTTTTGGGCAAATGTAGTGATAGGCCCAATTAGAAACGATCTTGGCGAATTGATTGGTTTTGCAAAAATCACGCGTGATATCACGGAAAAGCGAGAGGCCGAACAGGCGCTGGAGCGTGCCAAAGAAGCCTTGTTCCAGTCCCAGAAACTGGAAGCGATCGGCAAATTGACGGGCGGTATCGCTCACGACTTCAATAACTTGCTTAACGTCATTGTCAACGGGATTGAAATCCTTATAAAGGAGGCACAGACGCCAACTTCCACCAGGATGATCGAGAGCATGCAGCGCGCTGCCGCTCAGGGGACCATGTTAACGCAACAATTGTTGACGTTTGCTCGTAAGCAACCCTTAAAGCAAGATAAGTACAATTTGAATCACGTCATACGTTCTTTTGAACCGGTACTCCGCAGAGCCAATAAAAGTTCTATTGAGTTTGAGGTGAAACTTGATCCGCTTTTACCACCGGTAATCATCGATGCACCGCACTTCGAGGCGGCGTTATTAAACCTGGTTATCAATGCGCGTGATGCTACGCCCGATGGGGGCGCTATTACATTGAGTACTGAACAACTCGAACTGGGTGAAAAGGAAATCAATGAGCTGCCCGCAGGATGCTATGTGAAAGTTACTGTGAAAGATACCGGCACAGGGATGTCGCCGGAAGTGGCGGCGCAAGCCGTGGAGCCGTTCTTTACCACGAAGGACGTTGGCAAAGGGTCAGGGCTGGGGCTGAGTCAGGTGTACGGGACGATCAAGCAATTCGACGGGGATATGGTAATTGAGACGACGGTGGGCAGAGGCACTGCTATTTCCCTATTCGTGCCAGCGCTGGAAGGGGACACGAATGAAGGTTCCGGTGGCTTGGCAAGCGGAAATGAGAAGGCATTGGTGGTGGATGATCAGGCGGATGTTCTGGATATCACCATTGAATTGTTCCGGAACATGGGCTATGACGTGCTATCCGCAAACACGGGTGAGAATGCACTGGAAATCCTCAAAAAGACGCCGGATATCGATGTTCTATTCAGTGATGTTGTCATGCCAGGGATGAGCGGTATTGATCTTGCCCGAGAGGCACGTAGCCTTCTTCCCAATATCAAAGTAATCTTGGCTTCGGGTTATACCTTTCCTGCATCAAGAGCAGAAAATCCTCCCATGGAAAACTTTAGATTTATAAGGAAGCCTTATCGTATTTCAGAAATAGCCAAAATGCTCCGAATGGCGGACTAGTGTAATTTCCCCATTGGGGACGCCATCTTGATTGAAAAAGTTTTCCCAAGTCAGCCATTCGCTATGGAGCGAAGGAAAGCTTTGATCGCTATTGAATTTTGCAGGATTGCTTCGCATATGCGAAACAATCCATAAGCCACTTGCCAGCCCTTCCTTTGTCCATTTCCTCACCGGACCCGACCTTTTAGCGTTGCTGTTGCTCCAAGCGTAAATATCGCAACCTTCAATCTTAAAGCTATAACTCAGAGCTATGACTCAGCGCGAACACCCTTTCCGGGCCTAAGGGTTTATCGTACGGCTACTCCTTCTTCATTGCATGTCCGCCGAACTGATTGCGGAGCGCCGATAGCAGCTTGTCGGAGAACGAATCAGAATCCCGTGATTGCAATCGTTGCAACAACGACAAGGTAATGACAGGCGCGGCGACGTTCAGGTCTATCGCCTCGGCTACCGTCCAGCGTCCCTCTCCGGAATCGGCAACATAGGGTGCGATGCCTTCGAGACCGGGGTTTTTTTCCAGGGCAGCAGCGGTCAGATCAAGCAGCCAGGATTGAACCACGCTGCCGTAGCGCCAGATTTCCGCAACCTGATGCAAGTCCAGCTTGAATTCTTTCTTATGGTGCATGATTGCAAAACCTTCGCCGTAGGCCTGCATTATTCCGTACTCGATGCCATTGTGGACCATTTTGGTAAAATGACCCGCGCCACATGGACCAACGTGACCCCATCCTTTATTTGGGCCGGGAGCAAGAGTTTCAAAGAGGGGTCGCAGGTGTGCCACCACGGCATCGTTGCCGCCTACCATCATACTGTAGCCGTTTTCAAGGCCCCAGACACCGCCGCTGGTGCCCACATCGACATAGTGAATCTGACGTGTTCTGAGCGTTTCCGCGCGGCGCAGAGTATCCTTGTAATCCGAGTTTCCGCCATCGATGATGACGTCATCAGCCTCCAGCAGCGGCATCAAAATGCCGATGGTTTCATCCACCGGTTTTCCTGACGGAATCATCAGCCAGATGATGCGCTGCGGCTTCAACTTGCTAACCAGCTCCTCCACCGAGGAGGCAGCGACGAGGCCTTTTTCTTCCAACTGCTTCACCGTATCAGTGCTGCGAGCATAACCCGCCACCTGGTGTCCCGCCTGCAGCAGCCGTTGCGACATCGCGCCTCCCATTCGCCCCAATCCAATCATTCCCAGTTCCATGATCCCTCCCTTGGCAATTGTTCTCTGCTGAATAATAATCTTGGACCGGTTCAGGCTGTCTGGTCGCTGGTAGTGAGAATTTCCTGGCGCTTTTTCTTCAGTGAGGCAAGAAGCTTGTCATAGGATGCAGCGAAAGAATCGACCCCATCATTTTGAAGTTTTTCGGTAACTGCGTTGAGATCGATCCCCAGCTCCTTAAGCTGCGCCACGTCGGCTTCAGCTTGTGCGAGTCCTTTTCCAAGAGTTTCGCTAGCCCGTCCGTGATCCCGGAATGCTTCCAGCGTTTTGAGTGGCATCGTATTGATGGTGTCGGGGCCGACCAATTCCTCGACGTACAACACATCCGAATATGCGGGATTTTTTGTGCTGGTGCTGCCCCACAATGTCCGCTGGACGTGCACACCTTTTTCGCGCCAGACAGCAAATGGCTCTCCATAAAATGTCTCGCGGAAGCGTTGATAGGCAAGTTTGGCATTGGCAATGGCAATTTTCCCGCGCAAGGCGAGCGCTTCCTGGGTGCCGATCTTTTCCAGCATGGGATCGATTACGTTATCCACCCGGCTGACGAAAAACGAGGCGACCGAAACAGGCCATATCTTGTTTCCGCCAGGCGAATAAGCATCCCGGCGTTCAAGCCCCGTAATGTACGCATGTGCCACGGCCTCATAGTGGCGCAGAGAGAACATCAGGGTGACATTGACGTTGATGCCTTCGCTTATCAGTTGCTCAATTGCTGGAATTCCCTCGGGGGTAGCGGGAATTTTAATCATGAGATTGGGCCGCTCCACGGCTTGCCATAAGCGCTTGGCTTCCGCGATACTGCCTCCGGTATCGCGTGCTAGGTGGGGTGATACCTCTAGGCTGACGTACCCGTCTCCACCATGGGTTTCATCATATACGGATCGCAATACATCTGCGGCCATGCGAATATCCTCGATAGCCAGCGCCTCGAACAGGGTCTTTTCGGTTTGTTTTTCATTGACCCGCAATAGCTGGCGCAGCGCGTTGTCGTAAGCATCGCTGTGCCCGATTGCCTGCTCGAAAATAGTGGGATTGCTTGTCAGGCCATGCAGCTTGTCCCCGGTTACCAGGCGCTGCAGTTGCCCGCTCTTGATGAGATCGCGGCTGATCGAATCCAGCCAGACGGATTGTCCGAATTGCAATAGCTGTTCCAACGGGTTCATGTATTGTCCTCCGAAAGCGTAGCGCCGCTGCAGTGAGCGGCGGAGTGGATGACGTCATGGATTCGGAAATCCAGTATTCCATGACGGAAGCGCGCTAATCTTGCTGTTTTTTGCGTGCGTGCAGGGGTTGTAGTGAGTTCCCCGAGTAAAGCACAAAGTTAGGACAACGCAATTGCTTTACCATTCAAATTTATTTTCGAGACAAGCTTTTGGAGAACCGGCGTATAGAAAAAGATAATGTCAAAAGTGATTTTTCCATTCCCGGATGGCGGCAAATACGCTGACACGGTCGTTTAGCGGTTTCCCTGCATGGCCGCTGGCGCTTTCGATGACTTCCGCTTCAGTACAGCGCAGGAACGGATTGGTCGCTTTTTCCAGCGCAATGGTGGAGGGCAGGGTGGGCAGGCCTTCGTTACGCAATTTTTCGGCTTCCACTTCGCGCTTCGCCAATGCCTGATTGCTGGGTTCGACTGTTCTTGCGAAGCGGATATTGCTGAGCGTGTATTCATGGCCGCAATAGATCAGAGTGTCCTTGGGCAAATCCGCCAGTTTTTCCAGCGAGTCGACCATTTGCTGCGCTGTACCTTCGAACAACCGTCCGCACCCGCAGCCAAACAGGGTATCACCACAAAAGAGCATGTTTGCGCCATAATAGGCGATATGTCCGGAGGTGTGGCCAGGGATATCGAGCACCCGGAAGCTGAGTGAGAATTCCGGAAGATATACACAGCCTTCTTCGTTTTCTATATCACTGCATTCCTTGAGACGATGGGTGAGCGTCGGAATCGATTCTTTCGCCGGACCAAAGACCGGTACGGCAAATTCCCGCAACAGTTCAGCATTTCCGCCCACGTGATCGGGATGGTGATGAGTATTGAGAATGGCGATGAGCTTCAGCTGTTCGCGGCTCAGATAATCCAGAACAGGGGACGCATCGCCCGGGTCTATAACGGCAGCATGGTAATGATCGCGGATGAGCCAGATGTAATTGTCCTTGAAAGCGTGAATCGGAACGATATTGGGAGTAGTAGTCATGATGGGCGCTATTCAGGTATTTTGGGGCGGCTAGTAGCCGGCGGAGGTGCCCGAAGGGTGAGCAACAAGTCAGGCAGATATTTCTGCTGATTCATGAGCTGAGCGATTTTACATGATCGAGTCATAGACACTGCTGGTTGAACGCCAGTTGACGCTAAATATGCAAACCAAAAGTATAGTCGAGTGGTTTGAAACCTGCCTGGGTCAGTATCTGCTGGAACGGGAGCAAAAATATTTCGATAGGGCGGTGGCAAACGTGTTCGGTTACAACGCCATGCAGATCGGGTTTCCGCAATACGATTTCCTGCACACAAACCGTATGCCGCTCAAGTTTTGTGCGGCCCCTGAAAAAGGAGCGGACGTTCTTGCCACTCCTGACTTTCTGCCGATCGAAACGAACAGCACCGATCTCGTGCTTATGCCCCATATGCTTGAATTCAGCTCCAATCCCCATCAGATACTCCGTGAGGTGCAGCGGATATTGATGCCGGAAGGTAACCTTATTGTTTCCGGTTTCAATCCCCGCAGCCTCTGGGGCATAAGAGGCTTGTTCGGCTCGCCGCGAGAGGGGAGTTTTCCGTGGCGGGGCAATTTCATCGCGTTGCCGCGGCTCAAGGACTGGCTGACATTATTGGATTTTGAAATCACGGAAGACCGCCTATGCTGTTACGCGCCCCCATTCAGTCAGGAGAAATGGCTGAAGCGTTGTCATTTCATGGAAGAGGCAGGAGACCGCTGGTGGCGCTTCTCCGGGGGCGTCTATTTCCTCACGGCGGTGAAGCGTGTTCATGGCATGCGCGTTATCAAGCCTGAATGGAAAGAGGCGAGGGCGAGGAGGAGAGCAATGTCGCCGATTGCACGCAAGATCAAAGGCACAGCCGCCGCGAATGAGCCGCGCAGGGCTGCACGCATTGAAACTTTACCGCAAGGCGAGAAGTGAAAGCGAAATCTGCCGAGGTAGTCGAAATATTTACCGATGGAGCCTGCAAGGGGAATCCGGGGGTGGGCGGGTGGGGCGCATTGCTGCAATACAACGGGCATAGACGCGAATTATTCGGTGGAGAGAAAATGACCACCAATAATCGCATGGAGCTGCTCGCTGTCATTCGAGCGCTGGAAGCGCTGACCAAACCATGTGAAGTACGCTTGCACACCGACTCGTTGTATGTACAGAAGGGTATCAGCGAGTGGATACACGCCTGGAAAAAGCGCGATTGGCGTACCGCCGACAAAAAGCCGGTAAAGAATGATGACTTGTGGAGAGAACTCGATCTGCTGACGCAGCGCCACAAAATAGAATGGCTATGGGTGCGGGGGCATTCGGGCCATGATGGCAACGAATATGCCGATATGCTTGCCAACCGGGGCGTGCAGACGGCGCTGCGGGGCGTTTCTGCAAATTAGACGGGTAATCACCCACTCAATCTCCTAGAAGTCATTCGGCTAGAAGTGATTTTCTGTAAGGCAAAGAGGGAAGAGTTAAACCGGGGGGATTATCCGCAATACAAGAGAAGGGCTAGTTGATGCGGCAGATTTTCATAGATACGGAAACGACGGGACTCGAGCCTAAGCTGGGCCATCGAATTATCGAAATCGGAGCGGTGGAGATGATGAGCCGGCGATTGACAGGGCGCCGCTTCCATCATTATCTCAATCCGGAACGCGAGATCGAGGAGGGCGCCTTGCAGGTGCATGGAATAACCAGCGAATTTCTTCTGGACAAGCGAAGATTCGCTGACGTCGTGCACGAGCTGCTCGAGTTCATCGATGGCGCCGAGCTGATCATGCACAATGCAGCGTTCGACGTCGCATTCCTTGACCATGAGCTGGGGCTCGCCAGCTTGCCAGCTCTCTGCGAATGTTGCCACTCGGTGACCGATACCCTGAAAATGGCGAAAGAGCTGTTTCCCGGTAAAAGGAACAGCCTGGATGCGTTGTGTGAGCGGTACGAGGTGGATAACTCGCGGCGCGCGCTGCACGGTGCGCTGCTGGATGCGGAACTGCTTGCGGAAGTTTATCTTGCCATGACGCGCGGGCAGGAGAGCCTGCTCATGGAACTCGAAGCGCCATCGCCGCTTGATCTCGATATCAGTCTGCATGATTTGCAACTGGTCGTCCTGCCCGCCAGCGCCGAAGAACTGGAAGCGCACGCCCGTCAACTGGAAATGATCGAAAAGGAAAGCAAGGGTAAATGCCTGTGGATGCGGCTCGATCCGGCAGAAGTGTAGTGCCTTGAGGATACAAAGCAAGCGTGGCTACGGCGAAACAAAAAGGAAGTAAAACGGCGTCAAAAAAGCTCAAGCTGGTCGTTTGGTTTTCGCTCTCCCGTTTTTGCTTTCCGATGCTTTCCCTTCGATTTTTCGGTCATGGATGATTGGACAGCAACTGGACTGACAGAAGGCGCACGGAAGCGCGAGCTATCCAGTCCCGTGAAACGGCGCGAATGGGCACTGAGCCCAAGGCGTTTCACCGTTTTGTCGAATCGCTGTCGAATCAGGTCGGCCCAGATGCCTTCCCCGCGCATGCGCCTACCGAAGCTCGAATCGTAATCCTTGCCACCCCTGATGTCGCGCACCCGGTTCATGACCCGGGCAGCGCGATCAGGAAAATGTGCTTCCAGCCACTGCCTGAACAGCGGGCTGATCTCCCAGGGCAGGCGCAACATGACATAGCCTGCATTGATTGCCCCGGCTTCTGCTGCTGCCGTCAGTACTCGCTCCAGATCGGGTTCGGTGACAAACGGAATCACCGGTGCAACGCTGACGCCGACCGGAATTCCGGCATCGGTCAGCGTGCGAATCGTCCGTAGACGGCGTGCTGGAGCACTTGCCCGCGGTTCGAGCGTGCGCGCAACTGCGGGATCGAGAGTGGTGATTGTCACCGCGGCCACAGCCAATCGTCTTGAAGCCATATCGGAGAGCAAATCCATGTCGCGCTCCATCAGCGATGACTTGGAAATCAGCGCGACGGGATGTTCGCACTCACGTAGCACTTCCAGCACGCGCCGTGTCAACCGCAAGTCGCGCTCGCAGGGCTGGTATGCGTCCGTATTGACGCCGAGCGCGATGGGTTCCGGCACATACGATTGTTTTGCCAGCTCCCGTCTCAAAAGCTCCGGCGCATTGATCTTGGCGAATATTTTGCTTTCGAAATCCAGCCCGGGCGACAAGCCCAGGTAACTGTGAGTGGGACGCGCGAAACAGTAGATGCAACCATGTTCGCATCCGCGATAAGGATTGAGCGAAATGCTGAACGGCACATCCGGCGATTGATTGCGGCTTAGTATGGTTTTGGCATGTTCCTCGATGACCTGGGTCTTCCATGTCAAGCTTGTATCCGGCTCGTCATCTTCTGCCTCGTCTCTGTTGGCGGTTCCGATGATACCGCCATTTCCCCAGCCATCATCGATGTCTTCACGCGTCCATTGCTCGTACCGCCCCTGGAGGTTGGATACCGCTCCTCTTCCTTTCTTTGCTTTCAAGGGCGGCTGCACAAATGGCGGCTCAGCTTCCATGTGTGAATCAGCGTCGGACATGGGAGTGTATTAGAAATAGACGTTGTATGGCCATGGTTAGAAGCAATGAAATCAGGCTCGATCCCTAGGCATACGTTATTCGCTTGCGTTTGGTTTATCGCTTCCGAGGAGCATCGATTTCAGTCCGAGATAGCGTGGAGGCGGCTCGGGGATAGGCTCAGGAGTGAGTTTTGCCAGTTCTTCTTCGAGTTGCGTATTGCGCTGCTCCAGGGCAGCCTTGTCTTCCTCCAGTTTGCTCACCTGTCGGCGAAGACGGGCACTCACCCATTGATTCTTGATGAAGCTAGGCCACGAGAGCAATACTGAAATGGTTGCTCCTATGCCCCCTGCAATCACCAGCATCATGGCGAGCGAACTATCGAAGCTCCATATGCCAAATGTCACTGTCACAATCATATCGTTTTGCAGAGCGAATGCGATAGCAAGAATGGCGAGAGCAATAGCGAATATCAAATAATATTGCATGATTTTTCCCGCAATGGTTGGTCGGTCAGGGATCGGCGGAAACAGGAATAAGCTTAACACTAAACATATTATGACGAGAAAACCAATCCATCATTTACGCAATCCCTGAATTTCTTCACGCAGGGCGGCAATCTCCGCCCGAAGCCCAGCGATGGCTTCAGCTCCTGCAATCTCCGTATCGGGATTTTCGGCATCCCGTCCCACGAAAAAAGTAGCCAATGTGGCGGTGACATAACCGAACATGGCAAAGCTGTACAGCGCAAGAAAAAAGCATAACACCCGCCCTTCCGCGGTCTGCGGCCAATACTCGGAACCCATCGTAGTCATGATCATGGCTGTCCACCACACGGCGGCGCCATAGGTATGCAAGCCCCCCTCCGTATTATTGTTCGGGTTATTCTCGAAACCATACATTCCTGCTGCTCCGGCGAGGGTAACGATCAGTGTCAGTAAGAGGACGTAGCCAAAGCCTCGCCTGCGCATCGTGGCCCCCAGTGCACGCATGCCCCGGTTGACGCTGCTCAATACCCGCAGCAACCTCAGGCCACGCGACATTCCCGCGACCCTGCCGAGGCGCGCAAGCCGCATAATGCGAACGAGCCGGAGGGCGCGTAACGCAGGAGCCATAAGGGCGATGCCGCTGAGCCAGTTCTTTTTAAGATAGTCCAGTTTTCCCGGCGCCAGCCAAAACTCCAAAATAAAATCGAGAATAAAAATTACCCAGATGATGTATCCCACTGATTCAATCAGAGGGTTGAGTCCCCAGACAATCTCCACCACCATCAATGCAAGCCATATGAAAGCGAGTACCAGCATGGGTATCTCCAGCCAATCCTGCAGCTGTTGCAGAAGCGTCTGGCGCTCGTCCACTATCCTGTCCCGCAAGGGGAACGGTTGTTCATTCATATCATAATTCTCCTCGAAGCCAATCCAGGTTCTATATCCATGCTATCTTTGAAGAAGGAAGCCGAAATCGTTGCTGATAGCCTCTCCCTTTCTTAATTTAAGTACAAGGGATACCAGCAAAGCGTGGCGACGGCAATGCCATTCAGTTGAGCAAAATGCCAAAAGAGTATCGCCAGAGATTGCCGCGAACATGCGATCCCGGACTCATGATATTCATGCGGAATTACCCGGATAACATGAAACCCATCATTCTTGCACTGCTGCTGCTTTTTTCGGGAGTGATGGACTCGACGCGCGCTCAGGTTGTGCCAGGTACCGTTGGGAAGTCGGATATTAAACCTGATCCCAGAATAGCAGAGCTTGAGATGGCTTTGAATCACCTGAGCCAGGAACAACAGACTGTTTACCAGCAATTCCAGATGATTCAGGAATTGCGGCGCAACGAAATACAGGATAGCCAGCCACTCACCGTGCAAGGCTACCTGACAATGGGCGGAGTGAAGGATGCGCCGCCGACAAATTACGATGACAATATCAGGCTGCAGCGGGAGCGCACGGAACGCATCCAGCAATACACCCGCGACCTGAACCAGTTGTATGCACGCTATGCCGAACTGGGAAATCAGAAGAAGGCACTTCTGGACCAGCTCACGGAACTGGCTGCCCAACAGGCGCAGGCTGGGCGCTAGCCTCCCGACATCGCGCCGCATTCGATCGGAGGCTAATCAGGAGGGGTATTTCATGGCTATTTGAGGCAATCGTGCGTCGGGTTCTTGTCGGCACAGCCGGAAAGCGCGAAGGATTTCTGAAGCGGCTCGGTATCATCCGAAGCTACGTCTTCATCAATACCTTCCTCTACAGCGTATATGGCCAAGGCGGAGGAACACGTCATATCGCAAATCCGTTGATTGCCGCTTACCCCAACCGGTGGATTGCGGCGATTCTTGGCCGACATATGCGTTTATCGAGGCTGCACCCGCGGAATTGCTCGCCTATGCGGAAATTCGCGCACTGGTTGGCGGCACCACCAGCATACAAGAGTCTCCCCCTAGCACCTGTCCGTTGGACGGATGGCTGGTGCAAAATATCGAAGATGAAACGCTCAATGGGGAAATCGGACGTCATCAAGTACTTGCCTCGAGGCTCACCCTCAAACCCGAGCAGCTTGGCGAGCGTGCGATCAGCATGCGGCAGGGTGCCACCTTCATTTACCATTGTGCGGAGGGTCGTCCCGGTTCGATCGTCCAGCGCGAGTACCGGGCTGCTCATACCGCGGGATGCTTGCAGCGCAGACTGGTCGCCATTCATACCAATGCTGTCGACCTCGCCTCATACGATACCTGGAGCAATTCGGAGGCAATAGTCCGGTCTCCATTCTCGAATCTGTGGCTGTATGGCACGACCACTGATGTTCCATCAGCATTGGCACGAGAGATCAGCCTATGCATCGGATCGGACTGGGGCCCATCCGGAACACGAAATGTACTCGGTGAATTGAAGGTCGCTTCCCTGGTAAGCGAAGCGAAAGGATGGGGATTGTCTCCCTTCGATCTGGTTAAAATGATTACTGCCAATCCGGGAGATGTGCTGGCCGAAGCATGGCAGCGGCAGGCAGGGCGGCAGCAACCCGGGGCACTGGGGATATATTGCCTGACAACGGCCTGATCCTTGATCTGCGGGGTAACCCCGGCGGGCTGATCTGGGCGGCGGAGCGCTTGCTACAGCTCTTTACGCCAAACCCGATAAAACCGGCACGCTTCAGCCTGCTCGCTTCTCCTATGACGCGGGCCATGGCCTTCAGTCCCTTCAATCGCATGGAGTTTGAAGCGTGGCTACCTTCACTTGAGGCGGCGATAGCAACGGGAGAACCGTACTCGCAATCATTGCCGCTAACCGAGCCTGCCTGGTGTAACGATATTGGCCAGAAATACAGCGGGCCTGTTGTATGTGTTGTCGATCCAAATACTTATTCATCGGGTGACTTATTCGCCGCAGGTTTCGTGGATAATGAAATAGGCCTAGTGGTTTGCGTGGGAGAAGCTACCGGTGCCGGCGGAGCGAATGTGTGGACGCATTTTGACTTGAGCGAAGCCCTGCGCAGCACATCCTTTGAACTGAACGCCCTGCCCCCGGACGGGCTACACTCTCGCCATCCGCCGTGCGCTGCGTAGCGGTGCAGCGGACGGGTTGCCAATCGAAGACCTGGGCGTTCCCGGAATCGGGTATGAAATGACACTTGACGATCTGCTACGCGAAAACCGGGACTTGATCGCATTTTGCGCCGGCCTTCTTTCCGGCATTCCGCACACGGCGATGAAAGTGCAGATTGAGGAGCGTACCATGAGCATAGCAACAAAAGGTCTGGACGAACTGGAAACATACATGAACGGACTTCCGTTTGAAGCAGTGCGTCGCATCAGCGATGGAGCACTTCAACTGCCCCTGCCTGATGCGGAAATAATCGAGTTTGTTGGTCGTCGCAATGGCGAAATCTGTCAGCGGCGAAGGTTGGTGTTAAATGCCGGCTGAGGTGGCGTTTTCACCAAGAGGGACCGGAGAAGCGCCTGTAATCACACAAATCACGCAATTGGAAATCCTCGACTGGGAAAGTGTGCTAGCTACGGATGCAGCGACCGCAGGCGGCAAAGCATGGCATCTGGCACGATTGAAGCAATTGGGTCTGCCGGTGCCGGAGGGACTGGTTATCCCGGCTGACTGGCGACCCTTGCATGACGATGAGGCGATCCCTCCCGAATTGTCGGCAGCATTGCAAAAGGCTCTTGCCACCCGTGGCTGGTTGAATCAGCCGCTGGCAGTACGCTCTTCGGCTGCCGGTGAAGACTCAGTCACGGCTTCGTTTGCAGGTATTTACCGTACTTGCCTGAATGTATGCGGTACCGAACAGGTACAGCTTGCGGTCCGGGAAGTGTGGGCCTCATTATCCTCTCCCACCGCTATCGCTTATCGTCAAAGATTGAACCCGGGCGCATCCATGCCAGGCATGGCAGTAATCGTCATGCCACTGCTGCCTGCCATTGCTTCCGGCATCGCCTTCACCTGCGACCCGATTACCGGACGTGACGACAGGCTCGTCATCCACGCGCAATGGGGATTGGGCGAATCGCTGGTTGGGGGACAGGCAACGGGCGATGAATACGTTTTTGGCGAAGATTTGCTCGATGATCACTGGGTATTACTGCACGAGCGGATCGGCAGTAAGGCGACCAAGGCAGTTGCGCGGCCGGAAGGCGGAACGGCAATGGTTCCGACATCCGCCGCCGAAGCAACGGGATCCGTTCTTTCGCCCGATCAGGCGCTAGCCCTGGCTGAACTGCTGCGCGACGCGGCGGTGGCCCTGGACTTCACCCACCCATTCTACGATCTGGAATGGGTATGGGACGGCGAACAGTTCTGGTTGACCCAGGCCCGACCAGTCACTGCCCGACCCCATTACACCTATCCCGCGCTGCAAACGCAACCTGCCTACTGGACGCGTGGCAACACCTGCGAAGTCGTTCCCGAGCCGCTGTCACCGATTGATTGGTGCAATGCGCGCAGACTCGTTAACGAACTGCTCACACAGGGCTACATTCTGGCCGGTTATCCATTGCTGCCGGGATTGCAGCGTGCGGGACTGTTCCATGGCCGCCTTTATTTACAGCTTTCCCTGTTGCAGTGGGAAGTTTTCGATGCATTAGGAGTGATTCCCCAGCTGACAAATTCGCTGATTGGCGGCAGGCAGCCGGAAATTACGCTGCCGACTGCAAGTCCTGTCGATGGTTTCGCACGTTTGCGAAGGGTCGTGCGTTATATGCTGCGCTCTCCAGGCCAGCGCCGCCGTGGTCAGCGCGCCATAGAGCGTGCCATGGCCGAGGCGGTTCAGTGGCGCAAGCAGCCCCTTCCCAAGGATGCAGCAGGGTTGCGAGCCGAAATTCTTCGTCATTTTCAAGTCGCCCGCAGCGCGGCCGATTTGTTTTTCTTGCAGGGTTCAGGTGGCGGAAGTCTGGCAATGCTGGTCGAGCAGCTGGATAAGTGCTTTCCGGGTGAAGGATATGCATTGGCTACCGCTTTGCTCGCCGGTGGAGAGCCAAGCGTTACCGCACGCCAGTCGTATGAACTGATGGCTCTGGCGCGTTTGGGGCGGGAGAAGGGGAACGTAGAAGCTTCCAGCGATCATGAGCATCCAGAAAACTCCAAGTTTCAGGATGCCTTCAATGAGTTTCTTGAGCGTTACGGGCATCGAGGATTGTATGAAAGTTACTTCCGGAATCCGAGATGGCGGGAGGCACCGGAATATTTACTATCGCAACTGGAGCAACTGGCCGAAGTGGATGAGGCGGCGTTGCAGGTTCGCCAGAAAGCGGCGGTGACTGAAGCGCTGGCGCGCATCCGATCCGGCGTACCGTTCTGGAAACGCACATTTATCCTGAAATTGGCAAAGGCAGCGACGCAGGAATGCAACCAGCGTGAAGCTGCACGCAGCGCTCTGACGGCACTGATGGAGCCCGGGCGGTATCTGCTGCTCGCAGCCGGACGCTATCTGGTTGAACAGGGAGTGCTGGTGCAGGAAGCGGATATTTTTCACCTCATGCTCTCCGAGATATTGCGTGTGCTGGATGGCGATATTCCCGAGACTGGAGTAAAGGCTCGCGTGAGCGAGCGGAAGAAGCTTTTCGAACAATGGTCGCAGGAAACGGCACCCGCTGTTCTGGTCGAGGCATCGAGGCATTCAAGGCAGGGCTGGCAGGCACATGAGTCCGCCGCAGTCTCAGTCACAGCCTCAAATAACTCACGTCGTTACCAGGGCATACCGACCGGCACAGGCTTGGCAAGAGGTAAAGTCCGCCTTCTGCTCCACCCGTCCGAGGGGTACAAATTGCAGGAGGGCGATATTCTGGTTGCTCCCTCTACCGATCCCGGCTGGACGCCTCTTTTCCTCAGAGCGGCAGGATTGGTTGTAGAGACGGGCGGTTATCTCTCCCACGGAGCAATCGTTGCCCGTGAGTTTGCTATTCCTGCGGTCGTTAACTTGACAGGAGTGTTGGCCGAACTGAAGGATGGGGATATGGTGGAAGTCGATGGCATGAGTGGCGGGGTGACGTTGCTTGAACGAAATGGGCAGTAACGGATCGCCTTAGCAATAACGGACCGGCTTGGCTAAAGGAGGAAATAGCTCGAATCAGCTACCGAATCAGCTATCTATTTGCCAGCTAGACAATATGACTGACTTGACAGCAACGATATAAACGACTAGCGTTTCAATCAGTTGCCGAGCTACGGCAGCTCAATCCACCTTGCTGGTTCCTGTTTTTGCGTGATGCCCAGCGGGCACCCCCTTATATCAGGGTGATATATGCCCGATTCCGGTTCACCTGAAACAGATGAGTGTGGTTGATCCGTCGGTTGCTGTGCTGCGGCCTCCTGACTGATCTCCCGCAATAGCGCCACTTTCACGCAAAAAATTGCAACTCCATGGTATTTGGCGCCGATTCAGAACTCCTGCTGTGGGATGCTTCTGAAAATCCCCCACGGCTGAATGTGCGTGGCAACTGGACACTCGAAAACTATGCCGCGCTGGGCGAGCAGATCGCCCTGCTCCGGCATCGGTCAGGGGGTCTGGCCGCAGCACGCCGCAACGTAGACCTGGGCGAGCTTGCGGGGTTGGATACCGCGGGTGCTGCGCGCCTTTACGAACTGCTCGGCGCGGAACTCGCCGGAGAGCTTGCCGCTTCCGATGCGGCGCTGAGCCGCGAACGGAGGGCGCTGCTGCTGATGGTGGCCAACGCGATGGGAGCTGCCGGCAAGGTATCCCAAAGGCGGCAGCGGGGTGCCTTTATCGAAATATTCGGTCACGCCGGAGTTGCGCTGGAAATCTTCCGGCAGCAAATCCTGGCACTGCTGGGCTTCATGGGTTTCACGCTCGATGCGCTGGCCCGCGGCCTGCTGCATCCGGAACGCTGGCGCCTGACATCGATCGTGGCGCAAATCCACGAAACCGGCCTGAATGCCGTACCCATCATCGGTCTGCTCAATTTCATGGTGGGCGCCGTGATCGCCTTTCTGGGCGCAACCGTGCTGGCCAATTTCGGGGCAAGCATCTACACCGTCAATCTCGTGACTTTCGCCTTCCTGCGGGAGCTGGGCGTCCTGCTTACTGCCATCCTCATGGCCGGCCGCACCGCGAGTACGTTCACCGCTCAGCTCGGCTCCATGAAGATCAACGAGGAGATCGATGCAACCCGCGTGCTGGGCCTGAACCCAGTCAACCTGCTGGTGCTGCCGCGCGTGCTGGCATTGTTCGTATCCCTGCCCATCCTCACCTTCGTGGGGATGATTTCGGGAATCCTGGGTGGCGCGCTGGTGTGCGCTCTGCAACTGGATATTTCACTGGCGATGTTCCTCACCATTTTTCATGATCAGATCGAGCTGCGGCATTTCCTGGTGGGCATGTCCAAGGCGCCCGTATTCGCCTTCGTGATCGGAGTCGTCGGCTGCCTCGAAGGACTCAAGGTCAGCGGCAGTGCATTGTCCGTGGGACAGCATACGACAGCCAGTGTGGTACATTCCATATTCGTCGTCATTTTCCTGGACGCAGTGGCGGCCCTATTTTTCATGGAGATGGGATGGTAACGGACGAGGCGCTGTTTCCGCGGAAAGCTGGCCGGGTAAACCCTGACAGCCAGGCAACCGGCGCTTCGGCGCAGAGCGGTGAAGCGATTATCCAGGTGCGGGGCCTGACCAACCGTTTTGGCAGGCAACTCGTGCACGACAAGCTGGACCTCGACGTCCATCGCGGCGAGATCCTCGGCGTCATCGGTGGATCCGGCTCGGGCAAATCGGTCCTGCTGCGCTCCATCGTTGGTCTGCAAACCCCCGCTGCGGGCAGTGTGCGTATTCTCGGCACGGATCTGCTCCAGCTCGCCCCCGAGCAGCGTACGCCATTGGAGCAGCGCTTCGGTGTGCTTTTCCAGCGTGGGGCGTTGTTTTCCTCTCTGACCGTCGTGGAAAACATCGCGCTCCCGCTCATTGAGAATGCCGGCCTCACCAGGGCGGATGCCGAGCACTTGGCAATCGTGAAGCTGGCGCTCGCTGGCCTGCCGGCGAATGCAGCCGCGAAATATCCGTCCTCCCTATCGGGTGGCATGATCAAGCGGGCAGCGTTGGCGCGCGCGCTTGCGCTTGACCCCGACATCCTCTTTCTCGACGAGCCCACCGCAGGGCTCGATCCCATCGGCGCGGCGGAATTCGACCAGCTCATCATCACCTTGCGCGATGCGCTGGGCCTCACGGTCTTTATCGTGACCCATGACCTCGATACGCTCTATACGATCTGCGACCGCGTTGCGGTGTTGTCGCAGAAACATGTTCTCGTGACGGGCCCGCTCCAGACGGTCGAAGCCGTCGAGGACGAATGGGTGCAGGAGTATTTTCACGGACCGCGCGGCCGCGCGGCCAGCCATGCGGTGGAGACGGGCGGTACGATGGTCAGGACCAGGGAGATAGGGAGATAACCGATGGAACCGCGCGCGCACCATGTACTGATCGGATTCTTTACCGTTATGACGGTAGCGGCTGCACTGCTGTTCACCCTGTGGCTGAGCAAGGCTCCGGGCGACTCTGTGCAGCGCTACTACACCGTGGTCTTCAATGAGGCAGTCAGAGGTCTCTCCATAGGGAGCGCCGTTCAGTACAGCGGCATCACGGTCGGTGACGTGGTCAAGCTCGCACTGGACCCGCAGGATCCTCGGAGAGTGATCGCGCGGGTGCGCGTGCAAGGCAGTACGCCGATCAAGGAGGATACCCAGGCACGGCTCGCGCTAACAGGCATCACCGGCAATTCCGTGATCGAATTCAGCGGCGGATCGCCAGACAGCCCCGACCTCGTGGCAAAGGATGACAAGGACCCGGTCATCGTGGCCACCCCATCGCCCATCGCCAAGCTGCTGGAGCACAGCGACAACATGATGGCCGATGTCACCCAGCTCGTGATGCGTGCCAAGGAGATTCTTTCTCAAGAAAATGCCAAGCGGCTGAGCAGGACGCTGGAGAACCTGGAGCAGACGACGCAGGTGATCGCCAGCCAGAACGATAACGTGCGGGGAATCGTAGGCGAACTGGCCGCTGCCAGCGCGCAGGCGAATTCCGCGCTGAGGGAGGCCACGCAACTGATGGCGGCAACGAACACCCTCGTGAGCGAGAAGGGCGGTCCAACCCTTGGCAACCTCGATCGCGCCACAGCTTCCTTGGCGAAAGTCAGCGCGTCGGTGGATCAGTTGCTGCTGGAGAATCAGGCCGCGTTGAGCGGGGGCATGCAGGGCATGAACGAACTGGGACCTGCCCTGCAGGAACTACGTTACACCATGTCTGCACTGGCAAGAACCGTACGTCGGCTCGATGAGAATCCTGCTGCCTACCTCACGGGGCGGGAAAAAATCGAGGAGCTTGAGCCATGAACCCAATCCCTGGCGCAAGCTATTTCCATCTGCGTCTGCTCCGCTGTTTCGGGATAGCGACGATACTTCTCTTCGTGTCCTCATGCTCGATATTGCCTGCGACCGAAAATCTGGAAATCTATCAACTGCCTGCTGCCGAGTCTGCTCCCCGTTTCTCCGGCGATCCCTTGCCCTGGACGTTGCGTCTTGCAACCCCCCACAGCAACTACATCACGGATAGTCCACGCGTGCTGGCGCTGCGCCAGGGTAGCCAGCTCAGCTCGTACAAGGGCATCCGCTGGAGCGACCCCGTGCCGGTTCTGCTTCGCAACCGGCTGGCAGCGGCTTTCCGGGCAGATGGCAGGTTCAATTCCATCATTAACGGCAACAACAATAATCTTGTTGCCAACCTGGAGCTTGGCGGTGACCTGAGTGCGTTCCAGGTAGAGTATAAAAATGATGGACCACAGGCCACCATCTATTTTTACGCCACTCTATCGCAGCCGCTGCGCAACCGCATCGTAGCAGTGCGCCGCTTTGAAGTCAGCGAACCCGTGCAGAGCCGGGGGACATCAGGAATCATCACGGCTTTCGGTCTTGCGGCGGACAGATTCGCTGCGGAGATCGTCGCCTGGACAACGCAGCAGGGCATGGCCCTGCAAACCGAGGCAAGAGAATGAGCCCATGAGTCGAACCATGAAACTTTCGAATACTCGCTCTAATAACCACACTATTTAGTTGATGTACTGGAGTCCAATAGCTTAGTCCGGCATCAAACCGGAATAACAACACTCAGGCATTTCTACTGTGTCACCTCGAAATGTCCGCTGGATTCTCTGAGGGAGCCCGTTTCGACCCGCTCATGGTCTTGAGATACGCAATGATCTCAGCCGCAACCTGTTCCCTGTTCGAAATTTCTTCTCCAAGACCGGGCATCATCGTGTTATATCGAATGGTCTGCGGAGCCAGTATCCAGCGCTTGAGGTATTCGGGCTTGATGTACTCCACGATACTTTCCGGATAATTGAGCTCCGGCGCTTTGCCACCCCCATCCCCATTTATCGTGTGGCATGCGGCGCAGTGTCTGCGAAAATGCTCGAATCCACGTTGTACCTGTTCCGAAGAACCAGATGGTGGAATCATGTTCGGAAACGCTCCTTTCATCTTGAGTTCGATAGTCTTGATCTGGTAAGGCATGTCGGATGCCCCTGCCTCAAGCAACTCCTTCGAGTCGATATTGTTCCAAACCAGATAGAGCGGACCGAGCGGCACAACCTCGTTGTTCTGCAGCTTGTTGGTCAATGTGAATGGTTCCCTGTCCTCATTGGCAAAGCCGAAATAACCATCATGATGCAAGAATTTTTTTACCGGCACGCTCGGCTGATACCCGTCGATGGCAGTAAAGACGATTTCGTGCGCTTTTTCCCAATCCCTGCCGAACACCTCGGCGAATACCGCTCTTGCGGGGAGTACACGGTAAACCCGATTCCGTCGCTCGTGCGGTTCGAATACCTTGAGCGCCTGCTCCCGGGTAATGGCGCGAAGACGGTCTACCGAGAAAGTCCTGACGACCTTGCCTTCTTTTTTGAACTCCACCTTATCCGGATTTGCCGCAAACGATGGGGCGGGGAACGCAAGGGCGAGAAGGCCTGTGAACAGCAGTGGCGACAAGTATGAAAAATGCGATGCAAGATGTTTCACACTGTATTCCAAGCGATTGCAACGGATAATTCGAGGAAATCAGGGAAGACGGTATCAGAAACGGCCAGGGAAGACTACCTCTATTGGAAGAGAGGATCGCATGGCTCTCTTCTCAAGTTTGAATTGCCGGCCGTCATGCCACTGCTTCGCCTGCGCGAAAACGTTTTTCGCCTACAATCCGTTGCCGTTAATGCCGAACACCCGCTATTTCCGTTTTCGTTCCAGTTCCAGCCTTGTGATGTAACGCTGGATCAGGGACAGCACATTTTCCCCTGTATCGACAAACTCGCAACTGACGCGCTGGGATTGGAGATCATGTATGAGTCCGGTATCAGCCGGTTCCACGCGGATTATCCGCATGGATACATTAACCGTCCCGATATCCGGTAATACAATGCAGCAATTTTCATAAACGCTTCCTTCCTCGAAATTGCCTCTACTGTTCGAGTCGATGACAGCCATGCCACCGCAGCTGAGGTCCTGCAGGAGTACTTCCACGGTGGAAGGTAATTTTTCCTCAAGCAGGGGAACCACACATCTTACGGGAGCAGTCGTCGGCGTGGCAACGCGATAGTATTCCCGCTTTTGCATACGCAACAGACTTCTGGGGATCTGTGCAAGGAAGGCATTGCGCCCCTCGAACTCTGTTTTCCCGATTTTCTGGCAGGAAAATTGAACCTTCACCTGGTTGGGAAATGCAACAACATTCCATTTTTCAGCTTGCAATGCCTGCTGATTGATCTCCTCATTCGGACCATAATCGAGCACCATTTCCCCGCGTTGGCTGTCGAGATTCAAAAGGGCAGTCGGGAAAAAGCTGTTGGCATCACCAAAGTAACAGGTGCTTTGCGAATTATTCCTTATCATTAGTCGCAGCACGGAGAGAATACCGCTTTTCGACGAAATGCGATATTTCTTGTTGCTATCAGGAAGGTCGGGTTTGCTGTCTGCCATGATGTCTATCCAGGTCTTGCTCATTCCTATTCGGATTTCGCCGTGTTGCTCCAATCACAGACCGGGGCGCAACACGAGAATGATCATTCTTCGCCCTAGATCCTGTCACTGTAACATCGACTCCCCATCCCGGAATTTTCCCTAATCATATACGGTTGGCGCGATGAAGGATCAAAGGCATGCGCGCGACAAGTCCAAGGGGTGACGACTATCCTCGTAATAACGGCGCCAAAACGGAGTACCGTAGCAAAACAGCTTTTTGTTAACAAAAAATTCCGGGTATTGAAAGCACACGAACTGGCATCCATTCAGGTTAAGCGAGAGAAAGGAAGGAGACTGAGAATCGAACCTAAAGCCAAGAGGTTTTATAAATCAATGATCGCATTTTGCTTGACATTTCGAAATAATCCACATTTTGGACCTGGATCACATATGCAGTTCCAGCACTAACTGTCAAAAAAACCCAGGTCTTGATTTTTATTCAAGTATTTGATAATAAATATTTTTAAAAAAAGTTCAAAAAATAGCCGGCTAAGAAAAGATGTTACAGAAAGATGACTTACTCATCGTTTACATAGCTTATCAACAAACTTATCCACAGCAATTGTGGACAATCGAAAAGGCGGTGATCCCTAGCCGATTTTTCCGGAATCTTCCTGCAAAGGATGTGGGCGATACTTTGATGGTTGTCACCAGATCAAAACGGCAGCACAAGATTCGCTTAGCCGGAATCGATGCCTCCGAGAAGCAACAACCATTTGGAGAGCGCTCCAAGCAATCCCTTTCCGATCAGTGTGGATTCCAGGCACTGCAGTTCTTACCTGTAATATTTTACAGGTAGTTAAAGCACCACTTTCAGGCCTAATATTTGTAAAGGTAGCATCAGGTTCTCAAGATCCTGTTGCAGGCTCCTTACGAAGATCATCGTATTCACCAGGCGTAGTGAAATAACCTATTTCTAGGTTTACTCCAGGCCGCTGTAGCGCACTCTTTACGCTAGTCTCTCACTCAATTTATTTTCTGATCAGAAGTTTCAGCAAAGGATGCAACCATGAGCAGCGCTATTGGCTGACTGACTGATTGAGAAGTGAGTTTTTCGCTTTTGAATAGACCTAATTAAATCTGTGGAGCATTTCTGGAATCACGCGGATTTATTCGTTCCAATCAAGAAAAGAAAGGAAAATCGGGCATAAAAGAGGCGAAAAAGCATGAAAGAAACGCTGGAACTGAACCAATCACTCTCCGTGTTGGAGGCAGTCTTAAAGGCGACGGCTGACGGCCTCCTGGTGGCGGACAAGCTGGGCAAAGTGCTTTGCTATAACCAGCTTTACGTGAATATGTGGCACATTCCAAGTGAGCTCCTGACTCATGCGAGACATCAGGCAATCCTCGGATATTGTGCCGGGCAATTAAGAAATCCCCAGCAATTCCTGGACTCGACCGAGGAAATTTATGGCACTTGGACGCCGGAAAGCTTTGATATCTTTGAATTTTGCGATGGGCGGATACTTGAGCGGTATACAAAAACTAAAACCCTGGAAGGGTCAAACATGGTTCGTGTTTGGAGCTTCAGGGACATTACTGAACGCGGGCAGGCGGAGACTTACAAAGCGCAGTTAGCGGCAATCGTCGAGTCCTCGAACGATGCGATCATTATCAAGGATCTCAATGGCATCATTAGCGGATGGAATGCCGGTGCGGAACGGATTTTTGGTTACCGTGCGAGCGAAATCATAGGTTGTCCGATCTCCCGACTAATTCCGCCCGACCGCCTGGAGGAAGAGGACAGAATCATGAGCCTCGTCAAGAGCGGGAAACAAACAAATCATCTCGAAACCGTGCGATGGGGGAAGGACAAGAAACCGATTGATGTCTCCGTCACGATATCGCCGGTGAAGGATAACGCAGGTCACATTGTCGGTGCATACAAGATAGCGCACGATATCACTCAGCGCAAACAATCACTAAAACGTATCGAGTATCTCGCCCATTACGATTTGCTGACCGGGCTGCCCAACCGGGCGCTGTTCACCGACCGCATGAGGATCGCAATCGAGAACGCCAGCCGCTATTCCTTCCGGCTGGCATTACTATTCGTGAATCTCGATCGCTTCAAGCTGATCAACGATTCGCTTGGTCATGGAATCGGCGACAAGCTGCTCAAGGTGGTTGCAGAGCGCATGCAGTCTACGGTTCGCCAAGCGGATACAGTCAGTCGGCTGGGAGGTGACGAGTTTGT